>NZ_CP195593.1:0-15000 GCF_051353055.1 Brevundimonas sp. CEF1
ATGACGGGCATGACGGATCCGGACCGTATCTGGACTGAGGCGGCGGGCCGTCTGAAGACCGAGATCGGCGACGGTCCGTTCAGCAGCTACATCGCGCCGTCGGCCGTGCGCCTGGACGCGAGCGGCAATCTGATCCTGGTGACGCCGACCGCCTATGCGCGGGACTGGGTGCGCAAGAACGCCCTGCGTCGCATGAACGAGCTGTGGCTGGGCCTGGACGGCCTGTCGCGCCGTCTGGACGTGCGCTGCCGCGCCGAGGTGGGGTCACCCGCCCCGGCCACGGCCTTCCCCGCCGGCGAGGCCCCTCGTCTGGCCTCGGTGGGCGGCGTGATCGCTCCCGCTGCGGTGTCGGCCCAGGCTTCGGCCATGGCGGCGTCCGCCTTCGCCCCCTCGACCGACGGCGCCCGCGCGGTGCGCGCCGCCGGTCTGCAGGAGCGGCTGAATTTCGACAGCTTCGTGGAAGGCCAGGGCAACGCCTTCGCGCTCGCCATCGCCAAGCAGGTGGCCAGCTGGGCCGACGGCCACTTCAACCCGGTCTTCTTCTGCGGCCCCTACGGCTACGGCAAGACCCACCTGCTGAACGCCATCGCCTGGGAGGCGCAGCGCCTGCGCCCCGACGCCAAGGTGGTCTATCTGACCGCCGAGCGCTTCTTGTCGACCTTCGTGCGCGCCATGCAGGACCGCTCGACCGCGGCCTTCAAGGAAAGCCTGCGCTCGGCCGACATGCTGCTGCTGGACGACGTCCAGTTCGTCGGCGGCAAGACGAGCACCCAGGAAGAACTGCTCAACACCCTGACCTCGCTGATCGAGGACGGCAAACGCATCGTCCTGTCGGCCGACCGCGCCCCGACCGCCCTGACCGACGTCGAGCCGCGCCTGCGCAGCCACCTGGCCGCCGGCCTGACCTGCCCGGTCGAAGCCGCCGACCGCAATCTGAAGATCGCCGTGGCCCAGTCGCGTCTGAACGCCCTGGCCAAGCTGGGCGTCGTCTCGGGCGAGGCGCGCATCGACGTGCTGGAACACCTGGTGGACCGCACCCCCGGCTCGATGCGCGAGCTGGAAGGCGCCGTGAACACCCTGGCCGCCGTCGCCGGCGCCCGCCTGTCGGCCCTGACGGTCGACGAGACGCAAGGCCTGCTGGGCGTCGCCCTGCGCGGCGGTCCCGAGCGCCGCATCACGGTGGACGAGATCCAGAAGACGGTCGCCGACCATTTCAACCTGAAGCAGGCCGATCTGCTGAGCGAGCGCCGGACCCGCGCCATCGCCCGCCCGCGCCAGATCGCCATGTATCTGTGCAAGCAGCACACGACCCGCTCCTATCCCGACATCGGCCGTCGCTTCGGCGGGCGCGATCACACGACCGTCCTGCACGGCGTGCGCAAGATCGAGGAGCTGATGCCCAAGGAAGAGCAGATCGCGCGCGACGTGGAAGCCCTTACCCGCAAGCTGCGCGGCTAAAGCTCCACCGCAGGCCTGTGGATAGCGGGGGCAGACGTCGTCGGATGTCGGCCCCCCGTTGCCCCCGCCGCTCAATGCGCTAGTGTTCCAGCCCATCCTTACGGCGACGCTGATGAAGGCGTCGCGGCCCGGGCGAGACCACATGCAGCTGACCATCGAACGTTCCGCGCTCCTGAAGGCCCTCGGGCATGTTCAGAGCGTGGTCGAGCGCCGCAACACCATTCCGATCCTGTCGAACGTGCTGCTGAGCGCTGGGCGCGACCGCCTGTCCTTCGCCGCCACCGACCTCGACATGGAGATGGTCGACGAGGCCGAGGCCCAGGTGAACGTCGAGGGGCAGATCACGGCCCCGGCCCATACCCTGTATGAAATCGTCAAGAAGCTGCCGGACGGCGCCGAGGTCTCGCTGACCTATTCGGGCGAGGATCCGCGTCTGGTCATTTCGGCCGGACGTTCGCGCTTCAACCTGCCGGTGCTGCCGGCGGGCGACTTCCCGGTCATGTCCACCGAGACCTCGGGCGCGCGCTACAGCCTGCCCAAGGAAGACCTGGCGCGCCTGATCGACAAGACCCGCTTCGCCGTCTCGACCGAGGAGACGCGCTATTATCTGAACGGCCTCTATCTGCACACGGTGTCCGACGGCGGGATTCCGCTGCTGCGCGCCGTGGCCACCGACGGCCACCGCCTGGCCCTGGCCGAGACCCCGGCGCCGGAAGGCGCGGCGGGCGGCCCCGGCGTCATCGTGCCGCGCAAGACGGTGGATCAGGTCCGCCGCCTGCTGGACGACGGCGCCGGTCCGGTCGAGGTCCAGGTTTCGGCCCAGAAGATCCGCTTCGAATTCGGCCAGGCCAGCCTGACCTCCAAGGTCATCGACGGCGCCTTCCCCGACTATCTGCGCGTCATTCCCAAGGGCAATGACAAGCAGGCCGACATCGACAACGCCCTCTTCTCCAAGGCCGTCGACCGCGTGGCCACCATCTCGGCCGAGAAGAGCCGCTCGGTGAAGCTGGCCTTCGACAACGACCGGGTGAAGCTGACCGTCCGCAACATGGAAGCCGGTCAGGCCGAGGAAGAGGTCGAGATCGGCTATTCCGAAGAGCCCTTCGAAATCGGCTTCAACGCCCGCTACCTGCTGGACGTCGCGGGCCAGATCACCGGCGAAACCGCCCACTTCAAATTCGCTGACCCGGCCAGCCCGACTTTGGTGCTCGATCCGGCCGACGTGGGTGTGCAGTACGTGCTGATGCCGCTGCGGGTGTAGGTCCCACCAACCCGCTCACCCCGGCGGACGCCGGGGGCCAGTGAGAGCCGCGCCGGGAGGTTGGATGTATTTCTACACCTACATCCTGGCCGGCCAGCGCAACGGCACACTCTACACTGGCTCCACCGACGATCTGTTGAAGCGGGCCGTCGAACATCGCGAGAAGCTGCGCGGCGGGTTCACGGCTAAGTATGGGCTTTCCCGTCTGGTCTGGTACGAGCTCCACGGAACGCGCGACGAGGCTTTTCGCCGTGAGCGCCAGATCAAGGAATGGCGGCGGGAATGGAAGCTCGACCTGATCGAGCGGATGAATCCCGGCTGGGACGATCTGCTTCCGACACTGCTTTGATGTGTGTTGAGCCTATGCTCCGCTCATCCCGGCGGACGCCGGGATCCAGTGCTTTGGCTTCAAGGCTCGAGCATGCCGGCTCTCACTGGACCCCGGCGTCCGCCGGGGTGAGCGGTTTCTAATTCGGTCTCTTCTGACCAAATCGGTGTATCTGCTGATCGACGCATGATCACCTCCCTCGCCCTTACTGACTTCCGTTCCTATGCGAGCGCCAGCCTGCCGGTTTCCGGCGGGGCCGTGGTGCTGCATGGGCCGAACGGGGCGGGCAAGACCAATTTGCTGGAGGCCATCAGCCTGCTGACCCCCGGCAAGGGCCTGCGCGGGGCGACGGCGCAGGAGATGGGGCGGCGCGAGCCGGGCGAGGCCGTGGGTCGGGCCTGGGCCGTCATGGTCACGCTGGACGAAGACGGCGAGGAGGTGCGTCTGGGCACCGGGGTGCAGACGCCGGGCGCCGCACGCCGCATCGTCCGCATCGACGGCGAGACGGCCCCGCCGGGACGGCTGCTGGATCACCTGCGCCCGGTCTGGGCCACGCCCGAGCAGGACCGTTTGTTTTCCGACGCGCGGGCGGGGCGGCTGCGGTTCTTCGACCGGCTGGTCTTTGCCGCCGATCCCGATCATGCGGCCACGGTCTCGACCTATGAGAAGGCCCTGCGCGAGAGGCTGAAGCTGCTGACCGACGGGGCGGCCCATTCTTCTGAGGGGGGTCGGCCCGCCGATCCCCTGTGGCTGGACGCCCTGGAGGCGCGGCTGTCCGAGGCAGGGGCGCGGGCGGCTGTGGCGCGGACGCGGGCGCTGGCGGCGCTGCAGGCGGGCATCGATGCGCGCGACGACCGGCCCTTCCCCCAGGCCGACCTGGGTCTGACCGGCCCGGCCGAGGAGATGGCGGCGGCGGGAGCGGATGAGGCCGACGTGGTCGGCATGCTGGGCGAGGGCTTCATGCGGGCGCGGGGGCGCGACGCCGCCGCCGGGCGCTCGCTGTTCGGGCCGCACCGCTCGGACCTGACAGCCCTGCATCGCGAGAAGAACCGGCCCGCCGCCGAAGGGTCGTCGGGCGAGCAGAAGGCCCTGGTGCTGAACCTGATCCTGGCCCAGGTGGGGCGGTTGGCGGGACAGAAGGCTCAGCCGGTCCTGCTGCTGGACGAGGCTCCGGCCCATCTGGATGAGGCGCGTCGCGCCGCCCTGTTCGACGAGATCGAGGCCCTGGGCCTGCAGGCCTTCATGACCGGCACTGAGCGCGGCCTGTTCGCCGCTTTGGAGGGGCGGGCGCAGTTCGTTTCGGTGGAAGGCGGGGCCCTGCTTTCTCCTTCTCCCCTTGCGGGAGAAGGTGGCTCGCGCAGCGAGACGGATGAGGGGTAGCGCTGCGTTCGGACGCGCCTTCGAGCGTGTCGTGCGGCCGCCTGTACAATCGTCCTGAGAGACCCCTCATCCGAGCGCCTTCGGCGCCCACCTTCTCCCGCAAGGGGAGAAGGGTTTTTCGCGCTAACGCCTGCGGCTGCTTGAGCGCCGGCTCTCGCAAGGGGAGAAGGGTAGAGAGGTGGCTTTTCCCGTCGAATTTCCTATATGTTGGCGGCGTCGGGGCGTGGTGATTTGCGCCCTGACGCGGACGGCTGAGCGGCCGTCTTTTCCCTGTCCGTTCGCGGACCCTGAGCCGACGTTTTCATGACCGATCAGACTGACGCCTCGCCGGAATACGGCGCCGATTCCATCAAGGTTCTCAAAGGCCTGGACGCGGTGCGCAAGCGCCCCGGCATGTATATCGGCGACACCGACGACGGCTCGGGCCTGCACCACATGGTCTATGAGGTGGTCGACAACGCCATCGACGAGGCCCTGGCCGGTCACGCCGACCTGGTGACGGTCACCCTGAACGAGGACGGCTCGGTCACCGTGACCGACAACGGGCGGGGCATTCCGACCGCCATCCACGCCGAGGAAGGCATTTCCGCCGCCGAGGTCATCATGACCCAGCTGCACGCCGGCGGTAAGTTCGACCAGAACTCCTACAAGGTGTCCGGCGGTCTGCACGGCGTGGGCGTGTCCGTGGTCAACGCCCTGTCCGACTGGCTGGAGCTGGTCGTCTATCGCGACGGCAAGAAGCACACCGTCCGCTTCGAGCGCGGCGAGACCGTGCGTTCGCTGGCGGTCGTCGGCGATGCGCCGATGCGCGAGGACAAGGGCCGTCTGCTGACCGGCACCGAGGTCACCTTCTATCCGTCGATCGACACCTTCAGCCACATCGACTTCGACCTGAAGACGCTGGAACACCGTCTGCGGGAAATGGCCTTCCTGAACTCGGGCGTGGTCATCAAGCTGAGCGACCATCGCGGCGCCGAGCCGGTCGAGATCCTGCTGCACTATGAGGGCGGGGTCGAAGCCTTCGTGCGTCACCTCGACAAGTCCAAGACGCCGATCCTGAAGGACGTCATCGTCATCCGCGGCCAGAAGGACGGGATCGAAATGGATCTCGCCCTGTGGTGGAACGACAGCTACCACGAGACCATGCTGTGCTTCACCAACAACATCAGCCAGCGGGACGGGGGCACCCACCTGTCGGCCTTCCGCGCCAGCCTGACCCGCGTCATGGGCGGCTATATCGAGAGCTCGGGCCTGGCCAAGAAGGAGAAGGTCGCCCCGACCGGCGAGGACGCCCGCGAAGGCCTGACCTGCGTCCTGTCGGTCAAGGTGCCGGACCCCAAGTTCAGCTCGCAGACCAAGGACAAGCTGGTCTCGTCCGAGGTGCGCCCGGCGGTCGAGAACCTGTGCTCGGAAGGCCTGTCCACCTGGTTCGAGGAACACCCGGTCGAAGCCAAGCTTATTGTGTCGAAGATTATCGAAGCCGCCTCGGCCCGCGAAGCCGCCCGCAAGGCGCGCGACCTGACGCGGCGCAAGTCCGCGCTGGAGATCAGCTCTCTGCCCGGCAAGCTGGCCGACTGTCAGGAACGCGATCCGGCCAAGTCCGAACTCTTCATCGTCGAGGGCGACAGCGCAGGCGGCTCGGCCAAGCAGGCGCGCAACCGCGAGAACCAGGCCGTCCTGCCCCTGCGCGGCAAGATCCTGAACGTCGAGCGCGCGCGTTTTGACCGGATGCTGTCGTCGGACCTGATCGGCACGCTGATTTTGGCGCTCGGCACCGGCATCGGCCGCGACGACTTCAACGCCGACAAGCTGCGCTATCACAAGATCATCCTGATGGCCGACGCCGACGTCGACGGCGCCCACATCCGCACCCTGCTGCTGACCTTCTTCTATCGTCAGATGCCGGAGCTGATCGAACGCGGCCACGTCTACATCGCCCAGCCGCCCCTCTATAAGGTGTCGAAGGGCAAGCAGCACCGCTACGTCAAGGACCAGGCGGAGATGGACGCCTATCTGATCGAGGAGGGCTGCGCCGACGCCGAGCTGGACCTGTTCAACGGCGAGCGCCGCATGGGTCTGGACCTGCAGGCCCTGGTGCGCGAGGCCAAGGCCTTCAAGGCCCTGGTCGACCGTCTGGCCGCCCGCGCCCCCGCCTTCGCCATCGAGCAGGGCGCCCTGGCCGGCCTGTTCACCGAGAGCGCCGGCGAGCTGGAGACGCGCGCCGCCAGCGCTGCGACGCGCCTGAACCTCTATGCCGAAGAAGGCGACGGTCCGTGGTCGGGCGACCGCGCCGAGCAGGGCGGGGTGGTGTTCAGCCGCGTTCGCCGCGCCGTCAGCGAGACCATCGTCCTGGACGAACAACTGGGCCGCTCTCTGGACGCCCGTCGCCTGGCCGAACGCGCCGCGACCTTCGAGGGCCTGTTCGACCAGCCCGCCGTCTATCGCCGCAAGGACAAGACCACGACGATCCGCGGGCCGCTGGACCTGCTGACCGCCGTGCTGGACGCCGGCAAGAAGGGCATGGCCATCCAGCGCTACAAGGGTCTGGGCGAGATGAACCCCGAGCAGCTGTGGGAGACGACGCTGGACGTCAACGCCCGCACCCTGTTGCAGGTCAAGGTCGAGCACGGCGACGACGCCGACGACCTGTTCGCCAAGCTGATGGGCGATGTGGTGGAGCCTCGCCGCGAGTTCATCCAGGACAACGCCCTGGACGCCGCCGTCGACGTCTGATCGTCGAACCGGCTCTCTGAACTGCCTGACGGGCCGTCCTTTCGGGGCGGCCCGTTCTGGTATGGAGGGCGGCCTCGGGGTGTCGTCCTCTGGCTGGATTATGACTTTTTCGTGTCTCGGTTGCGGCGTCTTGACGCACGTCTGGGTGCGGCGCATCCCTAACGGGGTTCGCTGAATGCCCCAGGGCTGGGGCGGGAGAAATTCATGAGAAACGTGGTGTTCGCGGGCGCGGCGGCGCTGGCGCTTGTCTCGGCTTCGCCGGGGGCTCTGGCCCAGGATTCCAGCAAGACCGCCACCTATGGCGAGATCGTCCTGAGGGCAGGGTTCACGCCCGATCCCTATCGGGTGTCGGTGACGGCGGGGGGCTCCATCGACGCCTATGCCGACACGCCCTTGCCCGCCGCCTGCGTGGGCAATGTCGCCGATGCGCCGGACTTTGAGGTCACCTATGAGGCGGGGCGTCTGCCGCTGGTGTTCCGCACCCTGTCGTCAGTGGACACCACCCTGATCATCAACGGCCCGGACGGCAGCTGGTCCTGCGACGACGACAGCTATGGCGACGGCGACGCCCAGGTGCGTTTCGACAAGCCGCGTAGCGGCACCTATGACGTCTGGATCGGCACCTTCGGCGGCGGCACGGCCAACGCCACCCTTCTGGTCACCGAAACGCCCTGAGCCCCCAGGTCTGACGCTTGATGCGGACGCGCCGCCGGGCCGAGGCCTGTTTCAGGCCCCGGCCAGGGTGGTGTGCACAGGCACGCCGTTCTTGATGGCCAGGGTGACGGGGGTGCGTTCGGCCACGTCGGCCAGGCGGGCGCGCTGGGCCTCGTCCAGCGGCCCGGCGGGCGTCAGCAGGCGCTCGATGCGCGGCGGGGTCTCGCCGCCCAGATACTCCAGCTGGACGTCCAGCCCCTCCAGAGGCCAGCCCTTCTTTTCGGCATACATGGTCAGGGTGATGGCGGTGCAGGCCCCGAGCGCCGAGATCAGCAGGTCGAAGGGCGCCGGGCCGCTGTCGGCGCCGCCCAGGCGTTCCGGTTCGTCGGCGGTCAGTTCGTGCTTCAGGTCGCCGCCCGTCCGGATCGAGGTCCGGTAGCGGGCGGTTCCGATGTGGGCGTGGGCGACGGCCATGAGGGCGGCTCCGTTCAGAGGGCTGGGGTCAGGACATGGGATTGGCAGGCGGGGTCGGGTCGGGCGGCAGGGGGATGAACTCTTGATCGTCCATGTCGGGCAGCTTCATCCGTCCGGCGCGCCAGTCGGCCTTGGCCTGTTCGATGCGGTCCTTGGACGACGACACGAAGTTCCAGTCGATGAAGCGTTCGCCCACCGGTTCGCCGCCCAGCACCATGACGGTCGAGGGTTCAAGGGCGCAGATGACCGAGGCGATCTTCTTTTCCAGCACCGCCATCTGGCCGTGACCAATGGGGCGGCCGTCGTCGATCTCGACCAGGCCCTGGACCACATAGATGGCGCTTTCGGAGTGATTGGTCGGGGTCTGGAAGCGGGCGCCGGGCTCCAGCTCCAGATGGATATAGTGCAGGGGCGAGAAGGTGCTGACCCCGGCCTTCAGGCCCAGGGCCTCGCCCGCCGCCAGCCGGCCCTTGACCCCGTCCTCGCTCCAGGTCGGCAGTTCAGCGGTGCCGACATGCTGGAAGGAGGGATCGATCTCTTCCTGACCGTCGGGCAGGGCGACCCAGGCCTGGATGCCCTCCAGACGGGCGCCTTCGCGGCGGGCGCGCTCGAAGCGTTCGGAATGGGTGACGCCGCTGCCGGCGGTCATCCAGTTGACCTCGGCCGGGCGGATGTCCTGCTGGACGCCCAGGCTGTCGCGGTGGGTGATCTCGCCCTCGAACAGATAGGTCAGGGTCGAGATGCCGATGTGGGGGTGGGGGCGCACGTCCACCGTCTTGGGCAGGCCCGCCGGCATGTCGACCGGCCCCATGTGATCGAAGAAGACGAAGGGACCGACCGAGCGGCGCTTGGCGTAGGGCAGGACGCGGCCCACCTCGAAGCCGCCGAGATCCTTGCGGCGCTGGTCGATGACGAGTTCGATCATGGGGCTTTCTCCAAGTCCGGGATGGGGTTGAGTGTAAGCGGCACTGTGAAGGTTTCAGAGAACAAAGCGCCCCGGTCCGGCGGCCATCAGGATCAGGAAGCCGCCGATGATGCTGATGTGTTCGAAAAACCCGTTCAAGGATGCAGCGCGCTGCTCGGCTTTCAAGTTCCAGAAGTCATAGAATACGACCGCCGTGGCCAGGGTGAACAGGGCCATCAGGGCGGCGGTCGGGGTGGTGAACCAGCCCGCGATCAGCAGGGCGCTTCCCACGATCTGCAGGACGACCGTGCCCAGCAGGGCCAGGTGCGGAAAGGGGATATTCTTGCTGCGAACCTCGCCAAGGCCATCCTGAAAGCGGATGGCCTTGGTGATCCCGCTCTGAAGAAAGAGCAGGACCAGGAGGATGCGGCCGATCAACAGGTAATGGTCGGTCATGGCGCCTAGCCCTGATCTGAGACGGCTTATCCAAGCGCCCGGAGCGGCGCGGGCCGCTCCGGGCGTTGTCGGCTCAGCGGGTGCCTTCCTTCAGCGCCAGCAGTTGCCATTCCCAGCGCAGGCCCTGGCCGAAGCCGCCGCCCAGTTCGGCGAACAGGCTGGCGACAGCGCCGGCGGTGGCCTCGCGACCCCAGTCGCGCTGCAGTTCGCTGACGTAGGAGGCGACGGTCAGGGGGCGGGCGCCCGCCTGGATCATGCGCTGAACGGCGCGCTCGTGACCTTCGTTGCTGCCGCCGCCGGAGGCGTCGGTGACGATATAGACCTCATGGCCCTCGGCCAGGGCCGAGAGCACAGGCATGGTGAGGCAGACCTCGGTCCATAGGCCGGCCATGACCAGCTTCTTCTTGCCGGTCGCCTTGACCCAGTCGCGCACGCGCGCGTCGTCCCAGGAGTTCAGGCCGGTGCGGTCGATCGGCTTCTGATCCGGGTGGACCGCCTGGACTTCCTGGATCAGTTCCTGTCGCTCGGCGAAGGCGGTGGTGAACAGGGTCGGCACGTCGAAGATCTTGGCGCCCTTGGCCAGCATGACCGTGTTGTTCACGACCACATCATTGGGGTGGGAGCGCACGGCCAGCAGTTGCAGATACTGATGGTCGATCAGCAGAAGGGCGTGATTGTCGCCGGTCAGCAGGGTGTCGTCGGTCGCCATGATCTCTCTCGCTTTCGGATTGTGTCGGATGAAAGGGTGGCGGCCCGAGTCGGGGAACCGGGCCGCCCCAGTCCTCAGTCTTCCTTGTCGTAGGAGAACTGAATCCCGGCCGTGCCGCCGGTTTCGATGAAGAGGTTGATGAAGGCCGGGACGGTTTCCGACCGCTTCCAGTCGCGCTGCAGTTCGCAGAAGAGTTGCGGCACGGAGATCATCTTTCCGCCGGCCTGCTCGATGCGGCGCAGGGCCATGTCGTGGGCCGTGGTCGAGGTGCCGCCGACGGCGTCGGCCACGACATAGACCTCATAGCCTTCGCGCAGGGCGTCGAGCGCCGGGAAGGTCAGGCAGGCCTCGGTCCACAGGGCGGTCATGATCAGCTTCTTGCGGCCGGTCGCCTCGACCGCCTTGCGGAATTCCACGTCCTCCCAGGAGTTGATCGTGGTGCGGTCATAGGTCGGGTAGTCGGCCAGCACCTTGCGCAGCTGGGCGATCGGCGGCTTGTTCAGCCCGGTCTTCACATTGACCGTCGAGTGGACGATGGGCAGGCCATAGGCCACGGCGGCCTTGGCCGTGCCGACGATGTTGTTGACCAGAAGCTGGCGGTCCATCGAGGCGATCGAGTTCACCTGGACCGGCTGATAGTCGATGATGACGAAGGCCGAGTTTTCGGGGGTCAGCAGATCGTCGGCCTTGGGGTCGCGGATGGGTTCGCTGGTCATGGGGTGGTCCTTTCTGAAAAGGGGGGGCGCCGGCGCCGCCCGAAGGGGGCGAGCGGAACCGGCGCAGGGGCGTCAGCTGCGCTGCGAGTCCAGCATCTCGTGGTCGGTGGCGACCTGCTGGGCCTTGCCGTAGCTCTCGATCAGCAGCTGATAGGGGGGGAAGATCTGGGTATAGACCTCGGCCCACTGCTGGGCGTCGTCACGGTGCCAGGTCTTCTGCAGTTCCGAGGCGACGGCGGCCATGTCCATCGGCACGACGCCGGCCTGGACCACGCGGGCCAGGGTGATCTCCTGGGCCATCTTGGAATAGGTGCCCGAGGCGTCGACCACCACGAAGACCTTGTAGCCCTCATAGGCGGCGCTGATGGCGGGGAAGGCCATGCAGACGCTGGTGATGGTGCCGGCGATGATCAGGGTCTTGCGGCCGGTCGCCTTAACGGCGGCGACGAAGTCGGGGTTGTCCCAGGCGTTGATCTCGCCCTTGCGCGCCACATACTGGGCGTGGGGAGCATTGGCGTGGATTTCGGGGATCAGCGGGCCGTTCGGACCCTGGGGCACCGAGGCGGTGGTGATGACCGGCAGCTTGGCCAGGGTCGCCATCGAGGCCAGGGCGGCGGCGTGACGGCGCAGGGTGGTCATCGGCATGTCGGCGACGGTCTGGAACAGGCCGCTCTGGTGGTCGATCAGCAGCATGACGGCGTCGTTCGGGTCGATGACCGGGCGCTGGCCGTTGAAGTTGGCGGGCAGGGTGGAAGCGGACATGAGGGTCTTTCCTTTCAGGCAGGGGGCCGCGCTCGGACGAATGTCCGGCCAAGGCTGGGGGTTGCGGCCCGGTCCGAAGACCGGGCCTTACGTTTTCGAGAGGAGGATCAGGCGGCCGGGATGTCGCCGAAGCGGCCGCTGTTGAAGTCCGTGATCGCGGTGCGGATTTCGTCCTCGCTGTTCATCACGAACGGGCCGTAGCCGACGATGGGCTCGTCGATGGGCTCGCCGGTCAGGACCAGCAGGACGGCGTCCGCATCGGCGCTCAGGGTGACGCTGTCGCCCTGACGGTCCAGCAGCAGGGCCTCGGCGGACCCGGCGGGCTGGTCGCCGTTGACCGTGACGTGACCCGACAGGACCACCACGATGGCGGTGTGGCCTTCCGGCAGGTCCAGCGTCGTCTCGGCGTCCCGGTTCAACCGCACGTCCCACACATTGATGGGGGTGAAGGTGCTGGCCGGGCCTTTCGAGCCGTCCATGGCGCCGGCGATGATCCGCGCGGTCCCCGCATTGTCAGGCAGGGAAACGCTTGGAATATCGGCGTTGAGGATCGACTGGTAGCCGGGGCGGGTCATCTTGTCCTTGGCGGGCAGGTTGACCCACAGCTGCACCATGCGGAAGGGGCCGCCGGTCCGCGCAAAGGCGGGCGAGTGGAACTCCTCGTGCAGGATGCCGCCGCCGGCCGTCATCCACTGGACGTCGCCAGGGCCGATGACGCCGCCCTGGCCGGTCGAGTCGCGATGCTCGACCTCGCCGTCATAGACGATGGTCACCGTCTCGAAGCCGCGGTGCGGGTGCTGGCCCACGCCGCGACGCTTGTCGGTCGGCTCGAAATTGTGCGGGCCGGCGTAGTCGAGCAGCAGGAAGGGGCTGACGTGCTTGCCGACGCTGTCATAGGAAAACAGCGAGCGGACGGGGAAACCGTCGCCGACCCAGTGGCCGCGATCATTGCCGTAACGTCCCAGAACCTTCTTCATGGTGTGTCTCCTTGGAGCGACCGGGCCTCGCCGATCGCGTTGGAGGCTTTATGACGATGGAACGCTGACCGCAGAAGATTGCAAAATCGCCTCGCTGCGTTCTACTGATAGGACGATGAGAGACCTCAACGACCTCTATTACTTCGTCCAGGTGGTGGACCACGGCGGCTTCGCCCCGGCGGCTAGGGCGCTGGGGATGCAGAAGTCCAAGCTGAGCCGCCGCATCGCCTTTCTGGAGGATCAACTGGGCACGCGCCTGATCCAGCGGTCGTCGCGCAAGTTCTCGGTCACCGAGGTCGGTCAGGAATATTACCGCCACTGCCTGGCCATGCTGGTCGAGGCCGAGGCGGCCCAGGCCGTGATTGACAATGTCGCCGCCCAGCCGCGCGGGGTCATCCGCGTCGCCTGCGTGCCGGGGCTGCTGACCTATCAGATGGCCGGGCTGATCGCCCGCTTCATGGCCGTCTATCCGGAGGTCGAGGTGCATCTGCACAGCACCACCCGCCGCGTCGACGTCATCGGCGAGGGTTTCGACCTGGCCATCCGCGTGCGCGAGCCGCCGCTGGAGGCCGCCGACCTGGTCATGCGCAAGCTGGACGAGAGCGTGCACCGCCTGGTCGCCGCGCCCGATCTGATCGCGCGGTTCGCGCCGCCGAGCGGCCCGGCGGACCTGGCCGACTGGCCCAGCCTGGACTTCGGTCCGGCGCACCGCGACCACGTCTGGGCCCTGGAGCACAGGGAGGGGATGACCGCCTCGGTGCGCCATGCGCCGCGCCTGGTGACCGACGACCTGCACATGCTGCACGAGGGGGCGCTGCGGGGACTGGGCGTCGTCCTGCTGCCCAGCGTGGCGGTGGCGCGCGATCTGGAGGCGGGGCGTCTGATCGACCTTCTGCCCGACTGGCGACCCAGGAAGTGGATCGTCCATGCAGTCTTCCCCTCGCGACGGGGGTTGCTGCCCTCGGTCCGGCTGTTGCTCGATTTTCTGGTCCAGGGTTGCGCCGAACAGCAGATTCACGGTGAAACGCCGGTGTCGCCGCGCGCGACCCCCTATGCCTTTGCGGAGACGAGCGACTGATGCGACTGGTCGGAGTGTCGGGCAGCCTGAGGGCGGGCTCCTACAACAGCGCCCTGCTGCGGGCGGCCCAGAAACTGGCGCCGGACGGGGTGGAGCTGATCGAAGGCTCGATCCGGGGCATCCCCCTCTATGACGGCGACGTCGAGCGCGATCAGGGCCTGCCCGAGGCGGTGGTCCTGCTGAAGGATCTGATCGCCGACAGCGACGGCGTGATGCTGTTCACGCCTGAATACAACAACGGCATGCCCGGCGTATTCAAGAACGCCATCGACTGGCTCAGCCGCCCGGCTTCGGACATCGAGCGGGTGTTCGGCGGACGGCCCGTGGCGGTGCTGGGCGCCTCGCCGGGACCGTTCGGTACGGTGATGAGCCAGGCCGCCTGGCTGCCGGTCCTGCGCACCCTGGGCACCGCCCCCTGGTTCGGCGGGCGCATGCTGGTCCCGCACGCGGGCGCCGCCTTCGACGCGGAGGGGCGTCTGATCGATGAGGAGGCGCGCCGCCGTCTGGCGCGCTTCGTCCAGGGCTTCGTCGCCCATGTGGCCGACGCGAAGCGATAGGCCCTGGCTTGTCATTGCGGCGGCGATGAAAGACAGCTGACGTTTCTTTCAACGGGCCTCGACGCTGATCATGACCTTCGCCGCACCTGCCGCCCTTCCCATCGGCGTCGATGAGCGCCGCGCCCGTATCCAGGCCCTGGCCGCCATGCTGGACGCCCAGGGGCTGGCCGCCCTTCTGCTCGGCTCGACCACCTCTCTGCTCTATTTCACCGGTCTGGACTGGCATCCGTCCGAGCGTCTGACCGGCGCCCTGATCCACGCCGACGGTCGAGTGGAATACATCTGCCCCCGGTTCGAACTGGACAAGGTCGGCGCCCTGACGGCGGGCGCTGTATCGGGCGAGATCCTGACCTGGGAAGAAGAAGACAGCCCCTATGCCCTGATCGCCGGGCGGCTGCCTTCGGGCGGGCGACTGGCGGTGGACGAACTGGTGGCGACCTTCGTCTGGCTGGGGATGGCCGGGGCGCTCGGGGCGGAGCGGCTGGCGAACGGCGGCCCGCTGACGACGGCGTTGCGTCGGATCAAGTCTCCGGCCGAGATCGCGCTTTTGACC
>NZ_CP195593.1:20000-2430000 GCF_051353055.1 Brevundimonas sp. CEF1
AAACCGACACAGGTGGTCAGGTAGAGCATACCAAGGCGCTTGAGAGAACTGTGCTGAAGGAACTCGGCAAATTGCACGCGTAACTTCGGAATAAGCGTGACTCACCTTGCGCAAGCAGGAATGAGTGGCACAAGCCAGGGGGTAGCGACTGTTTAGCAAAAACACAGGGCTCTGCGAAGCAGCAATGCGACGTATAGGGTCTGACGCCTGCCCGGTGCCTGAAGGTTAAAGGGAGGAGTGAAAGCTCCGAACTGAAGCCCAGGTAAACGGCGGCCGTAACTATAACGGTCCTAAGGTAGCGAAATTCCTTGTCGGGTAAGTTCCGACCTGCACGAATGGCGTAACGACTTCCCCACTGTCTCCAGCACAGGCTCAGTGAAATTGAATTCCCCGTGAAGATGCGGGGTTCCCGCGGTCAGACGGAAAGACCCTATGAACCTTTACTATAGCTTCGCCTTGGCGTTAGCGACCGTATGTGTAGGATAGGTGGGAGGCTATGAAACCGGGGCGCCAGCTCTGGTGGAGCCATCCTTGAAATACCACCCTTACTGTCGTTGACGTCTAACCGAGGACCGTTATCCGGTCCCGGGACATGGCGTGGTGGGTAGTTTGACTGGGGCGGTCGCCTCCTAAAGTGTAACGGAGGCGCGCGATGGTGGGCTCAGACCGGTCGGAAATCGGTCGTCGAGTGCAATGGCATAAGCCCGCCTGACTGCGAGACTGACAAGTCGAGCAGAGACGAAAGTCGGCCATAGTGATCCGGTGGTCCCGAGTGGAAGGGCCATCGCTCAACGGATAAAAGGTACTCTAGGGATAACAGGCTGATTTTGCCCAAGAGTCCATATCGACGGCAAAGTTTGGCACCTCGATGTCGGCTCATCACATCCTGGGGCTGGAGCAGGTCCCAAGGGTATGGCTGTTCGCCATTTAAAGTGGTACGTGAGCTGGGTTCAGAACGTCGTGAGACAGTTTGGTCCCTATCTGCCGTGGGTGTTCGAAGCTTGAGAGGATCTGTCCCTAGTACGAGAGGACCGGGATGGACATACCTCTGGTGGACCTGTCATGGCGCCAGCCGTGCAGCAGGGTAGCTAAGTATGGAATAGATAACCGCTGAAAGCATCTAAGCGGGAAACTAACCTCAAAACAAGGCTTCGCTGAGGATCGTGGAAGACTACCACGTTGATAGGCCAGGTGTGGAAGCGCGGTGACGTGTGAAGCTTACTGGTACTAATAATCCGATCGGCTTGATCGTTTCTCAGCAAAACTCATTCGGTTCTACTTGCCGATAATACAATCGCGACGATGTCTTCTTCTTCTTGTGTGTCTGGTTGACCCCGTGGCTATGTCGGAGGTTCCACACCCGATCCCATTCCGAACTCGGTCGTTAAGCCCTCCAGAGCCAATGGTACTTCGTCTCAAGGCGCGGGAGAGTAGGTCGCCGCGGGGTCTACCAGATACACAAGAACAAGCCGTCCAAAAGACTGTCTTCGAACCCTTCTTCCCTCACACACCGCCTTGCCGCGGGATGGAGCAGCCCGGTAGCTCGTCAGGCTCATAACCTGAAGGTCGCAGGTTCAAATCCTGCTCCCGCACCCAAGCATTTCAAAGCCCCGCAAGCCCAGCTCGCGGGGCTTTCTGCTGTCTTACGCCTCGCGCCCGCCCCCTGATCCCGTCTCCAGCCGCCTAACGGACCTGGCTCATCCAGTCCGACGGCAAACGATCCGTCGGCGCCGGAACCGGTTGATCCAAAGGCCGAGACTGGGGCGGCGCAAGATCGGGGCCGGCGAAGCTCTTGCTTGCTGATGCCGGGCGCGACCGTCCGCTTCTGCGGCCCAGATGGGTCGGCGCGGTCTGTCTGATCTCTTGGGAGCTGTTGCGAGCATGCAACGGAGTTCGGTCAATCGCGGCGTCTTTACGGTTTATGTGGTGCTTTTTTGGCTCTTTTGGCGAAGTTTGATGAAATTGGCCGTGGCGATTTGTTGCGTGCGGCCCCAGCGAAAATCCTGAAGCAGCAAACTGAATAAGGACGCCGTAATTCAGATGAATATGCGAAATCGACTGCGCGAATCGTCTTCTCTTGTCGGGGGGGCGCTGGCTGCGCTGTTAGCGGCGTCTCCCGCTCTGTCCCAAACGACCACGCCGGCTACTCAAGATGAGGGGGCGACACAGGTCGAGGAAGTCATCGTCACCGGCTCGCGCATTCCCAAGAACGAGTTCACCAGCGCCTCACCCGTCCAGGTGATCACCAGCGAGCGGGCGCAGGCGCGCGGGTTGAGCGATACGGCCCAGATGCTGCAGTCGTCGACCGTCGCCGCCGGTTCGCCCCAGGTGAACAGCACCATATCCAGCGCCTTTGTCACCGATGGCGGGCCCGGCGCCTCGACCATTTCCCTGAGAGGGCTGGGCGCCAATCGGACCCTGGTCCTGCTCAACGGACGTCGCGCCGGCCCGGCCGGCACGCGAGGAGGCGTGTCCGCCTTCGATCTCAACGTCATTCCCCAGTCGGCGATTGATCGCGTCGACGTGCTCAAGGACGGCGCCTCGTCTATCTATGGGTCGGATGCGGTCGCCGGCGTGGTCAACCTGATCACCAATCGCGGTCGAGACGGCGGCGAGATGGGCGTGTTCGCCACGGCGCCCTTGGATGGCGGGGGCGAGCAATACAACGTCTCGGGCGCCTTTGGTAAGAAGTTCGATCGCGGCTATATCAACATCTCTGGCGACTATTACCGCCAAGAGGCGCTACGTGCTGGTGATCGTGATTTCCTGATCTGCAAAAATCAGTATGTGTTCGAGCCGGGCACGCGCAATCGCGCCGATCGCATTGACCCGCGCACGGGCAAGCCGACTTGCAACGACACCCTCTGGGGGCAGGTCTATGTCTATGGACCGGGCTTCACCGGCCGCGCCGGCCGCTTCCAGTACGACTATGACGGCGACCTGGGTCAGCATATCCCGGTGCGTCCGGCCAATCCCGCGATCGACGCCCAATATCCCGGCGCGCCGGACGGCTTCTATCTGGTCAACTATGACGCCGCATCGCGCGCCGTGGTCAACGCCAGCCACCCCTTCGCGCGTGAAGAGTCGATCGTGCCCGAGGTTGAACGCTACACGGCCTTCATCGACGGCGCCTATGAGATCGGGCGCGGCATGGAGGTCTATGGCGAGTTCCTGCTGAACCGCCGCGAAAGCCGGACTGACAGCTATCGCCAGTTCTGGAACTACACCTATACGTCGACCGGCATGGGCTATGGCGGTGATCCGGTCAACGGTTTCACCGGCGACTACTATCTGAGTGCGACGCCCGTCACGGATCACTTCGACCAGTCGCAGCGTGTCGACTATATCCGCGGCGTGGCTGGGCTGCGGGGTGACCTGAACCTGTTCTCCAATACGTGGAAATGGGACATCTTCGCCCAGTATAGTCGTTCAGACGGCGACTATACGTCCGATGTGATCCTGGACGACGCCGTGGCGTCGACCAACTTCAAGACGGAAAGCTGCGTCGGCACCAACCTGCCCGTCAGCGGCCGTCAGTGCATCGACATGAATTTCGCGGATCCCCGCGTGCTGCGCGGCGACCTGACGGCGGAAGAGCGCGCCTTCCTGTTCGATACGGAAACGGGCAACACCCTGTACGAACAGACCTATGTGGAAGGCGCGATCGGCGGCAATCTGTTTGATCTGCCCGCTGGACCCTTGGGCCTGGCCCTGGGCTTCCATATCCGTCGCGACGAAATCAATGACACGCCCGGCGAAGTGACGCTGGCTGACAACAGCTGGGGCCTGTCGGGCGCCGGCATCACCGAGGGGACGGAGGACACGCGCGAAGCCTATGTCGAACTGGCCGTGCCCCTGTTGAAGGACTATCCCTTCATTCAGGACCTCGATCTGTCCCTTTCCGGCCGCTACACCGACACCAAGACCTCGGGCGACGCCTCGACCTATAAGGTCGGGCTGAACTGGGCGGTGAACGATGCGGTCAGGTTCCGCGCCACGCACGGCACCTCGTTCCGAGCGCCCGCGCTGTTTGAACTCTATCTCGCCGATCAGACCAGCTTTGCGGGGCAGCGGAATATCGATCCCTGTCTGAACCTGGACAATCGCCTGGCCGACGGCACGGTCACGCAGAAGCTCTATGACAACTGCACCAGTGCGGCGGGGCCGGGCGGCGGCGTGGCCGGCGACTTCACCGGCGGCAACGCCTCGGCTGAGGTGGTGACGGGCGGCGGTCTGGGCGTGCTGACGCCGGAAACCTCGAAGGCCACGGTCGTGGGCGTGATCATTACGCCCCCCAACTCGGGGCTCAGCCTGGCGGTCGACTATTTCGACATCAACATCAACAACCAGGTCACCAACCTGGGCGCCGGCGGCATCCTGACGGCCTGCTATCTGTCCGACAACTTCCCGACCGATCCGATCTGTAACCAGTTCGACCGGGACCCGACCCTGGGCATCACCCAGGTGCGCGACAGCTTCATCAACATCTCGGAGCAGAACAACCGTGGTCTGGACTTCACTGTCCGCTTTGTCACCGAGACGCCGTGGGGCGATCTGACGCTGGATAGCCAGACGACCTGGACCCTTGAGAACTTCACGGCCGTGTTCGCCGACAGTTCCGTCGATCCTCTGGGCGAGGTCGGGTATCCTGAACTGGTCGGCAATATCAACGCCAGCTTCTCGCGCGGTCCGTGGACGGCCTTCTGGGGCTTCGACTGGATCGGCAACCAGTCCAGCCTGGGCGAGTATATCGAGGGCAATGGTTCGCCCTTCACCACCATTGACGGTCGTCGGGTCGAGGTGAAGGCGGACGCCGAGTTCACCGGCTTCCACAGCGCCTCGTTGAGCTATCAGTTCGATGACTGGAAACTGATCGGCGGGGTCGCCAATCTGTTTGACGAAAAGCCGCCGGCGGCTTCGACGATCATCGGCGAGTACTCGACCACGGGGAACTCGATCCTGGCGTCGCAGTACACCGAGGCCTATTACGGCCGCCGTGTCTTCATGCGGGTCAGCAAGTCGTTCTGATCTGATCGAGCGGTCTGGCTTAGAGGGCGGCGGGCTTCCCGCCGCCCTCTTTCCAATTTCGGGCTGGGCGAAGCGGCGATCGCTGCGCTACCAATGAAGAGCTGGGCGGGGGAGAAGCATGGCCATCATTACAGGGATCAAGGACACGCTGGACGCGCAGGTGGCGCAGTTTCCGCAGGCGCCCCTCAATCAGCCGGTTCTGCTCAATAGCGTGCCGAAGGGGGGGACCCACCTGCTGCGCAACATCGTTCGGATGTTCGTGCCGGTCGAGCAGCACTATGATCAGGACTTCGTGCAGATTCCCAACATGCATCTGCATCTGGAGGCCTTCAATCCCCACGCGCCCAGGCTCAGCGCCGCTCATCTGCTGTTCAGCGATCAGGCCGTCGCCAACATCCGCACCGCCCGTCATGTTCTGCTGGTGCGCGATCCCTATGACTGGGTGCTGGCTCGCGCGCGTTTCTTCGTGTCGGACGCCTTCCATCAGGAAAACCTGGAGCATCTGAAATCGGGCGTGTTCAACGCCGAGATGTTGCTCAATTTCATGATCTTCGGATTGCATGGAAAGACGCCGGCGCTGGCCGATGTCTATACCCACAACGCCGCGGCATGGTTGGGGACGGGCGCGTATCTGGTTCGCTATGAGGACATCCTGGCGGCGCTGGCGGATTTGGACGCGCCGTCGTCAGAACGGTATTTTCGCGGCTTGCTGGACGCCTGCGGCATCGACATGCCGGCCGATTGGAGGGCGCGTGTCCGTATCGGCTCGGATCGCAAATTGAGCCGCACGGCGCGTGAAAATCTCAAGCTGCCGGCCGGGGTCGCGTTCCCGGCGGCCCTGCCCGAGCAACAAAAGCAGCTGGTGGACTTCCATGCGCCGGGGCTGCGGCAGCTGCTGGGCTATGCCTGACTGACGGCTTGGCCGGCCTTTGTCGGCAAGGCGTCGGTTCGGGAAGAAGCTTACTGGTCTTCGTCGAACTTGCGGGCGACCAGGTCGCTGAGAGCTTCGATGGCGTCGGCGGCGTCGGGGCCCTCGGCCTCGATGTCCACGCCGCAGCCGATGCCGGCGCCCAGCATCAGCAGGCCCATGATCGAGCGGGCGTCCACGGTGACGCCGTCGCGGGTGACGCGAATCTCGGACTCGAAGCTGGAGGCCAGCTTGACGAACTTGGCCGAGGCGCGGGCGTGCAGGCCTCGCTGGTTGCAGATGCCGACGGTGACCTGGATCGGTCCGTGAACGGGCGTATCGCTCATTTCTCGCCCGCCAGGACCCAGGACGCGACCGAGATGTATTTGCGCCCGGCGTCCTGTGCGTGGGCGACGCAGGTCTCGAGGCTCTCGCGGGTGCGCACGCTGGCCAGCTTGATCAGCATGGGCAGGTTCAGGCCGGCGATGACCTCGGCGTGGGTCTGCTCCATGACCGAGATGGCCAGGTTGGAGGGCGTGCCGCCGAACATGTCGGTCAGCAGGATGACCCCGTCGCCGTCGTTCACGGCGGCGGCCGCATCGACGATGTCGCGGCGGCGCCGCTCCATGTCGTCTTCGGGGCCGATGCAGATCGCGGCCACGCCCCGCTGAGGGCCGACCACGTGCTCCATCGCCGCCAGGAATTCGGAGGCCAGGCCCCCGTGGGTGACGATCACCAGCCCGATCATGAAGGCTTCACCAAGACAATACGCCCCGCGCTTCTGCTCTCAGCGAACGCCCTTGGGGCGCCCAAACTGATCTGCAAGCCGGCCTTCATAGGCTAATCGCGCGCCGGTTCAAAGAGCCGCGAGCGCGGTTGCGACGACCTGCCCGGCGGAAGCGGGGCGGGGGTCCAGCCGCAGGCGCGCGATCGCCACGTCCTGCCAGGCCCAGGTTTCGGCTTCGGGCAGGCGCTCAACGGCCTCGTGCGTGCAACTGACGGCCAGGACGATCCGCGCCAGGGGCTGGATCGGAACGGCGACGATGCCCAGGCCGCGCACCTCGATGCGGCCGGCGATCGCGGCGGGCGTCGCGGCGTAGAGGGCCCCGTCCGAGGCCCACAGGTGGGTCCAGTCGTCGGCGATCAGTCGCCAGCCCTGGCCGATCAGGCGCAGGGCCAGGTCGCTCTTGCCGACGCCGGACGGTCCCTGGATCAGGACGCCGCGCCAACCGGCGGACGTACGGCAGGCGACGGCGGTGGCGTGGATCGGTTGCATCGGCGCGCTCATGGGCGGCGTCCGGCCAGGGGCAGCAGGACTTCAAAGCGGGCGCCGACCACGGCGCCGGTCTCGTCGGTGCGGTTCTCGGCATGAACGCGGCCGCCGTGGGCGTCGATGATCTGGCGCACGATGGACAGGCCCAGGCCCGAGTTCGCGCCGAAGGCCGTGCCCTTGGGCCGCGAGGTGTAGAAGCGCTCGAACACGGTCTCGAGGTTTTCGGGCGGAATGCCGGGGCCGTCGTCCTCGACCCGGATGCGCAGGGGCCAGTCCGGACGGCTGTCGTCGCGTTCCAGCCGCACCCGGACCTCGCCGTCGGCGGGGCTGAAGGAGCGGGCGTTGTCGATCAGGTTGCGGAAGACCTGGCCCAGGGGGATGTCGCGGCCCAGAACCTTTGCGCCCTCGGCGGTCGAGGCGAAGCGGACGCCGGCCTCGCCCGGTTTCTGACCGCCCTCATAGACGGCGATGATGTCGCCCAACAGTTCGTTGAGGTCGATCAGGCGCGGGCGGTCGCGCGACAGCTCGGCGTCCAGACGCGAGGCGTTGGAGATGTCGGTGATCAGCCGGTCGAGGCGGCGCACGTCCTGCTGCAGCAGATTGGTCAGGCGCGCCCTCTGCTCGTCGGTCTTGACCAGGGGCAGGGTCTCCAGGGCCGAGCGGATCGAGGTCAGGGGGTTCTTGATCTCGTGGCTGACGTCGGCGGCGAAGCGTTCGATGGCGTCCATCCGCGTCGACAGGGTGTCGGTCATGGATTCCAGGGCGCGGGCCAGGTCGCCGATCTCGTCCTTGCGGTCTTCCAGGTCGGGCAGGGAGATGGCGCGGGCGCGCTGCAGGCGCACCTGGTCCGCCGCCGCCGACAGGCGCATGACAGGGCGCGCCACGAACATGTGCAGCACCAGGGCCGACAACAGGTTCACCGCCAGGGCCACCAGGGCGAAGGGGGTCAGGGCGCGGCGCTGGGCGGCCAGGGTCTCGTCCACGTCGCCGGCTTCGAGAGTCAGGACGCCCAGGACCTGCTGGACGTGACGCACAGGCAGGGAGACGGACACGACCCGGTCGCCGTTCTCGTTGCGGCGGATGTCGGCCTGGGGGGCGCCTTGCAGGGCGCGCTCGACCTCGGCAGACAGTTCGGCGTTGGCGCGCTTGACCCGAGCGGTTTCGCGGGGGGAAAGCTCCTCGGGCGCCAGGGCGGTGCCGGCGGGGTTGGCGGGCGCCAGGGCCTGGCCCGGAATGGCGTCGGTGACGGCATAGCTGTCGGAAACGATCAGGCCGTCCTGATCATAGAGGCGCGCCCGCTGGCCCTCGGGAATGAAGTTGTCGCGCAGCCACAGGCCGGCCGCGCCGGGGTCCAGCATCGGATAGGGCTCGCCCCGCGTGATGCCCAGCTCGCCCAGCACATTGGCCAGAAGCTTGGCCTGGACCGACAGGGATTCCTGACGCGCCTCGATCAACCCGCGCTGCCATTCGTTCAGGGCCAGGGCCCCGCCGAACAGGATCAGCAGGCTGAGCAGGTTGAGCGCGAGAATGAAGCCGCCGAGGCGCGATCCGCCGAAGCGGAAGCGACGCCTCGGTCGGGCGTCCTCGGTCTCAGCTTTCGCGGTAGCGGTAACCGACGCCATACAGGGTCTCGATCGCGTCGAACTCGGGATCGACCACCCGGAACTTCTTTCGCATCCGTTTGACGTGGCTGTCGATGGTGCGGTCGTCGACATAGACCTGATCGTCGTAGGCGGCGTCCATCAGGCTGTCGCGGCTCTTCACGAAGCCGGGACGCTGGGCCAGGGCCTGAAGCAGCAGGAACTCGGTGACGGTCAGCTTGACCGGGCGACCTTCCCAGGTGCTTTCGTGGCGGGCCGGGTCCATCGACAGCTTGCCGCGCTTGATGGCCTTGCCGGCGGCTTCGGCGGCCGTTTCGACCTCGCCGCCGTCGGCGCCGGTGCGGCGCAGCAGGGCCTTGACCCGTTCGATCAGCAGACGCTGGCTGAAGGGCTTGTGGATATAGTCGTCAGCGCCGAGGTTGAAGCCGAGGATCTCGTCGATCTCCTCGTCCTTGGACGTCAGCATGATGACCGGAATCTGAGAGGTCTGGCGCAGGCGGCGCAGCACTTCCATGCCGTCCATGCGCGGCATCTTCACGTCCAGGATGGCCAGATCCGGGGGCGTGGTCTCCAGCGCCTCGAGGCCCGAGGCGCCGTCGTGATAGGCCGTGACCTTGTGGCCATGACTTTCAAGGGCCAGGGACACGGAGGCGACGATGTTCTCGTCGTCGTCGACCAGGGTGATGTTGGCCAAGGGCTTCTCCTTAGTGCGGGCGGCGGCGGTCGTTCGATCAACCGTCGCGAGTCGATTGCTCAACGCGCGACAAGCGTAACCGTTCTATTCCATCGTGGTGACATTACGGCCACAGCAGATGGTTCGCCAGAGCCTGTCTTTCAACCTTGGCCGGGAAATGGCGAAACCTCGCCTTAAAGGCTGAAGGGCCAGGATAGCGGTCAGAATACGCGAAAGACGCCATGGCCGGTCCGGTTCACTACGAAATCTATGTTCGCAAGACGCCGCCGGCGTCCTGGTCGCTGTCGATGGCGACCGAGGACCGCAAGACGGCGATCGAGACGGCCGAGGACCTGCTGCGCGACGGCCAGGCCTGCGCCGTGCGCGTCACCAAGGAGACCCTGGACCCGGACACCATGGAGTTCGCCAGCGTCGTCGTCCTGACGCGCGGCGCGCCCGAGCTGAAGCGCAAGGCGCCGGTGCGCGAGGACAACCGCGGCCCCAGTTGCCGCGGCGTTCAGGACCTCTACGCCCCCCATGCCCGTGATCTGCTGGGGCGGGTGCTGGAGGACTGGCTGAACCGTCAGGGCGCGACGGCGTTCGAACTGCTGCACCGCCCGGATCTGGCCGAGCGGCTGGAGGCCTCGGGCGTCGAACTGCAACACGCCATTCAGAAGATCGCCGTGCCCGAGAGCCAGAGCACGAGCCAGCCGGTCCACGACCTGGTGCGCCACTATCAACGGCTGGCGGAGCAGGCGATCGAGCGCCTGTTGCAGGCTGGGCGACGCCATCTCTTTCCGAGCCTGGACGAGCGCTCGATCGCCGATGTGGCGCATCGACTGAGCGGGGCGGCGGATCGCGCCTTCATCATGGGCGGGGTCGTCGCCGGGGCGCTGAAGGGCCTGCCCAGCGCGCGGGCGCGCCTGGATCGGCTGATGGATCTTTGCGACCGCGCGCCGACGGACGGGCCGCCGCGCGCCCTGGTCATGGTGCCGGTCGAGCAGATCCTGTGCGAACTGCTGGGGTCACGCGCCAGCCTGGCCCAGATCGTCGGGCCGGCTCTGGATCAGGGCGCCAGCCTGGCGGCCGTGGTGCGGATGGTGGCGCCGCGCGAGATCGCCGCCCTGATCGCCCATGACGAGAAGCTGGCGGTCCTGATCCCGCCGGTCGAAGGCGGCCCGGTGCGTCTGGGGGAGCGGCTGGCGGCGGGCGAGTTTCCTCTGCTGGCGGCCTCGCTGGCGCGGATGGTGGTGCGCGAACTGCGGAGCCAGCGTCGCCTGCGGCCCGGAGACGCCGAGGGCGAGATCGACATCCTGCGCGCCCTGGCCATGACCCTGACCGCGACAGCGGGGCGCCTGCTGACGCTGGAAGAGGTGCAGACGGCCTTCAGCGAGCGCTCCAAGAGCCTGGTCACCGCCGACTTCGTCGCCGCCTATGTGCGCGGTTGCCCGAACGTGCTGAGCGAGGTCGAGCGCCTGGCGCGGCTATGTGAAAACGTCACCGGCGGGGCCAACAAGCGGTCGGCGGCGCGCTGGCTGGACGCCTGCGTCACCTCGCTGCGGTTCGAGACCGAGATGCGGGCTTCGGGTCAGGCGCCGGGACAGAAACTGTTGGCCCTGGCCGGCTTGCAGCGGGCGGTGGGCAACGCCGCCCTGTCGGAGCGCGACCGGGACGCCATCGTGACGGCGCTCGGCGTCGTCGGCGGGGCGGTCGAGGCCGACGCCAAGCTGACGGCCCAGATCGCGCGCGCCCCTGCGCCGCCGCCGCAAAGGCTGACGGCCCTCTTGCGTCTGGCGGCGGCCGAGGTCGGGCCCAGCGGCCCGGTCGCGGATCGCGCCAAGGCGGAGGCGGTCAGGCTGTTGCGGGCGCCGGAGGTGCGGACCGCGCTGGGCGCGGCGCCCGAGGCGGTCAGCGCCCTGCGTCCCCTGATGAGGGCGGTGGGACTGGCGGCCTGAACCCTCAGTCGAAGATGTCGAAGATATCCATCCGCTTCTTCTTTTTGCGGTAGTGATAGTCGTCGTCGCGGTGACGATCGTCCTTGTAGCGCGGCGGCTCGCGATAGCCCTGGGGCTGGCCGCCCCACGGTTGCTGCATGGGTTGCTGCTGATAGGTCGGTTGCGGCGCGGTCTGGGGCGCGATTTGCGGGGCGGCGGCGCGGCCTTCCTCAGCGGCGACGGCCATCAGTTTTTCCAGCTCGCCGCGATCCAGCCAGACGCCGCGGCAGGTCGGGCACATGTCGAACTGGACGCCGTTGCGGTCCAGCGTCTGCATGGCGGCGTTGTCGTTGGGGCACATCAATAGGGGCATGGGGTCCTCATCGTCGAATGATGCGGTCCGACATCACGCCGCTTTCGCCGCGCCAGAGGGGCCCGTCCCGCTGAGGATAGAGTTAGGGACGGCGCGCCCGCCCGACAACCTGCGCAGACGCCGCAGGGGTCAGCAGGTCTGTCCCGCCGCCCAGCCCGACGACCAGGCCCACTGGAAATTATAGCCGCCCAGCCAGCCGGTCACGTCCGCCACCTCGCCGATGAAGAAGAGGCCGGGGACGGACTTCGCCTCCATCGTCTGCTGGTCCAGGGCGGCGGTGTCGACCCCGCCCAGGGTCACCTCGGCGGTGCGATAGCCCTCGGAGCCGACCGGCTTGACGGTCCAGGCGTTGACCGTCTCGGCCATGGCCCGGAGCTTCTTGTCCCCGACCTCGGCCAGCTTGCCCGACAGGTTTTCGCGGGCGCAGACGACCTCGGCCAGGCGGCGGGGGATGACGTGGCCAAGCGCGGTGTGCACCGCCTGCTTGCCGTTCTCGGTCTTGGCCGCCAGCATCCGTGTGGCGACGTCCTCGCCGGGGGCCATGTCGACGGTGATGGCCTCGCCCTCGCGCCAGTAGGAGCTGATCTGCAGGATCGACGGCCCGGACAGGCCCCGGTGGGTGAACAGCATGGCTTCCTTGAAGCTGGGCCTATCGCCCTTCGGGCTGCTTGAGGCCGGGACCGCCTTGACCACGGCGTCCACGGCCACACCCGCCAGCGGCTTGAGCTGTTCCAGCAGGCCGGGCTCGAAGGTCAGGGGCACCAGGGCAGGGCGGGTCTCCGTCACCCGCAGACCGAACTGACGGGCGACCTCATAGCCCCAGCCCGTCGCGCCCATCTTGGGGATGGACTTGCCGCCGGTGGCCACCACCAGGGAGGCCGTCGAGATGCGGGTCCCGTCATCCAGATCGACGGTGAAGCGGTCGCCGTCACGCGTGATGGCCTTCACGCCGAGGCCCAGCGACAGGGTGACGCCCGCCGTCTTCATCTCGTCCGTCAGCATACGGATGATCTGCTTGGCGCTGTCGTCGCAGAACAGCTGGCCCAGGGTCTTCTCGTGCCAGGCGATGCCGTGGCGCTCGACCATCTTGAGGAAGTCGTGCTGGGTGAAACGCTTCAGCGCCGACAGGGCGAAGCGGGGGTTCTCGCTCAGGAAGTTGGCGCCGCTGGTCCCCAGATTGGTGAAGTTGCAGCGTCCGCCGCCCGAGATGCGGATCTTTTCGCCTGGCGCGCGGGCATGGTCGATGACGCGCACGCGGCGACCGCGCTTGCCCGCCTCGATGGCGCACATCATGCCGGCCGCGCCGGCGCCGACGATCAGGACGTCGAGATCAGAAGACTTCATGGGCTGGCCCTAGCAGGCGCGCGCCCATGAAGCGACCTCGCAGACCTGTTCTAGAGGCCGAGCGCGATGCGATAGCTGGGGTGCACCACCTCGGCGTACTCGGGATGCTTCTTCAGATAGCCGGCGAAGAAGGGGCAGGTCGGCAGGATGACCAGGCCGCGTTCCTTCAGGTCGCTCAGGACGTGTTTGGCCATGCGGCTGGCGATGCCGCGCCCTTCCAGCGGGATGGGCACGATGGTTTCGGTGATCAGCAGGCCGCCCGCCACCTTGTTGTAGATGACCACGGCGGTCTGGCCGTCCACCGTCAATTCGTAGCGGGTGGCTTCGGCGTTGTCGTGGATTTCGGGATCGAGGCTCATGATCGGCTCCTGCGGCATGGCCGGTCAGCCTAGCCCGGCGGCCGACGAAAGGGGAGGGGACGTCGCCGCCCCCTCCTGTCGCCTCAGAAGCTGTAGTCCAGTTGGACCCAGGTCTGACGACCGTAGATGTCGTACCAGCCGATCGAATAGTTCGGCCAGCCGCCGGTGCGGTCCTCGGGATAGCGGTCGGCGATGTTGTTCATGATCACCGAGACCGAGGCCTTGTCGTTGACGCGATAGCGGAGGCTGGCGTTGAACACGGCGTAGGGATCGCGCTCCGACGCATAGTCATTGGTCGGAATGGTCCCGTAGCGCACGCCATAGAGGGTGGTGGTCCACGGTCCGACGTCCCAGGTGACGCTGCCCGACATGCGGTCGCGCCAGTCCGACTGACGCGACAGGTCGCGCAGATAGTCGAAGGTCGGGTCGCCCTCGAACTGCTGATACTCGTGCTCCAGAACCTTGGTGTAGGTCAGGCTGCCGCTCAGTCGGCCGTAGCGGTCGAAATCGTGGCGGGCGTTGACGGTGGCGTCGAAGCCGCGCGTCGTCTCGCTGGCCGCATTGATCGGGTTGACCGTGATGCGGGTGACCTGGTTCGGATTGATCGCCGCGCTGGCCGGATTGCGCGCCACCCGACCGACATAGTCCAGGCAGAGGGCCGAGGTCGGATCGACCGTCCCGCCGCTGGGCGTGCGGCCGATGCGGCAGTCGGCCTCGGTGCGCAGGATGATGTCCTCGCTCAGCGACGTCACCTGCTGGCTGATCTCCAGATCATAGTAGTCGAACTGGATGTCGAAGGCCTTGCTGGGCGTCCAGACGAAGCCGGCGGTGAAGGACTTGCCCTTCTCCGGCTGCAACTCGGCATTGCCGCCGCGCGTGAAGTCCATGTTGTACTGGATGTCGCAGCTGGAATAGTCCTGCTCGTCCAGACGGCACTGATAATAGTCCGTCACGCCGGGGTAGTAGCCGCGCGTCTCGGTGGCGAAGATGTAGTTCATGTCCGGGGCGCGGAAGCTGGTCGAATAGCTGGAGCGCAGCATCAGGCTGGGGATCGGCCGGTATTGCAGACCCAGGCTGTAGGTCGGGCTGTCCACCGATTCGCCGCGGTATTCGTAGCGGTCGTAGCGGCCGGCCACGGTGGCGGTCAGTTGCTCCAGGATCGGGACGCGCAGCTCCAGACCCGCCGCCTGACGCTTGCGCTCGCCGCCCGAGGGCTGGGAGCCGCTGGTGTTCCAGGCGACGCCGTCGTTCAGGCGCGCGTCGGGCTGGTTCTTGTAGCCCTGCTCGCCGATCTCGACCACGGCGGCGGCCTGCAAGGGGCCAGCCGGCAGCTGCCACAGGTCGCCGTCCACCGAGACAGTGAAGTCCTGCAGCCAGGAGGTGTTGTGGTCGGTGAAGCGGTCGGCCACCGTGCCGAACTCGCCCGGCGTCAGCGGCGTGTAGAGGCGATTGGCGGTCGGCGCATAGACCGGCTGGGTCGTGCCGGCCACCTCGCGCGTCCCCTGCTGGGCGCCCAGGAAGAAGGCGTCGATCCCGGTCAGCAGCCGCACCCGGCTCTGGTCGCTGACATATTCCGAGCGGTTGAAAGCGGCCTCATAGCGCCAGTCGCCGATATGGCCGCGCACGCCGAGGACCGCGTTCCAGTTTTCCTCGTCATAGCGGTTGCCGACGCCGAAGGCGCCGCCCGTCTCCTCGGGCGTCAGCACCCGGTTCCAGGTCTCCAGCCGCCCGGCCGTGTCGTTCCAGAAGGTCTTGTTCCAGCTCAAGGAGCGGACCACGTTGTCGACCTGGGTCTTGCCGTAGAGGAATTCACCGAAGACCTCCGTGTCGTCGTTGAGGTGATAGGTCAGGCCCAGATAGGCGTTGCCCGACTCCTTCTGCGTCTGGATCGTGCGGGTGTTGTAGTAGGCGTCGCTGCCGCAATAGGAGCCGCCGCTGGCCGCGACGACGCGCTCGATCGTGCCGCCCTGCAGCGACCCCAGGCCCTCGCACAGGCCGGCGGGCGGGTCGTAATAGGCGCGGGTGATCGGGTTGCGGTTCGAGAACATGGCCGGCGGGACCGCGCCCGGCTCGGCGTAGCGAGTGTAGGACTCGCTGATCTCGCGGTCGCCCCAGAAGATGGCGTCGCGCCGGCTGTATTCCAGGCTGCCGACCACATCCAGACGGTCCCAGCTGCGGCCGCCCGACAGCTGGGCGCGCCAGTTCTCGCCGCCGCCCTGTTCGGTGCCGCCATAACGCAGCGAGGCGTCGAAGCCGTCGGTCTTCTGCTTCAGCTTGATGTTGACCACCCCGGCGATGGCGTCCGAGCCGTAGATGGCGCCGGCGCCGCCGGTCAGGACCTCGATCCGGTCGACCACGGCGTTGGGCAGGTTGGCCAGGTTCACCGCATTGACCGAGCCGTTGTAGGCCGAGGGATATTCCGCCACCCGCCGCCCGTTCAGCAGGACGAGGGTGTGGTTGGGGCCGAGCCCGCGCAGGGAGATGACATTGGCCGCCGGGGTGAAGGTGGCGCCGAAGTCCTCGCCCTGAACCGAGCCGGTGTTCTGGGTCGCCTGGCTCAGGGCGTCGAAGACGCTGCGGAAGCCGCGCGTGTCGATGGCCTCGCCGGTGATGACCGAGACGGGGGCGACGCCCTCCAGATCGACGCGGCGGATGCGCGAGCCGGTGACGACGACCTCGTCCACTGTCGCGGCGGCTTCGAGCTCGGGCGTTTCCGTTTGAGCGGGCGGGGTTTGGGCGAAGGCGGGGGCGGCCGCCGTCAGGGCGATGGCGGCGACCGACAGTCGCAGCAGACTCTTTTTCACAACTGAACCTTGTTCTTGGAGGGGTGTTCCAAGCGGTCAAGGTTTAGGCGAAATTTTTACCCCGAACAGCCGTGATCGCCGCGCGTTTCTTTTAGAAGTTTGCGGCGATCAGAGAGAAATGCTCAACGACCGATCAGTGGGCCTCGTCCCAGTTGGCGGCGGCCTTGGCCTCGACGATCAGGGGCACGCTGAGGGCCACGGCGGGATCGGCGGCGCCTTCCATGACCTTGCGCACCAGGGCCAGGGCGCGTTCGGCCTCGGCCTCGGGGGCCTCGAAGATCAGTTCGTCGTGGACCTGCAGCAGCATGCGGGTCTTCAGGCCTGCATCCAGCAGGGCGCCCGGCATGCGGATCATGGCGCGGCGGATGATGTCGGCGGCGGCGCCCTGGATGGGGGCGTTGATGGCCGCGCGTTCGCCGAACTGACGCTCGGCCCCCGACTTGGAATGGATGGCCGGGATGTGGATGCGACGCCCGAAGACGGTGGTGACGAAGCCGTGCGCCTTCACGAAGGTCTTGGTCTGATCCATGTAGGCGCGGATGCCGGGGAAGCGCTCGAAATAGGTCTTGATGTAGGCTGCGGCCTCGCCCTGATCGATGCCCAGCTGGGCCGCCAGGCCGAAGGCCGAGATGCCATAGACGATGCCGAAATTGATCGCCTTGGCGCGACGGCGGGTTTCCGACGGCATGCCCTCGACCGGCACGCCGAACATTTCCGACGCGGTGGCGGCGTGAATGTCGAGACCCGCCTTGAAGGCGCGCTTCAGTTCGGGAATGTCGCCGATATGGGCCAGCAGGCGCAGCTCGATCTGGCTGTAGTCGGCTGAGATCAGGACGTGGCCCGGGGAGGCGATGAAGGCCTGACGGATCAGGCGGCCGGTTTCGGTGCGGATCGGGATGTTCTGCAGGTTGGGATCGCTTGAGGCCAGACGCCCCGTCGTCGCCGCCGCCAGTTGATAGGAGGTGTGGACCCGGTGCGTCGCCGGATCAGAGGCCGCCACCAGGGCGTCGGTGTAGGTGCCCTTCAGCTTGGACAGCTGGCGCCAGTCGAGGATGGCGCGCGGCAGGTCGTGGGTCAGCGCCAGGTCTTCCAGCACGCTGGCCTCGGTGCCCCATTGGCCGGATGCGGTCTTCTTGCCGCCGGGCAGGTTCATTTCGCCGAACAGGATCTCGCCGATCTGGCGCGGGCTGCCGACGTTGAAGGGACGACCCGCCAGCTTGTGCGCCTGCTCCTCCAGCTCGGCCATGCGCTGGCCGAAGGTCGAGGACAGGGAGCGCAGGCGGTCGGGATCGACCCGCACCCCGTTCAGCTCCATGTCGGCCAGGACGGCGGGCATCCCCCGTTCCAGCGTCTCATAGACGGTGGTCAGGCGCTCGCTCGCCAGACGCGGCTTCAGCAGCTTGTAGAGACGCAGCGTCACGTCCGCGTCCTCGGCGGCGTAGCAGGTCGCCGGTTTCAGCTCGACGTGCTTGAAGCTCTTCTGGCTCTTGCCCGTGCCGGCCACGCTCTTGAACGGGATGGGTTCGTGGCCGAGGTGCAGGCGGGCCAGCTCGTCCATGCCGTGGCCGTGCAGCCCGCCTTCGAGCACATAGCTGATCAGCATGGTGTCCTCGATCGGGGACACGCGGATGCCGCGCCGGGCCATGACGGCGAGGTCGTATTTGATGTTCTGGCCGACCTTCAGCACCGCCGGGTCCTCCAGCAGGACCTTTAGGCGTTCCAGGGCCGTCGGCTTGTGGATCTGCGTCAACGGCTCGCGCGTCTCGCCGCCTGCCGGCTCCAGACCGAAGTCGAAGCCGCCGCTCGCCGCGTCGGCGCTGGGCTCATGGTCGTGGGTCAGGGGGATGTAGCAGGCCTCGTTCGGCCCCACCGCGAGGGAGACGCCGCACAGACCCGCGTGGGTGGCCGACAGGGCGTCGGTCTCGGTGTCGAAGCCGATGACCCCGACGGCGCGGGCGCGAGCGATCCAGCGGTCCAGATCGTCCAGCGTCTGCACGCACTCATACTTGTCGCGGTCGAAGTCGTGGACGGCGTCGGGCGTCGCGACCTCGGTCTGGCCGTAGCGCGGCGTGGCGACGGGCGCCGAGGGCTGGCGGGCGAAGGTCGAGCCTTCCTTGGCGGGCGCCTTGCCGTCGCCGACGCGGCGCAGCAGCGAGCGGAACTCCATCCGCTCCAGAAACTCGGCCAGCACCGCCGGATCGGGATCGCGGATCAGGAAGTCGTCGACCGCCTCGGGCGCCGGGGCGTCGCAGGTCAGGGTCACCAGCTCGCGCGACAGGCGGATCTGGTCGGCGAAGTTGATCAGGGTCTCGCGCCGCTTGGGCTGCTTGATCTCGCCCGCGCGGGCCAACAGGGTGTCGAGGTCGCCGTATTCGTGGATCAGCTGGGCCGCCGTCTTCGGCCCGATGCCGGGGGCGCCGGGGACGTTGTCGACGCTGTCGCCGATCAGGGCCTGAACCTCGACCACCTTGTCGGGGGTGACGCCGAACTTCTCGAAGACGGCCTCTTCGTCCAGGCGGCGATCCTTCATCGGATCGTACATGACGACGCCGTTCCCGATCAACTGCATCAGGTCCTTGTCGGAGCTGACGATGACCGCTTCGCCGCCCAGGTCGCGGACCTTGCAGGCATAGGTGGCGATCAGGTCGTCGGCCTCATAGCCGGGCAGTTCGACGCCGTGCACGCCAAAGGCGGCGGTCGCCTCGCGCACCAGGGGGAATTGCGGCACCAGATCCTCGGGCGCGGGCGGGCGGTGGGCCTTGTACTGATCGTAGAGGGTGTTGCGGAAGGTCTTTTCCGAGTGGTCGAAGACGGCGACCAGGTGGGTCGGGCCGTCTTCGCCCTTCATGTCGCGGATCAGCTTCCACAACATGTTGCAGTAGCCCTGGACCGCGCCGACGGGCAGGCCGTCCGACTTGCGCGTCAGGGGCGGCAGGGCGTGATAGGCGCGGAAGATATAGGCCGAGGCGTCGATCAGCCACAGCCGGGGCGGCGGTCCGTCCTGGCTAAGGGGGCGGGCGGCGGATTCGATGGGCGCGTCGGTCATGGCGCGAACATAGGGGGCGGCGACGGTCGCGTCATCCGTGTGAATTGGCCCGCTGGCGCGAGAACGCCTTCACTGCCGTCATCCTCGGACTTGATCCGAGGATCAAGCTGTCGGCTCCGCGACGCCGGGACAGCGCGCGGCGTCCTGATCTTCGTCGGTCGAGCGTGCGAAGCGCCCGATCCTCGGATCAAGTCCGAGGATGACGGAGGGTAGGTGAAGCGGCGGTCCCCTCCCGCGTGAAACGGGGGAGGATCAGAACGCCTTACGGCTGCCAGCCGCCCGGCGTTTCGGGGATGGCGTCGTCGTCGCCCTCGACGGCGATCTCGCCGCGGGTCTGGCGAACCTCGGCCCAGGCGGCGCGCAGCAGTTCGGTCACGCCCTCGCCGGACACGCCCGAGACCAGGAAGGGGGTCTTGCCCGAGGCGGCCTTCAAGGCCTCGATCTTTTCCGCGCGTTCTTCGGGCGACAGGGCGTCGATCTTGTTCAGGGCCAGCAGCTCGACCTTGTCGGCCAGGCCTTCCCCATAAGCATCGAGCTCGCCGCGAATGATGCGATAGGCCTCGGCCACGTCGTCCTGGGTGCCGTCGATCAGGTGGATCAGGCTGGCCGAACGCTCGACGTGACCCAGGAAACGGGTGCCCAGGCCTGCGCCTTCATGGGCGCCTTCGATCAGGCCGGGGATGTCGGCGATGACGAAGCGTTCCGACGGGCTGAGGTCCACCACGCCCAGGTTGGGCGTCAGGGTGGTGAAGGGATAGTCCGCCACCTTGGGCTTGGCTGCCGAAACCGCCGCCAGGAAGGTCGACTTGCCGGCGTTGGGCAGGCCCGCCAGACCGATGTCGGCGATCAGCTTGAGCCGCAGCCAGACCCAGCGTTCCTGGAACTCCTGGCCGGGATTGGCGAAGGTCGGGGCCTGATTGGTCGGCCCCTTGAAGCGGGTGTTGCCCCAGCCGCCGTTGCCGCCCGAGAGCAGCTTCACCTTCTGGCCCGGCTTGTCCATGTCGAGCAGGACGGTTTCCTTGTCCTCGTCCAGGACCTGGGTGCCGACCGGAACGCGCAGGACCACGTCGTCGCCCTTGCCGCCGTGCATCTGGCGGCCCTGGCCGTGGTGGCCGGTCTGGGCCTTGAAATGCTGCTGGTAGCGATAGTCGATCAGGGTGTTCAGCCCCTCGACCGCCTCGACCCAGACGTCGCCGCCCTTGCCGCCGTCGCCGCCGTCAGGCCCGCCGTTGGGGATGAATTTCTCGCGTCGGAACGAGACGGCGCCGGCGCCGCCCGCGCCCGAGCGAATGTAGATCTTAGCCTGGTCGAGGAACTTCATCGCGGGCTTATGCCAAAACTCGAGCCAAAGGGCGAGCGTCACGCGGTTCGGCGGCGTTTACGTCGCGTTAGGCGACACAGCCGAGCTTGTCCGGCCATGAACATCGGCTCCCTGTTTCCTCTCGCCCAGACGACCAGGCCTGACGCCCAGGCGGGGCCGACGACGGCGCGCGAGCAACGCCAGGAGGCCTTGGCCGACGCGAAACTGAACGACGCCCGCGCGGCGGTCGAAACCTTGAAGCAGCGCACCAGCAACGCCTCGGAAGAGAAGAAGGCGACGGCCAAGAAGAAGATCGAAGAGATCAAGGCGCGCCTGCAGATGCTGCAGATGGCCATGATCGGCGATCCTAAGGGCGCGGCCCGCATGGCGGCGGCTCTGGCGCGGGAACTGGGCGCGGCGGTCAAGGCCTACGCCGCCGCCGGAGGTTCGACCGCCGGTCTGGGCGTGGCGAGCGGCGCGCCTGCGACGGGTGCGCTTGAGGCGGGCGGCGCCGAAGCCACGTCGGAAGCGGCGTCGGGCGAGGTCGCGGCGGAGACGTCGTCCCCCGAGGCGCCGGCCGGGGCGCCGGCCGAGGAGGCCGAGGCCGCCAAGGCGTCCAACCCCTATCAGCAGGCCATCGACGCGTCTCAGGCTCGCATCAACGAGCAGGCTCGCCGCAGCGGCGAACGTCAGGCCGACCGCGACACCATGGACGAGGTCAAGCGCCTGGCCGCGCAGATCAAGGCCATGGCCCAGCGTGCGGCCAAGGGCTCGCCTGAAGGCGACGAGGCGGTGCGCGCCGTGGCCGGCATGGACCGCGAAGTGCAGGCGGCGATGCGCGCCATGCCCGACGCCGGGGTCGCCCTGACGGCCTAGCCCCGCGCCCAGACGCCGAACGGATCGCTCCACGGCAGGCCGAGCGCCTCGGCCACGGCGGGATAGGTGATCTCGCCCTTTAGCACATTGAGGCCGCGCGCCAGATGCGGGTCCTTCTTCAGCGCCTCCAGTCCCTGGTCCGCCAGGGCCAGGCCGAAGGGCAGGGTGGCGTTGTTCAACGCTTCGGAACTGGTGCGCGGCGCGGCGCCCGGCATGTTGGCGACGCAGTAGTGGACCACGCCGTCGACGACATAGGTCGGGTCTTCGTGGGTGGTCGGCCGGGAGGTCTCGAAACAGCCGCCCTGGTCGATGGCGACGTCGATCAGGACGCTGCCCGGCTTCATCGACTTCAACTGGTCGCGGCGGACCAGGGTCGGGGCCTCGGCGCCGGGGACCAGGACGGCGCCGATCACCACGTCGGCCTTGACCAGTTCCTCCTCGATGGCCCCGATCGAGGAATAGCGGGTGATGACCCGCCCGCCGGTCAGTTCGTCGATCTCGCGCATGCGGGGGATGGACCGTTCCAGCACCACCACCTCGGCGCCCAGGCCCATGGCCATGCGCGCGGCGTTCAGCCCCACGACCCCGCCGCCCAGCACCAGGACCCGCGCCGGCGCCACGCCCGGCACGCCGCAGAACAGCAGGCCCATGCCGCCGTTGTGTTTCAGCAGGGTCTCGGCGGCGGAAAAGACGGCGATGCGCCCCGCCACCTCGGACATGGGGGCCAGCAGGGGCAGACCGCCGTTCCTGTCGGTCACCGTCTCATAGGCGATGGCGGCGCATTTCGAGGCTAGCAGGCCCTTCGTCTGTTCGAGATCGGGGGCCAGGTGCAGGTAGGTGAAGAGGATGTGGTCGGGCCGCAGCCGCGCCCACTCTACAGGCTGCGGCTCCTTGACCTTCACGATCATCTCGCTGTCGGCAAAGACCGTCTCGGCGTCGGCGACGATGGTCGCGCCCGCCTTCCTGTAGTCGGCGTCGCTGAAGCCGGCGCCCAGGCCGGCGCCGGTCTCGATGCGGACCTCGTGGCCGTGGGCGACGTATTCGCGCGCGGCGGTCGGGGTCAGGCCGACCCGATGTTCATTGGTCTTGATCTCGCGGGGCACGCCGACACGCATGGGTTTCGTCCCTGAGTTCGCGCCCCGTCGCGCGGGGCGAGGCCGAGGCTAAACCTGACCTTGGGGAACGGCTAGGCCGTAACGCTGAAATTCGAACTTGCGCCCCGATCGCGCGGCGCCCACCTCAATGCTCAAGCTTGGAGGGAAGAATGGCGAAGGATCACGCCGGGATGTTCTGGTTCGGATGGGCGCTGGCGGCGGGGCTGGCCGCCGCGCCTGGACTGATGGCCGGTGGCTTTCCTCTGCTTCCGCTGTTCCTGGCTGTCGTCGGCCTGGCCTGTGCGACGCACCGTCCCAGCCGCGCCTTGGTGACGGACAAGCTGGTCGAGGCCTTCGGCGGCGGGCGCATCCGGTCGCTGATCATCGTGGTCGGCGCGATCCTGATGATCCAGATCCTGCCGATGGAGCTGGCCCTGCTGATGGCCGGGGACGTTCTGGCCTATGTCGAGGTGGTCGCCGCCGTCAGCCTGATCGCCGGACAGGCGCGCTGGCCCCTGTTCAAGGCCCGCATCGCGCGGTTTGTCCGGGACGGGGTCGCGCGCGTGAACCTCGGCCTCGGGCGACGCCCCGTGGCGCGCGCCCGTCGGGCCGCCCCGCGCCGTCGTCCGAGGCCTCCATCGTCGGGCGCCGACGACGGAGCGGCGCCGTGGGGCCTGGCCTTCGCCTGAGGACGCGCGGACATGAAAATCCCCGCCGTCCGGTCGGACGACGGGGACGAACAGCCCTGAGGTCGGGCTAGTTCTTGGCGTCGCGGGCGGCGCCCTCGACGGCTGATCCGGCGGCCTGGGTGTCCTTGCCGACGCCCGCGATGGTGTTGCAGGCGGCGGTGGTCAGAAGGGCGGCGGCGGCGGCAAGTACGAACAGTTTGCGCATGGTCGGCTCCTGTGAAAACGGGCGGGGGGTCCAATGACCGGCCCTCGCAACACCAACGCGAGGGAGCGGGCCGGGTTCCTGTCAAGCTGACGCGGCGGCCGGTTTCGGAGCTTCGGGCGTGGCGAAGGTCAGGCGGGCGATGGAGCCGCCGCCGGGGGCTTCGAGCATTTCCGCCTGGCCGCGAAGTTGCTTGGCGAAGGCGTTCATCAGGGTGCGGCCCACGCCGGTGGTGTCGCGATCCGCCATGCCGGGGCCGTCGTCCTGGACCTCCAGAACGCTGGTGGGGCCCGTGACGCGAAAACGGACCTGAAGGTCGCCGCCGCGTCCGGCGAAGGCGTGCTTCTGGGCGTTGGATACGGCCTCGACCAGCCACAGGGCCACGGGGGCCAGCCGGTCCGGGTCGATGATGATGGCGTCGGCCTCGACCGAACTGGTGACCAGGGGGCCGCGCATGGCCTCGCCGGCGATCAATTGTCCCACCAGTTCGGTCAGGAAGGTGCGCGAGTCCGCCTCGCGGATGTCCTCGCTCTGGTAGAGGGTGCGGTAGATCAGGGCCAGGGCCGTGATCCGCTGGCGGGTGTCGCCCAGGGCCGAACGCGCCGCCGGGTCGGCCACCGCCCTCTGCTGCATCGACAGCAGGGAGGAGATGATCTGCAGGTTGTTCTTCACCCGGTGGTGGATCTCGCGCATCAGCGCGTCCTTCTCGTCCAGCGAGTCGAGCAGGGCCTTGTCGCGGGTGGTGATGCTGTCGCCCAGGGCGCCCAGGGTGCGGGCCAGGGAGCGGATTTCGGTGGGCGCGTGCTCGGCCTGGACCGGGCGCACCGAAAAGCGGCCCCGCGCATAGATGGCCGCCACCCGTTCCAGATAGACCAGCCAGCGGATGACCACGCGCTCGGACAGCAGCATGACGGCGAGGAAGGCCACCAGCCAGGCGGCCAGGGGCATGAGGAAGGAGCCGATGGGATTCAGCCGCGCCCAGGACAGCAGGCCCGAGGTCGGCGCCGACAAGAGGACGAACAGGTCGCGTCCGGCCAGGGCCGTGCCCGCGTAAACGTGCCGACGCCCTCGCGAATCCCGCGCTTCGAACAGGGCGGCCTTGCCCTGGCGCGCTTCCTGTATCCAGGTCGAGGCGCGCGCGCTGTCGATGACGAAGGCGGCGGAGTCGGTGGAGATCAGGACGCGGCCCTGGGCGTCGGTCACGGCGGACTGAGCGCCGGGCGGCAGGGCGGGGTCATGGATGTCGGGCTGCAGGGCCGTCAGGGGGATCACCGCCGCGATGGCCCCCTGGAAGGCGCCGAGGGGGCGTTCGGAACGGACGGCGATGATCAGCGAGCCGGCGGCGCCGGGCGCGCGGGCCATGACCACGTCCTCGCCGTTGCGGAGCCGCTGATACCAGTCCTGGCCGCGCACATCCGCAGACAGGGTCGAGGCGGCTCCCTCTTGCGGGCTCGAGCGAGAGGCGCAGACCGGTTCGCCGGTGGCGCTGTAGCGATGCAGGGCGGACAGGCTGTCGAGCCGCGACACCAGGGCGGTCAGACGCGGCTCGCAGTAGAAGCCGGAGGCCTCGGGCGCCAGGGCCTGCAGCAGGACCACCGTGCTGTCGATCCGGGCCTTGGCGTCGGCGGCGCTGCGCTCGGCCGCCAGTTGCAGGTCGATGCTGCGGTCTTCGGCCTGGCGCTGGAACTCGGCCTGGGTCTGGGCCGCGCTGAGCATGAGGATGGGCAGCAGGGCCACAGCCATGGCCAGCCCCATGCGAAAGCGAATGCCCTGAACGCTGGGGCGGCTGAGCTTCAGCCCCCAGGCGCGGCCGAACCGCACCATGCGTCAGTCCTGCCTGGCGCCGCTCAGCCTGTCGGCGTCCGCCAGAATCGAGCGCATGGCGTCGCCGGCGGCCTGGCCGTCGCGCCCGTAGCCGCCACGTTCCAGCGTCGCCTGCAGGGCCTTGCGGGCGCGCGAGACGCGGCTCTTCACCGTGCCGACGGCGCACTGGCAGATCTCAGCGGCTTCCTCGTAGGCGAAGCCGCCGGCGCCGACCAGGATCAGGGCTTCGCGCTGTTCCTCGGGCAGGGTCTTCAGAGCCTGACGCAGCTCGTCCAGGGCGACCGGCGCCTCGGGATCGTCGACCGCCACCAGGGTCCGTTCGGCGGCTTCCTGATCCAGCTGGGTCTGGCGCCAGGAGCGACGCTTCTCCGAGTAGAACTGGTTGCGCAGGATCATGAAGGTCCAGGCCTTCATATTGGTGCCCATCTGATAGCTGGCCCGGGCGTCCCAGGCCTTCATCATGGCTTCCTGGGCCAGGTCGTCGGCGGCCGTCGGGTCGCCGGTCAGGGTGCGGGCGAAGGCGCGCAGGTGAGGGATCAGCGTCACCAGCTCCTTCTTGAAGCCGGCGTCGTCGGCCGAGGGCGGTTTGGGCGGCGCGCTGGAGATGCTCACTGGCCCTCCTTGGTCGACGACCGTTCGTCGGCCCGCCGCAGGATGTCCAGGAATTCGTCGGGAACGGGCTCGTTCACCACCTGGTCGAACATGTGGCGCAGCTTCACGCCGATCGCCTGCTGCCGCAGGCGGACTTCTTCCAGCCCGTTGTCCCGAGACGCCGGCGCGTCGGGACGCGGGGTGGTTTCCTTAGCATTCATCATGGGGTTCCGGCCGCCGCCCAAGCCTAGAGGTAGGGTTCATGAAAGCGGAAAACGCCGCTTCTCTCCAAGAGTTCCTAGACCCCCGCGTTTTTATGCTCAAGCTTGGACGGCCAGCGTGGAACCGTTGTGTGATCGACACGTTATGTCAAACTGGCGCGTCTTCAGATCGGAGACGCCGAAGTCGGGGAATTTGTATGAGTCTACTGGCCAGGCTTGCGCCGCATCTGCCCTATGTCCGCCGCTATGCGCGGGCCCTGACGGGCGATCAGATCACTGGCGACAACTATGTGCGCGTGGCCCTGGAGGCGCTGGCGGCCGGCGAGCGCCAACTGCCGACGGACATGACGCCGCGGGTCGCTCTCTATCACGTCTTCCACGCCATCTGGTCCTCGACCGGCGCCCAGCTTGAGGACGGCAGCGGCATGGACGGCCCCGGCGACGACGCCGCGCGCCGCCTGATGCGGATCGCGCCGCGTTCGCGACAGGCCTTCCTGCTGACGGCCCTGGAAGGGTTCACCCCCTCTGAGGCGGCTCAGATTCTCGGCGTAGATCCGCGCACGGTCGAGCGTCTGATCGCCGAGGCCCAGTCCGACATCGACGCCGAACTGGCCACTGATGTCCTGATCATCGAGGACGAGGCCATCATCTCGGCCGACATCGAAAGCCTGGTCAAGGAACTGGGCCACCGCGTCACCGGCACGGCGACCACCCATGACGAAGCCGTCGATGCGGTGACGCGTCACCGTCCGGGCCTGGTGTTGGCCGACATTCAACTGGCGGACGGCTCGTCGGGCATCGACGCGGTCAAGGACATCCTCAAGCGCTTCGATGTGCCGGTCATCTTCATCACGGCCTTCCCCGAGCGCCTGCTGACCGGCGAGCGGCCCGAGCCGACCTTCCTGATCACCAAGCCCTTCCAGCCGGAAACGGTGAAGGCGGCGATCAGCCAGGCGCTCTTCTTCCACCCGTCGCGTCAGAAACAGGCCGCCTGATTTTCCTGGCGCGCCCGATGGTCTGGCCCCGACGGTTCGCTGTCGGGGCCTTTTCATGTCGGTTTCAGGCCGCCGGCGCCGTTGCGGCCGGCGCCGGGGCGTCAAAGGGGGCGACGTTGTCTCGGGCGGCGCTCGCGTCGGGGTTGACCGTCTGGAAGCCCCCGTTGCTGAGCAGCCACATGCCCAGCAGCAGGACCGCCGCCGCGCCGCCGGACACGATCAACAACCACAGAATCCGCACCCCGCCCCGGCCTTGACGGACATATTGGGCCTCGATCGGCCTATGATGTTCCACGGCGTCCGCGGAATGGGAGTGGGGGTCCTGATGGGTCATCACGGTCTCCGGGGACGGGGCCTCTTCGGTTCAGGTCTGTCGCCCTGTTGAAACGCCGCTTACGGCGACGGCGTTCCGGTCTAGGCGTGCGCCATCCGTTTTCAGGCGTCCGTGGAACCCGTTTCAGGCGCTGTCGTTATCGAGGTGCGGAGGCGACAAAGCCCCCCCGACTTGACCGGTTCGCCGGTCCGCCGCCTCCGCACCTCATTCTCGATGATGCCACCTCAGGCGGACCCGAAACGGTCCGCTTTTCTTTTCGTTGTCGTCCGGCCGCCGCGTCCTTGGGTCGCATGGCCTCTCGGTCTCTGACGGGCGTGAATGCACTGTCCTGTTGGGAGGAAGGCGGATGAAGTCCTTGGTTCTGAAAGTGACGATCGGCATAGGGGCTGCGGCCCTGATGGCTGGCTTGGCCCTGATGGTCTGGGCAGGATTCGCCATGTCGGCTCACGGCGCCTGACGACCGGATCTATACTGGTCGAACTCGGCGTGACTTCCGGCTCAAGCTGACGCGGAGTCGGCCGCTTTTCTTGGAAACCCCTCGACAGGAGCGGCGCATAGGCCACTATGGGTCTTCAAAGAAAACGCATTGGAGACGCGCCATGAGCCTTCGCAATCGTCAGTGGGTTCTTCGTCAGAGGCCGCAAGGACTGATCCAGGACGGTGATCTGGAGTTGATCGAGACCCCGGTGCCGGATCTGAAGGACGCCGAGGTTCTGGTTCGAACCCTCTACCTGTCGCTGGACCCGACCAACCGCACCTGGATGAACGACAGCCAAGGCTATCTGCCTCCGGTGGGTCTGGGCGAGGTCATGCGCGGTCTGACCCTGGGCGTGGTCGAGCAGTCGAAGTCGGAACGCTTCAAGGAGGGCGACATCGTCACCCCCCTGTCAGGCGGCTGGGCCGACTATGCCGTGGTGCACGAACAGGGCCTGCGTCCGGTGCACCGCGCGCCCGGGCTGCCGCTGACGGCCAATCTGTCGGTTCTGGGAATGACCGGGCTGACCGCCTATTTCGGCGTCACCGACGTGCTGAAGGCCAAGGCTGGGGAGACCCTGGTGATCTCGGCGGCGGCGGGGGCGGTCGGCTCCATCGCCGGGCAGGTGGCCAAGCAGCGCGGCGCCCGCGTCATCGGCATCGCCGGCGGGCCGGACAAGTGCCGCTGGCTGACCGAGGACCTCGGCTTCGACGCCGCCGTCGACTACAAGAACGAGGACGTGGGCGAGGCCCTGGATCGTCTGGCCCCCAACGGCGTCGATCTCAACTTCGAGAACGTCGGCGGCGACATCATGATCGCTGTGTGGAACCGGCTGAACGTCCATGCCCGCATGGCGGTCTGCGGCCTGATTTCCAGCTACAACGCCACGCGCATGCCGCCGTCGCCGAACTTCAGCCGGATCATCACCCATCGCCTGAACGTCCAGGGCTTCCTGGTGCTGGACTACGCGCATCGGGCAAGGGAAATGGTCGAGGAGATGGGGCCTTGGCTGGCCGATGGCCGGGTCAAGTGGAAGGTTCACGTGGACGATGGTCTGGAAGGCGCGGTCACCTCGCTGAACCGCTTGTTCACCGGCGACCATGACGGCAAGCTGCTGGTTCGGGTTTCGGAAGAACCCGCCGCCTGAGGAGCCTGACGGCATGACCGAACCCCTGCACGTCCATTTCGAGGATCTCGAGGTCGGTCAGGTCATCCCCCTGGGCGCCTGTGCGGTGGACGGGGCGGCGATGGACGTCTTCGTCGAACGGTTCGCGCCGGGCTGGGACGTGGCCTATGGCGCGCCTGACGCCCTGGTCTATGCCCTGTGGAGCCGGCTGTCGGCGGAAAAGGCGGGGCATTGGGCCGGAACCAAGACCCTGGCCGTCGACGGCTTGCGCTTCTTGCGCAATCCGCCGGCGGGGGAACTGCTGCGCGGCCGGCTGACGGTCATGGGCAAGGACCCGGTCGGCGACGTCAAGGGCATCGTCATCGCCCAGCAGGACCTGCTGGACGAGGCGGGGCGGCTGGTCTTCTCCTGCCTGACGCGCGCCCTGGTGGCGCGACGCTAGACAAGAAAAACGCCTCGCCGGCTTCCCGGCGAGGCGTTTTCATTTTTCCATCGGGCCTGAAGCAGCGCGCAAGCGCGCTAGGCCCCGGAATTAAGCGTTGGCGGCGGCCGGAGCCTGGTTGGCGCGCTGCAGCGCGACCGCGATCAGGCGGTCCCAGCCCAGCAGCGACACCAGGTGGGCGTAGATCTGGCCCAGGGCGCCGTTGTCGCGCAGTTCGACCAGCTTCTCGGCCGGCAGGGCCTTCAGCTTGTCTTCCGAAACGGCGAAATACTCGGCCAGCTTCTGCGCGGGGGCCGCCGATCCGTCGGCGTTGCGGGGCGTGAAGTTGGCTTCGCGCACTTCGAACAGGTCCAGATCCGTCAGCAGCTTGACGAAGGATTCCGTGCGCAGACGCTCCTGCTCGAAGTTGTTGCAGAACTCCATCGCATTGTTGACGTAGGCGCTGGGCTGGTCGCCGTCGAACAGCGGGATTTCCGCGTTCTCGCCGACGAAGGCGGCGGCGCGATCGATGCAGAGGATCATGCGCTGCTGGCTGTCGTCGTTGGCGAAGACGAAGGGATAACGGCGCACATAGGCCGGGATGTAGGCGTCGGAGCGGAAGGCGCCGTCGTCCACGAACAGGTTTTCGTTCTGACGCAGGCCCATGGTCACGACCGGCTGCTTGGCGTCGCCGACGAAGATGATCGGATAGGACAGGGCGGCGGGCGCGAACTCGGTCACGGTCAGCGGTACGACATTGGTCTGCGCCACGAAGGCGTAGGGCTTGTCGGAGGACGTCACGCCCAGCTTGCCGTGGGCCTCGAACGAAATCGGCTCCGGCTGGTCATAGAACAGGACGTTGCCGGACAGGGGGCCGGACGCTTGGGTCGTGGTGTCGGTCATGATGGTCGGATCGGCTCTGAACAGAATGGACGGGCCTTCTAGCCCATGGCCGGGCGCGTCGCAAACGCGATGGTTCGACGAACGGCGGGTGCGAGAGGCTCTGCGACGCCGGCGCCGGTTGCGGTGCGGCGGCTGACCCCTTAGCTGTGGGGCATGGGCGCCGCTTGCGATCACGATCATTCCGACAGCCGACCCGGTCCCGCCGAGGTCGAGCAGGCCATTGTCTCGGTCGAGGCCCGCTGCGCCGCCGAGGGCGAGCGCATGACGGCGCCGCGCCGCCGCGTGCTGGAGCTGCTGCTGGCGGCGGGCGAGCCGGTCAAGGCCTATGACCTGATCGCCCGCTATGGCGTCGATGGTCAGGCCGCCAAGCCGCCGACCGTCTATCGCGCGCTGGAGTTCCTGGAACGCCGGGGCGTGGTCCACCGTATCGCCTCCATCAGCGCCTATGTCGCCTGCACCGCCTCCGCCGGGGACGCCCCGGCCCACGCCGCCGCCTTCCTGATCTGCGACTGCTGCGGGGCGACCGAAGAAGTCGCCGTGGCCGGGGGCGACGCCTTCGCCGAGGCTGCGTCTTCCGCCGGTTACGCCATCGAGCGCACCACCATCGAGGGTCACGGCCGCTGCCCCGCCTGCCGCGTGGCGGCCTGATACGGATGGACGCCCTGGCCCTTTCAGCGCCGCGGCGTCTGACGGTTCCTATCGACAACCGCTGGGGCGGCGGCGAGATGGCCGTCCTCGACTTCGGCGATCCGGCGCGGCCGGTCGATCTGATCTTCGTCCACGCCAATGGCTTCAACGCCTATACCTATCGCTCGCTGCTCCAGCCGCTGTCGGGCGCCCTGCGCATCTGGGCGCCGGATCTGCGCGGGCATGGGCGGACGGAACTTCCGGCTCAGCCGCAGGGGCGGCGCAGTTGGAAGGATCACCGCGATGATCTGATCGGGCTTCTGGACGCCGTGGACGGCCCGCCCGTGGCCTTGGCGGGTCACTCCATCGGGGGGACCAGCGGCCTGCTGGCGGCGGCCGAGCGGCCCGACCGGGTGTCGCGCCTGCTCCTGCTCGACCCGGTGATCTGGCGGCGTGAGATGGTCCTGGCCATGAACCTGCCCCTGGTCGGGATGCTGGCCCAGCGGTTTCCCATCGTGCAGGGCACATTGAAGCGCCGCGCCCTGTTCGACAGCCGGGAGCAGGCGCTGAAGGCCTATCGCGGGCGCGGGGCCTTCAAGGGTTGGCCCGACATGATGCTGGCCGACTATCTGGTCGATGGATTGGTCGAGAACGATCAGGGGTTCGCCCTGACCTGTGATCCGGCCTGGGAGGCGTCCAACTACGCGGCCCAGGCGCACAATCCCTGGCGGGCTCTGCGGCGCTATCCGGGCGGGATTCAGGTCCTGAAGGCGCAAGACGGCAGCCTCTGCGCCGCGCCGGTCACGGGGCTGGACGCCGCGCCGTTGCGGGTGAGCGCGGTCGCCGGAGGCGGTCACCTGTTTCCGATGACCCATCCCGAGATCGTGCGCGACGCTCTGTTCGATCTGGCGGTCTGATGGCGGGCCTGGCGATCCGGCGCGCGACGGCGGCGGATGCTCAAGGGCTTCACGCCCTGATGCAGGCCCTGGCCGCCCATGAAGGACTGACGCCCTATCTGGCCGCTACGCCGGACGGTCTGATGGATGCTCTGGCGGCCCAGCCGCCTCGCGCCGCCTTCCTGCTGGCCGAGATCGACGGCCGGGCGGTCGGCTTCGTCTCCTGGACGCGGGTCTACGGCATCTGGCGCGGCGAGGACTATCTCAACCTCGACGACCTGTTCGTGGTCGAGGCGGCGCGCGGCGCGGGCGTAGGCGAGGCCCTGATGCGCGCCTTTGCGGCTGAGGCCGAGGGGCTGGGCGCGCGCTGGGAGGTGCGGACGGACAACCGAGGGGCGCGACGCTTCTATGACCGCCTGGGCGCCGAGCAGGAGGAAAAGGTGGTGGTGCGCTGGTCGCGCGACGCCATGCGGACCGCCCTCTGATCCAAACCAGGGTTGCGGTCGCGCCTTTCGGTGCTAGGCCTGGGAGGCATGTCGTCGTCCGCCGCCCCGTCCAGTCTGCCGCGTATCCTGATCGGGTCGCTGATCGGCGCCGTGATCGGCCTGATCCTGCTGGCCCTGGGCGTGGCCATCCTGTGGAACGCGGCCGATCAGCGGATGGCGAGTCCGCCGCCCCCGCCGCCGTCGCGGTCCGCACCGTCGAAGCCGTCGAGCGAGGCCGCCGCTTCGCCCGTGCCCTATCCCACGGTGGCGCCTGGGGTCGCGTCGGTTCCGGTCGCCGCCGAACCCGAGGCGCCGCCGAGGGCGGCGACCTCGGTCTGGCGCTCCATCTTCGACGATGAGGAGGAGAAGGCGGCGGCTCCGGCTTCAGAGCCGGCCCCCGCTGTCGCGCCGCGACCTGAGGCCCGGCCCGCCCCACCTCGGCCCGCTAAGCCCCGACCCTCGACGCCGCGTCGTCCGCCCGAGGCCCAGCGTCAGGACGACAGCCTCTTCTTCTGACGTCTCAGGTCAGGCGGGCGCAGGCGTGGATCAGCCGTTCCACGTCCTCTTCGGACTGATAGAGGCTGAAGCCGAAGCGGATCACGTCGTCGCGCACGTCGGTGACCACGTTCATGTGCTGCAGGTCGGCCTTCCAGCGAGACGCCTCGTCCGAGCGCAGGGCCAGGAAGCGGGCGCGCGGCGCCGCGCCCTCGACGGGATTGAGGATTTCGGCCTGCGACAGGGCTCCCGCCTCGCCGTTCTGGATCGCCGCCTGGAAGCGGGTCTGCAGGCCGCGGGCATGGGCGGCGACGGCGGCGGTGGTCAGGCCCTGCTCGGCCAGCATCCGCTGCACGGCGTTGAGGCGATACAGGGCGCTGACGTCGAAGGTGGCGCCCCAGAAGCGGCCGCCGTCGGTGCGGTACTGAACCCCGCCGGGCGGGCCTTCCAGATGGCCGAACTCGGCGAACCAGCCGGTGATGACCGGGCGCGGGCAGAAGCCGGGCGGGGCGTGCAGGAAACAGGCCCCTTCGCCCGCCATGGCGTATTTGTAGCCGCCCGCCAGATAGAAGATCTTGTCCGCGACACCTGACAGATCGGTCGGCGTGGCCATGAAGCCGTGATAGCCGTCGACCACCACCCACGGTCCCGCCGGGTCAGCTAGGGCCGCCAGCTCGGCCACGGCGTCGAACACCTGGCCGGTGCGGAAGAAGACCTGGCTGACCAGGATCAGGTCGTGCCCGCCCGCCTTGGCCGCCGCCACGAAGCGTTCGGCGAAGGTGGCGAAGGGCTGCAGCGGCACGCGCGTCACCACGGCCTCGCCGGCCTCCTCCCAGCGCTCGGACTGGCGGCGGAAGGAGTGGAACTCGCCGTCGGTGGACAGGATGCGCACCGGCTTCTTCTCGACCCCGGACACGAGGCGGATCAGCAGGTCGTGGGTGTTGGAGGTGAAGATCAGGCTGTCGGGCGAGGGCAGGTTCAGCTCGCGCGCCACATGCTTTTGGGCCTCGGGAATGACCTCGCCGAAGACCAGCTCCCACTTGCGGTCAGCAAAGCGGTTGGCCTCAGCCCAGGCCTGGACCTGGGCGTCGAAACTGGCGTCGGGCCACAGGTGATGGCTGTGGGCGGCGAAATGCAGCCGCTCGGGATCCAGACCCAGGGCGCGCGAGAAGAGGGGCTTGTAGCTCATGGCGACAGGCTAGCTCGCCACTGAGGCGGCGTCACGCGCTCCGCCTCAGTGCCGCCCAAAGAAAAAGGCGGCCCTGCAAAGCGAGGCCGCCTCTCTCAACTCAGTGTTGGGCGCTCAAGCAGCGAGCGACCGCGTCGCGAGCGTAGCGCCGCGCGGCAGCGCTACTAGATAAGACTACCGTGGCAGTGCTTGAACTTGCGGCCCGAGTGGCAGGGGCAGTCGGCGTTGCGGCTGGTGCGTTCCCAGCCGACGGGCAGGGCCTCGACCGGCAGCTTGGAGCGGTCGTCGCCGGTCAGCATGCCTTCCGGGTTCTGGGCCGAGGGGTTGGTCATCTGGTTCTCGCCGGTGCCGGGGTTCAGGTGGATTTCCTGGAACTCGGGCATCTCCATCGCGGGCGGAGCCTCGAAGCGGAACTCGACCGTCATCAGCCAGCGGGTGACGTTGTGGCGCAGGTCGTGCAGCAGCGTCTCGAACAGGTTGAAGGCTTCGGTCTTGTACTCGTTCAGCGGGTCGCGCTGGCCGTAGCCGCGCAGGCCGATGACGCCGCGCAGGTGGTCCAGGTGGACCAGGTGCTCGCGCCACTGCATGTCGATCATCTGCAGCATGAACTGCTTTTCCAGACCGCGGGTCTGGTCGGCGCCGATCTGTTCCAGACGCTCGGCGGCGCGGGCGTCGGCGGCGGCGTTGATGCGCTCCTCGATCTCTTCGTTCGAGACGCCTTCCTCGGCGGCCCAGTCGCGCAGCGGCAGTTCCAGACCCAGGGTCGAGCGGACCTTCTCGTCCAGACCCTCGATGTCCCACTGTTCGGCATAGGCCTTGGGCGGCATGTAGCGCTCGACCAGGTCGGAGACGACGTCGAGGCGGAAGTCGGTGACCAGTTCCGACAGGTCCTCGGAGTCCATGAACTCCTGGCGCTGTTCGAACACGGCCTTGCGCTGGTCGTTCACGACGTCGTCGTACTTCAGCACGTTCTTGCGCATGTCGTAGTTGCGGGCTTCGACGCGCTTCTGGGCGGTTTCGACGGCGCGGTTCAGCCAGGGGTGGCTGATGGCCTCGCCCTCGGCCACGCCGAAGGACTTCATGATGCTGTCCAGACGGTCGCCCGCGAAGATGCGCAGCAGGTCGTCTTCGCACGACAGATAGAATTTGGAGGTGCCGGGGTCGCCCTGACGGCCGGTGCGGCCGCGCAGCTGGTTGTCGATGCGGCGGCTTTCATGGCGCTCTGTGCCGAGGACGAACAGGCCGCCGGCGGCCATGGCCTGATCCTTGGAGGCCGAGATTTCAGCCTTGAACTCGGCTTCCTTGGCGGCCAGGGCCTCGGGCGTGACCTCGATCGCCATGTTGCGTTGTTCCTGGCTCCAGCGCTGGACGCGCATTTCCAGGTTGCCGCCCAGCTGGATGTCGGTGCCGCGACCGGCCATGTTGGTGGCGATGGTCACCGCGCCCGGCAGGCCGGCGTCAGCGACGATATAGGCTTCCTGCTCGTGCTGGCGCGCGTTCAGGACGTTATGCGGAATGCCGTGGCCGGTGGCGTAGTCGATGTCATAGGCCTCGTCGCCGACCTTCTGCGCTTCCTTCTCGCGACCGGCGTATTCGGCCTTGAGGGTGCGCGAGCGCTCGACCTTGTAGTCGTAGGTCTTGAGGACCTCGGACAGTTCCTCGGACTTCTCGATCGAGACGGTGCCGACCAGGATGGGCTGGCCCTTGACGTGGCACTCGGCGATCTGGGCGGCGATGGCGCGGTTCTTCTCGGCGAAGGTGCGATAGACCTCGTCGTCGTAGTCCTTGCGCTGGATCGGACGGTTGGTCGGCACTTCCAGGACGTCCATCTTGTAGATGTCGAGGAATTCCTGGGCCTCGGTGGCGGCCGTGCCGGTCATGCCGGACAGCTTTTCGTAGAGGCGGAAGTAGTTCTGGATGGTGACCGAGGCCAGGGTCTGGTTCTCGGGCATGATCTTGACGTCTTCCTTGGCCTCGATGGCCTGGTGAAGACCTTCGGACAGGCGGCGGCCCGTCATCATGCGGCCGGTGTATTCATCGATCAGGACGATTTCGCCGGCCTTGATGATGTAGTCCTTGTCGCGCGTGTAGAGGGTGTTGGCGCGCAGGGCCTGGTTGACGTGGTGGACCAGGCTGACGTTGGCCGGGTCATAGAGGTCGGTGGTGTCCTCGGCGAAATGGCCGCCGGTCTCCAGCATTTCCTCAATGCGCTCCGAGCCCAGCTCGGTCAGCAGGGCCTGGCGCTGCTTCTCGTCCAGATCAAAGGTGGCCTTGTCGACGATCAGCTCTTTCACGATCGCATCGACGATCTTGTAGAGGTCCGAACGGTCCTCGGTCGGGCCCGAGATGATCAGCGGGGTGCGGGCTTCGTCGATCAGGATGGAGTCGACTTCATCGACGATGGCGAAGTGGTGGCTGCGCTGCACCATCTCGCGGCGATCGTAGACCAGGTTGTCGCGCAGATAGTCGAAGCCGAATTCGTTGTTGGTGCCGTAGGTGATGTCGGCGTTATAGGCCGCCTGACGCTGGCCCTGCGACAGGCCGTTGACGATGACGCCGACTTCCAGGCCGAGGAAGCGATAGACGCGGCCCATGGTCTCGGCGTCGCGGCGCGCCAGGTAGTCGTTGACGGTGATGACGTGGACGCCCTTGCCCGCCAGGGCGTTCAGGTAGACCGGGGCCACGGCCACCAGGGTCTTGCCTTCGCCGGTCCGCATCTCGGCGATGCCGCCTTCATGCAGGATCATGCCGCCGGCCAGCTGCACGTCGTACTGACGCTGACCCAGGACCCGCTTGGAGGCCTCGCGCACCACGGCGAAGGCTTCGTTCTGGATCTTGTCCAGGCTCTCGCCGGCCTCGATGCGGTCCTTGAAGGTCTGCGTCATCATGCGCAGTTCGTCGTCGGAGAAGGCCTCGAACTTGGCTTCCAGGGCGTTGATCTTTTGCGCCTGGGCCTGGAAGGCCTTGACCTTGCGGTCGTTGGAGGAGCCGAGGATTTTCTTGGCGAAGCCGAGCATGGGCGATCCGGTAAAGGCGGTCGAGCGGCTGAAGGCTCTGAAACAGGAAGCGCCGTAGTCTAAAGCCCGGATCGACGCCGGTCCCAACGACCCTCGAAATACGAGGCGTGCGCAGGGGCCGCGCAGACGATCGAAAACCCCTCGACTTGGGCGCAGCCGGGACTTAAGCACCGCCCTAACCCCTGTCAACGCGAGGGGCTTTCAAGGGCTTGCTGCGACGGGCCTTCCGGTTACTGTTTTTCGCCCCTTTTTCGCCTTTGGCCGGAGCGCCTGATGCGTCTTTCGCGCCCTTCGATCACAACCCTGCGGCCCGTGCTGGCGTCGGCCTTGCTGGCTCTGACCCTGACGGCGGCCTGCGGGCGCGGCGACGCCGAAGCCCCGCCGGAAAAGAATGATCTCGTCGTGGCCCGCGTGCTGGACGCCTCCGTCTGGGCCTCAGACGTGCGTCGCGAGGCGGTGGCCCAGGGCCTGATCGGCGAGGGCGAGCCGCTGGACGTTCAGTCCGAGCTGTTCCGTCGCGTGCTGGACGAGGTGGTGGATCAGAAGCTTCTGGCCGCCGAGGCCCGCCGGCGCGGTCTGGACAAGAGCGCCGCCGCCCAGCGTCGGCTGGAGGCGGTGCACGAGCGCATCCTCGGCGACATGCTGGTGGAATCCGTCGTCAGCGGCGCGGTGTCCGATCAGGCGGTCGAACGCCTCTATCAGGAGCAGCAGCGTCGCGCCCAGACGACCGAGGAGGTCCGCGTCCGTCTGATCCTGTCGCACACCAGGGAACAGGCCGACGCCGTAGTCGGGGTTCTGGGGCAGGGGGCCGCCTTCGAGGCCGTGGCCGCCCAGCGCTCGGTCGACGACGCCACCCGCTATTCCGGCGGCGACCTGGGCTATTCCACGCTCGACGTCCTGCCCGACGCCTACGCCGCCGCCGTGCGCGGCCAGGCCCCCGGCGCCCTGGTCGGGCCGGTCCAGACGCCCGGCGGCTGGGCTGTGCTGCGCGTCGAGGATCGTCGTCTGGAAACGCCGCCGACCCTGGACCAGGCACGTCCCCTGATCGTCCGCTACCTGACCTATGAAGGCGTGCGCCAGTTGCTGGAGCAACTGCGCGGCAAGGCCCAGGTCGAAGTCTTCCTCAATCCCGCCAAACCCGCGGCGCAAGCGGGCGCCAAGCCCGCGCCCGCCTCTCCTGTCGCCGCCCCTCCCGCCGGAACCGTCGCCTCATGAACCGTCCGCCCGCCAAATCCGGCTCGACCGGCCAGATGATCGAAACCGCCATCGAAAAGGCCCTGGATCCGCTGGCCTCGGCCTTGAAGCGCGCCACCCAGCCGTCGTCCTCGGCCAAGGCCTCGCCCGGCAAGCCCGGTCTGATGGTCTCGCCCTTGGCCGTGCCCTTCCCAAGCATTCCGCCCATCGGCGGGGTCGAGATCGCCACCGCCCGCGCCGGCTTCTACAAGCACGAGCGCGACGACCTGGTGGTCTTCCACTTCCCCGAGGGTGCGTCGTGCGCGGGGGTCTTCACCCGGCACAAGGTGGGCTCGGCGCCCGTCGACTGGTGCAAGCGTCATCTGGATTCCGACAAGGGCGGCGAGGGGGTCAAGGCCCTGGTCGTCAACGCCGGCTGCGCCAACGCCTTCACCGGCAAGGCCGGGGCCGATGCGGCCCGCCGCACCGCCTCCGAGGTCGCCAAACGCTTCGACTGCCGCCAGCGTGACGTCATGCTGGCCTCGACCGGCGTCATCGGCGTGGTGCTGGACGAGACCAAGATCACCGCCCGCCTGCCCGACATCAAGGCGGGCCTGAAGGCCGACGCCTGGGCTCAGGCCGGCCTCGGCATCATGACCACGGACACCTTCCCCAAGGGCTCCTACGCCGAGTGCGAGATCGAGGGCGTCAAGGTGAAGATCGCCGGCATCGCCAAGGGCTCGGGCATGATCGCGCCGGACATGGCCACCATGCTGGCCTTCATCGTCACCGATGCGAACATCGCGCCGCCGGTGCTGAAGGCCCTGCTGAACCTGCACGTCCGCACCACCTTCAACAGCGTGACGGTGGACGGCGACACCTCGACCAATGACACGGCCCTGCTGTTCGCCACCGGGGCCTCGGGCGCGCCGCGCATCGGGCGGGTCGGCGACCGTCGCCTCAAGGACTTCTCGGCCGCCCTGGACAAGGTCATGCTCGATCTGGCCCACCAACTGGTCAAGGACGGCGAGGGCGCGACCAAGTTCGTGCGGATCACCGTCGACGGCGCGGCTTCGCCCGCCTCGGCCCGCAAGCTGGCCAAGTCGATCGCCGACAGCCCTCTGGTCAAGACCGCCATCGCCGGCGAGGACGCCAACTGGGGCCGCATCGTCATGGCCGTGGGCAAGACCGAGGAGGCCGTCGACCGCGATCGCCTGGCCATCCACTTCGGCCCCCATGTCGCCGCCGTCGACGGCGCGCCGTCGCCGACCTACGACGAGGCGAAAATGAGCGCCTATATGAAGAACGCCGAGATCGACATCACGGTGAACGTCGCCTCGGGGCGCGCCTCGGCCACCGTCTGGACCTGCGATCTGACCAAGCGCTACATCGAGATCAACGGGGACTATCGCTCGTGAGCGAAGCCGCCGCCGTCCCGACCGTCCTGGTCGTCGCCGTCGCCCTGGTTGATCCCGACGGCCGCGTCCTGATCGCCAAGCGGCCCGAGGGCAAACAGTTGGCGGGGATGTGGGAGTTTCCGGGCGGCAAGGTCGAGCCGGGCGAGCGGCCCGAACAGGCCCTGATCCGCGAGCTGAAGGAAGAACTGGGCATCGACGTGAACGAGGCCTGCCTGGCCCCCTTCGTCTTCGCCAGCCACGCCTATGAGAGCTTCCACCTGCTGATGCCGCTCTACCTGTGCCGCCGCTGGTCGGGCGTGGTCACGGCGAAGGAACACGCCGGTCTGGCCTGGGTGAAGCCGAACAAGCTGGGCGACTATCCCATGCCGCCCGCCGACGAGCCCCTGGTCGCCTGGCTGCGCGACCTGCTCTGAAGTCCCATGTCGTCATCCCGGCAGAGCCTCTCGCAGAGGGGCGAAGAGCCGGGACCGCCGCACACGCCGCCGTTTCTGGCGGTCCCGGATAGCGGCTGCGCCGCTTCCGGGATGACGGTCAGCCTTCGCCCGTCTGCTCTCTGACCCCGAGCGCATCGGCCAGCCGCGTCTTGGCCGAGCCGCGTCGGGCCGGTTTCTGCTGGCTCTCGTGCGGGGCCCAGCCGGCCAGATGCACCATCTCGAAGGTCGCCGGAATGCGCCCGTCCGCCTCGGCGTGACGTTCGGCGTAGAGCTGCGCGGCGCGGGCCAGCACAGCCCGGCTCAGCGGCCGGATCGGTCCGGCCAGCACATTGGTCTCGCCCATGGCGCGCAGGTCGCGCATCAGGGCGAAGGGATCATTATAGCGCACCGTCACCCGGTCCACGTCCGACACTGGCAGGGCGAAGCCCGCCCGCTGCAGCAGGCCCGCCCCGTCGAAGCCGTCGGCGAAGGGCGAAACGCGCGCCTGGGCGCCGCCGTTCACCTCCAGCTCGGCCTCGGTCAGCACGCCGCGCAGCTCTTTCAGCGTCGCCGCCCCGAACAGGCTGGCCACGAACAGGCCGTCGGGCTTCAGCGCCCGCCGGATCTGGGCCAGGGCGCCGGGCAGGTCGTTGGCCCAGTGCAGGCCCAGCAGGTTGACGATCAGGTCCGCCGACTGGTCCTCCATTCCCAGAGGCCCGGCCCCCGGCGCGGCGCGCTCTGAAACCGAGCCCACGGCGTGCACCTCGCCCACCCGCTCGCGCGCCGAACTGTCGGCGACGGCCTGGGCGAAGACGCCGGGATGGGGCGACAGGTCGACGGGGGCCTGAAACTCGCGCAGGATCACTTCCAGGCTGTTCACCGCATTCTCTGCGGCGCGGACGTGCAGGAAGTCGGCGTCGGGGAAGCGTCGGGCGGCGCGGCTCAGGCGCGCGGCGCGGCGGGCGGCGTCGAAGATGATCGGGGGACCGGAGGAGGGGGCGCTCATGTCGGTTCAGGATGGGGGCTGGAGAGGTCGATTAAAAGGCGTGGCGGCGCCTATAGCATCCCGCACGCGCGATGCGGGGCGCGGCCTGCTGGATATTCTGCTGCCGCCCATGGCCCACGACAGCCGAGCCGCCACGGCCTCGGCGGGCCTGACGCCCGACGCCTGGAGCCGGGTGGTTTTCCTTGAAGCCCCCGTCTGCGACGGCTGCGGCGCGGCGTTCGAGTATGACGGCGGCGACTTCGCCTCCGACCGCTGTCTGGCCTGTCAGGTCCAGCCCTACGCCTTCGCCCGGGCGCGGGCGGCCTGCGTCTATGACGAGGCCTCGCGCGGCCTTATCCTGAAATTCAAACACGGCGACCAGCAGCAGTTCGCGCCCCTGTTCGCCCGCTGGATCGCTCGCTCGGCCGCCGACGTCGTGGCCGAGGCCGATGCGGTGCTCCCTGTGCCCCTGCACCGTAGCCGCCTGCTGGCCCGGCGCTTCAATCAGGCGGCCGAGGTGGCGCGGCCTCTGGCCCGCACCGCCGGTCTCGACTACCTGCCCGACGCCCTGATCCGCAGCGCTCCGACCGACAGCCAGGGCGGCAAGTCGGCGCGCGGACGGCGTTTGAACGTCAAATCGGCCTTTGCCGTCACCGAGGCCGGGCGTCGCAGCATCAAGGGGCGGCGCATCCTGCTGATCGACGACGTGCTGACGACCGGGGCCACGGCCGAGGCCTGCGCGCGGGTTCTGATGCAGGCCGGGGCCCGCGCCGTGGACCTGGCCGTCATCGCGAGGGTGCGAACCGCGCGCGAACCGCCTAAGTAGGGGGCTAGCCTGCAGTTCAAGGAGTTCCTGAGTTGGCCGAAGTCGTCATCTACACCAAGCCCGGTTGCCCCTATTGCGTCGCCGCCATGGGCCTGCTGACCCGCAAGGGCGCAGAGTTCACCGAGATCGTCGCCTCGAACGACCCGGAAAAGAAGGCCGAGATGGTCGCGCGTTCGGGCGGCAAGGCCACCTTCCCGCAGATCTTCATCAACGGTCAGCACGTCGGCGGCTCGGACGACATCCACACCCTGGACCGCAAGGGCGGTCTGGACCCCCTGCTGGCGGCCTGATGGACGACCGGCTCGCCATTGCGCTGATCCAGACGCGGACGCCGGCGACGGCGGCTGCGGGGCTGGCCCATGTCGAGCCGCTGATCCGCGAGGCGGCGGCGGGCGGGGCGAAGCTGATCCTGACGCCCGAGGGGACCAACTTCCTCGAGCAGCGCCGAGCCTTGCGCGACGCCGCCCTGTCGAGCGAGGACGCCGATGCGGCGGTTCTGGGCCTTCGCGCCCTGGCGGCGGAACTGGGCGTCTGGCTGCTGATCGGCTCGGCCATCGTGCGCTCGGATGCGCCCGGCGACGCCCGCGCCGCCAACCGCTCCCTGCTGATCGACCCGACCGGGGCGATCACGGCCCGCTATGACAAGCTGCACGTCTTCGACGTCGATCTGGCCAACGGCGAGACCTATCGCGAGAGCGCCTCGGTGCGGCCCGGCGAGGCCGCGCGTCTGGCCGAGACGCCCTGGGGCGGTCTGGGTCTAAGCATCTGCTACGACGTGCGTTTCCCCCATCTGCACCGCCAGCTGGCCCAGGCCGGGGCGGCCATGATCGCCGTGCCCGCCGCCTTCACCCGCCCGACCGGCGAGGCTCACTGGGAGACCTTGCTGCGCGCCCGCGCCATCGAGACCGGCGCCTTCGTCCTGGCCCCGGCCCAGGGTGGAACCCACGAGGACGGCCGTCAGACCTGGGGCCGTTCCCTGGTCATCGGCCCCTGGGGCGAGGTCATCGCCCGCGCCGACCACGACGAGCCCGGCGTCCTGCACGCGACGCTGGACCTGAGCGCCGTGGACCGGGCGCGCGCCTCGATCCCGGCCCTGCGCCACGACCGCGAATTCGATCCGCCGCAATGATCCGCTACGCCCTGTCCTGCGACCACGACCACGGCTTCGAGGCCTGGTTCGCCTCCTCGACCGACTATGACGATCAAGCCGCGCGTGGGCTGGTCGAATGCCCCTTCTGCGGCTCGACCGGCGTGCGCAAGCAGGTCATGGCCCCGTCCGTCGCGGGCACGAAGAAGACCGCGCCTTCGCCGGACGCCATGAAGCAGGTGCAGTCCATGATGATGCAGGCGGCGCGCGAGGTGCGCGATCACGTCGAGCAGAATTTCGACTATGTCGGCGACGCCTTCGCCCGCGAGGCCCGCGACATCCACGAGGGTCGCAGCGAGAAGCGCGAGATCTACGGCGAAGCCACGCCCGCCGAGGTGAAGAAGCTGAAGGACGACGGCGTGCCCTGCGCGCCCCTGCCCAGCCTGCCGCCCGACCCCAAGAAGGCGAACTGACCGCAGATGGGGGAGGGGGAGCGCTACGAGGAGTTCGCGCCGCCGCCCGCCTTGCGTCCCTTCATCCGCGTGCTGTGGACCTATGCGGCGCCGAAGCCGACCGGCGACGTGCAGCGCATCGCCCCGGACGGCTGCCCCGAACTGGTGATCGACCTGGCCGCGCCCTACGAGGAAGAGGGCGACGACGGCGTCTTTCGGCCCCAGCCGCCGGTCATCTTCGCCGGCCAGATGACCCGACCCATGGCTATTCGTCCCGTCGGCCCGGTCGAGATCGTCGCCGCCAAGTTCGAGCCGGACGGGGCGCGGGACTTCCTGGGGCGTCCGTTGATCGAGGCGACGGACCTGCGGCTGGACCTGGTCGCGCGACTGCGCGGCTTCACGGCCCCGTCCGGTGCTCCGGCGGCCCAGGCGGCGGCCCTGGCCGACTGGCTGGAAGGCCAGCGCCAGGCGGCCGGGTGGCGCATCGACCCCGCCGTCCGCGCCCAGGTCGCCGCCGCCGAGCGCGACGTCGAGGGGCCTGCGCTCAACCCGGCCGAGCGCCGCGCCCTGCAACGCCGTTTCCGCGACCGGGTCGGCGTGGCGCCGCGCACTCTGCGTTCGGTCTTCCGCTTCCGCCGCATCTTCGACCATGCCACGGGCCCGGACGCCGACGCCGCCTCCTGGCTGGAGGCCGGTCTGGCCGCCGGCTATTTCGACCAGCCGCAGATGGCCCGCGACTTCCGCCGCTTCCTCGGCTGCACCGCGACCGAATGGGCGCGCGATCAGGCGGAACTGGCGCGGCGGCTGGCGTCGCAAACCTACAAGCGGGACGGAGCGGACTGATCTAGGCTCCTTTTCGAACCGAGGAGGGAGACTTCGATGGCCTTGCTGACCGCACTTTCGGCCGCCGCTCTGATGCAGGCGTCCTCGCCCGCCCCCGATCTGTCGTGGATGGCGGGCTATTGGCTGGACTGCTCCGGCGGGCGCGAGGCGTCGGAGACCTGGAGCGACCCGCGCGCGGGGCTTCTGGTCGGCCATACCGTGACTGTGCGCAATGGCCGCAGCGGCTTCGAGTTCGCTCGCATCGGACCCGTCCCGGAGGGCGGTCTGGCCTATGTCGCCCAGCCGGGCGGGTCTGCACCCACCCCGTTTCGTCTGATCGAGAGCGGGCCGCATCGGGTGGTTTTCGCCAATCCCGCCAACGACTTCCCCCATCGCATCCTCTATCAACGCGAGGGGGATGTGCTGACCGCCCGCATCGAAGGGGCGGATGACGATGAGACCCGGAGTGTGGAATGGACCTTCAACAAGGCGGAACTGAACGCCCGCTGTCCGACTTGAAAGATGGGGGGCTAGAATGGCGGCCGATGACGCCCGAGGACGTCGACGGCGTCGTCGCGGTCGCCCGCCTGTCCTTCCCCGACCATTTCGAGGCGCGCGAGTGCTTCGCCGAGCGGCAGGAACTGGCGCCCGAGGGCTGCTTCGTCCTGTCCGACGAAGCCGGAACCGTCATGGGCTATCTGATGGCCTATCCCTGGCGGCGGAACGCGGCCCCGCCGCTGGACAGCCTGATCGGCGCCGTTCCCGAGGACGCCGAGGTCATCTATCTGCACGACCTGGCCGTCCACCCCGCTACGCGCGGCGGCGGCCATACCCGCCCGATCGTCGAGCGACTGGCCGAACAGGCCAAGGCGGCGGGCTGGCCCGAGATCGCCCTGGTCGCGGTCAACGAGGCGACCGCCTTCTGGGAGCGCAATGGCTTTGTCGTCCAGAACCCGCCCGGCATGGCCGAGAAGCTGGCCAGCTACGGCGACGACGCCCGGTACATGATCAGGACGCTCTGAGCATTTCCAGCACGAAGGCCAGGCGTTCGGCCACGGGCGCCTTCGGCAGTTCGATCAGGTCGTAGCCGAAGCGCGGATAGACCTCGGCCATGGCGTCGAAGGTTTGCTGCGCTTCGTCCAGATCCTGTCGGCGTTCGGTGTCCTGCTCGAAGATTTCAGGCCAGACCGGGGCGATGAAGACGCGCCGGTCATAGCGGACTTGCTGGGCCGCCCGTTCAACGTGGGGCGGGACCGGCAGGCCGCACAGGGTCAGGTAGCCGATCACGTCGGGGATGCCGCGATCAAAGAAGACCGAGCCCGTTGCCTCTTCGGCGCGGGCATGAGCCTCCAGTTCGTGGTCCAGCATCAGTTCGGCGAACAGGGCGCGGTCGCGCCAGGGCAGGGCCTCTCCATCGATGGCCTGCTGGCGGCGGATGATGGCCCGCCCGACCTCGGGCGAGGTCGCATGCTCCGCCGCCGCCAAGGCCTCGATCAGGCTGGTCTTGCCCGAGCCCGGCCCGCCGGTGACGACGATGCGTCGAGTCTTGGTCACGCGTCCCGCGTCGCCATCATCATGTAGTTGATGCCCACGTCGTCGCCCTCGCTCCAGCGGTCGTTCAGCGGGTCATAGGCCAGACCATAGGGGCCGGTGACGGTCAGGGGCTCGCCGTCCAGCATGGCGCGCAGCTCCTCGGGCTTGAGGAACTGGCGCCAGTCGTGGGTGCCGGCGGGGACCCAGCGCAGCACATATTCGGCGGCGAACTTGCCCAGCAACAGGCCCTTCAGGGTGCGGTTCAGGGTGGCGACGACCATCATGCCGCCGGGCTTGATCAGTTTCGAGCAGGCGCGGACGAAGGCTTCGGGATCGGCGACATGCTCGATCACCTCCATGGTCAGAACCACGTCGAAGGGACCCGCATTCGCTTCCACCATCTGCTCGACGGTGGCGGCGCGATAGATGATGTCCAGCCCGACCTGTTCGGCGTGGGCGCGGGCCGTGCCGATGTTTTCGGACGAGGCGTCCAGGGCCGTGACCTTAAAGCCCATGCGCCGCATCGGCTCGGCGATCAGGCCGCCGCCGCAGCCGATGTCGATCAGGCTGAGGCCGGTGAAGGGCGCGCGCGTCCGAACGTCGCGGCCATAGTGTTCGGCGGCGCGGTCGCGGACGAATTTCAGCCGCGCCGGATTGAAGCGGTGCAGGGGCGCGAACGGCCCTTTCGGGTCCCACCACTCGGCCGCCTGGGCCGAAAAGCGCGCCACATCGGCGGGATCGATGCTCGGCCCCTCGGCACGATCGGTTGCAAAGGGTGAAAAACCCTCTTCGCTTTGGGGTTTGCGCGGCTCAAGGCTGTCGTTAGAAGCGGACATGGCCGCAGGCATGAACCGCCTTGGCCGCCCATGCAAGCAGGGGACGAAACGCCACGATGACGCGGCCCGAAACGACACGACTGGTGATGAAGTTCGGGGGGACCTCCATGGGGGACCTCGAGCGTATTCGTCGTGCGGCGCGAATTATCGCCGCCGAGGCCGCCAAGGGCAAACAGATCGCCGTGGTGGTGTCCGCCATGGCCGGCAAGACCAATGAGCTGGTGGCCTGGACCGACGGCGCGGGTCCCGCTGCTGCGGGCCTGCCCCTGTCGGACGACGAATATGACGTGGTGGTCGCCTCGGGCGAGCAGGTGACGTCGGGCCTTCTGGCCCTGACGCTGCGCAACATGGGCCTGAACGCGCGCAGCTGGATGGGCTGGCAGATTCCGATCCTGACCGACGACGCTCACGGTCGCGCCCGCATCGAGGACGTCCCCGGCGACGTCCTGGGCGCCGCCGTCGACAGCGGCCAGATCGCCGTGGTTCCTGGCTTCCAGGGCGTGACCCGCGACGGCCGCATCACCACGCTCGGCCGCGGCGGCTCCGACACCTCGGCCGTGGCCGTGGCGGCGGCCCTGGGCGCCCCTTGCGATATCTACACCGACGTGGACGGCGTCTATACGACTGACCCGCGCATCGAGAGCCGCGCGCGGCGCCTGGAAAAGGTCTCCTACGAGGAGATGCTGGAAATGGCCTCCCTGGGGGCCAAGGTGCTGCAGACCCGCTCGGTCGAACTGGCCATGGCCAAGCAGGTCCCGGTTCGGGTCCTGTCCAGCTTCATCGAGCCGGATGAGAATGGAAATCTGCCGGAAAACGCCGGCACCCTGATTTGTGACGAGGATGAGATCGTGGAAAAGCGCATCGTTTCCGGCGTGACCATGAGCCGGGACGAAGCCCGGATCACGCTGCTGGGTCTGGCGGACCGCACCGACGCCCCCGCCGACGTCTTCACGCGTCTGGCCGAGGCCAACGTCAATGTCGACATGATCGTGCAGAGTCAGGCCCGCACCGAGGGCGCGGTGAACCTGACCTTCACGACGGGACGCCGCGACGCCCAGCGCGCCGCCGAGATGATGACCGCCGCCAAGGCCGAGATCGGCTTTGAGGAGCTTCGTATCGACGCCGACGTGGCCAAGATCTCGGTCATCGGCGTGGGCATGCGCAGCCACGCGGGCGTGGCCCAGACCATGTTCCGGGCCCTGGCCGACAAGGGCGTCAAGTTCCAGGCCATCTCGACCTCGGAAATCAAGATCAGCGTCCTGATCGAGGACGCCTATTCCGAACTGGCGGTTCGGGCGCTGCACGCGGCCTACGGGCTGGACGCCCTATAGGAAAACAGCAACGCCGCCCTATCTGAGCGAAGGGCGGCAAGGCGGGAGGCGACATGGTGAAGGGCGGATTGACGACGAGGGGGCCTCGCAACCTCCTGCGCCAGATCCGCGAAGCCATGGCCGGCGGCGGTCCGGCGCAGGACCGTTTGGACATGGTGGTGCGCACCATCGCCCAGTCCATGGTCGCCGAGGTTTGCTCCATCTATCTGCGCCGCGCCTCGGGCGAACTGGAGCTGTTCGCCACCCAGGGCCTGAACCCTGAGGCCGTGCACAACACCCGGCTGCGGCCGGGCGAGGGCCTGGTCGGCGAGGTGGCCCGACTGGCCCAGCCGATCAGCCTGTCGGACGCCCCGTCCCACCCCAGCTTCTCCTATCGCCCGGAAACAGGCGAAGACCCCTTCCACGCCTTCCTCGGCGCGCCTCTGCTGCGTGGCGGCCGGGCCATCGGCGTCCTGGTCGTCCAGAACCGCGCCGCCCGTCGCTATGACGAGGAAGAGGTCGAGGACATCCAGACCATCGCCATGGTCCTGGCCGAGACGGTCGCCTCGGGCGAACTGCTGGCTCAGGACGAACTGCGCGACGTCGAGGTGGCGCCCCACCGTCCCGAACGGCTGAAGGGCCAGAAGTTCGCCGAAGGCCTGGCCTATGGCGTGGTCGTTCAGCACGAGGCGCCCCTGGCCCCCGAGCAACTGCTGTCCGACAACCCCGCCGCCGAGGAGCGGCGCCTGGCCGAAGCCCTGTCGGCGCTGAAAGCCGGCATCGACGACATGCTGGAAGGCGGCCAGAGCAAGCTGGGCGGGACCTCGTTCGAGGTGCTGGAAACCTATCGCATGTTCGCTGACGACCGGGGCTGGAACCGGTCGCTGGAAGAGGCGGTGCGCTCGGGCCTGACCGCCGAGGCCGCCGTGGACCGGGTGCGCAATGAGCATCGCGCCCGCTTCGCCAAGGCCCGCGACCCCTATATCCGCGAGCGGCTGCACGACTTCGAGGACCTGGCCAACCGCCTGCTGCGGGTTCTGGCGGGCGACAATCCCGGCCAGCGCGACCTGCCTGACGACGCCATCCTGGTGGCCCGCAACCTTGGCCCCGCCGACCTGCTGGAATATCCGCGCCACAAGCTGCGCGGTCTGCTGCTGGAAGAAGGCTCGGCCGCCAGCCACGCCGCCATCGTGGCGCGGGCCCTGCAAATCCCCTGCGTCGGGCGTCTGCAAGGCCTGCGCGACCGCCTGTCCGAGGGCGATCAGGTCATCGTCGACGGCGAGACGGGCGAGGCCTATCTGCGCCCGCGTCCGGACATGCTGGCGGCGGTCCAGACCCGAATGGCCGTGCGCGAGCAGCGTCGCGCCGAGTTCGACCTGCTGCGCGACAAGCCCGCGGTCACCAAGGACGGCACGCGGGTCACGGTCCTGACCAACGCCGGTCTGGCCGTGGACCTGGAAAACCTCGACATGACCGGGGCCGAGGGCATTGGCCTGTTCCGCACCGAGTTCCAGTTCATGGTCTCGGACGAACTGCCGCGCCTGGACGCACAGACGGCGCTCTACAAGCTGGTGCTGGACGCGGCGGGCGACCGGCCCGTCACCTTCCGCACCCTGGACATCGGCGGCGACAAGGTCCTGCCCTATCTGGAGAACGAGCGGGAGGAGAACCCGGCCTTGGGCCGTCGCGCCATCCGACTGGGGCTGGACCGTCCGGCCCTGCTGCGGATGCAGGTGCGCGCCCTGCTGGCCGCCGCCGCCGGACGCGAGCTGCGCGTCATGTTCCCCATGATCGCCACGGTGGACGAGTTCCGCGCCGCGCGCGAACTGGTCGATGTCGAGTGCGACTGGGCGCGGCGTCGCGGGCGACCCCTGCCGTCCCTGCTGCGCGTCGGGGCCATGGTCGAATGCCCCAGCCTGCTGTGGCACCTGGACGCCCTGCTGCCCCTGACCGACTTCGTCTCCATCGGCACCAACGACCTGCTGCAGTACATGTTCGCCGCCGACCGGACCAATCCCCTGGTCTCGGACCGCTATGATCCCCTGTCGCCGCCGGCCCTGCGGGCCCTGGCCGAGATCCAGCAGAAGTGCGCCGACAGCGCCACCCCGGTCTCGGTCTGCGGCGAACTGGCCGGGCGTCCGCTGGAGGCCTTCGCCCTGATCACCCTGGGCTACACCCGCCTGTCGGCGCCGGCGGGCGGGGTGGGGCCGGTCAAGCGCATGATCCTGTCGGCGGACCTGCCGGCGGCGCGTCGCGGCATGGCCGTCCTGCTCGGCTCCTCGGCCGGGTCGGTGCGCGGCGAGATCGAGTCTTTGGCGCGCAAGTTGAACGTTTCGGTCTGAGAACCAAGCGGGGCCGCTTTTCCCGCGTTGCCCGCATGAGGCGCCTCGTCTAAGCGAAGGGGAGGGCGTGTTCGCGCCCGCACGCACGGAACCCCGCATGGATCAGGATCGGCAGGACGCGCCGTCCCTCGAGGACGCCGAGACGCTGGGCGAGGCCCTGCGCGCGGCCCGTCTCGCCTCGGGCCGCTCCATGGCCCAGCTGTCGACCATGACGCGGGTGCATCCGCGTTATCTGACGGCGCTGGAACAGAACGAGTTCTCGGTCCTGCCGTCGCGCATCTTCTCCATGGGCTATGTCCGCGCCTACGCTGGGGCGCTCGGTCTGGATGAGCTGACCGCCGTCGAGCGCTTCAAGCGCGAGTTCCCCGAAGCCGCCGTGCCGCTGCAGGCCCCGACCGGCGCCGCCCTGCAGCAGATGCGCCGCACCTCGCCCAAGATCCTGGCGGCGCTCGGCGTGCTGATTGTGGCCGTGGTCGGCTGGAACGTTTTCCAGCGCGTCGTCCGCATCGAGCCGCCGCATCCGTCCGATCTGGTCGCCGTGCCCAAGAACTGGGCCAAGGAGGCTGACTCCGAGGTCGAACGCGCCCTCTATCTGGGCGCGCCGCGCGCCGCCCCGCCGGACCAGACGACCCCGGCCCTCTACATCACGCCAGGATTGGAAGCTCAGCTGACGGGTGTCGATCCCGACGATCCCAACGCCGTGGCGCCGCCCGCGCCCCCGGTTCAGGCCGCCTTCAACCCGCGCGGCGCCGTCTATGGCGCCTCGGCCACGACCTCCGTGGTCACTCTCCAGGCCCGCAAACCCGCCACCCTGGTCGTGCGTCAGGGCGATGGCCGTATCCTGTTCGCGCGTCAACTGGGGGCGGGCGAGGCCTGGCGCGCGCCGCCGAACGTCTCGGCCACGGTGGACGTGTCGGACCCGACCGCCTTTGACGTCTATCTGAACGGCGAGCACAGCGGCGCCCTGCCTGCGCCCCAGTCGCCGCTTGGGACGCTGAACAATCGCGCCCAGGCCGAGGCTCGCCAGTCGGAGGCCCGCGCCGCCGCCGCCGCCGAAGCCCAGGCCCGCGCGCGCGCCGCCCAGGCCGCCGCCGCTCTCGCCGCCGCGCCGCCGCCCGCCGCCCCTGCGGTCCCGCCCGCGGGATGAATCGTCGCGGGCCGCGACTGATGTCGTGGTTTTGCCGTCGTTCCTCGCCTATGTTCCGCGCGACATGAGCGACCATTCCGAACTCGGCCACATCCGTCCCTGGCGCCACATCGAGCGCCGCAAGAGCCGCCAGATCATGGTGGGCTCGGTCGCGGTCGGCGGCGACGCCCCGATCAGCGTCCAGTCGATGACCAATACGCCCACGACCGACGCGGCGGCGACGCTGGAGCAGATCCGTCAGCTGGAAGAGGCCGGGGCCGACATCGTCCGCGTCTCCTGTCCGGACGAGGAGTCGACGGCGGCGTTCAGGACCATTGCCCGCGAAGCTCGCGTGCCGCTCGTGGCTGACATCCACTTCCACTACAAGCGCGGCATCGAGGCGGCCCAGGCGGGCGCCGCCTGCCTGCGCATCAACCCCGGCAACATCGGCTCCATCGACCGGGTCAAGGAGGTCGTCCAGGCCGCCCGCGACCACGGCTGCTCCATGCGCATCGGCGTCAACGCCGGCTCGCTGGAGAAGGAGCTGCTGGAAAAATACGGCGAGCCCTGTCCTGATGCGATGGTCGAAAGCGCCTTGAACCACGCCCGCATCCTGCAGGACCTGGACTTCCACGAGTTCAAGATCTCGGTGAAGGCCTCCGACCCCTTCCTGACGGTGGCCGCCTATCAGCAGTTGGCCGAGGCCATCGACTGCCCGCTGCACCTCGGCGTCACCGAGGCCGGTCCCTTGCGCACCGGCACCATCAAGTCGGCCATCGGCATGGGGAACATGCTGTGGGCGGGCATCGGCGACACCATCCGCGTGTCGCTGGCCGCCGACCCGGTCGAGGAGATCAAGGTCGGCTTCGACATTCTCAAGTCGCTGGGCTTGCGTCACCGGGGGGTGAACATCGTCGCCTGCCCGTCCTGTGCGCGTCAGGGTTTTAACGTCATCGAGACGGTGGCCATCCTGGAAGAGAAGCTGGCCCACGTCTCGACGGCCATGTCGCTGTCGATCATCGGCTGCGTCGTCAACGGCCCGGGCGAGGCCCTCTATACCGACGTCGGCTTCACCGGCGGCGGCAAGGGCGCGGGCATGGTCTATCTGAACGGCAAGATCGCCGGCAAGCAGGCCAATGAGGGCATGATCGACCACATCGTCGAACTGGTCGAGCAGAAGGCCGCCGAACTGGACGCCGCGCGCAAGGCGGCGGAATAGCCCTGTTCCGCTCCGGACGGCTGGGCTAGTCAGACCGGACACTGGGTTGGGGAACATCATGATCCGTCGCATCGCGCTGGCGTCTGTCTTGGCTCTTTCGCTCGGGGGCATGGCTGCGGGCCCGGTCCTGGCGCAGGCGGTCGCGGCGGCGTCGTCCGCAACCCCTGCGACCCATGTCGCCCTGTCGGCGCCGGACGGCCGCGCCATCGACGTCAGCGCCTGGTCGGCGAAGGATGAGCAGGCGGTGATCGTCTTCAGCCACGGCTGGAACAGCGACCCGGCGCGCTATCATCGCATCATCAAATACTGGACCGATCACGGCTTCACCGTCATCGCGCCGATGCATACGGATTCGCTGCAGCATCCTCGCCACGCCGAGGGCGACCAGCGCAGCTTCGTCATGACCCGGATCGTCGATCATGCGGTGGTGCGCGGCTATGCCCAGGCCAGCCATCCGGGCAAGCCCATGATCGCGGCCGGTCACTCCTTCGGCTCGTTCAACTCGCTGATGGCGGCGGGCGCGGTCAGCGTCGCGGGGCCGCTGGGCGACCCGGCGGTCAAGGCGGTGATCGCCATCTCCACGCCCGGCGTCGTGCCGGGTCTGGTCAGCCCCTCGACCTACGCCACGGTCGCCGCGCCGGTGCTGATCGTCACGGGCGACGCCGATCTGGTGCAGGGTTTCGTCACCGACCCCCGCGACCACCGGGCGGCGTTCGACGCCAGTCCGGCCGGCGACAAGATGCTGATGACCTTCGCGGGCGGCGACCATGGCTTCATCGGCAAGGCCGACCCCGCCGACTTCGAACTGATGGCCGCCACGACCGTTGATTTCATGCGCGCCCATGCTCTGGGCGATGCGGCCGCGCAGGCCCGACTGGATGCTCTGACCGCGCCCGAGGGCGTGACCATTGAACGGCGCTGAGATCATGAAGCTCTACATCACCACCCCGTCGCCCTTTGCGCGCAAGGTCCGCATCGTCGCCCGCGAAAAGGGCCTGTCCGAGCGGATCGAGGAGATCGCGGTCGATCCCTACGCCAATGCGCCGGAACTGCTGACGACCAATCCGGTGGTGCAGGTTCCGACCCTGGTGGCTGAGGACGGCCTGCCGCTGACCGACAGCCCGGTGATCGCCGAATACCTGGACGTCCTTGGGGCCGGCCCGCGCCTTCTGCCCGCCGAAGGACCCGAGCGGCTGCGCGTCAAGCGTCTGGAGACCCTGGCCAACGCCACGCTGGAGATGGGCGTCAAGCTGGTGCTGGAGAAGCGCCGTCCCGAGCACGAGCGCTCGCCGTCGTGGATGGAGCGGTGGACCTTCAACATGGGGCGCGCTCTGGATGCGCTGGAAGCCGCTGCGCCCGACGCCGAGGATTTCAACATGGGCGTGCTGAGCGCCGGGATCGCCGTCAGCTGGATCAGCTTCCGTCATCCCGACTACGACTGGAAGACCGGCCGCCCCAAGCTGGTCGCCCTGCAGGCCGCGCTGGAACAAAGGCCCAGTTTCCAGGCGACCGTCCCGGTCTGAACCGCCGCCGCAGACGGCTGTGGATGTCACGCGTTCGTGATTGACGGTCGAACGACGTGATGCCAGACATGAGGCAGGCCAGCCGGGGGGGCTGGACCGTATCCTCTTAGGGATCGTCATGATTTCCAAACGCCATGCACGGCTGGCCGTGCAAGCGCTGACGCTCGCGGGCTTGAGCGTCAGCCTGCCGGCCTGCGCCACCATCACGCGCGGCACCACCCAGGAATTCGTCATCGAGAGCAGCCCGCCCGGCGCGCGCGCCTCGACCTCGAACGGCTTCTCGTGCGAGGCCACGCCCTGCACCTTCCGCATGCCGCGCAAGGACGCCTTCACCGTGACCATCACGCGCGAGGGCTATGTGGCGCAGACCCATTCGATCGAGAGCGGCATGTCCGGCGGCGGCGGGGCGGCTCTGGCCGGAAACATCCTGGTCGGCGGGCTGATCGGCGCGGGCGTGGACGCCACCTCGGGCGCTCTGAACGATCTGACGCCGAACCCGCTGATCGTGACGCTGGAAGCCGAAGGTGCGGCGACGGCCCAAGCCGCCGCTCCCGCCGCTCCCGCTCCGCAGGCCCAGCCGTGAGCCGCGCCGTCGTGATCCGTCGCGCCGCCGTCGTCGCCGTTTCCCTGGGGCTGCTGTCGCTGGGCGCCTGCGCCTCGGCCGCCCGTCCCGAGGCCATGACCGTCCTGCCGTCGAGCGTGACCGCGGCCAAGGCCGGCGACGTCGGCTATCAGGCGGTGAAGATCGTCAATGTCTCGGGCGGCACCGAGACCAACCCCCTGCTGTGGTCCGAGGTCGCCAGCGGCGACTTCCGTCAGGCCCTGGAAGCCTCGCTCAAGGCGACGGGTTATCTAGGCGCGACGGACAGCGCGCCCCTGTCGCTGACGGCGGCCATGCTTGAACTGAAGCAGCCCCTGGCCGGCCTGGACCTGTCGGTGACCAGCCGTGTGCGCTACTCGGTGACCGACGCCTCGGGGCGCCTGGTGTTCGACGAGACGGTGGCGGCGACCGGCACCGCCAAGATGGGCGAGTCCCTGATGGCCACCGAACGTTTGCGCCTCGCCAACGAGTACGCCATCCGCGAGAACATCAAGGCCTTCATCGAACGCTTCCGCGCTCACGTCGCGCGCTGATCGGTCGAAACGGCAGGCAGGGGGCGGGACGGGCGCAGGCCGGTTCCGCCCTTTTGTTTAGCGGCCGATCAGTCCAGCCAGCTGGGCGCCCTGGAAGGCGGCGAGGAAGAGCAACAGGAAGCCGACCGCATAGGCCAACACCTTGCGCGGCACCTTCTTGACGATCAGCCCCGCGAAGGGGGCGGCGATCAGTCCGCCGACCACCAGGCCCGCCACGGCGGCGAAATGGTTCTCCAGCGCCCCGGCCTCTTCCCAGTGGCCCGTCACGAGAGCCCAGACGAAGGTGGCCGAGATGGCGACGGTCAGGAAGAATTCGGCGGTGTTGACCGTGCCGATGGCCTTGCGCGGATCGTGACCGGCGCCGACCATGGTCGAAGACACGGTCGGCCCCCAACCGCCGCCGCCCACGGCGTCGAGGAAGCCGCCGACCACGCCCAGCGGGGCGGTGATCCAGGCGGGCAGATGGCGATGCGGCACGTCATGCCCCGCGCGCCACAGAATCCAGGCGCCGATCAGAGCCAGGTAGCCGATGATGAAGGGCTTGATGATCGCGCCGTCGATTCCGGTCAGGACATAGGCCCCCAGCACCCCGCCGATCACGCCCGCGATGGCCAGCGGCAGGAACAGCCGCCACTCGACATTCCTGTGCCAGGCGTGGCTGCCCGCCGAAGCGGCGGTGGTGAAGACCTCGGCCGCATGGACGCTGGCCGAGGCCGTGGCCGGCGGCACGCCGAAGGCCAGCAGAACCGAGGATGAGATGACGCCATAGGCCATGCCCAGGGCGCCATCGACCGCCTGGGCCAGGACGCCCACCAGCAGGAACAGGAAAAAGGTGTCCATTCAGCCCTCAGCCTTGCTTCGCATCAGGCGCATTGCGCGGCCGTCTTGGCAATGGCCGCGCATCGCTTTTGGGCGCCGGCTCCCGGACGGATCAGGCCGCGGGCTCCAGGCGCGCCAGGGCGTCCAGCACGTCGCGTCCCGTATAGGGCTTGATGACCATTGCGGCGGCCAGTTCGGCATTGGCGGCGGCCGCACTGACGTCGCCCGACAGGAAGATGACCGGGGTGCCCCAGCGCGCCTTCAGGTTGCGGGCCAGATCGACGCCTGTGGCTTCGCCCGACAGGTTGATGTCCAGCAGGGCCGCGTCGATGGGGTGCAGGGCGGTGGCGGCCTCAGCGGCCTCGGCGCTGTGGAAAGGGCCGACGATCCGGTGTCCGGCGGCGTCCAGCGCCTCGGTCAGGGCGGCGGCGGCCTCGGCGTCGTCCTCGACCAGAAGCACGGTCAGGGGCTCGACCTGCGGCGCGGCGTCGGGCGTGGCGGCCGGGGCCTGACGCACCAGGACGGCGCGCAGATAGGGCCAGAGTTCGGCGGCGGGGCGGTTGGCGTCCAGGTCGAAGATCTTGGCCAGAGCCTTCAGCTCGGTCTCGGCCTCGGCGGACACGGCGGCGTCAGGACGCTCCAAAAGTCCGTCGTAGAGGGCGCAAAGCCGCGCCACATTGGCGTCCGCCCCGACGCTGGAATCCGCGTTTCCATCGAACATGCCTGTCTCCTGTCAGTTTCAGCCCAGGTGGAGCTAGGGTGTTTGCAGTTGCGAAGAAACCGACCTGACGGGCTTGTGACGACTGTTCACAATCGCTCCATCTGTGCGTGTTCGGGCCTTTTCATCGACAGGGAGCGGTCCGGCGGGTAAGGCTCCGCGCTCGATTTTTCCTTCGAAGGACGCTCCCTTGCGACTGCCCCAGGCCCGGCTCGATCAGGTGCTCGACCGCTTCCATCAGGTGGAGGCCCGCATGGGCGCGGCGTCGGACGGCGCCGAGATCGTGCGTCTGTCGAAGGAGCACGCCGAGATGAAGCCCGTGGCCGACGCGGTGCAGACCCTGGCGCGCGCTCGCGCCGAGGTCGAGGACCTGCAGGCCATGGCCTCGGACCCGGAAATGGCCGCCATGGCCGCCGACGAACTGGAGACCCTGAACGCGCGTCTGCCCGAGCTGGAACGCGAGGTCGCCCTGCTGTTGGCCCCGCGCGATGCTGACGAAAACGCCTCGGCCGTGCTGGAAGTGCGCGCCGGCACCGGCGGGGACGAGGCGGCCATCTTCGCCGGCGACCTGTTCCGCATGTATTCGCGCTACGCCTCCTCGCGCGGCTGGCGGGTCGAGGTCGACAGCGCCACCGAGGGCGAAGCCGGCGGCTACAAGGAAATCATCGCCACCGTCACCGGCGAGGGCGTGTTCGGGCGGCTGAAGTTCGAAAGCGGCGTTCACCGCGTCCAGCGGGTTCCGGCGACCGAGACCCAGGGGCGCATCCACACCTCGGCCGCCACCGTCGCGGTCCTGCCCGAGGTCGAGGACGTGGAGATCGAGATCCACGACAAGGACATCCGCATCGACACCTTCCGGGCCTCGGGCTCGGGCGGCCAGCACGTCAACAAGACCGACTCGGCGGTGCGCATCACCCACTTCCCGACCGGGATCGTCGTGACCTCGTCGGAGAAGTCGCAGCACGTCAACCGCGACAAAGCGATGAAGAATCTGCGGGTGCGCCTTTACGACATGCAGCGCCAGATGAAGGACACGGCCCGTTCCGACGCGCGCAAGTCGCAGGTCGGTTCCGGCGATCGGTCCGAGCGCATCCGCACCTACAACTATCCGCAAGGGCGGGTCAGCGATCACCGCATCAACCTGACCCTGCACAGCCTTCCCCAGATCATGGAAGGCGACATCGATCCCCTGCTGAACGCCCTGATCGCCGAGGATCAGGCCGCGCGCCTGGCCGATCTGGAAGCCGAGTTCAGCTAAGCCTCTAGCGGCGTTTGATACGCCGCTTCAGCACCCGGTCTCCCAGGGCCTCGGCGTATTTCAGGGTAAAGGCCAGGGCCGCCGGATTGCCGCGGCGGGGGCCGACGGAGTCCGCCATGACCGCGCCGCGTTCGCCGATCGGCCGCGGCTTGCCCGTGGTGGTGTCCCGCGCCGTCTGGTGCTCGATCTCGGCGTTTAGGCGGGCGCCCATCAGGATCACCTGCACCGAGAACCAGGTCCACAGCAGGAAGCCCATGGCCGCCGCCAGGGGGCCGTAGGAATCGGTGCGCACGAAGTTGCTCAGGAACCAGCTGAACAGGAAGGAGACCAGCAGGCTCAGCGCCGCCGCGAACAGGGCGCCCGGCGTCAGCCAGCGCCAGCGCGCCCGCGCTCGGCACGGCCCGATGCGATAGATCAGGGCCAGGGCCGCCACATAGCCGAGATAGAGCAGGGGCCAGCGCAGGGGCGCCAGATGCGCCCATTCCTCTTCCAGGCCGAAGACGGACAGGACCACGGGCACGCCGACCACCAGGGCCGAGCTGAGCAGCACCGCCAGCAGACCCGAGACGGTGACCCCCATGCACAGCAGGTTGTAGGTCAGGATATTGCGCCGCTCGACCTCGTGATAGGCGAGGTTCAGCCCATAGAAGAGGGTCTTCACCCCGCCGTTGGCCGCCATCAGCGACAGGGCCAGGGTCCAGACCAGGGTGAAGGTCAGCTGCCCAGTCGAGCCGCCCGCCAGACGGGTCATCTCGGCCCCCAGGAATTGGGCCACGTTCGAGGGCAGGACCTCGTAGAGGAAGCTCAGCTGGTTCCAGGCGTCGGCCGGATCGGCGAACAGGCCATAGATGGTGACGAAGGCGCCGAGCGTCGGGAACAGGGCCAGCAGCATGAAGAAGGTCACGCCCCCGGCGACGAAGCCGACCCGGTCGCCGAAATAACCCATGCCCGTTCGCCAGGCGATGTCGGTCCAGCCCTTGCGTGGAATGCGGGTCGGATGCTGCGCCAGCCGCCCGCGTCCGGGCTCCTCGGCGTCATAGTCCTCGGGCGTGGGGTCGCGCGGGGGCAGGGGCTCGGGGCGTTTGGGCCTCAACTCGACGCCGTACTTATGACCCTGGGTATAGAGCAGGTGCGCCGCCGTGGCCCCGGCCGCCAGCCCGCCCGCCGCCGCGCCCAGATAGCGCCAGACCGCGCCGCCGCCATCGCGCCGACGTGGCGCGCGTTTCAGAAGGTTCTGCATCCCCATCCGCCCCTCAACGGCCACGCTCCGACTGCGTTCCGTCTTGAAATCGCCCGCAGCAAGGGCCAATCAGCGATCATGTCCGAAAACGCTCCCGCCGCCCCGACCCTGCTCACCGCCTGGAAGGGCGCGCAAGCCCAGTTCAAAGCCGCCGGCATCGACAGCCCGTCGATCGACGCCCGCCTGCTGCTGGAGGCCGCGACCGGCGCGGGCCGCGTCGACATTCTGACCGACCCCTACCGCGTCATCGACGCCGACAAGTTCGCTGCTATGGAGGCCATGGTCGCGCGTCGCCTGAAGCGCGAGCCGGTGTCGCGCATCCTGGGCAGGAAGGGCTTCTGGAAGATCATGCTGAACGTCACCCCCGACGTGCTCAGCCCGCGCCCGGACACCGAGACCCTGCTGGACGTGATTGTCCGCACCTATGCGCCGCAGCGCGCCTTCGACTTCATCGATCTGGGCACCGGCTCGGGCGCCATCCTGCTGGCGACCCTGATGGAGCGTCCTGGCGCGCGCGGCGTCGGCACAGACATCTCGACCGAGGCCCTCGCCGTGGCGCGCGAGAACGCGGCCAACCTGGATCTGAACGACCGCTGCACCTTCATCCGCACCGAGTGGGCCGCCGGATTCGCCGACGACAGCTTCGACCTGGTGGTGTCCAACCCGCCCTATATCCCCACCGCCGACATCGCCGGTCTGGACCCGGAAGTGCGCGAACATGATCCGCATCTGGCGCTGGACGGCGGCCCGGACGGCCTGCAGCCCTATCGCGACCTGGCCCCCGAGATCGCGCGCATCCTGCGGCCCGAAGGCGTCTTCGCCGTCGAAATCGGCTGGGATCAGGGCGAGGCGGTCAAGGCCCTGTTCGAGGCGGCGGGCTTCACCGGCGTCAAGGTGGTCAAGGACCTGGGCGAGCGCGACCGCGTCGTCACCAACGGCCCTGACCCGCGCGTCGATCCGATCCCTGAGGCCTGATCCGGGTCGCAAGGGCCGCGCAACAAAAGCCTTGGAAACCGCTTCGTCGCGCGCTAAGTCCTTTCTTGTCTCCCACTCAAACGCATCCTTTTCGGGCAGGTTTGCTCGCTCAAGCGCGTCTGGGCCAGTGACGGTCGGGCCGGTCGGCCCGGCGGACCACAGGGCGGCGAACGGTTTTCCGAGCACATCGATACGGGGATTGGCCCCGACCGAACGGAACGACGAACTGGGTCCTGCCCGTCCTTGAACGACGGCGGCCCGCACCAGCACGGTAAGCTCCGATGAGAGATTTCAAGGGCATGAAGCGTCAGCGCGGACGCAACCGGAAGCCCGGCGGCGGCGGCAACAACGCCAATGCGACCAACCCGAACCGGTCGTGGGATTCGCAAGGCCCTGAGAACATCAAGGTCCGCGGCAACGCCCAGACCGTCTATGAGCGCTACATGCAGCTGGCGCGCGACGCCTCGGCCGCCGGCGACCGCGTCCTGGCCGAGAACTACACCCAGCACGCTGAACACTATTTCCGCGTCCTGCGCGCCCTGCAGCCGCAGCGCCCGGTGAGCGAGATCGCCCAGCGCGAACTGGCCGGTCAGGGCTTCGACATCGACTTCGAGGACGAGTCGGGCGCCCAGGCCGCCGCCATCATCGCCGCCGCCCAGGCTGAACAACAGAAGGCCGAGGACGACGCCCGTCGTCAGGCCGAGCGCGCCGAACGCGACGCCAATCGCGACCGTGACCGCGACTACAACCGGGACCGCGACAACAATCGTGATCGTGATCGCGAACCGCGCGCCGAACGTGAACCGCGTGAGCCGCGCGCCGACGACCGCGAGCCCCGCGCCGAGGGCGACCGCGAAGGCGGCCGCCGCGAAACCCGCCGCGAGCGCTGGGAGCGTCGCCGCGAAGAACGCAACCGCCGCTTCGAGGCTGGCGAGGCCACGCCCGAGGACGAAGCTCGCGCCCTGGCCGAGGCTGAATACGTCCCCGACGCCGCCGCCGAACCGGCCGCTGGCGAGCCCGCGCCTGTCGCCGAAGAGGCCGAGGCCCGTCCGGCCCGCGCCCCGCGCCGTCCGCGCGCCGAACGCGTCCCGGCCGAAGCGCCCGCCGACAGCGACGTCAGCGACGGCATGGGCCTGCCCGGCTTCCTGACCCGTCCCTCGACGCCGGCTGCGGACGAGGCCGAGGTTTCGGAAGAGGCGCCGGCGCCCAAGCGTCGCGCCCCGCGTCGCAAGGTCGAACCCGCCGCCGACGAGGGCTGATCCTCGACGCGCAACTTTAGCGCGTATATTTACATAACCGCAATCTATAGGCGTCATTCTCGAGGCATCGGGAGGACGTGCGATGGAACTCGTTCTGGTGGTGGTCGCTCTGGCCTTGTCCGGCTGCTGGGCGGGGATAAGGCTCGCGATCAGGGCCAGGCGCGAGGCGGCGACCCTGCGGCGGCTGAACGCCACCCTGGAGGCGCGGACTGAGCAGCGCGCGCGCGAGCTACAGACCGCCCTGACCGTCGCCGAGGGCCAGGCCGCCCAGGTCGAGGCGGCGCACCGGGCCAAGACCGAGTTCCTGGCCAGCATGAGCCACGAACTGCGCACCCCGCTGAACGCCGTCATCGGTTTTTCCGACCTGATGCGCCTGAACGAGGCGCACGAGCCCCTGACCCATCGCCAGCATCAGGCCCTGGAGCAGATCCGCGCCGCCGGCGCCCGGCTGCTGACCCTGGTCGACGAGGTGCTGAACCTGGCCGACATCGAGGGCGGGCGTTTGGCTCTGAACGTGGAGCGCGTCGATCCCCTGCTGGTGGCGCGACAGGTCTGCGAGACCCTGCGTCCCATGGCCGAGGCGGCGGGGATCGAACTGCGCGAGCCGCCGCCTGTCGCCGGCCTGGCGGCCCTGGCCGATCGCGAGCGCCTGCGGCAGGTGCTGACCGCCCTGGTCGCCAACGCCGTCAAATACAATCGCCCCGGCGGCGTGGTGCTGATCGAGGCGCGTCAGTCGGCCGAGGGGGTCAGCCTCAGTGTTCATGACACCGGGCCGGGCCTGCCCGCCGCGCACATGGACGGCCTGTTCCAGCCCTTCAATCGCCTCGGCCGCGAAGCTTCGGAGGTCCCGGGCGCGGGTCTGGGCCTGGCCGTGGCGCGGCGTCTGATCGAGGCCATGGGCGGACAGTTGGGCGGCGACAGTCGCGAGGGCGAAGGGGCGGTTTTCACCGTCCGCCTGCCGGCCGCGACCGAGGCGCCGCGCACCGTGACCGCATCCTTCGCGCCGAGGGTGACCCTGCCTGACGCCACCCTGCTCTATGTCGAGGACAATCCGTCCAACATCGCCCTGATGCGCCATGTGATCACGGCCCTGGGCGGGATGCGGCTGCATGTCGCCGAAACGGGGCCGGAGGGGCTGGCCCTGGCGCGCGACCTGAGGCCCGACGTCGTCATCCTGGACATCAACCTGCCGGGCATCGACGGGTTCGAGGTCAAGGCGCGGCTGGCCGAAGACCCGCTGACGCGCGGCCTTCCCGTCCTGGCCCTGTCTGCGAGCGCCGCCTTCGCCGACATCCGGCGCGGACGCGAGGCGGGCTTCCTCGAATACCTGACCAAGCCCCTGCAGATCCCGGCCCTGGCCCAGGCCCTGTCGCGGGCGCTGACGTCGGATGTCGAGGCTCCAGACGCATGCGGAGACGCCGACGCGGACGCCGCCTGACGCGGTCGGGCGAACGGTGTCGCCGCCCGCCGGGGTTGACGCGGCGCGCCGGTAGGGCTTCCTAGGGGCGAGGGGCTTTTTCGACCCTGTGTGAGGGAGAGCCCATGTCACGCTCGTCGGCCGGTATTTCGCGATCCAAGGCGAGGGGGCCTCGCGCCCTGATCCCGAGTCTGTTGGCGACGGCCCTGCTGGCGAGTTGCGCGACCACGCCTCCGCCGCCGCCCCCTCCGCCGCCGTCTGTGCCGGATGCGCCGAGCGGCGCCGTTCTCAGCGACTGGCGCGGGGTCATCACCGCTTCCGACCGTGATCGTTACCAGCGCCGCGACGCCGCCTGGACCCTGGCCCTGCAGCAGGCCAGGCGTCAGCCTGGCTCGGGCGACCTGTCCGCGCTCGGGGATCTGATCGTTCCCGGCGCGGCGCGGCCCTCGGTGACGCCGCCGGTCGGCGCCTATCGCTGCCGCACCATCAAGCTGGGGTCGCAGGGCGGCGAAGAGGGGCTGGGCTATGTGGTCTACGGCTGGTTCGCCTGCCGTATCGAACAGACCGCCGGCGGCCTGAAATTCTCCAAGCTGACGGGGTCCCAGCGGCCGAGCGGTTTGCTGTATCCCGAGAACGACCGCCACATGGTCTTCCTCGGTTCGATGGCCCTGGCTTCCGAACCCGCCGCCCGCGCCTATGGTCGGCGACCCGATCGCGACATGGTCGGCGTGGTCGAGCGCATCGGCGAACAGCGCTGGCGTCTGGCCATTCCCTGGCCCGCGAACGAGTCCAATCTGGACCTGATCGAGCTGGTTCCGGCCGCGCGCTGAGGCCGAGCGTCGCCCCTTGACCGGGGCTGCAGGCGGCGTCCACCCTGAAGCCTGTTCAGAATTCAGGGGAGGCGCGCATGCGCGGCATTGGTTTCACTATCGGTTCGATCATCGCCATCGGCGTCCTGATCGCCGTCGTCCTGGTCGGCTTCCCGACCTACAACGTCTATTCCAAGCAGATGGCGGGCAAGGCGGCCTACGAAGAGGCGGTGCAGAACCGCCGCATCCGCGTGCTGGAGGCCCAGGCCGCCCTGGACTCGGCCAAGCTGACCGCCGCCGCCGAGATCGAGCGCGCCAAGGGCGCCAACGAGGCCAACCGCATCATGGCCGAGGCCCTGGGCGGCCCCGAGGCCTATCTGCGCTGGTCCTACATCAACATGCTGCAGGAAACCGCCGGCAAGGAAGGCCGCCAGACCATCTACATCCCGACCGAGGCGGGGATGCCGATCCTGGAAGCGGGTCAACGTCCGGCGCGCTGACCTGAGCCCTTCTCCCCTTGTGGGAGAAGGTGGCCCGTCAGGGCCGGATGAGGGGTCTTGCGACGGTGGATGAGGGTGATGTGGCTGCTCGCCAGAAACCCCTCATCCGTCTCGCTTCGCGAGCCACCTTCTCCCACAAGGGGAGAAGGGTTAGGGCGTTCAGACCCGCGTCAGCCGCAGGTCCTGGTAGTCGTAGCTGAAGTCGATGTCCGGCGAGACGCCCTTGACCGTCGCCGTCGCGGGCTTGGCCGTGGCGATGCTGAAGGTGATGAAGGCGTCTTCCTCGCGCTTGTCGGGGAAGCGGGTGCGGAAGGTCTCGCCGTCATAGGGCTCCAGCCAGCCCTTCAGCGCCGGGGTGTGGGTGAAGCTGAGCCACAGGCCGGTCTTCCTGTTGCGCCCGCGTCCCTCGGTCTTCTGCTCGATGGTGATGTCGCCGTACCAGGGGTCGCGCCAGGTGCCGACATAGGCGTCCAGCGGCATGGAGGGCGGGGCGCCCGCCGCCTGCTTGGCGTCGATCTCGACGGCAGCCTTCAGCGACTTCTCGGTCCCCTCGGCCTCGCGCTTCTTGGAGTCGGCGATCCAGTCGACGTCGACCTGGTTCATGGCGATGTCCGACAGGCCCGAGCGCAGGGCGCGCAGCAGGAAGCTCTCTTCGGCGTTGGTGAAGACCGAGAAGCCGATCTTGCGGCCGGGGATCAGGACGGTGGAGGAAATGCCGCCCGGCGAGCCGCCGCCGTGGGTGGCCAGTCGCTCGCCGCGATAGTCCTGCACCTGCAGGCCCATGGCGTAGGTCGAGGCCACGGCGCGGTTGGGCAGTTCCGCCGTCGGCCCGTTCGACGACGAGACGATGATGTTGGGCTTGTACATCTCCTTGGCGGCGGCTTCGGAGAAGAGGCGCGAGCCGTCGGCCAGTCTGCCGTCGTTCAGACGCACGGCGATCCACTTGGCCCAGTCCGTCGCGCTGGCGCAGATGCCGCCCGCCGCCGCCGCCGAATCCCAGTTCCACACCTCGGCGATGGAGGCCGCGATCTGGGTCATCGGTCCTTGCAGCCGCAGCGGCGGCCCGACGCGGGCGTGGGGCAGAGCGGACTTGGCCGGATCGGCCAGACGCGCCAGAGGCACGCTCTCGCTCATGCCCACCTTGTCGAAGATGCGGGTCTGGACGAAATCCTCCCACGACAGGCCGGACACCTTTTCGATGACCGCGCCCGCGACCACGAACATCAGGTTGCAGTAGTGGTAATCCTCGCGGAAGCCGTCCTCGATCGGCACGAAGGCGGCCTGCGCCAGAACCTCGGCGCGCGTCCGGTCGCTGTTGGGCCAGAACAGCAGATCGCCGGCGCCCAGGCCGAAACCGGCGCGGTGGCTCAGTGTATCGCGCACGGTGATGCGCTCGCCCACCATCGGGTCCGACAGGGTGAAGCCGGGCAGGTAGGTGCGGATCGGCTCGTCCCACTTCACCTTGCCCTCATCGACCAGGATGGCCAGGCAGGCGGCGGTGACGTTCTTGGAGTTCGACGCGATGGCGAACAGGGTGTGTTCGTCGGCGGGCTCATTCTTGCCCTGACGGCGTACGCCGTAGCCCTTGGCCAGCACCGTCTTGCCGTCGCGCACCAGGGCCAGGGACACGGCGGGCTGCTCGGGCCAGGCGGCCATGCAGCGTTGCACCCAGGCGTCGGCGGCGGCGGCGATCTCCTCATCCGAGCGCGCGTCGGCGCGGGTCTGGGCCAGGGCCAGGCCGGGCAGGGCGGCGCTGGTCGTGGCGACGGCGGAGGAAATCAACGCCGCGCGGCGCGACAGGCGGATGGACATGGGCAGACTCCCGAAAACTGAACGGCGACGCTAGCGCCGCCGCTCCGCCGGGCCAAGTGCCTAGGCCGCCAGCCGCCACCTCTGCAGGTGGTCCAGCACGTCGGCGACGATCTGCGTGCGGGTGAAGCCGGTCAGGTCGCGCGGCCGGCTGCCGTCTCCGGTCTGGGCCGTCATCCGCCATTCCAGGGCGCGGCGTCCCTCGGGCGCCTCCAGCGCCGTCAGGGCCGGCAAGGGGCGCGAACGGGCGCCGATGCGATAGAGGAAGTCGCGGCCGTTGGCGTGCTCGACCACCAGCCAGACCCCGTTCTCGTCGGCCTCGACGCGACTGTGGTCCACCCCTTCATTGGACAGGGCGTCGCGCACCTCGACCAGGGCGGGGGCGGCCTGGCGCTCGATCTGACGGGCGATGTCCTTGCGACTGGCAGGCGAGAAGATGCGCTTCAGCCGTTCGCCGATCGGCGGGGCCTCGGTCTCGAGCGCCTCGCCCCTGAGGTCGGCGTTCATCTGCCGCGCCAGACCGAAACAGGCCAGGATCATGATGACGGCGAAGGGCAGGGCCGCCACCAGGGTCGCCGCCTGCAGGGCGCCCAGGCCGCCCGCGAGCAGCAGCAGGGCCGCCGCCAGACCTTGCAGCACGCACCAGTAGATCCTCTGCCAGCGCGGGGTGTCCTCGGCCCCGCCCGAGGCCAGGGTGTCGATCACCAGCGACCCCGAATCCGCCGAGGTGACGAAGAAGACCGCCACCAGGGCGATGGCCAGGAGCGAGGTGACGGCCGTGCCCGGCAGGTATTCGAAGAAGTGGAACAGGGCCGTCGACAGGTCGGTCTGGACCGCCTCCGAAATGGCTCCTGCCGCCACACCGAGGTCCAGGCTCATGGCCGAATTGCCGAAGACCGTCATCCACAGGAAGGTGAAGGCCGACGGGACCAGCAGCACGCCGATCAGGAACTCCCGCACCGTGCGCCCGCGCGAAATGCGGGCGATGAACATGCCCACGAAGGGCGACCAGGCGATCCACCAGGCCCAGTAGAACAGGGTCCAGTCCGCCATCCAGGCGCGCGGCTCATAGGCGTAGAGGGTGAAGGTGCGCACGAAGAAGTGGTCCAGATAGAGGCCGAAATTCTGCACATAGGCCCGCAGCAGGAAGAGGGTCGGCCCCGCGACCAGGACGAACAGCATCAGGCAGACGGCCAGGGCCAGGTTCAGTTCCGACAGCCGTCGCACCCCCTTGTCCACCCCGGTCAGGACCGAGATCGTCGCCGCGCCCATGACCACGGCGATCAGCCCGACCTGCATGATGACGTTGCTGGGCAGGCCAAAGACATAGTGCAGCCCCGAGTTCATCTGGGCCACGCCCAACCCCAGGGAGGTGGCTATACCGAACAGGGTGCCGCAGATGGCGAAGATGTCGACCGCATCGCCCAGCCAGCCATTCACCCGCTTGCCCAGCAGGGGATAGAGGCTGGAGCGCATGGTCAGGGGCAGGCCCTTGCGGTGGGCGAAATAGGCGAGGCTCAGCCCCACCACGGCGTAGATGGCCCAGGCGTGGACGCCCCAGTGGGTATAGGTGATGACCATGGCCTCGCGCGCGGCCGTCAAGGTGCCGGGCTGGGCCTCGGGCGGAGCGATATAGTGCTGCACCGGCTCGGCCACGGCGAAATACATCAGGCCGATGCCCATGCCTGCCGCGAACAGCATCGCCAGCCACGAGACATAGGGGAAGTCCGGCTCGGCGTCGTCCGGTCCCAGCTTCAGCCGCCCGGTGGGCCCCACCGCCAATACGGTCACGAACAGCAGAAAGCCGGCCACGGAAGCCACGTAGAACCAGCCGAAGGTGTCGATCACCCAGGCCTGGGCCGCGCCGAATATGAGGCCGGAGGTCGAGGGCGCGATCAGGGCGAGGAGAAGCAGGGCGCCCGCGATGGCGCTGGCCCCCCAGAAGACGCGGGGGTTCATCTTGGTCGTCAGCATGGGCCCCCAACGCAAGGCTACGCTTGAGGTTCCATCGGGTCGCCCCTTGCGTGTCCGATGGGCCACACCCACCTCGGTTTGACACAACTCAAGGCGTTGCTTCGCAGAAGGACGCCTTGTGGGTTTTCCGCCTTCCGAGGGGACTGCACACGATGAATCTCGACCTCTATTCCGACCGCGCCAAACAGGCCGTCCAATCCGCCCAGTCGCTGGCCCTGGCGCGCCGCCACCAGCAGTTCGCGCCCGAACACCTGCTGAAGGTGCTGCTTGAGGAACGCGACGGTCTGGCCCGCAAGTTGATCGATCAGGCCGGCGGCGATCCGTCCGCCGTCGAACTGGTGACCGAGGGCCTGCTGAAGAAGCGGCCCCAGGTCGAGGGCGGCTCGGGCCAGCTCTATCTGGACGGAGACACCGCGCGCGTCTTCAGCGCCGCCGAGCAAGCATCCAAATCGGCCGGGGACGCCTTCGTCACCACCGAACGCCTGCTGGCCGCTATCGCCAAGGAGGGCGGGGCCGCCGCCGAGGCTCTGAAGTCCGCTGGCGTCACAGCCAAGAAACTCGATGAAGCCGTCACTGAGATGCGTAAGGGCAAGACCGCTGACAACGCCTCGGCCGAGGACAGCTACGACGCCCTGAAACGCTACGCCCGCGACCTGACCGAGGCCGCGCGCGACGGCAAGGTCGACCCGGTCATCGGCCGCGACGAGGAAATCCGCCGCACCATCCAGGTCCTGGCCCGCCGCACCAAGAACAACCCCGTCCTGATCGGCGAGCCCGGCGTCGGCAAGACCGCCATCGTCGAAGGTCTCGCCTTGAGGATCGTCAACGGCGACGTGCCCGAAAGCCTGAAGGACAAGAAGGTCCTGTCGCTCGACATGGGCGCGCTGATCGCCGGGGCGAAGTATCGCGGCGAGTTCGAGGAACGTCTGAAAGCCGTGCTGAACGAGGTGGCCGCCGCCGAGGGCGGCATCGTGCTCTTCATCGATGAGATGCACACTCTGGTCGGCGCGGGCAAGGGCGACGGGGCGATGGACGCCTCCAACCTGCTGAAGCCTGCGCTGGCGCGCGGCGAGTTGCACTGCGTCGGCGCCACCACGCTGGATGAGTACCGCAAGCACGTCGAGAAGGACGCGGCCCTGGCCCGTCGCTTCCAGCCGGTCTTCGTCGCCGAACCGACCGTCGAGGACACGGTGTCCATCCTGCGCGGCCTGAAGGAGAAGTACGAGGTCCACCACGGGGTGCGCATCAGCGACAGCGCCATCGTCGCCGCCGCCACCTTGTCGAACCGCTACATCACCGACCGCTTCCTGCCGGACAAGGCCATCGACCTGATCGACGAGGCCGCCAGCCGCGTCCGCATGGCCGTCGATTCCAAGCCCGAGGCTCTGGACGAAATCGACCGCCGTCTGGTCCAGCTCAAGATCGAGCGCGAGGCCCTGAAGAAGGAGAGCGACAGCGCCTCGCAGCAGCGTCTGGAGAAGCTGGAGGACGAGATCGCCGACCTCGAAGGTCAGTCCGACGACATGACCGCCCGCTGGAAGTCCGAGAAGGACAAGGTGGGGCAGGGGGCGCAACTGCGCGAGACCCTGGACCGCCTGCGCGCCGAACTGGCCGCCGCCCAGCGCGCCGGTGATCTGGGCCGCGCCTCAGAGATCGCCTATGGCCAGATCCCGCAGTTGGAGAAGCAACTCGCGGACTCCGAATCCCCGGCGGCGGTCGCCGCCCCGCTGACGCCCGAGGTCGTCGACGCCGAGCAGATCGCCGCCGTGGTCAGCCGCTGGACCGGCGTGCCCGTCGACAAGATGCTGGAAGGCGAGCGCGAGAAGCTGCTCAAGATGGAGGAAGAACTGGGCCGCCGCGTGGTGGGTCAGGACGAGGCGCTGGAAGCCGTGTCCGACGCCGTCCGCCGCGCCCGCGCCGGTCTGAACGATCCCAACAAGCCGCTGGGCAGCTTCCTCTTCCTCGGCCCGACCGGCGTGGGCAAGACCGAGCTGACCAAGGCGCTCGCCGGCTATCTGTTCGACGACGACAACGCCATCACCCGCATCGACATGTCCGAATACATGGAGAAACACTCGGTCAGCCGTCTGATCGGCGCCCCTCCGGGCTATGTCGGCTATGACGAGGGCGGCGCCCTGACCGAGGCCGTGCGTCGTCGCCCCTATCAGGTCATCCTGTTCGACGAGGTCGAAAAGGCCCACCCCGACGTCTTCAACGTGCTTCTGCAGGTGCTGGACGACGGCCGTCTCACTGACGGGCAAGGAAGGACCATCGACTTCAAGAACACCCTGATCATCATGACCTCCAACCTGGGCAGCCAGTATCTGGCCGACCAGCCCGAGGGCGAGGACGTCGAGGCGGTTCGCCCTCTGGTCATGGAACAGGTCCGCGCCCACTTCCGGCCCGAGTTCCTGAACCGCATCGACGAGATCATCCTGTTCCACCGCCTCGGCCGCGAACAGATGGGCGGCATCGTCCGCATCCAGCTGGCGCGTCTGGAGAAGCTGATGGCCGACCGTCGCCTGACCCTGGCCCTGGACGACAGCGCCCTGACCTGGCTCGCCGACAAGGGCTACGACCCGGTCTACGGCGCCCGCCCGCTCAAGCGCGTCATCCAGAAGGAACTGGTCGACCCCATGGCGAAGAAGCTGCTGGCCGGCGAGATCGAGGACGGCAGCGTGGTGGCCGTGTCAGCCGGCGCCGACGGGCTGGAGATCGGGAAGGCGCGGGTGCATTAAGAACAATGAGAACCGTTACCTACACCATATTCCTTTCTCGACCGTCTGATGTCGAGAGCCACGTCGAAACCGTCAAGCAGGCGGTTGCAGACATCAATCTGGTTTCCGCACCTCTTGGTGCGCGATTTGACCTGTTTGACTGGAGAGAGAATGCAACGCCGGGCTTAGATGTGGAGCCTCAGGCGCGCGTAAATATTCAGTCTGAAAATCACGATGCTTTTATTGCTCTTGTCGGTGCGACATTAGGGACGCCAACGATAAATTATGAATCTGGAACCGTAGAGGAGATAGAGAGAACGATCAGTAAGGCCGAGGATTCTGTTTTTGGCGGAAATTCGGTGTCAATTTTGTTTAAAGATGTATCTTTAAACATAAATTCTGATCTTGATCAGGCCAAAAAGGTTCAAGCTCTTAGGTCAAGTTTGGGTCCTAGGGGAATTTTGTACAGAACTTTTGGCAATGATGACGACCTTAGGGATGTTGTTTTTAGGTGTCTTGGTGTCTTACTTTCAGGTCACGTAAGCATGCAGGCTGAGAATTTACCTGCGCCTAAAGTTGTTTCTAAAGTCGATGTGACTAGTTCGAATGTGGGTGTAAATCATTCTGCCGTAGATGATGCCGAAGAGTTGGGAATATTAGATTATTCACAGATAATTTCGGACAGAATAGAATCTGCGACGAATGCTTCTCTCTCTATATCTGAGGCAATGAAGGTGCTGACGTCTGCTACGTCAAAAGCCACCGACGAAATCTCGATTGCTACGAATATGGAGGATCAGTCAGCCAAGAAGAAAATAATAAATGATGTGGCTGACGCTATAAATATATGCGCCGATAATTTTGAACGGAGCGGCGATCAAGTTCACGTTGAATTTCGACGTGCTCTAGATGCGATTAGAGAGTTGATTGACATTCAAATGTCAGACATGAGCGGTGAGCACTTTGATAGTGAAATTGCTATAGTTTATGAAATGACAAAATCTCTTGATCCAACTATTACTGAAACAATGTCTCAAACAAAGAATTTTGGAGAGATGATAGCTAGTTTACCTAGGCTTACAAAGGAGCTAAATTCATCCAAAAGGAGATTGCAACGTAGTATTGAGTCATTGGTTGCCGGTCTTGCTGTTGTTAGGTCTGAAAATAATGCCTTGAATGAATATGCCGCTTCGAGGATTAGTGCTGGAACCTCGGAAAAGGTGGCTCTGGGCAACTAGGGCTAGCGTGACCTCCGGGTGACTGAGCCTCACCCCAGCACCGGCATCACCTCCACTCCGTCGCAGACGAAGATGCTCATGTGCGGGTGGCCCTCGAACAGGCGGGCCGCCGCTTGGTGGCTGTCGGCGCGCACCACCATGAAGACGGTCAGCAGGTTGACCATGTCCGTCACGGCGCCGTCGTCGCTGATGCGTTTGGTCGGGCCCAGCGGGCCGCCCTGATAGACGATGGAGTCGCGGTGCGCCTCTTCCCAGGCGGCGACGGCGGCCACGCCGATGCGGGCCGTCTCGGCCTGCTGGGCCTCGCTCATGGCGCGCCAGGCCCGCCATTTGGGGCCGGTCTTGTCGCTGGTGAAGACGGCCAGGTAATGGGTCTCGGCGCTCATCGAAGCCTCCCGTTTGCGGGAGGGTCGGACTTTCGCCCGGAGAGGGCAAGCGGGGCCGGTTCCTTCTCCCCTTGCGGGAGAAGGTGGCGACCGCAGGCCGACGGATGAGGGGTTTCGCTGCCGGTTGAGAGACCCCTCATCCGACCTCGCGACGCTCGGCCACCTTCTCCCGCAAGGGGAGAAGGAAGTTTTGCGCTCAAGGAGCGAGCGACCGCGTCGCGAGCGATAGCGCCCTTAAATATGAATGGCGTGGCCCAGGGCCCGCAGGCTGGCCTCGTGGAAGGCTTCGCCCAGGGTCGGGTGGACGTGGATGGTTCCGGCCACGTCTTCCAGAACGGCGCCCATTTCCAGCATCTGGGCGAAGCTGTTGGACATCTCGGAGACGTGCTGGCCGACGGCCTGGATGCCCAGGATGCGGTGGTCGGTCTTGGAGGCGATGACGCGGACGAAGCCGCCGTCCTCGCCGGCCTCGATGGCCAGGGCGCGGCCGATGGCGGCGAAGGGGAAGACGGACTGGATCACGTCGTCACGGCCCTCGACGTCCTGCGGACCGAGGCCCGCCGAGACGATTTCCGGCTCGGTGAAACAGACGGCGGCGATGGTGACGGGATCGAAAATACGGTCATGGCCGGCGATGATTTCCGCGACGACCTCGCCCTGGCTTGATCCCTTATGCGCCAGCATGGGTTCGCCGGTCAGGTCGCCGACGGCCCAGACGTTCTTCATGCTGGTGGCGCAGCGGTTGTCGATCTTCACGAACGGGCCGTCCATGGCGACGCCCATGGTCTCCAGACCCCAGCCCTGGGTGCGCGGACGACGGCCGACGGTGACCAGCACCTTGTCGGCGTCCAGCTGCATCGGATTGCCGTCCTTGTCGGTGACGTTCAGCTTGCCGTCGCCGAAACCACCCGCGCGGGCGCCGAGGAAGAGCTCGACGCCATGCTTCTCAAGCCACTTTTGAACCGGGTCGGTCAGGGCCTTGTCGTAGAGGGGCAGCAGGCGGTCGGCCATCTCGACGATGGCCACCTCGGCGCCCAGCTTGCGGAAGGCGATGCCCAGTTCCAGGCCGATATAGCCGCCGCCGACGACGACCAGCTTCTTCGGCACGTCCGGCAAGGACAGGGCCTCGGTCGAGGAGATGACGTCGCCGCCAAACGGCAGGAAGGGCAGTTCGACCGGCTCCGACCCCGTGGCCAGGATGACGTGTTCGGCGGTGATGAGAATGGGGCCGTCGGCGGTCTCGACGCGGCAGGTCTTGGCGTCGGTGAACTCGGCCCAGCCCTTGATCACCTTGACCTTGGCCTTCTTCAGCAGGGCGGCGACGCCCGCGTTCAGCTTCTTGACGATGCCGTCCTTCCACGCGACCGTCTTCGACAGGTCGATGGACGGGCTTGATGCCGTGATGCCCAGCGTGCCGTCGCCGGAGGCCTTGAGCACCGTCTCATACTTGCTCGCGGCGTGGATGATGGCCTTGGACGGAATGCAGCCGACGTTCAGGCAGGTCCCGCCCAGGCCGTCGCCGCCGTCCACCAGCACGGTGTCCAGGCCCAGCTGGCCGCAACGGATGCCCGCCACATAGCCGCCGGTCCCGGCGCCGATGATCAGGACTTTGGTTTTCAGGGTCTGGGTCATTAAGTGCTCACACGGGAGGATGCGATATGGAACCAAGCGAACAAGTTAAGAAACTTATGGCTGACGGCTGGAGCCGGTATAGCGAGTTCATTCTCGGCCTAGGCGGCTTGCAAGGCGAGGTTCTTGCAGCTCATCTTGCGATTGAAGCTGAAATTGAGCTGGGGCTGCGTAGAATGCTCCATCATCCCGATCGCGCCCTTACAGACGCAGGGTACATGTCGAAGTTGAGACTGCTGCAAGCTGTCTGGCCAGCATCAGATCCGATCAACGGAGCGCACTTCAGCTTCATGATCCTTCTCAACAAGGCGCGCAACTCAATCGCTCATGTCGGCATGAGAGAAAACTTCCCTTCAGCCTTCGAAAAGTTAGCTCGCTGCGCAAGCTCAGAGCTCAAAAACGATGGCGACTGGGTTGGCGAGCCGTCGGAGGCTCTCCGGGGTGCCACAATGAGGGTGTGTGGCTACCTCACCGGTCTTACGTCGGGGCCAGATGGTGAACCGATAAAGTTGTCTTTTATCACCCCATCCACAACGTCGCTGGATGCTCCAGCAACCCCTTGATGCGCGCCACGAAGACCGCCGCGTCATGGCCGTCGACGATGCGGTGGTCGAAGCTGGAGGACAGGTTCATCATCTTGCGCACGACCATCTGGCCGTCCTTGACCACCACGCGTTCGGCGATCTTGTTCGGGCCGACGATGGCGACCTCCGGGTGGTTGATGATGGGGGTGTGAACCACGCCGCCCAGCGTCCCCAGCGAGGTGATGGTGATGGTCGAGCCAGACAGTTCCTCGCGCTTGGCCGAGCCGTCCTTGGCCGCGCCCGAGACGCGGGCGATTTCCAGGGCGGTGGCGTAGGGGTCCAGCGCCTCGGCGTGGCGGACGACCGGCACCATCAGGCCGTTCGGCGTCTGGGCGGCGATGCCCAGGTGGACCGGGGCGTGCGTCGTCAGCACCCCGGCCTCGTCGTCATAGTGGCTGTTGATCGTCGGCTGGTCGCGCAGGGCGACGACGATGGCGCGGGCGATGAAGGGCAGGACGTTCAGCTTGGGCTGGTCCTTGGCCTTGGTCGCGTTGAGGTGAGCGCGCAGCTCTTCCACCGCCGTCATGTCGATTTCCTCGACATAGGTGATGTGCGGGATGCGACGCACGCTCTCGGCCATCTTCTCCGCGATCTTGCGGCGCAGGCCGATGATCTTGGTCTCGGTGGTCCCCTCGGCGCGGGCATAGGTCGAAGACGCCGTGCCGCCGGTCGCGACGGGCAGGCTGCCCCCGCGCGCGACGAAGGCGTCCAGGTCTTCATGCTGGATGCGGCCAGCGGGGCCCGAGCCCGGCACGAAGGCCAGGTCGACGCCCAGATCGCGAGCGCGGTTGCGCACGGCGGGTGAGGCCAGGGCGCGCTCGCCCGGCTGGCGGCCGGTCATGGCGGGGACGGGCTTGGCGTCCGCCTTGGGCGCGGCGACCGGAGCGGCCTTGGCGACCGGCGCAGGCGCGGCCTTCTCGGCCTTGGCGACGGGCGCAGCGGCGGCAGCGGGAGCCGCGGCGACATTGCCCTTGCCCTCGACCTTGAAGCTGACCAGAGGCCCGCCGACGGGGACCTGTTGGCCGGGCTCGCCGTGCAGGGCGACGACCACGCCGTTGATCGGGCTGGTGATCTCGACCGTGGCCTTGTCGGTCATGATGTCGGCGAGGATCTGATCCTCCTCGACCGTATCGCCGACCTTGACGTGCCAGCCGACCAACTCGGCCTCGGCGGTGCCCTCGCCCACGTCCGGCAGCTTGAAGACGTAGTTGGCGCCGGCCGCCGTCGGGGCGCTGGCCTGGGCGGCCTCGACCTTCGGCGCTTCAGCGACGACGGGCGCGGGCTCGGATTTGGCGACCACAGGGGCCGGCGTCGGCTCGGCGTCGGACGCATTGCCCGCGCCCTCGACCTCGAACTCGACCAGCGGGCCGCGCACCGGCACCATCTCGCCGGCCTGACCGTGGATGGCGAGCACCTTGCCGCTGACCGGGGCGGTGATTTCCACCGTGGCCTTGTCGGTCATGACGTCGGCGACGATCTGGTCTTCCTCGACCATGTCGCCGACCGCGACGTGCCAGGCGACCAGTTCGGCCTCGGCGGTGCCTTCGCCCACGTCGGGCAGTTTGAAGACGAAACGACCCATATCAACGGCCTCCCGACATGACGGCTTTCAGGGCGTCGGCCACGCGTTGCGGGCCGGGGAAGTATTCCCACTCGAAGGCGTGCGGGTAGGGGGTGTCCCAGCCGGTCACGCGCGCGATGGGCGCTTCCAGATGATAGAAGCAGCGTTCCTGAACCAGGGCCGACAGCTCGCCGCCGAAGCCCGAGGTTTTTGGCGCCTCATGCACGATGACGCAGCGGCCGGTCTTCTTGACGCTGGCTTCGATGGTCTCGATGTCCAGCGGCACCAGGGTGCGCAGGTCGATGACTTCGGCGTCCACGCCGGCGTGCTCGGCGCCGGCCAGAGCGACCCAGACCATGGTGCCATAGGCCAGGATGGTGACGTCATTGCCTTCGCGCATGACGCGGGCCTTGCCGATCGGTTCGACATACTTGCCGGTCGGAACCTGGGCCAGCTCCTGGGTCTTCCACGGCGAAACCGGCTTTTCGTGCCAGCCGTCGAAGGGGCCGTTGTAGAGGCGCTTCGGCTCGAAGAAGACGACCGGATCGTCGTCCTCGATGGCGGCGGTCAGCAGGCCCTTGGCGTCATAGGGGTTCGACGGAATGACGACCTTCAGACCCGCGATGTGGGTGAAGAGGGCTTCGGGCGACTGGCTGTGCGTCTGGCCGCCGAAGATGCCGCCGCCGTAGGGGCTGCGGATGGTGATCGGCGAGGTGAACTGACCGCCCGAGCGGTAGCGCATCTTGGCCGCCTCGGAGACGATCTGGTCATAGGCCGGATAGATGTAGTCGGCGAACTGGATCTCGACGACCGGGCGCAGGCCATAGGCGCCCATGCCGATGGCGGCGGCGACGATGCCGCATTCCGAAATCGGGGCGTCGAAGCTGCGGGTCAGGCCGTGCTTCTGCTGCAACTGGTCGGTGACGCGGAAGACGCCGCCGAAATAGCCCGCGTCCTCGCCGAACGACAGGACGTTCGGGTCCTCCGCCATCTTGACGTCGATGGCCGAGTTCAGGGCCTGAATCATGTTCATGGGAACAGTGGTCATGGTCAGACTCCGACCTCGCGGCGCTGTTCGATCAGGCGCCAGTCCTCGGTCGCATAGACCTCTTCAAACATGGTCTTCACGCTGGGGCGCGATTGGCCGAGCGTGCCGATGGCCTCGGATTCCTTGCCGGCTGCGCGGACCTGTTCGACGGCGTCCTTTTCGGCCTCGACCTGTTGCTCGTCCGACCATTCGCCGAGGGCGATCAGGTGCTGCTTCAGGCGCTCGATCGGATCGCCCAGCGGCCACTTCTCGGCCTCGTCGCCGGGGCGGTAGCGGCTGGGGTCGTCAGAGGTCGAGTGCGGGGCGCCGCGATAGGTGAACAGCTCGATCACGGTGGCGCCCTGGTTGGTGCGGGCGCGCTCCTCGGCCCACTGGGTCGCGGCCCAGACGGCCAGGAAGTCGTTGCCGTCGACGCGCAGGGCCGGCAGGCCGTAGCCGATGGCCTTGGCGGCGAAGGTGGTGTCCAGACCCCCGGCGATGCCCATGAAGGACGAGATGGCCCACTGGTTGTTGACCACGTTCAGGATGACCGGGGCGCGGTAGACCGAGGCGAACGTCAGCGCGTTGTGGAAGTCGCCTTCCGCCGTGGCGCCGTCGCCGATCCAGCTGATGGCGATCTTGTCGTCGCCCTTGTAGGCGCTGGCCATGGCCCAACCCACGGCCTGCGGCACCTGGGTGCCCAGGTTGCCCGAGATGGTGAAGAAGCCGTAGTCCTTGGCCGAGTACATGATCGGCAGCTGGCGGCCTTTGATCGGGTCTTCGGCGTTGGAATAGATCTGGTTCATCATGGTCGCCAGCGGATAGCCGCGCGCGATCAGAAGGCCCTGCTGGCGATAGGTGGGGAAGCCCATGTCCTCGCGGCTCAGGATCATGCCCTGAGCCACCGCGATGGCCTCTTCGCCGGTGCACTTCATGTAGAAGCTGGTCTTGCCCTGGCGGTGGGCGCGGTGCATCCGCTCGTCAAAGGCGCGCGTCAGGATCATGGCCTTCAGGCCGCGACGCATGACCTCGGGGTCCAGCTTGGGGTCCCACGGGCCGACGGCCTTACCCTCGTCGTCCAGAACGCGCACCAGACGGAAGGCGTGGTCGCGCATCTCATAGGGGGCGGTCGACACCTCGGGCCGGCTCACGGCGCCGGCGGGATCGAACTGCAGGTGGCTGAAATCAGGCGCATCGCCCGGACGACCCGAGGGCTCCGGCACGCGCAGCGACAGGGTGGGGGTGTTCTTCATCATGCGTCCCGTCCGGTTGATCCGTCCGCGTTTCCTCTGTGAAGAGGGCATAGCATGGCGTGTGTCTGTTGGCTTTCCTAAAAATACCCTTGCCAAATGCTGATTTGGGGTATTTTATTGCGCCAAATCCCCTTTTGGAGAAACGCCTTTGGCCGATGAACTTGATCCTATCGACGCCCGCATCCTCGACATCCTGCAGCAGGACGCCGGATTGTCGGTCGCCGAGGTCGCCGATCGCGTCGGCCTGTCGGCCTCGCCCTGCTGGCGCCGGATCAAGAGACTGGAGGACTCTGGCCTGATACGCAAGCGGGTCACGCTTCTGGACGCCGGTCTGCTGGGTCTGGACTTCGAAGTCTACGCCATCGTCAAGCTCAGTCTGCCCTCGCGCGAGAACCTCGACATCTTCGAAAAGGCCGTGTCCGAATGGCCCGAAGTGGTGCAGTGCGCCACCATCACGGGGCGCGAGGACTATGTCCTGCGGATCATCACCTCGGACATGCACGCCTTCGACCAGTTCCTGCGCGACAAGCTGCTGACCCTGGGCATCGTCTCCGACTGCGCCAGCCACATCGTCACGCGCGGCGTCAAAAACGTCACCACCCTGCCGCTGGGCATCATCACGCCGCACGTCGGCTAGGACCACCACGAACAAGAAGAGGCGGCCATGATCGACCTGGTGATCGACGCGCGTCGCAAAGACCTCGGCGGGTTCGAGGTCGGGCGTGTCCTGCCCTTTCATTTGCGGCCGATGGTCGGCCCCTTCATCTTCCTGGACCAGATGGGGCCGGCCGAGTTCGCACCCGGCGCCGACGCCATCAATGTGCGGCCGCACCCGCACATCGGCCTGTCGACCCTGACCTATCTGTTCGAGGGCGAGATCATGCACCGGGACAATCTGGGCTATACCCAGCCTATCCGTCCCGGCGAGGTGAACTGGATGACCGCCGGTTCCGGCATCGTCCATTCCGAACGCACCGACCCGCTGAAGAAGGCGCAGGGCGGGCGGATGCACGGCATGCAGGCCTGGGTGGCCCTGCCGACCGAGAAGGAAGAGATAGCGCCTTCCTTCACCCACCTGGGCGAGGACGCCCAGCCCACCTATGAGAATAACGGCCTGTTCGCGCGTCTGGTGGCGGGCGAGGCCTTCGGCGCCAAGGCCGGCACCCCGGTCGAATCCCCGCTCTTCTACGTCCACTGGGACATGGCCGAGGGCGTCCGCGCCGTCCCGCCCCCGCCGCGCGCCAAGGGCGGCTACAGCGAACGCGCCCTGTTCGTGGCCAAGGGCGCGATCGAGGTCGACGACCGGACCTTCGTTGAGGGCCAGATGATCGTCCTGTCGGCCAAGGCCGAGCCGACCGTCACCGCCTTGCAGCCCTCCAGCGTCATGGTCCTCGGCGGCGAGCCGGTCGGCGAGCGCCTGATCTGGTGGAACTTCGTCTCCTCGTCGCAAGAACGCATGGACCAGGCCAAGGCCGACTGGAAGGCGGGCCGGATGAGCCTGCCCGCCGAGGACGCGCTGGAGTTCATCCCCCTGCCGGACGAGACGGCCTAGGCTGTGAGAATGCAGGCTCCGTCACCCTTTTCCTTTCAGGTGACGGGGCCGGACGGCCTGTGTTCGTTCCGCTTTCGACCCCTGGATGAATGGGACGGAGAATTCGCCGTGAGCATGGCGGGACGCACGATGACTTGGCGTGTCCTGACCATTGATCGTGAACCTGACGACGGGCTGAGCTTCAGCGGCATGACGGAGGGCGGCGTTTCTCTTTGGGGTGAAGATTTCTGGTTCGTCATTCGTGCGACGTCGGGCGCCGTCGCAGTCAGCTATTGGCGCGATCAGATCTGCTGGCGAACGGATGTTGCTGATCCGCTTTGAGGACGCTTGAGGCCTTGGATGACGGTGATTCCGCGCAGCCTTCGCGGCTGTTCTCATAGCCCGCGCAGGAACGTCACCAGAGGCGCGCTGACCTCGTCCGCCCGTTCCTGCTGCAGCCAGTGACCGGCGCCGGGCAGGACGATCTGGCCGCGCAGGTCGGTCAGCCAGTCCTTCTGCGCCGCCTCGTGCGGGCCGGCGTAGTGGCGGACGGGGTCGCGGTCGCCGACCATGAAGAGCGAAGGCTGGCGGATTGTCTGGCCTTGCAGGAAGGCGGTCAGGCTCCAGTTGCGGTCCAGGCAGCGATACCAGTCCAGCGGCCCCTTGAAGCCTGAGGTGGTGAAGGCGGCGACGTATTCATCGAAGTGCGCCTCGCTCATCCACGGCGGCAGGGTCGCCTGGTCGGAGATGCTCTCGAGGAGGGATACGCCCTCGGGCATGAAGCCGGTCGACTGGTCGGCCGGGGCGGTGGCGCCGTCGTAGGACCAGAACATCTTCCTCAGGGCCGTGGCCGGATCGGCGTCCAGTTCGACATGGGCCTCGGGCGACTGGAAGCGGTTGATGTAGAGGTCGCCCAAGCCTGCGCGTTTCGTGATCGCCGCCATCGCCGCCGTCGGAGCTCCCTTGGGGCGGCGCGGCTGGAAGGGCACGGATAGACCGGCCACGGCGCGGAAGACGTCGGGCCGCATCAGGGCGCAGTGCCAGGCCACGGCCGCGCCCCAGTCATGGCCGACGACCACGGCCTCGGTCTCGCCGAGCGCGCGGACCAGATCGACCATGTCGCCAACCAGATGCAGGATCGTATGGTCCTCTTGATCGGCGGGTTTGTCGGTCCCGCCATAGCCGCGCATGTCGGGGGCGACGGAGTGGAAACCGGCCTCGGCCAGGGCCTGAACCTGCGCCCGCCAACTGATCCCCAGTTCGGGAAAACCGTGCAGCAGCAGGACCAGGGGGCCTTCTCCGGCCTCCAGCACCTGTTGCGTCAGGCCGTCGGTGGCGATGCGGCGGGTCTGCATGGGCGGTCCTCCCTTTGAAACGAGCCTATCGCGTTTTTGCTCTCTGGCGAGAGCGTTCCCGTTCCGTTTCGCGGCGCGGGGCGCTATGGATCAGGCGTGACCGACGTCTCCGCCCCTTCCACCGTCCAGCCTGCGACTGCGTTCGCGGCGGACCTGCCGCCCGCCCTGGCCACCCCGCCGGGCGCAGGCGCGGTGTGCGACGCGGCGGGCGCCAGGAAGATCGGGCGCGGCGCAGCCGAAGGCGTCTTTCTGGGCGGCGCCGTCATGGTCGCCCACGCCAGCCTGACCGCGCGCCGTCTGGGCCTCAGCCCACCGCCGCGCTCCACCGAGATGCTGGACGTGCCGGAGCTCTACGCCTTCGTGCGGCCCGCCCGGTTCTGCGCCCCGTCGCCGTCGGGACTGGCGCTCGCTCTGGGACGCACCGAGCCGAAGGGGGCCGAGGCTCAGGCCCAGGCCCTGCGCGACGCCGCCGCCGACCTGCTCAACGAACTGACCGACCCGGCCTATCCGGGACGCGAGGACGCCTACACCCTGGCCGGGACGCTGGACCGGGCGGGCTGGTCCTGGGGTTCGCGCGTGCTGACCGCGCTTCAGGCCGGGCCCCTGCGCGATCGGCGCGAGCGCGGCACGGGTCTGGACGTCTGGTCGCGCCTCGCCGAATGGGAGGACGAGGCCCCGCGCGGCGAGGCCGGGTCGGCGCCCGTCGATTCTGAAAGCGCCCGCATTCGTCTGGACAAGCTGTTGCAGGCCTCGGGGCTGGACGAGACCCGTCCGGCCCAGTCCGACTACGCCGCCGAGGCCGCCTACGCCTTTTCGCCGCGCAACGAGGAGGGCCGCCCGCGCGTCCTTCTGGCCGAGGCGGGCACCGGCACGGGCAAGACCCTGGGCTATCTGGCCCCCGCCAGCCTGTGGGCCGAGCGCAATTCGGGCGCGGCCTGGGTCTCGACCTATACCCGCGCCCTGCAACGCCAGATCGACCGCGAAAGCCGCGCCCTGTGGCCCGACGAGGCCGAGCGCCGCAAGAAGACGGTGGTGCGCAAGGGGCGCGAAAACTACCTCTGCCTGCTGAATCTGCAGGACATGATGCAGGCGGCCCAACTGGGCAACGGCGACCTGATCGGCATGGGTCTGGCCAGCCGTTGGGCCGCGCACAGCCGCGACGGCGACATGACCGGCGGCGACTATCCCGGCTGGCTGCCCGGCCTCTATGCGACCGCGCCCAGCCATCAGGCCAGCCCGGCCAATCTGGTCGACCGGCGCGGCGAATGCGTCCACGCCGCCTGTCCGCACTATCGACTTTGCTTCGTCGAGAAGACCATCCGCGCCAGCCGCCGGGCCGATCTGGTCGTGGCCAACCACGCCCTGGTCATGACCCAGGCCGCCTTCGACGGGGCCCGCTCGGCGCGCGGCCTGAAGCAGGACGGCGAGACGGCGGCGCTGAAGCGCATCGTCTTTGACGAGGGCCACCACCTGTTCGACGCCGCCGACAGCGCCTTCTCCGCCGCCCTGTCGGGTCAGGAAGCCGCCGAGCTGCGCCGCTGGATCAGAGGGCCCGAGGGACGCGGTCGTCGCGGGCGGGGGCTGGAACAGCGTCTGGGCGACCTGTGCGCCGACAACGAGGCCGCCGCCAAGGCCCTGAAGGACGCCATGATCGCCGCCGCCGCCCTGCCGGGCGAAGGCGTCTCGGGCCGCATCGCCCCCGCGTCCGGCGAGATCAATCCCATCGGCCCGATCGAGGCCTTCCTCGTCGCCGCCCTGGAGCAGTTGCGCGCCCGCAGTCAGGAAGCCGGCGGGAGCGAGTTCGGCATGGAATGCGCCCTGCGCCCGGCCACCGAGCCGGTGCTCGAGGCCGCCCGCGCCGCCGCCCGCGCCATCGCCGCCGTCGAGGCGCCGCTTCTGGCCCTGTCGCGTCACCTCGAGGACATTCTGGACGAGGAGGCCGCCGAGCTGGACGGCGCCGCCCGCGCCCGCATCGAGGGCGCGCTGCGCGGCATGGACCGGCGCGCGCGCATGACCCTGCCCGGCTGGCGCTCCATGCTGGCGGCGCTCGAAGAGGGCGGCGACGAACCCGACCCTGATTTTGTGGACTGGCTCAGCGCCGAGGCCGCCTTCGGCCGCATCCACGACGTCGCCCTGCGCCGCCACTGGATCGACCCCACCGTGCCGCTGGAAGCCGCCGTCGTCATGCCCGCCCACGGCGTGCTGGTGACCAGCGCCACCCTGTCGGACCCCGCCGCCGAGGACCCCTTCCAACTGGCCCGGATGCGGACCGGTGCGGCGCGCCTGATCGAACCGGCGCGGACGTTGAAGGTGGAGAGCCCCTTCGACTACGCCGCCAACAGCCGCATCATCGTCGTCAACGACCTGATGAAGGACGATCCGCGCCAGATTGCGGCGGCCATGCGCGAGCTGTTTCTGGCGGCGGGCGGCGGGGGGCTGGGCCTGTTCACCGCCATCCGCCGGTTGAAGACCGTCTATGAGCGGCTGGGGCCGGACCTGGCCAAGGCGGGCGTGCCGCTCTACGCCCAGCACGTCGATCCGCTCGAAGTTGGGGCTCTGGTGGACGTGTTCCGCGCCGAACAGGACAGCTGCCTGCTCGGCACTGACGCCGTGCGCGACGGGGTGGACGTGCCGGGCCGGTCCCTGCGGGTTCTCGCCTTCGACCGCGTGCCCTGGCCGCGCCCCGACCTGCTGCACAAGGCGCGGCGCGAGCGCTTCGGCGGCAAGACCTATGACGACGCCCTGGCGCGCGGCCGCATCGCCCAAGCCTTTGGCCGCCTGATCCGCCGCGCCGACGACAAGGGGGTCTTCCTGATGTTGGACGCCGCCTGTCCGACGCGCCTGTTCGCCAGCCTGCCGCCCGGCACGGAGGTCCAGCGCATGGGGCTGGCTGATGCGGTGGAGTTGACCAAGAGCTTCCTCAATCCCGAGGCGAGCTGAAGCCTCCGCCTCTCTTCCTTCCGTCATCCTCCGGCGAGCGGAGCGAGACCGGGGGACCCAGCGGCGCCGAAGGCGATCTTTAACGCGAGCGCGGTGCGTGGGTTTTTCACCCTCCGGGCGCCGCTGGGTCCCCCGGTCAGCGCCGCTGCGCGGCTTGCCGGAGGATGACGAAAGAGTAGGGCCCGGCTATGCACCTGCGCCTTTCACTGGCATCGGTAAGCCATGTCCAAGACCACCCCCGCGACCGTCGCCCTGACCCAGGCCGGCGTCGCGTTCGACCTCTTCCCCTACGACTACGACCCCGACGCCCCGCGCGTGGGCCTGCAGGCGGCCGAGGCGCTCGGCTGGGCGCCGGAGCAGGTGTTCAAGACCCTGATGACCCTGGTGGACGGAAAAGCCGCCTGCGTCATCGTCCCGTCCGACTGCGAGGTCAGCATGAAGAAGCTGGCTGCGGTCCTCGGGGCCAAGTCGGCGCAGATGATGAAGCCCGCCGACGCCGAGCGTCTGACGGGCTACAAGGTCGGCGGCGTCAGCCCCTTCGGCCAGAGGAAGGCCGTGCCGACCGTGATGGACGAGACGGCGATCCTGTTCGACCGCATCCTGATCAACGGCGGCCAGCGCGGCCTGCTGCTGGGCCTGACGCCCGACGAGGCGGCGCGGGCGGCCAGCGCGAAACTGGCCGACCTGACGGCGTAAGCCTTACCCTTCGAAGGTCACAACCACGCTGTCGGCCGAGCGGTCGGCCTCGCCGTGGAAGACCGCCTCGATATTGTTGCCGTCCGGGTCCAGCAGGAAGGCGGCGTAGTAGCCGGGGTGATAGGGCCGCTCGCCCGGCGCGCCGTTGTCGGTCCCGCCCGCCTCTAGGCCCGCCGTGTGGAAGGCCTCGACCATGGCGCGGTCCTTGGCCTGGAAGGCCAGATGACAGCGGCCGGTCGGAGCGCCCTGCGCCGCTACGCTGTCCACGGCCGAGACGAACAGTTCGTCGGCCCAGAAGAAGCGTTCGGCCTCTCCGCCGATCGGCACGCCGAGCGCCTCAAGCACTGCGCCGTAGAAGCGGCGGCTGGCCTCAAGGTCGGGCGTCACCAGTTGCAGGTGGTCGATCAGCCGGCCGCGGTGAATCTGCTGGGTCTCCATGGACCTGGTCTCCTGTCGGGTTGTGTTTCGAACGGGCGGCAGACTGGCCCGTTCCTGCTGACAGGGCGTGTCAGCAGCCGCGCGCCCTGCTAAACCGCGCCCATGACCGACGCATCCGCTCAACCTGTCCGCCACAGCCGCAAGGGACTGCTCGTCCCCTTCGCCATCGTCTTCGTCGGCCTGGCCCTGTGGACTGGCTGGTGGTTCGTCCTGACCCAGCAGATCGAGAAGAGGCTGGAAGGTCGCATCGCCCGGCTGGAGCAGTCGGGCTGGACCGTGAGGCATGCGGGCGTGACCACGACCGGCTGGCCGCTGCGGGCGCGGGTGGCGATGAAGCATGTCGATGTCATCGCCCCCTCGGGCCATGCCGTCGCCGCGCCCGAGATCGTGGCCGAGGCCAATGCCTATAATCCGACCAAGTGGGTCATCGCCGCGCCGGACGGTCTGGTCATGACGCGCGGCGCCAAGGGCAAGACCGCGGTGCGGGCCGAGGCCATTCGCATGAGCATCCACGGCCTGACCCAGCGCTGGCCCAATGTGGCGGTCGAACTGGCCAAGCCGGTCTTCACCGCCCTGCCGGACGCCGAGCCCTTCCCCCTGTCCAAGGCCGGTCTGGTTCAGTTCTACATGCGGCCCCACGTGGCCGGCTCGAACGCGCCGACCGACGACGTCGACGTCCTGTTCCGTCTGGTCGATGGCGAGGGCCGTCCCAATGGGCCTGTCGAGGGCCTGACACAGTCCGGCAAGCTGAACGCCCAGGTCGAGGCCGTGGTCGAGAAGGCCAGCGCCCTGAAGGGGGCCGACGCGCATGGCCTGCTGTCGGCCTGGACCGCCGCCGGCGGCCGCTTCATCGACATGAAGGGCGAGCTGGGCGCGGGTGAAAGCAAGACCTTCCTGTCCAGCCCGGCCCTGTCGGCGGACGACAAGGGGCGTCTGGAGGGCGAGGTCTTCCTGCGCGCCGAGAAGCCTCTGGCCGCTATCGTCGGTCTGGCCGGGGCTACTCAGGGCGGATCGGTGGATCGCGCCGCCGCCGCCCGCGCCGCCGCGGCCACGCCGCAGGGCGGGAGCGGCGATCAGGGACAGGGCGTCGATCTGGTGCTGAACTTCAAGGGCGGACGCACCTATCTGGGGCCCTTTGCCCTGGCCCCGGCGCCCCAGCTGTTCTGATGCTGGTCGAGCCGCCCGAGGACGCGGAACGTCTGGCCCTGGACCGCGCCCTGATCGCGGCGGCGCGGGCGCGCATCGCCGCCGGAGCGCGCGGTTCCGCCGACGCCGACGCCATCGCCCTGCGTGAGATCCTGGCCGAGATCCCGGCGACGGAACGTCCGGCCCTGCGCGCCGTGCTGGGCCGCATCGAGGCCGCGACTGGCCCAGCCCTGGCTGTCTGCGGGCCTCTGTCGCAGGCCCTGGCCGCCAACCGCTGGGGTCTGATCGGACGTCCGATGGCCGAGCCGGATCAGGCGCTGGCCACCGCGCGGCAAGGCGGGCGCGCCTTGATCGATCTCGGCGCCCGGCCCTGGTGGGGGCGGCTTCTGGCCCTGCCCATGCTCAAGGTCATCGCCGCCCTGCCGGACGATGCGGCGGGCGTCCCGCGCGCCCTGCTGGTCTCGACCGAGGCCCCAGGCCCGACCGGCGACGACCGCACCTTCTGGGTCACCGACAGCCCCCTGCCTGACGCCCGCATCGTCGGCGCCCTGGGCGAGGCGGGGCTGATCGCCGCGCCCCTGACGGCGGGCGGCGGCTTGAAGCTGTTTACCCTGACAGGCTATGTGCAGGCCGAGGACGGGCGGTTGTTCGACGCCCCCGGCCAGATGAGCGGCGTCATCGGCGCCGCCCCCGTTTACTGACCACTTCGAGGATGACGCCCATGACCGACGCGACCAAAACCGCGCCCGCCCCCAAGCCCGGCATCCTCGACATCGCCCCCTATGTGGGCGGCAAGGGCGCCATCGCCGGCTTCGCCGAGCCGATGAAGCTGTCGTCGAACGAGAACGCCCTGGGCGCCGGAGAAAAGGCGCGCGAGGCCTATGCCGCCGCGCTCAAGAACATCCACGTCTATCCCGACGGCCGCGCCACCAAGCTGCGCGAGGCCGTGGCCGCCCATCACGGTCTGGAGCCCGAGCGCCTGATCTTCGGCAACGGCTCGGACGAGGTCTTCGCCCTGCTGAACCAGGCTTATCTGAGCGCGGGCGACAACATCGTCACCGGCCAATACGGCTTCCTCGCCTACCGCATCTCGGCCAAGGCCTGCGGCGCCGAGGTCAAGCTGGCGGCCGAGCCGAACATGAAGGCCGAGGTCGAGGCCATCCTCGAGCAGGTCGATGAGCGGACCAAGATCGTCTACGTCTCCAACCCGTCGAACCCGACCGGCAGCTGGAACGCGGGCGAGGAAATCCGCCGCCTGCACGCCGCCCTGCCGGCCCACATCATCCTGGTGGTGGACGAGGCCTATGCCGAGTTCGTGGTCGAGCCGGACTGGGAGACCAGTTTCGGTCTGGCCCGCGAGGCGTCGAACATCGTCGTCACCCGCACCTTCTCCAAGATCCACGGCCTGGGCGGCCTGCGCATCGGCTTCGGCTACGCCCCGCTGGCCGTCGAGCAGGCGGTGGACCGCATCCGCCTGCCGTTCAACGTCTCGGTGCCGGGTCTGGACGCCGCCACCGCCGCCCTGTCGGACGAGGCGCACCAGAAGGCCTCGCGCGATCTGGTGCTGGACTGGCGCCCGCGCATGACCCAGGCCATCCGCGGCTTCGGCTTCGAGGTCTTCCCTTCGGCGGGCAACTTCGTCCTGGTGCGGTTCGCGGACGACAAGCGCAACGCCGCCGCCGCCAACGACTATCTGAACTCCAAGGGCATCATCGTGCGCCCGGTCGGCGGCTATGGCCTGCCCGACTGCCTGCGCATCACCATCGGCACGGAAGACCAGAACCGCGCCGTGATCGACGCCCTCAGCGAGTTTGCCGCCAGCTGATCCGGCGGGGCGTCAGTCGCCGCTGTTGAAGCGGACGACCCCGATCAGGCCCGCGCGCCAGACGTGGTCGTCCTTCAGCAGGGGGCTGTCCTTGATGTCGCCCAGGCGCTGTTCGTAGTTGACGAAGGCGCCCATGCCGAAGCGGTCGCCGATCGGCATGGCCAGCAGGGCGGCGGCCCCGGCGCCGGCCGCGCCGCCAGACGGCTCAAAGGCGGTGAAGCCGCTGCCCGGAACCGCCTCCGGAGCGATGCCGAAATAGCGTTTGGCCCGCGCGTCGTCGAAGGCGCGACCATAGGCCATGACCTGCAGCAGGCCGACGGGCGTCACGCGCTGGTGGCCGACCGAGGCCATGTATTCCATGCCCGCGTCATCGCCGGTGGCGTCATGCTGGATGCGGCCGCCGACCACGATGTTCCCCGGCAGGCGTTTGTAGGCGTAGACGGCCGCGTCGGCGCCCAGGTCGGGGCGATCCAGGGTCGAGCCTTCGATATCGCCGGCGGCGAAGCGCGGGCGCAGTTGCACCCCGGCGTGGAAACCGTCGCGCTTGATCGCGTTCCAGCCCAGGCCGTCCAGCCCGTTGGCATAGACCACGTCGCGATAGGAGGCCGAGCCCCAGGCGGTGAAGTTGAACTGATCGCTCTTGCTGCCCGTGGCGCTGAAACCGCGCACCACGCCGCCGCCGATGTCGACCTTCCACGTCTTGGCCGCCTCGACCGCCTCATAGGGCTGGGCCTGGGCCAGGGCGGAGGCGGCGGGCAGAGCGACGAAGGCGGCCGCGGCCAGAGGAAGGGTCAGGGCGGCGAAACGGCGGACGGCGCTTGAAGGCATGAAGAGATCGCAGGTCAACGGCTGATGATATCGCCGTCCTGCAGAGCCTAGATTTTGGGCGGCAACAAGGCGCTGGAGGCCGTTTCGATGCGGTTTTCCAGTTCAGCCATGAACTCGGCGCGCTTCAGACCCGCCGGGATGGGCGGCAGGAACTCGAAGACGATGGTGCCCGGATAGCGCTTGAAACCGTGGGCGGGCCAGTGAACGCCCGAGTTGGTGGCGACGGGCCAGCAGGGGCTGTCGAGGTCGCGATACAGGGCGGCGATGCCGGGTTTGTAGTCGGGGGCGGCGCCGATCTCGCCGCGCGTGCCCTCGGGGAAGATCAGGATCTGGCGGCCCTCGGCGTGACGGGCGCGGGCCTGTCGCACCATGTCCTTCAGCGCCTTGGAATGGGCCGAGCGGTCCACGGCGATCATCTTGGTCTTCCAGGCGAACCAGCCGAAGAAGGGCAGGACCATCAGCTCCTTCTTCATGATGAAGCAGGCGTCGTCGAGGAAGGCGAAGGGGGCGATGACGTCCAGCATGCCCTGATGCTTGGCGGCGATCAGGGCGGGGCCGACGGGGCGGTGCTCCAGCCCGCGCACCTCGACCTTGACCCCGGCGATCCAGCGCAGGCCGAACAGGACGAATTTCGACCACAGCTTGATGACCCCGACCGCGACCCGGTGCGGCATCAGCAGGGCCGGCGACAGGCCGACGGCGAAGATCACCATCGACAGATAGAGCCAGATGACAAAGATCAGGGAGCGCAGGGTGGTCATTCAGGCGGCCTCGGGCTGGGTCTGCGGCGCCGATCGTTCCGGGTGGTGGCCCCGCAGGCGGTGCATCCCCTCGCGGCCCAGCACGGCCAGGTATTTCATGTATTCCAGCGTCATCCGGCGGGCGGTGACGGCGGCGCGCCACCAGCCGGAATTGTCCAGCGACGGCGTCGAGACGGCATAGGGCGTCAGCTTGACGCCGGGGGCCGCCCCGCGGATCTCCAGCAGGCTGCGCGGCATGTGATAGTCGGAGGTGACGACGATCAGGCTGTCATAGTGTTTGGCGCGGGCCCAGGCGGCGATCTCCTGGGCGTTGCCGACGGTGTTCTCGGCCTCGAAACCCAGGTCGACGCAGCAGTTGAACAGCTTGCTGGAGCCCGGCGTCAGGGCGCGCAGTTCCTGACGGCGCACGTCGCGGTTGACGCCCGAGATCAGCACCCGACGGCCCTTGTCCTGTTCCAGCAGGCGGATAGCGGCGTTGACGCGCTCGGCCGAGGGACCGGTCAGGGCGACGATGGCGTCGGCGCGCGCGGGCTCGGGCGCCGGCGTCAGGCCGCGCACGCGCTCGGCGAAGGCGAACAGCCCCACCAGCCACATCAGCGCCACCACGGCGATCAGCGTCACGAACTTCATGATGCTTAACTAGCCACGACCGCCCAGCTTCGCCAGCGCCGTAAAGCGCGCGGCCAGCAATGCGACGCCGAACGCCAGCAGCGGACAGGCGATCAGGATGGCCAGATCGCTGAAGGCCAGGGGCAGGGCCGGGGTCAGTCCGGCCTCGCCGCCGATCAGGCGCAGCAGGGCCAGCAGCAGGGCGGCGACGCCCGCGCCCAGGGCTCCGGCCTTCGCCGCCAGCCCGCCGAAGCGCCGCTGGAACAGGCCGGCGACATAGAAGTCCGAGGCGCCGTTCAGGCTCAGGGTTTCGATCACCGAGGCATGGGCCGCCATGCCCGCGCGGGTGGCGTAGGCGATGACCGCCGCCGTGGCCGCCGCGATCAGCAGGAAGGCGGCGCCGGCCAGGGCGGTGATCACCCCCGCCGAACGCTCGACCTCGCCGCGCCACAGGCTGTGGTCGTCGACGGTGGCGTCCAGGCCGGCCTCGGCCAGGGCGCGGCTGAGTGTGGGCGCGCTGGCGGGGGCCTTCGGGTCCAGGCGGACGGTGACCAGATAGGGCAGGGGCAGGTCGGGCAGGGCCGCCTCGCCGACCCAGGGGCGCAGCAGGCTCTCGGCCGCCTTGCGGTCCATGGCCTCAGCCTCGGCCACGCCCGCAACCCCGGCCAGGGTCTCGGCGGCGCGGGCGGCGGCGGCGGGGCCGGTCTCGTCGACGCGGGGGCGGACCTGAACCGTGGCTTCGGCCCGCAACTGGCGCGCCCAGCCGTGGGCGGCGCGATCGGCGGCCACGGCCCCGACGGCAGTGATGGAGGCCAGGAAGCAGAGGACGGCGACCACCACCATCAGCCAGCGCTCGCCGCCGGCCTCGCGCGACAGCAGGCCCGGCCCGCGTGTGAACAGGGCGCGGATCATGCGGCCTCTCCCGCCGGCGCCGTCTGGCTCAGGCAGCCGTTCTCCAGCCGCAGGACGGCGGCGCCGACCCGCTCGGCCAGGGCCTCGTCGTGGCTGGCGATCAGGACGGTGGCGCCCAGCTTGTTCAGCGACTGGAACAGCCGCATCAGCTTCTCGCCCATGGCCCGGTCGACGCTCCCGGTCGGCTCGTCGGCCAGGATCAGGCGCGGGCGGGTGATGACGGCGCGGGCAATGGCCAGTCTCTGTTTCTCCCCGCCGGACAGGGCCGGGGGCAGGGCGTCCATGCGCTGACCCAGACCGACCCAGCGCAGCATCTCGGCCACGTCGGCGGCGTGGTCGGCGGGACGACCGCCCGCCAGGGTCAGGGGCAGGGCGGCGTTCTCGAAAGCGCTCAGATGGTCCAGCAGGCGGAAGTCCTGGAACACCACCCCCATGCGGCGTCGGAAGGCCGGGACGCCGCCGCGCGGAAGATCAGTGACCTCGCGGCCGAACAGACTGATTCGCCCCGACTGCGGCCGCTCGGCCAGGGTCAGGAGCCGCAAAAGCGAAGACTTGCCCGCGCCCGAGGGTCCGGTAAGGAAGTGGAAAGAGCCCTGCGGCAGACTAAGGTTAACGTCGCGCAGGACGTCGAGCCTGTCCGCATAGCCGAAACCTACGCCCCGCAGGCGGACGGTGTCGGGCGCGGAATCAGGGTCGGCGGCGCGTCGGGTCGAGTGTGGCATCAGATTTCGTATTGGACCGGGGCGTTGCGGGCGCCTCGACAGGAGGGGGCGTCGAGCCTCGCAGTCAGCCGACATGATACTGACCTGCCCCGCCTGCGCCACCAGCTATTTTGTTCCCGATGAAGCGATCGGCCCGAACGGCCGCCGCGTGCGCTGCAAGTCCTGCGGTCACGACTGGCGCGCGACTCTGGAGGACGAGCCTCTGGAACTGTCCGCCGCCGAAGATCCCGTGGCGGAAGGAGGCTTCGGCAAGCGCGAGGAGGCGCCGGAAAGTCTGGCGGAAACCCCGGCCCCCGAACTGCCCCGCGCCTTCCGCGCCAAGGCCGAGCAGAGGCGCCGAATGAAGAAGGCCGCCGCCCAGGGCGCCGCCTGGGCGGCCTTGGCCGTCATCCTGCTGGCCCTGATCGGCGCCGCCTTCGCCTTCCGCCTGCAGATTGTTCAGGCCTGGCCCCAGGCCGCCGCCGCCTACAAGCTGGTCGGCGCGCCGGTGAATCTGGCCGGGCTGGATTTCGAGGCCGTGGGCGCCAAGACGGCCGCCCATGATCCGGGCAAGGTCATCGTGTCCGGCGCCCTGCGTAATATTCGCGACAATGAGGTCGTCGCCCCGCCGGTCCGCGTGGCCTTGCTGAACGCCGCCGGCGCCGAGGTGGCGCATCGCATCGTCCGCCTGGAAACCGCCCCGGTCCTGCCCGGCAAGGTCCAGGGGTTCGCCGTCGTCATCCCCGACCCCGAGCGCAAGGCCTCGGGCGTCGGCGTCGATTTCGTGCTGGAGCCGAAGAAGACCGCGCAGGCCGCGCCGCCGCCTGCGCCGCGCATCGAGCAGGCCGCCGCCCGCCCGGCGCGACGCGCACCGCCGCCGGCCCCGGAGGAGGGGCTGCGCCGCGCCACGGCCTATGATCTGACGCCGGTGGACGCGACGCCTCTCGACAGCCGCCCCGCCTAGGGGGTATCCGCCGGGCATGGCTGATCACGACCCGACGCCCGCTCCGACCGTTCTTTTGCCGCAAGCCGAGATCGAGGCGATCGTCGCCGATCTGGCGCGGCGCATCGCCCCCGTCATCGACGACGAGACGGTGGCCGCCGTCCTGTTGACCGGCGGGCTGTGGTTCGGGGCCGACCTGACCCGCGCCTTGTCGCGCGAAGGCCGCAACGTCCGCTTCGACGCTCTGTGGCTGGCCTCCTACGGCGACGAAAAGACCAGCCGCGGCAAGATCGACGTCTACGCCCCCTATCAGCGGCCGATCGCGGGCAAACGCGTCCTGATCCTCGACGACGTCTTCGACACCGGTCTGTCGCTGGCCGAGGCGGTGCGGATCACGCGTGAGGCCGGAGCAGCCGAAGTCCTGACCTGCGTCTTCGCCCGCAAGCCCTGGCCCGAGGCCCGCGCGCCCGAGCCGGACTTCGTCGGCTGGGAGGCCCCCAACCGCTTCCTCGTCGGCTACGGCCTGGACCACAGGGGCGGGATGCGCGGCCTGCCCGACATCTGCGCCCTGGACTGATCCCTAAAGCCAGTCCGCCATCGGTTCGCGGGCGAACATCTGCTCATAGGTCGGGCGCGGGCGGATGACAGCCTGGCGCTCGCCGTCGACCAGAACCTCGGCGGCCAGAGGGCGGGTGTTGTATTCGCCGCTCATCACCGCCCCATAAGCGCCTGCGCTCATGAAGACGACCAGATCGCCCGCTTCGAGCGGCGGCAGGTCGCGGTCGCGGGCGAAGGTGTCGCCGGTCTCGCAGACGGGGCCGACCACGTCATAGGGGCGATCCGCGCCGTCGCGCGGACGCACCGCCTTCAGGTCGTGGAAGGCGTCATAGAGGGCGGGACGCATCAGGTCGTTCATCGCCGCGTCCAGCACCAGGAAGCGGCGTCCGTCGGTGCGTTCGTTGACCTGGATGACCCGGCTCAGCAGCACGCCCGCATTGGCGGCCATCAGCCGGCCCGGCTCGAAGGCCGCCTCGACGTCAAGGCCGTCCAGCACCCGCGCCGCCATGGCGACATAGTCGGCGGGCGAGGCGGTTTCGGCGTCGCCGTAATAGGGCACGCCCAGACCGCCGCCGAGGTCCAGACGGGTGACGCTGTGGCCCTGGGCGCGCAGGGTCTCGGTCATCTGGCGCAGGACGCGGAAGGCGCTTTCCAGCGGGGTCAGGTCGGTGATCTGGCTGCCGATGTGGCAGGCGAGGCCGACAGGCGTGACGTGCGGCGAGGCGGAGGCGCGGGCGTAGAGGGCCAGGGCCTCCTCGACCGGCACGCCGAACTTGTCGCCGGCGCCGCCGGTGGTGATCTTGGCGTGACCGCCCGCGCCGATCTTGGGATTGACGCGGATGGCGATGGCCGGAGAGGCGGACTTCTCGGCCGCCACGAGGATCATCCGCTCCAGCTCCGCCGAGGACTCGACGTTGATCTGGCGCACCCCGACCTCGATGGCGAAGGCCAGTTCGGCGTCGGTCTTGCCCACGCCCGAGAAGATGATGCGCTCGCCCGGAACCCCCGCCGCCAGGGCGCGACGAATCTCGCCCTCGGAGACGGTGTCGGCGCCGCAACCCAACTGGGCCAGGGTCGCCAGCACCGACAGGTTGGAGTTGGCCTTGACCGCGAAGGCGATCAGGGCGTGGCCCAGAGCCTCCCTATGCGCGTCGCACGCGTCGCGCAGCAGGCCGTAGTGACGGCGCAGGGTGGCCGAGGAATAGACATAGGTCGGGGTGCCGACCTCCGCCGCCAGCGTCTCCAGCGAGACGCCCTCGGCGTGCAGAACGCCGTCCTTCAGGTCGAAATAATGCACCGGCGGGGAGTCCAGTCAGGAAAAGGAGGGGCGATCAGCGCGACGGCGGGCGGCCGAACGGGTCCGAGGCGCCGCTGTCGATGGGGTTGTTCCGGGGGGCGGTGTTGATGGTCGCCGGTTCGGGCATGCGCTCGGCGTTCTTGTCGCGAGGCGCGCGCTCGGTCTGACGCGGGGTCGCGCCGGGCGCTTCCAGATCGGCCATGCGGCCGCAGCCCGACAGCAGAAGGGCGGCGGCGCCCGCGAGGATCAGGGTCTTTTTCACAGGCGGCTTCTCCAGTCGGCGATGCGGGCGCGGACCTGTTCCGGCGCCGTGCCGCCGAAGCTCTGGCGGCTGGCGCAGGAGGCTTCGGGCGTCAGGACTTCATACACGCCTTCGGTGATGCGGCCATCCAGAGCCTGCAGTTCCGTCAGCGGCAATTCGCCCAGACCGATCCCCAGGGCCTCGGCCCGCTTCACGGCGGCGCCCGTGACATGGTGGGCCTGGCGGAAGGGCAGGTTCAGTTCGCGCACCAGCCAGTCGGCCAGGTCGGTGGCGGTCGAGAAGCCGGCGCCGGCGGCGGCGGCCATGCGCGGGGTGTTGGGGATGATGGCGGCGACCATGGCGGTCATGGCGGTCAAGGCCAGATCGAGGGCGTCAAAGGCCTCGAACACTGGCGGCTTGTCCTCCTGCATGTCCTTGGAATAGGCCAGCGGCAGGCCCTTCATCACCGTGGTCAGGGCGATCAGGGCGCCGTTGATGCGGCCCGTCTTGGCGCGCACCAGCTCGGCGGCGTCGGGGTTGCGCTTCTGCGGCATGATCGACGAGCCGGTGGTCAGGTCGTCGGGCAGGGAGGCGAAGCCGAACATCGGCGTCATCCAGACCACGATCTCCTCGGCCAGACGCGACAGGTGGCCCGCCGCGATGGAGGCGGCGGCCAGGCTTTCCAGCGCGAAGTCGCGATCCGACACGGCGTCGAGCGAGTTGGCCATCGGGCGGTCGAAGCCCAGGGCCTTGGCGGTCATATGGCGGTCGATGGGGAAGGGCGACCCGGCCAGGGCCGCGGCGCCCAGGGGGTTCTCGTTCATGCGGGCGCGGGCGTCGGCAAAGCGGCTGGCGTCGCGGCCGAACATCTCGACATAGGCCATCAGATGGTGGCCGAAGGTGACGGGCTGGGCCGTCTGCAGATGGGTGAAGCCGGGCATGAGGTCGCCGGCGTGCTGCTCGGCCCGGTCAAGAAGGGCGGCCTGCAGATCCTTCAGCTGCGCCACGGTGCGGTCGCAGGCGTCGCGCACCCACAGGCGGAAGTCCGTCGCCACCTGGTCGTTGCGGCTGCGGGCCGTGTGCAGACGCCCCGACGGCTCGCCGATCAGCTCCGACAGCCGGGCCTCGACGTTCATGTGGATGTCTTCATAGGCGTCGCGGAAGGGGAAGGTCCCGCCCGTGATCTCGCCCTCGATGACGTCCAGTCCGCCCAGGATGGCCTCGGCGTCGGCCTGCGCGATGATGCCCTGCTGGGCCAGCATGCGGCAATGCGCCCGCGACCCGGCCAGATCCTGCGCCCACAGGCGTTTGTCGACGCCGATGGAGACGTTGATGGCCTGCATGATGTCGGCGGGCTTGGCGCTGAAGCGTCCGCCCCATAGAGACTGACCTTGAGGGGTGTTGGAAGGCGTGTCGGACATGAGCGGCTCTAAACGGACTTTGGCGGGCGTGGCGACGGCTGTGCTGCTGATCGGCGCGATCGGCGGCGCGGCGATGCTATACGCCAATCGCGACGGCGGGGGCAAAGAGTCCGCGTCATCGACCCTGTCGGTCTATGCCAAAGGCTCGCTGGCCAAGCTGCTGACCCCCGCCCCGACGCCCGCGCCCGACTATGTCTTCAAGGGCGCGGAGGGCCGCGATGTGCGCTTTGCCGACTTCAGGGGCAAGGTGGCGGTGGTCAATCTGTGGGCCACCTGGTGCGCGCCCTGCAAGATCGAGATGCCGACCCTGGCGGCGCTGGCCGAGCACTACAAGGACCGCGACGACGTGGCCGTCGTCACCATCAGCATGGACGTGGACAAGGCCGTGCCCGAGGCCCGCGCCTTCATCGCCGAGCATGCGCCGCTGGCCTATTACGCCGATCCCAAGTTCCAGCTGCCGTTCGAGTTCCCCGGCAAGGGAGCCATGCCCCAGACCATCCTGCTGGATCGGCAAGGGAAGGTGCGCGCTGTCCTGACCGGCGAGGCCGACTGGGCCAGCGATGAGGCGAAGGCGCTGGTCGAGGCTCTGCTGGCCGAGAAATAGATCCAGTTTTCCTCCCCATTCCATGGGGAGGTGGCGCGGGCGCGCTGGCGTCCGTGACGGAGGGGGCGTCTCGACGGCTGATCTCTGTGCCGCCCCCTCCACCACTGCGTGGTCCCCCTCCCCATTTCATGGGGAGGAAAGTCGAACCTAGCCCCAGGGGCGGAAGTGCTTGCTGAGCTTCAGCCCTTGGCTCTGATAGTGGCTGCCGCCTTCGCCATAGAGGCGGGTCGGGCGTTCCGTCAGGGGCTCATAGACCAGGCGGGCGACGATCTGGCCATGTTCCAGCAGGAAGGGGGTGTCGTGGGTGCGAACCTCCAGCACGCCCTTGGAGCCCGCGCCGTGCGCTTCATCCGTGCCGAAACCGGGGTCGAAGAAGCCGGCGTAGTGGACGCGGAACTCGCCGACCGAGGGGTCGATCGGGGTCATCTCGGCGGCCTGATCGACCGGGATCTCGACGTCATCCGAGGAGGCCAGGATGTAGAACTCGCCCGGATCCAGCAGTAGTTCGCCGCGACGCAGGGTCAGGGGCTCCCAGAAGTCGCGCGGGTCGTGGCCGTCGATGTGGTCCATGTTGACCACCCCCGCGTGGCGACGGCCGCGGAAGCCGACGATGCCGTGATCGCCCGCGCGCAGATCGACGCCGACGCTGCGAGTCTCTAGCTTGGGCGGATCGCCGGCTTTGAGGCGCAGCTGGTTCAGGCGGGTGCCCGGCTTGACCAGGATGGAGAAGGTCTGGGGCGCGATCTCGAGATAGAGAGGGCCGTCATAGCCCTCGTCCACGTCGTCGAAGCTGCCGCCCTGATCGGTCAGCAGACGGACGAAGACGTCCACGCGGCCCGTCGAGCTCTTGGGGTTGGCGCGGGCGTTCAGGCCGCGCGGCAGGCTGAGGCGCTCCTGCAGCCGGGCGATATAGACGCAGCCCTTTTCCAGCACCACGCCGCCCGACAGGTCGACGGCGTGCATCTCCACGTCCTTGATGCGGTCCTCGACCTTGCGTTGGCCGGGCAGGAAGGAGGCGCGCACGCGCCAGGCCTGGTTCGACAGGCGCAGGTCCAGGCTGGCGGGCTGCACCTGGTCAGGATCGAAGGGGGTGTCGGACGTGATCGCGCCGGTCGCGATCAGGGTCTCGATGCCCTGGAAGGGCAGAATGCCGGGCTGGGCGGGAATCTCGAAGATGCTCATGCCGTCCTGTCTCACACGGATTTTCCTATCTGTCTCGCTTCGGAATGCGACATCCGAAGCGCCAGACGGGTTGAACCCCGAGGTCGGCGGGCTGCATATAGCGCATGCACGCCGCTCCTGCCTATACCGCCGAAACCGAAGGCGTCGTCGTCCGCGTCCGCCCCTCCTATCTGGCGGCCCAGTCGGACCCTGACGGCGGGCGCTGGGTCTGGGCCTATCAGATCGAGATCGTCAACCTGACCGGATCGCCGGTGCAACTGGTGGCGCGGCGCTGGACCATCACCGACGCCTACGGCCATGTCGAGGAAGTGCGCGGCCAGGGCGTGGTCGGCGAGCAGCCGGTGATCGAGGCCGGCGACAGCTATTCCTACGCCTCGGGCTGCCCGTTGGGCGCGCCCTCGGGGTCCATGGTCGGAGCCTACTACATGACCGACGCCGAGGGGCGGATGTTCGAGGCGGCCATCCCGGCCTTCAGCCTGGATGTGCCGGATACGCGGCGGGTGCTGAACTAGGGCTTCGCCTCTTAGCCGCCGTCATCCTCGGGTCAAGCCCGAGGATGACGGAGTGAGTGAGGGGGCTGTCGCACCCAAAGAAAAACCCCCGCCGTGAGGCGAGGGCGATAGGGCTGCGTCAACCCGGATGAACCGCAGCCCCCTGATTTCATCCGGCTTGCCGGACGAAATCAGTTTCCTTGCGGGCCGCGGTCAAAAGGCTCCGCCTTTTCGACCCGACGCGGCCTGGCGCTTCGCGCGCGCTCAAGCAGCGAGCGACCGCGCTCTTAAAGCTTAGATATAGCGCCGCAGGCTGCGGGCCAGTTCGCTGGCGCCGTCCTTGGAGGCGCCGCGGCGGACCTGAGGCTGATAGGCGACGCGGGCGTGTTCGACGCAATAGACGCCTTCCGAGGCGCGGCGGCCGCAGAAGCTGAACTCGCGCGAGGACGGGTCGCCGATCGGCCATTTGCACATGTGGGCGCCGAGGGTCATCACCGTGGCCGTGCCGGGCAGTTCCGGGGCGGGCGCGGGGGCGACGGGCTGGGCGGTCATGACCGGGCGCGGGGCGGCGGCCTCGATGCGGCGCGGGGCCGAGGGGGCTTGGACCGGCGCGGCGGGCGCGGCGGGGCGCGGACGGGTGGCGGCGCGGAAGGTGGTGCGCGCCGGTTGCGACGGCGCGGCGCGGCCCGACAGGCCCAGACGGTGCACCTTGCCGATCACGGCGTTGCGGGTCACGCCTCCGCCGAGGGTCTTGGCGATCTGGCTTGCCGACTGGCCTTCCAGCCAGAGCTTCTTCAGCGCGCCGACGCGGTCTTCAGTCCAGCTAGCTGTGGTCATGGCCACCCTCCCGGGGATCGGATTCAATATCTTGGGTCGCCGACGAATTTCCCCGCCTCGACCTGCTACTAATCGTAAAGCAGGCCTTAAAACACGCAAGATGTGGCAATTAGGCTGTCCACAGAAACCAGATGTAGTGTGGTTAACGTCCCGTTTTGAATCAGTTTTGCGGCGCCTCGAAGAACGTCGGGCGCCTTGCGAAACCAGCTTTGCGGGCGCATCTGGGGCCGCATGACGACCGATCTCGCCTCCACTCGCCCCACGCAACGCCCCGGCGACCTGCCCCAGCCGCGTCGCTATGACGGGATCAACTGGGTGGGGCTGCGCACCCTCTACCTGCGCGAGGTGCGCCGTTTCTGGAAGGTGGGCGCCCAGACCGTGGCGGCGCCGGTGGTGACGACCCTGCTCTACATGCTGGTCTTCGTGGTGGCCTTGAAGGGCGCGCGGCCGCCGCTGCACGGCACCCCCTTCGCCGAGTTCGTGGCACCCGGCCTTATCATGATGGCCATCCTGCAGAACGCCTTCGCCAACGCCTCGTCCAGCCTGATCCAGGCCAAGATCATGGGCACGGCCACCGACTTCCTGACCCCGCCGCTCAGTCCGCTGGAGCTGACCATCGGCTTCACCCTGGGCGCCGCGACGCGCGGGGTGGCGGTCGGTCTGGTGACGGCCCTGTGCGTCCTGCCCTTCGCCAAGCTGGGCGTGGCCAATGTGGCCCTGATCGTCTGGTTCGGCCTGATCGCCTCCCTGCTGATGGGGATGACGGGCGTGCTGGCGGGCCTGTGGTCCGAGAAGTTCGACCACCTGTCGGCGGTGCAGAACTTCGTGGTCATGCCGATGACCTTCCTGTCGGGCACCTTCTACCTGATCGACAGCCTGCCCGAGCCCTTCGCCAGCCTCAGCCGTTTCAACCCCTTCTTCTACCTGATCGACGGCTTCCGGGCCGGCTTCATCGGCCACGCCGAGGGCAATCTGGTGATCGGCGTCGTCATGAGCGCCGTGCTGACGGTGGTCATGGGCGCCGCCTGCTGGCTGGTGTTCCGTTCGGGCTGGCGCCTGAAGAGCTGAGCCTCAGATTGTCGAGGCAGGACTGGCTGCTGACTCGCTTTGCATTCGCGCGGCAACATGTGTGGGGCGCTAGGTCATCGGCGTCCAGCAATAGCGCGTTCTTTCGTACAAGCGTTGAACCCACGGCGCGATATCGCCTCCAGGAGAGCTCCAGGTTACATCGGCAGGATCGCCATTTTTTTGCCGCGCGCCAAAGACCGTGATTGCGCTGTTTTGGTGAGCGAGAACTGGGTTGGCCAGGCCCTGCAAGGGCAGGGTCCCGGGAACAATCACCTCGGGCGCGGGCAAGGTTCTGAGCTCGTCCATGCTTTCAGCGAAGGCGCAGTGGCGGGAATCGGCTTCTTCCAATCGCTCAGCGGTCTGTCGCATTGCGATGAAGTAGACCCGCTCTGCCACGGGACGCGTCTGGTCGAAATTGTAATCGTATCTGACCGCGATTTGATACCCCCAACTGGAAGACCACGCGACGAGGAATGGTCGCTTGCCTGCGGGCACATTGACCAACCACCTGGCTGGAGACTTGTCATCCGAAGGCCAGTTGCCTCGGGTGTTGCGGGCAGCAACTTGCACGGCGTTCTCTGGCGGTGCCGGTTCACTCTGCAAAACAGCAGCCGCAAGCATGGCGAGAAGCATGTGCAGTTTTCCTGCCTGTGATGTCGGAGATTGACCTTTTCGGGCAACCTAGGTCAACAAAGCAAGGAGTCGGGTGCGAGGCATGAGTCTCGCGAGAGGAGCTTCGCCATGTCGTTTCGTCTTTGTTTGAAAGCCTTTGCGGGTGGGTCCTGTTTGGTTGCTGCTTGTCTCGCAGCCGCACCATCTCTTGCCCAGGACATAGGCGCAGAGCTGCGCGAACAGGTCGGCGCCTATGTGCAGCCGTCCAACGCCGAGCGGATGAACGTCGTGGTCAGCCAGCTGCGCGCCGCCGGCTTCAACCCGACCATCGAGACCTTCGAGGGCGGCGGCCGCGCCGGGCCGATGCAGGGCTCCAATGTCATCGTGACGATTGGCGACGGTCCCAAGGAAATCCTGCTGACCGCCCACTATGACGCGGTGAAACTGCGCGACGGGACCATGTCCCAGGGCGTGATCGACAACGCCGGCTCGGTGGTGGCCCTGATCGAGGCGGCCAAGATCCTGCGCGACAAGCCGCTGTCGCATCGCGTCCGCGTCATCTTCTTCGATCAGGAAGAACTGGGCCTGATCGGCGCCAAGAAATGGATCGAGGCGCACGGAATCGCCAATGTCGCCGCCGTGGTGAACTCGGACGTCGCCGCCTATGGCGACACCCTGATGTACGGCCAGAACAACGGGACGCAGTCGGCCTTCGTCACCCGCGCCGTGCAGGAAGTGTGCGCCGAACGCGCCATGCAGTGTGTCGGCTTCCCCGAGTATCCGCCGTCGGACGACCGCGCCTTCTCGGCGGCGGGCGCGCCGGTGGTGTCCCTGGGCTTCCAGGATCAGGTCGGCGCCCACCAGATGTGGCTGGCCTTCAACGGCGGCGAAGCCAACGGCCTGGCCGAGGGCTTTGTCCCCCAGGTCTTCCGCGTCATCCACTCCAAGGGCGACGCCATCGAGGCGGTCGAGGGCGCGACCATCGCCACGGCCGGCGCGACCTACGCCGCCCTGATCCAGAAACTGGATGCGCAGCTGCGCTGACGCGCGGTCGGCATGGTGTTGACTAAGCGGGCATAGCGCCCGACAAGTCCCTCACCCTTTTTGAAGCGGTCCCGTCGCTGATGCGCCGGGGCCGTCTCGCTTTATGGAGTCTGCCTGTGTCCGGTCATCTGATGGGTGTCTACAATCGCGCGCCGCTGGAAGTGGAGCGCGGCCAGGGCGTCCGCCTGTGGTCCACCGACGGGACCGAATACCTGGACTGCGTCTCGGGCATCTCGACCAACGCCCTCGGCCACGCCCACCCCAAGCTGGTGCAGGCGGTCAAGGATCAGGCCGAGAAGCTGTGGCATGTCTCCAACATCTTCAAGATTCCGGGCCAGGACGCCCTGGCTGACGCCCTGTGCGCCAAGTCCTTCGCCGACGTGGTCTTCTTCACCAACTCGGGTACCGAGGCCGTCGAGTGCGCCCTGAAGACGGCGCGCAAGTTCCACTCGGCCAACGGCCAGCCGGAACGCATCGACATCTACGGCTTCGACGGTTCGTTCCACGGCCGCACCTATGGCGCGATCAACGCCGCCGCCAACCCCAGTTACACCGAGGGCTTCGGGCCCAAGATGGAAGGCTTCCATCAGCTGAAGTGGGGCGACAAGGAGGCCCTGACCGCCGCCTTCGAGAACCCGACCACGGCGGCGATCATTCTGGAGCCGGTTCAGGGCGAGGGCGGCTGCCGCTCGACGCCGGAAGAAGACCTGCGCTGGATGCGCGAGATGGCCGACAAGCACGGCGTCCTGATCATCTTCGACGAGGTCCAGTGCGGCATGGGCCGGACCGGCAAGCTGTGGGCCCATGAATGGGCCGGCATGACCCCGGACATCATGGCGGTGGCCAAGGCGCTCGGCGGCGGCTTCCCCATCGGCGCCTGCCTGTCGACGGCCGAGGCGGCCAAGGGCATGACGGTCGGCGCCCACGGCTCGACCTTCGGCGGCAACCCCCTGGCCATGGCCGTGGGCCAGGCCGCCTTTGACGAGGTGTCGTCGGATGCGATCATCGCCAACGTCAACGAGGTCGCCGGCTATCTGAAGCAGCAGCTTCACGGCCTGGCCGAGCGCTTCCCCGACGTGATCGTCGAGGTGCGCGGCAAGGGCCTGCTGGTCGGCGTCAAGCTGGTCCCCAATAACCGCGAATTCATGGGCTGGGCCCGCGACGAGGCCAAGCTGCTGGTCGCCGGCGGCGGCGACAACCTGGTCCGCATCCTGCCGCCGCTGAACATCACCCTCGAAGAGGCCCGCGAGGCCGTCGAGAAGTTCGAAACGGCCTGCGAGTTCGCCCGCACCAAGCTGGCGGCGTAAGTGCTTTCACCCTCCCCTTCATGGGGAGGGGCCTAGCCCCTGAAGGGCGAGGCGGGTGGGGACGCTGTCCCTCAATCTGAGGTTTCTGCAAGGCCGTCCCCACCCGGTCCCTGCGGGACCACCCTCCCCGAAGCGGGGAGGGAGAGGCTCTGTCATGGTCCGCCACTTCCTCGACATCCACCGGCTCGACGCCGCCGATCTGCGCGCCATCCTGGATGACGCCCACGCGCGCAAGCAGGCGCGAAAGGGCTGGCCGCAGGGGCGTCCCGACGCCGACGCGCCGGGCAAGGACCGCGTCCTGGCCATGATCTTCGAGAAGAACTCGACGCGCACCCGCTTCAGCTTCGACGCGGCTATCCGTCAGCTGGGCGGCTCGGCCATCATCGCGACGGCTTCCGACATGCAGTTGGGCCGGGGCGAGCCGGTCGAGGACACGGCGAAGGTCCTGTCGCGCATGGTCGACGCCGTGATGATCCGCGCCAACAACCATGAGGACGTCGAGCGCTTCGCCCGCGTCTCCACCGTGCCCGTGGTCAACGGCCTGACCGACCGCAGCCACCCGTGCCAGATCCTGGCCGACCTGCTGACGATCGAGGAGCACATGGGGCCGATCGAGGGCAAGACCGTCGCCTGGGTCGGCGACGGCAACAACGTCTGCCACAGCTTCATGCATGCGGCGGCCAAGTTCGGCTTCCGCCTGAACGTCGCCTGCCCGGCCGAATACCACCCCGACCTGCGCGACCTGGAAAAGGGCGGCGCCCACGTCCACCTGACCAGCGACCCGCGCGAGGCCGTGGTCGGCGCCGACGTCGTGGTCACCGATACCTGGGTCTCGATGGGGGACCAGGACTATGAGGCGCGTCTGGCCGCCTTCGAGCCCTATACCGTCGACGAGGCTCTGATGGAGCTGGCCAACAATGACGCCGTCTTCCTGCACTGCCTGCCGGCGCACCGGGGCGAAGAGGTGACGGACGCCGTCATCGACGGCCCGCGCTCGCTGATCTGGGACGAGGCCGAGAACCGCATCCACGCCCAGAAGGCGGTGTTGGCATGGTGTTTCGCAGGCGACTGAAAGTCGCCTGCTTTCTTGAGTGGCCCTATCGCGCTTTGCGCTGCTTGAGGGCTGTTTGCCGCTTTCCTCCCCACTTGTGGGGAGGGGGACCGCGTAGCGGTGGAAGGGGCGGCGCCGACATCAGCCGTTGAGCGCCCCCTCTGTCACGTCGCCAAGGCGCCGCGCCACCTCCCCATGGAATGGGGAGGAAAGGATGGGCGCGCGCCTCAGTAGGGCGGGGGCAGGGTTCGGCCGCTCAGGGTCGAGGCTAGGTGGATCAGCAGCAGGAAGGTCAGGGCGCCGGCCACCAGCATGATGAAGCGCCACGGCATCATGCGCGGCCCTTTCGACAGGTCCGGCGGACGCGCCCCGTGCCAGCCGGAGAAGACGGCGACGGCGATGGCGGCGGCCAGCAGGGTCAGGGTCAGGGAAGGGCTCATGGCGAGGGCAGGTGGCGCTTGCGGCGCGGCTTCGCAAGCCGGAAATCCGCGAGAAGATGAATCTAAACGCGACGTTAACCATGTCGGGCTGAAAAGCACGGAATCGCGATCAAGCGCTGCCGGTGATTCTGTCGCCTCAGGCGCCAGATATTGCGGTTAACGACACGTTTACACGCTTGATCTGGAGCGGTAGCGTCCCACAAAGACTCGGGAGGCGAATCAGTGAGCGCAGCAGCGCCGTGGAGCGTGAAGGGGATAGACCCCAAGGCTCGCGAGATCGCCAAGGACCTTGCGCGCCGTTCAGGCATGACGCTGGGCGAGTGGCTGAATTCCATGATCATGGACGAGCCGGACGAGGACGAGGGCGTCACGCCCCTGCCGCGCCGCACGCCCATTCCCGACCCTTATGATCGCCGCAGCCGCTCGCGTCGGCTGGACGACGTCTATGGCGCCGACGAGGACGACGTGCGCGTCGGCGCTTCGCTGGAAATCATCGCCGGCCGGCTGGAAGCGGCCGAGCGCCGCTCGACCATCGCTATCCAGGGCATTGATCAGGCCGTGGCCGGCCTGGTGCGGCGGATGGAGAAGCAGGACGAGATCGGCCTGGGCTATGCGCGCCGGATTGACGACATCGCCGACGAGCTGCGCGAGGGGCACAAGCGCCTGCGTCGTTTCGAGCAGGAGACCGGACCCAAGAGCGAAGAAGGCTTCGCCCGACTGGACGCCGCCCTGGGCGCCGTCTCCAGCCGCCTGTTCGATCTGGACGAACGTCAGCGGAACACCATCGGCGAGCTGCGCGAACGGATGGAGGCGGTCGAGAAGGCCGCCGGCCCCGGTCCCGGCACGGATGTCCTGGCCCAGGTCGGCGTTCGGCTGGATGAGGCGCAGGAGCGCACCTCGGACGCCCTGAAGGGGCTGGAGCGATCCTTCGCCGCCCTGGACCAGCGGCTGCGCGCCGCCGAGAGCCAGGTCGAACCCGAACACAGCCGCGAGGCCGCCCGCTTCGAGAAGCTGGCTGAGACCCTGACGCGTCAGGTCGAAGGTAGCCGCGTCGAGATGATGCGTCGTCTCGACGTGGCCGAAACCGAAGGCCGCGTGGACCGCATCGAGCGCGCCCTGGCCGCTGTGGGCGACCAGACCCGCGCCGCCGAGCAGCGCTCGGCCGACGCCGTCGAGGCCATGGGCCGCGAGGTCCTGCGCATCGCCCAGAACCTGAATCAGCGGGTCGAGAAGGTCGAAGTCGGCGCCGTCGGTTCAGGCCCTGACATTGAGGCCCTGGGCCGCGAGCTGAACGAGAAGCTGGATCGCGAGATGCAGCGCCACGCCCAGGCCGTGGATCAGCGCATCACCCGGTCGGACGACCAGCACGCCCTGGCGCTGGAGCGCCTGGGCGGCGAGATCACCCGCATCTCGGATCGCCTGTCCGAACGCATCGCCCAGTCTGAACGTCGCTCGGCCCAGGCCCTGGACGACATCAGCCGCCGTCTGACCGAGCAGCGCCACGACCGCGCCTCGGGCGAACTGGGCGAGCGGATGCGCCAGAGCGAGGAGCGCACGGCGCGCCTGCTGGCCGAGGCTCGCGACAGCATGGAGCAGCGCGGAAGCCGCGCGGCCCGCCGCGAAACGCCGCTGGAAAGCCCGGAGCCGACGCCGTGGAGCCCGGCCGAGAGCCCGAGCGGGGACTGGCGCGCCGCCGCCTTCGCCGATCCCGTCGCCGACCTGTGGTCCGAGGACAGCCTGGGCGGGGTGCTGGACGCCGCGCCCTTCCCGAGCCCGCAGGTCAGCGATCCCGAGCCGGTCTTCGCCGACCCGCTGGACGCCGAACTGAACGTCTTTGCCCCGGCGGAGGAGCCTGAGGCGCCGCCGTCGGCCCTGTTCGGCTCGAGCCCTGAACGCGCCCGCTTCGGCGCGGTGTCGATGGAACTGGTCGACGAGGTCGAACCGAATTTCGCGGAGCAGATGTTCGCCGGATCGGCGGGCGATGATTTCGGCGGCGCCGACGTCAGCGATGTCCTGGCCGAGCCCGACCAGGGCGCGGTCGGCGGCTTGCCGCCGCTGGTGGACGGACCCGCGGGCGACGACGAGGACGGCTTCTCGGCCGACATCGACTTCATCGACCCGGCCGCCCTGAAGGCGGGCGCCGCCGCCGGCCGGGCCACGACCCGAGACACCCTGGACGCCGCGCGCGCCGCCATGGCCGGCGCCGAGGAAGCCCCGCGCAAGGGCTTCGGATTGAAGCGCGGCGGCAAGTCCAAGCTGCAGGAACGTCTGGACAAGCAGGCCAGCCGCGAAGGCTCGACCATGCGCAAGGCCCTGGGCGCCTCGGCCGTGGCGGCCCTGGTCATGGGCGGCGGATACGCCTCGCTGCAACTGGCCGAAGGTTCGGGTCTGATCCTGCCCGACATGGCGACCCTGACCGGCGGCGCGGCCCCGACGGCGGGAACGCCCGAGGCGCCGATCGCGGCCGTGGCCCTCGACGCGACGCCGACCGAGGCCGTGCCGTCGCCGGATGTGGCGGCGAGCGAAGGCGCGGCCCTCTATGCGCGCGGCGTGCAGTTGATCGACAACGGCGACGACAGCGGTCTGGAAACCCTCAAGCGCGCGGCCAACCTGGGCTACGGCCCGGCGCAGATGCGTCTGGCCGGCCTCTACCAGGAAGGCGGCGCCGGTCTGACCCCCGATCCGGTCGAGGCGCGGACCTGGGCGCGACGCGCGGCCGAGGGCGGCGAAGCGCGGGCCATGCATTATTACGCCATGCAGCTGTATGACGGCGAAGGCGGCGCACGGAACCGCGTCGAGGCCCTGGCCTGGCTCAAGAAGGCGGCCGAGGCCGGTCGCGTCGACAGCCAGTACAATGTGGCGCGCCTCTACGAGAAGGGCGACGAGGGCGTGGCCCCCAATGCGACCGAGGCCTTCAAGTGGTACATGATCGCGGCCCGACGCGGCGACCAGCAGGCCCTGGCGGCGGTGCAGCGGCTGACGCCCCTGACCTCGGCCGAGACGCGCCGTGTCGCGCGCGAGGCCGCCGACGCCTTCACGGTCGCGCCGCTGGCCTGACGGGCGGGGTGAAGGCGCGGCGGGGGTGGCGGTTCGCCGCAGCCGCCGCTAAGACCGGGTTGTAGTCGCCTTTCCGGCGCAGTTCTGCGTTCCCTTCCAGCCGAAGGCGCGTGCCGTGGATATTTACCTGCCGATCGCCGAGGTTTCGGTGAACTGGCCGTTCCTGGTGATGCTGGGGGCGCTGGTCGGCTTTGTCTCGGGCCTGTTCGGCATCGGCGGCGGCTTCCTGATGGCGCCCGTCCTGGTCTTCATGGGCATTCCGCCGACCGTGGCCGTGGCCAGCCAGGCCAGCCACGTCGTCGCCTCTTCGACCTCGGGCGTGATCCGCTATTCGGGCATGAAGGCGGTCGATTACCGCATCGGCGGCATCATGGCCGTGGGCGGGGCGCTCGGCGCGCTCGCAGGCGTCGAGCTGTTCCGCTACCTGCGCCTGCTGGGCCAGGCCGATCTGGTGGTGGCCGTCTCCTACCTGGTCTTCCTCGGCGCCATCGGCAGCATGATGCTGTACGAGAGCCTGACGCAGATCCTGCACCGGGTGCGCGGCGAGACCCCGCCAAGGAAAGAGCGCCGCCGTCCCATGTGGCTGTACGGCCTGCCGTTCCGCATGCGTTTCCCCCGTTCGGGCCTCTACATCAGCGCCATTCCGCCGTTTGGCCTAGGCGTCTTCGCGGGCGTCCTGTCGGCCATCATGGGGGTGGGCGGCGGCTTCATCCTGGTGCCGGCCATGCTCTATGTGCTGCGGATGAAGGCCAATGTCGTGGTCGGGACCAGCCTGTTCCAGATCATCATCACCACGGCCATCACCACCATCCTGCAGGCCGGGCGCAATCAGACGGTGGACATCGTCCTGTCGACCATCCTGCTGCTGGGCGGGGTGGTCGGGGCGCAGTTCGGGGCCAGGCTGTCGGGTCGCTTCCGCGCCGAGGAGATGCGCGCGGCGCTCGGCCTGATCGTCCTGCTGGTCGGCATCCAGATGGGGCTGGAGCTGTTCGTGCGGCCCAGCGACCTCTTCCTGCTGGCGCCGGGGGTCTCGGACTGATGTTCCAGGCCCTGCCGCCCGAACCCGCGCCTGTCGTCGCGCCCGCTCCGGCGCCAGGCGTGATCGAACGCTCGGTCGCCACCGAGGGCGAGGTGCGCGTCGCCGCCGCCTTGACCGACGCCCAGGTCAAGGTCGACTCCAGCTTCCGCGGCGCCTCTATCGTTCTGTATGGCGCGGTGTTCAATCCGACCGACACGCCCGCCGACGTGGTGGTGGTGGTGCGCGGTCCCGACGCTCCGGTGCGTCTGGTCAAGAAGACCCGCAACATGGGCGTCTGGCTGAACAGCCGCCCGGTCCTGTTTGAGGGTGCGCCCGGCTTCTACATGACCGCCTCGACCCGGCCGCTGAGCGACATCGCCGACTTCGGCCAGCTGCGCCGCCTCGGCGTCGGCGTCGATCACCTGCGCATCGACGCCCCGCAGGAAAGCCGCACCGTCACTCGTTATGGCGTGCGCGACGTGGTGATCAGCCGTCTCGGCGAGAACTACCTCGACTGGCGCCGCGCCGTGATCCGGCTGAAGGAGGCGGCGGCCCTCTACAACACCGATCCTGACGGGGTTCAGTTCGTCGACAAGGGCCTGTTCCGCGCCGAGGTCGAGTTGCCGACCGTGGCCCCGACCGGCAAATACTATGCCGAGGTCTGGCTGTTTCAGGAAGGGGCGCCGGTCTCGGTGTCCAACCTGACCCTGACGGTCGAGAAGGTCGGGCTGGAGCGCGACATCTATGAGTTCGCCCACCGGCGGCCGTGGTCCTACGGCGTGCTGTGCGTCATCCTGGCGGCGCTGACGGGCTATGCGGCGTCGCGGGTGTTCAGGAGCAGGTAGAACTCGCTCACCGGCTTGCTGTTCGAGCGCGGTCCTATCTGCCGTCATCCCGGCCGCAGCGTAGCGGAGAGCCGGGACCCAGGCGGCGGCTTCATGTGCGGCGACGCTTCTCGCATTTCCAACGTCTGGGTCCCGGATAAGCGCTTCGCGCTTTCCGGGATGACGGCAAGGAGGGAGCGTGGCACCCAAAGAAAAGGGCGGCCCGCGAAGGCCGCCCTTTCCATTTCAGTGCGAAGTCAGGCCGATCAGGCCGCCTTCTTCTCCGGGGCGAAGCGGCCGTAGAAGGTCTCGCCCTTGGCGGCCATCTCGCGCAGCAGGTCCGGCACCTTGAAGCGATCGCCGTAGGTCGCGGTCAGCCGGTCGGCGGTCTCGACGAAGGCTTTCAGGCCGGTCTGGTCGATCAGGGTGATCGGGCCGCCCGACCAGGGGGCGAAGCCCCAGCCCAGGATGGCGCCCAGGTCGGCTTCGCGCGGGTCGTCGATGACGCCCTCGGCCCAGCAGCGGGCGACCTCGACGGCCTGGCGATAGAGCAGGCGCGTCTTCAGCTCGTCGACCAGTTCCGGGGTCGAGTCGTCGAACTTGACCGGGGCCAGTTCCGACAGGCCCGCCCACAGGGTCTTGGGCTTGGCAGCGTAGTCGTAGAAGCCCTTGCCGTTCTTGCGACCGTAACGACCGCCCTCGACCATCTTGGCGACGATGTCGGCGCCTTCCGACGGGACATAGGCGTCGCCCAGGTCGATCGCCGTCTGCTTGGCGATCTTGTAGGATAGGTCCAGGGCCACGTCGTCGTGCATCTCCAGCGGGCCGCGCGGCATGCCGGTCATGCGACCGACGTTGTCGATCAGGGCCGGGGCATAGCCCTCCTCCAGCATGGCCATGCCCTCCATCAGGAAGGTGGAGAAGCAGCGCGAGGTGTAGAAGCCGCGGCTGTCGTTGACGACGATCGGGGTCTTCTTGATCTTCAGGACGTAGTCGATGGCCTTGGCGATGGCGGCGGGGCCGGTCTTCTCGCCGAGGATGATCTCGACCAGCATCATCTTGTCGACGGGCGAGAAGAAGTGGATGCCGATGAAGTCCTCGGGGCGGACCGAAGCTTCGGCCAGGCCGGTGATCGGCAGGGTCGAGGTGTTGGAGCCGAAGATCGCGCCTTCGACCAGTTGCGCCTCGGCGCGCTTGGTCACGTCGGCCTTGATCTCGCGGTTTTCGAACACGGCCTCGATGACCAGGTCCGAACCCTTGATGTGATCATAGTCAGTGGTGGCGGTGACCAGGGCCAGGGTGGCGTCGAACTTCTCCTGGGTCATCTGGCCGCGCGACAGACGCTTCTTCAGCAGTTCCTCGACGTGGGCCTTGCCCTTGTCGGCGGCTTCCTGGGTTTGGTCGATCAGCACGGTCTCGATGCCGGCCATGACCTGCACATAGGCCACGCCCGCGCCCATCATGCCGGCGCCCAGAACCGTGACCTTCTTGGCGTCGGACTTGGGCACGCCCGCCGGGCGCACGGCGCCCTTGTCCAGTTCCTGCTTGGACAGGAAGAGGCTGCGGATCATGGCCTGGGCCTGCGGCGTCATCAGGGTCTTGATGAAGTAGCGGGTCTCGATGCGCAGGGCGGCGTCCATCGGCACCTGAACGCCCTCATAGACGGCCTTCATCAGGTTGGTGGCGGCGGGATAGTTGCCGTAGGTCTGCTTGCGGATCATCGCATTGCCGACCAGGAAGTTCTGGATGCCGGCGGGGTGATAGGGGCCGCCGCCGGGCAGTTTGAACGACTTGTCGTCCCACGGCTGGACGGCCTTGCCGCCGTTCTTGATCCAGGTCTTGGCGGCCTCGACCGACTGACCCTTTTCAACGATCTCGTGGACGATGCCGGCGCCCTTGGCGTCATTGGGGCGGAAGGACTTGCCCTCGGTCATGGCCATCATGGCCGGCTGGACGCCGATCAGGCGCGTCAGGCGCTGGGTGCCGCCGCCGCCGGGGAAGAGGCCGACCTTGATCTCGGGCAGGCCTAGCTGGATCTTGTTGTCGTTCTCGACCACGCGATAGTGGCAGGCCAGCGTCAGTTCCAGACCGCCGCCGAGCGCCAGGCCGTTGATGGCCGCGGCCACCGGCTTGCCGCAGGTTTCCAGGGCACGCAGGGCGCCGTTCATCTTCCAGCCCGCGTCATAGGCGTCCTGCAGGCTGGCGCCGCCGATCATGCCGCCGGCGATGTCGCCGAGGTCCGCGCCGGCGCAGAAGCCCGAGGCTTTGCCCGAGGTGATGACCGCGCCCTTGATGGCGTCGTCGGTCTTGATGCGTTCCACCAGCTGCGGAATCTCGGCCATAACGGACGAGGTCAGGGTGTTCATCGAGCGTCCGGGGACGTCGAAGGTGATCAGGGCGACGCCGTCGGCGTCCACGTCGATCTTGAAGTTTTCCATGGTCAGTTGCTCCCGATCAGACGCGTTCGATGACGGTGGCGGTGCCCATGCCGCCGCCGATGCACAGGGTGATGAGGGCGGTTTCCTTGTCCGAGCGTTCCAGCTCGTCCAGCACCACGCCGGTGATCATGGCGCCGGTGGCGCCCAGCGGGTGGCCCATGGCGATGGCGCCGCCGCAGACGTTGATCTTGTCGTGCGGAATGTCGAGCGCCTGCATGTAGCGCAGGACCACAGCGGCGAAGGCCTCGTTCAGCTCATAGAGGTCGATGTCGGTCGACTTCATGCCCAGACGGCCCAGCAGCTTGTGAGTCACGAACTCGGGGCCGGTCAGCATGATCGACGGCTCCGAGCCGATCGAGGCGGCGCCGCGGATCTTGGCGCGGGGCTTCAGACCCAGGGCCTTGCCGGCTTCCAGCGAACCGATCAGGACGCCGGCCGAACCATCGACGATGCCCGAGGAGTTGCCCGGGGTGTGGACGTGGTTGACGCGCTCGACCTCGGGGTAGCGCTGGTTGATGACGCTGTCGAAGGCCATCTCGCCCATCATGGCGAAGGAGGGGTTCAGGGCGCCGAGCGTCTGCATGTCCGTGGTCGGACGAATGGTTTCGTCGCGGTCGAGGCGGACCAGACCCAGCTGGTCCAGCACCGGGATGACCGACTTGTTGAAGCGGCCCTCGGCCCAGCTCTGGGCCGAACGCTTGTGGCTCTCGACCGAATAGGCGTCCACGTCGGCGCGGCTGAAGCCCCACTTGGTGGCGATCATGTCGGCCGAGACGCCCTGCGGCACGAAATAGGTCGAGAAGGCCGAGGAGGGGTCCACCGGCCAGGCGCCGCCGTCCGAGCCCATCGGCACGCGGCTCATGGCCTCGACGCCGCCGCCGACGGCGAAGTCGGCCTCGCCGGACTTCACCTTGGCGGCGGCCATGTTCACGGCTTCCAGGCCCGAGGCGCAGAAGCGGTTGATCTGGACGCCCGCCGTGGCCTGGGACCAGCCGGCGTTCAGCACGGCGGTGCGGGCGATGTCGGCGCCCTGCTCGCCCACCGGCGAGACGCAGCCCAGGATGACGTCGTCGACCTTGGAGGTGTCCAGGCCGTTGCGGTCGCGGATCGCCTCCAGCACCTGCGTCGCCAGCGACAGGGCGGTGATCTCGTGAAGGGAACCGTCCTTCTTGCCCTTGCCGCGCGGGGTGCGCACGGCGTCGTAGATGTAGGCGTCGGCCATGAATGTCTCTTTCTTTGGGTCCCTACCGCTCGGCGCGCGGCGCCTCGCTGCTTGAGGGACGTGCGTGGGCGGGACGGGTCTGGAATTGAAACTTGGTGCGTAGAAACCCGACGTTTACGTCAACGTCAAGTAACAAGGCGCGTGAGGGCGTTGGCGGACGGAGGAAGCGTCTCCGTCCGCCGCAGGTTCCCTATTCGCTGGCCAACCGCACCAGCTTGCCGTCTTCCTCGTCGGTGATGACCCAGACGGCGCCGTCGGCGGCCACGGCCACGTCGCGGATGCGTTCATTCAGGCCGGTCAGCAGGCGCTCCTCGCCGACGACGCGGTTGTTCTGCAGCACCAGTCGGGCCAGCTGCTTGCCGCCCAGGCCGGTGACCAGCAGGTTCCCCTGCCAGCCGGGGAACATGGCGCCGCTGTAGAAGGTCATGCCGCCCGGCGCGATGACCGGGTCCCAGTAATAGACCGGCTGCTCCGTGCCTTCCCTGGCCGTGACGGCCTCAGGAATGGCCTGACCGTTGTACTCAATGCCGTAGGCGACACCCGGCCAGCCGTAGTTCTTGCCAGCCTGATCCAGATTGATCTCGTCGCCGCCGCGCGTGCCGTGCTCGACGGTCCAGATGGCGCCCGTGCCGGGCTGGACGGCGATCCCCTGCATGTTGCGGTGGCCCAGCGACCAGATTTCGGGCCGGGCGCCCTCGCGACCGACGAAGGGGTTGTCGGCCGGCACGCTGCCGTCGGCGTTGATGCGGATGGTCTTGCCCATGTGCGAGCCCAGGTCCTGGGCCTGGGGCCGCATCGGCTTGTCGGAGCGCTCGCCCAGGGTGATGAACAGCTTGCCGTCGGGGGCGAAGGCCAGGGACGAGCCGAAATGCTTGTCGCCGTCATAGGTGGGCTGGGCCTGGAAGATGACCTGGACGTCTTCGATCTTCGACAGATCGTCCGACAGACGGCCGCGCGCGACCGCCGTGCCGTTGCCGCCTTCACGAGGTTGGGCGTAGGACCAGTAAATCAGTCGGTCCTGGGCGAAGGTCGGGCTGAGGATGACGTCCAGCAGGCCGCCCTGGCCGCGCGCGGAGACGGCGGGCAGGCCGGCGATCGGGGCGCCGACCTGGCCCTGGGCGCTGACCACCCGCATCCGGCCCGGTTTCTCGCTCACCAGCCACTGGCCGTCCGGCAGCAGGGCCAGGCCCCAGGGATGGACCAGGCCCGAGGCTATGGTTTCGTGGCGCAGGGTTCCGGCGGTCTGGACGCCCGGCGCGCGGGTCTGACCCGCGAAGGCCGGCTGCTGATCGGGATTGTTGGCGGGGCGGGTCTCGACGGGCGCGCCGGGGGCGGTCGGCGCATCCTGGCCGTTGGCGCCGCAGGCGGCGGTGAGGACGAGAAGCGAAGCGGACGCGGCGAGGACGATCGGACGCATGAGGCTCTCCAGAACAGCTATATGTCGTCGTCCAGAATGAAGCCTCGCTGCGCCGTGCGCGAGCCGAAACCGCCCGCGACCGATCGCCTCGCGCGATTTCCGTGTTGAAGCGACTTGAACCCGACCGAAGGCGGCGATATACGCACGCCTCTCGCGCTGGCCGGTCGTCATGACCTTTCGCGAGATCCCGTAAGGGGTTGGGTAGCTCAGATGGTTAGAGCGGTGGATTCATAACCCACAGGTCGGCGGTTCGATCCCGCCTCCAACCACCACGGATCTTCTCCTCAAATACATGGGAAGGCCCCGGTCGATCAGGGCGCTCGACCTCGCGTCACGCTTACGGGAGTTTAACTGGCGCCCGGCGCCGTGAACGGGGCAACAAGGCTGAAACGAAGCTTTGGGGGCGTTCATGTCGAAACCTGTCTGGATCGCTATTGCGGCGGGGTGCGTGTTCTTGTCGGGGTGCAGTGTGACCCGCTATCCGGTCCTGCCGGCATGGTCGAGCGACACGGCGCAGGCGATGGACTGCGCGGGCCTGCGCCAGGAGCAGGACGCGGCGCGTCGCACCGAGAGGCAGATCGCGGACATCGCCGCTGGCGGGCGCGCCGAACGCCCGCAACTCTATTCAACGGCCAAGCCGGATGCTGACCGCGCCGTTCAGGCGCGGCTCGCCAGTGTCGAAGCCGCGCTGAAATCGAAGAACTGCCCGGCGTGAAGGGCGTTCCGCCATACGGATCGTCACTGCCTGGGCGGGCGCTCTATCGGGGAATGCGCGTTGCGCCGCCGTTGATTCTGCAGACATTATCGGTTTGAGGGCGGCCCGTGCTTGCGCCCGTGGGCATCAAGATGCCGTCGCGCGCCTTGCAGTCTGCTTCAAGCTTGTCGAGGTCCGTCTGATAGGTCGACGTACCGGCGCCGGCGGCGCAGGCGCCGAGAGCGAGGGGGGCGGCGAAGGCGGCGAGGACGAGAGCGGCGCGCATGACGATGTCTCCTTGCGACTGGCGGCTTAACGGTTAGCCGAGGGCGGACGTTCCGCCAGCCGCGCCCTCGATGCAAGGCCAGGCTTTAGAAGGTCATCACGCCCAGATGCTCCAGCAGGATCTTGAGGCCCAGTGCGATCAGGGCGACGCCGCCGACCAGTTCCACGATCTTGCCCAGCCGCCTTCCCGCCGCCTTGCCGATCAGCAGGCCCAGCGTCGCCAGGGCGAAGGTGGTGAAGCCGATGCAGGCGGCGATCAGCCAGATATTGGCCCCCAGCAGGGCCAGGCCGACCCCGACGGCGCCCGCATCGATCGAGGTGCCGACGGCGGTGGCGATCAGGGCGACCAGGCCGCGCGAGGCGGCTCGGCCCGTCGCCGTCTCGTCCTCGTTGGCCTCGTCCTCGTTGGCCTCGTCGTCGGGCTTCAGCGCCTCCCAGATCATCTTGCCGCCGACCGCGCCCAGCAGGCCGAAAGCGATCCAGTGGTCGATGGCGGCGACGAAGCCGGCGGCGGCGACGCCCAGGGCGAAGCCGATCAGGGGGGTGATGGCCTCGATCACGCCGAACACCAGGCCCGAGCGCAGGGCCTGGGGCAGGGTGGGGCGGTGCTGGGCGCCCCGGCCGATGGCGGCCGCGAAGGCGTCGGCGGACATGCTGAGCGACAGCACGGCGATGGCGAGGGGGGTCATGGACAGAACACTCAAGCCGGGCGCGTGACAGCACGTCCGGGCGCAGGCCGGCTCGGCCCCCGGATCGTGCTGGTCTCGCTAGGCGGACGAAATCCGCTGATCGCGCCATGCTCTGAGCCAGAGCAAGTGTGTTGACGCGATCCCGACTGAAGACGTCGGAAGCTACTCCCCAACGCGGCCCCTCTAGCGGCTGGGGGGCGAGGGTTCAACCCCGCCGGACTGGCCGAAGGCGACAACGGCTCCCATCTGTGCTAGACGCCGCGCCTTCACCCCCGCCGCAGGATATTCAGCCTTGAGCATCACGCTCGACCTTTCGCGTGCTTCCGCAGCAGTCAAAGCCCCCGTCAACCTGTCCGGTCTGACGCGCGAGGGCCTGCGCAATGCCTTGATCGAAGCGAAGATCTGCCCGCCCGAGAAGGCCAAGATGCGCGCCACCCAGGTCTGGCGCTGGATCCACCACTACGGCGTCACCGACTTCGCCCTGATGAGCGACATCGGCAAGGAGACCCGCGCGGCTCTGGCCGAGGCCTTCACCCTGGCACGCCCCGAGATCGTCGAGCGTCAGATCTCCAAGGACGGCACGCGCAAATACCTGATCCGCACCGCGCCGGGCATCGAGGTCGAGGCCGTCTATATTCCCGACGTGGGCCGGGCCGGCGCCCTGTGCGTCTCGTCCCAGGTCGGCTGCACCCTGAACTGCACCTTCTGCCATACCGGCACGCAGAAGCTGGTGCGCAACCTGACCACGGCCGAGATCGTGGCCCAGGTCCAGGTGGCCCGCGACGACCTGGAGGAATGGCCGTCGCCCAAGGAAGACCGCCGCCTGTCCAACATCGTCTTCATGGGCATGGGCGAGCCGCTCTACAATCTGGACAGCGTCTCCGACGCCATCGACATCATCTCGGACAACGAGGGGATCGCCCTGTCGCGCCGCCGGATCACCGTCTCGACCTCGGGCGTGGTGCCGCAGCTTCAGGCCCTGGGCGACCGCACGGCGGCCATGCTGGCCATCAGCCTGCACGCCACCAACGACGCCCTGCGCGACGTCCTGGTGCCGCTGAACAAGAAGTATCCGCTGGAACAGCTGATGGCCGCCATCCGCGCCTATCCGGGTCTGGCCAATACCCGCCGGGTGACGTTCGAATACGTCATGCTGAAGGGCGTCAACGACAGCCCCGACGAGGCCCGCGCTTTGGTCAAGCTGATCGAGGGCATCCCCTCCAAGGTCAACCTGATCCCGTTCAACCCCTGGCCCGGCACCGACTACGAGTGCTCGGACTGGAAGACCATCGAACGCTTCGCCGCCATCCTGAACAAGGCCGGCTACGCCTCGCCCATCCGCACCCCGCGCGGCCGCGACATCCTGGCCGCCTGCGGCCAGTTGAAGTCCGAGAGCGAGAAGCAGCGGGCCAGCGCTCGGATCAAGGCCGAGCGTGAGGAAGCGGGATCGGATGACGCCGCGGCGGCATGATGTCGCTGACGACGAGGTAACGCCGTTTTCCCGATCGGGTGTGGCTCCGGCGCCCTTGCGGAAGGGGCGGGGGATCGGGCAAGGCTTGTTTTGCTTTCGTTCCGTTTTCCGCTGGAGGCTGCGGGCTCGCACATCATGGACTCGTCGTCTCTGCCCAGCGTCCTGTCGAGCCCTGAGGTCCAGGCCTTCGCCACCGGCTTTCCGATTCTGGTCCTGCACCTGATCGTCACCTTCGGCCTGCTGGCCATGGGGGCGACCGTCTATGCCCTGCTGACGCCGTGGCGCGAGGTGGCGTTGATCCGACAGGGCAATCCGGCCGCCGCCGTGGCCTTTGTCGGGGTGTTGATCGGCTTGGCCGTTCCGCTGGCCGTGTCCCTGTCGATCTCGACCTCGATCCGCGACATCGCCATCTGGGGCGTGGCGACAGTGGTGCTGCAACTGCTGGCCTTCCGCGTCGTCGACATGCTGCTGACCGGCCTGCCGCAACGTATCGAAAAGGGCGAGGTCGCCGCCGCCGTGGTGCTGGCGGGCGCCAAGCTGGCTACGGCCCTGATCCTGGCCGCCGCCCTGACGGGCTGAGGGCGGCGCCATGCGCTTCCCGCACCTTCCGGACTGGACCATCTATGCGGCGGTGATCGGCGCCCTGCTGATCGTTTCACTGGGCCGGCGTGAAAAGGCCGACGCCCCGCATCTGCCCGAGGACGACGAGGCGCATGGCCCCCTGCTGGGCCCGGTGACGCCCTTTGATCCTTCGGTCACCGTCATCGCTCCCGATATTCCCTTCCAGCCCTCGTCGGGCACCGCCTTCTCCATCGCCGGGGACGGGCGCTGGGTCACGGCGCGCCATGTGGTCGAGGGCTGTCCGCGTCCGGCCTTGGTGATCGGCGGCGGGCGGGCCCTTGCGGCTGACGTGCGGTTGGCGGCGCGGGCCGACGTGGCCCTGCTGCTGACCGAGGGCGGGCCGCCGGCCCTGCCGGTCGCCACCCGGACGCCATTGCGCAAGGGCCAGCGCGCCTTCCATCCGGGCTTCCCCCAGGGCCATCCCGGCGAGGTGGCCTCGCGTCTGCTGGGCCGCGAGACGCTGAAGATCAGAGGGCGCGGCGAGCGTGACGAACCGGTCCTGGCCTGGGCCGAGGCCGGGCGCACCAAGGGTCTGAAGGGCACGCTGTCGGGTCTGTCGGGAGCGCCGGTGCTGGATCGGCGCGGCCGGGTTCTGGGCGTCACCATCGCCGAGGCCCCGCGACGCGGCCTGATCTACACCACGGCGCCCGACACCTTTGTTCCCGCAATCCGGGGCGAGCAGCGCGCCGACGAAAAGGCTCTGGGCGAGCCGGTCAACACCGACAACTACGGCAAGGTCGCCGATCGGTTGCGGCGCGACCTGCGCGTGGCCCAGGTGGTCTGCCTGACGGCGTAATCCCCCCCGTCATCCCGGAAACGGCGTAGCCGCTATCCGGGACCACAGGATGCGCGCCTCTCACTCCGTCATCCTCCGGCTTGACCGGAGGACCCAGCGGCGCCCGTAGGGCGACAGAACCATGCGCTGTGCTTGAGGTGAAGATCGCCTTCGGCGCCGCTGGGTCCCCCGGTCTCCGCTGCGCTGCGCCGGAGGATGACGAAGGGATGTGCGGTGCTCCCCCGTCGCGAGGCGACAGGGGAGGATAGAAGCGCCCTACCTCAGTGTCGCGCTGTCCAGGTTCAGCTCGGTCAGGGAGATGACCTCGACATTGGGGTATTTGGCCCGCAGGGCGTCGATGAACTTGGACGCGTCGCCGACGATGACCAGGCTGGCCTGATCGGTCGGCAGGTGTCCGGCGAAGGCGCCTTCGACCTGTTGCGGCGTGACCGCGCGCACGCGGCCGGCGTAGTCGGCCAGGTCGCTCATCGGCAGGTCATAGAGGGCCAGGTTGGCGACCAGGCCGCCCAGACCGTCCACCGTCTCCAGCGAGCGGCCGAAGCCGCCGATCAGCGCCGCGCGGCGCGGAGCCAGTTCAGCCTCGGTCGCGGGGTTGGCCCCCAGCTTGCCGACCTCGGCCAGGATCAGGTCGGCCACCTCGGTCGCCGTCTCGTTCTTGGTCTGGGTTGAGGCGGTGAAGACGCCGACGTCCTGCTGGGCGCCGACCGAGGAGCGGGCGCCATAGGACAGGCCGCGCTTGATGCGGATTTCCTGATTGAGGCGCGACGAGAAGCCCCCGCCCAGCAGGGTGTTGCCCAGGGTCAGCGGGAAGTAGTCGGCGTCGGTGCGCTTGACGCCACGGATGGCGGCGATGACGGCGGCCTGGCCGGCGCCCGGCTGGTCGATGACGACGACACGGGGCGTCAGGGCCTGGCCCGCCTTGTCGACGGCGGCCGGGGCGGGACCGGCGTCGCGCCAGTCGCCGAAGGCCTCGTCCGCCAGGGCGCGGGCCTCGGCCGGGGTCACGTCGCCCGAGAAGACCAGAGTGGCCTGCGACGGACGGAAGCGGTCGGAGTGGAAGACCGCCATGTCTTCGCGCGTCAGGGCGGGGATGCTGGTCAGGGTGCCGCTTCCCGGCGCGCCGTAAGGGGCGGCGCCGTAGATGACGCGGCCGACCGACTGGGCGGCGATGGAGCCGGGCTGGCTGAGGGCGACGCGCAGGCCGTCCAGGGTTTGCGACTGCTGGCGCTCCAACTCCTCGGCGGCGAAGGTCGGGTTGCGCACCAGATCGGCCATCAGGGTCAGGGTCTGGCCGAACACGTCCTTGGGCGCATTGGCGTAGACATTGGTGAAGTCGGCGCCGGAGCCCGCGCCGATGCTGGCGCCCAGTTGTTCGATGGCGGTGGCGATCTCGGGCGCCGATTTCGTCGTCGTGCCCTGGGTCAGCAGGGCGGCGGTCATGGAGGCGACGCCCGGTTTGCCCGCCGGGTCGTTGGCCGAGCCGGCGTTGAGGTTGAGGCGGGCCGAAACCAGGGGCAGGCCCTGGGTCGGGGCGACCAGAACCCGCAGGCCGTTGTCGAGACGGAAGTCGGCCACGGCGGGGGTGGCGGGGGCCACCTCGGCGCCGGGCTGGGGCAGGCGGGCGCGCTCGGCTTCGGGCAGCAGGACGGCGACCGGACCGGCGGGGGCCAGTTCGGCCACGGTGACGGGGGCGTCGACGTTCATCTTCTGCACGCTGGCCGGGTGCTCGTCGTCGGCGGGCAGGTAGTTGATGGTGATCTGGCGCTGCGGCGTCAGATAGCGACGCGCCACGCGTTGCACGTCGGCGGCGGTGACGGCCTGGATCTCGGCGATCTCGCGGTCGGCGGCGGTCGCGTCGCCGGTCATGATCAGGGCCATGCCGAGGGTGGTGGCGCGGTCGTCGATGCTTTCGCGGCCGCGCAGGGCGTTGGCGACCAGTTCGTTCTTGGCCTCGCTCAGTTCGGCGGCGGTGATGGGGGCGTCGCGCAGGCGGGCGATTTCCGCTTCAAGCGCGCTCTTGCCGGCGTCGACCGTCTGGCCGTCGGCCATGATGGCGTAGGCGGTCAGGTTGCCGGCCTGTTGGGCGAAATCGGGGTTGGAGCCGATGGAGGCCGCGATCTGCTTGTCATAGACCAGCGAGCGATAGAGGCGGCTCGACTCGCCGGTGGACAGGACCCCGTCCAGCACGGTCAGGGCTGCGCGATCGGCGTCACGATAGGCCACGGTGTTCCAGGCCAGGACCACGGCGGGCAGGGGCACGTTGGGGGCGTAGTAGGTGGCGGTGCGCGGGCCGGTCGGCTCAGGCTCCTTGACGTCATTGACCGGCATGGGCGTCGCCGGGCGCTTCAGCGGGGCGAAGTATTCGTTCACCCAGGCGTCCAACTGGGCCTGATCAAAGTTGCCGGCCACGATCAGCATGGCGTTGTCGGGCCGGTAGTAGGTGGCGTGGAAGCGCAGCACGTCGTCCAGGGTCGAGGCGTTCAGTTCCTCGATCGAGCCGATGCCGGGGCGGCGATAGGGGTGGTCCTGATAGATGGTCTCGGGCGTGAACAGGCCGAACAGTCGGCCGTAGGGGCTGGCCAGAATCCGCTGGCGGTATTCCTCCTTCACCACGTCGCGCTCGGAGACGAAGGTCGCCTCATCGACCACCAGAGAGCCCATGCGGTCGGCCTCGGCGAAGAGGATGCGCTGCAGGTGGTTGGCCGGGACGACCTCGTAATAGGCGGTGACGTCGTCGGCGGTGAAGGCGTTGTTCATGCCGCCGACGTCCTCGGTCAGACGGTCGAAGGTCTCGGACGGCATGTTCTTCGTCGCTTTGAACAGCAGGTGTTCGAACAGGTGGGCGAAGCCCGAACGGCCCGCCGGATCATCCTTGGAGCCGACGCGATACCAGACCTGGACCGTGACGTTCGAGGTCGAGGCGTCGCGGGCGGTATATATCTCCATGCCATTGGCCAGCACGCGCTTGGTGAAGCCCAGCGGCGGCACGGCGACGCCGCCCTGGGCCGCAGCGGCGGCGGTCGCGGGCGGCGCGCTGTCGGCGAAGGCGGCGGCGGGCAGGCCCAGCAGCAGGGCCGAGGCGCAGGCGGTCAGGATCAGGCGGGTCTTCATGGGCGTCAGGTTCCGGTCGCCCGCCGGCCGCGCCGGGGGCAGGTCGGCCGGACCCTATCAGGGCCGAAACCCGCCGCGCACCTTACGGCTCTGTAATGAAGCGCGGGGGTGCAAGCCCTCCCCCTCGATGGGGGAGGGTTGGGTGGGGGTGTCGGCAGTTGGTTTTTGAGAGAGGGGGGGCAGAGACGCCGACGCGCTTCGTGGGCTTCACCTTCAGCGTCGCGACCTCACCCCCAACCCCGGCCCTTCCCCCATCGAGGGGGAAGGGAGGGCGGAGCGCATTAGCGCCCGAACACCTCGACCCCGACCTCGCCGTCGGTGGTCAGCCAAGCGCGCTTCATGCCCTGGCTGTTGAAGGGGGCGACGATATTGCCCTCGCGATCCAGGGCGATCAGGCCGCCGTCGCCGCCCAGGCCGCCGATGCGATCGATGGTCGCTTGGGCCGCGTCCGCCAGCGACTGGCCGGCGGCGACGCCGAAGGCGGTGCGGGCGGCGGCGGCGACGCGGATGAAATACTCGCCCTGACCGGTGCAGGAGACGGCGGCGTGGTCGTCGGCCCAGGTGCCGGCGGCGGGAATGGGGGTGTCGCCGACGCGGCCCGGCATCTTGCCGAAGACGCCCGCGGTCGAGGTGGCGGCAGCCAGACGGCCCTGGCTGTCCAGCACGCAGCAACCGACAGTGCCGTGGCTGAGCGTGCCCGGCGGGTGGTTGTCCTCGCCCTGGCCGGCCTGGGTGAACCAGGCCTCCTCGTCGCCGATGGGCTCAAGCCCCTGATCATGGGCGAACAGGGCGGCGCCTTCGCCGGCCAGCATGACGTGGGGGGTGCGGTCCATGACGGCGCGGGCGGCGACGACCGGGTTGCGGAAACCCTGCAGGGCGGCCACGGCGCCGGCCTTGCCGGAAGCCCCGTCCATCAGACTGGCGTCCAGCTCATAGGCCCCGGCCAGGTTGGGCGAGGCGCCGCGACCGGCGACATAGAGGCCGGAGTCTTCCAGCATGACCACGGCCTCGACGGCCACGTCCACGGCCGAGGCCCCAGCGTCCAGTCGCGCCTTCATGGCCTCGACCACTTCGCGCATGTGCACGACCTCGGCGTCGTAGTTGCGCTCGCGCCGGGCGCCGGCGCCGCCGTGGAGGATGAGGGCGGTTCGCGCCATGGTCGTCTCCTGAAAGTCCGTTCGGCCTCTTTGCATCGGGCCGCGCGCTGATTAGCGTCGCAATCGTGTCGGCGCCATGGCCCGACGGGGGATTACGGAAGAAACCAGTATGCGCGCAGTCCTGTCCAAGGCCGTCGGTGGCCCTGATAGCCTTGTCGTCGAGGAGGTCATGGACCCCACGCCCAAGCCGGGCGAGGTGGTGATCGAGGTCAAGGCCGTGGGCATCAACTATCCCGACACCCTGATCATCGAGGACAAATACCAGTTCAAACCCGAGCGGCCTTTCGCGCCGGGCGCCGAGGTGGCGGGCGTGGTCGACGCCGTGGGCGAGGGCGTCAAGGGCGTGTTCAAGGGCGACCGGGTGATCGCCGTGCCGGGCTGGGGCGGTCTGGTCGAGCGTCTGGCGGTTCCGGCCTCCAGCCTGATCCCCATGCCCGACGGTATGAGCTTCGAGGAAGCCGCCGCCCTGACCATGACCTATGGCACCAGCTATTACGCGCTGAAGGACCGAGCCAACCTGCAGCCGGGCGAGACCCTGCTGGTGCTGGGCGCGGCCGGGGGCGTGGGCGCTGCTGCGGTGGAACTGGGCAAGGCCATGGGGGCGCGCGTGGTCGCCGCCGCCTCGACCAATGACAAGGTGGAGTTCGCCCTGGAGCTGGGGGCCGACAACGGCCTGATCTATCCGTCCGGGCCGATGGACAAGGCGGCGCAGAAGTCGCTGTCGGGCGAGCTGAAGCTGGCCACGGGCCGCGACGGCGCCGACGTGGTCTATGACGCGGTCGGCGGCGACTACGCCGAGCCGGCCCTGCGGGCGATGGACTGGAGCGGGCGCTATCTGGTGGTGGGCTTCCCGGCGGGGATTCCGTCCCTGCCGCTGAACCTGACCCTGCTGAAGTCGGTGTCGGTGATCGGGGTCTTCTGGGGCGCGGCGGTGGCGCGCGATCCCAAGGCCCACGCCGCCAACATGGCCGAGCTGATGCAGCTGTGGAAGGACGGCAAGATCAAGCCGCGCGTCAGCCGCACCTATCCGCTGGAGGACGCCCACGACGCCATCAAGGCCCTGGGCGACCGGACGGCCATGGGCAAGATCGTCGTGACGACCGACGAATGACCCGTCTTCTCGATCCGGCTCTGAAACTGGCGGTGGGCGAGGCGGACTTCGCCGCCGCCGCCGAGCGTCTGGCCCGCACCGGCCGCACCCGTGTCCCCCGCCTGTTCGGCGACGGGGCCGAGGCCCTGCATGCGGCGGTCCTGGCGCCCGAGCAGCCCTGGGTCCGCACCTTCCTCAATCCTCTGGGGGCCGACATTCCGGTGGCGACGCTGGACGCCGCCTCGCCTGAAGATCAGGCCCATGTGACGCAGCAGGCCTATGCCGGGGCGACCGAGGGCTTGCAGTTCCTGTTCGACCGCCTGCGGTTGGGGCCGGCGCGGGAGGCGGGGGCGGCCACGCCGCAGATCCTGTTCGACCTGCTGGACCTGTTCAACACCGAGGCCTTCCTGGACTTCGCCCGACGTCTGACCGGCGACGACCGCATCGCCTTTTCCGACGGCCAGGTGACGCGCTATCTGCCAGGGCATTTCCTCAACCGCCACAGCGACGCCAATCCGAAGACCGAGCGCCTCTACGCCTATGTGCTGAATCTCTCGCCGGGCTGGCGGGCGGAGTGGGGCGGTCTGCTGCAGTTTCTCGACGAGGGCGGCGACATCACCGAGACCTTCGTGCCCAGCTTCGGCGCCCTGAACGTCTTTGCGGTGCCGCAGATGCACGCGGTTTCGACGGTCGCGCCCTTCGCGGGCGGGCCGCGCTATTCGGTCACCGGCTGGTGGCGGGCCAAGCCGCTGGAGCGCGGCTGAATATTCCACCCCTGTCATCCCGGCCGAAGCCGCAGGCGAAGAGCCGGGACCGCCACACACTCGACGTCGGCGTCTTGGGCGGTCCCGGATAACGGCTGCGCCGTTTCCGGGATGACGGATGCTCTCAGCTCTCGGCGTCGTCGCGGACGCGCTTCAGCGCCGCCTCGGCCTGTTCGTGGTGCTTGCGTTTCACATGGGCGCCCAGCGTGGCCAGGACGGCGGCGATGACCGCCGCGTCGTCGGTGAAGCCGATGCCGGCGAAGATGTCGGGGATGGCGTCCACCGGCATGACGAAATAGGCCAGGGCCCCCAGCATGACCCCCTTGGCCGCCATGGGGGTCTTGGGGTCCTGGGTGGCGTACCAGGCGGCCAGGGCCTGGCCGGCGAAGGGGATGCGCGAGGCGGTGCTGCGCAGCTTGGGCCAGAAGCCCTTTCTGACGCGCATTTCGTTGACCCTCTGCACCGTGGGGACCAGCGCCTTTTCAGGATCGATGGCCTCGGTGGGGGAAGCAGGTTTGGCTTTGGCGGTCATGGCCGCTAAATCCTCGCGCAGACACTCGGTTCACCAGAATATAGGGACGATCTTCATGAAACTCGACGGTTCGATTGCGGCGGTGGTGACGGGCGGGGCCTCGGGCCTGGGCGAGGGCACGGCGCGCGCCCTGGCGGCTAAGGGCGTCAAGGTCGCCCTGTTCGACCTGAACGAGGAACGCGGCGAGGTCATCGCCAAGGACATCGGCGGCGTCTTCTGCAAGGTGGACGTGACCTCGGACGAGAGCGTCGCCGCCGGCTTCGCCAAGGCCCGCGCCGCCCACGGCCAGGAGCGCCTGACCGTCAACTGCGCCGGCATCGCCACCGGCCAGAAGACCGTGTCGCGCAATCGCGAGACCCAGGAACCGCGCGCCCACGACATGGCCCAGTTCGAGCGCACCGTCTCGATCAACCTGTTCGGCACTTTCCGCGTCCTGTCGCAGTCGGCGGCGGGCATGGTGACGCTGGAGCCCGGCGAGGACGGCGAGCGCGGCCTGATCGTCAACACGGCCAGCGTCGCGGCCCAGGACGGCCAGATCGGCCAGGCCGCCTATTCGGCGTCCAAGGGCGGCGTCTACGCCATGACTCTGCCGGTGGCGCGCGACCTGATGAACGAGGGCGTGCGGGTCAACACCATCCTGCCCGGCATCATGTGGACGCCGATGATGGCCGGGATGGACCAGAAGGTGCAGGACGCCCTGGCCGCCATGATCCCCTTCCCCAAGCGTCTGGGCACGCCGGCCGACTACGCCGCCCTGGCCCTGCACCTGGCCGAGAACACCTACATCAACGGCGAATGCATCCGTCTGGACGGCGCCATCCGTCTGGCGCCGCGCTGATATTCAGCGCGGCTGAGGCCGCTACGCTCGGCTCGCGGAGCCTCGCTGCTTGAGCGGGGCCGTGCGCGGGATTGATCCGTAGAGCCTGTTTCCGGCGGCCCTCGCGGCCTTCCTGTCGGGGAGGTTGCGGGGGTCGTTTGCGTTTGAAATTTCAGGGCTATTCGAAAAAATGCAGCGGAAAACGGGAAAATGAAAAAAGGGGGTTGCGCCTTCTGAGAAGGGTCGGCTAAAAGCCCCTCCTCGACGGGGCGCAGCACACTGTTCCCTTACGGAGTGCGGGCGTAGCTCAGTGGTAGAGCACAACCTTGCCAAGGTTGGGGTCGGGCGTTCGAATCGCCTCGCCCGCTCCATGTCGAGACTGGAACACGGGGTCCGATCGCAAGATCGGGCCCCGTTTCGCGTTTCAGGCCGTCTTTTCCAGAATGATCAGTTTTCAGACGATTTGTCGTCTGACGGTCCGCAAACTGGCGAATCCTCTTCGCGAAATCGTCGCGTCTGCGTCGCCGCATCCCGTTAGCGAGCGCCCTCGACAAACCGCGACCTGATCACAGGCCGGTTTCATCGGGGAACAAGACAAATGAAGCTGGGTCTTCTGCTGGGCGCCGCCGTCGCCCCTCTCGCCATCGCCGGCGCTGTCAGCGCCGAAGAAGTCGTCCGGGCGCCGGACTATAACGACGGCCCGGTCACGGCCCTGTCCGAGGTCATCGTCACGGGCGAGCCGGCGATGCGCAACCGCACCGACGCCGTTGTGCCGACCCTGTCCTACGATCTCGACTATTTCCAGCGCTTTGAACCGCTGACCGCCGGCGACGCCTTGAAGCGCGTGCCTTCGGTGACCTTCCTGTCCGATGTTCTGGAATCCGACGGCGTGCGAATGCGCGGCCTGGATTCCGCCTACACCCAGATCCTGATCAACGGCGAGCGCGTGCCCGGCGCCAATCTGGACCGGTCCTTCTTCGTCGACCGTATCCCCGCCGAACTGATCGAACGGGTCGAGGTGGTGCGTTCGTCGTCGGCCAACCGTTCTGGCGACGCGGTGGCCGGCGCCATCAACATCGTGCTGCGCGACGCTCTGGCGCTGGACGGCGGCTATGTGCGCCTGGGCGCCCTGAACTGGGACGACAGCGAGTACGGCCAGTGGGGCGGGACCTATGGCGCCGTCTGGGGCGGCCAGGTCGGCCCCGGTCGTCTGCTGATCGGCGGCAATATCCAGGATCGCCGCAATCCCAAGCAGAAGTTCAGCGAGCGGTTCAAGGAGCCGAACGGCGAACTGACCGACACCGAAGCCCAGAGCGACGTCCGCGACGGCACGGACTACTCGGCCAACCTGTCGTATGACATGCCGCTGGCCGGCGGCGAGCTGAAGCTGGACGGCCTGTTCGTCCGCACCGACCGGGTCCAGGACGAGAACTCGATCGAATATGATGAAGGCAATGTCGACGACATCGCCAAGATGAGCCGCAACCCGCTCGACATCCTGACCGACAACTGGGCGGTGAACGGCCGTTATCGTCGCGACATGCTGGGCGGGCAGACGACCTTCAAGCTGGGCTACGCGGCCATCGACGACGCCCAGGACGAGCTGGAAGAAGAGATCGACATCGGCGACGAGGTCATCGAAGGAACCAAGGTCCGCAGCCGCATTCAGGACAATGAGTGGCAGGCGGCGCTGGAGCACAAGATCCAACTGTCGGCCGCCCAGTTGGAGTTCGGCCTGCAGTATGCGCGCAAGGACCGTGACACCTCCATCCTTGAGTCCGAGGCCGAGGTCGAGAACGAGACCGCCTTGCGCCCGCTGGCTGACAGCGATTACGGCGACTTCGAAGCCGTGGCCGGCGGCCTCAGCACCATCGAGGAAACGCGCCTCGACCCCTATGTCATGCTGTCGGGCGAGAACGGCGCGTTGAAGTGGGAGGCGGGCCTCCGTTACGAGACCACGGACGTCACGATCACGGACGAGACCGTCGCCGCCGCCGATCGCGTGCAGAGCAAGGACTACGGCGTCCTGCTGCCGTCGGCGAGCGTTCGCTGGGCGCTCAGCGATGCGGACCGGATCACGGCCTCGGTCGCCCGCACCGTGCGTCGTCCGAACTTCGACTTCATCTCGCCGGCCGTGCTGGAAGGCGAATATGGCGACAACGACTTCCTGGGCAACCCGAACCTGGAGCCCGAAAAGGCCTGGGGGCTGGATCTCGGCTACGAGCGTCGTCTGGGTCGTCGCGGCGTGGTGGGGATCAACTTCTTCTACCGTGACGTCACCGACCTGATCGAGATCACCAATACCGGGGTCTATTCGGAGCAGGCCCAGGACGACTACGAAGACGCCATCGACGACGGCGCGACCGAGGAGGAAGCCGCCGAGGAGTTGGTCTCCTATGTCCTGACCGCCAGCAATGTCGGCGACGGCCAGGTCTGGGGCGCCGAGTTCGACCTCTCCACGCCGCTGGACTTCATCGGCATGGAAAACACCGGGGTCTTCCTGAACTACTCCTGGCTGGACAGCTCGGTGGACGACTTCATGGGCAAGCGTCGCTTCAACGCCCAGTCGGATTACGTCTTCAACGTCGGCTTCACCCACGACATCCCGACCTGGGGCGCGGCCTTCGGCGCGACCTACCGCAAGCAGGGCGACGCCAAGAGCCGCATGGTCGGCGAGGAGGTCGTCACCACCTAAGGCGGCGACCTGGAAGTCTTCGTCGAGAAGCAGATCGGCGAACGCGTCGTGGTCCGTCTGACCGGCTCGAACCTGCTCGACTCGTCGAAGGACGAGATCTTCGACAAGTTCAACACCATCGAGGATCAGATCGGTCGCGACTACGACGAGTATGAACTGGAGACCGAGACCGCCGGCCCCTGGTTCCAACTGGTCGCCCGCATGGCCTTCTGAGGCGGCTGACATCGACAAGGGAGGGCCGGGCGGCGACGCCCGGCCCTTTGCGTTTCGGCTTCGGCCTTGGTCGGCATGGCCCCCGGCGCAATCCGGGCCTATATGGAGCCTGGCGGTTGACCCCGCCGGGGTCGGCGCTAGTGTCCGCGCCGCTTCCTTCCCAGCGCCAGACCGATCAGAGGACTTCCATGGCCGACGCCCCCCAGACCTACGACGTGGTGATCATCGGGGGCGGGCCGGGCGGCTACAACGCCGCCATTCGCGCCGGCCAGCTGGGCCTCAAGGTCGCCTGCGTCGAGATGCGCTCGACCCTGGGCGGCACCTGCCTGAACGTGGGCTGCATGCCCTCCAAGGCGCTGCTGCACGCTTCGGAACTGTATGAGGCCGCCGGCAAGGACTTCGCCGGCATCGGCATCGAGGTGAAGCCCAAGCTGAACCTGGGCCAGATGCACAAGGCCAAGGACGACAGCGTCGAGGCCCTGACCAAGGGCATCGAATTCCTGTTCAAGAAGAACAAGGTCGACTGGCTGAAGGGCCGCGGCCGCATCGCCGGCCATGACGGGACTTTGGGCAAGGTCGAGGTCGAGGCCGCCGACGGCTCGAAGACGACCTATGACGCCAAGAACATCATCATCGCCACCGGCTCCGAGCCGACCCCGCTGCCGGGCGTCGCCTTCGAAGAGGGCAAGGTCATCGACTCGACCGGCGCCCTGTTCCTGCCCAAGGTGCCCAAGCACATGATCGTCATCGGCGCGGGCGTGATCGGCCTGGAGCTGGGCTCGGTCTGGCGCCGCCTGGGCGCCGAAGTCACCGTCGTCGAATACCTGGACAAGGTCGGCGCCGGCATGGACAGCGAAGTCGCCGTCGCCTTCCAGCGCGGCCTGGCCAAGCAGGGCATGACCTTCCGCATGGGCACCAAGGTCACGGGCGCCAAGTCGGTCAAGGACGGCGTTGAACTGACGGTCGAACCGGCCGCCGGCGGCGCCGCTGAAACCCTCAAGGGCGATGTGGTCCTGGTCGCCATCGGCCGTCGCCCCTACACCGAGGGCCTGGGCCTGGAGACGGTCGGCGTCACGCCGGACCAGCGCGGCTTCGTCGGCCACGACCACTTCAAGACCTCGGCGCCCGGCGTCTGGGTCATCGGCGACGTGACCCACGGCCCGATGCTGGCCCACAAGGCCGAGGAAGACGCCGTCGCCGCCGTCGAGTTGATCGCCGGCAAGCCGGGCCACGTCGACTATGACCTGGTCCCGTCGGTCATCTACACCACGCCGGAAGTGGCCTGGGTCGGCAAGACCGAGGAGCAGCTGAAGGCCGCGGGCGTCGCCTACAAGAAGGGCAAGTTCCCCTTCGCCGCCAACAGCCGCGCCAAGATCAACCACGAGACCGACGGCTTCGTGAAGGTCCTGGCCGACGCCGCGACCGACAAGCTGCTGGGCGTCCACATCTATGGCCCGCAAGCCGGCGAACTGATCAGCGAAGCCTCGATGACCATGGCCTTCGGCGGCTCGTCGGAAGACATCGCCCGCACCTGCCACCCGCACCCGACCCGCTCGGAAGCCGTCCGCCAGGCGGCCATGGGCGTCGAAGGCTGGACCATGCAGGCCTAAGGCTTTTCGGCTTCTCGCTGGAAACCAGAACGGCGCGCTCCGCACGGGGCGCGCCGTTTCGTTTGGGGGCGGTGACGTGCCCCTGAGAATTTCCTCCACGCGGAGCTAGAGTCCGGCCCTTGAAAGGACGGACGGAATGAAACGAGCGAGATTCACGGAAGAGCAGATCATCGGGATCCTGCGGGAGAACGAGGCCGGCGCCAAAGCGGGCGAGCTGGCGCGCAAGCACGGCGTGTCGGAGGGCACGATCTACGCCTGGAAGGCCAAGTTCGGCGGGATGAGCGTGTCGGACGCCCAGCGCCTGCGCGCCCTGGAAGACGAGAACGGCCGGCTGAAACGTCTGCTGGCCGACGCCATGCTCGACAAGGCGGCGCTGAATGATCTGCTCTCAAAAAAGTGGTAAGGCCCGCGGCGATGCGCCAGGCCGTCGCCCATCTGAAGGCGGCGTTCGGCGTCAGCGAGCGGCGGGCCTGCTCCATCATCAAGGCCGATCGCAAATCGGTGCGCTATCGCTCCTGCCGTCAGCCGGACACGGCGCTGCGGGAGCGGCTACGCGCGCTGGCTGTGGAGCGGCGACGGTTCGGCTATCGGCGGCTGTTCGTGCTGCTGCGACGTGAGGGTGAGGCCTCGGGCAAGAACCGGATCTACCGGCTCTATCGCGAGGAAGGCCTGACGGTGCGCAAGCGCCGCTCACGTCGTCGCGCCATAGGCACGCGGGCGCCGATCCTGGTCGAGGCCAGGCCGAACGCCCGCTGGTCGCTGGACTTTGTGCACGACCAGTTCGCCACGGGCCGCCGCTTCCGCATTCTCAACGTGGTCGACGACGTCACCCGCGAGTGCCTGGCGGCGATCCCCGACACCTCGATCTCGGGACGCCGCGTCGCGCGAGAGCTGACAGCGCTGATCTCTCGGCGGGGCCGTCCTGCCATGATCGTCAGCGACAACGGCACGGAGTTTACGTCCACGGCCATCCTGGCCTGGGCGCAGGATCAAGGCGTCGACTGGCACTACATCGCGCCGGGCAAGCCGACCCAGAACGGGTTTGTGGAATCCTTCAACGGGCGGATGCGCGACGAACTGTTGAACGAAAGCCTGTTCTTCGGCCTCGACCACGCCCGCCAGAAGGTCGCCGCCTGGGCGCTGGACTACAACACCCGCCGGCCGCATTCATCGATCGGCTACCTCACCCCGGAGGCTTTTGCCGCCAGTCTGACCGCAACAGGCCGACCCGCTGCGCAGGATGAAAGCTGCGCGGTCCGGCCTGTTGCTCATCCCACGCTGCGAGGCGTAACTAACCCAAGGACTCTGGTCGCCGCTGGATGAAAATTCAGGGGCACGTCAGCGGCGCCAAGCGGTCGCAGCGAATACCCGCTAAGGGTGGAAAGCGGACATTGGCTGACAGCCGCCTGGGGACTAGGCTCGCGCTATGAAACAGCTATCCGCGCTCGAAATGGCCGCCGCTGTCGTTCTGGCGAAGCAAGTCAGCCCCGATGGTGGCCATGCTCTCATCGAGCAGCTGAAGACGGCTGAGGTTTCTGGCCGTGGATTCACAGGTTTCGGTTTTTACACTGAGTTCAGCGTGGACAGGGCGTTGCCGCCCGCCGTGGTCACCGTCAGCCCAGGGGGATGGGCTCGCTCTGAAGTAGGGCCGGATGCCTACCCTCTAGAGTTCATGCTCTACGTCAAAGACGGCTACGCGGAGATGATCGAAGCCTACAGCTATTTCGACGGCTACGGTGACATCGACCTTTTGACCGCATCATTTACCGCGCCCAGCGCCTTTGAACCTCCGGCTATCGAGGTCAGCTAAGGGTCGAAGCGTTCATCGGTTCCGCGCTGAGAACGGACCTAGCTTCAAACGCATTGCTCGAGTTTTCTCGACATGGTCTCGCAATCGACGGTGCGCGTGACCATGTGCGGCTTCGACCCTTCTCGTGACATTGGACATCGGCATGGACCTTCAACTCACCGGCAAGCGCGCCTTGATCTGCGGCGGCTCCAGCGGCCTGGGGCGGGCGGTGGCGACGGCCCTGGTGGCCGAGGGGGCGCACGTGGCCCTGCTGTCGCGCGATGCGGTCAAGCTGCAGGCCGTGGCCGACGAGTTGAACGCCATGGGGCCGGGCAGGGCCGTGATCGCGCCTGCCGATCTGGCCGACCATGAGGGCCTGCTGCAGGCGGTGGACGCGGCCGAGGCTGCACTGGGCGGGCCGATCCAGATTTTGCTGAACAACACCGGCGGGCCGCCGCCCTCGGGCGTCAACGGGCTCGACCCGTCCATCTGGCGTGATCATTTCGAGTCCATGGTGCTGTCGGTCTTCCGCCTGACGGACCGGGTGCTGCCGGGGATGCGGGCCATGGGCTGGGGGCGCATCCTGAACGTCGCCTCCATCACCGTGATCGAGCCGGTCGGGACCCTGGGCGTGTCCAACACCCTGCGCGCCTCGGTGGCGGCCTGGGCCAAGACCCTGGCCGGCGAGGTCGCGGCCAATGGCGTGACGGTCAACACACTGTTGCCGGGGCGGATCGACACCCCGCGCATCGAACGCCTGGACGCCGCCCGCGCCGCCGCCACCGGCGTCGAACCCGCCGAGGCCCGCGCCGAGTCGGTGAAATCCATCCCCGCCGGCCGCATCGGCGCGACCGAGGAGTTCGGGGCCGTGGCGGCCTTCCTGGCCAGTCCTTTGGCCGGCTATGTCACCGGTTCGCTGATCCGCGTGGACGGCGGGGCGGTCAAGGCGATCTAGCCCTCGAAGGCGACCCGACTTGCGCCGTAGTCGAGGGTGATGCGGCGAAACCGGGTCAGCAGATCCGCGCCCAGCAAGAGGGCGGGTCGGTCGCTCAGATCCAGAACGCGAAAGGCGTGCAGGTCGGCGAACAACAGGGGCGTGGGGCCAAAGTCGCGGCGGGCGATCTTCAGATCGGGCAAGGTGCGCTGCTGGGCCGTCAGCGACTGGCCGACCACGCCGAACAATTGAAGCTCGCCAGTGGAAGGCCCGGCCAGGTCGGCGAGGCGAAGATTGCCGACCGAATACTGGGCGCCGCTGTCGATAAAGGCGTCAATCACGGCGTCGCCGATACGGACGCTGGACAGGAGCAACTGGCCGCCTCTAGCGCTGCGCGCGCCGCCACGATCCGGCCCGATGCGACGCGCGGTCGCCGTGCCGACCCCGCTGAAGAAGCGTGTCTGCCCGGAGGGCGCCAGGGTTGCGCGGCGTCTTTGAAAATCCAGTCCCAGCCGGAATTGCGACAGGACGTCGAGGCCGAGAAAGCCGTCGGCGCCCAGAAGGCTATGCTGGAAAACCGGCGGGACCAGCTCAGTGAACGGCCGTTGCAGGACCTCCAGCCGGGGCAGGAGGACGGTCGGCGTGCGCTGGGCGGCGGTGATGCCGTGCACGATGACGTCGGGACCGGGGGGCAGGTCGAGGCGGCGCGCCAGACTATCCGAGATGGAGGTTCGCTCCGCGCCGGTGTCGATGACGAAGACCGGGTGGTCCTGGCCGATTTCGACCTCGACGCCGACCCGCGTCAGTAGATTGTCGAGAATTCGGGCGTCTGGCGGCGCCGTTGTCGGCGTCGTCTGGGCGCGCGCCTGGGGCGCGGTCGCGGACGCCGCCGCGGCCATGAGCAGAAATAGGCCGTGTCGACGAGAAAGAGGAGCGGCGGGTCCAGGCGTCGGCAAGCGCGTCACTCCCCATCACGACCATCCCCGCACGGAGAATAGGCGCCGTTCGCGACCTCTGGATAGTCAGCTTCTGGGGTGGGCCTCCGCGTAGGCGGCCAGCAGGCGGGCGGCGTCGACCTGGGTGTATTTCTGGGTGGTGGAGAGGCTGGCGTGGCCCAGAAGTTCCTGGATGGAGCGCAGGTCGGCCCCGGCCCCCAGCAGGTGGGTGGCGAAGCTGTGGCGCAGGGCGTGGGGCGTGGCCGAGGCGGGCAGGCCGAGGCGGCCGCGCAGGCGCTGGACCGTGGCCTGGACGTGACGCGGGCTGAGCGCCCCGCCCCGCTTGGCGCGGAACAGGGGCGCGTCGGCCTCGAGGATGAAAGGCTGCTGGGCCAGATAGGCCTCCACCGCCTCGCGCACCTGCGGCAGGACCGGGGCTAGCCGCATCTTGCCGCCCTTGCCGGTGATTCTCAGGGCCTCGGGCAGGGGGGCGTCGGATCGTTTCAGCGACAGGGCCTCGGAAATGCGAAGCCCGCAGCCGTAGAGCAGGGTCAGGACGGCGCGGTCGCGCGCGGCCTCCCACGGCTCCATGTCGGGATCGGCCTCGGGTTCGTGAAGCAGGCCCTTTGCCTGATCCTCGGTCACCGGGCGGGGCAGGGACGGCTTGACGCGCGGGCCGCGCACCAGGGCCAGCTGCGGGGCGGGCGTTCCGCAACGTCGGTCGAGGAAGGCGTGAAAGCCCCGGATGGCGGCGAGCGTCTGGCTCAGCGAGCGGGCGTTCAGGGGGCGCTCGCCCGTTCGGCGCTCGGCCAGATGGGCGCGGACCTCGGCGGCGGTGACGGCGCCGAGATCAGGCAGGGCCTGCGGTCCGCCGCGATGGCGTTCGAGGAAGGCGATGTACAGGCGGCCTATGTGGCCATAAGCCTCCAGCGTGCGCGGCGACAGGCGCCGCTCATGCGCCAGATGCTCGAGCCAGGCGAGGAGGGCCTCTGACGCGGAGGTGGTTAGCCCTGCGTCGGCCATCGCTCGGCCATGCGTTCGACCACGCGGGTGATGAAGGCCACCAGTTCGCAGCCCATGGCCGGGGTGAAGCCGTCGTCCTCATGCGAGCCGAAGGCGCACAGGGCCGGGCGGGCGCCGTCCGTGCCGGGCAGATGCAGGCTCATGCGCACCAGGGCCACCGACTTCACCTCGCCCTCGGCGGGGCCGAACAGGTCCAGGCCGGTGAAGTTGGGACCCAGCCATTCCAGGCCGTCATCGCCGAGCAGGGCGTCGACGCGGCCCGGCTCCAGCGCCTTCCAGCCGAAGGGCACGGCGCCGGGTTTCTCAAGGGCGATGGCGCCGCCCGCCAGACCGAAGCGGGCCTGGGACGTGGCGTCCAGCTGGCGCGACAACTCCGCGTGGGTGGTCGCCTCCATCAGGTCGAGCGCAGAGACGTGGGTCTGGGTCTGGGCGGCGAAGTTGGCGCGGGCGATCTCTTCGATCTGCTTGCGGGCGCCGGCTTCGCGCTGGACCACGGCCTCCAGCCGGGTCAGGGCCGCGCGGCCGAAATCGACCACGTTGCGCCCGGTGGCGCGCAGGCCCAGTTCTTCCAGAAGGGTGCGGTCGTCCAGCAGACGATCGGGATGGGCGTTCAGCCAGGCCCGCACCTCGGGCCAGTGAAGGCCCTCGGCGGCGTCAGAAGAGAGGTCCAGGGAAGTGCTCAAGCGGACCTCTTTCCGGGTCGAGATTTACAGGATCGACTGACCGGTCTTGCCCCAGTCGGCCAAAAACGCATCAAGCCCCTTGTCGGTTAACGGGTGCTTGACCAGGGCCTTGAAAGTGTCGGCCGGCAGGGTGGCGGCGTCGGCGCCGGCGATGGCGGCGGCGGTGACGTGGTCGGGATTGCGCAGGGATGCGGCCAGGATTTCGGTGTCGAAATCGTGGATGTCATAGAGGGCGCGGATTTCCTCCAGCAGGCCCACGCCGTCGGCGCCGACGTCTTCCAGACGACCGACGAAGGGCGAGATGAAGGTGGCGCCGGCCTTGGCGGCCAGCATGGCCTGGGCAGCCGAGAAGCACAGGGTGACGTTGGTCTTGATCCCTTTGTCGGCGAAGGCCCGGGTGGCGCGCAGACCGTCCCAGGTCAGGGGCAGCTTGACGACCACGTTCGGGGCGATGGCGGCCAGCTTGTCGCCCTCCTTCACCATGGTCTCGAAATCGGTCGCGACGGCCTCGGCGGAAATCGGCCCCTCGACGAGGGCGCAAATCTCAGCGATGACCTCGGCGATGTTCCGACCCGACTTGGCGATCAGCGACGGATTGGTGGTGACGCCGTCCACCATCCCGGTGGGCAGCATGTCCTTGATGACGGCGACGTCGGCGGTGTCGAGAAAGAGTTTCATGGGACAAGGTTTTAGCGCCGACGAAGGCGAAGGGCGAGCCTCCTTTTCCTCCCCATTCTATGGGGAGGGGGACCGCGAAGCGGTGGAGGGGGCGACGCAACCGTCAGCCGTCGAGACGCCCCCTCCGTCACGGCGCGATGCGCCGCGCCACCTCCCCATGAAATGGGGAGGAAAGGCAGCGTGAAAGTCGCCTCCGTCCTCATCCCCCTGCCTGTGCCGGAAGCCTTCGACTATGCCGTTCCCGAGGAACTGGCGGTCGCGCGCGGCGATCAGGTCGCCGTGCCGCTGGGGCCGCGTCTGATCCGGGGCGTGGTGGCCGAGGTCTTCGAGACCACGGGCTCCAACCGGCGGCTGAAGGCGATCGATCAGGTCCTGACCGATCCGCGCCTGCCGGCGCGGACGCTGGACTTCGTCGAATGGGCGGCGCGCTGGACGCTCAGCCCGCCGGGCGAGATGGCGGCCACCGCCCTGAAGGGCCTGCGCGCGCCCCGGCCCCGGCCCGAGCGGCGGGTCAAACGGGTCGAGGGGCGCAGCCCCGCCCGCCCCACGGCGACGCGGATGGCGGTGCTGGAGGCCCTGGGCCAGAAGTCGATGACAGCCGCCGACCTGGCCCGCGCGGCCAATGTCTCGGCGGGCGTGGTCAAGGGACTGGTCGACGAGGGCGTGCTGACGGTCATCGAGATCGAGGCGGTCGCCGCCTTCGACGCCCCCGATCCCGACCATGCCCCGGCGACCTTGAACCCGGATCAGGCGGCCTCGGCTGCGGCCATTGCGGACGCCGTGGCCAAGGGCGGTTTCGCCCCCTTCCTGCTGGACGGGGTGACCGGCTCGGGCAAGACCGAGGCCTATCTGGAGGCGGCGGCGCGGGCGCTGCGGCATGATCCGAGCGCGCAGATTCTGATCCTATTGCCGGAAATCGCCCTGACCCAGGCGGTGATCGAGCGCATCGCCGCCCGCTTTGGCGTCACCCCCGCCGAATGGCATTCGGGCGTGGCCCCGCCGAAACGTCGCCAGGTGTGGGAGGCGGTGGTCGCCGGGCGCTGCAACATCGTGGTCGGCGCGCGCTCGGCCCTGTTCCTGCCCTACGCCAACCTGAAGCTGGTGGTGGTGGATGAGGAGCACGACGGCTCGTTCAAGCAGGAAGAGGGTCTGGTCTACCACGGCCGCGACCTGGCTGTGGCCCGCAGCCGGATCGAGGGCGCGACCGTGGTCCTGGCCTCGGCCACCCCGTCGCTGGAGACCCTGTGGAACGCGCGTCAGGGCCGCTACGGCTGGCTGAAGCTGGCGGCGCGGCACGGGGCGGCGGTCCTGCCCGACATTGATCTGGTGGACCTGCGCACCTGTCCGCCGGACCCGCAGACCTGGCTGTCCGCACCCTTACGCGACGCCATCGGCGAGACCTTCGCCAAGGGGGAGCAGAGCCTGCTGTTCCTGAACCGGCGCGGCTACGCCCCGGTCGTCCTGTGTCGCGCCTGCGGCCATCGGCTGACGGCGCCGGATACGGATTCATGGCTGGTGGAGCATCGCTACACCGGGCGGCTGGTCTGCCATCTGACCGGCTTCTCCATGGCCAAGCCCAAGCTCTGTCCCTCCTGCGGGGCCGAGGATTCCCTGGTCCCGGTGGGGCCGGGCGTCGAGCGGGTCGAGGAGGAGGTGCGTCGTCTCTTCCCCGAGGCCCGCACCGCCATCTTCAGCTCCGACACCGTGCCGGACGGCCAGTCGGCCCGCGCCCTGATCCAGTCGATGGCCGAGGGCGAGATCGACATCCTGGTGGCCACGCAAGCGGCCGCCAAGGGCCACAACTTCCCGCGCCTGACCCTGGTGGGCGTGGTGGACGCCGACCTCGGACTGCGCGGCGGCGACCTGCGCGCGGCGGAACGGACCTATCAGCTTCTGGCCCAGGCCACGGGCCGGGCGGGGCGGGCGGACAAGCCGGGTCGCGCCCTGTTGCAGACCTGGACGCCGGAACACCCGGTGCTGATGGCCCTGGCGGCGGGCGACCGCGACGCCTTCGTCGAGGCCGAGATGGGCGAGCGCGAGGCGGCCTCCCTGCCGCCACACGGGCGTCTGGCGGCGATCATCCTGTCCAGCGAGAACGCCATGGCGGTGGAAAAGGTCGCTCGCGATCTGGCCGAGGCCATTCCCAACGCCGAGCGGCTGGAGGTTTATGGACCCGCCGACGCGCCTCTGGCCCTGGTGCGGGGGCGGCGTCGCAAGCGGCTGCTGGTGCGGGCCGACCGGGATGTGAACCTGCAGGCCTTCCTGCGCGCCTGGCTGGGGCGGGTGAAGGTTCCAGCCTCGGTGCGACTGACGGTGGACGTGGACCCCTACAGTTTCCTGTAGGGCGCTACCGCTCGCGACGCGGTCGCTCGCTGCTTGAGCGCAGACCCGTTCCCTATCCGCCGTCATCCTCGGGCTTGACCCGAGGATCGGAGGGGCCGCCTGCGCGACATTGGTGAGGATGAGTGCGCCGCTGGTTCGATCCTCGGGTCAAGCCCGAGGATGACGGCTGTGGGGGGGGCTGGCGCTCAGCGCGGTCCGGTCAGCTTGATCTCGAACAGGCTGGGCCAGTTCTTGCCGGTGACGAACAGGCGGCGGTTCGCCGCGTCCCAGGCGATGCCGTTGAGGACGTCGTCGTTCGGGTCCTTCACCTGATCCGCCGGCAGCAGGCCGCCGAGGTCGATGACGCCGACCACCTGGCCCGAGGCCGGATCGATGCGAACGATGAAGCGGGTCTGCCAGACATTGGCCCAGACCTCGCCGTCGATCCATTCCAGCTCGTTCAACTGAGGCAGCAGCCGGCCGTTCAGGGTGACGGCGACGCGACCCGTCTCGGCGAAGGTGTCGGGATCGAGGAAGCGTAGATTGGGCGAGCCGTCCGACAGGATCAGCCGCGTCCCGTCATGGGTCAGGCCCCAGCCTTCGCCCTCATAGGTGAAGCGTCCGGTCTGGCTCAGGTCGTCGGCGTCCCAGACGAAGCCGACGCGGTTGTTCCAGGTCAGGGTGATGACGCGGCCGCCGATCTCGGTCAGGCCCTCGCCGAAATATTCCGGATCAAGCTCGCGCTTTTGCAGCACGACGCCGTCTTCCAGCCGCACGCGGCGAACGCTGGACGGGGCGCGGCCCGTGCTCTCGATCAGCAGGCCGTCGCGATAGACCAGCCCCTGTGTGAAGGCGGTCGGGTCGTGGGGGAAGGTCCGCACCACCTCATAGCCATAGACCGGCGTGCGCGGCGCGGCGGGGGCGGGAGAAGAGGGGGCGGCCGGCCCCGACGACTGCGCCGCGGCCGACGCGGGAAACGCCAGCAGCAGCATCGTCAGGACCGGCCAGAGACGCATCAGACGCCGGGCTCGGCCGTCTCGGCCTTGTTCAGGGCCGCCTGGGCGGCTTCCTTGGCCTGGTCCTTTTTGATCTGCGCATTGCGCGACCACATGTTCAGCCCCTCGACCAGGGCCGAGAAGGCCATGGCGGCGTAGATGTAGCCCTTGGGCACATGGACGCCGAAGCCGTCGGCGATCAGGACGGCGCCGATCATCAGCAGGAAGCCGAGGGCCAGCATGACCACGGTCGGGTTCTTGTCGATGAAGTTGGCCAGAGGGTCCGAGGCCAGCAGCATGACCAGGACGGCGATGACCACGGCGACCATCATGATCGGCACGTGATCGGTCATGCCGACGGCGGTCAGGATGGAGTCGACCGAGAAGACCAGGTCCAGCAGGATGATCTGAACGATGGCCGAGCCGACGTTGTTGATGACGACGTCCTTCTTGTCCTTCTCCAGCATGTCGTTCGACGGGGTGACGTCGACGGCGTGGTGGATCTCCTTGGTGGCCTTCCACACCAGGAAGAGACCGCCGGCGATCAGGATCAGGTCGCGCCAGCTGAAGGCGGTGTCGAAGGTCTCGCCGTGGAAGCCCAGGTCGAAGACGGGGGCGGTCAGGCCGACGATCCAGCCGATGGCGGCCAGCAGGGCCAGGCGCATGACCAGGGCCAGACCGATGCCGATCCGGCGCGTGCGCTGACGATGCTCGGGCGGCAGCTTGTTCGACAGGATCGAGATGAAGATCAGGTTGTCGATGCCGAGGACGACTTCCATGACCACGAGGGTCACGAGGGCCGCCCAGGCGGCCGGATCGCTCAGCAGGGGAGTTATGCTTTCAAGCATCGGGGTTCCAGAATGTGATGATAGCCATAAGCGGTAACGGGACCGTGAGGTTGCATCAAGCGTTCGCGCGCGGCGTTGTCGTCGCACCCGCCGCCGTCGCGAGGCGTGGAACCGGGAAAAGAGCGCGGGTGCGACCTTATCGTTCCGTTCCCGTCGGTTGCGACCCGGGACCTTGCATGCTATCAGCCGCGCGGCTTTAGCGAAGGATGCATCGAAAGATGTGTCCCAAGCGTGCTTTCCATAAGCAAATCAAGCCCTTGTCTGGCGCGGGAGATCGCGGCCGGATTCGACCCAAACGCTTCAAATCGCGGACCTTTATTACGTGGCGGACGATTTCAGAACGACGGAAGTCGGCGAACGGTATGCTCAGGCGCTGTTCGACCTCTCGCAAGAGACGGGGGCGCTCGACGCCGTGCGCGGCGATCTCGCCGCGTTGAAGGCCGCCTGGCTGGACAGCGCGGACCTGCGCCGCCTGGCTCAGTCGCCGGTCATTTCGGCCGACGACCAGGCCAAGGGCCTGTCGGCCATCGCCGACAAGGCGAAGTTCAACGCCACCACCAAGAAGTTTCTCGGCCTGCTGGCCCAGAACGGCCGCGCTCGCGACCTGCCCGGCGTGATCGCCGGTTTCCAGGTCCTGCACGCCAAGCTGACGGGCGTCGTGGCCGCCGAGGTCGTCTCGGCCCTGCCGCTGTCGGCGGCCCAGACCAAGAGCATTCAGTCGGCCCTGCGCGCGTCGCTCGGCCGCGATCCCGAACTGACCGCCCGCGTCGATCCGTCGATCCTGGGTGGGCTGAAGGTCAAGGTGGGCTCGAAGCTGTTCGACGCCTCGCTGAAGACCAAGCTCGACCAGATGAAGTTTGCCCTCAAGCGCGCGTAAGCGCGCACCGAACAAGAATGCAGCGCGCCTGACGGCCCGCACCGAAGACGAAAGCCAGAGAGCCCACCATGGACATCCGCGCCGCCGAAATCTCGGCCATCCTCAAGTCGCAGATCGCCAACTTCGGCGTTGAAGCCGACGTTTCCGACGTCGGCCAAGTGCTGTCCGTCGGCGACGGCATCGCCCGCATCCACGGTCTGGACAATGTCCAGGCCGGCGAAATGGTCGAATTCCCCAAGGCCGGCGTGAAGGGCATGGCCCTGAACCTGGAACGCGACAACGTCGGCGCCGTGATCTTCGGCGCGGACGCCGCCATCGCCGAGGGCGATGAAGTCCGCCGCCTGGGCGAAATCGTGGACGTGCCGGTCGGCAAGGGCCTGCTGGGCCGTGTCGTCAACCCGCTGGGCGAGCCGATCGACGGCAAGGGCCCGATCCAGTTCACCGAGCGTCGCCGCGTCGACGTCAAGGCTCCGGGCATCATCCCGCGCAAGTCGGTGCACGAGCCGATGCAGACCGGCCAGAAGGCGATCGACACCCTGATCCCCGTCGGCCGCGGCCAGCGCGAGCTGATCATCGGCGACCGTCAGGTCGGCAAGACCGCCATCGCCATCGACACCATCCTGAACCAGAAGAACGTCAACAAGTCGGAAGACGAGTCGGCGAAGCTGTACTGCATCTACGTCGCCATCGGCCAGAAGCGCTCGACGGTGGCCCAGATCGTGAAGACGCTCGAAGAGTCGGGCGCTCTGGAATACACCATCGTCGTCGCCGCCACGGCTTCGGAACCGGCCCCGCTGCAGTTCCTGGCCCCGTTCGCCGGCACCGCCATGGGCGAGTTCTTCCGCGACAACGGCATGCACGCCCTGATCGTCTATGACGACCTGTCCAAGCAGGCCGTGGCCTATCGTCAGATGTCGCTGCTGCTGCGCCGTCCGCCCGGCCGTGAAGCCTATCCGGGCGATGTCTTCTACCTGCACAGCCGCCTGCTGGAGCGTTCGGCCAAGCTGAACGAAGACAATGGTTCGGGCTCCATGACGGCCCTGCCGATCATCGAAACCCAGGCCAACGACGTCTCGGCCTACATCCCGACCAACGTGATCTCGATCACCGACGGCCAGATCTTCCTGGAATCGGACCTCTTCTACCAGGGCATCCGCCCGGCCGTGAACGTCGGCATCTCGGTGTCGCGCGTCGGCTCCTCGGCCCAGATCAAGGCCATGAAGCAGGTCGCCGGTTCGATTAAGGGCGAGCTCGCCCAATATCGTGAAATGGCCGCCTTCGCGAAGTTCGGCTCGGACCTGGACGTCTCGACCCAGAAGCTGCTGGCGCGCGGCGCCCGCCTGACCGAGCTGCTGAAGCAGCCGCAGTACTCGCCGCTGGCCGTCGAAGAGCAGGTCGTGTCGATCTACGCTGGCACGCGCGGCTACCTGGACAACGTGGCTGTGGCCGACATCGGCCGCTTCGAGAGCGAGCTGCTGGCCCGCGTCCACTCGAACCACGCTTCGCTGCTGGAAGGCATCCGCACCAAGAAGGCTCTGACGCCGGCACTGGAAGCCGAGCTCAAGGACGTCCTGGCCGCCTTCGCCAAGACCTTCGCCTAAGATCTGACCAGAGAGCGAGAGTAGCGCCGGATGGCCAGCCTTAAGGAAATGCGCAATCGGATCGGAAGCGTCAAAGCGACGCAGAAGATCACGAAAGCCATGCAGATGGTCGCCGCGGCCAAGCTGAAGCGCGCCCAGGAGCAGGCCGAGAACGCCCGCCCCTATGCGACGCGGATGGCCTCGGTCATCGCCAACCTGGCCGCCGGCGTCTCGGGCGACGGCGCGCCGAAACTGCTGGCCGGCACGGGCGCCGACCAGCGTCACCTGATCGTGGTCGCCACGGCGGACAAGGGTCTGGCGGGGGGCTTCTCGTCCAACGTCGTCCGCGCCGCCCGCGACCGGATCAACAGCCTGATCGCCCAGGGCAAGGACGTTCGCGTCATCGCCGTCGGCAAGAAGTCGCGTGATCCCCTGACCCGCCTGTTCGGCGACAAGGTGGTCAAGTCCTTCGAGCTGAGCGAGCACAAGGTCCTGGGTCTGCCGGCCGCGCAGCCGATCGCCGAACTGATCGCCGAGAGCTTCGAAGGCGGTCAGGCCGACGTGGTCACCCTCTTCTACAGCCAGTTCAAGTCGGTGATCTCGCAGGTGCCGACCGCCAGCCAGCTGATCCCCGCCGTCGTCGAAGGCGACGCGGAACCGATCGACCTGAACGGCGCGGTCTATGAGTATGAGCCCTCGGAAGAGGAAATCCTCGAGACCCTGCTGCCGCGCAACCTGACGACGCAGATCCTGGCCGCTCTTTACGAGAACCAGGCCGGCTTCTTCGGTGCGCAGATGGCCGCGATGGACAACGCCACGCGCAACGCGGGCGACCTCATCAACAGCCTGACCCTGCAGTACAACCGTAAACGCCAGGCCCAGATCACCACCGAGCTGATCGAGATCATCGCCGGCGCTGAAGCGCTCTGATCCCGACCGACACGACATTCCGAACCGGACGCACCCCATGACCGACGCCACCGCCACCAAGAAACCCGCCGCCAAGAAGCCGGCCGCTCCCAAGAAGGCCGCCGCTCCGAAGGCCGCCGCCGTCGCTGGCTCGGGCCGTATCGCCCAGGTCATCGGCGCCGTCGTCGACGTTGAGTTCGACGGCGCCCTGCCGGCCATCCTGAGCGCCCTGGAAACCCAGAACGTCGACCAAAAGACGGGCGAGCCCTTCACCCTGGTTCTGGAAGTCGCCCAGCACCTCGGCGAGAACATGGTCCGCGCCATCTCGATGGACACGACCGAAGGTCTGACGCGCGGCCAGCCCGTCGTCGACACCGGCAAGTCGATCATGGCGCCGGTCGGTCCGGGCACCCTGGGCCGCATCATGAACGTCGTCGGTCAGCCGATCGACGAAGCCGGCCCGATCAAGACCACCGAATACCGCCCGATCCACAAGGAAGCTCCGACCTTCGACGAACAGTCGACCTCGGCGGAAATCCTGGTCACGGGCATCAAGGTCATCGACCTGATCTGCCCCTACACCAAGGGCGGCAAGACCGGCCTGTTCGGCGGCGCCGGCGTGGGCAAGACCGTGACCATGCAGGAACTGATCAACAACATCGCCAAGGCTTACGGCGGTTATTCGGTTCTGGCCGGCGTGGGTGAGCGCACCCGCGAAGGCAACGACCTGTATCACGAGATGATCGAGTCCAACGTGAACGTGGACCCGGCCAAGAACAACGGCTCGACCGAAGGCTCCAAGTGCGCCCTGGTTTACGGCCAGATGAACGAGCCCCCCGGCGCCCGCGCCCGCGTCGCCCTGACCGGCCTGTCGATCGCTGAGTACTTCCGCGACGAAGAAGGCAAGGACGTGCTGCTGTTCGTCGACAACATCTTCCGCTTCACCCAAGCCGGTTCGGAAGTGTCGGCTCTGCTGGGCCGCATCCCCTCGGCCGTGGGCTATCAGCCGACGCTGGCCACCGAGATGGGCAACCTGCAAGAGCGCATCACCTCGACCAAGAAGGGCTCGATCACCTCGGTTCAGGCCATCTACGTTCCCGCCGACGACCTGACCGACCCGGCGCCCGCCGCCTCGTTCGCTCACTTGGACGCGACGACCGTTCTGAACCGCGACATCGCCGCCCAGGCCATCTTCCCGGCCGTGGACCCGCTGGACTCGACCTCGCGCATCATGGACCCGCTGGTCATCGGTGAAGAGCACTACACCGTCGCCCGCCGCGTTCAGGAAATCCTGCAGCAGTACAAGGCGCTGAAGGACATCATCGCCATCCTGGGCATGGACGAGCTGTCGGAAGACGACAAGCTGGTCGTGTCGCGCGCTCGCAAGATCCAGCGCTTCCTGTCGCAGCCCTTCTTTGTGGCCGAGCAGTTCACCAACTCGCCCGGCAAGTTCGTCGAGCTGAAGGACACCATCCGCTCGTTCAAGGCCATCTGCGACGGCGAATACGACCACCTGCCGGAAGCCGCCTTCTACATGGTCGGCGCCATCGAGGAAGTCGTCGAGAAGGCCGCCAAGATGGCCTCGGAAGCCTAAGTCATGGCCGGTAAGCTGAACTTCTCCCTCGTCGCCCCGGAACGCGAAATCTTCGCCGGTTCGGTCGATCAGGTCGATGCGCCGGGCGTCGAGGGCGACTTCGGCGTCCTGCCGGGGCACGCGCCCTTCATGACCACCCTGCGCGAGGGCGTGGTGACCGTCTATGAAGGCGCGGCGCGTCGTCAGTTCTCGGTCAAGGGCGGCTTCGCCGACGTCAACGCCCAAGGGCTCAGCATCCTGGCCGAAGAAGCCTCGGAGATCGTCGAAGCCTGAGGCTTCCGCGATACGAAAAAGATCAGGGCCCTTCGCTTCGGCGAGGGGCCTTTTTTGTTGGGGCGGGCATTGGCGCGCCATCACGCGTGTTGTCTCCCTTCCCCCTCGAGGGGGGAAGGGTCGGGGATGGGGGTGTGGAACGCGACATGGCCGATGGCGCGCATGAGGCGACGCCCCAGTCTCCAGCACTCCACAGGATACGATCTGGCCTCCACCCCCACCCAACCCTCCCCCCTCGAGGGGGAGGGCTATTGGGGCGCTGATCGCAGCCTAAGCTCAGCTCCTCGGCAGGTCCTCGAAGGCCGCTACCACCTGTAGATAGACCTCGCGCTTGAAGGGCACGATCAGGTCGGGCGTTTCCTCCAGCGCGCCCCAGCGCCAGGCGTCGAACTCCGGCTCGCCGTGGGCCTCCAGGTCGAACTCAGAGTCCTCGCCGGTGAAGCGGAAGGCGAACCAGACCTGCTTCTGGCCCTTGAAGCCCTTCCACGCCTTCGGCCCGCCCATACCCTCGGGGAAGTCGTAGACGATCCAGCCGCCGGTTCGGCCCAGCAGCTCGACCGAGCGGACGCCCGTCTCCTCCTGCAGTTCGCGAAGGGCGGCGGCTTCCAGGTCCTCGCCCTCGTCGACGCCGCCCTGAGGGAACTGCCAGTTCCACGGCTCGGGCGTCTTGGCGCGGCGGCCCAGCCAGACCTGACCGGCGGGGTTGAACAGCACCACCCCGACATTGGGACGATAGGCGGAAAGATCAGTCTGGCTCATCCGTCCCGATTACGCTCCGCCGCGACGGCCCGCCAGCCGTAACCGGGCCTTAAGCGGGGAGGGGTAGGGGAAAGGCATGGATCGTCGCGCACTGATCGGCCTCGCCGCCCTGAGCACCGCCCTTGTGGCCGAGGCCGCCGAGGCCTCCGGCAAGAGCGAGGGCGGGGGCGCGCCCGCCAACGCCTACATCCCCCTGCCCACGGCCACGGCCACCATCCTGCGCCGCGACGGGCGTCGGGGCGTGATGACGGTCGAGGTCGGGGTGGACGTGGCCGACACCGCCCTGCGCACGCGCGCCGACCAGTCCAAGCCGCGCCTCAGCGCCGCCTTCAACGAGGTCGTGCGCCTGGCGGGCGAACGCCTGCTGCCCGGCGCTCCGCCGGACGTGGAATGGCTGAGCCGCGTCCTGCAGGCGGCGACCGATCGCGTGCTGGGCCGGGCCGGAGCCAAGCTGCTGCTCGGCACGGTGATGGTGGTTTGATTCCACCGCCTAACCTTCGTCATCCTCCGGCGTAGCGAAGCGGAGACCGGGGGGACCCAGCGGCGCCCGGAGGGCGAAACCTCGCCGTTGTGCCTGCCGTCAAGATCGCCTTCGGCGCCGCTGGGTCCCCGGTCGCGCCGCTGGCGGCTTGCCGGAGGATGACGGAGGAGGGTGTGCAGCCCGGAGGCGGCTCAGTCCTGCGTCGGGCTCGGCCGGCTGGCGTCGCCGTAGGTCATGGCCAGGAAGACGTCTTCCAGATCCGGGTCCTCGGTGGCGATGTCCTTGATGGTCACGCCCGCCGCGCGCACCGCCGCCAGCACCTGTTCGACGCTGGACTCGCCCGTGCGATAGGTGACGACGAAGGCCCCATGCGGGCGCGGCGCCACGGAGAATCCGTTCAGCGCGGGCAGGACCTCTTGCGGCGTTTCCGGCGTCACCACGACGTTGCGGGTGTCCAGGCGCTTCAGCAGGGTCTGGGTCGGCTCGCAGGCCACGACTTCGCCCCGGTTGATGATGGCGATGGTGTCGCACAGCTCCTGGGCTTCTTCGAGGTAGTGGGTGGTCAGGATGACGGTGACGCCCTCCTCGTTGATCTTGCGCACATAGTCCCACAGCTGGCGGCGCAGCTCGACGTCCACGCCCGCCGTCGGCTCGTCCAGGATCAGGACGGGCGGATTGTGCACCAGGGCCTTGGCCACCATCAGACGGCGCTTCATGCCGCCGGACAGAGCCCGGACATAGGCGTTGGCCTTGTCCGACAGGCCGAGCGCCGCCAGCAGTTCGTCGGAGCGGCGCTCGTCGGCCGGCACGCCGTAGAAGCCGGCCTGGACCTCCAGCGCCTCGCGCGGGGTGAAGAAGACGTCGGCGACGATCTCTTGCGGCACGACGCCGAGCGCGGCGCGGGCGTCGCGCGCCTCATGGTCGATGTCGCGGTCCCAGATGCGGACGGTCCCCTCGGACTTGTTGACCACCCCGGCGATGATGTTGATCAGGGTCGACTTGCCCGCGCCGTTGGGGCCCAGAAGCCCGAACATGGAGCCGCGCGGCACCGTCAGATCGACGCCGCGAAGAGCCGTCTTGGCCGGCGACTTCTTGTTGCCCGCATAGGTCTTCTTCAGGCCCCGCACCTCGATGGCGTTGACGGGCAGGGCAGGGGTCTCGGTCATGCGGGCGTTCACTCAGGCGACGAAGGCGTGCGGCATAGGTAGGGGGCGAAGGGGCGTTCGCCAAGGCGCTGTCGCGTCCGCTTTCGACAAGCGTGCGCGTCTTTGTGTAAATGATGCTTGACGTCACGCCGAGACGTGTCTAGGTTACTTGTCATAAAGACAACCTGCCTTGATGGAGAGACGCTCATGACCGCCCTGCACGCCCAGATGAAGAAGCCTCTGACCAAGACCCGCCTGATCGGCTTCGCCGCCCTGGGCGTCTGCGCCATCGGCTACACCGGCATGGGTCTGGCCCTGCTGGCGGGCAAGCTGGACTATCTGGACATGACTCATGCGGCCCTGCTGGCCGCCGTCGCCGCCCTGATCGGCGAGATCGGCCTGTGGGTCGGCGCCGGCTGCCTGGGCCTGACCCTGTTCAAGAAACGCAAGGCCATGCTGGACAAGCTGTTCGGGCGCAAAGCGCAACCTTCGGAAGTTTGACCTAGAGGGCCGGTCCTTCTAGGAACGGCGCGAGCCTTCCAGACCCGGACCGGACCCATGCCTCCCCGCCATACCGACGCCGTCATCCCCGCCCCCGAAGAGATCGTCGTGCCGACGAAGCGCGTCGCCTGCGACGGCGGCGGCGTCCTCGGCCATCCGCTGGTCTATCTGGAGATGGGCGAGGAGAGCTCCATCGAGTGCGGCTACTGCGACCGCCGCTTCGTCCTGTCGGACCATCCGCACCCCGAGAGCGAATACCTGGACCCGGCGGCCCGTCCGCCCGAGGCCCACTGAGGCATGCGCTACCTGCACACCATGGTCCGCGTGAAGGACCTGGAGGCGTCGCTGCACTTCTATCGTGACCTGCTGGGTCTGGTGCAGACGCGCCGGATGGACAGCGAAGCCGGTCGCTTCAGCCTGATCTATCTGGCCGCGCCGCAGGATGTCGGCCGCGCCGAGTCCGAGAAGTCGCCCGAGGTCGAGCTGACCTTCAACTGGGACCCCGAGGACTATCAGGGCGGCCGCAACTTCGGCCACCTGGCCTTCGAGGTCGAGGACATCTACGCCGCCTGCCAGCGTCTGGCCGACGGCGGGGTGACGATCAGCCGCCCGCCGCGCGATGGCCACATGGCCTTCATCCGCTCGCCCGACGGCATTTCGGTCGAACTGCTGCAGGCCGGCGAGCGTCTGGCCCCGGCCGAACCCTGGGCCTCCATGCCCAACGTCGGAGCCTGGTGATTTGACGACCGCGCGCCTGATCTCGCTGTTCACGGCGACCGCCGTCCTGGCCGGTTGCGCCTCGGTGACCGAGACCAATCCGGCGCGGACCGCCACCGACATGCTGCTGGTCAACCGCGCCGCCGACCGCGCGGTTGAGGGTCTGACCCTGCCGATTCCGCAAGGCGCGCGCGTCTTCATCGACGAGACCTATTTCCAGGCCGAGAACGCCCGCTATGCGCTGAGCGCCATCCGCGCCGCCCTGTCGGACGCGGGCTACGCCATCAGCCGCGACCGCGACAGCGCCGACGCCATCTTCGAGGTCCGGGCCGGCGCCCTGTCGCTGGAACAGATGCGCCGGGTCTTCGGCATTCCCGACATGCGGGTGCCGATCAACGAGACGCTGAACGTCGTCTCCATTCCCGAGCTGTCCATCTATTCCAACCGCGACCGCATGGGCGTGGCCGAGTTTTCGGGCTTCCTCTACGATGGTCGCACCGGCCTGCCGCTGGGCGCGGTGGCCCCCATGATCGGCCAGTACAAGATCCGCAGCCACAAGGCCTTCATGGTCGTGACCTGGGGCCAGCAACTGGCCCAGCCCGGCGAGCGCGATCCGGGTTCGAGCTGGAAAGAGTTCTGAGACTTTCGTCCGTCCGCTGACGCGAGACAGGGCCGCCACGGCGTGTTAGGGCGCGGGTGAGCATAAGTCCGTCCTCTCGTCGTCGCCGCCAAAGAGCCGCCCTTGTCCTTCTTCCACGCCGGTCCCGCGCCGAAAGGCCTCGGTCCTCGCCCCGGCGCCCTGCGCGACGGTCTGGGCCTGCAGGCGGGCATGAAGGTCGGCCTGTTCGGCGGCTCCTTCAATCCGGCCCACGACGGCCACGCCCACGTGGCCGAGACGGCGATGCGGCGTCTGGACCTGGACCGAGTGGTCTGGCTGGTCTCGCCGCAGAACCCGCTGAAGTCCGACCAGGAAACGGCGCCGCTGGAGGCCCGCATGACCTCGGCCCGGGCCGTCGCCGCCACGGTCGGTCCGGCCATGATCGTTTCGGACTTCGAGACCCGCGCCGGGACCCAATGGACCGTGGACACCCTGCGGATGCTCAAGGCTCGCTATCCCGGCGTTCAGTTCGTCTGGCTGATGGGGTCGGACAACCTGGCCAGCTTCCATCGCTGGCGGGGCTGGACCGACATCATGCATCTGATGCCGGTGGCGGTGATCGCCCGGCCGGGCAGCCAACTAGACAGTCGCACGGCGCCGGCCGCCTCGCGCTATGCCCGGTTCCGTATTCCGGCGCCGCGCGCGGGTCTGCTGCCCAGCTTGCAGGCGCCCGCCTGGACCTATCTGACGGCGCCGCTGAATCCACGCTCGTCCTCGGCGATTCGGCGGGGCGAGGGGCTGATTCCCGGCGGTGGGTGACCTTTCGGCGGGAACGTGCTAGTTTGCCCCTTTAGTAATCTCCCCGGAGCCCTCCGCTGACCCCCTCGCCCGCGCACGATGCGCAAGACGCCGCCGTTTCCAACGCGGCCCACGAAATGGACCCGATGGATTCCGTCCATTCCGAAGACGGTCAAGCCGAAGGCCCCAGTACCGGCGATCAAGCCCCGCTTCCGGTCGGCCTGACCGAGCTGGAACGCGCCGTCATCGCCAAGCTTGACGACGACAAGGCCCTCGACATGGTCCTCATCGACCTGCGCGGCAAAAGCCCGATGTCCGACGCCATGATCGTGGCTTCGGGGCGGTCGAACCGTCACGTCGGCGCCCTGGCCGACCACCTGCTGCGCCTGTTCAAGGAAATGGGCCTCGGCAAGGTCAAGGTCGAGGGTCTGCCTCACTGTGACTGGGTGCTGCTGGATGCGGGCGACGTCATCGTCCACCTGTTCCGTCCCGAAGTGCGCACCTTCTACAACATTGAGAAGATCTGGGCCGTCGACAGCGCCCACCGCGGCGCCGGCGCCGCCTGATCTTCGGACTGAGCTGACCCCATGAAGCTGGCGATCGCGGCCATCGGCAAGCCGGGCCGCGGTCCCGAGGCCGCCCTGGCCGACGACTACGCCCGACGGGCGACCCTGGCGGGTCGTCCGTTGGGGCTGGGGCCGCTCGAACTGCTGGATCTCGAACCCCGCAAATCCGGCAAGGCCCCCGAGGCCGAGCTGATCCTGGCCGCCGCCGAGGGCGCGCACCTGATCGCCTGTGACGAGCGCGGCAAGACCTATTCCTCGCGCGCCTTCGCCGACCACGTGGCCGCCCTGCGCGATCAGGGCGAGCGGCGGCTGGTCTTCGCCATCGGCGGGGCCGACGGTCTGGACCCCAGCGTGCGCGCCGCCGCCCGCTCGACCCTGGCCTTCGGACCTCAGACCTGGCCTCACGCCCTGGCCCGCGCTATGCTGGCCGAACAGCTTTACCGCGCCGTGACCATCCTGTCCGGCTCCCCCTATCACCGCGACTGATGCGCCGGGGGGCGGGGGTTATCCTGATCTCGACGGGGCTGGCCTTGATGCTGGCGGGTCCCGCGTCGAGCCAGCGCGCCGCCGCGCCCAATCCTGAACTGACCCGGCTCCAGGCCGAATACCGCGACGAGACCGCCCGCGCCCGGCGCCTGCGCGCCGAAGCCGCCGCCGCCGGAGACGAGGTGGTTGATCTGGACCGGCAACTGGCCGAACTGCGCCGGGCCGAAGCCGCGGACGACGTCCAGCTGGATTCCCAGCGCGCCCGCCTCAGGGAACTGAGCGACCGGGAAGCCGCTCTGGTCGCCTCGCTGTCGCGCGAGCGGGCCGGGCAGGGGCGTCTGCTGTCGGCCCTGCAAATGATGAGCCGCAAGCCGCCGCCGCCCCTGCTGATCCCGGCGGACAAGGCGGTGGACACGGTGCGCGCCTCCATCCTGATCCGGGCCATGACGCCCGAGCTTCAGGCGCGGGCCAAGACCCTGGTCGAGCGTCAGGCCGAGGTCACCCGCATTCGCCGCCTGGCGGCCCTGTCCAGCGAGCGTCTGTTCACCGTCGAGAGCGCCCAAGGCGACCGCCGCGCCGAGATCGAAAGCCTGTCGGCCCGCAAGGTGGCCCTGCGCGCCGTCCTGCGCGCCGAAGCCTCTCGTGCGGAGCGGGCGACGCGGTCTCTGGAGGCCCGCATCCGCGAGTTGGGCGGCCAGGCGCCGGTCGTCGCCGAGGCCGTGGTCGAGGCCCCCGCCGCCCGCCTGCCGGCCGGACGCAGCCGCCTGACCGCCCCGGTCCAGGGCGCGCCGTCGCAGCGCTTCGGCGGCGGCTCCAGTGGCTGGCGCTGGCGCTCCAGCCACGAGGTCATCGCTGCGCCTGCCCCCGCTCGCGTCGCCTACGCCGGGCCGCTGAAGGAGTGGGGCGAGGTGGTCATCCTGGACCTCGGCCCCGGCTGGCGCGTCGTCGTGGCCGGTCTGGATCAACTGTCGGTGGACACCGGTCAGCGCGTCGCCGACGGCCAGGCCCTGGGCCGCACCGGCGAGGACGGCGAGGCCTATTTCGAGTTGCGCCGCGACGAACGCCCTATCGACCCGGCGCCCTGGCTGCAGTAGCGGCCGCAAACGCGCGAAAGTCCTTTCAAATCCGCGCCGAGGCTGATTGTATCGGCATATCTGACGTCGGCGTTGCGAACGCCTGCGCCTCCCTGGACGACCGGAGCCCGCGCGGGTCCGATGGAAAGACACCGAATGCGTAAACTGCTTCTCATCGGTTGCGCCGCCCTGGCTCTGGGCGGATCGGCGGCGGCTGTCGCCAGCCAGACCCCGCGCAACGAGACCTTCCGCATGTTGCAGATGTTCGGCGACGTCCTGGGCATCGTCGAGCAGGCCTATGTGGTCCCGGTCGACAACAAGAAGCTGATCGAGGCGGCGCTGTCGGGCATGATGACGGCGCTGGACCCCCACTCCAACTATCTGCCGCCCAAGTCCTATGGCGACCTGCGCGAGCGGACCACGGGCGAATATTCGGGCGTCGGCCTGACCATTACCTCCGAGGGCGGTCTGGTGAAGGTCATCTCGCCGATGGACGACAGCCCGGCCGGTCGCGCCGGGGTCCAGGCGGGCGACGTCATCAGCGCCATCGACGGTCAGAACGCCGCCGGCCTGACGGTGTCCGAGGTGTCCGAAAAGCTGCGCGGGGCCATCGGCGCCAGCGTCACCGTCACCTTCCTGCGCGACGGCGAGGAGCCGCGCGAAGTGGTCCTGGTGCGCGAGGTTATCAAGGTCGAATCCGTGACCGGGCGTCTGGAAGGCGATTTCGGCTATCTGCGCATCTCGACCTTCAACGAGAACACCGGCCGCGAACTGACCGAGACCATCGAACGGCTGAAGCGCGAGAAGCCGGGCCTCAAGGGCTTCGTCCTGGACCTGCGCAACAACGGCGGCGGCCTGCTGAACGCCGCCATCGACGTGTCGGACGCCTTCATGGAGCGCGGCGAGATCGTCAGCCAGCGCGGCCGCAAGCCCGACGACATCGAGCGCTACGCCGCCAAGCCGGGCGACCTGACCGGCGGCCTGCCGCTGGTGGTCCTGATCAACTACGGCTCGGCCTCGGCGTCGGAAATCGTCGCCGGCGCCCTGAAGGATCAGGAACGGGCGACGGTCGTGGGCCTGACCAGCTTCGGCAAGGGCTCGGTGCAGACGGTCATCCCGTTGCGCGGGGGCCAGGACGGCGCCCTGTCGATCACCACGGCGCGCTACTACACGCCGTCGGGTCGCTCGATCCAGAAGATCGGCATCGAGCCGGATCTGGAAGTGGCGCGTTCCGAGGCCGAGGCCCGCATCGTCTCGCGCTCCAGCTTCATCTATTCCGAGGCCGCTTACGCCACGGCGCTGGACTCCTCCATCGGCGCCGAGCGCAAGGGGCCGCACACCCCGCACGAAGCGCCGGGCAAGGACTTCGACAAGACCAAGGACTATCAGCTGCAACGCGCGTTGGACGTGCTGCGCGCCGGCGGAGACCTGACGAAACTGGCCGCCGCGCCCGACACTATCGTCGTCACCGCGCCGGGCACGAAGCCGGTCGAAACGGCCGAGGTCGATACTGATGCGCCGGACGACGCGACGCCGGACTGATCCCAACCGGCCCGATCCGGGGCAGGGCGTCAACGTGGTGAACGGGCCGTTAGGGTTTCTTAACCGGCGCTGGGGATAAGTGAAGGCGAGGGGAACCGTGTCGTGCGGTTCTCCGCCCCGTCACCGTCGTTCGAGCGCCGCCCTGTCCATGTTCGCCAAGCGCCAGTCCGCTCTCGCCGCCGCCGCCGGCCTGCCGCCGGTGGCGCGCTCGCGCGTGACGCTGGACACCCTTGTCGCCGCGCTGAAGAAGCCGCCGGTCGCGGTCGCCGCCGCGGGCGTCTTCGTTCTGGCCGCCGGGGTGCTGTTCGTGGCTGTCCTGGGCGATCCGCGCGCGGGGGCGCCCTCGGCCCGTGTGGCCCTGCAGCGCCCGACCGTGACCGAGACCGCGCCGACCGGCGCCGACGCCTTCGCCATGAGCGGCCTGGACCTCTATCAGGACATGGCCGGCGGCGATCCCGCCCTGCTGGACCCCAATGGCGCCGCCGGCGGCGAGGCCCTGATCACCCTGCCGGACGGCGCCAGCGTGGCGGGCGGTTCGGCCATCGCCGCCCCGGTGCGCGCGCCCTCGAACCCCCTGCCCAAGGCCCCGATCGCGGGCCTGTTCTCGCCAGGCCCCAACGGTCCCCTGCCGCGCATCGCGCCCGACGGTCGCGTCCCGGCCCAGGCCTATGCCCGGCCCTTCCGCTCGAACGGCAAGCCCATGGTGGCCCTGGTCGTCGGCGGCCTGGGCCTGAACGCCGTCACCACCCGCGCCGCCATCGAGCGCCTGCCCGCCGAGGTGACGCTCAGCTTCGTGCCCTACGCCGAGGGGCTTCAGGCCTGGATCGACATGGCCCGCGCCCAGGGTCACGAGGTGATGATCGAGCTGCCGATGGAGCCGACCGGCTATCCCGACAACGACCCCGGTCCCTATACCCTGCTGTCCAGCGGCGGCGCCGACGACGTCGAGGCCAAGCTGGACTGGCTGCTGGGCCGCGCCACGGGCTACTTCGGCGTGACCAACTATCTGGGCGACCGTTTCGCGACCTCGGACGAGGGCATGGGCGCCATGCTGGGCGTGCTGCGCCAGCGCGGGGTGGCCTTCCTCGACGACGGCTCCATGCGCAGGAAGCCCGGCGCCTTCGCCCGCGCCAGCGCCGACCGCATCATCGACGAGCAGCAGAGCCCCGCCGCCATCATGGGCCAGTTGAACGCCCTGGAGGCCGCCGCCAAGACGCGTGGCGCGGCGCTTGGAACCGGCTTCTCCTATCCCGTCACCGTCGAAGCCGCCGCCCGCTGGACGGCCGGCCTCGAAGCACGCGGCCTGCAACTGGCCCCAGCCTCGGCCATGACCCGGCGACCGGGACGGTAGCATCGGCCCATCGAAGGGCGGATGCCAATGAACCGGTCAGCCGCCATAGTGGTTGGCGGACATGACATCCTTTCAACCATGAAACGTCGGAGCTTCTCGATGCTGAAACTGATCCCGTCCTCCGTGTTCGGTCTGACTGGACTGGCTCTGCTGGCCGCGTGCGGTTCTGGCGAACCGGAAAAGGCCGAGACGCCCCCCGCGCCGCCTGCCGCTGCTCCAGCCCCTGCCGCCCTGCCGCCCGTGGACATGGCCAACGCCCAACAGTTCACAGCGAACGGGGGCGCACTGACGCCCCTGACGTTCGACCGCAGCGGCTCAACCACCGTCACGGGGGCGGTCGTCGGCTACAAGGCGCCGGTCTATGCCGTGCCGGTCGCCGCCGGACAGACCCTGACCGTGACCTTCCAGTCCGACAGCGCCAACCTCTACGTCAATGTCAGCGACGCCGCCGACCACAGCGGCGCGGCCCTGCACCGAGGCGAAATCGACGGCGGAACGGCCAGGCTGAAGGCGGATCGCGACATGACCTTCGTCATTCTTCCCTTCCAGCCGCGCGCCATGGCGCGCCGAAATGAGACCGGGACCTTTCACCTGACCGTGTCTCGCGAATGACCGTCCGGTCGGCGGCAGCCAGGCCGGGGCCACACGCCGTGGCGCGTCGGCCCTAGCGCTCGTCCTTGTAGATCCGGCCGTCGCGCATGACGAAGGCCACGGTTTTCAGCGTGGTGACGTCGGTCAGCGGATCGCCCGCCACGGCGATGACGTCGGCGCGCTTGCCGGGCTCCAGCACGCCCACCTCTTCGGACAGGCCCAGCAGGTCGGCGGCGTTGACGGTGGCGGCCTCGATAGCGGTCGCGGGGGTCATGCCGTTCTTGACCATCAGTTCGAACTCGTCGGCGTTGCGGCCGTGCTTGGATACGCCCGCGTCGGTGCCGAAGGCGATGCGGACGCCGGCGGGCACGGCGCGTTGCAGCGACTGGCCGGTGATCTCGATGCGCCAACGGATCTTGGGCAGGACCTCGGGCGGATAGGCCTCGGGATCGGCGGCCAGCCGCTCGGTGTAGCCGTTCACCACCGACAGGGTCGGGACGTAATAGGCGCGGGTACGACGCAGCAGTTGCAGGGTCTCGTCGTCGAAGATGGTGCCGTGCTCTATCGAGTCGGCGCCCATGCGCAGGGCAAGGTTGATGCCGTCGACGCCGTGGGCGTGGACGGCGACCTTTTTGCCATAGAGGTGGGCCGTGTCGATCAGGGCCTTGGCCTCGTCGTCGAACATCTGGGCGCCCAGGCCGGCGCCGATGCGGCTGTTGACCCCGCCGGTGGTGGCGATCTTGATCAGATCGACGCCCCGCCCGACCTGCAGCCGCACGGCCTCGCGGCAGCTCTCGGCGCCGTTGCAGACGTTGTCGTGCGCAATGTGCTCGCGGAAGTCGTCGTTGAAGCCTAGCCGCCCGTCCATGTGGCCCGAGGTGGTTGAGATGCTGGCGCCGGCGTCGATGATGCGCGGACCGGGCAGGCGGTGCGCCGCCGTCTCCTCGCGCAGGGCCAGGGTGACGCCGCCGCTGTCGCCCAGGTTTCGGACGGTGGTGAAGCCCGCCATCAGCGTCTTGCGGGCGTTCATGGCGGCGCTGTAGGCGCGCGACGGCAGGTTGTCGGTGATCTCGGCCAGGAAGCCGGCCTGACCGGCGACGTCGGACACCAGGTGAACATGGCTGTCGATCAGGCCGGGCAGGACGAATCGGTCGCGCTGGTCCACCACGGTCGCGCCGGGGAAGGCGGCGGCGTCGACGAAGCCGTCGCGGATCTCGACCACCTTGCCGTCGCGCACCACCAGGGTCGACGGCCCGCGCGGCGCGCGGCCGGGATGGTCCAGCAGCCGCCCGGCCTGGATCAGGGTCACGGCGCCGGCCTCGGGCGCAGCGGTCTGGGCGGCGGCGGGCAAGGCGGTGGCCAGGGCTGCGGCAAGCGCAAGCGCGCAGACGGCGCCGGTCAGCATGGTCTTCATGGTCGAAACTCCCCCTTCGAACTGGGGGGAGTTAAGCCGCGTCCGGGGCTGGACGCCAGTGTCTAAAGCGGGCTCAGCCCACTGCACGCAGGTGCGGGGCGGCGGCGGCGCGATCCAGACGGAAGCGGCCGACCTGCTGGTTCAGGCTGACGGCCTCGTTGGCCAGTTGGCGGGCGGCGGCGGTGGCTTCTTCGGTCATGGCCGCGTTCTGCTGGGTGATGTCGTCCATCTCGCCCATGGTGCGGCGGACGCGGGCCAGGCCCTCGGCCTGTTCCTGGGCCGAGCCGGCGATGCCGCCGGCCAGGCCGTCGATGGCCACCACCCGGCCGCCGATGCGTTCCAGCGCCTCGCCGGTGCGTTCCACAAGGTCGACGCCGCGCGCCACCTGGGCCGAGGAGGTCGAGATCAGGCTGCGGATCTCGCCAGACGCCTCCGACGAGCGCTGGGCCAGGGCGCGGACTTCCTGGGCCACGACGGCGAAGCCGCGACCGGCGTCGCCGGCGCGCGCGGCCTCGACCCCGGCGTTCAGAGCCAGCAGATTGGTCTGGAAGGCGATCTCGTCGATCAGGCTGGTGAAGCGGGCGATGCCGGTCGAGGATTCGGCGATGGCGTGGATGGCGTTGACCGCCTCGCCGACCACCTGGCTGCTTTCCTCGACGTCGACGCGGGCGGCGGCCAGGGCCTCGGCGGTCTGGCGGGCGTTGTCGGCGGTCGAGGCCACGGCGCGGGCGATGGCGTCGGCCTCGTTGACCGTGCGCTCCAGATTGGCGGCCTGACGCTCGGTGCGGCTGGCCAGGTCTTCCGAGGCTGTGGCCAGCTGGTTCGAACCGGCGCTCAGGCTTTCGACGCTGTCGGCCACGGCGCGGACGGCGGTGCGCAGAGCGCGGGTGGCGGCGTGGAAGTCGTTCTGCAGGCTGCGGTACTGTTCCGGGAAGACGCCCGGAATGGTGGTCGACAGGTCGTTTTCGGCCAGGTCGTGCAGGGCGGCGCCCAGGGCGCGAACCACCTCGGTCTGACGCGCCTCGGCCTCGTCATGGGCGGCCTGGACCTTGTCGCGTTGCTCCTGCAGCACGTCGAGGTAGATGGAGATGGCCAGGTCCATATCCAGCATGACGCGCTGGGTCAGCTCGGCGATCGCCTCGGCGGTGACGCGGTCGTGCTCGCGCCTGTTGGCCCAGAACTTCCGGGGACGGGCGGCGATGGCGCGGGTCAGGTGGGCCAGGATGACGCTGTAGCCGCCGATGTACCAGCGCGGCTCCAGGCCGATGCGGGCGTGGACATGGCCGATGGTGCGCACGGACTTGGCGTAGTCCTCGTCGGCGCGGCCGTCGATGATGGCGTCCCAGTGGCGCTCCTGGGCCTTGCTGGCGGCGGCGATGTGGGCCTCTTCGCGGAAGAAACGGCGGGTCGTCGGCTCGGCCCGCACCCGGTCATAGAAGGCGGCGAGGGCGCGCGGCGTCTCGCGGCGCAGCAGGGGACCCATGGCGCGATAGCCGCTGGAGGCCTGTCCCAGACCCATGAAGCCCATGCGGTGGCCGATATTTTCGCCCGCCATGATGTCGTCTCGCTACCTACGCCGGCGCAGGGGAGCGCGCCTGCTTATCCCTTTGAAGCTTAGGGGTATTGCCCCTCTTAAGAGAGGGTTGCGTAGAATCCCTTAGTGCGTCGGCGCGGGGCGCTGCACCCTGTCATATAAAGGTATCCTTATGTGTTGATTGCTCCTGAGGGCCGGGCGCGCTATAGCGGCGCCTTGAAAATCCCCGCCGCGAGAACCCCTTCATGACCGACTACATCGTTCGCGACATTTCCCTGGCCGACTTCGGCAACAAGGAAATCGCCATCGCCGAAACCGAAATGCCGGGCCTGATGGCTCTGCGCGAAGAGTTCGGCGCCGCCAAGCCGCTGAAGGGCGCCCGCATCGCCGGCAGCCTGCACATGACCATCCAGACGGCGGTTCTGATCCAGACCCTGGAAGCCCTGGGCGCCGAAGTGCGCTGGGCCTCGTGCAACATCTTCTCGACCCAGGACCACGCCGCCGCCGCCATCGCCGCGAACGGCACGCCGGTCTTCGCCACCAAGGGCGAGACCCTGGTGGAATACTGGGACTACGCCCACAAGATCTTCGAATGGGCTGACGGCGGCTATCCGAACCTGATCCTCGACGACGGCGGCGACGCCACCCTGCTGTGCGTGCTCGGCCCGAAGGCCGAGAAGGACATCTCGGTCCTGTCGAACCCTCAGAACGAGGAAGAAGAAGCCCTGTTCGCGGTGATGAAGCGCTACATCGCCGAGAAGCCCGGCTTCTACTCGGCCATCCGCGACGCCATCGGCGGCGTGTCGGAAGAGACGACCACGGGCGTCCACCGCCTGTATCAGATGGCCGAGCGCGGCGAGCTGCCGTTCCCGGCGATCAACGTCAACGACAGCGTCACCAAGTCCAAGTTCGACAACCTCTACGGCTGCCGTGAGAGCCTGGTCGACGCCATCCGTCGCGGCACCGACGTCATGCTGTCGGGCAAGGTCGCCGTGGTCTGCGGCTACGGCGACGTGGGCAAGGGCTCGGCCGCCTCGCTGCGCAACGGCGGCGCCCGCGTGATCGTGACGGAAATCGACCCGATCTGCGCCCTGCAGGCCGCCATGGAAGGCTATGAGGTTCAGACCCTGGAAGACGTCGCCGACAAGGCCGACATCTTCGTCACCACGACGGGCAACAAGGACGTCATCCGCGTCGAGCACATGCGCGCCATGCGCAACAACGCCATCGTCTGCAACATCGGTCACTTCGACTCGGAAATTCAGGTCGCCGGCCTGAAGAACTTCAAGTGGGACAAGATCAAGGATCAGGTCCACCACGTGGAATTCCCGGACGGCAAGAAGATCATCCTGCTGTCGGAAGGCCGTCTGGTGAACCTGGGCAACGCGACCGGCCACCCGTCCTTCGTGATGTCGGCGTCCTTCACCAACCAGACCCTGGCCCAGATCGAACTGTGGACCAACGCCAAGTCCTACGAGAACTCGGTCTACACCCTGCCCAAGCACCTGGATGAGAAGGTCGCCTTCCTCCACCTGGCCAAGCTGGGCGCCAAGCTGACCACCCTGACCCAGGAACAGGCCGACTACATCTCGGTCCCGACCGAGGGTCCGTTCAAGCCGGAACACTACCGCTACTAAGGTCCGTCTAAGGCCTGACAGCAGAAACCCCGCGCCGTCGCCGGCGCGGGGTTTTTCTTTGGCCTGTCCTGGCTTCGGGGCCTCAGCGTGTCGCGCCGGGCTTCCACAGGATGTCGGCCGCGCCGTTGGCGTTGGCGCGGCGGGCGGCGACGAAGAGGTGGTCGGACAGGCGGTTCAGATAGCGGACGGCGTCCGGGTTCACCTGCTCTCCCGATTCCATCAGACGGATAGCGTCGCGCTCGGCCCGGCGACAGACGGTGCGCGCCAGGTGCAGATGGGCCGACAGGGGGGAGCCGCCCGACAGGATGAAGCTGTCCAGCGGCTTCAGGCTCTCGTTCATCCAGTCGATTTCGCTTTCGATGCGCTCGACCTGGGCGGCGATGATGCGCAGCGCCTCCCACTTGGGCGCCGGCTCCAGCGGGGTGGCCAGATCGGCGCCGAGGTCGAACAGCTCGTTCTGGATGCGGCCCAGCATGGCGTCGATGCGGTCGTTCTGGCCGCTGTTCAGGCGGGCCACGCCGAGGACGGCGTTCAGTTCGTCCACCGTCCCATAGGCCTCGACCCTCAGGTCGGTCTTGGATACGGGCGCGCCCGAGGCCAGGCGGGTCTTTCCGCCGTCGCCGGTGCGCGTGTAGATCTTGTTCAGCGTGACCATCGGCCTGTCCCCCTGGGTTTCAATCAGCCGCCGTGCGTGGACTTCCACCACAGCCCGCCCATCAGCAGCAGGACGGCCACGGCCTGAAGCACGACGCGCAGGCGCATCAGCTTGTTCGAGTTGGTGCGGGCGAAGTCGCCGCCGCGATACAGGGTATAGACCCCGAAACCGAGGGTGATGGTCACGGCCGCGATGGCGACGAGGATCAGGATGTCGAAGATTTCCATGTCCGCCTTCTAGGCCCGCCGTTCGAGCCGCGCCAGCGCCGTGACGCTGCGACGCAATTGCGACCTATTCGCACACCCCGGTTGTCACGCCTTCGTCATTGCTGTTGAGAGGCGCTCGCAAATCAACCGGGGCCATTTATGTCTTCCTTCACTGCTTCTCGTCGCTCGACCCTTCTGGCCGCCTCCGCGCTGGCCGTCCTCGCCACGGGTCAGGCCGCGACGGCGGAAGAGGTCGTCATCGACCAGACCCAGACCACGACCCAGGTCGCCGACGTCGTCGTCACGGCCGCGGGCTTCGAGCAGCGCATCACCCAGGCTCCGGCCTCGATCAGCGTCCTGACGCGCAAGCAGCTCGAAAGCGAACGCCACCAGAGCCTGGCTGAAGCCCTGGCCAACATCGAGGGCGTCGATGTCGGCGCCTCGGCGGGCAAGACGGGCGGCCTGAACATCTCCATCCGCGGCATGCCGTCGGACTACACCCTGATCCTGATTGACGGCCGTCGTCAGAACGCCGCCGGTTCGATCACCCCGAACGGCTTCGGCGAGACCACGACCAGCTTCATCCCGCCGATGTCGGCCATCGAGCGCATCGAGGTCGTGCGCGGCCCGGTTTCGACCCTTTATGGATCCGACGCCATGGGCGGCGTGGTCAACATCATCACCCGCAAGGTCGGCGACGTCTGGACCGGCGCCTTCAGCGCCAACGCCACCGTCCAGGAAGACTCCAGCTTCGGCGACATGCACGGCGGCGACTTCTACGCCACCGGTCCCCTGGTCAAGGACCTGCTCGGCATGGCCGTGCGCGGCCGCTATCAGACCCGCGATGCTTCTAACCTGACCTATGACAATGACGCCGGAACGGAAGTCGGCGTGTCCAAGCGCGGTCCTTCGCCGGTCGAGAACGAGATCTGGTCTCTGGGCGGCCGTCTGACCCTGACGCCGCACGCCGACCACGACCTGATGCTGGACTATGACGTTACGCGTCAGTGGTACGACAACTCGACCGCCCAACTCGGCACCCTGGGCACCTCGGGCTATGGCCCGGAGATGGAGTTCAACCAGGAAGAGCTGGTGCTGTCGCACAACTGGCGCCTGGGCTTCGGCGAGCTCCAGAGCAGCCTGTCGCGCAACGAGCGCGAGACCCTGGGCCGCATCCTGCCGTCCAACGTGCCGGGCGGCGGCAAGGCCGGCGATCCGCGCACCCTGACGGCGACCAACACCGTCTTCGACACCAAGCTGTTCTCGCGCTGGAATAACCACACCTTCACCATCGGCGGCCAGTACTGGGACGCCGAGATGGTCGACGGCGTCGCCCCCGCCCCCTACGAGCACCAGCAATGGGCCCTGTTCGCCGAGGACGAGTGGCGCTTCACCGATAGCCTGGCCCTGACCCTGGGCGCTCGCTACGACGAGCACAACATCTTCGGCGACCACATCAGCCCGCGCGCCTATCTGGTGTGGAACGCCACGCCTCAGTGGACCTTGAAGGGCGGCGTCAGCCAGGGCTTCAAGACCCCGCGCCTGGACCAGATCGCGCCCGGCATCACCGGTTTCACCGGCCAGGGCACGCGTCCGACCATCGGCACGCCGACGTTGCAGCCGGAAACCTCGACCTCGACCGAGCTGGCCGCCTTCTATGACAACCAGGACAATTTCCGCGCCAGCCTGACGCTGTTCCACAACAGCTTCGACGACAAGATCGCCAGCGGTCAGCCGCTGAACAACTGCTCGTTCGGCCTGACGCCGGAACAATACGCCGCCGGCCAGCAGGCCCTGCCGAACTGCGCTGACTACGGCTTCTGGCCCAACGTCGAGACCTTCTCGCAGACGGTCAACATCGACGAAGCCGAGACCCAGGGCTTTGAGGCCTCGTTCCGCTGGAACCTGGCCGAGGCCTGGAGCCTGACCGGCAACTACACCTATACCGACACCGAGATCAAAAGCGGCGACGACGCCGGCCTGCCGCTGTCGGACACGCCCAAGCACATCCTGAACAGCGCCCTGCGCTGGAACGCCACCGACCGTCTGAACCTGTGGCTGCGCGGCGAATATCGCAGCGAGCGCTATCGCAGCGAGGACAGCGCCAGCAGCCGCGCCAAGGCCACCTGGGGCGACTACAAGGCCTATGAGGTCTTCCACCTGGGCGGGTCCTACAAGGTCAATGACGCGGTCACCATCAACGGCGCGATCTACAACCTGTTCGACAAGGACTTCGTCTCCTACGGCTCCTACGTCAGCAATGTGAACACCGGCGCGATCGCCTACACCAACCTCTACGCCAACAATCAGGAGCCGCGTCGTCTCTGGCTGTCGGTGACGACCACCTTCTGATCCGCCGCTTCCTTCCCGAACTGAACAGGGCCGTCTCGACCGAGGCGGCCCTCTTTCTTTGTCAGCTAAGCCGTTAGTCATGTTTTGCGGGCAAGCTCGTCGGCATGACTGATCGCGCCGTTCGAAACCTGGAACATCTGCGTCGCAGCGCCTCGACCGCGCGGGTGCTGAACCTGCTCAAGGTCTATGACGAGCACGGAGAGACCGACGACTGGCATGAGCGCCCCATGTTCCGCACGCCGGCGCTGAACACCTCCCTGATCATCAAGCACCGCCTGCGCCGCAACGAGACGGATTCCTTTCCCGGTCGCCGTCAGGTGGCGACCAAGGTGGTGGTGCCCATCGACAGCACCGACCTGAAGACCGGTGGGCGTTTCGTCTTCGTCAACCAGATCGGCTTCGAGCGCGCCATGCAGGAGGCGTTCGGCATCGCCCCCGACCACCCCGATCTGAAGACCCTGCGGCTGATGGACCAGCTGCCGTCGCTGGACCCCTTCCTGCTGCGCGAGCAGCTGCGGCGCGGCGAGGTCGACGCGGCGCCCTGCTATTTCGCCCTTAGCGAGGCCGATCTCGAAAAGATGCTGGCCTTCGTCCAGAAGGAGATCGAGCCCCTGGTCACGCTCAGCATGGGCGGGGACGTGGCGGCGGTCGGCTCGACCGCGCGCATGGCGACCAAAATCCTGTCCAACGCGCCGGGCGACCGGCTGGAGGCCCTGCGCGCCACTCTGCGGCTGGAACCGGAGCAGTATCAGGAGGGCGTCTTCTGCTGGAAGGGCTTCCTCTACTACAAGTGGGCCCTGGCCAGCCTGATGAACGACATCGTGGTCGTCGCCGACGAGGTGGGCTCGGTTCGGCCCGTCGGTCCCAGCGACCGCGCCGCCAAGGAATATATCGAGCGTGGCCGCAGCGTCCTGCGCGGGCGGATCATGAAGACCTGCGACGAGGTCAGCCGCACCCTGCGCTATTATGACGACGCCTACGCCGGGCTGACGCGCGACGGCAAGCCTCTGGCCTTCCGCGACTTTCTGCTGGAGGCGCCGGCCCTGTTCGCGCGGCTGGGCGACCAACTGGGCGCGGTGCAGCACATCGTCAGCTTCTGGCGCTTTCGATTTGGTCCCAAGGCGCCGCCGGTCGGGGTCGACGAGTTGATCGACATCTTCATGGATTTCGAGACGGGCCTGATGGGGCGGGAAGTCGACGCCTACGACCCGCGCGACGCGGCCTGAGAAGGGCGGCCGGGCGCCCATCCCTGCTCAAGGGGGGAGGGGACGACGGCCGCCTATCTTTGCTGCAGGGCGGCGACCCGCGCGCGTTCCGCCTCGGTCGCCGCGGCGCGCGCGCGCTTCTCGGCGTTCAGCTGATCCTCGATCTCGACCAGCTCCTTGTTCTTCTCGGCCGAGGCCTGGGCGCGGGTCACGCCGATGGGGCGGCCGGTGATCTCGGCGATGGAGATGGGCTGGGCGCAGATGCGGCTTTCGATGTCGTACCACTTGCCCTGGGCCTCGCAGCGTTCGCCGGGCTCCATCCAGTAGCGCTGGAACACAAAGACGCCCGCGATCATCAGGCCGAAGATGCCGAAGAACAGGACGCTGAGGCGGCGGATCGTCAGAAAGCGTTTCATGCAGGTCTCATAGATGAAAAATGCGCCCGCGACACGACCGCAGTTCACGTAGCGTTACGTTGACAGGCCGGTTTCGTCGGTCCAATCCCTCGGGCCATATTTCGATGACCAAGTGGATAGGCTCATGAAGGTACTCGTCCCGGTGAAACGGGTGATCGACAGCAACGTCAAGGCCCGCGTCAAGGCGGACCAGACCGGTGTGGATCTGGCCAACGTCAAGATGAGCATGAACCCCTTCGACGAGATCGCCGTCGAAGAGGCCGTGCGCCTGAAGGAAGGCAAGGAACACCATGCCGCGGGCACGGCGACGGAAATCGTCGTCGTCTCCATCGGCGTGACCCAGGCCCAGGAAACCCTGCGCACGGCCCTGGCCATGGGCGCCGATCGCGGCGTCCTGATCCAGTCCGACACGGACCTGGAGCCCCTGGCCGTCGCCAAGCTGCTGAAGGCGGTCGTGGACGAAGAGAAGCCGGACCTGGTCCTGCTGGGCAAGCAGTCGATCGACGGCGACAACAACGCCGTGGGTCAGATGCTGGCCGCCCTGCTGGACTGGCCGCAAGCCACCTTCGCCGGCAAGCTGGCGATCGAAGGCGGCAAGGCCGTGGTGACGCGTGAAGTCGATGGCGGTCTGCAGACCGTGGCGGCCGAACTGCCCGCCGTGGTCTCGGTCGACCTGCGCTTGAACACGCCGCGCTATGCGTCGCTGCCCAACATCATGAAGGCCAAGAAGAAGGAGATCGCGATGAAGGCGGTCGCCGACTATGGCGTCGATGTCGCGGATCGCCTCAAGGTCCTGAAGGTGACGGAGCCGCCGAAGCGTTCGGCGGGCGTCAAGGTCGCCGACGCGGCCGAACTGGTTTCCAAGCTCAAAGACGCAGGGGTTCTGTAAATGGCCGTTCTCGTCATCGCCGACCACGACGGTTCGGTCGTTCGCGACACCACCCACAAGACCGTGACGGCCGCCCTGGCCCTGTCGTCGGACGTGGATGTCCTGGTCCTGGGCAAGAACGCCAAGGGCGTGGCCGACGCCGCCGCCAAGATCTCGGGCGTGCGCAAGGTCCTGCTGGCCGAGGGTGACGCCGTCGCTCACGGTCTGGCCGAGGCCGTCGAAGCCACCGTCCTGCCCCTGGCCGGGAACTACGACGCCATCCTGACCCCGGCCAACACCGACGGTAAGAACTTCGCCCCGCGCATCGCCGCCAAGCTGGACACGGCGCCGATCTCGGACATCGTCGAGGTCGTCTCGGCCGATACCTTCGTGCGTCCGATCTATGCGGGCAATGCGTTGGAGACGGTCCAGTCGGCCGACGCCAAGAAGGTCATCACCGTGCGCCCGACGGCCTTCGCCGCCGCCGCTGAGGGCGGTTCGGCCTCGGTCGAGAGCGTCGCCGCCGGCGAAGCGCCCAAGACCGCCTTCGTCTCCGAGGAAATGGTCAAGTCGGACCGCCCCGAACTGGGCGCCGCCAAGATCATCGTCTCGGGCGGCCGCGCCCTGGGTTCGGCCGAGGAGTTCCACGCCGTCATGGAGCCCCTGGCCGACAAGCTGGGCGCCGCCATCGGCGCCTCGCGCGCCGCCGTCGATGCGGGCTACGCCCCCAACGACTATCAGGTGGGTCAGACAGGCAAGGTCGTGGCCCCGGCCCTCTACATCGCCATCGGCATCTCGGGCGCCATCCAGCACCTGGCCGGCATGAAGGACTCCAAGGTCATCGTCGCCATCAACAAGGACGCCGACGCCCCGATCTTCCAGATCGCCGACTATGGCCTGGTCGCCGACTACAAGACCGCCGTGCCGGAGCTGATGGCCGCCCTCGGTTAAGGGCAGTCACAAGCTGAACATCGAAGCGCGCCGGATGGGAAACCGTCCGGCGCGTTTTCTTTGGGCCGTATGGACGACGCATCCCCCCTTTCGTCATCCTCCGGCGAGCGGAGCGAGACCGGGGGACCCAGCGGCGCCGAAGGCGATCTTTCAGCAAGCGCGGCGCGTGGGTTTTGGCTGCTACGCGCTGCCCTTCGGGTCGCCCTGCGGGCGCCGCGGGGTTCCCCGGTCGGCGCCGCTGCGCGGCTTGCCAGAGAATGACGGAGCCTTGGAGCAGGCGCGCAGTTGGGCCAAACAGGCTGCATGACCGCCCGCCTCGCCATCAAGCTGACGCCCCGCGCCGCCGCCGACCGCTTCGACGGTTGGGACGTCGATCCCGACGGGCGGCCAGTGCTCAAGGTCCGGGTGCGGGCCCAGCCGGTCGAGGGCGAGGCCAACGCCGCCCTGACAGCATTCCTCGCCAAGGCCCTGGGCCTGCCCAAGCGCGCGGTGACCCTGGCGCGCGGCGGCCAGTCGCGGCTGAAGATGATCGAGGTCGAGGGCCTGAGCGACGCCGAGGTCCGCGACCGACTGTCCGGCGCCTGACAATTCCCCTTTACGGCGCGACGGAAGCCCCTTTGTATGCCGTCCCATTGTCAGCCCGTCGTATGCGGGCGCGAGGGGGTCTCGCTCATGTTGCTTAACCGTCTGCGAGGCCCGAGCCTCGCTGTCCTCACCTGCGCGCTCGGCGCCCTGGCCCTGTCGGCCTGCGCCTCGACCGGCGATGCAAAGTCCAAGACCGAGACGGCCGCCGCCGCGCCCACGTCCAAGGACCGCACCATGGCCCCGGGCCTGGACGGCTGGGCCAACACCGACCCCTATCCCTCGACCTATCGCGGCCTGCCGCGTGAGAACCTGGCCCTGGTCGGCGCCACGGTCCTGACCGGCACGGGTCAGAAGATCGAAGGCGGCGTCGTCATCGTCACCGACGGCCGCATCGCCGCGGTCGGCGGCGCCGACACCCCGGTCCCGGCGGGCCACAAGGTGGTCGACGCGCGCGGCCGCTACGTCACGCCCGGCGTCATCGACATCCACAGCCACCTGGGCGTCTATCCCTCGCCCGGCGTTCAGGGCATGAGCGACGGCAACGAGGCCACCAACCCGAACACGGCCCAGGTCTGGGCCGAGCATTCGATCTGGCCGCAGGACCCCGGCTTCAACACCGCCCGCGCCGGCGGCGTGACCACGCTCCAGATCCTGCCCGGCTCGGCCAACCTGTTCGGCGGTCGCGGCGTGACGGTGCGCAACGTCCCCTCCGTCACCATGCAGGGGATGAAGTTCCCGAACGCCCCCTATGGCCTGAAGATGGCCTGCGGCGAGAACCCTTCGCGCGTCTACGGCGGCCGCAACACCTCGCCGGCCACCGGCATGGGCAATGTCGCCGGCTATCGCGCCGCCTTCATCGCCGCCCGCGACTACAAGGCCAAATGGGACAAGTGGCGCGAGGACGGCCAGGGCACGCCCCCGACCCGCAACTTGCAGCTTGAGACGCTCGCCGGCGTGCTGGACGGCTCGATCCTGGTCCAGAACCATTGCTACCGCGCCGACGAGATGGCGGTCATGCTCGATGTGGCCAAGGAGTTCGGCTACAAGGTCACCACTTTCCACCACGCGGTCGAGGCCTACAAGATCGCGCCCCTGCTGGCCCGCGAAGGCGTCTGCGCCGCCATGTGGACCGGCTGGTGGGGCTTCAAGATGGAGGCCCTGGACGGCATCGAGGAGAACGCCGCCCTGACCGACGCGCCCGAAGGCTCGTGCGCCGTCATCCACTCCGACGACGCCGAACTGACCCAGCGCCTCAATCAGGAAGCCGCCGCCGCCCTGTCGGCCGGCCGCCGCGCCGGGATGAACATCTCCGAAGAACACGCCATCAGCTGGATCACCCTGAACGCCGCCCGTTCGATCGGCATCGACAAGGAGACCGGTTCGCTGGAGCCCGGCAAACGCGCCGACGTGGTGATCTGGAGCGCCGATCCCTTCTCGATCTACGCCCGCGCCGATCAGGTCTTCATCGACGGCGGTCTGGCCTTTGACCGGTCCAACCCCGCCTACCAGCCCGTATCCGATTTCGAACTGGGTCAGCCCGGCTTCGGCCAAGCCGCCGCCGGCGTCGCCCAGGGAGCTCGCTGAACCATGCGTATCCAAACCTTTCTTGCAGGCGCCGTTGCAGCCCTCGCCCTCGTCGGCCCCGCAGCGGCGCAAGACGTCGCCATCACCGGCGGCCGCGTCCTGACCGGAACCTCGGTGATCGAGAACGGCACGGTCGTCGTGCGTAACGGCCGGGTCGTCTCGGTCGGAACCGGCGCGGCGCCGGCCGGGCTGCCGACCATCGACGCGCGCGGCAAGATCGTCACCCCCGGCTTCGTCGCGGTCGATTCCGGCCTCGGCGGTTCGGAAGTCGGTTCGGTGCGCGGCTCCAACGACCTGTCGAACAACGCCAACACCCTGAGCGCCGCCTTCGACCTGTCCTATGGCCTGGACCCCTGGTCCTTCACCCTGCCGGTCGCCCGCCTCGGCGGCGTCACCCGCGCCGTGGTCACGCCCCAGCACGCAGGCTCGGGCGGCGGCCACAGCCATGACGACAGCGACTTCGCCGGCGCCGGTCACGGCGGCTTCCAGTCGCCGGGCCTGTTCGCCGGTCAGGCGGCGGTCATCAAGCTGGGCGGCGCCGATATTCTGGTGAAGCCGCGCGTGGCCATGGTCGCCCCCTTTGGCGAGGCCGGCAAAGGCGTCGCCGGCGGCGCGCGCGGGGCCGAGTTCGTCCTGTTCAAGGAAACCCTGGCCGAGGTCCGCCTCTACGCTCGCAACAAGGCCGCCTATGACCGTGCCGCGCTTCGCGACCTGTCGCTGTCGCGCGCCGACCTCGAGGCCCTGATCCCCGTCGCCAACGGCTCCATGCCGCTGATCGTCAGCGTCAACCGCGCCTCGGACATCCAGCAGGTCCTGCGTCTGGCCCGCGAGGTAGGCGTCAAGGTCATCCTCGACGGCGCCGCCGAGGGCTGGCTGGTCGCCGACGAGATCGCAGCGGCCAAGGTCCCGGTCCTGCTGCACCCGATCAGCAACCTGCCCGGCAATTTCGAGATGCGGGCGGCGCGGATGCAGAATGCGGCGGCGCTGAACGCGGCGGGCGTGGTCATCGCCATCAAGGGCAATGAGGGCTCGACCCACCGCGCCCGCGACATCCGCTACAACGCCGGCAACGCCGTCTCGCACGGCCTACCCTTTGCGGCGGCCATTCAGGCGATCACGGTCAACCCGGCCCGCATCTTCGGCTTCGACGGTCAGTTCGGCGAGCTCAAACCGGGCGCGGCGGGCGACGTCGTGGTCTGGTCCGGCGATCCGCTGGAGCCGCTGAGCCAGCCCTCGGCCGTCTTCATCGACGGGGTGGAGCAGCCGCTGCAAGCCCGCAACCTGCTGCTGCGCGACCGCTATCGCACCGGCGGCGAAGGGGCCATGCCGGTCGCCTATCCGCAGTAGGCGCTCAAGCAGCCGAAGGCGTTAGCGCGCTAGATCCTTCTCCCCTTGTGGGAGAAGGTGGGCGCCGCAGGCGCTCGGATGAGGGGTGTCAGCGCCGCGATCGAAAGGTCGCGGCGCTTTCTTTGGGCGTGAAGCGAGGGGCAGGCGAGACCCCTCATCCGTCTCGCTGCGCGAGCCACCTTCTCGCCGCCAGCGCGACACGTCATAAGACCCCTATGCCCACCACCCTCTACATCGACGCTGACGCCTGCCCCGTGAAGGAGGAGGTCTATCGCGTGGCCCGCCGCTACGGGCTCAAGGTCTTCGTGGTGTCGAACGCCTGGATCAACGTCCCGCGCGAACCCCTGATCGAACAGGTGGTGGTCGACGCCGGGCCCGACGTGGCCGACGACTGGATCGCCGAGAGGGCTGTGACCGGCGACATCGTCATCACCGCCGACATTCCCCTGGCCGATCGCTGTCTGAAATCCGGGGCCCAGGCGCTGAAGTCGAACGGTCAGCCCTTTACCCCCGAATCCATCGGCTCGGCCCTGGCCGGACGCATGGTGGGCGAGCATCTGCGCTCCATCGGCGTGGCCACCAGCGGCCCGCCGCCCTTCTCCAACGCCGACCGCTCACGCTTCCTCCAGGCCCTGGACACAGCGGTCGTCCGTGCACGGAAGGTTGCCAGTTGAGCCGCATTCCCGAGGATGAGCTGGAGTTCCGCTTCTTCCGCTCCGGCGGGCCGGGCGGCCAGAACGTCAACAAGGTCGCCACCGCCCTGCAGATGCGCTTCGACGTCAAGAACTCGCCGAGCCTGACCGAGCCGGTCAAGGCGCGGCTGATGAAGCTGGCGGGCAGTCGCCTGACGCTGGAGGGGGTCATCCAGATCACGGCGGTCCGTTTCCGCACCCAGGAGCGCAACCGCGCCGACGCCATCGCGCGGCTGGAGGAGATGGTGGCCGAGGCCTCGATCAAGCCGGTGTATCGCGTCCCGACCCGACCGACGCGGGCGTCCAAGGAGCGGCGGCTTCAGGCCAAGTCCACCCGCTCGACCATCAAGAGCGGACGCGGCAAGCCGTCGCTGGACTAGGTTGGGCGTCAGTCGCCGCTGCCGGGACGGAACAGCAGGGCCGCGATCTGATCCTCGTCATTGAAGGCGATGACCCAGTCGGTGGCCTGTTTCTCAAACACCACGCGGAACAGGTCGGCGCCGTCCTGTTGACCGCGATGTTCGACGGTTTTGAGCGGCCCGAACTGACGGATCAGCGGCGTGATCTCTTCGGCCTTGCCGCGAATCTGCGTCGCCAGGTCCTCGCTGAACGCCGAATAGTCGATAGGGTCGGACGTCAGCGAGGCGATGGCGGCCCGCAACGCGGTCTCCGACCGGGCGATGTCCGGCGCCACGCTTGTCGGCGCCGGGGGGACGGCCGCGCGCCGGGTCGGCGCGGCGGCGGGGGCCTCCTCGAAGGCGTTGGGCAGGGTGGCGGCGGCGGCGCCGGCCGGGGCGGGCGCGGTCGTCGTCTGGGCCGCGACGGGCAGGGCCAGCAGGCTGGCGCCCAGCACGGCGGCGAGGATCGGGGTCTTCATAGGTGGCAGGCTCCGAAGAAACGTCAGGCGACGATCATCGGCCAGAGTGTCAGGACCAAGGCGGCCGTCGACGCACAAACCGCAACGGTGACGGCGGCGACCACCCAGGGCCGCGTTCCGGCCTTCTCGATCACTAACGTCTGAGATTGCGGCGGGTTCTGCGCCAGATGCGACAGAGCCTTCAGCGTGGCGATGGCTTCTTCCACCGTCTCCCTGATCTGGGCCTGGGGACCCAGTTCGCGCTTGATCCAGCGCTCGACCACGGGCTTGGCGGCCGCCCACAGGTCGTGGTCGGGGTTGAGGCGGCGCGCGACCCCCTCGACCGAAACCATGGTCTTTTGCAGCAGCACCAGTTCGGGGCGCATATGCATGTCGAACAGGGCGGTGATCTCGAACAGCTGGCCCAGCAGACGGCCCATCGACACCTGGCTGGCCTGCCGTCCGATGACCGGCTCGCCGACGGCGCGCAGGGCCTGGGCGAAGGTGTCGACCGAGTGGTGCGGCGGCACGTATCCGGCCTCGAAATGGACGCGGCTGATGCGATCGTAGTCGCGGCTGATGAAGCCCCACAGGATCTCGGCCAGGTAGCGCCGCTCGGCCGGGCCCAGGCGTCCGACGATGCCGAAGTCGATGGCGGTCAGTTCGGCCGGGGCGTCGGCGAACAGATTGCCCTCGTGCAGGTCGGCATGGAAGACGCCGTGGTCCAGGGCCTGGATCAGGAAGGCGCGCACCACCTTGTCGGCCAGGGCGTCCTTGTCGAGGCCGGGCAGGGTTTCCAGCGCCGGATCGGTCATGGGCAAGCCCGGCGCCCATTCCAGCGTCAGCACCCGCTTGCCGACGCCGTCCCAGACGATGGCGGGGGCCGACATATAGCCGTCCTTGGCCATGACTTCAGCCAGTTCCGAGGCGGCGGCCGCCTCCAGCCTCATGTCCAGCTCCAGCGACAGGGCGCGGGCGATGATCTCGACGAAGGCCTGCGGCTCCAGCCGTCGGGCGGGCTCGACGAACTTCTGCACCAGCTTGGCGCCCAGACGCATGGAATCCAGACCACGCGCCACGCGGCGCTCGACGCCGGGACGCAGCACCTTGACCGCCACCTTGCGCCCGTCAGCCAGATAGGCCGGATGGGCCTGGGCCAGGGAGGCGGCGGCGACGGGCTGGCCCAGATCGCGGAACAGGCTCTCGACCGGGCGGCCCAGCGAGCGCTCGATTTCGGCGCGGGCCTCGTCCAGCGGGAAGGGCGGCAGCTTGTCCTTCAGTCGGCCCAGGTCCTGGGCGAACTGGATGCCGAAGATGTCGGCGCGGGTGGCCAGAACCTGACCCAGCTTGATGGCCACGGGGCCGAGGTGCTCGAAGGCCTGACCCACGCGCTGGCCGGGGCGACCGGCGCGGTGCTTGCGGCTGGCGAAGGCCTGGACCAACTGGGCGAAGGGCCGCGTCCAGGCGGGCAGCAGCGGATTGACCTCGCGCGGGATCAGGGCGTCGTGACGCGCCAGCACCCAGCCCCAGCCGATCAGGCGCAGCGTCGCGCCCAGCGGATCGCGGACGGGTTCCGGGCTCGGCGCGGGCGGCGGGGTCTTGACGGACAGCCGGCTCAGATCGCCCACCCGTGGTGGATGGCGGCAATGCCGCCCGACAGGTTTGTGACGCTGACGCGGCTGAAACCGGCGTCCTCGATCATCCGCTTGAAGGTGGCCTGATCGGGGAAGCGACGGATGCTCTCGACCAGATACTGATAGCTGTCGCGATCCTTGGCGACCCATTCGCCGATGCGCGGAATGGCGTGGAAGGACCAGGCGTCATAGGCCTTGCGCAGGGCGCTGGTCGTGGGGTGCGAGAACTCCAGGCAGATGAAACGCCCGCCCGGCTTCAGCGCGCGCCGCGCCTCCTTCAGGGCGCCCGCCACGTCGGACACGTTGCGGATGCCGAAGCTGATCGAATAGGCGTCCAGGCAGGCGTCGGGGAAGGGCAGGTTCATGGCGTCGCCGACGCCCCAGGCCATCTCCGGCTCGCCGCCCTTGGCCACGCCGTTCAGGATCATCTCGGCGTTGTAGTCCATGACGATGACGGTGGCGTCCTCGCCGCCGCGACGCTGTTGCGCCGCGCGCGCCATCTTGGAATAGCGCCGCGCCATGTCGCCGGTGCCGCCGGCCATGTCGAGGATGACCTCGCCGGGGCGGGCGTTCAGCTTGGCCGCCGTGGCGTCCTTCCACAGACGGTGGACGCCTGCACTCATCAAGTCGTTCATCAGGTCGTAGTTGGAGGCGACGGAGTTGAAGACGCCGCGCACCATCTGGACCTTTTCCTTCGCGTCCACGTCGCGGAAGCCAAAGGAGGAGGTCTTGCCGGAGGAGGGGGAGGGATCGGCCTGGGTCATGACAGGGGGTGTAACGCCTCGCGCGCGCGGCGTCATCCGGGGAAGCGTCGCAGCCCTTTGAAAGCCCTCCCCCTCGAGGGGGGAGGGGTGGGTGGGGTGAGGCCGCAGTCTGGCCGCTCAGGCACAGGAGACATGGGCCGCGCCGCCTCCTGCTCCACATTTTCGACCTAGACGCCCACACCCATCCCCGCCCTTCCCCCTTGAGGGGAAGGGAGAATGGCGCGCGCGGCTACCCTCACGGCTTGTCGCTCTCGCGGGGGCGCGATACGCCTGAACAAAACCAAGGAGACGCCCATGACCGCCCTCGACGTCAACGCCGTGCTTCAGGGCCTGCCCGACTGGCGCCGCGCCGACGACCCGCGCCCGGCCATCGCGCGCTCGCTGAAGTTCGCTGACTTCAACGCCGCCTTTGGCTTCATGACCCGCGTGGCCCTGCTGGCGGACAAGGCGGACCACCACCCCGAATGGTCGAACGTCTACAACCGGGTCGAAGTCCTGCTGACCACCCATGACGCGGGCGGCGTGACTGAAAGAGATGTTGCGATGGCCCGCTTCATCGACGAGGCCGTCAAAGGCCAGGTCGAGTGACGGCCCCTCGTCTGGGACGCGTCGCCGGCAAGGCCGCTCTGATCACCGGGGCGGCGGGCGGTCTGGGTCAGGCCATGGCGCGGATGCTGGTGCGCGAAGGGGGCAGGGTCGCCGTCTCCGACCGCGACCTGAACGGCGCGCGGGCCTTGGCCGAGGCCATCAACGCCGAGCATCCGGGTTCCGCCTTCGCCTATGAGCACGACGTGACGCGCGAGGACGACTGGGTCCGCGTCGTCGCCGCCGCCGCCGAGGACATGGGCGGTCTGTCCATCCTGGTGAACAACGCCGGCATCGGCGGTTCGCTGGCCTGGGCCGAACAGGACACGCTGGAGAACTGGCGGCTGGTTCAGGCGGTCAACATCGAGTCCGTCATGCTGGGCTGCAAGCACGCCATGCCCCATCTGCGGGCCTCTGGCGCCGGCTCGATCGTCAACATCTCCTCGATCGCGGGGCTGGCGGCGGCGCCGGGCATGGGGGCCTACAACGCCACCAAGGCGGCGGTCTGGCTCTACACCAAGACCGTGGCGCTGGAGGCGGCCAAGGCCGGCTGGAACGTGCGCGCCAACTCGGTCCACCCGGTCTTCATCAAGACGCCGATCCTCGACCCCTTCGTCGCCATGGCCGGCGGCGACGAGACGACGGCGCATGAAAGGCTGGCGCGCGGCATCCCCCTGAAGCGCATCGGCGAGCCTGACGACGTGGCCTGGTGCGTCCTCTACCTGGCCTCGGACGAGTCCAAGTTCGTGACGGGGGCTGAGTTCAAGATTGACGGGGGCATGACGGCGCAGTGATCCGTTTTTCCTCCCCATTCCATGGGGAGGTGGATCGGCCGCGCAGCGGCCGAGACGGAGGGGGCGGCGCCGTCTTGTCCGCATAAGTCGAGAAAGTCAGGCGTCGCGTCGCCCCCTCCACCGCTTCGCGGTCCCCCTCCCCACTGAGTGGGGAGGAAAGGCCATAAAGAAAAACGCCCCGGCCTTTCGACCGGGGCGTTCTCATATTCAGGCCTGACCGTCGCGCAGACGTTTCAGGTCGGGGGCCAGGGCCTCGTCGGTCAGGATGGCGATCGCCTCCTCGACGGTGACGATGGTCTGGGCCTGGCTGCCCAGGCGGCGGATGGCGACCTTGCCTTCCTCGGCCTCCTTGCGGCCGACGACGGCGATGGCGGGCACCTTGCCGACCGAGTGCTCGCGGATCTTGTAGTTGATCTTCTCGTTGCGCAGATCGATTTCGGTGCGCAGGCCCGCGGCGCGGAACTTGGCGACCACTTCTTCGGCATAGCCGTCGGCGTCCGAGGTGATGGTGGCCACCACGGCCTGGGTCGGCGCCAGCCACAGCGGGAAGGCCCCGGCGTAGTTCTCGATCATGATGCCGATGAAGCGCTCGAACGAGCCCAGGATCGCGCGGTGCAGCATGACCGGGCGGTGCTTCTGGCCGTCCTCGGCGATGTAGGTCGCGTCCAAACGGTCGGGCAGGACATAGTCCAGCTGGATCGTGCCGCAGGTCCATTCGCGGCCGATGGCGTCCTTGACGATGAAGTCCAGCTTGGGCGCGTAGAAGGCGCCGTCGCCCTCGGCGATGACCACATCGACCCCGGCGTGGCGGGCGGCTTCGGCCATCTGGGCCTCGGCCTTGTCCCAGAACTCATCGGACCCGGCGCGCACGTCGGGACGGGTGGCCAGGTTGATGTAGGCGGTTTCCATGCCGAGGTCGGCGTGGACCGACTGGGCCAGCTTGATGAACTCGGCCGTCTCGTCGACGATCTGGTCTTCGCGGCAGAAGATGTGGGCGTCGTCCTGGGTGAAGCCGCGCACGCGCATCAGGCCGTGCAGCGAACCCGACGGCTCATAGCGGTGGCAGGCGCCGAACTCGGCCATGCGCAGCGGCAGTTCACGATAGGAACGCTGGCCCTGATCGAAGATCTGCACGTGGCCGGGGCAGTTCATCGGCTTCAGGGAAAGGGTCTCGCCCTCCACCGTCTCGCAGACGAACATGTTGGGACGGTATTTTTCCCAGTGGCCCGAGGCCTCCCAGAACTTGCGGTCCAGAACCTGCGGCGTCTTGACCTCGACATAGCCGGCGGCGTCCAGGCGGCGGCGCATATAGGCCTCCAGCACGCGCCACAGGACCCAACCCTTGGGGTGCCAGAAGACCATGCCGCGGCCCTCTTCCTGCATGTGGAAGAGCTCCATGGCGCGACCCAGCTTGCGGTGGTCGCGCTTCTCGGCCTCTTCGATGCGCAGCAGATAGGCGTCCAGGTCCTCCTTGGTCGCCCAGGCGGTGCCGTAGATGCGCTGCAACTGGGCGCGGTTCGAGTCCCCGCGCCAATAGGCGCCGGCCAGCTTGGTCAGCTTGAAGGCCTTGCCGACGAACTTCGTGGTCGGGAAGTGCGGTCCGCGGCACAGGTCGGCCCATTCGCCCTGCTTGTAGACGGTGATGGTCTCCGTTCCCGGCAGGTCGCGGATCAGTTCGGCCTTGTAGGTCTCGCCGATCTTCTCGAAGTGGGCGATGGCTTCGTCGCGGTCCCAGACCTGACGTTCCAGCGGGGCGCCCCGGTCGATGATCTCGCCCATCCTCTTTTCGATCCTGGCGAAGTCGTCGGTCGAGAAGGGCTCGTCGCGGGCGAAATCGTAATAGAAGCCATCCTCGATGGCCGGGCCGATCGTGACCTGGGTGCCGGGGAAGAGCTCCTGCACCGCCTGGGCCAGCACGTGGGCGGCGTCGTGGCGGATGGTTTCCAGCGCCTCGGGATCGTCGCGCATCAGCAGGCGGAAGTCGCCGTCGCCGTCGATGACGCGGTCCAGGTCGCGCTGCTCGCCGTTCCAGACGACCAGGGCCGCCTTCTTGGCCAGGGAGGGCGAGATGGCGGCGGCCACGTCGCGGCCCGTCGAGCCGGCCGGATACTGACGCACGGCGCCGTCGGGGAATTTCAGTTCGATCATGACGGTCGTTCTTTTTCAGACTTGGCGGGCGGCACGGGATCATAGCCCGAACCGCCGAAGGGATGGCATTTACAGAGACGGCGCACGGTGAGCCATCCCCCCCGAACCGGACCGTGCTGGAGCAGGGCGTCGCGCCCATAGTCCGAACAGGTCGGCAGAAACCGGCACGACTGGCCGAAGAAGGGGGACAGCGTCACCTTATAGCCCCGATGGGCCGCGCGGACGCTGCGTTCGTAGAGAGACATCTGTCCCTTCGCCGGGGGCTCTGTTTCGGGTTCGCGCCGCTTATCCCTCTTCATGACAGGGGGATCAACCGGACGAAGCCTTCAGGCCGCGCCGGCGAGGCGAGTTCGCGTATCGCTGTGGTGCTTCGCGAGGGCCTGGTTCACCGCGTCGAGCGTGGCTTCCAGCGCCACCATGGTCGAGGCGTGACGCGCCGGATAGTCGGCGACCTGCTTGAGCACCCGCAGAGCTTCGAAGCGGCCTTTGGGGCCTTCTCCGCCCGATTTCAGCATGGCCAGCATGGCGTCTCTAGCCTCAGCGATTTCTTGGGCCGTGGCGCCGAGGATGCTCTCGCCGACCACGCCCGCCGCGGCCTGACCCAGGGCGCAGGCCTTCACCGCCTGGGCGAAGTCGCTGATGCGGCCCTCGTCGTCCAGCACGACATCGACGGTCGCCTTGGACCCGCACAGCTTGGCCACGCGCTCGGCGGTCCCCTCAGGCGAGGTCAGCCGCCCGCTGTGCGGCAGATTGGCCGCCAGCGACAGGATGCGCGCGCTGTAGAGGTCGTCGATCATGGGATGAAGATAGGGCTTTCGGACCGTGGAGAGAAGAGCGGGGCCTCAGCCGCCCTGAACCGAGGACCAGGTGCGAGCCGACCCGCCGGTTTCAGCCGTCGTGACGGGCGTGGCCGCCGCCGTCCGCTCCGCCAGCCAGCGTAGGTTGGCGTCGGCCACTTCCGGGGGCAGGTCGCGGCGCAGGATCTGTTCGGCCTCGCCGGTCTTGCCCTGCAGGCCCAGGGACAGGGCCAGGTTCTGACGCACCTTCAGCGTCGCGCCCGGCTGGGCGGCGGCGCGGCGCAGCAGGATTTCAGCCGAGGGGGCGTCGCCCTCGCCCATGCGGGCGATGGCGGCGTTGGTCAGGACGTCGGGGTTGTCGGGCGACAGGCGCAGGGCCTCGCTCCAGGCCGCCTTGGCGTCGTCGGGACGCCGCACCTGCTGATAGGCCACGCCCAGCAGCGACAGGGGCCGCCAGTCGCGCGGGGCGGCGGCCCGCGCCTGTTCCAGCGCCGCGATGCCATAGAAGGCCTGACCGCGTGCGATGTGGGCGCGGCCGACCTCCAGCATGGCTTCGATGTTTGCGGGCTGGAGCGTCAGCACGCCCTGCGCCGTCTCGGCGGCCTGATCGAACTGGCCCATTTCGCGCAGGGCCTGGGCCGTCTTGACCCCGGCGACCGGGTCCATCGGATTGATCTGCTGTTGCTCGGACCAGAAGACCGAGCGGCTGAGGGCGTCGGCGCGGTCATAGCTGGCTCGCACGGCCGCGTCGGCGGGCTGGCGCGCGGGCGCGGCGGCGGCGGCTGGGGCAGGGGTCTGGGCGACAGCGGCGCCCGACAGGCCCAGAATAGCCAGAGTCATGGTTGCGGCGGCGGCGGCGGTGCGCGACATGGAGAAGGTCCGGACGGTTTCCTGCGGCCGCAGGGTCGCCCCTCCGGGTCAAGGTTTGGTTAATCGGCCTTTAAGGGCCGGAAAGGCTCGCCCCATGTCCGTCGCACACTCCGACCTGCTGATCGCCGCTTCGGCCGCCGCCCGCCCGGTGCGCGTGGTCAAGGCCGGGCAGGGGCTGAGCGGCAAGGCGGCCCTCTGGGCTGAGGCGAATAGCTTCACGGGCAAGGCGGGCCAGCTGCTGATCGTTCCCGGCGACGACGGCGCGGCGGCTGAGGCCCTGTTCGGGGCTGGCGAAACCTTCGAGCCGATGAGCGCCCGGTCGCTGCCGACCCGTCTGCCCGCCGGCGACTGGCGCCTGGACGGCGTCGAGGGCGAGGCGGCCCAGCAGGCCGCCCTGGCCTTCGCGCTCGGCGGCTATCTGTTCGACCGCTACAAGGCCCGCCCTGAGCGCGGTCGCGCCCGCCTGGTCGCGCCTGCGGGCCTCGATCTGGCCGAGACCCTGAACATCGCCGCCGCCGCCGCCCTGGCGCGCGAGATGGTCGACACCCCCGCCGCCGACATGGGGCCGCTGCAGATCGAGACCATCGCCCGCGAGATCGCCCAGTCGGCAGGCGCGGTCCTGACCGTCACCACGGGCGACGCCCTGCTTGAAGAGAACTATCCCGCCGTCCACGCCGTCGGTCGCGCCGCCGCCCCGCACCGCGCGCCACGTGTGCTGGAGATTGGCTGGAAGCTGGACCAGAGCGACCTGCCGCTGGTGGCCCTGGTCGGCAAGGGGGTGGTGTTCGACACCGGCGGTCTGGACCTCAAGCCCGCCGCCGGGATGCGCAACATGAAGAAGGACATGGGCGGTTCGGCCCACGCCCTGGCGTTGGGCCGTCTGATCATGCAGGCCGACCTGCCGGTGCGTCTGGTGGTCCTGGTCGCCGCCGTCGAGAACGCGGTCTCCGCCGACGCCTTCCGCCCCGGCGATATTCTGAACAGTCGCAAGGGCCTGACCATCGAGATCGGCAATACCGACGCCGAGGGCCGCCTGATCCTGGCCGACGTCCTGACGCGGGCCAGCGAGCATGAGCCCGATCTGACGCTGGACTTCGCCACCCTGACCGGGGCGGCGCGCATGGCGCTCGGCCCCGAACTGCCGCCCCTCTACACCGACGATGAGGCCCTGGCCGAGGGCATCCTCAGCGCCGGACGCGCGGTCGGCGACCCCCTGTGGCGCATGCCGCTGTGGGCCGGCTATCGCGCCTCGCTGGACAGCGAGATCGCCGATGTCAGAAATGATTCCGCCGCCTGGGCCCAGGCCGGGTCTGTGACGGCGGCCCTCTTCCTGCAGAAGTTTGCGCCGGCGACGGGATCGTGGGCGCACATGGACATCTTCGCCTGGAACCCGCGCGCGCGTCCCGGACATCCTGAGGGCGGCGAGGCGCAAGGCTTGCGCGCCTGCTACCGCTATCTGCGCGACCGATTCGCCAAATAGCCAAGGCTGTTAACGCCCGATTTGGCTTCGGGGTTTAGAACCGACGACTTACCCGCGTGAACCGCCGAGTCCTCGTATTGTCCGACGCCCTCGACCTGATCCCGCCCGGCCCGCCTCTGATCCTTCGGGACGGAGACCGGATCGTGCTGGCCGAACAGGCGCTGGAAGGTCTGACGCCGGCCGAGGCCTATGTGCGGCTTGAGGCCATGCACTGCCGGGTTCCGGTGGCGGACATTGTTTCCGACGCGGGCCAGCGCATCGACCAACTGCTGCACGGCGAGGTCTTCGATGTGCTGCATCGTCAGGGCGCCCCTGGCCAGACGCGAGTTTGGGGCCGCGCCCGCCGCGACGGGATCGTCGGCTGGGTGGCGCTGGACGTCCTTTCGCCCGGCGCGCCCCTGGCCAGCCGCCGCGTCGCCTCCGTGACCGCCGCCCTGCCGCTGAACGCCCTGGTGGGCGAGGCTGCCGAAGGGCTGAGCGAACAGGATCTTCAACCGGTCGGTGATTTCGAGCGCGAGCCGGTGGCCGTGGCCGAACGCCTGCTGGGCCGCCCGCACGCGCTCGGCGCTCGTTCCTCGTTCGAGACCGATTGTTCGGGTCTGGTGCAGCAGGCGCTTCTGGCCTGCGGCCTGCCCGGTCCGCGCCGCTCCGCCGGGCAGGCCGACCTGGGACGTCCCATCGTGCGGGAAGCCGCCCAACGTGGCGATCTGGTCGTCTGGATGGCGCCTGAGGGCGACGACTGGACCGGTCATTCGGCCATCATGGTCGACGCCGATCAGGTCATCCACGCGACCGGCGCGCGCGGCGGCGTGGTCATCGAGTCCCTGGCCGAGGTCGAGGCCCGCCTGACCGCCGACGGCTACGCCTCGGCGGTGTTCCGGCGGGTCTGACTCCCTTCCGTCATCCCGGACAAGGCTCGCGAGCGAGCCGCAGATCCGGGACCGCCCAAGGCGCAGACGGCGGCGAGTCTTGCGGTCCCGGATAGCCCTGCGGGCTTCCGGGATGACAGCCCATCCCGCGATCAGCTCCCCAAACGCAGAAAAGGCGACCCGAAGGCCGCCTTTTCCAAATCATTTGACTGTCGTCGCCCCTAGGCGGCGGGCGCCGCCGCCGGGGCCGGGGCCGGGGCCGCAGCGGCGTCAGCAGCGGGAGCCGCCGCGCCGGGCTGACGGGCCGGGTCCGGCGCCGGGATGGCGAAGCCGCCCGAGCCGTTCGAACGCAGCCAGGCGATCAGGTTGATGCGGGTCTTCTCGTCGCGGATGCCGGCGAAGGACATCTTGGTGCCCGGGATGTAGCGGCCCGGCGCGGTCAGGAAGTGGTCGATCTCGTCATAGCCCCAGGTCGGGGCCTCGGCCTTGTGCTTGGCCATGGCGTCCGAATAGGCGAAGCCCGCGCGGTGCATGGCGGGGCCGCCGATGACGCCGAACAGGTTGGGGCCGATGCCGTCCGCGCCGCCGGTGTTGGCCGTATGGCAGGCCTGGCAGCGCGCGAAGGCGGCTTCACCGGCGGCCAGGTCGGCGGCCGGCAGGACCGTGCCCCAGTCGATCGGCAGAGGGGCGGCTTCACCGCCGGCGGATTCTTCCGGCGCGTCCACAAAGTAGCCCATCTTTTCGGGCTGTTTGGTGTGGTACACCATGCCCGAAACCTGCTGGACCACCAGGATCACAAAGGCGGTGCCCAGGCACGCGCCCATAATCTTGTTCCACTTCAGATCGCCGCTCATGCGCGTCGTCGCTTCCCGTCTCTAATGAGCCCCCCAACCGCGAAGCGGCCTCAGGCATATTCTTGCGTCGGCGTCTCTGACACGCTAGCGCGACCTTCGCAACCGGCCCGGCCGCTTCCGGGCGCCTCTGGACGTCGTCAAGTCGATGAATCCGCTGATAATGATACCCGCTCGCATGGCGGCGACCCGTTTGCCGAACAAGCCCCTGGCCGACATCGGCGGCAAGCCGATGATCGTGCGGGCCTGGGAACAGGCGGCCCTGTCCGGTTTCCGCGTCGCCGTGGCGGCGGGCGATCCCGAGATCGTCGCGGCGGTCGAGGCGGCCGGCGGCCTGGCCGTCCTGACCGATCCCGACCTGCCCAGCGGCTCTGATCGTATCCGCGCGGCGGTCGAGGCGGTCGATCCCGACGGCGCCCACGACCTGGTCATCAACATCCAGGGCGACATGCCCTTCGCCTCGCCCGATCTGGCGCGAGCCTGCGCCGACCTGCTGGCGCGCGAATCAGCCTGCGACATCGCCACCCTGGTCGCTGCCGAGGCCGACGCCTCTGATCGGGCCAACCCTGACGTGGTGAAGGCCGTTCTGGCCCTGCCCGAGGGTGGGAGCAGCGGCCGTGCCCTCTACTTCACCCGCTCGACCCTCTATGGCGACGGCCCCGTCTGGCGCCACGTCGGCATCTACGGCTACCGCCGCGAGGCCCTGATGCGCTTCTGCGCCGCCCCGCCGTCCCCGCTGGAGAAGCGCGAAAAGCTGGAACAACTGCGCGCCCTGGAAATGGGCCTGCAGATCTGGGCCTCGGTCATCGACGAAGCCCCGCTGTCGGTGGACAATCCGGCCGATCTGGAAGCGGCCCGGGCCCTGGCCTGAGCCGTTCTTTCCCTTCTCCCCTTGTGGGAGAAGGTGGCAGGCGAAGCCTGACGGATGAGGGGTCTCTCAGGGGGTTGATAAGGGGCCGCGACTTGCCGTCGCGAAACCCCTCATCCGACCTCGCTGCGCTCGGCCACCTTCTCCCACAAGGGGAGAAGGGCCTTATTCGTGCGCCCAGGTCTCCAGCAGCCGCCGCGCGATGGCGAACGGCGGCGGGGCGTGGATCGACCCGTGCGTCCCGGCCAGCACCGCCCGCGCCTCGGCCCGCGTCAGCCAGGCCACGGCCTCCAACTCGGTCTGGTCTGGCGCGGCGTTGTCGTCCGTGACCTCGGCGATCAGGCCGATCATCAGCTGGGCGGGGAAGGGCCAGGGTTGGCTGGAGTGATAGGCCACGTCCGAGACGGTCAGCCCCGCCTCCTCCATCACCTCGCGGGCGCAGGCCTCCTCGACCGATTCGCCGGGCTCCATGAAGCCGGCCAGGGCCGACATCCGGCCCTCGGGCCAGGCGGCCTGACGACCCAGCAGGCAGCGGGGTTCTGCGCCGCCCTTGAACACCGGCAGCATGATGACGACCGGATCGACACGCGGGAAATGCTCGACCCCGCAGGCCGGGCATATCCGTCGCCAGCCGCCCGAGGCCTGGTCCGTCGCCTTGCCGCAGGCGGCGCAGAAGCCGTGACGGCGACGCCAGTCGAACAGGCTCTTGGCGGTGCCGGCGATGGCGACGTCGGTTTCCGACAGGGCGGCCGCGGCGGCGCGCATCTCGATGAACTGGCCCAGACCCCCGGCGGGACCGGTGGTCGGGTCGATGGAGCTCTCGAACTCTACCGCAAACACCGGCGCCCCCTTCCACAGACCCAGGAAGACGTCGCGGTCGGGGACCAGGTCGCGGCCGTGGCTCAGGGCCAGCCAGACCAGACGCTGTCCGCCCTCGTGGTCCTCGACCAGGGGCCGCCCCTCCCACAGCACCATGGCCAGGGCCTCGGGATTGGCTTCCTGCTCGCCCAGCCAGGCGGCGTCGTTGCGGAGGTCGCCCGAGCGGTCGAGCGGATTGCCGGAGAAGACATGGGTGTGGGGCATGGCGCTTCCATACCCCCGACAAGACGACGCGGGGAGGGGTCTTGCTTAGACCTCTTGATTCTGACGCCGTCAGCCGTCATATCCCTCCTCGGAGATCGCGGGCGAAGGCTTCGCCAATCTGGTCAGGGCCGGAAGGCAGCAGCCACAACGAATTCACCTTCGGGTCGCGGTCTCTACCTTTATTTTGGCGCTATGCTCGCGACGCGATCGCTCACCGCTTGAGCGCGATTTCAGACTATTCAGACGAATTGGACTCTGTTTTTTCGCAGAGCTTCGTGGGTGCGTCTCGCAAGCTTCACGGAACCGGAATCGCCCTGACCCGCTGAAAGGACTTCACCCTTTCAGGAGCAGGCGAATGAGCATTCTCGGGTCCATCCTCGGCGGCATCTTCAAGAAGAAAAAGGAAGAGCCGGCCCCCGCCGCGCCGGCGCCCGCGCCGACCGCCGCGCCTGTCGCGCCTCAGGCCGCGCCCGCTGCGCCCGCCGCCGTCGCCCCGGCGCCCGAGGTCGATGTCGCCGGCATCCTCGACTTCATGAACGACCAGCGGGCGCAGAAGCTGAACTGGCGCACCTCCATCGTCGATCTGATGAAGCTGGTCGGGCTGGAATCCTCGCTGGCCGAGCGCAAGGAACTGGCCGATGAGCTGGGCTATACCGGCGACAAGTCCGACAGCGCCAGCATGAACATCTGGCTGCACAAGCAGGTGATTCAGAAGATCAAGGACAACGGCGGCCGTCTGCCCACCGATCTCTGAGCCTGTGTCTCTCGCGAGGGGGTGCGCGACCGCGCCCTCTCGCGCTAAGACAGGATCATGAGCGACGTCGATCCGAGTCTTGATGGCCCTCCCTGGGAGGAGGACGTTCCTGAGCGGGACGAGAACACCGACGACATGTTCGGCGCGCCCGCCGCTGCGCCCGAACCCGTCGCCGCGCCCGCTGCTCCGGCGCCGCCCAAGGCCGAGCCCTTCGCAGACGAACCCGCCGGCGACGGCGCCTATCAGGTTCTGGCCCGCAAATACCGCCCGCGCGCCTTCGAGGATCTGATCGGTCAGGAGGCCATGGTTCGGACCCTGACCAACGCCTTCGCCACCGGCCGCATCGCCCACGCCTTCATGCTGACCGGGGTGCGGGGCGTCGGCAAGACGACGACCGCCCGCCTGCTGGCACGCGCCCTGAACAATGAGACGGAGACTATCGACAAGCCGTCGCTGGCCCTGACGGCGCACGGTCGTCACGACGCCTCCATCATGGCCGGCCAGCACATGGACGTCATGGAGATGGACGCCGCCTCGCACACCGGCGTCAACGACATCCGCGACATCCTGGAAAGCGTCCGCTACGCGCCGGTCGAGGCCCGCTACAAGGTCTATGTGCTGGACGAGGTCCACATGCTGTCGACGCAGGCGTTCAACGCCCTGCTGAAGACGCTGGAGGAGCCGCCGCCCCACGCCAAATTCATCTTCGCCACGACCGAGATCCGCAAGGTCCCGGTGACGATCCTCAGCCGCTGCCAGCGTTTCGACCTGCGCCGCGTCGAGCCCGAGGTCCTGGTCGGCCACCTGGGCCGCATCGCCGACCGCGAAGGCATGAAGATCGAGCAGGAGGCCCTGGCGCTGATTTCCCGCGCGGCCGAGGGCTCGGTCCGCGACGGCCTGTCCTTGCTGGATCAGGCCCTGGTTCAGGCCGAGAGCGGCGCGACGGTGCAGACCGCGACCGTGCGCGACATGCTGGGTCTGGCCGACCGCACGCAAACCATCGCCCTGTTCGAATCGATCATGGCGGGTCGCACCGCCGAGGCGCTGGAGAACTTCCGCACCCTCTACGGCTATGGCGCCGATCCGGTGCAGGTGACCAATGACCTGCTGGAGCATTGCCACGCGGCCTCGGTCGCCAAGATGCTGGGCCCGAACGCCACCCGCCTGCCCAATGATCAGGCGCAGAAGCTGACGGCCCTGGGCGCGGCGATTTCCGCCGGCACCCTGTCGCGCACCTGGCAGATGCTGCTCAAGGCCCTGGACGAGGTGCGGCGTGCGCCCAATCCGGCGGATGCGGTGGAAATGGCCATCGTCCGTCTGGCTTACGCCGCCGACCTGCCGGGACCGGAAGAGGCGCTGAAGGCCATCCAGTCGGGCGGGACCCTGCCGGGCGGCGGCGGCGCGGGCGGGCCTCGCGGGGGCGGCGGTGGAGGCGGCGGCGCCTCGGCCATGCTGGCGGCTCGGCCCGTGGCCCAGCCCGCCTTTCCCGATCCCCAGACCTTCGAGGCCGTGGTCGCCCTGATCGGCGACAAGCGTGAGATCACGCTGCAGATGGACGTCGAGCGCTATGTGAAGCCGGTGTCGTTCAAGCCGGGCGCCATCGTCTATGAACCGGCCGCCGGTTCGCCCGTCGATCTGGCGCGGCGTCTGGCCTCGCGGCTCAAGGAATGGACCGGCCGCACCTGGCTGATCGCCGCCAATGGTCAGGGCGGCGGCGAGACCCTGATCGAGATCGAGAAAAAGGCCCGCACCGCCCGCCGGGCGGCGGTCGAGGCGGACCCCTTCGTGGTGTCCATCATGCAGGCCTTCCCCGGCGCAGAGATCAAGGACATCAAGACCCTGGCGCCTGCGGTCGAAATGCCCGCCATCCCCGAGGACGACGAGGAAGACTGATCCAGCCCGTCATCCCGGAAGCCCGTAGGGCTATCCGGGACCGCAGGAAGAGCTGACGTCGGCGTTCTGGGCGGTCCCGGCTCTCCGCTGCGCTGCGGCCGGGATGACGGCCTCTTTGCTTACAGGATCTGCGCGGCTTCCTCGAAGTCGAGGCGGGGCGAACGCGGGAAGAGGTTTTCGTCCGTGCCGTAGCCCAGGTTCATGATGAAGTTCGGCTCGACATTGCTGTCGGGGAAGAACTCGGCCTTCACGCCAGCGGCGTCGAAGCCCGACATCGGACCCACGTCCAGACCCAGGGCGCGCGCGGCGATGGTCAGATAGCCGCCCTGCAGCGAGGCGTTGCGGAAGGCGGCTTCACGACGGCCGGCCTCGTCCAGGAACCAGTCGCGGGCGCCGGGGGCGTGCGGGAACAGCTTGGGCAGGGTGTCGTGGAAATCGATGTCCTGGGCGATGATCAGGTTGACCGGGGCGGCCAGGGTCTTGGCGCGGTTGCCCTCGGCCATATGGACCGACAGACGGGCCTTGGCCTCGGGCGAGGTGACGAAGACGAAGCGGGCCGGGGTCATGTTGACAGCGGTCGGGCCGAACTTGGTCAGGTCGTAGAGCTGGCGCAGCAGGTCGTCCGACACGGGGCGGTCGCTCCAGCCGTTGCGCGTACGCGCCTCGGTGAACAGCTGGGCCAGAACCGAATCGGAAACCGGAACGTCGCGGGCGGAAAGGGCGTCGAAGGCCATGGGGAAAGCTCCTGAACAGGATTAGCAACTTCAGTTGTGGCGAATATGGCTTGTCCCGCGTCGGCGTCAAGGGGATTGGCTACAAAATCTGTTGCTGATGTGGATCAATGTTCGGCCACAGGGTCTGGAGCCCGGCCGCGGATCGCCCTATCTAGGGGGTATGAAAGACCTCAACGCCCTGATGCAACAGGCCCAGGCCATGCAGCAAAAGCTGCAGGACGCCCAGGCGAAAATGGCCGAAACCACCGCCGAGGGCACCTCGGGCGGCGGCCTTGTCTCCATCGCCCTGAAAGGCCCCGGCGAGATCACCTCGGTGAAGATCGACGACAGCCTGATGGCGCCGGGCGAGGGAGAGATCCTGGCCGACCTGATCGTCGCCGCCCACGCCGACGCCAAGCGCAAGCTGGACGAGGTCAACAACGCCCTGATGCGCGAGGCCGCCGGCCCCATGGCCGGGATGAACATTCCGGGGATGCCGAAACTCTTCTGATGGCCGCTTCCGCCGGACCGGAAATCGAACGCCTCATCAGCCTGCTGGCCAAGCTGCCGGGCATGGGGCCGCGCTCGGCCCGGCGCGCGGCCCTGGCCTTGCTGAAGCGGCGCGAGCAACTTCTGGTTCCGCTCGCCGCCTCGCTGGCGGAAACGGCCGCAAAGGTCGTCAACTGCTCGGTCTGCGGCTCGCCCGACACGCGCGATCCCTGTTCCGTCTGCGCGGACCAGAGCCGCGACAACGCCCTGATCTGCGTGGTCGAGGAGGCCGGCGCCCTGTGGGCCATGGAGCGGTCTGGCGCCTTTCGCGGCAAGTATCATGTCCTGGGCGGCCTGCTGTCCGCCCTGGACGGCGTCGGCCCCGAGCAACTGCGCATCGCCGAACTGATCGGCCGTGCAAAAGGCGGCGAGGCGAGGGAGGTGGTTCTGGCCCTGCCCGCCACCGTCGACGGTCAGACCACGGCCCACTATCTCGCAGAGCGCCTGTCGGCGGCGGGCGTGGAGGTCACGTCGCTGGCGCGCGGCGTCCCCGTCGGCGGTGAACTGGACTGGCTGGACGACGGCACGATTGTTCAGGCGCTGCGGGCGCGCCGCCCGGCGTAAGATTCCCTCTCCCGATGGGAGAGGGCTTGAGCGCACGAGAGCGTCAGCGATCGTTCTTGCGCAAAAGGGTGAGGGTTGGCGCTTGAAGTCGACCTAAGGCCGTTGTGCGACGGCTCACGCCGACTGACGCTGTGGACCCTCACCCTTTCGCCTTGCCAATCGCTGCACTCTTGGAGGCTCAAGCCCTCTCCCATCGGGAGAGGGAGGCTATGATCCAGCCCCGACTCCGGCTAGGAACGGAGCATGAACACGCTCGAACTCATCCTGCTGGTCGTCGCCGTGGCCGCGGTCGCCGGCTTCTTCTGGGCCTTCATGGGCTGGCAGAAGGCCAAGGGGGCGCTGGACGCCGCCGACGCCCGGCTGGAGCTGATGGAGGAGAGCCGCGATTCGATGGCCGACTTCCTCAAGGCCCAGGCCTCTCAGTCGGCCGAGGCCGTGGCGACCAAGCTGGTGGCCCGCGCCACCGAGACCTTCCAGGCCCAGGACCGCGTCGCCCGCGAGCGCATGGAGGCCCAGCTCAAGCCGGTGTCCGAAACTCTGGCCAAGTTCCAGGAACACGTCGCCGCCCTGGAGAAGACCCGCGCCGAGGATACCGGCGGGCTGAAGGAGCAGCTGGCCGCCCTGATGACCGCCTCGACCGCCACCCGGGACGAGGCGCGCCGCCTGACCGAGGCCCTGAAGGGCAATACCGGCCGTCGCGGCCGTTGGGGCGAGCAGACCTGCCGCAATGTGCTGGAGGCCGCCGGCATGGCCGGCCGCTTCGACTTCGAGGAGCAGAACTCCTCGGCCAATGACGAGGGCCGTCAGCAGCGCCCCGACTTCATCGTCAAACTGCCGGGAGGCGGCATGTTCGTCATCGACGCCAAGGTGTCGCTGGCCTTCGCCGACGAAGCCGACGGCGATGACGAAGCCCAGGCCCAGGCCATGTCGCTGCGCACCGCCGCCAGCATGAAGACCCACGTCCGCCAGCTGTCGTCCAAGGCCTATCAGGACCAGTTCAAGCCCAGCCCCGACTTCGTCGCCATGTTCGTGCCCGGCGACGCCTTCCTGGCCGCAGCCCTGGATCACGAACCCGACCTGATGACGGACGCCATGGCCTCGCGCGTGGTCATCGTCACCCCGACCACCCTGTTCGCCCTGTGCAAGGCGGTCGCCTATGGCTGGCGCGCCGAGGAGCAGGCCAAGAACGCCGAGGACGTCGCCCGCCTGGGCAAGGAGCTCTACAAGCGCCTGTCGGTCATGGGCGGCCACGCCGCCTCAGTCGGCCGGGCGCTGGAGACCGCTGTCGGGAAGTACAACCAGTTTGTCGGCTCGCTGGAGAGCCAGGTCATGGTCTCGGCGCGCCGCTTCGAGGACCTGCAGGTCGACCACGAAGGCAAGGACCTGCCCGAACTGACCGCCGTCGAACAGTCGCCCCGCACCCTCAGCCGCCCCGAACTGTTGAACGCACCGGCGGAATGAGCGAGCAATGATCTGACAACCTCGCTTGACGCCCGCCCATCGTGATGTAAAACACGCTTGTCAGATCGGGAGGGCGTCTTGGCCAGCAAACGTAAACTCATTCTCCAGACCGTGGCGGGGTTCGGCGTGATCCTGCTGGCGGGCTTCATCATGGGCGCCGTCCTGGGCTATATGGAGGGCAAGGGGCAGGACGTCATGACCAGCACCGCCGTCCTCTGGGTCGTAGGCGCTTTTGCCGCCCTGACCATGTTGATCTCGCTGTGGGTCGGCTTGCGGTGGATGTCCTCGATCGACGAGGCGGCCCAGGAGGCGCACAAGTGGGCCTGGTTCTGGGGCGGTTCCAGCGGCATGGCCGTGGGGGGCGTTCTGGTGATCATGGCCTCCCTGCCTCAATCCGCGATGATCCAGATTCCCGCCTGGTATTCGGATCGCACCGATCCCGCCGCCTATGCCGCCACAGGCGCCTTCGCCATGCTGACCCTGATGCTGATCGGCTATACCGTCGCCTGGGCCTGGTGGTGGCTGGGTCGGCGCTGAGGAGGGCGGCATGAACAACCGTCTCAAGGTCCTGCGCGCCGAGCGCGACTGGAGCCAGGCCCACCTGGCGACCGAACTCGGCGTCTCGCGCCAGACCGTCAATGCGCTGGAGACCGGCCGCTACGACCCCTCCCTGCCGCTGGCCTTCAAGATCGCGCGCCTGTTCCAGTTGCCGATCGAATCCATCTTCTCGGACGAGCAATAGGGTTCGGCGCGCCGGACCGACTGACCTTCAGCCACAAAGGACACTCTTCATGTCTATCGCCCGACTGACCGCCTGTGTGCGATCGACCCTGGCTGTCGGGGCCGCCTTGTCGGCCCTGTTGCTCGCGCCCTCGGCCATGGCGCAGGCGACAGCCGCCGCGCCCGTCGCGGTCACTGCGGCGCCGGCCGGTTCCGGGCCGGGCCTGTGGGTGGTGCGCGACGCCGACTCGACTATCTATCTGTTCGGCACGGTCCATGTGCTGAAGCCTGAAACCCCTTGGGGCACGGCTCGCGTTGATCAGGCCTTCGCCAGCGCCGACGAATACTGGTTCGAGATCGCGGACCTGGCCGATCAGACCGGCGTCATGCCTGTGATTCAGGCCAAGGGCGTGTCGCCCGACCGTCCTCTGTCCAGCCTGCTGACCGCCGAGGAAATGACCGACCTGGACGCCGCCGCCCGAACCGTCGGCGCGACGGCGGCGCAACTGGACCCGCTGCGCCCCTGGCTGGCCAGCCTGCAACTGGCGCTCGCCTCGATCCAGAAGGCCGGCTACGTCGCGGCCAACGGCGGCGATCAGATCCTGCACGCGCGCGCCGCCGCCACCGGCAAGCCGATCAAGGGCTTCGAGACCGCACCGCAGCAGATCGGCTTCATCGCCGACATGTCCGAAGACGCCCAACTGGCCATGCTGCGCTCGGGCCTCAAGGAGTTCGACACGGCTGAGGTCGTCCTGGGCCAGATGGTCACCGCCTGGTCCACCGGCGATGTCGAAGGACTGGACGCCTTGATCGGCCAGGAGATGAAGGCGGAATCCCCCGAGATGTACGCCGTCATGCTGACGCAACGGAATACGAATTGGGCCGATCAGATCCAGACCCTGCTGGCGGGTTCGGGCACGGCCTTCATCTCGGTCGGCGCCGGCCATCTGGCGGGTTCCGACAGCCTTCAGGCGCAGTTGGAGCAACGCGGCGTCTCGGTCGAACGCATCCGCGACTGAACCGCCCCGCCCTGCCGATTTTCCACAGGCCCGGCCCCGCGCCGGGCCTTTCCTTTTCGGCCCCGCCCTCTATGGTCCGCCCCCGATGCGGTCGTAGTTCAGAGGTAGAACGTCAGCTTCCCAAGCTGAATGTCGCGGGTTCGATTCCCGCCGGCCGCTCCATTCCCTCTCGTGATTTTACGGACAGGCTTCCCCGAGGCGGCAGGCCTGACGCTTCGGCGGCGACTCCGGTCGTGCGGAACGCTGGGGGGCGTGCAGTTCCGCGTGAGGTCGTCGCGCCGAAGCGCCCATGTTTGAGCGGGGGCGGATGCGCCCACGCCCGGCCCGCCCGTTGACGCGTCGATCCCGCAAACGCGGTGGTGGCGATCGGCGCGCCTGGGGTCCGGCGACACGGCCGCGCGCGCGATGTCATGTCGCGACGGTCGGCGTGATCTTGAACCCGCCCGAAGTCTTTCCGGTGTCCTTGATTGTAAAATCATCGGGGGGCGAGGCGCTATCGGAGGCGTCTCCTCCTGGAAAGACGTGACAGTTCATCAATTTGCGTCGTTAACAACTTGTTAGTAATCTCCATTTCACTTCGTTGGCAGATCAGTTGTTATAATTTAGAGTATTTTCTGAGCATAAATGTATAACATGGTGTTGGTTGCTGGTTATTTTTCCGAACTCTGCATCGGATCGTCAGTTTTGAATATCACCAATCTGTGGGGTGTTTACGGGAATATTTTGGGGTATGGTCAAATTCGTCGATATTGTGGCGTCGTGACGGGGTGGTGGAACAACCGGTCGGACGGGGGCGGCCAGAGCTTGGAGTGTCAGGGTGGCGCAGAGTTCTGTTGAGATTGATCTGGCGGCCGGCGCGCCCGGAGAACCGTTCTGGTTTTCTACCGACCGGCGCGTGTCGCGGGACCGGCGGCGTCCCCCCGCGACGGATGAAGCCGGGCCGGACGCCGTCTGCGGTCGAGCCCTGGCCAACTGGATCGACAGCGAGCGCCGAGCCCGGCTGATCGTGACGCGCGAACTCGACGTGATGTGGATGAACGAGGCGGCGCGGGGGCTGCGCGATGAGGGCGAGGCGTTCGAGATGTGCGACGGGCGGCTGACGCCGCGCTCGGCCATCATCGTCGGCCTGGTCGCGGCGGCGCGGCCCGAGGAGGCGGGCTGCGCCGTGGTGCCGGGCGAGGGCGGACGTCATTGGGTGGCCTGGGCGCGCGAGGTCTGCGCCGCGCCCGACGCCCTGATCGGCCTGACCTTGCAGCGGGCGCGAAGCGAGATCCGCTTTCAGGCCCTGATCGAGAACCACCTGCTGACGCCGTCGGAAGGCCGGATCATCGAAATGCTGCTGGCCGGCGCCGAGACCGGCCGGGTCGCCCAGGCGCTGGACATCTCGATCGAGACCCTGCGCACGCACCTGAAGCACGCCTATCAGAAGCTGGGCGTGCGCAGCCGTGGCGAGTTGTTCGCCGAGGCTTTGAGCTTCGTCGGCCCCTGAGGGGGCGCGAGCCTTAGGCGGCGGGCGACGGGACGCCGACCACGGCAGGCGTCGGCGTGACAGGGCCTGTCGCGGGGGCCGGTGTCGCGGCGCTGGCGGCGTCGGCCTGGACCAGCAGGGGGCCGAGGGCGAAGGCGGCGACCGCCGCGCCGGCCGACAGGGCCAGGACCGCAACCACCACATAGGCCGCGATCGAGCGTGACCGGCGACGACGGAAGCCGCCGGATTTCACGGCGCGGATGATGACGAAGGGGCCCTTGTTGAAGGCCTCGGAACCCATGATGTTATGCTGGGACAAGAACGCGCTCCCCGACTGTCCAGGAATGGATCAGTTCACAGAGCGGTCCCGTAAGGCCAAAGGATGGCGAACGCCGATCCTTGGCGTCGTTCAACTTCCGAGGGTGACGTTGATCATACGCCCGCCGCGCGTCTGGACCCGCTTCATCAGCACCACGATGTCGTCGCCCGCCTTGACCGGCGAGATCAGGAACCAACTGCCGTCGGGCAGACCGTTGAAGCGGAAGACGTCGTTGGCGCAGGCCTGGGCGCGTTCGAACGAACGGTAGTCGGCGCCCTGTTCGCCGGCCGAGCGGGCGCGCACCACGGCGGCGGGCACGGCGGCTCGATCGGTCGAGCCGTAGAGGCGCTGCATCCGGGCGCGGGTATAGCCGGTGTCGGGGATCAGGCCGACATTGCCGACGCAGTGGAAGCTCTTGCCGTCCTGGGCGAAGGCCACGCGGCCTTCGATCGAGGCCTGTCCCGCACGGGTCGACCAGGCGAAGGCGTCGGCGCTGAACTCGGTCGAGTCGGCGGGCGCGACCCCGTTCATGGGCATGGTGGCGCAGGCGCCGAGCGCGAGGGCGCCGGCCAGAATGGCGGCAAGGGCGAGGGAAGGGCGACGGGTCGACATGGAGGGGCTCCCGGAACTCGTTTCAAGCGTCACCGGCATGACCCTCCATGGCCTCGAGAGTCAAGGTTGCCCGTCCGCTTCGGGTGCGTCACAAGGGCGCCGGAGACCGGGCGCAGAGACCGGCCGAGAAACGAATTCAGGGGCTTCATGACCGTCACCATCGACGATATCCGCGCGGCGCAGTCCCGCATCGCCGGCCAGGTGGACCGCACGCCGGTCCGCTATTCGCGCCGTCTGTCGCAACTGACCGGGGCCGAGATCTGGATCAAGTACGACAACCTGCACTTCACCGGCAGCTTCAAGGAGCGCGGCGCCTTGAACCGGCTGCTGCAGCTGACGCCGGATGAGATGAAGCGCGGCGTCGTCGCCGCCTCGGCCGGCAACCACGCCCAGGCCCTGGCCTATCACGGTGGCCGCCTGGGCGTGCCGGTGACCATCGTCATGCCCGAGGGCACCCCCTTCGTGAAGGTGGACGGCACCCGCGCCCACGGCGCCAATGTCGTCATTCGCGGTCTCGACTTCTCGGGGTCGACCGAGGAGGCCAAGCGGCTTCAGGTCGAGCACGGCTATGTCTTCGTCTCGGCTTTCGACGACGAAGGCATCGTCGCGGGTCAGGGTGTGGCGGGGCTGGAGTTCCTCGAGGACGCGCCCGATCTGGACGCCCTGATCATTCCCATCGGCGGCGGCGGACTGATCGCCGGCAGCGCCATCGCCGCCAAGGCGGTCAAGCCGGACATCAAGATCTTCGGCGTCGAGGCCGCCCGTTACCCCTCCTTCACCGCGCGACGCCGTCATGAGCCGGCCAAGTGCAGCGGGCAGACCATCGCCGAGGGCATCGCCATCAAGGCCGTGGGCGAAATCCCCTTCGCCCTGGCCGACGGCCTGATCGACGAGGTCTTCGTCTGCGAGGAGGCCGATTTCGAAAAGGGCGTGGCCCTGCTGGCGACGCTGGAGAAGACCGTGGCCGAGGGCGCCGGCGCCGGCGGCCTGGCCGCCATCCTGGCCAACCCCGAACGATTCAAGGGCATGAAGGTCGGCGTCGAGCTGACGGGGGGCAATATCGACGCCCGCATGCTGGCCGTGGTGCTGAACCGCGAAATGGTCCGCGAGAAGCGCCTGATCGTCTATCGCATCCTGGGCGACGACCGTCCCGGCATGCTGTCGGCCATGGCCGCCGTGATCGGCGGTCTGGGCGGCAATATCATCGACGTCGTGCATAACCGGCTGGCGCTGGACGTGCCGGCCAAGGGAGCGGAGTTCGACATCATGGTCGAGACCCGCGACGCCCGACATGCCGAGGAAATCGGCGAAGCCCTCAAGGAACGTGGCTATGAACTTCGCATGGGCTAAGCCCGCTCTGGCGGCGGTTTCCGTCGCCGCCTTGCTGGCCGTGGCCGCCTGTAACCGCCAGCCCGCCGTGTCGAGCGCGGACCTGGCCAGGAACGCCGAGGCCGCCGCCGCCTTCATGAAGACCAACGCCTCGGCGGAGGGGGTTCAAACCCTGCCGTCGGGCCTGCAGTACAAGGTGGTCGCCAGCGGCCCGGCCGGCGGCGCCCATCCCGACCGCAACGACCTGGTGCGCGTGGACTATGAGGGCAGCCTGACCGACGGGACGGTCTTCGACAGCTCGTTCAAGCGCGGCGCCCCCGCTGTCTTCTCGCCCGAGGGCGTGGTGCCGGGCTGGACCGAGGCCCTGCAACTGATGAAGCCCGGCGACGAATGGGTCCTCTATCTGCCGCCCGAGCTGGGCTACGGCGAAGCGGGCGGCCCGCCGATGATTCCGGGCAACGCTGTCCTGGTCTTCCGGCTCAAGCTGCTGGACGTCGCCCAGGTGCCGGGCGGCGGTCGCGGCGTGGGTTCGGCTGACGTCTGATGATTGCCCTTCTCCCCTTGCGGGAGAAGGTGTCAGGCGAAGCCTGACGGATGAGGGGTTTCTCGACGTGGGAAACCCCCTTTCTATGACTATCGGGTGCGCGCCCCCTCATCCGACCCGCTGCGCGAGCCACCTTCTCCCGCAAGGGGAGAAGGACGCCATTCCGCCTTCACGCCCTCGTCTTCTTCACCAGCCAGCCGCCCTTCGCGCGAGGCCGCGAACCGTGCGCCATCCAGCCGCGACAGGGCCCAGACCGCGGCCCCGCGCACCACGGGCGCCGGGTCGTCCAGCAGGGCCTCGACCGGGGCGATCAGCGCGGCGTCACCTGAGTTGCCCGCCGCATAGAGGACGTTGCGGATGAACCGGTCGCGCCCGATGCGCTTGACCGGGCTCTTGGTGAACAGGGCGCGAAAGGCCGGATCGTCGAGCGCCAGCAGGTCGGCCAGCCTCGGCCCCTTCAGGTTTTCGCGGGCGTGCAGGCGCGCCTCCGACGCCCCTTGCGCGAACTTGTTCCACGGACAGGCGCCCAGGCAGTCGTCGCAGCCATAGATGCGCGGCCCCGCCGCGATGCGGAACTCAACCGGCCAGGGCTCCGCATACTCGATGGTCAGATAGGACAGGCAGCGCCGCGCATCGATCTGGAAGGGCGCGGGAAAGGCCTTCGTGGGGCAGGCGTCCAGACAGGCGGTGCAGCGGCCGCAGTGTTCAGTTTCCGGCGCATCCGCCTCGATCTCGGCGGCGGTCAGGATGACGCCGAGGAAGAGCCAGTTGCCGTGGGTGCGGCTCAGCAGATTGGTGTGCTTGCCCTGCCAGCCCAGACCGGCGCGCTGGGCCAGGGGCTTTTCCATCAAGGGGGCGGTGTCGACGAAGACCTTCACCTCCTGTCCCAGCCGCGCGGCCATCTGCCCGGCCAGGATCTTCAGCCGCCCCTTGATGACCTCGTGATAGTCGTCGCCGCGCGCATAGACCGAGATATAGCCGGCCGACGTGTCTTGCAGCTCGGGCAGGGGATCGGCCTCGGGGCCGTAGTTCATGCCCAGGACGACGGCGGTTTTCGCCCCGTCCCACATGGCGGTGGGGTGGGCGCGGCGCTCCAGCGTCGTCTCCATCCAGCCCATGTCGCCGTGCCGCCCGGCTTCGACGAAATGGGCCAGCTTCTCGCCCGCGCTCCACGGTTCGCTGGCCGAGGCGAAGCGGCACACGCCGAAGCCCAGCTCGGCGGCGCGCTGTCGGATGAAGATGCGGGGATCGGCCGCCATGAGGCTCGTTTGATGCGGTTGAGTGAGGGAGTCGAGTCCGTTGACACCTCCGGCCGTCATCCCGGACGGCCGTCAGGCCGATCCGGGACCCAGGCGGCGGCTTCATGCACGGCGGGGGCGATTGATTTCCACCGTCTGGGTCCCGGATCTTCGGCCCGCTGCGCGCGCCTTCGTCCGGGATGACGGCAAGGGAAAACCTCAGAAGTCGAGGTCGGCGTACCAGGTGGCCGGATGGACGCCGGGGAAACGGTCGCTCAGCAGCGGCCGGAAACAGGGCCGCGACTTCAGCTTGGAATACCAGGTCTTCAGCGACGGATAGGACGCCCAGGTGATCTCGCCGAAATAGTCGAGCACCGAAAGGTGGCCCGCCGCGATCAGGTCGGCCTGGCTGAGCCGACGCCCGGCCAGCCATTCACGCCCGGCGGCCAGACCTTCCAGCATGGCCAGGTGGACGCGCAGCGCGTCGCGGCCCTCGCGCAGCATCCGCGCCTCGGGCGGGCCGAGCCGCAGAAGGGGCTTTTCCATCCGCTCGTGCAGCAGAACGGCGTCGACCTCGTCGATGAAGCGGCGGTTGAACCAGGTCGCCAGACGCCGCGTCTCGGCGCGCTCGGCCATGTCGGCGGGCATCAGGACGTCGCCCTTGGCCCGGTCCTCGATCCAGCCGAGGATGGCCTCGGTCTCGCACAGGGTCAGGGTCTTGCCCTTTTCGGTCACGCTTAGGACCGGCGGCATCCCCGAAGGATTGAGGTCGAAGAGGGGGCAGTCCTCTTCCCACGGCTTGACCAGTTCCTCGCCGAAATCGACGCGCGCCTCGCCCAGCGCCAGTCGTGCCGTGCGCGAGCCGGGATGGAAGGCGAAATGATAGAGGACGGCGGGCGCGGACATTGCTCAACCCATGCGCCCGCGCTCGTTAAGGCTCCGTTTACCGCGACGCCCGGTCGCAGCCTATGACCAGGGGCCGGACGAGGCCGTCAGCGGCTCGACGCGGCTTTCGGATCGCTCGGCCTGGGCTTCGGCCTGGCCGCGCGGGTCGGCGTGAATCAGGATGTCAGCATGGGGGAAGGCGGCTTCGATGCGCTGCTCGGCCTCGACCACGATGGCGTGGGCGGCCTCCAGCGTCAGGCTGGGCTCCAGATCGACGTGCATCTGCACCATCAGGACCTGGCCGGCCATGCGGGTGCGCAGCTGGTGCACGCCGCCGATGCGCGGGTCGGCCAGAACGGCGGCGACCACGGCGGCGCGGTCGGCGTCGGGCGCGGCGTGGTCCAGAAGGTGGTCGGCGGCGTCGCGCAGAATGGAGGTCGCGCCCCAGAACAGCCAGACCGCCACGACCAGACCCGCCGCCGCATCCAGCCCCGGCGCGCCCAGATAGGCGCCCGAGATGACGCCGATCAGCACCACCACATTGGCCGCCAGATCGGCGGCGTAGTGGGCGCGGTCGCCGGCCACGGCCAGGGACGAGGTCTTCTTCAGGGCCTGGGTCTGCATCCACACCAGCCACAGGGTGACGGCGATCGAGACCACGACGACGCCGACGGCCCAGCCGCCTGCGGTGACGGGGCGCGGGTCAAAGATGCGCTGCACCGCCTCCCAGCCGATGAAGACGGCGGAGGCGAAGACCAGTCCCGCCTGGACCAGGGCCGCCAGGGCCTCGGCCTTGCCGTGACCATAGCGATGCTCCTCGTCCGGCGGGGCGGCGGCCCAGCGCACGGCGAAGAAGGTGGCCAGTGAGGCGATCAGGTCCAGAGAGGAATCCGCCAGGGTCGCCAGGATCGACACCGACCCCGAGGCGCCGAGCGCAAAGGCCTTCATCACGATCAGGATGGTCGCCGTCCCCACCGACAGGGTGGTGATGCGGCGGGTCGTGGCGTGAGCGTCGTCGAGAGAGGAGGCGGTCATCCCCGCCCTTGTCGCGCAAAACCGCGCATCCGCCAATGGCGGCGTCTTGTCCGGGGCGCTAAGGAAGGCGGGCGCCCGGCGCGGACGAACCGCCGCCGGACAAGACGGAGTTTCCATGGCGGACTGGCTGACGGCGATCCTTCTGGGTCTGGTCGAGGGATTGACCGAGTTCATACCGGTGTCCTCCACCGGCCACCTGCTGCTGCTGGGGCATTTCCTCGGCTTCGAGAGCACCGGCAAGACGTTCGAGATCGTCATCCAGCTGGGCGCCCTGCTGGCCATCATCAGCGTCTATCTGAAGCGGTTGTGGTTTCTGGCGACACGCTGGCCCTTCGATCCCGAGGCGCGACGCTTCCTGATCGGCCTGCTGGTGGCCTTCCTGCCCGCCGCCGTGATCGGCTTCTTCGCCTATGGCTTCATCAAGACGGTGCTGTTCGAAACGCCCCTGGTCATCTGCATCGCCCTGATCCTCGGCGGCCTGGTGCTGCTGTGGCTGGACCGGGTGGACAAGTTCCCGGTCTATCTGGACGCCGACCGCTATCCGATGCGCGTCTATTTCCTGATCGGCCTGTTCCAGTGCCTGGCCATGATCCCGGGCGTGTCGCGTTCGGGCGCCACCATCGCCGGCGGCCTGCTGCTGAAGACCGACAAGCGTTCCGCGGCCGAGTTCAGCTTCTTCCTGGCCCTGCCCACCATGGGGGCGGCGGTGGCCTATGACCTGTTCAAGAACCGTGACGTGCTGGACTTCAGCGACCTCGGCCTGATCGCGGTGGGCTTCATCGCCGCCTTCCTGACGGCCCTGGTGGTGGTGCGCTTCCTGCTGGACTTCGTCTCCAAGCGCGGCTTCGGCCCCTTCGCCTGGTGGCGGATCGTCGTCGGCGTGGCCGGCATCATCGGTCTGGCCGTGACGGGCGCGCTGTAAATTACTTTCCTCCCCATTCCATGGGGAGGGGGACCGCGTAGCGGTGGAGGGGGCGACGCAAAGGTCCGCCGTCGAGCCGTCCCCTCCGTCACGTCGTCTACGGCTCCGCGCCACCTCCCCATGAAATGGGGAGGAAAGCAAAGATCAGCGCCCAAACAAAAACCCCTCGGGACGCGGGTCCCGAGGGGTTTTTCGTGGGCGGAGCCGATCAGGCCGCCGCCGGGCTTTCGGCGTATTGCCCGCCGACGCGGTAGCGGAACAGATAGCTCGGCGCGATGGCCTCCAGGCCGGTGGGCTCGACGCCCAGGGCGGCCAGGCCCTCGGCGCCCGGCGAGACGAGGTTGTCGCTCTCCAGCATCAGGACCTGGTCCTTGGTCAGGGCCGGCTTCAGGCCGATGGCCGCCGGGATCTGCGCCAGCGAACCCAGGATGCGGGCGGCGAAGAAGGGCAGCGGGACCAGGAAGCGGTTGCGGTTGGTCTCGCGCAGGATGAACTTGAGGATGTCCTCGAAGGTCCAGACCGAGGGGCCGCCCAGTTCGAAGGTCTGGCCCTCGGCTTCCGGGGCGACGGTGGCGCGGGCCATGGCCTCGGCCACGTCGCCGACATAGACGGGCTGGAACTTGGTCACGCCGCCGCCGATCAGGGGCAGGGCGGGCGACCAGGTGGCCATGGCGGCGAACTTGTTCAGGAAGTCGTCGCCCTTGCCGAAGATGACCGAGGGACGGATGACCACGGCGCTGGGGAAGGCGGCGCGAACGGCGGCCTCGGCGGCGCCCTTGGTGCGGGCATAGGCGGCCTTGGCGTTCACGTCGGCGCCCAGGGCGGACATGTGCGTCAGGCGCTGGACGCCCGCGGCCTTGGCGGCCTCGGCGACGTTGACGGCGCCCTCGACGTGCAGGGCCTCGAACTTGCGGCCGCCGGTCTCGAACAGGATGCCGACCAGGTTGACCACGGCGTCGGCGCCCTTGATCGCCTCGGCCACGGCGGCCTTGTCGGTGATGTCGCAGCGGACGGTCTGGATCTGGCCGACGTCGCCGGCCATGCGCAGTTCATAGGCCAGGGCGGGCTTGCGCACGGCGACGCGCACGCGCCAGCCGCGCTTGGCCAGGGCCCGCACCACCTGGGTTCCGACAAAGCCCGAGCCGCCGAAAACGGTGACCAGTCCGGGGGCGAAATCAGCCATCTGAGCGCTCCAACGCCAAGCCCCGGCCGCAATGGGCGACCGGAGAAGAATTCCATGGCCGGGGCTTAACCGATGCGCCGCCCCGCCGCAACGCACAGGGCTGGGAGAAGGACCTTAGTCGGCCCGATAGACCACCTGTCCGTCGACCACGGTCAGGACCGCATGGCCCTTGGGGATGTCGGCGGCGGGCACGGTCATCAGGTCGATGTTGAAGGCGGTGAAGTCCGCCCGCTTGCCGACCTCGATGGTGCCCAGTTCGTCCTCGCGGAAGCTGGCGTAGGCGGGCCACAGGGTGAACATCTTCAGCGCCGTCGCCCGATCCACCGCTTCATTGGGACGCCAGTCCGGCCCCTGGAAGCCGTTGAGGTCGCGCCGCGCCACGGCGGCGTAGAACTCGATCAGGGGATCACCGCGCTCGACCGGGGCGTCGGAACCGCCGACCACGATCACGCCCCGCTCCACCAGGGTATGCCAGGCATAGGCCCCGTCCAGCCGGGCGTCGCCCAGGCGGTCGGCGGCGAAATGCAGGTCGCCGATGGCGTGGCTGGGCTGCATCGAGGCGATGATCGGCAGTTCGTCGAAGTAGTGATAGTCGGCGGGCCGGATGATCTGGGCGTGCTCGATACGCCAGCGCGGATCGGCCAGCTTCCACTCGGACTTCGGCACGGCGCGCAGGGCCTCCTCGTACCAGGCGGCGACCTCGTGATTGCCCTTGTCGCCGATGGCGTGGGTGGCGATCTGGATGCCGGTGCGCAGGGCCTCCTGATACAGGGGCATGACCTCGTCGTGCGAGGTGCGCATCAGGCCGTGGGTGTCGGGCCGGTCGGAGTAGGGCTCGAACAGCATGGCGCCACGTGAACCCAGGGCCCCGTCAGCGTAGAACTTGATGGCCCGGGTGATGATCCGCCCGTCCGCCGCCTCGCGCGGACCACCCGCCATCAAGGCGCGGGCGTCGCCCATGTCGATGCTGTTATAGACCCGCACCGGCGCCTCGCCGTCCCGCGCCATCTGCTCCATCAGGGGCACGTCCTTCCACGGCGCGCTCATGAAGTGGATGCCGGTCCAGCCATAGCGGGCATAGACGCCGAAGCCCGCGCGATAGGCCGCGCGGGTCGCCGCCGCGTCGGCCTGGGGCGCCAGGCCCGCGATCAGATCGCCCGAGGCGTCGATCAGCAGACCGGTGGGTTGTCCGTCCGCTCCTTTCAGAATGTCGCCGCCGGACGGCGAGGCCGTGCTCGCGTCGATCCCGGCGGCAATCATGGCGGCGCTGGACACGGCCACGGCGTGGCCGTCGGCGCGGGTCAGAAGGACGATGCGGCCCGGCGCCGCGGCGTCGAGATCGGCGGCGGTCAGGAAGCGCTTCTCGGGCCAATGGGTCTCGATCCAGCCGCGCCCGACGATGACGCCCTCCGGGTGGACCCTGGCCCAGTCGCTCAGCCGCTGCATGGCCTCGACGACCGAGGCCGAGCCTTCCAGATTCAACGTCATCTCGCGCCAACCGATGCCGTCCAGATGGGCGTGGCCGTCGGTGAAGCCGGGAAACAGGGTGGCGCCCTTCAGGTCGATGACCTGCATGTCGGCGGGACCCGCCACGGCCGTCTCGGCGCCCACCGACATGATCCGTCCGTCGCGGACGATCACCTGCTCTGCGGTCGGTTGGGCGGGGTCGCCCGTGTAGATGGTCCCGCCGTGGATCACCATGTTCTGGGCGAAGGCGGCGGGGGCCGTGGCCTGCATCAGAGCGGCGGCCAGCGGGATGGCCTTCAGGGCGGTGCGGATCATGGGACGTCCTCCAACTTCAGCCTAGGGAGCGGGTCGCCGGTTCCGGCGTCAAGTCCGCGACAGCGATGCGCAAACCCGGAAAAGAAAATTCGCGCGAGTGTCGGCTGCTCGACGGGGCGCGAACTTAAGCGTTCGGCCCGTTGCGGACATGCACTCTATTCTACGATGCCGGAGGTGGCGCGATCCCAACGAGCCACAAGCCAGAGGTATCCTGCGTAGACGGCTAAGCCCAACGCTCCCAACCCGACTAGCAGACAAACAACCTGATCGGTCGTTCCATTTGGCGGCTGCGGCATCGTTGCGACTATCAAAGCCGCAGCCAAGAAACCGATCCCGCCAAGTATGGGCGTCACGATTAGCGCAACGTGGCGAGGAGCATACCAGTTCGGACGTCTATTTAGTCCCCACTGCATAGGCAGCTTCGCACGATGACGAAAGCGTTTCTGCGCGCGGTCATACATCCAGGCAGCCATCGCCATATAAGTAGCTAGCAAGATTATCGCTGTAGTTGCCATGACGACATCTTCGCTCAAGCGTTTTCAATCATCAAGACGTCCGCCGGTCGAGGTCCTCTTTCCACCCTTGGCTGACGGCATCGAGGTTTGCTTTGGGCGCTGCCATGGGCATGGGGCCGCAAGGCTTGGCGCCGGGCGGCTTTCGTTCGATGCTGGCCGCATGAAGCTGTTCACCATCGGCTATGAAGGCTCGACCCAGGCCCAGGTCATCGACCGGCTGAAGGCGGCGGGGGTCGAGCTGGTCGCCGACGTGCGGGCCGTGGCCTCGTCGCGCATCGCGGGCTTTTCCAAGACGGTGCTGGGTGAAAGCCTGAAGGCGGAGGGGCTGGACTACCTGCAACTGCGGGCGCTCGGCACGCCCAAGGCCGGACGCGACGCGGCGAGGAAGGGCGACGTGGCCGCCATGCACGCCATCTTCAACGCCCATATGCGCGAGCCGGTCGCCGAGGCCGCCTTTCAGCAGCTGCGCCATGTGGCGGGCGAAAAGCGCGTCGCCCTCTTGTGTTTCGAGGCCGAGGCCTGTGGCTGCCACCGCGCCGTCCTCGCCGACCGGCTGGCCCGCGAGGACGGGGTCGAGGTGGTGGATCTGTAGCCGCACTGCTCCCTTCCCCCTCGAGGGGGGAAGGGCCGGGGATGGGGGTGCGCGCGCGACGTTGGAAGCTGAAGCGCCTGGGGCGCGACGGCGTCTCGGGCGCCGAGTTGGACGCCGTCTGCCGCCACCCCCACCCAACCCCCCCCCTCGAGGGGGAGGGCTTTCAGGTCTTACGGCCGGCCCACCAGCTGATCCACCGAACCCGAGGTGACCGGGTGATAGAGCGGCCGGGCCTTGGCGTAGATGCGCGTGGCGATTGGACGGCCCCAGTCGCCTTCGCCCCACAGGGTCTGGAACAGGGGCAGGACGAACTTGCGACGGCCCTGGCTGGTCAAGAAGCGGTCGGCGGTGGCCACGGCCGGCTCATAGCGGTGCGCCAGGGCGATCTGCAGCCAGGCGAAGGTCAGCTCGGCGTTGCCTTCATTGGCCAGGTTCAGGGTCTTCTCCAGATCGGCCAGTTGCGCCGTGGTCAGCCAGTCGGCGCTCGCCGCCAGACCCTCGGGGCGCCAGGCCAGGAAGCGCTGGCGCTGCTGGGTGTTCCAGTTCTTCCAGTCGATGGCCGAGGCCGGGCCCTTGTCGGCGAAGAAGGTCTTGGCCTGTTGATCCACGGCTTCGAAGGCGTGGGAGACCGGCGGGACCCAGTTCGACGGCATGCCCGGCTGGTAGATCCAGTTTTCCAGCTGCAGCTGGGCCTCCAGCGCCGCATCGCCCTTGATCAGGTTTTCGCGGATGTCGGCGAGGAAGCCGACGTCGGTCATGGGCTGGAAGGCGTGGCGGTCGAAATAGCCGCGCAGCCAGGCGTCGAAGGTTTCGCGACCGACGATGCGCTCGATCGTACGCAGCATGGCCGCGCCCTTTTCATAGGGCACGCCCGACAGGCCGTCGTCGGGGTCGCGTCCGGTCAGGTCGATGTGCAGCTTGGTGTCGTCCGGCGCGGTGGTCGCCAGTTCCGCCGACAGCTCGCCCCAGCCCAGGACCTGCTCCTGCATGGCGCGGTCGCGACCGTACAGGGCCTCCATGATCCGGTTCTCGAAATAGACGGTGGTGCCTTCGTTCAGCCAGATGTCCGACCAGGTGGCGTTGGTCACCAGATTGCCCGACCAGCTATGGGCCAGTTCGTGGGCCACCAGCGAGACCAGCGACTGGTCCCCGGCGATGATGGTCGGGGTGGCGAAGGTCAGGCGCGGGTTCTCCATCCCGCCGAAGGGGAAGCTGGGCGGCAGGACCAGCAGGTCATAGCGGCCCCAGCGATAGGGGCCGTAGAGGGCCTCGGCGGCGTCCACCATGCGCGGGGTCGATTGCAGTTCGGTCTGGGCCGCTTGCAGACGGCTCGGCTCGGTCCAGACGCCGGTGCGCTCATCGAAGGGGGCGAAGGCGATGTCGCCGATGGCCACCGCCATCAGATAGGGCGGGATCGGGCGATCCATGTCGAAGCGCCAGGCCTTCTGACTGGCTGCAGCGGCGGCTTCGCCTTGCGGCGTCAGGTGCTCGGCGGACATGACCACGGTCAGGTCGGCGGGGGCATTGATGCGGGCCGAATAGGTCTGGCGGATGCCGGGGCTGTCCTGGGTCGGGACCCAGGTGCGGGTCAAGATGGCCTGGCCCTGGCTGAACAGATAGGGCTTCTGGCCGCCCGCCGTCTGTTGCGGGCTGAGCCATTGCAGGGCCGCCGCGTCGGGGCGGGTGGAATAGTCGACGACGACCTTCTGGACCTCGGTCCCGGCGAAGGCGGGCAGGTGGACGGTCAGGGCCTGACCCTTGATGGCGTCCACGGCGCCCAGCTCATAGCGCAGCGGGCGGCCCTGCACATCGCGCACGCCGCGGATGTTCAGGTTTTTGGTGTCCAGCACCACCTCGGTCGCGCCGACGCGGCCGGTGACGTCCAGGGTCGCCGAGCCCGACAGGGTCTTGGCGGCGAAGTCGGCGGTCAGGTCCAGCGCCACATGGCCGACGCGCGCCTCGGCCGGGCGGGCGTTGGAGTGGATGTCGTTGGCGTAGACGAAGGCGGGCGCAGCCGGGGTCGCGGGGGCGAGAGGTGTCATCGGCACGCTGCCTTCGGGGGCTTGGGCGGGGGCGGTGGCGCAGGCGCCAAGCGCCGCGGTCAGGGCCATGGCGGATACCAGGCCGGCCAGCTTCAGGGTCATCGAACGCTCCGTATTCAGATGCGTGCGAACAGGCTCCCTCGCGCCGTAAAGATCAAGCCTTGGTTGAGGCGGGGGCAGCCACGGGCGGCAGGTGGTGCGCCTTGAACAGCCGCCCCTTCTCGGCGGCCAGGACCAGCAGCAGGGCGAGGACGCCCAAGGCCGCGAAGCCGACCGTCATCGGCACGGTGGTGCCGTCGAAATGCTGGCCGATCCAGAAGCCCAGCAGGGCGCCGCCGATGGTCGAGATGAAGCCCTGGGCCGAGGCCGCCGTGCCGGCGATATGGCCCATGGGCTCCATGGCCATGGAGCCGAAGTTGCCGGCGATGAAGCCGAAGCAGAACATCTTGCAGGCCTGGAAGGCGGCGAAGACCCACAGGCTGTCATGCCCCGTATAGGCGACGATGGCGTGCAGGACGCTGAAACCGATGAAGCCCAGCAGGGCCGTGTGGGCGATCAGGCGCGAGCCCAGCTTCTCGACCATGCGCGAGTTCAGCACCGAGGCCAGGGCGATGCCGCCGGCCACCATGGCGAAGACGGTGGTGAACAGGCCGGGCGACTTGAAGACGTCGAAGAAGATCTGCTGCGACGAGTTGATGAAGGCGAACAGGGCGCCGCTGATCGCCGTCATGGCCAGGGTGTAGCCCATGCCGATGCGGCTGGTCAGGGCCTGACCAAAGGCGCCGGCGATGCGCTTGAACTTGATCGGCATGCGGTCTTCGGGGTGCAGGGTCTCGGGCAGGCGCAGGGCGGCCCACAAAAGGAAGCTGCCGCCGAACAGGGCGAAGAAGCCAAAGATCCAGCGCCAGGGCGCCACCAGCATGATCAATTGTCCGACGGTCGGGGCCAGGATTGGCACGCCGAGGAAGACCAGGAAGCTCAGCGACATGACCCGCGCCATGGTCCGGCCGGAATAACGGTCGCGCACGATGGAGACGGCCAGCACCCGCGTCGCGGCCGAGCCCATGCCCATGCCGATGCGTGACAGGATCAGCCATTCAAATGAGTGGGCGAAGGCGGCCAGGATGCTGAAGCCGACATAGAGGCCGATGCCGATGAAGAGGATGGGCCGACGCCCGAACCGGTCGGCCAGGGGGCCGTAGAACAACTGCGCCCCGCCAAAGCCCAGCAGATAGGCGGTGATAACCCACTGGCGGGTGTTCTCGTTGACCACGCCCAGATCCTCGCCGATGTGCGGCAGGGCCGGCAGCATGGCGTCGATGGCCAGGGCGTTCATCGCCATCATGACGGCGATCAGGCAGACGAATTCGGCGAACCCCGGCCCCTTGGGCGTCGTGGCTGTGGCGGTCGGGGTGCTGGTCATCGGGACCAGATGCGGGCTGCGTCAGCCTGACGCAACCCTCAAGCTGGATGAAGTTTTCGCGTCGGCGCGGTTCAGCGCGCGTCGGCTACGTCGATCCGCGCCGTCACCGACATGCCGGGGGCCAGGCGGGCGGCGGCCTCCTGACCCGGATCGACGGCGATGCGGACCGGGATGCGCTGGGCCACCTTGGTGAAGTTGCCGGTGGCGTTGTCGGGACGGATGACGCTGAACTCGGACCCGGCGGCGGGCGAGATGCGCTCGACCCTGCCCTTCAGCTTCTGACCGCCCAGGGCGTCGACGGTGATCTCGACAGGCTGGCCGACGCGGACGTCGCGCATCTGCGTCTCCTTCATATTGGCCGTGACCCAGACCACGTCGGGGACCAGGGCGGTCAGTTGCGTGCCGACCGCGACCTGCTGTCCGACGCGGACGCTGACTTCGCCCAGGCGCCCGGCGCGCGGGGCGGCGATGCGGGTATTGTCCAGGTCGATCTGGGCCAGGCGCACCTGGGCCTGGGCGTTCTCGACGGCGGCTTCCAGCGAGCCGCGGCTGACCACGGCCGAGGTGACGCCGGTCTGGGCCACGCCCTCGGCGGCGCGGGCGGCGGCCAGTTGAGCCTCGGCGGCGCGCAGGGCGTTCTGGGCCGTGTCCACCTGGGCCTGGGCCACCCAGCCGCCAGCAAACAGGGTGCGGACGCGCTGGGCGTCGGCGCGGGCCTTGGTCACGGCGGACTCGGCCCCGGCGATGGAGGCGCGGGACTGGGCGACCGAGCCGCGTGCCGAGGCCTGGCTCTGGGCCGAGTTGGCCAGGGCCGCCTCGGCCGAATGCAGGGCCGCCTTGGCCTGATCCAGCCGCTGGCGATAGATGCGGTCGTCGATGGTCGCCAGCAACTGGCCCTGCTGGACCGTCTGGAAGTCCTGCACCTCGACCGAGGTCACATAGCCGCTGACCTGGGGGCTGATGACCGTGACCTGGCCGCGCACATAGGCGTTGTCGGTGGTCTGCGGGCCGCCGTCGAAGGGCGGCAGGCGCCAGGCGTGCAGGATCAGTCCGACCCCGACCAGGGCGATCAGGCTCAGCACCACGCTGATCATGACGCGGCGGCTCCTGGACGGCGGCAGGGCGGCGGGCGCGGGCGGCGGGGCGGCCGGAGCGGGAGCTTGAGCGGGCGCAGGGGCGGGAGTGGCGTCGGTCATGGTCGGGTCCGGGTCATTCGACAGCGGCGGCTGCGGCGGCTTGCGCCGCCTCGCGGTTGGCGGCGCGGCGCGCCTCGATACGGGGGCGGAAATGGTTGACGGCGACCCAGACGGCGCCCACGGCGGCGGCGCCCGAGATCAGCAGGAAGACGTCGTTATAGGCCAGGACCTGGGCCTGCTGGCTGACCTGCTGCTGCAATAGACGTAGCGCCGCGCCCTGTCTCTGGGCCGCGTCGCCTATGGTGTGGGCATAGGCCCCGCCCAGCTGTTGCAGCCGCAGCACCACCTCGGGATCGCCCAGGTCGATGTGCTCGGCCAACTGGTTGGAATGATACTTCTCGCGGATCGTCTGGAGGGTGCCGATCAGGGCCGAGCCCATCAGGCCGCCGATGTTCTGGCCGATGGAAAAGACGACGATGAAGCTGATCAGGTTCTTGCCCCCGCCCTGCAAGACCTTGCCGAAGCCGATGATCATGGTCGGGCCGATGAAGAAGGCGGCGGCGAAGGCCAGCAGGGCCTGGCTGACATAGAGCTCGGCCGGGCGCGTCAGCACCGTTGCGTGGCTGTCCATATAGGCCCCCACCGCTATGAGACCGAGGGCGACCGAGATGGGCGCCCACAGCTTGGTCGGGTTCAGGGTCAGGGCGCTGGTCAGCGTCCCCGTCGCCGTGGCGAACAGCATGACCCAGAACAGGCCGTGCATCTGCTCGTTGACCAGGCCCATCTGCTGCAGGAAGCCGACCGCGCCGGTCGTCTGCTCCGACAGGACGATCCGCACCAGGACGATGGCCAGGACCAGTCGGATCAGATCGCGGCCGGCCAGCCATTTCAGGTCGATCAGAGGGTTGGTGCGATTGTATTCGATCACCACGGCGGCGGTCAGCAGCACCAGGGCGCCGATCAGGGCCCAGCCGATCCAGGGCGCCTCGGTCCACCAGACGATCCGGCCCAGCCCCAGGACAGCGGTCAGCAGGGCGATCCCCGGCGCGAACAGGGCGAAGGTGACGAAGTCCAGCTTTTCGAAGGTCTTGACCCGCTGCGACGGCGGCATCTTCAGGGCGAAGACGGCGGGCAGGGCGACCAGCACCAGGCCCAGGTCGAACATATAGACCGCCCGCCACAGGTCATGGTCGATCAGATGGCCGACCCCCAACCGCGCCAGAGGGATGGCCAGGCTGGACAGACCGACGCCGATGATGATGCCCTTCAGCCGGTGCTGCGCCGGGAAGGCCTGGATGATGTAGAGGATGCCGAGGGTCGACATGCCCGCCGCCGCCATCCCGGCGATGCCGCGCACCACCAGGGTCGAGCCGTAGTCCTCCAGAAACAGGTGGGCCGCCGCCGTCGCCAGGAAGACCATCAGGATGATTTCGGTGAACAGCCGCAGCCCGTACTGCATCCGGAACTTGACCAGCAGCAGGTTCATGCAGGCGTTGGTCATGACGAAGACGACCGGCAGCCAGGCGGCCTCGGTCGTGGTCACGCCCAGCGACCCCGCCAGCATGGGGATATTGGCCGTCACCGCCGCATTGCCCAGGCTGCCGGTCAGGGCCACGAGAATCCCTACGGCGGCGTAGGCCAGACGCCAGGGCGTCGAGTGGTCCGGCGTGGCGGGCGAACCGGGCAGGGCCGGACGCTCGTGCGGCTTCAGCGTCGCCAGATAGTCGTCCCAGGGCAGGTCCCAGTTGCGGCGGCTCATGCGGCGCGTCCCTGAGGCTTGACCGCGTCCAGCACCAGCTCCAGCGTGCGGCGGCTCAACTGATCCCGGTCCGCCGCTCCCACCGTGCGAGACGGCGCCCCCAGCATCAGGGCCAGGACGCGGGTGTCCTCGACGCTCAGGTCGGGCCGCACCCGACCCGCCGCCTGGGATACCGCCAGGGCCTCGGCGCCCGCCCGCTTCAGGCCGTGGCGGATCGGGGCCAGGGCCTCGTCCTTCAGGTCGCGGATGGCGCCGGCCAGGCCCGCGCTCTGGATCATCAGTTCGACCATCTGGCCGAGGAACCACAGGAAGACCTCGGGGTCGTCCAGCCGTGCCTGGGTGCGCTCATGCAGGTCGTCGATCTGTCCGACGAAGACGGCCACGGCCAGTTCCGACCGGTCGGCGAAGTTGCGATAGAGGGTGGCTCGTCCCACGCCCGCGCGCTCGGCGATGACGTGCAGGGGCGTGTCCAGACCGTCGCGCGCAAAGGCTTCGGCGGCGGCCTTCAGCAGGGCCTCGCGGCGTTCGGCGGCGTCTTTTCGCAGGGGACGGGTCATGAAGATCGCCAAGTGGACACTTGTGTCCGCTTAATCAAGTCCGATCGAGCTCATTCATTGTTTCGCCCCATGTCCGGGCGCGCGACATCCCTCCTCGCCAAGCGGAATGCGCCAGAACGGCTAAGGCTGCGTTCCGGTCGATGAGGATGTCGGTCGGGAAGGAAGGACGGCGCCGCTCGGGCGCTCATCCAGACGTGGTGCCGGTGGCCGGGCTCGAACCGGCACTCCTCTCGGAACAGGATTTTGAATCCAGCGCGTCTACCAATTCCACCACACCGGCACAGGTCTGGGAGGCGCGCAATCTAGCGGCGGAATTCGCCGGGTCAATCGCCGCCCCGTCGATTAATTCGGCCTCAGACGCCGTCCTGTGACTGGCGCTGTTTCCATCAGGAAGTTGGTGCGGAAACCGATCATGCCTGGCAGAACTTCGCCGCCATCCTTGGAGCGGAGACGCGCCCGGCGAGTGGCGTCGATGGCGGCCTCGCCAAAGCCGCCGTCGATCGGATGCTCCGTCTCCACCACGCAATCGCGCACGCCGCCGTCGGAGCGTGTGAGGCAGGTTATGGTGGCGAAGCCGCGAGTGTAGGTCTTGCCTTCTGGATAGTTGGGGCGGGGCGGACGCGCCCATTCGAGATTCAGGGGCAGGCCATCGGCCTGCAGGGCTTCCAACTCGGCGTCGCGGGCGTCGACGAGCGGGCGGTCGCAGGCTTGCAGAACCTCATCGATCGCTGTGCTGGAGGCGGGCAGATCCAGGACATAGCGCAATCTCTGATCGCCTTCGGCGGCAGGCACGACGACCTGCATGCTGCCGCCCTTGCGCATTTGACGGGCCAGGGGGCTGGGCATGTCGCTGATGGCCACGGTGGGGTTTTCCGCGATGTTCCAGCGCTGGTCGGCGACCTCGGCGTCCTGCAGAGCGATCCCCAGGTTGCGCGTCGCCCCTGTCGCAGGCGGCAGGCCGCTGATCAGGACCTGAAACGACCCGTTTGAGCAGCGCGCGCCTATGCCGAGGCCATTGTCGAACGCCGTATAGGCCATGACCAGCTTCTGGGCTGGATCACGATTCATATCCCAGTCGTCGGTTCCGGTTTGAGCATGGGCGGGCCAGGCGAACCCCAGCATGGCGATCAGGGTCAGGGCGTGTTTCATGCCGCTGCCTCGACATGGCTGTCGGTTCCGCCGGCCAGGATGCGACGGGCGCGGATGTAGAGCTCGATGCGCTGGGTGACGATCATGCCGACGGCGAACAGCATGAAGGCGTCGGTGACGACTACGGCGTCCAGATGCCAGGCCGCGGCGTTGGCCTCCATCACCTCGCGCAGGCCCGCACGCGCCGCGAACAGGCCGACGATCAGGATCAGTCCGAGCGGCGAGGCCTGGGCCTTCAGCGCGCCGTCCGGCTCCTTCTCGATGGTGATGGTCTTGCCGCGCTGCCATCCGGCGGCGCAGCCCAGGGCCAGGGCGACCACGAAGGCGATCCAGGCCAGGGGGCCGAAATGCGGATGCTGGGTATTGGCCCACAGACCGAAGCCGATCGCCACGGTGACCAGCAGGGGCATGACCCACAACAGATGCGGCCGCAGGGTCCGTTTGCGCCGGTTGCGCAGCAGGATGATAGACAAGGCCACGCCGATGCCGATCAGCGGGCCCATGGTTTGCGGCGACATGTCGAACTCCCCCTCCGAACGCCGTCAGCCTAACCCGACGAACGGCGCTCGAAAAGCGGAGATCAGGCCGGCTGCACCGTCTGTTCGATGGCGCCGAAGAGGGTGTGATGCTTGTCGTCCAGCATCTCGATGCGGACGGTGTCGCCGTGCTTGAGGAAGGGCGTCTTCGCCTCGCCGGTCAGGATGGTCTCCACCGTGCGGACCTCGGCGATGCAGGAATAGCCCAGACCGCCGTCGGCCACCGGCTTGCCCGGACCGCCGTCGGCGTCCTTGTTCGACACGGTGCCCGAACCGATGATCGAGCCTGCGATGAGCGAGCGGGTCTTGGCCAGGTGGGCGATCAGCACGCCGAAGTCGAAGGTCATGTCCACGCCCGCGTCGGCCTGACCGAAGTCCTGGCCGTTCAGCTGCACCGACAGGGCGCCGGACAGCTTGCCGTCCTTCCAGCGGTCGCCGAGCGCATCGGGCGTGACAAAGACGGGCGACAGGGCGCTGGCCGGCTTGGACTGGACGAAGCCGAAGCCCTTGGCCAGTTCGCCGGGGATCAGGTTGCGAAGCGAGACGTCGTTGACCAGACCGACCAGACGGATCGCGGCCAGGGCCTCGTCGCGGCTGGCGCCCAGGGCTACGTCGCCGGTCACGACCACGATCTCGGCCTCCAGGTCGCAGCCCCAGGCCTCATCCTTCAGCGGGATGGCGTCGCGCGGACCCATGAAGTGGTCGGAGCCGCCCTGATACATCAGGGGATCGGTCCAGAAGGTGGCCGGCATCTCGGCGTTGCGGGCTTTGCGGACCAGTTCGACGTGGTTCACATAGGCCGAGCCGTCGGCCCATTGATAGGCGCGGGGCAGGGGGGCGGCGGCGTCGCGCTCGTGGAAGCGGCCGCGCGGCACGGCTTCATGCTCCAGGCTCTCGGCCAGGGCGCGCAGCAGGGGTTCGCAGCGGTCCCAGTCATCCAGCGCCGCCTGCAGCGTCGGGGCGATCAGGAAGGCGTCCGTGAACCAGTTCAGGTCATTGGAGACGACGACGAGGCGGCCGTCACGGCCGTGCTTGAGCGAGGCGAGTTTCATGAGGCGAAGCTAGTCCGAGGCGAGGCGGTTGGGAAGCGGCGACGGCGGCCGAAAAGCCGCAGTTCGATCAACTGTTTGGGGGCGAGATCACGGCGCGGGCCTCGGCCCCGGTGCGCAGGGCCGGGTCGCGCACCTCGACCTCGACGGCGATGGCCCCCGCGGGCTCGTGCGCCCACAGGTAGCGGCGCTCGATCTCGACCGCCCGGCCGGACGGGGCCGTGCCTTCATAGGTATCGCCCCAGGGCGTGACGGCTTTCATCTCGACCCACAGCAGGCCGCAGGCGGCGTCCAACTCCTCGATGGCCATTTCCGACAGTTCGTCGGCGTGCGGGGCGGGGCGGTTCGGGGTCACAGCCATCGGCGGACCTTTCCTTTGTAGGCTTGATATTCGGCGCCGAACTTGGCGCTCAGATAGGCTTCTTCGCGGGCGATGACGAAACGGTCGATCACGATCAGGCAGGGCGCCAGAAGGGCCAGGGCGACCGGGCTGTCCATGGCCAGGGCGAAGCCGGCGTAGGTGACGGCGAAGCCGACATAGATGGGGTTGCGGCTGTAGCGATAGAGGCCGCCGGTCGCCAGGGCCGTCGTCGGCTTCCACGGCTCGGGCGGGGTGCCCAGACGGCGGAAGGTCCCCGCCGCGATCCCGTCCAGCAGCAGGCCGCCGATCACCAGAACAAAGGCCAGGCCGCGCCGCAGATCGACATCGAGGCTGAACCCCATGCCGAGCGAAATCATGTGAACGGCGAACTGCTCCAGCCCCCATCCGGCCAGCAGGAAGCCGAGATAGATCAGCGGCGGCGGGGCGATGACGCCGGGGTGGTCGCGGGTGCTCATAGGGTCTGGATCAAATCGTCTGGCCGGAAGGCGCGGTGAATTCCGAGGTCGGGGCGTCGCCGGTGTTGATCACTTCCGAGGGCTCGAAGATCATCACCTCGGCCTCCTCGTCGGCGGCGGTGCGGTGTTCGACGCCGCGCGGCACGACGATGAACTGGCCGGGCTCCAGGGTCTCGATGCGGTCGCGGAACTCGACGCGAAAGCGGCCCTTCCAGACCAGGAACATCTCCTCGGCGTCGGCGTGGCTGTGCCAGGGGAAGACCCCCTGGACCTTGACCAGTCGCACGTCCTGCCCGTTCAACTGCGCCGCGACGCGCGGCCGCCAGTGGTCGGAAAAGCCGCCGAACTTCTGTTTCAGATCGACGACCTGCCCGGTCATCGCGGGGTTTCTTCGTCGGCGTAGATGGCGACGCGCGAGGCGCGGCCCGAACCGGCCTCGCCGCGATACATGCCCGAGGTGTTCATCGAGAAGGCGACGGTTCCCTCCTTGCCCATGACGATGACCCCGCCCTCGCCGCCGATAGCGCCGACCTCGGCGATCTCGGCGTCGGCGGCGGGCTTGACCGCCATGCCCTCGGCCGTGCGCTGGCAGATGTCGCGGGCCACGGTGGCGCGGATGAAGTACTCGCCCGATCCGGTGGCCGAGACGGCGCAGCCGTCGGCGTTGGAGGCGTAGGTGCCGGCGCCGATGACCGGCACGTCGCCGACGCGGCCCCATTGCTTGGCGGTCATGCCGCCGGTCGAGGTGGCGGCGGCCAGACGCCCCTGGCTGTCCAGGGCCACGGCGCCGACCGTGCCGAACTTGCGCTCGTCCAGCGGGGCTTCGTTGAGCGAGGCCAGAGGAACCGGCCGAGCCAGGGTCGCCGGCTCCGGCGGGGCGCCTTGCGGGCGCGGGGGCAGGGGCAGACCCTTGTCGCGCAGAGATTTCAGCAGGGCCTGCCAGCGGCTTTCGGTGAAGAAGAAGCCCGGCTCCACCTGTTCCAGACCGACCGAGGCGGCGAAGGTTTCGGCGCCTTCGCCGATCAGCATGACGTGGGGCGAGCGCTCCATCACCGCCCGCGCCGCTGCGATCGGGTGGCGGGTGCGGGTCAGGCCGGCCACGGCCCCCGCCGTCAGGTCGGACCCGTTCATCACGGCGGCGTCCAGTTCGTTCTTGCCGGCGGCGGTGAAGACGGCCCCGCGTCCGGCGTTGAACAGGGGGTTGTCCTCCATGGTTTGAACCGCCGCCTGGACCGCGTCGAGCGACGAGCCGCCGCGCGCCAGCACCGCCGAGCCGGCGTCCAGCGCCGCCTGCAGACCGGCGCGATAGGCCGCGTCGCGCTCCGGGCTCAGGCTGGCGCGCTCGATCACGCCCGCCCCGCCGTGAATGGCCAGGGACCAGGTCGGCGCCTCCTGCGCAAGCGCGGGCGACGCCAGCAGGGTCAGGACGGCTGCGGCGGTCAGGACGGATTTCATCGGCGGTTTCCCCTCAGGACTTTCCTCCCCACTCTGTGGGGAGGTGGCGCGGTCGCGCAAGCGGCCGTGACGGAGGGGGCGACTCCGGCGGTGAAGGCTCGCGCCGCCCCCTCCACCGCGAAGCCTGTCCTCGGGCTCGTCAGCGGTGGTGCAGTCGCTTCCAGACGCGGTAGCCCAGGATGGGGGCGAAGCCGCAGACCAGCGCCGCCAACAGCACCATCCAGAAGCCTCCCCCCAGCCAGTATTCCCCGGCCAGCGCCCCGGCTCCGGCCGCGACAAGCGGACCGAGCCAGGGCAGCCAGTGCGGCGGCCGCATCTTCATTCAGGCGTCGACCTTGATGACGCCGCGACGGATCTGGTCCAACTCGATCGAGTCGAACAGGGCCTGGAAATTGCCGTTGCCGAAGCCCTCGTTGCCCTTGCGCTGGATGATCTCGAAGAAGATCGGGCCGAAGGTGTCCTGGGTGAAGATCTGCAGCAGCAGGCCTTCCTCGTCCGAACCGTCGATCAGGATGCGGTTCTTGCGCATCCGCTCCACGTCCTCGCCGTGGTTGGGCAGGCGCTTGTCGATCAGTTCGAAATAGGTCTCGATCGTGTCCTGGAAGTCCACGCCGCGCGCCTTCATGGCCTCGACCGTCTCGAAGATGTTCTCGGTGGTCAGGGCGATGTGCTGGATGCCCTCGCCGTTGTAGCGACGCAGGAACTCCTCGATCTGCGAGTTGTCGTCCTGGCTCTCGTTCAGCGGAATGCGGATGGCGCGGTCGGGCGCGATCATGGCCTGCGAGAACAGGCCGGTCGCCTTGCCCTTGATGTCGAAATACTTCTGCTCTTCGAAGTTGAACACCGAACCATAGAAGCCCGACCAGGTGCGCATCTCGCCGCGACGCACGTTGTGGGTCAGGTGGTCGAGGATCTCCAGACCCATGGAGTTCTTACGCTCGGCCTCTTCCCAGCCCTCGATCTCGTCCCAGGCCTCATACAGCGAGCCGTGCTCGCCATACTGGTCGATGACGTAGAGCAGCGAACCGCCGATGCCCTGCAGGATATAGGGATAGTCGTTCCCCAGAGCGCCGCCGTTCACGCCCTCGGCCTTGACCGCGCCGCGTTCCAGCGCGCCCTCATAGGCGGCCTTGGCGTCGGCGACGCGGAAGGCCATGCCGTTGGCCGAGGGGCCGTGGTCCCTGGCGAAGTCCGCCGCCTGGCCCTTGGGCGAGCGGTTGACCAGCATGGTGATGTCGCCCTGCTTCAGGCGCACCGCGTCCGTGGTCGGGTTCACATGGGTCGGGGTGAAGCCCATCAGCTCCAGCCGGGCGATCATGGATTCCGGCTCCGGGCCGGTGAATTCGACGAATTCGAAACCGTCCACGCCCAGCGGGTTTTCCTGGTCGAGTTTGGCGGCGGCGTCCTGCATGACGCGTCTCCTCTCACTGTATTTTGTGGCGGCTGCTGCCGCCGATTGGGGCGGAACCTAATGGGCGGCCCCGGTCGGGCGCAAGGCGGAGCTGCATCGAAACAGGACACGTTGCGGTGTCGCAGCCGCTGATCAACGGATGCGCCCGCCCGCCGGGCCTGCTAGAGCCGCAGGCTCAACCGGGACGCCTGTATGCTTCGCAAGCTCTATGACTGGGTCTTCTCTCTGGCCCGCCACCGTCACGCGACCCGCTCGCTGGCCGTGGTCTCCTTCGCGGAGAGCTCCTTCTTCCCCATTCCGCCGGACGTCATGCTGGCGCCCATGGTGCTGGCCAAGCCCGAGCGCGCCTACTTCTACGCCACGGTCTGCACTGTCGCCTCGGTCCTGGGCGGCCTGCTGGGCTACGCCATCGGCTATTTCCTGGAGCCGGTCGGCATGTGGATGCTGTCCGTCCTGGGCAAGGCCGACACCTTCGAGGCGTCCAAGGCCCTGTTCCAGCAGCACGGCGCCTGGGTCATCCTGATCAAGGGGCTGACGCCGATCCCGTTCAAGCTGATCACCATCGCCTCGGGCATCTTCCAGTTCAACCTGGCCCTGTTCGTGGCCCTGTGCGTCGTCACGCGCGGCGCCCGCTTCTTCCTGGTGGCCTTTGTGCTCAAGCGCTGGGGCGAGCCCATGCTGGCGATCATCGAGAAAAGACTGGCGCTTTTCACCGTGCTTTTCCTCGTCCTGCTGGTCGGCGCCGTCTTTGCGGTCAAGCTGATCGGACACTGATCGACGCGGGCCTCGGCTGCGGCTAAGAAAGGCGCCATGACGCGCCTGTATCAACTTCTGACCCGCTGGTGGACCGCCTTTGCGCTGGCGGCCTCTCTGGCCATGCTGGGCGCAGCTCACGCCTTCGAGCGGTTCGGCGGCCTGCCGCCCTGCAACCTCTGCCTCAAGCAGCGCGAGGTCTATTGGGCCGCCGTGGCCATCGCCGGGGCCGCCACCTTCTGGGCCGTCTTCAGCCGCGCCAGCCGCGGCACGCCGCGCATCGCCTCCTTCCTGCTGGCCGCCGTCTTCTTCACGGGGGCGATCACGGCGGGCTTCCACGCGGGCGGCGAACTGCATTGGTGGGCCCTGCCGGCCACCTGTTCGGCCGCGCCCTCGACCGCCATCGACTTCAGCGCCCTGAACGCCCTGGCCGACGGCACGGCCGAGATCAAACCCATCGTCGGTTGCGGCGACGTGGCCTGGAGCATGCTCGGGGTCTCGATGGCGGGCTGGAACTTCCTCATCTCGCTGGCCTTGGCGATCTTCAGCCTGCTGGCGGCGAAACGTCCCAAGGACGCGCGCGCGCCAAGAGCGTAAGAAGGCGATCATGACCGAGGCATCCGACACCGTCGCCGCCGCCCGCCGCATCCCCTTGCCGCGTCCCGGCGTGGGCCAGACCCGCGCCCGCATGGCTGAGATGCTGCGCGTCGATCACGCGGGCGAGTTCGCGGCCGTCCACATCTACCGCGCCCAGCGCGCCGTGCTGGAGGGCCGCAAGGGCAAGGCCGCCATCGCCGCCGACCTGACCGAGATGGAGGGCCACGAGGCCGTCCACCTGGCCCGCTTCGAGGCCCTGCTGACGGAAAACCGCGTCCGCCCCACGGCCATGATCCCCCTGTGGAAACTGGCCGCCACGGCCCTGGGCGCCGGCACCGCCCTGATCTCGGAAAAGGCCGCCCACGCCTGCACCGAGGCGGTCGAGAGCGTCATCGAGAAACACTACGCCGACCAGATCGAGGAGGTCCGCGAGCGTGACCCCGAGCTGGCCGCCGAGCTGACCAAGTTCCGCGAAGAGGAACTGGCCCACCACGACCACGCCATCGAACACGGCAGCCGCGAAGCCCCGGCCTACCGCCTGCTCAGCAGCGTCATCAAGGTCGGCTGCAAGGCCGCCATCAAGATCAGCGAACGGATCTGACGTCTTCTTCCTTCTCCCCTTGCGGGAGAAGGTGGCGGCCGAAGGCTGACGGATGAGGGGTCTCGCCAGCCTCGCAAGACGGCCCGTCATCCACGCGCCAGAAACCCCTCATCCGACCTCGCCCTGCTCGGCCACCTTCTCCCGCAAGGGGAGAAGGATCAAGGCACGTCAAAGGCCAGCATCATGGTCCGCTGCACGGCGTTGAAATTGTCGTCGGACAGGATGTAGAGCCGTGTCCGCTCGCCGCGCCGCTCCGCCGCGATCCCCTCGAAATTATCCGTCGTGCCCGGCAGCTTCAGCTCGACCAGCACCGGCCCCAGGGTCCCGTCCTGCGCCATCCGCCGCACCCGCGCCCGCACGTCGATCGGGGCGCGATAGGACCGCTGCACCACGAACCAGCCGCCCGCCGGATCGCGGTCCATGCCGGTGATGCGATAGTCGCTGTCGTTCAGGAGCGTTTCGGGCGGGGCGGTCACGACCGCGCAACGCAGGGCTGAACAGTCCCAGACCCCGCCGGATTCGCCGGCTGCGCGCCAGCCGTCGCCGGACGCCGCCAGCCCCTCCATCCCGTCGTTCTCAGCGAAGGGGAAGTCGGGCCGGCGCACGGCCTGCGGCGTCCTCAGCGCCGTCAGCGGCCCATAGTTCCAGATGCGGTGGTCGCGCTCGAAACTGATCAGCAGGTCGCCATTGGCGGTGACGGCCAGACCTTCGGCGTCGCCCTCTGCCTTCTGGCTGATCGGCGTCCCGTCGGTCAGGCTCAGGCGGCGCACGCGCAGGCCCTCCAGCCCGATCAGCCGCCCGCGCCCGTCCAGCGCCAGGGTTCCGCGCGCCAGATCGCCCACGTCGGACACGGCGATGAAGCCGCCGTCGCCGGTCAGCTTCAGATCGGACAGGCTGTGCAGCGGCGAGCCCGCATCGGCCAGCAGGGTCACGCCCCCGGCGTAGCGCACGCCCTTGGCCAGGACCGCCGCGCCCGGCAGGCCCAGCCCCACCGTCCGCGTCGAGGCGCTGACCGCGCTCCAACCATCGGCCTGGGGCGTCGGCGTCCAGGGGCGCGAGGTGACGACCGCGCTGGCGCAGGCCGCCAGGGTCAGCGTCGCCAGGGCCGCGACATAGATGCGCCGGTTCACGCCGCGCGTTTCTTCGCCGACCGGGCCACCGTCTTGGGCTTGGCCTCGAACAGCTCGGCCAGCTTCTCGGTCATGACCCCGGCCAATTGCTCGACGTCGACGATGGTCACGGCGCGGCGATACCAGCGGGTCACGTCGTGGCCGATGCCGATGGCGATCAGCTCGACCGGCGACTTCGTCTCGATCTGCTCGATCACCTGACGCAGGTGCTTGTCCAGATAGAGGGCGGCGTTGGCCGATTGGGTCGAGTCATCGACCGGCGAGCCGTCGGAAATCACCATCAGGATCTGGCGCGACTCGGTGCGCCCCAGCAGTCGCTCGTGCGCCCAGGTCAGGGCCTCGCCGTCGATATTTTCCTTCAGCAGGCCCTCGCGCATCATCAGGCCCAGGTTCTTCTTGGCCCGGCGCCACGGCGCATCGGCGGACTTGTAGATGATGTGGCGCAGGTCGTTCAGGCGGCCGGGGTTGGCGGGCTTGCCGGCGCTGATCCAGGCCTCGCGCGACTGTCCGCCCTTCCAGGCGCGGGTGGTGAAGCCCAGGATCTCGACCTTGACCCCGCACCGCTCCAGCGTCCGCGCCAGGATGTCGGCGCAGACCGCCGCCACCATGATCGGCCGTCCGCGCATGGAACCCGAGTTGTCGATCAGCAGGGTGACGACCGTGTCGCGGAAGGGGCTCTCGCTCTCCATCTTGAACGACAGGGGGCTGGTCGGATCGGTGATGACGCGGGTCAGACGCGCCGTGTCCAGCACGCCTTCTTCAAGGTCGAAGGCCCAGCTGCGGTTCTGCTGCGCCATCAGGCGGCGCTGCAGCTTGTTGGCCAGGCGCGACACCACGCTCGACAGGGTCGCCAACTGGGCGTCCAGCAGGGACCGCAGGCGGTCCAGCTCCATCGGGTCGCACAGTTCCTCGGCGCCGATGGTCTCGTCATAGGCGCTGGTGAAGACGCGGTAGGCGTCCACGGCGCGCCCGTCGTCCACACTGTCCTGACGGTTGGGCAGGGCGCCTTCGTTCAGTTCTGGGCCGTCGTCGCTGGCCTCGCCGTCAGGATCGGCCGGGGCGCCGTCGGGGCGGGTCTGGCGCTCGTCCTCGGCGGACTGGTCGTCGGCCGTGCCTTCCAGCGACTGGCCGCCTTCGCCGCCGTCTTCTTCTTCCTGTTCGTCCTCGTCCGGCGCGTCCTGCTGCGACTGGTCGGGCTCGTCCTCGCCCTGCTCGTCGTTGGCGTCCTCGGCCTGACCGTCGCCGGGATCGAGGTCCAGCGCCCGCAGCACGTCCTTGAGTTTCGCCGCGAACGCCGTCTGGTCGTCGGCCACAGCGGCCAGGGCGTCCAGTTCGGCGCCGGCCTTCAGCTCCAGATTGGAGCGCACCAGGTCCAGCATGGTCTTGGCGCCGTCCGGCGCGGCCTCGCCCGTCAGCCGCTCACGCACCAGCAGCGCCGCCGCCTCGGCCACCGGCACCCGCTCGGCCTCGGCCCGCAGGGCGCCCGACTTCTCCAGCCGGGTCAGCATCGCCGCGTTCAGATTGTTGCGCACGCCCTTCAGCTCGCGCGCCCCGACCGCCTCGACCCGGGCCTGTTCGACGGCGTCGAAGACCTCTGCCGCCGTCTGATCGACGGGTCGCAGTCGGGCGTTCAGCCTCTCGTCATGATTGGCCAGGCGCAGGGCCAGCCGGTCCGCCTGACCGCGCAGGGTCGCGCTCTCGGGCGCGCCCGGATCGCGCGGCGGATGGGGCAGGGTCAGGACCCCGTTCGACAGCCTCGGCCCGTCCGAGCCGAAATGGACCTCCAGCTCGGCCTGCTCGGCCAGAGCGCGCGCGGCATTGGCTAATGCACGTTTGAAGGTCTCGGCGGGGGTCTCTACGGCGGCCATGGGCCACACATAGACCATGCCGCGCGCGGGGGAAGGGGGCGCGACGCCTACTTCGCCCTGACCCGCACCCGCATGGCCCCGCCCGCCCCGGTCTCGACGTCGAAACGACCGGTGGCGCGGATCAGGTCGGACAGCTTGGCGTGACCATAGGTGCGCTGGTCAAAGTCGGGATAGGCGTTCCTCAGCCGGTTGCCGATGCCGCCGATATTGACCCAGCCGTCGCCGTCCTCGTCCATGTCGGCGATGGCGGCGGCGATCAGGCGGGCGGCCTCAGACGGCTTCTTCTCGGCGACGGGGGCGGGGGCCGCCTCGTCGTTGTCCGCCCCGCCGCCCCGTCCGGTCAGGTTCTCGGTGTAGATGAAACGGGTGCAGGCCTGACGGAAGCTCTCGGGCGTCTTCCTCTCGCCAAAGCCATAGACCGGCACGCCCTGCTCGCGGATCCGCGCCGCCAGCCGGGTGAAGTCGCTGTCCGACGACACCAGGCAGAAGCCGTCGAACCGCCCCGAGTGCAGCAGGTCCATGGCGTCGATCACCAGGGCGATGTCGCCCGAGTTCTTGCCCTTGGTGTTCTGGAAATTCTGCTGCCACTGGATGGCCCAGCGCGGCAGGACGTCGATCCAGGACCGCAGCGCCGGACTGGCCGCATCGCCATAGATGCGCCGCGCCGAGGCCTCGCCCAGGGTGGCGATTTCGGTGAACAGGGCCTCCGCGATCCGGGCCGAGGCGTTCTCCCCGTCGATCAGGACGGCCAGGCGCGGCGCGCGGGCGGCGGTGGGCAGGTCGGTCGGCATGGGCAAGGCCTTCTGTTTACGCGCCGCCAGCCTCGACCCGCACGCGGGCGCGGTCAACCGCCGTCGGGCGTGCTATGGCGGGTCATGAGCAACACACCTATGCGCCGCCTGATCGACCTGCCCGGCGTCGATGATCTGGAACTGAAGGCTCTGATGAAGCCGCGCTACGCCGATCCCGACGCCCGCGACGAATTCCCCGAGATCGACGCCCTGACCCAGGCCCTGTTCGGCCTGACCGGCGACGCCGCCGAGGCCGCCGAACGCCCCGACTGGGACGACATTCACCGTCTGGAAGGCGCCGATCTGGCCGAGGCCTTCGAGGCCCTGGGCTGGGACGTCACCGACAAGCGCAGGAAGCCCCTGCGCCTCATGCCCCATTACGCCCTGCCTCTGGCCCTGGCGATCCGGGGTCTCGCCGGCGAACTGCCCTTCGTCGCCGAGCCGGATCACCCCACGACCGACTGGGGCGCCGGCCTGGCCGCCGACGCGGCGCGCTTCAGGAAGCGATAGAGGCCTTCAAGGCCTCCAGCGCCTCTTTCGCCTCGCGCGTCTCCCGCCGCGCCTGGGCGGCCTCGCGCCGGGCGTCCAGCACCTCGCTCCGATAGGCGTCCGGCGCCGCCTTCAACTGATCCCAGTAGAGCGCCTTCAGCTCATAGTCGGGATCGTCGTATTTCGACTCCGGCGTCAGGGCGAAGCGCGCACTCATCATCTCGCCGTTGAACCGCGCCGCCAGCAGGATCTCCAGCGGCGTGTTCTCGAAACTGTTGACTCGATCCTGCCGGTCCATCAGCCGCACATAGACCTCGGCCAGCCGCGCCAGCCCTTGCGCCTCCGGCAGCCTCCGCATCAGCATGGCCCGGCCCGAGGCGATCATCGCCGTCGAGGCCAGCACTGCCGCCTTGCCCTCATGCGCGTCCTCAGGTTTCAGCGGCCCGAACAGGGCCTGGGCCATGGCCGCCTGCGCCGCCGCTTCCTCGGCCGCCCTGGCGATCTTGGCCTCCTCCTGGGCCGCCTCGCGCGCCCTGGCCGTCTCGACGGCGATCTGATCGCCCCAGTCGCGCTTGGTCGCCTTGTGCCGCGTGATCCGCGCCCGCAGCGCATGCTGCGACACCCGCCACCGCTCGCTCAGCTCCGGCACGGTCGCCCCGTTGCGATACTCGTCGAGGATGATCTCCCACGTCGCCTTCGACAGCCGATAGTGGGCCGGCCCGCCCTTCAGGTTCCCGCTCATCCGCCCAGCATGACGCCATGGGCGGCTACGGCGAGCAGAACACCCCGATCCGCCTCCAACCCTCTGAAAACCCACAAGGCCGGATGCGAGGCTCAAGCCTTTCTCCCTCCCCTTCATGGGGAGGGTGGTCGCGCAGCGACCGGGTGGGGAGGGCTTCAGCACCTCACCCGCCCACCTGGTCAACCGCCCACGGCAAAGCTAACCTCCGGTAGGCGGAGGGGCGATGACTGACCTATCAAAAGTAGGAACCGACTGGAGCGTCGACGAACTCGACGCCATCGTTGCCGAGTATTTCGCCATGCTCTCGGCCCAGTCGGCGGGCGAAATCTTCGTCAAGGCGCAGCGCGCCCGCGCCCTCGACGCCCGCATCGGTCGGGGGGCCAAATCGATCGAGTTCAAGCACATGAACATCTCGGCGGTGCTGACCGAACTCGGCATGCCGATCATTCGCGGCTACCGCCCCATGACCAACTACCAGCGCGCCATCTTCCCCGCGCTTGAACGCTACCTCGACGCCCACCCCGAAGCCTGGGACATCGGCCTACCATTCGCGGACGACGCGCGCCCCGGCGTGTCAGAGGCCGCCGCCCCCTTTTCCTCCCCATTCTATGGGGAGGGGGACCACGAAGGGGTGGAGGGGGCGACGCTGCGCTCTGCGACGGGACAACCGTCTCTGCGCGCCATCCTCCCCATCACCGCCCCGCCGCCGCTCGGCCCGGCGCGCCCGCCTCGGCCAGAGGGCCTGGCCCGCATCGTCCGCAAATACGACCCCGCCGCCCGCGACCACCGCAACCGCGCTCTCGGCCAGCTAGGCGAGCATCACGTCTTCCACCACGAACGCGCCTTCCTGATCGCCCACGACCGCCCCGACCTGGCGCGCAAGGTCGAATGGACGTCGCAGGAACGCGGCGACGGCGCCGGCTACGACATCCGCAGCTTCGATCCGGCGGGCCGCGAGCGCCTGATCGAGGTCAAGGCCACGCGCGGCGGCCCCGCCACCGACTTCTTCCTGACCCGCACCGAGCGCGAGGTCTCCACCGAACGCCCCGACGCCTGGCGCCTCTACCGCCTCCACGACCTCGCCGCCGCCCCCGCCCTGTTCCAGCTCAAGCCCCCGCTCGAGGCGGCGGTGACGCTGACGGCGGAGACGTGGCGGGCGGGATTTTAGGATGGGGCTTTCGCTCCCAGGGGCTTAGTCGCCGGACATGTCTTTCAGCGCCTTCGCCTTGGCTCTTTCCAACTGCCCAATGCTTGTCTCCGGCGTGGGCAGATGCTCGGGCATGACGCCGCCCAGTTCTGCGATCGTGCTGCGGACCTTCTTGCCCACGGCGTGGTGAATGTCGTTCGCCTGCGCCTTGGTGCGTGCGCCGTCGCGCTTCAGCTTTTCTTCGGCCTGAGTCGCGCGGAACAGGTTCGCCGCCAATTCGGTCGATCCCATGTGATCCAGAATCTTCTGGCTCTTCTTCAGCCCCTTGATGGCGTGAATGTCCCGCATGGTCCGACCGCCATAGAGGCCGCGATAGCCGTGATCCTGAAAGATCGCATAGTCCAGACCGCTCTCGACACCCGCCTGTCGCGCGGCGGAGGCCAGGGCGGTGTTGTGCTGCGCCATCTCGCGACGCAGCATCAGTCGTCGCTCGTCTTCCGATAGGGAGCCGAACGTGGGGTCGTCCTGGATTTCCTGGCGTCGCGTCTGGACGGCGAAATAGGTCTGGCCCGCGGCGATCACCGGCTTGGACGGATCGCCGTTCTGGACGATCAGGTAGCAGGCGTAGCGCGACAGGCGAACGTCGCTCAATTCGCGCCGTGCGCCGGAGCCGATATCGACCATTCTGGTGATGTCACCGAAATGGTCTGTTGCATCTATTCCCGCAGTCCCTGCTGACACGCGCGCCTTTTCGATCACCGACAGGAAATTTCGGTAATCCTGATAGCCGAGCGCCGGGGCCAACTGGCGCGCCAGCCAGTACTCAGCGCCTTCATCTTCGTGACGGATCGACTCGAACGACTGGCGATGGGGCGGAGTGATGTCGGTCATAAGAGGGATCATCGCTCGAATGGAACAAATTGGCAACTTGCAGTTCTGGTGCTGGGTATCAGCGTGAGGTTTGGATCACTCGCGGCGGCGTACGGCCCCGACGCTCGGCGCCTCTGCCGCCTCCATGAGCTTCCCGCCGCTCCCGCGCGATCCTTGAAACATGATGGGCGGGGTTCTGACGCCAAAGAACAAAGGGCGGAAAGCATCGCTTTCCGCCCTTCTTGATTTCAGTTTCTTCAGACGAGGATCAATCCTCATCCATCTTCAGCGCCGCGATGAAGGCTTCCTGCGGGATTTCGACCTTGCCGAACTGGCGCATGCGCTTCTTGCCGGCCTTCTGCTTCTCCAGCAGCTTCTTCTTGCGGGTGGCGTCGCCGCCGTAGCACTTGCTGGTCACGTCCTTGCGCAGGGCACGGACGGTTTCGCGGGCGATGATCTTGCCGCCGATGGCCGCCTGAATGGGGATGACGAACATGTGGGGCGGGATCAACTCCTTCATCTTCTCGACCATGCCGCGTCCGCGCGTCTCGGCGCGGCCGCGGTGGACCAGCATGGACAGGGCGTCGACCGGCTCGGCGTTGACCAGGATGCTCATCTTGACCAGATCGCCGACCTTGTAGTCCGTCAGCTCGTAGTCGAAGCTGGCGTAGCCCTTCGAGATCGATTTCAGGCGGTCGTAGAAGTCGAACACCACCTCGTTCAGCGGCAGCTCATAGACCACAAGGGCGCGGCTGCCGACGTAGGACAGCTCGATCTGGGTGCCGCGGCGGTCCTGACACAGCTTGATGACGCCGCCCAGGTATTCGTCGGGGGTCAGGATGGTGGCCTTGATCCACGGCTCGGCGATGCTTTCGATCTGCATCACGTCGGGCAGGTCGGCCGGGTTGTGCAGGTCGATCTCGGTCCCGTCGCGCTTGCCGATCTTGTAAACGACCGACGGGGCCGTCGCGATCAGGTCCAGGTTGAACTCGCGGCTCAGGCGCTCCTGGATGATCTCAAGGTGCAGCAGGCCCAGGAAGCCGCAGCGGAAGCCGAAGCCCAGGGCGGCGCTGGATTCCATCTCGAAGGTGAAGGATGCGTCGTTCAGGCGCAGCTTGCCGATGGCGGCGCGCAGGTCCTCGAAGTCGGCGGCGTCGACCGGGAAGAGGCCGCAGAAGACCACGGACTGGACCTCCTTGAAGCCCTTCAGCGGTTCGGCGGTCGGCTTCTTCTCGTCGGTGATGGTGTCGCCGACGGCGGCGTGGGCCACTTCCTTGATCTGGGCGGTGATGAAGCCGACCTCGCCCGGGCCGAGCTGCTCGACCGGGGTGTTCTTGGGCAGGAAGACGCCGACGCGATCGACCAGATGGGTCGAGCCGGACTGCATCATCTGCACCCGCTGGCCGGCCTTCAGCACGCCGTCGAAGACACGCACCAGCAGGACCACGCCCAGGTAGGGGTCATACCAGGCGTCGACCAGCATGGCCTTCAAGGGGGCGTTGACGTCGCCCTTGGGCGCCGGCAGGCGGGTGACGATGGCCTCCAGCACCTCTTCGATGCCGATGCCCGACTTGGCCGAGGCCATGACGGCGTCCGAGGCGTCGATGCCGATGACGTCCTCGATCTGGGCGCGCACGCGCTCCGGCTCGGCGGCGGGCAGGTCGATCTTGTTGAGGACGGGGACGATCTCGTGGTTGTTGTCGATGGCCTGATAGACGTTGGCCAAGGTCTGCGCCTCGACGCCCTGAGAGGCGTCCACCACCAGCAGCGAGCCCTCGCAGGCGGCGAGGCTGCGCGACACCTCATAGGCGAAGTCGACGTGCCCCGGCGTGTCCATCAGGTTCAGCACATAGTCCAGCCCGTCCTGGGCCTTGTAGTGCAAGCGCACGGTCTGCGCCTTGATGGTAATGCCGCGCTCCTTCTCGATGTCCATGTTATCAAGGACTTGGGCCGACATTTCCCGCGCGGTCAGCCCGCCGGTGTGCTGAATCAGCCGGTCCGACAGCGTGGACTTGCCGTGGTCGATGTGGGCGACCACCGAGAAATTGCGGATGCGTTCGATAGGGGGCGTCGTCATGGTCCGGCGCGCTTAGCATCCGCAGCGTCCGAACGCCATGCACAGGGCGCGAACGTCGACAGCGAAAGAAGATGCGGGATCGCGAGAGTTTATTCCGGGTGGTCGTCTGATCAAATGATCCGATCTGAAAATCGGAGAGCCTGGTGACTATAACAAATGACGTGTCACGCCCTTTGAATGGCTAAAAAGCGTCTCATTTCGGGGCGTTTCGCCTGTGGCGCGAGGTCGGAACGACGAGCTTTCAGAGCGATTGGGTTGTCCGGAGGTGGAGGAACCTCCGTATCCATTTTGATCTGGAGGCTAAAGATATGCGTGCCAAATTGATGACTTCGGCGGCTGTCCTGGCGGGGGTGCTGGCGTTTGCAACCGTGACCCAGGCCCAAACCACTTCTAGCGGGCCCAATGGCGGCGTGGGTGGCAACACCAACGCGACCGATTCCTACAACAGCACTGATCTGGATGTGGGAATTGCAGACTCCCTGAATGACAATTCCAACAATTCGACCAATCTCGGCGTCAATGACTCGCTGAATGACAATTCGAACAACTCGACCAATACCGACCTTGATGTCGGTATTTCCGATTCACTGAACGACAATTCCAACAACTCCACCAACACCGATCTCGATCTTGGCGTGAGCGACTCGTTCAACGACAACTCGACCAATGTCGCTGACTCGGGCAACGACAACTCGACGAATACGGATAATTCGACCGACCTGGCCGTGGATATCGCGGACTCGTTCAACGACAATTCCGACAACTCCACCAATACGGACAACTCGACCCACACCAACCTGGACCTGGCTGTCGATATCGCGGACTCGTTCAACGATAACTCTGACAACTCGACCCATGTCGGTATTACCGACTCGTTCAACGACAACTCGACCTGGCGAGTGTCGCTGAGCAATCAGTCGCTGGCGGCCAATGTCAGTGATCTGAGCTTCGACCTGTCCGAAGGCGGCGACGGCCCGCAAAACGGCCGCATCCGCAGCGGCGACATCAACCAAAACGGCGGCGCATTCGCCGGCTTCGCGGGTATCCAGACCGTCAGCAACATCACCGGCCAAGCTTCGGTCGGTCAGGCTGCTACGGCTGTCGCCGCCAACGCCAACATCACGTTCGGCAACGGCGGTTAAGCGTTCTGTCGGCGGCCGGTTTGACCGGCCGCCGATTTCTTTACGGGAGGAAGCCAATGCTAATCCTTGTTACAGCCGCGCTGTTGCTCGCCGGCTCGGACCCTGCCCCGCCGCCGCAAGTTCTTTCGCCCGCCGAACCGCAGAGCGCGGCGGCGTCGGCACCGCTGGCGATACAACCTCTGGATTTGGCGGAACTTCATGATCTGAACGCGCGCGAGGGCGTCAACGTCATCGTCGCCAGCGATCAACTGCTCAAGGCCACGAACAGCGGCAACAGCGTCACCGCCAACACCGTGGGATCGGGCTCCATCGCCATCGGCGCCAACGCCTTCGCCGGCTATAACGGCGTCGGCAATTTTGTGATGAACACAGGCCACAACAACAATCTTCAGGGCGCTATCACGATCAATATCGTGACGACGAGTCCAACCCCGTGACACGCAGCGGCTTTCGCTTTCGCAAGGGCCTCGGCCTTTGGGCCGCGGCTCTCTGTGCGACCTGGTTCTGTGCGGCGCCTGCGGGCGCCGATGTGCTTCTCAGCAGCGGGCCGGCGCCGGCGCGGGTCAGCGTCGTCAGCTATCGTGATATCCCGTTCCGCACCGTGGTGCGACAACGTTATGATTTCAGTTGCGGCTCAGCGGCGCTGGCGACCCTGCTGCGCTATCACTATGATCGCGAAGTGGGCGAGGAACAGATATTCCGCGCCATGTACGCCGCCGGCGATCAGGATGTGATCCGGCGGGTTGGCTTCTCTCTGCTCGACATCAAGCAGTTTCTTGAAGCCAATGGCTATCAGGCGGACGGTTTCAGGCTGACGCTGGACAACCTGGCCAGCATGAACCGGCCAGCGATCGTGATGATCGACACGGCCGGCTACAAGCATTTTGTCGTCTTCAAGGGAAACGACGCTGATCGCGTCCTGATCGGTGATCCGGCCCTGGGGCTGAAAATCTACAGTCGCGAACAGTTCATATCCATGTGGAACGGCATCGCCTTCGTCGTGCGCGAACCGGCGGATAGCTTCAATGAGGCGTCGGAGTGGACGCCCTGGAACCGCGCGCGGCCGGCGCAGGCCTTGCCTAATCATTCCCTGGCGGAGCTGACGCGGGAACTGCCGCCACTCTACCAGATCACCACGCGTTTCCCTCTTGATCCCTATTTACGGTGACGATCATGCGACGTGTTCGTTCCCTTCTGTTGTTCGCTCTGACGGTCCTGACGCCGGGGATCATGGCGTCGTCGGCGGCGTCGGCGCAGGCCTTTCTGGCGCAGACGTCTCTGGCGCAGTTGTACGTGGAGCAAACCTCGCCGGTTGCGGCGCTGGCGTCGGAGGGACCTCAGGCCCTGTCCGATGAGGAGTTGTCGGGGCTGCGCGGCGGATTTCTCACGACCAACGGCTTCACGTTCGGATTCGGCGTGGTCATTCGCTCCTATGTCGATGATCGGCTGGCGCTGGAAACCCGAATGACCTGGACGCCGACCGGACCCGTCACGCAGCAGACGCGTGGCGATGTGCCGGGCATGACCGATCTGGCCTCGGCTCTGACCTCCTTGCTGAACAGCGGCATAGATCTCAGAAACCTGGGCGGAACCAGCGGCGGGGTGGCGCTGGTCGGCGGAGACGGTGCGACGGCCCTGATCCACAATGTGACGTCCGGGCAGTTGCAGAACCTGATCGTCAACAGCGCCAGTAATCGCGACCTGCGTCAGGATATGGAGTTGAACCTCTATCTGCCTGATCTGGCGACAATGCAGGCCGCCAGCAGCGCCCATGCGCGCGCGGCTCAATTGACCTACGACCTCAACACCTCCCTCGTGGGATCGCTCGGCCGCTGAAGGCCTCCGACGCCGTCGGAGGCCTTGCCGCTATGATCTAGAAGATGATCGGCAGGCGCAGGACAAACCGCATGTCCGGCGCGTCCTCCGTCACCCCGAACTCGAAATTGCCGTTCAGGCTGAAGCGGTCGGTCAGCAGATAGGACATGCCGAACTGCAGGGCGCCGACCTGCAGGTCGTCGGACTTCTCGGTCAGGTCGTTCAACTCGCTGGTGGTCGGCCGGATGTAGCTGTGCTTGTAGCCCAGCGAGAAGGAGAACTTGGGATTGAGCGAGAAGCCGAAGCCGATCGACATGCCGATGGCGTCGCCCGGATCGACTTCGCCGATGAGAACCTCGCCCTCGGTCTTGTTGATGTCCTTGGGCAGGTGGGCGAAGTAGCTGAGGCTGCCGAAGATCACCGCCGGATCGCTGGGGTAGAGGAAGCTGAGGCTTGATTCCACGCCCCAGAAGCCGGAGCCGGTGGCTAGCCGAGACGCTACGCCGAACTCGTCGCGGGGGATGTCGAAGGGACCTTCGCCCGTATTGCTCTTGACGCGCAGGCCGCCAATGAAGATGGGACGTCCGCGCTCGCCGCCGTTGATCTGATAGCGGATGGCGCCCTCGACGTCGCCGATGCCGTCGCCGCTCAGGTCGATGGTGCGCGTGACGGCTTCGTCACGTTGCTGGACGGTGGTGATGGTGTCGTTGCGCCAGACGTAGGGTGCGCGCAGCTCGACCTCCATGCGCGAGGTCAGGCCGTATTTGGCGGCGATGGTCGCCACGCCGGTGTCGCGATCGGCCTCGTTGGCCTCGATCACGCCGATCTGGACGCCGGGCACGATCTCGATGCCCCGGAAGACCAGGCGATTGGCGCTGGAGCGCGTGTATTCGGTCGATATGTCCAGGGTCAGTTTGCCAGGCCGGGTCAGAACCGCGATGCCCTCGGGTATGGCGGCCAGTTGTTCGCGGCGAGCCTGCAGCAGGGGCGGCTCGACTGGCGGGGCGCCGGCCGGCGCGGGGGCGGTCTGCGGCGGAGCGCCGGCCTGGCCGGTCGCCTGACCGGCGCGCAGGGCGGCCATCTCTCCGTTGGCGAAGGGGCGCGAGGCGTCGGATTGGAACCGCCAGCGCGGGTCAATGCCAGACTCGGCGACGTCGGCAGGCGCAGCGACCCCCGCTGCGCGTTGGGCCAGGAGCGCGTCCTGGGCCTCGATGCGCTTCTGCTGATCCAGGACCAGGGCTTCGAGCCGCGCCACGCGGGCGGCCAGATCGTCGTCCTGGGCCAGGGCGAGACTGGGGCTGAGCAAGGCGGCCGCGGCGACGGACGCCAGCAGCAGGCCGGACCTGGGACCCTTTCGACGAGCGCCGCGCAAATCGCGCTGCCGAGGCGAAGGACGATGCTGGATCATGACGCGCTCTCTCTCATACGGTTTGGGTCAATGAAGGACGGGGAAGTCGCCGCCATAGTCGCAGGCGGCGCGCAGGTAGGATTCGTCCAGAAGGGTCAGCCAGCCGTTCTGCATGGCGATCAGTCGATTGCGTTTCATCTGGCCCAGGGTGCGGCTGACGTGCACCAGGCTGAGGCCCAGGGCGTCGGCCAGCGCCTCCTGGGTCAGCGGCAGGTGCATCCGGTCGTGGCTGCACAGGCCGGCGCGGTGCAGCCGGTCGCGCAACTCGAGCAGCAGATGCGCCAAGCGGGCCACGGCGGACTGCCGCCCCAGCCGGACCACGTGGTTCAGCAGACAGATGTCTTCATAGCGACGGGCGGCGATCAGCGCCCGGCGAAGTCGGTCGTGGCGCGGGTCCTGAAGCGCGAGGATTTCTCGCAACATGACGGCGTCGACGCATTCCACCCGGGTCAGGGCGACGGTGGCCGCTTCATCCAGGGGGCGGGGCTCGGCGCTCAGTCCCACGCCGTCGCCCGGCAGAAGGAAGCTGAAAATCTGACGTTGGCCGTCGGCCAGGACGCGCTGACGGCAGGCCCAGCCGCTCAGGATAAGGCGCGGCGTCACCGCCCTGCCTTCGGCGGTGAAAGGCTCTCCGGCGGCGATGACTTCCTGAAAGACGCACAGTCGCCGCACCAGGGCCCGTTCTTCGTCGGACAGCCGTGCGGCGGTGTTGAGCAGCCGCAGGGTCGGCGTGTCCGCAGGCACGGTCAGGCTGCGTCGCACGCTGAGGGTTCGCGACGTCATCGACTGCACGCTTTGTGGCGCGGCGGCGGCCCTCCAGCCGCGCTGCGCCCCTCCTTCGCCAAATACATATCCGGCGCTCCTCCGCGGGGCCAAACGGCCACCGAACGCCGGTGTTCCTCTTTGGAACGGGAAAGGTCTATTTCCGCAGGATCTGTGGCCTGGACGCCAGGCGGTCCAGCCTCAGGCGCCGGGTCAGCGCGGGCGTGGCAGGTTCCAGGGGGCGAGCGCCAGCAGGCGGGCCATGCCGCAAAAGCCCGTGGCCCCGGCTATGAACAGGCCGGCGCCGACAAGGGCGCTGAGACCCCAGAATCCGGGATGGACCAGGCTTCCCAGCAGGGCGCCGGTCAGGATCAGACCCCCGGCGGCCATCTGCACCTGCCGCATCAGCTCCAGCGGGGCCCTGGCGTCGGCGTGGACGGGCAGGCCGGCCGTTCTCCAGGCGTCCAGGCCGCCGTCCAGGACATAGGTCGGACCGCTGAAGCGCTTGGTCAGGCGCGCGCCGTTCATGCCGGTGCGATGCCCCGTGCGGCACATGAAGACGACGGCCTGATCCGGCGCGACGGCCAACGGCGTCTCATCGAAGACCGAGAGAGGCGCGGGCAGGGCGCCGAGGACGTGGGCGCGGCTGAACTCGTCCGGCTCGCGGATGTCGATCAGGCGTATGGCGTCGGACTTCAAGCGAGCGGCGACTTCGGTGGGCGACAGAAGTGCAGGGGCGGTCATGGTGGGTCTTTCAGGCGGGCGGGGGGCAGTAGATCTGGGCGAGGACAGCGATCACGCTGAGCGCCGCGGGATCGGCGATGCGATAGAAGACAGCGGTGCCGTCGCGCCGTGTCGCGACCAGGCCGTCCTCCCTCAACCGGGCCAGATGCTGGGACAGGGCGGATTGGGACAGGCCCGTCTGTAGTTGGGACACCTGCCGTTCGCCCTCGCCGAGTTGGCACAGCAGCATCAGCCGGTGTTCGTTCGACAGGGATTTGAGCAGCCGCGCCGCCTCTGCGGCGTTACGCTGGAACGCGTCCAGTCCGATGGCTTCAGGCATGGTCATGTCGACAACATATTCAATTTTACTAAATTAGCAATTTCTAATAAACGGGGCTTCGAAGGAGACCCTCATGATTCAGCCCGTGTCGCCTGTGCCCCAGGTCGTCGGCGTCTTTGATCCGGCGACCCACACGGTCAGCTATGTGGTCGCCGATCCGGCTGCCGGGGCGGCGGCCATCATCGACCCAGTGCTGGATTTCGATCCGACGGCGGCGCGGACCTCGACCGGATCGGTCGAGCGGCTGTTGGACTTGATCGCTGAAAGAGGATGGCGCCTGGAGCGGGTGCTGGAGACCCACGCACATGCCGATCACCTGACCGGGGCTGATGAAATCCGCGTCCGCACCGGAGCGCCGATCGGCATAGGCGAGCGGATCAAGCAGGTTCAAAAGACCTTTGGCGACCTGTTCGAGGCCTCGGACGTGACCCCGGACGCCAGGGCTTTCGATCAGACCTTCGCCGATGGCGACCGCTTCCGTCTGGGAGAGATGGAGGTCGAGGTCCTGCATACGCCGGGCCATACGCCTGCCTGCGTCAGCTACCGGATCGGCGACGCCGTCTTTGTCGGCGACACCCTATTCATGCCCGACTACGGCACGGCGCGCTGCGACTTTCCGGGCGGCGACGCGCGGACCCTGCATCGCTCGATCCAGAAGCTGCTGGCCCTGCCGGACGCGACGCGGGTCTTTGTCGGCCATGACTACCTGCCTCAGGGCCGTGAGGCCTTCGCCTGGGAGACCTCGATCGGGGCGCAGAAGGCCGAGAATATCCACATCGGCGGCGGGCGATCCGAAGACGACTTCGTCGCCCTGCGCGAGGCGCGCGACGCGGCACTCAGTCCGCCGCAACTGATGCTGACGGCGCTGCAGATCAATATTCGCGCCGGCGCCTTGCCGCCCGCCGCGCCCTCGGGCCGCCGGTTCCTGAAGACGCCGTTGAATGCGATCTGAGTTGCGGCGTCCGGGGCGTCGGCTTTCGACAATCCGCCGCAGCAGACGAACCTTATAACAGATTGCCGCATGGTCAGGCGGCCAGTATCCAGCCCCTCATGACCTGGCCAATGGGGACATGGACGAAGCTGATCGTGGCGATGGCCTTCCTCGCCGCCGTCTTCTGCTTCGCCCCTATTGCGGATGCGGCGACCTGTGCGCCCGAGCCGCCTATGGCGCACGCCTCGGTCGATCATAATCCGGGCGACGGCGATCATGGAGGGCAGGTGGGCGGTCACGGCGTCTGCGCCCATGGCCATTGTCATCACAACAACACGGCGCGTACGGACGCAGGCGACAGCCTGCCGGTCCAGGCGCACGCGCGGCCGCTCCATGCCTTTCCCGCCAGTGGTTTCCCGACCTCGGTTTCCCCCGACGGTCTGAAGCGACCGCCCAGAGCCTGACCCGGCGACGGCGCCCTTGCGCGCTGACTCTCGTGTCAAACCTCTGGAAGATGAATCATGCCTCCCTCCTATCGTCGGCCGCCGCGTGTCGCGGTCGGCTGCGCCCTGGCCGCCTTGGCGGTCCTGTCGGCCGGTCCCGCCTGGGCTGACCCGGCCCCGTCGTTCGCCGAACTTCTGTCTCGGCTGGATCAAACCCCGGCGACGCTCGAAGCCGAGGCCCTGACGCAGGCCGCCGAGGCGCGGGTGCGGCAGGCGCGCGTGCGCCCGAATCCGACCCTGGGGCTGGAGGTCGACAGCCTCTTCGGCACAGGACCCTATTCGGGGACCGGAAACGCCGAGGCCGCTCTATCGATCAGTCAGGATCTGGAGCTGTGGGGCCGTCGCGCCGCGCGGGTCGACGCGGCGCGCGCTGAGGCCGGGACTGCGGCGCGGCAACGCGATCTGGCCGCCGTGGACGCGGCGGGGCGCTTGGCCCTGATCTACGCCGAGGCTGAGGCCGCCGAACGCCGGGCCGAACTGGCCGAAGAGAGCCTGACCCTGACCGTCGCCGATGCGCGCGCCGCTCTGGCCCTGGTCGAGCAGGGCCGCGAGCCCTTGCTGCGCGGCATCCAGAGCGAAAGCGAAGCCGCCGCCGCCCGCGCCGCCCGCGACGAGGCCTAGGCCGAGCGGGAGGCCGCCTTCGCGCGTCTGGAAGCGGTCGCCATGTTGACGGTTCCTGTGACCGGCATCGACGCCAGCCTGCTGGATCAGACCCCGGGCGCGGCCCGCGAGGCGGCGACCGCCGCGCCGACGGTGCGGCTGGCCGAGGCCGGACGCGACGCCGCCGAACGTCGGATCGCGGTCGAACGCATTCGGGCGCGCCCGGACGTCAACGCCAGCGTCGGCCTGCGCCGCTACGAGGCCGAGGACGCCACGGCCCTGACGTTCGGGATCAGCATGCCTCTGCCTTTGTTTGATCGGAACCGGGGCAATATCGACGCCGCCCAGGCCGAGTTCCGCGCCGCCGAGGCCCGGTTGATGGGCGCACGCCAAGAGGCCCAGGCGGATCGCGCCGCGGCCCGCGCCCGTCTCGCCGCCTCAAGCAGTCGGGTCGGCGCCGCCGACGCCGGGGTCGCCTCGGCGGAGGAAGCCTATCGCCTGTCGCGGATCGGCTTCGAGGCGGGGCGTATCTCGCAACTCGAGTTGCGCGTGACCCGCGCGGGCCTGATCAACGCCAGAACCTCCGCCGTCGATGCGCGCCTGGCGCGCGTTCGCGCGGAAATCGACCTTGCGCGCCAGGACGGCCGCGCCCCCTTCCAGGGAGACCAATGATGCTGATCCGCACATCCAACAAGACGCTGCTGATTGGCGGCGTGGCCGCCCTCCTCATGCTCGGAGGCGGCGGGATCTATCTGGCGACGGGCCGGTCCGAAGCCCCGTCGGCCAAGGGCGAAGCGGCCCATGCCGAGGGGGATGGCGCCCCCGCCGAAGGAGAAGCGCCAGAGGGCTTTGTCGCCCTTGATCCCGCCCAGGCGCAGGCGGCGGGCGTCGTCGTCGTCGTCGTCGGGCGGGGCGGCGGGGCCGAGACCCGTCTGGCGGGCCGCGTCGAGCCGATGATCGACGCCCGCGCGGCCGTGGCCGCCTCTGTCGGCGGGCGGGTCGAGCGGGTTCTGGTCGCGCCGGGTCAGGCGGTCAGGATCGGCCAGCCCCTGGTCGCTCTGGTCAGCGGCGAGGCCGCCAGCCTGAGGGCTGAAGCCGACGCCGCCGAGGCCGCCTATATCGCCACCGAACAGGCGCATGGCCGCGACGAGGAGTTGGCGGAACAGGGCGTCGTCTCCCAGCGCGAGGCCGAGGTCTCGCACGCCCAGGCCCTCAGCGCCCAGGCGGCGGCGCGGGCCGCACGCGCGCGGGCCGCGGCGGCGGGATCGCCCAACGCCTCGGGCCGTCTCAATGTCGTCAGCCCGATCGCGGGCGTGGTGACGAACGTCCAGGTCGGACCGGGCGGCTTTGTCGCCCAGGGCGGGGTGGTGGCCGAGGTCGCCAACCCGGCGCGGGTCGAACTGGTGTTCAACGCGCCCCCGACCCTGGCCGCCCATGTGCGGGCTGGTGCGCCCCTGCGCGTCAGCAGTCCGGCGGGCGACTTCGACGCCGTCGTCACCGGCGTCGCAGCCGGGGCCGATCTGAACAGCGGCGCGACGGTGATCCGGGCGCGGCCCACGGGCGCGGTCCTGCCGCCGGCGGGCGCGGCGGTCACCGGGGCTATCGTCACCGGAGAAGCGATCGGCGGTCTGACCGTCCCGACCGAGGCGGTGCAGACCCTCGAGGGCCGGGCGGTCGTCTTCGTCCAGGTCGCGGGCGGGTTCCAGGCCCAGCCGGTCCTGGCGGGGCGGCAGGCGGGCGGGCGCACCGAGATCGTCCGGGGGCTGACCGGGTCTGAACGGATCGCCGGCGCCAACGCCTTCCTGCTGAAAGCCGAGCTCGCCAAGGGCGAAGCCGAGCACGGTCACTAGGGGGCGAGCCATGTTCAAATTCATCATCGAACAGTCGGTCAAATTCCGCTGGTTCGTCGTTCTGGTTACGGCCCTGGTCGCCGCCTACGGCCTTCTGGAACTGACGCGCCTGCCCATCGACGCCGTGCCGGACATCACCAACCGCCAGGTTCAGGTAACGACCGTCGCCCCGGCCCTGGCGCCCGAACAGATCGAGCGTCAGGTCACCTATCCGATCGAAACCGCCATGGCGGGCATTCCCGGTCTGACTTCGACCCGGTCGCTGAGCCGCAACGGCTTCAGCCAGGTGACCGTGATCTTCACCGACCGGACGGACATCTATTTCGCTCGTCAGCAGGTGGCCGAACGCCTGGCCCAGGCCCGCGAGACCATGCCCGAAGGCGTCGAGCCGGCTCTGGCCCCGATCACCACGGGTCTGGGCGAGGTCCTGATGTGGACCGTCGATTATACGCCGTTCAACAGCGCCAACCTGGCCAAGCCGGGCCTGCCCGGATGGCAGGCGGGCGGAGCCTATCTGACGCCCGAGGGCGATCTGCTGACCACGCCGCAGCAGCGGGCCACCTATCTGCGCACGGTGCAGGACTGGATCGTCGCCCCGCAGATGCGCACGACGCCCGGACTGGCCGGGGTCGATACGGTCGGCGGCTATGTGAAGGAGTATGCGGTGCGCCCCGATCCAGCGCGCCTGTCCGCCTATGGCCTCAGCATGGGCGACCTGATCCAGGCGTTGGACCGGGCCAACACCCAGGCGGGAGCGGGCTATGTCCAGCGGGCGGGCGAGGCGCTGACGGTGCGCACCGACGCCCTGGCCTCGACCGTCGATGATCTGGCTCAGGCGCCCGTGGTCAATCGCAATGGTCTGGTGGTCCGGGTCGCTGACGTGGCGACGGTGGAGATCGGCCAGGCGCCGCGTCTGGGCGGGGCCAGCCGCGACGGCCACGAAGCCGTCCTCGGCACCGCCCTGATGATCGCGGGCGGCAACAGCCGCACCGTGGCCCAGGCGGCGGGCGAGCGGTTGGAGCAGGTCCGCAAGACCCTGCCTGCCGGGATCGAGGCCGTCACGGTTCTGGACCGCAGCGCCCTGGTCAACTCGACCATCTCCACCGTGGCGCGCAACCTGACCGAGGGGGCGCTGCTGGTCATCGTCGTGCTGTTTCTGCTGCTGGGCAATATCCGGGCGGCGACCATCGCGGCGTTGATGATCCCGATCAGCTTCCTCTTCGCCGTCATCGGCATGAACAGGTTCGGAATCAGCGGAAACCTGATGAGTCTGGGGGCGCTGGACTTCGGCCTTCTGGTCGATGGGGCGGTCGTGGTCGTCGAGAACACGCTTCTGAGACTGAGCCAGCGTCGCGCCGAGGCGGGACGGATGCTGACCCGGAGCGAGCGCTTGAGCGTCGCCGTCGCCGCGGCCCGCCAGATGGTCAAACCGGCCGCCTTTGGCCAGCTGATCATCCTTCTGGTCTTTACGCCCCTGCTGATGCTGGAAGGGATCGAGGGCAAGACCTTCATCCCCATGGGCGCCACGGTCATGCTGGCCCTGGTGGGGGCCTTCATCTTCTCCTTCACCTTCGTCCCGGCCATGACGGCGTTGCTGGTGCGGGAGCCGAAGACGGTCGAGGTCGATGAGGCCGGCCATGCTCATGAGCACGAGACCTTCCTGTTGCGTCACGCGCGGCGCTGGATTCAGCCGGCCATCCGGGCGGCGGTCGATCATCCCAAGGTCGTCCTGCTGTCGGCGCTCGGGGCCCTGGTCATCGGCGGCGTCGCCTTCACCACCCTGGGCCGGGAGTTCATCCCGACCCTGGACGAGGGCGACATCGCCATGCAGGCCCTGCGCGTGCCCTCGGCCTCTCTGGAGCAGTCGCTGGCCATGCAGATGGCGCTGGAGCGCGTCATCCGGGCCCAGCCCGAGGTGAAGACCGTCTTCTCGCGCACCGGCACCGCCGAGGCGGCCGTCGACCCCATGCCGCCCAACATCTCGGACAGCGTGATCGTGCTGAAGGACCGCAAGGACTGGCCGAATCCGAAACTCAGGAAGGAGGCCCTGATCGCCCGCTTCGAGGCTGCGGCGTCAAAGCAGATCGGCAACAGCTTCGAGTTCAGCCAGCCGATCGAGCTGCGCTTCAACGAACTGATCTCGGGCGTCCGCACCGATCTGGCGGTCATGGTCTATGGCGACGACTTCGCCGTCATGCAGAAGGTCGCCGATCAGGTGGCGGCCGCGCTGCGCGACACCCAGGGCGCGGCGGACGTGCGAGTAGAGCAGGTCTCGGGTCTGCCTACCCTGACGGTGCGCGTCGATCGGTTCGCGGCGGCCAGCTATGGTCTGTCGGCGGCGGATGTGTCCGAGACGGTTTCGGCGGCTGTCGGCGGCGCCGAGGCCGGACGCATCTTCGAAGGGGACCGTCGCTTCGATGTGGTGGTTCGCCTGCCAGACGAGGCCCGCAATGACCCGGCGGCGCTGGCGGCCCTGCCCATCGTCTCCGCGACCGGCGTCACCGTGCCGCTGTCTTCGGTGGCCCATATCCAGACCGCCGAGGGGCCGAACCAGATCAGCCGTCACGACGGCAGTCGGCGGATGGTGGTTCAGGCCAATGTCCGGGGCCGCGATCTGGGCGGCTTCGTCGCCGACGCCCAGAAACAGGTGGATCAGGTCCAGTTGCCGGCCGGCGTTCGTCTGGACTGGGGCGGCCAGTTCGAGAACCTGAAGCGGGCCGAGCAACGTCTGGGCCTGGTCATCCCGATCGTCTTCGTCCTGATCGGGGTCCTGCTGTTCATGGCGCTGGGGTCTTTTGCAGAGGCGGGGCTGGTCTTCGCCTGCGTGCCCCTGGCCCTGGTCGGCGGGGCGCTGGCCCTGCTTCTGCGAGGCATGCCCTTCTCAGTCTCGGCGGCGGTGGGCTTCATCGCCGTCTCGGGGGTGGCGACGCTGAACGGCCTGGTGCTGATGCAGGCGATCCGCGAGCGCTTGCAGACAGGTCTGCCGCCCCGCGACGCCGCCGTCGAGGGGGCGTCCAGTCGTCTCAGGGCGGTGCTGACGACGGCTCTGGTCGCCATCGTCGGCTTCATCCCCATGGCGATCGCCCATGGGGCGGGGGCCGAGGTGCAAAAGCCGCTGGCGACGGTGGTCATCGGCGGCCTGCTGACCGCGACAGCCTTGACGCTGCTGGTTCTGCCGACCTTTGCGGCCAGGGCGGTGCGTCGTCGCGAGGCGGTAGGCGACGCGGGCTAGGCGCTCGCCTTTTTCATGATCGGTCGCGGCGTTCAGGAGGCGTCGCGACCGGTTTCGGAAGGCTGGTCGGTTTCGCGCCTGGCCAGGTCCCGACGACCCCAGGCGTCGTCGGCGCGCGCCTGGGCGATCTCGTCCGGCGTGGCGTCGGGGGCGCCGTCGGCGTCGCGGTCGGTGAAGCGGCGCGGCTGGACGAGGGCGAAGCCTGCGCCCGCCAGGATCATGGCGACCACGCCTGTCAGGATCAGCGCCGTCATCGTGTCCATGCTTGCCTCCCTGGGTTCAGATGGGCAACGCCCCGGCCCGTCTTCGGCTCCGTTCGGCGGCGCGACTCGTCCTTTCCTCTTGTCCGCTTATGCTCGGCGCCGGGCTATCGGTTGACCGCCTGATCGTGTGGCGCAGGCGGTAAGCACAACTTTTGCGTGTTCTACCTGTGCGGTTTCACAACGGCACAGGTGCTTCGTGCGCGAACAGTTTGAAGAATTGGCGGTGGCCTGGCTTTGTCGCTCGTTTGAGCAGAGGTCGCCTGTGATCGGAGAGGCCTGCGTCGAGATCGCCGCCATCTGCGACGCTCTGGCCAGCCTGACGGCGCGGCTGGATGTTCTCGCGTCCCAGAAGGACTAGGCGCGGGGCGCCGGTCGCGGCGAGGTTACGGAATCTCGAAGTCGATGATGGTTTCGGCCGGCTCATAGCCGTGCTGGCGCGCCAGTTTGGCTGCGCTCTCGGGCGAGGCCATCATGTGATGCGACAGGCGTTGCGGCCCGCCGTCGATGATGGGCGCATATTCGTACCAGATGACGTCGCCATGGGGCGAAGGACGGCGCAGCCGCAGAACGGCGGCGCTTTGCGCGACCTGTTGCGTGTCAGCCATGTTGAAGCCGCCGAACCTTGACGATTTCCATACGCAGTCCCCCAAGGGGTGTTTCCATCACCCTGTTCTGTGGAGTTGCCATCTTGTCGGCGCGGAGGGAAGGCCTATGCGTCTCAAATTGGCGAGATGTTTGGCGTTTGGGGTGCTGGCGCCTTCGGCGGGCTCGGCGGCCGTGATCCGAAACATGCGTGGCCGACGCGAGGCGGAGGGCCGGGCAGGATATTATTTCGCCCGCTCGCCCCGCCGACGGAGAAATCTCGCCGTTGTGCAGAGCGGAGCCCGATCGCATGCGCTGTGCGCTTTTGTCTCAATTGGGAAACGCCGCGCGCAAGGGCGGCGCCCAGACGACGTCCTGCCTTCTGACCGCGACCCGCCAGTCTTGAGCGCCAGCCTGTCGAGGGAATGGAGGCGCCGCGAAGGCTGAGGTTTGGCGACGTCCAGCTAGAAGGGCTTGGCCCATCAGTCGCTTAAGCGATTGAAAAGAATGGTGGACGCGACAGGGATTGAACCTGTGACCCCTACGATGTCAACGTAGTGCTCTCCCGCTGAGCTACGCGTCCGCCTGTTCTGCGGCCCGGCCGACTGATGTGTCGGTGGGCGGGAAGGCGGCGTCTATAACCCGCAGTTCGCGGGGGCCGCAAGAGGCTTGTGTCTTCTTTTTTCGTATTTTTTCGTTAGGCGGCGATCATGCGTTCGACCTCGTTCACCAGGTCGCGCAGGTGGACGGGTTTGGACAGGACCTTGGCCTGGGGCGTGGCCTGGGCGGCGGACAGGGCGACCGCGGCGAAACCGGTGATGAACATGATGCGGATGCCCGGCTGACGCACGGCGGCGACGCGGGCGACCTCGATCCCGTCGGCGCCCGGCATGACGATGTCGGTCAGCAGAAGATCGTAGGGGCCCTGATCCAGGGCGTCGATGGCGTCGTCGCCGTTCTCGCAATCCACCACGGCGTGACCGGCGCGTTCCAGCGCACGGGTCAGGAAGCCTCGAAGCGAGCCGTCGTCTTCGGCCAGCAGAATACGCGCCATGCAGGGTCAAGTCCTTGAATATCGAAGCGGACCCTAGGCCCCGATCCGTAAACTCGCGGTGAAAATCACCCCTAGGGCGAGCGCGTAGAGGGCGCAGTCGGGGATAAATCAGTCTATGGCCAAGCCATGAGCCCAGCGCCGACCGACGCGATCTTCAGCCTTGTTCCCGCCCATCCGGGGCGAGCGACGCCCTTGGTGTTCGCCTCGCCGCATTCGGGCGGCGTCTATCCCGAAGACATGGCGGCGGCCGAAGGCCTGTCCGAGGCCTCGCTGCGCAGCGCCGAGGATGCGGCGGTGGATCGACTGCTGGGCGCCGGCGCGGCGGCGGGGGCGGTGCTGATCGCCGGGCGCATCGGGCGGGCCTATGTCGATCTGAACCGGGCGCCGGAGGAGCTGGACCCGGCCTTGATCGAAGGCGTGTCGACGACGCCGCCGCCGGGGCTGAAGACCCAGGCGGGATATGGCGTCATTCCGCGCATGGCCGGCGACGGGACAGCGCTCTACGACCGCCGTCTGGCGCTGGAGGAGGCGAGGGGGCGGATTGCGCGGGTGCATGAGCCCTATCACGCCGCCCTGGGCGAGTTGATGCGGGCGGCGCGGGATCGTCATGGGCGGGCTGTGCTGGTCGACTGGCACTCCATGCCGTCACGCGCCACGGGGCCGAACGGGCCGGATGTGGTGCTGGGCGACCGGCACGGGACCAGTTGCGCCACCGATCTGACGCGGCGGCTGCGGGCGCTGTTTGAGGCCCTGGGCTGGCGGGTGGCGCTGAACCGGCCCTATGCGGGCGGCTACGCGACCCAGGTCTGGGGGCGACCCGATGAGGGTTTCGAGGCGATCCAGGTGGAGTTGAACCGGCGGCTCTACTGGGACGAGACGGCGGGCGGGCCTGCGGTCGGCTGGGGGCGTTGCCAGTCGGGGCTGAACCGGGTCGTCGCGGCCCTGGGCGAAGACTTCGCCTAGCCCCCGCGCGGACCAAAAAAAAGCCGCGCCCGGGGGCGCGGCATATAAAGTCTATAGGGAGGAAACGCCCAGGAAGGGCAAGACGCCCGAAAGCGTCGAAAGCCAAGTTAGGTTGCAGCGCACAAAATTTCAAGCGCCGATTTTTGACTCGCGATCACAGGCTGTTACGTAAATCCGTTTCGCCGTTACGCAGCGTCAAGGCTTGTGTCGGCACGAATCGTTCGCGGCTGCAATAAGACCAAAGTCGGGCCTAACTGCGCTCCAGCAGACGCCGCGCCGCCCGAACCGCCCGCGCCGCCGGCGATCCGGCCTGACGCCAGACCAGAAGGCCGAAGGCCGAGATCACGCCCAGGGCCAGCCACAGCGGCCCGAACAGCCAGGCCGCCGCCGCCAGCGCGAAGTAGTAGCCACGCACCCCCTGGCTGAAACCGCCCAGGGCCGGGTTCAGCACCTGGGCCACGGCGTGACCATAGGCGACGCGGTCCGTTTCGGTGTGGATCTCGGGCGCGGCGCCGATCAGGGCCAGGGCATAGTTCATCTGACGCAGGGACCAGATGAAGTCGAGGAAGCCGCGCGCCAGGCAGACCAGGACCAGGGCCAGCTTGGCCTCCAGAATCTTCATCGGCACCGCCTCGGCCCCTACGGCGGCGAAGCCCTTCAGCGCATTCTCGCCGCCGAAGAGGATGCCGGCGACGGCGGCGATCAGCAGAAGGTTGGTCGAGGCGAAGAAGGAGGCCGAGTTGATCGAATGGCCCATCAGTTGGCTGTCGATCAGCCGCATCTCGCGATGGGTCATGGCCGTCATCCAACTGTCGCGGACGATCAGCATGTCGTCGTTCAGCGAGCCGCTGCGCCGCGCGATCAGCCCCAGGATCGGACCATAGCCGAGCCAGGCGATGAAGAAGAGGCTGAGGGCGATCCAGTCGAACAGGGTCATGCCCTGTTGATGCCTTCACTTCGGCCTATGGAGCAAGGGCGAACGCCGCAGAAAGCCCGCTCTGAAGCTTGCTGTTCGGCGACGCAAAGCTTATCACGCCGCCCAAACTCCCCGTTCGCACCTGCAACAAGAGCGTAACATGAACATCGAAGCCATTCCGGTCGGCCCGAATGCGCCGTGGGACATCAACGTCATCATCGAGATCCCGCAAGGCGGCCTGCCGGTGAAATACGAGATGGACAAGGAATCCGGCGCCCTGTTCGTCGACCGCTTCCTGCACACCGCCATGTACTATCCGGGCAACTACGGCTTCGTGCCGCACACCCTGTCGGACGACGGCGACCCCTGCGACGTCATCGTGCTGAACCCGACGCCGGTGGTGCCGGGCTGCGTCATCCGCTCGCGTCCCATCGGCGTGCTGAAGATGGTCGATGAAGCCGGCGGCGACGAAAAGATCCTGGCTGTGCCGGTCGACAAGCTGAACCCCTACTACACCGAGGTCTCCAGCTACCGTCAGCTGCCCGCCATCCTGATCGAGCAGATCGAGCACTTCTTCACCCGCTACAAGGATCTGGAGAAGGGCAAGTCGGTCACGGTCAACGGTTGGGGCGATGCTGGTGAAGCCGCCGAACTGATCGCCGCCGGCATGGCCGCCCACCAGGCCAAGCTGGCCAAGGCCGCCGCCGAAGCCGCCTGAGTCGCTTGCGGTTCTGAATAGAAGAGGCCCCGCTGGAGAACCGGCGGGGCCTTTTTTGTGCTTTTCCTCCCTGTCGCGCAGCGATGGGGAGGTGCCGCGGAGCCGAAGGCGACGTGACGGAGGGGGCGTCTCGACGCCAGCTCTCTGTGTCGCCCCCTCCACCGCTACGCGGTCCCTCTCCCCACAGAGTGGGGAGGAAAGGCGCGGTGTTTACTTCGCCCGGAACGCCGCGATCGCCTCCACTGTCTGGCGCACCTTGGCTTCGATCCCGGCCCAGTCCTTGGCCTGGATGGCCGCGTCGGTGATCAGCTTGGAGCCCATGCCCGCCGCCACGATGCCGGAGCCGAACCATTTGGCGATGGAGGCCTCGTCGGGATCGACGCCGCCGGTCGGCATGATCTTGGTCCAGGGCATGGGGCCCAGCACCGCCTTGACGAAGTCCGGGCCGCCGACCGAGGCGCCGGGGAAGAGCTTGACGATCTCGCAGCCCAGGGCCTGGGCCTCCGAGATGTCGCGCACCGAGCCGCAGCCCGGCGAATAGGCGACCTGACGGCGGTTGCAGACCTGCGCAACCTCGGGAACCAGGCAGGGGCTGATGACGAAGCGCGCGCCGGACGCCAGGTAGAGGGCCGCCGTCGGCGCATCCAGGATCGAGCCGACGCCCATGATGATGTCGGGATCGGTCTGGGCGAACTGCTTGGACAGGGCGGTGAAGGTCTCCCAGGCGAAGTCGCCGCGGTTGGTGAACTCGATGGCCTTGGCCCCGCCGCGGGCGCAGGCGCGGATCACCTCGGCGCAGACCTCCGGGTCGGCATGATAGAAGACCGGGACGACGCCCTGGCTTTCGAGGGCGGTCAGCACGCTGAGGCGGTCGTGTCGCATGGGGTCTCCTTCAGGCCTTGCAGGCCGCAGATCGGCGGTTCACGGCGCCCCCGTCAAGGGAGCGCCGATCAATCCCGGTAACCGGTCGCCTATTCGGCGGTCGCCAGCGCCGCCAGACGCCTGACCATGCTGCTGCCCTTGTCGGCCAGCGGGTCCAGCATGGTGAAGTGATCCAGCCCGTCCAGCACCTCGACATGGGTGTCGGCGCCCTTGCCGCCCCACTCTGCGGCCATGTGGCGGCTCTGGCGGACGAACTCATTGCTTTCCGCCCCGCCGACCCAGCAGTCCAGCGTCCGTCCGCCCGGCGCCCCGCCGTTGGGCGCGGGCCAGTGGATCGGCGACAGGGCCCGCGCCGTCATGGCGTCCAGCCCCAGGGCCGCATTCAGCGAGGTGTGGATCAGAGGCTCGATGTCGAACACGCCCGAGATCGCCATCGCCGCCCGCGCCCGGCCCTCGGACAGCATGCACGCCGCCATATGCCCGCCGACCGAGTGGCCGAAGACCAGGGGCCGCTTGCCGGTGCGGTCTCGCACCAGTTCGGTGGCGCGGCGCATCTGGGCGATGATGGCGCCCACCTTGACCGTCGGGGCCAGGTCATAGCCGGGGATGACCACGCTGATCCCGTGCTCCAGCAGGGCCGGCGCCACCCAGGCGAACCAGGCCCGGTCCAGGGCCTGCCAGTAGCCGCCGTGGATGAAGATGGCGGTCGGCGCACCGGCGCCGGCGTCGAACCATTCCATTCTCTGGCGTTCGGTGGGGCCGTATTCGTGGGTTTCGGGCCTCAGGGCGTCGATGACGCGGGCCGAATCCTCTCGCCATCGTTTCAGGATCGCCGGGTGTCCCGGCACGCGTTCTCTATTGTTGTAGGCCGCCTCGTAATCGACTGGAGGGGCCGTCAGTGTCGCCGGAGCCTTACCCATGCCGTTTCCATCCGCTATGCACCTCCGCTTGAACGGGAGGTTCCGACCATGATGACCGCCATTTTCGTCTTCATCAAATGCGAGTTGGGCTACGCCAACGACGTCGCCGCCGATCTGGTCGACAATGTTGAAAACGTGTCGGAAGTTTACTCGACCTCGGGTCAGCACGACCTGCTGGCCAAGTTCCAGCTGCCCAAGGACGCCGACATCGGGACCTTCGTAACCAAACAGGTGCAGACCCGCCCGCACATCCGCGACACCTTCACCGTCATCACCTTCTCGCCCTTCTTGCCCAGCAAGAAATAGGCGGAAGCGCGCGCCGGGCGTCGGCGCGCGGAGCGTTTCGGTGCCGGAGCGTCCGGGACGGTTTCTGCGGCGCGCGTGGGCCATGGGACAGGGCTTGTCGGCGCCCCCGCCTAATCCTTCTCGCTCGAAGGGGAGGGCTTTCAGGGCGGCGGTTCGGTCGGCGAAAAAACAGAGTCCAATTCGTCTGAATCGTCTGAAATCAGCCCCTCGGGGTCGAGGCGGGTCTTGAGGGCGGCAAGGCGCGCTTCGATGGCGCGGCGGCCGGCGTGGTCGTCCGGCGACAGGGCGGCGGCGTCGCGGGCGACAGCGGCGACGGCTTGCAGGTCCTGCTCCAGGGTGGAGAGGGGTTCCGGTTCGGGCGTGGACCCAGAGTGGGGCGTGGCGGCGGCCAGAAGGGCGGGGTCGCCCAAACTCACGCTGGAAAGCGCGCGCCAGGTGCGCAGCCAGGAGGCGGCCTCGGCGGCGCGGCCGCGCTGCAGGGCGCGGTTCAGCCGCATCAGGGCCTGGGCCGCCATCCGGGTCAGGTCGGGCGGGGTTGGGTCGGCGTCTTCGTCCTGAGGGTCGGGCCAGACGTCTTCGACGTCGCTGCGGCGCCAGCCCTCGCGCGCGGCGCGGGAGCGCAGGGTCCCCAGCTTCAGGTCATAGCGGGCGCAGACGGCCTCGGCCGCGTCCCCGGCCAGATAGTCGCGCCGCGCCGCCGTCCAGACGGCGTCGGAACGGATGCGATAGCCGTCGGCCCCGGTCCTTGCGCCCTCGTCGTCGAAAGCGGCCGCGTCGGCGTCTGCGGGCGCCGCCGTCGAGGGGCGGATGTGGTCGGGGATGTAGGTGGTGTCGCCGTACTCATCCTGCTCCCACCGCCCCGAGGCGACGATCCGGGGCGCGCCCTCGTGCCAGTAAGCCTCGTCGTCCATCTCGCCGCCTCCTGCCTGAGCGAAGCAGGATGGCGGACGGGTGCGTCAGGATCGGACGGGGGAGTGCTATAGTCTTGCAATGAAATGCGACTCTTGGCCTTCGTACCGACTCTGGCTGTTTTGGGTGCGATATGTCGATTGAATTCCTGCAGGCCTTGGGTTTTTCCGAGGACCCGTTTGCTTCAACAAATGCTGCCGATGAGCCTCGGATCGGTAATTATTTCGTCGCGCCGCCCTTTTTTCCAGCGGTTGTTGGGAATCCAGAAGCACCGAAGAGCAATGTCGTTTTTGCTCCAAGAGGTGGCGGTAAGACAGCTCAAAAAATTATGATTGAGCAAGCTAGCTCAAAGACAGCAGACTTTCTCTGTGTATCTTATGATCGATTCCCGTTGGAGCGAATTAAGACTCCGGGTCAAGCCTCATCTGATTACCACCTTCGAAATATAAGCCGAATATTGCTCGTAGCAATATTGATAGAGTTTGAGCGCGACCCATCCTTGGGTTGGCGATTGGATGATTTTGAGAGAAAGCTAATCGTTGGTTTGTCGAGAGAGTTGCTGGGAGGGCTTTCCTCTGAGCAATTTCGAGACGCTCTATCCGCCATCAAATCTCTGGGCGATAAGGCGCTTGATACTTGGAATAAGTATGGCGGTGTCATTGTGACTCTGGTCAACGCGGTCGCAATTAAACTTGGGTTGGATAAGGTAGAAATTTCAAAAGGCGAGAAAGCTCAAGACGAAAGTATTCGATTTAAATTCGATTCTCTTGTAGAGTTTTCCCAAAAAATCGGCTATAATTCTGTATATATTCTAGTAGATCGTGTTGATGAACTTCCGATCACGGCGCAGAATGCCACAAAAGTTTTTGAATTCCTAGAATCTATACTTATTGATCTCCCTTTGTTGGAAACGAAGGGTGTTGCGTTCAAATTCTTTCTCTGGGATCAGATGAAGGATGCTTACCATATTGCTGGTGGTAGGCCTGATCGACTGATTGAGTATGAACTTGAGTGGCGAGCTCCTGAGCTGGAGACTGTTTTGTCTAGACGCATGGAGACGTATTCTAATGGTGCTATAAATAATTTTAACGATATATTGGCTGGCGATGAACTCTACGATGTTCATAAGCTTATTACGTATTTTGCTCATAACTCGCCGAGAGATATGATTAGAATATGCAAGAAGATTGTAGATGAACATACTAAATCTGGTGTGTACGGGGATAGAATCGAGTTCCGTACGGTGAAGTCTGCAATTATGCAGTTTTCAAATGAGAGGGCTCGGGAGTTGTACGGGGAACACTTCTCTGATCTTAGAAAGATCCGAGAGCTTGACTTTACTATCCCGACGCTTGCTAACGATATATTCAGAGTTTCTCAGCAGGCCGCTAGGTCGAAAGTTCAGAAGTGGCAGGATTCTGGAGCGGTGGTAAGGATTGGTGAGGTTCCTAATCCAGGCAACCGTCCTCTTTATTTGTTCGGTATCGTTGATCCTAGGCTAGCTTTAGCAGTTTTGGGGGATACAACTCTCGAAGATGCGGTTGAGGATTATCTCATCACATGTCCTCACTGCCAAAATCTACGTATTCGATGGACAGCGCAGGATATAACCTGCCCCGACTGTCAAGGGACGTTCAAGGCGACGGAAGCGGCTGCCTTGGCAGTTGAATGCCCCCTTCCACCAAAATCGTAGGGGCAGTTCCGAACGCTATAGGATACTCCGCGTGGAAGATCGGACGCGAGGCTTGCAGCAGACGCCTCGCGTCCATAGTCCTAATCTCGGCGTGGGTCGGAACGCTTAGACCTTCACCTCCACCACTCCGCCGCCCGCCCGGAACCTGGCGCTCATCTCCGCCATGCCGGCTTCGGCTTCGGCGAGGCTGGCGCCCGCGTCGTTCTGGCTGCGGGCGGCGTCGCGGATGTCCTGGCTGATCTTCATCGAGCAGAACTTGGGGCCGCACATGGAGCAGAAGTGGGCGGTCTTGTGCGCCTCCTTCGGCAGGGTCTCGTCGTGGTATTTGCGGGCGGTTTCGGGGTCGAGGCCGAGGTTGAACTGGTCCTCCCAGCGGAACTCGAAGCGGGCGCGGCTGAGGGCGTCGTCGTGCATGCGGGCGGCGGGGTGGCCCTTGGCCAGGTCGGCGGCGTGGGCGGCGATCTTGTAGGTGATGACGCCGTCCTTGACGTCCTGACGGTCGGGCAGGCCGAGGTGCTCCTTGGGCGTGACGTAGCAGAGCATGGCCGTGCCGAACCAGCCGATCATGGCCGCCCCGATGGCCGAGGTGATGTGGTCATAGCCGGGGGCGATGTCGGTGGTCAGCGGGCCAAGCGTATAGAAGGGCGCCTCGTGGCAGTGCTTGAGCTGCTCGTCCATGTTGGCCTTGATCTTGTGCATCGGCACGTGGCCGGGGCCTTCGATCATGACCTGGCAGCCCTTGGCCCAGGCGATCTTGGTCAGTTCGCCGAGGGTGCGCAGCTCGGCGAACTGGGCCTCGTCGTTGGCGTCGGCGATGGAGCCGGGGCGCAGGCCGTCGCCGAGCGAGAAGCTGACATCATAGGCGCGCATGATGTCGCAGATGTCCTCGAAGTGCTCGTAGAGGAAGCTCTCCTTGTGGTGGGCCAGGCACCACTTGGCCATGATGGAGCCGCCGCGCGAGACGATGCCCGTCACCCGCTTGGCCGTCATCGGCACGAAGGGCAGGCGCACGCCCGCGTGGATGGTGAAGTAGTCCACGCCCTGTTCCGCCTGTTCGATCAGGGTGTCGCGGAACACCTCCCACGTCAGATCCTCGGCGATGCCGTTCACCTTCTCCAGCGCCTGATAGATGGGGACGGTGCCGATGGGGACGGACGCGTTGCGGATGATCCAGTCGCGGATGTTGTGGATGTTGCGGCCCGTCGACAGGTCCATGACGTTGTCGGCGCCCCAGCGGGTGGCCCAGACCAGCTTGTCCACCTCGTCGTCGACAGACGACAGGACGGCCGAGTTGCCGATGTTGGCGTTGATCTTCACCAGGAAGTTGCGGCCGATGATCATCGGCTCGACTTCGGGGTGGTTGATGTTGTGCGGGATGATGGCGCGGCCGCGGGCGATTTCCTGACGGACGAACTCGGGCGTGACGAAGTCGGGGATGGCGGCGCCGAAGTCTTCGCCGTCGCGGATGCAGGGGGCGTTCTGCTCGCGGCGCAGGTTCTCGCGGATGGCGACGTATTCCATCTCGGGCGTGATGATGCCGGCCTTGGCGTATTCGTACTGGGTGACGGGGCGGCCCTCGACGCCCTTGAAGACCTGATGGTTGGAGACGTCGAAGCGGGGGGCCAAGTGCTTGCCCGAGGCGTGGCCGTTGTCCTCGGGTTTGACCTCGCGCGGATTGGCCACGGGGGCGATGTCGCCGCGGTCCAGCTGCCACGACGACTTCACGCGGGGCAGGCCCTTCTTGATGTCGATGGTGACGGACGGGTCGGTGTAGGGGCCGGAGCTGTCATACATCGTCACCGGCGGCTCGTTGGCCGAAGGGTGGACGGCGACCTCGCGGAAGGGGACGCGGATGTCGGGATAGAGCTCGCCCGCCACGAAGACCTTGACGCCGCCGGCGCGGGGGCCGGTGGGGATGCGGCCGGTCTCGGCCTCGACGGCCTTGCGGGCCTCGGCCAGCGGCAGTTCCACGTTCGGTTCGTGGGGTTGTTCGGTCGTCGGCGTGACGTTGATGTTCATGGCGGCCTCAAAACGTTTGAGGTCCGCCGACGTCGGGCGTGCCGGTCCTGTGGCGTGAAGCCGGGGCCGGAAGCGTACTCATCCCTTCGCCGGCATGACCCGGATCAGGTTCGACGGGTCAGAGGAAATACCTCTATCTCAGCCGCTCGATTGCGACCCCCCGGAGAACGCCGCGAACCTAGCCCCTTTCCGGGGTAGGTCAAGCGAGGCGGGCGCGCCAAGGCCCGATCGGGATATTGAACCGGAGGTAGAGGGAGGGGGGGCGGTCCGGCTTCTCAGTCGGGGGGGCGTTAAGGCCGGACCGCCACAGACGACATCGGGGTTGGGGGGCGTCCGATGTGTCCGATGCGATAACAACGGACCTGAGACTTGGTTCCGCAAGATTCTGCGTGTTAGCCATGATTATTGAACGGGAGTCTTCGACCATGCATCTGGCCCGCTTTCCTCGCGTCCGACTGGCGCATCTGCCGACCCCGCTGGAGCCCGCGCCGCGGCTGTCGGAGGCCCTGGGGATCGACCTCTGGATCAAGCGCGACGACTGCACGGGCCTGGCCGGCGGGGGCAACAAGACGCGCAAGCTGGAGTTCCTGCTGGGCGACGCCATGGAGGCGGGCGCCGACACCTTGGTGACGCAGGGGGCGGTGCAGTCGAACCATGTGCGCCAGACGGCGGCGGCGGCGGCGTCGCACGGGTTGAAGTGCGAGATCATCCTGGAGGAGCGCACCGGCTCGACGGCGACCGACTATGTCGAGAACGGCAATGTCCTGCTGGACCGGCTGTATGGAGCGGCGATCCGCCGTGTGCCGGGCGGGGCCGACATGGTCGCCGAACTGGAGCAGACGGCGGAGGCGGTGCGGGCGAAGGGCGGGCGGCCCTATGTCATTCCGGGCGGGGGCTCGAACGCCGTCGGCGCCCTGGGCTATGTCGATTGCGCGCGCGAGATCGTGGTTCAGGCGGATGAACTGGATCTGGCGATCAGCCGCATCGTCACCGCGACCGGCAGCGCGGGCACCCATGCGGGTCTGGTGGCCGGTCTGGCGGTCATGGGGGCGGACATCCCGGTGCTGGGCATTGGGGTGAGGGCGCCGAAGGAGAAGCAGGAGGCCAGCGTCCTGAAGCTGGCGCGGGAGACCGCGTCGCTGCTGGGCCATCCCGAGCGGGTGACGGATCAGATGGTGGTCGCCGACTGCGACTATGTCGGGGCCGGATACGGCCTGATCGATCAGGCGGTGATCGAGGCGCTGAAACTGGCGGCGCGGACCGACGGCCTGCTGCTGGACCCGGTCTATTCGGGCAAGGCCATGAAGGGGCTGATCGCCCTGGCCCAGGCCGGGCGGTTCGAGGGGGAGACGGTGGTGTTTCTGCACACCGGCGGGGCGCAGGGGCTGTTCGGCTATCAGGGCGAGTTGGAAGGCGCGCTGGCGTGAAGGCCCAGGCCCGCAAGGTTCTGGGCGTTCTGGGCGGCATGGGGCCGGCGGCGACGGTGGCCTTTCTGGCGCGGCTCCAGGCCCTGACCCCGGCCGGGGGCGACGAGGACCACATCCGCGTCATCGCCGACATCAATCCCCAGGTGCCGAACCGGCATGCCCAGCCCGAGGCGGCGGGCCGGGTTCTGGGCGAGATGGCCTTGCGATTGAAGGCGGCCGGAGCCGAGGTTCTGGCCATGCCGTGCAACACGGCCCACGCCCATGCGGCGGCGATCCGGGCGGCGGGCCTGCCCTTCATCGACATGGTGGCGGAGACGGCCAAGGCGGCGAAGGCGGGGGCGGCGAAGGAGGGAGCGACGGCGCGAACCGGCGCGCGGCGGATCGGGGTGCTGGCGACGCCGGGCGGGGAGGCGCTCTACGCCGAGGCCCTGGCGGCCGAGGGCGTGGAAATGGTGCGGCTGTCCGAGGCCGACCGGGCGCGCTTCATGAGCGTGGTGTTCGGGGTCAAGGCGGGCGACGTCGGCTCGGCGCAGCGGGCGGCCATGCGCGACCTGGCGGCGGCCCTGGTCGCGGCGGGGGCCGAGGGCGTGATCGGCGGCTGCACCGAGGTGCCGCTGCTGCTGGATGCGGCGGACCTGGGGGTTCCGCTGACCGATTCGGCCGAGGTGCTGGCCAGGGCGTGCGTGGAGATGTGTCTGTAGTCTTGCCCTTCTCCCCTTGCGGGAGAAGGTGGCCCGTCAGGGCCGGATGAGGGGTTTCGCCGCCCTCAAGAACAGCAAAAGGCCGGACGAAGGCGCAACCCCTCATCCGACCTCGCTCCGCTCGCCCACCTTCTCCCACAGGGGGAGAAGGATCCAGCGCGCTAGACCTCCGAAGCGATCTGTCTCAGGGCCTGCTCGAAGGCCGCCGCCGGTTGGCCGCCGCTGATCAGATACTTGCCCTCGACCACCACGGCCGGGACCGAGGTGATGCCGCGCGCGCGCCACAGGTCCTCGGCTGAGCGGACGTCCTGGGCGTAGCGGCCCGAGGCCAGGACCTCGGCGGCCTCGGCCCGGTCCAGACCGGCGGCTTCGGCGGCCTGGGTCAGGACGCCCGCATCGGTGAGATTGCGGTTCTCGGTGAAGTGGGCGGTGAACAGGGCGCGCTTCAGCGCCTCCTGCCGGTCGGGCGCGGTTTCGTGGGCCCAGTGCAGCAGGCGGTGGGCGTCGAAGGTGTTCCAGATGCGGCTGTCCGGTCCCATGCGCATGTCGAAGCCGACCTCGGCGGCGCGCTGGCGGATCATCTCGCGGTTCTGGGCCGACTGTTCGGGCGTGGAGCCGTATTTGCGGCCGATGTGTTCGACGATGTTTTCGCCTTCGGGCGCGATCTGCGGGTTCAGTTCAAACGGCTGGAAGGCGATGTCGGCGGCGACGCCCTCGGCCTTCAGGGTCTCCAGGGCGGTGGTCAGTCCGCCCAGGCCCACGGCGCACCAGGGGCAGACCACGTCGGACACGAAGTCGATCTTGAGGGTCTTGAGCGGAGCGGCGGCGGCGTCGGTCATGGAGAGCGTTTCCTGGGACTTGTTATCCGCACCATATGGTGTTGCGGATCGCGGCCGCCAGTCCTGGGCTTCATTTCCTGAGGCGGTTGCCTCGCGCGGCGTCACGCGGCACACCGGGACGGTGAAACAGTCTCTCATCATTGATTGCGACCCCGGCGTGGACGACGCCACGGGGTTGCTGACCGCCTTCGCCTCCAACGCCTTCGACCTGCTGGCCGTGACCACGGTCGGGGGCAATGTCAGCGCCGAAAAGACGGCGCGGAATGCGCGCATCCTGCGTCAGATCGCCGGGCGCGAGGATGTCCCGGTCTTCGTCGGGGCCGCGCGGCCCTTGAAGCGCGAGCCGGCGGGGGCGGGCGAGTTCCACGGGGCCGAGGGGCTGGGCGATCTGGAACCGTTCGAGCCGAGCGCGCCGGCGGGCGAGGGGACCTCGGCCGAGGCCATCGCAGGGCTGGTGATGGAACGGCCGGCCGGGTCTGTGGCCCTGGCCGTCATGGGGCCGATGACCAATCTGGCCCTGGCCCTGCGGGCGGAGCCCAGGCTGGCGGCGCATCTGGGGCCGGTGGTCGTCATGGGCGGGGCGCGCTCCGAGGGCGGCAACATCACCGCCAGCGCCGAGTTCAATATCTGGGCCGACCCGGAGGCGGCGGCGGAGGTCTTTGCGTCGGGCTGCCGGATGATCGTCATGGGTCTGGACGTCACCCATCAGGTGCGGGCGACCGAGGAAAGGATCGCGGCCATCGAGGCCCTGCCGACCGCCTCGGCCAAGGCGTCGGCGGCCATGCTGCGCTTTTCGCAGAGGATCGAGCGGGTCATCGTCGGCTGGGACGCGGGGCCGCTGCATGATCCCTGCACCGTGGCCTGGCTGCTGAAGCCGGAACTGTTCGAGCTCAAGCCCTGCCGGATCGCGGTGGAGACCGAAAGCGAGCTGACGCGCGGCCATACGGCGGTCGAGTTCCGCGTGGAGGCCGCGACGGCGAACCATTTCTGGGCGACAAGGGCGGATGCGGACGGGGTCTTCGCCCTGATCACGGAAAACCTGGGCCATGCCAGTGGAGGAATGGGCGCATGAGGATCACCGTCGTCGGGTCGATCAATCTGGACATGGTGGCCTCGGCCCCCAGCCTGCCGGCGCCGGGCGAGACGGTGACGGGGGCGATGCTGGCGCGCCATGCGGGCGGCAAGGGCGCCAATCAGGCCCTGGCGGCGCGGCGGCTGGGGGCCGAGGTCAGCCTGATCGGGCGGGTCGGCGAGGACGAGATGTCCGGCGCGGCCGTGGCCCTGATGCTGGCCCACGGGGTGGACCTGTCGGGGGTCGAGACGGACATAGCGGCGCCGACGGGGGTGGCCCTGATCGCGGTCGATCCGAGCGGAGAAAATCAGATCGTTGTCGCCGCCGGGGCCAACCACTTCGTCACGCCGGAACAGCTGCCGTCGCGCATCGAGACGCCGCTGATCGTCCAACTGGAGCTGCCGATCGAGACGGTCGAGGCGGCGGTGGGGCGGGCGACCGACTTCGTCTGCGCCAACCTGGCGCCCGCCGCCCCGGTGTCGGAGGCCCTGCTGCGGCGCGCCGACCTGCTGGTGGTCAATGAGACGGAGGCCGCCTTCTATGGCGAGGCCCTGCATGTCGGCGGCGGACTGGTGGCGGTGACCAAGGGCGCGCGCGGGGCGGTCATGTACCGGCGCGGCGTCGAAATGGCCTGGGCCACCCCGCCGCGCGTCGAGGCGGTGGACGCGACCGGGGCCGGCGACGCCTTTGTCGGGGCCATCACCGTGGCCTTGCTGGACGGGATGACGCCGGATGCGGCCCTGCACTTCGCCTGTGCGGCGGGGGCGCTGGCCGCGACCCGGCCGGGGGCGCAACCGTCGCTGGGGACGCGTGACGAGGTCGAGGCCCTGTTGGCGAGATGAGGTTTCTCTCCCCCCGTGAAGGGGATGGAGAAGGGGGTGATGCGCGCCTGACCGTCAGAAGGCGCGGACGATGCCGAAGTTCAGCTGGGAGTAGTCGTAGGTGTAGCCGCTGGCGACGGGGGTGTTGCTGTAGGTGAAGCCCCCGTTGATCGCCCATTGGCGGATGGGCGGGCTGATGACCTGGGCGTTGAAATAGCGGGCGCTGCGCCAGTCGCCGCCCGTCTCCTTCTGTCCGCCGACGCCGGCCGCCACGACATAGCGCCAGCCGCCATAGTAGCGGCGCACCTGCAGCACCGGCATGATCTCGACGTAGTTTTCGGGCGAGAAGTAGTCGTATTCGCCCGGGTCGCTGCTGTGGAAGTAGCGGGTGCGGACCTGGGCCGACAGGCCCCACTCCGGCTTGACCACATGGATGTAGTTGAGGCGCAGGTGGGTGCGGAGGTTGTCGCCGGTGAAGTCCTGCACGCCCGCGACCAGGGTGAAGTTGTTGCGGTCGTCGACCGGCAGGTCGAAGGCCCCGCCGACGAAGGTGTAGTAGAGGCCCTCGTCCAGGCCGCGCGGGGTTTCCAGGATTTCGCGCTCGACGAAGTATTCCTGACGGAAGCGGGCCTCGTTGTGGATGCTGGCCGAGCCCAGGACGGTCTCGCCGTCGGTTCCGACCTGGCCCTTCCACGACCAGTCGCCGGTCTTGTCGGCGAAGCGCAGATAGAGGCGCTGGTCCTCGGTGGAGTCTCCGCCCAGGGGCTTGAAGCGGGCGGTCTCGATGCGCAGGCCCAGGTAGTCGTCGGGGCCGCGATAGCGCCAGTCGAGGTTGGCGCCGAGCTTGATGACGTCGGTGTCGTCGGCGTCGGTCGAGGCGAAGACGTCCAGGCCCACGGCGTGGGCGGGAATGAAGCCGGCGGCCGTGGTGTCGGGATGTTCGGCGCGAGCGGTCTGCTGGGCGGTCTCGACGGTCTGGGCCTGGGCTGCGCCCGCGATGAGGGCGAGGCCGGCGACGGCCCCCAGGGCGGCGGAGGGCAGGCGGATCATTTGGTGTCCCATTTCTTTCTCATGCCCAGCAGTTCGGCCCCGTAGCCCCAGACGCAGACCGGCTGCATCACCAGACTGTAGCCCAGGGCGTAGAAGAGGAAGCCCCCGAAGTTGCGGCGCACCTTCAACCCCTCGCGCTGGAACATGCGGCGCTGGATGCGGAAGATGAACATGTTCCACAGGGCCGCCAGCGGGAGAACCGCCAGGGTCAGGGGGCCGGCGATCCAGAAGATCCCGAACAGGGCCAGGACCAGGCCGGGGATGAAGATGAAGGTATAGACCAGGTCCAGCGGCAGGAAGCACAGGTTCCACCAGATGAAGATGGTGGTCAGGCGCGGCTTGAGCAGCAGGGAGCCGTGGGCCTTGAAAGCCTCGATCAGGCCGCGCGACCAGCGTTTGCGCTGCAGGGCGAACTGCTTGAACTTCGTGGGGACGTTGGTGAAGGCCAGGGCGTCCTCGGCGTAGCCGATGCGGTGGCCCTTTTCGAGCAGGGCCCAGGAGACGACGATGTCCTCGCCGACGCATTCGGGCCAGCCGCCGACCTGTTCCAGCGCGGCGCGGGTGTAGAGGGAGAAGGCCCCCTGGGCGACCAGGGTGCCGTGATACATGGACTGCATCCGCTTCACGGCGGCGATGCCGTGGAAATAGTCCCATTCCTGGGCGCGGGTCAGGAAGTTCTTGCGCGAGTTGCGCACCATGACGGCGCCGGCGACGGCGACGGTGTTGACGGGGTCGGTCAGCAGGCGCTCGACGATCTGGGCCAGGCCGTCGTGACGCACCCAGGAATCCCCGTCGATGGTGATGATCAGATCGTGGCTGGCTTCCTTCAGGCCCCGGTTCAGCACGGCGGCCTTGCCCGCGTTGACGGCGTAGTCGAGGACGCGCACCGAGGCGTTGGCGGGGAAGTCCAGATCGCGGATGGCCTGACGCGCCAGGGCGACGGTGGCGTCGGTGGAGCCGTCGTTGAGGACCAGGATCTCGTAGTCGCCGGGATAGGTCTGGGCGGCCAGGCTGGTCAGGGTGTCGCGGATGGCGGCGGCCTCGTTATAGGCGGCGACCAGGATGCTGACCGGCGGATAGGCGGCGGGCTGGACGCGCGGCAGACGGCGGTCGAACAGCAGGGTGCCCAGCAGGAAGGCGTTCATGAAGCCGGGCACATAGGCGATGAAGCCGATGGCGATCAGGGCGAAGGCCCAGCTGGTGATCGCCGCCAGATCATTGAGCCAGCGCTGCGACAGCCAGACGCTGAGCGCCGTCCAGACGACGGCCAGGGCGAGGGAGAGGGTGAACTTGGCCGGCACCGACAGATAGAGACGGCGGTAGGGGCGCACGGGCGCGATCGCGCCGGTCGCCAGCGGCGGCGCGGCGGTCTGCATCGGGTCCGGCGAAAGAACGGGGGTGGTGGTCACGGGCGGAGGAACCAGCTCTGAGAGAGGGTTCCATCCTAGAAGAATCCGCGACCGCCAATTGTAAAACCATGCCTCTCAGCTTCAGCATAAGCTGGGCTGTACAAGGGGCTTTTGCGTCGTGGGGTCGGTTAGCGCTCGTCGTACTGACGCAGCAGGAACAGGGTTCCGACGGCGGTCAGGGCGCCCAGGGCGAAGGCGGCGACGATGGAGCCGGTGGCGGCGGCGGTCGAGACGGTGACCGGGCGCTTGGCGTACCATTCGACGATCTCGCCCGCGTGGGCGTGGTCGAGGCCCTCATCGTAGGCGTCGTCCAGATAGGTGTCGTCGGCGGCCATCAGCGTCTCCTCGTTACAGGCCTGCGCTAAATCCCCGGCGCAGTCGGGCGGTTCCCAGTCGTGACAGAGGATCGCACATCCAGTAAAGGGCGCGCCTCACGTTTCAGAAATCTGGCAGCGAGATTCATGGCCGGCCACTCGAAATTCAAGAACATCATGCACCGCAAGGGGCGCGCCGATGCGCAGCGCTCCAAGCTGTTCTCCAAGCTGTCGCGCGACATCACCGTGGCCGCCAAGAACGGCATGCCCGACCCGGCGCTGAACCCGCGTCTGCGTCTGGCGGTCAACAACGCCAAGGCCGAAAGCCTGCCCAAGGACGTCATCCAGCGCGCCATCAACAAGGCCGCCGGCGGCGACGTCGATACGATGGAAGAGGTCCGCTACGAGGGCCGGGGCCCCGGCGGCGTCGGCATCATCGTCGAGGCCCTGACCGACAACCGCAACCGCGCGGCGTCGAACATCGGCGCGGCCTTCAAGAAGAACGGCGGCGCCCTGAGCGAGATGAACTCGGTCGCCTTCATGTGGGATAAGGTCGGCCAGATCATCTACAAGGCCGAGGCCGGCACGGAAGACGCCGTCATGGAGGCCGCCATCGAGGCCGGCGCCCAGGACGTCGAGAGCGATCTGGTCAAGCCGGACATCTATGAGGACGCGCCGGGCCACACCATCTGGACCGCCTATGAGGACCTGAACGAGGTGGCCGAGGCCATGTCCAAGGTGCTGGGCGACCCGAAGTCCACCGCCATCGTCTGGAAGCCGCAGTCGGAAGTGCCGGTGACCGGCGAGGCCGTCGGCACCCTGTTCAAGCTGCTGGACGCCCTGGACGCCGAGGACGACGTGTCGTCGGTCTATTCCAACGAAGACATCTCGGACGAAGACGCGGCCAAGTACGCGGGCTGATCCTCGGTTACTGCGGGCAAGCCTCCATCCAGTTCGGGTCCGGCTCGGCGGCCCTGAGGTCGTCGAGCGTCGGGATGTTGCGCTCGGCGTCGGCGCTGACGGTGATGTAGGACAGGGCCGAGGCCGTCGGGGCCTCGCGTCGATAGACGCTGAGCGCGAAGGGGACGTGGCCGGGCGCCGCCACGCGCCAGACGCTGTTGCTCTCGCCGGCGCCATAGGCGTAGCAGCCGATCGGATCGACGCGGGCGCCGCGCACCTTCAGCGCCTCGACCGGATCATAGGGCACGGGTTCGCCCGTCGCCGACCAGTTCAGGATGATCCGCGTCGTCGGCGTGCGCGTGACTTCGACATTGAGACCGGCCAACTGGCCCTCGGTCGTTGAGCGCCAGCGGACCATGGAGGCGCGCGCCCGCACATCGGCGGGGTCGAGCGCGGACGGCGTATCGGCGACGAAGACCGACAGGATGGCGTCAAGCATGGGGTTGGAGCGGGTGACGCTGGGCCACTTCTCGGCGCAGGCCGCATCGACCCAGGTCACGGCGCCGGGCTCAAAGGCCAGGGTTTCGGCGCGGCAACGGTCAAGGAACTGGGCCTGGGTTTCCTGAGGCCGGGCGGGAGCGTGGGCGGTCGCAGGGGCGCAGACGGCGGTCAGGCAGGCGAGGGACGCTACGAACAGGGCGGCGCGCATGGCGGCTTCCTTTCGGCTATCGCGGATAGGCGAGGGTGCGCCCGGCGACGCCCTGGATCAAGGGGGCGGCGTCTTGCCGCCGGGCGCGGCGCGGTCCACGGTGGGCGGTCCTGTGCAGCTTGAGGGTCGGACATGACGGTGGATTGGGCATTGGACGGAACCCTGGACTGGGCCTTGATCGCCCCCGTGGCGGCGGCGATGGTCGCGGGCGGCCTGATCGGGATCGAGCGGACCTATCACGGGCATCCGGCGGGGTTCCGCACCCATATCCTGGTCTGCATGACCTCCTGCGTCCTGATGCTGGCGGCCATGCATCAGGCGACCTGGGCCTTTGTGGCGCTGCCGGACCAGAGGCTGGTGATTGACCCTACCAGGATGTCGCACGGCATCCTGACCGGCATCGGCTTCCTGTGCGCCGGGGTCATCTTCCGCGAAGGATTCTCGGTGCATGGCCTGACCACGGCGGCCTCGCTGTGGACCACATCGGCGGTGGGGGTGATGTTCGGCATCGGCATGTGGGACCTGGGGCTGATCGCCGGGGGCGCGACCCTGCTGGTGCTGGCCATCCTGAGGTTCCTGGACGCCCGCCTGCCGCATGTCGGGGTGGTGGACGTGACCCTGCGCTGGGCGCGGGGATCGGCGCCGGGGGAGGCGACGCTGCGCGGCCTCCTGGCGGACAGCGGGTTGAAGCCGGTGCGGGTCGGCCATGTGGTCAGCCACGACGGTCAGATCCACGCACACCACATCAAGGCGCGCGGGCCCATGCCCCTGCGGGTCGACGACCTGTCGGCGCGGTTGGCGCAGCAGGGCGGGCTGGCCGGGTTCTCGGTCATGCCCAGAGACGATTAGGCGATCGACTGGCGCTCTACATGCAGAAGGCGATGGCGGCGTCGAGCCAGACGGCGAGACCGTGACGGCTCCACAGCCAGCCGCCGAGCGCCGCGAGCGTCAGCAGACCCAGGGCGCCGGCGCTGATGAGGATACGACGGTTCATTCGGCTGGGACCGCTTCGGGCCGGACGACCGGGGCCTCGCGCACCGGGACATTGGCCAGGGCGGCCATGACGGCCAGGGCGATGGAGATGATCCAGATCGCGCTGTAGGAGCCGGTCAGGTCGAAGGCCACGCCCGCCAGCCAGGCGCCGAGGAAGGCTCCGACCTGATGGCTGAGGAAGACGATGCCGGCGAGCGCCGACAGGTGGCGCACGCCGAAGATCTGGGCCACCAGGCCATTGGTCAGGGGCACGGTGCCCAGCCACAGGAAGCCGAAGACGGCGGCGAAGATCAGGGCGCTGGCCGGGGACAGGGGGACCAGCAGGAAGACGGCGATGGCCACGCCGCGCAGGGCGTAGAGCAGGGTCAGGAGGCCCTTCTTGGACCCCTTGGAGCCCCAGGCGCCCCACAGCCACGAACCGAGGATGTTGAACAGGCCGATCAGGGCCAGGGAGCCGGCGCCGACCCCGCCCGACAGGCCCATGTCGCGCAGATAGGCGGGCAGGTGGGTGCCGACGAAGGCGACGTGGAAGCCGCAGACGAAGAAGCCGAGGTTGAGCAGGGCGTAGCTGGGGTTGGTCAGGGCCTCCCTTAGCGCGGCCTTGAGCGGCAGGCCGTCGCGGGCGTCGGCGACGGGGGGCTTGCCCGCCACCCCCAGCGCCAGGGGAATGATCAGGGCCACCATGCCGCCCAGGACGAACAGGGTGACGCGCCAGTCCAGGGCGTCGAGCATCCCCTGCGCCGCCGGGACCACCAGGAACTGACCGAAGGAGCCGCCCGCCGTGACGATGCCGAAGGCCAGGGTGCGCTTCTCGGGCGGGACGGCGCGGCCGACGGCGCCCAAAACCACGACGAAGGTGACGCCCGCCATCGACAGGCCGACCATGACGCCGAAGCCGAGCATGAGGCCGAGCGCATTGGCCGCCGTGGCCGCCACGGCCAGACCAGCCAGATAGACCAGGGCGCCGCCGACCGCGACCTTGCCCGCGCCATGCCTGTCGGCCCAGGCCCCGACGAAGGGCTGGATCAGGCCGAACAGCAGGTTCTGGGCGGCGATGATCAGGCCAAAGGTCTGGCGGTCGATCTCCAGGTCCAGGCCGACGGGACGCAGGAAGAGGCCGAAGGACTGGCGCACGCCCATCGACAGGGTGACGATGACGGCGCCGGTCAGGATCATGATCCAGGCGCGGCGCGACAGGCCGGAAGAGGGGGCCGGGGCGGCGGCGTCAGACATCGGTTTCAAGCTCGGTCAGCAGGGCGATCAGGGCGGCCTCGCGCGGGCCGAGGATGTCGGAGACGCGGCTCTGGGCGGTGCGCCACAGGGGCAGGGCGTCGGCCAGTTTTTCCAGCCCGGCGGGGGTGACGGACAGCTTCTGGCCGCGGGCGCCGGGCTCGGTCTCGGCGGCGACCCAGCCCTTGCGCTCCAGGGGCTGCAGGGTGCGCCACAGGGCGCTTTTCTCGTGGGCGGTGGTCTCGGCCAGTTCGAGCAGGCCGGGGCGGTCCAGCCGCGACAGGGTGCGCATGACCGAGAACTGGGTGACGGTCAGGCCGACCGGGGCCAGGGCCTCGTCATAGACCCGCGACAGGGTGCGCGAGGCGCGGCGCAGGCGGCCGCAGATGCAGGGGCTGGCGTCGATCATTGCATATGCAAAGCACGGCATCGTTGCATATGCAATGCGAAAGGCGCAGCGCCCGGTCATTGTTCGCTAACCCTCTTTGGGGCAATAGGAACGGATGGCGAACGAAACGACTCGCATCCTGGGGCTGGACCCCGGCCTGCGCCGCACCGGCTGGGGCGTGATCGAAAGCGAGGGCAGCCGCCTGCGCTGGATCGCGCACGGGGTGGTGGCGCCCGCCGAGAAGGCGCCCTTCCCGGAGCGGCTGCTGCATTTGCTGGAGGAGGTCGGTTCGATCTGCGCCTCCTATAGCTGCGACGAGGCGGCGATCGAGGAGGTCTTCGTCAACATGAACGGGGCCTCGACGCTGAAGCTGGGCCATGCGCGGGCGGCGGTCATGCTGGCCCCGGCGCGGGCGGGGCTGAGCGTGGCGGAATACGCCCCCAGCCTGGTCAAGAAGGCGGTGGTCGGGGCCGGGCAGGCGGACAAGAGCCAGGTGGCCTTCATGATCAAGCGGCTGCTGCCGGCGGCGGGCGAGGTGAAGGCGGACGCGGCGGATGCGTTGGCGGTGGCCATCACCCACGCCCATCATCGGCGGAGCTTGAGCCTGAATGCGAGCCTGAGAGGCGCGGCATGATTGGGATGATGCATCTTTCCTCCCCATTTCATGGGGAGGTGGCGCGGTCGCGCAGCGGCCGTGACGGAGGGGGCGTCTCGACGTCAGCCTTCTGTGTCGCCCCCTCCGTCACTTCGTGGTCCCCCTCCCCACGCGTGGGGAGGAAAAAAGCATGATCGGTCGTTTGCGCGGGGTTCTGGCCGAGGTCGGGGAGGCGGAGTGCCTGATCGACTGCGGCGGGGTGGGCTATGTCGCGGCCTGCGGGGCGCGGACCCTGGGACGGCTGCCGGCGCCGGGCGACGAGACGACCCTCTATATCCATAGCCAGTGGAGCGAGGACGCGGGACCGCGGCTCTATGGTTTCCTGACGCGCGATGAGCGGCGGGCCTTCACCTTGCTGCTGGCCATTCAGGGCGTGGGACCGAAGGCGGCGCTGGCCGTGCTGGACGTCCTGCCGCCGAGCGAGCTGGCCTCGGCGGTGGCGCGCGAGGACAAGGCGGCGGTGGCGCGGGCCAATATGGTGGGACCCAAGCTGGCCCTGCGCATCGTCACTGAGCTGAAGGGCAAGGCCTTGGGCGACGGGCATTTCGCCCCGAGCGCGCCGGGCGTCCACGCTGAGGTCGCCGCCGCCCCGCCGCCGCCGAGCGTGACGGGCGAGGCGGTCGCGGCCCTGCTGGGCCTGGGCATAGCCGAAATCAATGCGCGCCGGGCCGTGGATCAGGCGCTGATCCGGCTGGGGGATGAGGCCGAACTATCGGCGGTGATCCGCGCGGCCCTGCAGGAGCTGGGGCGGTGACTTCTCATATCCGATCATCCCCGCGGAGGCGGGGACCCAGTGCTTTGGCTCGGGAATGCTGCGTCGGCTATGAAGGCGCGATGACTGAAGCCGTGCGTCGTGTCGCTCAAACCTGGGTCCCCGCCTCCGCGGGGATGAGCGGTGGAGTATGACTGACCGTCTGGTGACTGGCGACGCCGAGCCGGGCGAGAAGCACGATCGCGCCTTGCGGCCGCAGACGCTGGGCGAGTTCGTCGGTCAGTCGGCGGCCAAGGGCAATCTGAAGGTCTTCATCGACGCGGCGCGCGGCCGGTCGGAGGCGCTGGATCACGTCCTGCTGTTCGGACCTCCGGGGCTGGGCAAGACGACGCTGGCGCAGATCGTGTCGCGGGAACTGGGCGTGGGCTTTCGCGCCACCTCGGGGCCGATCCTGGCCAAGGCGGGGGATCTGGCGGCGATCCTGACCAATCTGGAGCCGCGCGACGTCCTGTTCATCGACGAGATCCACCGCATGTCGCCGCTGGTCGAGGAGATCCTCTATCCGGCGATGGAGGATCATGTCCTGGACCTGATCATCGGCGAGGGGCCTTCGGCGCGCTCGGTGCGGATCGATCTGGCGCCCTTCACCCTGGTCGGGGCGACGACGCGGGCGGGGCTGCTGGCCACGCCGTTGCGGGACCGGTTCGGCATTCCGCTCAGGCTTGAGTTCTATACGCCCGAGGAACTGACGGCTGTGATCCGGGGCGCGGCGAGGAAGATGGGCGCGGCCATCACCGAGGACGGGGCGATGGAGATCGCGCGTCGGGCGCGGGGTACGCCGCGCATCGCCGGGCGGCTGCTGCGCCGGGTGCGCGACTTCGCCGACGCCGAGGGCGGCACGATCGACCGTCTGGCGGCGGCGCGCGCCTTGGCCCGTCTGGAGGTGGACGAGGCGGGGCTGGACAGTCTGGACCGGCGCTTCCTGAAAGCCCTGATCGAGAACTACGGCGGCGGGCCGGTGGGGATGGACACCCTGGCGGCGGCCATCGCCGAGGCGCGCGACGCGGTCGAGGACGTGATCGAACCCTATCTGCTGCAACAGGGCTTCATCATGCGCACGCCGCGTGGGCGGGTGGCTTGCGCCAAGGCCTATGAGCATCTGGGGCTGGAGGCGCCCAAGGTTCAGCCCGCGCCGCCGCCGGACCTGTTCGGGAAGTAGGCCTTCTTCCGAGCGGAGCGAGGTCGGATGAGGGGTTTCGTGACCTCTGATCAAGGCTGGCTGACCTTGCGGCCGGCGCGACCCCTCATCCGTCAGCCCTCGATCAAGTCGAGGGCTGCCACCTTCTCCCGCAAGGGGAGAAGGCCAAGCGCAAGCGATTCGCAAAAGGGCTTCACCTGTTTCTCAAACCCGGTCATGCTGCGACGCGAAGGGAGACGGGCGATGGCGCGACGCGGGATCGGGACGGATCAGAAGATCGCCGTGCTGGGCGTGGCCGTGCTGCTGCTCGGCGCCTTGAGCCTGGTCGCCCTGAACCAGGGCGCGCGGTTCGGACCGAAGCAGGCGACGCCGGCGGAGCGGGCCCTGACCCAGGTCAGGGCGCAGATGGGGCCGACCGCCGAGGTCCGCTATCTGGAGAACGGCAAGCGCCGCGCGGTCTGCGGCTATGCTGGGGTCTCGGGCGAGCGGCGAGCGGTGGCCTTTGTCTCCCGGCCCAACCGCATCCTGATGGGCGACGATCCCCTGGGCGCCGAGTTCGCGGACATGAAGGCGGAGTTCTGTCCGGGCTTCAATGCGGCGGCGCCGGCCGCTAAGGCCTCGGTCACGACTTCCGTGCAGGGCTGACCCATGACCGACCAACCGACCGCCGGCCGTTTCGACGGGCAGGATCACCTGCTGCCGGTGCGGGTCTATTACGAGGACACCGACTTCACCGGTCTGGTCTATCACGCCAACTATGTGCGCTATTTCGAGCGGGGACGGTCGGACTTCCTGCGGCTGGCGGGGGTGGGGCATGTCGAACTGCTGGAGCAGGACGAGCCCCTGGCCTTTGTCGTGTCGGACCTGGCGATCAAGTATGTGAAGCCGGCGCGGATCGACGACGCCCTGGTGGTGCGGACCCGCTATGAGGCGATCAAGGGGCCGCGCCTGATCATTCGTCAGACGGTCGAGCGCGACGGCGAGGTGCTGTGCCGGGCCGATGTGGTCGCGGTCTGCATCCATCTGGACGGACGGCCGAGGCGGCCGACGAAGCGGCTGGTGGAGTTGGTGACGTCCTGGTTGTCGGGGGAATGATCGAGGTTTCCTTCTCCCCTTGCGGGAGAAGGTGGCCCGCAAGGGCCGGATGAGGGGTCTCGCCGCATCTGATCCCGTCCGCGAGTTGAAGGTCGCGCAACCCCTCATCCGACCTCGCTTCGCTCGCCCACCTTCTCCCGCAAGGGGAGAAGGAAAGAATGCTTAAGCTTCGCAATAACGCGCTTGTCAGATCGGCCCCCCGTGACGCGGATCGCGGCGACGGCTAGACCCGCCGCCATGAAACCGCCACGTCCGCCCGCTCGATAAGGGCTGACGACACCGGACCCATCCAAGGACGCCGCATGACCCCGCCCGCCGACGCCTCGCTGCTGAATCCCATCGAGCTGTTCATGACCGCCGACTGGGTGGTGAAGACGGTCATGATCGGCCTGGCCGCGGCCTCGGTCTGGTCCTGGACCATCATCATCGACAAGGCCGTGCGCTTCGCCCGCATGAACGCCCGCGCCACCGAGTTCGAGAAACAGGTCGAGAGCGGCCGCTCGCTGGAAGACGTCGCCGCCCAGGCTGGGCCGCAGCCGGTCGATCCCTTGCCGCGCATGCTGGTGTCGACCCTGCAGGACTGGCGCGAGGCGCGTTCGCGCGGGGCCATGACGGACACTCAGGGCAACATGCTGATCGCCCGCATCGACCGGGCCCTGGACTCGGTCATCGCCCGCGAGAGCCAGAAGATCGAGAACGGCCTGGGCGTACTGTCGGTGGTGGCCACGGCCTCGCCCTTCATCGGCCTGTTCGGCACGGTCTGGGGCATCATGAACGCCTTCGACCGCATCGCCGCGGCCGGCAACACCAATCTGACGACCGTGGCCCCGGCCATCGCCGAGGCCCTGTTCGCCACGGCCATCGGTCTGGCGGCGGCCATTCCGGCCTATATCGCCTTCAACGCCTTTTCGGTGTCGGCGGGCAAGTTCACGGGCCGCCTGGAAGCCTTCGCCGACGACCTGCAGTCGGCCATCGCCCGTCGTCTGGGCGCGCCCTCGGCCCCCCCGCCGCCGCCGCCGCCTTCCGCTGACCTGAACCTGCGTCGGGGCGCCTGATCCATGGCCATGGGTGGAGGAGGCGGAAGCTCGGGCGGGCGCGGTCGTCGTCGCGCGCGCAAGCGCCCGCTGAGCGAGATCAACGTCACGCCGCTGGTCGACGTCATGCTGGTGCTGTTGATCATCTTCATGATTTCGGCGCCCCTGCTGACCGTCGGCGTGCCGGTGGAGCTGCCCAAGACCGAGGCCAGCGCCGTCGAGACGAGCGACAAGCCGATCGCGGTCTCGATCGACAAGGATGGAGCCATCTTCATCGGCGACAGCGAGGTCCGTTGGGAGCAGCTGGCGATCCGGGTAGCTGAAGAGGGCGGCGACAAGGCGCGCGACAAGGCCGTCTTCATCCGCGCTGACGGGCGCGCCCCCTATCAGGCCGTGGCGCGGGTGATGGCGCGCCTGTCGGCCTCGGGCTTCACCAAGCTGAACCTGATCACCGACACCGCCGCTGACGAGACGACGGAGGGCTGACGGCTTTGCGTCGACCCAGTCCCGCCATTGTCGGATCGCTCGCGCTGCACGCCGGCGTGGTCGCGCTCGCGCTTGTCTCGTGGTCGTCGAAGGACGAGCCCAAGCCGCTGGTGAACTCGGTGCCGGTGTCGATCGTCTCGGACATCGAGATCGCCGCCGCGCCCGCCGATAATCCGCAGCCCGAGCCCTCGCCCGAGGACGGGGCGACCGCGCCGGTCGAGACCCCGCCCGAGCCGGTCCCGCCGGCGCCTGAGCCCACGCCGCCGCCGCCTGCGCCGCGCCCGACGCCGCCGGCCCCGCGCCCTGCGCCCAGGCCGCCGGAGAAGGCCCCCGCGCCGCGCCCGACGCCGACGCCGCGCCCCACGCCGCCGCGTCCGGCTCCGACCCCGCCTGAAAAGGCGCGCCCTACCCCGCCGACGCCGGCGCGTCCCACGCCGCCCGCACCGGCCCGCCCGGCGCCCGCCAAGCCCGCGCCGGGTCTGGACCTGGACGCCCTGGCCGGCCCGCCGCGCCCGACGCCGAACCGGGGCCGTCCGGCCACGGGCCAGCAGGGCTCGGGTCAGGCCAGCCAGGCGACGGGGCCCCAGATCACCGCCATCTTCAATCAGGTCTATCCCAACTGGATTCTGCCCTGTGACATCCCCGGCGCTGATGAGTTGAGGATTCAGGTCGATCTGACCCTTTCGGCGGACGGGCGGATCACGCGCGGACCGACTCTGGTCAATCCGCAGTCCAGCGCCGTCTATCGCGCGGCGGCGGATGGAGCGCTGAGGGCCTTGCGCCAGACGGCGCCGTTTGACGTGCCGACGGGCTTCCCCGGCGGCCAGTATCGTCCAACCTTCAACACCGAGCGGGCCTGCGCCAATCGATAGAGAAGGCTGGTTCCCTCTCCCGGTGGGAGAGGGCTTGAGCCTCCAAGAGCGAAGCGATTGGGTCAGGCGAAAGGGTGAGGGGCTGCGGTCCAAGGTCGGCGTAAGCCGTAGCGCGACGGCTGTCGCCGACTTCGACGAACGACCCTCATCCGGCCCTTTGGGCCACCTTCTCCCATCGGGAGAAGGGAACAGGACGGCGAGGGCGCAGGAATGCTTGCCTTCAAAGTCTGAAAGTCGCCCCATTCCGGGGCAAGCTTGTCTTTCACAAGCTGGTTTTTGTCATACGGTCTGGCGATAAGGACCGACGAGCCGTCCAACTTCCGGGAGCCCTCTCATGCGTCTGCACCTTCTTCTCGCCTCGGCCGCTGCGGTCCTCATGGCGGGTCCGGCGACGGCCCAGACGCAACCCGCCGCCGCGCCGCAGCAAGCGGGGCCGGTCGAGGTCGAGATCGATCAGGGCGTGCTGCGTCCGCTGCAGATCGCAGTCGTGCCCTTCACCGGCCAGAACGGACCGCAGATTTCGAGCGTCATCAGCGGCAACCTGAAGCGGTCGGGCTTCTTTGATCCGCTGAACCCGGCCAGCTTCATCGAGACGGGGCTGACCCTGGCCAATGCGCCCAACTTCCCGCAGTGGACCTCGATCGGGGCGCAGGCGGTGCTTTACGGCGGGGTGACGCCGCGCGCCGATGGGCGGGTGGACGTGGGTTTCCGCCTGTATGACCCTTACCGCCAGTGCCAGCTGGTCAGCTATCAGTTCACCGCCACCTCAGAGCAGTGGCGCCGGATCGCGCACAAGATTTCCGACGTCATCTATCAGCGCATGACGGGCGAGGCGGGCTTCTTTGATTCGCGCGTCCTGTTCGTGTCGGAGAGCGGCACCCAGCTGAACAAGCTGTCGCGTCTGACCATTGTGGATCAGGACGGCTACAACCCTGTCTTCCTGACCCAGGGCGACGAGATCATCATGTCGCCGCGCTTCTCGGCGTCCAACCCCGACGAAGTGACCTATGTGGCCCTGGGCAAGGACTACAGCCGCATCTACCTCTACAACCTGTCGACGGGCCGCCGCGAAAGCCTGGGCGAGTTCGACGGCCAGGTGCTGGCGCCGCGCTTCTCGAACGACGGCAACAAGATCGCCTTCTCGATCATCCGCGGCGGCAACACCGACGTCTATGTGATGAATCTGCGCACACGCCAGCTGTCGCGTCTGACCAGCGACCCCGGCATCGACACCTCGCCCTCGTTCAGCCCGGACGGCAACCAGATCGTCTTCACCTCGGACCGCTCGGGTTCGGCGCGCCTCTATACGATGCGCTCGGACGGTTCGGGCCAGCGGCCGATCTCGCGCGGCGGCGGCATCTACACCGCCCCGGCCTGGAGCCCGCGCGGCGACATGATCGCCTTCACCAAGCAGTCGGGCGGCCGCTTCCACATCGGGGTGATGAAGTCGGACGGGACGGGCGAGCGCATCCTGTCGTCCTCCTATTTCGAGGAAGGTCCGTCCTGGGCGCCGAACGGTCGCTACATCGCCTTCGCGCGCCAGAGCCCCGGCGGCGATACGCGTCTGTGGACCGTGGACCTGTCGGGCCGGGTGGTGTCGCAGGCAGGTTATGACGGGCGCGGGTCGGACCCGGCCTGGTCGGGCCTGCTGGACGCCCCGCCGGTCAACCTGGGCATCGGCCAGGGCGCGGATTCCTGCCCGGCCTGATCCGCTTACGGCTTCGTGAGATCACGAGCGGAGCCATTCCCATAAACTGTGCGTTATCGCGTCTGGCGCGACGCGGCGCCGCAGTCTAGCTGACCTTCGATATAGCCAAGCTTGAGGCCGCCGTCCTCAGACCGAACCAAGGAGACGACCCGATGAACACTTCGACCCTGATCAAGCTGGCGACTGTCAGCGCCGCCGTCGCCGCCCTGGCGGCCTGCGCCCCCAAGCCCAAGGTCGAGCCGGCCGTGCCGGTCGAACCGACCCAGCCGACCGCGCCGCAATATCCGACCGCCCCGACCGGCCCCGTGACCGGCGGCAATGTCGGCGCGCCGGCGCCCGGCTCGGAGCAGGACTTCGTCGTCAACGTCGGCGACCGCGTCTACTTCGACCTGGATAGCTATTCGGTGCGCCCCGAAGCCCAGCCGCGTCTGGACGCGCAGGCCGCCTGGCTGGCCCGCTATCCGCAGGTCACGGTTCGCATCGAAGGCAATGCCGACGAACGCGGCACGCGTGAATACAACCTGGCCCTGGGCGCGCGCCGCGCCGAGGCCGTCCGCACCTATCTGATCCAGCGCGGCGTCCCCGCCGGCCGCATCGACACCATCAGCTTCGGCAAGGAGCGTCCGATCGCCGAGGGTTCGAACGAAGCCGCCTGGGCCCAGAACCGCAACGCCCACACCGCCATCGTGTCGGGCGCCCCGCGTTAAAAACCGCGCGCTGGCGATTGAATGAAGGGAGGCGTCGGCTTTGCAGCCGGCGCCTCTTTTCTTTTGCGGGGTTCATGTTGAGCGTTGGCGGCGGCCTTTCAATATCCGCTCATCCCCGCGGAGGCGGGGACCCAGTGAGAGCGCTGCCCCGAGCACATTGTGTTGATCGAAGCGCCTGAGAGCCAAAGCACTGGGTCCCCGCCTCCGCGGGGATGAGCGGGAAGGAAATGGTATGAATTCCAGCACCCAGGGTGAACAGAGCCTCTTTTCTTTGAGGGCGTAGCGGATCAAAGTCCGCGCCGAATCCGGGGGGAAGCAGCGTGATTGATCTGGAAGCAGCGGGCGGCGCCATGACGGGCGGCATCATCGCAGGGGCTATCGAGAAGCCGACCGGTCAGGCGGGGGATCATCACACGACCTGCGCCGACTGCGGGGCCGAGGTGACGGGCAATTTCTGCTCCAATTGCGGTCAGGCGGCGCATGTGCACCGGACCTTGCTACACCTGGGCGAGGAGCTGCTGCACGGGGTGATGCACTTCGACGGCCGTTTCTGGCGCACCCTGCCGCTGCTGATCATCAATCCGGGCCGGCTGACGCGCGAGTGGGTGCAGGGCAAGCGGACGCGCTACGTCTCGCCCCTGGCCATGTTCCTGTTCACCCTGTTCGTCATGTTCTTCGCGCTGAGCTTCATGCCGCATTCGGAGGTGAAGCTGCAGGGTCTGCCCGAGCAGATCGCCGCCCAGCGCGAGGCGATCACCGAGGCCGAGGTGGTTGTCGCCGCCGCCCAGAAGGAAGTCGATGCGGCGGTTGAGGCGATGGAGCCCGCCGACGGCGCGCCCCCTGCGCCCAACAGCGGCGCGCGGGCCGGCGTCGCCGCCGGGGTCCTGGCCGCCGCCCAGGCGGGGGTGATCAGCGAGAAGGCCAAGCTGGAGCGGCTGGAGCATGACGCGGTCGAGGGCCGCAAGGACGGCCTGACGCCCGGCAGCTGGCAGGCCCAGGTGGCCGACATCGCTTCGGACGTGGGCAAGGACGGCGAGGTCAACGGCCTGACCAAGACCGTGGCCAAGAAGCTGAAGAACCCGGACCTGGCCCTCTACAAGCTGCAGCAGACGGTCTACAAATTCGCCTTCCTGCTGGTGCCCCTGTCCATCCCCTTCGTGGCCTTGATGTTCCTGTGGAAGCGGGGGTTCACCCTGTATGACCACGGGGTCTTCGTCCTCTATTCGCTGACCTTCATGTCCCTGCTGCTGATGGCGGTGGTGATCGTGGCGACAACGATCAAGGGGGCGGGGGCCGCCGCGGGGCTGGTAGCCAGCCTGATCGTGCCGGTGCACATGTTCGCCCAGTTGAAGGGCGCCTATAGCCTGAAGATCTTCTCGACCCTGTGGCGGACGGCGGCCCTGGTGATCTTCTGCGAGATCGCGGCGACCCTGTTCATCGTGTCGATCATCTATCTGGGCCTGGGACACTGATCTCGGCCGTGATCTTGGCCTTGCGAGCGCCGCAAATCGGTGGGACGACTTGAGACATGCTGAAGCTGCCTTTTTCCAAATCCGCCGCCATGACGGCCATCGGCCTGACCCTGATCGGGGGCGCGGTCGTGGCCCAGACCGTGCCGATGGAGGCCGTCCAGTGGGACAAGCGCCGTCTGGACCAGTTGGATCGCAACGTGCGCCGTCTGGAACGCGCCCTGACCCAGAGGAACGCCGCCGGCCAGCCGGTTCTGGTCGAGCCTGACCCCGAGGTCGTGGCCATGCAGGGCCAACTGCAGATCATGGATCGGCGCCTGTCGGACCTGGAGCAGACCTTCCAGCGGGTGAACGCCGACAGCGAGCGCCTGACCTTCCAACTGGACGAGGCGACGCGCGACAACGCCGCCCTCAGCCGTCGCCTGCGCGACCTGGAGGGTCGGGTCGAGCGCGCGGAAAAGGCGGCGGAAGAAGAGGCTGAACTGAATGGACCGATCACGGCCAACTCGCCGACCGGCGACGCGGCCCAGGACCTGACGGCGGCGTTGCGTCTGCTGGGCACCGACGGCGCGCGCGGGCAGCGTGCGCTGGAGACGGTGATCGTGACCTGGCCCAATACGCCGCAGTCACGCGAGGCGAACTCGCGCCTGGGCGATCTGCATGTCGCCGCGCGCGACAACGCCGCCGCCGTGCCCGCCTACGCCGCCGCCCTGAACGGCTGGCCGCGCACGCCCTGGGCGCCGGAGACGACGCTGAAGCTGGCCGAGGCCCTGCGCGCCACCGACCGCGCCACCCAGGCCTGCGGCGCCCTGAACGAGTTCACCCGCCGCTACGCCGACACGGCCACGGCGGCGCAGAAGACCCGCGCCACGCAACTGCGCACGCGGGCGAGCTGCAGCTGACGCCAGACGACGCCGACGGCCTGACCGGCCGGGTCTTCGCCCGGCTGGACGCGCGGCTTGCCAGAAACGAGCGTGCGGGGCGGGCCGAGCCCGTGGTCCTGGCGCTGTCGGGCGGGGGCGACTCGGTCGCCCTGCTGCATCTGGCGGCGGAGTGGACCAGGGCGAACGGGCGGCGGCTGCTGGCCCTGACGGTGGATCACAACCTCAATCCGATGAGCGCGGACTGGACCCGGTTCGCGGGCGAGGCGGCGCGCGCGGTTGGGGCTGACTGGCGCGCCTTGAGCTGGACCGAGGCTGCGCCTGGACCGGGTCTGACGGCGCGGGCCCGGGCGGCGCGGCATGGGCTGATCGCCGAGGCGGCGCGGGTGGCGGGGGCGCGAGTGGTGCTGCTGGCTCATACGGCCGATGACGTGGCTGAGGCCGACTGGATGCGGGCGCGCGGCTCGACCCTGGGGCGGGTGCGCGACTGGTCGCCGTCGCCGGTCTGGCCGCAGGGGCGGGGGCTGATGCTGCTGCGGCCGCTGTTGAACGAGCGGCGCGAGGGGCTGCGGGTGTTTTTGAGGGCGCGTGGACTGGGCTGGATCGAGGACCCGGCCAATGCGGACGAGCGGTTCGGGCGCAGTCGGGCGCGGGCGGCGCTGATGGGTGTGGGCGATCTGGCCCGTTCAAGCGTCATCCTCGGCCCTGTGCCGAGGATCCAGACCCGCGACGTTGACGGATCAGGCGGTGGAGTCCCGACAGCGAACGGGTTGTTTCTGGACCCTCGGGACGAGCCCGAGGGTGACGTAGGGAAGAAGACACGGGTTGCTGGCGGGGCGCTCTGGGCCGGGGTGCTCGAGGTTTCCCGCGACGCCTCGGCGTCCACGCTGGCGGCGGCCTTGTTGTGCGCGGGGGGCGGGGCGACGCCGCCGCGCGGGGAACGGCTGGCGGCGTTGAAGGCGAGGCTTGCGGGGGGCGAGGACTTTACAGCGGGGCTGGCGGGCGCGCGGGTCGAGGCGAAAGGGGCGAGGGGGCTTCTGATGCGCGAGCCCGGCGAGATGAAAAGACACCCGCCTCGGCCGCTTGAACTGGAGCCCGGCGTCGCCGCCGCCTGGGACGGGCGGTTCGAGATTACGACCAGCGAGCCCGGCTGGCGGGTCGAGGCGGCGGCGGGGATGCTGGCGCGGCTGTCGGACGCCGACCGGCGCGTGGCGATGGGTCTGCCGGCGGCGGCGCGGGGCGGCCTGCCCGTGCTGGTTCGGGACGATGCGGAGGGCTCGCTTCCTGGCCCGATTCTGGCATGGCGGGCCGCGAGTGTGCGGGGATTGGGCGTGCGGCGTCTGGCGCTGGCGCTGGGCGAAACGACGCAGGAGACCGACCTCTTTCACCCCATGCATGGCGAAACGCCGCCGACTGACCTATTTTCCTAGAAAGACTGCTGATCGACGGGGCCTGACGGCGTCCGTCGAGAAACCGAGGATCGAATGAATCTGCGTAATCTAGCCATCTGGGGAGGCTTGCTGCTGGTCCTGGTCGCGGTCTATGCCGCGATCGGCACGAACGGCGGCGCGACCATGCCGGGCGCCAAGGGGGCGGCGGCCAGCCGTCCCGCGCCCATCACCTATTCGCAGCTGATCACGGCCATCAACGGCCAGGAGATCAAGACGGCGACGGTGCGCGGCGACACGATCAACGGCGTCTACAAGGACGACAGCAAGTTCACGACCGTCACGCCCCTGCCCAATGGCGACATCATCGACAAGATGCAGGCCGGCGGCGCCGCCGTGGACGTCAAGAGCACGCGCCAGCCCTGGTGGTCGGGCCTGCTGGGCCTGCTGCTGCCGGTGGCCCTGATCATCGCCTTCTGGTTTTTCATCATGAACCGGATGCAGGGCGGGGCGAAGGGCGCCATGGGCTTCGGCAAGTCCAAGGCCAAGCTGCTGACCGAGCACAAGGGCCGCAAGACCTTTGACGACGTCGCCGGCGTGGACGAGGCCAAGGAAGAGCTGCAGGAGGTCGTCGACTTCCTGAAGGACCCGTCGAAGTTCCAGCGTCTGGGCGGCAAGATCCCCAAGGGCGCTCTGCTGGTGGGCCCTCCGGGCACCGGCAAGACCCTGCTGGCGCGCGCGGTGGCGGGCGAGGCGGGCGTGCCCTTCTTCTCGATCTCGGGTTCGGACTTCGTCGAGATGTTCGTCGGCGTCGGCGCCAGCCGCGTGCGCGACATGTTCGAACAGTCCAAGAAGAACGCCCCCTGCATCATCTTCATCGATGAAATCGACGCCGTGGGTCGCCACCGCGGCGCCGGTCTGGGCGGCGGCAACGACGAGCGCGAGCAGACGCTGAACCAACTGCTGGTCGAGATGGACGGGTTCGAGGCCAACGAAGGCATCATCCTGATCGCGGCGACCAACCGTCCTGACGTTCTGGACCCGGCCCTGCTGCGCCCCGGCCGCTTCGACCGTCAGGTCGTGGTGCCGAACCCCGACGTTTCCGGCCGTGAGCGCATCCTGCGCGTCCACATGAAGGACGTGCCGCTGGCCGCCGACGTCAACGTCAAGACCATCGCGCGCGGCACGCCGGGCTTCTCGGGCGCCGACCTGGCCAACCTGGTCAACGAAGCCGCCCTGATGGCCGCCCGCAAGGACCGTCGCATGGTCACGCACCGCGACTTCGAGGACGCCAAGGACAAGGTCATGATGGGCGCCGAGCGCAAGTCCATGGCCATGAACGAGGAAGAGAAGCGCCTGACCGCCTATCACGAAGGCGGCCACGCCATCGTCGCCATCAACGTCAAGATGGCCGACCCGGTGCACAAGGCGACCATCGTCCCGCGCGGCCAGGCCCTGGGCATGGTGATGCAACTGCCGGAAGGCGACCGCTATTCCATGAAGTACCAGCAGATGGTCGACCGCATCGCCATCATGGCCGGCGGCCGCGTGGCCGAGGAGCTGATCTTCGGCAAGGAGAACATCACCTCGGGCGCCAGCTCCGACATCCAGCAGGCGACCAAGCTGGCCCGGCGCATGGTGACGCAGTGGGGCTTCTCGGACGTGCTGGGCACCGTGGCCTACGGCGAGAACGAGCAGGAGGTCTTCCTGGGCCACTCGGTCGCGCGCAGCCAGAACATCAGTGAGGAAACCGCGCGTCTGATCGACAGCGAGGTCAAGAAGCTGGTCACCTCCGGCTGGGACGAGGCGCGCCAGATCCTGACCGACAAGGCGGCGGACCTGGAGAAACTGGCCCAGGCCCTGCTGGAATACGAAACCCTGTCGGGCGCCGAGATCACCGATCTGCTGGAACGCGGCGTCACCCCGAACCGCGACGACGCCAACTCGCCCGTGCCCGGACCCTCGGTCTCGGTGCCGGTGACGCCGGTGTCGGACGGGACGGATGTGGAGACGCCGAAAGCCGAGCCGGCCGCCGCGCCGACGACCAGCGTGCCGACTGTCTGAGGCTTTCTGACAGGCTGAAATGAAGGAGGGGCGGGCCGCAGGGCTCGCCCCTTTTTCGTGTGCCCTTCCTCGTCTTCCGCTCATCCCCGCGGAGGCGGGGACCCAGTAAGAGCCTCGCAAACCATCGCTGACCGTCGTGCTTGTAGCCAAAGCACTGGGTCCCCGCCTCCGCGGGGATGAGCGGAATCGTGCAGACTAGTTTGTATTTTAGACAAGTCTGTGAGATTTGGCGTTATCCAAAACAGGAGGACGCCATGACGGCATCCGCATTCGACCAAGGCGAAAGACTGCACGGCCTCGACGGGCTGCGGGGCGCGGCCCTGCTGCTGGGGGTGGTGCTGCACGCGACCCTGTCCTTTTTCCCCAGCCAGATCTGGATCGTGGCCGACGACGAAAAGTCGGTCTGGGCCAGTGTTCTCTTCTTCATCATCCACCTGTTCCGGATGGCCAGCTTCTTCCTGATCGCCGGTCTGTTCGGCCACATGATGCTGAAGCGACGCGGCGCGATGGGCTTCATCAAAAACCGGCTGATCCGCATCGCCGGGCCGCTGGCGGCCTTCTGGGGGCCGGTGATGGGCGGGATCATTGCGGTGCTGGTGTGGAACGCTTCGTTGCACGGCATGACGGCGGCCGATGCGCCGCCGCCGCCGACCTATGACTGGACCAATATCCCGTTGACCCATCTGTGGTTCCTGTGGGTGCTGCTGTGGTTCTATGCGGCCCTGGTGATCGGGCGTGCCGTCGTCACGCGGCTGGACCGGGCGGGCGTTCTGGGGCGCGGGCTGGACCGGCTGGCGAGCGGTCTGATCGGGCCGTGGGGACCGTTGGCGCTGGGCGCGCCGCTGGCCCTGGCCCTGTGGCTGGAGCCGAACTGGATCGCCTATTTCGGCATTCCGACGCCGGACGCCGGACTGGTTCCAGAGGCGGCGGCCCTGGTGGGTTTCGGGCTGGCGTTTGGCATGGGGGCGCTGCTGGATCGGCGGCGGGATCTGCTGGCGCGCATCGCGGCCTGGACCCCCGTCTATCTGGGGCTGGCCCTGGGGGCGGGGACGACGGCGCTGATGCTGTCGGGCGGGCCGACGCCGGTGCTGACGCCGATGACCGATCCGGCGGCCAAGGCCATGACGGCGGCGGCCTTTGGCGTGGCGACCTATGCCGCCATGTTCGCCGTCGTCGGACTGGCGCTGAGGTTCTGGTCGGGACACAGCGCGATGCGGCGCTATCTCGCCGACGCCTCCTACTGGATCTACATCGTCCATCTGCCGCTGGTGATGGCGGCGCAGGTGGTGGTGCAGGACTGGACCCTGGTCTGGCCGGTCAAGCTGGCCATCGTGGTGGTCGGCGTCACCGCTGTGTCCCTGGCCAGCTATGAGCTGATGGTGCGCCACGGTTTCATGGGGCGCTGGCTGAACGGGCGGCGCGTGCCGTGGCGCAGGGCGCGCCTCGGCGCCCCCATCGCCGCCGAATAGCTTGCCAACCTTGGCGGCTGCGTCCATCCGAGGAGGCAGCCGCGTCGCGCCAGGAATCACCCGATGACCGACAAGTCCAGCACGCCCGAAGCCGACCTTGCCTTCATGCGCTCCATCGTGGAGGGGAGCGGGCGACCGCCGATGACCCTGGCGATCTGCTATCTGGCGGGCGGGCTGCTGTACGGTCTGCAGTGCCTGTTTCACGTCGGGCAGGTGATCGGCCTGATCCGCTGGCCCGATCTGGCCAATCTGGTCTTTGTCGTCGGGATCACCGTCGCCTTTCTGGCGGTCCTGACCTGGGCGATCCTGAAGGACCGCAAGGCCGGGCCGTCCAACCGGGGGCCGCTGGCGACGCGGGTGACGAACGCCGCCTTCAGCGCCACGGGCATGGCCAACGCCGCCGTCATCATCGTCTTCGGCGTGGGGGCGGTGCGGGATCAGGATTTCGCCGTCTGGCTGTATTACGCCGCCATCGTCTTCGCCCTGCAGGCGGCGGCCTGGTATGTGGCCTGGGTGCTGAAGAAGAAGGGCTGGATGCTGGCGGTGTCACTGGGCGGATGGGCGACGGCGGTGGCCCTGGGCGTGCTGGTGCGCCAGCCCGTGGCCTATCTGGGCGTCTGCACCCTGGCCCTCTTCCTGCTGTTCGCCCTGCCGGGATGGGCGATGTTCCGCGACGCCCGCGCGGGCGGAAAGGCCGCCTGACGCCATGGGTCTGGCGGACGACTTTGGACGGATCGACGAGGTCATCCACGGCCGCATGCGGCTGGGGATCATGGTCTATCTGGCCGATGTCGAGGCGGCGGACTTCACCGAGCTGAAGACGGTGCTGGAGGCGACCCAGGGCAATCTGTCGGTCCACCTGAAGAAGCTGGAGGAGGCGGGCTATGTCGCCATCAGCAAGAGCTTCGTGAACAACAAGCCCCTGACCCGGATCGCCATCACGCCGCAGGGGCGGGCGGCGTTCGCGGCCTATCTGGATGCGCTGGGCGGGTTGATCGGGCGAAAGGGGTAGCGGCTTTCCTCCCCATTTTATGGGGAGGTGGCGCGGAGCCGAAGGCGACGTGACGGAGGGAGCGACTCGGCGGGAGAGGGCGGCGTCGCCCCCTCCACCACTTCGTGGTCCCCCTCCCCATGAAATGGGGAGGAAAGATCAGAGCCGGCGCAGCAGCTTTCAGTGGGCGACGGCCGCGATGGGGTCTTCGTCCTCGATCAGGACGGCGGTCAGCTTGCGGGTTTCGCCGGAGGGGTCGGGCCAGTTGATGGACTCGCCTTCCTTGAGGCCGATCAGGCCGGCGCCGACGTGGGACAGGATGGAGACGCGGCCGGCGTCGATGTCGGCCTCGCGCGGCAGGACCAACTGGACGCGGCGCACCTCGGGATGGCGGTCGTCGGCATAGTGCAGCCAGCGGTTCAGGCCGACCACGTCGCGGGGCATGTCGACGTCGTCACAGACTTCGGCGCGGTCCAGTTCCTGTTGCAGCAGGCCGGCGGGGCCGGTTCCGGGCAGGTCGCCGACCAGGCGGTCGAGCGCGTCGAAGTCCGCGCGGCTGAGGAGGATGCCGGGCAGGGCCGGAGGGCGGCCGCGGGTCTTGGAGGCAGTCATGTCGTTTCTCGATGTGATGGAAAAAGGAAGAAGAGGTCAGGCGGCCGAGGGGCCGTCGTCGTCGCTGTCGTCCGCCGGGGGCGCAGGCGCGGGAGCCGGCGGCGTCGTGGGGCGGCGGCTCGGGAAGGGCAGGATGTCGGCGCCGCGCGCGGGCGGATCGTCTTGAGGTCGGGTCATGGCAGGCGTGTTCACGGACGACCGTCGGGCGGCGTGCGCGATCCTGATGTTAGGGAACTAGGAAAAAAGCGAAGCGACGCGCCCCGTAGCGGGCGACAGCAAGCTGGCCGCTACGGGTTAGATGCCTTCGACGCGGCGACCCGCGTGGGTGAGGCGTCGAGCCTGGCTGACGAAACGTTCCATAGTGGCTAGAGGCTGAGCCTCGGCGCGCGGAAAGTCAAACCGGCGCCTTGGGAGTTCTTGTCGCATGAGCCTTCAATCCCTCGTGAAACCGCCGCTGGTCCCCCCCTTGGTCATGGGAATCGTCAACGTCACGCCCGACAGCTTCTCGGACGGCGGGCGGCACGATACGCGCGAGGCGGCGCTGGCTCACGCCCTGCGGCTGATCGAGCAGGGGGCCCAGGTGCTGGACATCGGCGGCGAGAGCACGCGGCCGGGTTCGGACCCGGTCAGCGAAGAGGAGGAGACCGCGCGCACCGTGCCGTTGATCGCCGCCCTGCGCGCCCGCTGGGACGGGGTGATCAGCATCGACACCATGAAGCCGGGGGTGGCGCGGGCGGCGGTCGCCGCCGGGGCCGATATGTGGAACGACGTGACGGCCCTGATGCACGATCCCGACAGCCTGGCGACCGCCGCTGACCTGGGGTGCGCGGTGGTGCTGATGCACATGAAGGGCGAGCCCAAGACCATGCAGGACGACCCCCGCTATGACGACGTCGTGGCCGAGGTAGTCGCCCATCTGGCGGCGCGGGCCGAGGCGGCCATGCAGGCGGGGGTAGCGCGCGAGAAGATCTGGCTGGACCCTGGCATAGGCTTCGCCAAGACGACGGAACACAATCTGGCGCTGACGGCGCAGCTGGAAGCCCTGATCGATCTGGGCTTTCCGGTGCTCTACGCCGCCAGCCGCAAGCGGACCATTCAGGGGGTGGACGCCACGGCGGTCGAGGCCGGCGACCGGCTGGGCGGCTCGCTGGCCCTGGCGCTGGAGGGCGCACGTCGCGGGGCGCGGATGGTGCGCGTCCACGACGTGCGTGAGACGGTTCAGGCGCTGAAGCTTCAGGCCGCCGTGGCGGCTATGGCGCGACCCCGATCTGCTTCATGAAGGCCTGGTTGTCCCAGTAGAGCCATTCCTCGACCATGAGGCCGTTTTCCCATCGGCCGACGGTCAGCATGGGCAGTTTGAAGGCCTTGCCGGTCGGCTGGATCACCTTGCCGCCGCCCAGGTCCATCGGCTGGGTGAAGGTGCCCTCCATGATGCCTTGAACCGCGGTGAAATTGCCGTCGGCCAGTTTGACGGGGTGTTCCTTGATCCGGGTGTCAGGGGCGAAGACGAACTGGGGCTTCAGGCCCTCGATGTGGGCGGGCAAGCCTGTCGTGGTCGTGCCGTCAGGATAGTGGACGACGATGTTCTCGGCGTGGCTTCGGCCGAACTCGTCCCACTTCTGGCCGCTGTAGACGTTGAAATCCAGGTCGTCGAAGGTCGCCAGATTGCGGGCCTGTTCGGCAGTGTGGCCGGATGCGGCCGCAGCGGCGGGCGCCTTTTCGGCGGCCTTGTCGGCTGAGGGTGGCGAACAGGCGACCAGCGACAGACTGGTCGCGGCGATGATGACGGCGACGGAACCACGCATGTTTTCTCTCCCGATGAAGGCGGCATTGGAGCCACCTTCGTAAGGGCGTGGATGCGAACGCGGTTCCGCGAGGCGTCTGTTCCGGCGCGGCCGTCCTGCCTAGCGCTGCTTCCAGGTCTCGCGCACGCGATCGGGGAAGCGATCAAGGATGAAGCGGGGCTCGATCGCCTGTTCCAGCCAGAGCTTGGCGCCGGCCAAGACGAGGGTGAAGCCCTCCTTGGCGTCGAACGCTTCCGCCAGACCTTCGTCGGTATCCTCAAAGCCGCGATTGATGATCTCGACCCAGGTGAAGCCGCCGCGGCGCTCGAACAGGAATTCGACCTCGGACGGACGGTCTTCGAGGTTCCAGTCGAGCAGGATTCGACGATTGGGCTCGATCGCCTTGACCGCGACGCGGGTCGAGACGCCGTACATGCCCCAGGTCCAGGTCGCCTGAGCCCCGACGGTCAGACGACGATCACCATGGGTAAACCAAAACCAGGACGTCACTCCTGGTTCCGTAAATGCTTGAAAAACCTCGTCGATAGGACGGCGGATAAGCATTGCGGTGTTTACGAATGGCGTTTTCATATACCAACCTTGGCGGTAAACCTCCGCTGCAACGTGCAGCACCAAATAGTGTTGCACGACTGAGTAAAATTAGCCTTGAAATTTGAAATACCGATGTTTGTAAACATGGTAACGGATATTCTTGTTTCGTGAATACTGTTATTGGCGGGGCCTCGCGTCCTTAATCGCGACCAAAGCCTGTCCATTTCGCCCCGCCTTGTCTGGAGGCGCGTGATCGGTCATGCAGCCGTCATGTCCTGGCTTCAGTCTTTCAATCCGTGGGTGGTGCTCGTCGTGGCGGGCCTGTTCGAGGTCATGTGGGCCTCGGGCATCAAGTATGTGGGCGTGCAACGGCCGCTGATCTCGCTGGGCGTGGCCGCGGCCCTGGTCGCCAGCATGGTCGGGTTGTGGATCGCCACGCGGAAGCTGCCGGTGGGCACGGCCTATGCGGTGTGGACCGGCATCGGCGCCGTGGGCGCGGCGGCGGTGGGGATCGTGGTCTATGGCGAGCCGGCGACGGCGGTGCGGGCGGTCTGCATCCTGCTGATCGTGGCCGGCATCGTCGGGCTCAAGCTGTTTTCAGGAGCACACTGATGGGCGAGCAGGACCTCCCTCAAGCCGTCTCCGACCGCGTCGGAGACGATAGGGACCAAAAGAGAGGCCGGGTTCTCATTCTGGCGGGCTCGGATTCCGGCGGCGGGGCGGGCGTTCAGGCCGACATCAAGGCGGTGACCATGCTGGGCGGGTTCGCCGCCACGGCCATCACGGCCATCACCATTCAGAACACCCTGGGGGTTCACGGCGTCTATCCCCTGCCGATCGACGTGATCGAGGCCCAGGCGAAAGCCGTGCTGGACGACATCGGGGCCGACGCCCTGAAGACCGGCATGCTGGGTTCGATCGAGGTGGTCGAGGCGGTGGCGGGTCTGATCGACTATGCCGATGGCGTGCCGGCGGTGGTCGATCCGGTGATGATCGCCAAGGGCGGTTCGCCCCTGCTGGAGGATCGCGCGGTGGAGGCGGTGCGGCGGCTGATGGTCCCACGCGCGGCCCTGTTGACCCCCAATGCGCCCGAGGCCGAGGCCCTGACCGGGATCGCCGTGGCCGATCTGGACGGCCAGCGCCGGGCGGGCGAGGCCCTGTTGTCGATGGGCGCGCGGGCCGTGCTGATGAAAGGCGGCCACGTGCCGGGCGAGACGGTGATCGACCTGCTGCTGACCCGCGACGGCGAGACCGTGCTGGAGAGCGAACGCCTCGACACCCGCCACACCCACGGCACCGGCTGCACCTTGGCGAGTGCGTGCGCCGCCGGGATCGCCAAGGGCCTGCCGTTGCAGACCGCCGTGGCCGAGGCCTGGGCCTATGTCGCCGAGGCCATTCGCCGCGCGCCCGGCCTGGGGCAGGGGCATGGGCCGCTGGACCACGGCTGGCCGCTGCGGGATCGCTAGACCTTTCCTCCCCATTTCATGGGGAGATGGCGCGGCGCTGAAAGCGACGTGACGGAGGGGGCGACACCAGGCCAACCGATTGCGCCGCCCCCTCCACCGCTACGCGGTCCCCCTCCCCATGAAATGGGGAGGAAAGAGGTTGGCGGGGGTTCGGAATCGCCTTCAGACGGCGGCATGACCCTGGAAACCCGACTGATCGAGATCGTCCGCGCCGACCCGGCGCTGATGCATGTGCTGAGCGTGATGCGGGAACTGGACCTGCCGGACTGGCGGCTGTTTTCCGGCGCCGTCTATCAGGGGGTGTGGAACGACCGGACGGGGCGGGCGGTCGGCTATGGCGTCAAGGACTACGACATCGGCTATTTTGACCCCGACACCTCGTGGGACGCCGAGGACGTGATCATCAAGCGGGTCGCCGCCGCCTTCGAGGCGCCGTTCCGCGATCTGGTCGAGGTGCGCAACCAGGCGCGGGTCCGCCTCTGTCCGTAAGTATGAACCTTGCTCGGAAGGGACGTTGAGTCCCGGTTTGAGCCAGTTTCATCATGTCGATCAAAGCCTACGCCTACAGCCGTTTTTCCAGTGACGGCCAATCGGACGGTGATTCCATCGAGCGTCAGCTTGCTACGGCTGAAGCCTATGCAGCGGCGCACGGTCTGGAGATCGACACCAGCTACCGCGACGAAGGGGTCTCCAGCTTTCGAGGCGCGAACCGCAAGGACGGCGCGTTGGCCCGGTTCCTCCGCAATGTGGTGACCGGCGTCATCCCCTCGGATTCCTATCTGATCATCGAGGACTTCGACCGTCTGTCGCGTGAGCCGGTGACCACGGCTCTGGCCACGTTCACCGCCCTGATCAACGCCGGGATCACCGTCGTCACGACCATGGACGGTTCGATCTACAGCCGGTCCACCATCGACCGCGAATGGTCCAAGCTGATCGTCGGTCTGGCTCGCATGGCGGCGGCTCACGTCGAGAGCGAGAAGAAATCCGAACGCGCTCTTCGAAACTGGAAAGTCCGCCGCGAAAGTGGCCGGGTGGTGGACGCCCTGACCAAGCCCGCGTGGATTGATGTCGTGGACGGCGAGTTCAAGGTCAACGACGACAAGGCACCGATTATGCTCCGCATCTTCGAAGAGATCGCGGCGGGCGTCGGCGTGAACCGGGTGGCTCAACGCCTGAACGAAGACGGTGTGGAAGCGTGGGGCGTGGCCTACCGGGAGAACGGAAAGCGCGCTGGCCAAACCCGTAAGTGGCACGGCTCCTATATCCAAGTGATCCTGAACGGCCGGGCGGCTATCGGTGAACACCAGCATCACCAATATGAGGCCGGGTCGAAGAAACGTATCCCTATCGGCGAGCCGATCCCCGGCTACTTCCCGCCCGTTGTCTCACTCGACCTGTATCACCGCGCCAAGACCGCGTTTAAGGCCCGCAACGTCGGGGGAGGCCGCAAGTCCGTCTCGCTGGTGAACCTCTTCGGCGAGGCGATCAAATGCGCCGATTGTGGCTCGCGGATGCGTTGGGGAGGTCATCACGACCGCGCCCGTGATGGCGGCAACTTCGCCTATTATCGGTGTTCGTCGGTCGTCCAGCGGACGGGTTGCGACCACCCCTCGAAGCATCGGGTGATCTATCTCGAAAACGCGGTTCTCGATCTGGTGACCGAAATCCGTTTGGAGGGTCTGGCTGATGACGCCGAGGCCAAGGCCATGGTCGCCGAGGCTCAACACCAACTCCAGATCGCCAAGGATCGAGCGAGCAAGATCGCGGACCTTCTGATCGACCTCGACACGCCAGTCATGCGCGCCAAATTCTCCGATGCTCAAGCGGCGATCCCGGTGGCGGAAGCCGCCGTTCAGGACGCTCAATCTGAACTTGCTCTGGTCCGCACTCGCCTCGCACCGTCGAACCAACAAACAGCCATCACCCTCGCGACGTGGGGCAAGATCGCAATGTGGACCGCCATGAACGAGAATGCAGCGCGGGAGTAGCGGGGTTCTGACCGCGTAAGCACCGGAGCCGGGTCACCCCGACCGTGTTGGCTCCGGGCTAAATATCTCCGGCGGATCGTTGCCGCGATCCAGTCGGACCCTTCGGACGTGACGTGGCTTGGATTTTGGTCTCCGGCGTCTTCCCCGAAGGGTCCGCGCCAAGTTTCTTACGCCACCGTTCGATGATGCTTCGGCGATGATCATCGCAAGGGTGAGAGCGGCCCTCGGGGCTTAGTATCCGGGGGCCGTCGCGTCCGCCCAAATAAATATGGGATGGCCACGCTATCCCAACGCTCGCTGGACAACCTCAAGGGCGTCCACCCCAACATGGTTCGGGTCGTCAAACGGGCGATCCTGATCACCACCCAAGACTTCATGGTCACCGAAGGCGTCCGCACCCCGGAGCGTCAGCGCGAACTCTACGCCAAAGGTCGAACCAAGCCGGGGAAGAAGGTGACTTGGACCCTCAAGTCGAACCACTTCGTCCAAGCCTCCGGCTATGGTCACGCGGTCGATCTGTGTCCCTATCCGGTGGATTGGAACGACCTGACCAAGTTCGCCAAGATCGTGGACGCCATGAAGCGCGCGGCTCTCATGGAAGGCGTGAAGATCACCGCCGGAGCCGATTGGTCCACACCCGATCGGCCTCACTTCGAACTGGCCTAAACCTCCGGTTGGCGATTCGCTGGAATAGTCTGGTATCGTCGGTTCATGAACGCTGTCGCGCCGACCACCGATCATCTCTTCCTTGGCCTGAAACTCTTCGAGTGGCTGACACTACTTGGCGTCTTCGCCGGGCCGATGTTCGCGATCTTCATCACGCGATGGCTCGAAGAGAAAAGGCGAACTCACGATAGCCGCCTGCAAATCCTCCGGGCGGTGATGACGACCCGGCGCCTCGGCGGTGATGGCACCTACAACGCGGCGGTGAACCTGATCGAGATCGAGTTCAACGACTGTCCAGCCGTTATGACCGCACGGGAAGCCTATCTGAAAATGGTCTTCCAAAAACCCACGCCGGAGACCGAGGCCGATCACCTCCAGCGAACCGCCGTGAAACAAGCCGAGTTGATCCACGAAATGATGAAGGCGGTCGGTCTCAAGACGAAGATCGGCTCGATCATGACCGACGCCTATGTCTCCGAAGGCTTCATCAACCGCGACAACCTCTACCTCGGATCGCTTCAAGCGATGATGGATATCGCGGCGGCTCTCAAGGAATCGAACCGGATGATCGCCGGGCAGGTGGAAGAGCCGAAACCTTAAATGTCGATGATCTCGTTTGGACCGGGCGCATAGGCGCGAAGCCGCATCCTCCCGCCACAATGCAGCGCGGGACACTTCGCGCTCTTTCCCCACGGACTAAAATCCCGACCGCGCTCTCGGATGATCTTTTGAGTGTCGGCGTAGGTCGCGAAACGGCAACGACTACAGTGGAAGGTCAGGCTCCAGCCTCGGCGGTCCATGTCGTGGATCGTCGGGGCATAGCCATGCCAGTTCTCGCGCGTCCACATGCGATAGCGAGGGTTGTGACCCACGGGGAAACTCTGAACCTGAACGCCACCGACCCACGGCGATCATAACCGATTCGGCTTTGGCGACGTTCCACATCCGTTCTCATTCCTGTGGATGGCGGCGAGGCCCCATATCCCCGATCTTCGAGTTGCATTAGATCGGGAGCATGACGGTTCTCAAACCCTTCAAGGATCATATCACCGGCGAGATCGGGACCATCGGTCGGTGGGTGGTTCTGAACGTCCAGACGGGTATCTCTTGGCCGTATGAGGTCCAGAAAGTCCGGTGGAAGGATCGCGATCTCTTCATCCTTCCGGCGTCGGTGGACAAAGGGGCGGGTGTCGCTGTCAGCCTTGAAAAGCACGAGACCCATGAGGACGTTCAGCACCTATTGCTGACGTTCCTAAGCGCGTTGTGTTGGGTTGAGCGCGGGGGCGCAGAAGTGATCGGCTTCGGTGGTGGGTCGTATCCAACACCGTGGGGGCGCCAAGGTCACCAAGGGACGATTACCAAGCGTTTGGACCTGTCCTATTTGCCGGAGACGACGGACCCAAAAGCTCGGCTCGCGCTCGCGCTCTTCCGAGAGGGTAGCAGCCTCAACCACCCCGCTTTCGCGTTCTTGAGTTTCTTCCGCGTGATCGAGGTCAAACACGCCCATTCGAACCGGGACAAGATGGTGAAATGGATCAATCACCACTCCACGCTCTTGGTTGATCACGACGCCAACGAGATCATCAAAAGGCTGAAAGCCAAACACGCCGATCTTGGCGCATACCTCTACGAATCGGGTCGGTGCGCGATTGCTCACGCCAACAACGGGGTGATCGTAGACCCTGACGATTTCACCGACGTTCAGAGGCTCCAGAGCGAGCTTCCGTTGATGCGAGCTTTGGCGATCCGGCTGATCGAACTGACGCTGGGGGTGAAAACCAGTCATACGATCTGGCAAGAACACCTCTACGAACTGGAGGGCTTTCGAAAGATCGTCGGCGAGGAATTGATCGCGCGCCTCAAGAACCCGAACGACGACGTGACCGGCGTGACGGTCAACATTCCGGTGATCACCGTGGGGCTGGACGGCAAGGAACCCTACAAACCGTTTGCCCGCCTCTACCCCTACGAATTCCATAGAGGCGAGAACGGCCAGATGGTCGCCGCCTTCACGACCGAAGACGACTTGATCTGTTTTAGGTTCTGGTTCGATTGGCCGAACGAACGTCTTCGCTTCGATATTCAGCGGGACTTCAAAGCGGTTGATAGCGGCTCGCTTCCGTCCGCCGAGAACATGGCCGAAGTCGCTCGGTTCGTTTGGGACTACTGGCGCAATGGAAAGCTGGTCATTACGGACGCCGACACCGGCGAGCGGCTGTCGCGCAAGGACGCCTTCGTTCCGGTCAATGTGATCCTCCGGGGAGGCGAGAACGTGGAGCAACAAGGGGCCTTGGAACAAGCCGCCCGGCGTCGGGGATTGGTCGAACGACTGGTTTCGATTGTCCGCAACGACCCCGACCTCATGACCGTTTTGACGACCATTCGGGGTCTCGGTCTGAATGACTGGCTGGTGTTCTCGGGCGCGGTCTATCAGGCGGCTTGGAACGACGTGACCGGGCGCCCGCCCGGCTACGGCGTCAAGGATTTCGATGTTGGCTACTTCGATGAAGACGTGTCGTGGGACGCGGAAGACGTGGTGATCAAGCGCGTGGCCGAGGCATTCGAAGAGCCGCTTCGGAGCCGGGTCGAAGTTCGAAATCAGCGTCGAGTTTCAGAATGGTTCGAAGAGAAATTCGGTGAACCGTATGATCCAGTCGATAGCACGGCCGAAGCCCTCAACCGCTTCGTGGCTCCGGCTTTCGCGGTCGGCGTCAGGCTGGAGGATGACGGTCAGATCACGGTGGTCGAACCCTTTGGTCTGGATGACGTGTTCGACATGCGGATCAGAGCGAACCCGCTCCGACCGGTGGCCAAGGATTGGGACCGAGTGACCGCGAGAGCTTTGGAACGCTGGCCTGAACTGACCATTGTGACCCCGGAATGAAGGTCCGAATATACGAACAGAGTTGCGTGCATCTGTGGTTCGAGAGCAAGTTCGGCGAGGCCTATGAGGCCCTGACCTGCACCGACGACGCCCCGGCCCAGTTCGTGGCGCCGGCCTTCGCCCTGGCTGTGCGGCTGGAGAAGGACGACACCATCAGCGTGGCGGCGCCCTATGGCCTGCAGGACGTCTTCGACATGGTGATCCGGCCCAATCCCGTGCGGGGGCTGGCCAAGGGCTGGGACAAGGTGATCGCCAGCGCGCGCGGGCGGTGGCCGGAACTCACCGTGATCGAGCCCGCATAGGAAAAAGGGCGCGACCCTTGCGGATCGCGCCCCTTGGCCGGGCCTCGGACAGGGAGGGATGAGGCTCGGTTCTTGGTCAGCCGTCAGTGGCGACGGCCGTTGTAGTCGTTGCGCTCATAGCGGACCTTGGCGGACAGGCGGTCATAGCGACGGTCCAGGTCCTGGCGCTCCCAGCGGGTCAGGCCGCCGCGCATGTAGCTGCGCTCCAGACGGACCAGGCTGTTCAGCTCGTCTTGCAGACGCGAGGCCTCGCGGCGGCTGAGCTGGCGGGTCTGGACGCCGCGGTCGATACGACGATCGAGGTTGTGCTTGCGCTGGGAGATGGCGTTCCAGCCGTTGTAGTTCTGCTCATAGCCATGGCCGCGCGAGGGGGCGTGACGGTCGTAGGCCCCATTGTAGGATTGGGCGGCGGCGGGCAGGGCGGCCGAGGCGACAGCGACGGCCAGGGCGGGGATCAACAGCTTTTTCATGGTCTTGGCTCCTTCGGTTCGTCGCAACCGGATCGGCTGCGTTGATCCCAAAAGACCACCCGGCGGCTGAGCCGCATCTGAACGGCGCGTTTCAGACAGGGTTCATCTGCATGAGAAGTTCGTCATCTTGGACCGGTCAGGCAGGATTGCGGGCCACAGCGACGGAGAATCCGCGTCCACGCGTTCCTTGTCCGGATGAACGGCGATAGACTGCGCGTTCAGCCCCCGTTCAGAGGCCCCTGTCTAGAAGACAAACCATGATGCGTATTCGAGCCCTCCTGCTGGCCGGTCTGATCGCTGTCGTTCCCCTGACGGACGCGGCGGCTCAGTCGCGTGGCCGTGACCGGGATCGCGACGAGGCCCAGTCTCAGGATCGTCGGGAACAGCCGCGCGGCTATCCGGGCCAGGGGCTGCGTGATGCGCCTCGGTCGGCCCCGCGCGCGGACCCCGGCGACATCGCCCGCCGCGTCCAGTCTGGCCGACCCGGCCGGATGCTGGGCGTGCAGGAGCGGGGCGGCGACTATGTGGTGCGCTGGGAATATCCGGGCGGACGCGTGTCGGACATACAGGTTGACGGCCGGTCCGGCCGGGTTCGCGGAGACGACTGAATGCGGGTGCTGCTTGTCGAGGACGACGTCGATCTGTCGCGCCAGTTGAAGACCGCCCTGGCCGACGCCGGCTACGCCGTCGACCACGCCCCGGACGGCGAGGAAGCGTGGTTCCTGGGCGACACCGAACCCTATGACGTGGTGGTGCTGGATCTGGGCCTGCCCAAGATCGACGGGGTCTCGGTGCTGGAGCGCTGGCGCCGTGAAGGCAAGACCACGCCGGTCCTGATCCTGACGGCGCGCGGCGCCTGGTCGGACAAGGTGGCGGGCTTTGACGCCGGGGCCGACGACTATCTGACCAAGCCCTTCCACACCGAGGAGCTGCTGGCGCGTCTGCGCGCCCTGCTGCGCCGCTCGGCCGGGCATGCGGCGGCGACCCTGACCTGCGGCGGCCTGCGCCTGGACCCGCGCGCGGCGCGGGCGACGGTGAACGGCGAGCCGCTGCGGCTGACGTCGCTGGAATACCGGCTGCTGCACTACATGATGATGCATCAGGGCCGGGTCATCAGCCGCACCGAGCTGGTCGAGCACCTGTATGATCAGGATTTCGACCGCGACTCCAACACCATCGAGGTCTTCGTCGGTCGCCTGAGGAAGAAGATCGGTTCGGACCGGATCGAGACGGTGCGCGGTCTGGGCTATCGCCTGTCGCCGCTGGCCGGCGAGAGCGACGCGGCCTGATCCGTGACCGACGCCGGGGCGGCTGAAGCGCCCGCCAAGCCGCAGTCGAAGGAATGGGGGCGCTGGTTCGGGCGGCCCGGCCGGTCGCTGACGCGGCGGCTGATCTGGCTGGCCTCGGCCTGGATACTGGTGGCCCTGCTGGTCACCGGCGTGGTCCTGACCTCGGTGTTTCAGGAATCGGCGCTGCGGCGGCTCGGCAATATGCTGGGCGACACCATCGACGAGGCGGTGGTCGCCGCCTCCATCACCCCCGAGGGCGAGATCTTCATCGGCGAAATCCGCGACGCGCGCACCGAGCGCCTGCTGTCCGGCAAGTACTGGATGGTGGCCGAGCAGGGGCGGGACGGTCAGTTGCAGGTGGTGGCGCGTTCGGCCTCTCTGGGCCGGGCCGATCTGGAATACGCCCCTGATCTGGACGAGCGGCTGAGGGCCGCCTTCGGCCAGACCATCAGCTACAACGCCGAGGACGGGCCCAAGGGCGAGCCCCTGCGCATCGCCGCCAGCATGAAGCAACTGCCGGGGCGGACCGCGCCGGTGGTCTTCTTCGCCGGGGTGGACCGGTCCGACATCGACGCCGACACGCGCCAGTTCGCCACCGTGACCTGGGTGGCCATGCTGTTGCTGGGGGCCGGCCTGGTCTCGGCGGTCTTCATCCAGGTGCGGGTGGGTCTGCGCCCCCTGTTCGACCTGAGGGACGAGATTTCGGATGTCCGCAAGGGCCGCTCGCATCGGGTCGAGGGCGTCTATCCGCTGGAGATCCAGCCTCTGGCCGAACAGGTCAACCGGCTGCTGACCCACAATCAGGAGACGGTGGAGCGCCAGCGCACCCACGTCGGCAACCTGGCCCATGCGCTGAAGACGCCGCTGGCGGTCATGCTGGCCGAGGCGGGGACGAGCGAGGGCGTCCTGCCCGACATGGTGCGCAAGCAGACCAAGGTCATGCAGGATCAGGTGGACCACCATCTGCGCCGCGCCCGCGCCGCCGCCCGCGCCGCGCATGGTCTGGGCGAACGGACCCCGGTGGGCGAGGTTCTGGACGAACTGGCGGTCATGCTGGAGCGGGTGTTCGAGACCAAGAATGTCGAGATCGACTGGCGCGCGCCCGACGACCTGGCCTTCCTGGGCGAGCGGCAGGACCTGCAGGAAATCTTCGGCAACCTGATCGAGAACGCCGCCAAGTGGTGCAGGCGCCGGGTGCGGATTTCGGCGGGGCCTTCGGTGCCCGGCCAGATGGTGGTGGTGGTCGAGGACGACGGCCCCGGCCTGCCCGCCGATCAGCGCGACGCCGCCCTGAAACGCGGCACGCGCATGGACGAGGACACGCCGGGGACGGGGTTGGGCCTGTCTATCGTCGAGGACCTGACGCGCGCCTATGGCGGTCGCGTGACCCTGGCCGACAGCGACATGGGCGGGCTGAAGGTGCTGCTGGAGCTGCCTGCGGCGGAGGCGTGAGGGGGCGAAGGCGGACAGGGTGAAGTTCAGCTAGGGGTGGGAAGCTGCCGTTCAGCGGAAGCGCCGAAGGAACCTGTGGGCCGCATAAAAGACTCCGGCACTGAGGGCAAAAGCTGCCGCTCCGGCGAGGAACCAGAACGGACTCCCGCTAACTTCGGCACCTGGAAGAAAGCTGGCCAGAAATGCGATTAGGCAGACAATCGCGGCGAGCATGGACAGTCCGACAGGCAGCAAGGCAAGCGTGCTTGAACCGCGCAGCGGCCGAAAGCGCACCTTAAGTCTGGACTTAGGGTCGTTGTAATCTGGCGCTGACATCCACCGATGATGCTTTTCTGAATGGATGTCCGCAACGGGTCGAAAGCGGGTATCGCTTCCTCTGTCGCAAGCCGTCAGGCGCCGGCCAGGTCTTGCGGGTGACGCTGGCCAATCTGATCGCCGTCGAGGTCTAGTAGGGGTTCATGGCGCGGACGTCGCCCGAGGCGCTGACGGTGCAGCGTGAGCGATAGGAGCCGGTGGCCATGGTCAGTTCATACTCGCCGCGGCCCAGATCGCGCACGCCGATCGGCACGCTGGAGCCGTAGGGGCGGTTCTGGAATTCGTCGGCGCTGCGAGAACAGGCCTGTTGCGCCGCGGGCGGGGCGCCCTGCACCCAGCGGCTGTTCGAGTGGCGGCGATTGCGGGCCTCGTCTTCGCCGGCGAGGTAGCCTTCGTGATAGCCCTCGGTCTCATGGCGATCATCATAGTCGGCGCCGTAGAGGGCGGCCTGATAGCCGCGCTGATACTCGCGGTCATGGTTTTCGTCGGCGTCGTGATGGCGGTTGTTGTGGGCGGCGATGGCGGCGGCCAGGCCGACGATGGCCACGCCCGCCGCGACGGCGGCGGCGTTGTCGCCGGAGCTGGAATGGCGGTCGCCGCACTCGCTGCGTCCGGCGCGGTTGATCGAGGCGTAGCGGCCGTCGCGGGTCATGATGGCGACGCAGTCGTCGCCCTTGCGCCAGTAGGTCAGACGGCCGTCGCCGACCACTTCGGAACGGTCGGTGGCCTGATAGCCGCGCCGTTGCAATTCCCCCTCGGCCTGACCGGCGCGCGCATCGACCAGATCGCTGAGCGCGCCGGGCGTCTGGGCCCAGGTCGAGACGGGAGAGGTCAGAACGAAAACACTCGTAGCAAGGGCGACGACGGTTTTTTGGCCGAACGACATGACAGGCTCCGAAATGAGGTGCGCCGCCGATCGATCCGACGACCGCGCAGGGTGAACTTGAATCCGCGAAATGAACAACCCGAGGCCCTGCGTGGTGATCCCGATGCGGCGCTATCGCGACGATTTGTCATTGGAGAAATGCCCCCCGAAGGCGGGAGTGAGACCGGTCCGGCAGATCGGTAGCAGGTGCGTTGCGCGCCTCGGAATGAAGACGAGCGCGGGCCTCCCAATCCCCTGTTAACCCGAAGAGCGCACCCTCGGCCCCGTGGCCGGGAATCGGATCGGCCGAAGGAGAGTGCATGGCGGACCTGTCGGTCGCGCAAAGGGCCGCCCTGGCCCAGCTGATCGCCGCTTGCCCGGATCATCTGCTGTCCCAGCTGGAAACGCTGGCGGCGGCGATGACGGGGGATCGCGCGTGGGCGCTGCGCGACATGGTCGAGGTCGAGGCTCTGGACCGGCGGCGGCGGGACGCGGCCTTTGCGCCGCTGACGCCCCTGTTCCGGCCGCGCGAGGACGGGCTGGAGGGGCTGAGCTTTCCGGCGGGCGTGCCGGCGCGGTTGTGGAAGCTGGCCACGCGCAATGAGCCGGAGCTGTTGCCGCAACTGGATCGCGACGACGAGCTGTCGCGCATGGTGGCCGACCGCCTGTGCCTGAGCGCGGCCTCGGCGGTGCGAGATCAGGGCGAAGATCTGTGGGCCGGCGCGACGGCGGCGCAGGTGGCGGAATTGGCGGCCTGTTTCGACCTGGCCGGACTGGTGCGGCGCAGTCTGGCGTTCCTCGAGACCTGGCTGGGACGGCCGGGGCCGGAGGCGACGGCGGAGCTGAAGCTGGCGCTGAGGCAGGCGGCCTCGATCGCACCGGACGGGGCGGCGCGGCTGATGGAGATATTCTTCGCCAATTTGTCGGACGCGCGGATGATGCTGCGGCTTGTGGCCCTGGCCACGCCCGCCGCCGGGCGCGAGACGGTGGTGGGCGAGAGCGAACTGGCGGTCTTCGTCGACCGGGTGGTGACGGCCCTGGCCCATCGCGCGGCCGAGGCGGCGGCCTTTGACCCGACGGCGCCGGGGGCCGATGCGGCCCTGCTGAAGGCCGATCTGGACTGGTGCGCCGAGACCCTGGCCGAGATCGACATGACCCTGCCGCTGCGGGCCGACAGCGCCTGGGGCAAGGCGGTGCGGCAGGCGCGGGTCAAGATCGCGCTGAGGCTGTCCGAGCTGTTCAGCGCCGCCGAGAAGGCGACGGGCAAGGTCTTGCCGGTCGAGCGCACGACCATGGCGGGGCGGATGACGCGCCCGGCGCCGCGTCTGGACGAGGCGGTGGACGCGACGGCGGCGGATCGGGCCAAGGCCCTGGCGGCGGTGATCGGCCTGGTGCGCGGCCCTGCCACGGTGTTCGGCTGCGAGGCCGAGCGACGTCAGACGGCGGAGGGGCTGACCGGCAAGCTGGCGACCTGGGCCGACGAGGCGATCGAGCGGTTGAACGACGGCGAGGCGCCGAACGAGGGGATCGCGCGCAAGCGCATCGCCCTGACCGCCGAGCTTCTGGGCCTGATCGGGGCCAAGGATGCGCAACGGACGGTGCGGCGGCGGCTGACGGTGGCCGGGGCGCCGCCCAGCGTCGCGGTCGAGGCTGCGACCTCGGGAGCCTCGCGTCGGCGCGCCTGATCCGCTAGAGCGCAGGGCATGACGATCTTCTGGATCATGACGGGACTGGCCACGGCCCTGGCCGGGCTTCTGGTGCTGGCCGGGGCGCGGCGCGGGGCGGACGCGGAAGGCTTGGTGGATCGCGACGCCGCCGGGCGGGAGCTGGCCGAGCTGGACCGGCTGAAGACGCGCGGCCTGCTGGATGAGGCGGGCTGGACCGCCGCACGGGCCGAGGCGGGGCGGCGGCTGCTGGCGGCGCGTCGCGACGCGCGGGCGCCGACGGTCGGATCAAAGGACCGGGTCTGGGTTCTGGGCGGGATCGGCGTGACGGCGGCGGTGTCGCTGGCGCTCTATCTGGGGCTGGGCGCGCCGGGCATGGCGGATCAGGCCTATGAGACGCGGGTGCGCGACTGGGCGGCCTCGCCCGAGACCCTGGAGCCGGCCCAGGCGGCGGCGGTCATCGGCCGCATCGTCAAGGATCGGCCCGACGACCATCAGGCCCTGACCATGCTGGGCGCGGCCCGGTTCGAGGCGGGCGACCCGATCGGCGCGGCCTCGGCCTTCCGCCGGGCGCTGGCGATCCAGCCCGACGACGCCCAGAGCTGGGCGCGGCTGGGCGAGAGTCTGGTGCGGGCCAACGAAGGCGCGGTCGGCGGCGACGCCGAGGCGGCCTTCCGCGAGGCGCTGAAGCGCGACCCGAACCAGCTGGGGGCGCGCTACTTCCTGGGCGAAGCGGCGCTGAAGCGCGGCGACAAGGCGGGGGCGGCGGCGATCTGGGGGCCGCTGATCGCGGCGCTGGAACCGAACGATCCGCGCCGGGCTGACCTGCAAACTAGATTGGGCGGGGCTGGATGAGCTCTTGCTGCAACCCTTCTGTGATGTCCTGACATGAGCTGGCTTCCCAAATCGCCCAAGGCGCGGCGGCGTCTGTGGATCGTGGCCGCGGCGGCGCCGGTGCTGGCCCTGGCGGTCGGCCTGTCGCTGTGGGCCATGAAGGACAATGTCACCTACTTCTTCTCGCCGTCCGAAGTGACCGAGGAAGCCGCGCCGGCGGGCCGGGTCATCCGTCTGGGCGGGCTGGTCGAGGCCGGCAGCGTGGTCAAGGGCGCGGACGGGACGGTGGTCTTCGTCGTCACCGACAATGTGGGCTCGTCCAAGGTCAGCTACCATGGCGACCTGCCCGACCTGTTCCGCGAGGGGCAGGGGATCGTGGCCCAGGGGGCGTTCCGCCCCGACCGCGTGTTTGAAGCCAGTCAGGTGCTGGCCAAGCATGACGAGACCTATATGCCGCGCGAAGTCGCCGATCGCCTGAAGGCAAAGGGCGAGTGGCGTCCCGAAACGGGCGAAGCGCCGCCCGTCGGAGCGCAAAAGCTGTGATCGTCGAACTGGGTGCGTTTGCGCTGATCCTGGCCCTGGTCCTGTCGGCGCTGACCACGGGGCTGGCGACGGTCGGGCGGTTGAGGCTCAGTCCGGTGCTGGCGGGGGCCGGGGGCGGGGCGTTGATCGCGTCGGCGGCGGCGACATTGCTGGCCTTCGCGGCCCTGATCTACGCCTTTGCGGTGTCGGACTTCTCGGTGTCGAACGTGGCCCTGAACAGCCACACCGACAAGCCCATGCTCTACAAGGTGGCCGCCGCCTGGGGCAGCCATGAGGGCTCGCTGGTGCTGTGGTGCCTGGTCATGACCGGCTTCGGCGGGGCCCTGGCCCTGGCGCGCGGCCTGCCGTTCGGGCTGAAGACCTCGAGCGTGGCGGTGCAGGGCGCGCTGTCGACCCTGTTCCTGGCCTTCGCCGTATTCACCTCCAACCCCTTTGCGCGACTGGACCCGGCCCCGGTGCAGGGGGCGTCGCTGAACCCCCTGTTGCAGGACCCGGCGCTCGCCTTCCATCCGCCGCTGCTCTACGCGGGCTATGTCGGGTTTTCGGTCTGCTTCTCGCTGGCGGTCGCCGCCCTGATCGAGAAGCGGGTCGATCCGGCCTGGGGGCGCTGGGTGCGGCCGTGGGCGCTGGCGTCGTGGGCGTTTCTGACGGTCGGCATCACCCTGGGGTCCTTCTGGGCCTATTACGAACTGGGCTGGGGCGGCTGGTGGTTCTGGGACCCGGTCGAGAACGCCAGCTTCATGCCGTGGCTGGCGGGGGCGGCATTGCTGCACTCGGCCATCGTAACAGAGCGGCGCGGGGCGCTGGCGGGGTGGACGGTCTTCCTCGCCATCCTGGCCTTCACCTTCTCCATGCTGGGGGCGTTTCTGGTGCGCTCGGGCGTGCTGACCAGCGTCCACGCCTTCGCCGTCGATCCCGAGCGCGGGATGATGCTGCTGGCCATTCTGGGCGTGGCGGCGGGCGCGGCCTTCATCCTGTTTGCCTTCAGGGCGCCGGCGATCCGGTCGGGGGCGGCATTCGCGCCGATCAGCCGCGAAGGCGCCCTGGTGCTGAACAACCTCTTCCTGACGGCGGCGGCGGCGACGGTGCTGCTGGGGACCCTCTATCCGTTGATCCTCGAGGGGATTTCAGGGGCGACCATTTCGGTGGGGCCGCCCTATTTCGCCGCGACCTTCGTGCCCCTGCTGCTGGTGGCCTGTCTGATCCTGCCCGCCGGGCCTCTGCTGGCGTGGAAGCGCGGCGATCTGAAGGGGGCCTTGCAGCGTTTGTGGCTGGCGGCGGGTCTGGCGGTCGTGGCGGCCTTTGCGGCCTTCTTGCTGTTTGATCCGAAGAAGGCGTTGGCGGCGGCAGGGTTGGGCGTCGGGACCTGGCTGATTTTCGGCGCCCTGGCCGAACTGGCGACGCGGACCAAGGCGTTTCGCGCGCCGCTGGGCGAGACCCTGCGTCGCGCCAAGGGGCTGCCGCTGGGGGCCTGGGGCATGACCCTGGCCCACGCCGGTCTGGGCGTCTTCATTCTGGGGGCCGTGGTCGAGACCAGCTTCAAGGCCGAGGCGGCGGCGGCGGTGCCTCTGGGCGGCGTGGTGTCGTCGGGGCCGTGGCGGGCGAGGCTGGATGCGGTCGAGGTGATCGAGGGGCCGAACTATCTGGCCGAGCAGGGGCGGTTGACGATCATGCCGGTCGAGGGCCGCGCGGTCGAGCGCAGCATCACCGCCGAGCGCCGCTTCTTCCCGGCGGGGGGCCAGACGACGACCGAGGTCGGTCTCGACTTCCGGGGGCTGGACGATGTCTATGTGGTCATGGGCGAGCGGGCGCGTTCCGAGGACGGGCAGCAGGCCTGGACGGTGCGGGTCTATTACAATCCCTGGGCGCGGCTGATCTTCCTCGGGCCGATGATCATGGCCCTGGGCGGGGTGCTGTCCCTGCTGGACCGGCGGCTGCGGGTCGGGGCGGGTTCGCGTCGCAAGAGCTTGGAGGCCAGGGCGTGAGGCGGCTGGCGTCTCTGGTCGGGGCCTTGGGCCTGATGGCGGGCGCGGCGATCGCCGAACCGCCCCCGGCGCCGGATCGGCCCCTGCCCGACGCAGGCCAGGAGGCGCGGGCGCGGGCCCTGTTCACCGACATCCGCTGCGTCGTCTGCCAGCACGAATCCATCGCCGACAGCCCGGCCGGCATCGCCGCCGACATGCGCCGTCTGGTGCGCGAGGAGATCGCGGCCGGCAAGAGCGACGAGGCGGTGCGCGCCGACCTGGTGCGGCGCTACGGCGACTATGTGCTGTTCCAGCCGCCGGTGCGGGCGGGGACCTGGCTGCTGTGGTTCGGACCCTTTGCCCTGGTGCTGGGCGCGGGGGCGGTGTTTTTCTGGCGATCGCGTCGACGTCGGGTCGAAGAGCAACCCCTTTCCGAAGAGGAAGAGCGGGCGCTGGCGGAACTGACCGGTGAACCTGACGACATAGACCGCTGAAGTCGGCCTCCGCCCTATCTCCCGCTCATCCCGGCGGACGCCGGGATCCAGTCCTTTGGGGACAGGCTGAACATCAAACTCCGGTGCGCGCGGTTCTCACTGGATCCCGGCGTCCGCCGGGATGAGCGGGATTGGGGCGCCTCTCCAAAATGACAGGCTTCGCCGCGATCCTGACGCAAGCGCGCCTCACGGCGAACGCGGATCAGGAACAACCATCGCGAGGGCGTGCATTGGCTTTGGCCATAAGCCCCTATATCCATGGGCGAACGGAGCTTTTGGAGCTTCGACTTTCAGGACTGCAAGGACGACGATGCTGAAACGCAAGGAGTTCATTCTGGGGGCGGCCGTCGGCCTGTCCTTCGCTGCCGTCGCGACGGCGGGCGGGGTGATCAGTTGGCCGGGCGCGCACGCCGCGCCCGCCGCACAGGCCGCCGGAAAACTGGTGCCCTCGGCCGGTGCCGCCGGCCTGGCCTTTGCGCCGCCGCAGGGTGCGCCGCTCAGCTTCGCCGACATCTTCCAGCAGGTCGCGCCCGCCGTGGTGCAGATCGACGTCAAGACGCGGGTCCAGCGCCCGGCTGGCGTGCTGCAGATCCCCGGTTTCGGCGCCGTGCCCATCCCCGGTCGTCCGCGAGGCGGCTCGGGCGAAGAGGGTGAGGACGACAACTCGACCACCGCGCTGGGCGCCGGTTCGGGCTTCCTGATCTCGGCCGACGGCTTCATCGTGACCAACAACCACGTCGTCGAGAACGCCGAGGAGATCAAGGTCAAGTTCAGTGACGGACGCGAGCTGAAGGCGCGCCTGATCGGCCGCGACGAAGGCACGGACCTGGCGGTCATCAAGGTCGAGGGCGAGGCCTTCCCCTTCGTCAGCTTTGAAGAATCCGCTGCGCCGCGCGTCGGCGACTGGGTCATCGCCGTGGGCAACCCCTTCGGCCTGGGCGGCACGGCCACGGCTGGCATCGTCTCGGCCATGTCGCGCGACATCGATCCGGTCGGTTACAATGAATATCTGCAGATCGACGCGGCCATCAACCGGGGCAACTCGGGCGGGCCGACCTTCGACATCTATGGCCGGGTGATCGGCGTCAACACGGCGATCTTCTCGCCCACGGGCGGCTCGGTCGGCATCGGCTTCGCCATTCCGGCGGCGACCGCCAAGAGCGTGACCGACAAGCTGATGCGCGGCGAGACCGTCGAGCGCGGCTATCTGGGCGTGCAGATCGTCAGCCTGTCGAGCGAGGCGGCGGCGGCCCTGGGCCTGCCCGAGAACACCAAGGGCGCGCTGGTCGGCGACGTCACGGCCGATGGTCCCGCCGACAAGGCCGGGATGAAGATCGAAGACATCGTGGTCAGCGTGAACGGCGAGGCCATCGACAGCTCGACTGAGCTGACGCGCCGGGTGGCCCGCGCCAAGGTCGGCGACGCCCTGCGTCTGGAAGTGCTGCGCGACGGCCGTCGTCAGACGCTGAACGTCCGCGCCGGTCGCCGTCCGTCCGAGGCGGAGCTGCGCGCCGGTCTGGGCGAGGACGAGGGCGAACAGGCGACGCCGTCGGCGCCCGCCGGTCAGGCCGTCGAAGGCATGACCGTGACCGGGATCACCCCGGCCCTGCGTCAGCGCTATTCCATCCCCGAGAGCGTCAACGGCGTGGTCGTCACGGCGGTCGAGCCACGCTCCAAGGCCGGGCAGATGCAGATGCCGGCGGGGACGGTCATTCTGAGGGCCAACAACCGCAGCGTCTCTTCGGCTGCGGATCTGAAGGCGGCGGTTGATGCGGCCAAGGCGGCCGGACGGCCGGGCGTTCTGCTGCTGGTGCGCACGCCCAACGGCAACAGCTCGGTCGTGCTGGAGCTTTCCAAGTCTGAATAAGGCTTAACTCACGAGATCGGCGGCGATGCGCTAACATCGCCGCCGAATCTTTTTCTGGAGGGGCCCATGCGTATTCTGGTGGTCGAGGACGATGCCGAGGCGGCGACCGCGATGGTGCGAGGCCTGTCCGAGGCCGGGCACGAGGTCACGCACGCCGTGGACGGCGCCTTCGGTCTGCTGGAATCGCAAAAGGGCGGCTACGACGTCTATGTCGTGGACCGCATGATGCCGCGCCTGGACGGCGTCGGCATGGTCGAGACGGTGCGCAAGGGCGGCGATCAGACGCCGGTCCTGTTCCTGTCGGCGCTCGGCGAGGTCGAGGACCGGGTGACGGGCCTGAAGGCCGGCGCCGACGACTATCTGGTAAAGCCCTACGCCTTCGCCGAGCTGATCGCTCGGGTCGAGGCCCTGGCCCGTCGTCGCGAGACGGGCGGGGTTCAGACCGTGCTCAAGGTCGGCGACCTGGAAATGAACCTGATCGGCCGGACCGTGCATCGCGGAACGACCGAGATCGACCTGCAGCCGCGCGAGTTCCAACTGCTGGAATTCCTGATGCGCCACGCCGGCCAGTCGGTGACGCGCACCATGCTGCTGGAGAAGGTCTGGGAATACCACTTCGACCCCCAGACCAACGTCATCGACGTCCACATCAGCCGCCTGCGCTCCAAGATCGACAAGGGCTTCGACCGGGCCATGCTGCAGACCGTGCGCGGCGCGGGGTATCGGCTGGAGGCGTAAGGCCTCCGCATGAAGCTGCCCTCGCTCTTTCGGCGGACGCCGTTTCGGCTGACGTTGCTGTTTCTGGCGCTGTTCGTGACCACGGCCAGCGCGGTGCTGGCCTATGTCTATGTCGCCTCGGCGTCCGAGGCGCGGGCGCGGGCCGAGGCGGGGGTAAGGAGCGAAGTCGAGGCCCTGACGGCGGTTTACCGGACGCGCGGGGTCGACGCCCTGAACCAGGCCCTGGTGGAGCGGACGCTGCGGGGCGGGTCCTATCTCTATCTGCTGATGGACAAGGATCGGAAGACGATCACCGGCAATATCTCGACCTCGCCGCTGGACCCCGGCGCGGCGGTGCAGGGCGGGCGCTGGGATGACTTCCGCCTGACCGACACCGACGAGGAGGGGCGCGTCCGCAAGCGTCAGGCCATCGGCGTCGAGATGCCGCTGTCGGGCGGAGAACAGCTGTTCGTCGGCGAGGACATCGGCGACATCGAAGCCTATCTGTCGCGCCTGACCCAGGCCCTGTGGGGAGCCATGATCATGGTTCTGGTGCTGGGCGTCGGCGGCGGGCTGTGGATCAGCCGGGGCGTCGAGCGGGCCATGGGCGGGCTGAACCAGGTGGTGACGGCGGTGCAGGAGGGCGACCTGAAGGCGCGGGCGCCGATCCGCCATTCGGGCGACGAACTGGACGAGTTGGGCCAGGGGCTGAACACCATGCTGGACCGGCTGGAGGCCTCAATGGCCTCGATCCGCCACGCGGGGGACGCCATCGCCCACGACCTGCGCTCGCCCCTGACGCGGATGCGGGCCAAGCTGGAGGTGGCCTTGATGGACGCCGACGCCGGCAAGGTCTCGGGCGTGGACGCCCTGGGCGTCGCCCTGGACGAAGCGGACCTGCTGCTGAAGACCTTCAACACGGTTCTGGCCATCGCTCGGCTGCAGGCGGGCGGGGCGCCCGATCCCAAGGTGTTCGACGCCGCCGAACTGGCGACCGACATGGCCGAGCTCTACGAGCCGTCCGGCGAGGACAAGGGGCTGGAGTTCTCGGCCGAGATCGAGAAGGGGCTGATGATCGAGGGCAACCAGCCCTTCCTGGCCCAGGCCCTGGCCAACATCATCGACAACGCCATCAAATATACGCCGTCGGGCGGGGCGGTGAAGTTCCGCGCGCGGCGGCGCTCGTCGGGCGAGATCGAGTTTTCCGTCACCGACACCGGGCCGGGCGTGCCGGACGAAGACCGCGACCGGGTGCTGCAACGCTTCGTCCGGCTGGACAACAGCCGCACCGAGCCGGGCTCGGGGCTTGGGCTGTCGCTGGTGACGGCGGTGGCCGAGGCCCACGGCGGTCGGGTGCAACTGGATGAGGGGCCGGGGGCCTATGGCGGGCAGGGGCCGGGCCTGCGGGTGGCCCTGGTCCTGCCGGCGGCGAGCGGGGCGGCCTGATGAGCGACAAGCTGGGGGCTGTGCTGAAGCCGTGCGGCCCGGTGCGCCACGCCGAGGCGGCGGGCCGTATCCATGAACGGCTGGCCGAGGCGGCGGACGAAGGCGGCTGGCGGGCGACGCTGGACGGGGCCTGGGGCGCGCTGGAACCGGTGTTCGCGGCCTCGCCCTATCTGGCCGGGCTGGCGCGGCGTTGGCCGGAACGGTTGCGACAGATACTGGAGACGCCGCCCGAGACGCGGCTGGCCGAGATATTGGCGGCGACCGAGGCGATCGACGGTCCTGCGGACGAGGCGAAGGCGCCGTTGCGCTTGCTGAAGGCCGAACTGCATCTGCTGACGGCCCTGTCGGACCTCGGCGGGGTTTGGGGTCTGGATCAGGTGACGGGCGCGCTGTCGCGGTTCGCCGATGCGGCGGCCCAGGCGGCCCTGCGCTGTCTGGCTCACGACCAGAGGCGGCGTGGCAAGCTGATCTCGGCGGCGGATGACGCGCGCGGCCCGGTCCCCGGCCTGTTCGTCCTGGCCATGGGCAAAGGCGGGGCGTTCGAGCTCAACTATTCCTCGGACATCGACCTGTCGCTCTTCTTCGAGCCGGAGGCGCTGGAAAGCGCCCTGGGCGAAGGCGTGGAGGCGCAAGGCTTCGTCAACCGGCTGGCTCAGGGGCTGGCCAGTCTGCTGAGCGAGCGGACGGCGGACGGCTATGTCTTCCGCGTGGATCTGAGGCTGCGGCCCGATCCGTCCTCGACCCCGCCGGTGGTCGCCGCGCCCATGGCTCTGGCCTATTATGAATCCGTCGGACAGAACTGGGAACGGGCGGCCTTCATTAAGGCGCGGGTCTGCGCCGGGGATGCGGTCGAGGGGGCGGAGTTCCTGAAAGCCCTCGTCCCCTACATCTGGCGCCGCAGCCTGGACTATCAGGCGGTGCTCGACATCCAGTCGATCAAGAAACAGATCCATGTGCACAAGACCGGCGAGGGGCTGGAGGCGGCGGGCGCCAATCTGAAGCTGGGCCGCGGCGGCATCCGCGAGATCGAATTCTACGTCCAGACCCAGCAGCTGATCCTGGGCGGGCGCGACAAGGGCCTGCAGTCCTCGCGGACGCTGGAGGCGCTGGAGGCGCTGACCGCGCGCGGCCATGTGACGCCCGAGGCGCGCGACGAACTGACGGCGGCCTATCATGAGCTGCGGGCGCTGGAGCATCGGGTGCAGATGCTGGCCGACGAGCAGAGCCACGTCCTGCCGGCCGATCCGGAGCGCCGCGCCGACGTGGCGGCGCTGGCGGGGCAGGGTGATCTGGCGGCGTTCGACGCCGGGGTCGAGGCCGTGCTGGTCGGGGTCAACCAACGCTATGGCGAGCTGTTCGAGGGCGGCGAGGAGCTGTCTTCGCCCTACGGGAGCCTGGTCTTCACCGGGGTCGAGAACGATCCGGGCACGCTGGAAACCCTGAAACGAATGGGCTTTTCCGAGCCGGCGACCGTGTCAGACACGATCCGCAGCTGGCACCACGGCCGCATTCCGGCGACGCGGACGGCGCGGGGGCGCGAGCTGTTCACGCGGCTGGCCCCGCAACTGCTGACGGCGGTGGCGAAGACGGGGGCGCCCGATGCGGCCTTCCGCCGGTTCGCAGTCTTCTTCTCGGGTCTGAGCGCCGGGGTTCAGGTGCAGGCCCTGTTTCTGAACCAGCCCAGGCTGTTCGATCTGGTGGTCGGGGTCATGGCCTTTGCGCCCAGATTGGCCCGCGCGCTGGGGCGTCAGCCGCAGGCCCTGGACGGGGTGCTGGATGCGCGCTTCATGACGGCCCTGGGCACCGACACCGGCTTGGCCGATCAGGTGGTGCGCGAGGCGCATGAGGCGGGCGATTTCGAAGGGGCCATGAACGCCGTGCGCCGTCTGCATCGCGAACAGACCTTCCGCATCGGCATGCATGTCGTCACCGGCCGGACCACGGCCGAGCAGGCCGGGCTGACCAACACCTCCCTGGCCGACGCCTGCATGAAGGGCCTGGCGCCGGCGGCCCTGGCCGAGGCCGAGCGGATGGGCGGAGCCTTCGAGGGCGCGGTCGCCGTGGTGGCCCTGGGCAAGGCCGGATCGCGCGAGATGACGGCGGGGTCGGATCTGGACCTGATGACGGTCTATGCCGCGCCGCCCGAGGCGACCTCGGCGGGCAAGGGGTGGAGCGCGGACCTATTCTACGGCCGGTTCACCCAGCGGTTCATCGCCGCCCTGTCGGCCCACACCGCCGAGGGCGGCCTCTATGAGGTGGACATGCGGTTGCGGCCGACCGGGTCCAAGGGGCCGGTGTCGGTGCGGCTGGAGGCGCTGGACGCCTATTACGCCGAGGAGGCCGAGACCTGGGAGTTCATGGCCCTGACGCGCGGGCGGCTGGTCTGGGCCAGCGACGAGGCGTTCGGCGCGCGGGTCGAGGCGACGCTGGAGTCGGCGTTGCGGCGGCCGCGTCCGGGCGTGGACGTGGCGCGGGACGTGCGGGCCATGCGCGACCTGATGGACCGCGAGCGGCGACCCAAGGGGTTCTGGGACCTGAAGCTGTCGGCGGGGGCGCAGGTGGACGCCGAGTTCGTGGCCCAGTACCGCCAGCTGTGCGCGGCGGCGGCGGGCGAGGCGCTTACCGTCTCGACGCTGGAGGCGCTGAGGGACGATCCCATCCTGGCCGAGAGCTGGCGGACGCATCAGCAGCTGGGGCAGCTGATGGCCTGCGCCTTCGAGGACAAGGGCGATCCCGACGCCGAACCGGCGGGCTTCCAGCAGCGGCTGGCGGAAACGGCGGGGGCGCCGGACTTCGAGACCCTGAAGGCGCGGCTGATCGATCTGCGTCTGAGGGCGCGGCGGGCGTTTGAAGAGGCGCTGCCGCGCGGCTTGAACAAGGGGCGCGACGGAAACTGATCCGGGCGGCGTTCCATATCTCGACAGGGAGTTTTTCGGGCCTCGGCCCGTGGAGACCATCGAGATGAAGAAGACCATCAGCGGCGTCGCCGCCATCGCCTTTCTGACCGCTTTCAGCGGCGTGGCTGTCGCCCAGACGGCCGCCCCGCAGCGCCCGGCGCGCGCCACCATGGCCCAGCCGGTGTCGCAGGCCGACTTTGTCGCGCGTCGGGTCGAGCGCCTGCGCGCGGCTGACGCCAATCGCGACGGCACGGTCACGGCCGAGGAACTGCGCGCCGCCGGTCAGGCCAAGCGCGCCGAGCGCCGCACCGCCATGTTCGAGCGCCTGGACGCGAACAAGGACGGTTCGATCAGCCGCGCCGAGTTCGACGCGCCGCGCGCCGAAGGCCAGCGCGACGGCCAGCGGGCTGGACGTGGCGCACACGCCGGTCGCGGTCATCGCGGCGGGATGCATGGCGGGGCGCAGCGCATGGGGCGAAACGGCGAAGGCCGCACGCCCATCGTCATCACTGAAGCCGAACAGAAGGCGAGCGAGGCCTTCGCCCGTCTGGACGCCAATCGCGACGGGACGCTGACGCTTGAGGAGCGCCGCGCGGGCATGGAGGCGCGTCGCGCCGAGATGCGCGAGAAGCGTCAGGAACGTCGTCAAGCGGCCCCGGCGGCGTCGCCTTCGACGCCCGCTTCGGAGTAGGATGGATGTCGGGGAAGGCGGTCCGACCGTCGGCCCGTTTCGTGAATGGCGAAAGAGGCTGGATTGGCGAAGACCGCCGACCCCGACGAGGAACTGGTGCGGCGCGTGGGTCAGGGCGACCCCGCGGCGATCCAGGCCATGGTCGCTCGCAAGCTGCCGCGCATGCTGACGCTGGCGCAGCGGATGCTGGGCGATGCGACGGAGGCTGAGGACGTGGCCCAGGAAGCGATGCTGAGAGCCTGGCGACAGGCGCCCCGCTGGACGCCGGGTCAGGCCAAGTTCGACACCTGGCTGCACCGGGTGGGGCTGAACCTCTGCTACGACCGGCTGAGGCGACGGCGCGAGATCGCCACGGACGCGCCGCCGGATCGGCCCGACGAAGGGCCGGCGCCCGATCGCGGCCTGCTGGCCCTGGAGACCGGGGCGCGGGTCGAGGCGGCCCTGGCCAGGCTGCCCGAGCGGCAGCGCGAGGCCATCGTCCTGTGTCACTATCAGGAACTGGGAAACATCGAGGCGGCGGGGCTGATGAAAATCAGCGTCGAGGCCCTGGAGAGCCTGCTGTCACGCGGACGGCGGGCGTTGCGGACGGCGCTGGCCGATATGGCGCCGAATGCCGCGAGAGCGGCGAATGGGTAAGGCGGGGGCTGGAACCATGACGATGACCTACGAGCGTTTCGAGTATCTGGCGGACGCCTATGGCGGCGACCTGCGGCGCTGGCCTGAGGGCGAGCGCGAGGCGGCGCGCGCCCTGACGGCGAGCGATCCGCGCGCCGCGGTCCTGCTGCGGCAGGCCGACGGGCTGGACGCCCTGCTGGACGCCGCGCCGCGACCGGCGCCGTCGCACGCCCTGCGCGAACAGGTCATTGCTAGCGCGGCGGGGGCGGGCCTTGGAGCTGGTTTGCGGGCGCGTCGTCGCGGTCCTGGGCCCCTGGCCTGGCTGTCGGGCGCCGGGTGGGCGGCGGCGGCCTGCGCCGGGGTGGTGTTCGGGGTCAATCTGACCAGCCATCTGACCGCCGATGTCCAGGCCGACGCGGTCCTCTATCAAGCCAGTCTGACCAGCGCGGACGACACGGAGGTTCTGGGCGGATGACGTCGCGGAGTTTGAAGATCGCCCTGGCCGTTTCGGTCGCCCTCAACGTCTTCGGCCTGGCGGCGGTCGGCGCCGTCTGGGTGGCGCGCGACAAGATCGAGCACCGCATCGCCGAGGCGCACAAGCCGGGCCGCAGCGAGCCGGTCTGGGACGTGATCGAACGCATGGATCCGGCGGTGCGTGACAAGGTCAAGGCGCAGTTGCGAGCGGCGGCCATGCAGGCCCGGCCCGATTTTGACGAGGCGCGGGCGGCGCGGCGCGAGGCCATCGCCCTGACCGGCGGCGAGACCTTTGATCCGGTGGCGGTCGCGGCCCTGCTGGAACGCTCGCGGGCGTCCGAGGCGCGCGGCCGGTCGCGGCTGGAGACGGGGGCGGTCGAGACGCTGAACCAGCTCAGCCCGGCGGACCGCAAGGCCCTGGCCCCCATCCTGTCGCGCCACAAGGCGAAACGGGAGGCACGCAAGCCCGAGAAGGCGGAGAGTCCGGCCGCGCCGGCAGCCTCCGCACCGGCTGAGGCCCCGGTCCGCCCGTAGTCTCGCCCGTCATCCCGGACGGCCGTCAGGTCGATCCGGGATACAGGCGCCGGCAATAGGACTGACCGCCTAAACCGACTGTCGAAGCTGGCCTGACGAACGTCAGCTGAGGATGGGAAACGGACAAGCGATCACACTGTGAGGTCAGGGGCTGTCGTCAGTTTTCGACGGCGAGACCGGGGATGTATTGCGCAGCAATCTTGTCCGCAAATCTCTGGGGCCCAGCGCCCATCAGGTTCGTCAGAACGATCACTGTCAGATCATCCTCGGGGTAGATGAAGATGGCCGCGCGATCGCCGCCTGTGGGCGTGATCGCGGGATGTTCCGCGCGGCGGATGGACGGCCAGCCCAGTCCATAGCCATTGATGGTTCGGTTGAAGCCGCGATAGCTTCCGTCGGGCAGCTGCTGCGGCGCCCAGAGCTGTTCGAGGCCCTTTTCGCTGACCAGTTTGCGATCCTGCAGGGCGATCACCCATGCGGCCAGGTCTCGGGCCGTAGCCTGAACGCCTGCGGTGGGATGCATGTAGGCCGGCCACACCTCTTGGCGCGCCATCGGGGTCTCGCTGCGCTCGACGCCGACGGTCCTCATGCCCTCCAGCTTCAGCGTCAGATAGGTATAGAGCGAAGCCAGTTCGGGGACGGTGTCGGCAGTATTTCCAAAGCGGGCCTGCTCCATGCCCGCGGCGTTGAACTGCCCCTCGCGAACGAAATCGACGAAGGGCTTGCCCGAGATCTTCTCGATGATCTTGCCCATCAAGGCATAGCCGGTTTGATTGTAGGCATACTGCGTTCCGGGCGCATATCTCAGGGGAAGCTCCTGCACCTTGGCCCAGGCGGCGTCGGGCTCGGCGCCGTCGATCAGTCGGGTGTTGTCGTCGATGATCTCGGGCAGGCCGGACGTGTGCGTGAGGACCTGGCGGACCGTGATCGCCTCCCACGACGCCGGTAGCCCTTCGAGATACTGCGTCACCGAGGCGTCGAGATCGAGTTTTCCAGCCTCGACCAGCTGCATCGCCGCGACGCCGGTGAAGGCCTTGCTGATCGAATTGACGCCGAAGACAGTGCGGTCCGTCACAGGTTTGGCGGTCTCGAGGTCGGACTGGCCGTAGGCGCCCGTGAAGACGATTTCGCCGTTTCTCACGATCGCCAGTTGAAGCCCCGGAATACGGCGAGAAGCCATCTCGCCTTGAACCAGTTGCTCAATCGCGGCGATCTTGTCGCCCGTCTCCGCGACCTGTGTCACTTGAGCGTCGGCCTTATCGGCAAGACCGCCCATGATCGCAATCAGGCCGATTGCGGCAGAAATTTTGTTCAGCATTCTTTGGGTTATCCAGGGCTTGGGGCGCAACGACGCGTTGATTGAGTGACGGGCTGGTCACGCTCATCGGTTGACCCGTTCGCTGCAGGCTGGTCCACCTCGGCTCGGCCAATGGCGCCCCCTGATCGGTGAACGGCCGGGCGTCCCGGCGAACGGTCGCCTGAAGGGGGCTGTCAGGCTTGGGGTCGCCATGGTCGAAATGCGACCTTGGAGTGAAGTTGCAGGACGGACGCTCGGCGCGGATGATCCGCGCTTGTCCCTGACGATGTTCGGGCAAGCGCCGTTGCCTAGATCCTAGATCCTAGATCTTCGGCTCGCGGGAAGAGCGGCTCAGGCCGCCTGCGACTGAACCCGCTGGGCGGGGGCGCCGAGCGGGGCCATGGCGCCTTCGGGGGCGCGGATGGGCAGGTCGAACCAGACGGTGGTGCCGTGGCCGGGTTCGCTTTCGATGGTCATCTGGCCGCGATGCAGTTCGATCAGGGACTTGGTCAGGGCCAGGCCCAGGCCGGTGCCTTGCGTGGTCTTGGAGTGCTGGCCCTCGACCTGTTCGAAGGGCTGGGCCAGGCGGTCCAGGTCGGCGGCGGCGATGCCGATGCCGGTGTCGGCGACTGAAATCCGCACATGATCGGCGTCGTGCGCGGCGACGGTCACGGTGACGGCGCCGCCCTCGGGCGTGAATTTCACGGCGTTGGAGATCAGGTTCAGCATCACCTGTTTCAGTCCGCGATGATCGGCCTCGATCTGCACGGCGTCGGGGGCGACCAGGCCGAGGGTCAGGCCGGACTCCATCGCCTTGCCCCGCATCAGGCGGATGGCGTCGTTGCACAGGCCGTTCAGGGACACGGTCTCATAGTGCAGGGTCAGCTTGCCGGCCTCGATCTTGGCCATGTCGAGGATGTCGTTGATCAGGCTGAGCAGGTGCTGGCCCGACTGGTGGATGTCGGCGGCGTAACCCTTGTAGCGACGGTCGCCCAGGGCGCCGAACATCTCGCCGGCCATGATCTCGGAGAAGCCGTTGATGGCGTTCAGCGGGGTGCGCAGTTCGTGGCTCATATTGGCCAGGAACTCGGACTTGGCCTGGTTGGCGGCCTCGGCGCGGGTCATGGCGACCTCGTACTTGCGGGCCAGAAGCTGCAGCTTGACCTCGCGGTCCTCCAGCTCGACGACCATGGCGCGCAGTTCGTCGGCGGCGCGGCGGCGCTCGGCCTCCTGACGGCGGATGACGGTGATGTCGGCGGCGATGACCACGGTGCCGCCGTCGCCGGTGAAGCGTTCGGCCATCTGCAGCCAGCGACCGTCCTTCAACTCGACTTCGCGCACGCCGGCGCGACCGCTGGCGGAGGGGTGTTCGGCCTTGATGGCCTCGGCGGCGATCAGGTTGAGCGCGTCCTTCTGGGCGCCCTTGCGAACCACGCCGGCGGGGAAGGCGAAGGCGTCCTGGAAGGCCTGGTTCCACAGGATCAGACGGCCCTGACGGTCGAACAGGACGAAGGCGTCCGACACGCTTTCGATGCCGTCGCGCAGGCGGTTCTCGGCGGCCTGGGCCTGGGCCTTGGAGCGGCGGGCCTCGGTGATGTCCAGGGCCACGCCCAGCAGACTGGTGAAGCCGGCGTCGCGGCGGGCCTGGCGGGACTGGCCGCGGGCGTCGATCCAGCGGATGCCGCCGGACTTGAGCGGGACGGGGAAGGTGACGTCGAAGACGCCGTCGGCGGCGGCCCGGTCGAGGGCGTCGACCAGGGTCTCGCGGTAGCGCGGGTGGACCTTCTCGATCAGGGCCTGGGTGGTCAGGGCCTGACCGGGTTCGACCTCCAGCATGGCGGCCATGTAGTCGGACAGAACCACCTCGCCGCGCGCCAGATCCCATTCCCACACGCCGCAGCGGGCGGCCTCGACGGCGACGCGGAAGCGACGCTCGGTGTCGGCCCAATGGCGGCCGGCGCGGGTCTGACGCCAGTTCTGCACGGCCAGGACGGCCAGCATCAGCAGCACCAGCAGCAGGGGGCCGGCCAGCATCCAGGCGTCGTCGAGCCAGGCGGCGAGGCCGCCGGTCGCGGGCATGGCGGCGACGACGGCGTGGTCGGTCGCGTCCACGGGGGCGGAGGCGGTCAGGCGCACCTGGCCGTCGGCGCCCCTGACCGGACGACCGGCGTCGGCGGGCGCCTGACCGGCGGGAACGACGCTCAGACGAGCGCCCGGCAGGGCGGTCTTGAGCTCGGGCAGGGGCGTGCGGGCGGTGACCGTGCGACCGTCGGCCAGCGGGCGACGGGTCGTCAGGGCGCCGTCGTGAAGCGCATAGGCGGACGACGCGCGCCCGGCGGTCGCTGGGTCGGTCTTGCCGCCGACCGCGGCCAGAACCCGTCCGTCCTTGTCGGCGATGACGAAGGCGGCCTCGGGGGCGATGGCGCGGGCGCGGTCCAGGGCCTCGACCGCCTGGGTCGGACTTCTGGTCAGGTCATGGGCCGCCAGCTCGCGGGCCACGAGGGCTAGGGCGCTGTCGGTCAGGGCCAGGCGGGCGGTGATCTGGCTGGCGGCCAGGCGGGCTTCCAGCGTCAGGGCCTCGACCTTGATCGCCTGGGCTTCGCGGTCGGGACGTCCGTCGTCGCGGATGACCAGCAGGGCGTAGGCGGTGATGACCAGGGCGATGGCGAGCATGAGGACGCGCACCCAGGGCATGTGGCCGCGCGCGGTGCGATCCGAGGCCCGTCGGCCCGGCTGGTAGCTGCGGCGCTCAGTGCCCTGCAAGCCGTCCCCTCATCCTGAAACAGACGGGGAATCTAGGCTGCGTCGCGGATTCCTGTCGAGGCCCGGCGTGGAAGGCTTTTCACCTTGGAGGCGAACCGGTGCAGGAAAGACTCAGGCGGCGGTTTCGGCGGCCGCCGCCGGAGCGTGGGCCGCGTCGCCGGGGGCGGCTAGGACGTCGGTGATCTGACGCAGGACGTCGCGGGCGCGGCGAGCCAGATGCAGGCTCTCCGGCGGGGCGTCGTCGGGGGCTTCGGACACGGTCTCGACCAGTTCGCGGGCCAGATCCATCAGGTCGGGCGCGGCGGCGATCAGGCGCGACTGGAACTCGATGCGTTCGGGATCGCGATCGTATTCAGCGCCGGGCACGCGCCAGCCGCCCCAGTCGGCCTTGTCGGTGACGACGACCGGATAGGAGCCGGGGAAGGGATGGTGGGCGCAGTCGGCCGGTTCCTGCCACTTGTTGCGGGCGCGCAGGACGCGCCAGTCGCCCAGGACGGTGGCGGCGGCGTCTTCGGCGGGGAGTTGCAGTTCGGCGGCCTGGAACTCGCGGCCCAGGCCGACCTCGTAGGTGATGCGGACCGGCTCGTCGAAGCCCTTGGCCCAGACGGGCAGGACCTTCTCGACCTGGGCCCAGGCGCCGACGCTTTCAACCCAGACCTTCTGGCCCTTCTGGAACTGCGCGCGCGCCATGCGGATTCTCCCTGCGAAGGGCCAGCATGGCGCGACAGCCGTTATCGTCCGGTTCCGCGTCGTGGTTAGCGGGCGGTAAAGAGCGGGATCAGGCGGGGCGGGAAATCTCTTCCAGCGCCTCGCCGGCGTAGCGTTCCTTGACCCGGGTCGACAGGTCGCCCAGCGAGACCACGCCGACCAGGCGGCCGTCCTTATCGACCACCGGCAGGCGGCGGACCTGGCGCGAACTCATCAGGTCCAGGGCGGCCTTCAGGTCGTCGTCGGCGCGGACGACCAGGGCGTCGCGGCTGAGGAACTCGACCACCCGCGCGTTGGGCGCGGCGCCTGAGGCCACGGCGCGCACCGTGATGTCGCGGTCGGTGATGGCTCCCACCAGGTTCTCGCCGTCTGCCACGGGGATGAAGCCGAAATCACCCGCCGCCATGCGGGCGGCGACTTCCTGCAGGGTGTCGTTGGGACGGGCCACCTGCACGTCCTTGCTCATCACGTCGCGGATCTTCATGGGCGTTTCCTACCGTTGGCTGACTAGCGTGACGGTTAGAACCCCTCACGCACAAAGGGGGTTCCGACCGTCGCCGCCGTTAGGGCTCCCTTCGTTCGGGCAGGGTCTGGGCGGCGCGGACCAGTTGCACGAACTCGGCGCGGTCGCCGTAGGGGTCGTCGCCGCGCGCGCCTTGCGCCTGTTCGAGGATGGCGTCCCAGCCGTAGTCGGCGTTCATCCACGGATCGCCGCGCAGCTTTTGCGCGAAGGCGGCGACGGCGACGGCCCAGCGCATGGCCTCGGGCAGCTGTGCGCTGACGCGGTCGTCGGCGGGATTGGCCAGGGCTTGCTGGATCAACTCGGAACGGGCGGCGCCGGGCTGTTTGTAGCGGACCTGGATAAAGCCGATCTCGTCGTTCGGATCGCCGGCGCCGGCGGGCGTGCGATTGTCGGGGTAGCGGCGCTCAGGGATCTGGGTCGGGCCGCCGACGGGGGTGATCTCATAGAGGGCGGTGACGGAGGCGCCCGAGCCGACCTCGCCCGCGTCGATCGCGTCGTTGTTGAAGTCTTCCTCGTTCAGCAGGCGGGTTTCGTAGCCGATCAGCCGCCATTCGGCGACGCGGGCGGGGTTGAACTCGACCTGAATCTTGACGTCGTCGGCGATGGGGAAGGCGCCCTTGTCGAACTGGGGGCCGAACAGGCGGCGCGCCTCCTTCAGATCGCTGACATAGGCGGCGGTTCCGTTGCCGGCCTGGGCGATGGCCTGCATCCGGGCGTCCTGATAGTTGCCCCGTCCGAAGCCATAGACGGACAGGTAGATGCCGGTCTGGCGCTTGTCGGCGACATAGTCCTCCAGCCGCTTGTCGTCGGTGACGCCGACGTTGAAGTCGCCATCGGTGAACATCAGGATGCGGTTGACCTTGTCGCGGCCAAAGCCGGCCTGGGCCTGGTCATAGGCATTGGTCATGCCGGTGGCGCCGGCCGTGCCGCCCGACGCGCGCAAAGAGGCGACGGCGCAGCGCAGCTTCAGCTTCTCATTGCCCGAGGTGGGGGCCAGGGTCGTGCCCGCGCCCTCGGCGTAATAGGCCACAGCGACGCGGTCCTGGGGCCGCAGACGGTCGATGATCAGGTTCATCGCCTGCTTGGCCAACTCCAGCTTGTCGGGCCGGTTCATCGAGCCGGAGACGTCGACCAGGAAGGTCAGGTTCAGCGGACGGCGCTGGGCCTCGGGCAGTTCATAGCCCTGAAGCCCGACATGGACGATCTGGCGGCCCGGCGCCCAAGGGGAGGCGGCGACGGCGGTGGTGACGGCGAAGGGGCGCGCCGCCGAGGTCGGGCGGGCGTAACCGTAGTCGAAGTAGTTGATCATTTCCTCGACGCGGACGGCGTCGCGCGGCGGGGCGCTGCCGTTGTCGATGAAGCGGCGGACATTGGCGTAGGCGGCGGTATCCACGTCGATGGAGAAGGTCGAGACGGGTTGATCCACCGTGCGCTTCACCGGGTTCGGCGTGGCGTCGGGATAGCGTTCGGTGTCCGCGGACGGGGGAGCGGGGATGCCCGGCGGGCGATGCGCGATGCGCGAACCGCTGACGACCATCTCATTGGCGGCGCCGGGAGGAGGAGGAGGAGGAGGGGGCGGCGGCGGGGCTCCGACCGGAGGGGGCGGCGGTCCGGGGACGATGACCGGCGGGCCGGTGTACTCGACCCGGTCCTGCTTCATTGTCGGCGCGATCGGCACGGCGACGGGCGGCGGAGGGCGACGCGATATGGGCGGAGCAGGCGGCGTCAGGTTGAAGCCGAAGGCGCGACAGGCGGCGTCGGTCGGGGTTCCATCGCGCTGGGGCGGGGGGACGGGCGCGGCCACGACCGGCGCGGGCGCGGCGGTCATTAGGGCGGCGACGGCGGCCAGGGTCAGGCTGGTCGGGTGGCGTCGTGACGGGTCGCGGTTGGGCATTGAACAATCTCCTCCATCCCTGCTGCTCCCAGTAGGATGACGATGTTCGGCGGAACTGTGGCGATTATTTCGCGCTGATAGAATGGGGCGGCGAGGTGTGGCGCGGACGCCTCGGGCGCATGACCCCTCGCAATCGCGACGCTTCGCCCCCACAATGAAGGCTCAAACTGAAGGGTGAGCGATGGCCGAGGCTTCGACGGGACTGGATCTGGGCCATGTGGCCGCCTTGCTGGCGGCGGGGGTCGTGGCGGTGCCGATCTTCCGCAAGCTGGGGCTGGGCTCGGTGCTGGGCTATCTGGCGGCGGGCGTGGCCATCGGGCCGTTCGGCCTGGCCCTGTTCCGCGAGCCGGAGACCATCCTGCACGTCGCCGAGTTCGGCGTGGTCATCTTCCTGTTCATCATCGGTCTGGAGATGCGGCCCAAGCGGCTGTGGGGGATGAGGAACGAGATCTTCGGCCTGGGCGCGGCCCAGGTCGGGTTGGCGGGCCTGTGCCTTACCCTGGTCGCCATGGCGGCGGGGGTGTCGGCGCCGGTGGCCTTCGTGGGGGCCATGGGCTTCGTCATGTCCTCGACCGCCGTCATCGTTCAGATGCTGGAGGAGCGCGGCGACCTGCCGACGCCGGCCGGTCAGAGGGCCGTGTCCATCCTGCTGTTCGAAGACCTGGCCATCGTCCCCCTGTTGGCCATCGTCGCCCTGCTGGGCGCCTCGATGGGGCAGTCGGCCGAGAGCACGACGCCGCTGTGGCAGTCGATCGGCCTGGCGCTGGCGGCGCTGGCGGGCGTGCTGGCGGTCGGCGTCTACGCCATCAATCCGGTGTTCCGCTTCCTGGCCCGCAACGGCGGGCGCGAGGTGATGACGGCCGCCGCCCTGCTGGTGGTGGCGGGCACGGCCTGGATCATGGACGGGGTCGGCCTGTCGATGGCCATGGGCGCCTTCCTGGCCGGGGTGCTGCTGTCCGACTCGACCTTCCGGCATCAGCTGGAAGCGGACGTGGAGCCGTTCCGCGCCATTCTGCTGGGCCTGTTCTTCCTGTCGGTCGGCATGGCGCTGGACATCGGCGTGGTCATCAACGACTGGCGCATCGTCGTGGCGGGGCTGGCGGCCTTCATGGTGGTCAAGGCCCTGGTCATCTATGTCGTCGCCCGCGTGTTCAAGGCGCGCCACTATGAGGCGATCGAGCGCGCGGCGCTGTTCGCCCAGGGCGGCGAGTTCGCCTTCGTCCTCTATAGCGCGGCCGCGACGGCGGGGGTGATCGACGCCCAGGCGGGGGCGGCCCTGACGGCCATCGTCATCCTGTCCATGGCCCTGACGCCGCTGACCACCCTGGCCCTGAAGCGTTTCCTGCCCAAGGAGGCGGGCCTGTCGCCGGAAGACGCCGAGGGCGTGGACGCGGCCGAGGGCCTGCGGGGGCGGGTGCTGATCATCGGCTTCGGCCGCTTCGCCCAGGTGGTGTCGCAACCCCTGCTGGCGCGCGACGTGGACGTGTCGATCATCGAGAACGACGTGGAGATGATCCAGGCGGCCGGGAGTTTCGGCTTCAAGGTCTATTACGGCGACGGCACGCGCCTGGACACGCTCAGAGCCTCGGGCGCTGGCAAGGCCGAGGCGGTCCTGGTCTGCATCGACAAGCCGGAGGCGGCCGACAAGATCGTGCAACTGGTCAAGTCGGAGTTTCCGGGGGTCAAGCTGCTGGTCCGCGCCTTTGACCGGGGCCATTCGCTGCGTCTGATCCAGGCGGGCGTCGACTATCAGGTGCGCGAGACCTTTGAATCGGCGCTGAAGTTCGGCCAGGCCGTGCTGGAGGAACTGGGTCTGCCCGAGGACGAGGCCGCCGACGTTATCGCCGATGTGCGCCGTCGCGACGAGGCGCGTCTGGATCTGGACCTGACCGGCGGACTGAAGGCCGGTGCGGCCCTGATGCGCGGCAATATGCCGACGCCGCAGCCGACGCCCTACATCAAGCCGCATCGCGAGGGCCGTCTGGTCAACGAGGACGAGGCCCCGCCCGAAGCCGTCATCGAACCGGCGACGCAGAAGGCGGACTGACCGGGCATGGCGAGCGTTGATCTGGCCAAGCGGGCCTATGACCACGGCTGGCGGCTGGACCCCATCGTTCGCAGCCTTCTGGACACCGACTTCTACAAGCTGCTGATGCTGCAGCTGATCTGGCGCAAGCATCGGAACGTGCCAGTGACGTTCAGCGTCATCAACCGCACCACCAGCGTGCGGCTGGCCGAGGAAGTGGACGAGGCGGAACTGCGGGCGCAGCTGGATCATGCGCGGACGCTGCGCTTTTCCAACCGCGAGCTGATCTGGCTGGGCGGCAACACCTTCTATGGTGTGAAGTCGATCTTCAGCCCCGACTTCCTGGCCTGGCTGGCGGATTATCGTCTGCCCGAATACGACCTGTCGCGCGGGGCGGACGGGCAGTTCCGGCTGGAGTTCTCAGGATCGTGGGCGGACGTCACCCTGTGGGAGATCCCGGCGCTGTCGATCCTCAATGAGCTGCGCAGCCGTCGCGCCCTGCGGCGGCTGGGGCGGTTCGAGCTGGACGTCCTCTATGCGCGGGCCAAGACCAAGCTGTGGGGCAAGGTCGAGCGGCTGAGGAAGCTGGAGCCCCTGGCCATTTCCGACTTCGGCACGCGGCGGCGGCACGGCTTTCTGTGGCAGGGCTGGTGCGTCGAGGCGCTGAAGGAGGGGCTGGGGAGCGCCTTCATCGGCACGTCCAACGTCCTTCTGGCCATGAACAACGATCTGGAGGCGGTCGGCACCAATGGGCATGAACTGCCGATGGTGCTGGCGGCCCTGGCGGGGGACGACGACGCGGCCTTGCGGGCGGCGCCCTATCAGGTGCTGGAGGAATGGCGGGCGACCTATGACGGCAACCTGCTGATCGCCCTGCCGGATGCGTTCGGGACGCGGGCGTTTCTGGCCGATGCGCCGGACTGGCTGGCCGACTGGAAGGGCTTTCGGCCCGACTCCGCGCCGCCGATCGCGGGCGGGGAAGAGATCCTGGCCTGGTGGGCTGGGCAGGGCCGCGATCCGCGCGAGCGGCTGCTGGTCTTCGCCGACGGCATGGACGTGGACACGATCGAGGCGACCCACGCCCACTTCAAGGGGCGGGTGCGGACCAGTTTCGGCTGGGGCACCAACCTGACCAACGACTTCCGTGACTGCGCCCCGGCGTCCATGCCCGAGCTGACGCCCATCTCCCTGGTCTGCAAGGTGACGCGGGCGGGCGGACGCTCGGCGGTCAAGCTGTCGGACAATGTCGAAAAGGCCACCGGCGACCGGGCCGAGATCGACCGCTACATCCGCGTCTTCGGCGAGGCGGGACGAGGGCGACAGGCGGTCACGGTCTGAGGGAACCGCCAAGCTTGGTGAGGCATTTCGCCTGAGACGGCGGATGGCGTCGTCTCAACCCAGCGGGATGCGCGTCATGACCACCTACAACGTCGGCTATATCGTCGGTTCCCTGTCGAAGAATTCGATCAACCGGAAGCTGGCCAAGGCCCTGATCAAGGTCGCGCCCGAGAAGCTGAAGTTCCACGAAGTCTCCTTCGCCGACCTGCCGCTCTATTCCTATGATTACGACGCTGATTTTCCCGCCGCGGCCAACCAGTTCAAGGCGGATCTAAAACGCTCGGACGCCATCCTGATCGTGACGCCGGAATACAACCGCTCCATCCCCGGCGGGCTGAAAAACGCCATCGACTGGGCCAGCCGTCCCTATGGCACCAACAGCTTCGCGCGCAAGGCGACGGCGGTGATCGGGACCTCGCCGGGAGCCATCGGCACGGCGGTCGCTCAGCAGAGCCTGCGCAGCGTTTTGGGCTTCCTGCAGGCGCCGCAGATGAACGCGCCCGAGGCCTATATCCAGTTCAAGCCGGGCCTGATCGATGACGAGGGCAATGTCAGCGTGCCCGAGACGGAGCAGTTCCTGCGCGACTATATGGAGGAGTTCCATCAGTTCATGGCGCGTGTGCTGACCGTCTTGCCGCGCGACGCCTGATCGCGCACGGAGGGGTGGACCGTCGCCGCAACCCCAGGACGCCGCTTGCCCGCCTCACCGCCCGTCATCCTGTGGTTTCGCCGCGACCTGAGGCTGGCCGACAATCCGGCCCTGCACCACGCCCTGGCGACGGGGCGGCCGGTGCTGCCGGTCTATGTCTGGGACGAGCGGCTGGAGCGGCGGGCCATCGGCGGCGCCTCGCGCTGGTGGCTGGACAAGAGCTTGCGGGCGCTGGACGCGGACCTGAGGGCGCGCGGCGGGCGGTTGATCCTGCGACGCGGCGATGCGGAAAGTGAACTGCGTCGCCTGATCGCGGAGACGGGCGCCGAGCAGGTCTTCATGAACCGCCTGTTCGAGCCGGAGGCCTATGCTCGTGACGCCGACATCGCCCATGGGCTGAAGGCGGAGGGCGTTGAGTGTCGGGGCTTCAACGCGACCTTGATGCGCCGACCGGGCGCGGTGCTGAACGGATCGGGGCAGGCCTATAAGGTGTTCACGCCCTTTCTGAAGGCCCTGCTGGCGACGGCCGAGGCCCCGGCGGGGCTGGCGGCGCCCGAGGCCATCGCGGTCCCCGACGGCGTGGTCAGCGAGGCGGTCGAGGACTGGGGTCTGCATCCGACCCGGCCCGACTGGTCGACCGGCTTTGTCGGCACGCCGGGCGAGGCGGGGGCGAGGGCGGCGCTGGACGCCTTTGTCGCCGGAGGCCTGAAGACCTACGCCACCGACCGCGACCGCCCGGATCGGGCAGGGACCAGCGGCCTGGCGGCCCATCTGCACTGGGGCGAGATCAGCCCGTGGCGGGCCGTCCAGACGGCGCGGGCGACGGCGGCCGAGGGCCGGGTCCCGGCGGCGGAAGCCGAGAAGTTCGTCGCCGAGATCGGCTGGCGCGAGTTTTCGGCCCACCTGCTGCACCACTTCCCCTATCTGCCCGAGCGCGCCTTCCGGCCCGAGTATGACGCCATGCCGTGGCGGGGCGATCCCGAGGGCCTGGCCGCGTGGAAGGCGGGGCGGACGGGCTATCCCCTGGTGGACGCCGGGATGCGCCAGCTGTGGGCGACGGGGACCATGCACAACCGGGTGCGGATGGTGGTCGCCTCCTTCCTGGTCAAGCATCTGCTGATCGATTGGCGCGAGGGCGAGGCCTGGTTCTGGGACTGCCTGACCGACGCCGACCTGGCCAGCAATGTGCAGAACTGGCAGTGGGTGGCCGGGTCAGGGGCGGACGCCGCGCCCTATTTCCGCATCTTCAACCCGACAGCTCAGGGCGAGAAGTTTGATCCGCAGGGGCGCTATGTGCGGCGCTGGGTTCCCGAGGTGGCGGGCCTGCCGGATCGCTGGCTGCACGAGCCCTGGACGGCGCCGGCCATGGTTCTGGCCGAGGCGGGGGTGAGGCTGGGCGCGACCTATCCCCGGCCCATCGTGGATCACAATGATGGCCGCGAGCGGGCGCTGGCGGCGCTGAAGGCGGTCAGCGCCAGTCGGGGCGACTAGTCCAGCGACCAGACGCGCGAACGTTTGACCTCCTGATCCTCCAGCTCGCGGGTGGTGGGGACGGTGTATTCGGCCAGCAGGGTCAGGCCGGACTTGGGGAAGTAGGTGCGGCCCGGATCGCCGACGATGACGCGGGTGCCGTTGGCCTGAGCCTGTTTCAGCCAGATCATGACCGCCTCGGCCATGGGCTTTTCATAGAAGACGTCGCCGGCGCAGATCAGGTCGGCGGGCGGCGGCGGGGCGTCCAGCAGGTTGGCGTCGGTGAAGGCGATCTCGACGCCGTTGGAGGCCGCGTTGGCGGCCACGGCGGCGGCGCAGAAGGGGTCAATGTCGGCGGCCAGAACGGAGGCGGCGCCCGCCTTCATCGCGGCGACGGCGACCAGGCCAGAGCCGGTGGCCAGATCGATGACGCGCTTGCCCGCGACCTGATCCGGGTGGTCTAGCAGCCAGCGCGCCAGGGCCTGCCCGCCCGCCCAGGCGAAGGCCCAGAAGGGCGGGGGCAGGCCCATGGCGCCCAGCTCTTCCTCGGTCAGTCGCCACAGGGGCGTGATCTCGTCCGCCAGCCACAGCGAGATTTCCGGCGCGTGTGGCACGGCCTGCAGACGAGTGTTGGCCGCGATGAAGTCGGGGGCATTGGCGGGGGTCAGGCGCATGGGCGGTGTCTAGGGCGCGGGCAATTGTTTGTCATCCCGGAAGCCTGGAGGGCGGTCTGCGACCGCAGCACAGGCAAGCGGCGGCGTTTGGGGCGATCCCGGCTCTTCGCCTCGCAGTGAGAGCCTGGGCCGGGATGACAGTGGGGTCAGGCGCGCCTGACGAAAAGTCAGGTTGACGTGACATGAAAGTGATGTAAGGTAGTCCTTACATTCAGTCAGGAGCGCCTTCCATGTTGACGCTGTCCAAACAGACCGCCCCCGCCGGTCGCCGCTATGTGATCCGCACCATGGCCTTCATGGGCGGCTATGTCGCCGTCATGCTGGCGACCATCGGCGGGGCCTTCGACGCCATCCAGAACACGCCCGCCGCCTGGGCTTTGGCCCTGACGGTCGCGGCCCCCATCGCCGGTCAGATCTGGGCCACCCTCAGCTTCATGCGCGACAGCGACGAGTTTGTCCGCGCCGTCACGGCCAAGCAGTTCATCGTCGCCGCGGGCGTGGCCATGGCCGCCTTCAGCGCCTGGGGCTTCGGCGAGAGCTTTGCCGGAGCGCCGCACGCGGAGGGCTGGATGATCTATCCGCTGTTCTGGGCGGTGTTTGGCTGCGTCTCGCCCTTCATCCGGTCGTCGAACTGATGAAGAACAAACTGAAACTGCTGCGCGTCGAGCGCAACTGGACCCAGGAGCAGCTGGGTCAGGCGCTGGGGGTCTCGCGTCAGGCCGTCAACGCCCTGGAGACCGAGAAGCACGACCCCTCGCTGGACCTCGCCTACCGCATCGCCGCCCTGTTCGCGCGGCCGGTGGAAGAGGTGTTCGAGAACCCCCACGCCTGACGCTTTTGTCAGCTTAACCTGACTTTTTCGCCTCGCTTTTCCGCCGTCATCCTCGGGCTTGACCCGAGGATCGAGCCTGGCTGCGCGCTCTGTACTGATGGGGTCGCGTGGACCGACAACCCGATCCTCGGGTCAAGCCCGAGGATGACGGCGGGGAAGGGGCTTTTCTCAAAACCGAAAGGAAACGCCATGAGCAAGATCACCGCCCCCGCCAGGACCCTGCGCGCCTTCATGCTGGCCGCCGCCGTCGGTTGGGCTGTCGGCGCCATCTGCTCGCCGACCCAGGCCGCACCGGTGGAGGCCGCCGCGACGCAGGCCGCGTCCGCCTTCGCTTCGGACCGCCTGTCGATCGAGGTGATGGGCCAGGGTCCAGATGTCATCCTGATCCCCGGTTTCGCCTCGTCGCGGGACGTGTGGCGTCCGCAGGCCCAGCGACTGTCGGCCACCCACCGGGTGCATCTGGTGCAACTTTCGGGCTTCGCCGGGGAGGCCTGGAGCCACGGCGACGGCGCCTTCGTTCAGCCGGCGGTCGATGAGGTGGCGCGCTATGCCAGGACGCTGAACAGGCCCGCGATCATCGGCCATTCCATGGGGGCGCTGGTCGGGCTTCTGGCGGTGCAGCAGCACCCCGAGGTCGTCGGCAAGCTTATGAGCGTCGACAGTCTGCCCTTCTTCAGCGCCCTCTATGGCCCGACCGCGACGGCCGAGAGCGCCAAGCCCTTCGCCGAACAGGCGGCGGCGGGCATCCTGAACGCCGACGCGGCCGGTTACCGCGCTCAGCAACAAGCCACCGCCGCGGGGATGATGCGCAGCGAGGCCGGGCGGGCCGCCATGGTCGAGTGGTCGATGGCGTCCGACCGTCACGCCATGGCCTCGGCCATACGCGACGTCATGACCACCGACGCTCGTCCGGGCCTGGCCGCCATGACCACCCCGGTCTGGGCCGTCTATGCCGCCGATGCGAATGGCGGCGTCCCGAGCGCCATGGCCGACGCCATGTGGAGCCGCGAATACGCCGCCCTGCCGAGCGCCAAGCTGGTGCGGGTGGACGACAGCCGCCACTTCATCATGAGCGACCAGCCCGAGCGGCTGAACACCCTGGTGGATCAGTTTCTGGCGGATTGACCATACCCGCTCATCCCCGCCTCCGCGGGGATGAGCGGATGAGAGGGGCGCGCCCGATGGGATCGGGCGCGCCCTGAACCCTTACTTCGGGCGCAGGTCGTTGGTGACGTCGCCGGTCTTCAGCGGCTGTCCGCCGAACTCGGCGGCGTAGGCCGGGGCCAGCAGGCTCTGGAAGGTCGAGGCGGGCAGGGTGATGTAGTAGGCGCCCTCGACGTAGGGGCCGACCGCATAGGCGTCGAGCAGGAAGGTCAGGCCGCCGGCCTTGCCCGCCGTCGCGCCTGGGGCCAGGACCACGGCCAGGTCTTTCAGTTTGGGGCAGGACCAGGTGTCGCCGCCGACCTTGACCGGGGTCGCGCCGGGGCGGGCCTTCTTGGCGGTGTTGACGGCGTCGCACAGGGCGCGTTCCAGCGACGACAGGTCGGCGCCCTTGGCGAACAGATCAGCCGGGCTGATGCGGCGCTTCTCGGTCTTGTCCCACAGCAGGGCGGTGGCCACCGTGTTCGGGTGGGCGCCGCCCGAGTAGTCGAAGTCGGTGCGCATGGCGCTGAACAGGCGGCCGGTCTGGACCGGATCGCCATAGACGATGGTCTTTTCATAGGGGCCCATGGCGCTGTCGCCGCCGGCCTCGGTGCGGTCGGCCTGGGCGCCTTCGGCGTATTTGGCCAGGTCAGCGACCTCCTGACGATAGAGGGCGGTATAGAGCTCGGGCTGGGTCTTGATGGCCTCTGGCAGGGTCAGGCTGGTCTTGGCGTAGGGCGTGGCGCTTTCGTACTTGAGCGGGCCGTCGGCGGCGACGGCGGTCGCGGCCTTCGACGCCTCGGGCGCCTTCTGCTCGTTGCGCTGGCAGGCGGCGAGAGAGGCCGCGACGGCGACGGTGACGAGAAGAATGCGAGCGGTACGCGAGGGGATCATGCCGGACTCCTAAGGCGAGATCAGAAAGCTAGGCCGTTGAACGCAATCGCGGCCAGAAGGATCAATCCAGCCTCACGATTTGATTTGAACAGGCGCAGGGCCAGGGCGCCGTCCTCGGGTTTCAGGCGTTTGACCTGCCAGGCCAGATGCAGGGCATAGGCGGCCAGACCGACGTAGAAGATCGGGCCGAGACCGGCGGCGAAACCGGCGGCGCCCGCCAGCAGGACGGCCAGGGCGTAGAAGACGGCCACGCCGGGTTTGACCTGCGCGCCGAGCCGGCGGGCCGAGGACTTGATCCCGGCCATGGCGTCGTCCTCGATGTCCTGGAGCGCGTAGATGGTGTCGTAGCCGAGGGTCCAGAACAGGCCGCCGGCGTAGAGCAGCCCCGCCGAAAGGGCGAGGTGGCCCATCTGGTTCAGGCCCTCGGCCATCCAGTAGGCGTCGCCGCTGGCGCGCACTTCCAGCACATAGAGCCAGCCGAGCGAGAACAGGCCGCCGGTCGCCGCCGCGAAGCCGAGCAGGGCGCCCCAGTTGAAGGTCAGGCCCAGCCAGGCCTGGGGCCACCAGGTGATGCGCTTCATGAACGGATAGGCCGCGACCAGACCCAACGACAGGGCGCCGAGCAGGACGGCTGTCGCATTCATGGTCAGCAGGATGCACAGGCTGACCAGGCTGAGACCGGCGACGAAGGCCCAGGCCTGTTTGACGCTGATCTGACCCGCCGGAATGGGGCGCTGGGCGGTGCGGGCGACCTGGGCGTCGAAGTCGCGGTCGACGATGTCGTTCACGGCGCAGCCGGCGCCGCGCATCAGGCAGGCCCCGATGGCGAAGCCGAGGATCAGCCACAGCTCATAGGCGCCGAAGGGGCGGTCATATTGGTTCAGGGCCAGCATGATGCCCTGCCAGCCGGGCAGCAGCAGCAGCCAGGTGCCGATGGGGCGGTCGAAGCGGCCCAGCTTCAACCACGGCTTCAGCCCCTCGGGGGCGTAGCGGTCCACCCAGTTCTGGCGGGCGGCGTCGGGAAGCGGGGCTGTGCTCATGCAGGGGTCTTAGACCCTGAGGCGGGCGCGGGTGAAGGCCTTGCATCCGATCGTCGTGATGCGAGGCCATTGCGCGAGACGGTCAGGCTGCGCTTAGTGTCGCTTCAACTGGAGGGAAGCGCCGATGACTGACGAGCCGATCAAGGGCCCCGCGTCCTATTTTCCCTCCATCGAGAAGAAGTACGGACGACCCATCGCCGAGTGGAAGGCCGAGGTCCGCGCCCGCTATCCCGCCAAGCACATGGAACTGGTGACCATGCTCAAGGACGACCACGACATGGGCCACGGCCACGCCAACGCCATCGTCGCGCATACCCTGGCGGAAGACGGGCTGAGGTAGGCCGCGCGCTCGGTCGCGACATCGCGGCCGAGCATGAAGTTTCAGCGACGGGCTGGACACAGGGGCGCCCGTCCGCCACCTGGTTGCGAATGTCTCGCAATTCGATTCCGCGCAGCGTCTGGGTTTTGGGCGTGGTCAGCCTGCTGATGGATGTCTCGTCGGAGATGATCCAGACGCTTCTGCCCATCTATCTGGTGGTCGGTCTGGGCGCGTCGGCGGTGATGATCGGCCTGGTCGAGGGTTTTTCCGTCGTTGTGGCGACGGCGGTGAAGTTTCTGGCGGGTTTCTGGTCCGACCGCATCGCGCGGCCCAAGTGGCTGGCGGTCGCGGGCTATGGGCTGGCGGCCCTGTCCAAACCGATCTTTCCCCTGGCGGCCTCGGTCGAAGGGGTGCTGCTGGCCAAGGGCGTGGACCGGATCGGCAAGGGCATCCGCACCGCCCCGCGCGACGCCCTGGTCGCGGCGGTGACGCCGCCGGACATTCGCGGGCGCGCCTTTGGTCTGAGAAAGTCGCTGGATACGGTGGGCGGCTTCGTCGGCCCCCTGCTGGCCATCGGGCTGATGGTGCTGCTGGCGAACGACATCAAGGCGGTGTTCTGGCTGGCCTCCATCCCCGCCTTCCTGGCCGTGGCCCTGCTGGTCGGCGGGGTGTCCGATCCGCCCCGGCCCGACGGGGCCGCCAAGACGCCGCCCAGCCTGAAGGGGGCGCTGCGGCTGGACGCAGCCACCTGGACCATGATCGCCCTGACGGCGGTGATCGGTTTGGCGCGGTTCAGCGAGTCCTTCCTGCTGATGAAGGGGCTGGACGTGGGGGTGCCGGCCGCCTTTGCGCCCGCGGCCATCGTCCTGCTGCATCTGGTGTTCGGCCTGGCCGCCTTTCCGGTGGGGGCGCTGTCGGACCGTATCGGGCGCACCTCGCTGCTGTTGCTCAGCCTGGTCTTCCTGGCCGGCGCCGACATCGCGCTGGCCCTGGCTGGAAACCAGGTTGTCTATTACCTGGGCGTGGCCTTGTGGGGGCTGCACATGGGCTTTTCGCAGGGCCTGCTGATGACCCTGATCGCCGATGCGGCGCCCGCGCATCTGCGCGGCTCGGCCTTTGGTCTGTTCGCCCTGATCTCAGGCCTGATCGCCTTGCTGGGCAATGTGGCGGCGGGGGTGTTGTGGGACGGGTTCGGGCCGCAGGCGACCTTTGCGGTCGGGGCGGGGGTGAGCCTTGTCTGCGCGCTGGGCGTCGCGGCGTGGATGCGGCGTCAGGCCGCGCGCAGCCGCTCCAGCGCCTCGGCGTAGCGGCGTGAAAGGGGCGCCTCAAGCGCCCCCAGTTCGACGGTCCAGTCGCCAGAGCCTTCGGGACGCAGACCGGTCATCCGCGCGGCGTTGACCAGCCAGGAGCGGTGGGTGCGCACGAAGCCGCAGCGTTCCAGCTCGACCTCGACGGCGGCCAGGGTGGCGCGCATCAACGGGCGGCGGCCGTCGGCCAGGATGAACTCGACGTAGTTGCCGGCCGAGGCGACGGCGAGAATGTCGTCCAGCGGCGCGCGGATCAGGCGGGCGCCGTCGCGGATGTCGAAGCTGACGGGGCGGACGGGGCTCTCGCGCGCCTCACGCAGGCTGCGCACGGACCAGAAGACCCCGACGAACAGGCCGTAACTGAGCAGGTCCTTGCGGAACTCATAGATGAAGCGCTCGACCGGATGGCCGTAGTCATAGGTTTCGCCGAGCGCCGCATAGACGCCGTGGCGCATAGCCACCATCAGGCCGACATGCAGCAGACTGTAGAGAAAGGCTGCGCCCAGGTGCAGGGCGAGGAAACGGCCCCGCGCGCGCCAGCCGTCGTTCAGCAGGCCAGTCGGCGCGAAGACCCCGGCCAGCCAGGGCAGCCAGATCAGCAGGGCGAGGGAGAGCGCGCTGGTCCCCTCCCATACCCAGGGCGCCCAGAAGCGCAGGGAGGGGGAATCGGTCAGGACGGTCAGGGAATTGACCACCATGAAGGCGGCGGTGATGCCCAGGATGATGGTCCAGCCGAGGATCAGGTCGCGCCGGTCCGCCTCGGCCAGACGTAGGCGCCAGCCGCTCGTCCCCGAGGCCGCGCCTTTCGTCCCAGACATCGGCGGATTGGCCCCTGGACGCCGCCGCACGGCCCGCGCCGGTTGCGGCGCCGCGAGGGGCGGTGAGACCTGAGGGTCTGTATTGTCACTCATCAAGGCCGCCCATGTCCGCCCCACCTATCGCCGCCGCGACCCGCCGCCATGACCTCGACTGGATCCGTGTCGGGGCCTTTCTGCTGCTGATTCTTTATCACGTCGGCATGTTCTACGTGCCGTGGGACTGGCATGTGAACAGCCCGCGTCCGGTCGAGGCGCTGGAGCCGGTGATGCAGTTGACCAACCCCTGGCGGCTGACCCTGCTGTTCCTGGTGTCCGGGGCGGCGACGCGGTTCCTGTTCGAGCGGTTCGAGGCCGAGGGGAAGGGCGGGGCGCGTCGCTTCGCCGGGTCGCGGACGCTGCGTCTGTTGCCGCCGCTGCTGTTCGCCATGTTCGTGATCGTGCCGCCGCAGAGCTATTACGAGGTGGTCGAGGCGGCGCGGGGGCTGGGCGTGGTCGATCCGGCGCATTCGCCGTGGCTGGCCGACTTCTGGATGAAGTATGCGACGGGGACTGGCGGCTGGTGCGACGCCGATGGTTGCCTGACGACGCCGACCTGGAACCATATGTGGTTCGTGGTCTATCTACTGGTCTACAGCCTGTTGCTGGCCATCCTGCTGCCGGTGCTGCGGCGCTTTCTGCCCGTCGTGCAGGTCGGGTTGGAGCGTGGGCTGGCGGGATGGGGCCTGGTGGTTTGGCCGGTGGTCTGGCTGCTGCTGATCCGCTGGACGCTGGCGCCGGTCTTTCCCATCACCCACGACCTGACCGGGGACTGGTATAACCACGCTCTGTCGTTCAGCGCCTTTCTGTTCGGCTTCGTCAGCGTGCGTTCGGAGGTTCTGAAGGCGGGCTATGAACGTCTGCGCCGTCCGGCCCTGTGGCTGGCCCTACTGGCCTGGGCGGGATGGGCGACCTACGCCTGGAGCTATCGCGCCAGCGACGTCGCGCCGCCCGAGGCGTTGAGGGCGGGGATGCGGCTGGTCTATGCCATTGACCAGTGGGCCTTCATCGTCGCCATCCTGGGCTACGGCGCGCGCTATCTGAACCGAGGCGGGCCGCTGCTGCGCTATCTGACGCTTGGGGTCTTTCCCTTCTACATCGTGCATCAGACGGTCATCGTGGTCGTGGCCCACCATCTGGCGGCTCTGAGCCTGCCGCAGCCGGTCGAGGCGGGGCTGGTGATCGCAGCGACCTTCGCGGGCTGTCTGGCGGCCTATGAAGTGGCGCGGCGTCTGGGCTGGCTGGGTCTGTTGCTGGGCGTGCGGCCTGTGTCGCGACGGCGAGCCGGGCAGCGTCGCCTTGAAGAAGAACCTCGCCAGGCTCTAGGCTGCGCCGAACCCTGACGGCAGGAGCCCGCAGCATGACCGCCCCACGGCCCAAGGCGCGACCGCCCATCATCCTCTACCTGACCTGGCTCATCCTGATCGGGGCTGCGGTGGTGGGCTTCGTCACCGACGAGTTCAGCGTCACCTTCGTCGGGATCGGGACCCTGCTGCTGTCGCTGGTTCCGATCTGGCTGGGCGAGCGGGTGGGGGTGAGGCTGCCGACGGTCTTTGTCAGCGCCATCGCCGCCTTCCTGTGCGCCACCCTGCTGCTGGGCGAGGTCGGGGACTTCTATGAGCGTTACTGGTGGTGGGACGTGGTGCTGCACGGCGGCTCGGCCGTTGGATTCGGCCTGGTCGGGTCACTGTTGATGTTGATGCTGGTCAAGGGCGAGCGGCTGAAGGCGGCGCCTCTGACGGTGGCCTTCTTCGCCTTCTGCTTCGCCGTGATGATCGGCGCCCTGTGGGAGATCTGGGAGTTCACGCTGGATCAACTGTTCGGCCTGAACACCCAGAAATCCGGTCTGGTCGACACCATGTGGGACCTGATCGTCGACGCCATCGGCGCCCTGATCGGAGCCGGCGCGGGCTGGGCCTATCTGAAGGGACGGCACGGCCCGCTGGTGGGCGCGCTGCGCGCCTTTGTCGACAAGAACCGCCGCCTGTTCGGCGACGACTGAGGCGTCACTTTGCCAGCCGGCCCTTGGCCTTGTCGGCGGAGAAGACGATGTCGGAATCCGGCTTTTTCGCCTCCAGCGTCGGGCAGTTCAACTGGCGCAGCACGTGGCGGATGATGTTCAGCCGCGCCTTCTTCTTGTTGTCGGTGGCGACGACGGTCCAGGGCGCATAGTCGGTGTGGGTGCGCTCCAGCATCTGGTCGCGGGCGGCGGAATAGGCGGACCAGCGGGCCTGGGCCTCGGCGTCCAGGGGAGAGACCTTGAAGCGTTTCAGCGGGTGGGTGGTGCGCTCCTCCAGCCGTCGCGACTGCTCCTCCTGGCTGATGTCGAGCCACAGCTTGATCAGGGTCGTGCCTGACTGGGTCAGCATCCGCTCAAAGTGCGGGGCGTCGTGCAAGAAGCGCTCGTGCTGCTCGGGCGTGCAGAAGCCCATGACCGGCTCGACCCCCGCCCGGTTGTACCAGGAGCGGTTGAAGAAGACGATTTCTCCGGCGGCGGGCAGGTGGGGCGAATAGCGCTGGAAATACCACTGGGTCAGTTCGCGGTCGTTGGGCTTGGGCAGGGCGACGACGCGGGTCTGGCGAGGGGCCATGAACTCGGTCATCCGCTTGATCGCGCCGTCCTTGCCGGCGGCGTCACGGCCCTCGAAGACGATGACGACCTTCAATCCCTGTTCGATGGCCCAGGCCTGGGTCTCGACCAACTGGATCTGCAGGGCTTCCAGGGTGTCGTCGTAGTCGTTCTTGGCCATGAGCGCAGCGTCCTGTTGTCGCGATGGGCGAAGCTTGCGGCGAATTCACTGGCGCCGCCAGCCTTGCTGTTGTGGGTGGAACGCAAAAGGAGCCTGAAATGATCAATCGCCGTCATGTCATGGCCGCCGGCGCCGCCGCCTCTGTGCTGCCGTCCGCCGCCGCCGCCGAGCCGGCGACCGCCTTCGACGCGGCCCTGGGCGCCGCCTTTGACGGGGTGAAGCCGGTCGCCCTGGCGGGCGGACTGGTCACGCCGCAGGGGCTGGAATGGTCGGGCGTGCGGGGCGTGCGGCGGACGGGTCAGGACGCCTCGGCCCTGGCGGGCGACCGCTGGCATCTGGGCTCCAACACCAAGGCGATGACGGCGGCGGTGTTCGCGCGGCTGGTCGAGCAGGGACGGGCGCGCTGGGCCATGCCGGTGGCCGAGGCCTTCCCCGGCTTGAGCCTCGACGCAGGCTGGGACGGGGCGACGCTGGACGATTTCATGAGCCATAGCGCGGGTCTGAAGGACGACCCGGTCATGGGCATGGCCTGGCTGATGACGGCGCGGGCCGATCCAAAGTCCTTGCCCGAACAGCGTCGCGTCATCGTTGAGAAGGCCTTGGCCGCGCCGCCGTCGGGGACCCGAGGGGCGTTTGAATACGGCAACGCCAACTATGTCCTGGTCGGCGCCGCCATTGAGGCCATCACCGGAGGATCGTGGGAAGAGGCGATGCAGGCCGAGCTGTTCACGCCTCTGGGCCTGACTTCGGCCGGTTTCGGGGCGCCGAAGGGCGACAACGCCTGGGGCCATCGCCGCATGGGCGAGACAGCGCTCGCCATGGACCCGAACGATGACGGCTCCGACAATCCGCTGGCCCTGGGCCCGGCGGGGACGGTGCATATGACGGCGGCGGACTATGGCCGCTTCCTGCAGGTCTTTCTGACCGAGGGCGGCGGCTGGCTGAAGCCGGAGACGATCCAGCGACTGGTCACACCGGCGCCGGGGCAGGGCTACGCTCATGGCTGGATCGCCCTGCCGCCGCAGCCCTGGGCCAAGGGACCGGCGATCGCGCACGAGGGGTCGAACACCATGTGGCACGCCATCGCCATCCTTGATCCGGCGGGCGGGCGCGCCCTGTTCGGCCTGTCCAACGACGGAGGACGCGGCGGTCCGGCCTGCCAGGCCCTGACCATGGGCCTGTTGCGGGCGCTTTGACAGAGGCGTGGATGAGCGGCCGTTAACCCAGACGCCGTGCGGGGGGATTCGCTTTACAGTTGACGGACTGTGGATAGTCGGGTGACAACATCGCCGCAGTCCGGATTTCACGTGGGGTCCAAACCCGCGTCTCGCTCCTTCGCCTGAACGAGCTTGTCCCAGATGGGCTGACGGGTGCTCCCGCGTGGACGCCCGCCTGGCAAAGCGCGTTTACGGAGACGCAGATATGGCGACCGGCACGGTCAAGTGGTTCAACCCCACCAAGGGCTATGGTTTCATCCAGCCCGATAACGGCGGCTCGGACGTTTTCGTCCACGTCACCGCCGTCCAGAAGGCTGGCCTGCAAGGCCTCGATGAAAACGCCAAGGTCGAATACGAGCTGGAAAACCAGCGCGGCAAGACCTCGGCTGTGGACCTCAAGGTTCTCTAAGGCCGACGAACCCGACCAGGGTTCAGACGATTGAAGGGCGCGGGACCAACTGGTTCCGCGCCTTTCTTTGTTTTAGGGCGCTATGCTCGGGTCGCGGACCCTCGCGACTTGAGCGCGTCGTCATCAGCACCAGCCGTCATCCTCGGGCTTGACCCGAGGATCGAACGTAGGGCGCCCTCGTCTTTGCCAATGTCGCGCAGGCGGACAACCCGATCCTCGGGTCAAGCCCGAGGATGACGGCGTGGGCAGGGAGCGGCGGGCGGCGCGCGCTAAAACCCCAGTTCTGTCCGCAGGGCTTCGGGCGTCAGGCCGCCGGCGCGCAGTTCGGCCAGGGTCACAGACTGGTCGCGCTTGGCGTAGCGGCGGCCGTCGGGGCCGGTCAGCAGGCGGTGGTGGCGATAGGTCGGCGCGGGCCAGCCCATCAGGGTCTGGATCAGCCTCTGGATGTGGGTGGCCTCGAACAGGTCCAGGCCGCGCACGACGTGGGTGACGCCTTGCAGGGCGTCGTCGTGGGTCACGGCCAGATGATAGGCGGTCCCGGCGTCCTTGCGCGCCAGCACCACGTCGCCGGCCGTTTCAGGTTTGGCGCGGATCAGGTCGCTCTCGCCGTCGGCGCCTTCGCCCTCCTCGACAAAGGACAGTGCATTCCAGGCCTGTTCGCCCAGGGCTTCGCGCGCCCGGTCCAGCGACAGCCGCCAGGCGTAGGGGCGGCTCTCGGCCAGCAGGCGGGCTTCGTCTTCGGGCGCGTGGGGACCGGGCCGGACGGCTTCGGCGGGACCGTGCGGGGCGTCGCCGATGGCGTCGAGGATTTCCTTCCGTGTGCGGAAGCAACGATAGAGCAGGCCGTGCGCGTTCAGGGCCTCGACGACAGCGGCGTAGTCGGCCAGGTGATCCGATTGGCGGCGCACCGGCGTCTCCCAGTCGAGACCGAGCCAGGCGAGGTCCTCAAGAATGGCCGCCTCGAACTCCGGCTTGCAGCGGGTCGGGTCGATGTCCTCGATACGCAGGATGAAGCGCCCGCCCACGTCGCGCGCCGCCGTCCAGGCGGTCAGGGCCGAAAAGGCGTGGCCCTTGTGCAGGCGGCCGGTGGGCGAGGGGGCGAAGCGGGTGGCGAACATGGGGGCAGCCTAGAGCCTGATCGGTTGAGGTGGAATCGCTTTGCGATTCCGCCGACGCCGTGAATCAGGCTCCAGGATTGATGCTGGAGCGAATATCTGGGTTCAGATGCGATCGCATCTGAACCGATTTCGCTCTAGCGGTTTCCGGCTGTGGTCAGAATGGGGGGCGGACGCCCTCTTTCCCAACGGCGACCCCTCGGCCTAGCATGAGGCATGGCCACAGCCCCGACCGCACCCTCCATCGCCGCCGCCCGCGAGGCCCTGGCCGCCGCCGATCCGGCGCTGGCGCGGGCGCACGTCTCGACCCCCGTGTTCGAGTGGCGGCTGCGGCCCGGCGGATACGAGGGCCTGTTCCGCATGATCGTGGAGCAGCAGGTCTCGGTCGCCGCCGCCGCCTCGATCTGGAAGCGGACGGTCGAGGGCCTGGGCGGAACAGTGACGCCGGATGCGGTTCTGGCGCTGGATGTAGAGACGCTGCGCACCTTTGGCCTGTCGGGCCAGAAGGCGAAATACGGCCATGAGATCGCCCGCGCCCAGACCGAGGGCCGCGTCGACTTCGATCATCTGGAGCGGCTGGACGACGCTGAGGCCATCGCGGCGCTCGTGGCCATCAAGGGGGTCGGCAAGTGGACGGCCGAGACCTTCCTGATGTTCTGCGAGGGTCGGCTGGACGTCTTTCCCGGCGGGGACGTGGCCCTGCAGGAGGCGATGCGCTGGGCGGACGCGGCGGATGACCGGCCCAATGAGAAACAGGCCTATGCGCGGGCCGAAATCTGGCGGCCGCATCGCGGGGTGGCGGCGCATCTGCTCTGGGGATGGTATGGAGGGGTCAAGCGTGGCGATATCACGCTGGAGGACCCGCCGCTTGACCCCGCTGATTGACGCCGACCTGACCCGGCCCGAGACCGTTCTGCCGCTGCTGGACTTTGCGGGCGTGGCCGTCTTCGCCGCGACCGGGGCCCTGGCCGCCGCGCGCGAGAAGCATGATCTGGTGACCTTCGCCTTCTTCGGCGCCATCACCGGGGTCGGCGGCGGGACTCTGCGCGATCTGTTGATCGGCGCGCCGGTCTTCTGGGTTCAGGACTGGCGCTATATCGCCGTCTGCCTGCTGTCGGCGGCGGGGTTCTGGATGTTGGGGGCGCGGACCTGGCGTTTCCGGGCCTTGCTGTGGCTGGATGCGGTGGGCCTGGCGGCCTATGGCGTCATGGGGGCGGCCAAGGCGGCGTCTTACGGCGTCGCGCCCCTGATCTGCGTCGTCATGGGGGTGCTGACGGCCTGCTTCGGCGGGGTGGTGCGCGACGTCCTGGCGGGCCAGCCGTCGATCCTGTTGCGGCGCGAGCTGAACATCACCGCGGCCCTGTTGTCGGCGGGCCTGTTCGTCAGCCTGAAGGCCCTGAGCGTGCCGACCTGGCCGGCGGTGGGCGTGGCGGTCGCGGCGGGTTTCGCCCTGCGCGCCGGCGCCCTGAAGTGGGGGTGGAGCCTGCCGGCCTTCCCCAGCGCGCCGACAAGACACTGAGGATTGAGATCCATGACTGACGTTCCCGCCGGCTATCGTGACGCGCCGCGCTGGCCCTTTGGCGACAGCCCCGAGATGGCCGACGAACTGCTGGCCTTGGTCATCGCGGGCGGCAAGAAGGCCACCTGTTCGGCTCTGGCGGCGTGCGAGGCCGACATCATGCCAAGCGTCGGCGAGATCAGCGTCATCCTGGACGGCGCCGGGGTCCCGCGCTGCGCCATCCGCACCACCGAGGTCGAGATCATGCCCTTCGAGGACGTCAGCGAGGACTTCGCCCGCGCCGAGGGAGAGGGCGACCTGACCTATGAGTGGTGGCGCGACGCGCACGAGGCCTACTACCGCCGCGAGGGGACCTGGGCGCCGGGCATGAAGGTGGTCTGCGAGCGCTTCGAGCTGGTCGAGGTCTTCTGAAAGCGGCGTCACGAAAACGCTGCATCTCGGTCATGGCGATGAGGGAGAATCGGGCGTAGGCTCTTTCCGTCAGACTAGGCCAAGACCAGGGAAGGAGACGTGTCCTCACTCCTGTCGCCTCGAGATCCCCCCGTATGAGCGGGAGGGCCTGATGCAGGTCCTGACCCGCCCCCCGTCCGGCTTTCCCGCCCTGGTGCTGAACGCCGATTTCCGTCCTCTATCCTACTATCCCCTGTCGATCTGGCCCTGGGAAGAAGTGGTCAAGGCCGTCTGGCAGGAGCGCGTCGACGTGGTCGCCACCTATGACAAGGTGGTGCGCAGTCCGTCGATGGAAATGCAGCTGCCCAGCGTCATCTCGCTGAAGTCCTATGTCGACCAGGACAGAAAACCCGCCTTCACCCGCTTCAACGTCTTCCTGCGCGATGGTTTCGCCTGCCAGTATTGCGGGCAGGGCGGCTTGGCCCAGGACCTGACCTTCGACCACGTCATCCCGCGCTCGCGCGGCGGCCGCACCACCTGGCAAAACATCGTCGCCGCCTGCGGCCCCTGCAACCTGAGGAAGGGCGGGCGCACGCCGCAACAGGCCGGAATGCCCCTGCTGCGCCGCACGGCCCATCAGCCGAACTCTTGGGAACTGCAGGAAGCCGGCCGTCGCTTCCCGCCGCACTATCTGCACCAGAGCTGGCTGGACTACCTCTACTGGGACATCGAGCTGGAACCCTAGGGTTTACCGGCGTTGCCTTTTGTTACCCAAGCGCCTGAATATTAGGCGTTTTGTGGGCGAGAGGTGGTTGCCCGTAGTTACCGCTTTATCCTCCGATTTGCTCCCGACTGGTGACCATGTGGTGACCAGAATGGGCACTCAAAACCCGCTGTGGCGGGACGGAGGCGAAATGTCTGGTGACCATACGGTGACCATGCGTCTGACCAAAAGGGCCGTGGATGCCCTGGTGGTGGGCACGAAGCGGTATTTTGCGTGGGATATCGAGTTGAAGGGTTTCGGCGTGCGGGTCTCTCCGCAAGGTCGAAAAACCTACATCGTTCGATATCGCACGATCGGCGGTGCCCGACGGATGCTGACGCTGGCGACCAATGAGGTTCTGACGACAGAGGAGGCGCGCGAGGAAGCGCGCCGCGCGCTCGCGCGCGCCGCAATGGGCGGCGACCCGCAAGGCGTGAAAGCCGAGCGGCGGGCCGAGATGACCGTCCGGGACTTGTGTGAGCTCTACATGGCCGAAGGAACGGCGACCAAGAAGGAGTCGACGCTTCACATCGACCGCATACGGATCAAGCGGCATATCAATCCAAGGATTGGGAACATGAAGGTCACGGATGTCACCAGGGCCGATATCCAGCGGCTGATGATCGACGTGGGCAACGGCAATATCCGCAAGGATGCGACGCCTCACACGCGAGGCGGTAAGGGCGCAGCCGCGCGAACGGTCGGCCTTTTGGGCGGCATTTTCAACTTCGCCGTCGAGTATGGCTTTATCGAGCAGAGCCCCGTCCGAGGCGTGAAGCGTTACAAGGACAATCGGCGTGAACGTTTCCTGTCCGCCGCAGAGATGGCGAGACTTGGCGATGTTCTGGCGCGCCTAGGAAAAGATGGCGGCGATCCTCGACACGTCGCGATCATTCGCCTGTTGACCCTCACCGGCGCGCGCAAGAATGAGATCACGCACCTTCGCTGGCGGGAGGTGGATCTTGAAGGCGGGCTGCTGCGGCTGAAGGACTCGAAGACGGGGCCGAAAGTGATCCGGCTGGGCAAGGCTGCGCGGGCGCTAGTGGGGTCTCTGCCGGTTCATGATCGCGAGTGGGTCTTTCCGGATCGTCGTCATGCGGGGAAGCCGGTGGCCAATCTGGACTGGGCCTGGGTGAACATTCGCAATCAGGCCGGTCTGCCGGATGTGCGCATCCATGATCTCCGTCATAGCTTCGCCAGCGTCGGGGTCGCGGGCGGCGAAGGTCTCACGCTGATCGGCAAGCTCCTGGGGCACCAGCATGTGGTTACGACAAGCCGGTATGCCCATCTCTCCGACGATCCCCTGCAAGCTGCAGCAGACCGGATCAGCGATCGGTTGGCGTCAATGATCCTGCCGGCCCCGGCGGATGATGCAGGCAAGTCAGAAAGCCCTGATGGTGGCTCTGGTCGGCCTAATGAACTGACCGGATTTAACATGTCGAGTTAGACATGTTAAAAGAACCAAAAATAACGAACACGTCCGGCTGGTCATGTTAAAACCCACCTATTCCATTCCTCGCCTTCCGCCGAAGGGGGATCTTGAAACGGCGGCGGTGCTTCGCGAAGCGGCTCGCGCGCACCGCCATCTGGCGGAATTGAAGGGGCGCGCCCGGAGTATTCCGAACCAGGCCATCCTCATCGACACGCTCGCGCTTCAGGAGGCGAAGGCGAGTTCGGAAGTCGAGAATATCGTCACGACCCAGGACGAGCTGTTTCAGGCGAGCCTGCACTGGGATGGCGCCGGCTCCGCCGCGGCCAAGGAGGTCGCCAGTTATCGTGACGCCCTCAAGAGGGGGTGGGACCAGCTCCACGTGAACCAGGGGCTGCTGACCAACAATGTCATCGTCGAGATGTTTCAGGTGCTCAAGCGGACGGATGAAGGTTTCCGCGCGACGCCCGGGACGGCTCTGCGTCATCAGGCGACGGGCGAGCTCGTTTACGTGCCGCCACAGGATCGCCGGGAGATCGAGGCCCAGATGACGGCTCTCGAAGCCTTCATCAATGAGGACGCGGCGAGCGATCTGGACCCTCTCGTGAAGATGGCGCTCATCCATCACCAGTTCGAGAGCATCCACCCCTTCTCGGACGGCAACGGCAGGATCGGCCGGATCCTGAACGTCCTCTACCTGACGCGAACAGGGCTACTGGACATCCCGGTGCTCTATCTCAGCCGCTATGTGACGGCCAACAAGGCGGACTATTACCAGATGCTGCAGAGCGTTCGGGACAACGGCGACTGGGAGCCCTGGTTGCTCTACATGCTCCGCGCCGTATCCACGACGTCCCGCCAGACGCTGGCTCTGATCGACGGCATGAGCGCCTTGATGGCGGACTATAAGCAACGGCTGCGGGCGCACGCGACGATCCGCTATTCGCAGGATTTGCTGAACAACCTGTTCCGGCACCCCTACACGCGGATCGAGTTTCTCCAGAATGATCTCGACGTCACCCGGCAAACCGCTGCCAAGTATCTCGACCAACTCGCCATTGCGGGGTTTGTCGAGAAGCATCAGGCCGGCCGGAATAACTATTACATCAACCGTCCCTTGGTGGACCTGCTGATGCGAGTGTCGGACTGATCGGAAAAACACGGTCGGTCTGTCGGTCATCAGCATCCATCAGCGGTAAGCAGACGCAGAGTGAGAGGGGCGGGAGTGCCGGTGTAATCGGGCCGGCTCGTCTCTCGCCTGAAGCCTCGCCCAGACACCGCATCCCGTCCGTGGACGTTGTCGCCGTTGCGGGCGCACCGCCGCGACCCGCTCAACGGCGGAGAGGGACGATGACGGAACACTATGCGGGCCTGGACGTGGGCGTGGCCGAGACGGCGATCTGCATCGTCGATCTGAAAGGCGAGGTGCGGCTGGAGACGACGGTGGCGACCGAGCCGGACGTCATCGCTCAGGCTCTGGCGCCGTGGCGCGCCACGCTGCGACGGGCCGGGCACGAGGCCGGGGCGCTGTCGCCGTGGCTGCAGCCGGCGCTGAAAGACCTGGGCGTGCCGGCGACCTGCCTGGAGACCCGCCATGTGCGGGCGGCGTTGGCGGCCCAGCGCAACAAGACCGACGCGACCGACGCCCTGGGGCTGGCCCACCTGATGCGCACCGGCTGGTACCGGACCGCCCATGTGAAAACCGAGGCGGCCTACCGGCTGCGGCTGCTGCTGATCCAGCGCCGCAACCTGAAGCGCAAATTCCTCGACCTGGAAAACAGCATCCGTCACTCGCTCAAGAGCTTCGGCGTCAAGCTCGCCAAGGTCGGCCGGGGCGCGTTCGACCAAGCCGTTCGCGACGCTTGCGCCGACGATCCGCTGACCGCCGAGCTGATGGACTGCATGCTGATCGCGCGCGCGGCCCTGTGGACCCAGTACCTCAAGCTGCACGCCCTGACGGTGCGGGTCGTAGCCCAGGACGAGGTGTGCCGGCGCTTCATGGCCATCCCCGGGGTGGGGCCGATCGCGGCGCTGACTTTCCGCACGGCGGTCGATGATCCGATGCGGTTCAAACGATCCCGCGACGTCGGCGCCTACTTCGGCCTGACCTCCAAGCGCTGGCAGTCGGGCACGTCGATCGACATCCAGGGCCGCATCAGTAAGGCGGGCGATCCTGATGTCCGACGCGCCCTCTACGAGGCGGCCTCGGCGATGCTGACCCGCTACAAAGGGCGCAGCGCGCTCAAGAGCTGGGGCGAGACCATCGCCAAACGCTGCCATAAGAAGGCGGTCGTCGCCGTGGCCCGCAAGCTCGCCGTGATCATGCACGCCATGTGGCGCGACGGCACGGTCTACGCTGATGCGGTCGAGACCGGCGTCGCCGACGGCGGGGCGACCGCCAAGGAATGCAAACTGCTGGGCGTCTACGCATGATGCGGCGCCCTGACTGAAACCCCGCCGCCAGGTCCGCCTGACCGCGATTGAGATCCGCCCCGGCGGATGAGGACTGATGCAGACCAGGAAAGCGGGAAGCACGATATCTTGCCTGTGGCCGGAGCAATCCGGACCACGCCGGAGTGCCTGTGATGCTGCCCCGCGAGACCGATGCCGACATGCGCCGCGACGGATCCAGAACCGCTCAGTCGGTCGAGACCCCGCCGTCGATGAGCGCGGAAGAGTGCACGGCGCATCAGGACTCGATGTCCGGACCGATCTCCCCGCAGGCCGCGCGGACCCGATCTCGCCGGGGGCGGGCGCGTCTTCACCTCGGTCCATCAAGGGAATACAATATCCATCAGGAGAACGTCATGAAAACGAGCCCCAGAATGTCCCCGATTAAGAGGGCAAGATAAAAGCGGGGTGTGTTCGCTTCGCTTTTGTCCTTTCGTTTCCACTCGCTAGCGAGCGCTCCCGACCGGTTCTGCGACTTGTGACGACTTGCGGCGGTTGAGGGCGTTTTCGCTCCCCCTGGGAGGCGTCGTCATTACTGTCCGCAGCATCCTCGAAGACCGTATGTCCGCCCTGTCCGCCTTGGACGATGGCGAGCTTCAAGTACGCCTTGCGACGAGCCTGAAGCGAGACGGCTCTGTCCGCACGTCGATGCTGAAGCGGCTCTCGTCGTCGATGCGGTTCAGCTATGGCGCCAGGGCGGGCGCGCTGAAGACGGCCGCGAAGCGATCCGGCAGCGCCTTCCGCGTGGACGTGCGCCAGCGGGTCATCGTCAAGGCGCTGGTGTCGCGACACATGGGAAAAGGCATGGCGCGCGCCGGGGCGCTGGCCGCCCATGTCCGCTATCTCGGTCGTGAGGGCGCCGGCCACGAAGGGGAGGCGGGGACCTTCTTCGACCGGAACGAGGAGGCGGTGGACGGCGCGGAGCGCATCAAGGACTGGGCCGAGCATCGGCACCATTTCCGCTTCATCATCTCGCCTGAGCATGGCGACCGGATCGCCGACCTTCAGGACTACGTGCGCGATGTCATGGGGCGGGTGTGCGCCGATCTGGGCGAGCCCGAACTGCCTTGGATGGCGGTATGCCATTACGACACGGACCAGCCCCACGCCCATGTCCTGATGCCGGGGCGTCGGGCGAGCGGACGGGACCTGGTTATTCCCCGCGACTATGTCGCCTATGGCTTCCGGGCGCGGGCCCAGGAGGCGGCGCAGGAGCGGCTGGGCGACCTGTCACGGCTCGAAGCCGAGCGCCGCGTTTGGCGCGAGACGCAAAGAGACGGCTTCACCAGCTTCGACCGGCGACTGCTGGCGTCGATGGACGGGGAGGGTGGCGTCGGTGACGCAATGGGCGGCAAAAGCGCCTGGGCGGCGCTGACCCGGGGTCGGTTGGCCCATCTGGAGGCCCTGGGTCTCGCGGAGCGTCAGGGGCGGCGCTTCAGGCTCGACGAAGATCTGGAGGGCGAACTGCGGCGGCTGCAGATTTCGAAGGACGTCATCCGCACTCTCAACCAACGTCGGCTGGAGACAGGCAAGACCGCCGAGGTCTTCCGGCAGGGCAGGGTGACCGGAAAGGTGATGAAGGCGGGCTTCCACGACGAGCTCGGCGTTTCGCCGTTTGCGGTTGTCAGGGATGCCCAAGGCGTCGAGCACTACGCGCGGCTGGCGGTAGGGGCGGCCTTGCCGGCGGTCGGCGCCCCGGCGACGCTGGGCATGGACGCGCGCGGCGTGGCGCAGGTCATCCCGGGCGTGGGGCGAGGCGGGGAGGGCCTGGGGCTGTAAGCCGAAGCCGCCTCCAGTCAGGGGCGGGCTTCTTCTCCATGGCGTGGCGCGCTCCAGTCGCCGGAGCGCCGGGGCTGGCTGGAGGACGAGCGAAGGGCCGTCAGTTGGCTGCGCGCCCATTCATGCAGCTTCTGGCGCGGATAGTAGGGCGTGCGGCCCAGATGCATGCATGGCGGGCCGTCGGATCGCGTGCTGAAGACCTTGGCCAGGGTGGCCGGCGAGCGGCGGATGCCCATGCGCAGCAGTTCGGTCGACGCCTCCTTGCGGTTCAGCAGGATGTCTTCAGTCTCTCCAAGGTAAAGGCCAGTCATTGCGGGTGCTCCTCTGTGAGGGCGCTATCCGGCGACGATTATCCACAGGCGGTCAATGCGGGCGCTGGAGGGCGATCACGGACAGGATCGTTTCAGGAATGTTCAGGCGGTTTCAGGCGGTTTCAACAGGTCCGATCCGTTCACGCGGTCTCTCGCGAACGTGATGGGAGGCAGCCGTTTGCGTCCACAGATTAGGCGGTCTCGGCCTTCGCTTTCAGCTCGGCGATCCTGGATTGGCAGTGGTCGGCGACGAGGTCGCGCAGGATGCGGGCGCGGGCCGTCAGCCAGTCCAGGTCCTCGGCCGAGGCGTCGTACTGGTCGCTATAGCGGGCCTCGACATAGGCGCGCTTGAGCAGTTCGAAGCGGCGGCGGTCGGCGCGCTGTTCGCGGGGCCACGCCTCGACCAGGCGCGTGTCCACGTCCTCGGCGAGCGAGCGCAGGAACTTGATGTTGTGCGAGCGCGGGAAATAGAAGGTGTGGACCAGCAGGAAGCAGGCATAGGCCGCTTCGACAGCCTGGTGGAGATTGAAGGCGGCTTTTCGCCTCCAGTTTGCGTCCGTTGGCCCTTCATTCAGCGCGAGTTCCGAAAGTCGAAGCCAATCGTTGGTGTCCTGTAGCTTGACCCTCAGGTGAGCTTCGGCGGTCGCCAGCGCGTCATTCGCTGTCATCGGCTGTGGCGTCGCCAGCGCATGGCCGGGCACGCTGTAGAGCGAGACGCCGTCGCGCACGATGTCAGTCCAGAAGTACTCGCCGCGCTTCAGCGCGTCGTTCACCTCATGGAGGTCGTGGACGATGATGTTGACGGTCCGACTGATGGCGGGATCGCGCAGGATGGCGTCCTCGGAGTTCCACCAGTAGTCGGCGATGTTGGTCATCTTCTCATTGTTGACCACGATCAGCAGATCGAAATCCGACAGGTAGCCGTTCTCGGGCTCGTCGACCCAGTCGCCGCGCGCATAGGATCCGAAGAGGATGATCTTCAGCACCATCCCGCCGCGACGCCATTCCTGCGTGCCGCCACCGCCGCCGTTCTTGGCCGCTTCGAACCCGGCCAGCAGCGTGTCCCGCACGCGCTCAAGCTCGCGCTGCTGCCGCTCCGGTAGATGGTGCAAATCAGACCGCATGGGATGAGTCTAACCGAAACGCCTAGGCTGCACCAACCAACGGCCAAGGTCGCGACGCTTTTGGCCTGCGACGACCGCTTAGCGCCACTAGCTGACATTGGCTTTGCTCCCAAAACCGGACATTTCGACATGGCCCTGAGGTCCGAGCGGACGCTGCGAGTATCCGTGAACGGCACTAAGCCGGTCAGGGCGAGCCGACCCATTGGGAAAGCTGGATGATCGAGCGGAAAGCAAACGTCCGCGGCCTCTATCTCGTCCAGGCGCAGCTTCTCCGGTGCTCGCCTTAGTCCCGCCGACCAAGCGTTAGGGGCCAAAGTCGAAGCTTTCCTCCGTTCGATGCCGCGGCCCGAAAGCCAGCGCTTGCAGATGGCGCACGAACTGCGGGCGGCCGCCCGGATCATTTCCGACGCCAGATCGATGAAGGGCGCTAGCGTGACCCATAGCGGCACGGACAATGGTTCCCCTTTCTCAAGCATGGTGCCATTTTCGGCACGATCACGGCGGTGATCGGATCGTCCGACACCTGCGCTGACCGCGAGCCGAAATCCTCAGACATGCCGCTCTTCTGTCCAATGTGCTTCGACGACCGCGGCCTCCGGCACCGGATTGAGGAAATCCGCCCGCAGTTCGATGAGGGGCGCTGCAGCAAGCATCCAAGGCGCAAGGGCATCCCGATGGAGGCGATCGCCGCCATCGTGGACGAGGTCTTCCGAGGCAACTTCAATTTCGGTGGCGTGGACTATTACGACGACCCTGATGACCCTGGAGCACACGGCCCCCAGCGTGGCCACTATCTCATCGACGCGATCTGGGGACTGGCCCGTCCGCTCGATGATGACGTCGCCAACGCCCTGGTCGAGCAGCTTGTCGAGGATGACTTCTATCTGCCCCAGGACGGCGAGGAGCCGTTCTACATGGACGACGTCCGCTACGAGCGCGTGGACGCCGAGGGAGGGCATGACCGGCTTTGGGAGACCTTCTGCCAGACGGTCACCCACGAGCAGCGGTTCCTCAATCCGAAAGCCGCAGATCTTCTCAGCGAAATCTTCAAGCACATCCACCTGCAGCGTGACACGTCACGGCGCTGCCCCGTCTACCGCGTCGGACCCAAGGACGGCCTGAAGCTGCATCGCGCACGCATCGCCACGGCCGAGACACGCGACGACATTCGAGCCGATCCAGCCCGACAGCTTGGGCCTCCGCCTGGGCGCCTTGGCAAACCCAACCGCATGAATCCGTCAGGGGTGTTGGCGCTCTACGCCTCCTACGACTTAGCGACCTGCGTCTCCGAACTGCGGCCGCTTGTTGGATCGGAGATCATCGCCGCTGAGTTCGAGCTGGTCCGAGACATCGTGGTGCTAGACACGACGCGGTTCGCCGCGCCGGTCAAGGAGCCGAATCTGTTCGCGAAGGACCATATCCGGCGCGTTAGCCAGTGGCGTTTCATGCAACGGCTCATGAGCGAGATCGCCAAGCCCATCTCGCCGGATGACCAGCACTTGGACTACGTGCCGACCCAGTTTGTCGCCGAATACCTTAGCAAGGTCCACGAGGTTCGCATTGGTCGAGACCGCGTCCACCTCGACGCCATCGTCTACCGATCAGCCCAGCGGCCAGCAGGGACCAATATCGTACTCTTGAGCGAAGCGGCCCAGGTCAAGGGGGCGTCCGAGCAACGAACGCCGCTCTTGCCGACATGGGCGGTCAGCTATACCGAGTTCGACCCGCCCACCCCCGGCGTCGCCTACGTTGCGGGTTCGCTGAGAGCCATGACTGTCGAGGCTGCCGACTTCCCGACGGACCAGCCTGTCCGCCTCTACGACCGGCCCAATCCAAAACTGCAGCGCAAGCCGCCGGACGACCTGGGCTTCTAGCCTACCGCTCCAGCTTCACCCTCAGGCGCCTTGCGCGCTCCTTGAAGGCGCGTTCACCGCCTTCGAGGAGCGCGCAGACCTGGTTGCGCATGTTCTCGTCCTCGAGCCCGCCTGAGACGTAGCGGATGGGGGAGTTGGCCCGGGGTGTGGGCGCCCGCAAAGGCGACGATCACCTGATCCGCGTCAGTGTTGACGACCAAGTTGGCGTTGTGGGTCACCATGATCACCTGGCGCGTCTGCTTTGCGCATCAGGGGTTAATCCAGTCGAGCGGCACCAACGTGCGGCCGGACCGCCAGCGTTCAACCACGGCGGCTTCAAACCAGTCCTCATTGAGATCGGCATGGTCGAGCAAGATCACCTGGAGCGAGGGCGCAATTTCGCGGGCGACCTCGGAGATCAGCGAAAAGAGCTTCTGGACCGCCGTCTTGTCCTCGTCCGCGAGCGATGCGATCGAGCCGTCGCCAGAGTCCTTTTCAGGCGGATAATGCGCCTGGGACGGCTGGTCGAGAATGAGGAAGCCGGGCACAGGCCGCGATTTCTGGCGGAACCATTTGTGGAGCGCGAGATGGGTGAGGACGTGATAGCCGACCCAGTTCTCACCGCTGCCCATCCGTTGCAGCGGCACCGGCCCGTCGATCGTGTCGGCTATTACCGTCAGCTTGCGGATGTCTAGCCGGAGTTGGCTGCCGCGATGCTCAAGGTCGAGCGCGTCCGAGTAGTCTGTCATCATCCGACCGATGATGTTGAGATAGGTCTCAAGCCGCTCTTGGGCGTTGTCGTCGCCGACCTCGGCTGCGAGCATGGCGACACGGGCGCGCGCCTCTTCGACCTGCCGCACCAGCGCCGAGTTGTCGGCGCTGCGGGCTGAGGCGCTAAGATATTGCGTGATCTTGCCGACCGTTCGGGCCTGGACGACAAAATCGTCGCGTTGCTTGGCGAGGAGTTCGTTCTCTCGGATGCGAGTGGCCATGCGCTGACCGTTTTCGCGCAAATGGGCTTCTAGTCCGGTCTCGCGCTCCTGAAGCGAGGCGAGCTTCGCCTGGATCTTCGGGTTCTCGGTTTCAACAGCCTGAAGCTCTTGGTGCATCCCAGCGAGCGCGCCTGCGATTTCCTCGACCGCGGGTAATGGCGTCTCGAGCGCGCTCTCGCACAAGGGACAATGGGCATGATCCGCCTCGACGTCGCGAAACAGACCGATAGAGCTTAGTCGGGCGCGCTGCTCACCGGCTTCGCGTCGATAGCTGCCATTCTCGGTGCGGAAGAGTCGCGTCGCGCGCAGCTCCGACTTGACCTTCTCCAGCTCTTTTCGCAGCTCGGCGCGTTCGGCGCGCAGCCTCGCCAGCGCATCGTCGGCGCTGCCGACAACAAAGTTGCCGCCGACGAAATCGGCACCCGCCAAAGGAGCGAGGGCATCGATGACGGCCTCGGGTGTCGACGCAGTGACGCGCTCATCGACCAGGCCGACGGACTTCGCTTCTTCGAGTAATGCCCGGGCCTCGAGTAGCTCGTCAGAACTGGTATTCGAAATCTCCCGGAGCTGCCGCTCGAGGCGCCGCAACTCGCGCTTGGCGGCATCGAGAAGCGAGAGCTTAAGAAGGCGATCTTCGTCGATTGCGCCGAGGAAGTACGGCAGACTGTCCTTTACGGCTTGAGCGATGAAATTGTCGCCCGTGCGGTGGAACAGGATCTTCTTGCTGTCGATCTCGTCCTGATCCTGGAATGAGAATGTCAGCGCGTGGCGGATGTTGGCGGTGAGCGGATCGCGGGTCTGACCGGCGGGAGGCCGATGCTGGTTCTCATTAATGCCGACGGCAGCGGCCAGCGTTTCGCCCAGCGCATCGAGAGTGATATTCTTAAATAACATCGACACTGCAGGCAACTCAATCGACGTGCCGCGCTGAACGTATATGTCCGGACTCGTCTTATTTCCGGGGCCGGGATTGCGACGTGCCACGAAGATCTGGCTATCGCCTGCCTGGAACAGCACGGCGAACCACGATACGTATCGCCGTATAACGCCCTCGGCGACGTAACAGTCGCCGCGACCGGTACAGTAGTCCACGATATCGATCAGTGCCGACTTTCCGGTTTTTGACGCGCCGGTAATGACGTTTAACTCGCCAATCCTGAAAGGCAGCTCTCGGATGCGACCGTCGTGGCTGTAGAGGACGATATTGGCAATCTGGAAGGTCATGGCGCCACTCCCCATGCGGCGAAGATGGTATGATCGGTTCCGGCACCGGCGAGCCACCGGCCGACAAAGGCCGCCCGGTCGACGCACTCGCGCGTCTCATCGGTGTGATTGGGGTCGTTTGGATAGGAGGCCGGTATGCGGCGGCGGCCAACCGCTAGTGCGGCGCCATCAACGGCGAGATAGGCGTGCGCCATCGCGAACATCAGCGCTTCCTGTGTGACCGCCCGGGTGACACGCATGCGGCCAGCGAAGGTTACATGTACGTCCTTATGTTCCTGCAGCCAGGGCAGAACGCCGGTGACGGTTGATTTTGGCAATGCTTCGCGGGTGCGGCGATGAAGGACGATCGGGGCAAGGAGGAAGGCCAATGCGATTGGCATCGGACGGCCCGCCTTGCGCGTATAGTCGGCCACCATGCGGCACAAAAGCATCCCGACAAAGGCTGGGTTCAGGAGATGGGCTTCTTCGCGCGGCTTGTCGCTCCAGGCTGGCCGGATGCTGTAACTTTCGTCACTCATCGCCGCCTCCCTTCACACGGAAGTCGGGGTGCCATCCTAGGGCTAGGCGGTTGGCGAGGATATGGAAGCTCCCGTGCGTCAGGAACCGCTGCCGCACCGAGCGGAGTGGGAAATCAGCGTCGCGCTCTACCCATTGATAGATCTGCCTTCCCGCCGCGATCCGGTCGTCATCGTCTTGTATGTCGCATTCCTCGCAGGCGGATTCGAAGCGGGGTTGCCATGCTTCGATCAGGCCACGCTCGTAGCGTTGCAGCTCATTGTCGACGAGCAGGTCGTCGCGTGTCCATCGCGATCGCTGCTCAAAGGCGCGATAATAATCGCGGATCGCCCATTCGATACGCTTCGGCGCGACCTCGATATCGCGTAGTTGGCGCACGAACAAACGCCCGTCATGTTCATCTAGTATTTCCTGAGTTACGTCGAGTTCGGCGAAATCGACCGGCAAGGCGTCACGCTGGAAACTCTCGCGAAGCTCCTCGATCTTGGCGTCGACGGTAACGACAGGGATCGGCGGAGCGCCCGCAACCGAGAGCGAGGCGATAACCTGGCGGAACCACCATCCTTCCAGACGCTCGACAAGCGCCGGGACGTGCTGGTTTTTCGCTGCATGGTGCAGCTCGGCCTCGATATCTGCTTGCAGGTCGAGCGCGTCGGGTGCCGCGTCAAGCACCGTCATGGCTTTGAGGAGCCCCACGCGCAGCGTTGGATTGAGCGCTACAAATGCTCGATAGGCGGGTGCGTTGGTCACGCTCGTCGATGCAGCAGCAGAGGCTTCGAGTATCGCCAGGGCTTCGGTCTCGTCACGGCCATCCGCCCTAAGTAGCGATGCGGCCGAGCCGGCGGGCGCAGTCGCGGTGGTGATGAGGAAGAAGCGGGAGGAAAGTACCGTCGCGGGGTCGGCCGCAATTCGCTCAGCCCAGACGCGGAGCGTCTTCCACAAGTCTGTGCTAGCGTCGGAAAGGCTGCCTTTGCCGGCAAGATGATGCTTGGTCTGTATCAGCTCGACGGGATCGCCATTCTGCTGGAATGCGACGTCATCGAACCGCTCGATCGAGATGTCTACACCGGGCGCATCGCGCGTCGCTTCAATCGCTTTGAACAGCGCGAAACGGCATTGATACAGATACCCGACCATCGATGCCGTAGCATCGAACTTGTTGCCGCCCACCATAGCTTGGAGCCAATCCCCCGCCTAAACCCCGAACAATACTACGTTCTTGCTAGACTTGTTCAAGCACAACCACCCAAACGCGTGCGACTATCGTGTGCCACACGGCGGCTGACCCGTTCGCGGATCGCTTTCGCTTCCCGCGTCAAAGAGCGGCGCGCCATTCAGCGGGCTATCCATCGACTTTTACACGTTCTTCCAAGCTCATTGGCTCATCACGACCTGGTGTGAGAGCGCAGCGCTGGAAGTGGAAGAAAGCCGCCGGTTGGACTGAACACTGGGAGCATCGCGTCGACCTTTATCGGCACCTCTACCGATGGCGAGCATTCTCTTGATGCAGTCGATCACGTCGTGCCTCGCCCTTCTAAAGGTTCACGTGGGCGGCTATCTCAGCTTCGCAAAGCAGACCTTCCTAACCGCTGCAATGAGTCAGCTTCAGTCTTCCGCGAAGAATTTGCAGGCAATGGCCGTTCCTGACTCAAAGCGGCGGTCGGCAAATTCCGCTCTCGGTCAGGTCCTTGGCGTTAAGGTGCGATGGGGGAACGCAGGTGGCGGTCGAGGAAGTTCAGATAGGCTTCCTGCGCGGCAATCCGCTTCTCGCGCCGCCGGAAGCCATGCACTTCGTGGGGGAAGGGGCGCCGTCGATGAGACGGAGTCCCTGCTTGTTCCATCGCGTAGGCGGAACTGGAACGCTGAACACCACGAGATCCCAAGTTTAGGGTCCGGTGAGGCGTCGGACGCCGAGGTGCGACTTCGACCGGGCAGGGCGCATCCATGGCTATCGCATCGGTTCATCCCAGCTTGCAGGGCATCCTTTCCCGCGGCGCCGCCTCTGCGGCTCGCGTGGCCATGCAAGAGACGCACGTTCCGTCTCGGTGGGTGCCCGACCGATTTCCTGTCCGCCATAGCCCTTGCCGCTCCTGTCCTGGCTATGCGTCCTTAGCCTGGGCACGGAGCTGTCGCGACGGCGAGATACCGGTGGTCGGTGGGCGGCGGCCTCCGGGATTGCCCTGATAACTCTCCGTAGAATGCGCTGATAGCCTGCTCCCCTCTCACAAGAGGATCGCTTCTATGTTGACGCAGAAAGCCACGCCGGACCTGAACCGCTATGTTCTGCCCATCCCCGAACGGGTCCCCCCGCACGACACGCCGATGAATGCGAAGGAAGCCAGGCCGCCCGCACCCAAGTCGTTCCTTCGCCCCCCGACCGGCGCGCCCAATGTGCTAATCATCCTGATCGACGATATGGGCTTCGGTGCCAGCAGCGCCTTCGGTGGCCCCTGCGAGATGCCGACGGCGGAGCGGGTGGCCAAAGAAGGCATCCGCTTCACCCGCTTCCACACCACGGCCCTGTGTTCGCCCTCGCGGCAGGCGCTGCTGTGCGGACGAAACCACCACACGGTCAACATGGGCGGCATCACCGAGGTGGCGACCGCGATGCCCGGCAATACCGGCCTGCGCCCGGACACCTGCGCCACGATCGCCCAAATTCTGAAGTACAACGGCTACAACACTGGCGCCTTCGGCAAGATGCACCAGACGCCGACTTGGGAGACCAGCTCCTCCGGCCCCTTCGACCACTGGCCGACCGGCGACGGATTCGAGAAATTCTACGGCTTCCTCGGCGGCGACACCAACCAGTACGCCCCGCCGCTGGTCGATGGCGTCACCCCCATCGAACAGCCGAAATCGATCGAGGACGGCTATCACCTGACAGAGGACCTGGTTGACCAGGTCATCAACTGGACGGGATCGCTGCAGACCTTCACGCCGGACAAACCCTGGTTCGCCTATCTCGCGTTCGGCGCCACCCACGCGCCGCACCACGTGCCGAAGGACTGGATCGACAAGTACAAAGGCAGGTTCGACCACGGCTACAACAGGCAGCGTGAGATCACCTTCGAGAAGCAGAAGAACCTCGGTGTCATCCCGGCCGACGCTGAACTGACCGTCTCGACCGAATGGCTGCCCGAATGGGACGAGCTGACTGACGACGACCGTAAGGTGTCCTGCCGTCTGGCCGAGACCTATGCGGCCTTCGCGAGCCACACCGACCACCATGTCGGCCGTCTGCTGGACACGCTGGAGACGCGCGGGGCGCTAGACAACACTCTGGTGATCTACATCCTGGGCGACAACGGCTCCTCGGCCGAGGCGGGCCCGTACGGCACCTTCAACGAGATGGCGTTCCAGAACAGCATCGGCATGACGACCGCTGACATCCTGCCGCGACTGGACGAGATCGGCGGGCCCAACGCCTTCAACCACATGCCCTCGGGCTGGGCGCACGCGATGAACACACCCTATCAATGGAGCAAGATCGTCGCCTCGCACTGGGGCGGCACGCGGGTGGGCATGACGATGCGCTGGCCGGAACGCATCAAGGCCAAGGGCGAAATGCGTCACCAGTTCCACCACCTGATAGACATCGCCCCGACCATTCTGGAACTGGCCGGCATCCCCGAGCCGGACTTCGTCAACGGCATCCAGCAGAAACCGATGGAAGGCACGAGCCTGGCCTATCTGTTCGAAGAGGCTGAAGCAGAGGACCGGCGCACGACCCAGTATTTCGAGATCGGCTGCAACCGCGGCATCTATCACGAAGGCTGGACCGCGATGACGATGCACCGCCTGCCCTGGCCCGATAAACGCGAGACGGTCGGCGAGATCGAGGATGATACCTGGGAACTGTACGGCCCCGACGATTGGACCCAGGCGCACAATATCGCCGACAAGAACCCGGAGATGCTACGCAGGCTGCAGGACCGATTCCTGATCGAGGCGGCGAAGTACAACGTCCTGCCGTTGGACCCGCGCCAGCGCGAACGCTTCGATGCCCGGGTCGCCGGGCGGCCCGACCTACTGAACGGCCGGACCTCCATGACCTTCCAGCCGGGCATGACCCGGATGAACGAGAACACCGTCCCCAACATCAAGAACACCGACTTCACCGTCGTCGCGAAGATCGAGCCGGGGACCGAACCGGCCAACGGCGCCCTCATCGCCCAGGGCGGCAAGTTCGGCGGCTGGAGCCTGTATGCGAAGGATGGCGTGCTGGCCTACGCCCACAATTGGGTCGGGCTGGAGACCTTCATCGTCCGCGCCTCCGCCCCGCTGCCGAAGGACGCCCGGGAGATCGTGCTGGAGTTCAAGTACGACGGCGGCGGTGCCGGCAAGGGTGGCGAGGTAACCTTCCGGGCCGACGGCAAGGCGCTGGGGTCGGGTCGGGTCGAGAAGACGGTGCCCGCCATCTTCTCGTTCGACGACTTCATGGACATCGGTCAGGACAATGGCGAACCGGTGATCGAGGACTACGGTCCGGCCGGCAGCCGCTTCAGCGGCGTCATCGACTCGGTGAGCATCACCATCGGCGCTGAGTCCCATCATGACCATGACCTGCTGCTGAAGGCGAAATACGCCAAGCAGTGACGGCCAGGCTCGCGAAGGCACCGAACTTGTTAGACGACGAGAAGCCGGTGGTGAATGTCTAGTTCCTGGAAACAGGCCAATGTCTGTTCGTGGCGCGTTGCAGCCATTAGCGACGACTTTTCGGCTGGTTTCTGGTAGCCTCTGTCGCGTGCTGGAAATCGCTGCGATTTCCGTCGCCGTGGTGACCATATGGTGACCATGGGCATCGGTCGGATTGGCTGGTGTCGATTTTTATCAATGCTCTCAGGAGCTTATCGGCGCGGATAGGGCGGTTTCAGCTACCTCTACTGGGACATCGAGCTGGAGCCCTAGGGTTTGTGGAGGTCGGCGGTTTGGCGGGCAGGCGACGCCCGACCTTTTGCGGATCGGCGGACACTTGCTATTCGTGCCGGGCGAGCGCTGTGGAAGCGCGGGAGGCGCGCTCATGTCCGGCAGTAAACCCGCCGTCGCCAGGATCGATGACGTCGCACGCATGGCGGGCGTATCGCCCATGACCGTGTCGCGGGTGATGAACAACGCCTCGGGCGTCCGGGCCAGCACGCGTGAGGCGGTGCTGAAGGCCGTGGCGGCTCTGGACTATACGCCCAATGCGGCGGCGCGGAGTCTGGCCAGCGCGGGGGCGGGTCGGGTGGGGCTGCTCTATTCCAACCCCAGCGCGGGCTATCTGACCGAGTTTCTGCTGGGGGCGCTGGAGGGCGCGCACAAGGCCGGGGCGCAACTTCTGATCGAGAAGTGCGATGTCGATCCGGACAGCGAACGCAAGGCGATCGGGCGGCTGGCGGCCTCTGGGGTCAAGGGCGTCCTGCTGCCGCCTCCGCATGGAGAATCATGGGCGGTGCTGGATGAGGTCCAGGCGCACGGACTGGAAGCGGTGGCGGTCGCGGCGGGACGTTTTCGTTCGGACGCCGCCAGCGTCCGTATCGACGACATGGCGGCTGCGGCGGAGATGACGCGCTATCTTCTGGATCTGGGTCATCGTCGCATCGGCTTCATCAAGGGCGCTCCCAATCAGACGGCCAGCGCCGAGCGTCTTATCGGATTCGAGACCGAGATGCGTGCCGCCACGCCCGCCGCGGAGGGGCTGATCGAGGCCGGTGATTTCACCTATCGCTCGGGGTTCGAGGCGGCGGAGCGGCTGCTTTCAGCGGCGACCCCGCCCAGCGCCATCTTCGCCAGCAATGATGAGATGGCGGCCGCCGCCATCGCGGCCGCCCATCGGCGCGGCCTGAACATTCCGTCGGAACTGACGATCGTGGGCTTCGACGACACCCAGATCGCCACGACCCTGTGGCCCGCGCTGACAACGATCCGCCAGCCTATCGCCGACATGGCCGAGGCCGCCGTGGCGGCGCTGGGCGGGCTTCAACTGGACGATGAAGCGGGAGCGAGCGGGGAGCGTCTGATGGAGCATCTCCTGGTGGTGCGTGAATCGAGTGGGCCTCCCTCAGGCGCAGTTTAAGTTCACCTGTAAAAATACTTGACGGACGATCGATCCTCGGTTGATGTTAGCGCTAACACGACGTCAGATCGTGTGGGAGACACACCTTGGACATGACCGCCATCCTGCCGCGCGACTGGCGTGCGGCTGTCCTTCTGGGCCGGATCGAGACCGCCGACGGACCGACGCCTGTGCTGTTGCGGGGCGGTCGGCTGATTGATGTTTCCGCCTATGCGCCCACCTCGGCGCAGGCCTTGGCGCGGCCTGATCTGGCCGCCGCCGCAGGGCGCGATCTGGGCGCGGTCGAGGATCTGACGGTGGCGACGGCCTGGGGCGACGAGGGGCTGACCCTGCTGTCGCCGCTGGATCTGCAATGCATCAAGGCCTCGGGCGTGACCTTCGCGGTCTCGGCGTTGGAGCGGGTGATCGAGGAGCGGGCGCGCGGCGACGCCGCCGCCGCCGCCGCCATTCGTCAGGGGCTGCTGGATCGGATCGGCGGGGACCTGAAGGACCTGCGTCCCGGCTCGACCCAGGCCGAGGCCGTCAAGGCGCAGTTGATCGCCGACGGCCTGTGGTCGCAGTATCTGGAGGTCGCCATCGGCCCCTATGCCGAGATCTTCACCAAGGCGCCGGTCCTGGCCTCGGTCGGCGCGGGCGCGGCGGTCGGGGTGCGGGCGGACTCCGACTGGAACAACCCCGAGCCTGAGGTGGTGATCGTCTGCGATCCCGCCGGGCGGCCGGTCGGCGCGAGCCTGGGCAATGACGTCAACCTGCGTGACATCGAAGGGCGCTCGGCCCTGCTGCTGGGCAAGGCCAAGGACAACAACGCCTCGGCGGCGATCGGCCCCTTTATCCGCCTGTTCGACGAGGGCTTCAGCATGGACGACGTGCGCGCCGCAACGGTGCGGCTGGAGGTCGAGGGGCGGGACGGCTTCGTCATGACGGGCGAAAGCTCGATGCGGCTGATCAGCCGCGATCCCGAGGACCTGGCGGCCCAGACCCTGAGCGCCCACCAGTACCCCGACGGTTTCGCCCTCTATCTCGGCACCATGTTCGCGCCCGTCGAGGATCGTGGCGAGGCGGGCAAGGGCTTCACGCACAAGGTCGGCGACCGGGTGCGGGTGTCGTCCGACAAGCTGGGCGTCCTCGAAAACATCGTCGCGACCTGCGATCAGGCGCCGCCCTGGACCATAGGCGTCGGCGCCCTGATGCGGAACCTGGCCGGGCGCGGTCTGCTGGGCGGTGCGGCATGAGCGGCGCGGTCTATCCCTCGCTGAAGGGGCGTCTGGTGGTCGTCACCGGCGGCGGCTCGGGCATCGGGGCGGGCGTGGTCGAGGCCTTCGCCCGACAGGGCGCGCGGGTGGTCTTCTTCGACATCGCCGAGGCGGACGCCAGGGCTCTGGAGGCGTCGCTGGCGCAGTTGGACCCGACGCCGGTCTTCCAGGTCTGCGACCTGACGCAGGTTGAGGCCCTGCAGGCGGCCCTGGGCGAGGTCATCGCCCGCTTCGGCCCGATCGACGTCCTGATCAACAACGCCGCCAGCGACGACCGCCACGCCCTGGCCGAGGTTACGCCCGCCTATTGGGACGATCGGATCGCGGTCAATCTGCGCCACCTCTATTTTGCGGCTCAGACGGCGGCGCCGGCCATGCGTGAGCAGGGCCGGGGGGTGATCCTGAATCTGGGCTCGATCAGCTGGCATCTGGGCCTGCCAGACCTGTCGATCTACGAGACGGCCAAGGCGGGCATCGAAGGCATGACGCGGGCCCTGGCGCGCGAACTGGGCGCCGACGGGGTGCGGGTCGCCTGCATCGTGCCGGGCAATGTCAAAACCCCGCGCCAGATGAAGTGGTACACGCCCGAGGGCGAGGCCGAGATCGTCGCCGCCCAGTGCCTGAAGGGCCGCATCGAGCCGCGCGACGTGGCGGCTCTGGCCCTGTTCCTGGCCTCCGACGACGCGCGCTTCATCACCGGGCACGCGTATTTCGTGGACGCGGGCTGGCGCTGACGCAAATCTGATTTCATCACCGCCCGCGATCAACGACGGGCGGTCAACACCAAGGACCTGGGGAGGGACGAACATGGCGGGACCGACAGGGGCTTCAGGCCCGGACATCGCGGGGAGCGATCGCGTCAACATGGCCTTCATCGCCCTGATCGTGGCGGTCGCCACCATCGGCGGCTTCATGTTCGGCTATGATTCCGGCGTCATCAACGGCACCCAGGACGGGCTGGAGGCGGCCTTCAACCTGTCGGCCCTGGGCACGGGGTTCAACGTCGGCGCCATCCTGCTGGGCTGCGCCTTCGGGGCCTTCGCGGCGGGACGATTGGCGGACGCCATCGGTCGCCGCACGGTGATGCAGATCGCCGCCGTCATGTTCATCATTTCGGCCGTCTGGGCCGGAGCGGCCGACACCTCGGCCCACTTCATCATCGCTCGCTTCATCGGCGGCCTGGGGGTCGGCGCGGCCTCGGTCCTGTCGCCGGCCTATATTTCCGAAGTGACCCCGGCCTCGATCCGGGGGCGGCTGTCGTCGGTGCAGCAGATCATGATCATCACCGGCCTGACCGGGGCCTTTGTCGCCAACTACGCCCTGGCCAAGACGGCGGGCGGTTCGACGGCGGAGTTCTGGCTGGGCTATCCGGCCTGGCGCTGGATGTTCTGGCTGCAGGTCGTGCCCGCCGGGGTCTATTTCCTGGCCCTGCTGGCCATTCCCGAGAGCCCGCGCTTCCTGGTGGTCAAGAAGAAGGACGTCCAGGCCGAGGCCGTGCTGTCCAAGCTGTTCGGCCACGGGGCGGGCGCCCGCAAGGTCGCCGAAATCCGCGCCTCGCTGGCGGCGGACCACAAGCCGCGCTTCGCCGACCTGTTGGACCCGGCCACGCGCAAGGTGCGCCCCATCGTCTGGGCCGGTCTGATTCTGGCCGTCTTCCAGCAACTGGTCGGCATCAACATCGTCTTCTACTACGGCGCGGTGCTGTGGCAGTCGGTCGGCTTTTCCGAGAATGACGCCCTGCAGATCAACATCCTGTCCGGCGTCCTGTCGATCGCGGCCTGCCTCGGCGCCGTGGCGGTGATCGACAAGATCGGCCGCAAGCCCCTGCTGCTGATCGGCTCGGCGGGCATGTTCGTGACGCTCGGTGTTCTGGCCTGGTGCTTCTCGCGCGCCGTCATGGTCGACGGTTCTCTGCATCTGGACGATCAGACGGGTCTGACCGCGCTGATTTCGGCCAACGCCTATGTGGTCTTCTTCAACCTCAGCTGGGGCCCGGTGATGTGGGTCATGCTGGGCGAGATGTTCCCCAACCAGATGCGCGGCTCGGCCCTGGCCGTGGCCGGCTTCGCCCAGTGGATCGCCAACTTCGCCATCTCGGTCAGCTTTCCGTGGATGGCGGCGTCGCTGGGCCTGGTCGTGACCTATGGCTTCTATGCGGTCAGCGCCCTGATCTCCTTCTTCCTGGTCCAGGCCTGGGTGAAGGAAACGCGGGGTCGTGAACTGGAAGACATGGGCTGACGACGGCTCGTTCTGCTACTGACCTCCCCGAAGGCGGGGCGGCGCTCCCCCGCCGCCCCGCTGCTTTCTGAAAGGACTTTCCCATGACGGACACGCTTGAGCTTTCGCACTGGATCGGCGGCGAGAAGGTAGGCGGGGATCTGTCGGGCGAGAGCCTGAACCCGTCCGACGTTCGCGAGGTCGTGGCCCGCACGCCCAAGGGGGGGGCGGCCGAGGTGGATCAGGCGGTGCAGGCGGCGCGGGCCGCCTTTCCCGGCTGGGCCGACGCCTCGCCGGAGGTGCGTTTCGACGTGCTGGACCGGGCCGGGTCGCTGCTGATGGAGCGCGCACCGCAGATCGGCCGCCTGCTGTCGCGTGAAGAGGGCAAGACCCTGCCCGAGGGCATGGGCGAGACGATGCGCGCCGCCCGCATCCTGAAATATTTCGCCGGCGAGGCCCTGCGGGTCCACGGCCAGAACCTGACCTCGACGCGTCCGGGCGTCGAGATCCAGACCTATCGCCAGCCGGTCGGGGTGTTCGGCCTGATCACGCCGTGGAACTTCCCCATCGCCATTCCGGCGTGGAAGATCGCCCCGGCCATCGCCTTCGGCAACACCGTCGTCATCAAGCCCGCCGGGCCGACCCCGGCCACGGCCGAGGCCCTGATCGCCATCCTGCATGAGGCGGGCCTGCCCAAGGGCGTGGTCAACATGGTCATCGGCGACGGCGATGTCGGCCGCGCGATCGTCGCCCACCCCGGCGTGGACGGCATCAGCTTCACCGGCTCGCAGGGCGTGGGCGCCGGTGTGGCCGAGGGCGCGATGAAGCGCCAGGCGCGGGTGCAGCTGGAGATGGGCGGCAAGAACCCGCTGATCGTGCTGGACGACGCCGATCTGGAGCGGGCGGTGGCCATCGCCCTGGACGGCAGCTTCTTCGCCACGGGCCAACGCTGCACCGCCTCCAGCCGCCTGATCGTGCAGGACGGCGTCCACGACCGCTTCGTCGCCCTGCTGGCCGAGAAGGTGGCGAGCTTGCGCGTCGGCGACGCCCTCGATCCCCAGACCCAGATGGGCCCGGCGGTGACCGAGGCTCAGCGCGACGTCTCCTACAGCTATATCGACATCGCCAGGGACGGCGGCGGACGCGTGGTCACGGGCGGCGAGCGGCTGACGCTCGACAAGCCCGGCTGGTACGTCCAGCCGACCCTGATCGCCGACACCCTGCCGGACGCGCGCATCAACACCGAGGAGGTCTTTGGCCCCGTCGCCTCGACCATCCGCGTGGCCAGCTATGAAGAGGCCCTGGCCGTCGCCAACGGCGTCGAGTTCGGCCTGTCGGCGGGCATCGTCACCCAGTCGCTGAAACACGCCCGCGACTTCCAGAGGAACGCCAAGGCGGGCATGACCATGGTCAACCTGGCGACGGCGGGCGTCGACTATCACGTGCCGTTCGGCGGCACGAAGAAGTCCTCCTACGGCCCCCGCGAACAGGGCTTCGCCGCCGTCGAATTCTACACCCAGATCAAGACCAGCTACTCGGCGGGCTGACGGACATGACCACGCCGACCCTCGTCTGGGACGTCCAGGCCGAACTGGGCGAGGGGCCGGTGTGGGACGCCGACCGCGCCTGTCTGTGGTTCGTCGACATCAAGGGGCGACGGCTGCATCGCTATACGCCCGCGACCGGCGACCCCACGACGGGCGACCGGGCGTCATGGGCGGCGCCGGATCAGATTGGCTTCGCCCTTCCGGCGGACGATGGTTCGCTGATCTGCGGCATACGCGGCGGTCTCTATCGCTTTGATGTGGAGCAGGGCGACTTCTCCCTGTTCCAGCCGGTCGAGGCGGACCGTCCGCAGAACCGGCTCAACGACGGCTTCGTGTCGCCGGACGGCGCCCTGTGGTTCGGCTCGATGGACGACAGCGAAGAAGGCCGGACGGGCGCCCTCTATCGCTGGTTCAAGGGTGACCTGACGCGGCATGACGACGGCTATGGCGTCACCAACGGTCCCTGCCTCAGCCCCGACGGCGCGACCCTCTATCACCACGACACGCTGGAGAAGACGGTTCTGGCCTTTGATCATGAGGCGGGCGTGCTGTCGAACCGGCGGGTCTTCGCGACGACCGAGGACGGCTATTGCGACGGGCCGAGCATGGACGCCGAGGGCGTGCTGCACGTCGGTCTATTCAACGGCTGGGGCGTGGCGCGGTTTTCACCGGAAGGCGAGCGGTTGGGCACGATCGGCTTTCCGGTCCAGACGGTGACCAAGGCGGCCTTTGGCGGGGCGGACGGCCGCGACCTCTATTGCACCACGGCCTGGCTGGGCAACGCCGACAAGCGCGAGGCGCAGCCGACGCTGGGCGGTCTCTATCACGTGCGGGTCGAGACGCCGGGCCTGTCGCAACACAAGATTGCGCTGTGAGCCCTTCTGCGATCCGACTGACGGCGGGCGATTGGGTCTGCGATCTTCGGCCTGAGCTGGGCGGCGCGATCACGAGCCTCAGCCTTGCGGGGCGGCCTGTCCTGCGTCCGACGCCCGAGGCGGCGACCATCCTGGAGACGGCCTGCTTTCCCCTGGTCCCCTACGCCAACCGCATCGCCGACGCCCGGTTCGCGTTTCAGGGGCGTGCGGCGTCATTGCCGGTGCTGGACCAGTTCGCGCCGCACGCCCTGCATGGCGACGGCTGGCTTAACTCCTGGGGCGTGACGGCCGAGGGCGAGGACCATGTGACCATGCGGCTGGACTGGGCAGGGGATGTCGAAGGCTGGCCCTGGTCATGGTCGGCGCAGCAGGCCGTGCGCCTGAGCGAGGCGGGGCTGCACATCGAGTTGACGGTGACCAATACGGATCGGACGGCCCAGCCGATGGGCCTGGGGCTGCATCCCTATTTCATGCGAGCTGACAATGCGCGGCTGAGACTGGCGGCGACCGGGGTCTGGCTGACGGACGAACGTGAAATCCCGCATCGCCTGGCGATGCCTGAGGACCTCATCGACTGGAGCGAGGGCGTGGCCTTGGCCGAAGCGCCCTTCGTCGACCACGCCTATGCCGGCTGGACCGGGCCGGCGCGGCTGGAGGGGGGCGGGCGCACGGTGCTGATTGATGCGAGCTCGAACGCGGGCTGGGCCCAGATCTACGCCCCGCGCGGTGAGTCCTTCGTCTGTATCGAGCCGGTGACGCATCGCCCGGACGCCATCCACGCGCCGTTCGACGAGGCGACGGGCCTGGTCGTTCTGGAGCCGGGCCAGTCCCTGACGATGTCGATGACGGTCGCCGTCGAGGGCTGAGCGCCGCCCGCAGGGATGCGGACGGCGCGCCTGTCAGTGATTGTCGCGGGGCAGGCCCAAGGTGTCGACGATGCGGTGATATTTGACCGCCGGCTCCAGCACGGCGCCCGTTTCAAGCTCTCCGACCATCGAGCGCTGGAACTCCTGCCAGGGGGTCTGCGACGCGGGGTATTGGTAGCCGCCCGCCGCCTCGAAGGCGGCGCGCCGTTCGGCCATTTCCGCGTCGTCGATCAGGACGTCCACGCGGCGGCTGTTGAGGTCGATCCGCATCCGGTCGCCGGTCTGCAGCAGGGCGATGTTTCCGCCCGTCGCCGCCTCGGGCGAGGCGTTCAGGATCGAGGGGCTGCCCGAGGTGCCTGACTGGCGACCGTCGCCGATACAGGGCAGGGCGTGGACCCCTTGTTTGATCAGGTAGGCGGGTGGCCGCATGTTGACGACCTCGGCCGCGCCAGGGTGGCCGACGGGACCCGCGCCCCGCATCACCAGGATGCTGTCGGGGGTGATCGCCTCCGCCGGATCGTCGATGCGCCGGTGGTAGTCCTCAGGCCCGTCGAAGACGACGACGTCGCCGGTGAAGGCGTCGGGGCTGGCCGGATCGGACAGGTAGCGGTCGCGGAACTCGGCGCTGATGACGCTGGTCTTCATGATGGCGCGGTCGAAGACATTGCCCGACAGGACCAGGAAGCCCGCATCGTTCACCAGAGCCGTATCAAAGTCGCGGATGACGTCGGGCAGGACCACGCTTGCCCCTCGGCAGTTGTCGCCGATGGACCGGCCGTTGACGGTCAGGGCGTCCTCGTGGATCTGGCCGCGCCGCATCAACTCGGCGACTACGGCGGGGACGCCGCCGGCCTGATGGAAGTCCTCGCCCAGATAGGTCCCGGCGGGCTGCAGGTTGACCAGCAGGGGCGTCCGGTGCCCGACCTCTTCCCAGGTCTGCAGCGGCAGGTCGACGCCCGCGTGGCGCGCCAGGGCCGTTAGATGGATGGGGGCGTTGGTCGAGCCGCCGATGGCCGAGTTGACGACGATGGCGTTTTCGAACGCCTCGCGGGTCAGGATGTCCGACGGCTTCAGGTCCTCGCGGACCATGTCGACGATGCGCTTGCCGGTCAGATAGGCGACCTGGGGCCGCTCGCGATAGGGGGCGGGGATGGCGGCCGAACCGGGCAGGGACATGCCCAGGGCCTCGGCCAGCGAGTTCATCGTGGTCGCCGTGCCCATGGTGTTGCAGTAGCCGACCGAGGGCGCCGAGGTGGCCACCAGGTCAATGAATTCCTCATAGCCGATTTCGCCTGCGGCCATCATCTCGCGGGCCTTCCAGATGATGGTGCCGGAGCCGACGCGCTCGCCCTTGTGCCAGCCGTTCAGCATGGGGCCGACCGACAGGGCGATGGCGGGAATGTCCACGGTCGCCGCCGCCATCAGGCAGGCGGGCGTGGTCTTGTCGCAGCCGATGGTCAGGACCACCCCGTCCAGCGGATAGCCGTAGAGCAACTCGACCAGACCCATGTAGGCCAGGTTGCGATCCAGGCCGGCGGTCGGGCGCTTGCCGGTCTCCTGGATGGGGTGGACCGGGAATTCCAGGGCCACGCCGCCCGCCTCACGGATGCCCTCGCGCACCCGCTTGGCCAGTTCGATGTGGTGGCGGTTGCAGGGGCTGAGGTCCGACCCCGTCTGGGCGATGCCGATGATCGGCTTGCCCGAGCGCAGTTCCTCCAGGGTCAGCCCGTAGTTCAGATACCGCTCCAGATAGAGGGCGGTCATGTCGGGGTTCGACGGATTGTCGAACCAGGCGCGGCTGCGCAGGCGTTTGTCGGATTGGTCGCTCATCAGTTCCAGCCGCCGTCGACGATGTGGTGTTGATTGGTGATGGCCCCGGCTTCGTCGGAGCTCATGAAGACGACGACGCGGGCGATGTCGTCGGGGACCAGGCGGCGCTTCAGGCACTGGTTTTCGTAGATGCTCTGCTCGGTCTCCGGCGTGACCCACAGCTCCAACTGGCGCTCGGTCATGATCCAGCCGGGGGCGATGGCGTTCACGCGGACGCCGAACGCGCCGAAGTCGCGCGCCAGGGAGCGGGTCAGGCCCAGGACCGCCGACTTGGACGCCGTATAGGCCGCCATCCCGCCCTGTCCGATGACCCACGAACAGGAGCCGAGGTTGACGATGGCCCCCTTGCCGGTCGCCTTCATGTCGGGAAGGACGGCCTGGGCGGCGAAGAACTGGTGCTTCAGATTCACCGCCATGCGGTTGTCCCAGTAGGCCTCGGTCACTGACAGGGTGTCGTGCCGTTCGTCATGGGCGGCGTTGTTGATCAGCACGTCGATGGGACCGAACCGATCGCGAACCGACTGGATGGCGGATTGAAGCGCCGGGATGTCGGTCACGTCGCACGGGAAGAACAGGGCGCTGTCGCCGAGGGCGGTTTGCAGCGCCTGTCCGCGCGTCTGGTCGATGTCGAGGACGCCGACGCGGGCGCCCTGGGCCGCGAAGGCGCGGCTGATGGATTCGCCTATGCCGCCGGCGCCGCCGGTGACGACGACGACCTTGCCGGCAAGGTCAGGATAGATGGCGGCCATGCGTTTCCCTGCATCATGGCGGGCCGACGCCCGCATCGATCTCTAGGGACCGATCTTTCACTGTTGAAAGCAATCTTGCAGACGAAAATGATATGACGGGTGGCGCAAGTCAACGCGCCGCATGGGCCGCGCTCGATTTTCAGGGTTGGGCCACCGCCGACATGTCTTCCGAGATGGAGGCGGCGGCGGCGCGAAGATGCTCCAGCGCCGTGTCGATGTCGCAGACGGGCGGGGTCCGCTGGATGTAGGGGGTGATCAGGGTGGCGATGATGCTGTCGGCCCCCATGATCGGGGCGACCAGATCGGTCACGCCGGCCACGAAGTCGCTCTCGCGTCGGACATAGCCCTGGGCGCCGGCCGCCTCGGCGGCGGTGATGTAGCGGGCGACCCGATCGACGCCGTATTGCGGTTCGAGACGCGCCTTCAGATCCGCCTGGGCGGCTTCGGACGCCCGGCCGTAGAACATCAGGCCCGAACTGGCGTCGATGATGTTGCGACGGTAGCCCAGCCGGACCGAGTAGCCGAGGTCGCCGGGGCCTTCGATCCGGGCGATCACGACGATCTGGTCGTCGGTCGGCACGACCAGGTGGCAGGACTGGACGGTCGCGGTGGCCAGGGCGCGCATGACGGGCAGGGCCGCTTCGACCAGGGACTTCACCGGCGCCTGGGCCATGCCCAGGGTGAACAGGCGGTTGGTCAGGCGATAACCGTCGGTCGTGGCCTCGATGTATCGACGGAACTCCAGCACCTGGATCATGCGGAACAGTTCGCTGACCGAACGGCCCAGGACGACCGACATCTGCGACGGGGTCATCGGCTCGCCGTGCGTGGACAGCAGTTCCAGCACGTCCAGGCCCTTTTCCAGGGCCGGCGCGCGGTATTTGCGGTCTTCGGTTTCGTCCTGAAGCGTCATTGTTTGGTGTCCTGCGCGGCGGTCCGGGCCGTTCCTTCGTGCGGCGCTCGGGACGCCGCAAATCCACTCTTAAAATACGTAGCCAGATATGAAAACTATTGGACGATCATAAACCGCTCGCCTAAGCCTTGGTCAAAGCCCGTGGAGGGGCAGGGGGAGGGAGCGCTTCATGTCGCTTGCGACGGTCGATCTGGTCATTCTGGCGATCTATGGAATCGCCATCTTCGGTCTGGCCCAGTGGGTCTCTCGAGACAAGGGCGGGGGACGCAAGACCTCCACCGACTATTTCATGGCGTCCAAGAGCCTGCCGTGGTGGGCCATCGGCGCCTCGCTGATCGCCGCCAATATTTCGGCCGAGCAGATCATCGGCATGAGCGGGTCGGGCTATGTGATCGGTCTGGGCATCGCCTCCTATGAGTGGATGGCGGCGCTGACCCTGCTGATCGTGGGCAAGTTCTTCCTGCCCATCTTCCTGCGCAACGACATCGTCACCATGCCGCAGTTCCTGCAGCAAAGGTATGGGCCGACGATCCGCAACGTCATGGCGGTCTTCTGGCTGCTGCTCTACGTCTTCGTCAATGTGACCTCCATCCTGTGGCTGGGGTCGATCGCGGTGAATACGGTCACGGGCTTCAATCAGGACTACGCGATCGTCGCCATCGGCGTCTTCGCCCTGGCCTATCAGTTGTGGGGCGGGCTGAAGGCGGTCGCGCTGACGGACATTGTCCAGGTGGCGCTGCTGGTCTGCGGCGGCCTGATCATCGGCTTCATCGCCCTGTCGACCATCGGCGGCGACGGCGGGGCCGTGGCCGGCTTCCAGACCCTGCTGACCCAGTTCCCCGAGAAGTTCGACATGATCCTGTCGAAGGACAATCCTCACTATCAGGAACTGCCGGGCATCGCCGTCCTGCTGGGCGGGCTGTGGGTGATGAACATCAGCTACTGGGGCTTCAACCAATACATCATCCAGCGCGCCCTGGCGGCCAGGTCGGTCGCCGAGGCCCAGAAGGGCATCGCCTTCGCCGCCTATTTGAAGCTGCTGATGCCGGTCATCGTGGTCCTGCCGGGCATGGCGGCTCTGGTTCTGGCGCCGAACCTGACCGCGCCGGATCAGGCCTATCCGACGATGATGAACCTGCTGCCGGTCGGTCTGAAGGGGCTGGTCTTCGCCGCCCTGATCGCGGCCATCATCGCCTCGCTGGCGTCCAAGGTGAACTCGATCTCGACCATCTTCACCCTGGATCTCTACGCCAAGGTGAGGCCCGGTGCGTCCGAGACCCATCTGGTGGCCGTGGGGCGTCTGGCCGCGGTGGGCGCCGTGATCATCGGCATCCTGACGGCGCGACCCCTGCTGGGCGGCTTCAGCCAGGCCTTCCAGTTCATTCAAGATTTCACCGGCTTCTTCACCCCGTCGATCGTGGTCATCTTCATCCTGGGCCTGTTCTGGAAGCGGGCGTCGGAGGCCGGGGCTCTGACCGCGGCCGTGGGCGGCGTCGCCCTGTCGGGTCTGCTGTGGCAACTGGATCGGATGGATCTGTTCACCCTGCCGTTCATGAACCGGGTGGGGCTGGTCTTCGTCGTCGCCCTGATCGCGGCGGTGGTGGTGTCGCTGCTGGTTCCGCCCAAGCCCGGCACGTTGAAGATCAGACTGGACGGCGTCAGCTACAGGACATCCCTGGGCTTCAATATCGCCGCCGTCGGCGTGATCATCGTCCTGATCGCGGTCTATTCGATCTGGTGGTGATCTCGGCCCGGGCCTGAGGGCGGAGGCTAGGGGCGTCGCTGGCAGCAGCGACGCCCCTTACTTTTTCGGAAGGCGGATCAAGTTTCGCGGACCGTGGACCTCGCGGAAATCCTTAACGCAAATGATAGCGCTATCAAAAATCGCTTTTCAACGCGTGAAACTTTGTGCATCCTTGAAATGTGAGCCGCGTCTCCGGAGTGTGGGAGGGTCACATAGGGAGGGATGTCGTTCCACGGACGCTTAAGCGCCGGGTGCGACCAGCAGGAAGGAAAGAGACTGGTGTCTCGATATAATCGCGCGCGTCGTGTGGCCCTGTTGTGCGGGGCGTCCATGGTGGCGGTGGCGGCTTTGACGCCGACGCTCTCCCTGGCCCAGGAAGCTCAAACCCAGCCGTCCGACGGCGCGACCACGGTCGACGAAGTCGTCGTGACGGGCATCCGCGCCCAGCTCCGTTCGGCCCAGGCCATCAAGCAGAATTCGGAAGTCATCGTCGACTCGATCACGGCGGTGGACATCGGCGCCCTGCCGGATCGTTCGGTGTCGGAGGCGCTGCAACGCATTTCCGGCATCACCCTTCAGCGCACCAACGAGGCGCGCGACCCGGCCCGTCTGGCGGCCGAAGGCGGCGGCGTCTTCATTCGCGGCCTGTCATGGGTGCGCTCGGAAACCAATGGGCGCGACATCTTCTCGGCGCGCAACGGCCGGGGCCTCTCGTTCGAAGACATCTCGGCCGACCTGCTGGCCGGCGTGGACGTGTTCAAGAACCCGGCGGCCAATCAGATCGAGGGCGGCATCGGCGGCACGGTCAATCTGAAGACCCGTCTGCCGTTCGACCAGTCGGGTCGTCTGGCCGCGATTTCGGCCGACTACAACTACGGCGACCTGATCGAGGAAGGCTACTGGTCGGGCAGCGCCATCTTCTCGGATCGCTGGCAGACCAAGATCGGCGAGATCGGCCTGCTGGCCAACTTCAGCCTGTCCAATGTCGGCAATCGCACCAACTCGATCACGACCGACCGCTTCGATCCCGTCACGACGCTGGAGGGCGACACCGTCTATCAGCCCAAGTATCTGGGCTGGCGCGACGGGCGCTGGGAGCAGGAGCGCACGGCCTACGCCCTGGCGGTCCAGTGGCGTCCGACCGAAGATCTGACCTTCACGGCCCAGGGTTTCTACAGCAAGGCTGACCCGACCAATATCGAACGCGTCGCCGGTCTGCAGGACGGCACGACCCTGTGCCCCAGCACCGGCCTGATCTACGACAACGGCGTCCTGACCGGCGGCACCATGACCGGCGTGCATGCGGGCGGCTGGGGTTGCTATCCGACCGGGGCGGCTGTCGGCGATCTGGGCTCGCTGGAAGGCATCACCTATGACGGCAACATTCGTTACGGCGAAGACCACAAGACGACCGGCGACTACTCGCTGAACGTTCGCTACACGCCGGGCAACTGGGAGTTCAGCGGCGACATCCAGTATGTGAAGTCCACGGCCGAGCTGATGAGCCTGACCGTCGGCACGCAGCGTTCGATGCTGAACACCGATCCCCTCAGCGCCATCGTGAACATCGGCGGATCGTCGCCGTCGCTGAACATCACCGGCGGCGACCTGAACCGACCCCAGGACTATTATTGGGGTTACGCCATGGACCACGTCGAGGACAATGAGGGCGACTCGCTCGCCTGGCGCGGCGACGCCACCTACAACTTCGACAATGACGGTTTCATTCGCAGCGTCAGCGTCGGCTATCGCGGCACGGACAAGACCTTCACGACGCGCCAGACCAACTGGAACTGGAGCATCCTGTCCGCCCAGTACTGGGGCATGGCCAACAACAATGGCGGCGTCTTCAGCTATCCGGCGGTCTATCTGAACGACGGCACGCTGAACGCGGCCCTGCCGTCGCATACCGAGTTCTACGCGTTCGACAACTTCTTCCGCGGAGACATCGCGGCGCCGGGCGGCTTCTGGCTGCCGACCGCCTCGACCGTGAACCAGGGGCGCGAATACGCCAACAGCCTGTTCTCGGCCATCACGGGCCGTCCGTGGCCGCAAGGTCAGGGCTGGGGCTGGTCGCCGGTTTCGACCGATTTCGCCAACTTCAATCCGGGCGGCGACAACCCGACCGCCGGCGTGACCGAGCAGGACGAGAAGACCCACGCCATCTATACCCACATCCGGTTCGGCAGCGACACGCTCCTGCCCTGGCCAGTTGACGGCAATATCGGCGTGCGCGTGGTGAAGACGGAAGCCTCGACCCAGGCGCGGGTGCAACTGCCCAGCCTGTCCAGCCCCGTCTGTCCGGGGCCGGACGCGACGGCCTGCGCCGCCTTCAATCAGGCCCTGGCCTTCTCGCAAGGCGGAGTGATCCAGGGCGTCGACACCTCCAACGACTACACCGAGGCCCTGCCCAGCCTGAACGTGCGTTTGCATCTGCGCGACGACCTGCAACTGCGCTTCGCGGCCTCGCGCGCCATGGTGCGGCCGGACTTCAACCAGATGCAGCCCTATACGACCCTGGCGGTGAACTTCGGCCCGGACGGCTACACGCCCAATCCGACCGCGGGCTACACCGGCACCGGCGGCAATCCGAACCTGAAGCCGATCATGGCCGATCAGTTCGACGCCAGCCTGGAGTGGTATTTCGCGCCGCAGGGCAGCCTGACCGCCGCCGTCTTCCGCAAGAAGATCAAGGACTACATCTATTCGGGCGTCAGCCGCGAGAGCTTCACCAACAACGGCGTGACGCTGGACTTCGACGTGACCCGTCAGATGAACGGCGAAGAAGGCACGGTTCAGGGCTTCGAGATCGCCTACCAGCAGTTCTTCGACTTCCTGCCCGGTCCGTTCGCGGGCTTCGGGGTGCAGGCCAACTATACCTACATCGACAGCGACGGCGGCCGGAACACGGCGGTCAACGTCTTCGATCCGAACCAGAACGCCGGCGGCGGCAATCTGGACCTGCCGCTCGAGGGGATGTCGCCGACCAGCTACAACCTGGCCGGCCTGTATGAGCGCGGCCGCATCTCGGCTCGCCTGGCCTGGAACTGGCGCGAGAAATACCTGCTGACCACCTCTGCGGCGAACATCAACGCCCCGGTCTGGTCGGAAGACTACGGCCAGTTGGACGGTTCGGTCTTCTTCACGGTCAATGATCGCGTGAAACTGGGCGTGCAGGCGACCAACCTGACGCAGGAGCGCACCATCCTGCGCGTGGGTTACGGCGATCGCATGCCGCGTTACAGCTGGGTCGACACCGACCGTCGCGTCGCCGTGGTGCTGCGCGCCCGGTTCTGATCCGGGGCGAGCAAGACGGGGCGCCGGTCCGCCGACGCCCCGTTTGTTTTCTGTAGTCGACGTTGGGGAGAGACGCCGATGAAGCTGTTTGTATCCGGTCTGGGCGGGGTTCTGGCCGCGGCCCTGGTTCTTTCGGCGGGGGCTGCGACGGCGCAGTCGCCCATCCCGCAACTGGTCGAGCAGAACGGGCGTCACGCCCTGATGGTCGATGGCGCGCCCTTCACCATGCTGGCCGCTCAGGTCAACAACTCCACCAACTATCCCGCGCCCCTGGCCGAAGCCTGGCCGGCGGTGCGCTATGTCGGCGCCAATACGGTTCAGGTCCCCATCGCCTGGGAGCAGATCGAGCCGGAGGAGGGGCGGTTCGACTTCTCCTTCGTCGACCATCTGATCGAGGAGGCGCGTCGCAACGACGTGCGCCTGGTCATCCTGTGGTTCGCCACCTGGAAGAACACCTCGCCGAAATACGCCCCCGCCTGGGTCAAGCTGAACCCCGCGCGTTTCCCGCACCTGATCCAGAAGGACGGAGCGGAATCCTACGCCATGTCGCCCTATGGCCAGGAGACGCTGGCCGCCGATGCGCGGGCCTTCGCCGCCCTGATGAAGCACATTCGTCAGGTCGATGAGCGCCAGCGCACTGTCATCATGGCCCAGCCTGAAAACGAGGTCGGCACCTACGGGTCGGTGCGGGACTATTCGCCCGCCGCCCAGGCCGCCTTCGACGGGCCCGTGCCGCAAGCCCTGCTGGACCGCACCGGCAAGGCGCAGGGCAACTGGTCGGCGGTGTTCGGCGAGGAGGCCGAAGAATTCTTCCACGCCTGGTCGATCGCCGCCTACGTCAACACGGTCGCCGAAGCGGGCGCGCGCGAGTATCCGCTGCCCATGTACGTCAATGCGGCCCTGCCGGACCCGCATGAGCGCACCGCGCCGACCAACTACGCCTCGGGCGGTCCGGTCTGGCCGGTGTTCGACGTCTGGAAGGCGGCGGCGCCGTCGATCGCCATGCTCAGCCCCGACATCTACAATCGCGACTCGCACACCTATGAGGGGCATCTGGATCGTTACGCCCGGCCGGACAACGCCCTGTTCGTCGCCGAGACCGGCAATGACACCCCCTACGCCCGCTATCTCTTCTCCGTGCTGGGACGGGGCGGGATCGGCTTCTCGCCGTTCGGGATCGATTACACCGGCTATTCCAACTATCCGCTCGGCGCGCCCGTGGTGGACGAGAAGGCGCTGACGCCGTTCCGCGACGCCTATCGTCTGATCGCGCCGTGGCACAGGGTCTGGGCCCGCGCCGCCTTCGCGGGCAAGGTCTGGGGCGTGGCCGAGCCGGACGACCGGGCTTCGCAGACGCTGGATCTGGGCGACTGGACCGCCACGGTCGGCTATCGCCGCTGGCAGTTCGGTCAGCCTGACTGGACCTGGCTGGGGCCGCTGGCGGACGTGCCAGGCACGGACAAGCCCAACGGCGGCGCCCTGATCGCCGAGGTCGCCCCCGGCGAGTTCATCGTCACCGGCTATCGCGCCCGGATCGACTTCGCCGCCAAGCCTGCGAGCGACGGTCGGCGCCGCATGGTCGTCCGCTATGAGGAAGGCCGTTTCGACGAGGCCGGACAATGGGTGTTCGAGCGCATCTGGAACGGCGACCAGACCGACTACGGCCTGAATTTCACTGACCGACCGCGCCTGCTGCGCGTCGTCACCGCCACCTATTGATCCTGAGTAAGAAGCGAGCGCCCGCCATGATTCCGACCCTCGCCCGCCGCCTGTTCCTGGCCGCCCTGATGACCGCTCCGCTGGGGGCCTGCGCCACGGCGATGAACTCGGCCTCGCCCGCCGCCATCGAGGCCGCCGCCTTCGAGCGCATTCCCGCCGGCGTCATCGTCACCCCCGCAGAGGGCGCGGCGCGGCGCGTGCGTCTGGAGGTCTATGGCCCCGAAACCATCCGCGTCACGGCCACCGAAAACGCCTCGATGGACCTGCCGCCCAGCCTGATGGTGACGGCGGAGCCCTCGACCTCCACGCCTTTCCAGGTCGAGACGCACGGCGATCTGGTGGTGCTGAAAACGGCTGAAGCCTCGGCCGAGGTGTCGCGTCGCACCGGGGCGGTCCGCTTCCTCGATGAAAACGGGCAGGAAGTTCTGAAGGAGCGCGCGGGCAGCCGCGAACTGAGCCCCGTCACGGTCGAGGACCAGAAGGGCGATCACCGCTTCCTCGCCACGCGCCAGGTCTGGGAGAGCCCGGACGACGAGGCCTTCTACGGTCTGGGCCAGCACCAGCAGGGGGTGATGAACCACAAGGGCCACGACGTTCAGCTGGCCCAGCACAATATCGACGTCGGCATTCCTCTGGTGGTGTCCAGCCGCAACTACGGCGTCCTGTGGGACAACAACTCGATCACCCGTTTCGGCGACCCGCGCCCCTACGGCATGATCGCCGACCAGTTCATTGTCCGCGACGCCACCGGTCGTTTCGGGGGGCTGACCGCCAGCTATTACCAGAACGACGAACTGAAGGTTCAGCGCCAGGAAACCGAGGTCAACTACGAATTCATCCGCGAATGGTCGCGCTGGCCCGAGGGCTTCAAGTCACAGCCCGGACAGCCGGTCCAGACCGGCGACATGGGCAAGCCGGGACAGGCGGGCGTCAAGGTCGTCTGGGAGGGCACGCTGGAAACGCCGGCCGCCGGCCTGCACAAGTTCCGTCTCTATTCGTCCGGCTATGTGAAGGTCTGGGTCGACGGCAAGCTGGTCGAGGACAACTGGCGTCAGAACTGGAACCCCTTTGATCACGACTTCCAGGTTCAGATGGCCGCCGACGTCCGCGTGCCGATCCGCATCGAGTGGATACCTGAGGACGGCTATATCTCGCTGCGCCACATGGACCCGCTGCCCGCCGCCGATCAGGGGGCGCTGAGCCTGGCGTCGGAAGTCGGCACGGCCATCGACTACTACTATATCGGCGGCGACGATCTGGACGGCGTCATCGCCAATTATCGCGGTCTGACCGGCAAGTCGGTCATGCTGCCGCGCTGGGCCTATGGCTTCTGGCAGAGCCGCCAGCGCTACAATACCCAGGCCGAGGTGACGGACACTGTGCGTCGCTATCGCGAGCTGGGTCTGCCGATCGACAATGTGGTGCAGGACTGGTTCTACTGGCCCGAGAACGCCTGGGGTTCGCACCAGTTCGACCCGGCGCGTTTCCCGGACCCGACCCAGATGGTCAAGGACGTTCACGACATGAACGCCAACATCATCATCTCGGTCTGGCCGAAATTCTATCCGACGACCGATCACTACAAGCAGTTGGACGCCATCGGCGGCATGTACACGCGCAACGTCGATGTCGGCGCGCGCGACTGGGTCGGACCGGGCTACGCCAACAGCTTCTACGACCCCTATCTGCCGGCCGCGCGCGACCTCTACTGGAAGCAGATGTCCGATAGCTTCAAGGGCATGGGCTTTGACGGCTGGTGGCTGGATTCGGTCGAGCCGGACATGCACTCCAACCTCGACATCCCCGAGCGGACCCTGCGCATGGGGCCGACGGCGATCGGGCCGGGAGCCTATGTCTTCAACTCCTATCCGCTGATCAACGCCGAGAACGTCTACAAGAACTTCCGCCGCGAACAGGGCGACCAGCGGACCTATATCCTGACCCGCTCGGCCTGGGGCGGTCTGCAGCGCACCGGCTCGACCCTGTGGTCGGGCGACGTGGTGGCGCGCTGGGACAATCTGCGCGATCAGATTTCGGCGGGCGTGAACACCGGCCTGTCCGGTCTGGCCAACTGGACCCACGACATCGGCGGCTTCTCGGTCGAGGCGCGCTATTCCAATCCCGCCGGCATGAAGCCCGAGGATCAGGCCGAATGGGACGAGCTGAACCTGCGCTGGTTCCAGTTCGGGGCCTTCTCGCCCATCTTCCGTTCGCACGGCGAGTTCCCGTTGCGGGAGGTCTATAATCTGGCCCAGCCGGGCACGGCGATGTACGACGCCTATGCCCAGCAGATGCGTACCCGCTACCGGCTGATGCCCTACATCTACAGCCTGGCCGGGGACGTCTATCACCGTGACGCCACCATCATGCGCGGCCTGGTCATGGACTTCCCGAACGACGTGCAGGCGCGCGACATCAATGACCAGTACCTATTCGGCCATGCCCTTCTGGTCGCGCCGGTCACCGACTACAGGGCGCGCAGCCGCTCGGTCTATTTCCCGCAAGGCGCCGACTGGTACGACCTGCTGACCGGCCAGAAGTTCGGCGGCGGACGCTCCGTCACGGTCGAGGCGGGCGTGGACAAGATCCCGGTCTATGTCCGCGCGGGTTCGATCCTGCCGACCGGCCCGGCGATCCAGTATACGGCCGAGAAGCTGGACGGGCCGCTGACCCTGATCGTCTATACCGGCGCGGACGGCGTCTTCTCGCTCTATGAGGATCAGGGCGTGAACTACGCCTACGAGCGCGGCGAGTTCTCGAACATCCCTATGCGCTGGAACGACGCGACGGGCGTCCTGACCATCGGCGCGCGGACCGGCGCATATCCGGGCATGCCGGGCGATCGCACGATCCATGTGCGCTTCGTCAGCGGGCCGGGCGCGGACGTGGGCGACTTCGACGCCGCGCCGGCCAAGACGATCCGCTACTCGGGCCAGCCGGTCGAAATCCGACGCTAACACCGACCGCCCGTCCCGGCGGTTCGGGACGGGCCAACGCCGTCAGGAGGCGCGGATGCGCTCATTCTTGCTCACCGCCGCCGCCGTCGCCGCCTTCCTGTCCATCGGCGGCGAAGCGGCTCAGGCCCAGACCTCCGCGCCCCTGCTGGACGCCATGTTCCAGGACCATGCGGTGGTGCAGCGTGACCGCCCCATCGCGGTCTGGGGCCGGGCGGCGCCCGGCGCGCGGGTCTCCGTCGCCCTGGCGGAGACGAAGGCCGAGGCCACGGCGGGCGCTGACGGGGTCTGGCGCGCCAATCTGGCCTCGCTGCCCGCCGGTGGCCCCCACAGGCTGACCGCCCGGGTCGAAGGCGGCGCGGCCCAGACCGTCAGCGACGTCATGGTCGGCGACGTCTGGCTGTGCTCGGGTCAGTCCAACATGGAGTTCGCGGTCCGTCAGGCCACGAACGCCGAAAGCGAGATCGGCGCCGCCCATGACGACCGGATGCGGCTGTTCCTCGTCGAACGCTCCAGCCGGCCAGCGCCGTCGGATACACATGCGGCGGTCGGCCAATGGCGCACGACCAGCCCGGACAGCGTGCGCGACTTCTCGGCCGCCTGCTACTTCATGGGACGCGATCTGCGCCGCACGAGCGACGTGCCGATCGGTTTGATCGCCGCCTCCTGGGGCGGATCGGTCATCGAGGACTGGTTGAGCCGCGAGGCGCTGGTCGATCTGGGCGGCCATGATCAGGCGCTGCAAGCCCTTGAGACCTATGCGCGCGATCCTCAGCGCGGCGAAACCCAGTGGCGCGAGATCACGCAGGCCTGGTGGGCGGCTCATGATCCGGGCACGCAGCAGGGCTGGAACCTGCCGCAGACCCGCGACGCCGACTGGGCGCCGATCCCCGCCGAAGGATTCTGGGAGAGCACGGTCGAGGGCTTGCAGACCTTCGACGGCATCATCTGGCTGCGCAAGGAGGTCGAGCTGACAGCGGCCCAGGCGCGCCAGGCCGCGACCCTGGAGCTGGGCCCGGTCGATGACGCGGACGTCACCTGGGTCAACGGCCGCTACGTCGGCGGTCAGCAGGGCTGGGACACGCCGCGCGTCTATGCGCTTCCTGCGGGAACGTTGAAGCCGGGCCGCAATCTGATCGCGGTGGGGGTGCTGGACACCAACGGCGGCGGCGGGGCCTGGGGCGCGGCGCAGAACAAGCGGCTGCGGCTCGCGGACGGAAACAGCATAGCCCTGTCGTCGGGCTGGCGTCATCGGATCGCCGCGTCGCTGGGCGATCTGCCCAATCCGCCACGCACGCCCTGGATCGGCGGCAGCGGCGTGACCACCCTCTATAACGGCATGATCGCCCCCCTGGGACCGTGGGGCTTGAAGGGCATGGCCTGGTATCAGGGCGAGTCCAATATCGGCGACCCGGCGGGCTATCGCCGTCTTCTGCCCGCCCTGTTCGCGGACTGGCGCCGGCGGTTCGAGAGCCCCGACATGGGGGCGCTGGTGGTGCAGTTGGCCAATTTCGGTCCGGCGGCCGAGCAGCCGACGAATTCCTACTGGGCGGCCTTGCGCGAGAGCCAGCGCGCGGTGGTCGGGGGCGATCCCCGTGCGGGGCTGGCCGTCGCCATCGACATCGGCGACCGCTACGACATCCACCCGACCAACAAGCTGGAGGTCGGCCGCCGCCTGGCGCTGGAGGCGCGGCGTCTCGACGGCGAGCTCCAGCCTGTGTCGCCCCAGCCGCTGTCGGTGGTCCGCACGGCCGAGGGCGTTCAGATAGACTATGCGCCGGGCACGCGTTTGGTGGCCTATGGCGCGCAACGGCCTATCGGATTCGAACTCTGTGACGCGAACGGCGACTGCCGCTTTGTCGACGCCGTTCGGTCGGGCGAAGTGGTCGTTCTGGCCTCGGCGAGGCCGTCCGACGTCAAGGTGCGCTTCTGCTGGGCCGACAGTCCGGTGTGCAACCTCTACGGACCCACCGGATTGCCGGCGGTCCCGTTCGAGGCCCCGATCCCCTAGCCTTCGGGATTGCGGGGCAGGCGCGCCCGGTCGTAGTCGGGACCGAAGTTGAACAGCAGGGCCGGACCCAGCTCCAGTCTGTGCCGCGCCTGTCCCATCTGCATGATGATGCTGGTCTGGCCGGGGGCGAAGTCGGCCTCGGCCACGCCTGAGGCGTAGATCATCGTCCATTCCGGCCCCACGGCGACGTTGGTCGCGCGCGCCAGAACGGGCTTGGGCTCGGTTGCGCCCTCCAGCAGCAACAGGGGGACGTGCGTGCGCGTCTGATTGTCCGGCAAGGCTGCCGCGCGCACCCAGACGCCGAGCAACAGGACGTCGCCGGACTTGACGGCACCGGTATTGGTCATGACGGCGCCGACCGACCAGGGATCGCCCGCGCGGCGCACGTCGATGCTCAGGGCCTTGCCGCCGGTCACGCCCTGCGCGGGCTGGGGCGTCGGCGGCGAGGCGAGGCCCCAGGTGTTCCAGTTCTGCACGAAGGGCGTGTTGATCAGCCGCTCGATCAGGGGGCGCTCGGTCGCACCCGTGGCCGCGCCGCTCGCCGCCGGCGGCGTCTGGGCCAGAGCCGGCGCGCCGCTGAGCAGGCTGAGTGCGAGGGCGATGGCGGATGTGGTCTTCATGGCGTGTGTCCTCCCCAGGCGCCGCCTTTGTTGAAACATCTCAGACCAGACCCGCGCCCCGCAGTCGCAGGGCGGGCGCGACCGTCACTGGGCGAGCGGCGGGCAGGTCGATGACCAGGGCCTCGTCCGTCTGCCGGAACGACAGGGCGCCGCCGCCCAACATGTCGATCCGCTCCACGCGCCCGCCCGCCCCGGCGCGCAGCGACCGGATGCTGAGTTGGGCGCTTTCAGGCCAGTCGAGGGCGAAGGCGTAGAGGGCGTCGCCCTTGGTCGTGAAGCGGATGTCCTGGCCCGTCCAGGGGCGCGCCGCGCCCTCGCCGTGCATCCCGCCCTGCACCTCGGTCGGCCCCTCGCCATAGATGCGCCAGGGGCGGGTGTCGAAGACGGCCTCGCCGTTGATCTTCATCCAGGCGGCGATGTCGGTCAGGATCTGACGCTCGTCGCTGTCGATCGTGCCATCGCCGCGCTGGGGGATGCTGAGCAGCAGGTTGCCGTTCTTGGACACCACGTCCACCAGCCGCTGCAGCACGCTGTGGGCGGGGACGTAGGAGTGGCCGGTGAAACGGGCGCGGTTGTAGTGCCAGTCGCCGATGCAGGTGTCCGTCTGCCAGGGCTCGGCCCGCAGACTGTCAGAGAAGCCGCGCTCGACCGTCTCGGTGATCCCCTTGCGCTGGCGCTCGTCCAGGCGCTTGCCGTTGACGACGGGCAGTTCGCCGCGCCAGCCGAGCGAGGCGTTGTAATATTCCGCCGTCGCCTCCAGCCCATGGCGGCCCAGCGGCAGCTGATAGTTGTCGAAATAGACCATGTCCGGCCGATACTTGGTCATCAGGTCCCGCTGGCGCGCGACCCAGGACCGGACGAAGGCGGGATTGTTCGGAGGCGGGGTCTCGATCCACTGGCCGTCGCGGGCGTCGTGCCAGGCGTTCATCTCGGCGATGGAGGCGATGCCGTCGGGCGGCGCGAAGCTGGGGCCGGTGTAGAGCTCCTGCGGGTCCAGCCCGTCCCACCACTTGCCTGCACCGTCCGCTCTGGTCAGGCGCGCGGCGTCGTAGCGGACCCCTTTCATCGGCCCTTCGGCGTCATAGCCATAGGCCGTCTGCCACCAGTGCCAGGCGTGGGCGGCGTGGTTGGAGACGCCGAAGCGAAGGCCGCGCGCCCGCACCGCCTTCTCCCAGGCGCCGACGATGTCGCGCTTCGGCCCGACCCGCATCACGTTCCAGTCGTGATGGGTGCTGTCGAACAGGTCCAGATTGTCGTGGTGGTTCGCCATCGACATGATGTAGCGGGCGCCTGCCGCCTGATAGAGGTCCAGCAGACCCTCGGGGTCCCACTGATCGCCCTTCCACATGTCGATGAAGTCCATGAAGCCGAACCGGCTGGGATGGCCGTAGGTCGCGACATGGTGCTCGTAGAAGGGGTTGCCCTGAATATACATCTGGCGGCCGTACCAGTCGCCGAACTCGGGCACGCATTGGGGACCCCAGTGGGACCAGATGCCTAACTTGGCGTCGCGGAACCAGTCAGGCGTCCGGTAGCCGTCGATCAGGCTGTCCCATGTGGGCTTGAACGGACCGGCCGCGCCGCCGGGCGTCGTGGCGCATCCGCTGAGCAGGGAGGCTGAGGCGCCGGCGCCCAGAAGGCCGCGTCGGGACAGGTTCATGCCGGTTCTCCATAGACGACGCCGCGTCCGTCGGTGGCCACATAGACACGGCCGAACTGGCGCGGATCGCCGGCGATGGCGCGATAGCGGCGGCCGTATTCATGCCGGTCGTCATTGACCCTGATCCAGGTGCGCCCGCGATCATCGGAACGGAAGACGCCACGCACCGCGTCGCGCGTGCCGATGGCGAACAGGGCGGGATAGGTCTGGCCGGACGGCGCCATGCCGAAGTCCAGCATCTCGATCGCCAGGTCGCCGTCGACGCGCTCGAAGGTCTGCCCCCCGTCGCGGCTGTTGTAGAGACCCGCGCGCGACACATACCACAGGTCCCCGTCGTGGCTGGGCGTGGCCTTCAGCGGGAAGGCCTGTTCGCGCCAGGTCGGGCGGTCGGCGGCGCTGGCGGCGGGCAGGCCGCGCGAGGGCACGCGGGCGAAGCTCTCGGCGCCGTCCACGCTGACGAACCATTGGCCGGTGCGAAAATCGAAGGCGTAGAAGAGTTGGGCGTCCCGGCGATCGGCCACGGGTCGGAGCAGGGGCGGCAGCCCGACGCAGGGCTTCCAGCTGAGGCCGCGATCGCGCGACCAGACCACCTGGGGCGTGGCCAGGACGAAGGTCGCGCCGTCGGCGGAGACCGTGATCGGCGCGTCGCGATAGAGGTCCATGCGCGGATTGTCGGCGATGATCGGGGTTTCGCCGGAGGCGGGGCGCGGACGCCCCAGCGGCTTCCAGCGGCGTCCCCCGTCATCGGACCAGGCCAGGGTCGAGCCGTCATGTCCCTCGGAGCCGACGCCCTCGTGCGGCGTGCCGCTGCGGACCACGATGGCGGGGGCCGCGCCCGCATAGTCGATCTGATTGGTGTTGGCGAAGACCGGCGTGGTGAACTGCAGGTCCGGTGAACGGGTCAGGTCCTCGTGGGCGAAGCCCGAGATGTCGCCGAAGCCCGTCAGCAGGCGCGGCCCCTCGGGCGGGCTGGTCAGGGTGATGACGGCGGTCTGTTCGATGCCGTCGACCCAGGGCGTCCAGTCGGTTGGACGGTTGGCGTCGGCGGCGGACAGGTTTTGGGTCTGATAGACGGTTGCCCCGGTCGCATAGATCAATCGATCAGGATCGAATGGGTCCAGCGCCAGGGCGGCGATCCACCAGCCGAACTCCGGCGCGTCATTGCCCCAGTAGAGATAGGGGGTGGCGCGGACGTCGCGGCGCGAGCCTTCGCGCAGGCTGGTCCAGGAACGGCCGTCGTCGGTGCTGCGCCAGATGGTGTCGCCCGGCGCCCAGCGGTTCATGCTCGAAACCATGATGACGCCGGGCCGGGTCCTGTCCAGCGCCAGCCCCATGAAGCCGCCGGCGCGATCATTGTCAGGGCGGGGCGGTGAAATGTCGGTCCAATGATCGGTGCGGGTATCCAGCCGCCAGACCGCGCCGTCCGTGATCCCGTTGGGACCTATGCCCAGGGTGCAGGTGACATAGAGCCGGCCGCGCGGGTCCAGTTCGGCCTTGGCCGCCGACAGCTCGGATCGCGGCCCGCCCGTGACGGGACGCCAGGTCCGTCCCGCATCATCCGAGCGATAGAGGGCGTGATCATGCGGATCGGCGACGCCGACGAACAGGGTCTGGGACGCCTGGCCGCGCACGCCGCTGCGGGGATCGAAAACGACGAAGCTGAGGCCGCCGTGCGTGCCGCGCCCGGTCGGGGTTCCCAGTCCCTTGAGCGGAAAGGATGCGACCTTGGTCCAACTGACGCCGCCGTCGGTCGAGCGCTGCAGGCCGTCGTGGCGCGAGCCGAAATAGAGGATGCGGTTGTCGTTGGGGTCGATGGCCAGGCGCTCGCCCAGCCCGCGTCCGTCCTCATTGCCGCCCATGCGGAAAGGAACTTCGGTCCGGGTCCAGGTCTCGCCCCGGTCGCTGGAGCGCAGCATGGCGCCGGGATCGTCGCGATGGACGCCGACAGCGGCGTGGACCACGTCCGCGTCCACAGGGTCTGCGGCGATGCTCTCGACGCCGAAGTCGGACGAGCGCGGGCTGGCGTCCTGCAGGGGCCGCCACTGATTTTGCTCGGCGTCGAAGCGATAGGCGCCCCCCATGTCGGAGCGGGCGTAGGCCAGGCCGCGCTCGACAGGGCTGAAGACGATGCCGGGGATGAAGCCGCCCGCGCCCACCGCGACGCTGCGCCAGCTGTACGGCGTCGCCTCGGCCCTGGCGGCCCGCGCCGTCGTCAGGGCGCCGAGCGCCAGCGTCAGGGTTGCGGCGGCTCTGCGGGTGATCTCTGCCGTCATGCCGTCTTTCCTCCCCAGGACCGGAGACGTGCGACGTCTCTCGTTGATAGCGCTAACGTTGGCAGTTGACATGATTGTCACAGGTGCATCAAGTTGCGTCTGTAAAAATCAGGGCGTCGGTCAACGATGTCTCGGGAGCGAACTTCGGGTTCAGTCGGATGGTCGCGGCGTGATGGCGTCGGCGCCCTGGTCTTTTGCATTATCCTGAGCGAACTGCCGGCGCGGTCGTCCTGATCGCGCCGGGCTTTTCGTCCTATCCTTGGCCTGACAGACCGGACGGACCTGCCCATGACCTCGCGCTTTCTGATTTCACGCCCCGGCGCCGTGTCCGCCCTGGCCCTGAGTCTGGCGCTGTCGTCCGGCGCTTGCGCCGCCACGGCCTCGACGACGCCGCGTGCCGCGCCCGTGAACCATGTCTCGGCTGAAGCGACCATCGTCACCGAGGCGTCCCGCGCCCACCCCGACCTGTGGCCCCGTGCGGCGTCGCCTGCCGCCATGTCCGATGCCGCGACCGAGGCCTTCGTCACCGATCTGATGAGCCGGATGACGCTGGAGGAGAAGGTCGGCCAGACCATTCAGGCGGACATTGCCTCGATCAAGCCGGAAGACCTGCTGCGCTATCCCCTGGGTTCGATCCTGGCCGGCGGCAATTCCTCGCCGGGCGGCGACGAGCGCGCTTCGGCGCAGAAGTGGGTGGAGCTGGCCCAGGCCTTCCGCCGCGCCACGGCCGAGCGGCCGGGCGCCAGAATCCCGATGATCTACGGCATCGACGCCGTGCACGGGCATAACAACATCGTCGGCGCCACCATCTTTCCGCACAACATTGGTCTGGGCGCCGCGCGTGATCCCGATCTGATCCGCCGCATTGGTCAGGCGACCGCGCTGGAAGTCGCCGTCACCGGGGCCGACTGGACCTTCGGCCCGACGCTGGCCGTGCCGCGCGACGACCGCTGGGGTCGGGCCTATGAAGGCTATGCCGAGAACCCGGAGGTGGCGCAGAGCTACGCCGGACCGATGACCCTGGGTCTGCAAGGCGCCCTGTCGGCCGATCATCCGCTGACGGCGGGCCATATCGCCGGTTCGGCCAAGCATTTCCTGGCCGACGGCGGCACCACGGGCGGCAAGGATCAGGGCGACTTCGCCGGGACGGAACGCGAACTGATCGACACCCATCTGTCCGGCTACCCCCAGGCCATCGACGCCGGGGTCCTGTCGATCATGGCCAGCTTCTCCAGCTGGAACGGGGTCAAGCACAGCGGCAATGAGACCATCCTCAATGACGTGCTGCGCGGCCCGTTGGGCTTCGACGGCTTCGTCGTCTCGGACTGGAACGCCCACGGCCAGTTGCCGGGTTGCTCGAACGAGAGCTGCGCCCTGGCGATCAACGCGGGCATTGACATGCTGATGGCGCCCGACAGCTGGAAGCCGCTCTATGAAAACACCCTGGCCCAGGCGCGTTCGGGCGAGATTCCGATGGCGCGTCTGGACGAGGCGGTGCGCCGCATCCTGCGGGTCAAGGTCAAGACGGGCCTGTTCAACGACGCCCGTCCGGTCGAGGGACGGTTGAACGCGCTGGGCTCGCCCGCTCATCGGGCGCTGGCGCGAGAGGCCGTGCGCAAGTCGCTGGTCCTGCTGAAGAATGAGAACGCGGTCCTGCCGATCCGGGCCGGGGCGCGGGTTCTGGTGGCGGGACAGGCCGATGACATCGGCCAGGCCTCGGGCGGCTGGACCCTGACCTGGCAGGGCACGGGCAACAGCAACGCCGACTTCCCCAACGGCCAGTCGATCTGGAGCGGCCTCGACGAGGCGGTGAAGGCGGCGGGCGGCCAGGCTGTGCTCAGCCTCGACGGCGCCTTCACCCAGAAGCCGGACGTGGCCATCGTCGTCTTCGGCGAGACCCCCTATGCCGAATTCCAGGGCGACGTGGACACGCTGGACTACGTGCCGACAGGACCGCTGGAGACTTTGAGGCGGCTGAAGGCGGCGGGCGTGCCGACGGTGTCTGTCTTCCTGTCAGGACGGCCGATGTGGACCAATCCCGAGATCAATGCGTCTGACGCCTTCTTGGCTGCATGGCTGCCGGGGACAGAAGGCGGCGGCGTCGCTGACGTCCTGATCGGCGACGCGGCGGGCAAGCCGCGCCATGACTTTTCAGGCACGCTGTCCTTCAGCTGGCCCAAGGACGCGACGGGCGAGCCGCTGAACGTCGGCCAGCCCGGCTATGATCCGCAGTTCGCCTATGGCTACGGCCTGACCTATGCGCGGGGCGGTCGTGTCGGCGCCCTGTCCGAGGCCAGCGGCGTGGTCGGGTCGACCAGCAGCCTGGATCGCTACTTCGTCGACGGGCGTTTCGTGGCGCCCTGGTCGCTGATGCTGCGCGATGACGGCGGCGAGTTCCGCCTGGGGAGCGAGAGCGTCGGCTCCAGTCCGCGTGGCGGCGTCAGCGTCCGCTCGACGGACGGCGCCGGGCAGGAATCGGCCCGCGCCCTGAGCTTCGGCGGCGCGGGCGGCCACGCCGTCATCTCGGCCAGCCCGGTGGACCTGACGCGGCAGTCCAACGGCGAGATGGCGGTGGCCTTCCGCTATCGCATCGACAGCCGTCCGCAGGCCCCGGTTCTGCTGACGCTGGGCACCGGACGCGTGGACGTCACCGCCATCTTCAACGCGGCGCCCCTGGGCGAGTGGCGGACCTTGAAGGTCCGCCTGTCCTGCCTGCGCGACCACGGCGCTGACATCGCCGCCGTCGATCAGCCCTGGGGGCTGCGGACTGCGTCGGCTTTCGGCGTGACGGTCGAGGACATTCGCCTCGGCTCGAATGAGGGCGACACGGTGTGCCCGGCCCCATGACCGCCCTGATCGGCGTCGACTGGGGCACCACTCGATTGCGGGTGATACGGATCGACGCCGAGGGACGCGTGCAGGATCGTCGCGTCGATCCGCGCGGCGCCGGAACCCTGTCGAGCGAGGACTTTCCGTCTGTTCTGGCCGAGGTCGGCGGCGACTGGCTGGAGGCCGCGCCTGTCTTGATCTGCGGCATGGCCGGGGCGCGGCAGGGCTGGACGGACGCGGGCTATCTGCCCTGTCCCGCCCGGATCGAGGATGTGGCGCGGCATGTCGTCTGGCCTGAACCGGGCCGTCGCATCGGCATCGTGCCGGGCCTGGCCCTGCGCCTGCCGGAACTCGACGACGTCATGCGCGGCGAGGAGACCCAGGCGCTGGGTCTGTTCGGAGCGGGCGAGGGCGGCCTTCTGATCGCGCCGGGCACCCACAGCAAGTGGATCGAGGTCGCAAACGGCGCCGTCACGGCCTTCCGCACCTTCCTGACCGGAGAGCTGTTCGCCGCCGTCCGCGCCGCCACCTTGCTGGGACGGGGCATGGGCGACCCAGGTCAGGACGAGGCCGCTTTCGACCAGGGCGTGCTCAAGGCCCTGGCCGATCCGGCGGTGACGGCCAATCTGTTTTCGGTTCGCGTTCGACATCTGTCAGGCGCCCTGGGGGACGAGGCCACGGCCGACTATCTGTCGGGCCTGCTGATCGGCGCGGAGGTCGCCGCCGGACGCGGTCATAGGGGGCGCAGCGTCATGGTCGTCGGCGAGGATCATCTGGCGGAACGCTATCGCCGCGCCCTGGGGCTGGCGGGCTTCACAAACATCGGTCTGGCGTCGGCGGAAGCCGCGACGGCGGCGGGCCTGCATCGTATCTGGAAGGCGATCCCATGAGCACAGCTATTTCCGCCGCCCTGTCGGCCATGCCTCTGGTCGCCATCCTGCGCGGTCTGACGCCGGACGAGGCGGTGGATGTCGGCGAAGCCCTGGTCGGCGCCGGTTTCACCTGTCTGGAGGTGCCGCTCAACTCGCCCGATCCCCTGGTCAGCATCCGTCGGATGCGCGACGCCCTGCAGGGGCGCGCCTTCGTCGGGGCGGGGACGGTGCTGAACGTGGAGGCGGTGAAGGCGGTCGCCGACGCCGGCGGGCAACTGGTCATCTCTCCCAACACCAACGCCGAGGTGATCGGCGCAACCAAGACCGCGGGCCTCTTCTCCATGCCCGGCTTCTTCACCCCGAGCGAAGCCTTCGCCGCGCTCGACGCCGGTGCGGACGTGCTCAAGCTCTTTCCGGCGGAGCTGGCGGGCCCGGCGGGACTGCGCGCGGTTCGGGCGGTCCTGCCGTCGACGGCCGCCGTCTATGCCGTCGGCGGGGTCGAGCCGGGCAATGTTCGGACCTGGCTGGACGCGGGCGCCGCCGGCTTCGGCATCGGTTCGGCCCTGTTCAAACCGGGACGATCCGCTCGCGACGTCGCCGAAGCGGCCGAGGCCTTCGTCGCGGCGATGCGCTCGCAAATGGCCGACCGGGGGGCCTGAGGGGCGATGTCGTCGAAGTCAGGCTGGAGGCGAGCGGTCATGGGCGCGATGGGCGGCGCGCTCGTTCTGGGCGGCATGGTCGGTCCGGCCGGGGCCGAGGCGCGTCGCGCCATCACCATAGACGCCGCCGGCCCGACGAAACCGCGCGACCGGATGGCGACCTTCTCGGTCGGCTCCGACTATCCCGGCGTCCTGATCCGCGACGACAGTCTGGCGCAACTGCGGCTGGCGCGGGCCGAGCTCGGCTTTCGCTACATCCGCTTTCACGACATCTTTCACGATGAGCTGGGGACCTATCGAGAAGTGGACGGTCGACCTGTCTATGACTGGAGCCGGATCGACTACCTGTATGATCAGCTTCTGGGCATGGGGCTGAAGCCCTTCATCGAACTGGGCTTCACGCCCGACGCCATGAAGACCTCGGATCAGACCCTCTTCTACTGGAAGGGCAATACTTCTCACCCCGAACCAGAGAAGTGGACGGCGCTGGTCGACGCCTTCACCCGCCACCTGATCGCGCGCTACGGTATCGAGGAGGTGCGGACCTGGTATTTCGAGTTCTGGAACGAGCCGAACCTGGACGGCTTCTGGGAAAGGGCTGATCAGGCGGCCTATTTCGATTACTATGCTCGCACGGTTCGCGCGATCAAGGCGATCGACCCGGCGTTGCGAGTGGGCGGTCCCGCCACCGCCGGAGCCGCCTGGGTTCCCGAGTTCCTGACCTATGCGGATCAGCATGACCTGGCGGTCGATTTCGTCACCACCCATACCTATGGCGTCGAAGGCGGTTTCCTGGATGAGAAGGGCGAGGGCGACAACAGGCTGTCGCGTGATCCCGACGCCGTAGTCGCCGACGTGCGCAAGGTGCGCGGGCAGATCGAGGCCTCGTCGCGTCCGGGCCTGCCGCTGTTCTTCACCGAGTGGAGCAGCAGCTACAATCCGCGCGACCCGATCCACGACGACTATCTGAGCGCGGCCTACATCCTGACCAAGCTGCGTCAGAGCGAGGGTCTGGCGCAGGGGATGAGCTATTGGGCCTATTCGGATCTGTTCGAGGAACCGGGGCCGCAAACACGGCCGTTCGACGGCGGATTCGGCCTGATGAACCCGCAAGCTATCCGCAAGCCGGCCTGGTTCGCCTTCAAATATCTGAACGCTCTGGGCGAACGCGAACTCGATACGGGCGACGCCCAGAGCATAGCGACGCTGAAACAGGATGCGATCCAGGTGCTGGCCTGGCACTGGGTCTTGCCCGAGCAGTCCGTCAGCAACCGGCCCTTCTTCCGCCAGGTGCGGCCGGCGGCGCAGGCGGCGCCGCTGCATGTTTCGGTGACGGGACTGACGCCCGGCCGCCATGTCGTCAGCATTCGTCGGACGGGCTTCAGATCCAATGACGCCTATACGGCCTATCTGGAGATGGGGCGGCCGGACAGCCTCGCCCCCGCCCAGGTCGAGGCGTTGCAGGCCCTGTCCGCCGACACGCCCCTGTTGCAGGCGGTCGAGGCGGACGCCGAGGGCCGCGCATCCCTGATCGTGCCGATGCGCGAACAGGACGTGGTGCTGATCGAAGTGGACGCCCGGTCCTCGTCGGTAGAATCTCGCCAGGGGGCGGTGCGATGAGTCTGGGTCGACGCAGCCTGTTCAAGGGCGCCTTCGCGGGCGCGGTGGCGTCGGGTCTCGCGCCGGCGACGGTAAATGCGGCTCAATCCGCCAGCCTCCCCGCCGTCCGCTGGGGGCGGGGCGTCGAAGGGCGGCGCATCGCCGATCTGGGCGACGGCTTCTTCCAGAACCCGATCGTCGCCGGGGACCATCCCGATCCCACCATCCTGAAGGATGGCGACGACTACTACATGACCTTCTCGTCCTTTCTGTCCTATCCCGGCCTGGTGATCTGGCATTCGACGGATCTGGTGAACTGGGCGCCGATCGGCCCGGCCCTGCACAGGCGTCTGGGCGTCATCTGGGCGGTGGACCTGGTCAAGCATGACGGTCGCTACTTCATCTATATTCCCGCCGACCCTTCGAACGAGGGGTGGAGCATTTTCGTCATCTGGGCCGACGACATTCGCGGCCCCTGGAGCGATCCCATCGATCTGGGCGTCAAGGACTGCAATGATCCGGGTCACGTGGTTGGCGAGGACGGGCGGCGCTATCTGTTCACCAACGGCATCCGCAAGATCCGGCTGACCGACGACGGCCTCGCCACCGATGGGGATCTGGAGCAGGCCTATGCGCCGTGGCGCTATCCCGACGACTGGGTGGTGGAGAATTTCGCGCCGGAGGGACCCAAGCTGCTCCGGCGCGGGGACTGGTTCTATCTGGTCACGGCAGTCGGGGGCACGGCGGGGCCGGCGACCGGGCACATGGTGATCGCGGCGCGCTCGCGCTCGGTCCACGGCCCGTGGGAAGACTGCCCACACAATCCCCTGGTGCGCACGGCCGACGCGGCCGAGCCGTGGTGGTCGCGCGGCCACGCCACCTTGGTCGAGGGTCCGGGCGGCGACTGGTGGATGGTCTATCACGGCTATGAAAACGGTCGGCGAACCCTGGGGCGTCAGACCTTGCTGGAGCCGATCGTCTGGACACCCGACGGCTGGTTCCAGGCCATGGGCGGTGATCTGTCCCGTCCTCTGCCCAAGCCCCGAGGCGGTCGTGCGGGTCCCGCCGCGCCGGCGCTGAGCGATGACTTCTCGACGAACCGCATGGGGGTGCAGTGGGCCTTCCATGCCGAAGCGGCCGACGTGGGGGATCGCGCCGCCTATGGGCCGGACGGCCTCTGTCTGCAGGGGCAGGGGGCGTCGCCGGCCGATTCGTCGCCGCTGGTCTGCATTGTGGGGGACCCCGTCTATGAGGCGGAACTGTCCATAGAACTGCGCGGCGACGCGGAGGCGGGGCTGCTGCTGTTCTATAATCACAAGGCCTTCGTCGGCGTTGGCTTCACGCCGCGCACCCTGAAGACCTTCCAATTTTCCGAAGAGTTGCAGTGGATGCGGGCGCCGCATGAGGCGCGCCGGATACGCTTCAAGGTTTCAAACGTCGACAATGTGGTGACCTGGTTCCACTCCTACGACGACGGCGCGACCTGGACCCGCAACGAGATGCGGATGGAGGTCTCGGGCCTTCATCACAATGTCTTCGGCGGCTTCCTCAGTCTGCGTGTGGGAGCCTATGTCGCCGGAACAGGCGAGGCGATCCTTCGGGATTTCCGCTATCGCGCGACCGGCGGGCAAACGGCGTCGGCCTCGCCCGCCTGATCGCCGAGCGGCTCAGTCCTGTAGTCATCCCATGACGAGAGGCGACAACGGCGTTCCCGCCGCGATGGAACGCGGCTGGCATCGGCTGGGAGGAAAGGTCGCATAGAGAAGCTCGGGGCGGAGTTGATCAACCGGGTTGCCATCGATTGTGAACAGTGTTTAATTTGTCGTGCGTCCGGTACGCCATGAGCGTCAGAGGCGGTCGATCCCTGTTCCTGCCTTCGGAGTGAACCTCGCATGCAAGCTTCCAAGACGGTCATTACGCTGTGCCTGGCGGCCGCCGTTTCGGTCTCCGTCGTCGTGCCGGCTTCGGCCCAGTCACTGATCGAGATCCAGGACGTGGATCGTGACGCGGTTCCGACCGGGACGCCGGCCGCCTTCACCGTCGCCTTCCCGGACGCCCAGCGCAACGAAGCGACGCGGGAGATCGGCGAGGACTCCTACAGCTTCGTGCCGCTGGGCTTCATTCCCTTGTCCGACACGCGGGTCGCCTTGGTCAGCACGGGCACCAATGCGTGCACAGGGCAGGCCTGCACCGGTCTGAACGCGGTCCACTATCTGTCCCATGACGCCGGGGCGCCGCGTCACCCCTACAGCCTGCAGGGCGAGTGGCTGGATGTCGGCGCTGTCGGGGTGGTGGGCAATCCCGCCTTGCAGTGGGGCTGGACCAGGGCGATCGCCGATAATCCGGTGCTCTTTACCGAGGCCGGCGGCGTCTGGCAGGGGCGGGTTTGCGGCTATGCGGTTCTGACCGAGCTGACCCCGTCCGGCCCCAGGGACATCGCGCGCATCCAGACCTCCTTCTCGGACGCCAGCAGCGATGACGGCGATCCGGGCGTCGAGGGGGTGATCACCTCGGCGGACAAGGGGCGCAGCTTCACGGTGTCCTACAGCGGCTCCGCCCGTTTCGACGAAACCTACAAGCGCGGCGCCGACGGCCAATACCGGCTCGAGGGTCAGAGCCGGGTGACGGCCTGCTGAACGACCTCGTCGTCGAGCACCAAGGAGATTTCCATGCGTATATTGATGACCAGTCTGGCAGCCGCTGTTTCTGTGACGGCCACGGGGGCTTTCGCCGCAGACGTCTGCACTTCGCTGGACAAGGGCGAGCTGTCGGTCGGACAGACGATTTCCCAGCAGCGTCAGCAGCAGTTGATGGCGGATGCCCCGGTCGGGACGCTGCATTGCGGCCGCACCGGTTGCACGGCCCTGGCCGAGGACGGGGTGAGCTACAGCTGGCGTCGCGACGGTCGCATCGTCGGCAAGAAGATCGAGCTGTCCGATCCGTCCGATCTTCCCGGATGGCGCGGCCAGATCGATCAGGGGCTCGCCGATCGTCTGGGACAGGCGACCTGCACAGCCTTCACGCTTCAGGAGGAGGAACTCGATGGCGGCTACTCGCTGAAGAGCGCGCCGCTGTCGACGGCGCAGGGCCAGACCATCGTCGCCACCCTCTTCGGACGCGGCGAGGGCGATGATCCGCTGACGATCGAGATGCGCGCCGTCGAGCCCTGATCTTCGCCGAAGTCCGCCTGGATCGGGGCGGATCGGCGGCCCTTAGATCGAAGGAATTGGAATGATCCGAAAAACCGCCTGCGCCGCTGTCGGCGCTTTTTCGCTGGCTGCGTCGCTCGCAGCCTGTTCACAGGCTGAAGAGGCCGGGCGCGCCGAGGCGGCCCCGGCGGCGGCGAACGCGCCGGCCAAGGACGCCGAGGCGCCGCCCCTGTCGGCCTATGTCGGCAAGCATCCGACCGAACCGGTCCAGGGCGTCACCTTCTTCCAGCATCCGGCCGTTCGCGCCGCGATCGTGGCGTCGGGCGCGGACCGCGACATACAGAAGGCCATTGTGTTCGACGACAATGTCGTGGGCGTGGTGACGGAGACGCGCGGACGTCTGCTGCTGCACGGCTATGATCCGGCGGGCGCGGGCGCGACCAACTGGGCCATCCTGATGATCCCGGACGGCAGCAAGGCGGCGGTCTGCTATTCCACGGGCATCGTCGGCTATGAGAAGGGCGCCGACTGGTATTTCGAAGGCGATCTGGCCTTCACCCTCTATACGCCCTGTCCCGCCGAGGAAGGCGACATGGAGACCCTGAGCAACTGGCCGATCGGCCCCATTCCGGGCTGATGCCCGGCGACTGGAGACCTATCGGATGGGGGCTCGTTCCTTTGGCGGCGGACTGATTGCGGCCCTGGCTCTTGGCGCGGCCCCTGTCGTGGTCGCTCAGACCCCAGGCGGCGATGAGGCGAGCGCGAGGGCCCTGATGCGGGAGTGGGTGAGCGCCAGTCCCGAGCATGCGAGGCTGCAGTTCGACCTGGTCAAGGCGCAGGCGGGGCTGGCGGTTCGGATCGAGCGGCTGGTCGTGATCGGCGCGCGGTGCGACCTCCTGACCGAGGAGGATGGGCAACTGATCATCGCCAACGCCCGCGCCGAAATGGAGTTCGACCAGTCCGTCCTGCTCGAGGACCAACAGAGGGCGTTTGCTCTCTATCACGAAGGTCTGCGGCAGGGCGCGCTCGTGGCCGCCGATCCGGGCCTGCCTCGACCGGACGAGTGCGAGGAATTCGCCAAACCGGGCGGCGCCCTGATCAAGCTGCTGACCTGGACCGGGCGGCGGCAATTCATCAGTCCTGGCGTTGTCGCCAGTCCCAGAACCATTCCCTGAGGCGGCGGCGCGTGCAGCGCCTTTTGCTGAAATCCGAGCCGCGGCCGTCGGGCGCGTTGGCTATGATTTTCGGTGATGTCGTGCATTATTGATCGATGTCTAATTCTTTATCGTTCTTGATGGAGGTTTGTGTGCCGGGGCGTCGGCGGACGAAAAAGGCGAACAGGGTCGCGGCTGTGCTGCTGGCGGCGGCGTGGGGGCTGACCGGATGCAGTGGGGTGGGACAGTCCGTCTGGGACATGGCGCGAGGCCATGTCGGGGCCGACGCGACCCTTCTTGAGACGCCGCTGTTGTCCGAGGAGGCGCGCGCACGAGGGGCCTTGTTGTTCGCCTTTGGCGACTATGGCGGGCTCGACACCGACGCCATGCGGACGGTGGCCGTGCCGTGGAAGCTGGCCGCGGCGGCCCTGGTCATGGACCAGGCGCCGGAGGATGTTTCACAGGCGTCGTTGCGACGCATCCTGGCCAACTACGGCTTCCTGTATCCGGCCGAAATCGTCAACTGGCCCGAAGGGGCGGGCGCACCGCCGAAGCCCGAGGCGGTGCTGGGGATCGCCCTAGGCATGGGCCGGCGTAGCCTGCCGCCCATTGAGCTGCAGATCGGCAACATCGGCTGTGCGGCCTGTCATGCGGCGCCGACCTATGGCGCGGACGGACGCCCGGCGCCGGATCGGGTCTGGCTCGGCGCCCCCAATCCGTCACTGGATCTGGAGGCCTATACCCAGGGCCTCTATGCGGCGCTGCAAGGCGGCGTGGCCGAACCCGAACGCCTGATGGCGACCGTGCGTCGGCTCTATCCGGACTTGAGCGAACGGGAGGCGGCGACACTGCGGTCCTTCGTCTTGCCGCGCGTGCGCGAGCGGATGGCGGCCATCGCGGCGACGGGGCAGGGGGTTCTACCCTTCTCCAACGGCCTGCCGGGGGCGACCAACGGGGTGGCGGCGCTGAAGCTGCAGCACGGCCTGCTGGCGGATGATCCGGACGCCATGACGCGCGAGACGGGCTTTACCTCCATCCCCCATCTGGCCGATCGCGCCTGGCGCAGCGCCCTGCTGTGGGACGGCGCCTACGCCCCGCCGGGACAGGACAGGTTCCGGGTCATGCAGGAGGCGGACCTGACGGACGCCCATCGTGATCAACTGGCGGCGATCACCGCCTATTTCACGGTCCCCAGCATGGGCGTGTCGGGCGCGCAGGCCCGGCGGCATGTTCCCGATGTGGAGACGGCCTGGGCCTATCTGCAGACGGTGCGCCCCCAGCCCTTCCCTGGGCGGATCGACCCGACGCGCGCCGTCGCGGGACGGGAGGTCTTCCAACGCATCTGCGTCGCGTGTCACGGGACCTATGCCGAGACGGCGCAGGGGCCGCGACTGGTCCGTTTCCCCAACTGGGCGGGCCTGGTCGGCACGGACCGGACGCGCGCGGATGCGATCACCGAGACCCTGGTGGCGCGGGTCAACGCTTCGCCGATGGGGGGCTCGATCTCGACGGCGGCGACCGGCCTCTATGCCGCGCCGCCCCTGACGGGTTTGTGGCAAAGCGCGCCCTATTTGCACAACGGTTCGGTCCCCAGCCTGGCCGCCCTTCTGGGCTTGGAGGAGAGACCGGCGCGGTTCCGCCTCGGGGGGCACGCCATGGATCTGGAACGCGTGGGGATCGCCTATCCAGACGGCTATCAGCCTTATGCGCAGTCCGTCTGGGTGGACACCCGCAAGCCTGGGCTGAACCGTCAGGGCCATGAGGCGCCGTTCGCCGACCTTAGCCGCGAAGACCGCCTGGCCCTGCTGGAATACCTGAAGCGGCTGTGATCAGACGATGAGGTCGGCGACCGCCCGGCGTGCAGGCGGCGCCAAGGCGTCGTCGGCGACCCGGCCGATACGGAAGGCGGTGATCAGACGGGCGCCGGGGGGCTGTCCGAACCACGCCGCCAGAGCAGAGGCCGCCGCCTCGTCGTCGGCCAGAACCGTCATGGGCGCTGCCGACAGGCCCTGCCGCGTCATCTCCAGCCAGACGCGATGCCAGCGACGACCGGTTTCGAACGGGGGCTCGTCGACGGGGCGATGGAACAGGGCGACTGCGGCGCTGGACTTCACTACGGCGGCCTCGCCGGTCAGGGCGCCCGCCAGACCCAGCCGATCCAGAAGCTCGAACAGGCCCGGCCTCAGCACAAGGCTCGCGCCGAGGGCTTCGAGGCCGGACATCTGCATGGCCCGAGCGTTCAGTCCGTCAACAGACCACAGGGGATGGCGCGGCGACAACCGCATCCAGGCCAGAAGCTCGGCGCGGAACCCGCCGTGGCGAAAGGCCCTCAGACTGGCCTGATCATTGAGGCGCGCGATCTGTTCGATAGCGGCGCGGTCGCGCAGCAGGGTCAGGTCGGGCGCGGCCAGGACCAGGGCGTCCAGCGCCGTTTCGGCGCGGTCGGCGGTGAACGGGCCGCGATAGGTGCGGCGTCGGGTCAGGAAGGGCGCGAGCGGGTCCGGCCCCGCCGCCTCGCCTACGGTCAGGCGGGCGACCTCGCCGTCCGCAGGGGGCGCCAGCTCCATGCCCAGTCCGTGCCGGCCGGCGGCCAGGATGAAGCCCTCGACCGCCGCGCCATGACTGGCGGCGACATCGCGGCCGCTGGGGTCGCCGACCGGCAGGGTGCGGTCCGGCGCCTGTATCGCTGCGACCGTGGCGTCGTCGATGCGGCGCCACTGGGTGGGCTGGATGTTGTGGACATTGGGTGACAGGGCGGCGTCCGCGACGATGGCGGCGAAGGTTTCGGGGGTCATGCCGCTGCGTCGTCCAGAACCTTGCGGAACAGGTGGGTGCGGTGCAGCCGCTCGCCGCCGATGCGTTCGAACTGGCGCAGGCTGGCGCCGTTGACGTCGGCGATCCAGGTGCCGCCGCACTCGCGATAGCCGCGCTTCTGCAAGGCGCCGATGACGCGCCACAGCATGGCGGGATTGACGCCCTGGCCCTGGGCCTCGGGCATGACCGAATAGAGGATCAGCACCGCACGGCGGGGCCGGAACTGCATCTTCAACCAGGCCCACAGGGCGCGCGGGCCATAGGCGGCGCCCGCATCGCGCACGAAGGGGTTGAGGTCGGGAATGCAGATGACCACCCCCATGGGGCGCCCCTTGTAGTGGATGACAGAGGACAGAGCGGGGTCCAGAACCCACATCATCTCGCCGGCCTGGAACTGGAACTCCTCGGCGGTCAGGGGAACGAACATGGGGTTGGCGTCAAAGCCGCCGTTCAGGCACAGGCGCGCCTCTTCCATCCGTGGCTTGAAGCGCCGTCGGTCGATAGGGGCGAAGGACCAGTCGTCGGACGCCAGAATGGCGCGCGCGCCGGGGTTGAGCAGGCGATCGCGGTCCACTTCGCCAGGGCGGAAGCGGAAGGTCGACATGGGAAACTCGGCCGCATAGCCCATGGCCTCCAGCCGGCCGGCCAGATAGGGCGGCGACCAGACCATGTCGGTGAAGGGGGCGTGCTCGAACCCCTCTGTCACCAGGCCGATCTGCTGCATGGCGGTCAGGTTGAACGGCCCCGCGATCTCGGCGTCGCCATGTCGGCGGGCGAAGGCCTCGACGCCGTCGAACAGCAGGCGCAGAGCCTCGGAGTCGTCGGCGGCGTCCAGGAAGCCGAAATAGCTGCGCGACAGGCCGTGGCGTTGGTTCGACGCCGGGTGCCGATGCGCCGTGGCCCTCGCGACCGGCTTTCCGTCGCGCAGCACGACCAGAGCTTCGAGGTCGCCGCCGTCCTTCAGCAGAGGATTCCTGCGCGGGTCGAGATAGCGCTGCAGGTCCGACCGCATCGGCGAGACGTAGGGCGTGTCCTTTGGATAGACGACGAAGGGCGTGCGGAAGAAGGCGTCGAAGTCGCCTCGGACCAGGGTCAGGCTCATGCGGGGGCTCCGGCGCGGCGGGCGGCGACCAGGGCCGCCATCTTCTGGAACAGGGCCATGGCCCGTTCGTCCTCCTCGGCGCGAGTGGAACCGCCCAGGGCGATCAGGGCGATGCGCAAGGGCGCGACGCTGATCAGGACAGCGTGGGTCGAGGCGTGGCGCCGCAGCAGATCGCGAAGCTGCTCATGGGCGTCGCGTTCTGTTCCAGAGGGGGCGTGGCCCAGACGGGTCAGGTCCATCACCACGTCATCCGCAAAGGCGACGCGCAGCAGGGCGGGATCATAGGCGGACAGGTCCGCGCCCTCGGCCAGCACCAGGCCCTGCAGGGGCGCGGCGCGCGACGCCGTGTCGATGAAGCGCCCCAGGTCATTGGTGTCGGCCGCCGCCAGGGTCTGTTCGAACAGACGGCGTTGCTGGTCGCCGCCGCCGGATTGCAGGCGCAGCAGGACCGACAGGGCCAGCAGGGCCGCGACGGTCACCGCCAGCACGCCTTCGGCCTCCAGCAGAGAGCCGGGCGGGCGAAGGCGCAGCAGGGCGCCGGCGAGCAGGACGGAGGTGGCGGCGGCCAGGGCCAATTCCTTGAGGGCGTCGATCCAGCGCCGCGGGGCGCTGGCCCCGGCGGCGGCGGCATAGGCCAGACCCAGCATGCCCAGGGCGCTGAGGCCGAAGGGCGATACCAGGCCGAAATCCGTCAGCGCCAGCAGGCCCGTCGCCATCAGGGCGCGGCCGTAGGAATCCAGCGCCGCGTTCTCCATCGGGGCCAGGCCGGAGCGGTCGCGGAACAGGATCAGGCCCAGAACCAGGGCCAGGGCCAGGGGCACATAGAGGGCCAGGTTGAAAGCGCGCTCCAGCCCCGATCCGGCCAGAACGGCGGCGATCACGCCCAGGACGGTCCCGCCCGCAATGACCAGCTTGATCGGCAAGGGCGCGTGGCGCCGCAACAGGTTCTCGGCCAGCAGGAGCGCGCCCAGCGGCAGGGCGCAGGCCAGGATCAGGCTGGCCAGACCAAAGCCCTCGAGGCCCGTCGCCTTGGCCAAGGCGCGGCAGGCGTAGAACAGCCCCGCCAGACCGAAGACCAGCATCAGCACGTTCTGGACCGTGGTGCGGCCCTTGCGGCTGGCCAGCACCAGAGCCACGGCCAGCGCCCCCAGGGCGCCGAAGCCGTCGACCAGCATCTGGATGTCGGCGGCGGCGATCATGCCAGCAGACGCCGCATCATCCGGCGCACCAGCCAGCCCTTGGCCCAGGCCGCCGGGCCGGGCAGGGGCCGCTCGACCCGCGCCTCACGCACGTTGAGGAACCAGCCGCGGCAGTCGGTGCGCGTGCGACGTCCCATGATCAGCGACAGGGCTTCGCCGGCCATCAGGGCGCCGGCGGTGACGACCATGGGGGCGAAGCTCATGCGCTTGCGCTTGCCCGCCGCCATGTCGGCGGCGGCTTGCAGGTCGACATGGGCGTGGGATGAAGAATGGGTCAGCACCCATTCGATCTCCTTCAGAAAGGCGTCGCCGGCCTGGTCCGACGTGATCTCGCGCCACGGCGTGCCGCGGGTGGGATAGCCGAGCCGGTCTTCGGGGCGGGGATCGTCGGGCCGCACCAGGATGACCGAGGGCAGGGGCGAGGCGTAGGCGTCGATGACGCTGGCGCCGCACCCTTCGGCCACGCGATACAGCTCGACCGTCGCCGCCACGTCGTCACAGCCGTTGACGATGACGGGATAGTCGCGCGCCAGCGTCTCCAACTGATCGGTCCATTCGGCGCCCAGAACCGTCAGCTGCAGGTTCGGATTGATCTTCAGCAGGGCCTCGGCCGTGACCTCGGCCTTGGGGCGGTCCACCGTGTCGGTGAAGGCGAAGACCTGGCGGTTCAGGTTGGAGACCTCGAAGGTGTCCAGGTCGGCGATGGCGATGCGCCCGACCCCGGCGCGCACCAGCATCTGCACGCAGGCCCCGCCCATGCCGCCGACCCCGGCGACGAAGACGGCGCTGTCCCTTAGGCGCGCCTGTTCCTGCTCGCTGACGAAGCCCAGGTTGCGGGTGGTCATTTCGGCATAGAAGTCGTCGGTCATCGGGCCTCTTTCCAGGGTCTGAGGACGCCCCAGGGGCGGCTGGCCGAAAGCCAGTAGATCAGCGGCAGGACGGCCATGCGCGCCGCCATGATGACGACCAGACCGCCCAGCCCCATGGCGGTCGTCGGCGGGGCCACCTTGCGCAGATAGCGGCCGGCCGCCGTCATATCGATGCGGCCGATCTGGATCAGGTCGTCGCCCCGGCCATAGTCCAACTGATCGCGGCAGAAGGCGTTGTAGGCCTCCATGCGGTGCGGCGCGGCCTGCGCGAAGGTCTTCTTCAGGGCGTCGGAGCCGCCGGTGTAGGCGTCGGTGATGACGAAGCGCGCCTCGTCGAAGCCCGCCTCGGGCCCGACGCCGAAGGCCGCCCTGTGCCGGGTCATGATCTGCCGCGCCAGGGTCAGGTGATCGAAGCTGCGGCGCACGCCGGGGCGCGGCGAAGGGAAGACGTCGGAAAAGGTCTCGGCCACCATGCCGACGACGGCGGGCACCTGGCTGACGTTGGAAATCCACAGGGGGCGGCCTTGCCCAGCCAGAAACATCAGGACGCAGGTCAGGCCGTAAAGGGTGGCCGACATGCCGCGTCCCCGGAACGAGGGATCGACCATGACCAGGCCCAGATGCATGACCTGGGTCGAGCGGCCTTCCAGTTCGGCCTCGAGCAGAGACAGGATGTTGAAGGCGACGGGACGGGCCGCCGCGCCCCTGCCCTGATAGACGAGGGTGACGACGCAATTTCGCAGGCGTTCGGCGTCGCCGCCCAGCACGCCGTAGCTCAAGGAGGCCTGATCCAGCGTCGTGGCGGCCACTGTTCGCAGGTCCGCCGTCAGGGTCTCGATCTCTGGTCCCGACAGGGCCAGGCCGGGGCGCTCGACGATGTGCGTCGTCAGATCCCGACCCGAGCGCCAATGAAGATTGATCATGCCACCGTCATTCGAGGGACGGCCCGCGCACGTCCGCCAACTTTACTGGAAGGGTCGCCCGCACCGCGTCAAGGCGAACGAGCATAGCTGCAACTGAACGTCGATCAATAAAATATGAAAACAGATGTTTCTTCAGCTTTCCCAAAGCGGGATTCTGCTATGCACGGTCGATGGGCAGACGTTCGGATCATACGCGGCAAGAGCTGGAGCACCTGTTTGTGGTCGAGGGCCACAAGCACATGGCCGAGGTCGGCTTCGCGCGCTTTTCCGCGCGGGAGGTGGCCAAGCGGATCGGCTACTCGATCGGCACCCTGTACAATGTCTTCGGCACCTTGGATCAGTTGCTGATCGCCATCAATACGCGGACCTTTCAGCTTTGGGCCGAGGAGGTGCGAGAGGCGCTGGAGCGGAGCGGGCCGGATCGAATCCGGTCTCTGGTCGAGGCTTATTTCGGCTTCGCGCGCGCCAATCCTCACAGTTGGACGGCGATCTATGATCATCACCTGCCGCCCGATCTCGCCCTGTCCGACGCGCAAAACCTGCTGCGCGGGGGGCTGACCCAGATCATCGTGGACGAGGTGGCCGCTGTTCTGCCGCCTGGAGCGCAGGCCGATGCGCCGCGTCTGGCGCGCTCGCTGATCGCGGTGGTTCACGGGCATTGCGTCTATGATCTGAACGGCAGCTTCGCCCTGATGGGGATCGAGCAGCCGATGGAGTTGGCGCTGGAACGGGTTCGCGAAAGCCTGGCCCATGCGGGCGCGTCGCTGGCGTCGGACTGAGGTCAGTCGCCGGGTAGGCCCATCAGCGTCATCCTTGCGAATCCGCCTGTGCGATGGCGACGTAGCGCCAAGGGCCGCGCGTGCTCGCCTCAAAGGGCCAGCAGGTGCTCAGAACCAGGGTGGGGGCGACGGCGTGGGGGGCGACGGCGAACCGGTCGTTGCGGACCACATAGCCCCCCTGCAGACGGAATGAGACGCGGTGGCCGTCGGTGGTTTCGACGATCACGACATCGCCTGGCTGGAGCGCCTGCATGAAGCTGAAGTGGGTGTCGCGATGGGCCGCGACGACGGCGGTTCCGGTCTGACCCAGGGCCGCGCTGCCGGGGACGAGGGTCGGTCCGAAGGCCAGGGCCTCGCCCGAACCGCCGGACAGGATGACCTGGGAGACCCCCAATCGCGGCACGCTGATCCGCGCGACCGGGACGGTGTCGGCCCAGGGCCAGGCCTTGACCGGAGCGCCGGTCGATTGCGATCGGGCGAATGCGCGTTCCAGCAGCACCTGAGCCAGAAGCGCCTTGACGGGAATGACGGCGCCCTGACCGGCCAGGCACAGGCCGGCGATCGACAAGGCCATGAGGGCGGCCGTCGGGAGGGCGCGCCAGCGGCGCCCTCCCTTGGCTGAGGCGAGAGGGGTCGGTTTCACGACCGCGCCCGCCGACGGCGCAGGACCATCAGTCCCAGACCGCCGATCAGCGCCAGCCCCAGACCGCTCCACATGGACAGAGCCCATGCGGTCGCCGTTTGCGGCAGGTCGAAGGGGACGCCGGGATCGTCGGTCGAAGCTTCGGTCGACCGATCACTGTCCGGCGCCGGGGCGCCGAATATGCGGTCGAAATCCCAACCCGCCGGCAGGTTCAGCGGCAGTTCTTCCTCGGTCAGGCGTGCGCCTTGGGGTCGCGAGGGCGTGCGATCAACGGCGACCAGGCTGGTCTCACGAGTCACGATCGAGAAGTCGAGACCCAGTTGGGCGATGGTCTGGGCGGCCTCCTCGGCGCTGATCTGATCCAGGCGCTGGCCGACCTCGGCGTCGGTGATGCGGCGCCGGGCCCAGAGCTTGGCGACGCCCACGCCTTCTACGGCCTGGTTGAGATGGACGCGGCGGCTCCAGGGACGTCCGTCCAGCAGGCCGGAGACGGTGATCGATCCGCGCAGGTTCGAGGCGCGGGCCAGCAGGACCAGCGGCTCGCCTTCGTAGAGATCGGGCAGATCGGCGGGGGCGAACTGGGCGTCGCCGCCGTGGGTGACCACCCGCAGGTCGGTCAGGACCGGGCGGGTCAGGCGATCCAGCAGAGCCGTCATGCGCGCGATGACCTCGCGGGTGTCGCCGATGTGGGTGTAGGTCCCGCGCCCGACCTCGGCCATGCGGTTCATCAGGAAGGTGTTGGGCGCGCTGCCGATGCCGACCATGAAGACGCGGCTGCGACCCCGGTTCGAGCCGAGCGCGGCGAGCATCTGGTCTTCATTGCTGATCGAGCCGTCGGTCAGAAAGATCACCTGGCGCACGCGCCCCACGTCCTCGGGCGTGTCGTCCACCAGGGCGGCTCTCAGCGCCGGCAGCATTTCGGTGCCGCCGCTGGCCTCAAGCTGATCGGCGTAGCGCAGGGCCAGAGCGATCTGGTCGCGCGTCGCCAGGACCGGCTTGTCGAACAGCTCGGTCATGCTGTCGTCAAAGCGAATGACGTTGAACCGGTCGGTGGGGGAGAGGCTGCGCAGGGCCAGCTTCAGGCTCTCCTTGGCCTGGCGCATGGAGTCGCCCGACATCGAACCGCTGTTGTCGATGACGAAGACCAGTTCGCGCACCGGCGGGGTCCGGCGACGGTTGCTTTCCGGCGGTGAAATCAGCGCCATCAGATAGTCGTCCGACCGCACGCGTTGCCGGAACAGCTCCACGCCGGGGGCGGTTTCGGCGGAACGCCACCTCAGCTCGAAGTCGCGATTGGACGGCGCTGATCCGTCCTTGAGGGTGATGGTCCGCGTCGATCCCGCGCCTTCGACGATCTGGATGGCATGATAGGGGCTGACGACGCCGGTCGTGGCGAAGCCGGGGTTGAGGCGAACGGTGATGGAGACCGGATTGACGTCCGCATGGCGGCGTGGGTCCAGCACGGGGGCGCGGGTCGCGGCCGCGTCGGCCGCCGACGTGCCGGGCGGGGCGTAGCGCGGTCCCACGACCAGAGGCAGGCGGAAGCTGTACTCCCCCGAAAGGCGGCGCACCGGAGCCTGGTATTCGATCTCGATCAGGACGGTTTCGCCCGGACCGATGTTGGCGACCCGGTTGGTGAACATATTGGGGCGCTGCTGTTCGACCAGACCGGCGGCGCGGCCTTCGGCCTTGGCCTGTTCATAGATTTCGCGGGCGGCGGCGCGGCGGTTGATCTCGCCGATGATCACCCTCTGGCCGACGACCATCTTCAGGCTGTCGACGGCGCCGTCTTCGGGCAGGGGATAGAGATAGATGGCCTCGACCCAGTCGCGACTGGTGTTGCGGAAGGCCTGGACCACTTTGACGCGCGCGGTCAGGCCGGTGACGGTCACGTCCATGTCCGTGCCCAACTGCACGGCGGAGGGCGTCGCCCCGTCCCTGGTCCGCAATAGAAGGGCGCCGGAGGTGATTTCGTCGTCCGGCGCGAGCTGTCGCGCGTGGGCGAGCGAGGCGAAGCTGAACATCATCACCGACAGGACGACGGCTGACAGCCCGGCGATCAGGGAGGCGCGACCTCGGCGGCGCCGGGAGGGAGGGCCAGGGCGGCGCCTGGCGGCGGGGGACGGGATCATGGGAATGCTCCTTGATGGAGCCTTTTCACTAGGTAGTCGGCGGTGCGGACAGCCACGCGAAATCGAGGCAAATCTCCGCCGTGGTCCGCACGCGCGGGCGCGCTCGGACCTTCAATTGACGCCATGTGCGGAAATGTGCGTATTTTGGCGTCAGTCAGGGGAGAGCCATGGACGACGCCGAAGCGCAGATGATCGCCCGCCGGGTTCGCGAGGAACTGGCGCGGCGGCGGCTGTCTCGCCAGGCCCTGGCGGACATGGCGAGGGTCAGCATCTCGACGCTGGAAAAGGCGCTGTCGGGGCGTCGCGCCTTCACCCTGGCCACGGTGGTTCGGCTCGAGCAGGCGCTGGGCGTCCCGCTGCAGAAGACCTCGACGCCTTCGGTCGATCCGCTGGCCGCCTCTCCGGACAGTCTGGGGGCCTATTCGCAGAATGCCGTGCGTTGGCTGGAGGGCCGCTATCTGACGCTGAGGCCGTCTTTCGGGACGCCCGGCGACATCTACGCCTATGCGACGATCATCCAGTGGGATGCGGAGCAGGGTTGCCTGATGTTTTCAGAGTCCGAACGCCTGGACAGTTCGTTTTCGCAGAACGGCAAGGTCTCGCTGCCGCACCTGTCCGGCCACATCTATCTGGTGACCAATGTGGAGGGGCAGTATCGCCTGGCCGTCCTGGGCCGCCCCACGATCCAGGGCGCCCTCTACGGCATCCTGACGACCCTGATGGTCGGCCACGGATCACAACTAATACCCGCCGCCGCGCCTTTTGTTCTGTCGCGCCTGAAGACGGAAACCGAGATCGCGTTCGGCCGCATCACGCCGGAGCATCCGGACTATGTGCGATACCGTGCGGAACTGGATCTGGTTACCGCCGACGGGTTCGCGCATTTCCCCAAATGATCAACGCCGCGGTCATGAGGCGGGGGCGGATTGCGACGCCTTCCAGACCTCGAGGTATTCAAGACGGCGCAGCACCTTGGAGCCGGGGTCCAGCAGCACGTGGGCGCGGGCGGGCGCGGTGAAGCTGGCGCGGCCGTTGGTCATCGGCAGGGTGCGGGTCTGGCCGTCCACCTCGACCTCGACGGGCAGGGGGAAGGGGCGGCCGTTCCCGGTCTTCCATTCCAGGCTGACGCGCTCGCCGTCGCGGGTCATGACCAGATCGGGCAGGGCGGCGTGATAGAGGTAGGCGTCGAAGAACCAGCCGAGGTCGCGGCCGGTCACCTGATTGACGATGGCGATGAACTCCGGCGTCGTGGCGTAGCGGGGCGCGAAGTTGCCGGGTTTCGGATCGGGGCGGCCATAGACCAGCCGGCGCAGGCTCTCATAGAAGGCCTCGTCGCCGATGTAGAGGCGCAGGGTGTGGGCGATCAGGGCGCCCTTGTAATAGAGGTCTAGCCCCGGCCCGGTCTCGCCATTGTAGACCGTGCCCGCGTCCTGCGACTTGCCTGAGACGACGGGGAAGCGGTTGGCCAGCGTCAGCCGCATGGTCTGCAGTTCGGACTGCATGGCGCGCTCGCCATTCAGCCAGCGGGCGTAGAGGGGCTGCATATAGGTGCCGAAGCCCTCGTGCAGCCACATGTCGTCCCAGTCGGCGTTGGTCAACTGATTGCCGAACCATTCGTGCGCCAACTCGTGCTGAAGCAGCCAGTCGTAGCCCTTGCCGTCCAGCTTGTAGCCGTTGCCGTAGGCGTTGATGGTCTGGTGCTCCATGCCCAGGTGCGGGGTCTCGACCACGCCCATCTTCTCGTCGCCGAAGGGGAAGGGGCCGATGGTGGCTTCATAAAAGTCGAGCTGTTTGGGGAACTCGGCGAACAGGGCGGCGGCCTTGGCCGGATCGGTCGAGGCCAGACGCCAGAAGCGCAGCGGAATCACATTGCCGAAGCGGCTGGGGTAGTCGGCGGCCATCTCCACGAAGGGACCGACGTTCAGGCTGATGGCGTAGGTGTCGGGCTGGCGCGCGGTCCAGTTCCAAGTGGTCGTGCCGTCGCCGTTGTCGGTCTTGCCCAGGAAGCGGCCGTTGGCGGGGGCGCTGAGGCTGGACGGGATGGTGATGTGCAGATTCACCCGGTCCGGCTCGCCCTGCGGATGGTCGATGCAGGGCCAGAACAGGTCGCAGCCCTCGCCCTGAACCGCGCTGGCGATCCAGGGCTGGCCGTCGGGCGTCTTGGCCCAGACGAAGCCGCCGTCCCAGGGGGCGCGCTGGGCCTGATGCGGGCGACCGGAATAGGCGATGCGGACAGAAGCCGTCTGGCCCGCCGTCAGGGGCTGGGCCAGGCGGATGGTCAGGCGACCGTCGGGGTTGGACCAGCCCGTGATCGTTTGGCCGTCCACGGTGACGGAGGCGATGGTGAACAACGCATCCAGTTCGACCACGACGGCGGCAGCAGGGGCTGTGGCGGTGAAGTCGAGGACGGCGAGGCCCTCGATCGACTGGGTTTCGGGCAGGAGCTTGAACGACAGGTCCGCCTTGTCGAAGCGCAGGGCCAGTTGTTCCGGCGTGCGCGCCGTGCCGCTGGACAGGGTGAAGGGCGTCGAATCGCGGGCCTGGGCGGCTTCCTGGGCGAGAGCAGGCGCCGACAGCAGGGCGGTGGTCAGGCAGAGGGCGGCGGTCAGGCGCAAGGCGGTGGCTCCGGCAGATGTCGACATGACCGTAGCGGGGGAGCGCTACGCTGCAACCTTTTGTCAGCGCCGTCTTTCCTTTCAGTCATTCCGGGGCGCGAAGCGAACCCGGAACCCAGGCGGCGGATATTTCACTGTCCATGTCGCTGGGGCAGGCGTCTGGGCCCCGGATCGTCCCTCCGGGCCGTCCGGGGTGACGGCGGTGGGGGAGGGGCAAGCAGGCGCGCAAAGAAAAAGGCCGGTGTTTCCACCGGCCTCTTCAAATCTGGTCAGACGACGCTGCTTAGGCGGCGGTCTGTTCAGCCAGCTTGGCCTTGACCTGACGCTTGATGCGCAGGGCGGCGACCGACAGCTTTTCGTCGCGAGCCTTGACGATGAAGGCGTCCAGGCCGCCCTTGTAGTCGAGGGTGCGCAGCGCGGCGTTCGAGATGCGCAGCGAGAAGGTTTGGCCCAGCGACTCGGAAGCCACCTTGACCGTCTTCAGCGACGGCAGGAAGCGGCGCTTGGTCTTGATGTTCGAGTGGCTCACATTGTGGCCGACCATCGGGCCGATACCCGTGAGTTCGCAACGACGCGACATCTTAAGATCCTCAAGGTCACATCCGCGAACGTGTGCGGACGCATGAAACAGGTGCACGCAGCGGGCGGACCCCTGCGAGAGAGGGGGCCGTATAGAGGAATGACTCGGAGGCCGTCAAGGCTGGAGTCGAGTCAGGCTGGGGATTGAGGCGAGGATGACCGCCGAGGATCGTCATTGTTCAGCCCGCGTTCAACGACCTGCTATAGAGAGGATCGCATGAAGACCTATCGGAAGCTGCTTACCATGAAGACGCTGCCTGTTTCGTTCGTTCGCGTTCTGGCCCGTGTCGCGGCCGTGGCCGCCCCCGTTGTCGCCGGCGCCGTCATGCTGGGCGCGCCGGCCGCCGCGCCTCAGGCTCAGACGGCGGCCCCGGCTCAGCCGGTCCTGCCCGGCTATTGGGAATACACCACCAGCGCCCTGGGCAGCCGCGACACCGAGCAAAAGTGCGTGCGCCCCAGCGAGATCAACCGCTTCTTCGGCGGGCTGTCGACCAACCGCTGGAAATGCACCTATCCGACGCGTCAGGTCGGCGACGGCCGCGCTCGGTTTGAAGGCACCTGCCAGGACAAGAAGGGCCGTCGCGTCAATGTGCGCCTGAACGGCACCTATCAGACCGAGAGCTTCACCTTTAACGGCGGCGCGCAACTGATGCGCGGCACCCCCTATATCCCGGCCAGCATCACCGCGCGCCGACTGGCCGCCCAGTGCCCGGCAGGGGCGGAGTATTTCTGAGGCTGTCGCGCGGGGCTGACGGGGCGGTCTAGCGCCGTTCCCTCGGCCCGAGGGCCTCGATGATCAGGCAGTCCGAGATCGTGCCCTTGCGGCATTGCGTCAGCAGGGCAGAGAGTTCACGCCTGAGGGCTTCCAGATCAGCGATCTTGCGTTCGACCTCGGTCAGATGGGCGCGCGTCAGTTCGTCGACCGTGGCGCAAGACTGATCGCGACGATCCGACAGGGCCAAAAGATCGCGCACCTGCTCGATCGAGAAGCCCAGGTCGCGGGCGCGGCGGATGAAGGAGAGGCGGTTCAGCTCTGCCTCGCCATAGGCGCGGTAATTGCCCTCGGTGCGGGCGGGCGCAGCCAGCAGACCGATGCGCTCGTAATAGCGGATGGTCTCGACCTTGGTCTCGGTCCGCCATCCCAGTTCGCCGATGCTCAGCGTCACGCCCGCCTCCGTATGGTCAGTGCCCACCGCCGAAGCGGATGCGCACCCCGCCGTTGACGGTGAAGCCGTCGGTAGGACCCCAGGCCTCCGTCGTCCAGCGGCCGTCGTTGGCGCGCTGGGGCAGCAGCAGGGGGTGATGCTTCGTCACCCGTTCATTCAGAAGGTTCTCGGCGTTCACGAAGAGGCTGTACCGCCCCAGGATGATCTCGCCCAGCAGTCCGACCTCCAGATAGGAGGGGCTTTCACTGCGCCAGGGGTTGTCCTCCAGCGCCTGCTTGCCGGTGTAGTAGACCTCCAGCCCCAGTCGGCCCTTGTCGTGCTCCTCCCACATGGCGACGAAGCCGGCGGTGTGGCGCGGGGTGACAGGGGTGTCGCGGCGCGACAGGCCGTCGTCCTCGGGCTCGCTTGCATCGACGAAGACATAGCTGCCGGTCAGGGTGAAGGGGGCGCGGCGATACCGCAGCAGAGCCTCAACCCCGCGCGTGCGGGTCACGCCGTCGACATTGATCAGGCGGATGCGTTCTGGCCCGTCGTCCACGGCGCGGACGGCGTCGTCCAGATCGGAACCGAACAGGGTCAGGTTGGCCTCGATCGGCCCCTGGCGATAGCCGACGTCCAGCGAGGCGGTGCGGGCGACCTCCTCCTTCAGGCCCTCCAGTGGCCGCAGGCGCGACAGGCCGGTCGCCTCGGTCACGTCAACGAAAGGCGTCGGGGCGAAGAAGCCCTGACCTGCCGAGGCCCGCACGGTCCAGCGGCCGGGGCGATAGAGAACCGGCAGGCGCGGGCTGAATTGGCCGCCGTATTCACTGTGCTGATCGAAACGGGCGCTGCCGGCCAGCGTTAGTTTGGGCGTCACCTCATGTTCTACCTGGGCGAAGACGCCGGGGACCGTGTGGGTGTAGTCGAAGCCGGAGAAGGTCCGGCTGTCATAGCTGTCGGCCTGAACCGCCGCCCCGGCCAGCCAGGTGGTGGCGCTGATCTCTGAGCCATAGGCGGCTTCCAGGAAGCCGGTGTCGTGACGGTCCTCTTCGAAGACCTCGCCGAACTGATGGTCATGGGCCTGGGTCATGGCCGAGGCGCGCAGGTGAAGCGTGCCGGGGCCGACTGGCCGGCTGGCGACCAGACCGGCGTCGAAGCGGTCGGTGTCTTGGGCCTGAACAAAGGGGCGGCCGTCGGGCGCGGTGCGGCCCGGCTCGGTTCCGCCGCTGCGGGTTTCGGCCATGGCGCCGAGGGTCAGGAAGGCCTCGCCGCCGTTCTCGCCCTGCCAGAACAGGCGCGGCCGCAGGGACCAGCGCTCATAGGCGGCGATGTCGCTCCAGCCGTCGCCGTTTAGGTCCTGACGGCTTTGGCGATGATAGCCCCCGACCAGCGACCGACCCCAGGCTCCGTTGAAGGGCGCCGAGGCGTAGGCTGTCAGGTCCTGTCCATCGCGGCTGGTGATGTTGGCGAGGACTTCCGCCTCGGCCTCGTCGCCCGGACGGCGCGACACCAGGTTGATGACCCCGCCGAGCGCCGAGGGGCCATAGAGGGCCGAGGCCGCGCCCTTGATCACCTCGACCTGACCCAGGTCAGTCGGCGGAATCTGCAGCACGCCCAGCGACGACGCCTGACCGCCGTACAGGGGCAGTCCATCGGCCAGAAGCTGGGTGTAGCGGCCGCTCATTCCCTGCATGCGGATGTTGGCGGCGCCCAGAGCCGGCGAGGTCGTCTGCACCCGCACCCCGCCGGTCTCATTGACCAGCATGGCGATGTTGCCAGGCGTCATCAGCAGCTTTTCCTCGATCTCCTCGCGGCCGATGACCTCGACGCGGATCGGCTCGTCCTGGATGCGTCGGCCGGATCGGGTGGCCTGGACGATGACGTCCTCCACCTCGGTCGCCTCGTCATGATGGTCGTCGTGATGTTCCTGCGCCAGGGTCGGAGAGGCAGCGGCAGACAGAACGGCGGCGACCGCCGCAGGGATCAGATGGCGGCCACGAAGTGAGACGAAGGAAGGGGACACGCAGGCTCCGAAGCGATCAGGAAGCGGGAAAGGAAATGGGGATCAGGCGACCGGTTTGTGCCGGGATGCGACCTTGAACGAGCGGGGCGCCGGCGTCGCACGCACGGTCTTCAACTCGGCGCGGGCGTGGCGGATCACCTGCCAGCCGCCTTGTAGGGCCAGCCCCGCCATGACGGCGGCGACCAGCAGGTCGGGCCAACGCGTACCGGTGCCGAAAACGCCCCACGCCGCCAGTATGACCGCCAGATTACCGATGGCGTCGTTGCGTGAGCAGATCCACACCGAACGCATGTTGGCGTCGCCCTTGCGGAAGCCGAACAGCATGACGGCGGTTACGAGATTGGCGATCAGGGCCGCCAGACCGATCACGCCCATGACCTCGGCCGCCGGCGTCTCGCCGCGCCAGACGCCCCACAGGGTCGCGCCCGCCACCCAGCCGCCGAAGACCAGCATGGTCGCGCCCTTTACCAAGGCCACACGCGCTCGCCAGACGAGGGCCAGACCCACGACGCCCAGACTGATGCCGTAGTTTGCGGCGTCGCCCAGAAAATCGAGCGCGTCCGCCTGCAAGGCCGCCGAGCCTGACAGCAGGCCTGCCACGCCCTCGACCGCGAACATCCCAGCGTTGATCGCCAGCGCCAGCCAAAGCGCCAGCCGCCACCGTCCCTCGGGAGGCCGGTCCGTCTCGCACAGGGTGTCCCCGCAGCAGTTCGCCATGCGCGCGTCATGCACCCTGTAGCGGCTACAGGGTCAAGGCTGCGCATCGCCCATAGAAAAAGGCCCGGCGTTTCCACCGGGCCTTGATCGTCTCAGCTCGTCGCCGTGGGTCAGGCGGCTTCGGCCTCGGCCTCGGCGGCGGCCAGTTCAGCGGCGGTCGGGACCGGCTTCTTGGCGCTCAGCGACTTGGCGAGAAGGGCGACGGCGGCGTCCTTGTCGATGCGGTTGGCGGCGGCGACTTCGCGGGCCATGCGGTCCAGGGCCGATTCGTAGAGCTGACGCTCCGAATAGGACTGTTCCGGCTGGGTGTCGGCGCGGTGTAGGTCGCGAACCACTTCGGCGATCGAGATCAGGTCGCCGGAGTTGATCTTGGCTTCGTATTCCTGGGCGCGGCGCGACCACATGGTGCGCTTGACGCGAGCGCGGCCCTTGAGGGTCGTCAGGGCCTTGGTGACGGTGTCGTCGGCGGCCAGGGTGCGCAGACCGGCGGTCTTGGCCTTCTTGGTCGGGACGCGCAGGGTCATCTTTTCATGGTCGAAGGTCACGACATAGACCTCCAGCGACATGCCGGCGACTTCCTGAGTCTCGATGGCGGCCACCTTGCCGACGCCGTGCGCGGGATAGACCACCGCATCGCCAACCTTGAATTCCAGACCGGTCTTGCTCGTCATGTCATTCCTTTCCCGGAACAGGAGCCAGGCGAGGCGCTGAGCGCGGCCGATGGGCGAAAACAACCCCGCCGCCGGAAACTGGTCCCGTCGGTTGGGCGGTCAGGTCACACATCAGAAGCGAAAGCGGATCACCGAACCTCTGGCCGACCCCGTCTGTTCGGCGGGGGACTGTCGCAAACGCGGGCGGCGCGCATGACTGCGGAACCGCCCGTTTCGAATAGGGAGGAACCTATCATAAAATTAGGAAATCTCAAAACATCCACAGGACGACTGAGCGGTTCCGGCACTTTGTGACCGGATTGTGTTCAGGACTTAGGAGCCCTTGCCGGGCTTGGTGCTGAAGTATTTCTCGAACTTGCCGGTCTCGCGCTCATATTGCTCGCGGTCGGCGGGGGGCGTGCCCTTGACCGTGATGTTGGGCCAGACCTTGGCGTATTCCGCGTTGACCTGCAGCCACTTGCCGTCGGGCTCGTCCTCGGTGTCGGGGACGATGGCGTCGACGGGGCATTCCGGTTCGCAGACGCCGCAGTCGATGCATTCGTCGGGGGCGATGACCAGGAAGTTCTCGCCCTCGTAGAAGCAGTCCACGGGGCAGACCTCGACACAGTCCATGAACTTACATTTCACGCAGGCGTCGGTGACGATGTAGGTCATGGCGGTCGGGCGGGCTCTTTGGCGCAATCAGGGTCGAGGGCGGGCAAATGGCCCCCTCGGAACCAACTGTCAACCGAAGGCGCTGTCGCGGTCATGCCGCCTCGGCTTGACGGCGGGGTCCCTATTCGCATCTGGTCGGATTACAGATCAGCCCTGAAAGGACGTCTTCATGCGTTTCGCCCCTCGCACCGCTCTCGTCGGCGCTCTCGCTTTCAGCCTGCTGGCAGGCGGCGCCGTGGTCGCCCAGTCGGCCATGACCCGCGTCCCTGCCGAGGTTCAGGCGGGCGCCTACAAGCTGGACCCCAGCCACGGCAAGATCACCTGGTCGGTCGATCACCTGGGCTTCTCGAAATACTATGGCCAGTTCGTCAATGTGTCGGCGGAGCTGACGCTGGACCCGGCCAATCCCTCGGCTTCGACCCTGACGGCGACCATTCCGCTGACCGATGTGGCCCCGAACGACGACGGGTTGAAGCGCCACCTGCAGACGGCGGACTTCTTCGATACCGCCAATCACCCGGTCGCCACCTTCCGCTCAGTCCATATCATGATCGACCCGAGCGAGCCGAACGAGGCTGTGGTGCACGGCGAACTGTCCCTGCGCGGCGTGACCAAGCCCGTGACCATGGAGGTTGAGTTCAACCAGGCGGGCCAGACGCGCGGCGGTTACAAGGCCGGCTTCGACGGTGAGGCGACCATCAAACGTTCCGACTTCGGCATCACCTATGCCCTGCCGGGCGTGTCGGACGAGGTGGAACTGCATATCGAAGGCGAGTTCGTGAAGCAGGGCTAAGGCATTGCCTTGGGTGAATGCGCTTCGCGCGGCTTGAGCCCAGTTCAGTCTATGAGAACGTAGAGGGCGCGGGCTTCCTCGGGAGGGCCGCGCCTTTCGCCCAATTGCAGCACGCGCACGGCGATCAGCCGCCCGCCCTGGGCGAACAGGATGTCGTCGCCGGGGTGGACGCTGCGGCTGGGCTTGTCGAGGCGGGTCTGGACGCCGTGATGGGTCAGGCGGATGGCGCCGCGCTCGACCATGTCGGCGGCCAGACCGCGGGTCTTGGCGAAGCGGGCGCGCCACAGCCACAGGTCGATGCGGCAGCTCTGCACGGCCTCGTGCGTAGGGGTCACGTGGAGGCGGCCTTGCGTCTCGGACGGCGCTTGCGGCGCGGGGGTGCGGGCGGTTGGGTCAACTGGGCCAGGGCGGCGAAGGGCGAATCCTTGGGCGGCGGCGCGGGCTTGCCCGGACGCGGAGCCTTGTCGGCGCGGGGAACGCGAAGGGCCGCTTGAACCTGCTTCGTCTGTTCGGCGGTCCAGCCGAGTTCAGTCAGGGCCTCCTGCGGCAGCGGGGTCTTGCCTGCCGCGCGTGACAGCTCGGCGAAGCGTTCCAGTGTTTCGACCGGCGCGGTCCATGATCCGACGGCGCGACGACCAAAGGCGGCCAGCGCGCGGGGCGACGGCGCGGAGGCGGGCAGGGGCGACAGGGCCTCGCCGCCGGGGCGGAAGGGCTCGGTCACAAAGGCCTGGGCCAGCAGCCGGGCGCGGGGCTTGAGCGCGCCGGGCAGCCAGACGGAATGGGCGCCGATGCGGATGGCGAAGGTCTTGACCGTGCGCCGCTCGTGCTGGCTCAGGGCGGCCAGATCCCGTTCCACGTCTACGCGCGGAATGACGCCGCCCGCCTCGATCAGGCGAAACGCCAGACCGCGCGGCAGGCCGGTCAGGGCGCCGCTGTCCACCGCCTGACGCAGGCGACGCAGCTCGCGCAGGGCGCGGCCCGCCTCGGACGCCAGCCAGGCCTCTATGCGCCGCTGCGCCCGTTCACGCGCCGGAACCGGGCCGAGGTCGCCCAACAGCCGCACGCGCGGGGCGAAGGGATCGTCGTTGAGGATGCGGGCCGTCAAAGCGCCCTTCCACAGCACGTCGCCGCCGCCTGAACGCGGATTGGGAATGACGCTGAAGGCCTCGTCGGCCTCCGCCGCCAGCTTGCCGAGGCGCCGCGCGATCTCTGGTCCGACGGCGCGCGTCGCGGCTTGACGCAGGGCGCGATCGGCCAGCGCCGAGCCGCCGGCGTCGGGGGTGAAGCACACGCCCTCCAGATGACCGACGACCTCGCCCTCGACCGTGACCTCGCCGTCGTCGGCCACGCCCGCCAGGGTGTCCGAACGCACGTTCAGCGCCCGCATCAGGGCCGTGGTGCGCCGGTCGACGAAACGCGCCGTCAGCCGTTCGTGCAGGACGTCGGACAGGCGCTCCTCCAGCGCCTTGGTCTTGTCGCGCCAGCCTTGCGCCTGATCCATCCAGTCGGGGCGGTTGGCGATATAGGCCAGGGTCCGCACGCCCGCGAGGCGCGCCGACAGCTGGTCGATCTGGCCGTCGTCGCGGTCCAGATCATTGAAGCGCGGGGCGACCCAGTCCTCGGTCAGGCGCCCGCGACGGCTGGTCAAGGCGGTGAAAATTTCCTTCGACAGGCGCGCGTGTTCGTCCAGGGTGGTCTTTTGGAAGTCCGGCAGTTGGCAGGTCTCCCATAGCCGCATCAGGGCGCCGCGCGACCGGGCGACCTTCTTGACGTCCTCATCGACCGCGAAGCGCCGCAGCAGGGTTTCGTCCAGGGCCTGGGCCGTCAGCCGCAGCCCGAAGCGTTCAGGGCTGACGGTCAGCGAGCGCAGTAGGTCGGGCAGGGTGTCGAAATCCAGTCGCCCGTGGCGCCACTCGGCGGCCTCGACCGGATCGAAACGATGGCTGACCACCTGTTCGAGGATGTCCTCGTCCAGGTCCTCGGCCTCGCCGGTGACGCCGAAGGTGCCGTCGCGCAGGTGGCGCCCGGCGCGCCCGGCGATCTGGCCGATCTCGGACGCGTGCAGCCAGCGGGTGCGCGTGCCGTCGAACTTCCTGAGCCCTGCGAAGGCGACGTGGTCGACGTCCATGTTCAGCCCCATGCCGATGGCGTCGGTGGCGACCAGGAAGTCCACCTCACCCGACTGGAACAGCTCGACCTGGGCGTTGCGGGTGCGCGGCGACAGGCTGCCCATGACCACGGCGGCCCCGCCTCTCTGGCGGCGCAGCAGTTCGGCGATGGCGTAGACTCGTTCCGTTGAAAAGGCGACGACGGCGCTGCGGCGGGGCAGGCGGGTCAGCTTTTTCGACCCGGCATAGGAGAGGGTGGACAGGCGCTCGCGCGTGACGATCTCGGCCTCGGGGACCAGGACGCGGATCAGCGGGGCCATGGTCCCGGCCCCCAGGAACATGGTCTCGAACCGGCCGCGCGCGTGCAGCAGGCGCTGGGTGAAGACGTGGCCGCGTTCCGGGTCGGCGACCAGCTGGATTTCGTCGACCGCCAGAAACTCGACCTGGCGCTCCAGCGGCATGGCCTCGACGGTGCAGACGAAATAGGCCGGGCGCGGCGGGACGATCTTCTCCTCGCCGGTGATCAGGGCGACGGCGGCGGCCCCCCGCTGCTTGACGATCCGCTCATAGATCTCGCGCGCCAGCAGGCGCAGCGGCAGGCCGATCATGCCCGAGGCGTGACCCAGCATCCGCTCGACCGCCAGATGGGTCTTGCCGGTGTTGGTGGGGCCCAGGATCGCCGTGACGCGCGATGGGGCCAGACCTGCGGAACGATCACTCATGTCAGCTTCAAGGTGGAGAAGCACGGCGGGTTTCTCAAGCGAAACCGCGCGACGAGGAAAGAATGAACAGAAGCTTTCCAGCGCCTGGAACGGGCGCGAAACGAATCATGACCGAATCAGCGACACGGCCCGATTCAGGATTTGTTCTCCACAACATATTGTAGCTTAACGGGGATTAATCGCTAGGAGTTTCTTGCCGGGTGGATAACTGCGGCGCGGCGTCTTTCCCTGACCGCCGCGACCCGCTAGGGACGACGGCAACGGCCCCGTAGCTCAGCTGCATAGAGCAAGGCTTTCCTAAAGCCGAGGTCGCAGGTTGGAGTCCTGCCGGGGTCGCCATGTATTTGGCGCATGTCGTTGAAATTACTAGACTAATTCGGTGCCGATGATGTTCAACCCCACAGCGGACCCCATGCAGTGATGGGCTTGTTCTCTTTACGTTCTCAATTGTAGGAGTCCCTCGGGTCGGCAACCTCGGAGGATGACATGGACACGCAACCCTGCGGCCCAGACGAAGCGTTTGCCCGCGAGCTGGCTGAACTGGACCGGGAGCTTGAAGCCCGATCCGAACCTCAGATGCCCGAGAAAACCGTCAGCCTTCTAGCGGGCCTGATCGCGGGCATGACCCATGTCGGGAGGCCGGCGCGATGACCGGTGCCAACGACGCCTACCTGGCGGACTTGATGTTGCAGTTGGTCGGCCTCGACCTGACCAGCGCCGACGGGCGGGCCGGGGCAGGGGCCATCCTGCGCGAGATCGAGACCCTGGCGCCGGGGTCGATAGCGAGGATGCAGGCCGGACTGGAACGTCGGCGCGGCGTCCAGTTGCAATGACCCCCAAGACTGTTAGCGATCTGGTCGATGGCGGTGTCCGCGTCACCCGATCATGCCAATGGTGCACCGATTTCGGAGAGGTGGACCTCCAGCGCATCGCGCGTGAGAAGGGGCCAGACTACCCCATGCTCGACCACCTACCGCTCTGCACCAATGGCGACTGTAAGGGGATGATCCGCTTTCAGGCTCACCGGGGCATGCGCGCAGATTGGCTGATGACTCCGGAAGGCTATGCGAAGTTTCAGACGCATAGCGACTGGCTGTTCCAGACCAAGACCATCGAAACGCGGAGAGCTGCCCTGAAACAGCGCAGGTCGGCGCCGACTCAGATAGACGACCGGGCATGACCCCCGACGAACTGACCGCCGCCATCGACGCTATGGCGGCCGCTGCAGGCGACAATCCCGACCTACTGCCAGGACTGATCGAGGCCAACAGCACCGACTGGTGCGAGACCATTTATCAGATCGAGCGCACCGCCAAGACGCTCGACGAGGGCATCCGGCATCGCGGCGTCAAGGTCGCTGTATCGTCCCTGTTCGAAACGAAGGTGCTGGCCCGCGCCGAGGCGGGCGACCGAGGCGCGCCGTATCGCGATCTGACATCCAGGATCTAAAATCGAGACGCCCCCGCCGGCTTAGGGACGACGGGGGCGCTTAGTCCCCTCCCAGGGACTACACAGACAGCAAAGCGGCCAGCCCTGCCTGTCTGCAAGGGGTGAACAACCCGGAGGCCGTTCGGTTCCAAACACAGGAAAGCCCGCCCCGGTGGACCGGAGCGGGCCTGATAGCGGAGCCTTCCGGCTCGACGCTAATGGACGGTAATGGAGCCTAATGGAGCTAGCCTGGCAGCAATCGTCGCCACCACGGCCGTTTGATCCGTCTAACCGCAGCCGCATCCCGCGCTTCGCAGGCCGTCACGATCTCCACCACGTCCGACGTCCGGCCGTTGGCGCGGGCGAGCTGACCGGTTTGCTCGATCCCGAACACCTGCCAGTCGGTCTCGACGGCGTCGGCCGGCGGCAGGGCTGCGGACGGAACAGGCTCAGTCCACCCGCTCGGGATCAGCGAGGAGCACCCGACAGTCGGGCCCAGCACTTGGGTTGACCCGGCACACCCCGAGGCGAGTAGCGCGATTGGCAGAAGAGCGATCAGGGGATTGGCGAACATCGGAGGCTCCTTGGTTGACGGCGTTGGTGATTTGGTCGTCGCGGTCGTCGGCGCGGTCACGGACGGCGCTGGCGTCCTGCGCAGCGGCTGTGCGGCCCTCGGCCATGGTCTGGCCCGCGTCGGCCTTGCGAACGGCGTGTGCGGCGTCCTGACGGGCATCCAGCGCGCACCACCCAAGCAGAACGAGAGTGAGGGCCAGAATGGCGGCAATCAGCCAGCCGGTGGCGGTCAGGGTGCGGAGGACGTTCATCGCCCGGTCCTCATCTGCTCAGCCAAGCGGACAGCGCGGCCTTTGACCTGCTTGGCCCAGAGCGAGGCGAGCATCCCGCGAGAGGCACCCGCGTAGTCCCCGGCCTGGACCATGGCGAGCGTGTTCTTGAAGCCTAGCAGGCCCTTCACGCCGAGGTTGAACGCCATGTTCTGCAGGACGCGCCGACGCACCGGGTCCAGCCCGGCTATCCAGGGCAGGGCGGCGGCCAGTTCGGCGTTGTGCTCCAGGACATCCTGTCTCAGCGCAGTATCAGCCTGGGCTTCGGTCCAGACCGTGCCCGGTTGCACGTGGGCGTGGCCGTAGCCGATCGTCCAGACGCCTACGGTGTCCTTGTAGGCCTTCAGGCGCAGGCCCTCGTCGCGCTTCAGGTCGGCGATCAGTTGGGAGTCGACCTCGATCTGACCGCCGAGGCCGAACGCATCAGCGACAGCGTCGATCAGGGGAACGTGGGCGGGCAGCAGCTTTCCACCGGGCGCAAACGGGCGCACGGCGTCGAACAGGGCCTTACGGTCCATGTCGGTCTCCAGTTCAGATTGTGGGGATAGGTGATTTTACGTATGATGAACGTCGGTCGTCATGAAACCGGCTCAGGGAGGGGCTGCGCCAATGAAGAACGCCGTCATTCTACGCATGCTATCCGATGCTCCGGGAGGAGGCCTTCGGACTTGGTTCGAGTTCGCGCCGCTGGTGAACGGCCGTCCTCGTCGCCGTCCCGATCATATGATGGCGTCGGCTGAGAGCGCGGCTCGGCGGGCACGAGCCCACGGGTTTGAGACCGATGACGAAGTCATCGACTACCGAGTGCGCTAGCCGACCTCGGACTTCGCCTTGGCGATCTCGACCTCGGACACGGGCTGGGAAGCGGCCGCCGCATCGATCGCGCGGTTCGCCATGTCCTGCTGGCCGGCATTGACCACCTTGGCGAAGTAGAAGCCGAGGATCAGCAGCATCCCGTCCTTGAACAGGCCGACGATGGTCTGGACGCTTTCTCGGTAATCGGCAGGGATATGTGGACCCACCCAGGCGATCATGGGCGTGTAGAGCAGGCAGCCAGCAAGAAATCCCAATGCCAAAATGGTGGTCGTCTGCGGCATGGGAGGGAAGCGGATGATGATGGGGAGGTTCATGATACAGCCCTCGCGTGGGCGTCGATCACGGCTTTGAGCTGCCGGATCTCGCCCTCTTGTTGGACGGTCTTCTCGATGGCGGCGTCACGCTCTGCACGGACCCGGTCGAGGTCGGCTTGCATCTGCTTCACCTGGCCCTCGAACGTGACGGTTCGGTCGTGCGCGGCGGCGAGGTCCGCCTCGAAACGCACGGCGACCTGCTGGAGCCGCTCGATCTCCTCCCGCAGGCCGCTTGTCACTTCGGTAAAGGCAGTCGCGGTGGCTGCGATCACCGCCGCTTCACCGGTCGCATGGGCGTTAGCGGCGGTAGCGTCCACGGCGCGGCGCGACGGACGTTGAGCCCAAGCGGTCAGCACCCCGCCGAGCCCGAGGGCCGTCAAAAGTGCGGCTATCCCTTCCCATGAAGCGAAGGGCATGCCGATGTGATGGCCTGCAGACATGCGGGCTCCTACGCGATGGTTTGTGGTGGATGGCCCAGCGCAAACCGGGTTCGTCAGCCGGCGACGAGGGTCGAGGCGCTGACCGTTCCGACTGCATCCTCATCGACCTGCGCCTGAATGCGCTGAACTTCGGCCTCCATCACTGTCAGCGCGTAACCGATCTGCGAAACCAGATTGTTGATCACCGCCTGCATGTTGTCGGTCAGGTTCGCGGCGAGATCCGGCAGCAGAACGCCGGCCTCGACCACGGTCTTGGTCTGAAGGACTGAGGCGACCTCGGCGGCAATGGGCAGTTGAAGGGCCTCGATGCGGCGGATGCGTTTCCGGCGCGCTTCGTCATCTTGACGCAGAGCGGCAATCTCGGCCTGCAGGACTTCCGCAGGCGATTGGGTCTTGGCCATCTTGGCCTCCTCGGTTGTGAAGTGGATTACGCCGCCGTCAGGGCGGCGACCTCGGCCTCAAGGGCCTCGATGCGGGAAAGGGCCTGCTCATGGCGGGCTTCCAGATAGCCGGTGTCGTTGGCCAACTGGCGGACGGCCGCGAACAGGGAACTGATCATGGCCATTGGATCGACCGCCAAAGGACGGCGGAAGGTCACGCCGTCTTCATCGACGACCGCGCCTTCCAAGTCCTCGACCGGCCCCTCGGGGTCCAGAGCTTCGCCGCCGACCGTCCACAGCGGGTTGATCTCCCGCAAAGCCTGGGCGCTGAAGCCGAGCGCATGGACGCCGTCCTGAACCCGATCATACTGGATCTGACCCGCGCTCAGGACGTCGCGAACAGCGGCGGGGTCGTTGCTGACGGCCTCGATGTTTTCCTTCAGGTCCAGGTCGCACGTGGGGGTAAAAGCGGGGGCGAAAAGGGTTACGTTGAAGCTGAAGTTCGCGCCATTGATCCCCATTTCTCGGGAGCCAATAGCGAAGCCGCCTGTTCCGTCGCCGCTTGCCAGATATTTGCGAGCAGAGACATGACCGCTCGCGTCGCGTTGAACCAGAGTGCTAGGCGTCCATGCCGCTCCAGTGGCGGTGATCGTGGCGCTGTTGGCCAGGCCAGTGATCGTGCCCACCGCCTGAGTGCCGGTGTGGTTGGCGCGGTTCAGCAAGGTGGCGTCGGGACTATTCGCTTGAGGGTGGACATGGTCGGCGCGAGCACTCTGGGCTGACGAGCCTCGGGACGCAGACCCCAGCGCGGCCGGCGCCCCGGTCGTCGCAAGCGAGCCGTAACCAAGGCCGTTGATAATGGTCGTCGAAAGCGGAATGGCCATCAGCGGTCTCCGAATATCGGCCGAACGGCCGGCGTGGCGGTGTTGAAGATCAACGAGGCGCGACGCGTCATCGTGTCGAACACCCGGTCATGACAGGGCTTCCAGTCAGAGCCGCCGGCGCTCAGCCAGAAGTCGAGATCTCGATCGTTCTTCTCGGCGTGAGGCCCAGCCACCCGGCAATAGGCGGCCTTCAGCGCAATCTGGGACATGATGCTGATGCAGGCCGACGGCAGGCCCAGCGCCACGGTCGGCGTGTTGTCGTCGCAGGCCCACAGAGCGTCTGATGTTTCGTCCCAAGGAAAGAAGCTGACCCTCAGCCCCCTGCCGTCCAGAAAGTGAACCCCGCCGATGGCGTCGTCAGCGCGCTCATAACCCGGGTGGCGTGAGGCGAAGGCCTCGACCACATCACGATCAGCGTGAATGTCCCAGTCGATCATCTGCCCTCCGCGCCACGGCGGCAGCGCTCCGCGAAGATCGGCGGCGCGACTGCCCACAAGAATGGCCCGGCCCGTCATGCAGCCCAGATCAGGTCATCGCCCGTCGTCGGGTCCAGAAGCTGCTCCAGCGTGGTCGGATGGACGAGCCAGTCATACCCGGCCGGCGGACCCGACCCTGCATAACCCGACACATCCACAAGGAGAGGCGTCATGGGTCCGCCAGTCTGTGCGTGCGGCCACGGGATCGTCGGCCCGCTGAAGCTCTCTCCCCCGGCGATGAAGCCCGACATGGCGGCGGCGCCGGGATAGGTCGCCACCGCATCAGCGTAGAGCGACCAGTTGACGCGGTCCTGCTGGGCCGTCGTGTCCCACCACCAGCTCTCGTTGTAGAGAAACGGCGCGTAGTAGACGGCGGCGTAAGTGCGACCGGTCGCCATCGCCGTGGGGGTCACGGCGCGGCAGCAGTAGAAGACGCCGTTCAGATTGATGTCGACGACGCGTTTCCAGCTGTCGAGCGGGAACTCGTGCACCGGCACGGTGGCGCCGGTGATGCCGGCCGAGGCGACCAGGATGTCGATCCGACCGCCCAGGGCCTGGTGCGACTCGGCGGCGGCGGCGGCGACCGCGTCGGGGTCGGCCACGTCCAGTGCGACGGTGGCCACGGCGCCGACTTCCTCGGCGGCGGCCTTCAGTGTCTCGGAATTGAGGTCCCACAGAACGACCTTGCCGCCCTCGGCGACGATGCGGGCGGCCGAGGCCTTGCCCAGGCCCGAGGCGCCGCCGGTGACGACGGCGGTGCGGCCGGTGAAACGTCCCTGATAGGCGCTCATGCCACCAGGTCCTTGGACCAGGCGACGACCGATTGACGCTGGCTGCCCAGCTTCTCGATCCCCAGCTCCATGACGTCGCCGGCCTTGAGGTAGAAGGGCTCGGGTTTCTGGCCCAGGCCGACGCCGGGCGGGGTGCCGGTGGTGATCAGGTCGCCGGGCTCCAGGGTCATGAACTGGCTGACGTAGGACACGATCTCGGCCACGCCGAAGATCATGGTCTGGGTATTGCCGGTCTGCATGCGCTTGCCGTTGAGGTCCAGCCACATGTCGAGCTTCTGAACATCGCCGACCTCATCCGTGGTGACGATCCAGGGACCGACCGGGCCGAAGGTGTCGCAACCCTTGCCCTTGTCCCAGGTGCCGCCGCGCTCGGTCTGGAAGGCGCGCTCGGACACGTCGTTGATCAGGACGTAGCCGGCGACGTGGTCCAGGGCGTCGGCCTGTTCGACGTAGGAGGCGCGTTGGCCGATGACGATGCCGAGCTCGACCTCCCAGTCGGTCTTTTCAGAGCCGCGCGGGATGACAACGGTGTCGTTCGGACCTGTCAGGCAGGAGACCGCCTTGGTGAAAACCACGGGCTCAGCCGGGATCGGCAGGTTGGACTCGGCGGCGTGGTCGGCGAAGTTCAGGCCGATGGCGATGAATTTGCGCACGCCGTTGACCGGTACGCCGTAGCGCGGCTGGCCTTCGACCAGGGGCAGGCTCTCAGGATCAATGGCCTTCAGCGCGGCGAGACCTTCGCCCCACAACTGGTCCGGGGTGATGTCGGCGACGACGCCGGACAGGTCGCGGATGCGACCCTCGGCGTCGAGCGTGCCGGGCTTTTCCTGGCCCTTGGGGCCGTAACGCAACAGTTTCATTTGGGGCTCTTTTTAGCGTGCGTAGGGGCGATGCAGGGCGATGTCGCGGTTCAGCTCGACGCCGAAGCCGGGCGTGTCGGGAACCTTCAGCTTGCCGTTCACCGGAACGGGCTCGCCGATCAGTTGCGGATGGAACATGGGCACGACCTCGTCGGCGCCGGGAGCCATCATCAGGAACTCGGCGAACGGGCTGTTATGGCGCGTCACGACGAAGTGGTAGGAATAGACGGACGATCCGTGCGGGATCATCAGCACGCCCTTGGCGTCGGCCATGGCGGAGATCTTGATCAGCTCGGTGACGCCGCCGCACCAGCCCACGTCGGGCTGGATGATGTCGCAGCATTCCATTTCCAGCAGCATGCGGAAGCCCCAGCGGGTGGCCTCATGCTCGCCGGTGGTGACCAGCATCCCCTTGGGCGCGTTCTTCTTCAGCGCCTGATAGCCCCAGTAGTCGTCGGGGCTGAGGGCCTCTTCGATCCACTTCAGACCCATCTTGTGGGCCTCAACGGCCAGGCGGGTGGCGTAGTTGAGGTCCAGCGCCATCCAGCAGTCGAACATCAGCCAGAAGTCGTCGCCGCAGGCGTTGCGCATGGCCTCCAGCTCGGCCAGGTTCTTGCGCAGGCCCTCTTCACCCTCGGCGGGGCCGTGGTGCAGGGGCATCTTGCCGCCGATGAAGCCAAGCTCCTTGGCTTTGTCGGGGCGTGCGCCGGTGGCGTAGAAGGTCAGTTCGTCGCGCACAGGTCCGCCCAGCATGGCGAAGACCGGCTCCTGACGCAGGCGGCCCAGCAGGTCCCATAGGGCCAGATCGACGCCGGAGATGGCGTTCACCACCAGACCCTTGCGGCCATAATACTGGGTCGAGAAATACATCTGATCCCAGATCTTCTCGACCTCGGACGGATCGCGGCCTTCCAGGAAGCGGGCCAGGTGCTTTTCGACGATATAGGCGGCCGGTTCGCCGCCGGTCGTCACCGCGAAACCAACGACGCCGTTCTCGGCCTCGATCTCCACGACCAGGGTGCCCAGCACATTGATGCCGAAGCTGCGACGGCTCTGACGATATTCCGGATATTTCGCCATCGGCGTGGCGATGTGGTCGTCGATCCAGTGGCCGTCGCCCTGGTCGTGATAGTCGGCGCCGCCCCCGGTCCCGTCGTTTTTCACAACAAATGCGCGGACGTGTTTGATTTTCGGCAGTCGGCTCATTGGCAAATCACCGAAATACGGTAATCGGCTCCCATCATGCGGGATTTCACTGGCGTTCCTCCGTGCGACCCGTCAAACTTGCCAACCATTTGAGCGGCCCGCTTGCGTGTTTTGCTACATTCTGGGAATGAGGATTACGAGATGGGACGAATGACGTCAATCAAGACCGAGCAAGTCGAGGGCGAAGAGGAAACCGGGGTCAAGGCCTCCGGCAGCCAGACCCTGCTGCGTGGCCTGGATGTCATCGACGCGTTGATCGAGGGTTCGCTGCCGCTGGCCGAGCTGTCGGAGAAGCTGGAGCTGACCCGCAGCACCACCCACCGCCTGGCCTCGGCCCTGGTGGATCGGCGTCTGCTGTCCTTCCGCCCGCGCGAGGGTTACTCGCTCGGTCCCAAGCTGCTGGAGCTGGGTCACGCCGCCAGCCAGCAGATGCACCTGCCGCGCGTGGCGCGCCCCTGGCTGGAGCATCTGTCGGCGGTGACCGACGATACCGTGCACCTGGGCGTGCTGGACGGCCGCTTCGCTCTTTATCTGGACAAGGTGCCTGGACGTCGCCGCGTCAATATCGGTTCGCGCCTTGGGGAGCGTCACCCCATCGCCTCGACCGGCCTGGGCAAGGCCCTGATCCTCGACAAGTCCGAGCCGGAGTGGAGCGACTTCTACGCCCCCGAGGGCGCGCCGGTTGATTCCGCCGCCCGCGCCGTCTGGATGGAACGGATGCGCGGCTATGCCGAAAAGGGCTACGCCTTCGACCTTGAGGAAAACGAGGATCAGGTCCGCTGCGTCGCCGCGCCGATCCGTTCGGTCGATGGCCATGTGGTGGCCGCGATCAGCGTCTCTTCCGCCGCACAATACATGTCCGACGCCCGGATGGCCGAGTTGACCAAGACGGTCACCGACGCCGCCAACGCCATCAGCGGCGACCTGGGCTGGACCCCCAAACCCTGAACTCATTGAGACTGTACGGAGCCTCCATGCTGCTTAAAGACAAGGTCGTCCTCATTACCGGAGGATCGCGAGGCATCGGGGCCGCCGTGGCCGTGGAAATGGCCAAACAGGGCGCGGACGTGGCGATCAACAGCTACGCCGGCGGCGAGGCTGCGGCTGAAGTCATCGCCGCCGTCGAGGCCCATGGTCGGCGCTGCCTCTTTGTCGAGGGCGACGTGGCCCTGCCGGAAACGGCGACGGCTTTCGTGAACGCGGCGGTGGAGGCCTTCGGCAAGGTGGACGTCTTTGTCTCCAACGCCGGCATCTGCCCCTTCCACGCCTTCCTCGACATGCCCGCCGAGACGCTGAAGCGGACGATGGAGGTCAACCTGCACGGGGCCTACTTCATGACCCAGGCGGCGGCGAACCAGATGGTCAAGCAGGGCCCAGATTCACAAGGGAGGGGCGGGGCGATCGTCGCCATCAGCTCGATCTCGGCCCTGGTCGGCGGCGAGTTCCAGACCCACTACACCCCGACCAAGGCGGGCGTGCACAGCCTGATGCAGTCCTGCGCCATCGCCCTGGGCAAGCACGGGATCCGCTGCAACTCGGTGCTGCCGGGCACCATCCTGACCGACATCAACAAGGACGACCTGTCCGATCCGAAGAAGCGCGAATACATGGAAGGCCGCATCCCGCTGGGCCGTCTGGGGCAGCCCGAAGACATCGGCGGCGCGGTCGCCTTCCTGGCCTCGGACATGGCGGCCTATGTCACCGGCGCGGCCCTGCTGGTCGACGGCGGCGCCTTCGTGAACCTGCAATAGGGCGCTTGGCGTGAAGGCGGCCTCCATCACCGACTATCGCGAGCTGGCTCGTCGGCGCCTGCCGCGTTTCCTGTTCGAATACATCGACGGCGGCTCCTACGCCGAGACGACGCTGGGGCGGAACATCTCCGACCTGCGCGACGTGGCCCTGCGTCAGAGGGTGCTGCGCGACGTGTCGGACATCGACCTGTCGGCGACCCTGTTCGGGCAGAAGCAAAGCCTGCCGGTGGCCCTGGCGCCGGTCGGGCTAGCCGGGATGAACGCGCGGCGCGGGGAGGTTCAGGCCGCCCGCGCCGCCGCCGCCTTCGGCGTGCCCTTCACCCTGTCCACGGTCGGGGCCTGTTCGATCGGCGAGGTGGCGGCGGGCAGTTCGGCGCTCTTCTGGTTCCAGCTCTACATGATCCGCGACCGCGCCTTCATGGCCGACCTGTTGGATCTGGCCGAGGCGGCCAAATGTCCGGCCTTGATCTTCACCGTCGACATGCCTGTGCCGGGCTCGCGCTATCGCGACTATCACTCAGGGTTGGCGGGGGCGTCAGGCTTCGTCGGCGACATGCGTCGGGCCATGCAGGCAGTCAGCCATCCGGGCTGGGCCTGGGACGTGGGCGTCAGGGGCGGTCCGCATTCGTTGGGCAATGTCGCCCCGGTGCTGAAGGGCAAGACCGGCATCGACGACTTCTTCGCCTGGATGCGCGACAACTTCGATCCCACCGTGACCTGGGACGACCTCGCCTGGGTGCGCGAGCGCTGGAAGGGGCCGTTGATCATCAAGGGCGTGCTGGACGCCGATGACGCCAAGCGTGTCGCCGATCTGGGCGCGGACGGCCTAGTGGTGTCGAACCATGGCGGGCGTCAGCTGGACGGGGTCCTGTCCTCGACCCGCGCCCTGCCGCCCATCGCCGACGCCGTTGAAGGTCGGCTGACCATCCTGGCCGATGGCGGGATTCGCTCCGGCCTGGACGTGGTGCGGATGCTGGCCCTGGGCGCCGACGGCGTGCTGATCGGCCGGGCCTGGGCCTATGCCCTGGCCGCGCGCGGCGAGGCGGGCGTCAGCCATGTGCTGAACCTGATGGCCGCCGAGATGAAGGTGGCCATGGCCCTGACCGGGGTGACGCGCGTCGATCAACTGGACCGCAACGCCCTGGCTTGATCCGCCGGGCCTAGGCGGGCGGCTTGCCCGCCAGGCTGTGGCGACGGCCATAGGCCAGATAGACGGCGATCCCGGCCAGGTTCCAGAACAGGAACCACAGGTGGGTCTTCTGCGGCAGGCTGGCCAACAGATAGAGACAGCCGGCGATGGCGATGGGGCCGATCACCCAGGCCAGGGGCGTGCGGAAGCCGCGCGGCGCCTCGGGCGCGCGGCGGCGCATGATCAGCATGCAGACCGCTACCGCCGTAAAGGCGACCAGCGACCCGGCGTTGGCCAGGGCGACGATCTCGTCCAGCGGCAGGAAGAGGCTGATGGCGCCGACGATGGCGACGGTGAACAGGGTGATGCGGATCGGCCGTCCGCCCTTCGAGACCCTGGACAGGCCGTGGGGCAGCAGGCCGTCGCGCGCCATGACGAAGAAGATGCGGCTCTGGCCATAGAAGAAGGCCATGATCACGGTGGGCAGGGTGATGACGGCGGTCACCGCCAGGAAGCGGGCGGCGCCGGGTTGGTTGATCTCGCGCAGGATCAGGGCCAGGGGCTCGGGGCTGTTGGCGAAGGCGGTGAAGGGCGTGGCGCCCAGGGCCGCCAGGGCGATGATGGTATAGATGGCGGCGCAGGCGAACATGGAGCCGATGATGCCGATAGCCAGGTCGCGCTTGGGATTGCGGGTTTCCTCGGCGGCGGTGGCGATGGCGTCGAAGCCGTAGAAGGCCGAGAAGATGATGGCGGCGGCGGCCATGACGCCGCGCTCCACGCCGTCCGGCCCCATGTTGCGGGCGAAACCATAGGGGCTGAAGGGCTCCAGGTTGGCGGCGTCGAAATGGGGCAGGGCGAACCAGACGAAGATCGCCAGGGCCGACAGCTTCACCGCCACCAGGATCATGGTCAGGCTGGCGCTCTTGCGGGTGCCGGCGATCAGCAGGGCGGCGACGACGGCGATGATGAAGAGGGCGGGCAGGTTGGCGACCCCACCCGCGTGCGGCGCCTGCATCAGGGCCATGGGCACGCCCGCCCAGCCGTTCAGCAGGGGCGCGGCATAGCCCGACCAACTGACCGCTACGGCGCTGACCACCAGACTGTACTCCAGGATCAGGCTCCAGCCGATGATCCAGGCGAAGACCTCGCCCATGACCACATAGGAATAGGTATAGGCGCTGCCCGAGGCCGGGATCATCGAGGCCATCTCGGCATAGGCCAGGGCGGCGCAGGCGCAGACGAAACCGGCGATCAGGAAGGACAGCAGGACGGCGGGCCCGGCCTTGTCGGCGCCGATGCCGATCAGGGTCAGGATGCCGGTGCCGACGATGGCGCCCACGCCCATGGCGATCAGATGCGGCCAGCTCAGGGTGCGCGGCAGGGCCTGCCCGTCATGCGTATTCTGAGTGTCGGCGTCGATGCGCTTGCGTGCGTTCCAGCGGCCCATATGGCGATCCTAGGGGGAGGGGGCGCACCTCTTCGCACGGATCATGGGCGGGACAAAACCGAGGTGACGGCAGGAAAGGCGACAATGGGCGTTTTTGCAGGCGCAAGCCGCCTAGCGTGGGGACCGCAGGATGACGAGGGCTTCTTCGCAGAAGGCGATGCGGTGACGCTCGAACGCCATCCCCGCCTTCAGGACCAGATGCTGAAGCCGCCGTTCGGGCGAGGCGGGCTCTTGAGGAAAGTCCCGCGCCTCGATCTCCAGATAGGCCGCCAGTTTCTGGCGATGGCGTTCGGCGACGACGGCCAGTTCCTCACTGAGGTCCGTCGGGCCGACGACGGCCTCGGCGCGGATGCGCACCATCAGTTCGTCACGGATGGCGGGCGGCTCCTGACGATCATTGACCCAGCGCCGCAGTTCCTCGCGGCCGGGCGGCAGGATGCGAAAGCGGCGCTTGCCCCCGCGCGCGCCCTCGACCGGTTCCGCCTCGACCCAGCCCGCCGCTTCCAGGCGGGCCAGCTCGCGATAGATCTGCTGGTGCGTCGCCTGCCAGAAATAGCCGATCGAGCGGTCGAAGCGGCCGGCCAGCTCGGACCCGGAACCGGGGCGTTCGGCCAGAGACGTCAGAAGGGCGTGGGGCAGGGACATGGCGCCTGAATAGCGGAACCTCAGGAGGCCTTGAAGGCGGGTAGAAGCGCGCCGAGGCGGGCGCCCATTTCGGCGGCCAGGGCCTGAACCCCGTTCATGGGGCGCATCATGACCTCGAAGTCCGTGATCAGGCCGTCTTCGTCAAAGCGGATGAAGTCGATGCCCTTGACGCCCTTGTCGCCGACGCGGGCGCTGAACTCGAGCACCGCGTTCAGGCCGTCGGCGGTCGCCGCCTTGCGGTGATAGGCGAAGTCCTGAAACACCGTGATGACCGTGCCGAGCGCCAGGATCAGGGCGTCGGCGCTGTGATAGGCCTTGAAGGCCACCGGCGAGCGGAAGGTCGCGTCCGCGTGAACAATGGCGCGCAGATCGCTCACGTCGGCCCGCGTCACCATGTCGTGCCACTTGGCGAGCGAAGCGGCGGCGGCGGGTTTCAGGTTCAGCGTCGTCATGGGCGTTTCTCCTGTGAGGGTCAGATGGCGGCGGCCAGGCGCACGCCCTGGTCGATGGCGCGTTTGGCGTCCAGTTCGGCGGCGACGTCGGCCCCGCCGATCAGGTGAACCGAGCAGCCGCGCGCGATCAGATCGTCCTGAAGATCACGCAGGGGTTCCTGCCCGGCGCAGATGACGACGTGATCGACGGGCAGGGTCTTGTCGGTCCCGTCGATGACGACATGCAGGCCGTCGTCGTCGATGCGGCGATAGGCGACGCCGCTGGCGGTGACGACGCCGTGCATCTTGAGTGCAGCACGGTGAATCCAGCCGGTGGTGCGGCCCAGACGCTCGCCGACCTTGCCGGTCGAGCGCTGCATCAGAAAGACCTGACGCTCGGCCGGTTCGACCTGCGGCGCGGTGCGGCCCCCGGCGGTCTTGTAGTCGGGATCGACGCCCCAGGTGCGGAAGAAGCGCTCGGCCGAAGGGGCTTCATGGCGCTCGACCAGATATTCGCTGACGTCGTGGCCGATACCGCCGGCGCCGACGACGGCGACAGACTTTCCGACCGGAACCTCGTCGCGCAGGACGTCGAGATAGGACAGGGTCTTGGGGTGGTCCACGCCGTCGATTTTGGGCGTGCGCGGGCTGACCCCGGTGGCCAGGACGATGTCGTCGAAGCCCTCGTCGGCCAGACCTTGCGCCTCGGCGCGGGTGTTCAGGCGGACGGCGACGCCGGTCAGGTCCAGCTGCTTGCGGAAGTAGCGGATGGTCTCGTTGAACTCTTCCTTGCCGGGGATCTTCCTGGCGATGTTGAACTGACCGCCGACCTCGCCGGAGGCCTCGATCAGGGTGACGTCGTGGCCGCGTTCGGCGGCGGTGACGGCGAAGCTGAGGCCTGCGGGGCCGGCGCCGACGACGGCGATCTTCCTGGGCGTTTCAGCCGGGGCGATGACCAGCTCGGTCTCGTGGCAGGCGCGGGGATTGACGAGGCAGGAGGTGATCTTGCCGGCAAACGTATGGTCCAGGCAGGCCTGGTTGCAGCCGATGCAGGTGTTGATCTCGTCGGCGCGGTTCTCGCGCGCCTTCTGCACAAAGGCGGCGTCGGCCAGCAGGGGGCGGGCCATCGACACCATGTCGCAATAGCCCTCGGCCAGGAGGCTCTCGGCCACCTCGGGGGTGTTGATGCGGTTGGTGGCGACGAGGGGGATGGAGACCTCGCCCTTCAGCCGCTTGGTCACCCAGGCGAAGGCGGCGCGCGGGACGCTGGTGGCGATGGTGGGGATGCGCGCCTCGTGCCAGCCGATGCCGGTGTTGAGGATGGTGGCGCCCGCCGCCTCGATGGCCTTGGCCAGTTGCACCACTTCGTCGGCGGTCGAACCGCCCTCGACCAGATCAAGCATCGACAGGCGGTAGATGATGATGAAGTTGGGGCCGACCTTCTCACGCGTGCGGCGCACGATCTCGAGCGGCAGGCGGATGCGGTTTTCATAGGAGCCGCCCCATTCGTCGTCGCGCTGGTTGGTGCGGGCGGCGATGAATTCGTTGATCAGATAGCCCTCGGACCCCATGACCTCGACGCCGTCATAGCCGGCGGACTGGGCCAGGGCGGCGCAGTTGACGAAGTCCTCGATGGTCTGCTCGACCTCCTCGCCGGTCAGGGCGTGGGGGGCGAAGGGCGTGATCGGGGCCTGGATGGCCGAGGGCGCGACCAGGTCCGGGTGGTAGGCGTAGCGACCGAAATGCAGGATCTGCAGGGCGATCTTGCCGCCCTCGGCGTGGACGGCGGCGGTGATCTGGCGGTGATGCGCCGCCTCTTCCTCGGTGTTCAGCTTGGCGCCCCAGGGCATGGGACGGCCGCGTTCATTCGGGGAAATGCCGCCGGTGACGATCAGCCCGACCTCGCCCCGCGCCCGCTCGGCGTAGAAGGCGGCCATGCGCTCGAAGCCGTTCTCGACCTCCTCCAGCCCGACGTGCATCGACCCCATCAGCACCCGGTTCTTGAGGGTGGTGAAACCCAGGTCGAGGGGCTTCAGCAGTTCGGGGTAGGGCATGGCGACGGCCTGTTATGCAATCCGTTTCATAAACTCTACCGCTCCCGTTTTATTTTGCAATGGGTTGCAATATCTGCGCTTCGCGTGGCCGACAGCCACCCGTCAGGGGCGGCGAACTGCGATGCCGCGCGCGTCATTCTGATCTGGTCTGGCGGGTCGATAGGCTTTAGCTAAAGGCGAGAAGTAGGCGGGGCGGCGGGTGTTTCGGACGTCCGCCGCCCTGCTTTTGCGTGGACGGACAAGGCTCGTGCGGTCGGGGGGACGGTGTTCCGACGGGGTGGGTCGAGTGCAGTTGGAACATTGAAAATGAACCGAATATTCGCCTACCTCATCATCGGCGCCATGATCCTGGGCGTGCTGGTCGGCTGGGGCGTGAACCAGTATCTGAGCGCCGATCAGGCGGCGGCTGCGGCGACGAATCTGTCGCTGATCACCGACGTCTTCCTGCGCCTGATCAAGATGATCATCGCGCCGCTGGTGTTTACGACCCTGGTGGCGGGCATCGCCCACATGGAGGACGCGGCCTCGGTGGGCCGCATCGGCGTCAAGACCATGACCTGGTTCATCGGCGCCTCGGTGGTGTCGCTGCTGCTGGGCCTGGTCATGGTGCAACTGCTGCAGCCGGGCGCGGGCATGCACCTGCCGCAGGCGGCGCTGGCGACGGCCCCGGCCGCTTCGACCGACGCCTTCTCGCTGCATGGCTTCGTGACCCATCTGGTGCCGACCTCGATCTTCGACGCCATGGCCAGGAACGAGATCCTGCAGATCGTGGTCTTCTCCCTGTTCGTCGGCACGGCGGTCGCGGCCCTGGACGACAAGGCCCCGGCGGTGCTGAACCTGGTCGAACAGGCCGCCAGCATCATGCTGAAGGTGACCGAGTTCGTGATGAAGCTGGCCCCCCTGGCCATCTTCGCGGCCCTGGCCTCGACCATCGCCACCCAAGGCCTGGAGATGCTGGCCGTCTACGCCAAGTTCGTTCTGGGCTTCTACGGCTCCATGGCCCTGCTGTGGGGCCTGCTGTTCGTGGCCGCCGCCATCGTCCTGGGGCGTCGCGTCCTGCCGCTGTTCAAGGTGATCCGGACCCCGGCCCTGCTGGCCTTCTCGACCGCCAGCTCGGAAGCCGCCTATCCGCGCATCCTCGACGCCCTGCCGACCGTGGGCGTGCGTCGCCGCATCGTCAGCTTCGTCCTGCCGTTGGGCTATTCGTTCAACCTCGACGGCTCGATGCTCTACTGCACCTTCGCCACCATGTTCATCATGCAGGCGCACGGCGTGCATCTCAGCGTCTCGCAGCAGGTCTTCATGCTGCTGCTGCTGATGGTGACGTCCAAGGGCATAGCCGGCATCCCGCGCGCCTCCCTGGTGGTCATCATGGCGACCCTGACCTACTTCGGTCTGCCCGAAGCCTGGATCGCCATCGTGCTCGGCGTCGATCACCTGCTCGACATGGGCCGCTCGGCCACCAACGTCGTCGGCAACTCCGTCGCCGCCGCCGTCGTCGCCAAGTGGGAAGGCGAGCTGGACGACATCCCGGAAGGTGGGACGGACGCGCCCAAGCCCGCCGCCGCCTGAGGCGTCCGGCGCTGAAAATGAAACGGCCGCCCCAGAAATGGGGCGGCCGTTTTGCTGTGGGGTTATTCACAATCCCGCTCATCCCCGCGGAGGCGGGGACCCAGTGAGAGCGCCGCTCTGAGCGCTATCCACCGATCGAAGCGCCTGAAAGCCAAAGCACTGGGTCCCCGCCTCCGCGGGGATGAGCGAATATTGAAATCGCCTGCGAGAAGCCCGCCGCCTTGGCCCCTACTCCTCCGCGCTGATCGCCGGCCCGTAGAAAAGGGCGTTGAACAGCAGGCGGACCGAGGACCGGGCCTGGGCGCGGTTGACCACGTCTGGGCCCAGCACGATCAGGCGACCGTCGCCGTGCGGCAGGTCCAGCACCGCGTCCGAACCCGACAACTTCTGTGCGCCGATGGCCCAGCCGCTGGAGACGCTGACCTGTTCGGGGTAGCGAGCGACGGGCGCGCCGTCGCCCGCGTGGCGGAAGCCGGCGTTGCGGTTGAAGAAGACGTTCATCTGGGCCGGGGCGCCGAAGGCCAGGGGCTGACGGTTGTCCACTTCGGTCTTCAGGATGGCGCCGGGGATGAAGAAGTCCGTCGAGGCCAGCGCCTTGCCGTCGTCGGTCCGCAGCACGTCCTCGACCTGGGCGCCCATGGCCGTGGCTAGGCGATGCGACGAGCCGATGGTCACGACGCTGCCGCCGCCACGCACGAAGGCGTCGATCTGCGGCACGGTCGTCTCGGTCGTGATGTGGCCCAGCCAGCCGCGGTACTCGGCCGGGATGGCTTCCGGCTCTGGCTGGTCGCGCTGCGCCGCCGCCGACAGGTCCGCCGGGATCATGTCCGAGGCGAAGACCAGGACGTCGAAGTCCTTGGCCAGATCGCCCGCGTCCAGACGCTGCGGATAGACCACCTCGAACGGATACTCGAACTGCTCCAGCATCCAGCGGGTCCAGCCCGAGGCCATGGAGCCGCCGTAGCGGTCGACCAGGCCGACGCGCACCGGCTTGAGCGCGATCCTGTCGCCGCCGGGCGCGTGGGCGACGGCGTGGGCGTTCAGGCCCAGATCGCGCACGGCGGCCTCGACGATCGGACGGGCCGCGTCGCCGGCCGGAATCCACAAGGCCCCGGGGGCCAGGGTGGCGCGGTCCGCGCGCGTCTCGCCTTCCTGCCAGAAGACCGGCACGCCCGCCTTCAACAGGCGGTTGGACAGGATATAACCGTTGACCGGGGCGTGATCGATCAGCCAGCCGGCGCGGCCGGAGCCGTCGATCTTGCCCGGCGGCGGAGCCATGACGTCGGCGACGCGCTCGGTCGGGGCTTCAAAGCCGTCGAGGATACGGTCGAACTTCACGCCCATCTGCAGCGCCAGGGTATAGCCGGTCGCGTCATAGGGCAGGGCGGGCGGGCCGCCCGGATACTGCAGGTCGTGCGGGTGGTCCTGCGGCTCGAACATGTCCAGCACGTGCGGGCGATAGGCCTGGGCCGTCTTCACCACATAGGAACCGGCCGGATAGGTCGTGCCGCCGACGGTGAAGGCGCGCGTGGCGCGGTCCACGTCCACGCCCGTCTTGATCAGGCTGTTGAGGAAGGCCACCGCGTTGGGCAGGTCGGCCTGATCCGCCGGGATGACATAGCCGCGCGGGTCGCGACGGGCCGGATCGCGCAGGACCTTGTCATAGAGGGTCGGATCGACCCCGCGACGGGCGTTGGCGTTCTCGCCCGCCGCTTCGACCAGAGCCTCGACGCCGGTCGGCGTGATGCGCCAGGTGTCGGTATTGCCCTTGTCGATGGCGTTCTGGCCCATCCGCCAGATGTTGAACAGCAGCCGGTCCTTGTTGCGCGAGGCGTAGTTCAGCACGGCGCGGTTGATCGACTGCGAGTAGTCGATCGACTGGGCGAAATGCCAGGTCTGGGGCGCGACCGGCATGGGCAGGTCGTTGCGGGCCAGCTGGTTCTGCGGGATCAGGCTGATCTGGCTCGGCGTCGGGTGGCCGGTGATCTCGGTCAGCAGGCCCACGGCGTTGTGGAAGTAGGTGATGGAGCGCTCCATCCCGTTGTTCCAGGTCGAGTAGTTGGCGCCGCTGCGCATGGTCGACCCGGGCTTGCCCTCTTCGATCAGGCGGCTGTGCATGGCCGCGCCGACTTCCGACAGCGTCCCCATGACCAGCGGGTCGTAGTTGTAGTTAAACGGGTCGCGGAAGGGCGGCATGAAGACCACGGTTCCGGCGGGCGCCGTCTGGTGGTGGTTGTAGATGATCTGCGGGAACCACTCGCGGAAGAACTGGCGGTTGACGTTGGTCGTCTCGGCCATGGCCGACAGGTAGTAGTCGCGGTTGTTATCGTGGCCGACGTACTTTTGGTACAGGACCGGGATCGAGGCGAACTCGCGCTTCAGCGGGTCCTCGTTGCGCATGTACCAGTTGGAGACCAACTCCATCCCGTCCGGGTTCAGCGGTGCGAACAGGATGATGGCATCGTTCAGGACGCGCAGGGCCTCGGGGTCTTCCGCCGTCAGCCATTCGTGCACGGCGGCGATCAGGGCTTGGGGAGGAACGGTCTCGGTCGCGTGCAGACCGCCGTCGATCCAGACCACGGCCTTGCCATCGGCGGACATGGCGCGGGCCTGTTCCTCGGTCACGCCCTCGGCCTTGGCCAGACGACGCGCGATCTCCTGATAGCGGTCCAGATGGGCCAGGTTCTCAGGGCTGGAGACGATGGCGATGTATTGGGTGCGGCCCTCGGAGGACTGGCCGATCTCGACCAGTTTCATCCGGTCCGATTGGCCGGCCAGGGTCTTCAGATAGGCTTCCCACTGGGTGTAGTTGACCAGGTGATAGTCGGCCCCGACCGCATGGCCGAAGGCTTCCTGCGGCGAGGTGATGCGCGCGGCCGTGGCCGTCGCCGCGACTGCCGCCGGCTGTTCCGCCAGCGCCGCCTCATAGGCCAGGGCGCTGGTGCTGCTCAGAGCCAGGGCGACGAAGCCGACACTCCAGGCCAGGCTCCGCAGAGGGCGGCGGCGCAGGGCGGGGGGGTGAGGCGCGGCGGGCGAAGTCGGTCTGATCATGGCGTTCCTGTCAAAAGCGGCGTCTCAACGCGTGATACATGCCCGGCGGCAACGTTGATTCCCCACGATGCCTCGCTCCGCAGCGAAGTCCATGGGCAAGGCGCAAATGCAGGGGAACCCGCCTCGGCTTAAGCCGAGAACGTCGGGTGATTTCAGGGAATTGGCCGGGGCCTTGGCGGGGTGGTGCTGTCAGTCTAACGCTAACTTGTCTCCACTTCAGGGCCGCCTAACGGTCTGATCGGTGACGTGACCCCCTGAAACTCCTCCAGGAATAGCTAGAGTCCGCCCTAACGAAGGACGGACAGAATGAAGCGATCAAGGTTCACGGAAGAGCAGATCATCGGGATCCTGCGGGAGCAGGAAGCCGGAGTGACGACGGCGGAGGTGTGTAGGCGTCACGGGGTCAGCTCGGCGACCTTTTACAAATGGAAGGCCAAGTTCGGCGGGCTCGACGTGTCGGAGGCTCGGCGGCTGAAGACGCTTGAAGACGAGAACGCCCGGCTCAAGCGAATGTTGGCGGACGCGATGCTGGACAACGTGGCCCTGAAGGACCTGCTGGGAAAAAAGTGGTGACGCCCGCCGGCTGGCGCGAGGCGGCTGGTCATCTGCAAGCCGCCTACGAGATGAGCGAAAGGCGGGCGTGCCGTGTTCTGGGCGTCGATCGGACGAGCGTGCGCTATCAGGCGACGCGCCCGGACGACGGCGCCCTGCGCGACCGGCTGAGGGCCCTCGCCCAGGAGCGTCGCCGGTTCGGCTACCGCCGCCTGCACGTCCTGCTGCGGCGCGAGGGCCATGCGGTCAACAAGAAGCGGGTTCAGCGGATCTATCGTGAGGAACGGCTGACGGTGCGCCGGCGCGGCGGGCGGAAGCGAGCAATGGGCACGCGGAGACCGCTGGACCTGCCGCTGGTGGCCAACCAGCGCTGGTCGCTGGACTTCGTCTCTGACCAGATGACGGACGGGCGGCGCTTCCGCATCCTGACGGTGATCGACAACTGCACCCGCGAGTGCCTGGCGTTGGTGGCCGACACCTCGCTGTCGGGCGCTCGGGTGGTGCGAGAGTTGGACGCCGTCATCCGGCAGCGGGGCCGACCCGACACCATCGTCAGCGACAACGGCACGGAATACACCTCGAACGCCGTCCTGGCGTGGGCCGACGACACCGGCGTCGGCTGGCATTACATCGCGCCGGGCAAGCCCCAGCAGAACGGCTTCAATGAGAGCTTCAACGGGCGCCTGCGTGACGAGCTGCTGAACGAGACGCTGTTTCGATCCCTGCCGCACGCGCGCGCGGTGCTCGAGGCCTGGCGGCGTGACTACAACGAACGGCGACCGCACTCGAAGCTCGGCTGGCTGACGCCGCAGGCCTACGCGCAAGCCCTTGCTGGAAACGCCGGGCGGCCTGCTGCGCTGGTTGACGGCTGCGCAGGCCGCCCTATTGCCAACCCAACCAATCTCTACCCAGATCAACCTCGGACTCTTGTTATGGCTGGATGAGAAACGGGGGTCACGTCACCGGGTCAAGCCAGGATCCATCCACGCGTTAGGCGTGGCCTACTATGGGTCGGGTGACTTTCTTGGACTCAAGCCGAACACCCAGCGCACCTACAAAGGCATCTTTGATCGCTACCGGGACAAGTACGGCGATAAGCCCGTAGCCATGCTCGAAGCGCGGCACATTCGCGGGCAAATGGATAAGATGGCGGCCACCCCGGCTGCGGCGAACAACATGCTCAAGGTGCTGCGTGCGGTCATGCGCTTCGCTGTGGACCGCGGATTTGCTCGTGCCGATCCGACTGTCGGCGTGCGGATGCTTCGATACAGGAGCGAGGGCTTCCACGCCTGGACTGAGCATGAGATCGAAGCGTTTGAGCTCAAATGGCCCGTCGGAACGAATGAGCGGCTAGGGTTCGACCTCCTTCTCTACACCGCCCAGCGGTCGGGCGATGTTCGGCAGATGACCGTTCATCAAATCCTGGATGGTCGGGTTCTCGTTCGTCAGGAAAAGACCGGGCAACTGGTCGACATCCCGCAGCATCCGAACCTCCAGGCGTCTCTAGCAGCGCGGAAGATCGAGCACCTAGCGCTGCTCACGACACGCCAAGGCAAACCTTTCACTGAGAAGGGTTTTGGAAATTGGGTGAGCAAGGCAGCCGAGCGTGCAGGATTGCCTCATTGCTCTGCTCATGGGCTGCGGAAAGCGGCGGCTCGGAGATTGGCGGAGGCCGGCTGTACGGCACACGAGATCATGTCGATCACGGGCCACCAAAGTTTGAAGGAGGTGGAGCGCTACACGCGCGAAGTCGCCCGGCGCGGGTTGGCCGATACAGCGATGAACCGCATCGCTTGATGCACGAAACCAGAACACTTCCGTCTAACTCTCAGCTTAAGGTTAGACGACTCTTAGGATAAGACAATGAATTATAACGATAAATTTCGGCGGGTGGCGGACAGAGAGGGATTCGAACCCTCGGTAGGCTTTCACCTACACACGCTTTCCAAGCGTGCGCGATCGACCACTCCGCCACCTGTCCGTTTCCACGACGTCGCCGTGTGCCCGCCGGACGGTCGATCCAGCGGAGCGAGGCTGATAGAACAGCCTGCCCCCCTCGGCAAGCGCTGTCTGAGGCCCCATATGGGGGGAAGTCGATTTTGCCGCTGATTTCCGCGAGATTTTTCCGATGCTGTTCCAAAAGACCGCCGAACTGCCGACCCCTGAGACGGCTCTGCCGGGGCGCGAGACGCCGCTGGCGACGGATGCGACTCATTTCGTCTTGGGCCATGCGCTGAAGGGGCCGCACCCGGAGGGGTTCGAGACGGCGATCTTCGCCATGGGCTGCTTCTGGGGCGTGGAGCGGGTGTTCTGGTCGCTGCCGGGGGTCTGGGTGACGTCGGCGGGCTATGCGGGCGGGATCACGCCCAATCCGACCTATGAGGAGGTCTGCTCGGGGCGGACGGGCCACACCGAAGTGGTGCAGGTGGTGTTCAACCCGCAGGTCGTCTCCTACAGCGATCTTCTGAAGACCTTCTGGGAGAACCACGACCCGACCCAGGGCATGCGCCAGGGCAATGACCAGGGCACGCAGTACCGGTCGGCTGTCTATACGTTGAACGCGGCGCAGCAGGCGGAGGCTGAAGCCTCGCGCGACGCCTATCAGGCGGCGTTGAGCGCGGCGGGGCGTGGGACGATCACGACCGAGATCGAACCGGCGGGGCCCTACTACTTCGCCGAGGACTATCACCAGGGCTATCTGGCCAAGAACCCGGCCGGATACTGCGGTATCGGCGGGACCGGCGTGGTCTGCCCGATCGGCGTCGGGATCGACGCCTGATGGACCGTGAGGGGGTAGGCAGGGTCTGTCTGGCGCTGCCGGGGGCGACGTTGGACCATCCGTTCGGCGACGACCACGACGCCTACAAGGTCGGCGGCAAGATGTTTGTCATGGTGGGCGCGACCGGCGGGGTGTCGTTCAAGGTCTCGGACATCGCCTATGAGGTGCTGACCGAGAGCGGTCATGCGCGGCCGGCGCCCTATATGGCGCGCGCCAAGTGGGTGAACCTGCCCCAGATCGACGACTGGGCGGACGAGGAGTTGGCGGACCATATCCGGTCGGCCCATGCCATCATCGTCGGCAAGCTGACGAAGAAGGCGCGGGCGGAATTGGGGCTGTAGGCGTCGGCCGCCTTCCTGCCTGTCGCGGAGCGATGGGGAGGCCTGGGCGCAAGGAGGGGTAGGGCGGCGTCGCCCCCTCCCCCACTTCGTGGTCCCCCTCCCCACAGAGCGGGGAGGAAAGAGGGGCGCGCAGCCTAACCGGGTTTGAACCAAGGTGAGCGAATGGCGTCCGGAGAACGATAATTCGTTGATATTCAATCGCTTGATGGGGGCATGCGACGGCTGGCGGCGGATCGCATTCGCGCGCACGCCATCATCGTCGGCAAGCCAGCTGCCTGGGTTGTAGAGCGTCGTCGCTGACGACCTGCTTGGCGTCATGGAGGCGGACCGGCTGCATGTCCGCTAAGGGTGGAAAGCGGACACTTCACGTGTAGGCTTCCGGCTATGACGAAGATACGCTTGATCCGGCGGGCCGCTGTTGTCGGGAGTGCAGCTTCCGCGATTGCCTACGTCGGCTTTCTGATGGCAGGCCTCAATGGTGGCGGACCACACCTTGATGATCTCTGGGGGGCTGTCTTTTTTGCACCTGCGCACGTGCTTGTTGCGTGGGCGATCTTCTGGGTATTGGGTGTCATTGCGTTCGCGTTTCGGAGCAAACTCGCGGACCACTTGCTCTTATTGTCCGCTGGGCTCGTTGGTTTGCCGTTCCTCTGGACGGTAGCTATGAGCTATCTGTATTACGATTGGCCACGGGAGATTTGGCCTAGTTTCCAAGACGATGCTTGGCGTTGGCATCTTACCTATATTTACGCTGAGTTCGCGCTAGGAATATTTCTGGGATTCATTGGCCTCGCCGCTACTGCCTTAACAATCAGCAAGCCGGCCGAGACGTAGAGGGTCCGCAATGGGTCGCAAGCGGTCGTTTGTGGTGGTCCCGAACTCGGAAACCTGAGACCTCTGGCGTGGAGGCCGGATGGGGCGCGGCTTGGCGGCCATGGCTTGAAGGTCGAGGGCGCGCAGGGCTGGATCCTCGGGTCAAGCCCGAGGATGACGGCAGGGAAAGAGGGGGACGGCGGGGCGTGGAGGCCTTCTTTCCTCCCGGCCGGGGCGGGGAGGAAAGGCAGCGGTCTATTTGGCCTTCTGCTCGGCGATCCAGCGGTCCATGCGGGCGTCGAGGAGGTCGAGCGGCAGGGGGCCGTCGACCAGGAGGGCGTCGTGGAAGGTGCGCACGTCGAAGCGGTCGCCCAGTTCGCGCTCGGCCTTCTGGCGAATCTGGCGCAGGCGGATCTCGCCGATCTTGTAGGCCGTGGCCTGACCCGGCCAGCCGATGTAGCGCTGCAGTTCGGTCTCGATGTTGTGCGGAGCCAGGGCGGAGTTGTCGCGGAAGCAGGCGCGGGCCTGTTCTTCGGTCCAGCCCAGCCAGTGCAGGCCGGTGTCCGCGACCAGGCGACAGGCGCGCCACATCTCATAGCTGAGGCGGCCGAAGCGCTCATAGGGTGTGCGATAGATACCCATCTCCTCGCCCAGGAACTCGGAATAGAGGCCCCAGCCCTCGGTGAAGGCGGTCACGTCGGCGCCACGACGATAATAGGGCTGATCCGCCGCCTCCTGCTGCAGGGCGATCTGCAGGTGGTGGCCGGGGACGGCCTCGTGGACGGTCAGGGCCGGCAGTTCATAGAGGGGCCGCTGATCCAGCTTGGACGTGTTGACCATATAGCCGCCTGCCACGCCGTTCTGCATCGAGCCGAGGTTGTAGCGGCCGGTGGTGTAGCTGTCCTCGATCTCACGCGGGACGGGACGCACGCCATAGGGCAGGCGCGGCAGGGTCCCGAACAGGGCGGGCAGGCCGTCGTCGGCGCGCTTGGCGATCTCGGAGGCCTTTTCCAGCAGTTGTTCGCGGCTGGTCGCGTAGAATTGCGGATCGGTGCGCAGGAAGTGGAGGAAGCCGGCGAAGTCGCCGGTCCAGCCGGCCGCGCGCATTTCGTCCTGCATCCGGGCGCGAATACGGGCGACTTCGTCCAGGCCGATCTGATGCACCTGATCCGGGGTCAGGTCGGTGGTGGTGTAGCTGCGCACGGCATAGGCGTAGAGGTCGCGGCCGCCGGGGCGGTGGGTCATGCCGGGCTCGACGGGGGCGCGCGGGAGGTAGTCGTTCTTGAGCATGTCGCGCCAGGCGAGGCGGCGCTGGGCGATGGGGCCGTCGATCAGGGCCTGGGCGCGGGCACGTAAACGCGCCTGTTCGGCGGCGGGGATGGTGGCGGGCAGGGCGTTGAAGGGCTGGATCAGGATGTCGCCGCCCTCGCGCGGCTTGACGTCGGTTTCGGCCAGCGCCAGGGCGCTGTCGACGACGGAACGGGCCTGGACCAGGCCGGTGTCGAGGCCGCGCCTGGCGTCGGCGATGGCGGCGTCATAGGCGGTGGGAATGGCGCTCATCCGCGAGAGCCAGGCCTCGGCGTCGGCGGTCGAGGTGATGCGGGTCGAACTGGCTAGATAGGCGACGCCCTGACCGGGGCCGCCTTCGGAGCTGAAGGCCAGGCGCCCGCCGTCCAGCGGAATGGCGTCCAGGTTGCGCCGGATCAGATAGGCGGCGAAGGATCGGTTCAACTGTTCGTCTTCGTTGAGCGCCGACGGGCTGATCGCCTCCAACCGGTTCAGCAGGGCGGTCAGGGGGGCGACGCGCGCCAGTTCGCCCGCGCGGGTGGGGTCGGGCAGGCGCGACAGGGCCTCGCGATCGCCCTCCATCCCGGCGCTGATCGGATCGACGCGGCGCAGATAGGCTTCGTAGTCGGTCAGGATCTTGGCGAGAGCGACGCTTGCGGCATCGGCCGGGGCGTGGGTTTCGGCATGGGCCGATGTCGAGGCCGTAGCGCGTGGCGCGTGGGCCAGGGTCGGCGTCGCCGCCATGAAGGCCGCCAGAGCCGCCCCGATCAGAAGTCGCTTGTCCATACTGTCCTCCCTCAAGCGGGAGGGAGGAGACAGGGGCGCGCGCCGACGGTCAAGCTGTGTCGACAGGTCCTAGCCGCAGAGGGCGAAGAAGCGGTCGATGCTCTGGTCCGAGCCGCGTTGCGCCACCAGGGGGGTGCGGTAGTCGGGGCCATAGGTGGCCAGCCAGCCCAGCTTGCGAAAACGCAGGAAGACCGGGTCCGAGGCGCGGGCCTCGGCCGTCAGGTCCAGGCCGCCGTGCAGGGCCGAGGGCTCGGCCTTGGCGGGATAGGTTTCTGTGTCACCGCCGGATTCCAGGGCGATGGCGCGCGGATGGCCCTCGGCGACGGCCTGCAGGATCTGCAGGGCGCCCGATCCGGGGCGGCACGACAGGTCGAGCGGCACGTCGTCGGTCTCGGCCATGCCGTAGGACAGGCTGGCCTCCTCGGCGTCCTCATTCAGGTGCCAGTCGTAGCCGGGCGTGGCGAGCGGGGCGCCGCTGGAGGCGCCGGCCAGCTCGGTCTTCAGCGTGGGGGCGCAGGCCGACAGGGCGAGCGCTGCGAGGGCAGGGGCGGTCCAGACGATCAGGCGCATAGAGGTCCTCAGCCGGTGCAGAGTTCGGCAAACCGGCGCAGCTTGGACAGATTCGCCCGGTCGATCTCTATCGGCGAGGACTGTTCGCCGACTGTGACGTCGAGCCTTCCATTGGCCTGGAAGGCGGTGAAGACGGGATGGTCGGCGCGCAGCATGGTCTGAAGCTGGTCGCGCCGGGGGCGGGCCTCGGCGTTGGCGGTGGCGGCGCCGGAGGCGATGACGGCGATGCCCTCGGCGGGGGCGGCGTCATAGAGGGTCAGACGCACGATGCTGGAGCCGGGCGTGCATTCCAAGGTGGCGCGCAGGCGCGGCGTGTCGGGAATCTCATTGGCCAGGACCAGAGGTCCGTTGTCGGCGTAGAGGGTCCAGGTCCAGGCTTCCGCCGGCGCGGTCTGAAGCGTCAAGGCCAGGGCCGTGGCTTGGGCGAGTCCCAGTAAGACAGTCATGGTTCAGCCCCCGCTGATGGGTTCGCGGGGACTTTGATCAGGCGTGGCTGGAAGCGCAATAGCTGAGGAAGCCCTGGACCATGCGGCGCTCGGCGCGGCTGGCGCGGATCTGCTGGGCGCCCGCCTCGCTCTGGACGGCCATGCGGCCGCCGCGCGCCAGGCCGGTGAGAGCGGCGTCGGACAGGGGCAGGCGGGCCTCAAAGGCTTCGCCGTCGGACAGGGGATCGATCGGCTGCGGCCCCATGGAGGCGAGGGTCAGAGCCGGGCTTTGCGGTTGGGTGTCGCCATAGACGACGACGGTCTGATCGCCGGGCGAACAGGTCAGCATCAGGGCCACCTGATCGGAATCCGCCAGGCCGTAGGCCAGCTTGGCCATCGGGCCTTCGTGCAGCAGATGCCAGCCCGCAGCGCCTTCGCCGGGGAGGGCGGGAGCGGTGGTCATGGCCTGACCGGCCAGGACGGCCAGGCCGAGGGCGGCGGCGGCGGGAAGCAGGGACTTCAACATTACAAATCACTCGCGTTCGACAGAACAAACGCGGGTCGCTTGTTAACGGTTCACCGCTCCGCTTGAGCGCGCGCGATTCCGTGATGGCGAGTCACTGGAAAAACACGCTCGTCGAACGCGGGTCAGAAGGGGCTGAAGCGCTCCACCAGGGACTGGGCCGCCGGGGTGGCCTGCATCCGGCTGATGTCGCCGCGACCGCCGTAGCTGATGCGGGCCTCGGCGATCTGGGTGTGGGCGATGGTGTTGGCCGAGGAGATGTCCTCGGGGCGCACGATGCCGGCCACGGTCAGTTCGCGGACCTCGCGGTTGGTGCGCACTTCTTGCCGACCCTGGATGACCATGTTGCCGTTGGGCATGACGGCGGTGACGACGGCGGCGACGGTCAGGCTGACGCGTTCCGAGCGGTTGACGCTGCCCGATCCGGCCGCATTGGCCTCGCCCTCGGTGCCGACCATCTTGGCGGGGTCGAAACCGCCGGGGAAGGCGCGGCCCAGGCTGTTTTCCAGGCCGAAGAAGTTGGTGACGCCGCCCGAGGCGCTGTTGGTGCGGGCGCGCTGGGTCGAGTTCTGGGTCTGGGCGCGGTCGTTGATGTCGATATTGACCGTCAGGATGTCGCCGACGCGGCGGGCGCGCTGGTCGCCGAAGAAGCTGCGGGCGCCGGTGCGCCACAGGCTGTTGGCCGACGCCGCCGTCGGCGGGGGCAGGTAGGCCTGCTCGACCGGCGCCAGGGCGGCAGGATAGCCGATGGGGGCCAGTTCGGGGCCCTTCACCGTCTCCGTGATGGTGGAGCAGGCGGCCAGAGACACGGCGGAAGCGGCGGCGGCGAGGATCAGGACTTTACGCATGACGGGATCTCTCAGCGAGCAGCGAACTGTTGGGGATTGGCGCGGGCCGTCTGGGCGGCGGGGCCGGCGACGGCCCGGCCCGGCGCCACGGCCACGGCGTCGATGGTGCGGCCCGACTGGACATTGAGCACGGGGACGGCCTCGCCCGCCGAGGCGTTGCGGGTGGCCTTGCCGGTGACGGTCAGCTCGACGCCGCCGGCCACATAGGCGACCTCGACCATGTCGTTGCGGGCGATGACCTGGGGCGAGGCCAGGTCGCGGCTGGCGACCGGGGCGCCGGCGCGCAGGGCGCGCTTGGCCGACAGGCCGACGACCTGATCGGCGTCCTGGGGACCGCCGGCCGGGGCCTGATGGGCCTGGACCGTGGACCAGATCACATCTTCCGGCTGGACGATGTCGCCGGCGGCCAGGCTGCGGGCGTAGGTCAGGACCTCGACCGTGGCGCCGGGGCGCGAGGCCACGGTGGCGGATGCAGGGCGGGCCGAGGCGTCGGCGGGCGCGGCGCCGCCTTCGCGGACGACGATGCGGCGCAGGCCTTGGGGGTTGGCCCAGTCCAGACCGGCGCGGCGGGCGGCGGCCTGGATCTGGCTGGCCTCGAAGACGGCGGTGGCCCCGGCGCGCTGGCCGACCACGACGTTGGCGGCGGCGCCCGCGTCGTCGAACAGCTCGCCCAGGGTGACGCGGCCGTCGTCATCGACGGGGTCGGACAGCAGATTGACCGGTCCGGCGAGGGCCGGGGCGGCGAAGGCGGCGAGGGCGGCGGCGAGGATCAGGGCGCGCTTCATGGCTCAGCTCTTTCCTTAGCTCTTCACCTGGGCCGAGACGGACAGCATCTCGTCGGCGGTGGTGATGACCTTGGAGTTCATCTCATAGGCGCGCTGGGCCACGATCAGGGCGGTGATTTCGCTGACCGCGTCGACGTTCGAGGCCTCGGTGTAGCCCTGGATCAGGTGGCCGTAGCCGACCTCGTTGGGGGCGCCGATGGTGGCCGCGCCCGAGGCGGCGGTTTCCAGCAGCAGGTTGTCGCCGATGGCTTCCAGACCCGCCTCGTTGAAGAAGGTCGCCAGCTCCAGCTGACCCACCACCTGGGGCGCGGTCTGGCCCTGTGTCGTGACCTGGACCTGGCCCGACTTGGAGATGGAGACGTCGATGGCGTCCTGGGGGATGGTGATGGCCGGTTCGACCGCATAGCCGTCTTCGGTGACCAGTTGGCCCTCGCCGTTCACCGCGAAGTTGCCGGCGCGGGTGTAGGCGATCTCGCCCGAAGGCATGGTGATCTGGAAGTAGCCCTTGCCGTCGATGGCGATGTCGTAGGGGTTGCCGGTGCGGGTCGGGCTGCCCTGTTCGGTGATGCGATAGACGCTGCCGGCCTTCACGCCGGCGCCGATCTGGATGCCGGTGGGGACGACGGTGCCCTGCGCCGAGGACTGCGCGCCCATGCGTTCGACGTTCTGATACAGCAGGTCCTGGAACTCGGCCCGCTGACGCTTGAAGCCGACCGTGTTCATGTTGGCGATGTTGTTGGAGATGACCTCGACGTTCAGCTGTTGAGCCAGCATGCCGGAGGTGGCGGTTCTGAGAGCGCGCATCGTTCAGGCCTTCCTTACTAGCCGACCCGGCCCAGCCGCTCGACCGAGCGGCGTGACAGGTCGTTGGCGTTTTCGATCATCTTGGTCACGCGCTCGTAGGCGCGGTTGATCTCGATCAGGTTGGTGATTTCCTGAAGCGTGTTGACGTTCGAGCCTTCCAGCATGCCCTGGCGGATCTGAACGTCCGGGGCGTCGACGGGCTGGGCGTTCGAGGCGTTGCGATAGAGGCCGTCGCCGCTCTTTTGCAGCACCGACAGGGCGTCGAAGCGGACGGCGTTCAGGCGGCCGACCGGCTGGCCTTCCTGGCTGATCGTGCCGTCCGGGCCGACGGTGACCGGGCCGCGCTCGGGGTCCAGGGTGATGGGGCCGCCGTCGCCCAAGACCGGCAGGCCCTGCTGGGTCATCAGCACGCCCTCGGCGTTGGTCGTGAAGGCGCCGTCGCGGGTATAGGCCTCGCCTGTCGCGGTCTGGACGCGGAAGAAGGCGCCTTCGCCCTCGATGCCGAAGTCCAGCGACCGGCCGGTCTGCTTCATCGAACCCTGACCGAAGTCGCGCCCGACGCCCTTGTCCAGCACGAAGCTGGCCGAGGGGCGAATGTTGTCGTTGCGGGCGCGCTGACCGACCTCGGTCCCGACCATCAGCTGTTCGACCTTGAACCCGGTGGTGTCGGCGTTGGCGACGTTGTTCGCCACGATGTCGAGCTCGCGGCGAAGCGTCATCTGACGGGACAATCCGATGTAGGCGGCGTTTTCCACGAGTGCGGCTCCTTCGCCCAACTCGTCGCAACGACCGTGCCAACAGGGTTAATCCAGGCGCAGCAAGGGTTTGAGCCAAATTGGCCCCTGTGGCGCCCGGCAGGATTTGCCGATCGTAAACGCCTCGTTAACCAAAATCGCCGCATCAGGAAGTCTGTGAGGATCGGGGCGACGTGCGGATGCTGAAGCTGAAGCTGGGCAAGAAGAAAGACGCGGCGCCGGGCGGCGACGACGCCAACCTGCCCGCCGTGACGGATGGCGAAGGCGGCGAGGGCGCGCCCGCCAAGAAGAAGCTGCCCCTGCTGTTCATCATCATCCCGGCGGCCCTGGTGGTGCTGGGCGGCGGCGGGGCGGCGGCCTTCCTGCTGATGAAGCCCAAGCCGGCCGAGGCCGAGGCGGGCGAACACGGCGCCGAGAAGAAGGCCGACGATCACGGCAAGAAGGAAGAGAAGAAGGGCGGCGGTCACGGCGGAGGCGGCGGCGAGGCCGATCCGGCGGCGGGCAAGATCGCGGCCGGTCCCGACGGCGTGACCTTCTACACCCTGCCCGACATGATCGTGAACATTCAGTCGGCGGACGGGCGCCCGACCTATCTGAAGCTGAAGCTGACGCTGGAGATGAAGGACGCCGACCTGGCGACCCATCTGCAGGGCGAGACGCCGAGGATGCAGGACATGTTCCAGGGCTTCCTGCGCGAGCTGCGGCCTGAGGATCTGGCCGGATCGGCTGGTTCCTATCAGCTGCGCGCCGAGATCCTGCGCCGGGTCAACCTGATCGCTGCGCCGGGCAAGGTGGACGCCGTGCTGATCGAAGAAATGCTGGTGTCCTAGGCATGACCGACACCTTGGCGGCCGAGAACGAACTGGACCCCTTCGGCGGCGAACCCGACATGGGCGCTGCCCTGTCCGAACGCGTGCTTAACCAGGACGAAATCGACAGCCTGCTGGGCTTCGACATGGGCGATGGCGACGACTCCGAACGGAGCGGCATCCGCGCCATCATCAACTCGGCCCTGGTCTCCTATGAGCGTCTGCCGATGCTCGAGATCGTCTTCGACCGCCTGGTGCGGTTGATGACGACCAGCCTGCGCAACTTCACCTCGGACAACGTCGAGGTCTCGCTCGACACCATCAGCTCGATCCGCTTCGGCGACTATCTGAACTCCATCCCGCTGCCGGCCATCCTGGCGGTGTTCCGGGCCGAGGAGCTGGACAACTACGGCCTGCTGACGGTCGACAGCAATCTGATCTACTCGATCGTCGACGTTTTGCTGGGCGGACGTCGCGGCACGGCGGCGCTGCGCATCGAGGGGCGGCCCTACACCACCATCGAGCGGGTGCTGGTGCAGCGCATGGTCGAGGTCATCCTGAACGATGCGCGCGCCGCCTTCGAACCGCTGACGCCCGTCCATTTCACCCTGGACCGGCTGGAGACCAATCCGCGCTTCGCCGCCATCGCGCGCCCGGCCAACGCCGCCATCCTGGTCAAGCTGCGCATCGACATGGAAGATCGCGGCGGGCGGGTCGAACTGCTGCTGCCCTATTCGACGCTGGAGCCCATCCGCAAGATGCTGCTGCAGCAGTTCATGGGCGAGAAGTTCGGCCGCGACAACATCTGGGAAGGCCACCTGGCCACCGAGCTGTGGACCACGGAGACCGAGGTCCGCTGCGTGCTGGACGAGCAGCAGATCCCCCTGTCGCAGGCGCTGAATTTCAAGGTCGGCGACACCCTGATGCTGAACGTGACGCCGGAGTCCGAAGTGTCGGTGCGGGCGGGCTCCATCCCCCTGACGACCGGTAGGATGGGCCGCAAGGGCCAGCATATCGCCGTGCGGGTCGAAGGCCCGATCAACCCCGACATCGCCGCCAATCTGAGCCGAGGGAAACGCTGACATGACCGGCATCATTCTCGATTCCATCCTGATGCTGCTGCTGGTCGCGGCCATCGGCTACGGCATCAAGCTGGAGAAGAAGCTCAAGGCTCTGCGCGACGGTCAACTGGCCTTCGCCGGCGCGGTGACCGAGCTGAACGCGGCCGCCGGTCGCGCCGAGCAGGCCCTGGCGACGTTGCGCGCCTCGGGCCATGAAACCGACCTGCTGCACGATCGCATCATCAAGGCCCGCGCCGTGAAGCAGGAGCTGGAGGTGCTGATCGCCCGCGCCCCCGCTGGTCTGCCGTCGCGCGCGCCCCAGGTCGAGGCGCCGGCCGAGACGCCGCTGGAGCTGAACGTCCCGGCCTCGCAGGTCGCGCCCCTGCTGGACGACGAGGCCCGCGCCCGTCGCATGGCCTCGCTGATGGAGCGGATCGAGGGCGCGCGCGCCGTGATGAAGGCGCCCGCCGCCCGTCCGGCTGTGCCGGCGCCCGCGCCCGCCGAAGCCTTCGCCCCGGTGCGTCAGGCCCTGGCCGCTAACCATGCTGCGCAACAGAGCCTAAACCGCGCTCGTCGTAGCCTGGACGAAGATCTTTTCGCTGCTTGATTCTTAAGAGCCCCTATGTCCGAGGCGCGGCCTCGGACGGCTTGAGGGGAAAAGTGTTGTTGCAGTCCCTATGCCTGAGCGGCGGTTGAACCGCCTTACCGAGTGCCACCGATGAGCAAGCTGCCCCGCCTTCTGCCCCTGATCGCCATCGCCATCGGCGGGGTCGTGGCCGTGCGCGCGGCGGGCGTGGCGCCGGAACTGTTCCAGGGCGCGACGGCCTGGGCCCAGGAAGCCGTGACGGCCGAGACGCCGGGCGAGGGCGGTGGCGCCGCCAAGCCCGCGCCCGCACCCGCCGTCTGCGCCCTGACGCCGGAGCAACTGGCGCAACAGGCGGGGATTTCGCCGGCTGAACTGCGCATCATCCAGTCCCTGTCCAAGCGCCGCGACGCCCTGGACGCGCGCGACGCCGACTTCGCCACCACCCTGCCGCTGATGGTCGCCGCCGAACAGAAGCTGGACGCCAAGCTGCAGGCGCTGGAAGCCCTCAAGGGCGAGATCGCGACCTTGGTCGGTCAGGTGGACGAGAAGGAAAAGGCCGAGACGGATCGTCTGGTCGCCGTCTATTCCGCCATGCGGCCCAAGGAGGCGGCGGCCGTTTTCAACACCCTGGACGACAGCGTGCGCCTGCCGGTCGCCGCCGCCATGCGGCCTCGGACCCTGGCCGCCATCATGGCCCAGATGCCGGCCCCGGCGGCGCGTGAGCTGACCGAAAAGCTGGCCAAGCGATTCCAGTCGCAACAGTTCGCCGCCCGCGCCGCCGCCGCAACGGCGGGAGCGACGCCCGCCGCGACCCCGGCAGCGGTTCCGGCGGCGACGCCTGCGCCGGCCCGCGCGGCCCAACCCGCCGCAGCCACGCCCGCCGCGACCCCCGCCGCGCAACCGGCGACCCAGCCCGCGCGTCGCCCCGCGCCGCGTCCGGCGGCCCAGCGTCCGGCCGCTCGCCCGGCCGCCCCGACCGCCAGCCCGGCGGCAGCCCCCGCCGAGGCCGGCCCGCGCCCCTATACGCCGCCTGCCGCCGAGACCGCCCGACCCGCCGCCGCGCGCCAGTCGGTCCAGTAGGCCGTCCTTCTCTCCCGCTCCGGAAGCGACGCAGTCGCTTCGGCCGGGATGACGGGGAGGCAAGGCGCCGGTTGTCGCCACGCCGCTACGCCGCTATTCAGCGCGCTTCGATTTTCGCGAGAGCCTCCCATGTCCGACGTCCTGCCTGACCGCCTTTCGGTCGATCCCGACAGCCCCTTCCACGACGCCGACCTTCTGGCGCGCGGCATCGGCATCCTGTTCAAGGGCGAGGAAAAGACCAACGTCGAGGAATACTGCGTCTCGGAAGGTTGGGTCCGCCTGGCCATCGGCAACCGCGTCGACCGTCGCGGCAAGGCCCTGACCGTCAAGCTGCAAGGCCCGGTCGAGCCCTTCCTCAAGGGCGAGTGATTTTGGGGCTGAGGGGAGGCGTCTCGCTTCTCCTCACCCGTCATCCTCGGGCTCGTCCCGAGGATCCAGACGCTCGACGCCGAATGTCTCGGCGTTGCGTCTAGGCGTCGAGCGCCGCGTTTCTGGATTCTCGGCACAAGGCCGAGAATGACGCAGGCAGGAGCGAGAGGCGAAGCTGAGGCTTTCGGTCGCAGGTCCCACCAGCTAGGGTCCGCGCCTTCTTTGTGAGTCCGGGAGGCGTTTCATGCCATTCAACACTCGTCTGATGGCCGCCAGCGCGATCGCGCTGGGCCTGATCGCCACGCCGGTTCTGGCGCAGGACGCCGCGACCATCCGCGCCGCCGAACAGGTCCGCGACACGGCGCTGCAGGGCAACATCGCCCTCGACTACGTCACCCAGATCACCACCCGCTTCGGCGCCCGCCCGGCGGGGTCGCGCTCGGAACAGGCCGCCGCCGACTGGGCCGCCGACTATATGCGCGCTCACGGCTTCCAGAACGTCCGCGTCGAACAATTCCCCCTGGTGGGCTGGGAGCGGGGCGAGGAGAGCGCTGAACTGCTGGGCGCCCGTCCGCAGAAGCTGGTCGCCGCCGCCCTGGGCCATTCCATCGCCACGCCCGCCGACGGCATTGAAGCCGACGTGGTCTTCTTCGACGGTCTGGACGCCCTGCTGGCCGCGCCGGTCGGGTCGCTGAACGGCAAGATCGCCGTGGTCGACGGCGGCCAGATGGTGCGGATGCAGGACGGGTCGGGCTATGGCTCGCTGTCGCGCATTCGCGGCGTCGGTCCGACCGAGGCGGCCAAGCGCGGCGCCGTGGCCTTCGTCATGCGTTCGGCCGGTTCGGACGAGCACCGTATGCCGCACACCGGCACCACCCGCTATGTCGAGGGCAAGGTGCCGCTGCCGGCCTTTGCGCTGAGCGCGCCGGACGCCGATCAGGTGGCGCGCCTGGTGAAGATGGGCGAGCCGGTGCGGCTGCGCCTGAAATCCACCGCCCACACCTATCAGACCCACAGCCAGAACGTGATCGGCGACATCGTCGGCGCGACGCGGCCGGACGAGATCATCGTCCTGGGCTCGCACATGGACAGCTGGGATCTGGGCACCGGGGCCATCGACGACGCGGCGGGCGGGGCCATCACCCTGGCGGCGGCCAAGCTGATCGCCGAGCAGGGCCGTCCGGGACGCACCGTGCGCGTGGTCCTGTATGGATCGGAAGAGGTGGCCCAGCCGACCGACACCGGCAACGGCGGCGGCGCCTATCTGCGCAACATCGGCGCGGCGGGCGTCGAGAAGCATGTCATCGCGGGCGAGAGCGACTTCGGCGCCGACCGCATCTACGCCCTGGGCCTGCCGCCCGGCGCGCAGGGCTCGGACTTCGCCAGGATCGCCGCGCGCGTGCTGCGTCCGATCGGCGTCCTGCCGACGAATGAGCCGGAACTGCACGGCGGCGTGGACATCGGTCCTCTGGCCGGGGCGGGCGTGCCGGTCTTCGGTCTGGCCCAGGACGGCACGCGCTACTTCGATCTGCACCACACCGCCGACGACACCCTGGACAAGATCGACCCGGCGCAGATGGCCCAGAACGTCGCCGCCTGGGCCGCCCTGGTGCGCCTGATCGCCGATTCCGATGTGGACTTCCGCGTCCTGCGTTCGGCGGCTACACAAGCCAGGCCGTAAGGGCCTGACAAGGCGAGCGTGGCGAAACTGGTAGACGCAGCAGACTTAAAATCTGCCGACCTCGGTCTTGCGGGTTCGACCCCCGCCGCTCGCACCAACTCTGATTGCTTCGTGAGAGGGTGAGAATGCGTAAGTTCGGTCTGGTGTTCGCCCTTCTGGCGCTGGTTCCCTCGGTCGTCGATGCTCAGGCGCGTCGCCCTCGGGTTGATCTGCATGAGCGGGCCACGGAATGGGCGCCGGTCCCCCAGTCGATGACCGAACTGCTCGACGCGGGCTGGAAAATCGTGGCCTTCAACAACTATCAGACCGAGATGTTCGAGCAGAACGAGAATTCGTTTTCGTTCATCCTGCAGAACGGAAGCAAGTACATCATCTGCATGCTGGACAACCCGTCCATCAACGACACCAACTCCAAGTGTCGGGCGCTGAACTGACGGACGGCTGCGGGCTGCAGGGATGAAGAGGCCTCCGCTCGGTGAAGTTCTTCTGTGGGCCATCCTGGTCATAGGCGCGATCGGCGCCGTGCTGTCGGCCCTGGCCATTTTCGCAGTCCTGGGTCTCAGCCTTTTCAGGGCTCTGCTGGGCTGATCGACCGGCTTGTCTTGGCGCCGTTACGCTAGGGGGGTAGTCACCCCGCACCCCCTGTCGTGTTTTCGGTGTTCAAGATGATCTTCAGCCGCGTTCTGGCCCCGACCCTGGCGCTTGCCCTTCTGGCCGGCGCGGCCCTTCCGGCCATGGCGCAGCAGGCGGCGCAACCCGTCACCACGGCGGCCTCGGCTCCGGCCCAGCGCGCGGCCCCGGCCCTGGTCGTGACCCTGGTGATCGACCAACTCAGCGCCAACCTGTTCAACCAGTATCGCAGCCAGTTCACCGGCGGGCTGAAGACCCTGGCCGATCAGGGGCTTGTCTCGATCAACGGCTATCAGACGCACGGCGTCACCGTAACCTGCGCCGGTCACTCGACCGTCCTGACCGGCGTCCATCCGGCGCACAGCGGCATTCCGGCCAACGACTGGATCGACACCACGACGGGCGAGGAGACCTATTGCCTGGCCGCGCCGCAGAACACGCTGGCGCACGGCAAGAACACCGACAACGGCCCGGTCGGCCCGGATCAGCTGAAGGCTTCGACCCTGGGCGACTGGCTGAAGACGGTCAGTCCCGATAGCCGCGTCTTCGGCATTTCCGGCAAGGATCGCGGAGCCATCAACCTGGCCGGGCACAAGGCCGACGGCGCCTTCTGGCTGACCGCGGACTTCGGCTTCACCACCTATGTCGAGCCGGGCCAGTCGGCCGAGGCCAGACTGGCGCCGGTGGCGGCGCTGAACGCGCGGATGATTGACCGCTTCACGCGTCAGATGCCGACCTGGACCTATACCCATGAGGCCTGCCGTCGTCTGGAAGGCCAGTGGGTGATCGGCGGGCAGACCTTCAACTCGACCTTGCCGCCGGCGCAGGACACCATCGACGGCTCGCCGGTGCTGGACGAACTGACGCTGGAAGGCGCCGCCGAGCTGCTGGACAATCAGCAACTGGGCCGTCGCGGCGTGACCGACATGCTGGGCGTCAGCCTTTCGGCCACCGACCGCATTGGTCACGGCTATGGCACGCAAGGCCCCGAGATGTGCGAGCAGATGCTGCGTCTCGACGCGGCCCTGGGCGTCTTCCTCGACAAGCTGGCGACCATTCCGGGCGGCGTGATCGTGACCCTGACCGCCGACCACGGCGGTTCGGACTTCCCTGAGCGCTCCTCGGTCGAGGGCTATCCGGCGGCGGGTCGCGTGGATCGCGCCCTGATGCCGCGCGTCAATGATGCGCTGAAGGCCCGGTTCAACCTGGACGCCAATCCTCTGGTCTCCTCGGCGGGCGGCCTGGTCGTGGTCGATGCGGACAAGAAGTCGCTGGCCGAGCCGCTGCGCAGCCAGGTCCTGGCCGCCGCCGTGGACCTGTTGAACGCCGAGCCCCAGGTGGCCCTGGCCGTGTCGCGCGATGAACTGCTGGCCGAGCCGCTGCCCGTCTCGGACAACCCCGAGGAGCTGAGCGTGCGCGAGCGTCTGCGTTTGTCGGCGGTGGCCGGGCGCTCGCCGGACATCATGCGGTCCTATCAGCCGGGCCTGACCGGATCTGGCCGCATCGGCGCGGCCATCTCCAGCCACGGCTCGCCGTGGGACTATGACCGCCGCGTGCCGATCATCTTCTGGTGGCCGGGCGCCAATGGTCAGGAGCGCTTCCTGCCGATGCGCACCATCGACATCGCCCCGACCCTGGCCCACCTGATCGGGGTCAAGCCGACGGATGAGGTGGACGGTCGCTGCATGGACCTGCCGCAGTTCGCCAACGGCCGTTGCGAGACGAAATAGGACGGTTTGGGCCGTAACGTCGTGTTTCAGGGCTCATAAACTCGTGTTTCCGGCCGGGGGCGTGGTCTTACGCCCCCGGCTTTTCGTTGGCACAAGGGATCAAGGCCTCTGAGGGGAGGTCATGGCCGTCAGAGCCGCCGAGGAAAGACCATGAACAGAGCCCGCCGCGCGCGCATCGTTGCGACCCTTGGACCCGCGAGCCGCGCGCCCGCGACCGTCAAGGCGCTGGCCCAGGCCGGCGTGGACGTCTTCCGCCTCAACTTCAGCCACGGCTCGCATGAGGATCACGCAGCGGCGCTGAAGGCCGTGCGCGGGGCCGAGATGGCGCTGAAGCGGCCGCTGGGCGTCCTGGCCGACCTGCAGGGGCCCAAGCTGCGGCTGGGCCGGTTCGCTGACGTCGAGATCGCCATCAAGCCGGGCCACAGGATGCGGTTCGACCTGAACCCGGCGCTCGGCGACGAGACGCGGGTGCAGATGCCCCACCCCGAAATCTTCAAGGCCCTGCGCCCCGGCATGCTGCTGCTGATCGACGACGGGCGCATCCGCTTGCGGGTCGGCGAGCGCACGGACGAATGGGCTGACGTCACGGTCGAGAGCGGCTCCAAGCTGTCGGACCGCAAGGGCGTGGCCGTGCCTGAGGCCGTCATCCCCGTCTCCGCCCTGACGCCCAAGGACCGCGAGGACCTGGCCTTCGCCCTTCGTCTCGGCGTCGACTGGGTGGCCCTCAGCTTCGTGCAGAAGGCCGAGGACATGGCCGAGCTGAAGCGCATCGTGAACGGTCAGGCGGCCTGTCTGGCCAAGATCGAAAAGCCCCAGGCCCTGAACGACCTGGAGAGCATCCTCGACTACTGCGACGGCGTCATGGTCGCGCGCGGCGATCTGGGCGTCGAGATGGACCCCGAAGAAGTGCCGGTGGCCCAGAAGAAGATCCTGCGCGCCGCCCGCCAGCGCGGCGTGCCCGCCATCGTCGCGACCCAGATGCTGGAGTCGATGACCAGTTCGCCTGCGCCGACGCGGGCGGAGGCCTCCGACGTGGCCAACGCCGTCTATGAGGGGGCGGACGCCCTGATGCTGTCGGCGGAGACGGCGTCCGGCGACTATCCGCTGGAGTCGGTTCAGATCATGAACCGCATCATGGAACGGGTGGAGCGTGATCCCCTGTGGCCCGGCCTGATGGACGCCGAGCACGCGGGCATGGACATTCACGACGTCGACGCCCTGGTGGCGGCGGCGAGGAAGGCGGCCGAAGCCGCCTCGACCGCCTGCATGGTGGTGTTCACGACGCTCGGCGGCACGGCGCGGCGCATGTCGCGCGAGCGGCCCTTGCAACCGGTGCTGGCCCTGACGCCCAAGCCGGAGACGGCGCGGCGTCTGGCCCTGGTCTGGGGGCTGGAACCGCGTCTGGGCGAACAGCCGTCGTCGCTGGAAGGCCTGACCGACGACGCGGTCGAGGCGGCCATGACCTATGGCCTGGCCGAGGCCGGACAACGCATCCTGATCCTGGCCGGAACGCCTTTCGGCGCGCCGGGAGCCGCGAATCTGTTGCGTCTGGCCCATGCTCCGGCCCATGCTCCCGAAAGGGCGAAGCGCGCCCGGAAGACCTGACGGGACGGAATGATCAAGTACATCGGCTCAAAGCGCGCGCTTCTGGGCCATGTCACGGGTGCGGTGCGCGCCGCCCTGCCGGAAGGCGGGACGGTGTGCGATCTGTTCTCCGGCTCCGCTCGCGTCGGCCACGCCCTGAAGGGGCAGGGGTTCCGCGTCTGGTCCAATGATCACAACGCCTATGCCCACACGCTCGCCACGGCCTATGTCCAGGCGGACCGCGAGCACTGGGCCGACAAGGCTGAGGCGGTTCTGGCCGAACTGCGGACGGTCACGCCCGAGGCCGGCTGGTTCACCCAGGCCTTCTGCGAGGACGCCCGCTTCTTCCATCCCGAAAACGGCGCCCGCATCGACGCCATGCGCACCCGCATCGAGGCTCTGGGGCTGGAGCCTGAGCTGAAGGCCGTGGTTCTGGTCGCCCTGATGGAGGCGGCGGACCGGGTGGATTCCACCGCGGGCCTGCAGATGGCCTATATGAAGCAGTGGGCGCCGCGGGCGTTGAAACCGCTGGAACTGCGGCTGCCGGACCTGCGGCCGGGCGTGGCGGCGGGGCCGTGCAAGGCCACCCAGGGCGACGCGGTCGAGATCGCCGATCAGGTCGAGGCCGACCTCGTCTATCTGGACCCGCCCTATAACCAGCACTCCTATCTGGCCAACTACCACTGCTGGGAGAGCCTGGTGCTGTGGGACAAGCCCGAGACTTACGGGATCGCCAACAAACGGGTGGATGTGAAGACCCGCAAGAGCCCGTTCAACAGCCGTCCCGGCATCGGTCCGGCGCTGCAATCCGTGGTCGAACGGCTGAAGACGCCCAACCTGATCGTCAGCTTCAATGACGAGGGTTATCTGAGCCGCGACGACCTGACGGCCATGCTGTCGGCGCGCGGCCATGTCCAAGTGGTCGAGATCGCGCGTCCCCGCTACGTCGGGGCTCGCATTGGCATCCATAACCGCAAGGGCGAGAAGGTCGGCGCCGTCGGGCGGCTGCGCAACGTCGAGCACCTGTTCGTCGTGACCGAAAAGCCACTGAGCCTGCCGGTCGCCGCCTGAGGCGGAACCAACGGGCGGGGTTCAGGTTACAGGCAGCATGAGTGCCTCGACCGATCGTTCGCCCGCCACGCCTTCCGAGCCGCGCCGTCGGTCGTCCAGCGGATTGCCCAACTGGCTGTTCTTCGTCCTGGTCGCGGCGGTGGTCGTGATCCTGGGCCTGCTGGTCGCGGGCGCGACGGGCGGTTAACCCCCATTTCGTCATCCCGGAAGCGACGCAGTGGCTACCGGGACCGAAGGACGCGCCGACCGTAGAGTGTGTGGCGGTCCCGGCTCTCTGCTTCGCGGTGCGAAGCTGCGGCCGGGATGACGGTCGCTTTTAAACCGCTTCCAGCAGAGCCTTGATCGGCGCCCAGCTGCGGCGATGCTCGGGGCAGGGGCCGAGGGTGTTCAGGGCCTGCTGGTGGATGGGGGCGTTGTAGCCCTTGTGGCTGGCGAAGCCGTAGCCCGGATAGGTCGCGTCCATTTCGATCATCAGCCGGTCGCGCGCCGTCTTGGCCAGGATGGAGGCGGCGGCGATGGACAGGGAGCGGCTGTCGCCCTTGACCACGGGGGTCACGGCGCAGGGCAGTTTGAAGCGGTAGTTGCCGTCTACCAGGGCGTGGACCGGCGGATGGGCCAGGGCCTCGACCGCGCGGCGCATGGCCAGGCCGGTGGCGTGCAGGATGTTCAGCGCGTCGATCTCCTCGACCGAGGCGAAGCCGACGCCCCAGGCCAGGGCGCGGGCCTTGATCTCGGGTTCAAGCAAGGCGCGGCGCTTCTCGGTCAGGGCCTTGGAGTCGTCGATGCCGGGCGGCAGGTCGTCAGGGTTCAGGATCACCGCCGCCGCCGACACCGGCCCGGCCCAGGGGCCGCGCCCGGCCTCGTCCACGCCGCAGACGTGACCGTTCCACGCCGCGCGAGCCTCAAGCTCCAGCATCAGGGTGGGGAAGGGGCGGTCGATCTTGGCGGCGGCTTTAGGCGGCTTCATCGCGCGTCAGTGCCACGAACGGGCGCGGGGCGGAAGGTGGTGTCATGGGGCGCCGCTTCGTCCGCAAGCGCTGTCTGTCAGGAGGCCCCGACGGAACTGGCGACCATGGCGGCGGGGTTCAAGATGCTGAGCCCGACCAGATAGAGATAGACGGCGATGTGCAGGCCCACGGTCAGCGCGAACACCCAGGCACGGCGTGTCAGGGCCGCTGGGATGACGAGGGCCAGATAGATGAACAGGTTGAACCCGTAGCTGATCGCCACTTCCATGCCGTTGCTCTTGGTCAGGTTCATCCAGACCGCGCCGGCAAGCATCATCAGGTTGGCCAGGATCAGCAGCAGCATGACGGCCCGCTTGTTGGCCCAGAAGTGCGAATCCAGATTTGGAGCTTCGTCTTCCGGCTCAGGAAAGATGAGGCTGGTGGCGACGAAATATATCATGGCCACCACAAGCCCCGCGATCAGCAGGCCATAGCTGTAGGGGGCGGTGCTGAAATTGGTCCACGCCGCGTCCCAGAAGGTGGCGATGTCCAGGGCCACGAAGGCGGCCAGCATGGGCGTTTTCCATCCAACAGGCACGGTCTTGCGGTGCTTGAAGGCGCGAGCGACGCCGGTGGCGATAACCGTCACCGACAGACCCAGCACCAGGCCATAGAAGCTGAAGAAGAATTCGAACGCGCTCATGCAGTCCCCCGGCCCAGGATTTTGAGAGGGTTATGGCTGAAGCTTGGGTGTTCGTCACGATGCGCCGTCAGGCCCTCGCGATAGCTCCCGACCCGCCCATCACACCCACCTCTCCATGCCGGAAACACGTCGTCTGGTGGTCGTTGACCATGCCGACCGCCTGCATGAAGGCGTAGGTGATGACCGGGCCGCAGAATTTTAAGCCGCGCGCCTTGAGCGCCTTGGCCATGGCGAGGCTTTGCGGCGTCTGGGTCGGGGCTTCGCGGAAGTCGGCCCACTGGTTCACCAGAGGTTTTCCATCGACGAAGGACCAGAGCCAGGCTGAGAAGTCCTCGCCGTTGTCGCTCATCTCCAGCCAGATGCGCGCGCCGTTGATGGCGGCGTCGATCTTGGCGCGTGAGCGGATGATGCGCGCGTCGGCCAGCAGGCGGGCGCGGTCGGCGTCGTCGTAGCGGGCGATGATCTCGGGATCGAAGCCGTGGAAGGCCTCGCGCATCCCCTCGCGCTTTCTCAGGATGGTGATCCAGGCCAGTCCGGCCTGAAACCCGTCCAGCACCAGCTTCTCCCACAGGGCGCGGGGATCGTACTCGGGCACGCCCCATTCGGCGTCATGATAGGCGATGTAGAGCGGGTCGGTCACGCCGCACCAGCCGCAGCGGCCTTCGGCTTTCTCGGATTCGGTCATGGGAGGATGTTGCGGGAATGTTCTGGGGTGGCAAGGGGGAACAATAATAACCTCCGTCATCCCGGAAGCGGCGCAGCCGCTATCCGGGACCGCAAGAAGTGCTGAGGGAGGCGTCTTGGACGGTCCCGCCTCTCCGCCTTGCTGCACAAGGCTGCGGCCGGGATGACGGACGGGGGCGGGCAAGCGAAAAGGCCCGGCGTTTCGGCTGGGCCTCTCGCGTGGCTGAAGCCGAAACCTAAAGTCGTTCGACCGTGAACCCACGCGCCTTCAGCATGTCGATGACGCTGTCCTGGTCGGCCAGGTGGGCGACACCGACGGCGACGAAGGCGCTGCCGGAGCCCTTCATCATCGTCTCGATCTGGTCGGTCCAGTCGGCGTTGCGGACGATCAGGGCGGCGCGGTGGACGTCCTCGTGGATGTCGCGGGTGTCGACGCGGTTGAGGCGTCCGACCTCTGCGGCGTCGCCCTTGAGCCAGGCGGCCACGGTCTGATCCAGTTTGGGCACGATCTGGCCGCCGTTGCGGACATAGTTGTTCAGATAGGCGATCTGGGCCTCCTCGCTCATGCCGGCGATCAGGCGCAACTGGCGGTCGGCGGTCTCGAATCCGTGGATGGCTTTGCCCTCGGCGCGGGCGCGTTCCATCAGGGTCTTGTCGACTCCGGCGTCGGGGCGATAGCCGGCCTGAAGCGGGGCCGTTCCGGCGACTATGAAGGCGGCCAGCCAGGGGCGATAGGCGTCGAGCGCCGCGCCGTTGGCGCCGACGCCCTGGGCGGCCTTGTCGAAGGCGGCGAAGTCCTCGGCCGACAGGATGGACGACAGGGGGCGCTCGGGGGTGACGCCATGCTGCTGGGCCACGGCGGCGGCGACGGTCGGGTCGTCCTGATCCGCGACCTCGACCCAGAACTGGTCGGCCCCGGCGAAGGCCGCATCGACCTTGTCGGAGCCCCAGGCCGTGCCGGGGCGCAGGTAGTGGATGGTGCCGAACAGATAGACGGTCGAGTCCGCGTCCCTGACCACCCACAGCGGCGGACCGGCGCCCTCGGCGCGGGGGATGGCGGCGGCGGCGGCCGGGGCGGCTTGTTCAGCGTGGGCGGCGCCGGGGAAGGCGGCCAGCACGGCGCTGGCGGCCAGGGCGGCGCAGACGCCGAGGGCCAGGCGCGAGACATGATTGGCCGCTTGGCCCATGCGGTTGGCGAGGGTCATTGGATCGTCCTTGGATTGTGTGGGGTGTTTCGAGGCGCCGATCAGGTCGGCGCTCGTGTCAGCCGGGAGGGCTGGAGGGTCGTCAGAAGGCGTTGGAAACGGCGGTGGCGATGACGGAGGCTGGCTGGGCCTGGCCGAAGGTCGGGACGGCCTCGATGGCCGTGGTGATCAGCAGGGCGCCGCAGAGGCCCAGGGCGAAGCCCGAGAAGCGGTCGACGATCGAGGAATAGAGATTGAACATGGGTCTGGTCCTGAAAATGAGCTGAGGGCTTAGCGAGCGGTGACGGCGGCGGGGGCGTCGAGCCAGTCGGCAGCCTGGCTGGGGCTGGGGATCAGCATGACGGCCAGGCTGATCAGCAGGGCGCCGCAGACGCCCAGGGCGAGGTCGGAGACGTGTTTGGCCGCTTGGCCCATGCGGTTGGCGCAGGTCATTGGTTAGTCCTTTGAATGTCGGTGTGTTTTGAAGGTTGGCGGGCGCGTGGCCTCGCCGAAATCACTGAACGAAGATGGCTTCGATCGGTCGGCCGAAGAGGCGGGAGATGCGGAAGGCCAGGGGCAGGGAGGGGTCGTAGCGGCCTTTCTCAAGCGCCTGGACGGTTTGACGGGAGACGCCGAGCTGTTCGGCGAGATCGGCCTGGGTCCAGTTGCGCTCGGCGCGGAAGACCTTGAGGCGGTTGACGAACTCGCTGGTCATCGGCGGGCCATCCACCAGCCGCACCAGGCGATGCCGTAGCCGACGGCCTGGGCCGCGAAGGCGGCGACGACGCCCAGGGCGATCAGGGCGGTGTCGGTGTGCGGCACGCGGGCCGGCAGCAGGTCGACCCCGTTCAGGGCGGCGATTACGACGGCGGCGCCGCCGACGATGAAGCCCAGGTTGCCGCCCCACCACCAGGCCCACTTGTGGGCTTCCTGGGCGGCCTCATCCAGGCTGCGCCACCAGTAGCGGGTATGCAGGGCCAGGAAGACCGCCAGACCGGCGGCCAGGACGACCACGCCGATCGACGGCGCCTGACCCCAGGTCGCGGGCCAGAAGGGGGTGGCGGCGGTGGCGCTGACGCCGACCACGGTGAGGGCGCACAGGCCGACCGTCAGGTCGTCCATCTTCTTCTTGTTGGCGGCGGTGGTCTTGGCTTCGGTGTTCATGACAAGCTCCCCTGTCGTTGTGACAAGTGAACTTTACCAACGTCGCGTTCTGCGTCAAGTGACTTTTACATCATGACAAGCAGATTTTCCGTATCGCCGAAATTAGCCTTGAAAATCAGGGATCCAGCTTGGCTTTTCGACGCGCACAGCGCGACCGTCGACGCTCAGATCGCCCTCCAGACGGTCCAGACGCATCAGGGCGATGGCGCGACCGTCGGCCCCGGTCATGACCTCGCCGGCGCGTAAGTCCCCGTTCAGCACCTCGGCGCCCCGCTCGGGGGCGGGGCCGTCGAAGGCGACGGCCATCATGCGGTTCTTGATCGTGCCGCGCCGCTTCATCCGCGAGGTGGTCTCCTGACCGATGAAGCAGCCCTTGTGGAAGTCGATGCCGTTCAGAAGGTCGAAATCCGCCTCGATGGGATAGGTCTTGTCCATCAGCGCATCCGCCGTCGGGTCCGGCACGCCGAGAGCCAGGCGGTGCGTCTGCCAGTCGGCCTCGGTGGCGTCGGTCTCGCACTGATCGCCCCAGCGGCGACCGCCCAGCGCGGGCAGGCGGGGATCGACGACGAAGCCCTCGGGCGTCTCGTTCCAGGCGACGAAGACGGCGTCGGGGATGGGCATGACCTCCACGTTGGAGCGCAGCCGATACATCGACAAACGCTGGACCAGGGCGTCGCGTCGCTCAGTGGCGACGTCCAGCACCACGCCGTTCTCCTCGCCCCAGATAAACAGGTCGAACAGCAGCCGGCCCGGCGGGGACAGAAGCGCGCCGAAGCGCAGGGCGCCGGACTCCAGCGTCTCCACGTCCTGCGTCAGCAGATTGTGCAGGAAGGGGCGGGCGTCAGGGCCGGTGACGCGGATCAGGGCGCGGCTGTCGAGGCGAGCGATGGACATGCGGCCAAGATAGGGAGCGGAAGGGGAGAGCGACAGTGCCTCTCGGCGCCTTGTCCTTCTCCCGCAAGGGGAGAAGGGACTAAACGACCGCGTATCGCGCCGTGACGCCGTCGGGCTGGAAGTCATGCTCGGCCAGCCTGTCCAGCGAGGCGACGACGCGGGCGACGAAGTCCTCGGGATCGCCCTCCTCGACGGCGGGGCGCAGCCAGTCGGTGACGACGGCGCGGGCCGGGTAGGTCCCGACCGGACCGGGCACGCTGAGCGCCACCTCGATCCCCTCGGCGATCCATCCGGCGACGGCGGCGAAGAAGTCCATGCCCGCCAGAAACTCGGAACGGCGCACGACATAGAGGGTGATCTCGCCGCGCTCGACCCCATCGGGGCGGATGATGACGCCGCTGCGGTCGGGCCGCCAGTCGTCCGACAACTCGACCGCACGCCACAGGCAGAACCAGACGCGGCAGGTCTGGGGCCGGACCTCATGCACCGAGCAGCCTGCCCCATCGACGCAATAGCCGCACAGCTCGCCCGTCGGCTTGGCCAGTTCGGGCAGATTCAGCGGGATCACGCGGCAGCACTCGACGCAGCCGCCGCAGGTCCGATCGGGCAGAAGGGGAAGGCTCATCGGCGGGGTCTAGCGCATCAGACGCGAAATGCGCAGTCGCATCGACAAGGCGTGACTTGCTGTCTGTGCCATTATGTAGAATGTTATCTGACATAGTGAAATCGACACCCAAGTCGAACGCAGTCGGGAAACGCATCCAGTGAGACACGCCTTCACCCTCTCCCTTCTCGCTCTGGCCGTCGCCACGGCGACTGGCGCCGGCGCCGCACGCGCCGAGGTCATTCGCGCCAACACTCCGGCGGTCGGCCTGACCATCGACCGGATCGGCGCCTTGCCGGACGCCGAGCGCGGCGCCTGGGCCGACTACCTGGCCCGCTCGCAGGCCCAGCATCTGGCCGATCGCGCCGCCCTGGCCGCCGAACTGCCGCCCGGCGCCGTCCCGCCGCCCCCGCCCCTGGCCATTCGCGGCAACAGCTCGCACATGCCGCTGGATCGTCCGGCCGCCTGGTATGGCTCGGCCGAGGCCCGCGCCGTGGCCGACGCCGTGGTCAGCTTCCAGACCCCGGCGGGCGGCTGGAGCAAGAACCAGGATCGCAGCCTCAAGCGTCTGCCGGGTCAGCGTTTCTCCAACGACGCCGAGACGATGGAGCAGAACCCGGCCAATTTCGACGCCCCGGCCGACCGGTTCTGGACCTTTGTCGGCACGCTCGACAACAACTCGACCTGGACCGAGATGCGCTATCTGGCCAAGGTCGCGGCCCAGGCGCCGGGTCGTGAAGGCGACGCCTGGCGCGCCAGCGTCATCCGGGGCGTCCACTATCTGCTGAACGCCCAGTATCCGAACGGTGGGTGGCCCCAGATCTGGCCGCTGGAAGGCGGTTTCCACGACTCCATCACCTTCAACGACAACGCCGTGGCCGAGGCCGCCATGGTGTTGCGCGACGTGGCCAACGGCGCCGAGGGCTTCGGCTTCGTGCCGCCGGAACTGGAAGTTCGCGCCGCCGAGGCGGTGAAGAAGGCCATCGACGTCACCCTGGCCGCCCAGGTCCGCAAGGGCGATCAGCTTCAGGGCTGGCCGCAGCAGGTCGAACCCATGCGTCTGGTCCCCACCAGCGCCCGAAACTATGAGCCGCGCTCGATCGCCAGCGGCGAAACGACGGACATCCTCGAATTCCTGATGGCCGAGCCCAACCCCTCGCCCGAGGTCAAGACGGCCATCCGCGGCGCCGTGGCCTGGCTGGAATCCGTGCGCGTCTATGACAAGTCGTTCGAGATGACCGACGACGGGCGCAAGCTGATCGACAAGCCGGGCGCCGGCCCCCTGTGGTCGCGCAACTATGATCTGGTCACCGGCCGCCCGATCTTCGGCGACAAGGATCAGTCCATCCACGACGACGTCAACGGCATCTCGATCGGGCGCCGCAACGGCTATTCCTGGTGGATGGCCGCGCCGCAACGGGCGCTGGATCTCTATTCCGCCTGGTCAGCAGCGAATCCGTAAAGTCGGGCCGCACGGGCCGCCGCTCCAGGCCGGACGGCGGCCCGTGTCGCATCTACTGAATTCCGTAGAGAATCCCTCTAGGGTCGGGCCATGCATGGGCGTTTCCCGATCCTCTATATCGCCGAGGCGGACGCTGAAGAGGCGGTCCTCTCGTCGGGGGCGCTCGCCCATCTGGTCGAAGCCATTCCGCAGGCCACCTTCACGGTCGTCGGATCGGCGGCCAGCGCGCCCCTGTTCGCGGACCTGCCGAGGCTGGAGCGGCTGATCGTTCTGGACCGCGACGGGCGCTGGGACTGGATCGCCCTGTGGAACCAGGTGCGCGAGACGAACTGGGGCCTGGTGATCGACATGCGCGGCTCGACCCTGTCGGGTAAGCTGCGGCGCCAGAAGCGCGCGGTGAAGGGCAAGGTCCTGCCTGACGTCCATCTGGTCGAACAGGCGGCGCGGGTGCTGCAACTGGACGAGATCCCGGCGCCGAAGCTGTTCGTCGGACGCGACACGCAGGAAGCCGCCGACGCCCTGATCCCGCCGGGCGAGGGTCCTATCTTGGCTATCGGGCCGGGCGTGGACTGGATCGGCAAGCGCTGGCCTGCCGACCGCTACGCCAAGGTGGCCCTGTCGCTGCTGGGCGAGGACGGGCCTCTGGCCGGGGGGCGGCTGATGATCGTCGGCGAGGAGGCCGACCGCGACGCAGCTCATTCGATCCGCTTCGCCGTCAAGCGCGAGCGGGTGATCGAACTGCAAGGCCGGCTGACGCGATTGCAGACGGTCGCGGCCCTGTCGCGGGCCGACTTCTATGTCGGCGGCGACTCGCTGTGGACCCAGCTGGCGGTCGCGGCGGGCGTGCCGGCGGTGGGGGTGTTCGGTCCGTCCGACGAGGTGCTGCGTCGTCCCTGGACCGGGGTGGCCGTGCGCGGGCCGCGCAGCCTGCAGGAGTTCATCGACCTGGATCCGCGCCTGAACCAGCACATCCAGCACATGATGGACCTGCCCTATGAACGGGTGTTGAAGGCGTCGAAGAAGCTGCTGGCGCAACTGGCGGGCTGAGCCTTCGGGGGTTGTCCCCTGGGGCGTCGGGCGCGCATAAGCGCTCGACCTCAGGAGATGCGCCCATGACCCAAACCTATGACCTGATCGTGCGGGGCGGCGAAGTCGCCAACCACGCCGGACGCGGCATGGCCGACGTCGGCGTCATCGACGGCCGCATCGCCTTCATCGGTGACCTGTCCCAGGCCTCGGCGGGCGAGGTGTTTGACGCCACTGGCCTGACGGTCCTGCCTGGCGTCATCGACACCCAGGTCCATTTCCGCGAGCCGGGTCTAGAATGGAAGGAAGACCTGGAGACCGGCAGCCGCGCGGCGGCCCTGGGCGGCGTCGTCGCCGTGTTCGAGATGCCGAACACCAACCCCAATACGACCGACCCTGAGACCATGGCCGACAAGCTGGTGCGGGCCAATAACCGGATGTGGACGGACCACGCCTTCTACGTCGGCGGCACGCATGAGAACGCCGAGCATCTGGCCGATCTGGAGCGCCTGCCGGGCTGCTGCGGGGTCAAGGTCTTCATGGGCGCCTCGACCGGCGACCTGCTGATCGCCGACGACGAGGGGGTGCGCAAGGTGCTGTCGAACGTGCGCCGCCGCGCCACCTTCCACTCCGAGGACGAATACCGACTGGTCGAGCGCCGCAGCCTGGCCCGCACCGGCGACTGGACCAGCCACCCCGAGGTCCGCGACGCCGAGAGCGCCATCATGTCCACCCGCCGTCTGGTCGGACTGGCCAAGGAGACCGGCGCCCGCATCCACGTCCTGCACGTCACGACGAAGGACGAGATGGAGTTCCTGCGCTTCCACAAGGACGTCGCCACGGTCGAGATCACGCCTCAGCACCTGACGCTGGTCGCGCCCGAAGCCTATGAACGCCTCGGCGCCTACGCCCAGATGAACCCGCCGATCCGGTCGCAGGAGCATGTCGACGCCCTGTGGCTGTGGGGGATGCAGCAGGGCGTGGCCGACGTGCTGGGCTCGGACCATGCGCCGCACACCAAGGAAGAAAAGTCCAAGCCCTATCCGGCCTCGCCGTCGGGCATGCCGGGGGTGCAGACCCTGGTGCCGCTGATGCTGACGCATGTGGCGAACGGGCGTCTGTCGCTGGAACGCTTCATCGACCTGACCTCAGGCGGGGCGCAGCGGGTGTTCGGCACGGCCAACAAGGGCCGGATGGCCGTCAGCTATGACGCCGATCTGACCATCGTCGATCTGAAAGCCAAGAAGACCATCACCCATGACCAGCAGGCCAGCCGCTGCGGCTGGACCCCCTTCGACGGCTTCGAGACGACGGGCTGGCCGGTGGCCACCATCGTGCGCGGCCGCGTGGTGATGAAGGACGGCGAACTGATCGGCCAAGCCCACGGCCAGCCGGTTCGCTTCCAGGAGACGCTGGCGGGGTGAGCAGTTCGCGGCCCCGGCTTGGCCTGATCGGCTTCGGCGCCTTCGGGCGGCTGACGGCCAGGCATCTGTCGCCCTGGTTCGACATCCTCGCCCATGACCCGGCGGTCAGCGACGGCGAGGGGCTGGCGCGGCTGACGACGCTGGAGGAGGCGGCGGCCTGTCCGGTCGTGGTGCTGGCCGTCCCGGTCGGCGTGCTGGCGGAAACGGTGGCGGCCATCGCGTCTCATGTGGCGCCGGGCGCCCTGATCCTCGACGTCGGCTCGGTGAAGGTGAAGCCGGCCAAAGTCATGCTGGACGGCCTGCCCGAGGGCGTGGGCATCGTCGGGACCCATCCCCTGTTCGGGCCCCAGAGTGGCAAGGACGGCATCGCCGGTCTGCGCATCGCCGTCTGTCCGGTGCGCGGCGACAAGGCGGCGTGGCGCGTGGCCGCCTTTTGTCGCAAGGCGTTGGGCCTCAAGGTCTTCGTCGTCACGCCCGAGGATCATGACCGCGAGGCGGCGACGGTTCAGGGCCTGACCCACTTGATCGCCAAGGTCCTGCTGGCCATGGAGCCCCTGCCGACGCGCATGACCACGACCAGTTTCGAGCGGGTCATGCAGGGCGTCGACATGGTCCGTCACGACAGCGCAGCCGTGTTCCGCGCCATCGAGCACGACAACCCTTACGCCGCCGAGGTCCGCCGCCGCTTCTTCGACCTGGCCGAAGAGGCAAGGGCGGAGCTGGACGGGTAGAGCATCGTCTTTCCTCCCCATTTCATGGGGAGGAAAGGCTTACTTCAGCACGAAATCCGCCACCGCCTCGACCACGCCGGGGGCCAGGGGCAGGGCCGGGTCCATATAGGAGGCGACATTGGCCGCGCGGTCGGCGGGGGCGGTCTTGAGCACATGATTGACGCCGTCCCAGAGGGCGAGCGTGGCGCGGGGCTGGGCCGCCTTGATCGCCTTGGCGTCGGCCACTGAGACTTGAATGTCGGTGGTGCCCTGACCGATGAAGATCGGACCGTCGTAGGTGGCGGCCAGCCTGGCCGGGTCCAGCGTCAGCCACGAGATCAGGTAGGGCTGGACGGAGGGGCGGAACATGGCGGCCAGTTCGGGCGGAGGGTTCGCGACCGTGCGGCCAGCCTCCAGCTCGGTCAGGATCTCATAGGCGCGGGTCTTCAGCGGCTCGGGCAGGCCCGCCGCCAGCTGTTCGCGCAGCACCGCGCCCGCCGGACGACCGGCGCCGGACAGCAGGACCAGGCCGCAGACCTTGTCATCCTCATTTGCCGCTGTGGCCAGGGCGACCAGAGCGCCTTCGCTGTGGCCGATCAGCCAAGCGCAGGGTTGGCCGGTCTTGGCCGCCGCCTCGGCGACCCAGGCGCGGGCGTCGTCGATATTGGCGGTGAAGCGCAGGTCGGCCTCGGCCCCGCCCGCGGCGGCGCTCTCGCCGATGCCGCGCTTGTCGATGCGGATCGTGGCGACGCCGCGCTCGGCCAGACCTTCGGCCAGCAGGCGGTAGGGGGCGGCGCGGATGCCGAACTGGGGGCTGTCGCCGTCGCGATCGGTCGGGCCGGAGCCGGGCAGGATGACGGCGGCGGCGCGCGTCTGTCCGTCCGGCGTCAGCAGGGTTCCGTGCAGGGGCGCGGGGGTGGAGGCCAGTTCGACGGGCGTCGAAACCGGCGAGAGCAGAAGAGCGGCGGCGAGGGTCAGCATGCTTGTCTCCGTCTTGAGGGCGGGCGTGAAATCAGAAGGGCTGGCGGTCGGGGTCGGCGCGCCAGACGCGCCAGCTCTCGAACACCGACCAGCCGGCGGCGATCAGGACCCCGACGATCAGTAGGGTGAAGCCCAGGGGTTGGGGCGTAAGCGGGGCGGTGATCAGGCCGAGCAGGCCGAGCCAGAAGAAGAGGCGACCCGCCAATCGGTTGGAGCGATCCCAGGCCAGGCGGCTCTTGTAGGCCCAGGGGGTGCGCACGCCGACAATGGGATTGGGCGCGACCCGTCCCATGAAGGCGCCCATGACCGCGAACAGCAGGCTCATCAGGGCGGCGCTCATGGTCAGGGACACGCCCGTTTGAGACGCGCCACGTCCGAGGATCATCCAGATCATGAAGGCGCTGGTCCCGACGATGGCCAGCAGGGACACCAGTTGCCCGATCTCCAGCCCCCGCCGCCGCGCCGCGTCCGGCGCGCGCTTGGCGTACCAGCTCATCGGCCCGGCGGTGATCGCCGCCATGAAGGCCATGAAGGCGATAAGGCCCGACAGTTCGCTGCGGTCGCCCCAGCGGTCGGGCTGGCCGTGAATGTCGAAATGCATGGGAATCGCGTCGGTCGGGCCGGCGACCTGAACGCCGATGGCGATCGCAATCAGACCGACGACGGTCAGGGCGGTGAAGGCGTCCAGCACCGTGAAGCGGGTCTTGGTCATTTCGGCGTCTCCTTCTCGTGCGTCCTGCCTGTTCCGCTCAGGTCCATCAGGAAGGCCAGGGCTTCCTCGACCGCCGAGATCTCCAGCCGATAGCGGATCGACTGGCCGTCCCGCTCGGGGCTGACGAGGCCAGCCTCCTTCAACGCATTGAGGTGGCCGGTGATGGTCGGCCAGCTCATGTCGAAGGCGGCGGCGATATCGCCGGACGCCAGCGGTCCCGCCCTAAGCATGGCGATGATGCGTCGCCGCACCGGATGGGACAGGGCTTTGAACAGGCTGTTCATAGGGATAAGGCTAATTAGGAAAAAACCTAAATTCAACCCGTGTTCGTTCAGGCGCGACTGGTCTTCGGCAAGGGGGCGGCCTATGGCTGAGGCTGCTTCATTCTCTGCGAGTCGTTCTCATGGAAATCCGCGATCAGATCGTTCTCGTCACCGGCGGCGCGCGTGGCGTCGGCGCCGCCGCCGTGCGGGCCTTCGCCGGGCAGGGCGCGCGGGTCGTGATCAACTGGCGCGCCAGCGGCGAGCAGGCGCAAGACTTGGCGACCGAGCTGGGCGATCGGGTCATCGCCATCCAGGCCGATGTGACCGACCGCGCGGCGGTCGAGGCCATGGTGGCTCAGGCACAGGCGCATTTCGGCGGCGCGATCAGCACCGTGGTCAACAACGCCCTGGACTACAGCTTCAACGGCGACGCCCGCGCCCAGATGGCCGACATTCCGTGGGAGGACATGGCGCGGCAGTTCTCGACCGTGATCCATGGGGCGCTGAACGTCATCCAGGCCACGGCGCCGGGCATGAGCGCCCAGAAGTTCGGCCGGGTGGTCAACATCGGCACCAACCTGTTCCAGAACCCGGTCGTGCCCTATCACGACTACACCGCCGCCAAGGCTGCCCTGCTCAGCCTGACGCGGACGGCGGCGGGCGACCTCGGTCCCTCGGGGATCACGGTCAACATGGTCTCGGGCGGCCTGCTGCGGACCACGGACGCCAGCGCGGCGACGCCGGACGCGGTGTTCGACCTGATCGCCGGGATGACGCCGCTGCGCTCGGTGACAACGCCGCAGGAGTTCGCCGACGCGGTCCTGTTCTTCGCCTCGCCGTGGAGCCGGGCGGTGACGGGACAGAACCTGGTGGTGGACGGCGGCCTGGTCCGCGACTGAGGGCTCGCGGCGCGCCGGTCGCGTTTTGGGCGCGATGCCTCTATAGGACGCGGCCATCGCCTGAACGCTCTCGCCCCTTGAGGTCATGACGCCACATCCGCCGCACAGACTGTCCGTCGCCCCGATGATGGAAGGGCTGGATAGCGACTTATTTTCAGTATCTTAGAGAGTATCGTGTGCAAAATTTGCACACGCAGTTCCGCTTTTCTTTCCTTTCCGTTCTCGCGAATAGGCCCGAATTTTCTCGTCGATGGCGTCGACTGCGGGAGGAAAACGCACTCCATGGCGACAAACTTCAATGACGTTCGCAAGCGTTCGCTACTTGTGCTCTCGCAACCGTTCCGAGCTCTCGACAAGGCAGCGTCAGCACCTGCGGGACCTCTTTGATCCCTATCAATCGAGTGCAGATCCACCCTGTCGATATAGAAGTTCGAATCCATTGGGGCGCGCCACTTCGGTTTAAAGCCGAGAACTCCGCCAACGGCGGCGAAATTCCCATCATCACTGGACGCCAAGGCCCGCAGAAGATCTGTCCGCGAGCCGATGATGCGTGCTTCGGTCTTGCTGACGACCTCCACACGTTGAGTCAGAGCGCGGAGATGATCACGGCGATACCCGCACTCCCGGTCCCTCAGTTTGCGGCGCGCCGCCGTCGCGAAGCGGTGAAGGCTGTCGGCGGTGATGGTCGGAGCGACACGCTCGATTGAGGAAACGATCCGCTCCGCGTCGATCCGAGCCTGATCCCGAATCCGGGTCAGTTCATCCACCCGGTCCTTCAACGAGCCATCGGACGGGGGCAGCATGCCGTTCTCAATAGCCTCGTAAAGTCGGTTAAGCTTGGCTTCCGCCTCGGTCGCCCGTTTGCGTAGTTCGGTGACATGGGCGCGTCTCTGGTCCGCCCATTCCTGCCGACGATCCAGAAGCTGCTCCATCAACCTCTCAAGCCTCTGCGGCTCCAAGAGCCGATCCTCGAGGTGGGCGATCACGGCCTCGTCCAGCTTGTCCATGGACACCGCCATGCCCTTGCAGCCCGCCGCGCCCATGCGCGCCTTGGTCGAGCAGGCGTAGTAGCGGTACTGGCCCCCCGCCTGTCCTCGCCCCGTCCGCAATGTCATCGCGCCGCCGCAGGCGGCGCAGAAGCAGATGCCGGTCAGAAGATTCGGGCCGCTCGATACGCCCGGCGGCGTCCACCTGGGATTGCGAGCCTTGAGCTTCGCTCTGACCGCTTCGAACTCCTCGCGCGAAATGATGGGCGGAACCTTCATGACGGTGTGTTCCGATTCCGGCTTAGGCTGACGGGTCTTGTGATCGCGCGTGTTGAACCGGTGTTCACCCATGTAGGTCGAGCGGGTCAGGATCAGATGAACGGCGGCGATGCCCCAACGCCCGCCGTCGCGCGTGCGGATGTTGCGGTCATTGAGCGTGGTTGCGAGGGTCTTGAGCCCCATCGGTCCGCTCTGGCCATCACCCCGCAGCGCCCAGCGATAGATGGTGCGAACCGTCTCAGCCTGAAGCGGGTCCACCTCCAGCGTCTTCTTGACCTTGGCGCCGCGCTGTCCGGCCTCGACAATCCGATAGCCGATGGGAGGCCGGGCGCCGTTCCAGAAGCCCTGCCGTGCGTTTTCATTCATGGCCCGGAGGGTGTGCTTGGCGTTCTCTCGCGACTGGTATTCGTCGAAGAGCGTCATGATCTGCCGCATCATGGTGCTCATCGGGTCGTCGCCGAGGTCCTGGGTGATGGAGACGAGTCTCACCCCATTCTTCGCCAGCTTGCGGACGTAGAACTCGAACTGGAACTGATCGCGGAAGAAGCGCGAGAAGCTGTGCACCACGATCACGTCGAAGGCTGCGGGCTTGGTAAGCGCCGCTTCGATCATGGACTGGAAGGAGGGACGCCGGTCGTCGGTCGCGGTATTGCCCGGCTCCACATACTCCGCCGCCGTCTCCCAGTCCTTGGACTGGCAGTAGGCTTCGAGCTGACGCCGCTGATCAGGGATCGACAGATCGCTGTCGGCCTGACGGCCGGTTGAAACCCGCAGATAGAGAGCGGCGCGAGTCTGGACGTTGGCCAGCGCCTCCAAAGAGATCAGCGCCTGCGTCATGCCGTCCTCCTGTGATGATTAGTCTTCCAGTCCCCACAACGCATCCAGAAGATTCCCGAACCACGCGTCGAGAACACGGACCTCTTCGTCAGTGACAGGGATATCGTGGGGAAGGTCGTCAGTAACGGCCAGCACCCCACGTTGCGTCTCGGGCCGACCTGGGCGTTCATCGTGCGGCGGGATCGGCATCCCGTCATGATCGAGCGCGTGAGCCCGATCTCACACAACCCAATCCTACGAGAGGGCACGCCTCGCGCTGCCGCGCGCAAAGACAGGAAGGCGGATAGTCTCGCCCGCAGGTGACAGCCCAAGCGTAGCTCTGACAGGGCGACCACGTCAGGTTTCGGAGGGTGGCGCCGCGCGAACTATCCGCGCCAAGGCTTCCGCCAGATAGGCCTGAACCACGGTGCGCTCGATGCCGAGTTGTTGGCCGATCTCTTCAAAGGACAGTCCCGCCATCCGGTGCAGCAGGAACACGTCCCGCAGATCGGCCGGGAGTTGCAGGATCGCCTTGGCTAGGGCGCGCTTCTGATCAGCGGCAGCCGAGCGCCTTAGAATGCGTCGGGGTGAGGCCTTCTGACGGTTCATGTGTCTGCCTGCCCGTTGTCGTCCATTGCGGCCGCCACAGCCGATAGGAGGCCGCTGACCACTTTGTCTGCGGCTTCCGGCGTCATCAGGAGTACGGGCCTGCCCTGGCCGAAGGACAACGCCCCGGAAGCATAGAGCGGGCTGAGGGCAGCAGTCAGTTGAGGAAGTCCGTCCGGCAGACGGCGCAAGCCTGCCATGCGAGCGCATCTCAGCGCCTTGTTCAGATCATGCCGCAGGTGAATGCGGTTCCAGTCGTCCGTGATCCCGCGCTGGAGAAGATAGGCCTTCAGAGACAGTTCGATGGCGATGGCCAGAAAGTAGGAGCGAGACCCGTTGATCCCCGAGCCTCCGGCTTGGGCCATTTCGTTGAAAGCTCGAGCATTCCCCGCAAGCGCCCGGGCCAAACGTCGGTCAGGGTCCCGACGAGCGCGGGTCATGACGTAGGCTTCAGACGTGAGAGATCGCGGGCGGCGCGGACGATCAGTCCATGCACAATGCGGTTTTCCTCCGGCGCCAGGAGGCGTTCGGCGACTTGGAGGTTCGCAACGACGCCCTCGATATCGATAGCCGGTGTCTTGGGCAGGAAGCGCAACCAGCGGCGCAGGCGGCGATCCATCAATCGCAGGCGGGTGTTCATGTCAGTAAGTCCGCTGGCCCGCTCCGCCCTATCGCGATCCGCGTCTGACATGGCGAACCAACCCCGCTGCCGCTCAAGGCGCGCCAAGGCCACCGCCCAAATGTCTAGCTGCCGGGCATACTCGTCATTGAGCGCCAGCCATTGTCGGTGCCAGGATACCCTCTGGAAATCAGGCATGCGGAACCTCCCGCGCAAACGCTCGGTAGCCCAGTCAGCACTGAGCGGTGGAGTTTCGGAGTATTTCGATTAGAGTTCAGCGGAATTCACCGACTGAGTCAACAGAATTCTACAACTAGTCGGAGATTTTCGCTAAAAATGATCACGCCCGCTCAAATCCGTATGGCACGTGCAGGACTTGGCATCAGCGTTCGAGTGCTCGCTGAGCGCTCGAGCGTTGCAGAATCCACAATCCACCGTTTCGAAGCCAACCGGGGCGGAATGCAGACGACCACGCTCGATCGCCTCCAAAGCACGCTTGAAGATGCAGGCGTCATCTTTCTGCATGCCGACGCCGCTGGCGGCCCTGGCGTTCGACTGAAGGCCTGATCCGCACCAACGTCGTTACGGCGGCCCCTCACCGGGCCGCGAGAGGACTGTCAGGGGTGAGCGCGGCACGCGCTCATCGCTCCGCGACGGCGCAGCCGCCCTTGACCGGCCGGAGGCGGTCCGGTCCGCTTAGCCAGCCAAGACGCATCGAAAAGGCGCGATTTGCCCCGCAGATTCAGAGACATGACCGCCAAGCCAAAGTGCGCGCCTAGCGCACACCTTGTCATATCAGTTTGAAATATGACGAGGAATCGCCGCCCCACCCCCGCCGCACCTTGTGGCTTTTATCTTGCCCTCTTAATCGGGGACATTCTGGGGCTCGTTTTCATGACGTTCTCCTGATGGATATTGTATTCCCTTGATGGACCGAGGTGAAGACGCGCCCGCCCCCGGCGAGATCGGGTCCGCGCGGCCTGCGGGGAGATCGGTCCGGACATCGAGTCCTGATGCGCCGTGCACTCTTCCGCGCTCATCGACGGCGGGGTCTCGACCGACTGAGCGGTTCTGGATCCGTCGCGGCGCATGTCGGCATCGGTCTCGCGGGGCAGCATCACAGGCACTCCGGCGTGGTCCGGATTGCTCCGGCCACAGGCAAGATATCGTGCTTCCCGCTTTCCTGGTCTGCATCAGTCCTCATCCGCCGGGGCGGATCTCAATCGCGGTCAGGCGGACCTGGCGGCGGGGTTTCAGTCAGGGCGCCGCATCATGCGTAGACGCCCAGCAGTTTGCATTCCTTGGCGGTCGCCCCGCCGTCGGCGACGCCGGTCTCGACCGCATCAGCGTAGACCGTGCCGTCGCGCCACATGGCGTGCATGATCACGGCGAGCTTGCGGGCCACGGCGACGACCGCCTTCTTATGGCAGCGTTTGGCGATGGTCTCGCCCCAGCTCTTGAGCGCGCTGCGCCCTTTGTAGCGGGTCAGCATCGCCGAGGCCGCCTCGTAGAGGGCGCGTCGGACATCAGGATCGCCCGCCTTACTGATGCGGCCCTGGATGTCGATCGACGTGCCCGACTGCCAGCGCTTGGAGGTCAGGCCGAAGTAGGCGCCGACGTCGCGGGATCGTTTGAACCGCATCGGATCATCGACCGCCGTGCGGAAAGTCAGCGCCGCGATCGGCCCCACCCCGGGGATGGCCATGAAGCGCCGGCACACCTCGTCCTGGGCTACGACCCGCACCGTCAGGGCGTGCAGCTTGAGGTACTGGGTCCACAGGGCCGCGCGCGCGATCAGCATGCAGTCCATCAGCTCGGCGGTCAGCGGATCGTCGGCGCAAGCGTCGCGAACGGCTTGGTCGAACGCGCCCCGGCCGACCTTGGCGAGCTTGACGCCGAAGCTCTTGAGCGAGTGACGGATGCTGTTTTCCAGGTCGAGGAATTTGCGCTTCAGGTTGCGGCGCTGGATCAGCAGCAGCCGCAGCCGGTAGGCCGCCTCGGTTTTCACATGGGCGGTCCGGTACCAGCCGGTGCGCATCAGGTGGGCCAGCCCCAGGGCGTCGGTCGCGTCGGTCTTGTTGCGCTGGGCCGCCAACGCCGCCCGCACATGGCGGGTCTCCAGGCAGGTCGCCGGCACGCCCAGGTCTTTCAGCGCCGGCTGCAGCCACGGCGACAGCGCCCCGGCCTCGTGCCCGGCCCGTCGCAGCGTGGCGCGCCACGGCGCCAGAGCCTGAGCGATGACGTCCGGCTCGGTCGCCACCGTCGTCTCCAGCCGCACCTCGCCTTTCAGATCGACGATGCAGATCGCCGTCTCGGCCACGCCCACGTCCAGGCCCGCATAGTGTTCCGTCATCGTCCCTCTCCGCCGTTGAGCGGGTCGCGGCGGTGCGCCCGCAACGGCGACAACGTCCACGGACGGGATGCGGTGTCTGGGCGAGGCTTCAGGCGAGAGACGAGCCGGCCCGATTACACCGGCACTCTCCTCAGTTCTTCGTCGGAGCAAGCAAGACGTCAGCAGTTATTCCTAGCCCACAGCGAACGCTTACCGTCCAAACACTACGGGCGCTGGGTTGTCCACAAAGCCAGAAGACAACCGGCGCGATGGGAACTACCATGTGCTTCGACAGAAATTTAATGCGCCCGGCAAGAGGCGTATGAACGAGAAACGGGCGTCGAATTGAAGCCATTTATAAAATGGGCGGGTGGCAAGCGTTGGCTTTTGGGCAACCCAAACTTCTCCCTTCCGAGCTTCTCAGGGCGGTACATCGAACCTTTCTTGGGTGGTGGGGCGGTCTTCTTTCACTTGGCCCCCTCAAACGCGATCTTATCTGACGCGAATGAGCGACTCATCGCGACCTACCGCTCGATTCGGGATGAATGGCAGTTGGTGCAGTCGAGCCTCGCCGTCTTCCAAACGAAGCATTCGAAGGAGTTCTATTATGAGGAACGAGGGCGATGCCACACTGCTTCTCATCTTCGTGCAGCTCAGTTCCTCTACCTGAATAGAACCTGCTTCAATGGCCTCTATCGTGAGAATCTGAAGGGGGAGTTCAACGTGCCCATCGGCACAAAGACGCAGGTAGTGCTTCCTGACGACGATTTCGAAAAAGCCAGCGAACTTCTGGCTACGGCCGATCTTAGAAGTGGCGATTTCGAGCCCGTGATCGCCGAAGCCCAGGACGGCGATCTCGTTTTCGTGGACCCGCCGTATACGACGGCCCACAACGTAAACGGCTTCGTCAAATACAACCAAAAGATCTTCACTTGGGACGATCAAAAACGTCTGATGAACTCAATCGGTAGCGCAAAGCGGCGTGGCGCGAAGGTTGTGCTGACCAATGCAGATCACGAAAGCATTCATACTCTGTACGCTGATCTAGGCGAAGCGACGGTGGTCTCGCGTCCGTCTGTGATTTCGGGAACGGTAGGCTCCCGGCGGGGCACCACCGAGACGCTATTCATTTTTTAACTCTGCATTTAACCCTGAGGGGAGGGGGCTATGCCGTTTATCGATCCCGCAGAAGCGACCACGCTTCGAAACAAGGTCAGCTCAGATAAGTCGCAACTAGGCAAAATCTACGCCGCGAAATCGACCAAGTTTCACACCCGAAATGTCGATCACAGTTTGGCTGAAGGTCTGGTTGCAGAAGGTTGGGAGGAGTACGGAACCCCCCTCAAAACTAAGACACGCCTCCGGAGGGCGAAGAGCCACAGCGTCCAGTTCGAGGACGACATCTGGTGCCAGCTTTATCGACTCGGTTATCGCACGCTTAACGTAGACGAGACGTTTTGCCTTCCCTTTGGCCCGAACAAAGAGGATAAAAAGCAGATCGATGTGATAGCTATCGACGGCGACTCGGTATTGCTGGTCGAGTGCAAATCGAGCGAAATTCCTTCAAAACCGCCGTCCTATAAATCAGAGTTTGAGAGTCTCCGTCTTCGGCTAGACGGGTTCCGTAAGTCCATAGACCAAGCTTTCGGCCCAGGACGGCGAATCAAATACATTTTTGCGACGAGAAACCTCCGAGTCCGCCGTGACTCGGCTGATATGGCTAGGCTTCTTGATGCTGGCGGTTTCCTCTATAATGACAACACATTTGAGTATGTCGATAGCTTAATAAAATCCTACAAAGGTGCGGCCCACTATCAGTTCATGGGGCTGATAATGAGGGGGCAGCTTATAAATAAAGACAAGATTGCCGTTCCTGCAATCGAAGGAGTTATGGGCGACAAAACATACTACATGTTTTCCTTAGAGCCCCATACCCTTCTGAAGATCGGATTTGTCCTTCATAGAACTCGCGCGAACGAGGCGGAAATGCCGACGTATCAGCGCCTCTTATTGCCTGCTCGACTAAAAGGCATATCGAAATTTATTGATGGCGGAGGGTTTTTCCCTAACTCAGCAATTCTGAACTTCAACGAACGTGAAGCAAAACTCGATTTTCAAGGGCAGACCAGATCGAAAGATTCCGCCTCACGCACAGGCGTTCTAAATATCCCGAACGCCTTTGCGATTGCTTACATAATCGATGGACAGCATCGCATTTACGGCTATGCGAATTCCAAGTTCAAAAAAAGCAACACAATTCCTGTCGTAGCTTTCAAAAATCTCGATCCGGGCGATCAGCTTGAGTTATTCATGCAGATCAATGAAAATCAGAAGGCGGTTAGCCCGACTCTCAGGATTACTCTTGAAGAGGACTTGTATTGGCATTCTGCGCGGTTAGATTCGCGCCTCAAGGCGCTACGCTCTTCGGTTATCCGCGCACTAGGCGGCGATTCATCCGGTCCGCTCTACGGGAAAATCTCCCTCGGAGAAGACAAGGCGGCATTGCAAGCGAAGCCGTTCGCGGACGCGCTTCTTCGATGCAAGTTGCTTCCTGAAGCCAAGGGCAACAAGTTCGTTGACGGATCGGCCGCAGCGTCCGTGTATGACGCTTCGAATGTGGATCATAATGAGGAGATGAAGGCGTCGCGGGATCGCGCGGTCGGCTTGATCAATGCGGCTTACGAGCTAGCAGAAGACGCGTTTAAAGAGCATCGAGAATCTTTGAACACTTACATTCTCTCGAACCGTGGCAGTTTCGCCTTTGTTTCGCTCTTGGGCGATTTACATGCTTTTGAAGTTGCCCAGGGCGGGATCTCTGTCAAATCGACTACCGATCAGCGGATAGAAGCTCTCGACAAGTACCTGACCACGCTCTTCAAGGCGCTGTGCTCGATCTCCCCGGAGGATGCAGAAGCGCTGACGGGCAAGCTAGGCAGCGGTGCAGAAACGAAGTGGTTGAGGATCTTCCAGAGCTACGTCCACGCGCGTTTCAGCGACTACAATCCGCCAGAGCTTCAAGACTGGAGGGAGCGCCAAGACAAGGCGCTTCAGACGGAAGGGCGGGAGTTAGGCACCAGCATCGAACGCCACATGAAGCACTTCATCATCGACCAACTGAAGGCTCTTTTCGGCGAGAACTGGGACATAGAGATCGGCTCGATCCAGCGCGATTGCGAGAGCCGTGCCAAGGAGCAGATGGAGAAGAATTACAAGGAAGGACTCGGAAGGCAGGAGATTCCTTGGACGGATCAGTTCTATATCAAAGACTACAAAACGATCATCGAGAAATACTGGGCCAAGAAACCCGAAGGTGACCCTAAGTCGGAGACGTTTGAGAATCACTTCTCAATCGATGTCGGGCATGGCTTCAGCAGCAAACCTGACAGAATAAAGTGGATCTCGCTCTTTAATACGCTTCGAAATAACTGGGCACATGAGGGGACTAAGGAGAAAGGATTGAACAAAGGTGATGTCGATCTTCTGTCAAAGATCCATAGTTCTCTCGGACTTCAACGAGCCTAGCCCCATGGGGCGAGCCGCATACGTTATCACTGCATCGGCGACCGTGTTTTATGGGCTGAGGTCCGCGCGGGTGGCGAACGGAGTAAGGCGTGCGGACCGAGGCGGTCAGCGGGTGAAGCCTGGCCATATGATGCTGATAGATCTGAGGCCATCTTTCGGTAATCTTTTCATCCAGCGCTTAATCCGGCGCCACCTGTAGAGGTTCGCTCGATTATCGAGTTCATCGACTCGGCTTTTAAGAGCTTCACGATGATTGATCCCGTGTGGCGGATATTCGAACGGCTTGACCCCGATCTCACGCCGAATATCGTCAGCCACCCTAAAGGCTTCTAAGCCGATGCGAGCAGCACCATCTGCGAAAATTTCACGCGCATCGTGTTCGGAAGACGCGCTGTAGTGAAGGTTCCCATCGATGGTTTGTTGACGGATTTTTACGCGCAACTCGATGTCGCGACCTTTGATCATCTCGGAAGCCCCGATCAACGTCCAGTCAATCTGGTCTGGCCAGTTGGGGAAGTCCGGCGGATTTAAAGCTCCGTCGCCCTGAGTTTCGTCATCGTTGTTGTGCCAAACCGTCTCAGCGCAGCTTCTGGCATATTCCTCCAAATGCTGAGCCATTAAGGCCTTAGTGTAATTGATCTCAGCCTGGCGGACGGTCTGCTTTCTTTTCTGCTTTGCTTTAGCTTGTCCGTTGCGTTCGACCATCCCCACGATGGCGACGCCGAATGTGCCAAGGCCGGTGATAAGTGCGACGATGATGACGCCGACACCGGCTGCCAAGGCTATGGAGACTTTCTCGAAAAATTCTGGGGACACGTCGGGCATGGCTAACGCTAATGCCATCGAGCCGTTTGGGAAACCCGTGCATTCTTGGCTCTCCCATGATGTCGTGCGTCAAGCAAACGGCCTGTACCGGGCGTCGCGTGTGAAGCGCTTACGCCCGAGTTGTTTGGCTCTTATTCGGATCAGACCGCTGGCCTGGAGCGAGATCTACGAGGGCGATCACAAAGGCCAACACGGCCGCCGTCAGGTCGAGATCGGCACCGAAGCACGATGCGAGTGTCAGGGCGGCCACGACCATGGAGCCCAGCTTGATGGTCTTCATTGAGCAATCTTTCTTCAGAATGATTGCCGCCCGGACGGCCTATTTGCGCACAATCAGAATGCCGCTTTCGCCGGCTGGCGAAATGCGGATGAAATGCGCGGACGATGCGGATTAAATGCGGAAATGACCCAACGGACATTTGGACGCGCCCTCGGCGAACTGATCTACCAAAAGCGGATGGCCGCTGGGCTTAGCCAGATCCAATTGTCGGAGGATGCATTTGGATCCGCAGCCAAGACCCGGCGCATCAGTGAACTGGAAACTGGGTCTGTCGCAAACCCGCATATGAAGACAATTGATCCGATCATCGTGACGCTCGGTATTACCGAAGCCGAAGTCGAGGCCTGCGCTCGGCAAGCGATGCGCCCGGCAGATTCGGATCTCGACCGCGCGTTACGCGAAGCGCGCAATCTTCTTGATGCTCTTGCCTTACAGTTCGACCTCGCCCAGCCCGATGCGACCCTCTCCCAACTAGAGGACTTTCTCCGCGCCAAAGCCAAGGAGTGGCGCGCACTCCGTGATCGCATTCACGAGATCGACGCGGATGACCACAGCCTTTCCGAAGTGCTTGAGCAAGCGAATATCGCCCTAGGCGAAGGGCGCTTCAATCAAGTCGATGTACTTCTGGCCGAGGCTGAAGCGAAACATCAGGACCTTCATACGTTAAAAGCCGTTCGGACCCAGGCCATGATCCGTATTAGTAGAGGAGACAATGCGCTTCTCTCGAACGATCAGGCCGGAGCTCTCGCGTTCTATCGGTCGGCCGTAAGGTTCTTTGCGCCCTTCGATGAAGCGGAGATGGTGGAAACGGCTCAGGCGCTTGCAGCACGTATCTACGAACGGTCTCGCCGATCCCTCGAACCGGCCTTTGCTGTTGCATCGACATTGCTTGAGGACGTTTGGTCGATCGAGGCGGTGCAAACTGATCCTTCCCTTCGCGCATCGATAGCCTACCGGCTGGGTCTAATTCTGCGTAATCACGCACTTGCGCAGACCGGGGCGGCTGATCTTCTGGACCGAGCGATCGCCTATTCGCGCGACGCCGTGAAAGCCGAAGCCGCAGTCGAAGATCGATTCGGCGCCGTCTCGATGAAAATCGGCCTTGCGAACTGCCTGCTCGACAAGGCCAAGGCGGAGAAGGACGCGGACAGCATGAACGAGTCCATCGCTCTTTTACGATCTACTCGGTCGAATCTAGAAGCGGTGGGCGACTGTACGGAACTGCTCGCCCACGTCTGCAACAGCCTGGGGTCTGCCTTGCTGTCCTCGATTTGGGCCTTACCCGCAGCTGAAGCGTTGCCAAGCGACAGATCAGCAGAAGCACTGGCTGCATTTCAGCAAGCCCTTGTCGCTAGCGAGGCAGTTAGCGATGTCGAAACTTGGGGAGCCGCAAAAGCAAATATCGGCGGCCTTCTCGCCGAACGATCCAAGCAGGCCGATTTGCAGCCTTTCGAAAGCGCTTTCCTGCAGGTCCGCGCTATTGCCGAGTTTTGCGGTGCCTTGGAAACCTACCCGGCGACAGCTTTCCCATTCAAATTTGCCGAGATCCACATTCAACTTGGCCGCGTGCTTGTCGATCACGCCTCTCGGGGCGGCGAAGGGCTAGTCGATTTCTACCTGATGCGCGGCCTGCAATCCTTCGAGGCTGCCACGGCAGTCTACGAGGAAAAGACCCACCCTAAACGCTGGGCGGAATTACAGAGCTATATCGGCGCAGTAATCTTGTATCACGCGCGCCTAGAGGGCTCTGAAACGCAGGAGCATGACTACCCGAAAGCGCTTGAGCATTTTCGCGAGGCTCACCGCGTCGCCTTGGATACAGCAGACACGGCGCTAGCTGCATACTGCGAGAAAACCATGAGCCAGATCGAGGCCGAGATGGCTCCGACCTGATGTCACCCTCGAGGCATGCTCCAAGCTCTCCCTTGGCACGCTCCAAACATTATTCGAACCCGACGCTCAGGGAGCCAGCCGATGGTCTCGCCATCGATGTGCAATACCGTTCCTGACGAAATTTATGGATTCTGCGGCGCTGGGGTTGAAACGTTGACGGACACTTGTCACTTCTGTTGATGACAAGTGGCGCGCAGCCACGGAGATGGTTTTGGTCGAGCGAGCCACAAAGAGAGCCTCTGGTCCTTCCTCAGGGTCCTGGAGTGTGACGGGAATTGATCCCAAGGCGCGGGAAATCGCTGCTGATCTGGCGCGTCGATCTGGGTTGAGCTTGGGTGAATGGCTCAACTCCATGATTGTGGAGGCCGAGGAGCCCGTATCGTCCGGAGGTTCTCGTATAAGCCGTGGCGCCGTCTTGCATGGCAGACGGCCGTCCTACGCCGAGATGGCTTTCATAGAAGAGGACAGCCGCGAGACCGAGCGGACAGGCTGGTCGCTGTTCGGAAGGAAAACGCGAGCGCCGGACACCCCTCTGCTTATTACGTTGGACTTCACGTTCGATCTTCTAGGCGGGCGGGCCGTCATCAATCGGGAGATACGGAACCCGCTCGACGCCCATGAAATGCTGCAAGCCGGCCTGCCGGCGCGTTCTCTGATACATCTAGTGGACCGCGTTCATCTGCTACAGGCACCTGCTAATTTTGAACGGGCAGTAGGTATGAGCCAGCGCACCTTGCTGCGGCGTCGTGAGGAGCCCAAACGACCTCTCAATCCCGAGCAAAGCGGCCGGACCTGGAAGTTCGCGGAACTTCTGGCTAAGGCGACTAATGTCCTCGGCTCGCAGGAACGGGCGGAAGACTGGCTCGTGGAACCTGCCATCGGTCTCAATCAGCATGCGCCTCTGGACCTATTGTCTACGGCAGCAGGTCTGGAAGCAGTCGAGGAGTATCTGGGTCGACTTGAATACGGCGTCTACGCGTGACCCCGTTGCCGGCCGCCCTCGGCGGGGCGGAATTGCTAGCTTGGCGTCTGGATGCCGAACGTTTCGCGGGAAGTTGGGACAGCGGCGAAGGTGCCAGGCTGTATGGCGGGCGCTGGAATAGCAAGGGTAGACAGGCAGTCTATTGCGCCCTCGACCCAGCTACCGCCATTCTCGAAGTTGCCGTCCACAAAGGCTTCAAGGTTCTCGACACAACGCCCAACGTTCTCACATCTCTTCGAATACGGGACTCCGCCGATGTAATTGTGATCATGCCGAACGATGTCCCCAATCCGAACTGGCTGCGCCCCGGCATGCCGAGTGCAGGTCAACAGGGATTCGGGGACCTGCTCTTGGACGCCAACCCATTCGTCGTGATCCCCAGTGCTGTGTCGTCACTCAGTTGGAACCTAATATTTGATCCCGCGGTGGCCGCTGGGCGTTTTGAACTAGTCACGCAAGAGCGTTTCGGCCTTGATCCTCGGCTTCATCCGCCCTGACGTGCCCCTGAATTTTCATCCAGCGGCGACCAGAGTCCTTGGGTTAGTTACGCCTCGCAGCGTGGGATGAGCAACAGGCCGGACCGCGCAGCTTTCATCCTGCGCAGCGGGTCGGCCTGTTGCGGTCAGACTGGCGGCAAAAGCCTCCGGGGTGAGGTAGCCGATCGATGAATGCGGCCGGCGGGTGTTGTAGTCCAGCGCCCAGGCGGCGACCTTCTGGCGGGCGTGGTCGAGGCCGAAGAACAGGCTTTCGTTCAACAGTTCGTCGCGCATCCGCCCGTTGAAGGATTCCACAAACCCGTTCTGGGTCGGCTTGCCCGGCGCGATGTAGTGCCAGTCGACGCCTTGATCCTGCGCCCAGGCCAGGATGGCCGTGGACGTAAACTCCGTGCCGTTGTCGCTGACGATCATGGCAGGACGGCCCCGCCGAGAGATCAGCGCTGTCAGCTCTCGCGCGACGCGGCGTCCCGAGATCGAGGTGTCGGGGATCGCCGCCAGGCACTCGCGGGTGACGTCGTCGACCACGTTGAGAATGCGGAAGCGGCGGCCCGTGGCGAACTGGTCGTGCACAAAGTCCAGCGACCAGCGGGCGTTCGGCCTGGCCTCGACCAGGATCGGCGCCCGCGTGCCTATGGCGCGACGACGTGAGCGGCGCTTGCGCACCGTCAGGCCTTCCTCGCGATAGAGCCGGTAGATCCGGTTCTTGCCCGAGGCCTCACCCTCACGTCGCAGCAGCACGAACAGCCGCCGATAGCCGAACCGTCGCCGCTCCACAGCCAGCGCGCGTAGCCGCTCCCGCAGCGCCGTGTCCGGCTGACGGCAGGAGCGATAGCGCACCGATTTGCGATCGGCCTTGATGATGGAGCAGGCCCGCCGCTCGCTGACGCCGAACGCCGCCTTCAGATGGGCGACGGCCTGGCGCATCGCCGCGGGCCTTACCACTTTTTTGAGAGCAGATCATTCAGCGCCGCCTTGTCGAGCATGGCGTCGGCCAGCAGACGTTTCAGCCGGCCGTTCTCGTCTTCCAGGGCGCGCAGGCGCTGGGCGTCCGACACGCTCATCCCGCCGAACTTGGCCTTCCAGGCGTAGATCGTGCCCTCCGACACGCCGTGCTTGCGCGCCAGCTCGCCCGCTTTGGCGCCGGCCTCGTTCTCCCGCAGGATCCCGATGATCTGCTCTTCCGTGAATCTCGCTCGTTTCATTCCGTCCGTCCTTTCAAGGGCCGGACTCTAGCTCCGCGTGGAGGAAATTCTCAGGGGCACGTCAGGGTCTGTTGGGGCGAGCATGACCATCAAGGTCGTGATCGACGGCGCGTGCCGCAATAAAGTTACGGCTCTCGTGGAAACTCGGGCGTTGGCCGCTACGCAGGGGCGTCAGCTCGCTGTTAGCCGCATCATGGCCCATTGCGCCTCAAACAGGCTGCGCTCGTAATCGGGCATGTCGTAAGCGCCGAGGGTCGCCATCTCGGTAAGGCCGGCGGTGGCATCGCCGGTCTCCGCCAGAAGCAGGGCATACATCCGGCGAACTGGCACGACCATATTCGCAACGGCCGGCAAGTTCGGCAGGACCATCCCTTCCATAAACTGACGCGCCTGGCCGTGCTGGCCCATTTCGCGCATGTCGTCGACGAACTGCAGCGCCGTCTTCATGTAGGACCTGTGAGCGTTACCCAGAACATAGAACTTCAGTGCGAACATTCGATGCAACGGCTGGAGCCGCCGTAGCGCTTCGAGGGCATGACACTCCAGATCCAGCGCATCGCCGATATGGCGGAAATCGTCGTCCATATCCTCGTAGGGTGTGATCAAAGCGAGGATATCAGGCGGGTTCAGGCCGAGGATCCGGGCCTCGCTCAGGCCGAGGCGCCGGTAATAGCCGCGGATCACGCCGCCGACGGTCTTGGCCGCGTCGCCCGGTCGCTTCGCCTTCAATTGGGAGAAGGCGAGGCTGTAGTTGAGGACCAGGGTCTGCACCTCGGTCAGGTCCGGCAGGCGGGCGGCGCGGTCGTAGGCGGCGCGCACGGCCTTCATGTTGCCGGCCTCGCCCTGTGCGGCCATGACCTTCATCACCGCAGCCAGGGTCGCGACCTTGCCGAGGACGCCGGAGGCGAGGATCGGTTCGATGGCGGCGACCCGGGTTGCGAAGGTCTCCCAGCGCTCATAGCGCTGGTCCCAGAAGGCCAGGGCGTCGAGCGCCCAGAACCGTTCTTCCGGGTCCTCCACCGTCGCGGCATAGGTTTCGAGGACGGCGTAGAGCTCGACCGGATCGCCGCGCTCGTGGAACATCTCGAAGGTCGCCAGATCGACGAGGGTGTCGATCTGGCCGGTGCGGGCCAGCAGCCGCATCCAGACCGCGAAGCGCCCGAACCGGGCGGTCCCGACGAGGGACTCGCCGATCAGGTCGCGCAGGTTTTCGAGCAACGTCTGCTCGACCGCCGGGGTCTGGGCGAGTGCGGCGGCGGCCGGGATGCGGAATGCATCGTGCAGCCGCACGCCGTCTCCGCCGACGATCTGCACCAGGCCCGCGCGAATGAGCGATTTGACCGCCGGCTGGACACGCGCCGGCTCCCCGAGCTGGGCGCCGGCCCACGCTTTCACCTCCTCTCGCGTCAGGGGCGCGTCCAGCAGGCTCAAGGCGGAGGCGACCAGTTGTTCCGCCTCGCCCAGGTCTTCGAAGGCCCGTCGCAGGATGATTTCGGGGGCGGTCTCGACGGCCTGATCGCTGGCCTCGACCGCCGCGCAGAACGCGGCCGCATCGCCGCTGTAGTGATCGACCGCCAGGCGCGCGGCGCTCTGGATCAGCAAGGGCAGGGCCGACGTCAGGCGGACCAGTCGCGTGATGGTGGCCGCATCAATCCGTGCGCCGGCCGCATCGAACTCGGCCGCGATCGTGTCAGCGCTCCAGCCGGCGAGTTCTTGCCGCTGGATCGGCAACAGGAGGGCGAGCTCGTCGGTGCCTGGCCAGGGCTGCGCGATCATCACGAACCGGAGCGCGGGCGCCGCCGTCAGCAACTGGCGCAGCGCGCCGACATCCATCCGTTGCACATTGTCGAGCACGACCACGACCGGAATGTTCTGTTGGGCCAACAGGGCGGCCAGATGCCTGAACAGGTCCAGACCGAACGCCTCCGGCAATGCCGCGATTGCCCGGGCGCTTTCGGGCTGCGTCAGAAATCGGGCCGCGAGCTCGCGGCCGAGGCTGTTGGCCACCGCCGCCGCCGGCAGGTCGCCGACGTCGAAATAGGCCAGCGGCGCCGCCGAATGACGGGCCGCGTGTGAGGCCCAGGCCGTCTTGCCTGCGCCGGAGAACCCCGTCAGCAGCCGCAGACGGTCGCCGTCGTCCAGGCGCGGCTCGTCCGGCTGCGGCCGGTAAGGCTGGGGCGGTTGCGGGAACGTCTGCAGCTGAACGACGAACTGCTCATAGAGGGCGGGGAGCTGATCGACCGTCACGCGACGGTCGCCCGCCCCGGTGGCGGCGTACTGGGCGACGGCCGCCAGTTTCCAGACCAGGGCCTCAGGCGGCAGTCCGGCGAAGGCCACGCCGGCCGCGGCCGCCTGGCAGGCGGCCAGCCCCGCCTCCAGGTCCGGCCAGGCGTCGGGCACGGGCAGATCGCTGGACTGCCCCGGCCAGGCGATCTGCACGTCGGCCGGCCAGTCGGCGGCGGCGAGGGCCTCGGCCAGCGGTCCGTTCGGCACGACGTTGCTGACAATTAGGAACCGCGGCGCGCCCGGACGATCACCGCGGGCATGGGCGTCGCGCAGGTCGGCGAACCGCGCGAGCGCGCCGTCGACATCCCCGGAGGCGAGGGGGGCGGAGCGCGTCTTGACCTGGATGTAGAGGCGGCCCGTCGCCTGTACGAGTTCAACGTCCTCGTCGCGCTCCATCACCACGGCCGTGGCACCGGAGTTGGCCATGTTGAGCACGCAGGCGGCCGCATAGAGGTGCTGGTAGAGGAAGCCCCTGTGCAGGGCGCTGATCCGCACGAGTTGGCGGGGCTCGAGAACGTCTACATCGGCATCCTCAATCAGTTGGGGCATGGGGCGCGGTCATCGTCAAAGGGGTGAGGACCCGAGTGAGGTCCGTAGGGAGATGAAGCAGATTTTGCGCGAGGCGCCTGAGGCTGTCTTCGGGTGACAGGCCGCCCGGGTCGAGGACACGCAGAATGGTCGCGAGCGCCGCCCGCGTATCGCCGGTCTGCATCCTCTGGTCAACGCATTGATGACCGCTGCTCACTTCCGCATCAAGTGTCGCTGCCCCCTCGGCTGGTCTCCAGGCACGCATATGCGGCGACGAATTCCCAACAACTTGCGGCCCGCCAGGAAAGCTCGATTTCGCGAATCCGGACACCGGCGGCGACCAGACGTCGCGAGCCAGACATCGCGAGTATGTCGAAGGCCCGCAGGCCATCGGCCGGGAACCAGACACTCGGGCGTACACCTAACGTCGCCTTTCCGGCCGACAAGGAATGACCGCATCTGGCGCTGACCGGACACGGTCTGCTGCCGGCTTGCGCCACATCGACATCCACGGACCAGACTCCCGATATCCGCCGCAGATGAGCTACTGGCGCTTGCCAAACATCAGCCGGTCACCGCGACTAGTGCGGAATAGTTCTCGGCTTCGTCCAAGGCGGCGCACCGCCGCCGTTGCTACGAAATGGTGCGCTGGTGTTCGACCTATAGCCAGTCTCACGCCCTGCACGAGACCTTCCGAGTGTGTCTGGAATTGGCGCTTCTTAGACTTTAAGGCGGCACAGCCGTTCGTGGCGCGAAGCGGCGACGCCAGCGACGACCAGGGCGTTCGGTTGCGACGCGATTCCGTCCTCACTGGAGGCGTACCACCGAAATCCCGGCCTCATTCAAAAGTCGCTGGACGCTATCGTCACCCGCGAGATGAAGCGCGCCAACGGCGATGAAGGTAGTTCCTGGGGCGTTGAGCATGCCTGCGACCTGCTCGGCCCAGCGCCGGTTCCGCGCCACGATCGTGGTCTCGTAGACGATCGGCGTGCGAGCCTTCATCGGCGCGAGGGTGATCTCGTTGATGCCTTCGACGTCCCCCCGCGTCCACGCGTCCGCAAGCTGGCCGAGTTCGACGGGCGCCTCGCCGAACGTGTCGAGCGTATTGCGCAGGAAGGCGACCTGGCCCTCCTCGGAGAAGCCGGACAACATCCGCACCTGGTCGGCAGGGGTCTCCAGGCCGCGGATCGGCTTGGCAGTTCGGGCGGCGTCGGCGCGGAGCTGTACGTCCACGCCGGCGCGCGCTTCGAAACCGCCGCGAGCAGGCAAAGCCGAGGACAGCATCACACCCGCCAGCCAGGGCCGCAGCGGATCCATCTGCCTTGCCGAGGCGCCCAGCGTCCGCGCCGCCGCGTCCAGCCGAACAAAGTCTTCCGGGCTGAGCAGGCTCGACAATGGTCGATCGGGGGACGTGCCGTACTGCTGGATTAGGGGCGCGACCGCGGCCTGATCGTCGGGGTCCGCCACTTCAAGGATCAACGCATCAGAGGCCTCCAGCGCCTCGGCCACCCCGGCTGTCCGCCAATCGATTCCAGGCCTCATGAAATGGATCGTTCCGAAGAGATAGAGGGTTGTGTCGGCGTCCTGTACGACCCACAGCGCTGGCTTCGGCGTGGGCGCTGTCTCGGCGTGTGCAGGAGCGGAGATCAGGACGATGAAGGCGAGTGCTGCGGCGCTCAGGCTGCGGCGCAACGTTGCGGGTAAGGTCATGGCGAGGGTCCAGGCAAGAGTGTACAGGCGGGCGCGATGTCGTCACGCTCGGCTGGGAGGGGCAGTGGTGAGGGAGGAGGAAGCGCGTCAGTCTGGGTGACGCGTCAGGGGTCAGGCGGTCGTCTTCTGTCGCCGACCGAGGCCAAAGAGGACGGTCGCTGCGATTCCTGCAACCACGGCGGCGCAGCCGCCCGTGAACGCCACGGAAATCGGCGCAAAGACCCATATCCCGGCGTAGGCGAGGCCGCTCAGGACAGTCGACCAGCCCCCGAACCGCTGGACTTGGCGGGCTTTCGCGGCAGGGACGAAGGTCTTGGGCATGCTGTTGCCGTACCAGACGAGCATCAGGCCGATCGTCCCCATGACCAGACGGGTGACGGTCTCGCTTTCGATCAGGCCTGCGTTGCGTGCGGCTGTGGCGGCCAGGGCGATAGCGATGATGGCGCCCGCCACCGCCAGGCTCTTGACGATGTCTCTATTCATTTGATTGGGGCCTTGGCCGAGGACGCCGCTGCGCTCGGTTCGAATGTATTGACGAAGCCCAGCAGCGCGTCTTCGAGCACCGAGAGCTTGAGGTGATAGATGACGGCCTTGCCGACCTTCTCGGCGTGGACGAGGTCCGCTTCCTTCAGAACCGCGAAATGCGCGGACATGGTCGGCTTGGACACGTCGAACTGGTCGCTGATCTCTCCCGCGGCGAGAGGACCGGCGCGCAGCATCTGCAGGACGCGGCGGCGGGTCGGATCGGAAAGGGCTTTGAAGACCGAACTCATGATGTGACGATTAGCTAACGGTCTAACCATTGTCAATCGGTCGGTCGAACGCCTCTGCTTTGGTGTCGGACTGCGGTCGATAGGTGGGTGGTTTGCGCAGATCGTACTGATTTGCCATCAAGCAGCCGCACCCGCCCTTGTGCCAGGTCAGCGACCAGCCCCGGCTGCAGACTGCTCACGTTCCCGCTTGCGAAGCGCGCGGCGGAGGCGTCCAGCGTTCCGTTGATGCTCGGCAGAAGATGAACTTCCGCCCCTACGCGCACCGAGGCTGTCGGACGGTAGTCCGCCTCCACGGCGCCGCCGAGTGCGCCGTAAGCTTCGCCCCAGGGGAAGAGACGGTCCAGCCGTCCCTCGACGAACAGGTCCCGTTTGTCGAACCGTTCCGTCCATTCGCCCACGCCCGTGATCGTCGAGCGCTCATCCATGGCATGGGCGGCGGCGACACGCACTTCGTTCCAGTCGGACAGTCCCGCGGCAAGGCGGCTCCTTGAGCCGTCCAGATCAAAGCGCCAAGCGGGTCGCGGCCGCAGGGCGCGGGCCAGGGCTGTCAGATCAGCGCGTTCGGGCGCCTCAAGGAGCGCCTTATCGGTTTCCATTATAGCGCGCTCCGCGTCGCCGCGTCTGCGCGCGACGAGCGCCAGCCCGAGGCGGGCGTCCACATAATGCGGGGCCCGGACCAGGACGGCTTCGAAGTCCGCCTCGGCCTCGTCCAGCCGGTCAAGAGCCAGGAGGGAGAGGCCGCGATTCAAAAGGGCGTCGGTATCCTCGGGCCGAATCCGAAGAACCGTATCCAGCTTGGCAAGCGCCGCCTCGCTGCGCCCCGCGCGTCGGTCGCGGACGGCCTCCTCATAAAGCGCGGTCGGATCCGGGTGGACCTCAGCCGGAACGTCTTGAACGAGCATCGTCGCGCTCCATGCTAGAGTCCGCCGCGATGATCCGGCTGATGCGCTGGACGAGTTCTTCGGGAATGAAGGGTTTGGCCAGATAGTCGGCGGCGCCCAGTTGAAGGCCGCCTACGACGTCTTTTTCGTGTTTTAGCGCTGTCAACATAATCACAGGGACAGCCCGCGTGGTTTCGTCGCTTTTCAGGCGACGCAAAACCTCGAAACCGTCCATGACCGGCATCATGGCGTCCAGAACGATAAGGTCCGGTTTGTGAACCTTTACGAGGTCCAGAACCTCCTCGCCGTGCTCGGCCGCGATTACCTGATGCTCCGCCGCCGCAAGCTTGTGTTGCAGCAAAGCTCGCAACAAAGGATCGTCGTCCGCGATCAGAATCCGGGCCATCTTATTACTCCACTACCATGCGCCCTTCACTTCTATGGGAGGAGAGTATGAACCAAGCCCTAGCAAGCGACCGCTTTGGTCCGGGTCTTGGCGGTCATCGAACTTGACGGGGAGCGCGGGGGCCTGAAGGCCGGGGGTAACAGATTTGAGGTGCAGGGGGTTCGACGCCGCCAGGCGCGTGCGCGCCGCGCCGTCGCTTTCGTCTCTTACCGATCGCCAACAGGCGTCGAGCGGGACTTGCGGGGGCATCATGAACAGCCATCAGGCCTTCGGCTTCTGCCGAAGGCCTTCAGCCGTGAGCGGCCACGCGGGCTCCACCCTTGCACGCCTTCGCTGTGCGACAGGTGCTCCTAACCTTGGCGGTGCTTCAGGCTGCTGACCACGTCATGGTCGGTCTTGATGGCCGCATAAGCCGCAGCAATGCGTTGCCGCAAGGCGTCCGGAAGAACAGCGTCCTCCGCAGCTTTTTCAAAACGCGCCTTGATGACGTCTTCTCCGCGTTCGACTTCGTCGATCACACCACTGTCATCACGTCCCATGATTTCGCCTCTCAGTTCGGCGAACTTGTTATGGACGCGGCCTAACAGGGACTGGTCATCCTCGGGTTCACCGCCCAGGTTACGCACTTCAGACTGAAGCTCACGGCTAAGCTGTTCACGCTTATCTGCGCGGTCCCTGAACATGGCCTTGAGTTCGGGATCACTCGCTCCGTCCGCGGCATGTCGGTAACCATGAACGCTGTCCAAGGTTGTTTCGATCAGATCGTTCAAGGTTTTGACGGCTTGTTCGTTATCAGCGTGCATCGAGGCGATATCCTTTTAAAAACGGCAAGATAGAACCTGCCACGACGCGTCCTGTTCCGTGCCTTTTGCCTAGGCTGAGTCTGGAATCCGAATGGCGGATCGTCCGACGCCCTGGCGTCTCCAAGGGGGCGTCCTGCTTGAGCCCGACGTCTCAGCGGGCGCCGGATGGACTGAGCAGACGGCTTGAGTTCCCATGCTCGCTTTGTGGTGCGCAGGAGGAAGTTAGGACGCCGCCCGCGCCAAGTCCAAGGCCGCGAGCGCGCCAAAGCGCGTTCGTCTGAACACGAGGTACGGACACAGACGCCGAGCAGCGCCGGCGCGGCGGTGCAGAGCTACTGAAACTCGCGTGCATTCTCGTGTCGAGCGTGGTTCGACGGTTCTCACTGAGGGGAAGCGAGCGCGTCTATTCCTGATCGCAAGGAACTCAGGGCCAAGCTTGCGGTTCTCCCTGTCAGCTCGAAAAGGGGGGGGCGACTGGATCGTGCGAAAACGCTTGACGATATTGGTGTTGAGCGTGGCCGTCCCTGCGGCTGCGGCCCTTGGTCTGCTGGTCGGCATCAATGTGCTTGAAGCGCGCCGCGCCCACGAGCGAACGCTTCTGGCGACGGCCCGATCGGTATCGACGGCCGTAGATATGGATCTGGTCCGAAAGCTTGACGCCGTCGACATGATCGCGAGTTCGGACGCCTTTGCCGCCGCGGACTGGGCGCGCCTGGCTGAGCGGACAAGTCGGCTCGGTTTGGGCGAGGGCATAGAGTTGGCGGTGGTCGATCCAGATGTGGCGCACGTCATCCATGTGCCGGCAGGCGCGACAGCGATCGAGCAACCGGTTCCGTTGACGATCCAGCCGGAATCTGACGCCCGAATCGCGGGGGAAGGGCAGGCCAGAGTATCCGATTTGCATGGGGCTATCCGATCCAACGCCCCCGTAATTGCGATCAGCTCCGCGGCAGTACCCCCGCGGACTAACCCAGAGGTTGTTCTGGTTGTCCCTCCAACCCGGTTTCTCGACGTGATCAACCGTCAGCCGGTTTCGCAGTCCACCCTGGTGACCCTGGTCGACGCCCGGCATCGCGTGATCGCCAGATCTCGAGATCACGCCGTTCATCTCGGGGCATCCGCCACGCCGGAAATGGTCGCTGCGATGACGTTCGCGCCCGAAGGCGTCGTGCCTAGTCGGTCGCTGGACGGCGATCGGACAGTTGTGGCCTACACTCGCTCAGAGTTGTCCGGTTGGACGACCATGGTGGTGGTGCCGCGTTGGTGGCTGGAAGCGCCGATCTGGACCAACGTCCTGGGCGTCGGGGCGGTGTTTCTTCTTCTCGGCGGGCTGAGCCTGGTGGCGGTGCGCGACCAGTCCAACGCCATTTCGCATGAACTAGAAGCCTTGGAGCAGGATGCGGCCGCGCTGGGAGGCGGGGGCATCGTATCGCCTCGGCCGGGGCGGATCGCGAGCATGGCCAAGGTTCAGAAAGCCTTAAGCTGCGCCTCGGTGGAACTGGACCGCCGCGACCAGAGACAGACCCTGTTGATCAATGAGCTCAATCATCGGGTCAAGAACACCTTGGCGACGGTTCAGGCTCTGGCTTTGCAGACCTTTAGAGGGACGGAGCCCGAAGCCTGTCGCAAGTTCGAGCAAAGGCTCTCCGCCCTGGGTCGGGCTCATGATCTGCTGACGCAGGCGGCCTGGACAGAAGTCGAGATGCAGGATGTTTTCGCGCGTTGCGGGGAAAACCATGAGGGACGTATTCGGGCCCACGGCCCTTCAGTCATGTTGCGGCCCGAGGCGGCGCTGGCCCTTTACATGTGCGCTCACGAACTCACCACCAACAGCCTCAAGTACGGCGCGCTAGGTTCGGAAACCGGCAGCGTAGAGATTGGGTGGTCGCTTCAGGAGGATGGGGTCGTTCAGCTTGTCTGGCGCGAACGCGGAGGGCCTGCAGTGAGCGCGCCGACGCGCGAAGGATTTGGCACAAAGCTGATGGACAGATTGGCGCGACATGAGCTGAACGGCAGGCTGGAAAGAGAATACCGACGGGCTGGCCTGGTGGCGCGGGGACGATTCCGTCTATCCTCGGACAGCCGGTTTCGTTCGGACCTCTGACCACCAGGGCTTCAGCGCGCGCAGTGACTCCAATCTTCCTAACCTATGTTGAGGACGCGCGGTCCTTTACGTGATCATGAAGACCGATCCCTCCCCGGGTCTATGCGTCGAATACATTGCAGCGACGTCTGTTCGTGGAGAGGCGATCAGTGGCTACGGCGATCATTCTTCGCTGCCGACGCAAGCAGCCCGGCCGTGGCCTTCGCATCTGGTACGAGTACGCGCCGATCGTCGAAGGCTGCGCTAGGAGGCGGCCCAATCACATGATGGCGTCAGCGGAGAGCGCCGCAGATCTGGCTCGACGGTCCGGGTTCAGCGTCGACGACGATGTCATTGATGTTCAGGTCTGAGCTGGCGCGCTGATGGAAGGCTTGCGACGCGGTCTGCTGATCTTCGTGGTTCTGGCGACCACATTCTTCATTGGCGTGAGCATCAGCGTTCTCATCTGGAGCTTGCAGGCGATCTGATGAGGCGGCCCAGGCCATAGCTTGACTGTTTTGGCCGTTCGACCGACGGCGCGATGCAGGAACGAAGGTTCCGTGTCATTCGCCTTGTGAGGAGGATGAGGCTGAACGTCGCGAGAATCTGGAGCGATCCGGCGGCGCAAGAAAATTCCAGGCAGGCGCGCGGCGTCGGCTTCACCTTCTGATCGTTCTGTTCTCCGGCACCCGGGAGATTGAATTGCTATAGGTGCGCGCGGAGGAGCCGCGCGCCGCGCCGGCCCGCAGTACCGAGTGCGCCCATGACCATCCCGACAGACCTGACAGACGCCCAACCGATCCCGAGTGCGGCGACCTCGCCGCGTTTTCTTATCGGGATCGTCGGCGCCGTGGCCTTCGCCCACCTCCTCAACGATTTGATTCAGGCGGTCCTGCCGGCCATCTATCCGATGCTGAAGACGAAGTTCGCCCTGAGCTTCACCCAGATCGGCCTTGTCGCCCTGGTCTATTAGTTCACGGCGTCGCTGCTTCAGCCCTGGATCGGCTTCTATACGGACAAGCGTCCCAAGCCCTATCTGCTGCCCTGCGGGATGTTCGCCACACTGATCGGAATCGGCCTGCTGGCGACCGCCGGCGGCTTCACCATGCTCCTTGTCGCCTCGGCGGTGATCGGGGTGGGGTCCGCCGCCTTCCACCCGGAAGCCTCGCGCGGGGCCGTCTCGCCTCCGGCGGACGGTTCGGCACAGCCCAGTCGACCTTCCAGGTCGGCGGCAACACCGGGTCGGCCATCGGGCCTCTGGCAGCTTCGCTGATCATCCTGCCCCTGGGCCTTACCGCTGTGGGATGGCTGTCGGTCGCTGCGGTGACGGCGATCTGGGTGCTCTTTGGCGTGACGCGGTGGCGTATCCGCAATCCTCACGCCATGGTCGCGGCCAGGACCGTGAGCGAAGGCCCCCAACTGAGCCGGGACCGGATCATCGGGGCCCTGGCGGTCATCACCGTGCTGATGTTCGCCAAATTCATCTACATCGGCGCCTTCACCAACTACTTCACCTTCTACCTCATCGAGCGGTTCGCCCTCTCGGTTGAGGATTCCCAGTTCCACCTGTTCGCCTTCCTGGCCGCGGTGGCGGCGGGAACCTTCGCCGGCGGCCCGATCGGCGACTGGATCGGCCGAAAGGCCGTGATCTGGCTCTCCTTCCTCGGGGCCGCGCCCTTCGCCCTGCTGCTGCCCTACGTCGATCTGGGGTGGACGACCGTCCTCTCGATCGCCATCGGCTTCATCATGTCCTCAGCCTTCGCGGCCCTGGTCGTTTATGCGCAGGAACTCGTCCCAGGCCGCGTCGGCCTGGTGTCGGGGCTGATGTTCGGTCTCATGTTCGGCATCGGCGGCATCGGCGGCATCGGCGCGGCGGGCCTTGGCTTGCTCGCGGACGCCAAGGGCATCGTCTGGGTCTACAAGCTTTGCGCCCTAATGCCGCTTCTAGGTCTGATCACCGCCCTGCTTCCCGAGATGAAGAAGTCGGGTGCGGCTGGGCAGGCCGCAATCCTCGACCGAGCTTTCGCCGAGAGGCCGAGCGCGAGCAGCCGTCAACCTTCGCATCGAACGGCGCTGTGGACCTCGGGCACTGAGTTCCGGTTCAGTGGAGCCGACACGCTGAGCTTTCACCCGTCGCCTCCATGGCCGCATTGCGGACCTGGGCGTAGGCAATGAACCTTCCCTGCCTACGCCTGTCGCGATTAATTGCCTGGCTGGGGCGTGGTGGTCGTGACCACGGCGGTGCTGTTGGACGGCGGCGCCACGACGGTCTGACGCTCGACGACGACCGGCTCCGAAGCGCGGGCTTCGGCGGCGCGCGCCTCAGCCTGGGCGCGGATCGCTTCAGCGCGAGCCGTGGCGCTTTGGGCCTGTGCAATCGCCACGCTGTCCCGGGTGCTGCTGAGCTGGTTCTGAGCCAGGGCGGCCTCTGCCGTTTGCCTCGCATTGTCCGCCGCTGCTTCTGCCTGGATGACGCGCAATTCGGCGTCAGTGGGAGCAGTCGTTGGACGCGTCAGGAAATAGATGAGGCCGAAGACGACTGCGGCGAGAAGAATGCCGACAACCCACCACAGAGCTGTGTTGGGTTCACGCTCGACGATGATCGTTTCCGGCGCGCGGCGGATCGTGCTGCCGATGGGGGCGATGACATTCGGGTCGTCTCGCTTGAAGTCGTCCACGTTTTCCTCCTGATTGCTGCGATCAAATGGCGTGGCGGGAGCTATGGTTCCGCTTGTCTGCCAAAAGACTGCATGACCGTTTGTCTCTCGAGAGAACTCTTTCTTGCGACTGGGTTAGTCAGGCCTGGACTGAGTTCAGTTTCGCACTTTGGAACCTCTGCTGTGGGGCGCCGTTCGGATGGGACAGCGCCTGCTGTACGAGCGGTCCGTAACCGGCGCCGCTCGGCCCCTATCGAGTTGAACCCATCCTTGCCCCTCGCCTTGATCAGCGAGGGGCTTTTTATCAGTGGTCCGTCGCGCCCCTCCCGCTCGGACCCCTGCAGGCCTGGCCCTCCAAGTTGATGGCGACTTCACGCGCAAAAGCCCGATGCGCCTCACTGGCGTCGAAGATCACCCGGCCGGACGCTTTTCGGGTACTGGTCAACCGATAACAGATCTGTTTCGTTTTGCCGGCAACCGTTCGGTTGATGCGCTTCAGCTTCACGCCGGCCTCGGCCCGGATCAGCTTCCTCATCACGACCTCCTGTTCCGAGAGTCAGGCCTGGGCGACGGCTTTGGTTCCCAATCCAAACCCTTGCGGAAATGCAGCCTCGGCCTGAATGGGGACTGGCGGACGTGGTGGCGGAGATTCTGGGCGTTGGGAGAGCCAGGTCGAGGAAGGGAACAAGGCCTCCATCCCGCTGTTACCTCTTCGCACTTCCCCAAAGGAATGCAGGTCGGTCCGGTGTCGCGCTCAGCCAAACCCCGCGCAGCACCGGGCCGATTAGCGCTATCGGCGCTGGAACCAGTTCGCCTCACAGATGTTTTTTGCGACGTCCTTTGGGGAGGACGTTTCTGCGGGCATCCTCCACGATGCCTACTCGAAGTTGCTGTGCCGCGGCATTTCGAGGATCAGGCGGCGACCCAATCCGGTCACCTCTTCCTCCGATCGGGTTGGGTTGTTGCTTCCTTCTAGCCCTCTTCAGACTTGTCTCAGGCGATCTCGATCTCGGTCGGCTGCTTGTCGCTCTTGGCGATCTCCCAAGCCTTGCCGATGTAAAGCGCGCCGACGCCGGCGAATACGCCGCCGACTAGGATGGACCCGTCATCCCCGTTCTCGACGCGATAGGCGATGACGATAATCGCCCAGCCGATCATTCAACCTCTTGATCTGGCGCTCGCACTCGCGCGCCTCCAGCTTGATCACGCGCTCGTGGACGTCATCGATCTCGGCTCATCCTCGACCCGACAGCTAGCGCCGCCATGACCTGATCGACCGCGTGCTACTGAGCGGCCAACCGGGTCAGGATTTCCACCAGGCCTTCACCGGTCTGCTGAAGCGCGTCAGGGTTAACGCTCGGACTGTCGCTTCATACGGTGAATGAGGCCTTCCTGATTTACAGTACTGTCGTCACCGCACCCTTGAAGATCGAGCCCGCAGATTTTGACGTCTGGATGGATGCGGCCAGCGATCCGGCCGAGGTGATGAGAGCCGTCAGGGCTTATAGGTTCGAAGTCGCATGACCCGCAGATTGAATGCCTGACCTTGCACGACTGTGACAGAGGGCCGGGCACGACCCCCGGCTAACTGAACCTTGACGCCATGGCGAAGGCCGCAGGTGATGACGCCCCTGATCACGTGCGAGACCGAGCCTGCATGAATGTCCTGTCGGGCGTCCGAGCCACCTGCACGGACCTGCATGACGGTCTGCGCCGCCGGGACATCGCGATCCACGGCGGATCGACGCAGGAAACGAGAGTCTTGACCCGGGCCGAGGCGGGCGAGCGCGGCGCTCCGTATCGGGATTTAGCGCCGGCCTCTTGAAGCGCGGGGGGCGCCCTCTAGATGGTGACCGCCTTCAAATTTCATTGGAGATGCTTTGATGCGAAACGTCGTTGTAGAACCTTTGGGCGACGCTTGGGCCGTACGTGTGGACGAGGCCGAGCCCCAGCTGTTTGCGCGCGGACGCGCGGCTGAAGAGGCGGCAAGATCCATTGCCGAAAAGCTTGCTGCGGCAGGCGACCACGTTGAGCTCTATCTAGTGCTCCGTAACGGAGCCAAGGCTGCGCGGTTCGTATGTCTGCCGCCCGTGTCCGAAGATGATGAGCCCTTGCTGGTCGGCGGAAGCCTGTTGGCGCGCGAAGCTCTTAGGGAAGAGGTTGAAATGGGGGGAATGGCCCACCGCCGACAGACCTCTCGCCAACCGACATGGCGCGGCCTTGGGTCACATAGCTTCGCCACGCCGACGTGCTTTCTTGGGCAAGTCTTGGAGGAGAGCACGAATGAAAGCCTTGACCCTTAAAGTCGTAATCGGCCTCGGCGCTGCAGCCCTATTGGCCGGCTTAACCCTGGTGATCTGGGCGGGCTTCGCGATGTCGGTTCACGGCGGTTAAGCAGAAAAGTCCGCCCCGGGTGAACCGGAGCGGGTCTGGTATTTGGCGCTAGAGAGCGGACGCTGTGAACTTCGGCTAGGGGTGGGAAGCTGCCGTTCAGCGGAAGCGCCGAAAGAACCTGTGGGCCGCATAAAAGACTCCGGCACCGAGGGCAAAGATTGCCGTTCCGGCGAGGAACCAGAACGGACTTCCACTAACTTCGGCACCGGGAAGAAAGCTGGCCAGAAATGCGATTAAGCAGACAGTCGCGGCGAGCATGGACAGTCCGGCAGGCAGCAAGACAAGCGTGCTTGAGCCGCGCAGCGGCCGAAAGCGCAGCTTAAGTTTGGACCTAGGGTCGTTGTAATCTGGCGCTGACATCTACCGATGATGCTTTTCCGAATGGATGTCCGCAACGGGTCGATTTCGGTCTTGGGCTTAGGCGCCGGAAGCGGACATTGGCTTCCAGGCCGGAAAGCGGTCGACGCTGTAGTCCGCAAAGGGTGGCTAAGCGGACTCCCGGGGGAGTAGCTGCTAGGCTGTCTAAATGTCTTCACACGGCGAATGGCCTGAAACTGAGGAATGGCGCAGGTTGGAAGCGCCTTTGGTTGCCTTAGACGACCAGCTTCATGCGTTTGCGTCGGCTAACAAGCTTGCCGTCTCCAAGAACTACCATGACGTTCCGTCTCGCAGTTTGTCATGGGGCGACAACCCTCGATGCCTGATCCAATTTTATCCAAGCGACCGTGATGGATCGAAGTGGAACCTATGGCTCTGTTGCTCCGAGGATCGCGAGGGGCAGCGTTTCTGGCGAAAGGAATTCGTCTTCAAAGACGCTAGTTGGGCTGAGGTTTCCACCAGCCCTTGGGAAACCCTGAACCGATCCTTGGTCACCCTCAACATATGGGCGGCATCCCCTTCAGAACTGGAATTCGCCACTAAGTTATCAGTTTGAGCGATGTCCGCTATGGGTGGAAAGCGGGCATTGCTACACGCCGTTTTCCAGCCTTGAGGGCCCATCTCGAGCACCATCTGTATCGATCCGAATCCAAGCCGGACGTCTATTGCTGGCTGCGCCCACGAAGAGGCAGGGCTTCTGGGGGTTACTCCGCCATTAGGCGGGCACCCAGAACTTCAGCTGTGATCAATCTCCGTCCAACAAGATTCGAGCGCTCGATCCGCCGCTTTGACCCAGTCAGAGGAAGTTCCCGTCGTAGCGTCTACGCGGAACTGGGCGATGCCGTCCCCCTGAATGGAGCTACCCCACAGGCTATATCCGTCAGCTTCAGTGGGAGGACCAGACAGTTGGGGAAAGACAAACATGCGTGGTCGATCTGCGATCTCCGGCATCCAAACGGATCCAAGGGCTACCCGATTGAGACTGAGCGCTACCTCTGCAACGATAGGGCAAGAGGAACTGGTGATCCATGAAACTTGCTCGCGCCCGGTTGGGGTAACGAGCCCTCTCCGAACGACCCATTCACTCGGCTGGCTATCCTTCTGCCTTATATAAAACTCGGTAGCCCAAGTTCCGTTGCCGTGTACGGCATACCCAGCTTGAAACAAAAGACCGTCAGGTGCCTGTGATCGGCTAGAATTATAGCCGATATCGTCAGGCCCTATGGCAAAAAATGCACTAACAACTGCGAAAATCATTGCGCCGGGCATGGCGACCCCGATGGATTCACTTCCGGCCCCGTGTAGTTACCCGTTACAGCCTCATCAATGTTCCTGTAATCATAGACATTGATCTGCGGAACTACAGGTTGCCCCGCTTGCCCAAGTGGGTACGCGGCAATATAGAGGCGGGCCGCATTCTTAGTGGACGCCGCCCCATAATACGCTCGCATATCCTGGGTATAAGTAAGCACGCCGAAATCATCATATCCTGGTTGATTTGGACGCCCAGACGGGATGTGACCACCTGAAGGATGCGTGTGAATGGTTCCGATAGGCACCGCACCCGGCGCTGGCGGCGTCCAATCGAGCTCAACACCAGAACGCCCTTCTGCTTCCGCGCTAGCCTGTCAGAAAGTATGCTCCCCCCAAGTCATGGGGCCGCGGACAACCATCCCATTGGGAAGCTCCCACAAGACCGTACCATACTCCCGAGCCCAAAACCCTCGATCGCTCATAGGTGCCGAGGGAGGATTATTTGCTGCGAACTGCTCCAATTCTTGAACTGCTGATGCAGCAGCAGCATCGCGGTTCCATTCACGTCGCATTTGGGGTGCCATGCAGGGATTGAACGCCCCCGGTTCATGCTCGCCCCTCTCGACCACCCAAGCTGGCCAAACCAGATCGCCAAGCGCCGGAAACGGGTCCGGCACGCCTGCTGGCCGCCTCTGACCTCTCACCACCACATCATCAACTACGTGCACGTCGGTCATCGCCGCCCACCCATAATTGCTTCTGAAAGGAAGCTATCGTGAACCCTACCGATCGACAACCGCTGTAACTTGAACGCTCAGCCCTGCTCCCCCGCCTTGCTATTTTGGAGTCACACCTCCCCAAGCCAATGTCCGCAATGGGTCGAAAGCGGACGTTCGCATTCCACCTTCGTCAGGCCTACGCCGCCCAAGTGACCGGCGTGCAGTAGTTCTCACTATCGTCCACGGCGGCGCACCGCCGCCGTTGCTACGAAATGGTTCGCTCATGTTCGACTTGGGCGCCTGCCAGCTCAGCCAGCTCGCGCAACATGGCTTACGTATCGCGCCCGGCCCAGCCGTTTTCGGCTAGGCCGAAGGCGCGCTGAAGCAGGCGCACGAAGTCGTGTCGCTCATGATGCTCGTGGGGAGGTCTTCGGTTCAGATTGTGAGAGGGTGGAGCGGCGGCGCTTGGCCGGCGTGAGGGGACATGTCGCCCCGCTTCAGTCTGGTGTATATATGCCGTCTTCTTGGGGAGAAGCCTTGGACCCGTCGAACTTCCTGGATCCGCTGGACGCGCTGCGCCTTCAGGCGCGGGCGAACCCAAGCCTTCGCCAATGCGAGCAATGGCGCATCGAACTTTCAGCCGCGATCGCCGCGGCCCGCGCCTGCGGCGTCAGGTCATTCGTCCTGGCTGACTACGAAGCCCTCTTGCTCGAATGACGGCCCGGCGACGCCGCCAGATCCTGCTCACCTTGATCGGCCCTTTGGGCGTGACAGTCCTGTTGTGAACACAGGGACCCTGGCTGGTTTTGGCCGGTTCCCTCGTCGCACTTCCGGCAGGAAATGCAGGTCGGCCCGGTGTCGCGCTCAGCCAAACCCCGCGCAACACCGGGCCGCCTTTTACCGCTGAAGTTTGCGGCCTGGGAAAGGGGTCCGTCTTCGGAACGCTTCTCCCGACCCTCCACGGCGGCCAAGGCCGGAGGTTTCCTTGCTACTGTCCTCGACCTTGACCCCTAACCGCATCGAGAACGCCGGGATCAGGAGGGGACCTGCTGCCCCTTGCCGCGCTGCTGTTCCTGAGGATCCCCTTCCGGAACGGCGTCGGCCTGTATCTTCGTCAGATTTCCGTTTTCGTCCGAAAGGAAGTCGGCGGCCCTCTTGTCGCCGCTCTGGCCCAGGGTGGTTTCGCGCGCCGCCTGTTTCTGGAGGCTGTCTTCGCCCTGGCCCAGACCACTCTCATCCACCTTGCCGGGCTGGGGACGGGTCGGATCGCGGTCGGGGTCGCGTCCGGATTCAGTTATGTCCATCTCCTCAGTCCGGGTTTGCAATGGGAGGGGTCATGGAGGGGCGACGGCCCTCATCCGGGTCTTCGCCCTCCGCTTTGGACGTCTCCCGTCTTGCTTGCGACCGAAGGCTGTCGTGTTCCTGAGGATCGTCGTTTGGGCCGGCATCGGCCCGCGTGCCCGCAACGGGTCGGGTATCGGTCATAAGGGCTCTCCTCAGCTTCCCGTACCAAATCCGTCCGGGCCGCCTGCGCCGGCAGCTCCTTCTCCCCCAGACGCGGGCGCCGGATCTTCCTTGCCTGGCTGGCGCTGGGTCTGCTCGCGCAGGTGTTCGCGCTGTTGCGGATTTTCATCCGGCTGGGGGGTGTTGGTCTCCGGATCCTGTTCGCGTTCCGGGTTCGGCTGAACGTCGGTCATGTCGTTTCTCCCTGAAGGTTGCAGAAAGTGAAGCGGCCATGGAAACGGGCGTTCCTACGGCGGCGGTTCACGATAAGTTTGGATGCGGGCCGGGAACCCCGGCCGGACGCGCCCTGACGCCGGGCCGCGGACATGAAAAAGGCCCCGGCGACGGGCCAGGGCCTCTTGGGCGGCGCGACTGAAGCAGGGCGTCAGATTCGCGGACCGCGTCCGCGCATGCCCCCGACGACCAGCGAAACCACGAACAGGATGACGGCGATGATGGCGATGAATTTGGCGATCTCGAACGACATGCCCGAGATGCCGCCGAAGCCGAGAACGGCCGCGACCAGGGCGACGATGAAGAAGATGATGGCCCAGCGAAGCATGGAGCGGTCCCTTTGAAGTTTGTTGACGGAGGTGATCTCGACGCCTCCACGCCGATCATTCGACTTCCGACCAACGCCCCCTGGTTTTGACCGTTCCGTCCCGGGGACAACCTTCTGCACACGCCTCGCGGCGCGGCGCAGCTGCGATGGCGAGACTGGGACATGGCGGAATGCAAAGGCCTATTCGTAATCATCGCCGCCGAGTGACAGGCGTCACGGAAATTCGTCTTCTGGAATGACGGCGGATGAGACAGGCTAGGCGCGTCCGCTGTGGCGCTGAGGTCTGCAGGCCGGGGTGTCCGCGCGCCTGGACGTCCCCTGTCCCCGAAGGATGGAGTGGCTCGAATGGAAGAACGCCCGACGCTGGAGTATTCGGCCCATGTCGACGACTGGGTGGTTCGGCGGATTCGGCCGGCGCGGATGGAGGCGAGCCCGGAGCCGGTTGATCGTCGGGCGGCGGCCTATCTCAGGGTCTCGACGGTGCGACAGCCCACTTCCCTGGCGCTTCAGCGAAGAGAGCTCGAGCGCTACGCCCGGAGCCAGGGCTGCGACATCGTCGCGGTTTACGAAGACGTCGGGAAGAGCGGCACGACCTTGGAGAAGCGGTCGGGCTTGAGCCGGCTTCTCTTCGACGTGGTCACGGGGAGGGCGAACTTCGCCCGTGTCCTGGTTCTCGACATCAGTCGATGGGGCCGCTTTCAGGACCCTGACGAGGCGGCTCACTACGAGTTCGTCTGCCGAAGTCACGGCGTCTCGGTAACCTATTGTCGCGATCTGGTGGCGATCGGCCCTCCGGGGCAACTCGCCAAGCAGGTCAAGCGCGTGATGGCGGCGGACTATGTCCGGCAGATTTCGGACAGGACACGCAGAGGGAAGCGGCGGGCTGCGGAGGCGGGGCGCGCTCCGGGGGCATGGCCCCGGTATCTGGTGGACCGGCAGATAATCGAAGCTGACGGTGCGATCGGACCCGTTCTGCAATGCGGCGAGTTTCGCTCTCATCCGCTTCAATCCCTGCGCCTTGTCCCTGCGACGGGAGAGCGGTCTCAGACTGTACGGCGCATTTTCCAGATGTTCGTCGAAGGCGGCAGGTCGATGGCGGAGATCGCATCGATCCTGTCCGACGAGGGGGTCTTGTGGACGGATGGATCGCGCTGGACGCGCAGGCGCATCGGCAGGATCCTTCGCGACCCGCTATCGAAAGGACTGCAACACTACGGCCGTTCCCGTACCGTATTGGGCGTCCGTGGCCCGGAGAAGGACAGGGGGCGCTGGGGAGAAGTCCGGATCTTCGAGGGGATCGTGTCGGAGGAGATGTTCGAGGCGGCTCAGGCGCGATTTCGAACGCTCGACGGCCGATACGGCCATACCCGGGAGGAACTGGTTTCCGGGCTGAGAGCGCTCCTGGATAAGGAGGGAAGGCTTTCCGCCGCCCTGATCGACGCCTGTCCCGAAATCCCGAGCGCGAGACGGTACATGTCGCGTTTCGGCACCCTGGCGGAGGCTGCGCGGTTGGCAGGCTATGTCAAGCCGCCCGTTTCGCGCGGCGCGGCGCCGGACGGAACGCCCCTCTCGCGGGCAGCCATTCTCGAGGGTCTGCGTCGACTGCATGGAGACAAGGGGAGGGTGAACGTCTCCCTGATTCAGGCGGATCGTCGGCTTCCATCGATCGGGCTGATCCGAAAGAGGTTCGGCACGGTCACAGCCGCCTGTCGCGCGGCGGGCCTGTGATGGAGGAAGAACCGCCTTTCGGCATGGATGATCTTCCCGCGCGGCTGAGACGCCATTTCGGGCGCGACGCCGACGGCGCCGTCGTCCTGTCTCCAGATCTCCCCCGTGCTGAGCGAAAGCCAGCGCTCGCGGCGCAATACCTGCGCATGTCGACAGACCACCAGCGCTACTCCCTGGGAAATCAGCGCGCCTATATCGCGAGCTTCGCGGAAAGCCGCGGGATCGAGATCGTCCGCACATACGAGGATGCGGGAAAAAGCGGCGTAAGCGTCGACAGACGCCCCGGCCTCCAGCGCCTCCTGTCGGAGGTTCTGTCAGGGAGGGCTCCGTTTTCGACCATCCTCGTCTTCGACGTCAGTCGGTGGGGCCGGTTTCAGGACGCCGATGAGGCCGCGCATTACGAATTCCTGTGCCGGGAGGCAGGGCTCTCCGTGATCTATTGCGCGGAGCTCTTCGCAGACGACAGCTTCGGCTCGGTCTTCAAGCAGCTCAAACGGGTCATGGCGGGAGAGTACAGCCGGGACCTGTCCGCCAAGGTTCGCGCCGGGCGCCGGGCGAAGGCGGCCCGAGGACGCGCCCTGGGCGGCGGCGCCGTGTACGGCTTTCGGCGGCAGGTGGTGAACGCGGACGGGAGCGCGGGACCCATCCTTCAGGACGGACAATGGAAGTCGCGCCCCGACCAGGAGGTCCGCTACATCTGGGGCCCGCCGGAAGAACTCGCAGTCATACAGCGAATTTTCGAGCTCTTCGTACATGAGGCCCGCAGTCAGGCAGGGATCGCGAGACTTCTCACACATGAAGGGGTGATGTGGCGTGACCGAACGCCCTGGAACGGTGATCGCATACAGAAGATACTCAGACGGGAGTTGGTTGTCGGCTTCCAGGCCTACGGGAAGTCCAGGGTCGAGCTGGGAAAGCGGACCTTTGCCGTCGATCGCTCGCAATGGACCTACGTCCGGGTTCTTGAACCCATTGTGGACGTGGACACCTTTGTCGCGGCCCAGGAGCGGATGGGCGCTCTGAAGCGAGGTCACGGCAAGACTGAAGAAGAAATGGTGCGCGAACTGGGTTGTCTTCTGGCGCGTCGGCGACCCACGCTTGAGGCGATAGCCCAGACTGAGAACATGGCCTCGCCCACGGTCTACCGCAGCCGCTTCGGCTCCATGAAAGCCGCCTATGAGCGCGTCGGCTTTCGCTACACGGGGTATCGTCGGGGGTTGAACCCGGACGGGACGCCGCTTGACCGCGAACAGACCATCGAGGCGCTGCGCGCTCTCCACAAGCAACATGGACGCATCTCGCTCAAGCTGATCAAGGCGTCGCCAGGGATTCCAGGCGATGGCCGGATCAGGAGTCTGTTCGGGTCCATAGCTGAAGCCTATGAGGCGGCAGGCCTCCCCGTGGGACCCCGCGTAGGACGACGTCGGCGGCTTGAGTGATCCGCAAACGGTTCTCGAAAGACGCTTCGCCCCGTCGCTTTGTGGACTGACGCGACCAGAGGCGATCACGCTCTGCCCGCCGCCCTGGCTGAACCACGACCCGCGAAACCAACTTAAGGAGGGTCCGAAGAGGCGAAGAGCGCTAAGGGCTCCGCCCTCGCGCGGGTCAGGGTAAAGCGGCTGCGCCGCCGGATCGGCCGGTCTCCCCAGCCTTCCGCGCCGCATCCTCTCCGAGCCATTTCGACACCTGTGAGCTTGTGCAGGCCGGGTGATCCCCCTCCGGCCGATCCGCCCTGGCCCTTGCTACCCCGGTCTCGCCGACGGGCAGGGTTTCAGGCGCGCCTTTCGCGTGCCTGCAACCCTTGCCCAAAGGAGGCAGACATGACTGCTCAATTCCCCCGAGCCCTCACTACAGCGGCGGCTGGCGCCGCCGCTGTAGGAAAGGATCAGGAGCCGGGACACGGCGCGGAGATCGTGGTTCCGCTCAACAGGCTAAAGGCGTCGCCGAGAAACGCCCGGAAGGTGAAACATTCCGAAGCGGCCATTGAGGCGCTGGCGGCCTCGATCAGGGCCAAGGGGGTGTTGCAGCCGCCCGTGGTCGAGATCGAGCGCGCGGCGGACGGCGCCGCGACCGGAAACTATCTCGTCACCATCGGGGAGGGGAGGCGGCAGGCTCTGCGGCTGTTGTCCAAGAGAAAGGCGATCAAGCGCACCCATCCGGTCAGGGTGACGGTGGATACCGAGAACGACGCCCACGAGATCAGCCTCGATGAAAACATCACCCGCGAAGCCATGCATCCCGCCGACCAGTTCGAAGCCTTCCGCAGGCTGGCGCAAGACAGGGGTTTCGGCCCGGAGGAGATCGGCGTGCGTTTCGGGGTCTCGGCCCATGTGGTGCGGCAGCGCCTGCGACTGGGCGCGGCGGCGCCGGAACTGATGGACGCCTATCGCGAGGGGACGATCACCCTCGACATTCTGACCGCCTTCTGCGTCAGCGAGGATCAGGACCGACAGCGTCAGGTGATGACGCAGATGGGACCCTATCCCTCCGTCTACGCCATTCGTCGCGCCATGACCGAGGCCAAGGTCCGCGCCGACGACCGGCGCGTCGGTTTCGTGGGGCTTGAGGCCTATGAGGCCGAGGGCGGCGCGGTGCTGCGCGACCTCTTCACCGACGACGGCGGCGGCTGGCTGGAAGACCCGATCCTGCTGGACCGGCTGGTCGCCGAGAAGCTGACGGGGCTGGCCGAGGACGCGCGCCAGCGCGAGGGCTGGAAATGGGCCGGGGTCTGCACCGAGTTTTCGGAGGCGGCGGACTTCGGGCGGGTCTATCCGGTGGCGGTGGTCCGGTCCGAGGCGGAGGTCGCGGAGATGGCGGCGCTTTCGGAGGAATACGACCGGCTCATTTCGGAGGCCGATGCGGTGGAGCTTCTGCCGCCCGAGATCGACGCCCGGCTCGAAGCCATCGACAAGGCCTTGCAGGCCTATGGACCGGACTATGACTACACACCTGAGGCCAGGGCGCGGTCCGGGGTCATGGTCATGCTGGGCCATGACGGTCTGGCCCGCTTCGAGCGCGGTCTGGTCCGGGCCGAGGACGCCGCCTCGGCGCCGCCCCCGCCCTGGGAGGAGGAGGCCGGGAAAGGCGAGGTCGAGAGCAGCGGCGGGCGCGGCGGTCCCGAGGACGACCGCCCAGGTTCCAGAACCGATGAGGCGGAACGCAACGAAGAACCGGCGCCCCTTTCAGAGCGCCTCTTGATGGACCTGACGGCCCACAAGACCATGGGCCTGAGGGATGCGGTTCAGGCCGATGTCGCCGCCGCCCTCGCGACGGTGGTCCACGCCATGGCCTTGCAGGTCTTCTATCCCGGCTACGGCGACTTCACGCCCCTGCAACTTCGCCTGTCGGTCGGAGGGCTGGAACGTCATGCGCCGGGGGTGGGGGACGGCCCTGCCGGGCGACGCGTGGCCGACCGCCTCGAGGCCTGGGGCGCGCGGCTGCCGGAGGGGGCCGCTGACCTGTGGGCGGTGATGGCGTCGATGGGCCGCTCCGACCTCCTCGACCTGCTCGCCTGCTGTGCGGGCGTCGGCCTTCTCGCCGTTCGCGATCCCCATGACCGCCGACCCGGGGCATGGGCCCAGGCCGAGAGGCTTGCGACGGCGGTCGGACTGGACATGACGAGGACATGGTCGGCCACCGCCGCCAGCTATTTCTCGCGCGTCTCCAAGGCGCGGGTGTTGGAGGCCGTGACGGAGGCGGTCGGCCCGGAAGAGGCTGGGCGGATCGTCGGCTTCAAGAAGGGCGACATGGCCGATGCGGCGGAGCGTCTGGTGGAGGGACGCCGCTGGCTGCCCGTAATCCTTCGCGTTTCGCCGCCCGCCGGGCCAGCGGCGGAAGTCGAAGCGACGGGGGCGGCCCGGATCGATACGACTGTCTCTGGCTTGGAGGAGAAGCAGGACGGCTGCGCCGTCGCAGCGGAATAACGCTAGGCCCGAGAAGGCCGCGCGCCGGACGGGCGCGCGGCCGACCGCCGGGCAGGTTGGAATCTCAGCGGCCTCAAGGCCACGGCCCGGCCCTGCCAACGCCGGGATCGAAAGCCGGTCCAAGGTGACGCGGCGGCGGTGCTAGTTGGCGGCCGGGACCGCAGACTGAGCCGCCTCGCCGACATTCTCTGCGGCGGCGCCGACGCTCTCGGCGGCCCCCGCGATAGCGTCCGATTCCACCCTTTCGCTCTGACTCATATTGAGCAGGAAGTAGGCGATGACGCCGACCACGAGCAGGCCGAGAATGAGAGCGACGACCGCGCCCATGCCGCCGCCCCTTCTCTCGGCGACGACGGGCGGGCCATCTGTTGTGGTGGTCCGTTCGACGGAACCGTCCGGGTGTTGAATAGTGCGTTCGGTAGGCATGCTTCTGTCTCCTCCGTGAAACTGTTCAAGCGGGGCAAGTCGTGGCGAGTTCCTTACAGTCCGGCCGCCGAGGATCATGATTGGCGGCCCGACAACCGGTGAAAGCCGACGGAACGGGCCTGGCGCCGATGGACGGTTGCGGCGTCGCTCCTCGCCGAGGCGACCTCCCGGCATTCGCTCCAGGTGATCTGAGCGTGACTATCGAAAGTCCGTCTTGGCCGACCGCCGCCTCAGGTGTGTCGGGAACCGAACATAAAGGGCGGGGTTGGTTCAGCACCCCATGAACCAAACCCCTTATTCGGAGGCTCCCGTGCCGAGGGATCCGACAAACCCGCTACTTGAGAAGGTCGATGCCTTCCTGACAGAGGCCCTGGCGGAGCGTAACCCAGGCGCCCGCGCGAGGCTGTTGGGCAAGGCCGTTTACTGGAACGAGATTCAGGCCAAGGCTGAAGGACGGCCCTGCCGCAATCGCCCCTGAGCTCGCCCCATTCTAGCAGCGGCCGCCTGCCGCCCGGCGCTGTGCTTGTCGGTTTGGAGAAGGGCGGCTTTCATCCGGGACCGTCCTTGACGTCGATATCCTTGGTCAGGCCTGAAAGCGCCCTGCCGAAAAGGCTCCCGTGCGTCCATGCAGGGTGAGCCGCCGGCGGGCCGAGACTCCTGACCGTGTTTCCGCCAACCCCCGCCCGGCGGCGGAGCCCCGGATGTTCGACCGCACCGCGATCGCGCACCCCGTCAGGCGGCCTGATCCAGGTCGTGCGGCAGGGCCAGACCATCCCGGGGAAAGCCGAGCGCCGGATTGCTGAGCACCTTGATGAAGCGCTCGCCTTGATAGAGACAGATGGTGTCGAAGCCGATCCAGAGGGCTTCGACCGCATCCAGGGCCTTGATCGCAGAAGCATCGTCTGCGGCGTCCAGAACGCAAATCTCCCGCGCCGGGACCCCGGGCATGTTAACGATGCAGAAGTATGAATTCACGCCACTTTCCTCGAACTGGCGCATCAAACGAAACAGGGCCTCCGCGGTTCCGCGCGATTTGTCTGATCTCTTATTTTTCGCTGCGCGGAACGTCGGCTGTTCGACGGGAAGGGCGAGCGGCATCGGATAGGGTCGGGCCTTCCCTCTATCTCGCTCCGATCATCTCGGTCACCTTGGCCGCGACTTCACCTTGAGGGCGTCGAGGGAAAGGTCGGGTATGTAGATGTCCCGGGGCTTGGGCCTGCGCGCATCCGGGGCGCCGCCGCGATGGACTTCGTCGCCCCGTCCATGGGGCAGGGGGAAGGCATCGCCGCGATCGCCGACAGAGGCCAGGAGGTCGGAACCGTCGTAAAGCCTGGTGGCCACGATGTGGACCACCTCTCCCTCCTTCTGGACCTTGCCGTCGACGATCAGCAGGCTGGAGGCGAGGACGATCCGCCTCTGTTCTTCATAAAGGCTGGGCCAGATCACTAGGTTGGCGAGGCCGGTCTCGTCCTCGATGGTGATGAACATCACCCCCTTGGCGCTGCCCGGCTTCTGACGGACCAGGACCAGGCCTGCGACGCGGGTCTGGCGCCGGTCCCGCATGGCCGTGCCGTCCGCGCAGGTCATGACGTGACTTCGCTCCAGGTCGTGGCGGAGGAAGGTCAGAGGGTGGTCCCGCAAGGTCAGACCGATATGGCTGTAATCCTCCACCACATCCCGGCCCGGCGTCATGGCGCGAAGCGCGGGGGCCGGCTCGGGGACCTCGGGTCGATGGATCTGATCTCTTTCATCGGCGGAGGCGAACAGGGGCAGGGGATCGTCGCGAAGGGCCTTCAACGCCCACAGGGCCTCGCGGCGCTCAAGGGCGAGCGACGGCCGAAAGGCGTCGGCTTCGGCCAGTTTCACCAGGCTCGAGACCGGGACGCCGGCGCGACGCCAGAGGTCGTCAGGCGAGGTGAAGGCGCGATCGTCCCGCGCGGCGACGAGCCGGGCGGCCTCGCCATTGGAGAGGCCTCGGACCATCCGCATGCCGAGCCGGACGGCGAAGCCTTCGCGGGTCGGCTCCAGGCTGCAATCCCAGCGGCTGGCGTTGACGCAGACCGGTCGGACCTCCACCCCGTGCTCGCGCGCGTCGCGGACGATCTGGGCCGGGGCGTAAAAGCCCATGGGCTGGGCGTTGAGCAGGGCGGCGCAGAAGACGTCCGGGTGATGGCATTTGAGCCAGGAGGAGGCGTAGGCGATCAGGGCGAAGGAGGCCGCATGGCTTTCCGGGAAGCCATAGGAGCCGAAGCCCTCCAGCTGGCTGAAGGTCTTGTCGGCGAAGTCGAGGGCGTAGCCGCGCTCGACCATGCCCCTGATCAGCTTGTCCTTGAAGTGGCTGACCCCGCCGGTGAATTTGAAGGTGGCCATGGCGCGCCGCAGCTGGTCGGCCTCCGAGGCGGTGAAGCCGGCGCATTCGATGGCGACCCGCATGGCCTGTTCCTGAAACAGGGGAACGCCCAGGGTCTTGCCCAGGACCTTCTCGAGTTCGGGCCTGGGATAGACGACCGGTTCCCGGCCTTCGCGGCGTCGGAGGTAGGGGTGCACCATATCGCCCTGGATCGGACCGGGACGAACGATGGCGACCTCGATGACCAGGTCGTAGAAGGTTCGCGGCTTGATGCGCGGAAGCATGGCCATCTGGGCCCGGCTCTCGATCTGGAAGACCCCCAGGGTGTCCGCCTTGCGGATCATGGCATAGGTCCCGGGGTCCTCGGCCGGGATGGTCGCCAGGTCGAGATTGATCCCCTTGTGCTCGGCCAGAAGGTCGAAGCCCCGCTTCATGCAGCTCAGCATCCCCAGCGCCAGGACATCGACCTTCATGAATTTCAGGGCGTCGATGTCGTCCTTGTCCCATTCGATGACCTGACGGTCCTTCATCGCCGCCGGTTCGATCGGAACCAGGTCGTCCAGGCGGTCGTGAGTCAGGACGAAGCCGCCCGGATGCTGGCTCAGGTGACGGGGGAAGCCGATCAGCTGGCGCGACAGATCGAGGGCGAGACGCAGCCGCCGGTCCTGCAGGTTGAGGTTGAGCTCCTCGGCGTGCCGGTCCTCCAACCCCTCGCTCGAATAACTCCACACCTGGGAGGACAGGGACCTGATCAGGTCTTCGCTAAGGCCGAGCGCCTTGCCGACGTCGCGCAGGGCGCCGCGTGACCGGTAGCGGATCACGGTCGAGCAGAGGGCGGCGTGGTTACGGCCATAGGTGTCGAAGATCCACTGCATGACGATCTCTCGCCGCTCGTGCTCGAAGTCGATATCGATGTCCGGCGGCTCCTTGCGCTCCTGACTGATGAAGCGCTCGAACAGCAGGTCATTGCGATCCGGGTCGATGGAGGTGACGCCCAGGACAAAGCAGACGGCGGAGTTGGCGGCGGACCCCCGTCCCTGACACAGGATCTCCCGGCTTCGCGCGAAGCGGACAATGGAATGAACGGTCAGGAAGTAGGGCGCATAGCCCAGGTCGGCGATCAGCCGGAGCTCATGCTCCAGGATCTTGCGGACCTTGTCCGGCACGCCCTCCGGGTAGCGGCCCGCCGCCCCTTCCCATGTCAGATGCTCCAGGGCCTGTTGCGGCGTCATGCCGGGCAGGCCCGCCTCATGGGGATACTGATAGGCCAGTTCGTCCAGGGAAAAGCGGCAGCGATCGGCGATCTCGAGGCTTCTGGCCAGGGCTTCGGGGTAGCGAGGAAACAGCCGGTGCATCTCCCGCGCCGGTTTCAGATACCGGTCCGCGGATCGCTCGCGACGGAACCCGAGGCTGTCGATCGTGCAGCCTTCCCGGATGCAGGTGAGCACGTCCTGGAGGATGCGCCGGTCCGGATGATGAAACAGGACGTCATTGGTGACGACTGTCTTCACTCCGGCCTCCGCCGCCATCATCGACAGCTCATGCAGCCGCATCTGGTCCCGGGGACGGCGTTGCAAGGTCAGGGCGATATGGGCCTCCGCCCCGAAGACGGCGCGCAGCCGTTCAAGTCGGCGCCGCGTGACGCCGTCCGCGCGATCGGGGACCAGGATGGCGACCAGGCCCTCGGCATAGGACTCCACATCCTCCCAGCCCAGAAGACACCGGGCCTTGCCGCCGCGTCGCTTGCCCAGGGACAGCAGGCGGCAGAGGCGGGCATAGGCCGGTCGATCCCTGGGGTAGACGAGGATGGCGCTTCCATCGGTCAGCTCCAGTCGGCAGCCGACGATGAGCCGGACCCCGGCGGCCCTGGCGGCCTCATGAGCCCGGACCATGCCGGCCAGGCTGTTGCGATCGGTGACGGCCAGGGCCTCGACGCCATAGACCGCCGCCTGACGGAACAGCTCTTCACAGGCGCTGGCGCCGCGAAGGAAGGAGAAGTGCGAGGCGCATTGGAGCTCGACATAGCGGGGGCCGGTCATATCCGATCGCTCCGAGCCTGCGGCAGGTCGGCCGATCTCGCTGCGGCGCGGCGAGGGGCGCGTACGGCGCCCCATCCCCTTGCAACATCCGCCGGCCGGGGGCGTTGGCCACAGGCATGCGGATCGCGACCTATAATGTGAACGGCGTCCGGGGACGGCTCGAGGTCCTGCTGCGCTGGCTCGCCCTGCGCCAGCCGGACATCGTCTGTCTGCAGGAGCTCAAGGCTCCGCAGGAAGCCTTTCCGGTCGCCGCCCTGGAGGCGGCGGGCTATGGCGCCGTCTGGCAGGGGCAGAAGAGCTGGAACGGGGTGGCCATTCTCTCGCGGGGCGACACCCCGGTCGAGATCCGACGCGGCCTCGCCGGGGAGGCCGATGATCTGCAGAGCCGCTATATAGAGGCGGCGGTGAAGGGGGTGATCGTAGGCTGCCTCTACCTGCCCAACGGCAACCCCGCGCCCGGTCCCAGATACGACTACAAGCTGCGCTGGTTTGAACGATTTGCAGCGCGGGCCCAGGCCTTGATGGACAGCGACGCGCCCGTGGTCCTGGCCGGCGACTATAATGTCATGCCGACCGATCTGGACGTTTACGCCCCCGAACGCTGGCGCGACGACGCCCTGTTCAGGATCGAGGTGCGCGAGGCCTACGCCCGCCTGCTCGATCAGGGCTGGTGCGACGCCTTGCGCGCCCTGCATCCGGACGAGGTCGTCTACACCTTCTGGGACTATCTGCGGAACCGGTTCGCCCGCAACAGCGGCCTGCGTATCGACCACCTCCTGCTGAGCCCGGCGCTTCAGCCTCGTCTGCGCCGCGCCGAGGTCGATCGGGAGGTGCGCGGCTGGGAGAAGACGAGCGATCATGCGCCCGTCTGGATCGAGGTCGCCGACCAGACTGTTCGGTCCAGGTCGAAACCCTGACGCTTCTGCGGGGTTGGTCAGGACGCCTCCTTCTTGCGGAACCTCCTGATGAACATCTCCGACTTCACGGGCACGACCCCCGAATACCGCCCCGAGACCTTCCTCAGCGCCCGGCTCGAGGGCTGGGGCGTGCTGGAGCGCGTGACCGGCGGTCTGCAGCAGCGCTTCACCGTGGCGGCGCGCGGCCATTACGACGGGAGCGAACTGGTCTTCACCGAGACCTGGACCTTCTACGACGGTCATGTCGACACGCTGAACTGGCGCATCCGCCCCCTCGGCGACGGTCGCTACAGCGGGCGCGAGGATCGTCTGAACGGCGAAGCCGAAGGGGACCAGGCCGGCTGCGCCTTCCATTGGCGCTACAGTCGCGACGTCCCTCAGAAGGACGGGACCTCGACCAGATTGAATTTCGACGACTGGTTCTATCGCATCGACGAAACCGCGGTGATGGTGAAGGGCGTCGCGGGACGCCTGGGTCTGCCGTTCGCCACCGCTCATGTCCTCTATCGTCGCCTGGAGTGCTGAAGGGTTCATCCGAACTTTCCGTGGATGAACCAGGTCTGGGGACCGGTCCGGCCGTCCTCGCCGTCGCCCGCGCGGAACAGCCAGAACCGGTCGCCTCCGTCGTCCTCGACCTGGAAATAGTCGCGCACGGCCCACATCTCGGCGTCGTTGCGGCCCCATTCCCCATGGATGCGTTCAGGGCCGTCCGCCCGGCGGATGCGGCGGCGGACGCCGCGCCATGTGAACCAGGCCGGCGGATTGTCCGGGAGCAGGGCCAGGGTCTCGACCGGTTCAGGGGTGCGGAACAACCGGATCGGGCGGGGCCAGTCCGTGCGCCAGCTGGACGCCTCGCTCCCGCCGAGCGGCGCGGCGCGGCGCACCGAGCGTTCGGGAACGTCGCTCTCGACCGGCGCCATGCTGTAGAGGCGGCGCGCGCCGACGCGGTTGGCCAGGACATCGACCAGACCCGAGACGTCAGGGCTGTCGCCGTCGCTCAGGCCGGAGGAGCCCGGGCGCCAGTCGAGAGGCAGGGTGAGGGAGGCTGTGAGCGTCATGCGCTCGATGCCGAAACCCGGGGCTATGGTCCCTATCTTGTCTCGCAGCAGGCGTGACAGCCGATCCCGGTCACGGATCGGCCGGGCCAGACCCACCCGCACCGCCTCGACGCGATGATCGACCCTGTGGCACAGCCAGTCGAGCCGGCGAGCGCCCAGACCGGACCGCTCGAGTTGGAGACAGAGGTCGTCGACCATCAGCCCGACCTGACGTGAGAGGGTTTCAGCCGCCCCGACGGGTTCGGCGAAGCTGCGCTCGGCGCGCGGCTGCTCCGCTTCGATCACGGGAATGATCGGCTCGAAGACCCGGCCCAGGGCCTGGTCGAGCCGCAGCCCCGCCTCGGGTCCGAACCTCAGGGTCAGGGGGCCGCGGGGCTGCCGCTCCAGGTCCAGAACGGTCTCGAAGCCCATGCGTCGCAGCCCGTCGACCAGGTCCGAATCCAGACGCAGGCAGGCCAGGGGCAGGGGACCGAGCCTTCGACCGACCTGGCCTTCGGCCACGACAGCGGGTCCGGAGGAAAAGCGGGCGACCGCCCAGGCCGCCCCGTAGGTGGGCGCGATCACGCCCCGGGCCTGAATCCCGGCCGCCGCCAGTCGCGCCTCCATGTCAGAGATGAGCTCGGCCTCGCCGCCCTTGAGGTGGGCCGCGCCCGTGGCGTCGATCGCCAGGCCGTCAGATCCGTCGGCGGCGCAGACCGGGGCGTAATGGCGAAGCGCCCAGCAGGCGAGGCGTTCAAGCGCCTCGGCGTCGCCCAAGAGGTCGGCGTCGAAGGACGCCAGTCCCGGCGCGAGCGCATGGGCCTGGGTCGCCGCCATGCCGGACCGCAGGCCCAAGGCTCGCGCGGCGGGGTTGCAGGCGGTGAGAAGGCGTCGTCGCCGATCCCGTCCGATCAGGACGATGGGCGCCTCAGGCGGCGGTGCGGCGTCGCCCAGCCGCCGGCGCAACCGATCTATGGGCCAGTTCGGCAGGTAGAGAGAGACGACCCTTTTCATCACAGGCTTCCAGAGAGAAATCGGCGCAGCCGCCTGAACGGCAGCGGAGCAGTTCCACGAACCAGCGCGGCCGACCGACGCCGGGCGCCGGCAGGGGAGAGGAGGGTTGGGGCGTGATCCGCCAGCGGGTCGCAGCCGCCGTGGGCTGGCCGAAATCCGCCGCCTCGGCGGCCCGTCGCCATCGGCGAACGGCCAGACCTGTCACTCCCGAGGCTTCGGCGGCGAGTTGCAGACGCCGGGACGCAGTCATTGACAGCCTGGCCGTCTCGGCGACCACGGCGGCGAGACCCCGGTGCCGCAGTCCCTCCTCGAAACAGGACAACAGGCTCGTCTCGTCTGCGGCCTCGAGGCAGATCAGCCGTCCCGGGTCGAGACCCGCCTGTCTAAGGGCCGGGGCGAAGAGGTCGGCCCGGGTGACGCACCACAGGACCGGACCTGGCAGGCGGGCCGCAATCCCCGCAGCGAAAAGGGCCGCTGCCGCGCCGTCGACCGCCCCGTCACCGCCGCCGGCCACCTCGTGGAGGGCCCCCAGGATCAGTCCGCCCTGGGGCAGGGCGGCGTCGAGAGGGGCGACTCCGAAAGGCAGGACGCCGGAGGACCGGCGATCCCCGGTTTCAAGATGCTGGATCCGGGCGCGCAGTTCGGCGAGCTCGGCTGCAGGCCGGGTTGACATGAGGGCCTCCTTTCCGAGGTCTGAAGTTCCTGTTTTGTTCTGGTTCTCATTTTGATCCGGAGTCAACGGTCCCTTGCGGCGCCGCTTTACGAATCCCTGTGGGTGCTTTTGCGGCCCTCCCGCCTTGCCGCGCGGAACGGGTCGTCAAAACCGGGCGAAAGGAAGCCGACCGGCGTCTGGGGCGTTGGGACGGGACCATGTGCAACAACTACCGCCTGCATGTTCCCGCCAACCAATTGACGGCGCCCTTCACTGATATGGGCCGGACGCTCGCCATGCCCGAGGGTTTGCCGAACCTTGAGCCGACCGACTACCGGATCGGCGATCGCGCACCCGTCGTCCTCGCCGGGGAGAGCGGCCTGCGACTGGTCACGGCGCCATGGGCCTGGAAAGGGCCGACCGGAAAGCCGGTCTTCAACTTCCGGTCCGAGGGCCGGTCCTTCGCTGGATCGACCCGCTGCCTGATCCCTGCTGACGGCTTCTACGAATTCACCGAGCCGAGGGTGGCGGGGAAGAAAACCAAGTGGTGTTTCACCCTGATCGACCAGCCGTGGTTCTGGATCGCCGGGGTGATGAAGGACGGCGCCTTCGCCATGCTGACGACGGAGCCCGGCCCGGACGTAGCCCATTATCACGATCGTCAGATCGTCGTCCTGCCGCCAGGCGGCGGCTTGCGCTGGCTCGACCTCTCCGCGCCGGAGGATCTGATCCTCAGATCAGGTCCCGCGGGCTCGCTCTTAGTCGAGCGGGTTTATCCCTAGACCAAAGAGGAGGCGGCCCGACTCAGGCTAAGCGCCAGTCATGACCCCCGATCAACTGACCGCCGCTCTCGACGCCATGCAGCAGGCCGCCGATGACGACGCCCAACTCATGCCTGGATTGATCGCCGTAAACAGCGCGGAATGGTGCGACAGCCTCTATGCGGTTGAGCATGTCGCCAGGACTCTGGACGAGGGGATCCGGCACCGGGGGATCAAGATCGTGGTCTCATCCCTGTTCGAGACCAAGGTCCTGACCCGCGCCGAAGCCGCTGATCGCGGCGAGCCCTACTATGACCTGACTTCTGGGGGCTAACCCTCGGCGGCCGGCCGGGAAGGTTCAGAAGCGACTGCGTCATCGCTTGCGAACATGCACGCAGGCTCACTTGCTGACGGCCTTGAAGGCGCGCCTTAGGGGGATGGCGGCGGCGCCCCCGGGCGACGCCGCCCAGGTCTGACCCACGCCCTATTTGGGGCGGCTCGGCCCTATTCGCATCCCGTCGACCCTCCGCCAGGAAGCAGGCGTGCCGCGAAGTCCGAGCGGGCGTCCGTTGATCTGGTTTTCGTCAGGCCCGGCCTTCAGCATCCGCCCGCGCTCCAGTGATAGCGACCTCGGCCGAGCGCCTCTTCTCATCATGGCCCATTCGGAAGATCCCCTCCCGGGGAACGGATCGAGGGCGACCGTGCGCGCCTTGGACAGTTGGTGTCCCTCGACAGCCAGTCTTCCGCTATTCGCGCCATCCGGCGCGGCCTCTCAATGAGGCGGATCTGACCGGGACCGGTCGGCTGGCGCAACCGTCGGACCGACTTTCTTCCCCGGCCTGCGGCCTTCCTCGCGAAACAAGAAAGTGGGTTCCTCCAGTCCTCCGCTGCGCTGCGGGGTCTCGCTGCGCTCGCCCTGCGCGCCTCCCGATCCCGGTCTTCCGATCGCCATCGAGGCCGCGACAGGCGTGGCCCGAAGCAAAGGAGAGACTGACATGGCCGCCATTGGAACCTTCATCGCCCAGGGCGACGGCTACACCGGTTCGATCAAGACCCTGACCCTCAACGTGAAGTCGGCGACCTTCCGTCCGAACGAGAAGAGCGACGACAAGGCCCCGGACTATCGGATTTTCGCCGGGACCACGGAGTTCGGCGCGGCCTGGAAAAAGACCAGCCAGCAGAACCGCGAATACCTCTCGGTCAAGCTGGACGATCCGAGCTTCCCGGCGCCGATCTACGCCTCCCTGGTCGAGAGCGACGAGGGGCACAGCCTGATCTGGTCGCGCAGCTGAGAGCCCGGCGGCGGCGTCAGGGGCGCCGCCGCCACCCCCTTCAGACCCTTTTTAAGGAGGCCGCCATGTCGCGTCCCGCCGCTTCCGTTCGCCCCGACCCCCATGCCGAAATCACCGCCCTCATCCTCGCCGACCTCGAGACCGGCGTCCGGCCCTGGAGCCGTCCGTGGACCGCCCAGGGCGCGGTCTCCCGCCCTTTGCGTCATGACGGAGAGCCCTATCACGGGGTCAACGTCCTGACCCTCTGGGTCCGCGCCGCCCGCTGCGGATACGCCCGCCCCGTCTGGATGACCTTTCGTCAGGCCCTTGCCCTCGGCGGTGCGGTTCGAAAAGGCGAAAAGGGCGCCCCTGTCGTCTACGCCGCGCCCGTGGCGACGGATGATGACAGCGACGATCCGCCGGAGGCGCGGCGCGGGGGGCGTTTCCTCAAGCGCTACATCGTCTTCAACCTGGACCAGATCGAGGGGCTGGATGATCGATATCCGCCCCTCCGCCGCCCCGACGCCGCGGGCCGGATCGACCATGCGGAGCGCTACTTCGCCGCGACCGGCGCCGATATCCGGGTGGGCGGGGACACCGCCTGCTACCGTCCGGACGCTGACGCCGTGCACATGCCGGCCTTCGACGCCTTCCAGGAGCGGGAAGCCTACTACGCGGTCCTGGCCCATGAACTGGTTCACTGGACGGGTCATTCCTCCCGTCTGGACCGCGATCTCACCTGCGGCCGCTTCGGCGACGAGGCCTATGCCCGCGAGGAACTGGTGGCCGAACTGGGCGCCGCCTTCGTCTGCGCGGACCTCGGCCTGACCCTCGAACCCCGCCCCGACCACGCCGCCTATATCGCCTCCTGGCTGCGCGTCCTGCGCAATGACACCCGCTTCATTGTCGCCGCCGCCGCCCATGCGGAACGCGCCGCCAGGTTCCTGGCCGAAAGGCAGCCGCCGCCCTGATGCAGACGGGCGTGATGACGCGCGGGCATCGCCTGATGCCCGCGCGCCGACTGCCGCAAGCGCCGGTTTGGCGAAATCCTTGGCCTGTCCCGCCGCCGATATTCGACGGCGTTCCAGCCCTGCAAGGATTGCCGTGATGCACGACGCCCAGACCCCCATGCCGCCGCGCTACCTCCGGACAGCCGAGGCCGCGCGGCATCTCGGCCTGTCCGGACGAACGCTCGAGAAGCACCGCTGCTACGGCACCGGTCCCCTCTATCGGAAGATCGGCGGACGGGTCGTCTATGCCGTCGGCGATCTTCAGGCCTGGGCGGATCGCGGGGTCAAATCCTCCACCACGGACCCGGGCCACGACAGGATCTCGCCAGCGCGCCGCCCGGATGGGGGGGCGGGGCGATGACCGGCCGGGACGAGGAGGGCGCTCCGCCGCCGCCCTATCTGGCCTATCATCGCGAACCCGTGGTGATGGCGGGCCCGTCGTCGCATTCTACTGAGCCACTGACCTGGGTAGAACTTGTCTTCGATCCGGGACATACAGAACGCTGGATCCGCTTCGGTCAGGCGGTCGACCAGCGCATCGTCTCGCGCCGGAACCGTTTCGTCGCCTTCCGCCCCGGAGCCGTCTTCGCCTACGTCCGCTGGGCCGCCAACGCCTACGGCACGGTGGTGTCGCGCCTCGACATCCTCCAGGCGGCCGATCCGACCCGCGACCGTATCGCCATTTCCGGCGTGGTTCCCGGCGCCGTCAGCCTGCTTCGCCTGAGCGGCTGGCCGCGCGTTCGTCGCGCCCTGGACCTGATTGACGTCGTCGAGAGCGGCGGCTTCGAACCGGGCGAGGTCGCGCCCGACTACTGGCGTCATGTCCACGCCCGGATGGCGGTCAGCCTGCCGCCCCTGGCCTATACCGCCGAGCGCCACCGGGCCTTTCGTCTGCGCCAGCAGGTCTCGTCATGAGGCTGGTCGTGCTGGGATGGGCCGGTCTGGCGCTTTTCGCGCTCGCGCTGGGCCCGGTCGCAGCCCGCGCGCCGCGCTTGATCTGGAACGCTTCCGCGAGCCTTCCGGTCGGTCTCTATCGGCTCGAACCGACGCGCGCGGCCGCCGCAGGCGACCTTGTCGCCTATCGACCTAGGCCGGAATGGTCGCGAGCCTTCGCCGCGCGCGGCTATCTGCCGGACGGCGTCCCGCTCCTGAAGCCGATCGCGGCGGCCGCGCCTTCCGTGGTCTGTCGCGAGGGGCTTCGGATCACCATTGACGGCGCTACGGTCGCCATGGCGCTGGAAAAGGACCGCGCCGGACGCCCGCTGCCGCGCTGGAGCGGCTGCATCACTCTGGGTCCGCAGGCCGTCTTCCTGCTCGCGCCTGACGTGCCGGACGCGCTGGACAGCCGCTATTTCGGTCCGGTCGATCGCAGGAATCTGATCGGCCGTATCCTGCCGATCCGCATCCGGGACAATCGCCGATGAGCGTCCTGTTCGTCTCCGGAAGGCGCGGGATGTCGCTGGCCCTGGCGCTCGCCGCAACAGCCTTTCCATGCGTTTCGGTCGCGCTTCCGCCGGCTTCTGACCCGCGCGAGCACCCCCGCGCCCGATGCGCGATCGATGATCTGATCACGGAGGCGGCGCGTCGTTTCGGCCTGCCGCCTCACTGGATCCGCGCCGTCATGAAGCAGGAGAGCGGCTTCAATCCCCGTGCTACATCGCGCGCGGGCGCCATGGGTCTGATGCAGGTCATGCCCGCCACCTATGCGGAGCTGCGGCGACGGCACGGCCTCGGCGCGGACCCTTACGACCCCCGCGACAACATCATGGCCGGCGCCGCCTATCTGCGCGAACTGCACGACCGGTTCGGCCTTGAGGGCATGTTGCCGGCTTATAACGCGGGGCCGCGACGCTACCTGCAGCATCGGGACCAGGGCCGCCCCCTGCCTCTGGAAACCCGCGACTATGTCGCCAGGATCGGGCTTTCGGACGGGGCGGCGGCGTCGCCTGTCCGCCGCGGGATCGTGGCGGTCGCTCCAGTCGATCCGCACCGGGCGCCGCTCTTCCCGGACATGCCGCAGTCTTCCGGTTCCGGGGTTCCCGAGTTGTTCGCCGTGGTGGCGCCTGCCGCCGGCACAGATCCAGTTTCGCCGTGATGAGCCTTCTTGGAGACGTGAAGAAGGGAGGGCGAGATAAAAGCCGCAAGGCGCGGCGGGGTCGGGGGAGGTGTTTTGCCTGCTATATCAGAGGTTTGCAGCAAGGTTTAAATCAACGCCGAGCCTTGTCTGATCGGCTATGTCACGGGAAAGGCGCACATTTTTGCGCCTTGTTCGACCTGCCATGACCGGCGACGACGATATCCGGGTTCGCCCGGGACGCATCCGCGGGGCAGCAGGGCCTAGGGTCGATACGGCGCTGCGCCAGGTCATCGTCGCTGTCGCCCGTGCCGGCGGTCCTTCGCGCGGACCGCGCGCCGGCAAGGGAGGGGGCTCAGGCGCAAGCACCTTCGGACGGGGACGGGCCGCCGTGGTGCGCAGCCTCCACGCGGGGACGTCGGGCAGACGGGTCGTCGTCAAGGCGCGGGTGGCGCGCCGAAGCGTCGGAGGGCTCGCCGCGCACTTAGGCTATCTCCAGCGCGACGGCGTGACCCGGGACGGCGAAGCAGGGCGGCTCTTCGACGCCCGGAGCGACGAGGCGGACGCCTCTGCCTTCGCGGCGCGGGCGAAGGACGACCGACATCATTTTCGCTTCATCGTCTCGCCGGAGGACGCGGCTGAACTGGCCGACCTTCGCGCCTATACCCGCGATCTCATGGCCGACGTCCAGAGGGATCTCGGCGCGCCGCTCGACTGGGTCGCGGTCGATCACTGGAACACCGCCCATCCTCATATCCATATCGTCCTGCGGGGAAGGCTGGATGACGGCGCCGACCTTGTGATCAGCCGGGACTATATCAGCCGGGGCTTTCGCGCGCGCGCCGAGGCCCTGGCGGAGCTTGAACTGGGGCCGCCAAGTCCGCGTGAACGCGCGGCCGCCCTGATGCGGGACGCCGAGGTCCAGGGCCGGACCCGGCTCGATCACGCGCTCGAGCGCCTGGCCGACGGCGAAGGTCATGTCGATCTGAGCCCGGGGAAGTCGATCGGCGATCCGGTCGCCGCCCGGACCCTGACTCATCGGCTCAGGGTCCTCGAGGGTCTCGGCCTGGCGGATGCGGCAGGCCCCGGCCGATGGCGGCTCGAGAAAGGGATCAGGGAGCGGCTGAGCGCGATCGCCCGCGAGGCTGAAACGGCCGCTCGCCTGGCGGCGGCGGTGGAGGCGCGCGGGCTCATCCGCGCCCCGGAACAGTGGGCGACCTCGACCTTGTCCGACGTCGTCGTCGGACGGGTCCTGGCCCGGGGACAAGACGATGAACTCCGCGGCACGGGTTTCGCGGTCATCGACGGGCTGGACGGTCGGGTTCATCACATCACCCTGGCGGACGCAGGCGCGCCCGATCCCAGGGTAGACGCCATCGTGCGCGCCAGCCCGCCGACGCGCGGGGCTAATCCGATGACGGTGACGCTGTCCGATCTCGGCCTGACCGGCCAGATCACAGCCCGGGGCGCGACCTGGCTGGATCGTAGAGCGCTGGACCCCAACCCCTTGCCCGAGGTCGGCGGATTTGCAGACGAGGTCGCGGGCGCCCGCCAGGCGCGCATTGACCATCTGGCGGCCGAGGGTCTGGCCGAACGGCTCGGCGCCGGCGTGCGGTTCGCGCCCGGCCTGCTGGAAATCCTGAAGGCGCGAGAGATGGCGGCTGTCGCGGAGCAGGTCGGGGATGAGACCAGTCTCATTTTCCGGCCGACAGCCGAGGGCGACGAGGTCTCGGGCGTCTACCGCAAACGTCTGGACCTGGCCTCGGGACGATTCGTCATGATCGACGACGGGGCGAGCTTCACTCTCGTACCGTGGCGGCCTCCGCTCGAACGAAATCTCGGCCGGTCGGTCAGCGGTTTCGCGGGCGCCCGGGGCGAGATCGAATGGCGCGCGCCGCGCGCCCTCGGCCGCTAGGCCTAACCCCATGACCTCAACCTCGACAGGAGGGAGCATGTCCGCCGGAAAAATCCTCTGGGGCCAGATCAGCCTCGTCTTCGGCCTCATCCTCGGCGGCGTCTGGGGCGCGACCCAATGGACCGCCTGGCGTCTGGCCTATCAGCCTGCGCTCGGCGCGCCCTGGTTCGAGCTCATGGGACATTCGATCTACGCCCCGCCGAGCCTCTTCTTCTGGTGGTTCGTCTACGAGGCCTATGCGCCGCGCCTCTTCCTGGAGGGCGGCGCGATCGCGGCGAGTTCTGCGCTTGTCGCCATCGGAGTCTCCATCGCCATGGCGGTCTGGCGGTCGCGGGAGGCGGCGTCGGCGACGACCTACGGCACCGCGCGATGGGGCGACGTCCGGGACGCCCGCGCCGCCGGGTTGATGGGTGAGGACGGCGTGCTTCTGGGCGAAATGGACGGCAGGTATCTGCGCCACGACGGACCCGAGCATGTGCTGTGCTTCGCCCCGACCCGCTCGGGCAAGGGGGTCGGTCTGGTTGTGCCGACCCTCCTGACCTGGGGCGGCTCGGCCCTCGTCCACGACATCAAGGGCGAGAATTGGTCCCTGACCGCCGGATGGCGCGCCCGCTTCGGGCCCGTCCTGATGTTCGATCCGACAGATGCGAGGAGCGCCGCCTACAATCCCCTGATGGAGGTGCGGCCAGGGCCGCTTGAGGTGCGCGACGTCCAGAACATCGCCGACATTCTCGTCGATCCTGAGGGGGCGCTCGAACGTCGGAACCATTGGGAGAAGACCAGCCACGCCCTTCTGGTCGGGGCCATCCTCCATGTCCTGCACGCCGAGCCCGACAAGACCCTGGCCGGGGTGGCGTCCTTCCTGTCGGATCCGGAACGGCCGATTGAAGCCACCCTTCGGCGCATGATGACCACGCCCCATTGCGACGGACGGCCCCATCCGGTGATTGCGGCGGCCGCCCGCGAACTGCTGAACAAGAGCGAGAACGAGCGATCGGGCGTGCTCTCCACCGCGATGAGTTTCCTTGGCCTCTATCGCGATCCGATCGTCGCGGCGGTGACCGGACGGTGCGAATGGCGCATCGCCGACCTGGTCGACGGTGAACGGCCCGTCTCCCTCTACCTGGTGGTGCCGCCCTCGGACATCAGCCGCACCAAGCCATTGATCCGCCTGATCCTGAACCAGATCGGCCGACGCCTGACCGAGGACCTCCAGGCGCGGGCAGGGCGACGCCGCCTTCTCATGCTGCTCGACGAGTTCCCGGCGCTCGGTCGTCTCGACTTCTTCGAAACCGCCCTGGCCTTCATGGCGGGCTATGGGCTGAAGGCCTTCCTGATCGCCCAGAGCCTCAACCAGATCGAGAAGGCCTACGGGCCCAACAACGCCATCCTCGACAACTGCCACGTCCGGGTCGCCTTCGCGACCAATGACGAGCGCACGGCCAAGCGGATATCCGAGACCCTTGGAACGGCGACCGAGTTGAGGGCGATGCGGAACTACGCCGGCCATCGGCTGTCGCCTTGGCTGGGTCATCTCATGGTGTCGCGCCAGGAGACGGCCCGCCCCCTCCTGACCCCGGGCGAGGTGATGCAACTGCCTTCGACGGACGCCCTGGTGCTCGCTTCGGGATGCGCGCCGCTGCGCGTGAAGAAAGCCCGCTACTATGCGGACCGTCAGCTCAAGGCGCGCGTGCTTCCGCCCCCGGCGTCGCGCGGCGCGATTTCGGGCGGAGCCGATTTGACCTGGCCGACCGCCGCGGCTCCAGCCGCTGCAGAGCGACCGGAGCCGGCGGCGGCCGATGACGGCGGCCTGAGACGGGAACAGGATCCTGACCCGCCGGACGTCCTGGCGCCGGCGCCCGTCGTCGACGACCCTTCGTGCGAGCCGCTCGGTCCCGACCCCGACCCCGACGACGACGAGGGCGTCGCGGTTCCTTCGGACGACCTCGAGGCCCGAATGCGGCGCGTGGCGCGCCGGGCGGCGCTCGATCCTGATGACGGCATCGCCCTCTAGGGCCGGCGCGATGAAGAAGCCCTTCCTCACCGTCTACCTTACGCCGGAACTGCTCGACCGCCTGGTCGCGCAGGCGAAGCGGCGGGGCGTGCCCAAGTCGACCGTTGCCGAGGCGGCGATCGCCAGCTTTCTCACGCCTGACGCCGCCCAGCAGCAGGAGGCCGCGCTCGGACGGCGGCTGGATCGGCTCAATCGTCACGCAGACCGGTTGGAACGGGACCTCGAAATCGCCGTCGAGATGCTGGCGCTTTTCGCGCGGACCTGGATGGCCGCCACCCCCTCGCTGCCGGACGCCGCCCAGGCGGCGGCGCGTGCGAGAGGACGGGATCGATACGAGCGTTTTGTAGAAAACCTGGGCCGCCGGCTGGCGTCGGGGCGGTCGTTCACGCGCGAGCTGGCGTTCGAGCTTGAGGCGGCGGCACGGGATGCGCCCGCCGATTCATTCGACAAGGAGGATGAGGGAAAGGCGCCGGCCGGCCCGGGCCCGTGAGAGGCGCTGGGGCGCGCTGCCCGCAGCGCGGTTCGCGGCGCCTGGGACGGCAAAGGTATTTCCTTGGCCATGGTCATGCGTCGAGCCAGACCCGGCCGTCCTCTTCCGCGAGGGGGGCTTGGTGCGATACGTCAAGCCGCGCTTCGAAGACGGACTCTCCAGCCGAAGTCATGGCTTTCACGGTGAGACGCTTCAAGGTCGCCCCGCGCAATGCGTGATCTCTCACAATATCCGCCGTCGCGAGCAACGCCTGCGCCGCAGCCGCATTGTGACCTGAAGCTTCAAGCTCCACGGTTGTCAGACATCCGTCAGCCGTGACGAAGAAGGTGTAGTTCGGATCCATGAGCCGAAAACAGCCGCGTGGGGAGGAGGTCTCAAAGGTTGTCTAATGAACTCTTTCATCTCGTAAAGGCGAAGCTGACTCGGCGAGGATCCTTGTCTCTCGCCACCGTGAAGAGGGTCGCTGACGCTTTCGAGCCGCTGGATCAAACCGCTGCGGCCGAGGACCTGATCGTCCAGGGCGTCCGAGCGTCGTCCTGCCTCCTGCTTCTGGATGGCTTCGCCGCCCGGTACCGCCTCCTGGAGAGCGGTCGGCGCCAGTTCACTGACATTGTGGTGCCGGGGGACTTCATAAATCTGGGGACGGTGCTGAAGAAACGACAGCCTCAAAGCGTCCTGGCCTTGACCGAATGCACGACCGTTTCGCTCGCCCATCCGCGCCTGGAGCTGTTGATCGACAGCGACCCCGATCTCACCAAGGTCCTTTGGCTTGAGTCCCTGGTCGACGGCGCCATTGGCCGGGAATGGATTTTCTCATTGGGTGCGCAGAACGCGAAGGCGCGGCTGGCCCGCTTCCTGTGCGAAATGTACTGTCGGCTGGAGGTTGTCGATCGCGCCGCGGACAACAGCTTTCGTCTACCCCTCACTCAGGCCCAGGTGGGCGACGCGCTCGGTTTGTCGGCCGTCCACGTCAATCGGGTGGTCTCAGAGATGCGGAATGAAGGTCTGATCGCCTGGAACTGCCACAGAGTCCGTCTGCGACAATGGCGGGAATTGGCCGGCCTGGCCGAATTCGACGGCGCTTATCTGGAGCTGCCGCCTCGCTCCGCCTAGCAGGATGCCGAGCGGCTGCTGGTTGTCCTGCCGATCCTGTCTCCTGGAATCTCTTTGAAGTTCCAGGCACGCCGAATCCCGACGGCGTTCAAGGACAGATAGGCAGCGCTTGACGCCTCAAGTCTCTGGGAGCGGTAATAGGCTGCGACGGGTTTTGAGGAGAGTGGGCATGCAGCGGAAAGCGACCAGCGAACTCTGCGATCTCGCGAGAAGCGGCGGCAGCATCGTGGTCTATGCCGACACCCGCTCCGTTGAGGATTTGATCCAGATCGCGAGCGAGCTACGACACGGCGCCACGCTTACCCTGACGGGCATGGCCATGCGTCCGACCCCAGACCTGTGCCGGATAGCCGAGGCGGCTCCCGGTCGGGTCTCGTTCGCTGGTTAGGGTGGACCTTGTCTCACACTGACAAAGCCAAAGGCCCGCCTCCTTGTTTAAAGGCGGCGGGCCCAGGAGCCGAGCCCGGGGGCTCAACGCATGACCAATCTCTCTCGGCAAGAGCGAAACTGATCACCAGCCGGGAGTAACCGTGAAGTCGGGAAAAGGTTGCTCCCGGAGCGGGACAGCCGGCGTTGCGTTTCGCCGCCATGTCTTAGGCTGCACGGGGGTCCCGCCGAAGCTGACCGGGTGTTTCTACGCGATCCCCAGGCGATATCGCCGTTCGGCCGGTGCGGTCGTTCGACGAGATTCTGCGCCTGCCCCTCAGACGATCGGGGCTGAAGGGCGGGCCCTTTCGGGAAGCCGACGCTGTCAGATCCTGCGGACGGACCTGCCCCTCACCGGCGCGTCTTCGCCTTTCATCTCGAGAGCATCGGCTTCCTTGCGATAGCGCTCCGCCAGGCCGGCGAACCGGTCGCGATCGGCCTGGAACGGTGAAAGCCTGGCCATGTGTTCGGCGTTGAGCTGCAGCTGGCGAAGTTCTGAAACGCGAGAGGAACGGGTCATGATGAAGCGGAACTCGACGGGGGTGTTCGTGCCGTCGGCCCGGAGCAAGTCCCGGGCCTGGGCGCGATACGGTTCGCTGCGCCGATCGGATGACCCCGCCTTTTCATTCACCGACTAAGGATCCACGTGTAGCCGAGCGTTAGCATCGAAGGTCGGGCGCTCCGGTACGGCCGGCCGTGCCGCCGATCGCCTGTCTTTCTGCGACAAACCCCTACTACGCCGTCCGGAGTGTTGAACCCTGGCGATTTGAGGTTCTCTTGTCGCCCCCGTCCGGATCGGTCGTCGATCCGCTCTCGCAGACGGGACGCCATGACCATTCCGGCGCGCAGCCTCAGGATGCTCCGCACAGCTCTAGGGCCGGCGCTGCTGGACGCCCTGTCCGCGCCGGACGTGGCGGAGGTCATGCTCAACCCCGATGGCAGGATCTGGCTGGATCGGTTGACGACCGGCCTGGAGGTCACCGCCCAGAGGCTGGAGCCTTCGGAGGGCGAGCGGATCGTGAGGCTCGTCGCGCACCACGTCGGACTGGTGGTGGACGAGAACCATCCGCGCATCTCGGCCGAGTTGCCGGAGACGGGGGAGCGCTTCGAAGGTCTACTGCCGCCAATCGTGCGCGGCCCGGCCTTCGCCATCCGCAAGCCCGCCGTCGCGGTCTTCACCCTGGACGACTACGTCGCCGCCGACGTCATGACCGCGAGCCAGGCCCGGAGCTTGCGGGATGCTGTCGCCGGAAGACGCAATATTCTCGTCGCAGGCGGCACGTCCAGCGGCAAGACCACCCTGGTCAACGCCCTGCTGGCGGAGATGGCGAGCAGCGGCGACCGGATCATCCTCATCGAGGACATTCGCGAGCTGCAGTGCGCGGCGGTCAATACCGTGGCCCTGCGGACCCTCAACGGGGGCGTGACCCTGACGGACCTGGTGCGCTCGGCCCTGCGCCTGAGGCCGGATCGGATTCCGGTCGGCGAGGTCCGCGGCGCGGAGGCTCTGGATCTGGTGAAGGCCTGGGGCACGGGACATCCGGGCGGGGTGGGCACCCTGCACGCCGAGTCGGCGCGCGGGGCCCTCTACCGGCTTGAACAACTCATCCAGGAAGCGGTCGTCACCCCGCCGCGCGCCCTGATCGCCGACACCATCCATCTCATCGCCGTTCTCGCCGGGCGCGGCGCTGAAAGACGCCTGGTCGAACTCGCCGCCGTCGACGGCCTGGACGCCGACGGCGGCTACCGGCTGTCGCCCATCGCCTGCTGACCTGTCCTCACCTGCCCAGGAGCATCTCCATGATCGCCTGTCGTCGTTTTCACTCCGCCCTTGTGCTGATCGCGGCCGCAGCCTCGGTTTCACCCGCCTTGGCCGGCGGCTCCTCCATGCCCTGGGAGGCCCCGCTTCAGTCCATCCTCGAGTCGATCGAGGGGCCGGTCGCCAAGATCATCGCCGTGATGATCATCATCGTCACCGGCCTGACCCTGGCCTTCGGAGACACTTCAGGCGGAGCCCGTCGCCTGATCCAGATCGTGTTCGGCCTCTCCATCGCCTTTGCGGCCAGTTCCTTTTTCCTCAGCTTCTTCTCCTTCGGCGGCGGCGCCCTGGTCTGATGTCCGACCCGATCCCCGAAGACTTCGTCGCCCCGGTCCACAGAGCCCTGACCGAGCCGATCCTTCTGGGCGGCGCGCCGCGCGCCCTGGCCCTCGTCAACGGCACCCTCGCCGCCGCCCTGGGGCTGGGCTTGCGGCTCTGGGTCGCCGGCATGGTCCTCTGGGTCATCGGGCATGCGCTCGGGGTCCTCGCCGCCCGACACGACCCGGACTTCGTCGAGGCGGCGCGTCGCCACCTGCGGCTTCCCGCTCATCTGGACGTCTGACCATGTTCTCGCTTCAGGAATACCGCGCCCGGCCGCGGCGACTTTCAGACTTCCTGCCCTGGGCCGCGCTGATCGCGCCGGGCGTGGTCCTCAATAAGGACGGGGGGCTTCAGCGCACCGCGCGCTTTCGCGGGCCGGACCTGGACTCCGCGACCAATGCCGAGCTGGCCGGGGCGGCGGGGCGGTTGAACAACGCCCTGCGCCGGCTCGGTTCCGGCTGGGCCCTCTTCGTGGAGGCGCAGCGTCATCCGGCCGCCGCCTATCCCGAGAGCGCTTTTCCCGACCCTGTGTCCGGTCTGGTCGACGAGGAGCGCAAGGCCGCCTTCCGGGCGCGCGGGGCGCATTTCGAAAGCGCCTTCTATCTCACCCTGGTCTGGTTGCCGCCGACCGAGGATCGGGGACGGGCGGCGCGCTGGCTCTACGAGGGGGAGGCGGAAAAGGGCGTGGACTGGCCCGGCCAGGTCAGGGGGTTCGTCGATCGCACGGACCGGCTCCTCGCCCTGGTCGAGGGGCTCATGCCCCAGGCGGACTGGCTCGACGATGAATCCACCCTGACCTATCTGCACGCCACGGTCTCGACCGCGCCTCAGTTTGTGCGGCTGCCTGAAACCCCCATGCATCTGGACGCCCTCCTGGCGGACCAGCCCCTGGTCGGCGGGCTGGCGCCGCGACTGGGCCGGTCGCACCTGCGGGTCCTCACGATCATCGGTTTTCCCACCGCCACCTGGCCCGGGCTTCTCGACGAACTCAATCGCCTGGCCTTCGACTATCGATGGACCACCCGGGCCCTGTGCCTGGACAAGACCGACGCCGCCCGCCTGCTGGGCCGCATCCGTCGCCAGTGGTTCGCCAAGCGCAAGTCGGTCGCCGCCCTTCTCAAGGAGGTGATGACCAATGAGGCGGCCGTCCTCATGGACACCGACGCCGGCAACAAGGCGGAGGACGCCGATCTGGCGCTTCAGGATCTCGGCGCCGACGGCGTGGGCTACGCCCTCGTCACCGCCACCCTGACGGTCTGGGACGAGGACCCGGCGGTCGCCGACGCCAAGCTGCGCCAGGCGGAGAAGGCTGTTCAGGAACGCGACTTCACCTGCATCGCCGAGAGCCTCAACGCCGTCGAAGCCTGGCTCGGCGGCCTGCCGGGGCAGGTCTACGCCAATGTGCGGACGCCGCCGATCTCGACGCTGAACCTGGCTCACATCATGCCGATGTCGGCCGTGTGGGCCGGGCCGGACTGGAACCCCCACCTGGACGGCCCGCCCCTCTTCCACGCCCGCACGGACGGCGCCACGCCCTTCCGCTTCTCCCATCATGTCGGGGATGTCGGCCACACGCTGATGGTCGGGCCGACAGGGGCGGGGAAGAGCGTCCTACTGGCGCTCATGGCGCTGCAGTTCCGCCGCTATCCGGCCGCCCAGGTTTTCGCCTTCGACTTCGGCGGATCGATCCGGGCGGCGGCGCTCGGCATGGGCGGCGATTTCCACGATCTCGGAGAGGCCCTGCAGAACCGCGAAGGCGGTCTGACCCTTCAGCCGCTCGAGGGGATAGACGATCCCGGCGAGCGCGCCTGGGCCCATGCCTGGCTGATCGATCTTCTCGCCCGAGAAGGCGTGGCGGTCGATCCCGAGACCAAGGATCGGATCTGGTCCGCCCTTACCAGCCTGGCGGGGGCGCCGGCGAACGAGCGCACCCTGTCCGGTTTTGCGGCCCTGGTTCAGAACATCGCCGTGAAGCAGGCGATTGCGCCCTTCACCCTGGCGGGGCCGTGGGGACGCCTGCTCGACGGGGATCATGAACACCTCGGGACGGGATCGATCCAGGTCTTCGAGACGGAAGGCCTCATGGGTTCGGCCGCCGCGCCCGCCGTTCTGGATCACCTTTTTCACCGGGTCGAGGCGCGGCTGGACGGCAGCCCGACCCTGATCCTCATCGACGAAGGATGGATCGCCCTGGATGCGTCCGGTTTCGGCGCCCGGCTGCGGGAGTGGCTCAAGACCCTGCGCAAGAAGAACGCCTCGGTGGTATTCGCCACCCAGTCGCTCGCCGACATCGACGGCGGTCCCCTCGCCGCCGCCATTGTCGAAAGCTGCCATACCCGGCTCTTCCTGCCCAACGCTCGCGCGCGCGAGCCGCAGATCAGCGCCGTCTATCGTCGTTTCGGCCTCAATGACCGGCAGATCGACATCCTGGCCCAGGCGACGCCCAAACGCGACTACTACTGCCAGTCACGCGCAGGAAACCGGCTGTTCGAGCTCGGCCTCGGCCCGGTCGCTCTGGCCTTCTGCGCCGCCTCATCGACGGAGGATCAGGCCGCCGTCCGCGCGGTTCTCGCCAAGGCCGGGAGAACCGGGTTCGGAGCGGTCTGGCTGCGCCATCGCGGCCTGCCGTGGGCGGCTGATCTGCTCGAAACCCCGATCATCCCTCAAGCCGGAGACTCGCCATGAAACGCCTGCGCTCGCCTTTCGCCCTGTCCGCGGCAGCCATTGTCGTCCTTCTGTGCGGAGGACCGGCGGCGGGCCAGGTCGTGGTCCATGATCCGACCAACCACGTTCAGAACGTCATCCAGGCCGCCCGCGCCCTGGAACAGATCAACAACCAGATCCAGTCGCTGCAGAACGAGGCGACCGCCCTGATGAACCAGGCGAGGAATCTGACAAGCCTGCCTTATTCCTCGCTACGGACCCTGCAGGGACAGGTGGAGCGCACGCGCAGTCTTCTGTCGCAGGCCCAGACCCTGGCCTATGACGTTCGGGCGATCGAGGCGGCGTTCGACGCCCGCTACGGCGCCGTGGCGCTGTCGACTTCCGAGAGAGACCTGGTGGCGCGGGCGCGTCAGCGCTGGCTTTCCTCCGTGGCCGGTTTCGAGGACGCCATGCGCGTCCAGGCCGGCGTGGTCCAGGGACTGGGTGCGACCCGGGAGGAGCTGGAAAGTCTGGTGAGCGCCAGCCAGGGCGCGGCGGGCGCGCTCCAGGCCGCCCAGGCCGGCAATCAATTGCTGGCCCTGCAGTCCAGCCAACTGGTCGAGCTCACCGGCCTGCTTGCCGCACAAGGAAGGGCGGAGGCCCTGGACGCCGCCGACCGCGCCGCCGCGCGTGCGGACGCCCAGGCGCGCTTCCGGCGCTTCATGGGAGAGCCGGAGCAGTGAGAAACCTGATCCGCAGGGATCCTCTGGCGGCAGCCGCCGTCATGATCACGATCTGCGCCCTTGTCGCGGCGGCGCTGGCGAGCCCGCGGGAGCTCCGGTCAGGACGGCCCGTGGGCCCGACGGCGGCCGGGCCTTCAGCGGAGCTGGTCCGCTGCCGCGCGCTTGGAGAGGCCGGCGGCGCCGATGCGGCCTGTCATGCCGCCTGGGCGGAAAGCCGACGACGCTTCTTTGCCGGAGGACGCCATGACTGACTCCGGCGTCATCGACCGGTTTTTCGAGGTCTTCAGCCGTTACATCGACAGCGGCTTCGGGCTTCTGGGAGGGGAGGTCGCCTTCATCGCGACCAGTCTGATCGTCATCGACGTGACGCTCGCCGCCCTGTTCTGGGCCTGGGGGCCGTCCGACGACATTCTCGCCCGACTGGTCAAGAAAACCCTCTTCGTTGGTTTCTTCGCCTTCCTGATCGGCAATTTCCAGCGGCTGTCCGAGATCGTTTTCGCCAGCTTCGCCGGTCTGGGCCTGAAAGGTTCTGGCACGACCCTTTCGACCGAGGAGTTTCTCAGGCCCGGCAAGCTCGCCGAGGCGGGGATTGATGCGGGGCGCCCAATGCTCATGGCCGCCGCCGAAATGTCCGGCTTTCCCGGCTTCTTCGAGAATTTCGTCCAGATCGCGATCCTCATGGTCGCCTTTCTGATCGTCCTGATCGCCTTCTTCATCATGGCGATCCAGCTCTTCGTCACCCTCATCGAGTTCAAGCTGACGAGCCTGGCGGGCTTCGTCCTGATTCCCTTCGGTCTGTTTGGAAAGACCGCCTTTCTGGCGGAGCGTGTTCTCGGCAATGTCGTGGCGTCCGGCGTCAAGGTCCTGGTTCTGGCTGTCATCGTCGGCATAGGATCCAGCCTGTTCGACGCCTTCGTCACGGATTTCGGCGGCCGGCCGCCGGCGCTTGAGGACGTTCTGGCCGTCACCCTGGCGGCCCTCAGTCTGGCCGGTCTCGCCATCTTCGGCCCCGGGATCGCCACGGGCCTGGTGTCCGGCGCGCCTCAACTGGGGGCAGGCGCCGCGATAGGAACCGGTCTGGCGGTCGGCGGCGTTGCGGCGGTCGGCATGGCCGGCGCCCGATTGGCGGCGGGCGCGGGGGCCGGTCTCGCGGGACGGGCCGGGACGGCCGCGAGCGCGTCGCGCGCCGGGGCTCCGGCCTCCGGCGGGGGTTCTGGCCCGCGTTCAGGCGGCGGATCTCCAGACGGGAAGGGGACGCGGGGCGGCGAAGGCAGGGGCGGGCCTGGCCGCGGCGGCGGGCGAGGTGGCGGAGGCGTCGATCCGGATGCTCAGCCGTCAGGAAAGACGCAGCAGAAGTCCGCCGCCCCGCCGGAAGCCGCCTCCGCGGGCCCGGAGGCGGGCGTCGGTCGGCGGGACGGGGCACCGTCGGCTGCGGCCGGTGGCCAATCGGCGGCGACCCCGGCCGACGCCGGATCAACCGCATCAAGCCCGAAGGACAAGCCGCAGTGGGCCAGGGAGATGGAGCGCCGTCAGGCTCTAGCCCATGGGGTGGCCGGCGCGCTTCACGCGGTCCGGTCCGGTGATCGCCCCGGGGGCTCCGCATCCGTTTCCGTCAGCGAGGACCGCTCATGAATCCGTTCAAACGCTCCAGCGGCCATTACGGGCGCACGCCCGCGCCGGAGACGCCCTATCAGCGGGCGGCCCAGGCGTGGGACGACCGGATCGGGTCGGCCAGGGTCCAGGCGCGCAACTGGCGCCTGGCCGCCCTGATGGCGCTCGGCCTTTCCGGGGGGCTGGCCTCCGCCCTCGTGGTTCAGTCCGCGCGGGGCGTCGTCACGCCCTGGATCGTCGAGGTGGACGAGCATGGCGAGGCGATCGCCGTCGCCCCGGCCCAGGCCGGATACTCGCCCAGCGACGCCCAGATCGCCTGGCATCTCGGCAGGTTCATCGAGCAGGTCCGCAGCATCCCGGCGGACCCGGTCGTGGTCCGGAACAACTGGCTGCGCGCCTACGACTATACGACCGACCAGGGCGCCGCCGCCCTGTCCGACTTCGCCCGCACCCATGATCCCTTCGCCGATGTGGGCCGGATTCAGGTCGGGGTCGAGGTTTCCAGCATCATCCGCGCCTCGCCGTCCTCGTTCAGGGTCGCCTGGACCGAGCGGCGTTTCATCGACGGCCGCCTTTCGACCACCGAGCGATGGACGGCGATCCTGACGGTGACGGTCCAGCCGCCGAGGACGGCCGACGACCTGCGGAAGAATCCTCTCGGCGTGCTCGTCCACGCCTTCAACTGGTCGAAGGAGATCAACTGATGCGCCGCAGCCACCTGCCGTCCGCGGCCTTGGTCGCGCTCTGCCTTGCTGTTCCCTGCGTGACAGAGGCGTCGACATTCCAGTCCGCGCCGAGAAGCGTTTCGTCTCCCGGAGCGGACGTCGCCGCGGCCAACGCCGCCGCGCGTGTGCAACCGTCCAGCGAGAACTATCTGAATGCGACCCAGGTCTACGCCTATGAGGCGGGCGCGCTGTTTCAGATCTACGCTGCGCCCGGACATGTCACCGACATCGCCTTGCAGCCGGGAGAGGCCCTGGCGGGGCAGGGGCCGGTGGCGGCCGGCGACACGGTTCGCTGGATCATCGGCCAGACGGAAAGCGGCGCCGGCGACGCCCGTCGGACCCATATTCTGGTCAAACCCACGCGCAGTGACCTGAAAACCAACCTCGTCATCAACACTGACCGGCGGACCTATCATATAGAGCTCAACGCTCGACCCGTCGCCTATATGGCCGGCGTGTCCTGGCGTTATCCGCTCGACGACCTCGTCGCCCTTGAGGCTCGGGCCACGCGGCAGGCCGAGCGCGACGCCGAGCCCCGGATGAGGCTGGAGGACCTCGACTTCGGCTATCGCGTATCGGGCCCGCGACTGGCCTGGCGACCTGTACGGGTGTTTGACGACGGTCGGCAGGTCGTTCTCGAGTTCGACGCCGCGATCGATCAGGCAAGCCTCCCGCCGCTCTTTCTCATCGAAGCCGACGGCGATGCGGCGCTGGTGAACTACCGCGTGCTCGGCCGTCGGGTCGTCGTCGACCGTCTGTTCGACAAGGCGGAGCTTCGTCTTGTTTCCGGCCGGCGAACCCAGACCGTGGCGATCGAAAAGAGGAGGGACGGACGATGAAGGACGCGTCCGCCGACCTCGATCCGACCGTAAGGGCCATGAGGCTCAGGGCTGATCCGCCAAAACCTCTCCGGCTTTCGCGCAAGGTGGCGATGGCGGGGGCCGCCGGCCTGGTGGCGGCCGTCTCGACCGCAGCGGGTTTCGGCCTGGTGAAGACCTCGAAGGAAACGCCGTCAGTGGAACTCGTTCCATCCAGGGCTCCCCGGCCCGAGGCTGTGCGCGCCCTGCCTGGGGATTACGCGGCGCCGCGACTGGGGCCGCCGCTGCCCGGCGACCTGGGCAAGCCCGTCCTGAACGCACGGAACGCCGCCGAGGCGCGCCCGGGCGCGACAGCATCTGCCGGTCCCGACGCGCATCGGGCGGAGGTGCGCCGCGCCGAGGGCGAACGGCGCCGCGTGGAAGCCGAAGCGGCGCGCGGCTCGCCTCTGCTTCTGATCCAGAACGGCTCGATCAATTCTGACAGCGCACGGGGCTCGCCGGGCGGCCCGCCCGAGGTCAAGGTCGACAGGAGGGCGGACGCTGCGACGGACGCAACCCTGCTGGCGGGATCGGTCCTGGAGGCCAGCCTGGTGACGGGCATCCGGTCCGACCTGGAGGGACCCGTGCTTGGCCAGATCACCGCGGATGTGCACGACACCCTGACCGGTCGGGACCTTCTGATCCCCAAGGGCTCGCGGCTGATCGGGTCGCATGCCTCGGATGTGAGCCAGGGGCAGACTCGCCTTACGGTGCGCTGGACCCGGATCATCCTGCCGAACGGCCGCTCTATCGCCCTCGAGGATGAGGCGGCGTCTGACGCCCGGGGCTATGCGGGCCTTGAGGACCGCACGGACCAGCGCTGGAGCGAACGACTGAGGGCGGCGGCCCTGACGACCTTGCTCGCCGTCAGCGGCGCGGCGGTTGACGTGGATGATGCAGACCGCGTGGCGCGCGCCCTCCGCGACGGGACAGGGCGAGGGATGGACGCTCTGGGGCGAGGTCTGGTCGAACGCGGCCTGTCGATCCCGCCCCGTATCACCATCCGCCCGGGTTTCGCTTTCCGCATCATCCTGACCCAGGACTTGAACCTTCAACCCTATGGAGATTGATCCATGAGCACGCTCAAGCTGGCGGGTCTGCAGGACGACACTCCGGTGAAGATGACGATTGAAGTGCCTGCGGACGTTCACCGTGACCTGGTCCTGTACGCCGAGGTGCTTTCAGCCGACGGGGAAAGAACCTACGCAGCCGCCCAACTCATCGCCCCCATGCTGACCCGCTTCATGGCGGCCGACAGATCCTTCATCACAGCAAAGGCGCGTCAGGTGGTCGGCCGATCGTCTTCAGGTGCGCTGGCTCATCCGACGTCAGCGCGCGGCGCGGGCTGAACTGACGAACCGGCGCAGCGCCGGGTTGTCGTTCTGATGATACCAGGCCGCGGCGAAGCTGACGCTCAGGCCGTCCTTGGCGCTGAGCGGCCGGTGGGTCAGTCCGGCCGGCAGACGGGCGTGCGCAAGAGCGCTGGGCGCGATGATCGCCAGCCCGAGGCCGAGTTCGACCTGTGACAACAGGATCGGCAGTCCGGCCCGGATGATCCTGACGCTCACGGAGGGGGGGAGGCCGACGTGAGCGAGCACATCGGCGCCCAGGTCGCCTTCGCTGATCAGCAGCGGACCCTGTTCAAGGGCCAGGAGATCGACCGTCGAGCCCTGGGCGAGGACATGGCTCGCGGGCAGGACGACGTGAAGGCTTTCCCGCCATAGCTCCGACATGTCCAGGCCGGTCACCGTCATGCCTCCGGGCAGGACGGCGACGTCAAGCCGCCGATCAGCGACGGCGGCGAGATGATCCTCTGCATCGCCGCAGACCATCTCGATCTGGACATGGGGATGGGCGCCGCGAAATCGATCGAGGAGGCCGAACAAGGCGTCCGACAGGAAGGAGGGCGTCAGCCCGATCTTCAGCCTGCCCAGTCGCCCCTGGCCCGCCTCCTGCGCCTCCGTGACGCAGTCGGTCAGCAGATCAAGCGCATGTTCCACGCCCCGTATGAAGGACGTCCCGGCGAAGGTCAGGGAGGCGCCTCCGGGGTTGCGGTGGAACAGGGAGACTCCGATTTCGTCCTCCAGGCCTCGTATCCGTCGGCTGAGCGCGGACTGTTCGACGCCGAGGGCGTCGGCGGCCTTTCGGAACCCGCCGGCGCTGGCGACGGCGATGGTCCACCTCAGGGATGTCAGGTCCAGCCGCGAGGCAGGTCCTGCCCTCACACCGCGCCCGCCTGGGACATTTCGCTCTCCGCGAGGAGGGGGGCGGCGTTGATGCGTCGGTTGTGGAAGGCGCGAAGCTCGGCGCCCGCCGCTTCGGCATCACCCCTGGTCAGGTGGCGCGTCACCCTCTCCAGCGCGAGCGGCATATCTCCCAGCATCTGCGCTTCGACGACGGCGAACCTCTGGAGGACGCTCTGGGTGCGGTCGTACAACCCCATCAAGGCGGGATCGGCCGCGCCGGCCACGATATGTCTGAAAAGCCGGGCCGGTTCGTCCGGCGGAAACGGGTTGAGGTTCGTTGCGCTGGAGAGGCCCCTTTCCAGGCAGTGAAGACGGAGCCTGTAGCGACCGGACAGCCCCATGGGGTCGAGGCTGAGACCGGCATAGCCGCCAGCCGGGGCGCGGCTGATGAGACCTTCGCCGCCGAGCCAGGCGAGAGCTTCGCGAACGGGGGTCGTGGACAGGCCCAGAGCCTGGGCTTCGTCCAGAATAATGATGGGCTTGCCGGGGGAGAAGACGCCTGCGATCGCTCGCTCGCGGAGCGTACGCAAGGCGCTGGCGAAAGGGTCGCGATTACGCGCCATTCGACGACTCCGGGCTTCGAATCGCCAGACTCGGGCCATCCCGCAGAAGGGGGAAGCTGCAGATAGTCCGGGCGCGGCATATTCTCGCCGGGAGATGAAAAGCTCGCGCTCGCACGCGATATATTCGCGCGAACTGTGAATTCTAAGCAGAGAAACGCTGACTTCTGTTGCCTGAAACGCGCTCCCCGCCCACACCTGTCGCGGGGAGGTTGTGAAATGAAGCCGCCGGACCAATCTGAGCTTGAAAGCGACAGCGCAGTGCTTTCCGCCGCGATCCGGGGTCTTCGACGCCTGCGCGGCTACTCGTCGGCAGAGGTCGCTCAAGGAATGAACCTCGCTCTCCGAACCTATCAGGATTTCGAAGCCGGTAGAGGGCGTCTCAACGTCGATTACATCTACCGCTTCTGCTCTTTCGTGGACGCCGATCCGGACGCCATCTTCGCCTCGCTTTCGATTGGATCTCCGGATTTCGCGATCCGATGCAGTTCGAACAAGTTGATGAGCATCGTGATGATCGGAGTGCAGCAGCTCAATCATCAACTCGGCGACCGCTTGGCGGCTCTGGAGGCGCGCACCATAGTCGCGGCTGTAAATGCGAGCGTGCGCGATCTGGTGGAGAAATCGGCGGGCGGCGATGAGGCCGACTGGCTGAAGGCGGGGGAGGAGGCCCTGCGTCGGGCCAGACCGAAGCCGGGCCGTTGAATATATCGAGATATAGTTTGTCACAGCCTTGAGACGGGCCGCCCATGGAGGCGCCGCAATCCTGCGGCTGATCAAGGAGACTGTGATGCAAAACTCAACCCGTGTTCGCCTGGTTCGTCTGGGCAAGGCCCGCGACCTCACTCGCGGCGGATGGCACGTCGGCGTCCTGGAACTGGACGGCTCCTATATCCGCATGGCCTGACGGACCCGCAGGCGCCGAAAGACGCCGGCGCCTGCACCGGCCATGGAATATATGGCAATATAGCTTGCCGGTTCCGCTCCTCGGTCGCCTCCTGATGAAGCCGCACTTCCGCGGCATACCAAAGGAGAGACTGAGATGACCCGACCGATCCGCCTCATCCGCCTCGGCGAAGCGCGCGCCCTGACCCGCGGCGGCGAACTCGAGGGTGTCCTCGAGATCGACTTCACCCGCATCAAGCCGCAGGGCTGAGGTCGCAGGCCGTCGGCTTCGGCCGGCGGCCAACCGTCCTGCACGTCATGATCTCGCCAGCGCCCTCCATCCATGTCGCCGTCGTCGAAGACGACCTGGTCGCCCTGGACCTCGAGACAGACGCCTATTTCTGCCTCCCTGACCTGGGTCGTTATCTGAGTTGTGAGGGGGGCGGACGGTGGACCGCCGCAAGCCCCGCAATCGCGCAGGGCCTTGTCAAAACAGGGCTGTTCCAGACCGCCTCTTCAGATCACCCCGTGGTCAGGCCCACGCCGGCCGTCCGGACCTCCAGATTCTATGAAGGTCCCGAAATCGGCGTCTTCTCCAATATGGCTTTGGCGAGGGTCATGGCGTTCGAGGCTTGGCGCATCCCTGGCCGTCCGCTGCGAGCCCTGATCGCACGGTCGCCCTGCCTGCCGCTGCGGTATGATCGGGCTGACGACGCCATGGCTGAGGCCCGCCTGTTCGATCGCTGGATGCCATGGGCGCCGGGGCAGGGGCAGTGTCTTTACAGGGCCTGTCTTCTGCGCGCCCACCTGGCGTCGCGCGGACTGGGTTCGACCTGGATTTTCGGGGTCCGGACATGGCCCTTTTCCGCCCACTGCTGGCTCCAGGTCGGGGATGTGCTTCTCGACGACGATCTCGACCGGGTGGCGCTGTACACCCCTATCCTGGTGATCGGGGCGTGACACGCTTCGTCGCCGTGCTGGGGCCGGAGGCGGACGAAGGCGCTTTCCAGGCGATGAAGGAGGCGGCTCGCCGTGAAGGCTGGCGGATCACCGAGGTCGGTTCCCGGCTATGGATCGCGACTGACCGGGCGGTCATCACTCGCTTTCCTCACGCTTCTGGCGAAGTCTTGCTCATAGGCGAGGTCGCGTCGCCATCGTGGCCGGTGATCACGGGGAAGACGGTCGACGCCCTGTGTCGCGACCTGAGCGACGGGCTCTGGGGCCGTTACATCGCCCTATTGCTGGGCCCGGATCAGGTCTTGAGCGGGGTGTTCAGGGACCCGTCCGGCGCCGTCGACTGCGCCGTATCGCGAAGCGGATCGACCTGGTTGGCCGCAAGCGATGCCCCGAACTGGATGATCGAGGCGACGAACGATCATCCGGGGCTCTGCTGGCGAACGGTGGCGGAGGTGCTTCGCGACCCCATCACCCTGTCTTCAGCCGATCTGGTCTGCGCGTGGAAGACGGTGCCTCCAGGCGGGCTCCACCTCCCCGACGGACGAAACCGTATGATTTGGTCGCCGGCCCAGGCCGCGCGTCGTTCATCGCCGGCAGATGCTGCCGGGTTGCGAGCGACGGTCGAGGGTGCGGTGACCGGCCTGGTGGGGAGGCGGACCTCCGTCCTCGCCGAGGTTTCCGGCGGTCTGGATTCGGCGATCATGGCCTCCAGCTTGCTCGCGGGTGGTTTCCGCGGCCGGGTCATGTGGCTCAACACCTCCGGGCCCTATACGGAGTCGGACGAGCGGGCCTACGCCAGGGCGGTGGCCGAGACGCTGGGCGTTGAACTGACCATCATGTCCCGGTCCGCCCGGGACCTGGTCAATGGCCTGGCGCTGGACCATCCCCGGTCCCTCCGGCCCAGCCTCAACCGGCTCGATGCGGTTTATGACGCCCTGCAGGCGGGCCTGTGCGAGCGGCATGGCGTCGAAGGGGTTCTGACCGGCAAGGGCGGGGATGTCGCCTTCGTGCAGACGGCGAGTTCCAGCATTCTCGCCGACCAGATTCGAGATCGCGGGCTGGGGGCCCTATTGACCCCGACGGCGCCGGTGCTGGCTCGCCGAATGAGACGCTCCGCCTGGCGCACCATGAGGGCGGCGCTGGTTGCGGCGAGACGTCCGCGCGACTACGGCCCGTTGGCGAACGGACTTCTTCACCCGGATATCCGCCAAATGGACGTCGCGCCTCATCCATGGCTGGCCGACGTGGCTGACCTGGGACCCGCCAAACGTCAGCAGGTCGTCGGCTTCACCAGCAATCTCGGCCTTCACAGCCCATCATTGCGAAATGCGAGGGCGGATCTGCTTCATCCGGCCCTCAGCCAACCGGTCATGGAAACCGTCCTCGCCATACCTGCCTATGAACTGACAAGGGGCGGGCATGATCGTCTTATGGCTCGGGAGGCGTTTGCCGACAGGCTCCCTGCCGCCCTGATCCAGCGGCGCTCGAAGTCGGAACTCGGCGGCTATTATGGTCGGGTGCTGGCGGCCAACATCGATCGTCTCCGACCGCATCTGCTGGAGGGATATCTTGCTCGCCACGGCCTGATCGATCGCGAGCAGGTCGAGGCCGCGCTGCAGGTTGAACATCTGATCTGGCAAGGCGGCTATCTGGAACTGATGATGCTGAGCCTCGTCGAAAGCTGGGTGAGCGCCTGGCGTTCCTAGCCGCTAGGCGGCTACACCTTGGACTCGCGAGCCAGTAATCGGCCTGTCCGATGACGGCGTTACAGGATATCCAGGAAGTCCCGTTTTTTACTGGAGCCCTACCTTGGACGACGCGATGACGTCTGATCGGGACCTTCTCGACATGACCGCCGACATCGTCGCAGCCTATGTGACGAACAACAGGATCGAGGCAGGCGCGCTGCCCGGCCTGATCACCTCCGTCCATGCCGCGCTCGGTTCCACCGGTTCAGATCGCATCGAGGAGGTTGAACCGGTACGAAAGCTCACGGCCGCCCAGGCCCGCAAGCTGATCACCCCCTCGGGTATCATCAGCCTGATCACGCAGAAGCCCTTCAAGTCGATGAAGCGCCACCTGGCGATCCACGGGCACACCCCGCAGTCCTATCGCGACGCCTTCGGCCTTCCTGCGGATTTCCCGATGGTCCACCCCGACTACGCCAGGGCGCGGTCTGATCTGGCCAAGCGGATGGGGTTGGGGGTCGGTGGACGCAAGGCGACGAAGACCGCTCCAAAGGTCAGGTCGGGCGGCAAGTCGAAGGCAGGCGGATGACGCAGTGGCAGACGGCTCTACTCTTCTTCGCCGCCTTCGGCTGCTTGAGCATCCTCCTGGCTATCAGCAAACAGCTGGACCGGCTGATCAAGGAGATCAGCCATCTGCGGATCGAACACCGCCGGGCGACCGGCGTAGAGCCTGCGGGACTGATCTTGGCGCGAGACCGCGCCGAGGCTGATCGGATGTGATCGGGGGCTGACGGTCGCTCAGGTCCAGAGCTTGCGGCGCCGGACCTGAGCTCAGTCCTATGAAAAAGACCTATTTGTTCTGGCGACCAGGCCTGACGCGCGAAGGTTGCAGCACCTCGTCCAGCCAGGCCCAAACGGTTTCATAATAGTCGCGGATGTTCGCCGGGCTGGAGAGGACATGGCCCTCGCCCATGTAGGTCAGGAGGACGACGTCCTTCTGCTGTCGGTAAAGGGCTGAGAAAAGCTCCTGGGCCTGTCCGGGGGGAACATAATCGCGATCGGCCGTGACAAGCAGAACCGGCGCCGAGATCCGGTCGGCGGCCAGGGCCGGACTGTTGCGCACATAACGGTCCGTGTCGGCATAGGGGGGAGACCCGAGCCCTCCCTGACCGGTCTCGACCCAACCGGCCCTCGATCTCACCGGCAGCCCGTCCGCCGGCGAAAGCGCGGCGGGCAGGGAGAACTGGCCCCAGGCGCTGAGCAGATTATAGGGTCCGTTCGCCGCGATCACGGCGGAGAAGCGATCTGATTGGGTCGCCGCGGCGACGGCTGCAAAGGCGCCGAAGCTGTGCCCCCACAGGACGATCCGTTTAGAGTCGAAGGCGTCCAGAGACTCTGCGGCGTCAACAGCGGCGAGGATGTCGTCCGCCATGCCGAGGGCGGGCTCGCCCCGTCTGTCCGGTCTGGGGAGACTCGGGATCAGCACCGCATAGCCGGCCGCCGTCATCAGTTGAACGTTGGAGGTCACGCCGTCTTCCGGCGAGGCTGGCTGGTATGCGGGCTCGCCAGGATAGGGAACGACGATCAGGGGAGGCTTGTGATCGCTTGTTCTGAGCGGGCGGTAGAGCCAACTCGTGAGCGGCGCGCCGTCCGGGGCCGTGTGAATCACCGCTTCCACGGGAGCATAACTCACCTCGGCGAGCCGATCGTTCAATCGCATCAAGGGAGGCGCGCCGTCCAGGGCGAGCGCTTCACGGTTACGGTCATCCCTGATCGCGACGACGGTGCGCCGTTCCCCCGCTGCGGCGATCCGGGATGACATCTCCGATCTGGAGCCGGTCGCGGCGCCCGTGGCCGTATCCACTCGCCACATCTCCTGGCCATCACCGGTCAATGTCCAGTCCCGTCGGGCCGGGCTGTTGAAGGAGAAGCGTTGACCCCGGCTGAAGAGGGCTGATGTCGCGCTCGGCCTGGCGCGGATCGCCCTGCCCAAACGTGTCGCCGAGCCGTTTTGATCGATGGACCAGGCCTCGGCTCCGGATTGCACCACGAGGCGGCGCGCGGAAACCGCGATCAGCGAGAAGGAGGGCGAGGCCAGCGCGGCCGTCAGGACCTGCGGGCCGGCATCCGTAAGAGAGATCCAGTCGCGTCGGTCGCCGTTCTGGACATAGAGGATCGGGTTTTCGCCAAGCCAGTCCGCGCTGATGAATTCGGTTCGAAGTCCGGTCTCGAGCCGCGCCGGCTTGAAGCCGCCCAGGTCCGTAGCCCTGACGGTTTTTCGTCCGGGGTCGATCTGCATCAGCCGACCGCTCGACCAGGGCTCGCCGTCCTGCCTTGCCCAGACCAGCAAACGATCGCCAGAGAGCGACCACGACATCAGGAGCGGAGAGATGTCCAGTCCCGGGAGCGGCTCCCAGACTTCGCCGCTTTCGAGGTTTGCCAGGGTGAGCTCGCGCCGTTCTGAAAAATCTCCCTGAAGGAAGGGGGCGTCTGGATCGAACGGGCGGTCCCCGGAGAACCGCACCGCAGCGGCGAAGGCTCCGCCTGGGGCGATTTCCAGGTCGTGAAAACGACCCGTCGCCAGGCTCTGCTGTCGTCCGGTCGCGGCCGACACCAGGACCAGACGGGACTCCGCCGGTCTGGGGTTCCTGTCCAGAAAGGCGCCCCCGCCGATCAGGGTGCGGCCGGGTTGCAGCCCCTCCCGGGTGGACCGCCACAGCTCGCTCATCCGGTCCTGAACATGAAAGCCCTGGCGCACCATGGGCGGGAGATCGCCCTCCACGCGCTGGATCATGACCAGCTCAGCGTTGTTGCGCCATTGCGCCGCCCGCCCCCACATGGAGGTGTCGGGCGTGCCGGGCAGCCACAGGACGTCTCCTGTGGCCGTGTTCACGATCCCCGCCGCAAAAGAGCGTTCTGCGAGCCGATAGATGAGCAGGTGTCGATCGTCCGGAGACCAGGCGCCGATGACATGGCCCTCGCCTTTCGCCCTTGCCAGCAGGCTGCGAGGGGCCGCGCTCCCGTCCGCCGGGGCGACCATGATGCTTGAGCGCAGCACCAGATCCAGCGCGTCATATTCATAGGGTCCGGCCTCGATCATGGGGCCGATGTGTTCGAAGGCGAGGGTGGTCTCGCGAGGAGAAAGGGCGACCTGGCCGAAGCGTTCGAGACGAAGGAGGTCGTCCAGGGTTACGGGCGCGGCGAGAGCGGGTCCGGATCCGCAGATCAGGACCGCGCTCGCGGCGGCGAGCACAGTGCGAAACATGGGAGACCTACCAGCGCTTGGTCAGTTGCAGCGCGAAGGTCCGACCCAGGGGGTCGGCCTGCCCGGCGTCGAAGCCGATGCCCGTGACCGCGTCATAGAAGGGCGGGTCCGCATCGAAGACATTCCGCACCGAGGCTGTCAGGCTGAGCCCGTCGCCCCACGCGCCCGAGGGCGTCCACCCCACCTGCAGGTCCGTCGTCGTCCAGGAGCCGATCCGGGATTCCAGGAGGTCGCGATAGCCGCCGACGTGGTTCACCGCCACCCGAAGCGAAACATCGTCTCGCACCCAGCGACCGGACACGACGCCCCGCAGATCGACCGGGAAGCCGTAGGTGTCGACGAGGTCGACGGACGGCGCGGCCGTAGTGATGCGGCGCTTGTAGTCGGTCATGTAGGAGGCGGTGGCTTCCAGGGTGAGCTCGCCGCCGGCCAGGTCCAGATCATAGGCGGCGTAACCGTCTAAGCCCCGCACCTCTACCGCCGCCGTGTTCAGCCAGCGCCCATCGACGATGACGCCGAAGGCGTCTGCGGGAAGGACGCCCGGCAGCAGGAAGTCGGGACTGGTGATCAGCGCCTCTACGGCCGCCCGGTCGGCGGCCGAGTTGCGATCGACCCGATGGACGAAGGGCGCAAGGGTGGGATCCAGCAGCACCTGGGTGAGATTGTCGAGCGCCGGACGCCCGATCCGGTCGGAGAAGGCTATGTCGAACCAGGTGGCGCCGAAACGCCATGACCTGTCCCTGGGGCGATAATCGAAACCGAGGGTGAAGGTGTCCGCGGTCTCGGGCTTGAGGTCCGGATTGCCGCCGCCTTCGAAGAGGGCGACCTGCTGGCCGACCGTATCGGCGACGAAGGTCGCGGAAATGTAGCGGCGTTGCGCCAGCTCGGTCATGGCCGGTGCGCGAAAGGACGTCCCCCAGTTGGCGCGGACCTTGAGGTCCTCGACAGGGGTCCACATCAGGCCGATCTTGGGATTGGCGGTGGAGCCTATGTCGTCATAGTCCTCCAGCCGCCCCGCGAGGGAGAGCTCGAGCTTCTGAATCCCCGGAACCGCATGGTCTGGACCGACGAGCGGCGCGCGAACCTCGATGAAGGCGGCGGCGACCTTGCGGTCCTTGTCAGGGGAGCGCGTCGACAGGGGAGTGAGGCCGGAGGTGAAGGTGACGCCGCTGTTCTTCAGCACCTCCGTTCGGAACTGGGCGCCGACCGCAACCTTCAGATCTCCCGCAGGCAGCTTGAAGGCCGTGCCCTGGGCTATGAGGTTGGCGGAGGCCACCTCGTTCTCGTCGGTATATCGACTCCAGCCGCTGGAGATGAAGTCCAGGACGGTGCGGGCGTTGGCCGCGCCGGAGCCGAAGAGGTTGAGGTAGCCGTCACGCGGCGCCGAGAAGGCGGTCGCCGGATCGTCCGCGGTGTTTCCCAAGGCTTCCTGCAGGAAGGTGGACTGAATCATGCCGCGACGCCCGTCGTCGGCCCGCTCGGCCCCATAGGTCAGAAAGGCTTCGGCCTCCCAGTCGGAGGGCAGGAAGACACGCGCTCCCAGGGTCGCGCCGAGACTGCGTGCTCGACCTGAGCGTTGAGAGACCCCAAGGTCTCCACCAAAGGAATAGGCGATGCTGTGCGATGTCGCGCCGGTCGGAGACACGAAATGCGGGTTCGCCGTCGTGACCGTCGCGATGACGGTCGGGGTGGTGCTTTCGGTTTCGAACTCGCGCTGACTGAAGCGGAGATCACCTGTGAACTCGAGATGCGCGCCGACCTGCTGCCTGACGTAGAGATAGGCCGCGTGGCGATCGAACTCCGGGACGAGGGCGGCGCCTGTTCGGGTGTTGCCGTAGTTCTGCTGGCCGGCGGCGAAATCCGCCGCTGAGACCGCGACGCCGCCCGCGCCCGGGCGGATGGCGTGGGTGACGACGTAGCTGCTGCTGGCGTTGTCGAAGCGGACGATATTGCCCGGGACGGCGTAATAGGTCCGATGGTCCGTGCCGCCGAAGGGCCTGAGGTCGCCCGTCGCTGTATAGGCGCGGTCCGTGGTGCTCAGCGCGTTCTGCCGCTCGAACTCGTACGAAAGGAGCGCCTGACCGGTCGACCAGGTCCGGCCAATCGTATGGGCGGCGATGACGGACTCGCCGCCGCCCTTAGCGGCGCCTATGCGCAGGCGGCTTTCCTGACCGTCGAAGTCCCGCCGAAGGATGATGTTGACCACGCCCCCGACGGCGTCGGCGCCATAGAGGGCGGAGGCCCCGTCGAGCAGGACGTCAACACGTTCGACGGCGGCGGTCGGAACGGCCGAGACGTCGGCGAAATCACCCCTGCCGCCGGCGCCGGCCATGCGACGGCCGTTGACCAGCACCAGGGTGGAGTCCGGTCCGAGACCGCGCAGGTTCACCCCGGTCGCCAGGCCCGAATTGCTCTGCATCGGATCCGATCCGACCAGGGCCGCCGTCGGCGTGCCGCTGCCGGCGTAGTTCTGGGGCAGGGCGGCCAGGGCTTCCGCGATCGTGGCGCGGCCGGTGCGGTCAAGATCGTCGCGCCGGATCACCGTGACCGGGGAGGGCGTGTCGCCTGGCCCCCGAAGCAGGGTGCCGGTGACGACGACGTCGTCGACGACCACGGCCTCCGCGAACTCATCCCGGGGCGCGCGCTGAAGGACCCAGGCCCCGCTGGAGGACTGAACCGCGACGAGGCCGGACCCGGCCAGTAGCCGATCGAGGGCGGCGTCGGCGCTCATTCTGGCGTTCAGGCCAGAAGTCCGGCGGCCCGCGACCTGGTCCGACGTGAACATCAACTGCCGGCCGGCCTGGCGAGCATAGGCGTTGAGGGCTGCGCCCAGAGGTCCGGCGGGAATCGCGAAGTGTGTCTGGACCGGCGCCTGGGCCGGTGTTGAAGGCGGGGCTGAAGACTGGGCGTGCGCGGCGCCGGATACGGCGGCCAGGGCGACGCCGGCGAAAAGGCTTAAGCGGTGGGCGGTCATCTTGTCTCTCCCCCTCGACGCAGGAGCGCGTCGGGGTAGAGACGGTTGGGCTAGGGTCTGACCCTCACCCCTTTTCATTATTCCTTGGAGTGACCAGTCGAACCCTGCCGTCAGGCTCGCGGATCGCTTTCAGGCCGAGCAGATGGGCGGCTGCCGAAACAAAGGCCGACCGGTCCCCGCTGCGGAAGACGCCGTTGATCGGGGTGTTGGCCGAGGCAGGCGCGTCGAGAATGATCGGCGCCGTCAGGTAGCGGTTCATCTCGGCCACGGCGTCGACGAGCGGGGTATCCACAAAGGTGAGCTGGCCGTCGGTCCAACTAGTCGCGACATCAGCGTTAACGGTGGATATCCTGGCGGTTCCAGCGCGGATCGCCGATTGCTGGTTGGGCTTCAGTCTTTGTGGCGCGGCCGGCGCAGCGGACTGGGCGACGTCGACGGCGCCCGACAACAGGACGACGCGGGTTTCTGAACCGACGCGACGAACTTCGAATACGGTGCCGACTGCGGTGACGGAGGCGTCGGTGGTTGACACCACGAAGGGACGGGCGGCGTTGTGCGCCACCTCGAACAGGGCCTGACCTTGGGTCAGCTCAATGCGACGTTCACCGGCGGTGAAGCGGACCCGCATCCTGGAGGCCGTGTCCAGACGGACCCGCGACCCGTCGGCCAGTTGCAGCGTCCGCTGTTCTCCGATCCCGGTGGAGTAGGTGTTGCGCCCCTCCCAGAAGACAAACCCGGCCGCGAGCGTCGCGGCCAGCGCCGCTGTCAGGCCGATTGCGCGGACTTCGCGCGAGCCGAAACGACGCGGCCGACGTTGGTGGGCCTGTTGAAGGGCTGCCTGGATGTCCGGGTCGCCTGCGAGTTCGCCGCTCCGCGCCCAGAGCTGTTCGGCCCGACGGTAGGCTTCGGCGTTTTCGGGAATCTCGCGCCATTTGGCGAAGGCCTGGACGGTGTCGAGCGAAATGGTGCGCGTGCCGAGCCGCGCTATCCAGTTGGCCGCCTGATCGTCGGCGGCCGTACGTGTCTTCACCTCAGTCGGCATCGCAGCCCTTGGACTAGCGTCGGAGTTGAGCATCGACCTGTTTTAGCGCCCGCGTGATGCGACGCTCCACAGTCTTTACCGACAACTCTAGTCGCGCTGCGATCTCCTCGTTTGTCAAACTTCCGAACCGGCTGAGCATGAAAATATCTCGTTCGGGTTGTGGAAGCCTGAGGATCAGCTGCTTCAGCAGGACGGCTTCCGTCTGGGAGGCGGCGTCGTTGCAGGCGGTGGTGGTGGCGGCGTGCAGGCGTTGCCTTTGCGTGCGGCGGCCTTCCTCGGCCACGAGGTTGGTGGCGATCCGGAGAAGGAGGGACTTCGGGTGGCGGACCTCGCCACGCGCCTGGTAGGGCGCGATGCGGAGGTAGGTCTCCTGAACGATGTCGTCGACGCCCGTGACGCCTAGACGGCGGAGACGGGATGAGAGCCAGCTAGCATGCCGGAGGTACAGGTCTCCGAGACCTGATGGGTTCTTGCTATGCCTGATCGCGGCTTGACCAGTCATTAGTCCCTCAATGACACGTTCAGAGGGCAAAATGACACGATTAGGGGACAGATTAAAGAGTCCGGTGGCGCTCAATTGTCTGGATGTCCCTCGTCGCCCTACTGGGCCGAAATATAAGGCGTCATCGAAACGCCCTGGGCATTTCTCAGGAAGAGCTCGCGTTCCGTGCTGACATGAAGCGGAGCTATGTGAGCGGCATTGAGCTCGGCAATCGAAAACCAAGCGTCGAAGCGCTAGAGCGGCTTGCGATCGCTCTGGGTGTTGATCCACGCATTCTGCTCGAGCCGGATCGCCACTCTAATTGACACGTCTGGTGGGCAGCCAAACTCGAGCTTGGCCGGTCTCCTGTGCCCATGGACGTCGTAGCCCTTTTAGGCCGCAACGTGCGTGTTCTAAGGACTGCTGCAGGCCTCTCGCAGGAGGAGCTGGCCTTCCGGGCCGGTATGAAGCGGAGCTATCTCAGCGATCTCGAGCGCGGCACGAGAAATCCTAGCGTCAGGGCGCTGGGACGCATTGCGGCTGCGCTTGGCGTGCCGCCGAGCCGGCTTCTGGATTAGCGTTGCAGAACCGTGGCCGGGTATCCCGATTTGCAGAAGTTCTTTTAGGCGGCGCTATGGCCGCTTTTGACTCATATCGGACTTTGGGAGCGTCCGCTGACGGCATCCAACTACGAATCTGAGGATCGGACGTTCGAATCGTTTCGAGCGCGACGCAAGTGTCGGACGACACAGCAGGCTAGACTCCGACACAGAAAGTTGGACTCATTGGCCCACATCTCGGGCTCCCAGCATTTTCCAAGGTTTGAAGACTGGACAACCGCTGCAATTGCGGGGCGTTTGGATATGGTTCGGTCGGCTTCGGGCTCTTAGGTTCAGGACCCATTGATGTGAGGCGCTGGATCTGTATCTGATTGATGAATAAGGGAAATATGGTGGGCGCGCTAGGGCTCGAACCTGGGGGCCGCTGATTAAGAGTCAGCTGGTTGACGGCAGCTTTAGCCGATTTTCCACAAAAAGAGGACGGTCAACAATCGGCCCAACTTCCGCCGTTCAATGAGGCGGTTGAGCTGCCAATTTTCGAACATTAGTCGGCCGATCGCACCCTTGTAACGGTTTGGCGCAAATTCGCGATTCTGGGAGGATCGGTGGGGGTATTTTCCAAGAGTTGGGCGGAAAAACGCGCAATGTCAGAACGTTATATGTTCGATATATGTTCCTTCTCCGCTACCAGGAAATAGCGTCCGCATGTGTTCGCTTGCGTCCGTATACATCCGGATTGTTTACCCAAATCGCTGATTTCAATAACAGATGTGCTACCACGCCTATTCGCTTGGGGCCGTATGCGTCCGTATGTGTTCGCTTGAAGCCGGGGCCTTTATGGGGGTATTTTGGGGTATCCTCGGGCAGTGCGAAATCAGGCGAGACCCCCAGCTGCGATCTGTGGCTCACGGCCGGATTCTCACGCTAGTGCAACGGCGTGCCCCAGCCCTTCCGCAACGGGATCGGTCGGAAAGATCCCAATTATTTAACGTGAGTTCGAGTCCCGCCCGAGGATTCGAACAGAGGTGGCCGACTTTGGGGCAGGGGAGGACACAACCTTTTCATTCCTAGGATAACCGCTTTGCGCCCCACATCCGGCCGTTCAGCCTTGTCGCCGACGATCCCGAAAGCCGCCCTTCGTTCCGCCAGCGCTCAACTGGTTCAGACCCGACATTGCGCTCACGGCCCAACAGGCGTCGCCACAATCATATTCGGAGTGCAGCAATCAGGGCGTCCCGAGCCATGGCCACGCGCGGGTGTCGCAGCGATGAGCGTGCCCAGACGAGGTAGTAGGCGTTGCGCGGCACCGTGACCGGGGCGGGTATCTCGATCAGCGTGCAGGCAGCGCGTTCGCTGCGGGTGAGATAGCCGGGCATCACCGTCCAGCCGAGACCCGCGCACAATCCCGATCGCAATACTCTCAAATCGGGCGCGGTCAACGCGGGCTGGCTCGTCAGCTCGAGCTGGTTTGCATGGAGCCAGGTTCGCAGCAGCGGCCGGTCGAGGTCGTAGGCGAGGTGGGCCGTCCGGTTGAGCCCGTCGGCAAGCGGCAATTCGGCAATCCGCATGGCCACGGCGGGCGAGGCTACGGCGCGCAGGTGCTCTTCGCCCAGCGCATGGAAGGCCAACCGCGGATCTTCGGGTTGCGAGGCGGTGACGGCCAGGTGCACCTTGTCTTCGAGGAGCATGGCATAAAGCGCCTCGCGCCCGCCGATATGCAGCCGCAGGTCCAGCCCTGCTTCCAGCAGCGGAGCCAGTCGGGGCGTGATCATTTCGCCCAGCAGGTCCGACGGCGCGGCGATGTGGACCGTGCCCGAGATGCGGGACGAACGGGCCCGCGCGCTGGCCAGTGCCGATTCCGCTGTGTCAAGGCTGCTTCCGATTGAAGCAGCGAGATCGTCGGCGATCGCTGTCGGTCGGACGCCGCGCGAATGGCGATCGAACAAGGGACGGCCCAGTTGCGCCTCGAGCGATGCGATGTGCTGCGACGCAGCCGGTTGGGTGATGCCGATTGCCCGGGCCGCCTCGCTCAGCGAACGACGGCGGTAGACTTCAACGAAGGTGCGCAACTGCAGGAGGGACATTCCGGTTCCATAAGCGCATTTATGGCCGTCCGCCATTCTCGCTGGATTTCATGATGCCGTTCCCTGCCTATCTAGGCCGCCGAAAGGAACGATCGAATGCAAAATCGCCGCCAACTGCTGAAAGCTCTCACCACTGTCTTTGTGGCGGGCGCGGCCGCGCCGTGTGCGTTTGCTCGTGTCCCCACATCAATGGAGAAGGACAACTGACGATGACCCGCATTCTCATGGTGGCCACCTCCGCCGACCGAATGATTCCCGGCACCGAACCGACGGGTGTCTGGCTCGAAGAACTTACCACCCCGTACTACGCGTTCCGCGATGCGGGCGCCGACGTGACGCTGGCCTCGATCAAGGGCGGCGCCATCCCCGTTGACCAGCGCAGCGTCAACGCCGACGGCGAGAATGACGCTTCGGTCGAGCGCTATCTGAAGGACGAGGCCCTGAAGGCCGAGGTTACCAGCACCCCTGTATTCACAAGCATCGATCCCGCCGGCTACGACGCGCTGTTCCTGCCCGGCGGCCACGGCACCATGTTCGATTACCCCGGCAGCGACGAACTGGCGCGCCTGGTCGAACGCTTCGACCGCGAAGGCAAGATCGTCGCCGCCGTCTGCCATGGACCGGCGGGGCTGGTCTCAGCGAAAAAGGCCGATGGCACGCCCTTCGTCGCCGATCGCCGTGTCGCGGGCTTCACCGACAGCGAGGAACGCGCGGTCGGCCTCGATCAGGCGGTGCCGTTCCTGCTCGAAACGCGTCTCAAGGAACTCGGCGGCAAGCACGAGGGCGGCCCCGATTTTGCCCCCTTCGCCCTGCGCGACGGCAATCTGGTGACCGGCCAGAACCCCGCCAGCGCTACCCGCACCGCGGAGCTCGTGATGGAAGCCCTCAAGGACAAGGTCGCCTGATCATGCGCTATCTCCACACCATGGTGCGCGTCGCCGATCCCGAGGCGGCGATCCGTTTCTTCACGCTGCTGGGTCTCAAGGAAACCCGGCGCATGGAGAACCAGGCCGGGCGTTACACGCTGATCTACCTTGCCGCCGACGAGGATTTCCGCGGCGACGGGGAGCAGGGCGATGCCGAGGTCGAACTGACGTACAACTGGCCGCCCGAGGACGGCAACCCTGCCGAGACTTATACCGGGGGCCGCAACTTCGGCCACCTCGCCTACGGGGTCGACGACATCTACGAAACGTGCGCGCGGCTGCAGGCGGGCGGCGTGACGATCAATCGCCCCCCGCGTGACGGATACATGGCGTTCGTCCGCTCGCCGGACGGGATATCGATCGAACTGCTGCAGAAGGGCGAGCACAAGGCTCCGGCCGAACCCTGGGCCTCCATGCCCAACACGGGCGAATGGTGATGGCGAATTTGTTCGAACCGATTGAGGTTGGCGGGCTGCGGCTCGCCAACCGCATCGTCATCGCGCCGATGTGCCAGTATTCGGCAGTCGACGGCGCGATGACCGACTGGCACCAGATGCATCTCGGCCAGTTGGCGCTGTCGGGCGCGGGCGCGCTGACGATCGAGGCGACCGCGGTCAGCCCGGAAGGGCGCATCACCTACGGTGACGTCGGCCTATACGATGACCGTACCGAAGCGGCGATGCGAAGCGTGCTCGAAAGTGTGCGCCGTTGGTCGGACATGCCGCTGATCATCCAGCTGGCCCATGCCGGCCGCAAGGCGAGCTGTGCCAAGCCGTGGCACGGCGGAGCGCAGCTTGCCCCCGATGCAGAGAACGGCTGGCAGACCGTGGCACCCAGCGCCACTCCCTTCGCTCCGGACGACCATCCCCCCGTCGAACTGGACAAGGCAGGGCTTGCCCGCATCCGGGAGGCGTTCGCGGATGCCGCCCGCCGCGCCGGCAGGCTCGGCATCGATGCCATCCAGATCCACGCGGCGCACGGTTATCTGCTCCACGAGTTTCTTTCGCCGATCTCCAACCGGCGCGGCGACGAATACGGCGGCAGCCTCGACAACCGGATGCGGTTCCCGCTCGAAGTGTTCGCTGCCGTGCGCGAAGCATTACCGGCCGACCGCCCGGTGACCGTCCGCGTTTCGGGGACCGACTGGGTCGAAGGCGGCTGGACAGCGCAGGAGACGGCGCGGTTTGCGCAGGAGTTGGAGCGGCGCGGTTGCGCGGCGATCCACGTCTCCAGTGGCGGCCTCGATCCGCGCCAGCAAATCCTTGTCGGCCCCGGCTATCAGGTGCCGCTGGCGAGGACGGTCAAGGACGCGGTCGCCATGCCTGTCGTGGCGGTCGGAATGATCACCGATCCGCAGCAGGCGGAGCGCATCCTCGAAGACGGGCATGCCGACGCCATAGCGATAGCCCGCGCTGCGCTGTGGGATCCGCGCTGGCCCTGGCACGCCGCCGCCGCGCTTGGCGCATCGGTAAAGGCTCCGCCGCAATACCTCCGGTCGGAGCCCCCCGACGCGGGCCGCATTCTCAAGGAAATGACACCATGAAAACCTCCGCCAAACTGCTTCTTGCCGCTGGCGCTGCCCTCTCGCTCGCCGCCTGCGCGACGACCCGCGAGGGTGAATCCGCGCCCCAGATCGAACAGGTCGCTACCTTCGATGGCGCGATGCCGACTGGCGTGACCGTCGCCCCCAACGGGCGCATCTTCGTCAACTTCCCGCAGTGGGGCGACAACGCGCCGTTCACGGTTGCCGAGCTGGTCGACGGCAAGGCGGTGCCCTATCCCGACGCCGCGACCAACCAACCCGATCCGGCCGACCCGGCGGGGCACTTTATCTCGGTGCAGAGCGTGGTGGCCGATGGCGCCAACCGCCTCTGGGTGCTCGACACGGCGGCTCCCAATTTCTCTAAGCCGCAGGCCGGCGGTGCAAAGCTGGTGGCAATCGACCTTGCGACCGACCGGGTGGTGAAGACGATCGTCCTGCCGCCCAGCGTGGTGCTGCCCACGACCTACCTCAACGACGTGCGCTTCGATCTGCGTCAGGGCGCCGAGGGCGTCGCCTATATCACCGACAGCAGCAACGCCGGTGTCGGCGGCATCATCGTCGTCGATATCGCCAGCGGGCGTGCGATCCGGCGCCTGTCGAACCATGCGACGACCAACCCCGAGCCCGGCTTCACCCCGGTTGTCGACGGTGCGCTGCTGATGAACCGTCCCGCCGATGGACCGGCGACGCCGGTCACGATCGCAAGCGACGCGATTGCGCTCAGCGCCGACGGTAGCCTGCTGTATTACGGTCCGCTGGCGGGCCGCACGCTGCACGCGGTGCCCACGGCGATGCTGCGCGATCCCGCGGTGTCCGAGGAGGCACTGGCCCGCGCGGTCCGCAGCCTGGGGCGCAAAGGCGCCTCAGACGGGATAGCCGAAGACGACAAGGGCCGCGTGTTCGCCGGCGATTACGAGAACAACGCAATCCGCGTGTTCGACCAGGGCCGCTGGACCACGGTGGTGAGCAACCCGCGCATCAGCTGGCCCGACACGCTGTCGATCGGCACCGACGGATATCTCTACTTCACCGCCAACCAGCTCCACCGTCAGCCCGGTTTTCACGGCGGGCGGGATTTGCGCCGCAAGCCCTACGAGCTGCTCCGCATCAAGGTGAGCGCCGGGCCCGTCCTATTGCGCTCGCGGTGACCCCATCAGGCCGGGCGGGCTCGCGCGGGGCCGCCATGCGGCGAAAAATCAACAACTCACTTGAAGGAATACAGACATGACAAAGGGTATCGAAGGCAAGGTCGTTCTCATTACCGGCGGCAGCAGCGGCATCGGCGCGGAAACAGCGCGCCTTCTCGCTGAACGCGGCGCGAAGGTGGCCATCGCCGCCCGGCGCAAGGACAGGCTCGACGAGGTCGTCGCGGACATCGCCTCAAACGGCGGCACGGCACGTAGCTACGCGCTGGACGTGACCGACAAATCGGCGGTCCAGTCCGTCGTCGCCGCAATCATTGCCGACTTCGGCCGCCTCGACGTGCTGATCAACAACGCCGGGCTGATGCCGATCCGTCCGATGGCCGAGGTCAACACCGACGAGTGGGACCAGATGATCGACGTCAATCTGAAGGGTACGCTCTACGGCATCGCGGCGGCCCTTCCCGGTTTTCTCGAGCAGGGCAGCGGTCACATCATCAACCTGAGCTCGGTTGCGGGCATCAAGGTCTTCGCACCAGGCGGCACTGTCTACTCCGGCACCAAGTTCGCCGTCAGCGCGATCAGCGAGGGCTTGCGCTACGAGGTGGGGGAAAAGGTCCGGGTTACGTCAATCGAGCCTGGAGCTGTCGAAAGCGATTTGAAGTTCACGACCTCTGGCACGGCTGCCGAGACGGTGCTGGACTTCTACAAGCAGGCCATCCCGGCGGCATCGGTGGCGCGTGCTATCGCGTTCGCCGTCGAACAACCTGATGACGTCGACGTCAACGCGATTGTCATCCGTCCGACCGCACAGCAGTTCTGATTGCAACGAAGAGGCGGGGCCGCGTGTGCTCCGCCTCATGGGGAACGTACCGGCCCGCTCGTCCGTTACTCTGCCGAAGAATTGACGTGCCCCTGAATTTTCATCCAGCGGCGACCAGAGTCCTTGGGTTAGTTACGCCTCGCAGCGTGGGATGAGCAACAGGCCGGACCGCGCAGCTTTCATCCTGCGCAGCGGGTCGGCCTGTTGCGGTCAGACTGGCGGCAAAAGCCTCCGGGGTGAGGTAGCCGATCGATGAATGCGGCCGGCGGGTGTTGTAGTCCAGCGCCCAGGCGGCGACCTTCTGGCGGGCGTGGTCGAGGCCGAAGAACAGGCTTTCGTTCAACAGTTCGTCGCGCATCCGCCCGTTGAAGGATTCCACAAACCCGTTCTGGGTCGGCTTGCCCGGCGCGATGTAGTGCCAGTCGACGCCTTGATCCTGCGCCCAGGCCAGGATGGCCGTGGACGTAAACTCCGTGCCGTTGTCGCTGACGATCATGGCAGGACGGCCCCGCCGAGAGATCAGCGCTGTCAGCTCTCGCGCGACGCGGCGTCCCGAGATCGAGGTGTCGGGGATCGCCGCCAGGCACTCGCGGGTGACGTCGTCGACCACGTTGAGAATGCGGAAGCGGCGGCCCGTGGCGAACTGGTCGTGCACAAAGTCCAGCGACCAGCGGGCGTTCGGCCTGGCCTCGACCAGGATCGGCGCCCGCGTGCCTATGGCGCGACGACGTGAGCGGCGCTTGCGCACCGTCAGGCCTTCCTCGCGATAGAGCCGGTAGATCCGGTTCTTGCCCGAGGCCTCACCCTCACGTCGCAGCAGCACGAACAGCCGCCGATAGCCGAACCGTCGCCGCTCCACAGCCAGCGCGCGTAGCCGCTCCCGCAGCGCCGTGTCCGGCTGACGGCAGGAGCGATAGCGCACCGATTTGCGATCGGCCTTGATGATGGAGCAGGCCCGCCGCTCGCTGACGCCGAACGCCGCCTTCAGATGGGCGACGGCCTGGCGCATCGCCGCGGGCCTTACCACTTTTTTGAGAGCAGATCATTCAGCGCCGCCTTGTCGAGCATGGCGTCGGCCAGCAGACGTTTCAGCCGGCCGTTCTCGTCTTCCAGGGCGCGCAGGCGCTGGGCGTCCGACACGCTCATCCCGCCGAACTTGGCCTTCCAGGCGTAGATCGTGCCCTCCGACACGCCGTGCTTGCGCGCCAGCTCGCCCGCTTTGGCGCCGGCCTCGTTCTCCCGCAGGATCCCGATGATCTGCTCTTCCGTGAATCTCGCTCGTTTCATTCCGTCCGTCCTTTCAAGGGCCGGACTCTAGCTCCGCGTGGAGGAAATTCTCAGGGGCACGTCAGAATAACTGAGCGTTCCACTTGAGAAGTGATTTATGCTCAAACTTGCCCTGTATGTACCGCTGAAGGCCAAGCCCGGAAAAGAGCGCGATGTCGCCGATTTCCTGACCTCCGCATTACCGCTCGTTCAAGCTGAGCCGGGCACTTTAACCTGGTATGCGATCGAAGAAGGTCCCGGTGCGTGCGCGATCTTCGATACGTTCGACACAGAGGAGGATCGGCAGGCCCATCTTGACGGCAAGGTTGCCGCCGCACTGATGGACAAGGCAGAAGAACTGTTTTCCGAACCGCCGCAGATTCACAAGTTCACCCTGCTGGCCGCGAAATAACGGAGCGATGGGCACCCTAGCGCGTCGGTCTCACCGCCCTGTTGGGGGGGGGGGCGGGCGCGGCGGCGTGCGTTGAGCGGTGTTCCACGAACCGGCCACGGAGACCCACCATGCGCGCTACCCAAACGCTCGACCTGAACGACGCGCGAACGATCATTGATGCGGGGATCGCGGAGGCCGAGCGGATCGGCAACCCGATGAACATCGCGGTGGTGGACGCGGGCGGCTGCCTCCTAGCGTTCGCGCGGATGGACGATGCGTGGCGCGGCAGCGTTGACATCGCGATCGACAAGGCGTGGACGGCGCGCGCATTCGACGTCGAGACCAAAGCGCTGGCGAAGCTGGCCCAGCCGGGCGCCGACTTCTACGGCATCCATGCCTCCAACGACGGCAAGGTGATGATCTTTGCCGGGGGCGTGCCGATCAAGGAGGGCGAGAAGGTAATCGGCGCGGTGGGCGTGTCAGGCGGCACCGGCAAGCAGGACCAGGGCGTGGCCGAGGCGGCGGCGCAGGCGTTAGCGGGCGGCTGAGCCTTCGCGCGCGGTGCCGGGCGCGGCGGCGCCGGCTCAGTCGATGGCGGCGGGCGCGCCTCGCGGTCGTCGCGGGTCGCCTCCGTTTAGCACGTTATTCGGCCGTTCTGGCCAGTCATTCAGAAAGCCCTGTGAAACCATTTGAGGATGGCCCTAACGCGAAGGAACCTCTCTGGTGGCGGAAGGTTGAGTAAAACTGCAATCACTTGAAGGGTGCCATGTCCTCCGCCGTTGCGATGAACAGGATCATGACCACGCTCTCAATCTGATGACGTGTTGAGAAGAGCTGCGAAAGGAAAAGATCCATGAAAGCTGTCGTGTATAACGGGCCCAAAGATGTTTCCGTCAATACAATCGATGATCCCAAGATCGAAAAGCAGACCGATGTTATCATCCGGCTGACCACGACCAATATCTGCGGGTCGGACCTTCACATGTATGAGGGCCGTACCAGCTTTGAGAAGGGCAAAGTCTTCGGTCACGAAAACCTTGGCGAGGTCATCGAAGTCGGCGCTGCCGTAGATCGCATCAAGAAGGGCGATCGCGTGTGCATGCCGTTCAACGTCGGTTGCGGTTTCTGCGAAAATTGCGAACGCGGTTTGACGGGTTTTTGCCTCACGACCAACCCTGGAACCGCTGGCGCAGCGTATGGCTTTGCCGAGATGGGTCCGTGGCAAGGTGGTCAGGCCGAGTTGATGCGCGTTCCTTATGCGGACTTCAATTGCCTGAAGCTGCCTGAGGACGCTGAGGAGAAGGAGGATGACTATGTCATGCTCTCCGACATCTTCCCGACGGGCTGGCATGGCGTCGAACTGTCAGGTTTCCTGCCTGGCGAAAGCATCGCGATCTACGGCGCCGGTCCGGTCGGTTTGATGGCCGCGCATTCAGCCGAAATTCGTGGTGCCTCTCAGATCTTCGTGGTCGATTCTCACGATGACCGCCTGAAACTGGCCGAGGCGATGGGCGCTATTCCGATCGACATGCGCAAGGGCGATCCGGCCCAGCAGATCCTTGACGCGACCGGCGGGCTCGGGACCGACCGGGGGGTCGAGGCGGTCGGGTATCAGTGTTGCGATCGCCACGGCAAGGAGCGCAGCAATTACACGATGAACTGCCTCGTCAAAAGCACGAAGGCCACTGGCGGCATCGGCGTCGTCGGCGTGTTCATTCCGGAAGACCCGAACGCGCCCGACGATCTCCAGAAGGAAGGCAAGATGGCGTTCGACTTCGGCAACTTCTGGTTCAGAGGCCAGAAGATCGGCACCGGCCAGTGCAATGTAAAGCACTACAACCGGCGACTGATGAAGCTTATCGAGCAAGACCGGGCCAATCCTGCCCAAATCATCTCGCACCGACTGCCGCTTGATCAGGCACCAGACGCCTACAAGCATTTCGACGAGCGCGATGCTGGTTGGACGAAGGTCGTGCTCAAGCCGGGCGCCTGACCTTAGTCTTCGACGCAATAGGAATTAATTATGACTTTGGAAGGCAAATCAGTTGCCATTCTGATCGCACCCCGCGGGACGGAAGAACCAGAATTCTCGAAGCCCAAGCAAGCTGTCGAGGACGCTGGGGGCAAAGTGACTGTGGTCAGTTTTGAGCCGGGCAAGGCTCGCACAGTCAATAACGATCTTGACGAGGGCGGGAGCTATACTATCGACAAGACGTTTTCCGAGGTCAAAGCCGACGATTTCGACGGACTTGTTGTGCCCGGAGGGACTGTCGGTGCCGACAAGCTGCGCGGCAGCGTCGAGGCAATTGGTTTCATCCGGGCTTTCTTCGATCAGAAGAAACCGGTTGCGGCTATATGCCATGCGCCCTGGACATTGATCGAGACGGGCGTGCTTAAGGGTCGCACCTTGACGTCCTACCCGACGCTGAAGGTCGATATCGAGAACGCCGGCGGTGCATGGACCAATGAGGAAGTCGTGGTCGACGACGGCCTTGTTACCAGCCGCGATCCCAATGATTTGCCCGCCTTCTGTGCCAAACTCGTGGAGCAAGTCGCGGCAGGTGTGGGCGCTGGGCTCGCAGTCGGGAATTAAGACGGCGCGTTTCGACGAACCATGTGAGGGCCCTCTCCCTGGAGAAGGTTGGCACAGAGCAAGCGTGGCGGACGGCCAATCGCTGGCCATCCGCCACGCCGCGTATCACACGAACACGGCGCACCTGACGGGCACTCAAACCCTAAGCCGCGTCAACCGCGGCGACACATCGCCGGCTCCGCTTCCAGATTCGACCCATTCCAACGTGTGGTTGAGATGCACCTGATCGAACGTGCGTTCAGCCAGATTTAAGACCTACAGCGCCGCCTTGAGGTAGCGGGCGGTGAGACTGCCGTCCGCTTCCGCAACGACGCCAGGGACGCCGCTGGCAACGATACGGCCCCCATCTTCCCCGGCCCCCGGTCCCAGGTCGATGATCCAGTCCGCCTGTGTGATGGCGCGCATGTCATGTTCGACGACTACGACGGTATTGCCGGCGTCTACGAGACCCTGCAGGTGTTGCATCAGCCGGTCGCCATCGGAGGGGTGAAGCCCCGAAGTTGGCTCGTCGAGGATGTAGATCGTGTTGCCGCGTTGAGCGCGTTGCAGTTCAGTCGCCAGCTTGATGCGCTGCGCCTCCCCGCCAGACAGCTCGGTCGCCGGCTGACCGAGCCTCAGATAGCCAAGACCGATCTCCCGCAACACGTCGAGGGAGCGCATCACAGATGCCTCGCCAGCGAAGAAATCGCACGCATCGTCGACCGTCAGTTCGAGCACCTGGGCGATATTGCGCCCATTCCATTCGACTTCGAGCGTTTGCGGGTTGTAGCGAGAGCCATGACAGGTCGAGCACGGGGCAAAAACGCTCGGCAGGAACAGCAGCTCCACCATGACGTATCCCTCGCCCTCGCACACAGGGCAGCGGCCTTGCGGTACGTTGAACGAGAACCTCCCCGGGCTGTAGTGCCGCCGGCGGGCGAGCGGTGTATCAGCGAAGATCCGTCGCACATGGTCGAACATGCCGCTGTAGGTGGATAGGTTCGAGCGCGGCGTGCGGCCGATCGGTTTCTGATCGACCCGCACCAGCCTGCGAACATGCTCCATGCCTGCGACAATGCGTCCTTCAGTGTCGGTCTGCGCAACATCGAGCAGCGGATCGATATCCTCCTCCTCGGCCATGCGGGAGCCGCCGAGGTGTTCCGTGACGAGCTCGGGCAGCGCCTGACTGACAAGACTGGATTTGCCCGATCCCGAAACGCCGGTGACAGCGGTGAAGCAGCCGAGGGGAAACTCGACATCGAGACCATGGAGATTGTTCCGCCTGATCCCTTCCAGGCGTAGCCATGCCTTGGGATCGCGCGGTGTGCGCTCACTGCGGAGCGGCTCTGCGAACAGGTAGCGGCGGGTGATCGAAGTCTCGACGTCGGCAAGCCCCTCTATCGGCCCGCTGTAGAGGACTTCACCGCCCTTATCCCCGGCTCCTGGCCCGACATCGACGAGCCATTCCGCGCGGCGGATCACGTCGAGATCATGTTCGACGACGAACAAGGAGTTGCCCGCCGCCTTGAGACGCTCGAGGATGGTGAGCAAGGCTTCGCCATCTGCCGGGTGCAACCCTGCCGAAGGCTCGTCAAGCACATAGACCACCCCGAAAAGCTGTGACGACAATTGCGTGGCAAGCCGCAAGCGCTGCAGCTCTCCGGAGGAGAGCGTCGGCGTGCTGCGGTCGAGCGAAATGTAGCCAAGGCCAAGATCGATCAGCGGCTCTAGCCGCTCGATCAATTCGCAGGCAAGGCGTTGGGCGGCGATCCGCTTCTCGTCGGAGAGATTGGGCGTGCGGCGTACGTCGGGCGCGCTCTTGTGCGCAGAGCCGCCCGCCGCAACCCGTTGTTCGACCGCTGCATCGCGGGCCGCTTTTTCCAGAACATGGCCCTTTGAGGGGGCGGAGACCGCCCCATACGCGCCATGCGCGACGGGCATCAGCAAGTCCTTCAGCTTGAGCACCGTTAGGTCGCCGAACTCGGCAATGTCGAGGCCGGCGAATTTAACCGACAGGGCTTCGCGCTTCAGGCGCTTGCCGTCGCAGGTCGGGCACTCGCGGCCGATGATATATTGCGAGACGCGCTTCTTCATCAGCGCGCTTTTCGTGTTGGCGAAGGTTTCCAGCACATAGCGGCGCGCGCCGGTGAAGGTGCCCTGGTAGCTCGGCTCCATGCGGCGCTTGAGCGCCACGCGGGTCTGTTCGGGCGTCAAGCCCGCATAGACCGGCACCGTCGGCGCCTCTTCAGTGAAGAGGATCCAGTCGCGATCTTTTTTCGGCAGGTCGCGCCACGGCGTATCGACGTCATAGCCCAGCGAAACGAGGATATCGCGCAGGTTCTGGCCATGCCAGGCGGTCGGCCAGGCGGCGATCGCCCGATCGCGAATGGTGAGGCTGTCGTCAGGAACCATCGTCTCTTCGGTCGCGTCATATACGCGGCCGATGCCGTGGCAGGTCGGGCAGGCCCCAGCGACCGTGTTGGGGGAGAAATCCTCCGCATAGAGCATCGGCTGATGGCGCGGATATTCGCCGACGCGCGAATAGAGCATCCGCACCAGGCTGGAGAGCGTCGTCACGCTGCCGACCGAGGATCGCGCGTTGGCCGAGCCGCGCTGCTGCTGCAACGCGACCGCAGGCGGCAAACCGTCGATCGCGTCGACCTCCGGCACGCCGGCCTGGTCGATCAGGCGACGGGCATAGGGCGCAACCGACTCCAGATAACGCCGCTGGGCTTCGGCATAAAGGGTGCCGAACGCGAGCGATGACTTGCCCGAGCCCGATATGCCGGTGAACACCACGAAGGCGTCGCGAGGTACATCGACGTCAATATTTTTGAGGTTATTCTGGCGCGCGCCGCGAACCTGCACGCAAGCGGGCGGCCCCGTATGCCCATGATCGGTGGCCGGCGTCGTCGCGTGAATATCCTTGCTCTTCAATTCAGTCTTCCTGCCCTATACGCCTGTGCGGCCCGTGGTTCATCACAGTCGGGTACAGATGAATGCATTTCCGACACAATACATCCAACGGCCAGGCTGGCCCGATGTTCGGCACCTTTGAAATATTTTTCCAGCACTAGACAAAGGTTACGACAAAACCATTTTTCCCGTTGGGTCGCGCGACGAGACCACACACTCCGCTGGTAAGCGCCTGGGCCAGGCGGACCTGGTCAGTGCCGCTATCGGCATGTAACGACCGCACTTCGGCCCTTGTTACCGCATCGCGACGCGTTGCCCATTTGCCAGAGCGCCCGTCATCATGGCCGGGGTCGGGCCATGATGACGGGCGAGTTGTCGATTCGAGCGCTTCGCGCCGCTTCGGATCGATGGGTCAGTAGTGAATGACTGAGCGGATCGACTTGCCTTGATGCATCAGTTCGAAGGCCTCGTTGATCTCCTCCAAACCCATCGTGTGGGTTACGAACGGGGCCAGATCGATATCGCCTCTCATCGCGTCCTCGACCATGCCGGGGAGCTGTGTCCGTCCCTTGACGCCACCGAAAGCGGACCCCTTCCATACGCGGCCCGTGACGAGCTGGAACGGGCGGGTGGAGATTTCCTCGCCCGCGCCGGCAACGCCAATCACGATCGACTGACCCCAGCCACGGTGCGCTGATTCAAGCGCGGCGCGCATGACGTGGACGTTGCCGATGCACTCGAAGGTATGATCGATGCCCCAGCCCGTCATCTCGATCAGCACTTGCTGGATGGGCTTGTCGTGGTCCTTGGGGTTGATGCACTCGGTCGCGCCGAACTGGCGTGCCAGTTCGAACTTGGACGGATTGGTGTCGATGGCGATGATGCGACCCGCCTTCGCCTGGCGCGCACCCTGAATCGCCGCGAGGCCGATGCCGCCGAGGCCGAACACGGCGACCGAGTCTCCGGGCTGGACCTTGGCGGTATTGTGGACTGCGCCGATGCCGGTCGTGACGCCGCAGCCGAGCAGGCAGACATGTTCGGGGTTCGCCTCGGGATTGATCTTGGCGAGCGAGACTTCGGCGACGACAGTATATTCACTGAAGGTTGAACAGCCCATGTAATGATAGAGGGGCTGACCATTGTACGAAAAGCGGGTGGTCCCATCGGGCATCAAGCCCTTGCCCTGCGTTTCGCGGACAGCGACGCACAGGTTGGTCTTGCCCGACAGGCAGAAGTCGCACTTGCCGCACTCGGCGGTGTAGAGCGGAATCACGTGATCGCCCGGCTCAACGCTGGTGACGCCTTCACCGACCTCGACAACGATGCCCGCGCCCTCGTGGCCCAGAACCACCGGGAAAACACCCTCCGGATCACTCCCCGCCAGCGTGTACGCGTCGGTGTGGCACACACCGGTGTGCGTCACCCGTATGAGGACTTCGCCTTTCCGGGGTGGGGCGACATCGATCTCGACGATTTCGAGTGGCTTGCCCGCCTCGAAGGCTACAGCGGCGCGAGATTTCATGTTGGGATACCCTCGTTGACTTAAACTGATTGCTGGTGCGAGGCCGTTGCGTCAGCGCAAATCCGTCGACATTCTCATACTGGCAGGGAGTATTTTTATCATACTCCCTGCCAGTATAAAAGAGGTGTCCTAACGAGGATCTCAAACCAGAGAAGGCAGCAGGGGCTGGCTTCTAGCCTAGCGCGACATCGCTTACGTAGAAGAAGAAACTCACCACGACGATGGCGGCAGAGCGGTCGCAGCGATGCCACATACCGCTCTGTCTAGCTTACTTGACCGCGAGAACATCCCAGCGCTCGATGACCGGCGGCGTGGCCAGAAGCTCATCGGCGTTCTGCATGAGTGCTGCCGCGATCGGACCGTTGAGATGTGCGGTTCTGTCGCCATCATTCTGAAAGGCGTCAAAGATCGCGAAACTGCTTGGTCCGAACTTTACAGCATACCAGACCGGAGTACCCGTTTCGGCTTGTGCCAACGGCAGCGCGTCCTTCAGAAACTTTTCCAAAGCCGCTTCTTTGCCAGGCTTGGCGTCGAGCCGCACGAATAAGCCCATATGTGTCATCTTCATCGTCTCCATCTTTGGGTGTGGTTGGGTTGACTTCGAGCTGCCTGTCGTATTCGCCATTGCGCTTGTCGCGCCGGTGGCGACAACGAGGGCCGCCGTGAGCAGGAACACTTTAATGGTCCTAATTTTCTTCCCTATTTGATCGCGCCATCGTCGGCCGCGTCGCTAGACTATCATCGCAGCGGAGCGTTAGCGCTTGGCAGAATTGACAAACCTGATACCATTCTCGCCATGAGTACAGCTACGACAATTTTAGCGCTAGATGGGGTGTTCGATACTGGGCTTGCGGCGTTTCAGGACACCTTAGCGACGGCGCGCGACTTGGCGCCCCCCGCCTTGCGTGAAAGTTTGAACTCGTCGGTTTCCAGCATTCGTCGCGCAACACGTACAGCGCACGGCCTCGCAATCCCTACGGTTCGGGCCGACGCCCTCCCGACTCCCGGCTTTGTCTTCGTGCCGGCATTGGGAGCGAAGACGGAGGAAGGCATTGCCGACGCCCTTGCTCATCCCGATGTAAAGCGAGCTGTCGAACTATTGCGAACCTGGCAGGCAAATGGTGCGACTATCGCTGCCGCTTGTACGGGGACATTCGTCCTCGCCGAGACGGGATTGTTAGACAAACAAGAGGCGGCCACCAGTTGGTGGCTCGCGCCTTTCTTTAGAGCCCGGTATCCCAGCGTTGCACTCGATGACAGCCGTGCGCTGGTGGGTAACGACAGGGTCGTTACCGCAGGCGCGGTGCTCGCACATTTTGATTTGGCGCTCTGGTTCGTTCGTCAGCGGAGCCCCGAACTGGCCGACACCGTCGCTCGCTACCTAATGCTCGATCCTCGCTCGCCTCAAGCCACCTATGCCATCCCGGATCATTTGCGCCACGCCGACCACCTGGTGATGCTCTTCGAGAAGTGGGCGCGTGAAAACCTCGATACGGGCTTTTCCTTGGAGCAGGCCGCGGCCTTTGTCGGGACAAGTGAACGAACTCTTTCCCGCAGAATCAATATGGTGCTGGGCCGCTCTCCATTGTCTTATTTCCAGAGCCTGCGCGTTGAACGAGCGGCTTATCTCCTGAGGACGACCAAATTGGGAATGGATGAGATCGCAGCCCGCACCGGCTATGATAATGCAGCCACTCTCCGCACTCTGCTACGTCGTAAGACTGGCCGCACCGCCTCAGAAATTCGCCGGACGAACCATTTAGGAGTGCAGGATTAGAACCGTGCCCGAGCGGTTTGGGACGGCTGGAGGGGCGGGACGTTAAGGGGTGAAGGAGGATGGCGATGCCTTCGCCTTTGTCCGTCGATTTACGCGAGCGTGTCGTGTCGGCCGTAGCCGCGGGCGCGTCCTGTCATCAGGCTGCAGCCCGGTTTGGGGTCAGCGTGTCCAGCGCCAGCCGCTGGTCGGATCGGTTTCGCCAGGAGGGACAGCTTGCGCCCAAGCCGTCGGGCGGCGATCATGCCTCGCACCGGATCGAGGCGCAGGCCGACCTGATCCTGACGATCTACGAGGCGCGGCCGGCGATCTTTCTGCGCGAACTGCGTGACGCTTTGGCCGAGCGCGGCCTGCAGACCAGCACGAGCAGCCTATCCCGCTTCTTCGCCCGGCGTGGCATCACCCGTGAAAAGGGGCGATCCACGCCGCCGAGCAGGCGCGCGAGGACGTAAGGGCAGCCCGCGAGGCTTGGTTCGAGAACCAGGACGCCCTCGATCCCGACAGGCTGGTTTTCCTCGACGAGACTGCCGCGGCCACCAACATGGCACGCCGCTACGGTCGGGCTCCGCGAGGCGAGCGCTGCCGGCTGGCTGTCCCGCACGGGCACTACAAGACCACCACGATCACCGCCGCCCTGCGCAGCGATGGCCTGTGCGCCACTTCCCTGTTCGACGGCGCCACCAACGGCGCACGCTTCCGGGCCTACGTCGCCGACACGCTTGTGCCCGCGCTCAAGCCCGGTGACACCGTCATCCTCGACAACCTGCAGGCCCACAAGGTGGCAGGCGTGCGTGAGACCATCGAGGCCGCCGGGGCGCGGATGCTCTACCTCCCGCCCTACAGCCCGGAATTCAATCCCATCGAGCAGATCTTCGCCAAGCTGAAGGCTCTGCTCCCGACAGCGGCGGCCCGCGCCGTCCCTGATCTGTGGCACGCCATCCGGCAGGCTTTGGCTCCCTTCACGGCAGATGCGTGCCGCAACTCCCTTGCTGCCGCCGGCTACGATACCGACTTGGCCGTCGCTACGTGACCGGGCACGGCTCTAAGTGCGGGAGAACACGGGCAAGAAAATGAGCCTGAAATCGTCATTTGAGATAAGTACGCAGAATCTTCATTACGCCCTCCACGCCGTCATCGTGATCGCCACCTGCGCCTCCGACGGGCCGATCCGCGCCCGCACCGAATGTTTCCCTGAGATGACTCTGCATCACTTCTGCCATCAGTCCATTTGTCGCACCACGCATGGCAACAATTTGCTGCAGCAGGGGAGCGCAATCGGCCCCCGCTTCGATCGCGCGTTCCAGAGCGTCCGCCTGACCCTTGATGCGCCGCAAGCGTGTGATGGCTCGCTTCTTGTCCTCTGATGAATGTGGCATCGCGTTTTCCCGAGAAATCGCTCCAGCATACTATACAGGGGGGGAGTTTCAATCCTGCACAGAGCCGGGCGTTTTTCTAATCGGGCGAGGTTCCGGTCATGCTCTCAAGCCCTCGCCACGAGCAGCCTCGGCATGGGCGCCGAGGGTCCGATCCTCTGTCGGGGAAGGGGGGAGCGATGGCTCACTCCCCCCGGTATGCCGGTCAGACCGTAACGACGACCTTGCCGATCTGGTCGTTCGATTCGAGGAAGCGGTGAGCGTCCTGGATGGCGTCGAGCGGGAAAGTGCGCGCGATCCGCGGCTTGAGCCCGCCCGATTCCAGACCCGCCACGATGAACGCCTTGGCGCGATCGAGGACGGCATCGTCCGAGACGATCTCGCTGTAGAGATACCCCTTGAGCGTGAGGCTCTTGCCCAGCACGGAGAACAACGGGAACGGCGTCGGTTCGCCGCTGAGCGCGCCATATTGGAGCAAGATGCCGCCGCGTGCCATGCTCTCGGTCAGCGGCTCAAACGACGGGCCTCCGACCGGATCGAGCACCACGCGCGCACCCTGACCATCGGTTATCTCCATCACCCTCGCTACCAGATCCTCTTCCCCGGTCGCGACGACATGATGTGCACCGGCATCGATCAGGGCCTGGCGCTTGGCGCCGGTACGCGTCGTCGCGATTACCGTCGCGCCGACCATCCGCGCAATCTGGAAGGCAGCAAGGCCGACGCTGCTGGAGGCAGCAGTGACGATGACGAAATCGCCCTCGCCGAGTTTCGCCTGCTCCACCAGCGCACCCCAGGCGGTGACATACTGCATCCACACGGCCGCGGCTTCCTCGAACGACAGCGCCGCCGGATGCTTGACGACGAGGCGGGCGGGCACGTTGGCGACCTCGCCATAAGTGCCCCAGCGCGCGATATCGAGCGGGGGGATGACGCTGACGGCTTCGCCTTCCGCAAACCCGGTCACGTCCGCGCCGACCGTAACGACAGTACCGGCAGCCTCATAGCCCAGGCGGCTCGGGAACTCGGCTTCCTGAAGGTAGGCATGGTTGCGGAACATCACCTCGGCGCGGTTTATGCCTATCGCCTTCACCGCGATCTGCACTTCGTCGGCCGCGGGCGCGGGGACTGCCACATCTTCAATCCAGAGGACGCTGGCGTCGCCATATTCGTGGATACGGACGATGCGGCTCATTGGAGACTCCTTGATTATTGAATGATCGTTCTGTAAGGGGGTGGACCACCAGTTTCAAGATATTATTTATCGATCGTTCCATATCGTGCGCCAGAGATGACAGAGACGAAAGCCCGTCGCCGCGCGGGTCGCCCTCGTGTGTTTGACACTGACGCTGCGCTCGACAAGGCGGTGCGGCTGTTCTGGCAGCGCGGCTACGAGGCGACATCGATGGCCGATCTGGTGGCGGAGACTGGCGTCGCCGCCGCCAGTCTTTATGCAGCGTTTGACAACAAGGCGGGGCTATTTGCGGCGGTGATCGAGCGCTACGCCGCGACGTTCAGCGTCCACATCTATGCACCCATCAACGATCCGGCGTTGTCCACCTACGAGGCCGTCAAAGGCCTGCTGGAACGAGCGGCGTCATCATTCTCGGAACCTGGAACGCCGGCCGGCTGCTTCATGTATTCGGCAGCGGCAGCCGTTTCGCCGGCGTCCGCCGCCATAGAATGCCTGCTGCGCGACAAGCGCATCGCGGCGGAGGCCCTCCTGATCGAGCGTCTGCAACGCGGCGCCGCGCAGGGCGAGCTTGCGGCCAACACCGATCCGGCCGTGCTAGGCAAATTCATCAATACGGTCATGGAAGGCATGTCCGTTCAGGCGCGCGACGGCGCTACGATCAACGAACTGCTCTCCATCGCCAAAATGGCACTCGATCGATGGCCGGCCGCGATATGATCGTTACATGGTGGTCATCTGCCAATCCGCCTCCCGCGACCGAGCAGTCGAACTGATCTAATAGGACGGATGCACATGAAACACGTGACATTGCCCGGCGGGGAAGTGGTTCCTTCAATGGGTCAAGGCACCTGGAAGATGGGCGAACGTGCCGAGCGGCGATCCGATGAAATTGCCTCGCTGCGCGCCGGTGTCGAGCTGGGTATGACGCTCGTCGATACAGCGGAAATGTACGGCGACGGTGCGGCGGAAGTGCTGATCTGCGAAGCGCTCGGCGACCGTCGCGACGAGTTGTTCCTCGTCAGCAAGGCGTATCCACAGAACGCATCGCGCTCCCGCCTTACCGGTGCGTGCGAGGCGAGCCTGAAGCGGCTCGGCACCGATCGGCTCGACCTCTACCTGCTCCACTGGCGGGGATCGGTGCCGCTCGCTGAGACCGTGGAGGCAATGAAGGCGCTTAAATCGGCAGGGAAGATTCGGCATTGGGGTGTCAGCAACCTCGATACCAACGATATGGACCAGCTTGTCGCTGCCGGCGGGGATGGCTGCGTAACCGATCAAATCCTCTACAATCTCGTCCGTCGAGGCCCTGAGTTGGACCTGTTGCCGTGGCTCGCCCAGCACAAAGTGCCAGTGATGGCGTATAGTCCCGTCGAGCAGGGACGCCTCACAAGCCATCCCGCGCTCGACAAAGTAGCGGCCCAGGCTGGCGCAACCCCTGCGCAGGTCGCACTTGCCTGGACGTTGCGCCACGATGGCCTTATCGCCATCCCGAAAGCGAGTTCGATTGCACATGTGCGGGAGAACCGCGCTGCCGCAGATATCGTCCTCTCCGACGCCGACCTTGCGACACTCGATGCGGCATTTCCCCGGCCAGCGAGCCGTCGCCCACTCGAAATGCTGTAGCGTCAGATGGCGACATCCTCTCTCAAAGCAACCGAACGCAAATCGGACCGCCTTGAGGCATTCGTGGACGCGGTGCTGGCAATTGCCATCACCCTCCCGGTGACCGAACTACACGCACCAGAGCCGACTGACGGCGACCCGGCACGGTGGATGCTGACTTCGGCTAATCAGTCCAGGATTTTGTCGATCGTGATCGGTATCGGCACGCGACAGTACGCGAGACTGGTCGATCAATGGATCCGTTTGATAGATCTGGAGCCCGCGGCTTACGGCACCCATAGCCTCAGGCGCACGACGGTCTCACTCGTCTACAAGAAGACCGGCAACCTGCGCGCATGCCAGCTGCTTCTCGGTCACCGCAAGCTGGAGAGCACCGTACGCTACCTTGGCATCGAAGTTGACGACGCCTTGGAGCTCTCTGAGCAGATCGATCTCTGACACCGACCGGGTCCGCTCAGCGGACCCGGCGTTCGTCCGCTAAGGGTGGAAAGCGGACTGGCGTTCTCAAGTCGCTGGCATGAGGAAGGCAGCAACCGCTGAACGGAGTTGCTCGCGCATTACGACGGCGCGTTCGTGACTGAGGTCAAACTTACTGTTCAGATCGCGGGTGATGGCCATACCGGCGAGAAAGCCCATAAGTAGGCGCGCACGGACATCTGCGTCCTCGCCCCCGATCCATGCTTCAAGGTCGCGAAAGCCTTGGTGACCCAACGCTTCATCGATGAGGCGTTTGGCCTTATCTGATCCAGCGGAGCGCATCAGAACGAGCAAGTCGCGCAGCACCCTTCCGCCAGTTGGAACCGCCAGAACATCATCCGTCACGCGCTCAGCGAAGCTCTCACGATCTCCCCAGCGACGCTGCCAGTTCACGCTCCCAGATTTGATCACTTCGACGAAAAGCTCGTCCTTTCCACCGAAGTATCGGCTGATCAGCGAAGAATCGACGCCCGCGCGCGCTCCAATCGAGCGGACTCCGACTGCCTCGAAACCCTCCTCAGCGAAGAGGTCCAGCGCAGCCCGAAGGATCGCGTGTCGGGTAGCTTCGGCATCCCGCGTTGGAGTGGTGGTGGTCATAAGCCATCTATAGCGGAACTGATCTAACTATGTCCGCAACGGGTCGAGAGCGGACGCTCAACAAGGTGTGTTGCCGAGGTCCGGTTTCCGGCGTTGAGTGAATGACCGCTCCTGGCGCATCGCCGCCAATCGCGGGGCGCGGACCTTCATAGTCAATCTACCGCCAAGAGCAGCTCGATGCGGTTTTGATAAAGCGCCGAAAGGGCGGCGGGATCTGCGAGGTTGTTTCGTGATGAAAGGAATGCTCGCTGGGAGACGCGGAGGGCTTGGCGGTCCCGGCTGAGAGCCGAGGCGCGAGTATAGGCCATGGCCAGCATCCGGTCCTGCATAGCAAGTGCCGGCACTGTGCAGACGCTTTGCTCGCCTGCCGTGCGAGCTGCTCCGCACTCGAAGGATGGGCCGGCGGCATTGAGAGGTTCGATATAGACGGGCGAGGCGTATGCGTTCTTTCCTAGGAACCACTGAAGAGCCTCCGGATAGGTCGCAAAGGTCAGTTCGGCTTCGGGCGGGCAGGCGTCCTGGGTGCGGATCCGGCACGCCTTGGGGAGGTTCCAGTCGGAAGCCTGATCATAGGCGCCGAGCATGAGACTCCAGGCTGCGTCGAGCTGGCCGAGCCGGGCCGCCGTTGCGACGAAGGCTGCGCAGGCGCCGTTCGAACCCGCTAGGCAATCCGGTCGCACCTCTTCCAGATAGGCGGCGTAGGTCGGGCGGAAGGCGCGTTCGGTCGAGAGCGTTGAGATCTTGCCCTGATGGACCTGCTTGATGACGGGCGGCGCGGCGCTCTCGGCATAGGAGGCGAAGGCGTAGAGGAAGGCCTGGTCGACGAAGACCATCTCCTTGCGGCCGTCATTATCGAGGTCCTTGGGCGTCGCCGGGACGTCTCCGTCCCATGACCCCAGTTCCGAGCGGTTCCAGCGGCCGTCTCGACGTTCGAACACCGTCACCTCGGTGCAGCAGTGGGCGCCGCCGCTGTAGTCGGCGACGATCAACTGACGCGTGGGATCTGCGGCGTCCATCTGCACGACCATGAAGATCAGGTTCGCCCAACTCGACCCAGAGGTCTGATGATCGAGGGCCGCGCCGTCAGGCGCGATAATCTTGAGCTGCGCCGCTGGGAGACCTTCACGGTCGACTGTAGGCGCGACGGTCAGGCTGTAGCCGCCGACGCGGTAGGTTCGAGCGAGGTCGTCGCCCTTCCATGTGATCCACTGACCTTCCAAGTCCGTGTCGTGAAGGGGAGCGACGGTCTCGGCTGCGGGCGCAGGCGGCGAGGAGAGAGAGCGGGTGCGGGTGCTCTCGCCTCCGGCGAGCACGGCGACGACGACGCCCAGTGCGACCAGACCGAGAAGCCAGGGCCAGGATGGACGTTTGTCTCCGTCCGAATGCGGGGCGGGGCGCGTGGAGGACGGCTTCTGACCTAGGTCCACGAGATGCGAACCTCGATCGCTTGGCCGACGAAGGCGGCGTAGGCGCCATCGACTCGCATGCGGTAGAGGGCGGCGGCGCGGACGGCGGCCTGGCCGTAACGGCGGCCCGGCGGGGTTTCCGACTCGGCGAAGCAGGCGAAGAGAGTTCCGTCTTCCGCCACCATGCATCGAATGACGGCGCTGCCGAGCGGCTGACGCGGCGCGCCGGAGGGGCGCAGACGATCCAGATAAGCGGCGGTGGTTTGGTCGAGCCAGACGGGCTCGGTGGGCACTGGTTCGACCGCTGCTGGAGCCGCAGGGGCGAGCGGGGCGGCCGTAGCAGGGACCGCGCCGAGAGAAGGCGTGGCCACGGTTACGCCCAGGCCGTCGAGGGTCGCCAAATCGAGATAGCCGGACCGTTTCCACAAGGCGACAGGGATGACCTCGACCGAATACTGGCAGCGGCTGCGCGTCGCCCGCGCCCGCAACCTCTTGCAAGAAGGCCTTCTGTCCACGGACCAGGTCGCCTGGGACGTCGGGTATTCTGATCCGAGCGCCTTTCGCCGGGTCTTCAACCGCGTGGTCGGCCTGACCCCCGCCGAATATCGAAATCGATTCAGGGGGCGAGGGGGCCGCGACGATATCTGAATATCGACTTGCAGGCTGATACCGAGTGCCTGCTTATGGCGCGTTCAAGTCAGGAACAATGCCGACAGGCAGGTGCGCCTTGTCGTGCTTGCCGACACGCTGGATCAGCGACTGCCCGGCCTCGTTCATGCCGATGACCCGCACCTCCGCGCCCTGACGGCGATAGCGGAACACCACCTTGTCCACGGCGACGACGGCGGTGAGGTCCCACAGATGCACGTCGGTCATGTCGATCTCGACACGGGTCGGCTGGCCATGATGCTCGAATGAGGCGGCGAAGACGTCGGCCGAGCCGAAGAACAACTGGCCGCTGACGCGATAGCGCAGCACGCCGGGCTCGGCGGTTTCGATGTCCTGCACGACGATAGTCTTGCCCAGCTTCCGCATGAAGAAGATGGCTGACAGGATCACGCCCAGCACCACGCCCTTGGACAGGTCATGCGTGACGACCACCGTGATCGTGGTGGCCAGCATGACGATGGAGGACTGGACCGGGGTCGAACGCAGGCTCAGCACTGACTTCCAGTCGAAGGTTCCGACCGAGACCATGATCATCACCGCCACAAGCGCGGCCATCGGAATGCGCGCCACCCAGTCCTGAAGCACCAGGATCAGAAACAGCAGGAACAGGCCCGCCCACAGGGTCGACAAGCGCCCGCGCGCGCCGGAGGTCACATTGATGATTGATTGGCCGATCATGGCGCAGCCCGCCATGCCGCCGAACAGAGAGGCGGCGATGTTGGCGATGCCTTGCCCGCGGGTCTCGCGGTCCTTGTCCGACGGCGTGTCAGTGATGTCGTCCAGAAGGTTGGCGGTCAGCAGGGATTCCAGCAGGCCCACGAAGGCCAGGGTCGCCGCGACCGGGGCGATGATGGTGAAAGTCTCCCACGTCAGGGGGACGGCCGGGAGATGGAACATCGGCAGCGTCGAGGGCATCTGCCCCATGTCGCCGACGGTGCGGACATCCAGTCCGGACCAGATGACGAAGGCGCTGATGACCACAATAGCGATGAGGGGCGACGGGATCGCCTTCGTGATCCGCGGTACGCCGTAGATGATCGCCAGCGATGCCGCGACGAGGGCGAAGGTCTGCCAGTTGGCGCCGATCAGCTCGGGCATCTGCGCAAGGAAAATCAGGATGGCTAGCGAGTTGACGAAACCGGTCATCACGCTGCGGCTTACGAAGCGGATGTAGCGACCCAGCTTCAGCAGCCCGACGATGATCTGGAATACCCCGGTCAGCAGAGAGGCGGCGAATAGGTATTCAAGCCCGTGGTCCCGGACGAGCGTGACCATGACCAGGGCCATGGCGCCGGTCGCAGCTGAAATCATCGCGGGGCGACCGCCGACGATGGAGATGGTCACTGCGATAATGAAGCTGGCGTAGAGGCCTACCGCCGGATCGACCCCGGCGATGATGGAGAAGGCGATCGCCTCGGGGATCAGGGCGAGGGCGACGACCGTACCAGCGAGCAGGTCGCGGCGCGGGTTGGCGAGCCATTGCTGGCGCGCGGAAATGATTAGAGACATTGGAGGTTCATCAAGATGAGCCGCATCCCGCAGCTCGGTTTCCTGACGGATGAGCGGTCAGGATAGCCACCGGCCACACTGCGAAGAGGGCGCGGTCCAAGTTGAGACCCATCTCATGCCTTCAAGCTACGGACGAAGCAAGCGACGAATCCGACTCAGAATTCACACTGGCGAAGCGTCATGTTTGCCGAATGGCCCGGATGTTCGCATGCGGCGAAGAAGTGTCTATCGTCCATGACCTCAAGATAGGGCAAAGCGGCCAGCAGCCGCGCCTCCCAGGATCAGCAGGGGCATCCATCGCGGTTTGAGGGTCCATGCGGCGATCAGTGCGCCGGCGAAGATCAAACCTGCGATCCCGAGCGACGGTACGGAGTGAGCCGTTGTCCAGGCCAGTTGAAGCGAGGTGGCCGCGATCACGCCGACGACGGCTGCGGCCACGCCCGCCATAAGGCGGTGCAAGGCCGGGTTCTCGACGACGGCCTCCAGATGGTTGAACAGCACCATCGAGAAGGCGAAGGCTGGCAGGAAAATTCCGGCCGTGACCGCCAGGGCGCCTGCCCAGCCGCCGACCACATAGCCGGTGAAGGTGCCGAAAATCACCAGAGGCGCCGGCAGGACGCCGGCCAGAGCCACCCCGTCCAGAAAGACGCCATCTGGCAACCAACCGCGTCCGACGGTATCAGCGCGCACATAGGGGATAGCGGTATAGGCGCCGCCAAATGTCAGCAGGCCGCCTTTCAATCCGGCGGCGAACAGGGCGGCGAGCTGAGGCGACGGCTCGGCCGAAATCCCGACTGCCGGCGGTGCGACCTCCAGATGGATACCGAACAGGAGGGCGGTGATAACGGCGGCGGCCACGATGGCGGCGCCTACCCACGGGCGTTGCTCTAGGGCGTAGATCAGACCGCACGCCAGAAGGGGTATCCAGAACGGCGCGTGCAGCAGGGCGGCTGCAAAGGCTCCGATCGCCAGAGCCCACAACAGACGGTCCTCCAGGACGTGGGAGCCGATGCGATGGACGGCGCGGATGATGATGGCGACCACGACGATCTGGACGCCCAAAAGCAGACCGGTCAAGCCAGACTGTCCGGCGATGAAGCGTTCGTAGAGCCAGGCCGCCGCCAGCATCAGGACGAACCCGGGCATCATGAAGCCCAGACCCGCGAGAAGGCCGCCGATCCGGCCGCGCGCCATCATGCCCATGTGGACACATAACTCGTGCGCTTCAGGACCGGGAAGCACCTGCATGACGGCAAGCAGACGGTTGAAGCGTGGGCTTGAGATCCATCGTTCATCGTCGACGAGGGTGTGACGGATCATGGCGATCTGGGCCACGGGGCCGCCGAAGGCGAGCATGCCGAAACGCAGGAATTTGAGGAAGAGCGCCGCCAAGGACAGTCGGGGCGGTCCCATGGCGTCTGAGGGAGCGGTCATGCCTTGCCTCATGGATCATGTGTTCTGGCGACAAGGCGGCGTTCAACGTCGCGATCGCGCGTACTGTCTATCATTGATCGCGTTTGGCAGGTCTACGTTGCGGAACAGAACGAGGGCCCTCGTGGAAGCCGTTCATCAGGCCGTCGTGATCCTCAAAGGTCCGGCAGCGCCTGATCGGCCCGGCCCCACGAGGAAAGACCTTTCGATCTCGCGCGCTTCAGGAGTTCGAGCTGGTCGCCGACATGGAATTGCGCAGGGCTGGCGATGGTCTCCATCTCCTTCCAGGTGATCGGCGCCGCCACGGGCGCGCCTTCCCGCGAGCGGACGCTGTAAGGCATGACCGCCGTCGCGCCGCGCTGATTGCGGAGATAATCGACAAAGATACGGCCCTTGCGCTGGGCCTTGGGAAGGGCGGCCGTGAACTTGGCCGGCTCTGCCTGAGCGACCGCGATCGCGAGACGCCGGGCGAAATCTTTCACTTCAGGCCACTCGGCCTCGGGGATCAGGGGCGCGATGACATGAACGCCCTTGCCGCCGGTGACCATTGGAAATGTATCAAGACCGATGTTCTTGAGGATATCGCGAAACCGAAAAGCGGCGGATCGCACGGCTTCAAAATCCAGACCGACATCCGGGTCGAGATCGAACACCAGGCGGTCGGCCTTTTCGACGTCTTCGATGCGTGCGCCCCAGCCGTGGAACTCTATGGTTCCCATCTGGACACAGGTCATCAGACCTTCCGGCGTATCGAGGTAGAGGTAGGGTTCAGTCTCGCCGTCTTTCTCCTCTATCGCCACATGGCGCACGGCTTCGCCGAAGCTTCCGGCCTCGTGCTTCTGGAAAAAGCACTTCTTAGACCGGCCCTGCGGACATCGCACGAGGCTGACCGGACGAGAGCCAGCCCAGGGCAGCATGATAGGCGCAACGGCGGCGTAGTAGTCCGCTAGCTGACCCTTGGTGATCTGACTCTCGGGAAAGAGGATCCGTTGAGCGTTGCTGATCGGCACGATCTCGCCACCCGGCGCTGGCGTCTCCAACGCCGGCTTCTCAACAACGACCGCTTCGGGCTTCTTGTCATCGCGCAGGCCGAGATAGCTCGGGTGACGCAACGTGCCTTCATTGGTCATTTCAGTGAAGGCGATTTCCGCGACCAGCCGGGGGCGGAGCCAGTGGGCGTCCCGAACCTCGGCGCGGGGCGCCTTGACGGTGGGATTGTCCTGTTCGAGCGGTTTCATGACCTCCAGGAGCCGTTGCAGCTCCATCGTATCGAAGCCCGTGCCAACCTTGCCTGCATAGCGGAGGGCGCCGTTGTCATTGACGGCGAGGATCAAGGAGCGGAAGGCGCGCGATTTGTCTGAGGGAAGCCATCCCACCACAACGAACTCCTGACGCTGGATGCATTTGGTCTTCACCCAAGCCGCCGAGCGCGCGCCGACGTACCGGCTGTCGGCCAGCTTGGACACCACCCCCTCCAGGCCGTTCGCGCAAAAGCTGTTCAACAGCTTTTCGCCGCTGCCCCGAATGTGATCGGAGTAACGGAGCCGTCCCGGCGTCTTAGGAAGCAGGTCGCGCAGAAGAGCCTTGCGCTCGAGCAACGGTCGCGACGACAAATCCTCCCCGTTAAGCGCGAGAAGGTCGAAAGCGACATAGGCGATCTTGCCGGGTTCGCCCTTCAGAGCGCCTTGCAACGTCTGGAAGCTGGAGCGCCCTTCGGCGTCGAACACGACAGCCTCGCCGTCGAGCACCGCGGAGTCCACCTTCAGGGACGCAGCGGCGTCGACGATCCCCGAAAACTTCTCCGACCAGTCGAGTCCGGAGCGCGTAAAGGCTCGAGCGCGACTTCCGCCGACGACGACCTCCAGCCGGTAGCCATCGTACTTCATCTCATGCAGCCAGCGATTTCCTCCTGGCACGGCGTCGACGAGCGTGGCGAGCTGCACGGGACGAAAAGCGGGCAGGGCGGTCGTGGTCTTGGGTCTGGACCGTATGGAGCGTTCTGCGGTCATGGCTTGGGGCCGCCTCGGCCAGGCCTAGTTTGTTGGCAGCCCGGCTGATGAGGGGCGGCGAATGAACGGAACGGGCGTCTGGGCGATCTCGCAGGGATCAGGTTGCGACTAGGCATGGAGGCTCCTTTCCATGGCGCAACGCACCTCCCGAAGGAATGGCGCCAATGGCATTGCTATCGACGCTGTTCCTGGTGCGCAGAAGCCGGATAGCTGACCGTCCCGTCGGGATGAATGACAGCGCCTGCTGTCAATCGAGCCTTCTCCAACCTGCCGTGCCCCATGATGTGAATGACAGTCTCCCCCCTGGCGAGAAGGTTGTCGGCGATGAGCCGTCGATGACACCGCCACCACACTGCTTCCGAGCACATGATCGCACTAGGTTGGCGCCGCCCCGTTTCGATCAACTGCTCTAACCCGGCGTGGAAAGAGGCGGAAAGAGCGTAATCGGCGTAGTTGTGGAAGCTCGTGTTCTCCCAGTAACCGTTGCTGTCGTCGGCCACATCTTCGATCCGACCGCGCCTCCCGCCCAGTCCGACATTGTGGTCGTAGGCTATCTGGTGCTCCGCCAGCCTGTGCGGAAGTGTTTCCTGGTTGAACTGAGGATTGGCTCTGGATCTCGGAATCTTGCGGACATCGACGACTTTTAGGATCTGTGCTTCCTGCAGAAGGGCGACGAGATCTTCAAAACTTCGGTTCGAGTGCCCGATCGTGTAGAACGGCAGCGTCATTCTCGGCGTCGCACATAATCCAGTGCGCTCCCCTTGTGAGCTGCGATGTGATCTGTCCTGTCGCTCCTGATCTCATATTGAGGTTCTGCTCTGGAAGCGCGGTGCGTGTGGCCTTTGTAATCGAAGTCGCGTGTGTGAACCCGAGTGATTCGGCCGGTTACTCGCCCTGCCTCGGAGTTCCAGCTCACATGATCTCCGACATCGAACGTCTTAGGCATTTTGATCTCCGTGCGGAGACAATCTGACCTGGTCGATTTCGTTCCGGCATTGAAGGGAACGAAAATGGGCCGGTCGCGTCCGTCGATATGCTGATGAGCAGAACGATCTTGATCGCGCCGTGTCGGGCTAGGCGACACGATCGTGGGAGGCGGTCATCAGGTTTTTCCAACCGTCGAATGATGTAGATCGAGCGGTTAGGGCGATTGACCGGCGCTAGAGCACCCTGATCATTCGATAGTTGCGAAAGATCTGGCCGCGGAGTTCGACGTCCTGTTCCCAGGCCACCTTGAAGCCGCTGCGTTCAAAGAACGGCTTTGCCGTGATGCTCGCGTCCGTACATAAAGACGACAGCTTTTGTTCGTGAGCCTTGAGCAGGATGTGGTCCATCAGGCTCTTGGCGACGCCGCGACCCTGATGTTCGCAATGAACGAATAGCATATCGATATGGCCGGTCGGCCCGAGGTCGCTGAAGCCTGCGATTCGATTCATATGTTCTGCGATGAACGTCGGCTTACCCTCAAGGCGCTCGGACCACTGGACCAGGTTAACCGCAACCGGCGCCCAGGCCTCGATTTGAGCCGGACTGTAGTCACGGCTGGCGATCTTTCTGACCGAGCCGTTGAACAGTTCGACGACAGCAGTCAAATCAGCCGGATCATACGGACGAATTCGGATCGAGTTCATGCGACTGGATTTGGCATGGTGAGGGTTTCCAGCCAAGCTTTACGCGGCCGCAGCTTCCGTGACCGGCGTGCCGCTCATGCCGCCAGACCCGCTGCAATGAGATGAAGGGATTCCGGACGAAGGTGGGTGTACCGTCGGAGCATCTTCCAGTCCTTGTGGCCGGTGACCAGCGCGACCTGGTGGATTTGGAAGCCCGCCTCGAACAGGCGACTTGTCCCTTCATGGCGAAGGTCGTGAAAATGGAGATCGATGATGCCGAGCGCTTTGCAGGCTCTCGTGAACGCGGCGCCGGCTGACCGGTGATTGAAAGGGAAGATGCGGGCGTCCGCGTTTGTCTGCGAGGAACGCCGCTCTTCAATGAGCGCCACGGGGTCAAAGCCGCTGACTGAAAGAAGTGGAATACGCTGGTCGTTGCCCGATTTTTCGCGAGGGTCCTTGCGATCGCGGATGGTCAGCATCTTGGTCCGCGCTGCGTAGTCACCCCAGACGACCTTGAAAATCTCTTCCTGGCGCATCGCCGTCGCGACCGCGAAGCGAATGACGGCGCCCATGGGAATGGTTTGACGAGGCTTGTCCTCGAAGTGGCGGATCAAGCGCTCCAGTTCTTCATCGCTGGGACGGCGATCTCGCTCGACGCCCTTGCCAATCAAGCCAAGGCGCTTGAGGGCGAGGCGGGCCATATCAATAGCCTCAACCGAGACAGTCAGGCCGTGAACCGCTGCGGCATGGGAGAGGATGAGCTTGATCGCGCCGATGTCGATGCTCAGCGTCATGGGGCCGGCGCCTTCGGTGGCGCGTCTCCGACCGAAGTCGATGAAGAGTTGTCGATCGAGTTGGGCGATCTTCTTCCCGCCCAAGCGCGTTTTCAGCATCTTGAGCGTCGCCGCTTTCGATCGCCTGGGCGCCTTCCCGACGGACTTCATGTCGTGGATGTGCAGGTCGATGAGCTCGCCAAATGTGCGCAGCTTGGCCGAACGGGACGGAGTGGGAACTTCTCCGCGATCGATCCGTCCCTCGGCTTCGGTCGCCCACCGCCGGGCGTCATCGCGTTTGAGGAAGGTCTCGCTTATATAGCGACCCTTCCGTCTTACCTGGACCCGCCACGTTCCTGACGGGAGTTTCGAGTAGGTCGCCATTTCGTGTGCGCTCTGTGTGCACTGAGGTGTCGAAAACCCGGAAAAAACGTCGCAACACGTCGCAAATTCGAGTGCACACGCCGCCTTCCAACTTTTTGATATTACGGAAAAAATGCCGATAAATCAAGCCCATAGGCTGTCCGTGGCGCCCATGATGGACTGGACCGACCGCAACTGCCGGGCGTTTCACCGTGCGCTGAGCAACCGGGCGCTGCTCTATACCGAGATGGTCACGGCCCCGGCGGTGATCCACGGCGACCGCGAGCGGCTGCTGGGCTTTGACGCCGTCGAGCATCCGGTGGCGCTGCAACTGGGCGGGTCGGACCCGGCCCAACTGGCCGAGGCGGCGAAGATCGGCGAGGCCTACGGCTATGACGAGATCAATCTGAACGTCGGCTGCCCCTCGGACCGGGTGCAGTCGGGCAAGTTCGGCGCCTGTCTGATGCGCGAGCCGGAGCTGGTGGCCGACTGCATGGCGGCCATCAGGGAGGCGGTCAGCGTCCCGGCCACCGTCAAATGCCGCATCGGCGTCGATGATCAGGACCCCTTGATCAGCCTGTTCGCCACGGTGGACGCCTCGGCGGCGGTGGGCATCACCAGCTTTGTCGTCCATGCCCGCAAGGCCTGGCTGAAGGGCCTGTCGCCCAAGGAAAACCGCGACGTGCCGCCGCTGGACTATGATCTGGTGCGGCGTCTGAAGCGCGAGCGGCCGCATCTGACCATCTGCATCAACGGCGGCGTCGGCGATCTGGATCAGGCCGAGGCGCACCTCGATGCATCCGACGGCGTGCAGCTGGATGGGGTCATGCTGGGCCGCGCCGCCTATCACGAGCCGGCCCTGCTGGGGCAGGTGGATCGGCGGCTGTTCGGGATGGACGCCCCGGACATCGATCCCTTCGTCGCCATCGAACGCTATCGCCCCTACATGGCCGGGCGACTGGCCGAGGGCGCCCATCTGGCCGGCATGGCGCGGCATATGCTGGGCCTGATGCACGGTCGGGCCGGGGCGCGGGCCTTCCGCCGCATCTTGACCGTCGAGGGCGTCAAGGCCGGGGCCGGGCTGGAGGTGGTGGACCGCGCGGCCGAGGCTGTGCGCGAGGCCGAGGCGCGGCAGGCGCGGCTGGGTGAAGCCGTAGAAGCGGCCTGATCTTTACTTTCGTCATCCCGGCCTTGAGCCGGGACCGCCCAAGGCGCCGGCGCTTCTTGCGGTCCCGGACAGCGGCTGCGCCGCTTCCGGGATGACGGGGAGGAAAGCGCCCGCTATGCCCAAGCCATGACCGCCTTGCCCCTGTCCGAACTTCTGATGATGTTCACCGCCCTGATCGCGGCGGGGGCGGTCGCGGGCCTGATCGGCGGTCTGTTCGGGGTCGGGGGCGGGACAGTGCTGGTGCCGGCGCTGTTTTACGCCTTTTCGGTGCTGGGCGTGGGGGGCGAAAGCAATCTGCACGTCGCCATCGGCACTTCGCTTCTGACCATTGTCGCCACCTCGCTGCGGTCGCTGGCGACGCATCGGGCGCATGGGGCGGTGGACGAACAGGTGCTGAAGACCTGGACGCCCTGGGTGGCGTTCGGCGGTCTGGTCGGGGCGGCCATCGCGGGCTTCACCCCGATGGAGGGGCTGGCCATCGTCTATGGCGTCTGTCTGCTGCTGATTGCCATGCAGATGGGGTTGCTGCCTGAACATGTGACCCTGAGAAAGGACCTGCCGACCGGCTGGGGACGGCGCGGCGTGGGGACGGGCATCGGTCTGCTGTCGGCCATGATGGGCGTCGGCGGCGGCAGTTTCGGCGGCATGACCATGACCCTGTGCGGACGGCCCATCCATCAGGCGGTGGCCACGGCCAGCGGCTTCGGCCTGGCCATCGGGGCGACCGCGGCCCTGGGCTTTGCGGTCTTCGGCTGGGGCGCGCCGGGGCGGCCGCCGCTGTCTCTGGGCTATGTGAACGTGCCGGCGGCGGTGATCATGGGGCTGCTGACGGCCTTGACGGCTCCCTATGGCGCGCGGCTGGCGCACCGGCTGAACCGCAGGGTGCTGCGCCGCGCCTTCGCCGTCTATCTGTTGCTCACTGCCCTGTCGGTGGTGGTGAAGGCGTTGTGACTACGTAGATGTCCGCTGTCGGACGATAAGGCTTTGGCGAACAGCGGGGCGTTAGGGAGCAGCTACTGTCCTCCCCCCGAGCGTAGAAAATGCTGCAGAACCTGTCCGTCCCCAAGAAGCTGATGCTGTCCTTCGCCGCCGTGATCGGCGCCTGCGGGATGGCGACCATGGTGGTCCTGTGGGCCGTGACCGTGCTGCAGCGCGCCGACGCCGCCAACGCCGCCTCGGCAGAGATGTTCAAGGCGTCAGACCTGGTCCTGGCCGCCGCCGTCGAGCAGCAGAACGCCATGCGCGCCTTTGTGGCGACGCGCGACGCCGACTTCATTCCGAAATATGAGGAGCCGGGCAAGGTGCTGGTCTCGCGCCTGGCCGACTTGGCGGCCGCTGACGTCAACGCCGCCTATGGACAGGAGCAGGCGGCGCTGAAGGCCGCTGTCGACGCCTTCCATCAAAGCGCTGACGGTCTGATGGGCCTGGCCCGTGATCCCGCCACCCAGCCCCAGGCCGTCGCCGGTCTGGAACATGGCGCGCGTCTGGCGGACATCCGCGCCGCCGTCGGCGCCATTCAGGAAAAGGAGGCGGTGGTCGCCGCGGCCAACGCCAAGGCCAAGGCCTTCGCCTACAAGGAAGCCTACTGGAGCTTCGCCATCGGCGGGGTGGTGGCCCTGATCATCGCCCTGGGCGCCGTCGCCTGGCTGATCGGGGCGTTGAGCCGCCCGGTCGAGGCCATGACGCGGGCCATGGGACGGCTGGCGTCGGGCGATCTGAACGTCGCCATTCCGGCTGTCGGTCGCCGCGACGAGATCGGCCACATGGCCGCCGCCGTCCTGACCTTCAAGCAGAACGCCGAGGAAAAGGTGCGTCTGGAAGCCGAGGCTGAGGTCCAGCGCGCCGCCGCCGAACAGGCGCGCATCGCCCAGGCAGAACGCGACGCCGAGGCGGCTCGTCAGCAGGCTGAGGTGGTCGAGGGCATCGCCGCCGGTCTGGATCGCCTGTCGAACGGCCATCTGGCTTTCCGCCTGAACGCGACCTTCGCGCCCGAGTATGAAAAGCTGCGCGCCGACTTCAACGCGGCCATGGCCAAGCTGCAGAGCACGATGAGCGTCATCGTCGACCGCTCCAGCGCCATCGGCGCCAGCGCCCACGAGATTTCGCAGGCCTCCAACGACCTGTCGCGCCGCACCGAGCAGCAGGCCGCCGCCCTGGAAGAAACCGCCGCCGCCCTGGAGCAGATTACCGCCACGGTGTCGCGCTCGGCCGAGAACGCCGTCGAGGCGGGGGGCGTGGTCAAGGCCGCCCGCAGCGAGGCGGTCGACGGTCAGGCCGTCGTGGGCCGCGCCGTCGTGGCGATGGGCGAGATCGAGCGTTCGTCCAACGAGATCGGCAACATCATCGGCGTGATCGACGAGATCGCCTTCCAGACCAACCTTCTGGCCCTGAACGCGGGCGTGGAAGCGGCGCGTGCGGGCGACGCCGGTCGCGGCTTTGCGGTCGTGGCGTCGGAAGTGCGGGCTTTGGCCCAGCGCTCGGCCGAGGCGGCGAAAGAGATCAAGGCGCTGATTTCCGACTCCAGCCGTCAGGTCGGCGAGGGCGTGCAACTGGTCGGCGACACCGGCGAGGCCCTGAAGCGGATCGGTGGTCAGATCGAGCGCGTCACCGCCATCACCGGCGAGATCGTCGCTTCGTCGCAGGAACAGTCCAGCGGCCTGCAACAGGTCAACACCGCCGTGGCCCAGATGGATCAGGTCACGCAGCAAAACGCGGCCATGGTCGAGGAAGCCACCGCCGCCAGCCATTCCCTGGCCCAGGACGCCCGCGAACTGGATCGGATGATGGGTCAGTTCTCGCTGGAAGAGACGGCGATGGACGCGCGCGGTCAGCAGCGGATGCTGGAACGCGCGGTGGCGTAAAAAGAAGGCTTTTCCTCCCCATGCAATGGGGAGGGGAACCGCGTAGCGGTGGAGGGGGCGACGCAAACGTATCCCGTCGTGCCGCCCCCTCCGTCACGTCGGCTGCGCCGCCGCGCCACCTCCCCATCGCTGTGCGACAGGGAGGAAAGAAACTCGAGCCTAGGCCGCCTGTTGCAGCACCAGGGCGTCGAGCGCCTGAACCAGGTCGGCCAGGATGTCGTCCTGATGCTCCAGACCGACCGACAGGCGGATCAGGCCGTCGGTGATGCCGGCGACGACACGGGCGTCGGGCGTCATGGCGGCGTGGGTCATGGTGGCGGGGTGGGCGATCAGGCTTTCGACGCCGCCCAGCGACTCGGCCAGGGTGAAGATGTTGAGGGCCTCTATCAGGTCGCGCACGGCGTCCGTGCCGCCGTTCAGCTCGAAGCTGAGCATGGCGCCCGGCCCCGACTGCTGGCGCGCGGCCAGGGCATGGCCGGGGTGGGACTTCAGGCCGGGATAGTGGACGGCCTTGACCGCCGGATGCTGTTCCAGGGCGGCGGCGACCAGGCCGGCGGTGGCCTGCTGGCGCTCGATGCGGGTGAACAGGGTCCGCAGGCCGCGCAGGGTCTGATAGGCGTCGAAGGGCGAGCCGGTGACGCCCAGGCAGTTGGCCCACCAGGCCAGTTCGGCGTGATCGGCCGGATCAGCCGCGATCACGGCGCCGCCGACCACGTCGGAGTGGCCGTTGATGTATTTGGTGGTCGAGTGGACCACGATGTCGGCGCCCAGTTCCAGCGGGCGCTGCAGGGCGGGCGACAGGAAGGTGTTGTCGGCCACCACCTTGGCCCCGACGGCATGGGCGCGACGACAGACGTCGGCCACGTCCACGACGCGCAGCAGGGGGTTGGACGGGGTCTCGATCAGCACCAGCTTGCAGCCGTCGGCCAGCGCGGCGTCGAGCGCCTCGCCGTCGTTCTGATCGATGAAGGCGACGCGGAAGTGGCCCTTCTTGGCGCGCGCCGTCAGCAGACGGTGGGTGCCGCCATAGCAGTCGTGCGGGGCGATCAGCAGTTCGCCGGGGTTCAGCAGGCTCAGCGGCAGGTCGACCGCAGCCATGCCGGTGGCGGTGATGACGGCGCCGGCGCCGCCTTCCAGCTCGGCCAGGGTCTCGGCCAGGACGTCGCGGGTCGGGTTGCCCGAGCGCGAATAGTCGTACTTCCGCTTCTGGTCGAAGCCGGCGAAGGAATAGTTGGACGACAGATAGAGCGGCGGCATGACTGCGCCGTGGGCCGTGTCCGTATCGACGCCCGAACGGGCGGCGATGGTGCGGGGATCGGCGGGGCGGGCGGCGCGGCTCATTGGTCGATGTCCTTCAGAACGGAAGTCAGGATGTCGGCGACCAGGGCGTCTTCCTTGAGGAAGGCGTCGTGGCCGTAGAGGGAGGGGTGCTGTTCGAAGCGCCAGAGGTTGGGCAGGCGCGCGGCCAGCTCCTTCATGTCGTCGATGGGGCAGAGGCGGTCGGTGGTGAAGCCGACCAGGGTGACGGGGGCGGTGATGGCCTCGGGCTCGACCCGGTGGCGGTCGATGGAGTCCGACAGGGTCAGCCAGCGCGACGGCGTGGTGCGGTCGCGATAGGCTCGGCCCCGCGACGTCAGGTAGTCGCAGACGGGATAGGCCTGACCGGCGTGGCTGGGGGCCTCGGAATCGAAGCGCTCGCCGAACTCGTCGGGGGTGCGATAGGTGGTCATGGCCAGCTCGCGCGCCAGGCCCACGGCCTGATCCACGCGGCCGGTCTCCAGGCCCAGTTGCAGGATGCGGCGCTGGATGCCGCGCCAGGCGGTGGCCAGGGGGTGAGGGCGGTGGGCGGCGGACACCACCACCAGCTGCTCGGCCCAGTCCGGGAAGAGTTCGCCGAACGCCAGGGCGATCATGCCGCCGTAGGAACAGCCGACGAAGGCCGCGACCTTGTCCACGCCCAGGTGGTCCAGCAGCAAGGCCAGCAGCCGCGCCTGATCCTGGGTGGTGATGGTCAGCGGGGTCTTGGCGTCCTTGACGCCTTCACCGAATTCCGGTGCAAAATCAAAGGCTAGAACGCGGAAGCGGGTCAGGTCGATGGGGGCGCGGACGCCCACGGCGCCCGACCACCAGCCCAGGCCCTTGGTCTCGGTGCGGTGGACGTAGCGGTCGGCCGAGATGCCGCCAGCGACGACGATCAGGGGGGCCCCGGCCTTGCCGTGCAGGCGGCCGACGATCTGCTTTTGGTTCAGGGTTCCGCCGAAATCCAGCGGGAAGCCGTCGGGGATGGGGACGAAGACGTCATGGGCCCCGTCGCGCGACAGCAGCTCGGACGGACGGCGCGCAGACGCAGGCCGACAGGCTGGCTCTTCGGCGGGGGCGATGGGGTCGATCAGGGCCAGGGTCATGGGTCTCGGTCACTCAGCAAAACGGCTCGCCAAGGAACCCATGCAGTGACAGACCGTGGAGCTTCGCCTCGTCGATGCTCCACCCATCTCTCGCGGTCTTCAGGTCGCCCTGAAAACCCCGCAGGAGTTGGCACCGTTTCGGGCGGAACCCGATGGTTGCCCCGGCGTCAAAGGGCCTAATCCCTCAGCCGGTCTTGATGAGTGACCTTACGTTGCGGTTGCGAAGGGCGCCGGTCAAGCGGAAAATTTCACCTCATTTCGGGCTCACGGCGTAATTCGTCGGTGAAATCACGCCTATTTGGTGGGTTCGAGAAAAATTTGTTCTTTTCGGGGTTGACGCGGTGCGGGGTCGTGGAACACCCTTAGGTCAGATTTTCAATCGGACGCCGCCTGTGCTCGACCAGTTCGCCAGCATGATGATGACCCTGATCGCCGCCTCGGCGACGGGCCTCTTCGCGTCCATGATTACCACCACCGGTACCACCATCATGCCCTCACGGGCGGGGACCGGATGATGCGCGCCGCCTAGGCGAGAAACGCAAAAACCGATCACCCGCCCGGGACCCCCGGGCGGGTTTTTTATTGCCCCGAACAGACCTCGAACTTCTCCCCAGACCCCGCCTTCAGGAACAAGCCGATGCCCGCCTCTCTCGCTCTCGTCGCCGACAAACAGAAACCTCAGGCGGCGCCCGACGCCGAAGTCGTGGTGCTGAAATTCGGCTCCTCCGTCCTGCGCAACGCCGCCGAAGCCCCCGCCGTGGCCTCGGAAATCTACGGCCACGTCCGCGCCGGGCGTAAGGTGGTGGCGGTGGTCTCGGCCCTGTCGGGTCATACCGACCGGCTGCTGGCCGACGCCCGGTCGCTGGGCCTGGACCATGAGAACGAACTGCTGCCCGCCTATGTGGTGCTGGGCGAGGAGAAGGCGGCGGCCCTGGTCGCCATCGCCTGCGACCGGGTGGGACTGGACGCGGTGGGGCTGTCGGTTCGGGAACTGGGCATCGTGGTCGAGGGGCCGGCGCAGCACGCCCGCCCCGTCAGTCTGAAGGGCGACCGCCTGGCCCAGGCTCTAGCCGAGCATGAGGTGGTGGTGGTGCCGGGCTTCGGCGGGGTGCGTCCCAATGGCCGGGTGGCCCTGCTGGGCCGGGGCGGATCGGACCTGACGGCGGTGGTTCTGGCGGCCGAACTGGGTCTGGACCGGGTGCGTCTGGTCAAGGACGTGGACGGCCTCTACGACCGCGATCCGGCTTCGGAAACGGGTACGCCGCTGCGCTATCGCCGCGCCAGCTGGGAGACGGCGCGCCTTCTGGGCGGGGCCCTGGTCCAGCACGACGCCATCGACCTGGGCGAGGCGCGCGGCGTGGAGATCGAGGTGGCCGCCCTGGGCCGCGCCGAGGGCACGGTGGTCGGCGAGCGCGGGGCCCCTCCCGGCCCGGTTCAGCCGGAAGCGCCGCTGCGCGTCGCCCTGGCCGGATGCGGCGTGGTCGGCGGCGGCCTGCTGAACCGTCTGCTGCCCGACGGGCGCTATGAGGTGGTCAGCGTCCTGGTTCGCAATCCGGGCAAGAAGCGCGATGTGGATGCACCCGCCGATCTGTTCACCAATGACATCGACGCCTGGCTCGCCAAGAAGCCGGATCTGGTGCTGGAGGCCCTGTCCGAAGGCGAGGTCGGCCACGCCCTGATCCGTCGCGCGCTGGAGGCCGGCTGCGACGTGGTCAGCGCCAACAAGCAGGCGGTGTCGCGCGATCCCGGCGGCCTGCAGGCCCTGGCTGCGGCCAACGGCGCCCGCGTGGCCTGGTCGGCCTCGGTCGGCGGCGGCTCGCCGATGATAGAGACCCTGCGCGCCGCCCGCGCCGCTGGTCCCGTCGCCGGCTTCGAGGCGGTGTTGAACGGCACGGTCAACTTCATGCTGCAACGCCTGGGCGAGGGGGCGGCCTTTGCCGACGCCCTGTCCGACGCCCGCGTGGCGGGCTTCGCTGAGGAAGACCCGTCCTCGGACCTGGAGGGCCACGACGCCGCCGCCAAGGTCAAGCTGCTGTGCTTCGAGGCCTTTGGCCGCGCCCCCGCCGACCTGCCGCGCGACGAACTGTCGGCCGAGACGCCGCTGGGCGACAAGCCGGTGCGCCAGATCGGCGCCTGTCATGACCGCGACGGCGAACTGGACGCCTCGGTCCGGCTTGACGGCGATCTGAAAGACGCGCTGTTTCAGTCGTTGAAGGGAGAGCGCAACGCCTTGAAGGTCTATGGTCAGGACGGTCGCGTCTGGACGTGCAAGGGGCGCGGCGCCGGGCGCTGGGCCACGACCGAGAGCGTGCTGGCCGACGTGGCCGACGTGGTGCGCGCCCGTCGCGCGGCGGCGGAGCTGGTCTGAACATGGCTGTCTTCACGCCCGTCACGCCGGATCAGGCCGCTGACTATCTCATGCGTTACCCCCTGGGCGATCTGGTCGCGCTGACGCCGATCGCCGAGGGGGTAGAGAACACCAACTACAGGCTGGAAACGACGTCCGGCGCCTATGTCCTGACCCTGTTCGAAGGACGGACGGACGCGGCCTCTCTGCCCTTCTGCCTGGGGCTGACGCGGCATCTGGCGGTGCGGGGCTTTCCGACGCCCTCGCCGGTGGCGGACCGTCAGGGGGAGCTGATCGGCCACCTGAACGGCCGCGCCGCCGCCATCCTGAACTGGGCGCCCGGCGCCTGGAAGCGCCAGCCGTCGGACAAGGAACAGTATCGCGCGGGGCAGGTGCTGGCCCTGCTGCACCTGGATGCCGCCGACTATGCGGTCGAGCGGAAAAACCCGGTCGGACCGGAGGCCTGGGCGGCCCTGGCTGCCCGCTGCGAGCCCGCCGCCAAGGGCGTCGACCGCAAGATGCTGGACCAGATCAAGGCCCTGCTGCCGCATCTGGCTGAACCGTGGAGCGATCCCGCCCTGCCGCGCGGTCCCATCCACGCCGACTACTTCCCCGACAACGTCCTGTTCGCCACCAATGAACACGGCCAGTGCGACGTCGGCGGGGTGATCGACTTCTATTTCGGCTGCAATGACGTGTTGGCCTATGACCTGGCCATCGCCCTCAGCGCCTGGGGTTTCGACGCCGAGGGCCGCCCCATGCACTCGGCCCTGCGCGCCTTCCAGAAGGGATACGAGTCGGTGCGTCCCCTGACGCCCGCCGAGGCTGAAGCCCTGCCGGGGCTGGGGGCCGCGGCGGCGGTGCGCTTCACCCTGACCCGCCTGCACGACCGCCTGTTCCACGACCCCGCCAACCTGGTCACGCCCAAGGACCCGGCGCCCTTCTTCCGGCGCCTGGACTACTGGAAGGCGGCGGAGGTGGTGTGAGGGGGAGGCGGCTTCTCGCGACTGGGCGAGGGGCCGTTTTCGATCCGTAGTGGATGTTGGTGTGCGCTTTCGCTTTCGTCATCCTCCGGCGAGCGCAGCGAGACCGGGGGATCCAGCGGCGCGCGAGAGCGCGAACCTGTCGCGCAGACGATGGTCGAACATCTCTCGTGAACAGATCGCCTTCGGCACCGCTGGTTCCCCCGGTCTGCGCCGCCAAGAGGCGGCTTGCCGGAGGGTGACGAAAGGGAAAAACGCCGCTCTAGGGATTTCCGCTTTCGACCCATTGCGGACATTGACTCTGCGAAAGCTCCGATTGAGTTGTTGCCAGCCTAGCCTCGGAAGAAGTCAACGGTGCATTGTGAAAATGACTCATATTCTCGAGAAAACTCAAATGCTCCACCGTCATCTCCGTCGGCAACCATCGCCACTCTGCGGTCAAGTTTGCCAGATGCATTCGAAACATTGATCTCAAAACAAATCTGGCCACCAAAACTGAAATCACGTCTTCCGAATTTCCAGTTTTGTCGTTTGATTACATCGACCGCCGCAGGAGCATAATGGCTGGCCAACGCGTCGCTGATACGTTGTTCTGTTTGTTTATGCGACCAAGCGTCGAGTGCTAGGAAGAGGATCACCAGAGCGGTCACCACCATCAAAACGGTGATCGCAACGCCTTTTACTAAGACGCCGACTACCCGCCACAAGCTCGATGTCTGAGGAACTACCATGGCAGCCTAATAGCACACCGGCCCTAACGTCCGCTCACCACCCTTAGCCGACGTTCCGCAGGTCCGCTTTCGGCGCTTGCGGTTCCCCATGCAACGATCCCGCCGCGCATGCCTTTGAAGGAGAGGGCAGGCGAGGAGGCTGAGGATGGCGGCGCGCGCGGAGGCATGGCCTGAACTGACGGCGGCGCGGCTGTGGCCGACGATGGAGACGCTGCAGTTGTGGGCGCAGATCGTCGGCAAGGTGCGGCTGTCGCAGACGCCCTGGCTGAACCACGGCTGGCACGTGACGCTGCGGGTCTCGGCGCGGGGGCTGGCGACGGGTTTGATTCCGCACGGCGCGTTCGGGTTTTCGATGGAGTTCGACTTCATCGCCGGGGCCTTGGTCATCCGCGTCAGCGACGGGGGCGAGCGCCGGATCGTGTTGAAGTCCGGGACCGTCGCCGACTTCTACGCCGAGGTTCAGGAGGCCCTGACGGCCCTGGGCGTGGCCTGTCACATCGACCTGACGCCTGACGAAATGGCCGAGACGACGCCCTTTCCGCTGGACGAGCGGTTCCGCGTCTATGACCCCGGCGTGGCGCGCGACTATTGGCGGGCGCTGGTGCAGGTGAACCGGGTGTTCGGCCTGTTCCGCACCGGGTTCCTGGGCAAGTGCAGCCCCATTCAACTGTTCTGGGGCGCCTTTGATCTGGCGGTGACGCGGTTCTCGGGGCGGCGGGCGCCCTTGCATCCGGGGGGCGTGCCGAACTTGCCCGACGCGGTGACGCGCGAGGCCTATTCGCACGAGGTGTCCAGCGCGGGCTTCTGGCCCGGCGATCCGGGGCGCGAGCCGGCCTTCTACGCCTATGCCTACCCCGCGCCGAAGGGGTTCGAGGCGGCCCCGGTGTCGCCGGTGGCGGCCCATTGGGACGCGGGGCTGGGCGAGTTCATCCTGCCCTATGCGGCGGTGCGGGCCGAGGACGAGCCAGACGCCGCCTTGTGCGCCTTTCTGGAGACCACCTATGAGGCCGCCGCCGATCTGGCGGCCTGGGATCGCGCCGCGCTGGAGTGTCCGCGCGGGACGCCGCGGCGCCCGCGCTGGGTGGGTTAGGCTCTAGCCCGCAAAGCCCTTCACCGCCGCCAGGGCGGCTTCGGCCGTGTTGTCGATGATGGTCAGACGCTCGGGCTGGTCGCCCAGGGCGCGAATGACGGGGGCGGGTTCCGGCTCGAAGCCCAGGACGTCGGAGACAAAGGCGCCGAACTTGGAAGGGTGGGCGGTCGACAGGGCGACGACGGGGCCGTTGGCGCGGTCCAGCCGCCGCGCGGCGGCCAGGGCCACGGCGGTGTGCGGGCAGACGACGCGGCCCCAGGCGGCGTGGGCGTGGGCGATCTCGGCCTTGGTCGTCGCCTCGTCGATGGAGACGGCGGCGACTTCGGCTTTCAGCGCGGCCAGCAGGTCGGGCGACAGGGTGACGGAGCCGTCGCGGGCGAAGGTTTCGAACACCGCGCGCGTGGCGTCAGCGTCGCGGCCGGAGGCCTCATAGACCAGGCGTTCGAAGTTGGACGGGGCCTGGACGTCCATCGACACGCTGCCGCTCTCGACAGCGGGGCGGCGGGCATAGACGCCCTCGTTGATGGCGCGGGCCAGGGCGTCGTTCTGATTGACGGCGGCGACGAAGCCCTTGACCGGCAGGCCCATCTTCTTGGCGGCGATGCCGGCGAAGGCGTCGCCGAAATTGCCGGTGGGGACGACGAAGGTCGCGGCCTGACCCAGCTGGGCCGTGGCCGAGACATAGTAGGGGATCTGGCCCGCCAGTCGGCCCCAGTTGATCGAGTTGACCGACGACAGGCGACGTCCGTCGCGCAGGGATTCCTCGGCCAGCAGGCCCTTCACCAGACGCTGGCAGTCGTCGAAGTCGCCGCGCACGGCCAGGTTCAGGACGTTGTCGGCTTGCACCGTCGTCATCTGCTTGCGCTGCACCGGAGAGACCCGGTCCAACGGGTGCAGCACGATCAGGTTGATGCGCTCGGTGCCGGCGAAGGCGCGCACGGCGGCGGCGCCCGTGTCGCCGCTGGTGGCGGTCAGCAGGGTCAGCTTCTGGCCGGTCGCAGCCAGGGCCTCGTCCGACAGGGCGGCGACCAGTTGCATCGCCAGATCCTTGAAGGCGGCGGTCGGGCCGTGGAACAGTTCCAGCACGAACAGGCCCGGCTCCAGTTCGACCAGGGGCGTCACCGCCGGATGGTCGAAGCCCTGGGTCAGGCGCTCCAGCGCGCGGTCGAGCGCGCCCGCCGGCAGGGCCTCGCCGATGAAGGGCGAAATCGCCTCCTTCGCCATCTCGGCATAGGTCCGGCCGGGGCGCGCCGCGTCGACGGGCAGACTGGGCCAGGTCTGCGGCATGTAGAGGCCGCCGTCGGGGGCGATCCCGCGCAGCAGGGCGTCGGCGAAATTGGTCGGGGCGGCGTCGCCGCGCGTCGAAAGATAGCGATCAGGGGAGGTGCTCATGACGGGTCGTTTCTAGCCGTCGTTTGGTGCTTCGTCATGATTATTTTGCGCCTGAGAAGGGTTTTTCGCGATTTGATGGAGAGTATTTTCGTTTTCTGGCATCCGTCTCCTCTGCACCATCCACGGGCTCGACCGAGGATCGCGCCATCCGTCTGTGTGAGGCAGGAAAGGTCGAGCGCGCCGCACCACTCGATCCTCGGGTCGAGCCCGAAGACGACGGCGAGGGAGAGGAGGGCGCGCCGGAAGGGCTGGCGCATCGCCGCCGTCCGGTCCATGTCAGGGGCGATGAGACGCCGTTCCTTTCTGATCCGCGCGGGCGCCGCCGCGGCTGCTGTCGGCGGTGGCCTGTGGCTGAAGGATCATGTGGTCTGGCGTCGGCCGAGCCTGCGTTTTCCCGAGGGCGGGACCAGCGGGTGGACGCCCTTTGTCGTCAAGAACGCCGCCACGCCGACCGTGCAGGTGCGGATCGCCGGGCGCGAAGTCACGGCCCTGATCGACAGCGGCGCCCAGTATTCGGTGATCGACCGGGCGCTGGTCGAGGCCCTGGGCCTGACCACCTTTTTCGACATGCCGATGGTGGCCTATGGCGTGGGCGGTCAGCCCCAGGTCGGACGCGGGGTCACGCTGGACGTGACCGTCGGATCGCTGGTGGTCGAAGGGTTGCGCGCGGCCATTCTCGACCTGGGGCCTCTGGCTCAGGCGGCGGGTCTGGGCGCGCCCCTGGTGCTGGGGCAGGACCTTCTGGGCGAGGCGGTGCTCGACCTCGACATGAAACGTCGTCGCGCGCGCCTGGTCGATCCGGCGGACCACGTGGTTTCACCGGCCTTGCGGCCCGTGGCGGTCAAGCGCAGCGGCACGGCCCTGACCGCCGAGGTCACGGTCGAGGGGGCGGTGATGCGGGCGGTGGTCGACACCGGCTTCTCATCCCTGATCGCCCTCAGCCAGGGCGCGGCCGAGGCGGCGGGCCTGCTGGACGGGCGCGCCGAGACCGCCGGGTCCAGCATCGTTCTGGGCGGCGTCGCGCGGGCGCGGGTGATCGAGGCGCGGACAGTGACCTTTGGCGACGACCTGTGGCGCGGGGTGGCGACGCCGGTTTTCGCGGATTCGCCCCTGCCCAACTATCCCGACGCCCTGCTGGGCGTGGCGGCGTTCGAGGATCGCGAGGTGGCGCTAGACCTGGGGCGAGGACGGCTGCACGTCGCGCCCATGATGGACCTGACCATCGGCTAGGATGTGTATTTTTTACAATTGACGCCTTTGCCGTAGGGGGAGAAGGGCGTTAACGGCTCGAATCATGTTCGATGTTTCCACAGGCGGGCGCGTCACGCCGCCTCAGCGCATGGATAGCCTGGATCTGCTGCGGGGGTTCGCCCTGTGCGGCATCCTGTTGGTCAACATCATCTCCATGGGCGGCATCTGGGAAGCCTATGTGCCGCAGACGGCGCCCAGTCTCGGCAATCCTGACTGGATGGCCTGGCTGGTGCAGCATGTCTTTCTGCAGGGCTCGATGCGCGGACTGTTCACCCTGTTGTTCGGGGCGGGGATGCTGCTGATCACCCTGCGCGGCGACGGCGGCAAGGGCACGATCGAGGCGGCGGACGTCTATTTCCGGCGCTGCATGACCTTGCTGGTGCTGGGGATCGGCAATGTGACGATCCTGCTGTTTCCGGGCGACATTCTCTACGTCTATGGCCTGTCCGGCTTCTTCCTGTTCGCCTTCCGGGCGGCGCGGCCGCGCACCCTGATCCTGGTGTCGGTGCTGCTGATCGCCTTGCTGACGGGGATCCAGGGAGCCAGCGCCTACAAGCGGGCGATGGAGACTCGCGAGGGGCGGGCGGTGGCCGAGAGCCATCTCTCTGTCGATCGTCTGAACTCGAAGCAGCGCGAATCGCTGGACGCCTACCAGGCGGCGGTCGCCGCGCGCCAGCCGTCGCCGGAAGCCCGCCTGGAGCAGGCTCAGCTTCGCACCGGCGGACCGCTGGGCTTGCTGAAGTGGAGCGTCCACACCTGGATCGACTACGCGGCCTCCAGCTACACCATCATCCTGGTCATGGAATGCGTGGCCTTCATGCTGCTGGGCATGGCCCTGTTCAAGCTGGGGGTGCTGAGCGGAACGCAGTCGCTGCGCTTCTATCTGCTGCTGATGGCGGCGGGCTATGCGGTGGGGCTGACCATCAACGGCGCCCAGGCGGCGTCCCTGTGGCGCAACGACTTCTCGCCGGAGTTGTGGCTGACGCGCGGCAGCTATGAACTGGGGCGTCTGGGCATGACCCTGGGCCATGTGGGCCTGATCCTGACCCTGTGGAAGCTGCGCGCCCTCGGCTTTATCGGCACGGGGCTAAAGGCCATGGGGCGGATGGCGCTGAGCAATTACCTGGCCCAGTCGGCCATCACCTCGCTGTTGTTCTACGGCCTGCACCTGTGGGGGCGGTTCGACTGGTGGACCCTGTGGGGCATCGCGGTCGTCATCTGGGTGGTGCTGGCGATCGGCAGCCTGATCTGGCTGCGCGCCTTCGCCTTCGGGCCGATGGAGTGGGCGCTGCGGCTGATCGCCTATGGCAAGGTTCCGCCGCTGCGCCGTGCCCCGCCGGTCACAGCCCCCTGAAGGTGTCGCACGAGGCCGGATCGCCGGTCTGATAGCCGCGCTGCAACCATTCGACCCGCTGGGCCGAGGAGCCGTGGGTGAAGCTTTCGGGCGAGACGCGACCGCCGCCGCGACGTTGCAGGGTGTCGTCGCCGATGGCCTGGGCGGTCTTCATGCCTTCTTCCAGATCGCCGGGCTCCAGGGCCACCTGACCGCCGGACACGGCGGCGGCGTTGCGCGCCCAGACGCCGGCGTAGCAGTCGGCTTGAAGCTCCAGGGCGACGGAATACTTGTTGCCCTCGGCCTGCGAGCGCGCGGCCTGCTGGGCGCGCTGCACCTGCTCGCTGGCGCCGGTCAAGGTCTGGACGTGGTGGCCGAACTCGTGGGCGATGACATAGGCCTTGGCGAAGTCGGCGCCCGAGGCCCCCAGCTTGGTCTCCATCTCGCGCCAGAAGCCGAGGTCGAGGTAAACCTTCTGATCGGCGGGGCAGTAGAAAGGCCCCATGGCCGATTGGCCCATGCCGCAGCCCGTCTGGGTGCCTTGTTCGTACAGCACGGTGGTCGGCGGGGTGTATCCGCGCAGCTTGGTCTTCCACACATCGTTGATGTTGGAGCCGATGACCTCGACGAACTGGCCCGCCTGATCGTCGGGGGAGCCGACCTCGCCGGTCTGCTGACCCTGGCTTGCGGCGCCGAACTGGCTGGCGACCTGCTGGGTGGTGTTGGGGTCGATGCCGAAGACGAAATAGCCGATGGCCGCCAGCACCAGAACGCCGATGCCGCCGCCCGCCACGGCGCCGCCGCCCATGCCGCGCCGGTCTTCAATGCCGCCGCCGCGCCGTCCGCCCTGCCAACGCATGATGTCGTCTCCGCCCTGAAATCTCGCCCAAGCTAGGCGAAAACGCAGGGAGCAGGGAAGGGATGCAATTGTAACGGGGGGTCAGTTCGGCCGACGGTCCAGCCAGGCGTCGATCTCGGTGACGCCGCGCGTCATCTCCTCGCGGCGGGCGTCCTGCGCCGCGCGCGCCTGGCGTTCCTGTTCCAGCGTGCGCGGGGCATAGGCGGTTGGCGGAGGCAGGGGCGGCGTCGGCTGACGCGCGACCTGAAGCTGCTGGATCGTCAGCTGGGTCTGCAATCGCTGCTGCTGGGCCAGGGCGTCGCGCTCGGCGGCCTGATTGCGCAGGCGGTCCATCTCGAGGCGGTGCTGATCGGCGATGGCCGAGCCGGGATCGTATCCGGGCGGCGGCGGTCCCGGCCATCCGGGCCAGGTCTGGGCGGTCGCCGCCAAGGGCATGGCGGCCAGCAGCACGGTCATGAGGATCAGGCGGCGCATGAAGCGAACATGGGCGCCCGAAGGCCCCGCGCCAAGCGTGGCCCTAGATGGCGAAACTGACGCCGCAGCCGCAAGAGGACGAGGCGTTCGGGTTGCGCACCACGAACTGCGCTCCCGCCAGTTCATCGACGAAGGCGATCTCGGACCCCTTGAGGAAGGGGATGGAGACGGGGTCGATCACCGCCGCCTGACCGTCGCGGCGGACGACCAGGTCATCGGCCTCGGGCGCGTCGACCAGTTCGAGCCGGTACTGGAAGCCCGAGCAGCCGCCGCCGTCGACGGCGACGCGCAGCATGACGGGCCTGCCCTCGATCTCGGCCAGCCTGGCCAGACGTTTCGCCGCGCTCTCGGCCAGAAGGATGCCTTCCGGGGCGCGGGGGGAAACCGAAAGCGACAGGTCGCGGGCTGATTCTGTGGATTGGACGGTGCTCACGCCTCTCTATATGAGGAGCTGACAGGCGTTCGCAAAGGCCTGTGCTGCAATAGAAGTGCTGTCCGCCTTGAGCCAGACCCGCGCGTCCTTCGCCGAAGACCCCGCCGCCAGCCGCGGCCGCCACGTCTTTGAGCCCGCCAGCCGCACCCGAACCCCCTTCGCTCGCGACCGCGACCGCATCATTCACGCCACGGCGTTTCGTCGTCTGAAGGAGAAGACCCAGGTCTTCGTGGCGCACGAGGGCGACCACTATCGCACCCGTCTGACCCACAGTCTGGAAGTGGCCCAGATCGCCCGGTCCCTGGCCCACGCCCTGCGGCTGGACGACGATCTGGCCGAGACCATCGCCCTGGCCCATGACCTGGGTCACCCGCCCTTCGCCCACGCGGGCGAGGACGAGCTTCAGGCCCAGATGGCCGACTACGGCGGCTTTGATCACAACGTCCAGAGCTTCCGAGTCATTACCGAGCTGGAAGTCCGCTATCCGAAATTCCTTGGCCTGAACCTGAGCTGGGAGACGGTCGAGGGCGTCATCAAGCACAATGGCCCGGTCCTGCATCATCTGGACGACCCGGCCTGGAAGGCGGTCGCGGCCTATGCGCCGGGCGGGGCGGCGAACTGGGACCTGCGCCTCGACACCTTCGCCTCGCTGGAGGCCCAGTGCGCGGCCATCGCCGACGACATCGCCTATAACAACCACGACGTGGACGACGGGGTGCAGGCGGGCCTGTTCACCCTGGCCGACCTGGTCGAGGTGCCGCTGATCGGGCCCTGCCTGGCCGAGGTGCGCCGCGACTGGCCTGCGCTGGACGACCGCATGGTGCGTCTGGAGGCCGTGCGCCGCATGATCGGCATCATGGTCGATGACGTCCTGGCCGAGACCGAGCGACGTCTGGCCGCGCACCGCATCGTCACCGTGGAGGACGTGCGCCTGGCCCCGCAGATGATGGTGCAGTTCTCGCCGCAGATGATGGCGGACCTGGGCGTGCTGCGCCGCTTCCTGTTCGAGCGGATGTATCGCCACTATCGGGTCAACCGCACCCGCAGTCAGGCCCGCCGCGTCCTGTCGCAGCTGTTCCACCTGTTCATGGAAGAGCCCGAGGTCATGCCGCCCGAATGGTCGGCCCCGGCCCTGTCGGAGGACCCGGTCAAGCGGGCGCGGGCGGTGTGCGACTATATCGCCGGCATGACCGACCGCTACGCCATCGAGGTGCACGGCAAGCTGTTCAGTCTCGACCTGGCGCTTGATCTGTGATTCGAAAGCGGCCACGGGCGGGCTAGACTGATACTTCCCGGCGCCGATTCGCGCGGGGCCGATCCAGAAAGCGCGACCCATGTCCTACGACGACGATCACCGAGGCAACCCCAACGCCGGCCGCGAGCGGGGGGCCTATACGCCGCCCACCGACGACGACCTGCCGTTCGAGCGTCGCAGCTATGATCCGCGTCGTGCGCCGGCCGCCAAGTCGCCGCCGATCACCCTGATCATCAGCGCCATCGTCCTGCTGCTGCTGATCGTGGCCGTGGTGGTCTTCTATCGCTCGGGCGTGCGCTCCTCGACCGACGCCCCGCCCGCCGTGGGCACGCCGGTTGAAAGCATGAAGGTCGAGGCGCCGCTGGACGCCCAGCCGATCGACCCGGAAGCGGGCGTGCGCGTTTATCGCGACGGCGGCGAAGCCGTCGGCGCCGCCCCCACCTTCACGCCTGAGCCGGAAGCGGTCGCGCCGCGCCCCGCGCCCCAGCCTCTGCCCGCCGCGCCCACGGCCTTGCCGCCGGCCGCCCCGGCCGTCGCCGCACCCGCACCCGCGCCAGCCAAGCCCGCGCCCGTGACCACAGCCCCCGCCGTCAAGGCTCCGGCGACGCCTGCGCCGACGGCCCCGGCCGCCGCCGGCGGTTCCTCGGGCGTGCAGATCGGCGCCTTCTCCTCGACCGCCATTGCTGACCGTGAATACGCCGCCGTGGCCTCGCGCTTCGGCCAATACGCCTCGGGCGCCGAGAAGCGTGTGCAGGAAGTCACCGCCGCCAACGGTTCGACCGTCTATCGCACCACCTTCACCGGCATGAGCCGCGACCGCGCCGTCGCCTTCTGCAACGCGCTGAAGGCCGCCGGCCGCGACTGCATCGTCCGCTAATGACCAATATGTCCGCTCATCCCCGCGGAAGCGGGGACCCAGTTCTTTGGCTAGATGCACGAACGGGTGACAGGAGGCTTTCGGCCTTCGTTACGTGCGCGGCTCAAACCTGGGTCCCCGCTTCCGCGGGGATGAACGGGAGAAAAATATGACCTCCGCCGCCATCTACGGCTGTTCCGGCCACAAGCTGACGGCGGAGGAGCGCGCCTTCTTCGCTGAGGCCAAGCCCTGGGGCTTCATCCTGTTCCGCCGCAACGTGGACACCCAGGCCCAGGTGAAGGCGCTGGTTGACGATCTGCGCGACAGCGTGGGGCGCGCCGACGCCCCCGTCCTGATCGATCAGGAAGGCGGTCGGGTGCAGCGCCTCGGCCCGCCGCACTGGCCCAAGTACCCGCCGGGATCGGCCTACCTGAAGGCCGTCAACGATCCGATGGCGGCGCGTGAACTGGTGCGTCTGGGGGCGCGGCTGATCGCCCATGACCTGCGCGAACTGGGCATCACCGTGGACTGCGTGCCGGTGCTGGACGTGCCGGTGCCGGGCGCTCACGACATCATCGGCGACCGCGCCTATGCCCAGGACCCCGCCACCGTGGCTCAGCTGGGACGGGCGGCGGCGGAAGGTCTGCTGGCGGGCGGCGTCCTGCCGATCATCAAGCATATCCCCGGCCACGGCCGCGCCTTCGCTGACAGCCATCACGACCTGCCGGTGGTCGAGACGGATCTGGCCACGCTGGACGCCTGGGACTTCGCCCCGTTCAAGGCCCTGTCGGACATGCCGATGGCCATGACGGCCCACGTCGTCTTCACCGCCGTCGACGCCAAGCGCCCGGCCACGACGTCCAAGAAGGGCATCCGCCTGATGCGCGAGCATCTGGGGTTCTCTGGCCTGATCATGTCCGACGACCTGTCGATGCAGGCCCTGTCGGGGACCCTGACCGAGCGCGCCGAGCAGTCGCTGAAGGCGGGCTGCGACGTCATCCTGCATTGCAACGGCGACCTGACCGAGATGCGTCAGGTGGCTGAAGGAACCGTCAAGCTGAAGGGCGAGGCCAAACGCCGGGCCGAGGCGTCGCTGAACCGCATCGTCCACACCCCCGAACCGCTGGACGTGGCCGAGGCTCGCGCCCGGTTGGAGGCGGCCTTGTCGGGCCGCTTCGACGCCGCCAAGGGGCCGGATGTCGGCGAGGCGCAAGCCTAATGATGGATCAGGCGTTCCAGCCCAATCTGGACTTCGCCGCCGTCGATGATGCTGACGCCGCCGAGGCCTTCGTCGTCGATCTGGAAGGCTATGAAGGACCGTTGCACGTCCTGCTGGCCCTGGCGCGCACGCAGAAGGTGGACCTGCTGAAGCTGTCCATCACCAAGCTGGCGGAACAGTATCTGGCCTTCGTTCACGAGGCGCGGCGGCGCAACTTCGCCATGGCCGCCGACTATCTGGTGATGGCCTCCTGGCTGGCCTATCTGAAGTCGCGCCTTCTGCTGCCCCGTAATGAGAAGGGCAAGGCCGAGGAGCCGCCGGCCGAGGAAATGGCCGCTGCCCTGGCGTTTCGCCTGCAGAAGCTGGAGGCTATGCGCCGCTCGGTCGAGGCCATCACCAGCCGCCCGCAGCTGAAGCGCGACGTCTTCACCCGCGGCGACCCGGAAGCCACCGTCATCATCCCCTCCGACCGCGTGGACGCCAGCCTCTATGAGCTGATGGCAGCCTACGTCGCCCAGCGTCGCCGCGAGGAGCGCCGCAACTACGCCCCCGGCCAGCGGGTCGAGGCCTTCCAGCTGGAGGCCGCGCGCGACTGGCTGCGTTCCATGATGCCGCGTCTGGCCGACTGGACCCCGCTGGATCAGGTGGCGCCCGCCCGCGAGGACGAAGACGGGGAGGGGCCCAGCCAGGCCAGCTATACCGCCTCCACCCTGTCGGCCAGTCTGGAGCTGGTGAAGGAGGGGGCCATGGACGTGCGCCAGGCCGAGGCCTTCGCCGACCTTTTCCTGAAACGCCGGGGCTTCGGCCAACCGCTGGAGCTGACGCCGTGAGGCCTCAACATCCGCTCATCCCCGCGGAGGCGGGGACCCAGTGCTTTGGCCATGCCCCGGATCATTTGCAGTTTCTGACGCGCAGGTCGGTTGGCCGCAGCCGCGCCGCTCAAACCTGGGTCCCCGCCTCCGCGGGGATGAGCGGGAGTTTCCATGTCTGACCTCAGCTTCAAACCCGACGATACCGAGATCGAACGCCGGGTCGAGGCCCTGCTGTTCGCCGCCGCCGCCCCCTTGTCGGCGGCCGAGATCGCGCGCCGTCTGCCCGAGGGCGCCGACGCGGGCCGGGCCATCGCCGCCCTGCGCCAACGCTATCAGGGACGCGGCGTTGAGCTGGAGTGCGTGGCTGACCGCTGGCGCTTCCGCACCGCCGCCGACCTGGGCTTCCTGATGACCGAGGAGCGCGAGGAACCGCGCCGCCTGTCCAAGGCCGCGCTGGAGACCCTGGCCATCATCGCCTACCATCAGCCCTGCACCCGCGCCGAGATCGAGAGCGTGCGCGGCGTTTCCCTGTCCAAGGGGACGCTGGACCTGTTGCTGGAGATGGACTTCGTGCGGCTGCGCGGGCGTCGGCGCACGCCGGGGCGGCCCGTCACCTACGCCACGACCGACCGCTTCCTGGAGCATTTCAGCCTGGCCAGCCTCTATGACCTGCCGGGCGTGCAGGAGATGAAGGCGGCCGGCCTGCTGGACCTGTCGATTCCCGTCGGCTTCGAGGTGCCCGACCCGACCCGCAGCGGCGACTCGGAAGGCGAGGACCTGTTGGCCGGGCTGGACGAGGGATCGCCCGAGTTCGCCCAGGATTTCGTCAGCGAGGACTAGATTCTTTCGACCTGCGACGCCTTGGCGCGGGCGACGCGGCGTCCGCGACAGCGGCGCATCGCCACGCCTGGGTCGGCGTGGGAAAGAAGGCTAGATAATCCAAGGCCTTGCAGGTCTTCTTCCGTATCTTGACCTTCAAGCCCCTCGCCTATAGGTTCCGCGCCGAATTCAGACCTGCCACGGCGTCCTTGCCGGGGCGCTGAGCGCACAGGCCATGTCCCCAACGATGGAATCGCGCGAAGAGGCGATCAAACGTCTCAACGAGCAGGCCGATGCGCTCAAGGCCCGGGCCGTGCCGACGCCCCCCGACTATGGGGCGAACGCTGCGGGCTACGGCTATCGCCTGATGGGCGAGATGATCGCCGGCCTGGCCGTCGGTCTGGGGCTTGGGTGGGGTTTCGACCTTTGGGTCGGGACCATGCCTTGGGGAATTATCGCCGGAACCCTGATCGGTTTCGGCATGTCGATCTGGCTGGCGCTTCGTTCGGCCCGAAAGATGAGTGCGGCCGCGTTGAAGGAAATGGGGCCTCCCCAGGATCTTCCCGACGACGAGGTCGAGGACGAGCGGAATTTCTGACCAAACCGTCGTACGGCGGTTTGGCCTTTTGACTTAGGAGACCGGGCGGCATGGCCGATCCGATGCACCAGTTCCAGATCAGCAAGGTTGTTGATCTTCCGGCCGTCAACGTGCCGGGTCTCGGCTTGGTTGATCTGTCGATCACCAACTCGACGTTGGCCATGATGGTCGCCGCCGTGCTGATCACCCTGTTCTTCACCGCCGTGACGGCCAAGCCCAAGCTGGTGCCTGGACGCCTGCAGGTGGTGGGCGAGGGGGCCTTCGCCTTTATCGACGATCTCGCCACCTCGATCATGGGTGAGCAGGGCCGCGCCTTCTTCCCCTTCATCCTGACGCTGTTCGTCTTCATCCTGGCGCTGAACCTGCTGGGCATGTTCACGGTCTTCACCGCCACCTCGCAGGTCGCCGTCACCGCCACCTTCGCGGCCCTGACCATCCTGCTGGTCATCGGCGTGGGCTTCGTCAAGAACGGCATCAAGTTCTTCAAGCTGTTCGCCCCGACCGGCGTGCCGTGGTACCTGCTGATCCTGGTGACGCCGATCGAGTTCATCTCCTTCCTGCTGCGTCCCGTGTCGCTGGCCCTGCGTCTGTTCGGCAACATGCTGGGCGGTCACGTGGCGATGAAGGTCTTCGCCGGCTTCGTGGTTTCGCTGGGCGCCTTCGGCCTGGTCGGCATCCCCGGCGCGGTTCTGGCCATGGGCGGCGTGGTCGCCATCACGGCCCTGGAGTTCCTCGTCGCCTTCCTGCAAGCATTCGTTTTCGCCGTTCTGACCACCGTGTATCTGAACGACGTCGTGCATCTGGATCAGCACTAACGCTGGCCCAGCCCGCCAACCCCTTCTTTCAAACCATCCCAACCAGGAACTATTCCCATGGAAGCTGAAGCAGCAAAATACATCGGCGCTGGTCTCGCCACCCTCGGCATGATCGGTTCGGCCCTCGGCGTCGGCCTGATCTTCTCGGGCTTCCTGCAAGGCGCCACGCGTAACCCTTCGGCTGCTCCCGGCCAGTTCACCAACCTGATCCTGGGCGCCGCCCTGGCTGAAGCACTGGGCATCTTCGCCTTCGTGATCGGCCTGCTCTGCCTGTTCGCTTAAGTCGAACTGAATATCTGGGCGGCGGCGCGGTCTTGAGGACCGTTCCGCCGCTCGCGTCTTTCTGAGATCACCGGATAGAGCCCATGGCCGCCCCTATCGCGAGCGCCGTCTCGCAAGACCCGACCCAGCCTGCGCCGACCGTCGCCGTCCAGAACGGTGAGATCGCGCCCGTGGCCGCCCCCGAGGCGACCCATCAGGCCGAAGTCGCCCACGGCGACGCCCATGGCTCCGGCGGTCTGCCGCAGCTGGAGATGCAGCACTGGGCTGGTCAGATCATCTGGCTGCTGCTGATCTTCGTCGTTCTCTACATTCTGCTGTCGAAGGTCTTCCTGCCTCGCCTGCGCGCCGTTCGTGACGAACGCGCCGGGACGATCGCCGGCGCCGTCGACGCCGCTCGTCAGGTCCAGGCCGAGGCCGCCACGCAAGCCGACGCCGCCAAGGCCGAGGTCGCCAAGGCCCGCGCCGACGCCCGCGCCACCGCCGCCGCCGCCAAGGCCCGCGTGACCGAAGAGGCCAACGCCCGTCAGGCCGCCGAGGAAGCCGTGGTCAACGCGCGCATCGCCGAGGCCGAGGCCGCCATCGGCCAGACCCGCGACGCGGCCATGGCCAATGTCTCGACCATCGCCTCCGACACCGCCCGCGCCATGGTCGAGCGTCTGACCGGCAAGGCCGCCACGGCCGCCGAGGCCGACGCCGCCGTCAAGGGAGCCGCCTGATATGCCCGCCTTCTTTAACGCCGCCTTCTGGAACCTCTCGAACCCTGAGTTCTGGGTCGCCGTCGGTCTGGTGATCTTCCTGGGCATCCTGGTTCTGGCCAAGGTGCCGGGCGCCATGGCCAAGGCCCTCGACGACCAGGGCGCCAAGATCCAGTCGGAACTGGACGAGGCCGCCCGTCTGCGCGCCGAAGCCGAAGCCATGCTGGCCCAGATCCGTCAGGAAAAGGCTGAAGCCGAAGCTCAGGCCGCCGAGATGCTGGCCGCCGCCGAAGCCGACGCCCGCCGTCTGGAAGCCGAAGCCAAGGCCAAGCTGGAAGAAAGCCTGGCCCGTCGTCAGGCCCTGGCCGAGCGTCGCATCGCCCAGGCCGAGGCCCAGGCCACGACCGAGGTCAAGGCGGTCGCCGCCGACCTGGCCGCCAAGGCTGCTCAGGACATCCTGACCGCCCGCCTGGCCGCCGCCAAGTCGGACCCGCTGATCGACGCCGCCATCGCTCAGATCGGCGACAAGCTGAACTGATCGCGGTCACAGCGACAAGCACATCAGGCCCCGCCGGCGACGGCGGGGCCTTTTGCATTTGAGGTGGTGCGCCCTGGTTAGTGGGCGGGCGCGCCGTGGATGAAGCCGGCGGCGCGTTTCTCGCGGGCCAGCAGGCGGGCGAAGACGTTGCCCATCACCCCGCCGAAGACCATGTGAGTGATCAGCATCCAGGCGAAGGTGCCGAACCCGGCGCTGCCCGAGAAGGTGCGCGGGTCGCCCATCATGCTGATGATCAGCATCATCGCCACCCAGGCCGCCACCGCGAACAGGATGCCCTTGGTTTCAGGCGTATTGGTCGGCAGGCGGGGGTAGATGAGGGCGAAGATCGGCCCCATGACCAGCGAACCGATGACGAAGTGGATGGCCCAGCCCGCCGCCAGATTGTCGCCGAGCAGGAACATGCGGGCGACGACTTCGGGGAAGGGATCGAAGACCTTGGCGAACAACAGATTCGCCGCCTCGAGGATGGAAACCGCGACGGTCGCAATGAAGCCGGCGGCGATTCCCTGTTTTACGCGTGACATCATGAGAAAAGCGCCTCCCAACGCCATCTGCTTTTTGACTACGCATGGGAAGCATACGCCGTTCGGCGCAAACGCGATCGCACCGCCGTTCACGTTACCGTGTGCGGTGAAATGTCGCTTTCTATCGGAAGGCGCGGCGCAGGACGCGGCGGGCGCGCTTGCGCACCCGGATCAACTGGCGCGAAGGGCGCTTGCGCAGGACCACCTTCTCGGCGCGCAGGGCCTGCTGCCAGAAGACGGGCGCGATCTCGGGCTTCTTCCGCATCAGGCGGCGGAAGGGATAGACCCACTTGGGCCGGGCGTGCTGGGCACGGATGAACTGCCGCTTGGCCCACCAGGAGTTGCGCAGCAGCAGAACCAGGCCCAGGGCGATGACGGGAATGCCGCCGGGCCCAGGCAGGGGCGCGATCAGGATGCCCAGGCCGATGATCAGGAAGCCCAGGGCCATCATGCCCAGTCGCTTCGCACGACGCAGCAGTCCGGGCCTCGAGCGAGGCCGGCTGTCGGCGCGGAAGGGAATCAGGGCGAGGGTCACGAGCGTCACAGTCGGGGAGGAGGAGAGCGCTCCATCCTAGACACGCGCGACAAGGCCGAACCGTGGCGTCGGGGTGAAGCTTTCGTAAGAGCCGCTGAAAAGCAAAACGCCGTGTCCCGAAGGACACGGCGTTTCAACTCAGATCAGGATCGCGACCCTATTCGGCGGCGATGTTGGAGCCTTCCGGGGCCGACCAGCGCAGACGCGGCGAGCGCGCGGCGCGGGTCTCGTCCAGACGCCGCAGGGGCGCATGGAAGGGCGCGCCCTTGAAGCGTTCGACATCGCCGGCCTTGGCGGCTTCGGCCAGCAGACGCATGGCGTGGATGAAGCGATCCAACTCCTGCTTGGACTCGGTTTCGGTCGGCTCGATCAGCATCGCGCCATGCACCACCAGCGGGAAGTACATGGTCATCGGGTGGAAGCCCTCGTCGATCATCGCCTTGGCGAAGTCGAGCGTGGTGATGTCCGTGCCCTTCAGCCATTCGTCGTCGAACAGGGCCTCGTGCATGCAGGGACCCTCGGGGAAGGCCGGGCTCATCAGGTCCTCGAGACGGGCCTTGATGTAGTTGGCGTTCAGCACGGCGTCCTCGGCCACCTGACGCAGGCCGTCCGAGCCGTGGCTCATCATGTAGGACAGGGCGCGCACATACATGCCCATTTGCCCCTGGAAGGCGCACAGGCGGCCAAAGGCCTGGGCGGCCTCGTCTTCCTCGCGCTCGACCAGCTTGTAGCCCTCAGCGCCAGCCACGACCCACGGAGCCGGGGCGAAGGGCGCCAGGGCTTCCGACAGGACCACCGGACCCGCGCCGGGACCGCCGCCGCCGTGCGGCGTCGAGAAGGTCTTGTGCAGGTTGATGTGCATGGCGTCGACGCCCAGGTCGCCCGGGCGCACCCGGCCGACGATGGCGTTGAAGTTGGCGCCGTCGCAGTAGAAGTAGGCGCCCGCCTCGTGGGTCAGGCGGCTGATCTCCAGGATGTCGCGCTCGAACAGGCCGCAGGTGTTCGGATTGGTGACCATGATGGCCGCCACGTCCGGCCCCAGCTTGGACGCCAGATCGGCCACGTCCACGCGACCGTCGTCGGTCTGGGCGACCTCGACGACCGAATAGCCGACGAAGGCGGCGGTGGCCGGGTTGGTGCCGTGGGCCGAGGTCGGGACCAGAACCTTGCGGCGCTGCTCATGCTCGCCCTTGGCTTCGTGGGCGGCGCGGATGGCCATCAGGCCGCACAGTTCGCCGTGCGCGCCGGCCTTGGGCGACAGGGCCACCGCAGGCATGCCCGTCAGGGTCGTCAGCCAATGGGCCAACTGGTCCATCAGCTCCAGCGCGCCCTGAACCGTCGACTGCGGCTGCAGCGGGTGGATGTCCGAGAAGCCGGGCAGACGCGCCATCTTCTCGTTCAGACGCGGGTTGTGCTTCATCGTGCACGAGCCCAGCGGATAGATGGCCAGGTCGATGGCGTGGTTCTTCTGGCTCAGGCGCACATAGTGGCGCATGGCCTCGGGCTCCGACAGGCCGGGCAGGCCGATCGGGTCCTTGCGGACCAGGTCGCCCAGGTCCGAACCGTTGGTGGCGGGCTTGGGCAGGTCGACGCCGGTCTTGTTCCAGCCGTCGATCTCGAAGATCAGGGCCTCGTCCTGCAGCAGGCCGCGCGCGCCCGTCAGGGTCGGGTGCTTGTAGTCGTTGTCCGACGCAGCGTTCGGGGTGGTCGGACGGCCGACGTTGTTCATGGTGCTCATGCTTCTATCTCCCCTCAGGCCGCCAGGACCTTGGCGAGCGAAGCCGCCAGGATCTTGATGTCGGCGTCCAGCGTGGTCTCGGTGGCGGCGACCAGCAGGACGTCGTCCAGGCCCGCGTCCGGGTTCAGGCGGCTGTAGGGCACGCCGGCCAGGATGTGGTGGTCGGCCAGGGTCTGCACCACGTCCGCCGCGTTCTTGGGCAGCTTGACCGCGAACTCGTTGAAGAAGCGCGGGGTCAGGATCTCGACGCCCGGAATGGCGGCCAGGGCGTCGCGCGTGGCGACGGCCTTCTCATGGTTGAGTAGGGCCATCTGGCGCAGACCCGTCTCGCCCAGCAGGCTCATGTGGATGGTGAAGGCCAGGCAGCACAGGCCCGAGTTGGTGCAGATGTTCGACGTGGCCTTGTCGCGGCGGATGTGCTGCTCGCGCGTGGACAGGGTCAGGACGAAGCCGCGACGGCCGTCGGCGTCGACCGTCTCACCGCAGTAGCGGCCGGGCGTCTGGCGCAGCAGCTTCTCGCGGGTGGCGAACAGGCCGATGTAGGGGCCGCCGAAGTTCAGGGCGTTGCCGATCGACTGGCCTTCGGCCGCGACGATGTCGGCGCCCATTTCGCCGGGCGACTTCAACAGGCCCATGGACACGGCTTCGGTGACGACGACGATCAGCAGGGCGCCGGCGGCGTGGGCGGCCTCGGCGATCTTGGTCACGTCGGTGGCGGTGCCGAAGACGTTGGGGGTCTGGACGACGACGCAGGCCGTGTCCTTGTCGATGGCGGCGATGACGGCGTCTTCGGCGTCGACGGCGGGCGTCAGGGCTTCAGTCTCGACGCCGACGGCGTGAACCACGGTCTCGGTCGCCTTGACGTAGTGCGGGTGCACGCCGCCCGAGATGACGGCCTTGTTGCGGCGGGTCACGCGGGTAGCCATCAGCACGCCTTCGGCCATGGCGGTCGAACCGTCATAGAGGGAGGCGTTGGCGACTTCCATGCCGGTCAGGTTCGCGACCTGGGTCTGGAACTCGTACAGGTACTGCAGCGTGCCCTGCGCGATTTCCGGCTGATAGGGGGTGTAGCTGGTCAGGAATTCCGACCGCTGGATCACGTGGTCGACCGTGGCCGGGACGTGGTGCTTGTAGGCGCCGGCGCCGCAGAAGAAGGGCACGGTTCCGGCCGTGGCGTTCTTGCCCGCCATGGCCGAGAGGGCGCGTTCGACCTCCAGTTCGCCCGCCACGCGGGGCAGGTCGACGAAGCCGTCGCGGCGCGCGGCCTGCGGCACGTCGACAAACAGGTCGTCGATGGATTTGGCGCCGATGGCGGCCAGCATGGCCTCACGGTCGTCGGGCGTCAGGGGGAGGTAGCGCATCTTTGACTCCTAGCCCTTCCCCTCGAGGGGGAAGGGTTGGGATGGGGTGTGGGCAGGCGCTTGCCGAAAAAAGCTCGGGTGGCGCCGATCGGAGTTCAGATGGGAAGGGGGGATGCCTCCACCCCTCCCAACCCTCCCCCTCGAGGGGAGGGCTTCTTTTACAGCGTGGCGAGGAAGGCGTCGTAGGCGGCCTGGTCCATCAGGGCGTCGATCGCCGAGGCGTCCGCGACCTTGATCTTGGCGAACCAGCCTTCGCCTTCGGGGTCGGCGTTGACGGTTTCCGGGGCCGAGGCCAGGGCGGCGTTGCCCTCGACCACTTCGCCGGCGACCGGGGCGTAGACGTCCGAAGCGGCCTTGACCGATTCGACGACGGCGAAGCTGTCGCCGACCGAGACGGTCTTACCGGCTTCCGGCGTCTCGACGAACACCACGTCGCCCAGGGCGTCAGCAGCGTGCTTGGAAATGCCGACCGTGGCGACGTCGCCCTCGAGGCGAACCCACTCGTGATCTTTGGTGAAGCGCATGTGTTTGATCTCTCAGGCCCAGAAAATTAGGATTTGGGTTTGCGATAGTAGCGGGTGGCCACGAAGGGTGTGGCGACGACTTCGGCGGCGGCGGCTTTGCCGCGGACGATGACTTTCAGGTCGGTGCCCAGGGCGGCGAAGGCCGGCGGGACGTAGCCCATGGCGATGTTGTGACCCAGGGTCGGCGAGGGGCCGCCCGAGGTGACCTTGCCGATCAGATTGCCGTCCATGTCGGCGATCTCGGCGCCTTCGCGGGCCGGGGCGCCTTCCTTGACGTGCAGGCCGATGCGGACGCGCGAGGGGCCGTCGGCCAGTTCCTTGAGGATGCGTTCGGCGCCGTTGAAGTCGGCGGCTTCCTTGCGCGACTTGGACAGGGCGAAGGTCAGGGCGCCCTCGACCGGGCTGGTCGAGGCGTCGATGTCGTGGCCGTGCAGCGGCAGGCCGGCTTCGAGGCGAAGGCTGTCGCGGGCGCCCAGGCCGATCGGCTTCACGCGGGCGTCTTCCAGCAGCAGGGTCCAGACGCGCTCGGCGTCGGCGTTCGGCACCGAGATCTCATAGCCGTCCTCGCCGGTGTAGCCCGAGCGCGAGACGAAGCAGTCGACGCCGAACAGCATCAGGCGGGCTGAATCCATGAAGCCCATCTCGCCCAGGGCCGGCTCATGCTTGGCCATGACCTCGGCGGCTTCCGGTCCCTGGATGGCCAGCAGGGCGCGGTCGTCCAGGACGGTCAGCTTGGCGTCGCCGGCCAGGTTGGCGTTCAGGAAGGCGAAGTCGGCGTCCTTGTTGCCGGCGTTGACCACGACATAGAGGCCGTCATGGTCGGGCTTGCCCGCCATCAGGTCGTCCATGATGCCGCCCTCGGCGTTCAGCAGCAGGGAGTACTTCTGCTTGCCGGCCTTCAGGATCTGATAGTCGCCCGGCACGAAGCGCTGGAACTGGGCGATGGCGTCGTCGCCGCTGATGCGGGCCTGGCCCATGTGCGAGACGTCGAACAGGCCGGCGTGTTCGCGGGTCCAGCGATGTTCGGCCAGAACGCCTTCGTACTGGACCGGCATGTCATAGCCGCCGAACCCGACCATGCGGGCGCCGAGCGCGCGGTGCGCCGCGTTGAGGGGAGTGGTCTTCAAGGCCTGGTCGCTCATCGAGCATCCTCCGGTCGCGGGTTGCGGCGATAGCTTCGCCGTCGTCGCGCCCCCGCTGTCCTGAAGCCTGAGAGATTCCGACCGTCGCCCAGAGGACGAACAGCCTTGCTCCGTCGGCGCGCCATAAGGCGACTTTCCAGCGTCCGTGCGCCTTCGCGGTCCTTTTGCCTGAGCGTTTCCGGGGCGGTTGCGCCTTCGGCCCCGACGGCCGCTGCGCGACCGCCGATCTCTCCCGCGAGAGCGTGCGACCTAAGGCCCCGACTCCGAGCCGAAGTCAAGCGGCGCCGGGCTTGCCGCGAACGATCCGAAGGGCCATGAGGGGCGCGAACTGCTCTCGTGACAGGATTGAAGGCCGCCATGACCGCCCGCACCGACCTCGCCGCCCACCTGGCCTCCCTCGATTTGCCGCAGGGCCTGACCCAGACCCTGACGGTCGCCGCCGCCGCCTGCGTCGAGATTCGCAAGATCGTCTCGGGCGGCGCTCTGGTCGGGGCTCTGGGCGCGTCGGGCGCGGTCAACGTGCAGGACGAGGAGCAGAAGAAGCTCGACGTCATCTCCAACGACGTTCTGACGGACATGCTGCTGGCCTGTCCGGCCGTGGCGGGCGTGGCGTCGGAAGAAATGGACACGGTCCAGTCGGCGACCAACCCGGCAGGCGAATACCTGGTCTTGTTCGACCCGCTGGACGGCTCGTCCAACATCGACATCAACGCCCCCGTCGGCACCATCGTCTCGGTGCTGAAGTCGCCCTCGGCCACGCCGGGCGAGGCCGACTTCCTGCAGTCGGGCCGCCAGCAGGTCGCGGCCCTCTATTGCCTCTATGGCGGTCAGACCATGCTGGTGCTGACCACGGGTCGGGGCGTGGCGGGCTTCACCCTGTCGCAGGACGGTCAGTGGCTGATGACGCATGAGAAGATCACCGTGCCGGCGGACACCAAGGAGTTCGCCATCAACATGTCGAACCAGCGCCACTGGGCCGAGAGCGTCCAGCGCTACGTCGACGGCTGCCTAAAGGGCGCGGACGGTCCGCGGGGCAAGAATTTCAACATGCGCTGGGTCGCCGCCATGGTGGCCGACGTGCACCGCATCCTGATGCGCGGCGGCGTCTTCCTCTATCCGTGGGACAAGCGCGAGCCGAACAAGCCGGGCAAGCTGCGCCTGATGTACGAGGGCAACCCCATGGCCTTCCTGATCGAACAGGCGGGCGGCAAGGCGACGACGGACGGCGTTCAGGCCATTCTGGACGTGACCCCGACCGAACTGCACCAGCGCATCCCGGTCGCGCTCGGCTCGGCCAACGAAGTCGACCAGATCGCGGCGGCCTGAGCCATGAAGCTGCGCTCTACAGACGCCCTTCTGGTCATCGACGCCCAGAACGACTTCTGCGAGGGCGGGGCTCTGGCGGTTCAGGGCGGGGCGGGGATCATGCCCCTGATCAACCGCTTGGCCGAGCGCTTCGACACGGTGATCGCCACCCAGGACTGGCACACGCCGGACCAGATCAGCTTCGCCTCCAACCACGACGGCGCGGCCCCCTTCACCGAGATCGAGGTGGCCTACGGTCGCCAGATGCTGTGGCCGGATCACTGCCTGCAGGGAACGCCGGGCGCGGACTTCCACCCGGACGTGACGCCTGCGGTGACAAAAGCGCTGGCCGTGGTTCGCAAGGGCTACAACCCGGCGGTCGACAGCTATTCCGGCTTCTTTGAGAACGACCATCGCACGGCGACGGGTCTGGCGGGCCTGCTGCGCGATCGGGGCGTGACGCGCGTCTTCCTGTGCGGCCTGGCCTATGACTACTGCGTCTGCTTCACCGCCGAGGACGCCGTACGCGAAGGCTTCGAGGCCGTGGTGATCGCCGACGCCTGCAGGGCGATTGCTGAAGAGACAGCGACGGCCGCCAAGGCGAGCTTCGCGGCGCTTGGCGTGGCCGAGATCCAAGCCGCGTCCTTCCTCGACTGATCCCTTCGTCATCCTCCGGCAAGCCGCTTGCGGCGCAGACCGGGGGACCCAGCGGCGCCGCAGGCGATCCTTGCCGCGAGCACTTTGCGTGGCCCGTTTCGCGCTGACGCGCGCCGCTGGGTCCCCCGGTCTCGCTCCGCTCGCCGGAGGATGACGGAAGCAAGGGGGTTATTCGTAGAAGTCCTCGGCGTCCGGGATGCGGGTGAAGGCGATCTTGGCGCCGATGTAGTCGGGCAGGCCCGCATTGGGACCGATGCTGACGGTGTCCTTGCCATAGCGTTTGTTCAGCGCATCCAGCGCCTGCGACAGGCGCAGGGATCGGGCCTGGCCGCCCTGATCCGGGCCGATGTCGAACAGGTCGGCCTCGAAGGCGTCGAGGGCCTTCAGGCCGTGGACCCCGACCCCGACATGGCTCAAGCCGCCGGCTTGCAGACGGGGCTCGATCTGGCGCCACAGGCCGTCCAGGGCGGCCAGCAGGGCGAAGGTGTCCTGGGTCGGGGCGATGGCGCGGTTCAGGCCCGTCCCGCCCCAGGCCCGCTGGCTTCCCTTCGGCTCCAGATCGAGATGCAGGCTGATCCCGGCCCCGGTCAGCCCCATCCGCCGCAGCCGCGCCCCGCACTTGACCATCAGCCGTCGGGCCACCGCCCGCGCCTTGTCGGGGGTGCGCATCGCCTGGGCCAGGACGTGGCTGTGGCTGATCGAGGCGGGGGGCTTGGTCGGCGTCGGCTCGCTGTCCAGTCCGTGCAGGCCGCGCCAGATGCGTTCGCCCTCGATGCTGTTCCAGACGGTTCGGGCCTGTTTGGCGCTCATGGCCCACAGGCCCGCTGTGTCCGTGACGCCCGCCGCCGCCAGCCGCTCGCGCATCCGCGAGCCTATGCCCGGATATTGCGACAGCGGCAGATGCAGGATGGCGCCGGGCAGTTCGTGGGCGCGAAGGATCGTCAGCCCGGCGGGCTTCTGCATCCCGCAGGCGGTCTTGGCCAGAAAGCGCGACGGCGCCAGGCCGATGGACGACCGCAGGCACTCGCCCACATTCTCCATGATCCCCGCCTGGACGCGCCGGGCCAGGGCGACGGCGTTCGCCTCCTGCCGCTCTGGACCGAGCAGTTCGCACGAACATTCGTCGATGGAGCCGACCTTCCACACCGGCACATGGCGATCGATCTCGGCCATGATCTTCTTGTGGATCTCGACATAGAGGTCGGGCCGCGCTTCGGCGACGATCAGGCCGGGGCACAGCCTGCGGGCCTCGGCCACCTGCATCCCGGTGCGGACGCCGAAGGCCTTGCTCTCATAGCTGGCGGCGATGGCGCCGGAATATTCGCTGGCCGCCGGGCGGACGATGACCGGCTTGCCGCGCCAGTCCGGGTTCATCTGCTGCTCGACGCTGGCGAAGAAGGCGTTCAGGTCGATGAACAGCCAGCGCAGACCGGCGCTGTCTTCATCGGGCTGTCGGCCGGAGTGCTCCATGGTTGGAACATATCAGGAACAACTAGCAGTCGGAAGCAGCGGACTCTATCTTTCGTCATCCTCGGTCTGCACCGCTGCGCGGCTTGCCGGAGGGTGACGAAAGAAAAGGTCAGTGCGCCGCCGCGTAGGCGTCCACTTCGGCGATCCGGGCGGCCTTGTCGGCGTCGCTCAGGAAGCTGCCTTCGAAGCTGTTCCTGGCCAACTGCGTCACCTGTTCGCGGGTCAGGCCCACCGCGTTCGCCAGCTGGATGTAGTTGGCGTTCACATAGCCGCCGAAATAGGAGGGGTCGTCGGAGTTCAGGGTGACGTGCAGGCCGCGGCGCAGCATTTCGGGGACCGGGTGGTCCTTCAGATCCTTGACCACGCACAGCTTCAGGTTCGACAGCGGGCAGACCGTCAGGGTCATCTGCTCGGCGGCCAGACGGGCGATCAGGGCCTCGTCCTCCATCGAGCGGTTGCCGTGGTCCATGCGGTCGATGTGCAGCAGGTCCAGCGCCTCGCGCACATATTCGGGCGGGCCTTCCTCGCCCGCGTGGGCGCACAGCTTAAGCCCTAAGTCGCGGGCGGCGGCGAAGACGCGCTGGAACTTGGCCGGCGGATGGCCGACCTCGGACGAGTCCAGCCCGACGCCGATGAAGTGGTGCAGATAGGGCTTGGCGGCCTCCAGCGTGGCGAAGGCTTCGTCCTCGGACAGATGGCGCAGGAAGCTGAGGATCAGGCCGCTGGTGACGCCGAGTTCCGCCTTGGCCCGATCCATGCCCGCGATCAGGCCCTCGACCACGACGGCGAAGGGCACGCCCCGGTCGGTGTGGGTCTGGGGATCGAAGAAGATCTCGGCGTGGCGGACGTTGTCGGCGGCGGCGCGCTGGAAATAGGCGAAGGCCAGATCCTCGAAATCCTGACGGGTCAGCAGCACGGCCGCGCCCGCGTAGTAGATGTCGAGGAAGTCCTGCAGGTTCGAGAAGTCATAGGCCGCGCGCACGGCCTCGACGCTGTCGTAGGGGATGGCGACGCCGTTGCGCTGCGCCAGCTCGAACATCAGTTCGGGCTCAAGCGAGCCCTCGATGTGCAGGTGCAGTTCCGCCTTGGGCAGGCTGGCGATGAAGGCGTCGAGGGACATGAGGGGAGGCTCCGTAACAAGACGGAACCCTAGCGAACCTACGCCCCCTCGTCATCCCGGCCGAAGCGCAGCGGAGAGCCGGGACCGCCACATGTTCGACATTCACACGTTGCGCTTCCGGCGGTCCCGGATCGGCCCTTCGGGCCGTCCGGGATGACGTCAGGAGGTTACATCCGCTCGGGCGTCTCGATGCCCAGCAGGTTCAGCGCCGTTTCCAGCTGATGCAGGCTGGCGGCGGCCAGGGCCAGGCGCGAGCCCTTGGCAGCCGCGTCCGGCGCAACCAGGATCGGGCAGGCGGCGTAGAATTTCGAGAAGCTCTGCGCCAGACGATAGGCGTGCTCGGCGATCAGGTTGGGCGAACGCTTGTCGTAGGCGTCCGCCGTGGCCGCGTCGAAGGCGTCCAGCGTCAGGGCCAGATCGCGTTCGGCGGGTTCGGCGACGACGATGGGGGCGGTCTCGACGCCCTGATCGGCGGCCTTGCGCAGCAGGGATTTCACCCGCACGGCCTGATACAGCAGATAGGGGCCGGTCTTGCCCTCGAAGCTCATGAAGCGGTCGAGGTCGAAGACGTAGCTGGTGGTGCGGTTGTTCGACAGGTCGGCGAACTTCAGCGCGGCCACCGCCACCTTGCGGGCGATGTCCTCGAACTCGGCTTCCGGCAGGTCGTCGCCGAGTTTGGCTTCCTTCAGACGCTCGCGCGCCTTGTCGACAGCCATGGTGATCAGGTCGTGCAGCTTCAGCACGCCGCCCGCGCGGGTCTTGAAGGGCTTGCCGTCGGCGCCGTTCATGGTGCCGAAGCCGAGGTGCTCCAGCGACTTCTCCGGCGCGTAGCCGGCCAGATAGGCGGCGCGGAAGACCTGTTCGAAATGCTCGGCCTGACGCTCGTCGACGACGTAGAGGATCAGGTCGGGGCCGATCGACTTCTTGCGGTCCAGGATCGTGGCCAGGTCGGTCGTGCCGTACATGGCCGAGCCTTCCGACGACACCACCAGCAGGGGCGGCGGGGACGGGGCCTCGATGACCGAGCCGTCGGCCAGCTTCTTCTTGCGGGTCTCGCCGGGCTTGGCGACGTGGACCACCTGGGCGCCGTCGTCCTCGACCAGCAGGCCGGTGGCTTTCAGGTGCGCCAGCATTTCCGGCATCAGGGGATCGGCGTCGGATTCGCCGTTCCACAGGTCGAAGGTGACGTCCAGAGCGCCGAACTCGCGCTTCAGCGCGGTGCGGCTGACGGCGACGAAGTGGGCCCACAGGGCGCGGTAGCCGGGACGACCGCCTTGCAGTTCAGCGGTGGCCTTGCGGGCGCGGTCGCGGAAGGCGGGGTCTTCCTTGGCCTTGGCGGCGGCCTGGGGATAGAGGCGCTCCAGGTCTTCCAGCGTCACCGGGCTGTCGGCGGGGAAGGGCCCGTCGCCCTCGGCCATGAAGGCCTCGGCCAGGTTCTCGTCGCCGCAAGCGGTGATCAGCAGGCCCATCTGGAAGCCCCAGTCGCCGAAGTGGGCGTCGCCCCAGACGATGTCGCCGCGGAAGCGGAACAGGCGCTTCAGGCTCTCGCCGATGATGGAGGAGCGCAGGTGGCCGACGTGCATCGGCTTGGCCACGTTGGGACCGGCGTAGTCGATGACGACCTTGCGCGACGGCGTGTTCAGCGAGGTGCCGGCCAGGGTTTCGTCAGCGGCCACCTCGGCGGCGCGCTGGGCCAGGGCGGCGTCGGAGAGCTTGAGGTTGATGAAGCCGGGGCCGGCGACTTCGACCGACGACAGGCGCGGGTCGTTGCCGAGGCGCTCGGCCACCTTGGCGGCCAGCTCGCGCGGATCGGCCTTCAGCGCCTTGGCGGCGGCCAGCGCGCCATTGGACTGGAAGTCGGCCAGGTCGGGGCGGTCCGAAGCGACGACGCGGGCAAGCGCGGCGTCCACGCCTTCGGCGGCGAAGGCGGCGGCGACCGCTTCGCTGAGAGAGGTCTTGAGATCAGTCATGTTCTTAGGGGTTCGGTTGGGTCTGGCCGGCGGTGACGCGGAAGCGGCTGCCCGATCGGTTGAACTCGGCCATTTCAGGCGTGACCTCGAAGCCGATCAGGACCTCGAAATTGCTGCCCGCCGTGGTGGCGTCGGCGCGGGGAATGACGATGGACTGGGCCTGCTGGACCGAGGCCGTGGTCTGGCCCTCGAAGTTCACCGGCAGGTCGAAATATTCCTTGGCCAGGACGGCCGAGTTGCGCTCAGTCACCGCCACCCAGTAGCGATAGGTGCGGGCGTCGCCGCTGGCCTGCGGGCCCTTGCCGAGGTTGAACAGGACGTTGAAGTCCAGACGGATCGGATCGGCTTCGCGATAGACGCAGTCCGCCGAAACGCCTTCGATTTCACCCGTGAAGCCGATGCCGGCGACCGACGGGCGCGTGAAATCCGCCAGTTCGACGTAACGAGCGGCGTCGTAGAGCACCTTCACATAGGGGCAGGGGCCGGCGTTGGCGCGTCGGCTCAGAGGGGCGATTCGCGTGGGGCGGGCGTTGGCCTCTGCCGGTTGCTGCTGCTGGGTCGGGCGCTGCTGACCGCCATACTGGGCGGCTGCGGTGGAAGGGATCAGCGCGGCTGTCACGGACAGGGCGGCCAGGGCAGTGAAGACGCGACGCATCAATTTCATTTCCGGCAAGCGAAAGGGAGCGCGCGACAGTCGGCGCCGACCGCTGCACGCTCAATGCTGATAGCGGCTAAAGCGAGGCGCGGCAAACGCGACCATGCAGCCAGTGGCGGTAAGGCGCGGGAGCGACTAGGTTCCGGCCATGAACGCGCCCGTACCGCCCTCCAGTTTTGATCGCCGCCCGCTGAACGTGCGCCTCGCCACGCCACGCGGTTTCTGCGCCGGGGTGGATCGAGCCATTCAGATTGTCGAGCGCGCCATCGAGAAGTTCGGCGCCCCCGTCTATGTGCGGCATGAGATCGTCCACAACCGTCACGTCGTCGAGCGGCTGAAGGGCCTGGGCGCGGTCTTCGTCAAGGAACTGGACGAATGCCCCGACGACCGGCCCGTGGTCTTTTCGGCTCACGGCGTGCCCAAGTCGGTGCCGGCCACGGCGCGGTCGCGTGACATGCTGTTCCTGGACGCCACCTGCCCCCTGGTGTCCAAGGTTCACGTCGAGGCTGAACGCCACCATGCGGCGGGCCGGCACATCGTTCTGATCGGCCACGCCGGCCACCCCGAGGTCGTCGGCACCATGGGCCAGCTGCCGCCGGGCTCGATCAGTCTGGTGGAGACGGTGGCGGACGCCGAGGCGTTTCAGCGACCGGGCGATCAGCCCCTGGCCTACGCCACCCAGACCACACTGTCGGTGGACGACACCGCCGACATCCTGGCGGCGTTGAAGCGGCGCTTCCCGGAACTGCCGGACCCGCACAAGGAAGACATCTGCTACGCCACCACCAACCGGCAAGAGGCGGTCAAGCGTCTGGGCGAGGGCAGCCAGTTGGTGCTGGTGGTCGGGTCCAAGAACTCGTCCAACTCGGCGCGTCTGGTCGATGTGGCCTTGAAGGCCGGAGCGGGCGACGCCCGTTTGGTCGATGACGCCGGGGACGTGGACTGGGCCTGGTTCGACGGCGTGACCACGGTCGGCGTCACCGCCGGGGCTTCGGCGCCGGAACCCCTGATCGAGGCCCTGATCGACGCCATTCGCGACCGTTTCGATGCGATCGTGACCGAGGACGACGGGGCGCGAGAAACCGTCTCGTTCAAGCTGCCCCGCGTCTTGACGGCTTAAGCCCGCTCCATCACCAGGCAGGTCGAGGTGGCGGTGGCGTAGAGCGTGCCGTCCAGGCCGCGCAGGTCGGCCTCGGAGAAGGCGGCGCGACGACCGGCCTGAACGATGCGGCCCTCGGCGCGGACCGGGGTTCCCGCCTTCAACGCCTTATGGAAGACGGTCTTCAGCTCCAGCGTCGTATAGGCCTGACCCGGCTTCAGCACCGAATGCACCACGCAGCCGCAGGCTGAATCGAGCAGAGTCGCCATCCAGCCGCCATGCACCGATCCGATGGGGTTGTAGACGGCCAGCGTCGGCTCGCCCTCGAAGGCGACGCGGCCCTCGGCCAGTTCGGTCAAACGAAACCCGACCGTCTCAGCGATCGGGGCGGGGGGCAGACGTCCGTCCAGCATCAGGCGCAACTGGTCCAGCCCGGACAGGGCGGCGAGATCGATCTTGTCGGACATGCAGAAGTTCCCCGAGGTTGGGCGCAAAGAAAAGGACGCGCCGGTCGCGAGACCAGACGCGTCCTGAAATCCCAGGCGATGACGCCCGTAAAGTCTTAGAGGCCCGGCAGCTTGAAGCCGCGGTCCTGACGGGGCGTGATCGAAATGCCCTCGCGGCCGCCGGTTAGGGCCTGCAGGCGGGCGTGTTCGGTGCTGGCGTCGATGGTGCGGGCGCCTTCGGCGGTCTGGCTGACGGTCGGCGCCTGAGTGGCCGGGTCGTTCTTGCGCCAGAACATGATGCGGTTGGCCCAGCTTTCTTCCTTGTGGGCCAGGTCGCCGAATTCGTCATCGACGACATAGCGGGCCAGGGGATCGGCGCGGTCGGCGCCGGCCTGGGCGACCAGGGCCTGTTCGCCGCCGGTGCGGGTCACGGCCTGGCGTTGACCCAGCAGGATCTGACGGGCGGCGCTTTCGGGGGCCAGTTCTTGCGGGCGCGGCTGGCCTGGCGACGGCGGGGTCAGGCCGTATTCGGGCGGCACGGCCAGCGGGGCGCTGGCGACGGTGACGAACTCGTCCGGCACGACCTTGGTCAGACCGATGCTCTGTTTCATGCTCCCGCAGGCGGTCAGGCCGAGGGCGGTAGTGGCGAAAAGGGCCACGGTAGCGGCGTTACGAATACGCATAAGGTCAGCTCGGCTCCGGGAGGCGCGCCCAACGGCGCTGGCTCGGGACGATAACGAAGAGGGGGTGATTACGACTTTTCGTTGGCCGCGCCAACTGTGGAGCGGCGTTCGGACAGGAAGCTGTCGAGGATCAGCAGGACGACGCCGACGGTGATGCCGGCGTCGGCGATGTTGAAAATCCACGGAAACAGGCCAGAGCCCGAGAAGTCGAGGAAGTCCACGACCCCGCCGAAACGGATGCGGTCGAAGACATTGCCCAGGGCGCCGCCCATGACCAGGCCGATGGCCGCGACCATTAGCTTGCGATCCGAACGCGTCGCCCAGACCGCCAGGGCCGCCGCCACAAGGACGGAGAAACCGCTCAAAATCCAGCGCCCCGACCCGCCGCCGAACAGGCCGAAGCTGACGCCCGTGTTCAGCACATAGGTCAGGTTGAAAAGGGGCGGCGCGACCTCGGCGATGCGATAGCCGTCGGGGATCTGCGAGATGTGCGCCGCGTCGATGGCGCCCAGAACCCAGGCCTTGGTCAGCTGGTCCAGCACGATGACGACGAGGGCGATGCCGTAGGCGGTGTAGGCGAGGCGAGAGATTTTCATGTCTCAAGCCGGTTAGCAGGAAGCGAGGCGAGGGCGAAGAGGGAAAGCGTATGGCGCCGTCCAATGACGGGGAGGGGCGGTTGCGGCCTTTCCCCCTGCGTCTCGACGGCTATAACCGACCCCATGACCCTGCCTCACGCCTTGCCCCGCCTGTCCGCCGTCGCCGACGACTATGACATCCTGCTGTGCGACGTCTGGGGGGTGATCCACAACGGCCGCGAAAGCTGGCCCGTGGCCTGCGAGGCCCTGACCAGATTCAACGAAAAGGGCGGCCATGTCGTCCTGATCTCCAACTCGCCGCGCCCCTCGTCGGACGTGGTGGCGCAACTCGATGCGCTCGGCGTGCCGCGTAGCGCCTGGAAGGCCTTCGTCACCTCGGGCGACGCCACCCGCGCCGAGCTGGCCCGCCGCGCCCCCGGTCCGGCCTGGATCATCGGCCCTGATCGCGACTTCGTTCTCTATGAGGGGCTGAACCTGACCAGCGCCCATGACGCCTCAGACGCGGCCTTCCTGTCGGTCACCGGCCTGTTCGACGACGCGACCGAGACGCCCGAGGACTATCGCGCGCGCCTGATCCCCGCCGTCGAGCGTGATCTGGAGCTGATCTGCGCCAACCCCGATCGTATCGTGCAGAAGGGCGACAGCATCATCTATTGCGGCGGCGCCATCGCCGATCTGTATGAGGAAATGGGCGGGCGCGTGGTCATGGCCGGCAAGCCCTTCGGCCCCATCTACGAACTGGCCCTGCGTGAGGCGCAGGCCCTGATGGGCCGTCCCGTCGATCGCTCGCGGGTCCTGTGCATCGGCGACGGCGTCATCACCGACGTCCTGGGCGCCGCCGAGCAGGCGTTGGACTGCCTCTTCATCGCTCAGGGCATCCACGGCGACGCCGCCAAGGGGCCGGATGGACGTCTGGACCCGGCGCTCGCCGCCGAATTGCTCCGAGCCGAGACGACCTTTGCGCGCTACGCCGCGCTGGAACTGGCATGGTGAGGCTCGCCATTTCGTCGCACCTGCCGTAAAGGCCGCACATGGTCGAATACGTCACACAGCATCCGTCGGGCGGTTACATCCTCGACGAACTCCACGTCGGCATGGCCGCGCAGAAGACGGTCCACGTCACCGAGGACCGGATTCGCCTGTTCGCCGAGGCCTCGGACGACTTCAATCCGGTCCATCTGGATGAAGCCTTCGCGTCCAAGACCGCCTATCGCGGCCGCATCGCCCACGGCCTGCTCAGCGCCGCCTTCGGCTCGGCGGTGGTCGGCACCATCCTGCCGGGCGCCGGCTCCATCTATATTTCGCAGACCCTGGCCTTCCACTTCCCGGTCCGCATCGACGACATGGTCCGCATCGTCATCACGGTGATCGAGATGGAGACCGACAGCGCCCGCGTCGAGCTGCGCTGCGAAGGCTTTGTCGGCGACAAGCTGATCATGGACGGCGTGGCCGTCGTGCGCGTGCCGCGCCGCCGCAAGCCCTCGGCCCGCTGAGTCTCCGAGGTGGTCCCCAAGGTGGTTGAGGTCATCCGCGGCTGGCGCGATCTGCCGGCCTCGCAGCGTGGGGCGGCCGTGGCCGTCGGCGCCTTTGACGGGGTGCATCGCGGCCATCAGGCGGTCATCGCCTCGGCCCGCGAGGCGGCCCAGCGCCTGGGCGTCCCTCTGGCCGTGGTCAGCTTCGACCCGCACCCGCGCCGCCTGTTCCAGCCCGAGGCCGCGCCCTTTCGCCTGATGACGGCGGACCAGATGGCCCAGGCCCTGGCGCCGCTCGGCGTCGACCGCCTCTATCTGATCCCGTTTGACGCCGAGATGGCGGGCATGACGGACGAAGAGTTCGCCCGTCGCGTCCTGTCCGAAGGTCTGGGCATCGCCCACGCCGCCGTCGGCTTCGACTTCACCTTCGGCAAGGGCCGTTCGGGTTCGCCCGCCCTGCTGCGGACCTATGGCGAGAGCCTGGGCTTCACCGTCTCCGTCACCGACCGCATCGACGACGCCTCGGGCCTGAAACTGTCGTCGTCCGCGGTGCGCGAGGCCTTGAAGGCCGGCGACATGGACCGCGCCGCCGCCATCCTGGGCCGTCCCTACGCCATCCAGGGCGAGGTGATCCACGGCGACAAGCGCGGGCGCACCATCGGCGTGCCGACCGCCAACGTGGCCATGGGCGACTATATGCGCCCCGCCTATGGGGTCTATGCGACCCGCACCCGCCTGCCCGACGGACGCGTCATCAAGGGCGTCGCCAACCTGGGCGTCCGCCCCATGTTCGAGATCGAACAGCCCCTGCTGGAAGTCTGGCTTCTGGACTTCGACGAGAGCCTCTACGGCCAGACCCTGGAAACCGAACTGGTCGCCTTCCTGCGCGGCGAGATGAAGTTCGACGGGCTGGACGCGCTCAAGGTGCAGATCGAGGCGGACGCGGCGGCGGCGAGGGCCGTGCTGGGCTGAACGCCCGCTCGACTTTCAGGCAGATTGCTGATTTCGTAGAACGGCGTTTGGAGTCGTTCAATGTTGCATCCGGGCAATCTTGACCCAGTTGGGTTTGGCTTTTTCTCGATATTCGCGGTGATTGGCGGGCTGACCTTGCTGGTCGGTGCAGATCATGCCGCGCCGGGATGCACGGGGCCTGCGGTTCAGCGATGTGACTACATAGCGACGGCGAGGGCTGTCATGGCCACTTCAAGTTCCACTCATGCGGTGCGCCACCCGTTTACATCTGACCGTGGCTTTGAGGTGTTCGATCAAGGTTCATTGGTCTTGGTGCAGCAGACCGCTCCGTCTGGCCCCGGCTGGCTGAACCACGCCTCAGCCGTGCGGATCGACAAGAAAAGCTGCCGCCCGTGCGAGGTCGGCTACGCCCAGTCCGCGCCTTGGGCGCCCGACCATCCGCAGCGAGGGCGTCTCATCATGCATCTTCCCGCCGAAGATCCGATTGCGGCAGCGAAGCTGACTGCACAGATCCGCGCGATAGAAGCCGAGGTCGCTCAGCAGGCTACGACAGCCGGTCGCGGAACTCCGTCCAGTCGAACTCTCTGACCATGCGCAGCTCGTCCGTGGCGCTGTTCCACAGGGCGATGGCGGGCAGGGGGACGCCGTTGAAGGTGTTGGTCTTCACCATCGAATAGTGGGCCTGATCGAGGAAGGCGAGGCGCGTTCCGGGCGTCGGGCGTTCGGCGAAGACATAGTCGCCGATGATGTCGCCGGCCAGGCAGGACGGGCCGCCCAGACGCACCGTGACGCCGTCCTCGGGCTCATGCAGCATGGCGGGGCGATAGGGGGCCTCGATCACGTCCGGCATATGGCAGGTGGCCGACAGGTCGGTGATGGCGATGGGCATGCCGTTGTCGAAGACGTCCAGCACCTCGCCGATCAGGATGCCGGCGTCCAGGGCCACGGCCTCGCCCGGCTCCAGATAGGCGGTGACGTCGTAACGCTGTTGAATGTCGTTGAGGAAGGCGACCAGTTGGTCGATCTGATAGTCGGCGCGCGTCACGTGGTGACCGCCGCCCAGGTTGATCCACTTCACGTCGCCCAGCAGCGGAGCCAGCTTCGGCTCCACCGCCGCCCAGATGCGCGACAGGGGCAGGAAATCCTGTTCGCACAGGGCGTGGATGTGGACGCCGTCGATGCCGACCATCTTTTCCGGCGTCAGCTGCGACACCGGATAGCCCAGACGCGAGCAGGGCTGGGCCGGGTCGTATTTGGCGACCTCGCCCTCGGAATGTTCGGGGTTCAGCCGCAGGCCGATCTCGAACGCGTGACCCTCAGCCCGCGCCTTGGCGATCAGGTCGGCGAAGCGCGTCACCTGATCCGGCGAGTTGAAGATGACATGGTCGGACAGGCGCAGGATCTCGGGCAGATCCTCGGCCTTGTAGGCTGGCGAATAGGTGGTCAGTTCGCCCTTGTAGAACTCACGCGCCAGCCGCGCCTCCCACAGACCGGAGGCGCAGACGCCGTCGAGGTATTCCCCGACGACGTCCGCAAGCGACCACATGGAAAAGGCCTTGAGCGCCAGCAGCACCCGCGCATTGCCTCGGTCGCGCACGTCCTTCAGCACGGCCAGATTGCGCCGCACCGCCGCCTCGTCCACCACGAAGGCAGGCGAGGCGACACGGTTCAGGTCGAAGTGCGCAAAGGCGCCCGGATCACCGGCCTGGGTCTCCATGTGTCTTGATCCCCAGTCTTAGAAGGCCAGCGGAGCGTCCAGCTCCTCGACCGTCCACGGCAGGCCATGCTTGTTCAGCATGTCCATGAAGGGATCGGGGTCCAGCTGCTCCATGTTGAAGACGCCGTCGCCCTTCCACGCGCCGGTCAGCATCATGGCCGCGCCGATCATGGCCGGAACGCCCGTGGTGTAGCTGACGGCCTGGTTGCCGGTTTCGGCATAGGCGGCTTCGTGGTCGCAGATGTTCTTGACGTAGAAGGTCTTGGCGACGCCGTCCTTCTCGCCGGTGGCGATGGTGCCGATGTTCGTCTTGCCCTTGGTGATCGGACCCAGCGAGGCCGGTTCCGGCAGCAGGGCCTTGAGGAACTCGATCGGGATGATCTCGCGGCCCTGGAACTGCATCGGCTCGATCGAGGTCATGCCGATGTTTTCCAGCACTTCCAGGTGTTTCAGGTAGCTGTCGCCGAAGGTCATCCAGAAGCGGATGCGTTTGATTTCCGGATAGAACTTGGCCAGGGACTCCAGTTCCTCATGATACATGAGGTACATGTTCTTCTGACCCACGCCCTCGAAGTCGAAGGCCTGCTTGTGCGACAGCGCGGGGCCCTCGACCCACTGGCCGTTTTCCCAGTGGCGCGAGTTGGCGGTCACTTCGCGCAGGTTGATTTCCGGGTTGAAGTTGGTGGCGAAGGGCAGACCCGTGTCGCCGCCGTTGCAGTCCAGGATGTCGAGCGTGTCGATCCGGTCCAGCAGGTGCTTCTTGGTGTAGGTGGCGAAGACCGAGGTCACGCCGGGGTCGAAGCCCGAACCGAGCAGCGCCATCAGGCCGGCTTCCTTGAAGCGCTCCTGATAGGCCCACTGCCACTTGTATTCGAACTTGGCTTCGTCACGCGGCTCATAGTTGGCCGTGTCGAGATAGTTGACGCCGGCGGCCAGGCAGGCGTCCATGATGGCCAGGTCCTGATAGGGCAGGGCCAGGTTGACCACCAGGGCCGGCTTGACCGACTGGATCAGGGCTGTCGTCGCGGCGACATCGTCGGCGTCGATCTGGGCCGTGTCGATGGTCACGCCAAAGCGCGACTTCACGGATTCAGCGATGGCGTCGCACTTGGACTTCGTGCGGCTCGCCAAGGTGATATGCGAGAAGATGTCGGCATTCATCGCCATCTTGTGGACCGCGACGGAGCTGACGCCGCCTGCACCGATAACCAGCACCCTGCTCATGTGTGGCTTCTCCTGAAGTCTGAAACTGCTTTGGCGACACCGCCGCCGCTATAAAGGGCGGGGCTCTTAACACGATGATGACAGGATCGCTAACGGTCGCGTGTCGCAGGGGTTGCGGGGGTCAGCCCTCGGCCTTCTCGGCGATGGCCATCAGGGCGTCGTGCAGGGACTTGCCCTGGCCGTCGATGACGTCGGCGATGCGCCACATGGGACCTTCCCTGACCAGCTTCAGCGTCTGCTGGTGCGTCTGGCCATGGTTGGTGAAGGTCACCTCGGCCGTGGCCGCCTTGTCGCCGTCGGGCGTCATCTTCAGCGCGGTCAGGGCGAAGCCGTCGGCGTCCTGACAGGCGCAGATCGGGTCATAGTTCAGATAGGGAACCTCGCCCTTGGCCGCGTGGAAGTCGGCGCCGACCAGAGCATTCAGGGTCCGCGTATAGAGCGGATCGCGGCCGGGGGTGATGCTGGCCGCGGCCGGATCATTGGCCAGAGGCGCGGCGGCGTTGGCGTAGAGGGCGCGGACGAAGGCCTCGGCGTTCTGTTCGCCCGCCGCATAGATGGCGGCCCGTCCGGCCAGCGGCGCCTCGGCCGGCGCAGGGGCCTTGTCCTCGGCGGGGGAACAGGCCGCCAAAGCCAGAACCGCCGCCGTCATGATCGCCTGAACGCGCATCTGATCGCCTCCTGTCTGTTCGCATCGACTATGGCGCAGGCGCCGCCCGGTCTGCTAGACCGTTTCAACCATGACCGTTCGCGTGATCCGTCCGATTTCGATTAGCCGCCCGGCGTAGCGCCAGGGCTTGTCAGCCCCGCGCACGTCGGGATCGAATATCGCCGATGCCGTTCAACGGCCTTCACGCTAGACTGCGTCCGCGCCGCCTCCTCGGCGCCCGCGCAAAAGACAAAGATTACCCCATGGCCGACGCCACCAACGACACCGCCTCTGAAGCAGCTGGCCGCGACTATCGCGACACCGTCTTCCTGCCCGAGACGCCCTTCCCCATGCGGGGCGGGCTGCCGAAGAAGGAACCGGAAATCCTGGCCCAGTGGGGCGACCTCTATGGTCACCTGCGCAGCGTCCGTCAGGCCCAGAATGCGCCGCTCTATGTGCTGCACGACGGCCCGCCCTACGCCAACGGCGACATCCACATCGGCCACGCCCTGAACAAGACGCTGAAGGACTTCGTGGTCCGCTCGCGCTTCCTGCTGGGCTATGACGTCGACTACGTCCCCGGCTGGGACTGCCACGGCCTGCCGATCGAGTGGAAGATCGAAGAGCAGTTCCGCGCCAAGGGCCGCCGCAAGGACGAGGTCTCGAAGGAAGAGTTCCGCACCGCCTGCCGCGAATACGCCGGCAAGTATATCGACCTGCAACGCGACCAGTTCCTGCGCTTAGGGATCACCGGCGACTTCGCCAACCGCTACGCCACCATGGACTTCACGTCCGAGGCGGCCATCGTCGCCGAGTTCCACAAGTTCAAGAACTCGGGCCAGCTGTATCGCGGCTCCAAGCCCGTCATGTGGTCGCCGGTCGAGCGCACGGCCCTGGCCGACGCCGAGGTCGAGTATCACGACCACGTCTCGCCCACGATCTGGGTCAAGTTCCCGGTAGTCGGCGCGACCGACAGCCACCCCGACGACCTGCTGTCCTTCCGCGCGGCCACGCCGTCGATCGTCATCTGGACGACCACGCCCTGGACCATCCCGGCCAACCGCGCCATCAGCTACGGCCCCGAGATCGCCTATGGCCTCTATGAGGTCACGGCTCTGGAAGAAGGCCTGGACTATGAGCCCTGGGCCAAGCCGGGCGACCGCTTCATCATCGCCGACAAGCTGGCCGAGGATGTGTTCAAGGCGGCCAAGATCAGCGGCTTCACCCGCATCGACGCCATCAACCCGTCGGGTCTGGAATGCGCCCACCCGCTGGCGGCGCTGGACAGCGGCTATGGCTTCTCCGTGCCCCTGCTGGCCGGCGATCACGTCACCGACGACGCCGGCACCGGCTTCGTCCACACCGCGCCCGGCCATGGCGCGGACGACTACAATGTCTGGCTGGCGCATGGCCACCGTGAGGTGCCCGAAACGGTCGATCCCGACGGCGCCTATTACGAGCACGTTCCCCTGTTCGCCGGCCTCAAGGTGCTGGAGACCGAGGGCAAGAAGACCGGCAAGTTCGGTCCCGCCAACGGCGCGGTGATGGACAAGCTGATCGAGGCGGGCAACCTGCTGGCGCGCGGCCGGATGGAGCACTCCTATCCGCACTCCTGGCGCTCGAAGGCGCCCATCATCTTCCGCAACACCCCCCAGTGGTTCATCCGCATGGATGAGACCCTGGACGACGACAACACCCTGCGCGACCGGGCGCTGAACGCCATTGACGCCACCGCCTTCCACCCGGCGGCGGGCAAGAACCGCATCCGCTCCATGGTCGAGGGCCGCCCCGACTGGCTGATCAGCCGCCAGCGCGCCTGGGGCACGCCCCTGGCCATGTTCGTGGACAAGCAGACCGGCCAGCCCCTGCACGACCCCGAGGTCGACGCCCGCATCGTCAAGGCCGTGGCCGAGGGCGGCGCCGACGTCTGGTTCTCGGCCCCCGACGCCGACTTCCTGGGCGCGCACGATCCCGAGCGCTTCGAGAAGGTCACCGACATCCTCGACGTCTGGTTCGACTCCGGCTCTACCCACGCCTTTACCCTCGACCCGCGCACGGCCGCGCACGGCTATGCCGGCGACCGCCCGTCGCACTGGCCCGCCGACCTCTATCTGGAAGGCTCAGACCAGCACCGCGGCTGGTTCCAGTCGTCGCTGCTGGAAGGCTGCGGCACGCGTGGTCGCGCGCCGTTCAAGGCCGTCCTGACCCACGGCTTCACCCTGGACGAGAACGGGGAGAAGATGTCGAAGTCGCGGGGCAACACCACCGACCCCCTGACCATCATCAAGGAGTCCGGCGCCGACATCCTGCGTCTGTGGGTGGCCCTGGTCGACTATTCGGACGACCAGCGCATCGGCAAGCAGATCCTGCAGACCACGGTCGACGCCTATCGCAAGCTGCGCAACACCGTCCGCTATCTGCTGGGCGCCCTGAACGGCTTCGACGAGGCCGAACGCCTGCCCTATGACCAGATGCCGCCGCTGGAGCAGTTTATCCTGCATCAGTTGTGGGGATTGGATGCGACGGTTCGCAAAGCCTATGAGGACTACCGCTTCCAGGACGTGATCCGTCCGGTGCTGGAGTTCTGCTCGGGCGACCTGTCCGCCCTTTACTTCGATATCCGCAAGGACAGCCTCTACTGCGATCGTCCAGACAGCGTCCGCCGCCGCGCCGTGCGCACGGTGATGGACGAGGTCTTCATGCGCCTGACCGCCTGGCTGGCCCCGCTGACGCCCTTCACCATGGACGAGGCTTGGACGACGCGCTTCCCCGAGGCAGGCACCAACTGCGCCCGTGTCATTCCGGAAACCCCGTTCGAGTGGACCAATGAGGCCGAACGCCGACGTTGGCTGGGCGTTCAAGCGGTGCTGGAAGTGGTCAACGAGGCGCTGGAAGCGGCGCGTCGCGACAAGCTGATCGGCGGCGCCCTGGACGCCTGGCCGGTGGTCACGGCCCCGGCTGAGCTGCTGGCCCCGTTCGAGGGTCTGGACGCCGCCGAGGTCTTCCGCACCTCGGGCGCTGAACTGGCGGTCGGCGGCGACGCCGTCGCCGTCGAGGTCAAGCTGGCCGACTATCCCAAGTGCGCTCGTTCCTGGCGCCGGGTGCCGGACGTCGGCTCCGACGCCGACTTCCCCGACCTGTCGGCCCGCGACGCCGACGCGGTCCGGTGGTTGGACGCGCAGAAGGCCTAAAGGATCAGGCCCCTTCGCTCCGGCGGAGGGGCCTTTTTCTTGAGCAGGACCCCAATGCCCGCTCATCCCCGCGGAGGCGGGGACCCAGTGCTTTGGCTGCAGGCGCCGCGCTTGGGCTTGGGCAGGATTTCAAACGGACTGCGTGAGGCTCTCACTGGGTCCCCGCCTCCGCGGGGATGAGCGGGATTATTTCTCATGCCGCATCATGAAAGATCAGCCCCAGGGTCATCCGCTTGCCTGACCGTACCGCGCTGACCCCGTGGCGCATCTGCACGCGATAGTCGCCGCGCGTCCCGGCGACCGGGCGTTCGCGCACGGCGAAGATCACGGCCTCGCCCTGTTTCAGCGGCGCGACATGGGCCTGTGACTGCGAGCGGGGCTTCTGCTCAACCAGCACGAACTCGCCGCCCTCGAATTCGGACGGCTCGCTCAACAGGACGGCCGCCTGCAGCGGGAAGACCAGATCGCCGTAGAGGTCCTGATGCAGCCGGTTGTAGTCGCCGGGGCCGTAGCGCAGCATCAGCGAGGTCGGCCGCGTCTGGCCCGCCGCCTGGCATTGCGCGGTCAGGTCGTCGAGGCTGTCGGGAAAGCCCGACCGATCCAGCCGCGCCGCCCAGCCGTTGGCGATGGGCGCCAGACCTTCATAGAGCCGCGCCCGCAGCCGGGGCAGGGGATCGGGCAGGGGATTGGCGAAATACTGATACTCGCCCTGGCCGAAGCCGTGGCGCTGCATGACGATGCGGCTGCGGAACCGCTCGGGCTGGTCGTAGAGGGCTTGCAGGGCCTTGCAGGTCGCGGGCGTCAGCAGCGGCCCGACCACGGCCCAGCCCCGGGCGTTCAAGTCATCGGCGATGCGGGGCCAGTCGAGGGAAGAAGCAGCGTCGGTCATGACCCCGTATTTGCGAGACGCCGGCGGCCTCTGTCTGGCGGTTATCGGCGGTGGTTTAGGTCGGGCAACTGATCCAGCTCCCGTCCTTGAGCTTGATCCTCAACTCAGGATCGAGCCAGACCTCGATGTCCCTGTTGCGATAGTAGTCTTCGAGAATGCTGCCGTGGACGAACTGAACCGCCTGCTTGGGAAAGGTCGCGCCGCTGATGACCAGGGTGCGGCCCTGATCCCGCGTTTCCACAACGAGGGCTTCGCCAGATACGCAGCGAGCCGAATACTGCTGGTTCTCGCGTTGGAAGGTTGGCGTGTCGCTGCATCCGGCGATCATCAGGCTCAGGCAAGCGGCTGCCATCAGGCGCGGCGTGAGCATGATCCTAGAACCGGCGGCGTTGCTCGGCCGACTTCAGCGTCGAGCGGACGAACTCGACCGGGGGGTCGGTCTCGGCCAGAACGGCTTCCTTGATGGCGCGGGGCTCGCCGAACAGGTGGCCCTGACCCATGCCGACGTCCAGTTCGAGGATGTCGACGACCTGCTTCTCGCTCTCGACCTTCTCGGCGATCAGTTCGAGGCCGTAGCGGCGGGTCAGGGGGGCGAAGTCGGCGGCCTGGATGTCGGGCTGGGTGGCCAGGGGCGTGGCGCCGTCCAGATCCAGCAGTTGCTCGATCAGCAGGTCGGCGGCGATCTTGATGAAGCGCACGTCCGAACGTTGCAGGTCGGCGAAGTCCAGATCCAGGGTCTGGACCTTGTCGATGGAGAAGCGGAAGCCCAGGTCGGCCAGCTTGGCCATGTTGCGCGCTTCGGCGGCGCCGCGCGCCTCGAACGTCGCCTGACCCAGTTCGAAAATCAGGGCGTCCTTCAGGTCGCGGTTCTGGCTGAGGAAGTCGAGGAACTGCGGGAAGAAGGTCTCGTCGCCCAGCGAGGCCAGGGAGATGTTGCAGAAGACCCCGACCTTGCGATCCTGACGCGCCAGACGGCGCACGATCTGGGCGCAGCGGAACAGCAGCAGGTTGTCGATGGCGGGCAGCAGGCCCTCGCCCTCGGCCACCGACAGGTATTCGGCCGGCATCATGACCCGGTTCGACGGATCGCGCAGACGGGTGAAGCTCTCGTAGAAGACGGTCCGACGCTGCGGCAGGGTGACGACCGGCTGCAGATAGAGGTCGATGCGGTTTTCCGTCAGGGCGTCATGGACGGTCTTCAGCAGGGTGTTCGACTGGACCTGGCGGCGGCCCTCATAGGTGTCGGCGGTGATCGGCGAGGAGGCCAGGCGCTCGTCGATCGAATCGCTCATCTGCTGGACCAGACCCTCCAGCATCCGCACCTCGCCGGTCAGGGCCTCGGTCCTGGACAGGGCGCCGCTCTCGATGGCTTCGGCCAGCTCGGTCAGGGCGCCTTGCGTCGACTCCATGGCGTCGGCCAGCAGGCGATGGGCTTCGCGAACCTTGGCGATCTCCTTGCGCAGGGCGCGTCGATCCAGAACCCCCGCGACGACGGCGTGCAGTCCGACCAGAACGCCCAGGGCGCCCAGCACCCCGGCGGCGCCCGCGCCCGCGCCCATACCGGCGCGCCAGATCGCCGCCCCGATGGTCAGGGACAGGAAGAGGTAGCCGAAGAACAGAAAACCGCCGGTGATCTTGCGCATGGGGCCGGTGTCGAGCCGCCTTTCCCTTATGGAATCGGCCGAGTATCGGTCTAACTAGAGATAACGGCTAGGGTTGCGGCGCATAAATCCGGCTTCAAGGAGGTTAACGCATGGAATTGTTCGATCTGAGCGGCAAGGTTGCGGTCATCACCGGCTCCTCCAAGGGCATAGGCAAGGCCATCGCCGAACGTCTGGCCGAGCACGGCGCCCGCGTCGTCATCTCTTCGCGCAAGGCCGGGCCGTGCGAAGAGGTCGCCGCCGCCATCAATGACAAGCACGGCGTCGGTCGCGCTATCGCCATCCCCGCCAACATCGCCTCGAAAGAGGACCTGCAGCGGCTGACGGACGAAACCAACGCTGCCTTTGGCCAGATCGACATCCTGGTCTGCAACGCCGCGACCAATCCCTATGCCGGGCCGATGGCGGGCATCGCTGACGACCAGTTCGAGAAGATCCTTCAGAACAACGTCATCTCCAACCACTGGCTGATCCAGATGGTCGCGCCGCAGATGCTGGAGAGGAAGGACGGCTCTATCCTGATCATCTCGTCCATCGGCGGGCTTCGCGGGAATGCTTTGATCGGCGCCTACAACATCTCCAAGGCCGCCGACATGCAGCTGGCGCGCAACCTGGCGGTGGAATACGGCCCGTCGAACGTGCGGGTGAACTGCATCGCGCCCGGCCTGGTCCAGACCGACTTCGCCAAATACCTGTGGGAGAACCCCGAGCTGTTGAAGACGGTGACCGAGCCCGCTCCGCTGAAAAGGATCGGCCAGCCTGATGAAATCGCGGGCACGGCGGTCTATCTGTGCAGCCCTGCCTCGGCCTATGTGACCGGGCAGACCCTTGTGGTGGACGGCGGACTGACGATTGCCTGGTGAAGATCAAACGCGCTCAAGCAGCCCGAAGGGCGGTAGTGCACCTAAAGAGATCGGGTTCTTTCAGGACCTGAGCTGGCGGCTGGAGGCGGCGGCGTTCAAGGCGCTGTTCGTCTTCCTGCGGACGCTTGGCGTCGAAGGGGCCTCGGGTTTCGGCGGCAAGCTGCTGCGCTGGCTGGGGCCGCTGACCGGCACGCACAAGACGGTGACGCGCAACCTGCGCATCGCCTTCCCGGACATGGACCCCGCCGAGCGCGCGCGTCTGGCCGTGGACCAGTGGGAGCAGACCGGCCGCACCTTCGCTGAACTGGCGGTCATGGATCGCCTGACGCCGGAAAGCGGCCGCATCGACATCGTCGGCCTGGAACGGCTGCACGCCGTGCGCGACGCTGGCCGGGCGGTGGTGCTGATCTCGGGCCACCTGGCCAATTTCGAGGTCATGGCGGCGGTCATCATGGCGGCGGGCGTGCCCTGCCAGGTCACCTATCGCGCGGCCAACAACCCCTATGTCGACGCCCTGATTCGCGAGAGCCGCGAGCGCTACGGCATCAAGCTGTTCGCGCCCAAGGGAGACGGCACGCGTGAGCTGATGGCCGGCATGAAGCGCGGCGAATCCATCGCCCTGCTGGTCGACCAGAAATACAGCCAGGGGCCGGAGGTCGAGTTCTTCGGCCAGCCGGTCAACGCCTCGCCGGGCGCCGCGCGTCTGGCGCTGAAGTTCGGCACGGTGATCCAGCCCCTGTCGGTGACGCGCCTGCCCGGCGTGCGTTTCCGCGTCACGGCCCATGAACCCATCGAGGCGCCTGATACGGGCGACAAGGCCGCCGACGTCGTAGCCGGGGTCCAGGCGGTCAACCGCTTTGTCGAGGATCGGGTGCGCGAGCATCCGGTGGACTGGTTCTGGGTCCACAAGCGCTGGCCGCCCAAGGTCTATGAGGCCCTGAAGGCGGCCGAAGCCTAGCTAGTCGATCACGGCGTCGTCGGCTCGGCGGAACGGGCCGGCGTAGTGTTCGCGCTGGGTGCGGCGGCGCTCCGGACCGAAATAGTCGCCGCCCCGGATGAAGGCGCGGGGCCGCATGATCACCGCCTCGATGCGCGCCAGAAGCGCCGGGGCGTTCACCGGCTTGGTCACGAACTCGGTCACGCCCGCGTCGCGCGCCTCGGTCACGTGCCGCTTCTCGGAATGGCCCGTCATCATGATGATCGGCAGATAGGGGTTGGGGCTGTCCTCGGCCTTGCGGATCATCCGCGTGAAGGTCACGCCGTCCATCGGCGACATGCGGAAGTCCACGATGGCCATGTCGGCGGGACGGATCCTCAGCGCCTTCAGGGCGGCAGAGCCGTCTTCCACCTCGCGCACGCTTCCCACGCCCACGGACTTCAGCATGGCCGAGACGATGGCGCGCATGTTGGGATTGTCGTCGGCGAGGAGGATGTCGAGCGACTGAAGGGCGGGCATGGTTACACGACGCGAGCTGGTGGCCGAATGAAGCGAGGCGGGATGGCGACCGGAAGGCCTAGTCGTCGCGCGCTGCGGTCATGAATTCCAGGGGACTGGCGTAGGCCTCCTGCCGCTCTACGGACCAGTAACGCAGGGCCGCCAGCGGGATGGGCACGCCGCTGACCGCGCAGGTCACATAGGCGCCGGGGCGCAGGACGGCGAACTCGCCGTCGCCGTAGTGCAGCGTGGCGGCGGACGGAGAAACAGGAAGCGGAGCAGGCGTCGTCATGAAGCGATGATTGGCATGGCTCGCGGCGCGAGACGAGAGGCGAATCGCTGTCATTTGAAAACAAGTCGATGAGAGGAGCCGTCCATGATCCGCCCCTGCCTTGCACTTTCCGCCTTCGCCCTAGCGATGATGGTGGCGACCTTCCCGGCTGTCGCCCAAACAAACGCGGCGCGGCCGACGATTCGCGACCTGGGCCGGGCGCCCGGCGTCCTGTCGCCGGGACCGCTAAACGCCATCACCGACGTGGCGGGCGTGCGGGTGGGGCAGGTGACGCTGAGCGCGGGCGACAGCGTCCGCACCGGGGTGACGGCTGTCCTGCCGCACGGCGGCGACCTGTTCCGCGACAAGGTGCCGGCGGGGCTGTCGGTGGCCAATGGCTTCGGCAAGCTGGCCGGGGCGACCCAGATTCGTGAGCTGGGCGAGATCGAGACCCCTATCGTCCTGACCAACACCCTGTCGGTGGCGCGCGGCATCGACGGGATTCTGGACTGGACGCTGAAACAGCCGGGCCATGAGGACATCCGCTCGCTCAACGCCGTGGTGGGCGAGACCAATGACGGCGGGCTGAACGACATCCGGGCGCGGGTCGTGACCGCCGCCGACGTGGTGCGGGCCATTGAGACGGCCACGCCAGGTCCGGTCGAGCAGGGCGCGGTGGGCGCCGGGACGGGCACCATCGCCTTTGGATTCAAGGGCGGCATCGGCACCAGTTCGCGCCAACTGCCCGCCGGCCTGGGCGGCTTCACCGTGGGGGTGCTGGTCCAGTCCAACTTCGGCGGCGTCCTGAGCATGGACGGGACGCCCGTCGGCGTGCCCCTGGGGCGCTACTATCTGCGTCAGGAGGTCGAGGCCGAGCGCGCCGACGGCTCCATCATGATCGTGGTGGCCACCGACGCGCCGCTGTCGGACCGCAATCTGGAGCGGCTGGCTGCACGCGCCTTCGCCGGTCTGGCGCGGACGGGGGCGGCGTTTTCGAACGGGTCGGGCGACTACGCCATCGCCTTCTCCACCCATGATGGCGTGCGCCGGACGCCCGAGCGGCGGGCGGGTGCGGCGACGGTGGCCGACTGGCCCAACGACCGCATGTCGCCCCTCTTCGTCGCCGTGGCCGAGGCGACCGAGGAGGCCATCCTCAACTCCCTGCTCAAGGCCGAGACCACGACCTCGGTGATCGACGGCAAGGCTGTGACGGTCGAGGCCCTGGACGTCGAGGCGGTGAAGGGGCTGATGGCCGCTGAACGTTAGGCTGGCTTCGTCACTCGTTCCTGAGCAGAAGAACCACGCCCGCCGGGTCCGAAGTCCAGAGCCCGTTCACCTCGTCCAAGGGCTCCAGTTCATCACGCCGCGGGCTTTCCAGATGCTCCAGCGCGCGGTCCGGGTCGTCGGTGAACAACTCCAGCCATACGTCGACCTGGCTCTGCTTCTCGACGCGATCCACCCACAGGGTCATGTCGCCAAAGACGAAGCCTGTGCTGTTTTGCAGTTCTTTGGCCACCTTGAGGCCGACCTTGTCGCGGTAGTAGGCGACCGTTTCCGCCCATCTGTAGAGCGGAACCTTGATGGCGATGTTCTTGCCGGGCCTGATGTCCATGACGGCCTCCCTCTTTCAGAATGAGACCCTCGGACATCGCAAACCGGACCGCAACCGTGTCTGCGGATTGGGCTGAGGCTCTAGAAGAGATCCCCCTGGCTCGGAGGCGCAGCTTTCGGGGCTGATGCGGGCTTGGCGGCAGGGGGGGAGACGCTCCGTCGCGCCGCGCCCTCGCCGTCGATGGTCGCGCCCCGCGCGCCGTCGCCGAAGACGATCCGCACCGCCTGACCCGGCGACAGACCGGCGGCGGAGGCGATCATGGCGCCCGCCTCGTCCTCGATGCGGGCGAAGCCGGGCTTGGGCCGTTTGGGATCGAGCGTGGCCAGCGCGCGCGACAGGGCGGCCAGCCGGGTCTCGTCGCGGTCCAGCCGACGCTTCATCGCCGGAGCGAAGCGGTCGGCATAGGCGGCCAGCCGGTCGCCGCGCCGTTCGATGGCGCGGTCCAGCAGGCCCCTGGACAGACGCCCGCCGACCACGGCCAACTGACGCTCGTGCACGGCGACGTTGCGGTGCAGGCCTGAGCCGAGGCGGCTGGCGGCGTGGTCGAGGCGTTGCTGCGGCAGCGCCAGCAGGTCTTCGGGCCGGGCGGGCAGGCCGCGGGCGGCGGCGCGCAGGCGGGTGCGCCGGTCCTCCAGCAGACGCGAGCCGGACCGGGCCAGTCGGCCCTCCAAATCGCTCAGGGCCCAGCGCAGGTCGGCCAGGACCGGGGTGGCGATCTCGGCGGCGCCGGTCGGGGTGGGCGCGCGACGGTCGGAGACGAAGTCGATCAGGGTGGTGTCGGTCTCGTGTCCCACGGCCGAGATGATGGGGATGCGGGCCTCGGCTACGGTGCGGGCCAGGCCCTCGTCGTTGAAACACCACAGGTCCTCGACCGAACCGCCGCCGCGCGCGACGATCAGCAGGTCGGGACGCGGGATCGGCCCGTCCGGCCTCATCTGGTCGAAGCCGCGAATGGCGTTGGCGACCTGCCCGCTGGCGGCGTCGCCCTGAACCACGACGGGCCAGACGATGACGCGGCAGGGCCAGCGCTCGGCGATGCGGTGCAGGATGTCGCGGATCACCGCCCCGGTCGGGCTGGTGATGACGCCGATGGTCGCGGGGAAGGTCGGCAGGGGCTTCTTGCGCGACGGCTCGAACAGGCCTTCGTCGCGCAGGCGGGCCTTCAGCCGTTCCAACTGGGCCAGCAGGGCGCCGGCGCCCGCCGGCTCCATGCTCTCGATGACGATTTGGTAGGAGGATCGGGCCGGGTAGGAGGTGATCTTGCCGGTGACGATGACTTCCAGACCGCTTTCCGGCTGGGCGCCCAGGCCCCTGACCACGCCCTTCCAGATGACGCCGTCGATGGCGGCCTTGTCGTCTTTCAGCGTCAGATAGACATGGCCCGAGGCGTGGCGGTTCACCTTGGAGATCTCGCCGCGCAGACGCACGTGGCCGAAGCGGTCCTCCAGGGTGCGCTTCAACGCGAAGCTGAGCTCCGAGATCGACAGGGGCGGATTGTTGTCGCGCGCGGCGGCCGGCGCCTCGGCGGGGCCTTCGAAGGCATAGTCGTCGTCGGAGATCATGGCGCGACCTTAGCCCGTCTTGTCGCAGGCGGGAACGGGGCGAGGCCGCGCCCGTTAGCTTGACCATGGAACCCGCCGATCCGCCCGGAACCGACCCGACTGAGCGCGCCCCGCGCGAGCGGCAACTGTCGCGCCGCAGCAATGCGCCTTCGGTCAGTCCGTGGCTGATCCTCTTCGCCATCGCCCTGCTGGGGGCCGTGATCTACGTCCTGTCGGCGCTTCTCTAGGCCGCTAACCCTTTCGCGCGCTTGACCCGGACGGCCGGTGCGGTCATTGCGCGCGTATGAACATTCTGCTCGTCGGATCCGGAGGGCGTGAACACGCCCTGGCCTGGAAAATCGCCCAGTCGCCGCTGGTCACGCGGCTTGTCGCCGCGCCCGGCAATCCTGGCATGGCCAAGCACGCCGAGCTCAAGCCCGAGATCAAGGCGACCGACGCGGAAAGCCTGGCCGCCCTGGCGCGCGAGATGAAGGCGGACCTGGTCGTGGTCGGCCCGGAATCGGCCCTGGCCGAGGGCCTGGCCGACCGTCTGAACGCGGCGGGCATTCCCTGCTTCGGACCGACAGCCAAGGCGGCCCAGCTGGAAACCTCCAAGGCCTTCTCCAAGGCCTTCCTGCAACGTCACGGCATCCCCACGGCGGGCTACGGCGTCTATGAGGACGTGGCCGAGGCCAAGGCGGCGCTGAACCACTACGCCGCCCCCTATGTCATCAAGGCCGACGGCCTGGCGGCGGGCAAGGGCGTGGCCATCAGCCCCGACAAGCAGGACGCCGAGGCCGAGATCGAGCGCATGCTGGGCGGCCGCTTCGGCTCGGCCGGATCGCGCGTCGTCATTGAAGAGTTCATGGACGGCGAGGAGGGCTCGCTGTTCGCCCTGTGCGACGGCCAGCGCGCTGTCCTGTTCGGCGGCGCCCAGGACCACAAGCGCGCCTTCGACGGCGACCTGGGCCCCAATACGGGCGGCATGGGCGCCTATTCGCCGGCCCCGGTCTTCACCCCGGAACTGGTCCAGGCCGCCAACGATCAGATCGTCCAGCCGACCATCGCCAGGATGGCCGAAGAAGGCGCACCCTATCGCGGCGTCCTCTACGCCGGGCTGATGGCGACGAGCGAAGGCCCCAAGGTGGTCGAGTTCAACGCCCGTTTCGGCGACCCGGAATGCCAGGTGCTGATGATGCGCTTTGACGGCGACATCGTGCCCCTGCTGCTGGCCTGCGCGCGTGGCGACCTGACCAAGGCCCCGGCCCCCCGGTTCAAGGACGGGGTGGTCATCACCGTGGTTCTGGCGGCCAAGGGCTATCCCGACAGCCCGCTGGAGGGCTCGGTCATTCGCGGCGCCGATCAGGACTTCGGCCCCCACGTCCAGGTCTTCCACGCGGGCACCAGGAAGCGCGACGACGGCGCCCTGGTGGCGGCGGGCGGCCGGGTGCTGAACGTCTGCGCCTATGGCGCCGACATCGCCGAGGCGCGCACGCGGGCCTATGAGGCGGTGGCCAAGATCGACTGGCCCGGCGGCTTCCACCGCAGCGACATCGGTTGGCGGGCGCTGGAGCCGCGTTAAGCGGCTACGCGGCCCCTAACAACGGCGTCACCCTCGGGCTTGTCCCGAGGGCCCATGGCGGCCTCTGGCGCGGCGCTCGGCCTTGAGGGCGCGTCCACGGTCCAGAGGTGAGCCTTGTGGAACGATAGGCCCTCGGGACAAGCCCGAGGGTGACGATCGAACGGTCAGGTCATGGCGAACAGAAGCCGGCCCTCGCCCATGCGTTCGCGAAGAGGAACGAGGTCGGCGTGGGACACCGAGAAGCAGCCGTAGGACCGGCCCAGCTTGCCCTCGCGCGCCAGGAAGGCCGGGTCGGCGTAGTCGGCGCCGTGGATGATGATGGCCCGCTCGCGCGCGCGGCTGTTGGAATATTCCAGCCCGTCCAGCAGCACGTTCGGTCCCTGTTGCGATCCCCAGTTGGCGCCCGCCGTGGCGTAGGCGCCGATGGAGGACATGTGGCTGTCCATCTGGTTCGAGAAGCGCTGAGCGAAGCCCGAGTGCGCCGGATCCGAGCCGCGGCCGTGGCTGGTGCGATAGGCCGTGACCCAGCCGCCTTCCAGATCGACCTCATAGAGGCGGTCCTCGCCCGAGAACTTCTGGAAATCGACCAGATACATCCGGTCGCGTTTGGAAATCTTGTGGCCGTGGGTGTCCAGGGCGGCGTGGGCGCGCTCCATCAGGTCCTTGCGGACGACGCCGTGCGGATCGATGATCGGGCCTCTGGCCTTGGCCACAGAAACGGGCTGCGGCGTCGCGGCGGGAACCGGAACGACGGGGAGGCTGGCAGGCGCGGCGCCGGCGAGCTGGAGGTTGGTGGTCGAAGCGGCGGAAGAACATCCCGCCAACAGGGCCGAACCGCCCAGGATCAAGCCACGTCTGGAAAGCCGCATGCGACGCCCCTCGCACGATTTAAACAACTGTATCGGCTTGTTTCACAAAGCCCCGTAACGACGCAACCTGAGCCTTGGCGAAAGCCGACGACCCGCTAAGGTGCCGCCCGTAGTTCTGGGAGGGACCGATGAAGAAACTGGCCTTGATTGTGACCGCTGCCGTTCTGGCCGCCACCTCGGCGCAGGCGCAACAAGCCCCTGCGGTCGCAGCCGTTTCAGCGGAACAGCCGACCACGTTCGTCCAAGTGGGGCGACTTCTGGCCGATCCGGCCAGCGGCCGGGTGCTGCGAGATAAAACTCTCGTGATCAGAGGGAACCAAGTCGTCGAAATCCGCGACGGCTTCGTCGGCGAGGGCCAGGTGGTCGATCTGCGCGGCGCCTTCGTCCTGCCTGGCCTGATCGACAGCCACGTCCACCTGACCAGCCAGCAGAGCCCGACCGGGCGGCTGGACGAGGTCACCCAGTCGACCGCCACCCAGGCCATGGTCGGCGCCCGCTACGCCCGCCGCACCCTGAACGCCGGCTTCACCACGGTCGCCGATCTGGGCGCTAGCAACGAGGCCATCTTCGCCCTGCGCGAGGCCGTGAAGCGCGGCGACGTGCCGGGACCGCGCATCATCGCCGCCGGCTCGGCCGTCTCGGTCCACGGCGGCCACGGCGACACCAACGGCTATCGCGAGGACATCATGCATGTCCTGTCGCCGGAAAGCGTCTGCTCGGGGGCCGAGGACTGCATGCGGGCGGTCCGCCTGCAGGTCCGCAGCGGCGCCGACATCATCAAGATCACCGCCACGGGCGGCGTCCTGTCCAACACGGCGGCCGGTCTGGCCCAGCAGTTCAGCGAGGACGAACTGGCCGCCATCGTGGCCTCGGCCCACCGCATGGGGCGTCAGGTCACGGCCCACGCCCACGGCGTCGACGGCATCAACGCCTTCCTCAAGGCGGGCGGCGACTCCATCGAGCACGGCACCTATCTGGACGACGAGTCCATGCGCCTGTTCAAGGCGCACAACGCCTGGCTGGTCCCGACCCTGATGGCCGGGGACTATGTGGCGCGCATGGCGTCCGGCCCGGACAACTTCTTCACCCCCGCTCAGACCGCCAAGGCGCTGGAGGCCGGGCCCAAGATGCTGGACATGGCGCGTCGCGCTCATGCGGGCGGCGTCCGCATCGCCTTCGGCACCGACTCCGGCGTTTCGGCCCACGGCGACAACGCCCAGGAGTTCGCCCTTCTGGTCCGCGCCGGTCTGACCCCGCTGGAGGCCATCCAGTCCGCCACCGTCGGCGCCGCCGAGCACCTGAAGATCTCGAACGAGGCCGGTCGTCTGGCGGCGGGAATGCCCGCCGACCTGATCGCGGTCTCAGGCGACCCGCTGAGCGACGTCACCGAACTGCAGCGCGTCCGCTTCGTGATGAAGGGCGGCCAGGTCTTCCGCGCGGATTGAATCCTTCTCCCCTTGCGGGAGAAGGTGGCCCGCGTAGCGGGTCGGATGAGGGGTTTCTGGCGATCGGATGAAGGGTGGCGTCTGCAAGTGCGGCGCGACCCCTCATCCGTCAGCCTTCGGCCGCCACCTTCTCCCGCAAGGGGAGAAGGAATGAAGTCAGTAGTCCCACAAAGCCTTCTTCGTCCCCGAACTTCGCAACGACCGGCCAGGCGACGATCCGGTCGCGCCATGGCGGCGGCAGACGCACCCAGTCCTTCTCGGTCGTGACCAGGCCCGCGTCGAACAGGGCCGCCCGTTCGTTCAGGAAGGCGAAGTCGCGCTCCGACAGTTCGGCGTGGTCGGGGAAGGGAACGAAGTCCTTCAGGTCGCAGCCGGCGGCGATCAGCGAACGCTCGACCTTCCACGGCTTGGCGATGCCGGCGAAGCCGACCTGAGGCCCCGTGGGCGGGGCGGCGGCGGGCTCCAGCCGGGCGATGAAGACGGGCAGGTCGCCGAAGGTTTCGACCAGTTCGGGGTCGGCCTCGGCCAGGTCGGCGGGCAGCAGGATGATGACGGCGTCGGTCCGCGCCAAGCCAGCCTTCAGCGGCTCGCGCATCGGGCCGGACGGGAAGACGGAGCCATCGCCAAAGGGCCATTCGTCGCCGCGCGTCTCGCCGTCGACGACGATCAGGCTGAGGGTCTTCTTCAGCGCCGGGTTCTGATGGGCGTCGTCCAGCACCAGGGCCTCGGCCCCGGCGGCGACGGCGGCCTTGGCCCCGGCGACGCGGTCGCGGGCGATCCAGGCGGGGGCGTCAGCGGCCAGCATCAGAGGTTCGTCGCCCACCTCGGCGGCGGTATGTATGGCCAGATTGACCTGAACCGGCCCGTCCAGCGTCCCACCATAGCCGCGCGACAGGGCAGCGGCCTCGACGCCCTGGGCGCGCAACAGACGCAGGACCTCGCGCGCGATGGGCGTCTTGCCCGAACCGCCGACGGTCAGATTGCCGACGGAGACGACAGGCGCGCCGGGATCGACCGGCGTGGCCCTGGCGATGCGCCGGGCGGTGACGCCGGCCCAGATCCACGAGGCGGGCTTGAGCAGCAGTCGCGCCACCGGGGCATGGCGGCGGTCGCGGCTGTACCACCAGCGGGGGGTGTTCAGCTTCATCGACGGCCTCGCGACGGAGCGGCGGGCAAATGCGCCTGCAGCGCCAGCCACAGGCGGTCCAGTCCGGCGGCGGCCTCGGCGGCGGCGCGACGGGCGCGCTCGCCCATGTCGCGCGCGGCCTCGGGATCGGCCAGCAGGGGGGCGACGATCCCCGGCAGTTCCGCCGGCGACAGCACCGAGACCAGGCCGCCGGAGTTTTTCAACATCCGCGTCACGGCGTTCCAGTTGCTGGCGTCGGGGCCGGTGACGATGGGCTTGGCCAGGCGCGCCGGCTCCAGCGGATTGTGCCCGCCGACGGCGCCGCCGCCCAGCGCGGGGGCGAACGACCCGCCCATGACCACCACGTCGGCCAGGCGCAGAAACAGGCCCAGCTCGCCAAGGGTGTCGGCCAGATAGATGTCGGTGTCGTCGGTGATCGGCTGACGCAGGCTGCGCCGAGCGAAGCTGTAGCCGTCCTGAGCCAGGGACCGCGCGATCTCGTCGGCGCGGTCGGGGTGGCGCGGCACGACGATCAGGAACAGGCGGTCGGCCAGATGGTCCAGCGCCCCGACGATGGCCATCTCCTCGTGCTCGTGGGTGCTGGCGGCGACGACGACGGGGCGGTCGTCGATCAGCGCCGACAGGCGGCCGAACTCGCCCTTGTCATAGGGCAGGGGTTCGCCGGACAGCTTCAGGTTCACGTGACCGTCGACGCGGGCGCCCAGCAACGTCAGCCGGTCGGCGCTGGCCTGATCCTGCGGCCAGACATGAGCGAAACAGGCCATCAGGGCGCGCGCCATGCCGGGGGCCTTCTTCCAGCCCTCGGCGGTCTTGTCGGTGATGCGGGCGCTGACCAGGGCCAGGGCTGTGCCGCGCTTGCGGGCCGCCGTCAGCAGGTTGGGCCACAGCTCGCTCTCGACAAAGACGCCGATGGTCGGCCGCCAGTGATCGAGGAAGGCGGCGACGGCGCCGGGGCTGTCGACCGGGGCGAACTGGTGAATGACGCCCGCGGGCAGGCGCTGGGCCAGAATCTGCGCCGAGGTCAGGGTCCCGGTGGTGACCAGAACCGTCACGTCGGGGCGGTCCTTTCGGATACGCTCGGCCAGGGGCAGGATGGACAGGGCCTCGCCGACGCTGACGCCGTGAATCCAGATCAGCGGCCCGTCAGGGCGCGCCACACCGGCCAGACCCAGGCGTTCATCGACCCGCTTCGGGTCCTCCTTGCCTTGCTTGACGCGGGCGTCGAGCAGGCGCGGGGCCAGGGGCTCCATCAGCCGGGTCAGCAGGCGATAGGCGATCAGGGCGGGGCTGAAGATCACGGCTAGACCCGCTTCAGACCGGTGAGGACGTCGGCGCGGGCCTCGACGGCGGTCAGGCGCTCGGTCCAGGCGGCGGCGACCTCGGCCATCTCCGCCCCCTCGGGATACCAGGCCTTGTCCCAGACGACGGCGCCCTTGCCGAAGGGCAGGGGGACGATCGCCTTGTCCCAGCTGTTCAGCCGGATGGCGGGCTTGCACGACAGGCCGATGAACAGGACGGGGGCCCCCGAGATCTTCGCCATCAGGGGCAGGCCCTCGGCCATCTGCCGCGCCGGACCGCGCGGACCGTCGGGGGTCAGGGCCAGACCGCCGACCTTCAACTGTTTCAGCCCCTCGCGCAGAGCCTGGGTGCCGCCCTTGGACTGCTTGGCCTTGTCCTTGTTGCTGGAGGAACCGCGCACGGCGGGAATGCCGAGACGCCCCACGGCGCGGGCGAAGAACTCGCCGTCGGCGCTCAGCGACACCAGACCCTTGACGGGTTGGGCTCGTTCCATAGGCCAGCAGGCCGGCGCCAGGGCCAGCCGCGAATGCCAGAAGGCGCACAGCACGCCGCCGCCTTGCGCCCAGACTTCTTCGGCGAGCTGTTCGTTCTCGTGCTCCCAGCGGATGGTGGCGAAGCAGAACCGCATCCATTCCGAGAGCAGCCAGGCCATCGAGGTCTGGATGATCGGATTGCGCAGCGGCCTCATGCGCCAGTCTCGTCGGGCAGGGGCGAGGCGAGGACGGGGGCGGGACCGTCCAGCGACTGCTGCCGGGCCAGACGGGCGTAGAGGCCGCCCTTCTTGACCAGGGCGGCGTGGCTGCCCTGTTCGACCACGCGACCGGCCTCGATGACATAGATGCGGTCGGCGTTCTGAACCGTCGACAGGCGGTGGGCGATCAGCAGGGTGGCGCGGCCATGCATCAGACGCTCCAGCGCCGCCTGAACCAGGGCCTCGCTCTCTGTGTCGAGCGCGCTGGTGGCCTCATCCAGCAGCAGGATGGGGGCGTCCTTGAGGAAGGCGCGAGCGATGGCGATGCGCTGGCGCTGCCCCCCCGACAGCCGCATCCCGGCCTCGCCGACGCGGGTGGCGTAGCCCTCGGGCAGGGCGGTGATGAAGTCATGGGCGGCGGCGGAACGCGCGGCCTCGATGATCTGCTCTGCGGTCGCGCCCTTGCGGCCATAGGCGATGTTGGCGGCCACGGTGTCGTCGAACAGGAAGGGCTCCTGCGTCACCAGGGCGATATGGTCGCGCAGGGACTGCAGCTTCAGTTCGCGGATGTCGCGGCCGTTGACGGTCACGGCCCCGGCGGTGACGTCATAGAAGCGCGGCAGCAGCGACAGGATGGTGGACTTGCCCCCGCCCGACGGGCCGACCAGGGCGATGGTCTCGCCCGGCGCGACATGCAGGCTGACGTCCGACAGGGTCGGCGCGGCGCCGTCCTCGCTGGCGGCGTAGGCGAAGGAGACGTGATCCAGGGCGATGGTGACGGGACCCGTCTCCAGCTCGATGGCGTCGGCCGCCTCGCGGATTTCCGGCTCGATGTCCAGGGCGGTGAACAGGCGCCGCGCTGCGGTCAGACCCTCGCTGAGGACGGTGGTCAGGTTGGTCACCTGACGCAGGGCCTGACCGGCCAGCAGCAACATGCCGATGAAGGAGGCGAAGGCGCCGACCGTCATCTCGCCCTGGCTGGCGCTCCATCCGGCATAGGCCATGACGGCGGCGACGATGCCGTAGGCGACGATGTCGCTGGCCGGTCCGGCGAAGGCGCGGCTGTCGGCGCCCTTGATGATGTGGCGCTGGCGCCGGGCGATGACCTCGCCGACGCGGGCCTCCTCGGCGGCTTCGCGGTTCTCGATCTTGATGACGCGGACGCCGTCCAGGTTTTCCATCAGGGCGCTGGACAGGGCCTCGGTCTCGACCATGGCGCCGCGCGCGGCCTTGCGCGACTTCTTGCCGAAGCGGCGGATGATCCAGCTGACCACCGGCACGCCCAGCAGGACGATCAGCGTCAGCGGCAGGTCGATGAAGCCCATGGCGACGATCACGCCCAGCAGCATCAGGGCGTTCTGGGTGTAGTTGACCACGCCCGAGGTGAAGGCCTCGCGCACCAGGTTGGCGTCGAACAGGACCGAGGAGACGAAGCTGCCCGAGTGTTGCCCGCGCAGGCGCGACAGGTCGGCCCGGATCATGCCCGAGAAGAGCTGCTTCTGGATGTCGCCGACGATGCCGTGGCCCAGTCGGTTCACCAGGGCCGACTGCGCCGCCATGGCCAGCGACCGGATCACCGCCACCACGATGATGAACAGCGGAATGAGGATCAGCACCTTGTCCGCCGGAATGGTGACCAGGCCCCAGACCTTCACCGGACCCTCATGCCGGGTGAACAGCAGGTCGATGGCCGGTTCCAGGAACTTCAGCAGCAAGGCGGTCAGGCCGCCGGAAACCGCCGCGAAGAACATGGAGGTGAAGAAGGCCGGCTTGTGCCGGGCCAGGTAGTCGCGCCAGATCCGGGCCAGAAGCGGCCGCAAGGGTTCGCGGGTGTCGGAGGCGGGCGCAGGAACGGTCATTGGTTCTCGGTCGAACGGGACGGGCGTCAAGTCAAGCCGCCGCCGTCAAGCTGATGGGTGACGCGGGCCGGTTTCGTCGTTATCTGCGGCCTATGGCGCGTTTTGATCTGACAACGCTGATGGGCCGGTTCAAGGCGCACTGGTCCTATTTCTGGGCCGATCACGCCTTTCTGCGCACGGCCTTCACCAACGCCCACTGGCTGGGGCCGGACATGGTGCGCACCAATCAGCCGTCGCCAGGGCAACTGGCCTATTGGCGCAGGCGCGGGATCAGGACCGTCATCAACCTGCGCGGCCAGCGCGACGAGGCCTATTACTGGCTGGAGAAGGACGCCTGCGAGCGGCTGGGCCTGACCCTGATCGACGCTCCGCTGGATTCGCGGGATCCGCCGGGGCGCGACCGCATCGACCGGGCGCGCGAACTGTTCAGGACCATCGAATATCCGGCCCTGATCCACTGCAAGTCGGGCGCGGACCGGGCGGGCATGATGGCGGTGCTGTATCGCCACTTTCATCTGGGCGAGCCGATCTCGGCGGCCATGACGGAACTGGGCAAGCGCACCTTGCACAGCCGCGAGGGGCTGACCGGGGTGTTGGACTATACGCTTGAGAAATATGTCGCCGAGGTCGAGCCGACCGGGGTCAGCTTCGAAGACTGGGTCGCCAGCGACGCCTATGACCCCAAGGCGATCCGGGCCGAGTTCAAGGCCGGCTGGTGGGGCAAGCTGGTCGTCGACCGCCTGTTGAAGCGCGAATAGGGCCTAGCCCTTCCCGTCAGCCCCAGGGGCCGCGCTTGGGGCCGTGTTGAGCCGTTTCGGCGTCGCGGCGCGCCTTGCGGTCGGCCTCCCACTGGCGGAACCAGCGGGCGTAGTTTCGCTCGCGGCCGAGGACAATCAGCCACAGGGCCAGGACGCTGATCAGGGAGATGATCCCGAACAGCTGTTGTCCGTCGAGGGTCTGGCCGAACAGGGTCACGGTCGCGTCTCCGGCTTGTGGGGCGAATGATGATGACCGGATTCGGCCGGGGTGATGGGATCGTTCCAGGCGGTGTCCTGATCCTCGCCAGGGCGGGGCGTGTGCGCCGGGCCCTTTTTCACGACCCAGACGACGGCGGCCACGGCCAGGATCACCAGCAGCAGGACGATCAGGGTGGGCGTCATGATGAGCACCTCTTCAGAAACGCCAAAGGCGGCTGACACGAAAGCGCGTCAGCCGCCTGTGCGGTTCCGAAAACCTCGCCGCGAGGCGAAGGCGGCGGATCAGACGTCCGAACGCGGGTCGATCAGCTTGTGCGCGTGCAGGATGAAGTAGCGCATATGGGCGTTGTCGACGGTGGCCTGGGCGCGGGCCTTCCAGGCCTGCTTGGCTTCGTCATAGCTGCCGTAGGCGCCGACGAACTCGACCTGGGCCAGGTCGCGGAAGACGGGCTCGGCCGGGTGGCGCATCTCGCCGCCGATGACGAGGTGAAGCAGTTGCGGATCGTGCGCAGTATTGGGGGCGTCAGCCATGGAGAGGGGGTTCCATTGCGAGAAAGGGGAGATCAGATCGCCAGCGGGATAGGCGCTGTGCGCCTCACGATCAACGGGTGAAGGGCGGGCGCGGCGCAGATCAGGCTGGTTTGGCGCGGATCGGGGCGATTAAATCGCCAGGCGCGGCCCATATGGTCGCTGACCTTGGCCCCCGCTTCCTCGGCGATCAGGGCGCCGGCGCAGACGTCCCAGTCCCATTTGGGGCTGATGGCGATGGCCGCGTCAAAGGCCCCGGCGGCGACCAGAGCCATGCGATAGGCCAGGGCGTTGCGCTTGGTGAAGCGCATCTCCGGCCAGGGCTCGGCCCATTCGCGGGCCTCCATCAGCCGGGCGTCGGCCAGAAGCTCGGCGTCTTCCAGGGTGTCGGTGTCCGAGGCGGTGATGGCGCGGCCCTGCAGCCGGGCGCCGCCGCCGAGCGTGGCCTCGAACATCTCGCCCAGCATGGGGGCGTGGATGACGGCGGCGACGGGGCGGCCGTCTTCGACCACGGCGATGGGCACGCACCACCACGGCTTGTTCTTCATATAGGCGACGGTGCCGTCGATGGGATCGACGACGAAGATGCGCTTCTTCGTCAGGCGCTCGGGGCTGTCGGCCGTTTCTTCCGACAGCCAGCCATAGTCGGGGCGGGCGGTCAGCAGGGCGTCTTTCAGCAACTGATCCACCGCCAGATCGGCGCTGGTGACGGGCGATCCGCCGTCCTTGGACCAGACCTTCAGTCCCGCCTCGCGATGTTCCAGCGCCAGCTTGCCTGCGGCCAGGGCCGCATCGCGGATCAGTTCGAGGTCGGAAGCGAGATCAGTCATTTTCCGGCGATGGCCACCGCGTCGAACATCAGGGAGGGGCTGTTGAAGGAACCCCGGAACTCCAGATCCGATCCGCGCACCAGTCGGGCGTAGAGGTCGATCAGATTGCCCGCCACGGTCACTTCGCTGACCGGATAGGCCAACTCGCCGTCCTCGAACCAGAAGCCGGACACCCCGGCGGACCAGTCGCCGTTGTTGGCGTTCAGCGAAGGGCCGAACATCGAGGTGATCAGCAGGCCCGATCCGGCCTCGGCCATCAGGCCCGCCTTGTCGTGCTTGCCCGGCGCCAGATGCAGGTTGTGGGTCGAGACGCCGGACGGTCCCGCCAGTCCGCGCGAGGCGTGACCGGTCGAGGCCATCCCCAGCTGGGCGGCGGCGGCGGTGTTCAGCAGCCAGGTGGTGATGACGCCGTCCTCGACGATGTTGCGACGTTCGACCGCCACGCCCTCGTCGTCGAACGGGGTCGAGCCCAGGCCGCGCAGGCGGAAGGGGTCGTCGATCATGTCCACGCCCGCGGGCAGGACCCGCTGGCCCAGCCTGTCCTTCAGGAAGGAACTGCCGCGCGCGATGGCCGGGCCGGAAATGGCGCCCAGCAGGGGCGACAGGACCTGGGTGGCGATGCGGTTCTCGAAGATGACGGGGGCGGTGGTCGAGGCGATCTTGCGCGGGCCGACGCGGGCCACGGCGCGCTCGCCCGCCTTCAGGCCGATCTCGGCGGCGCCCGGCAGGTCGGACAGGTGGCGGGTCGCCCGGCTTTCGCCGCCGCGCTCCATGGCCCCGTCCTTTTCGGCGATGACGCCGACGCCCAGCGAGAAGGCGCTGCCCCGGTGGCGGCCGTCAAAGCCGTGCGAGGTGACCAGCCGCCATTCGCTGGCGGACCAGGAGGCGTGACCGCCCTCGGACTTGGACACGCCGGAGACCGCCAGAGCAGCGGCCTCGGCCTCGGCGGCGGCGGTTTCCAGCGCCTCGGCGGTGCGTTCGGACGGGTCGAACAGGTCAAGGTCGGCGTGCGGGCCTTGCGCCAGCCGGTCCTGCGGCGCCAGCGAAGCATAGGGGTCTTCGGGAGCCAGCTTGGCCATGGCCACGGCGCGCTCGACCAGACGGGCGCGGGTGGCGTCGGACAGGTCGGAGGCGGAGACCGTGGCCTGACGGCGGCCGATGAAGACGCGTAGCCCCAAGTCGCGGGCCTCTTCGCGCTCGACCTCTTCCAGTTCGGCGTTGCGCATGCCGACGGACAGGGAGGCGCGGTGGGCGGAAACCGCCTCGGCGGCGTCGGCGCCGGCCTTCAGCGCGGCGGCGACCAGATCGGACAGGATGTCGGGGGAGGGCGTCTTATCGGACATGCCCCGATATGGCGGACCCGCCCCCGCATCGCAACAACCAGGCTTCAGATCACCGACCAGGCGATCAGGCTGACGGCGGCGACCAGAAGCGCCAGCCAGGTCAGGACCATGCCCGTCACCCGGCCCAGCGACGGCCCCTTCTGGAACAGCAGGCCCAGGGCATGGATGATCCGGCCCGCGAACAGCACTCCGCCGACGCCGTGGATCAGCAGGGGCGGCGCTCCGACAAAGGCCAGCAGGATCAGGCCGCACATGCCTGCCGGGATGTATTCAGCCGCATTGCCGAAGGCGCGGACCGCGGGCGTCATCTCGGGATTGCCGCCGTCGCCGAACTCGATCAGGTGCCGCCGCCGACGACTGACCACAACGCTGGACAGGACCAGCAGCAGGATCAGCAGCCCGCCCCACAGGGTCGCAGCCTGGATCGAAGGGACCATGCTCAGTTCTCCCGTCCGACCGGATAGAGGCGGAAGCGCTGGTCGTAGAAGGGCGTGCGCTCGTAAAACCAGGCCAGACGCGCGTCGCCGTCGGCGGCGAAGGCGGGCTCGGCGGCCAGCTTGGCCTCGAACTCGGCCTTCAGCGCCGGATCAGCGGCCAGCATCTTCTCCGCCAGCGGCGCGATGGCGTAGGCCTCGATATATTCGACGCGGTTCAGCACCTCGGGGAACATGCCCCAGGCGAAGAAGCTCTCGGACGACTGCGGCTCCAGCAGCAGGATGGCGACGTCGCCCATCGGCTGATCCGTCGGCACGCGCACCGAACCGACGGGGAAGGTCCAGTCCTTGGCTTCTGCGTGGACCTCGCCGACCGAGATCGGCACATGGCCCTCATTGGTGCGGGCCGAGACCTTGGGGTCGACCAGGCGCAGCATGTCGACGGTGACCGTGCGCGGCGCGGCCAGGGTCTCCATCTGCACGCCGTGGGTCCGCAGCCGCTCGATGATGTCGGCGCGATAGGAGGGCACCCAATAGGCGGTCGGGCGCTTCAGGGTCAGGGTCGGGCTCGAGCCGAAGTAGGGCACCTGCCACAGCTCCGGGTCCGGCTGGCCCAGCCAGCGCAGTTCGGGACGGCCCGAGGCGGCGCTGTCATAGGTGTCGTAGAGGATGCCCTTGAACGGGCGGATGCGGGTCGGCTGATCGTCGCCGTCGAAGTTGGCGGGCAGTTCGGCGGGACGCAGGGCGCGGTCGGCGCTGATGGCGGCGCGCAGGGTCTGCGACTTTTCGGCCAGCAGCTTCAGCGCCTCTTCCAGGAAGACATAGGTGCCCAGAACCCGCTGCTCGTGCGGCTTCAGGCTGTGGTTCTCGATCAGGATGGTCGGGACGTGGGCCGCCGAGCCCCAGCCGTTGGAATAGCGCTCGCCCAGACCGCCGTCGTTCATGCCCTTCTTCGGGTCGCGGTCGTCGATGGCGAAGACCAGCTCGCCGGGGATGTGCCCTTGAGCCTCCAGGGCGGCGTTCATCTCGGGCTTGAAGGCGTCGTCCAGCCACTTGGCGATGGCCGGGCTGCGGCTCCAGACGCCGTCCTCGCCGTTGTAGCCATAGGTGACATCGTATTGATAATCGATGCCGTCGGTGACGTGGATGTCGACGTAGAGGTCGGGCTTGTACTTGTGGATCAGGCCCATGACCGCCTGCATCTCGGCCTGATCCAGCTTCATGAAGTCGCGGTTCAGGTTCTGGTTGGTCGCCGTGTGACGCCAGCCCTGATTGCGCGGTCCGCGCTGGTTGGGACGGGAATAGGGGCTGGTCCGCTCGTGTCCGTCCACGCTGAGGATCGGGATCAGGATCAGGTTGGCGCGGTCCAGCAGGCCGTCCTTGCCGTAAAAGGCCATGTCGCGCAGCAGCATCATGCCCGCGTCCTTGCCGTCGATCTCGCCGGGGTGGATGCCGGCCTGAGCCAGCAGGACAGGCTTGTTCGGGTCCAGCGTGGCGCCATCCTTCGACGCGATCACCGCATAGATCGGGCGGCCCTCGGGCGAGACGCCGAACTGCTCGATGCGGATCAGGTCGCTGGCGGCGTCCAGCCGGTCAAACCAGGCGCGGGTGTCGGCGTAGGAGGGGCTGAAGTCATGCGCCGCATCCGCCTCGAAGGCCGTGACCCAGGGATCGGAGGCGCCCCGCAGCAGGGCCCTGGACGCGCCGTTCCACGCGGGCGCGGGCGGCAAGAAGGCCTGATCCCAGGGGGCGGTGTTGGGAACGGAGGGGGCCAGAGGCGGGGATTGGGACATGGCGGGGCTCACGCAGGCGACGAGGGCGGCTACGGCCGCCGCAAGGAGGTAATCAGGGCGCATGGCTTTTCGTGGGCTCATCGTCATCGTCTGGCAAGCCTTGGCCAAGGTTTCAGCCTGCGGTTAGGGCGGGCGCCCAACCGCCGACAGCCAAGGCGGCGGCCAGGGCGGAGGCTGACTTGGCCACGCCCCACAGGCTGTAGATCAGGACGACGATCAGGGCTCCCATCGCAACCCGGCGCCAGGGAGCGAAGGCTGCGGTCGCTGTTCCGACCACGAAGATGGCGACGCCGGTCCACAGGGCGGCCGAACTGGCGATCTTGGCGAAACCGGCATCCGCCTGACCCAGGATGACGACCATGACCGCCACGATCAGGTTGGCGCCCAGGATGCAGCCGAACACCAGCTTGCGGTGGGCCCAGAAGTGGGCGTCCAGATCGACCCGCTCGTGCGCGCCCTCGGCCGAGACGCGCGGGAAGGTCACGCTGGCGGCCACATAGAAGGTCGCGGCGATGCTCAGGCTGACCAGCAGCAGGAAGGTGTTGAACGGCGCTCCGCGAAAGATGACCCAGGCCTGGTTCCAGAAGGTGGCGATGTCGATGGCCACGAACAGGGCGAGCGCCGGCGTCAGCCAGCCGAAGCGGATGCGCTCGCGCTCATGCAGCACACGCGCGAAGCCGCCGACCAGTTCGGCCACCGACAGGCCGAGCAGCAGGCCGTAAAAGCTGAAAAAGAACTCAAATGCGCTCAACGTCGCCCCCCTAGCCTCGCGTCGAATGGTGAAGCTAGACGGATCAGGCGCTGATCGCCAGAGCAAGCCGGCGCAAGGAAAAGGCCCCGGCGCCGAAGCGCCGGGCCGGGGATCACGCGGGCAGTTCCACGCGGTTCATATTGCCGATCGCGCTGTTGTAGCTGTCCACGACCTGCTCGCGGTAGCCGTCGGCCCCGGTCTGCTTGAAGTCGCGATACTCGCCGATCATGCCGCTGAGATTGTCGGCGATGCTGTTCAGGGTGGACCGGTTGCGGCTGTCCGAGGGCATCTTGGCCTGCTCCTCGCGCAACTTGGCGACGGAGGCCTCCAGGTCGGGCAAGAGGCGGTCGGCTTCGGCCTTGTTGTTCTCCATCACCGCATTGGTGAAGAAGTCGGCCTTCTGCATGGCGTCCAGGACGCTGGCCTCGGCGGCGTGGCCGGCCTTGCGCATGGCTTCCATCTTCGCGGCGTTGCTGGCGCGTTGATATTCGGAAAGGGCGGCGTCGAGCGCCTCGATCCCGCTGACGCTGCCCTGATAGGCCTGCATCAGTGCGGGGTGCGCGCCCTTGGCCTTGGCCAGATTGTCTTCGCGATAGGCGCGGGACTCGAAATAGGGGTCCAACGTGCGCCACTGGGCGAGAAGCGCCTCCAGTTGCGGGATCAGCTTGTCGACCGCCTCATCCGCCTTCTTGCCCTGACCGCCGCCGTTCAGGGCGCGGCCCTGCTTCAGCTTCTCGATCGCCCGTTCCAGATGGGAGATGTTCTCGGGGAAGTGCAGGGGCGCCGAAGCCGAGGCGTTGGGAATATCCAGCTTCTGATACTCGCCGTAGTATTTGGTCACGCCCCAGGGATCGTCGATCAGCGCGTTGAAGGCGTCGATGTAGAGGTCCATCTTTTCCTGCGTGGCCTCGCTGCCCGCCGCCTGGGCGACTGACTTCGGCGCCGGATTCTCGGCGGTTCCTCTGTCGCCGCAAGCCGACAGGCTGAGTGCGGCGGCGACGGCGAGCGTGGCGATGCTGGCGCTGGTGCGTGAAATCATGCGTCGATTTCCCCTTCAACCGATCAGCGCGCACTGAGCGTCGCTGTTCTCCCGGTGGGGAAGTGAACGCCGTTCAGGCTTGACGGTTCTCGCGTGAGGCGAGTTTTTGCCGATTGATCCGCATCAGGCCTTCCAGATCGGCGCGCCGTCGCCCGGAAGACCCAGGGACGCCCACTTCTCCGAGACACGCTCGATCACGTCCTGCTCCATGCGGATCTCCTCGCCCCACTCGCGCTTGGTTTCCGGCTCCCACTTGTCGGTGGCGTCCAGGCCGATCTTGGACCCCAGCCCGCTCTCGGGCGAAGCGAAGTCCAGATAGTCGATGGGGGTGTTCTCGATGACGGTGATGTCGCGCGCCGGGTCCATCTTGGTCGAGACGGCCCACATGACGTCCTTCCAGTCGCGGGCGTTGATGTCGTCGTCCACGACGATGATCCACTTGGTGTACATGAACTGCCGCAGATAGCTCCAGCAGCCCATCATCACGCGCTTGGCGTGACCCGGATAGGCCTTCTTCATCGACACCACGGCGATGCGATAGCTGCACCCCTCGGGCGGCAGCCAGAAGTCGGTGATCTCGGGGAACTGCTGGCGGATCAGGGGGATGAAGACCTCATTCAGGGCCTCGCCCAGCACGCTCGGCTCATCCGGCGGACGGCCGGTGAAGGTGGTCAGATAGATGGGGTCCTTGCGCATGGTGATGGCGCTGACCTGGAAGACCGGGAATTTCTCGACCGAGTTATAGTAGCCGGTGTGGTCGCCGTAGGGGCCCTCGTCCTCGAACTCGTCCAGCAGGACGTGGCCTTCCAGCACGATCTCGGCGTTGGCCGGCACCATCAACGGTACGGTCTTGCACGGAACCAGCTCGGCCTTGGAGCCGCGCATCAGGCCGGCGAACTGATATTCCGACAGGGTTTCCGGCACCGGGGTCACGGCGGCCAGAATGGTGCCGGGGTCGGCGCCGAGCACCACGGCGCAGGGCAGAGGCTCGCGCTTGCCCGCCTTCTTGTGCCGGGCGTAGTGCTGGGCCCCGCCGCGATGGGCCAGCCAGCGCATGATGGCCTTGTCCTTGCCCAGGACCTGCATCCGATAGATGCCCAGGTTGAAGTCGTCCTCGCGGTCGTCCGACGGCCCCTTGGTCACAACCAGACCCCATGTGATCAGCGGCGCGGGCTCGCCGGGCCAGCAGCCCTGGATCGGCAGGGCGGTCAGGTCGATCTGATCGCCCTTCAGCACCACCTCCTGCACCGGGGCCTTCTTCACCGTCTTGGGCCGCATGGACATGACGGTCTGGGCCAGGGGCAGCATCTCCATGGCGTCGCCGAGCCCACGCGGCGGCGTCGGATTGCGCAGGAAGGCCAGCAGTTCGCCGACCTCGCGCAGTTCGCCCGCCGTGGTGCGTTGCTTGCCCTCCAGCGTCACCCCCATGGCGACGCGCTTCACCGTGCCGAACAGGTTGGCCAGGCAGGGAATGGGGCTGATCGAGCCGTCCGGCATGACCGGCTTTTCGAACAGGACCGCCGGGCCGCCGTTGCGCAGCAGCCGGGTCTGGATCTCGGTCATCTCCAGATGGGTGGAGACAGGTTCCGACACGCGCACCAGTTCGCCGTCGGCTTCGAGGGTCGCAATGAAATCGCGCAGGGACTTGTAGGCCATGCGCTGACGCTTAGGCGGACGCGAGCCGTCTGTCACGCCGTCCGAAGGCGCGATCAATCGCCACGACGACCAGGCCGACGATCAGGAAGAAGATCAGCAGGCCCGCGAAATAGACGATGGTCTTGCCCAGCCCCAGGGTGTCCACGTCCACGAACCAGTAGGGCCACCAGCCGCTCAGCTTGCCGTGGAGCAGGGTCCAGCCGCCATAGATCAACACCGGGATCAGCCACTTGGCCGGATCGACCCAGCGCAGTCGCCCCTTGGGCGTAAAGGCCAGCCAGTCGACCACGAAGGCGATCGGCATGACATAGTGCAGCAGGTTGTTGGCCAGCAGCGACCAGCCCTGCGGCGCCCAGGTCGCGGCCAGCAGGAAGTGATAGGTCACCCCGACCACGACGATATACATGGCCACCGCCGCGCGAACGCCTTCGCTCTGCGCCCAGCACCCCAGCCGACTGTTCGGCGCCACGGCCGGCGCGGTCAGGGCCAGGGCGACCATGAGGTTCGACAGGATGGTGAAATAGCTGAAGAAGTTCAGCGTCAGCTCGCCCACGCCCGTCTGCGGATTGCCTTTCAGCATCAGCCCGTATTGCAGGATCAGCGTGAACCAGCCGAGGGCGGCGAAGGCCGCGCGATAGAGACGGGCCATCAGTAGCCCGGCACATCGGACACCAGCGCCCACACCGGCAGGTGCAGGGCGCGGGTGGCGGCGTCGATGCCGGCGGAATCCAGATGTTCGCGCCCCGCCTCGATGCGGCGCAGGGCCTCGGGCGTCAGGTCGAGGGCGGCGGCCAGATCGTCGGCCGCGACGCCCCTCTGGTCGCGCCAGCGCCGGATGCGGGCGCCGACGACGGCGTCCATCGGATCAATCCCCGGAAAGCCCAGAACCGAACCCATGGCGTCCTCCCCGACGCTGGCGCCTTATGACGCTGTTAGGTCAGGCATCCTGATCCCAATGGAAGGCTTCGTCCAGCCAGTCGCCCAGGCGGCCGTCGGGCCGGGCCAGGGCGTGGATGCGGGCCATCTCTTCCGCCGACAGCTCGAAGTCGAAGATGTCGAAGCTCTCGCGGGCGCGCTCGACCTTGGTGGTGCGGGGGATGGCGATGACGCCCTGCTGGATGAACCAGCGCAGGGTCACCTGACCATTGGACTTGCCGTGGACCTTGGCGATCTCGCCGATCACGGCGTCGTCGGCGATCTTGCCCTGGGCCAGGGGCGACCAGGCGGTGATGGACGAGCCCAGTTCACGCGCCGTCTCGATCAGGGTCTTCTGCGACAGATAGGGGTGGTACTCGACCTGATTGGTCACCAGGGGCGCGCTCGACAGGGCCGCCGCCTCGCGGAACTGGGCCGAGGGGAAGTTGGACAGGCCAATGTGCTTGGTGAAGCCCTGCGCCTGGGCCTCGTTCAGCGCGCCGATGGTTTCGGCGAACGAGGGATGCGGCTTGGGCCAGTGCAGCAGCAGCAGGTCCGGCGTGAGGCCCAAGCTGATCGCCGACTCCTCGGCCTGACGCAGCAGGGCGTCGCGATGGAAGTGCTCGACCCAGATCTTGGTGGTGACGAAGATCTCCTCGCGCGCCACGATGCCTTCGGCCACGGCGTCGGCGATGCCGTCGCCCACGGCCTTCTCGTTCTTGTAGATCCAGGCCGTGTCGATGTGGCGATAGCCGATGCGCAGGGCCTCATGCACCATGCGCCGCGCCTCTTCGGGCTCCAGCATCCAGGTGCCGAAGCCCAGCAGAGGAATCTCCACGCCCGAGGCGTTGACGGTCGGTTGGCCAGAGAAGGGATGCGAATAGGGCATGGGCGGCTCCGCGGGATCAGGAGCGCTCGATATAGGCGCCCGATCAGGCGTCGCCATTATCCAGCCAGTGGAAAATCCGCTCCCACAGCGGCTCCATGCATTTGCGGAAGGCGCCTTCGTGGGCGATGCGGCGCGCGCCGAAGTCGCCGGGGGCGTGGACGCTGATCTCCGACGGAGCGTTGGGGTAGACCGTCAGCAGGTCGCGCGCCGTGTTCGGCGTGGCGATGGGATCGTCGGTGAAGATCCATGACCGGATCGGGGCGGTCACGGCCTCATAGTGGTGCGGCCGCAACGTCGTCTCCAGCTCGCGGGAGAAGTATTCCCGCTTCAGGCACCAACGCCGCCAGGTGGTGAAGACCCCGCGCGGCAGGTCGGTCCCGCCCCACAGGCCGCCGCCCTTGATATAGCCATGCCGCAGCAGGCTGAACGGGCCGAAGCCCAGCCAGAAAAAGAGCTCCATCGGGTTGTAGGATCGGTGATGCCCGCCCCACCATCCGGTGCCGACCGAGACGAAGGCGTGGCGGTCAATCCGGTCCTGATTGTTCATGAAGCCCAGGAAATGCCCGCCGACGCTGTGGCCGACGTGGACGACGCGCAGGCCCGGCGCGGCTTCGACCAAGGCGTCGAGGGCGGCGGGCATGTCCAGCCGACCCCAGTCGGGATAGTCCATCGCCATGGCCTTCAGATCATCGGGCCGTGACCCGGCTATGCCCCGGAAGTCATAGGTCAGCACCGCCGCGCCCCGCTCGGCCATATGCCGGGCGAACCGTTCGTAGAAGCCCTTGGGAAAGCCGGTGCCGGATGACACCAGCACCGCGATACGCGGCTCGGCCGCCGACACCAGTCGCATCGACAGCGGATAGCCGTCAGCGGCGGGAGCGGTGAAATCGCGGGTCACGAGTTCGGTCATATAGTCCGTCCTGTTTGGAAACGAACCCTAGGCGATTGACGCCGCGTCAGGTCAAGCGGTCGCGGCGACATCAAGCGCCGTGACCGCCGGCGCCAGGTTGCGCTGCATCTGGAACGGCCCCGACCAGTCGCCGTGGATCACCCAGCGTCCGGCGATGCTGTTCCCGTCCGCCGATATGGAGCCGACATAGTCGATGGTGTGGGTCTGCCCGCCGCCGTTCGGAAACTTGGTGAAAACCAGTTGGCTGTCGAAGTGATGGCCTTCCAGTCGCGCCGGGATCGGAGGAGCGCCAATGGGGCCGAGGTTGTCCGGTTCCAGCGTGGACCCCGTGACCTCGCCGCCGACGTCATGAAGCTGGGCCTCGGACCCGGCGACCGGACGGCATCCGTCAGACCAGTCGAGCGCCGACAGCAGCCCGGCGGCGACAAGGGCGGTGATCATGTGCTGTTCCTCAACAGGCCAGATCAATAGGCCAGGGCGTTGCCGTCCTTGCGCATTTCGGTGGCCGCGCCATAGGTCCAGCGGCCCTGTGCGTTGATCTGCTTCATCACGTTCTGATAGCCGCCGAAGCCGCCGTCGGGCGGGCCGAGGTCCCAGCCCATCGCGGTCAGTTGCTGCTTGGTGGCGTCCGGCACGCCGGATTCCAGGTGCAGCTTGCCGACGCCCTCGGCGGGCTGGCCGGTCGGTTCGGACGAGCCGTAGTGCTGCCAGCGGGGGCTGTCGCCGGCCTCCTGCGGGTCGAGGCCATAGTCGACCATGTTGATGATGATCTGGGCCTGACCCTGGGGCTGCATCCCGCCGCCCATGACGCCGTAAGCCAGCCAGGGCTCGCCGTCCTTGCAGGCGAAACCGGGGATGATGGTGTGGAAGGGCCGCTTGCCCGGCGCATAGACATTGGGGTGGCCGTCGGTCAGCGAGAACAGCTCGCCCCGATCCTGGAACATGAAGCCCAGGGTGCCGCCGTCCGGGCCGTCGGGCGTCAGGCCGGAGCCCATGCCGCGATAGTTGGACTGGATCCAGCTGACCATCATCCCGTCCTTGTCGGCCACGCTGAAATAGGTGGTGTCGCCCTGGGTCGGGGCGTCGCCGGGGAAGACGCGGTCCATGACGCGGTTGGGGTTGATCAGCCTGGCCCGCTCGGCGGCGTATTCCTTGGAGTTCAGCCAGGCGGTCGGGGCCTTGGCGAAGCGTTCATCGGCGAAGTAGCGGGCGCGGTCCTCGAAGGCTAACCGCTTGGCCTCGGCCTGCACGTGGATCGAGGCGGCGGACTGGAAGCCCATGGCCTTGAGGTCGAACTGCTCGCAGATGTTGAGGATCTGGTTGGTCGACAGGCCCTGGGTGTTCGGCCCCAGCGAATAGACCTCGACCCCGCGATAGGTGGTCATCAGCGGCTCGACCCATTCGGTGCGGTGGGCGGCCAGGTCGGCGCGGGTCATCCAGCCGCCGATGCGCTTGAAATAACGCTCGATGTGGTCGGCGATGGCGCCGTCATAGAAGGCGTCGCGGCCGCCTTCGGCGATCATCCGATAGGTGCGGCCCAGGTCCGGGTTGGCGAAGATCTCGCCCGTCTTCGGCGTGCGGCCGTGGGGCGTATAGACCTTTTTGCGGTTGTCGTTTTCCTCGATCAGGGACGCGCCCCGGTCGAAACCGGCCATGTTGCGCTCCAGATACCAGGCGATGACCGAGGGCACCGGCACGCCCTGTTCGCACAGCTCGGCGACGGGGAGCAGGACCTCTTTCCACGGCAGCTTGCCGTAGCGCTGGTGCGCGCTCCACCAGGCGTCGACCGTGCCGGGCACGTTGACGGTCACGGCGCCGTATTTGGGCAGATAGCCGTCGGGACCGGCCTTGGACCGGGCCGTGGCCAGAGACAGACCGCGTGGGCTGTTCCCCGAGCCGTTGAAACCGACGACCTTTTTCTGGGCCGGGTCCCACATCAGGCCGAAGGCGTCGCCGCCGATGCCGTTGGCGGTCGGCTCCAGGAAGCCCAGGGCGGCGTTGATGGCGATGGCGGCGTCGATGGCCGAGCCGCCGCGTCTCAGGGTGTCCAGACCGATCAGGGTGGCGGCCGGATGGGCCGTGGCAGCCGCGCCATTGGCGCCCCAGACGGTCGAACGGCCGACGAACTTCGGTCCCGTCACCCGATCGCCGATGCCGACGCCGGCATAGGGATCAGCGGGGGCGGAGGCAGGCGGCGCCTTCGTGGACGGCTGCGTCGTCTGGGCGGCGACCGAGCCGGCCCCGGCCAGAAGGGCGCCCGCGGGCAGGGTGGACAGGAAGGTGCGGCGACGCATGGTGAAACTCCCCCGAGAACTGAAGGCCGCATCAAGGACCGGGAGCGGGGCGGGGGCAAGCGCGCGTTGACGTGCGGGCAAAGAAAAAGGGCCGCTCCCGGAGGAACGGCCCTGATTCATGAGAGCGGAGGTAAGTCCTACTCGATGTCTTCGTTCAGCAGGCCGACCTTGTAGAAGCCGTTTTCCTGAAGCTTGTTCATGACTTCCATGAACTGGTTGTATTTCACTTCCGGCTGGGCGCGGACGAAGACGCGCTCTTCGCGGCAGTCGGTCGTGACGTCTTGAGCGGCGCAGACGTCGGCCGGCAGCTTCTCAACCGTGGTTTCCTGCTCGGCGATGAAGATGCTGCCCGATTCCTGGATCGTGATGTACACGGGTTCCTTAGGCTTGTCGGTCGGCGACGGCGGGGTCGCCGGCGGCAGGTCCAGCTTGATCGACACGGTAGCCAGCGGCGCGGCGACCATGAAGATGATCAGCAGCACCAGCATGATGTCGACGAACGGCGTGACGTTGATGTCCGCGTTCTGTTCGATCGTTTTGCCACCCTGGCCCGCGGGACCGGAAAGTTTAGAGCCCATACGCCGTCGTCTCCATCACAGCTCGCATTCTCCGGCGAGCAGCACTCAAAGGTATGGATCGTCTCTTGGCGTCCCGCGCCGGGCTTGTAAAGCCGTCTTGCGTGACGAATTCGCGTCAGAGGGCAATAAGATTGCATAACCGGCCGTTTCGCAGGTGCGAGACGACCGGTTCAAACCCTTTGACCCCAGTCACTTAGCCTCGGGCGAGTTTCAGGAAGCGGTCGGCCAGGGCCGGATCGTCCTTGAAGGCGCCGGTGAAGCGGGTGGTGATGGTCGTGACGTGGCGGTGATGCACGCCGCGCGTGGTCATGCACTGGTGCGCCGCGTCCAGCAGGACGGCCACGCCGCGCGGCTGCAGGTGCGATTCGATGGCCTCGATGATGTCGTTGGTCAGGGTCTCCTGGTTCTGCAGGCGACGGGCGAAGATCTCGACCACGCGCGCCAGCTTGGAGATGCCCACCACCTTCTCGCCCGGCAGGTAGGCGACATAGGCCTTGCCCAGGAAGGGGGCCATGTGGTGCTCGCAGTGGCTCTCGATCTCGATGTCGCGCAGGATGACCATGTCGTCATAGCCGGTCACGTCCTCGAAGGTCCGCGACAGCTCCTTGCCCGCGTCGGCGTCATAGCCGTCGAACCATTCGCCATAGGCGTCGACCACCCGCTTGGGCGTGTCGATCAGGCCGGGGCGGGCGGGATCGTCGCCGGCCCAGGCGATCAGGGTGCGCACGGCGTCCAGCGCCTGCTCGCGGCTGGGGCGCTTGGGGGCTTCCTCGTTGGCGACGAGAACGGGCTTGGCGGGCGTGGTGCTCATGAATCTGTCCAACGGCGGCGGGGGAGGGTCCGCTGCGGCTTACCTTTTACCAATGGGCGCAGGATGTGTAATCAGGCCGCTATATGGGACACGTCGTCCGTCCCGCAAGAAAACTCGCAAAAGACTGTCGCCCATGCCGTTGCACATCCACGACACCCTCCGCCGTGAAAAGCGCGCCTTCACGCCGCGCGATCCGAACCGGGTGACGCTCTATGTCTGCGGTCCGACGGTCTATGACTACGCCCATATCGGCAATGCGCGCCCGCCGGTGGTGTTCGACGTCCTGGTGCGGCTGCTGCGCCGGACCTATGGCCCGGACAAGGTGATCTACGCCCGCAACGTCACCGACGTGGACGACAAGATCAACGCCAAGGCCGCCAAGGAAGGCGTCGCCATCGGCGAGATCACGGCCCGCTACGAGGCCGCCTATCTAGCCGACATGGGTCTGCTGAACGTCAGCCCGCCCGACATTGCCCCGCACGTCACCGACTACATCGACGCCATCACGGCCCAGATTCAGGCCATTATCGATTCCGGCTGCGCCTACGCCGCCGAGGGCCATGTCCTGTTCGACGTCTCCTCCTATCCCTCCTACGGCGCGCTGTCGGGCCGCAATCTGGACGACATGATCGCCGGCGCCCGCGTCGAGGTCGCCCCCTACAAGAAGAACGCCCACGACTTCGTCCTGTGGAAGCCGTCCAAGGCGGACGAGCCGTCCTGGCCGAGCCCCTGGGGCGAAGGGCGTCCCGGCTGGCACATCGAATGCTCGGCCATGATCGAGAAGACGCTAGGCCTGCCCATCGACATCCACGGCGGCGGCATCGACCTGGTCTTCCCCCACCATGAGAACGAGATCGCCCAGGGCGTCTGCGCCCACGGCCACGCCCACGGCGATCGGGCGCACGACGAATACGCCCGCTACTGGATGCATAACGGCTTCCTGACCGTGGACGCCGAGAAGATGTCCAAGTCGATCGGCAATGTCCTGCTGCTGCATGACCTGGTGAAGGCCATGCCGGGCGAGGTCGTGCGCTGGGCCCTGCTGAGCGCCCATTACCGTCAGCCGCTCGACTGGAACCAGACCCTGCTGGACCAGAGCCGCAAGAACCTGGACCGCCTCTACGGCGTCCTGCGCGACGCCGACGCCGCCCTGGCCGACTTCGACGAGGCGACGTTGGAAGAGGCGGAGATGGAGTTGGCCGAGAACGCCCTCGACCCGGTGCTGGACGCGCTGGAGGACGATCTCAACACGCCGGCCGCCGTGGCCCAACTGTTCGCCCTGGGCAACGCCCTGCGCGACCTGCTGAACGACGCCGAGGCCGACATCAACGACGTCGCCATGGCCCGCTGGAGCCTGGTCGAAGCCGCCGGCCTGCTGGGCGTTCTGACCCTGACCTCGGACGAATGGTTCGAGGGCGGCGATCCGGCCCTGAAGGCCGAGGTCGAGGCCTTGCTGGAGCAACGCGCCAGCGCCCGCGCCAAAAAGAACTGGGCCGAGGCCGACCGCATCCGCGACCGCCTGAACGAACTGAACGTCGTCGTCATGGACGGCCCGCAAGGCGCCACCTGGCGGGTGAAGGGCTGATCCAAAACCCTTCTTCCCTTGCGGGAGAAGGTGGCGGCCGGCGGCCGACGGATGAGGGGTTTCGCTAGGGCGAGCCCTTCATCTTCGTTTTGGCTCGGCGCTTATGAGGTGAGGTCGCGCAGACCCCTCATCCGGCCCTGACGGGCCACCTTCTCCCGCAGGGGGGAGAAGGGGCTTTTGAAGCGCAAACGCCTTTTGCTGCTTGAGCGTTTAGCGCGCCCGCCGGATCAGTTCGTCCGCCAGCACGTCGGTCAGATAGCCGTCCGCCGTCCGCCCGTTGGCCTGTTGCCAGCGGCGCAGAGCCGCGCGGGTGTTCGAGCCGATGACCCCATCCACGCCTTGCGTGTCGAAGCCCATGCGCGTCAGGGCGGTCTGGGCGCCGACGCGCTGTTCACGGGTCAGGGGGCCGTCGTTGGGCCAGGCGACGGTCAGGGCCGGCTTGCCCTGCACCCCGTCGGCGATCAGGCCGATGGCCAGGGCGTAGCTGACCGAGTTGTTGTAGCGCCGGATCACATAGTGGTTGGGCAGGGCCAGGAAGGCCGGGCCCTTGGCGCCCTGGGGCAGCAGGATGGTCGCGCCCTCGGCGGCTTCCTCGCTGTTCGGCGCCGAACCATTGGCCAGACGCACGCCCCGACCCGACCAATAGGCCCAGTTGTGCTTGGGCCCCTCGGCCTGGCTGTAATCGAAGTTGGCGGGCAGGATGACCTCATAGGCCCAACCCTGACCGCGCTTCCATCCGGCCTGGGCCAGCAGGTTGGCCGCCGAGGCCAGGGCGTCGGCGTCCGAGCCCCAGATGTCCACCTTGCCGTCGCCGTTCTGATCCACGCCCAGCTTCAGATAGCTGTCGGGCATGAACTGGGTCTGGCCCATGGCGCCGGCCCAACTGCCCTTCAGGCCGCTGCGGGCGCGCTTGCCGTCGACCACGATGTCGAGGGCGTTTTTCAGCTGGTCCTCGGCCCAGGCGCGGCGGCGGCCGTCATAGGCCAGGGTGGCCAGGGAGCGGATGACGTCGAAATCGCCCTGAACCTGACCGAAGGCGCTTTCCTGGGCCCAAACGCCCAGCAGGATCTCGGTCGGGACGCCGAATCTTTGGGTCACCTCCCACGGCACGCGATCGACGCGCTGACGGGCCATGCCGATTCGTGCGGGGGCGGTGGCGCTCTGGATATAGGCGCCGGCCGGGCGCGAGAATTCGGGCTGGTTTCGGTCCAGGCGGACGACGCTGGCGTTCGGCGTGACGCCGTTCAACTCGCGCGAGTATTCCCATTTGCGCGCCCCGCCGAGGCGATCGAGGAAGCTCTTTTTCCAGGCCTCGAAGCTGGCCTGATCATAGGCGTCGGACAGGTCCGTGGCCGCAGGGGGCGGGGTCGACGGCGGCGTGGCCGGGGCAGGCTCGACGACGGGGGGCGGCGCCGGCTGCGGTTGAGGCGGCGTCGGAACCATGGGCGCACAGGCCGCAACAGAACCAATCAGAGCAAGACGATAGGCGATACGCATGACCACAGGCTAACGCCCCCGAATTCAACGACCAATCACAAGCGCGCGAAGCCAAAAGGAGTTTCCGTGAAAAGGGTTAAGCCCGCGCTAACCCTTTTTGAAAGCGCGCCCTTAACGAACGGCGTTTTACATTTTCGGCTCCCTTGGACACGGCCTGGTGGCGGAGGGGCGACGCGCCGGACGTGCATGTCCGGAGACCCTCCGTTCAACTCGGAGGCCAGGCCTCCAGCGGAATCCCGGCGCGGAATGTTGACGAAAGGCGGCGGCCTCTCTATACGCACCGCTCCGCCGCAAGGTCCTGTTCGCAGGCTCTTCGCGCATTTGTTTTTGACCGCCCTCACGGGCCTCCAATTCTTCGGGACGTCCGACCATGAAGGTCCGTAGCTCGCTTAAGTCGCTCAAGGGTCGCCATCGCGACTGCAAGATCGTTCGCCGCAAGGGCGTGGTCTATGTGATCAACAAGACCGACCCGCGCTTCAAGGCCAAGCAAGGCTAAGAACCGCGTCGGCGCCGATCCGGCGCCGCGGTTGCGATATTCAAAGGCTGCGGGCTTCGCCTGCGGCCTTTTTCGTGTCCGACGCCCGGCCTCGGAACCGGACCCGATTCGCCCTTGAGGCCCATTGGGGCGATTCCCTTCTTGCCCTGTCGCCCCCCGGTCTGCTTGAGAGTGGGGCCACGGTCGCCCGCCGGCCAATTCAAGTTTCGGAGCTTTCCTCATGGCCGACGACGCCCCCGCCTTTGACGCCGCCTCGGACGTCCTGACCGCCACGGCCCAGGGCCGCCTTCGCTCCATCATCGAGCGCCTGGAGCGCCTCGAAGAGGACAAGCAGGCCGTCATGGTCGACATGAAGGAGGTCTTCGCCGAGGCCAAGGGCGAGGGCTATGACGTCAAGGTCCTGCGCAAGGTCCTGCGCCTGCGCAAGCAAGACAAGGCCAAGCGTCAGGAAGAAGAAGCGATTCTGGACCTCTACCTGTCGGCCCTCGGCGAGATCTGAGGGAGGCGGGCCTGAAGCGCACGCCCTTCAAGCCCCCCAGCGACCGCCCTTCACGCTCCCGCAGCCTGAAGGGCGGCGACGCATCCAAGCTGCGCTCCAGCGGGCTCTCGCGCTCAAGCAGCCCGAAGGGCGATAGCGCCTCTAAGCTGCGCTCAAGCAGCCCGAAGGGCGATAGCGCCTCTAAGCTGCGCTCAAGCAGCCCGAAGGGCGATAGCGCCTCTAAGCTGCGCTCAAGTAGCCCGAGGGGCGATAGCGCCCTCAAGACTCGCTCAAGTAGTCCGAAGGACGGTAGCGCCTCTAAAAAGAAGACGCTGTTGAGCCCTTGGGATCAGCAGCGTGAGGCCGCCAAGAGGGCGGCCTTGAACGCCCTGAAACGCGCCCGCCGCTCGGCCGAGAAGGCGGGCGTTTCGCTGTCCGAATGGGAGGGCGACTTCCTCGATTCGGTAGGCGAGCGAATCGAGACCCACGGCCGCGCCTTCGCCGATCCCGACAAGGGCGCGCCCGGTCAGGCCTTTTCAACCATGCAGAGCCGCAAGCTCAAGGAGATCACCGCCAAGGCCAAGGGCGAGGAAACCCGCCCCTGGATGAAGAAGCCGAAGCGGGAAGAGTGAAGGCCGTGTTCGCCGCCTCCCGCCGTCATTCCGGGGCGCGAAGCGAACCCGGAACCCAGGCGGCTATGGCTTCTCCGCCCATGCCAATGGATTAGCGCCTGGGCTCCGGATCGCCCCTTCGGGCCGTCCGGGGTGACGGCTTGTGGTGCACTTGGCGATGGCTGTTTCGACCCGTTGCGGACGTTCACCGCAGCGTGATTTACTGGCGGTCATCGCCGCAGGGAGGACGTTGCCGATGATGCGGACAGTCGCGGTTCTCGGTTCCGCGTTGCTTGGATGTCTGGTTCTCGGTGCAGCCTCATCGGTAGCCGCATGCTCCATCCGGCAACCAGTTGATCAAGAAGCGGTTTGGGCGGCGTATCGGGAGGGTGCTGAAAGGATATTCGTCGGACAGGTCGTCGGGCTTCATCCTTATAGCCGCGCGGAACGCCGTGAACTCGACGCCCATCGCATAGCCGGCGTCCAATATGGCGGGAGGGCAGGTTGGGCGGATGTTGCGCCCGTCGAAATCATACGCGGTCCCGGAGATGGATTGAGGGCACGATACAGCAATGGCAACGGCTGTGGGCGAGACCTGTGGGACGCCAAGCTGGGCGATTTCGTGCTTGTGGTGGTGGACCAGGAAGGCTTTGCCAACGTGTTTGACGCGAGCAATCTCGAAGACCCCATCCTCCGAAGCTATATTCAGAGCTATTGGAACTGATCAGCGTTCCGCTTGCCCCTAGCCGAAGTTCTGAATGTCCGCATGTCAGCGGTGAGGCCCATGTCCGATCCTGGGCTGGGTGCTTATTTCGCGAACCGCCGCTAGCGGTCCTTCAGCACACCTGCTTCGCGCTCGGCCCCTACTTGCTGCTCCACGGCCTTACAGCCCCGCTTTTGACGCGGGCGGCCTGTTCGCGCTGGAAGCGGCCGCCGCGCGGGGGCTTGGGGCGTGCGGCGATGGCTTCCTGCTTTTCACGCAGGGCGCGCTGGATCGGGGTCTCGCGCGGCGTCTCGTCCGTCGGGGCGGGAGAGGCGGGCTGGTCGTCGCTGTGGTCGCTCATGGCCGCAGCCTAGCACGTCCTCAGCCCGCTTCCTTCAGCTGTTCCTCCAGCCCCTGTTCGCGAACCTTGCGGTACAGGGTCGAGCGGCCGATGCCGAGGCGTCGGGCGATCTCGCTCATGTGGCCGGAATAGACCTCGATGGCGTGCTGGATCAGGTCGCGCTCGATCTCTTCCAGGGTGCGGACGTGGCCGCGCGCGTCGATGATGCGCACCGGACTGTCGGCCTGGCCCTCGGCGCCCGCGTCGCCGGCGGGCGTCTCGGCGCGTTCGTGCGAGACGACCGGGCTCAGCGGCATGGCGACGCCCGAGATGGCCGGGAAGTCGTGCGGCTGCAGCAGGGGCGCATCGGCCAGGACCAGGGCGCGATAGATCGAGTTTTCCAGCTGACGCACATTGCCGGGCCAGTCGAAGGCCTGCAGCAGGGCCATGGTCTCGGCGGCGCAGCCGGCGACGCGCTTGCCTTCCTCGACGTTGAAGCGGGCGATGAAGTGCTCGACCAGGGCCGGGATGTCCTCGCGCCGTTCGCGCAGGGCCGGGGCCTCGATCGGGAAGACGTTCAGGCGATAGAAGAGGTCCTCGCGGAAGGCGCCTTCCTTCACCTGTTGGGCCGGGTCGCGATTGGTGGCCGAGACGATGCGGACGTCGACCTTGACCGCGCGTTTCGAGCCGACGGGGTCGATCTCGCCTTCCTGCAGGGCGCGCAGCAGCTTGACCTGCATGTCCAGCGGCAGCTCGCCGATCTCGTCCAGGAACAGGGTGCCGCCGTTGGCCTCCATGAACTTGCCGGCGTGCTTGTCCGTGGCGCCGGTGAAGCTGCCCTTCTCGTGGCCGAACAGGATCGACTCGACCAGATTGGCGGGCAGGGCGCCGCAGTTGACGGCCACGAAGGGCTTGCCGGAGCGGTCCGAGGCGCCGTGCAGGGCGCGGGCGATCACCTCTTTACCCACGCCGCTTTCGCCGGTGATCAGCACCGGGATGCCGGACTTGGCGGCGCGCACGCCCAGGGCCTTGACCATGCGCATCGGCGGGCTGTCGCCGACGATGTCGTCGAACGAGGTCCGGCCCGAGACGTGTTTCTTCAGGCGGCCGATCTCGGCGGATAGTTGCGTCAGTTGCAGGGCGTTGCGCACGCCGATCAGCAGGCGCTCGGGCCCGACCGGCTTGACGAAGAAGTCCTGAGCACCGGCCTGCATGGCCTTGACCACGGTCTCGATGCCGCCGTTGGCCGTCAGGACGATGACCGGCACCGGCACCCCCGCCGTGCGGATCTCCGCCAGGGTCTCCAGCCCCGAAAGACCGGGCATGACGAGATCCAGCAGCACCACGTCGGCGCCGCCGCCCTTGGTCAGGCGGTCGATGGCCTCGCCCCCGCTCTCGGCGTGGACGACGGCATAGCCTTCGCGGTCGAGCACCGCCTGGATCAGGCGGCGCTGCGTGGGATCATCGTCGACGACCAGAACGGTCTTGGCCATGTGAAACACACCCTAAATCATCACCGTCACGGCCGTCCTCATTGCTCGGGATCGGCTCGTTTCGAGACAAGTCTTAGCAGGCAGGGGGTGAAGATCGGGTTTCGGAGAACTGAGTCAGGGGTTAACGACGGGGGGAGAGGGGCAATCCTGTTCAGGCTGGAAACGACCCGCGCCGCGCGGGGTGGAAAGCTCCGGCCAGGTCGGCGCGACCGGCGCCGTGCGCGGGTCCTTCAGCAGGTCGCGCACATTATTGGGACCGGGACCGCAATAGGCGATGCGATAGTCGCCCTGATGCGTCCAGGCGCCGTCAGCCCCCTGCGCAAACAGGGCGATGCGGTAGTTGTCGGCCAGCAGGATTTCGACCTTGCCGTCGCCGTTCAGGTCGCGCGTGGTCGCCACGCAGTCGCTGGCCTCCTGACAGCCATGGCGAGGATCGCCCGGTCGCACCGGCGTCACGAAGCCGGTGGGCAGGGCGGCCTCGGCGGGCCAGGCGGCGATGCGCGGCGTGCGCGCCGGAATGGACTCGTCAGTCTGGTCCAGATCATAGCGGTTCTGGGTCGTCTGCGCCGCCTTGGCCCGGCGCGCGACCTCGGCGTTTGACGACCTGGCCAGGTCAGCCAGGGCGGCGCGCCCGACCTTGCCCGCATTGAAGCGCAGGAAGCCGTAGTCGAACGCGGCCGCGCTGACGGCGCCGCGCTTCAGCCGGGCGACCTGATCCCCGACCGACAGGCGGGCGGGGTCGAGCAGGGGGCTGAACAGGGCCAGGATGACGCCGACAGTCAGGACGGCGGCCGCGACATTGGCGCGCTCCAGCGGCTTCATCCAGGCCGTCTTGCGCCAGAAGGGCGACAGCGCCGCCCAGCCGTATCCCGCCGCATAGACCACCCCGACCAGGGCGCAGGCCGAGGCGATGATCCGGTCCGGCGTCAGGCCGTGCTGGCCGATGCGAAGCGACAGACCCCACAATGCGATCAGGATCAGCGGCGTCAGCAGGACCGCCGCGACCCGCACGGCCGCGCGCAGCACTACGGGCGGCAGATTGTCTTCTCGTCCGTCCTGATAGGCGGTGTTGATCAGGATGATCAGGGCCGCCGCCGCCGACAGCACCAGGGCCGTGGCGCTGCCCGTCTTCCACAGACCGTCCAGTCCGGTGAAGGGCAGGGCCGCAAGGAAGCCCGCCACCAGCACCGTGATGACCAGCAGCAGCCAGGACAGCAGCATCAGGGCCACGGTCCGCACGCCTCGGATCAGACCGGCGCGCACGTCGGTCAGTTGCACGGCGATGGCGAAGACCAGGCAGGTGACGGGGATGGCGAACCATTCCTCGCGGGTCAGATGCTCAAGGAAGCTCAGGCCGATGATGCGGAACAGGGCGGCGCCGAGAAACAGCAGCAGCCAGAAGGCCCCGGTGAAACCCAGGGACAGGACCAGTTGCACCCCGGCCTTCCACGCCGTGTCGAAATAGTCGTCGAAGTCGGCGATCCAGCGGCGGCTCGCGACGGCCGGAACGATCAGGTGGTGGGCGATGAACAGGGCGGCGGCGCTGAAGGCGACGACGGGGAAGCGCAGATAGGGCGGGCGGAAATAGTCCGTCGCCTGCTGGGCCGCATCGTGCCAGCCCAGCAGGGCCAGGACCGCGGCGGCGATCAGGCCCCATAGCGCCAGCCCCTTCACCGGCAACCGTCCGACCCCCGCCAGCAGCATGACGGGGGTGAAGGCGCAGGCCAGGGCCAGGGCGGCGAAGAGCGGCGGATGGGTCGCGGGCCAGGACAGAACGTCCGACGGCGAGGCGCTGCGCCACAGCAGGTAGAGCAACAGACCCTGAACCAGTCCGATGCCGAGCCGGGCGGCGGCCAGCCCCCGCGCCCCGTCCAGCGAGGCGCGTCCGGTCTGGTCGTGGAACGGGTCGATCATGGCATGGCCCCTTCAGCTTCACCGACAGGTTGGACCGGGACGAGGGCAGAGGCAAATGGCTCGCCTCGTCCTTCTCCCGCAAGGGGAGAAGGAAGGACGCCCGCTTGCGCCGGCCCGTCCGCGCCCCCACAACCAGAGACATGAACGCCCCCGTCAAGACGACCGACTTCGCCGACGCCCCGCTGTGGGACCTGTCCGACCTCTATGCCTCGCGCGAGGATGCGCGCATCAGCGCCGACCTTGAGCGGGCCAAGACCTTGGTGGATCAGATGAACGCCTTCCAGGGCAGGCTGATCGGCCAGCGCGGCGACGCGGCGGCCCTGGGCCAGGCCCTGGATCAGACCATCGCCCTCTATGAACAGGCTGCGGACGTCATGGGCGGTCTCGGCGCCTACGCCTTCCTCGCGGCGTCCACGGCGCGCGACGATGCGGGCGCACAAGGCTTTGAGGCCAATATCCGCGAGAAGATGACGGTCATCGCCACGCCGACCGTCTGGCTGACGCTGGAGATCAACCAGTTGGACGAGGCCGAGATCGAAGCGGCCCTGACGGCCCATCCCGCCGCCGCGCGCTGGTCACCCTGGCTGCGCCGGGTGCGGGCGATGAAGCCGCATGAACTGTCGACCGAACTGGAAACCTTCATCGCCGAGCGCGGCCCCATTCAGGCCCAGTGGCCTCGCCTGTTCGACGAGACCCTGGCCGCTTTGCGCGCTGACGCCGACGGCGAGAGCCTGACCCTGTCCGAAGCCCTGAACCGTCTCAGCGACGCCGACGCCGCCAAGCGCGCCTCCGCCGCCGAGGGGCTGTCGAAAGCCTTCGCCGACAAGGCCCAGACCATGGCCATGGTCATGAACACCGTCGCCGCCGACAAGGCGCTGGAAGACAAGTGGCGCGGCTTCAAGCGTCCCGCCGACAGCCGCCACCTGGGCAACGAGGTCGACGGCGAGAGCGTCGACGCCATGGCCGAGGCGGTGGCGCAAGCCTATCCGCGCATCTCGCACCGCTATTACGCGCTGAAAGCCAAGGCCATGGGCAAGACGGCCCTGGACCACTGGGACCGCAACGCCCCCATCGAGGCGACGCCGCCGCGCACCTATGACTGGGCGCAGGCGCGCGAGGTCGTGCTGGCCAGCTTCAATGATCTCGGCGGCGACTTCGCCGAGCGCGCGGCCTGGTTCTTCGACCGGCCGTGGATCGACGCCAAGGCCCGACCGGGCAAGCAGTCGGGCGCCTACGCCCACCCGGTGACGGCCGACCGCCACCCCTATGTCTTCCTGAACTGGATGGGCGAGCGGCGCGACCTTCTGACCCTGGCCCACGAACTGGGCCACGGCGTGCATCAGACCCTGGCGGCGGCGCAGGGCTCGCTGCTGGCCGACACCCCGCTGACCCTGGCCGAGACCGCCTCCATCTTCGCCGAGGGTCTGACCTTCGACCGCCTTCTGGCCGAGGCGACGCCCGCCGATCAGCGCGCCCTGCTGGCGGGCCGCATCGAGGACGGCTTGAACACCGTGGTGCGTCAGATCGCCTTCCACCGCTTCGAGACCCGTTTTCACGACGAGCGCGCGGCGGGCGAGGTCTCGGTCGAGCGCATCGGCGAAATCTGGATGGAGGAACTGGGCGCCAGTCTCGGCCCGGCGGTGACGCTGAACCCCGGCTATGAGAACTGGTGGGCCTACGTCAGCCACTTCGTCCACTCGCCCTTCTATGTCTACGCCTACGCCTTCGGCGACCTGCTGGTCGCAGCCCTGATGGAGACGCGGGCCAAGGACCCGGCGGCCTTCACGCCCCTCTATCGTGATCTACTGTCGGGCGGCGGCGCCCACACCTATGTCGAGGCGCTGAAACCCTTCGGCCTGAACCCGCGCGACCCGGCCTTCTGGACCATCGGCACCAAGCGGCTGGAGCGTCTGGTCGATCAGTTTGAGGCGCTGGGCTGATTCAGCCTCGGGTCTGGCGCACCACCAGAACGTCGGACGGCAGGCGCTTCAGCAGGGTCGAGGCCTTGCCGCCCAACGTCGCCTGCACCCAGCCGCTGCGGCCGTGAGAGCCGATGACGACCAGATCGGGCATATCCTTGGCCAGGCGCTGCTCCATCACCGTCTCCACGTCGCCCTTGGCGACAAGGGCGCGCACGGCGTCGGGGCGCGGCGGCGCGGCGCGTTCGACGAAGGCGGTCATTTCGGCCTCGGCCTCCGCGCGCGCGGCCTCGGCGACCTCGTCGGACGGCATGCGCGTCTCGAAGGGCACGCTGTAGGCGTTGACGACCTCAAAGCGCGCCTCGGGGAATAGCTGCAGCGCGGCTTGAAAGGCTTGCAGCGCCCCGTCGGAGTAGTCGGTCGCCAGCAGGATGGAGCGATAGGGGGCGCCGGCCCGGCGCTTGACCACCAGCACCGGCTGCTCGGCGTGGCGCACCAGATGATCCACGGCCGTGCCCAGGAAGAAGTCGCTCAGCCCGTTGTAGCGGCCCGTGCCGGTGACGATGACGGCGGCCTCCTCGCTGACCGCCAGTTCGGCCAGAACGTGGGGCGCGGCGCCGTGATCGAACACGATAGCGGCCTCGGCCAGGGACGGCGGCAGGGAGGCGCGCACGGCGCGCATAATCTCTTCGTCCTGTTCGCGGTCGAAGCCCGGCCCTTCGACGACGTGGGCGACCGTGACGCCGGCGCCGAGCTGCTGCGCCAAAAGGGCGGCGCGGTCCAGAGGGCGGTCGCTGCGCGCGGTCAGGTCGGTGGCGACGAGAACGGTCGGGACGGGCATGCAGGCTCCTTGATCCGGCGGGACGTTCGCGGACGCATCATGAACGTTGATCTGTGGGCGTCAACGCGTTGACACGGTGAACGGGGCTGCGAAGCTTGCGGCATGATGACCCTGTCCCGTTTCGCCGCCGTTGCGGCCGTCCTGGTCCTGCCGACCGCCGCCCTCGCCCAGACGCCCCCGAGCGCCAGCCATCGCGCCTTGGCGGCGGGCTACAAGGCCCTGACGGTCTGCAGCGCCGTCCATACGGCGCAGGAAGCGGGCGCGAGCCGCACCCCGGCCAGCGTCGAGGCCCATGAACTGGTGGGCATCTATCCCGAGCTTCAGCCCCTGATCGCCGACATGAAGGCGGAGAGGGCCGGCGACGTCGTCTCGGTCGCCTGGGACGCGGCCGCGCCGCCGCGCATCGCCACCTATACGCCAGGGCGCGGCTGCGTGATCGAGCCCATGGGCTATGTCGTCGGCAGCGCCCCGGCCCGCGCTCCGTTGGCGCGTCGGACTTCGGCGCCGGAATTGCCCAGCGCCGCGCCGCGCGGGAATGCGGCGGCTCTGACCGGCGCCGTCGAGCGGGCCTTCAATGATGGCTTCGGCGCTGGAACCAAGACGACCGGCGTGGTGGTGCTGCAGAACGGCCGCATTGTCGCCGAGCACTACGCCCCCGACTTCGGACCCCATGTTCCCCAGCGCACCTGGTCGGTGGCCAAGAGCCTGGCGGGGACCCTGATCGGGGCGGCGGTCCAGCGCGGCGAGGCCGATGTGAAGGCGCCGGCCGCCATCAGCAATTGGCGCGGGCCGGGCGACCCACGCGGCGCCATCACCCTGGAGGCCCTGATGCGGATGGCCTCGGGCCTGACCAGCGACACGGCGGGCAATCGCACCGACGCCCTCTATTTCGGCGGCACGGCGGCCGATGAACAGGCACCCGGCTGGCCCCTGCTGGCGCCGGTCGGCTCGACCTATCGCTATGCCAACAATGACACCCTGTTGGCGGTCATGGCCATCGCCCCGACCTTCGCGGCCCATCCGCCCGCCGAGCTGTTCGACCGTCTGGGCATGAGACACACCTTCGCCGAGACCGACTGGCGCGGGAACTACATCCTGTCGAGCCAGGTCTGGACCACGGCGCGGGACCTGGCCCGCTTCGGCCAGCTCTATGTCCAGGACGGGGTCTGGGAGGGCGAGCGCGTCCTGCCCGAGGGCTGGCGCGCCTTTGTCTCGACGCCCTCGGGGCCGCAACCGTCGACCGGCGCCTTCGGCTACGGCGCGACCTTCTGGGTCATGAACCGTTCCGAAGGCGTGCCCGCCGACGCCTTCGCCGCCTTCGGCAATCGCGGCCAGTATGTGGTGATCGTGCCCAGTCGCAACGTCGTCATCGTGCGGCGGGGCGAGGACCCGGCGGGCAAGGGTTTCGACGTCGCCGCCTTCGCCCGCGACGTTCTGGCCGCGCTTGATTGAGGCGGGGCCTTGAGCGCCGCGCCCTGACCGCTATAAGCATCGTCGAAATCTCGACTCTTTTCGGAAGACCTGAATGGCCGACCAGCACGCAGACCACGCCGACCACGCCTATGTGCACGGCTCGATGGAAATCTCGGAACAGGTCTCGACCTGGCATCTGTTCCTCTTCCTGTCCAAGTGGGGATCGCTGCTGACCGCCGCCATCCTGGTGGTGCTGACGGTCTGGTTCGCCGTGGGCGCAGGCTTCGTCGCCGGCGCGATCAGCGGCGTGGTGGTGTTCGCCGTGGGCTTCTTCGCCCTGCGCTCCAAGCCCGCCCACTGAGTTTCGCGCCGCGTTCGCGGCGTTGCGACATTCAAAAGCCCGTCGAGCCTCGCGCTCGGCGGGCTTTTCTTTTGCGGTGCAGCGCAAGGATGGGCACGATTTTACCAGAATGGGGGCGGGCAGGCCTTCGCAAGGCAATAAAATTACGCATTCGCAGCAATTCTGGCTTTGACGCGCCCTTCCGCTTCGTCCTAACGTTCAGGTTCTGGGGGACTTGGGAGGGATTCGCTTGGCTGTCGCCATCGCCGTGACCCGCGAGCGCCGTGAAGGCGAGACGCGCTGCGCTGTAACGCCGGAGACGGTGAAGAAGCTGATCGCCCTGGGCGCGACCGTCTCGGTCGAGGCCGGGACAGGGCTCGGCTCGTCCATTCCCGACGCCGACTACGCCGAGGCCGGGGCTACGGTGAAGCCGGACACCCGCGCGGTGCTGGACGGCGCCGACGTCCTGCTCAAGGTGCGCGGCCCGACCGCGCAGGAGACCAGCGCCCTGAAACCCGGCGCCGTCGTCGTCGCCATGCTGGACGCCTATCGCGAAAAGGACACGGTCGAGGCGCTAAAGGGCGCCGGCACCACCGCCTTCGCCATGGAATTCGTGCCGCGCATCACCCGCGCCCAGGTCATGGACGTGCTCTCGTCCCAGGCCAATCTGGCCGGATATCGTGCGGTGATCGAGGCGGCCTACGCCTTCGGCAAGGGCTTCCCGATGATGATGACGGCGGCGGGCACGGTCGCCCCGGCCAAGGTCTTCGTCATGGGCGTCGGCGTGGCGGGCCTGCAGGCCATCGCCACGGCGCGGCGTCTGGGCGCGGTGGTCACCGCCACCGACGTGCGCCCGGCCACCAAGGAACAGGTCGAGAGCCTGGGCGCCAAGTTCCTGGCGGTCGAGGACGAGGAGTTCAAGAACGCCCAGACGGCGGGCGGCTACGCCAAGCCCATGTCGCCGGAGTATCAGGCCAAGCAGGCCGTCCTGACCGGCGAACATATCAAGAAGCAGGACATCGTCATCACCACGGCCCTGATCCCCGGCCGCGCGGCGCCGGTTCTGGTCAGCGCCGAACAGGTGGCGACCATGAAGCCCGGCTCGGTGCTGATCGATCTGGCGGTCGAGGCGGGCGGCAATGTCGCCGGCTCGAAGCCCGGCGAGGTCGTGACCACGGCCAATGGGGTGAAGATCGTCGGCTACACCAACCTGCCGGGCCGCATCGCCGCGGACGCCAGCGCCCTCTACGCGCGCAACCTGGCCGCCTTCCTCGGGTTGATGGTCAAGGACGGCGTCCTGACCGTCGATCTGGAGGACGAGATTCTCAAGGCCGCCGTCGTCACCCACGGCGGGGCCGTGGTGCATGAGGGCGTGAAGGGATGATGAGCGAACGTGCTCCCTTCCCCCTCGATGGGGGAAGGGTCGGGGATGGGGGTGTGAACGCCGTCGCCGCCAGTCAGGCGAGGGAGGCGTCGTCTTCGACTGTCCTGAAACCGTCTGCCTGCACCCCCACCCAACCCTCCCCCATCGAGGGGGAGGGCTTCGAGCGGGACAGGACGCCGTTGCGGACGGTTAAGCGAGCACGTGCATTGCGCGCCATGCCGACCTGGACCGAGGCGAGGTTGTGGGAACGCCTGCGCAAGCTCTCCGTGCGTTTCCGACGTCAAGCGCCGATCGGACCCTATGTCGCGGATTTCGTTTGCCATCGCGCCGCGCTGGTGATCGAGGTCGATGGCGGTGTCCACGACCGAACCGACGTGGCTCTACGCGACCTGAAGCGCGACGCCTGGTTCGACGGCCAAGGCTACGCGACGTTGAGGGTCTCCACTCGTGAAGTTGAAGCCGATCTGGAAGCAATCGTGGCTCGCATTCATAATCTCGCCTCGAACCGCCTAGGAAAGGTGATCTGAACATGGAACACGTCGATCCTACCGTCTTCCGGCTGGCCATCTTCGTGCTGGCGATCTTCGTCGGCTATTATGTGGTGTGGAGCGTGACGCCGGCCCTGCACACGCCGCTGATGGCCGTGACCAACGCCATTTCCAGCGTCATCATCGTGGGCGGCCTGATCGCGGCCGCGGCCATGAGCGCCCAGGCGGGCGGGCCGAACGCCTGGATCGCCAAGGGCGCAGGCGTGGTCGCCGTCACCCTGGCCAGCGTCAACATCTTCGGCGGCTTCATGGTCACGCGACGGATGCTGGCCATGTACAAGAAGAAGGAAAGGCCCAAGGCCTCGTGATCTTCTCGCCTGTCCTGTTCGCCTTCTATGTTTCCTGGGCCGTCACCGGCCTGGGCGTGGCCCTGTGGATATGGAGCTGGGTGCGGGTCAAGGACCCCATCGGCAAGCTGCGGTTTCAGGATTGCGGCGTGGTGCTGGTCTTCGCCGCCGTGCTGACGCGCATCGTCATTCAGGACCGCGAGATGACCGTCTTCGACTGGGCCATGATATTCTTGGGGCCGCTGTTCATCGCCGCCGCGCTGTGGCGACTGACCCGCACCCAAGGCCTGACCAAACGCTGAGAGTAACTGTTATGAAGACCACCCTGATTTTCGTCGCCGCCCTGACCGCCGCCGTCGCCGCATCGGGCGCCGCCTCGGCGCAGAAGACCGAAGAGGTCGGCCAGAACCCTTACGGCGGCCTGCACTGGTCCGTCGCTGCGCCTCAGGGCGCCAGCTGGGCGCTGCAGTGCCAGTTCGCCCCGGTGACCATTCGCGGCATCCACATGAACCGCATCAACCACACGGGCACGGGCCACATGGCCGGCCGTCTGCCCAGCGACAACGGCAGCTGCCGCGTGACCAAGACGGGCGGCGCGGGCGGCGTCGGCGTCGCCGTCGTCAAGAACGGCGTGGCGACGGCTGCCGGTACGCGCGACGCGGCGGCGCCCGCTGTCGTCAACGTCTTCTGATCTGAAATGACCGACTGACATGACCCTGGGGGAGGGGATCTGATGAACGCATCCATAGCCGCGCTGGCCTATCTGGTCGCGGGGGTCCTGTTCATCCTCTCGCTCAGGGGCTTGTCCAGTCCCGAGACCAGCCGTCGGGGCAATACGCTCGGCATGATCGGCATGGCCCTGGCCGTCGGCGTGACTCTGCTGACGCTGGGGACCTCTGGCGCGCTGGACCTGCTGACCCTGGCCCTGATCGGCGGCGGCGTCGTGGTCGGCGGCGGGGCCGGCGCTCTGATCGCCAAGCGGGTGCCGATGACAGCCATGCCGCAACTGGTCGCGGCCTTCCACTCCCTGGTCGGTCTGGCCGCCTGTCTGGTGGCGGTCGGCGCCGTCTATGCCCCCGACGCCTTCGGCATCATGACGGCGAGCGGCGGCATCAAGACCCTGTCCATCGTCGAGCTGAGCCTGGGCGTGGCCATCGGGGCCATCACCTTCACCGGCTCGGTCATTGCCTTCGCCAAACTGGACGGCCGGATGAGCGGATCGCCCATCCTTCTGCCCGCGCGCCACCTGATCAACATCGGCCTGGCCCTGGCCCTGGTCTTCCTGATCGGGGTGCTGATCGGCACCGGCGGCACGGCCATCTGGGCCTTCTGGGGCGTCTTCGCCATCGCCCTGATCCTGGGCGCGACCTTGATCATCCCCATCGGCGGCGCCGACATGCCGGTCGTGGTGTCGATGCTGAACTCCTATTCCGGCTGGGCCGCCGCGGCCCTCGGCTTCACGCTGGAAAACATCGCCCTGATCATCACCGGCGCCCTGGTCGGGTCGTCGGGCGCCATCCTCAGCTACATCATGTGCAAGGGCATGAACCGCAGCTTCATCAGCGTTATCCTGGGCGGCTTCGGCGGCGGGGACGCGGCGGCGGCGGGCGGCGGCGTGGTCGAGACGCGTCCGGTCAAGCAGGGCTCGGCCGAGGACGCCGCCTTCATCATGAAGAACGCCTCCAAGGTCATCATCGTCCCCGGCTACGGCATGGCCGTGGCCCAGGCCCAGCATGCGCTCCGCGAAATGGCCGACAAGCTGAAGGAAGAGGGCGTCGAGGTGAAATACGCCATCCACCCCGTCGCGGGCCGGATGCCGGGCCACATGAACGTCCTGCTGGCCGAGGCCAACGTCCCCTATGACGAGGTGTTCGAGCTGGAGGACATCAACAGTGAGTTCTCCTCCGCCGACGTGGCCTTCGTCATCGGCGCCAACGACGTGACCAACCCGGCCGCCAAGACCGACCCGCAATCGCCCATCTACGGCATGCCGGTTCTGGACGTCGAAAAGGCGGGCACCGTCCTCTTTATCAAGCGCGGCATGGCGGCGGGCTATGCCGGGGTCGAGAACGAGCTCTTCTTCCGCGACAACACCATGATGCTGTTCGCCGACGCCAAGAAGATGGTCGAGGGGATCGTGAAGGCGCTGTGAGGCTAAGCGTCCGGTCTGGGTTGGCCCTGCTGCTGGCGGCCTCGGTCGCGGCCTGCTCGGCCATGATCCCGGTGCGCATCAGCGGCTCTCTGGAAGCGCCTGCGGCCACCTTCGGCGTCGATCCGGCGAAGCCCGAAAAGGCCTGCCTCGGCGGTCTGGCCGTGCATGAACTGTCCAGCGCCATGATGCGCCCCGTCTGGTCGATAGAGGCGCGCGGCCGTGACTGCCGGGCCCTGCGCCAGGTCGTCTATGGCGAGACGCCCGAAGGGTTCGCAACGACGGTGTCGCCGGTCCCGCTGAAGCCCGGCGTGCGCTACGCCGTCGTCGGCTACGGCGTGACCGGCGGACCGCTGAGCCGCGTCCCCTGGCGCGGCGGCGCCGACTTCGTGTTCGAGGACGGTCAGTGGCGTCCGGCGCCGCCTTTCGTCCCTGGCCGTTGAGTCCCGCCGCGAACACCGCCATCAAGGCCCTGAAACCACAGCGGGGCGGCCATGACGGAGGAGGGGGAGATCGTGTTCAGCGCGGACGAGATCATCGCCAACCTGTCGCTGAGCCCCCATCCCGAGGGCGGGCATTTTCGGCCGATGGCGCGCGATCCGGGGCTGGCGGCCTGCGGGTCCGAGGCCGTGACGGCCTATCGCCTGCTGACGGCCGACGACGCGGACGACTGGCGCCCGGTCGAGGCGACTGAGATCTGGGCCTTCTACATGGGGGCGCCGTTGACGCTGGAGATCGCAACGGATCGGGGGCTGCGACCGTTGGTGCTGGGACCGGATCAGCGACAGATCGCGGCCCCCGCCGGGGCCTGGCGGCGGATGCGAAGTCAGGGAGCCTGGAGCCTGGTCGCCTGTTCGACGGCGCCCGGTCTGGCGATCGAAGCGGTGGAGGCGCCTCATGTCTGAGCCGAAAACCCAGCCTACCGACGCCTCGGTCGAGGATTTCCTCTCCGCCGCCGAACCGGCGCGGCGGCGCGAGGAAGGCCGCATCCTCTGCGCCCTGATGCAGGAGGTGACGGGCGAGACCCCGATCATGTGGGGGCCGTCCATCGTCGGCTTCGGCCGCTACACCTACGTCAACTCGACCAAGAAGCCCGCCGACTGGCCGCGCATGGGTTTCTCGCCGCGCAAGGGCGCCTTGACCCTCTATCTGGCCTCGGCGCCGGAGACGGAGGCCATGCTGGCGCGTCTAGGGCCGCACACGACCAGCGTGGCCTGCCTCTACATCAAGCGTCTGGATCAGGTGGACATGGGCGTGCTGCGCGAGTTGTGCATCGCCAGCCGGGACGAGATGAACCGCCGCTATCCCTGATCCGCTTGCCGGGCGCACGCAGGGGCTTATAGCGGATGGCCATGCGCACCCTCCTGATCGCCGCCGCCGCCGCCCTCTTGTCCGCCTGCGCCACGGGGCCGCTGACCGCTGTTGAAGCCCCGGTGGAGACGGTCGACCTTCTGCTGACCTCGGCCACGGTGGTCGATGTCGAGAAGGGGACGACGACGCCCGATCAACTGGTGGCCGTGCGCGGCGGGGACATCGTCGCCGTCCTGCCGGAAGGCGAGGCCAGCCGCTATCGCGCGACGCGGACGCAAGACATGGGCGACCGCTATGTCATGCCGGGCCTGTGGGACATGCACGTCCACTTCGGCGGCGGCGAGGCCCTGATCGAGGAAAACGCTGAGCTGATGCCCCTCTATGTCGTCAACGGCGTGGTCGCGGTGCGCGACGCGGCGGGGGATCTGGCGCAGCAGGTGCTGGACTGGCGCGACGCCCCGCCGACCCCCGACAGCCCGCGCATCTTCACCTCCGGCCCCAAGATCGAGGGCATCGCCCCTGTCTGGAAGGGCGTGATCGAGACCGGCAGCGAGGCCGATGTGGACGCCGCCCTGGACCGCCTGCAGGCCCTGCGCGTCGATTTCGTCAAGATCACCGACAACACCCTGAAGCCCGAGCTTTTCCTCTACGCCGTGCGCGAGGCGAAGAAGCGGGGCATGAAGACCTCGGCCCATATCCCGGCCAGCATCACCGTGCTGGAGGCCGCCGAGGCGGGCCTGTCGTCGATCGAACACCTCGACTACGCCATGAAGGCGGGTTCGAAGGATGAGGCCGCCATCGCCGCCGACTATCTGGCGGGCAAATATACCTACGCCCAGACCATGCGGCGCTATGCCGACACCTTCGACGTCGCGACGGCGCGGCGCGTCTATGCCCGCTTGAGGGAGTTGGGCACGGCGGTGTCGCCGACTCTCTACGGCTCGACCACACTGGCCAATCTGGACCTGGACGATCACTCGCACGACGACGGCCTGGCCTATGTCGGGCCGGGCATCCGCGCCACCTACGACTGGCGCGTCCAACGCGCCGCGCGCGCCACCCCGCAGCAGGTGGCGGACCGCCACTTCGTCAAGGACGTGACCGCCCGCACCCTGCCCATGCTGCGCGATGCGGGGGTGGTGATCCTGACGGGAACGGACGCGGGCTTCCTCAACTCGTTCAACTATCCGGGCTTCTCGCTGCACGACGAGCTGGAGCTCTACGTCAAGCTGGGCCTGACCCCGCGCGAGGCCCTGATGGGGTCGGTCGTGGACGGGCCGCGCTTTCTCAATCAGGGCGCGCGCTACGGCGCCGTGGCGGCGGGCAAGTCGGCCGACCTGCTGGTGCTGGAGGCCGACCCCCTGGCCGACGTCAGCGCCACGCGGCGCATCGCCGACGTGGTGCTGCGCGGTCGTCTGATCGACGCGGGCGAACTGGAGCGGATGCGCGGCGAGATCCGCGCCCGCGTCGTCGCCCGCAACGCTCGCTTCACGCCTTCGCCAGCCTCCTGACCCGGAAGGCGACCCAGATCAGCAGCAGGCCGAACAGCACGGCCCAGGCCGCGATCAGCCACAGCAGGCCCAGCGCCCCCGTGCCCGGCGCAACGACGAGGATGGCGCCAAAGAGCACCGACAGGGCGCCCGCCAGGCCCAGGCTCCATTCATTGGGGATTTCGTTGCGCAGGCGGATGGCGCCGACGATTTCCAGCACCCCGCGCACGATCGACCAGAAGCCGATCAGATAGACCAGGACCAGGGCCGTCAGGCCGGGCCAGACGAAGGCCAGGGCGCCCGCGGCCAGGCTGGCGATCCCGCCCAGCGCCAGCCACCAGCGCGGGGCGACGCCGCCGCCGCGAATGGCCGCGATCAGGGCCAGAATTCCGTCCGCCACGGCATAGATCCCATAGACCAGGATCAGGCTGACCAGGCTGATGCCCGGCCAGACGAAGGTGGCGACCCCGAAGGCCACGGCGATGATCCCGCGCAACAGCAACAGCCACCATGAGCGGTGCAGGGCGGATTTGACGAGGCCTTCCAGCGAAGGCGCGGCGGTATGGGACGAGGACACGGGAAACCCCCTTGCGTGGTGATGGTCACGCTTAGCCAACGTCAGGTGACGGGCAGGGTTCCTGAAATGTGGCTAAAATGTGACGAGCTGGTTTCAAGCCGCCATGCGCCAGTCGGAATGAGGGGCGACGGCGGGGGCGTGGAACTCGTCCCACAGGGCGTCCTCGTCGGAATAGCGGCTGCTGGCCGAGGCGGAGATGACGTCCACGACCTGTTCTTCCTGACGGTCCCAGATGACGGCCAGGTCGCCCTCGGCCTCGCACGGCACGATCATGTAGCGGTCGGCGAAGGTCTTCTTGGCGGGCTTTTGAACCGTCGGGGTGCGGGCGAAGGCCATGTCGTGATCTCCTGAAGCGATTGCCTCTTGCTGATGTTGAGAGGATGCGACAGCATTGCGTCAGTTTCGGACGTATCTCTGTGGAGAAGTTTCTTGCGGCACGACAAGGCGGCGATGGTCATCGATCTGGCGCGCGGCATGGCCGCCAGCGCCGAGGGCCTGACGCTGAACGAGATGGCGGGGCAGCTGCGGGTCGGGCGGCGCACGGCCGAGCGGATGCGCGACGCCGTCCTGATGCTGTTCCCCCAGGTCGAGGAGATCAGCGACCCGCCGAGCAAGCGCTGGCGCATTCGCGGCGGCCTGTCGGCCTTCGAACAGGCCCCGACCGCGACCGAGATGCTGGAACTGACCAAGGCGGCGGCGGCCCTGCGCGCGGCGGGCGAACCGGCGCGGGCGGCGGCGCTGGAGGGGCTGGAGCGCAAGGTCAAGGCGGCCATGCGCTCGACCTCCCTGAACCGCATGGCCCCCGACCTTGAGGCCCTGGTCCGGGCCGAGACCATCGCCGTCCAGGCCGGTCCGCGCCCCACCGCCGACGAGACGGTGCTGGCCGAGATCCGCGGCGCGGTCCTGGCCGAGCGCCCGCTCAGCTTCATCTACGCCCGTCCCGGCGCCGAGGCGCGCAGCCGCAGCGTCGCCCCCTGCGGCCTGATGTTCGGGCGCGCCAACTATCTGGTGGCGGCCGACCGCGAGAGCGGGCGCATCCAGACCTTCCGACTGGACCGCATGTCCTCGGTCGAGGCGGGCGAGGGGACGGCCCGTCCGCCCGCCGACTTCGACCTGGCCGCCTTCGCCAGCCAGTCCTTTGGCATCTATCAGGACGAGATCGAGGAGGTGGTGCTGCGCATCGCCCCCGAGGGCGCGGCCGAGGCGCGCGGCTGGCGCTGGCACCCGACCCAGGCCATCGAGGATCAGGCGGACGGATCGGTCCTGGTGCGCTTCCGCGCCTCGGGCATGCGCGAACTGGCCTGGCACCTGTTCACCTGGGGCGAGCAGGCGACCATCGAGGCGCCGCAGCGGCTGAAGGCGGTCATGGCGGGCGAACTTGCGGCGGCGGGCCGCGCCCTGTCGAAGGCGCAATCCTGAGCAAACCGTAAGCTGACGCCGCCTCGAGCGCGGCTATGTTTCAGCTGAACCGTATGGAGCCTGTCGTCTTGCGTCTGAAAGCCCTCGCCGCCTCGACCCTTCTGGCCGCCGCCCTGCTGGGCGCCTGCGCCGCCGCGCCCCTGCCGCCGGGGACGTGGGACGCGCGGGCCGCGCCGAGCGTCGAGGTCGTGCGCGACGGCGACCGCTGGACCGTCGACTACGTCTTCCATCGGGCGGCGCCGGTCTGGGCCTTCATGGACTCGGCCCTCATGGCCGATGGACGCCAGCCGTGGCGGCCGACGCAATGGACGCTCGAGACGCCCGGTGTGGTCATGGAGCGGCGCGGCCACTACGACGTGATCCGCAGCACGGACGGCGGCCCCGTGCCGAGTCGCGTCCGCTTCTCGATCCGGCCCAAGGGGGTGGAGCTGGAGGCTGAATACGGGGCCCTGACCTTCTCGGACGGGGCGGTCGCCCTGCCGACGCGCCAGTTCGACGTCTTCGCCCTGCCGTCCGTCGCGGCGGCCGAGGCCATGCCCGCCGACCTGAACGGCGTCGATCTGGAGGGCGGGCCGTCCGCCGTGACCTGGCGCGACACGGCCGGGCCGGTGCTGTTCAACGGCGAGCGCCGCGCGACCCTGACCACCACGACCGAGCGCTCCTACGTCCTGTTGGGCCAGGCGCGGGTGACGCCCAGCGAGGGGCTGACGACCGTCATCGACCCCAACCTGCCGCCCTGGATCGGCGAGGAGATCCGCGGCTTCGCTCCGCGCATCGACGACTACTACCTGCGCCGTCTCGGCCCGCCTGGCGCCGGCAGCGAGGCCTCGACCGTCATGGTCAGCTGGAACGGCCCGACCGCGCGCTTGTCCAGCATGGGCGGCAGCGTCCTGCCCGGCCTGATCGTCATGAAGTTCGAGGGCGTCGGCGTGTTGAACCCCAGCCAGGAGGTGCTGGAACGCTCGCGCTGGTTCATCGGCCACGAAAGCGCGCACTTCTGGCTGGGCCAGGCGGTGCGCTATCAGTTCGCGCGCGATGCCTGGATCACCGAGGGCGGGGCCGACCTGATGGCGGTGCGCGGCTTCAAGGCGCTGGACCCGGCCTATGACGCCCGCGCCGAACTGCAGACCGAGGTGGACGACTGCATCGCTCTGGCCCGCGACAAGCCGGTGGCCGAGGCGGGCGAGCGCGGCGAGCACCGGGCCTACTACGCCTGCGGCGCCGTCTTCGCCATGGCCGCCGAGGGCGCGCAGAAGCGGCGCGACGGCGGCGACTGGTTCGATTTCCTGCGCCCGGTTCTGATCGCCAATCGCACGGACGGCGTCCTGACCCGCGCCGAATGGCTGGACGCCCTGACCCGCGCCTCGCGCGACCCGTCCCTGGCCGCGACCATCGAGCGGATGCTGGATCAGGGCGCGGCCGACCCCGCCGCCGAGATCGCCGGCCTGTTCCGCAAGACGGGGGTTCCGCACCGGGTCGAGAACGGCAAGGTGATCCTGCTCTGATCGCTGTTATTTGATCGGGATCAAGGACCGAAGCCCGCCTCGGGCGTTCTATCCTTCTGGAACGAGAGGAGGTCGCCATGACCTGGTCCAGCCTGATCGTCTATGTCGACGACGAGCCCGACAACACCCAGAGGATCGAACAGGCCTGCGATCTGGCCAAGGCGCACGGCGCCCATCTGATCGGGGTCTCCGCCTGCGCGCCCGAAACCCCTGTGGCCGACGCCTATGGCGCGGGCATCCTGATGGGCGAGGTCCTGACCGCTCAGCACGAGCGGGCCGAAAGCGCGCTGAAGGGGGCCGAGCAGCGCTTTCGCGACCTCGCGACCCGCGCCGGCGTCTCCTGCGAATGGCGCGCCGACGTGGGCGATCCCACCAGTCTTCTGGTCAAGCACGCCCGCGCCGCCGACGTCCTGATCGTCGGGCGCGACTCGGCCAACGCCAGCGGCTGGCGCGCGCCCATTCCGTCCGACCTGGCCATGCGGGCGGGGCGCTCCATCCTGATCGTGCCGCCGAACCCGGCGCGGCCGGTCGCCGGGGCGCCGGTCCTGCTGGCCTGGACCGACAGCCGCGAAAGCCGCCTGGCCGCCGTCGCCGCCATCCCCCTGCTGCGCGAGGCCGAGAGCGTGCGGGTGTTGGAACTGTGCGACCCCGAGGATGTGGACGGCGCCCGCCTGCGCACCGCCGACGTGGCCGCCTGGCTGCGGCGTCACGGCGTGAACGCCGAGCCCGACGCCCGCGCCCACGACGACCGTGCGGCGGGCCGCCGCCTGCTGGACTACGCGACCGAGATGAAGGCCGGCGCCGTCGTCAGCGGCGCCTGGGGCCACGCCCGGATGCGTCAGTGGATCTTCGGCGGCGTGACCCAGACCCTGATCACCGAAAGCCCGGTGGCGCTATTGCTGGCGCACTAGCATCATCCTTCTCCCCTTGCGGGAGAAGGTGGCAGGCGAAGCCTGACGGATGAGGGGTTTTGCCGTCGGTTGAGAGACCCCTCATCCGACCTTCCCCGGATCAAGTCCGGGGTCGGCCACCTTCTCCCGCAAGGGGAGAAGGGCATTCAGGCAAACGGATAGGGGCTCACCGACTTCGACCAGTCGTCCACCGTCAGCGCCCGCCCGACCGGCGGGGCGGCGCGTTCGGCGCAGGGGTGCCTTTCACAGAGCCTGCAGGCCGGGCCTATGGGCGTGACCTCGGGCTTCTGCAGATCCAGGCCGCGCGCATAGATCAGGCGGTGGGCGTGTTTCAGCTCGCAGCCCAGGCCGATGGCCAGATCCTGTCCCTCGGTGAAGGCGTCCTGGCCTTGACGGTCCACGGTGCGGGCCAGGGTGAACCAGCGCGATCCGTCTGGCGTCTCGATGATCTGGGTGACGATCCGGCCGGGCGTGCGGAAGGCCGAATGCAGCCGCCAGCGCGGACAGGCCCCGCCGAAGCGCGAAAAGGGAAAGGCCCCGGACGCATAGCGCTTCGACACATTGCCCGCCTGATCCACCCGCATCAGGAAGAAGGGCACGCCGCGCGCCGTCGGTCGCGAAAGGGTCGTCAGCCGGTGCGCCGCCTGTTCGAAGCCGACGCCGAAGCGGGCCTGCAGCCGGGCCAGGTCATAGCCCGTCTCTTCCGCCGTGCGCTGGAAGGCGGCGTAGGGCATCAGGATGGCGGCGGCCAGGCTGTTGGTCAGCGAGGTCTTCAGCAGGTTGCGCGTCGGCGCGTCGGGCGCATTCGCCGTCTCGGTCAGGGCCTGAAGTTCGGCGCCATGTTCCATCAGCGCCAACTGACAGGCGACGGCGAAGGCGCGCGACGACGGTCCCAGGGTGTCGGACAGCAGCAGCCGCCCCCGGTGCGGGTCGAAGCGGCGGGTCCATTCGACCATGACCTCGGCGGGCAGGGTGCGCACCGTCAGGCCGTGGCGGGCGAACAGCCGGGCGCGGGCCAGGGCCTCGAAGCTCTCGTCCGGCGATGAGGCCTCGGCCCTCAACGCCTCGTGCAGGGCCTCGCCCAGGGCGTCCAGTTCGGGGACGTGGTTGTGGCGGCTCTGGATGTATTCGCGCACCCATTCCGACGGGCTGTCGGCGGGGGAGGCGGCGCCGGCCACCTCGGCTTCGGCCCGGTCGCGCACGCGCCGGTCGGAGAAGGCGCGATAGAGCCGCAGGATGGCGTCGGCGGCGGCGGGCTGATCCTCGGCCAGCTGCACGATCTCGTGGCGTGGCACGGCCAGACCCTGGAACAGGGGGTCGGCGAAGGCCTCGGCCAGTTCGGCCTCCGATGCCGGGCCGCCGGACTGGCCCAGGTTCCTCAGATCGACGTCATAGGTCTCGGCCAGACGCAGCAGCAACTGGGCCGAGACGGGCCGCTGATTGCGCTCGATATGGTTCAGATAGGAGGGCGAGACTCCCAGGTCCGCCGCCATGGCCGTCTGTGACAGGTCGAGGTCGCGCCGCAGCCGCTTCAGGCGGCCGCCCAGGAACAGCTTGCGATCGGCGGCGGCGTTCATGACGCGATCATGTCACATCATGACACCAAGGCAAGTGTCATGATGTGACTGTTTGACTTGAATGCTGTGGCTGATGCTGTGTCAATCATGACGTCAGCGTGTTCTGGTCTTTGAGACGGCGGCGGTTGCCGCGCCCTTTCAAAAGCCGAGACGAACATGACGACCTTCGCTGACCTGGTTCCTTCGCCCGCCGGCCGCTTCGACGGCATCGAGCGCCCCTACAGCCCCGAGGACGTCCTGCGCCTGCGCGGTTCGGTGCCGGTCACCCACGCCCTGGCCGAGCGCGGCGCCAACCGTCTGTGGGAGCTGCTGCACTCCGAGCCCTACATCAACGCCCTGGGCGCGGTCACCGGCAACCAGGCCATGCAGATGGTCCGCGCCGGCCTGAAGGCCATCTACCTGTCGGGCTGGCAGGTCGCGGCTGACGCCAACACGGCCAGCGCCATGTATCCTGACCAGTCGCTCTATCCGGCCAACGCCGCGCCGGAACTGTGCCGCCGCATCAACCGCACCCTGCAGCGCGCCGACCAGATCGAGCACGCCGAAGGCGGCGCCAAGCGCGACTGGTTCGCCCCCATCGTCGCCGACGCCGAGGCCGGCTTCGGCGGCCCGCTGAACAGCTTCGAGATCATGAAGGCCTTCATCGAGGCGGGCGCAGCCGGCGTCCACTTCGAGGACCAGCTGGCCAGTGAGAAGAAGTGCGGCCACCTGGGCGGCAAGGTTCTGATCCCGACCCAGGCGCATGAGCGCAACCTGATCGCGGCGCGTCTGGCCGCCGACGTCTGCGGCACGCCGACCCTGACGGTGGCGCGCACCGACGCCGAGTCGGCCCAACTGATCACCTCGGACATCGACGAGCGGGACCACCCCTTCATCGACCGTGAGAACCGCACGCCGGAGGGCTTCTATCGCCTGAAGCCGGGCACGGGTCTGGACCACTGCATCGCGCGCGGTCTGTCGTATGCGAAATACGCCGACCTGCTGTGGTGGGAGACGTCGCATCCCGATCTGGACGACGCCAAGAAGTTCGCCGAAGCCGTGCAGAAAGAGCATCCGGGCAAGCTGATGGCCTACAACTGCTCGCCCTCCTTCAACTGGGAAGCCAAGCTGGACAAGGAAACCATCGCCAAGTTCCAGCGCGAGCTGGGGGCCATGGGCTACAAGTTCCAGTTCGTCACCCTGGCGGGCTTCCACAGCCTGAACAACGGCATGTTCGAGCTGGCCTCGGGCTACCGCGATCGCGGCATGGCGGCCTACTCCGAGCTGCAGCAGCGCGAGTTCGCCAATGAGGCCATCGGCTACACCGCCACGCGCCACCAGCGCGAGGTCGGCACCGGCTACTTCGACGATGTCGCCACGGTCATCTCTTCGGGCCAGTCCTCGACCACGGCCCTGAAGGACTCGACCGAAACCGCTCAGTTCCACGCCGCCTGAGTTCCACGCCTCACAGGAAAGGAAATGACATGGAACCCATGACCCGTCCGCAAGCCATCATCGACTTTTGTCTGGCGCCGCTGGCGCTGGATGGATCGACCGAGGCCGAACGCGAGGTGCGTCGCCGTCTGGAGCATGTGCTCAAGACCTTCGAGGCCAAGGCCGCCCGGCCCCTGAGCGTGGACTTCTCGTCCATGCCCAGCCAGGTCATCAACGAAGCCGCCCACGGCTACGAATAGCCTGCACTACAGATAGTATAGAGAAGACCCTCAGGCCGCTCGCTCAGCGGCCTGAGGCGCGTCCGCCGTCAGCTCGGAGACCATGGCCAGCAAGGCCTCGATGCTGAAGGGCTTGGCCAGATGCCGGTCGGCCCCGGCGTCCAGGCCCGCCGCGATATGCTCGGGCAGGGCGTTGGCGGTCAGCATGACGACGGGGGTGCGCGGCATGCCCATGGCCACCTCGTGCAGGCGAATCTCGCGGGTGGCGGTCAGGCCGTCCATCACCGGCATCTGCATGTCCATCAGCACCAGATCAAAAGCCGTGGCGCGGCAGGCCTCGACCGCCTGGGCGCCGTCCTCGACAGAAACCAGGTCGACCGCCGCCTGATCCAGGATCAGTTCGACCACGCGCCGGTTGGTGGGGTGGTCGTCGGCGATCAGGATGCGCAGGCGGCGCGCGGATGGGTCGGACGGTGTGTCGCTTGTCGCCACAATGGTCGGGGCCGGAACAGCGGGCGCTTCGGCGACACGCAGAGGCAGGGTCAGAATGAAGGCCGCGCCGCCGCCCGGCTCGCTCTCACAGCCCAGGTCGCCGTTCATCATGGCCGCCAGTTCGCGGCTGATCGCCAGCCCCAGGCCCGAGCCGCCAAAGCGACGCGTGATGTCGCCGTCGGCCTGCTCGAAACGGCTGAACAGGCGGTCGCGCGTCTCGGCGTCAAAGCCGATGCCGGTGTCCTGCACCACGAAGCGCAGGCCTTGCGGTCCGGCGTCGACCGTCAGGCTGACGAAGCCGGCGGCGGTGAACTTGACGGCGTTGGACACCAGATTGGTCAGGATCTGCTTCAGCCGCACGGCGTCGCCGTGGACCCAGATGCGGGCCTCGGGCGCCACCTCGACGACGAACTGCAGCCCCTTGTCGCGGGCGGCGGCGGCATAGAGCTGGGCCGCCTCCTCGGTGGCGCGGGCCAGGTCGAAGGGCTCGTCGCCCAGCTCCAGCCGGCCCGACTCGACGCGGGCTAGATCCAGAATGTCGCTCAGCAGGGTCTGCAGGGTGCGGCTGGACGAATGGATCAGGTCCAGCATCTCGCGTTGCTGCTCGTCCAGGCTGGTGCGGGCCAGGGCCTGGGCCACGCCGATGACGCCGTTCAGGGGTGTGCGGATCTCGTGGCTCATATTGGCCAGGAATTGGCTCTTGGCCCGGTTGGCGGCGTCGGCGGCGTCGCGCGCCTCGGCCAGGGCCTGGGCGTCGCGCTTCATGTCGGTGATGTCGGAGCAGACCGTGACCGTGCCCTTTTCGGCGGTGCGGCGGTCCTGCACCCGCAACCAGCGGTCGCCGACATTCTGCTCCATCACGCCCTGGGGGCGGCGGCGATTGGCCATGCGTTCGGCCACCCAGGCCTGCTCGCGGCCCCTGGCGCAGGGATAGATGCCGGCGGTCAGCCCAGTTTCCAGGATTTCGCGGAAGGTGACGCCGACCTTCAGCACGGCGGCCACCTCGGGGTTCACCTCGGCGTAGCGCTGGTTCCAGATCGCCAGTCGGTCGTCGGCGTCATAGAAGCCCAGGCCGTCGGGCATGGCCTCGATGGCTTCGCGCAACTGACCGAGCGCGCTGTGGCGCGACCACCAGACCATGCCGGTCAGGAAGGCGGCGATGATGACCAGCAGTCCGACGCTGGCGCCGATCCAGACGGTCAGGGCCGTCTCGGCGAAGGCCGCGACCGGCAGCAACACGCCGGGTGTGGGGGTGATGACTACGGCGCTCATCGCCACGAAATGCAGCCAGCAGACGCTGAGCGCCCCCAGGGCGGTGGCCCCGAGGACGCGCTTGATCCCGCCTCGCCAAGGCAGGAAGGCCATGGCGCAGACCAGCAGCATCCCGCCGACCACGGCGACGACGACCAGGGGGGCGTTCCACGACAGCACCGCTCCCGACAGGCGCAGCGCCCCCATGCCGAGGAAGTGCATGGCCGCCACGCCCAGACCACAGGTCAGGGCGGAGACGATGCGGCCGATGCGGCCCACCTCGGCCAGGGCCAGATGCATGGCGATGTAGAAGGCGAAGACCACGATCAGCAGAGAGCCGCCCGTCTCCCAGGCCTCGTATCGCGCAGGAACGCCGATGTCGTAGGCCTTCATGGCGATGAAGTGGGTGCTCCATACGCCGAGCCCCGCCACCAGGGGGGCCGCGACCAGATAGACCCGTCTTGAACGTCGCGCGACATTGCGGGCGCGATCAAACAGGGACAGGGCGATCAGCAGACTGAAGACGGCGACGAGCAGGGCGAACGGCAAAATCCGCCAGTCGTGTTGCTGGACCAGGCAGTTCAGGATCGTATTCACGTCAATAGCCCCTCCAACCGCCGAAACCACTGCCGCAAATCGGTGAACAAACTACGCTATGCGCAAGAATCCCCGCCCGACCGGTCGTCCTTTCGCGGCCATGCTAGGGCGGGTCGCTAAATAATGAGATAACGTCGATTTTCATGCCTTACGAGCATTCGCCTTCGCCCGTCGCCCCCACCCTGTCGTCTCGGCTTTGGACCGCCGGCGCCAGCGGCGGCGTGGCCATCCTGGTGATGGCGGTTCTGGCGGTGATGAAGCCCGAACTGGCGGGATGGCTGGCTATGGGCGCTGTCGCCGTGGCCACAGCCACCTGGCTGGTCAATCGGCGGCCGCAGCCCCTGGTCAGCATCAGCGACCTGGACGGCAGCAATCCGGTCGATCTGGCCCCGGACGGCGCCCTGCTGGGCGATGTGTTCGAGGCCCTGGCTGATCCGATTCTGATCGTCAGCGGCGGCGAGGCGGACGATATCGCCGGGCGCCGCATCGCCCTGGCCAACGCCGCGGCGCGAGAGCTGTTTCGCTTGAACGGGACGGGCGGCGGCCTGCTGGTTTCAGTGATTCGCGATCCCAAGGTGCTGGAGGCCGTGGACGAAGCCCTGTTCGGGGATTTCAGCCGCACGGTCGATTACGTGGGCGGCGGCGCCCAGGAACGCCACTGGCGGGCCTTTGTCCGGCCTCTGCCCGAGCGGGACGCCCATCTGTGGGGCGCCGGGGCCCTGGCCCTGCTGGCCCTGCGCGACGAGACCGACGCTCGCCGCATGGAGATGATGCGCGTCGACTTCCTGGCCAACGCCAGCCACGAACTGCGCACGCCCCTGGCCTCCCTGTCGGGCTTCATCGAGACCCTGAAGGGCCACGCCAAGGACGACCCCAAGGCGCGCGACAGGTTCCTCGACATCATGGCCATCCAGGCCGACCGCATGGGGCGGCTGGTCGCCGACCTGCTGTCGCTGAGCCGGATCGAGCTGAACGAACACATCGCGCCCTTGGGCCGGGTCGATCTGGCGCGGGCGGCCTCGGATGTGGTCGACGCCGTCAGCGTGCTCTCGAAGGAGCGCGGCGTGACCATCAAGGCCGACCTGGGGCAGGGGGGGGCGACCGTGGCGGGCGACCGCGACGAGATTGTTCAGGTCATCCAGAACCTGATCGACAACGCCCTGAAATATTCCAGCAACGGCGGGGTGGTCGAGCTGTCCATCGACCGCGACCGCACCCTGGACGAGGCCATGGCCGCGCGCATGCCCGAGGGGACGCGCCTGTCGCTGGAAACGCCGGACCGCGAGGCGGGGCTGAAATACGCCGTCGTCACCGTGCGCGATCACGGGCCGGGCATGGCGCGCGAGCACCTGCCGCGTCTGACCGAGCGATTCTATCGCGTTGAAGGCCAGAAAAGCGGCGAGCGTCAGGGCACCGGCCTGGGCCTGGCCATCGTGCGTCACATCATCATTCGCCACCGCGGCGGGCTGAGCGTGGACAGCGCCCTGGGCCAGGGCGCCATCTTCGCCGCCGCCTTCCCCCTGGCTCCTGCGCGGGAGATCGAGCCCGCGAGCAGCCCTGCGACATAGGCTGCGACACAGGGGACGGGCGCCGTAACAGAACTGTCACGCAGCCGTCTTATTCCGCTCGCCAATCGCAGGCAGTTTCCCGGCCGAAACGCGCCGGACCCGGCACGTTAATGATTCACGCGTGCACGGACCCGGATGATCTGGATTTTCCTGTTACTGCTGATCGCCTTCTCCGGGCTCGCCTATCTGGGCGGGCGCGCACTGGCGACGCGCCGCAGCACGGGCGTTAGAGCCCATTCGCGTCCCGGCCAGCATGGCCTCTACGCCCTGATCTGGGTCGGCATGCCGGCTCTGGTCGTGCTGATCGCCGCCTCGATCTTCTCGACACCGCTGGAGCGCCAGATGCTGGCCGCCGGCGCGCCCGACAGCGTCGTCCAGCTGGAGCCCTTCCGTCGCGAGGCCTTCTTCTCGGACGCGCGCCGCATCGGTCAGGGGCTTGAGGCCCAGCAGATCTGGCCCGCCCCCTATGCCGAGGAACTGCCGGCTGAGGGCCGCCGCGCCCACCGCATTTCGTCGGCCCTGAACTGGGGCGGCGGCGTCGCGGCCCTGATCGCGGCCATCCTGGGCGGGGTCTTCGTCTTCGTTCGCATCCGCCCCGACCTGCGCGCCCGCAACCGGGTGGAAAGCTGGATCAGCATCGTCCTGTTCGCCTGTTCGGCGGTGGCGGTTCTGACGACGGTCGGCATCATCTTCTCCCTGGTGTGGGACAGCTTGCGCTTCTTCGCCTCCGTGCCGGTCACCGAGTTCCTGTTCGGGACCAAGTGGAGCCCGCAGATGGCGATCCGCGCCGATCAGATCGGCTCGTCCGGCGCCTTCGGGGCCGTGCCCCTGTTCGCCGGCACCTTCCTGATCATGCTGATCGCCATGCTGGTGGCGGGACCGATCGGCCTGTTCTCCGCCATCTACCTGTCGGAATACGCCGGTCGCCGCACCCGTGCCGTGGTCAAGCCCCTGCTTGAGGTCCTGGCGGGCGTCCCGACCGTGGTCTACGGCTTCTTCGCCGCCCTGACCGTCGGCCCGGCCTTCCGCGTCTTCTTCAACACCCTCGGCGGCTGGCTGGCCGGCGGGCCGCTGGACGGCGTGGGGCAATACCTGCTGCTGGTGCAGAACCAGATGGCCCTGGTGGCCGGCGCCGTCATGGGCATCATGCTGATCCCCTTCGTCAGCTCCCTGTCCGACGACATCATGAACGCCGTGCCGCAGTCCCTGCGCGACGGCTCATACGCCATGGGCGCCACCAAGTCGGAAACGGTCAAGAAGGTGCTGCTGCCGGCCGCCCTGCCGGGCATCGCCGGGGCCTTCCTCCTGGCTGTTTCGCGCGCCATCGGCGAGACCATGATCGTCACCATGGCCGCCGGCCTGGCCGCCAAGCTGACGCTGAACCCGCTGGACACGGTCACGACCGTCACGGTGCAGATCGTCACCCTGCTGACCGGCGACCAGGAGTTCAACAGTCCCAAGACCCTGGCCGCCTTCGGCCTGGGCCTGACCCTGTTCGTCGTCACCCTGTTGCTCAACATCGTCGCCATGCGCATCGTGCAAGCCTATCGGGAACAGTATGACTGACGCCGCCCAAACCCCGGTGGGGCAGAACTCGGGCGCCGTCAGCCCGCGCACCCAGCGCCTGCAGGCTCGCCTGCGCGGCCGCTACGCCCGCGAGACCCGCTTCAAGTGGTACGGTCGCGCGGCCATCGGCTTCGCCCTGATCTTCCTGGTGATCCTGCTGGGCAGCATCATCATGCAGGGCCGCACCGCCTTCTACGCCCACAGCGTGACCTTGCCGGTCCACATGGACGCGTCGCGCATCGACCGCTCCTATCCCCAGGGCGCCAACTTCGAGCAGATCGTCGCTGAACAGCAACTTCGCCGCCTCGGCGTTCAGGACGACGCCCAGGGCTCCAAGGCCGCGGCCATGAAGGCCCTGTTCTCCTCGGAGCTGAAGTTCCAGGCGGCGGGCATGATTTCGCGCCAGCCCAGCCTGCTGGGCCAGACCGTGCCGGTCACCGCCCCCCTGTCCGACAACGCCGACCTCTATCTGAAGGGCGAGATCTCCAAGGCTACGCCCGAGGATCAGCGCCGCATCAGCAATGAACAGATGGCCTGGCTGGACCGGATGAAGGCCTCGGGCGCCGTCCGCGCCCACTTCAACTCGACCCTCTTCACCAAGGGCGATTCGACCCAGCCGGAACTGGCGGGCCTGCTGGGCGCCGTGGTCGGTTCGGCCCTGATGTTGCTGGTCACGGCCCTGATCGCCATTCCGGTCGGCGTCGGCGCGGCCGTCTGGCTGGAGGAATACTCCCCCCGCAACCGCATCACGGCGATCATTGAGGTCAATATCAACAACCTCGCCGCCGTGCCGTCGATCGTCTACGGCCTGCTGGGTCTGGCCCTCTTCATCAACTTCATGCACCTGCCGCGCGCCAGCCCCCTGGTCGGCGGTCTGGTCCTGGCCCTGATGGCCCTGCCGACGGTGATCATCGCCACGCGTTCGTCGCTGAAGGCCGTGCCGCCCTCGATCCGCGAGGCCGCCCTGGCCATGGGCGCCAGCCGCACCCAGACGGTGTTCGGCCACGTCCTGCCCCTGGCCATGCCGGGCGTCATGACCGGTTCGATCATCGCCATGGCCCACGCCTTGGGCGAGACGGCGCCCCTGCTGCTGATCGGCATGATCAGCTTCGTCCCCGGCATGCCCCACGCCATCGACGAACCGGTCGGCGCCCTGCCTTCGCTCATCTACATCTGGGAGAACGCCTCGGAGCGCGCGTTCCACGAGCGGACCGCCGCCGCCATCCTTGTGCTCCTCGCCTTCATGATCGTCATGAACGCCGCCGCGATCCTGCTGCGTCGGCGCTTCGAACGCCGGTGGTAGTCTTATGATCTCCAAAATCTTCCGCGCCCCCGAGGGTCTGGCCGACGGCGGTTCCGCCGCACCCCACGCCACGCTGACCACGGCCCCGGCCGTGGGCGCCCACGCCTCGGCCCCGCTGGGCCCGATCAAGATCGCCGCGCGCGACGTTTCCGTCTTCTATGGCGAGAAGCAGGCCCTGTTCGGCGTCTCTCTGGACATCCCGGACAAGACCGTCACGGCCCTGATCGGCCCCTCGGGCTGCGGCAAGTCGACCTTCCTGCGGACCATGAACCGCATGAACGACACCATTCCGGGCTGCCGCGTCACCGGCGAGATCCAGATGGACGGCGGCGACATCAACGACCGCAAGATCGACCCCGTCCTGCTGCGCGCCCAGGTCGGCATGGTCTTCCAGAAGCCCAACCCCTTCCCCAAGACGATCTACGAGAACGTCGCCTATGGGCCGAAGATTCACGGCCTGGCCTCCAGCAAGGGCGAACTGGACGAGATCGTGCAGAAGGCGCTGAAGCGCGCCGGTCTGTGGGACGAGGTGGCCGACCGCCTGCACTCGCCGGGCACCGGCCTGTCGGGCGGTCAGCAGCAGCGTCTGGTCATCGCCCGCGCCATCGCGGTCGAACCCGAAGTCATCCTGATGGACGAGCCCTGCTCGGCGCTGGACCCGATCGCCACGGCCAAGATCGAGGAGCTGATCGACGAACTGCGCGAGCGTTACTGCATCGTCATCGTCACCCACTCCATGGCCCAGGCGGCCCGCGTGTCGCAGCGCACGGCCTTCTTCCACATGGGCAAGCTGGTCGAGACCGGCGACACCGAAGAGATCTTCACCAACCCGCGCGAGCGCCGCACGCTCGACTACATCACCGGCCGCTTCGGCTAAGGGCGCGAGCATGAACCAGCATACGGTCAAGGCTTATGGGGACGAGCTGAACCAGCTCACGGCCGAGGTCGTCCGCATGGGCGGTCTGGCCGAGGCCCAGGTCGCGGACGCCATCGAATCCGTCGCCCGCCGCGACGTGGCCCTGGCGCGCGCGGTGGTCGAGCGCGACAACCGCCTCGACGCCCTGCATCGCGACATCGAGAAGAAGTCCATCCGCCTGATCGCCCTGCGTCAGCCGGTGGCCTCGGACCTGCGCCGCACGCTCGGGGCCATGAAGCTGGCCTCGGATCTGGAGCGCACCGGCGACCTGGCCAAGAACATCGCCAAGCGGGCGCTGATCCTGGCCGAGGGCGAGCCCATGCAGGTGCTGACCCGCTCGATCGAGCGCATGGGGCGTCTGGTCTCGACCCGCCTGCGCGACGTTCTGGACGCCTATACGGCCTCGGAGCTGGAGCGCGCCCTGTCGGTGTGGAGCACCGACGACGAGGTGGACGAGCACTACAACGCCCTGTTCCGCGAGCTGCTGACCTACATGATGGGCGACCCGCGCACGATCACGGCCTGCACCCACCTGCTGTTCATGGCCAAGAACCTGGAGCGGATCGGCGACCACGCGACCAATATCGCCGAGACGGTCCACTATGAGATCACGGGCGAGGAAATGCTGGGCGAGCGGCCCAAGGCCGTCCCCGGTCCGGGCGAGGAACAGACGCCGACCCCGCATATCTCGACCCCATCCCCGTCTTCGGCCCCGTCCGACCTGACGGACGACTGACTTCCCCTACTGCTGACGACTTCGACCGACCGGAGAGCCTGACGTGCAACCCTATATTCTGGTGATGGAAGACGAGGACGCCCTGGCCACCCTGCTCCAGTACAATCTGGAGAAGGAAGGCTATGACGTGACCGTGGCGGCGGACGGAGAGGAGGGGCTGCTTCAGGTCGACGAGCGCCTGCCTGATCTGGTGCTGCTGGACTGGATGCTGCCCAAGCTGTCGGGCATCGAGGTCTGCCGTCGTCTGCGCGGCCGGGCCGAGACCCGCAACCTGCCGATCATCATGCTGACCGCGCGGGGCGAGGAAACCGACCGCGTGCGCGGCCTGGACACCGGCGCCGACGACTACATGACCAAGCCCTTCTCGATGACCGAGCTGACCGCGCGCATCCGCGCCGTTCTGCGTCGCATCCGCCCGGGCCTGGCCGACGACCGCATCAACCACGCCGACATCGTCATCGACCGCGTCGCTCACCGCGTCCGCCGCGCGGGCAAGGAGGTCCACCTGGGCCCGACCGAGTTCCGCCTGCTGGACCACCTGATGAAGCATCCGGGCCGGGTCTTCAGTCGCGAACAGCTGCTGGACGCCGTCTGGGGCTCGGACGTCTATGTCGAGGCCCGCACCGTGGACGTCCACGTCGGCCGCCTGCGCAAGGCCCTGAACGTCGAGGGCACGGTCAACCCGATCCGCACCGTCCGCTCGGCCGGCTATTCTCTGGACCTGAACAGCTAGAACGTCGCCGGCTTCGGCCGGCGCGTTAAATTTCGGTCATCTGCATCCGTGGCGACGGCGCGCCGCCTCATGACGAGAAATCATGGGGAGAGGCGCTGTGCCTGACGCAATCATTGCCATGCTGGGCTGGGTCGGCGCTGTCGCTCTGGGCGGGCTGCTGGCGGCGGTCCTGATGAAGGGCCGCGTGCAATGGGGCTGGCTGATCGCCGCCCTCTTGCTGATGGCGGCCTATGACGCCGTGCTGACGCGCGGCTACGGTCATTTGCCCCTGTCCTTCGGTTCGTCGAACTGGAACTGGGAGGGCAAGGCCATGGCCGTCCTGCTGTCGCTGGCCGTGGCCAGTCTGCCGATGATCGGCTGGCGACGGGCGGGGCTGACGCTGAAGCAGGATCGCCGGGGTCTGACCGGCGCTCTCATCCTGTCCGGCCTGCTGGTCGCCCTGTTCCTCGGGCTGGCCCTCTATTTCCCCGGCCAGGGCTTCGACCTCGACAGTCTGGCCTTCCAACTGACCATGCCGGGGCTGGACGAAGAACTCTTCTATCGCGGCGTCTTGCTGCTCATGCTGAACGAGGCCTTCGGTCGGCCGGTTCGCATTCTGGGCGCGTGGATGGGCTGGGGGGCGGTGCTGTCGTCGCTGGCCTTCGGCCTGACCCACGCCCTGGGCTATGCCGACGGCGCCTTCACCTTCGAGCCGCTGCTGATGGCGACGACCGGCGTGTCCGCCCTTCTGCTGGTCTGGCTGCGCGAGAAGACCGGCAGCATCCTGCTGCCGATCCTCCTGCACAACTACGGCAATGCGATCTTCATGCTGCTCTAGGGCCTGGGCCCGTAGGCGGCTCTAGGCGGCCGACTGCTCGATCTCGCTCGGCTCGATCTTGTAAACGGTCGAGCAGTATTCGCACGTCGCGTGGATCATGCCGTCGTCCTCGACCATGGCGGCGCGGTCTTCCGGGGGGAAGGACTGCATCACCGCGACCAGCCGCTCCTTGGAGCAGCGGCAGACGGCGCTCAGGGCCTGGGCGCCTTCCAGGCGCACGCCGTCCTCGTGGAACAGACGGAACAGCAGGGTCTCGGCGCTGATCGTCGGGTCGATCAGTTCGTCGTCGCCCAGGGTGAAGAAGAGGGCGCGGGTGCGTTCCCAGACTTCCTCGGTCGAGCCGCGCGCGTCGTCGCCGGCGATGACCTGGATCATGGCACCGCCCGCGCGCCAGGCCGTGCCGGCCTCGGTCGTCACCTGACCCACGGCCAGCCGCACCTTGGTCGGCACCTGCTCGGACTGGGTGAAGTAGTGCTCGGCGCACAGCGACAGGCTCTCGCCCTCGATGGGGGTGATGCCCTGGGTGCGCTCGAAGTCTTCGCCCCGGTCCAGGGTCATGATGAAGACGCCCTTGCCCAGCAGGGTCTGGGCGCCGGGGCGGGTGAAGCCCTCGGAGGCCTTGGCCACTTCTTCCGGGTCGAAGCGGCAGAAGCCGCGCAGGGTCCCGGCGGTGTCATAGTCGGCCACGACATAGCGCACCGGGCCGTCGCCCTGGGCCTGGACGATCAGACGACCCTCGAATTTCAGCGCCGAACCGACGATGGCGGCCAGGACGCAGGCCTCGCCCAGCAGGGCGGCGACCGGTTCGGGATAGTCGTGGGCCGACAGGATCTTGTCCACGGCCTCGCCCAGTCGCACCAGGCGGCCGCGCACGGGCCAGCCGTCGATCTGGAAGGCGGCGGCGAGGTTGTCGGTCGGAGCCTCGATGGGCTGTGCGGCGGGCGCGTGATCGGTCACGGCGAAAATCCTGAATAGGCGAAACTGTCGGAAGCGGCGCAACATAGGGAGGCGATCCCCGCTTGGTAAGGGGCGGCGGGGAAGGGGACGCCCCTCTTGCAGCTTGGCCGTTTACGGCGGAACCTCTTTCGACCCGGTTCGCTCCTGTCCTGACGACAGTTTTCGACAATAAGAGGTTTGAGTGCCCATGGTTCGACAGTTCAACGCCGTGGACGAGGTCCGCAAACACCCTGGAATCACGGCGGGCGTGGTGGCCGTTCTGGCCGGGATCGGGATCGCCGCCCTCCTGCTGAACCAGCGGTCGGGTCCGACCCGCTATGAGCGGCTGCGCGAACGCGTCGATCCGCGTGGCTGGTTCGACGCCGAGGCCCTGCGCCATCGCTTCGACGACATCGCGCGCGGCGTCCGCCACGGCGCCGAGGACCTGGGCCACCGCGCCGCCGATTTGGGCGACTACGCCGGCGAGCGGGCGGGGCGCTTCGGCCACGACGCGAAGGCGCGGGCCGAGCACTGGCTGTCCGGCTCGCGCAAGAAGGCGCGCAAGCCGATGAAACGCTACGCCAGGCAGGCGCGTCGCTATGCCGAGGACGCCGGCGACTTCGCCCGCGACCACGCCAAGGAGGGCGGCGCCCTGCTGGCCGTGGCCACCATCGCCGCTGCGATCGGGGCCGCCGCGCTGGAAAGCCGGCGCAAGGGCGATTTCGGCAAACTGTGAGGCTTTTGGAAAATTCGTGCGGAAAGGGGGGCTTTGGTCCCCCTTTTTATTGCTGCAGGTGCGAAGGTGGGCTAGGTGCGGCGCATGACTTCGCCCGTCTTCATCTTCGACTTCGATTCCACCCTGGTGCGCATCGAGACGCTTGAAGCGCTCGCTGACATCGCCCTGTCCGACGCCCCCGATGCGGCCGCCCGCAAGGCGGAGATCGCGGCCCTGACCGATCAGGCCATGTCGGGTCAGGTGGACTTCGGCACGGCCCTGCGCCGCCGTTTGGACCTGCTGGCCCTGACCCGCGGTCACGTCGAGACCCTGACGGACCGCATTCTGGACGAGGCCGGCGCCTCGATCCGCCGCAACGTCGACTTCTTCGAGCGCCACGCCGAGCGGGTCTATATCCTGTCGGGCGGCTTCCGCGAGGTGATCGCCCCCCTGGCCGCGCGTCTGGGGATCGCCGCCGATCACGTCCTGGCCAATGATCTGATCTATGACGCCGAGGGCCGGGTGACGGGCGTGGACGACGCCAACCCCCTGTCGCGCGACAACGGCAAGCCTGAGGTCATCAAGGCCCTGAACCTGACCGGCCCTGTGGTCATGGTCGGCGACGGCTGGACCGACGCCGAGGTCAAGCTGGCCGGCGCGGCTGACCGCTTCTACGCCTTCACCGAGGTCGTCAGCCGACCCAAGGTGATCGAGGTCGCCGACGCGACCGCCGCCTCGTTGGACGAGGTCCTGTTCGCCGAGGGCGTGTCGGGCCGCTGGTCCTATCCGCGCAACCGCATCAAGATGCTGTTGCTGGAGAACATCCACCCCGCCGCCGTCGAGCGGCTGGAGGAGGCGGGCTATTCCGTCGAGACCATGAAGGGCGCGCTGGACGAGGACGACCTGATCGAGGCGATCAAGGGCGTCCATGTTCTGGGCATTCGCTCCAAGACCAATGTCAGCAAACGGGTGCTGGAGCACGCCGACCGCTTGCTGGCCGTCGCCGCCTTCTGCATCGGCACCAATCAGATCGATCTGGAGGCCGCCGCCGAGCATGGCGTGGCCGTCTTCAACGCGCCCTATTCCAACACCCGCTCGGTGGTCGAACTGGCCATCGGCCTGACCATCGTCCTGATGCGCGACGTGGCCGACAAGTCGGCGGCCATGCACCAGGGCCAGTGGAACAAGTCGGCGACTGGTTCGCGCGAGTTGCGCGGCAAGACCCTGGGCATCGTCGGCTATGGCGCCATCGGCTCTCAGCTGTCGGTCCTGGCCGAGAACCTGGGGATGCGGGTCATCTTCCACGACCTGTCGGAACGTCTGGCCCTGGGCAACGCCCGGCGGATGCGCTCGCTGGACGCCCTGCTGGCCGAGGCCGACGTGGTCAGCCTGCATGTCGACGGGCGCAAGGACAACACCCTGATCATCGGCGCGGCCCAGTTGGCGAAGATGAAGCCGGGCGCCCTGTTCCTGAACCTGTCGCGCGGTCACGTCGTCGATGTCGACGCCCTGGCCGAGGCGCTGCAGTCGGGCCGCATCGCCGGCGCAGCGGTCGACGTCTTCCCCGAGGAGCCGCGCACCAACGCCGACCCCTTCGCCAGCCCCCTGCAGGGGCTGAAGAACGTCATCCTGTCGCCCCACATCGGCGGCTCGACCGAGGAGGCCCAGGAAGCCATCGCCGAGTTCGCGGCCGAGCGCCTCCTGGGCTATCTCAACCGGGGCGACACCACCTTCTGCGTCAACCTGCCGAACGTGCAGTTGGCCGAGGTGTCGCGCGCCCACCGCCTGCTGCACATCCACAGGAACCAGCCCGGCGTCCTGGCCGAACTGAACCGCGCCCTGTCGTCGGCGGGGCTCAACATCCTGGGTCAGCACCTGAAGACGGACGAGCGCACCGGCTACGTCATCACCGACGTCGATCGCGACTATGATCCCGAGGTGCTGAAGGTGCTGCGTGACCTTCCGGGCACAGTTCGCTTCCGTATGCTTCACTGATCGCTGTTCAGCTTCCCTTGGGGCATCTTGCGTTGGCGGCAAAGCAGCGCATCCTCCCCATAACGACCGCATACTGACGGTCGAGGGAGGAACACCGATGTCTCGTCTTCTTCGCGGAGCCGCCTTGGCGGCGCTGACTCTGGCTGCTGTCTCGACCGCGAGCGCGGCTGGGGCCCAGAGCTACAACCGATTGGTCGTCTTCGGCGACAGCCTGTCTGACAACGGCAATCTCTACGCCGCGACGGGGGGAACGACGCCGACTTCGCCGCCCTATTATCAGGGGCGATTTTCCAACGGGCCGGTCTTCACCGAGCTGCTGGGCTTCAATGTCGGGCGCTATGCCGCCGGCGCGCCGGTGACGGGCAGCATCAACTACGCCTTCGGCGGCGCCCGGACCGACAGCGCCGCCTCGCCCCCCGGCATGCGCAATCAGCTGCTGGCCTATACCGGCGGCGGCGGGAAGTTCGGCGCGGGTGATCTGGTCAGCATCCTGGGCGGCGCCAACAACATCTTCCAGGGCATCCCGGCGGCCGCCGTGTCGGCCAATCCCCAGGCCAGCATTTCCGCCGTGTCCCAGGCCGCGGCCGTGGACATCAACTTCATCGTCAACAGCGTGGCCGCCGCCGGCGCGGGGACCATCCTGGTGACCAACCTGCCGCGCCTGGGCACGACGCCCCAGTTCAATCAGGGGCCGGGCCTTCCGGCCAAGCCTCTGGCCGACTACGCCGGGACGACCTTCAATAATGCGCTGCTGACCGGCCTGATGACGACGGCGGCGGGCCAGCCCAACACCAACATCATCATGATGGACCTCTACAAGATCAGCGACACCCTGTCGGCCAGTCCTGATCGGTTCGGTCTGACCAACGCCAAGGACGCCTGCTTCAACGGCGTGACCGTCTGCTCCAGCCCGGACAGCTATCTCTATTGGGACGGCGTTCACCCGACGGCGGCGGGGCATCGCCTGATCGCGCGCCTGGCTAACGACTACCTCTACTACGGCGATCTGGGCTCGCAGACGGCCGTGCTGGGCGAGACGGCCTGGCGTCACCGCGAGGACGCCCTGGACGGCTCGACCGCCAGCCTGTCGGGTCGTGACGCCTGGACGGCGGGGACCTCCATCTCGGTCGCGGCCCTGGCGGATCGCACCAAGACCGACGCGCGCGGCGCTATCGGCGAGGCGACCTCGGACGGCTACGGCGTGCGGATCGCCCTGGAGTCGGGCACCGAGACGATGAAGTTCGGCCTGGCCGGCAGCTATCGCAACGCCGATGTCGATGCGGGCAGCCTCAATGTCGATCTGGATAGCTTCGGCCTCGACGTCTACGGCGGCTGGCGCTCGGGCGACCTGTTCGTCAACGCGGCGGCGGGCGTGGCCCAGGACGACTTCAACGACATCAGCCGCCTGACCTCCCTGGCCCCCATCGTCCACACCGGCTCGACCCGCGGCGTCAGCACGGGTGCGCGTCTGCAGGGCGGGATGTGGTTCGACATGGGCGGGATCGCCCTGTCGCCCCGCGCCGCCGTGGCCTGGATCAACAGCGACGTGGACGGCTTCACCGAACAGGGCGTCGCGGCCCAGTACGCCTATCAGGACCGCTCGGTTCAGGGCGCGACCGCCGAGATCGCCCTGCGCGCCGAGGGCGGGATCGACCGCTTCCACTTCTTCGCCGAGGGCGGCTATCGCGACAGCCTCAGCGACGACGGCGACGCGGTCCGCACCGGCATCGCCGGCAACCCGGCGCAAGTCCTGGCGCGTGACGTGGATCAGCCCTGGGGCGGTCAATTCCTGGCCTCGGCGGGCATCGAGGGCACGATCATGGACCGTCTCAAGGTCTCCATCGGCTACAAGGGCCGCTTCGGCGATCAGGCCGACAGCCACATGGGCGGGGTGCAACTGACCCTGCCGCTGTAAGCCGTCAGACAGACGGGGGAGGGGCCGCGCGGCGCAGGTCGCGCGGCCCCTTTCGCGTTCCGGCGCGTTCCGGTTCCCGGCGTGCGACGCCTTGTCGCCCCGCGCGCGCCCCATTCGCGTCCCGGTGTGATGGCAAAAGACGAGCAACCCCGGCCGTCGGCGACTGCTTTTCCGCCACCTGCGCTGCCTGTTTCGCGTGACCATGACGGCCCTCCCGCTCGCAGTTTGAGCGCCCGGAGTGCAGTTTCAGTATGCGTTTTCTTCCCCCGGCCGTGAGGCCGTTTGCGATCCGTTTCGGCCAGACCAGCGTCGTCGCCGTCACCGCCGTTCTCGCCATGGCCGGCGCCCCCCTGGGCGCCGCCGGTCCCGCCCCGGACAAGGTCGAGGACCTGTCCGCCCCCGCCGCCCCGCCGGTTCAGGCCGTGGCCAAGCCCGCCGGTCCCGTCACCCGCAAGGTCCTGTTCGAGGCCCCGGTGAAGGGTTACCGCATCAACTCGGCCTTCGGCCTGCGCAAGCTGGCCATCGAGGCCAAGGCCCGCGCCCACAAGGGCGTCGACATCGCCGCGCCCAAGGGCACCAGCGTCTATACGACCGCCGAGGGCCGCGTGGTCCGCGCCGGCTTCCAGGCGGGCGGCTATGGCAACTTCATCGAGGTCAAGCACCCCAACGGCCTCAGCAGCGTCTATGGCCACCTCAGCCGCATCGACGTCCACACGGGTCAGCAGGTCGCCTCGGGCGAGCGCATCGGCCTGGTCGGCTCGACTGGCTATTCGACCGGCCCGCACCTGCATTTCGAGGTCCGTCGCAACGGCGGTCAGGTAAACCCGACCAAGGTCGTCGGTCAGGCCTTCGACGTGAAGGTCAGCGTCCCGACATAGGCGGCGTTCGGATCATGACCGATCCGTAATGTAAAATGCCCTTTCCATATGCCACGCCGCACCGCTAGGATTCCTGTTCGACGGTTGCGAGGGGAAACGGCATGACGGCGGCGCTTACGCTTGATGGGATCAGCAAGAGATACGGCGGCTTTCAGGCTGTCTCGGATCTGAGCTTCGAGGTCGAGAAGGGCACGATCTGCGGCTTCCTCGGCCCCAATGGCGCGGGCAAGACCTCGACCCTGCGCATGATCCTTGGTCTTCAGCCCGCCACCTCCGGCCGGATCGAGATCCTGGGCGCCGACGACGGACGCAAGGTGCGCGACCGCATCGGCTTCCTTCCCGAGGAGCGCGGCCTCTACAAGAAGATGACCCCGGTGGACGCCATCGCCTTTTTCGGCGGCTTGAAGGGCCTGCCCGTGGCCGAGGGGCGCAAGCGCGCCCGCGACATGCTGACCCAGATGGGCCTCGGCGACGCGCAAAAGAAGAAGATGAAGGACCTGTCCAAGGGCATGGCCCAGAAGGTCCAGCTGATCGCCTCGGTGGTGCATCGCCCCGAGTTCGTCATCCTGGACGAGCCCTTCTCCGGCCTCGACCCGATGAACCAGCAGGGGCTGGAGGCCATGATCCGGGCCCTGGCCGCCGACGGCGCCACCGTCCTGTTCTCGACCCACGTCATGCAGCACGCCGAGCGCCTGTGCGACAAGGTCGTGCTGCTGGCCCGCGGCAAGAAGGCCTTCGAGGGCACGGTCGATCAGGCCCGCGCCACCTCGCCGCGCTTCCTGGAGCTTGAGGGGGCGCTGGACCCCGCCGCCGTCTCGGCCCTGCCGGGCGTGTCGGGCGTCGAGGTGCTGCACGATCATGACGGCGCCCGCACCCTGCGCGCCGGCCTGGTCCAGGGCGCGGGCGGGCAGGAGGCGCTGAAGTCGGCCTTCCTGACCGGGCTGGACGTGCGCCGCTTCCAGATCAAGGAGCCGACCCTGCACGACGCCTTCATCGCCCTGACCGGCGATCACCCGGACGAGGACCAGAGCGTCTCTCGCGATGCGCTCAAGGCGGAGGCCGCCCGATGAACCGCACTCTTCTGATCGCGCGCCGCGAGTTCATGGCCTACGCCAAGACGGTCGGCTTCTGGCTGTCGCTGCTGGCCTTCCCCCTGTTCGGCGCCCTGGGCGGGGCCATTCCCATCATGATGAGCCATGCCGAGCCGACGCGCTCGGTGGCCCTGGTGGACGAGACGCCGTCCGGGTCCGGTCTGGCCGCCGCCGTGCGTCAGTCGCTGGAAAACGAACAGGCGCGCGGCGACATCAGCGCCCTGCGCATGGCCGCCATCCCCGAGGCGGGCGTGGCCGGCGGCGACCGGGTGCGACAGGTCGCCGAGACCGAAGGCTATGAGGCCGGCGTCGCCGCCCTGAAGCGTGAAGCGCCGCGCGCCGGCGCCAAGTTCGAGACGCCCAAGCGCAGCCTGACCCTGGTCGCGGCCCCCGCCGAGATCACGGCCGCCGCGCCGGGCGAGGCCCGCGACGCCCTGGCCCGCCGCTACCTGACCGACGATGCGCCGGAAGGCCAGAAGCTGAGCGGCATCGCCTTCCTGACCGAAACCAAGGGCCAGCCGGGCGCCCGCGTCTGGACCGCCCGCGCCACCGACGACGCGGTCGAGGACGCCGTCCGCGACGCCCTGAAGGACGCCAACCGCCGTCAGGTTTTCGCCGCCAGCGGCATTGACCCGGCCGTGGTGGCCCAGACGGACCGCTTCCGGCCCGACCTGTCGGTCTTCTCGCCCAAGGCCGCGTCGGGCGGCGAGGTCTCCTTCCGCGACAAGCTGCCGACCGTGGTCGGTCTGGCGGTCGGCTTCATCCTGTGGTCGCTGATCATCACCGGCGCCTCCATCCTGCTGAACAGCGTCATGGAGGAGAAGTCGAACAAGATCCTCGAGGTCCTGCTGTCCTCGGCCTCGGCGACCGAAATCCTCACCGGCAAGGTGCTGGGCGTGGCCATGCTGACCCTGACCGTCCTGATCGCCTGGGGCGGCCTGGGCGGAATCGGCCTGATCGCCGCCGCGCCCGACGTGGCGCGCGACATCGGCTCGGTCCTGCTGAGCGACGGCCTGCTGATCTACTTCCTGCTGTTCATGGTCGGCGGCTATCTGATGTATGCGGTGCTGTTCGCCGCCATCGGCGCCTTCTGCGACACGCCGCGCGACGCCCAGACCCTGATGGGGCCGATCATGATGGTGCTGGTCGTGCCCCTGCTGGTCATGCAGATGGCCATCCGCACGCCGGACGCCACCGTGGTCAAGGTGATGAGCCTGATCCCGCCCTTCACCCCCTTCGTCATGGCGGCGCGCGCCCCCAGCGGCCCGCCGATGATCGAGATCGTCGGCGCCCTCATCGGCATGTTCGCCTTCGCCGCCCTGATGATCTGGGTCGCGGGCCGCGCCTTCCGCGCCGGCGCCCTGTCGGACGTCAAGCTGAACTGGAAGAGCTTCCTCGGCGCCGTCCGCGGCGGTCACTGAGGCCAGGCAGCCGAAGCCGCTCCAAAATCCTTCTCCCCTTGCGGGAGAAGGCGCTCAAGCAGCCAAAGGCGATAGCGCACTAATATCCTTCTCCCCTTGCGGGAGAAGGTGGCGGCCGCAGGCCGACGGATGAGGGGTCTCGCAACATCTGCTGACAACCGACCTTCATCCCACCGCCAGCAACCCCTCATCCGAGCCCTTCGGGCCCACCTTCTCCCGCAAGGGGAGAAGGGAAAACGCGCGAGCTTTCACAACCCACCCCGCCAATCTCTGAAAATCAGCGGGATCGCGCGACGCTCAGGTCAAACAACTCGCCGCACCCCCAACCCCTGCCATGCTTCCTCCCGTCCCGTCGCAAGGGAGGGCTCGCTCGGCCGGCGAACCGAAGCGGCGGCGGGGGCGGAGAGAACGGGGGTCTTGTCGAGCCTCTCGCCCTCCATCGCGCGCGCCGGGCAAGGGAGCACCCAGCGGAAGGCGGCGACGGAGTGCGGGCGGTTCTCCATGCGACGTCTCACGACAGCGCATGACGTGGTCTCAAGCCGCGCGAACGCGCGTTAGACCACAAGAAAGACAGACGCCGCAGAGACCTAGAGACGGGGCGTTCGACCCGTCCGCCAGAGAGGTCTCGGTCAGGGTCGCGGGGGTTACGCGGACCGTTCCAGGACTGCACGCCGGTGCAGCCTGCCCGTCATGGGCGCCGGGGGTAGCCGCAAAGAACGGCGCCTGCCCCGAGCTCATGAACAACTCTTCGCGCGGGGCGTCTGTCTTCGTCGAAACGGTATTACTCAATCACTCCGGGCGAAGGCCCGGCGTCCCGTCTAGCCCTTCCACCGCCCGCTGCGTCAGCGAGGCGGACGCCGGCGCTCAAGCAGCCCGAAGGGCGATAGCGCACTCAAGAAGTTCCTTCTCCCCTTGCGGGAGAAGGTGCCCCGCAGGGGCGGATGAGGGGTTTCTGGACGGTGGATGAAGGCGACCATCGGTCAACCGGAACGTGACCCCTCATCCGTCTCGCTGCGCGAGCCACCTTCTCCCGCAAGGGGAGAAGGACAACACCCAGCGCTCTTTTGGCCAACGGCCTCGAGTTCGGCCAAAGAAAAGGCCCGCTCCGGTTTCCCGGGGCGGGCCTTGATCTTTCAGCCTGTGGCTGGGGCCGTATTAACGGCCGCCCGGCGTGCGGGGCTTCGGAGCCGGCAGCAGGCCTTCGCGCTGGGCGCGCTTGCGGGCCAGCTTGCGAGCGCGGCGAACGGCTTCAGCCTTCTGGCGAGCGCGCTTTTCCGAGGGCTTCTCGAAGTGCACGTGGCGCTTCATTTCACGGAAGCTGCCTTCACGTTGCATCTTCTTCTTCAGGGCTTTCAGCGCCTGATCGACATTGTTGTCGCGAACGAAAATCTGAACCAGGGTTATCTCTCCTTTGGCCGCCCGCCGCGTCCTTTCGAAGGGAGACGGGCAGACAAAATAAAAACTCTCCCGAAAGGCAGGGCTCTCGGATGAAGGCGCGCTGATACACGACGAGCGGGGGCCTGTCCAGATCGACACAGGCAATCGTGATGGGTCGAAAAGCCCCGAGGACAGGACTATTCTGGGGATATGACCGAGACCGCTGACGCCGCCGCTCCCAAAACCGACTGGGCCTCCCGCATGGAGCAGGCCGTGCTGGACGCCGCCATAGAGCGCGCGCCCGCCCTGGGCTGGAACAGCCGCCTGGTGCGCGCCGCCTGCGAGGCGAACGGCCTGTCGCTGGGGGACGAGGAGCTGCTGTTGCCGAACGGCGCGCGCGACCTGGCCGTCCTGCTGTCGCGTCGTCACGATTCGCGGGCGCTTCAGGCGCTGGAGGCCACGCCCGCCGCCACGATGAAGATTCGCGAGCGAATCGCCGCCGCCGTCTCGGCGCGGATGGAGGCGGGGGCGCAGGACATAGAGGCGGCCAAGCGCTGCGCCGGCTTCCTGACCCTGCCGACCAATGTGGACCTGGGCTTCAAGCTGGCCTGGGAGAGCGCCGACCACCTGTGGCGCTGGGCCGGGGACACGGCGACCGATCAGAACCACTATTCCAAGCGCGCCATTCTGGGCGGCATCCTGATCCCCGCCCTGACCATGCGCTGGTTCGAGGGACGTGAGGCCGCAGAAGCCTTCGTCGCCCGCCGCATCGAGAACGTCATGGCCTTCGAGAAGTGGAAGGCCGGCAAGGACTTCGACGCCCCGATCAAGGCCGTCACGGACGCCCTGGGGCGGCTGCGCTACGGGGCGAAGGAAGAGACACCCTCGACCTGACATCAGCCGTCATCCCGGCCGCAGCGAAGCGGAGAGCCGGGACCACTCAAAGTGCAGACGTCTGAGTCTGTCGCGGTCCCGGATAGCGGCTGCGCCGCTTCCGGGATGACGGATCAGATCGCGCCCAACACCCGGTTCACGTGCGCCATCTTGCGCCCGGCGCGGGCCTCGTGCTTGCCGTAGAGGTGCAGGCGGGCGTTCGGCTCGGCGGCCAGAGCGCGCCACTGATCGACCTCGTCGCCCAGCAGGTTGGTCATCTCGATGCGGGCGTGGGCTTCGGTCGGGCCCAGCGGCCAGCCGACGATGGCGCGGACGTGCTGCTCGAACTGGTCGCAGACGCAGCCGTCCTGGGTCCAGTGGCCGGTGTTGTGGACGCGCGGGGCGACCTCGTTCACCAGCAGGACGGGCTTTCCTTCAGAATCGGCGCCCATGTCGAACAACTCGATGCCCATGACGCCGACGTAGTCGAGGCCGTCGAGGACCGCCGAGGCGATCTCCACGGCGCGGGCCTGCGTCTTGGCATCGACGGCGGCGGGGGCCAGGGTGGTCTTCAGCACGCCGTTGGCGTGGATGTTCTCGCCCAGCGGATAGACGGCGACGACGCCGTCGTGGCCGCGCGCGGCGATGACCGACAGTTCGCGCTGGAAGACGGCGGCGGCCTCCAGCACGGCGGGGCGGCGGCCGATGGCGTCGAAGGCGGCCTCGGCGTCGGCGGCGTCGCGGATCCAGACCTGACCCTTGCCGTCATAGCCCTCGCGCCGGGTCTTCAGCACGGCGGGCAGACCCAGCTTGTCGATGGCGGTTGTCAGGTCGTCCAGCGTCGCGACGGCGGCGAAGTCGGCGGTCACGGCGCCGACGGCGTTCAGATAGGTCTTCTCGTCCACACGGTCCTGAGCCACGGCAAGCGCCGTGGGTCCCGGCGCGACCAGGGCGCCGGCTTCGGCCAGGGTCTCGACCGACGAGGCCGGGACGTTCTCGAACTCGAAGGTGACGACGTCGCATAGACGACCCAGGGCCTGCAGCGCGTCGGGATCGTCATAGGGGGCGGTGATCTGGGCGCGCGAGACGCGGGCGGCCGGGCAGTCTGGCTGCGGGTCGAGAATCACCACGTCGAAGCCGAGGCGCGAGGCGGCCTGGCTCAGCATCCGGCCCAACTGGCCCCCGCCGAGAATGCCGAGGGTCGATCCGGGGGGCAGGGGCAACTGGGGCAAGTCAGTCCTCGACGGATTCGGCGACGGATTCGGTCTGGGCGGCGCGGAAGGCGCTCAGACGCTCGGCGAGAGCGGGGTCTGACAGGGCCAGGATTTGCGCCGCCAGGATGCCGGCGTTGGCGGCGCCCGCCTCGCCGATGGCCAGGGTGGCGACGGGCACGCCGCCGGGCATCTGAACGATGGAGAGCAGGCTATCCATGCCCTTCAGGGCCTTGGACTGAACCGGCACGCCCAGCACGGGCAGGTCGGTCATCGAGGCGGCCATGCCGGGCAGGTGGGCCGCGCCGCCGGCTCCGGCGATGATGACCTTGTGGCCCGCCGCTTTTGCATTGGTGGCGAAGTCATAGAGACGCTGGGGGGTGCGGTGGGCGCTGACGACCTTGGCTTCCCAGGCGACGCCCAACTGATCCAGGCGTTCGGCGGCCAGCTTCATCGTCGGCCAGTCGGACCGGCTGCCCATGATGATGGCGACGGGCGGCGTCGAGGCGGTCATGCGCAAAGGCTCCCACACGGAAAGCGGCCCGTTACAGCACGCGCGTTGCGCCCGCAACCAAGGTCGTTAGAATCATCGGCGTCGCGAGGGCCTGAGTCGCCCGGGATTCGCGTCGCCGGAGCCTGACTTGACCGACGTGGCCGAACCGACTGCAGAGACCGATCTGCACGCCGAGATCGAACGGCTGCGCGCCGAAGTCGCCGCCCTGACCGCCCGCGCCGAGACGGCCGAGGCCCTGGCCGATCACGATGTCCTGACGCCGGCGCTGAACCGGCGCGGCTTCATGAGCGTGCTGAACCGCAGCATGGCCTATTGCCGCCGTCACGAGGTCGAAGCGGCGCTGCTCTATCTGGACATGGATGGGTTCAAGGGCGTCAACGACGGTCTGGGCCATGCGGCGGGCGACGCCGCCCTGATGGCCGTGGCGGACCTGCTCTTGGCCAATGTGCGTGAGTCCGACGCCGTCGGGCGCCTGGGCGGCGACGAGTTCGCCCTGCTGCTGATGAACGCGGGCGTGGATGAGGGCCGTGAAAAGGCCAGGCGCCTGTCGGCGGCTCTGGAAACCGAGGGCTTCGTCTGGGAGGGCTCGACCGTGGCCCTGGGCGGCTCGTTCGGCGTCCGCGCCTATGCCGGCCAGACCGATCCCGAGGTTTGGCTGTCCGAAGCCGACGCCGCTATGTGGCTGAGGAAGAAGGCGCGCTGATGGACTGGCCGACCGCACAACGAGAATGGATCGGTGCGGTTGTGGTCGTGGGGCTGACCTATGTGGACGCGGGCGGAGAGTTCCTCCGCCAGGAACAGGTCCACGGACTGATTGTGTCCGTTGATCCGGTAAACGGCATCGAGCTCGACTTGTCGGGCAGTCGGATGGGGGAAAGCTACTGGCTTCCGCCGGAGCTCGGCGCTTTTGAAGTCGCAAGGCCAGGGGAGTATCGCCTGCGATCGACGGGAGAGATTGTCCGAGACCCGGACCTGCTCTCCACTTGGACTTTGCAAGCGCCTGCCGACAGCTAGGCGATGATGTCGGGCAGGATGCGGTCTTCGACCTTCACGATCTCGTCGCGCAGAGCCAGTTTTTTGCGTTTCAGGCGCGCAATCCGCAGCTGATCGGGGATGGGCATGTGGCCGAGGGCCTCGATCGAGGCGTCGAGGTCGGCGTGCTCCTGCAGGAGCGCCTTCAGCGTATCGCGAAGCTGCTTGTCCTCGTCGGACAGGAAAGGTTGGTCGTCGTTCATGGCTCGCCCCGGAAGCTCCGTCTTATAGCTGACCGACCGTCAGGCGGGAAGGCGATCCGCCAGGGTCGTTAGGGCCGGGCGCGGCACCACGCGAGCCCATAGCTTCGCCGTCTCGGCCAGACCGTCGATGGCGCGCCGCGGAGCGCCGGACGGAGCAGGGGCCAATGCCTCGAGTTCCAGCATCAGACGGCGTTCGGCGTCCAGCTCCAGCGCCTTGACCTGCTGTCTCAGGGCCTCGCGATGGTCATTCTCGACGTCGGGAATGGGGGCTTTCAGCGTGCGACGAACGGCGCGAAGCGGGCTGACGATGACGCTGTCATAGGCGCGAGCCACATCGCAGGCGGCCTCGATCGTCTCCTCGTCCGGGCGGCGACCGGTGACGGCGACCCAGGCCGCCCACAGCAGCAGCGGCACGTTCTGCTCGTTGTGGTCTTGCAGGCTCAGGCAGGCCTCGGCCACGCCCGGCGCCTCATAGGCGGCGACGGCCCAGGTCCACAGGTCGCTCATGTGTTGAGGCCTTCCCAGCGGCGGACGGCCGACCAGTCCAGGCCGAACAGGTCCAGGGCTCGGCCGACCGACTGGTCCACCATCTCGGCGATGCTGGTCGGGCGGGCGTAGAAGGCGGGCAGGGGCGGGGCGATGGTCGCGCCCATCTCGGCCAGGGACGTCATGGTGCGCAGGTGGCCCAGATGCAGCGGCGTCTCGCGCACCATCAGCACCAGCGGGCGGCGCTCCTTCAGCACCACGTCGGCGGCGCGGGTCAGCAGGGTCGAGGTCACGCCGGTGGCGATCTCGCTCATGGTCCGCACCGAGCAGGGCGCGACAATCATGCCCATGGTGCGGAACGAGCCCGAGGCGATGGCGGCGCCGACGTCGGCCAGTTTGTAGGTCACGTCCGCCTTCGACAGCAGGGCGTCGGGGCTCAGATCCGTCTCCTGCGACAATGTGAGCAGGGCGGCTTTCGTGACGACCAGATGGCTCTCGACGCCCAGTTCGCGCAGGGCGTCCAGCACCCGCGCGCCATAGACGACGCCCGAAGCGCCAGAAATTCCAACGACCAATCGCGGGGGCGTCGGGTTCCGTATGGTCGAGTTCACATCATCGGCCATTTTGCCTTCCACAGTCTCCGTGTTCGGAGCGACTCGGGGTCACCGCAATGTGATTCCACAGGCTGTCGTTCCGGGCGCTCAGTGTAGTGGTCCCTAAGACATGGAGGCGCAAGCCATGACGATCGAGGCTCGTATTCGCGAACTGGGAAATCGGCACAGGACGCTGGACGAAACCATCCAGCAGGAGACCCGCCGACCCACCGCGGACCCGACACACCTCAGGGAACTCAAGCAGAGAAAGCTCAGGCTGAAGGAAGAAATCACTAGTCTGGAGGCCAGGACCCACTAGGCCCGCCTCCGAAAACAAAACGGCCCCGAAGAGCGATCTTCGGGGCCGTTTCCATGTTCAGGTCGGAACGATCAGTCGTCGTTCTTGCCGAAGACCGACTCGGCGGTCGGCTCGGCGCCGGGGCGCACGCGCTCTTCCGGGACGAATTCAGGCTCTTCGGGCTCGGCTTCGATGGCCTGCAGCACGCCGCCGCCGTTCTTGGCGTCGTCCTTGGCCTTCTTGTCAGCGGCCTTCTTGACGATTTCGTCCAGTTGCAGCTGACCGACCAGGCCGAGGGTCACGGGATCGACCGGCTTGATGTTGGCCGAGTTCCAGTGGGTGCGGTTGCGCACGGTCTCGATGGTGGACTTGGTCGTGCCCAGCAGCTTGGCGATCTGGGCGTCGGTCACTTCCGGGTGGTTGCGCACGAACCAGGCAATGGCGTCCGGGCGGTCCTGACGGCGCGACACCGGGGTGTATTTCGGGCCCGTCTTGGACGGCTTCAGCAGTTCGGCGTGGCGGCTGACCACGGCCTTCATGCGGTAGTCGGGGTTGGCTTGCGCCTTTTCCAGTTCCTCACGCGTCAGTTGACCGCCGGTGACCGGGTCAACGCCGCGGATGTCGCGGGCCACGTCGCCGTCGGCGATGCCGCGCACTTCCAGCGGGTGCAGGCCGCAGAAGTCGGCGATCTGCTCGAACGAGAGCGAGGTGTTGTCCACCAGCCAGACCGCGGTGGCCTTGGGCATCAGAATGTCGGTCATGGGGCGTGCGTCCCGGCGTTTGCGGCTCGAAAACCGAGCGTTTGAATCGACGGCGCCCGACCTTTCGGCCGGGCGCTGAGAGCTTCTGTATAGGCTCATTCGCGGCAAAAGAAAACGCTGTCCGAATATGGCGTACAGCCAAGGTTCATCCAGAATGTTGAACAGTGAGCCCCATAGCGCGTTGTGCGCCAAGGATCAGGAAGGACAGCTCACATGAGACAGTTCGCGATTTTCGCCGCCGGCGCGGTCATGGCCTTCGGCGGCGCCGTCGCCGTGCCGTCCGGCTCGGCCGAGGCGCAGGCTATGCAGCGCGGCGCCCCGCGCGGCAGCTACGCCCAGTCCTGCTCCGGCAGCTATGTCAATCAGGGGCGTCTGTATGCGGACTGCCGCGACCGTCGCGGCAACATGCGCGAGACCTCGATCGAGCTGGCGCGCTGCTCCAGCAGCGACATAGGCAACGATAACGGTCTGCTGGTCTGCTACAACCATCGCGGCGACTATGAGAACAATGGACGGCCGGGCGGCAACAATGGCGGCGGCTGGGGCGGAAACAACGGCGGAGGCTGGGGTGGCGGCAACAACGGTGGAGGCTGGGGCAATAGCTCGATCACCGTCTATACCGACGCCAACTATCGCGGCCGGTCGATGAGCTTCCGCGAGGCGATCCCCAATCTGCGCAACAGCGGCCTGAACGACGCCATCAGTTCCATGCGTCTGGGACGCGGCAGCTGGGAAGTCTGCGAGGACGCCAACTATCGCGGTCGCTGCGAGGTCATCAACGGCGACGTGAGCAATCTGGGCCGCAGCGGCATGAACGACAGAATCTCTTCGCTTCGTCCCCTGCGCCGGGGCGGCAACTGGTAGAGCTTGAAACGGGAGGCTTCGGCCTCCCGTTCTTCATTAGAGCCTAGAGGGTCAGGACGATCTTGCCGACATGGTCGCCAGCCTCCAGTCGGTGATGGGCGGCGGCGGCCTGATCCAGGGGGAAGGTCGCCTGAACCTGGGCCTGCACGGCGCCGGCCGCGACCCAGGGCCAGACCGTCTGCTCGACGGCGGCGGCCAGGCGGGCCTTTTCGTCGGCGGGACGGCTGCGCAGGGTCGAGCCGGTCAACACAATCCGCTTCAGCATGACCCGCATCAGGTCGATCTGGGCCAAGGCGCCGGTCAGGGTGGCGATGACGACCCAGCGTCCGCCAGGCTTGAGCGCATTCAGGTTCAACTCGGCGTAGGCCGCGCCGACCATGTCCAGCACCACGTCCGCCCCGCCCTCGGCCTTGATGGCGTCCAGCAGGTCGCCCGTGGCGTCCAGGCTGACATCGGCGCCCAGGAGGCGCGCCGCCTTGGCCTTGGCGGCCCCGCGCGAGGTGGCGATGACGCGGGCTCCCGCCGCCTTGGCCATCTGGATGGCCATGACGCCGATGCCGCTGGTGGCGCCGTGGATCAGCAGGGTCTCGCCCGCCTTCAACCCGCCGCCCTCGAAGACATTGGCGAAGACGGTGAAGGCGGTCTCGGGCAGGGCGGCGGCCTGTACGAAGTCCAGACCCTCGGGGACGGGCAGGGCGTGCCGGGCGTCGACCTGGGCGTAGTCGGCGTAACCGCCGCCGCCCAGCAGGGCGCAGACCCGGTCGCCGACGCGCCAGCGCGTGACGTCCTGGCCCACTGCATCGACCTCGCCGGCGATTTCCAGCCCCAGGATGTCGGAGGCGCCCGGCGGCGCGGGATAGCGGCCTTCGCGCTGAACGATGTCGGGTCGGTTGACCCCGGCGGCGCGCACGCGGATGCGAATTTCGTCCGCTGCGGGGTTCGGCAAGGGGCGTTCAGCCAGGCGCAGGGCGTCGGCGGGACCCTGGCCGCCTTCGATCTCGATGACCCGCATGATGTCTCCGCTGCTTGCAATCCTTGTCATAGGGGCGTTTTCATACGGGTTCGTGCGGTCGCTGACCACGGAGGCGATGATGTCGTTCGAAGATCTGGAGCCCAGACCCCAGGGCGGCGAGGCGTTGAAGGCGCTGGTCCGCGAGGACCTGGACCTCTTCGCCGTGGACGAACTGCATGAGCGGATCGCCGCGCTGGAGGCCGAGATCGCGCGCTCGAAGGCCGCCATCGACGGCAAGTCGTCCAAGCGCAGCGCCGCCGACGCCCTGTTCAATTTCCGCTGACAAGCCTCTCCCGCGTTTTCGTAATCCGTGGCATGACGATTGCAGTTCCGGTCCGTGCGGAGTCGTTCTGACCCGCGAGTTTGACGGACGCGCGTGACGTTTCATGGGTAGGACCGAGTTGACCGCCATCGACGCTGACATGGTCGGATTGCGTTCGCGCAGCGCTGAGGTGCTGGATTTCGCGCGTTCCGAACTGTTCGACCGCACCTTCCGTGAGGGCATGGAGCTGGTCGAGGAGACCGCCGCCTATCTGGACGGCGACGGGCGTCAGGATTCGCGCCTGCTGTCGCGCGCCGCCGCCCTGGCCTATGCGGGCGAGAGCATGAAGCTGACCACACGGCTGATGCAGATCGCGTCCTGGCTGCTGGTTCAGCGGGCTGTGCGCGAAGACGACATGAGCGCCGACGCCGCCTGTGAACCGCGCTATCGGCTGGCGGACCGCAAGGTCGAGAACGAGCCCAGCCACCGCGAACTCCCCATCGCCCTGATCGAATACGCCGTGCGCGCCGAGAAGCTCTACGACCGCGTCCTGCATCTGGACCAGCGCATGTATCTGGGTGGCGACGAGGAGCAGCCGGTCAATCCGGTGCAAAGCCAGCTGGATCGCCTGCAGGCGGCCTTCGGGGGCTGAGCCTCAGCCGAGGCGGAAGCGAATCTCAAAGCTGACACGGCCGGGGACGGCGACGCCGTCTGCTTCGCGCGGCACGGCTCGCGCCCTTTCGGTCGCCTTCAGGGCTTCCTTGGCGAACTCATAGTCTGGCCGGGAATTCACCTCGACCCGGCAATCAGCGAAACGCCCCTCGGTCGTCAGAAGGCAGTCGAGCCGGACGTCCGCGCCCTCTACGCCGTCCGCAAGGGCCTTGGCTGGAAACTCGGGGAATGGTCTTGAGCGCCAGATCGGCGCAGGGGCCTGGGCAGGCTCCTGCGCGATCAGAGTCGTGGCCAGGATCATGGCCAGCATGAAGTCGCCTACGGCCCGACGTCGTTGGCGTCGCTGGGGCCGTCGGCGATGACGCGGGGCAGGTTGACCGCGATGCCCAGCGCCTGGGCCAGCTTCTCATCCCGACGATAGACGTCCTCGCGGAAGGCGACGCGGCCCTGACCGTCGACGAAGGCGGTCCAGTAGAGCAGGCGCACGGCGATCTCGCGGCCGGTGGTGACGCGGGTGGTTTCGCGGCTGTCCTGGGCGGTGTCGAACTGGGCCAGCTTGGCCGGATCGGGCTGCAGCAGCAGGCGGGCGAACTCGACCGCGTTCTGCACGCGGACGCAGCCGTGGCTGCGCTGACGCACCGACAGGTTGAAGGCGCCCTTGGAGGGGGTGTCGTGCAGGAAGATGGCGTAGCTGTCGCGCAGTTCGAACTTCACATAGCCCAGCGACGACTGCGGTCCGGCGCGCTGCACCACCCAGCCGTCCTTGTTGATATACATGTCGTGGGCGGCCAGGTAGCCGGGGCCCTTGGGCAGGATTTCGCGGCGGGCGATGCCCATGGGCACGGTCCAGGGCGGGTTGGCCACGACCGAGGCGAAGGGTTTTTCCAGGCTGGGCGTCTGGTTCTCGTTCGAACCGACGACGACGCGGTTGGAGTGAACCGGCTTGCCGTCCTTCCAATAGACCATGATGGCGGCGGCGGTGTTGACCTCGATCCGCTCGGGGTTCAGGTCGCGCTTCAGCCAGCGGCGGCGTTCCAGGTTCAGCGCGATCTGCCGCGCGCGGTCTTCGGCCGTGGCGCCGAGCGAGCGCTGGGTTCCGGGGCCGATCCGACCGTCCGCGCCCAGGCCGTGGCGCGTCTGGAAGCTGCGGACCGCCTGCTGCAGTTCCGAACCATAGGCCAGGTTGCCCTTGAGCCGCTCGCCGGCGGCGGCGCTGAGGTCGCCCTCGGCCACCAGGCGGGCCACCAGGGCGGGCATGCGGTTGTCGCTGGTTCCCGGCTCGATCGTGCCGCCCTGGCGGAAGGCGGGCCAGCCGCCGGCGCGGGTGATGCGGCGATAGCGGGCGTAGCCGGCCGACAGGTTGGTGTAGCCGATGTCGGTCGGGGCCAGATTGTCGAACCACTGGCTCAGCTGGTTGGCGCTGACCGCCTGGGTCAGGCCGCGCGGGATGTCCACGCTGTTCTTCTGCATCTCCCACAGGTCCTCGACCGTCTCGGGACGGACGCGGCCCTCGGCCAGGACGCGGGCATAGGTCACGGCGGCGGCGGTAGTGCGGATCTCGGCCGAGCCGGGATCGGCGGCCAGGCCGACGAAGTCGAAGAAGTCCCCGGCGGGCAGGGCGTGGCGCTCGGCCCCGGCGGCGACTTCCTGGAGCACGCGCAGGCGGTCGGCGGTCCAGATCGGTTTGCCGCCGGTCAGTTGATAGACGGCGCGGACGTCGGCCTGCACGGCCTCGGGCAGGCGGCCGGCCTGGGCGTCGAACCCGGCGATGAAGACCTGGGGGTCGACCGATCGGGTCTGCGCCAGTGCGGAGGAGGCCGCGCCAAGGGTCAGGGTCGTCGTCGCGACGCCAAAGCCCAATTCCCGTCGGTTCATTCTAAAGCTCTTCAAGTCCGGTCCGGCGCCAGACCCGTCGTCTGCGCCCCGAAGGATCGAACGCCTCCATGTTATCGACGTTCCGGACAAACAAAAAGCGCCGGCCCTTCGGACCGGCGCTCCTGTGGCGACTATGTCGCAGCCTGTAGGGCTTACTTCTTGATGAAGCCGCCGAACTTGTTGTTGAAGCGCGACACGCGGCCGCCGCGGTCCAGCATCTGGGCGTTGCCGCCGGTCCAGGCGGGGTGGGTCGACGGATCGATGTCGAGGGCCAGCGAGGCGCCTTCCTTGCCGTAGGTCGAACGGGTCTGGAAGGTGCTGCCATCCGGCTTCACAACCGTGATGAAGTGGTAGTCGGGGTGCGTGTCCGCTTTCATGGGTCTGATCCGTCTCTGCGCTTCGACGATGCCGACCGTCAGTGCGCGTAAATAGAGAAACCCGCCGAGGCTAAACGGCGGGAATGAGCGGCGGCGTTTACACCGGGGGGCGTTCCGGGGCAAGAGCGCGGCTATGACCCAAGTTTCTTCGCCTTCCGCATCGCAAGACGCCGCCGCCCGGGGGCGCCCCGGCGCCGGGGCCCTGCTGGCCGAGCAGATGGAGGAGGCGGGCGGCAAGCGCGCCAAGACCCGCAACATCAAGCCCCTGGCCCAGTTGCTGCCCTTCATGATGCGGCATCGGCTGGACGCGGCGATCGCGGGCCTGTGGCTGATCGGCTCGACCGTGGCCTCGCTGGGGCTGACGGCGACGGCGCGCGGGGCCATCGACAACGGCTTCGAGAACGGCGGCCGGGACATCAACACCTGGTTCCTGATTCTGGGCGCCAACGCCCTGATTCTGGGGCTGGCCACGGCCTTCCGCTATTTCTACGTGACCAAGACGGGCGAGCGGGTCATCGCCGATCTGCGCACGGCCCTGTTCAAGCGCATCCTGACGCTGGACCCGGTCTTCTTCGCCCATATGCGGACCGGCGAGGTGCTGTCGCGTCTGACGACGGACATTCAGCTGGTGGACACCCTGCTGACTACCTCGGTCAGCTATGCCCTGCGCAACTTCCTGACCCTGATCGGTGGGGTGATCCTGCTGTTCTTCGTCAGCCCCAAGCTGACGGGCTTCGTCCTGCTGATCGTGCCGGTGCTGATCGTGCCGCTGTTCATCTTTGGCCGACAGGTGCGCAAGCTGACGGTCAAGTCGCAGGACACCTTCGCGGGCGCCGTGGGCTTTGCGGGCGAGAGCGTGGACGCCATCGAGACGGTCCAGGCCTTTGGCCGTGAAAAGAGCGCCATCGGCCGCTTTGGCGCGGCGGTGGAGGAGGCCTTCGGCGTCTCCCTGACCCGGATGCGGGCGCGGGCGGTCATGACGGCCCTGATCATCACGGTGATGTTCGGCGGTGTGACCCTGGTGCTGTGGCTGGGGGCGCAGGACGTGATCGCCGGGACCATGACGCCGGGGGCCCTGCTGCAGTTCGTCCTGCTGTCGGTCTTCGCCGCCGGCGCCGTGGGCGCCCTGGGCGAAAGCTGGGGCGACGTGCAGAAGGCCGCCGGGGCCATGGAGCGGATCGACGAACTGATGCGGGCCGTGCCCGCCATCGCCCCGCCTGCGACGCCGGTCGTCCTGCCGCAGCCGCCGCTGGGCGAGGTGTCCATGTCGGCGGTGGACTTCGCCTATCCGGGCCGTCCCGACCTGCCGGCGCTGAAGGGCTTCAGCCTGACCGTGCGTCCGGGCGAGACCGTGGCCCTGGTCGGGCCGTCGGGGGCGGGCAAGTCGACGGTCTTCCGCCTGTTGCTGCGCTTCTATGATCCGCAGTCGGGCCTGGTCTCGGTGGATGGGGTGGACGTGCGTTCGGCCGATCCGGTCGAGGTGCGCGACCGCTTCGCCTGGGTGTCGCAGGAGGCGCCCCTGTTCTCGGGCTCGGCGCTGGAGAACATCCGCTTTGGCCGCGAGGCCGCGACCCTGGCCGAGGCGCGTATGGTCGCCGACGAGGCCCAGGCGCTGGGCTTCATCGAGGCCTTGCCGCAGGGCTTCGACACGCCTCTGGGCGAACGCGGAAAGAGCCTGTCGGGCGGTCAGCGCCAGCGTCTGGCCATCGCGCGGGCTTTGGTGCGCGAGGCGCCGATCCTGCTGCTGGACGAGGCCACCAGCGCTCTGGACGCCGAGAACGAGCGTCTGGTGCAGGCGGCGCTGGATCAGGCCATGGAGGCGCGCACCACACTGGTCATCGCTCACCGCCTGGCCACCGTCCTGCGGGCCGACCGCATCGTCGTCATGGATGGCGGCAAGGTGGTCGAGGAAGGCACTCACGCCGAACTGACGGCGCGCGGCGGGCTCTATGCGCGACTGGCGGCCCTGCAGTTCCAGGGGACGTAGGGGCTCAACGGGCGGCGACTGCCTCAGACGGGAAGTCGCTGAACACGGCGTCGACGCCGAGGGCGTGGAAGGCCTTGAGGTAGGCGTTCAGATCGCCGTGGTCGGCGGGGGCGTCGCCGTGGCGGTGCTCCAGCGGCAAGAAGGCGTTCTCGGCGCGGAAGGTCCAGACCACGACCTCGAGCCCCGTGGCATGGGCGTCGGCGACCAGAGAGGTCGGCGTCAGGCTGCGAGCCATGTCGTCGCGCGGCAGGATCAGGCCGGTCTCGACCCCGACGGCGTCGGCATAGGCGGCGACGGCGCGCAGGCCGTCTGGCGTGGTCATGGCGGCGTAGGTCAGGTCGGGACGGTCGGCGGGGCCGCCCGCCACGCTCACCAGTTGCAGCAGGGGGGCGTCGATGCGGGCCTTGAGCCTTTGCAGCGGGCCGACCTCGAAGCACTGGATCAGGATGGGAGCGTCGGCGCCGGTCAGGCCGTGGCGCTGCAAGGCGGCGACGAAGGCGTCCTCCATCGGCAGGTTGATGCTCGCGAAAAAGGATGGGTGTTTCAGTTCCGGCGCCACACCGATGACGCGGCCGGTGCGGGCAGTCTCCTCGCGAGCGAGGGCCACGACTTCGTCAAAGGTCAGGATGGGCTCCTGGCCGTCCCAGGCGGCATTGGCGGGGCGCAGCAGGGGCAGGCGCTCGCGGGCGCGCAGGGTTTTCAGTTCGGCCAGGGTGAAGTCTTCGGTGAACCACCCGGTGGTCTGGACGCCGTCGATGGTCTTGGTCGTGCGGCGCGCGGCGAAGGCGGGCCGGTCGGCCACGTCGGTCGTGCCGCCGATCTCGTTCTCATGGCGGACCACGAAATGACCGTCGCGGGTCATGACCAGATCGGGCTCGATGAAGTCCGCGCCCTGTTGGATGGCCAGGTGATAGGCGGCGGCCGTGTGCTCGGGCCGTTCGCCGGACGCGCCGCGATGGGCGATGACCTTGGCGACGACTGGGGGAAGGGGCGCAGACATGGCCGGGGTTCCGCTGAGGAGAAGGGCGGCGCTCAGGATGAAGCGGATCATGCGCCGAGGGTAGGGGCGTGACGTGACGCCGCTGTGAAGGGCGCAAGGAAAAGGCGGCGGGGCTTTCGCCGCGCCGCCTTTTGCCGATGTCGATGGACGCCGGGCCTTACGCCGCTTGCAGGATCTTGCGCAGTTGCGGCTGCAGTTCCGGGTTGGCGGCGACGATCTGCTTGCCGTTCTTCGGATCGCCGTCGATGTCGATGGTGGTGACGACGCCGCCGGCTTCGGTGACGAACAGGATGCCCGCCGCCACGTCCCAGGGCTGCAGGTTACGCTCGAAATAGGCGTCGTAGCGGCCCGCGGCCACCCAGGCGAAGTCCAGCGAGGCGGCCCCCAGACGACGGATGCCGGCCACGCGCTGGCCGACGGCGTGAATGTCCTTGATGGCCTGGGAGTGGCCAGTCTTGCCGATGAAGGGCAGGCCGGTCGAGATCAGGCTCTCGGACAGGTCGCGACGGCCCGAGACGCGGATGCGCTGATCGTTCAGATAGCAGCCCTTGCCCTTTTCGGCCCAGAACAGCTCGTTCATCACCGGGTTGTAGGTGACGCCGGCGACGATCTCGGACGAGCCGTCGGGATGCTTGCGCTCCAGGCCCACCGTGATGGCGAAGTGGGGCATGGCGTGCATGAAGTTGGTGGTGCCGTCGATCGGGTCGACGATCCAGGTGTGCGACTTGTCGGTGCCTTCGATCAGGCCGCGTTCCTCGCCGAGGAAGCCGTAGCCGGGGCGGGCCTTCATCAGCAGTTCGTAGAGGGTGTCCTCGGCCTTCAGGTCGGCGGCCGTGACGAAATCGCCGGGCCCTTTGCGCGAAACCTGAAGCTGGGCGACTTCGCCGAAATCGCGAAGCATGGGGCGTGCGGTCTTGCGCACGGCGCTGATGATGACCTGAACGAGAGCAGAGGCGAGGGCCATGGGGTTCTCCTGGTCCGGCTGTCCTTGAAGGCCCTGTCGGCCCGGAGAGACGGAGAAGCAAAAGGGGCGCGGACCATCCGCGCCCCTGTAGATATGTCTTAAGCGCCCGACCTTGGCCGGGAAAGACGGTCTTTGTTAGTCCGCGCGGCGGACGTACTCGCCCGAGGTCGTGTCGACGATGATGCGCTCGCCGGCCGACATATAGGGCGGGATCATGATGCGCACGCCGTTCGAGGCGATGGCGGGCTTGTAGGAGGACGAGGCCGTCTGACCCTTCACGGTCGGCTCGGTCTCGGCGACTTCGAGCGTGACCTGCTCGGGCAATTCCAGGCCGATCGGACGGTCTTCATGCATCTCGATGATGACCTTCATGCCCTCTTGCAGATAGGGGATGCGTTCGTCGCCGACCCAGCCCTTTTGCAGTTCGATCTGCTCGTAGGTGGCGTCGTCCATGAAGACCAGGCTGTCGCCGTTGTCGAACAGGTAGGAGAAGTCCTTCTGTTCCAGGGTGACGCGCTCGACCTTGTCTTCCGAACGGAAGCGTTCGTTCAGCTTGTTGCCGGTTTCGAGGTTCTTGGCCTCGACGTTGGCGAAGGCGCCGCCCTTGCCGGGCTTGACGTGGCTGGCCTTGGTGACGACCCACAGGCCGCCGTTGTGCTGCAGGACCATGCCGGGCTTGATGGTGTTGCCGTTGATTTTCATAGAAACCGCTGGATGTGAGGGCTGGAGGCGGCCCGGCCGCTCGTGGGCGGGCGCGCGAAATCGCGGCGAGCCGTAGAGGAACAGCGGAAAAAGGGCAATGGGGGCGAACGCCGTCATCGTCAGACGCTGGCCCGAGGATGACGGCGCAGGCGGTATCAGTTGCCGGTGGCGGCGCCGTCGGTCTTGATCTCGCTCATGGCGGACTGGAGGTAGTTCTGGGCGCCTAGCAGTTCGATCAGCTTGTGCTGGTTCTCGAGGAAGTCGACGTGCTCCTCGGTGTCGGCCAGGATCTTCATCAGCAGGTCGCGGCTGACGTAGTCGCGGGCTTCCTCGCACTGGGTGACGGCGTCGCGCGTCGTGGCGCGGCTGTCGATTTCCAGCTTCAGGTCGGCGCCCAGGCATTCGATCGGATCTTCGCCGACCTTGAGCTTGTGCAGATCCTGCAGGTTGGGCAGACCGTCCAGGAAGAGGATGCGCTTGATCAGCATGTCGGCGTGCTTCATCTCGCCGATCGATTCCTGATAAATCACGTCGCCGAGGTGGCTGAGGCCCCAGCTTTCGAACATGCGGGCGTGCAGGAAGTACTGGTTGACCGCCGTCAGCTCGTTGGTCAGCACCGCGTTGAGGGTGCGGATGATCGCCGGATCGCCCTTCATGGTCGTCGTCCTCTGATGCGGCGGCGCTGGGCGACGTCGTCATGACGTCGCGGCTCTGAGCACCGCCCATGAGGCGATTCATAGCACGGCTTTGGGGCCGTGGATCATTTGCGAGTTCTTATCACTGCATTGATAATGCGAGTGAAATCGACTTTCAGCTAGGCGTCCTACTCGGCCGCGAGGGCGAAGGCGGCCTGGGTGTCCTGAATCATCTGGCGCATCTCGCAGACGCACTTGGCGCATTGCGGAGCGCATTGATTGGACGCGAAAATATCCTTGGGCCGGGTCGCGCCCGCCTCGATGGCTTGGGCGACGTCACGCTGGCGAAGGCCGTTACAGTTGCAGACGTACAAGGCGGCACGGCCCCGAAGCAGTTACTGAGAATGGCTCGCTATAGCATTTATTAAGGCGAGTGCAAATCGTTCGCATGGGGTTGCGACATTGACGACCGGCGCGGGGACGGGCAGGGCGGGGGCATGGCCCGTCAAACTGCGCTCCCGCCCCGTCCGCCCTGTCAGCTGTATCTGATCACGCCGCCGGTTCTCGCCGATCTGGAGGCCTTCGCCAGTCTGCTGGAACAGGCCCTGTCAGCGGGCGAGGTCGCGGCCCTGCAGATCCGGCTGAAAGAGGCCTCTGACGATCAGATCAAGGCGGCGGTGACGCAGTTGGCACCCATCGCCCAGGCGTATGGCGTGGCGGTGATCCTGAACGATCGCCCGGACCTGGCCAAGGCTACGGGCTGCGACGGGGTGCATGTGGGCCAGGACGACGCGCCGGTGGCCGAGGCGCGGCGCATCATGGGGCCGGACGCCATGATCGGCGCCACCTGCCATGACAGCCGTCACCTGGCGATGGAGGCGGCCGAGGCGGGGGCGGACTATGTGGCCTTCGGCGCCTTCTTCCCGACCGACACCAAGGCGACCACGCACCGGCCCGAGCTGACCGAGCTGACCATCTGGCAGGAAACCATGGAGACGCCCTGCGTCGCCATCGGCGGCATCACGGTCGAGAACGCGGCTCAGGTGGCCGCGGCGGGGGCCGATTTTGTGGCCGTCAGCGCGGGCGTCTGGAACCATCCCGAGGGGCCGGCGGGCGCGGTTCGGGCCTTCAACACGGTGCTGGCGACGGCCTTCTGACTTCAGAGGATGTTTAGGAAGGTCCGTCAGGATGAGGCGTTAGTCGCGTACATCGGACCCGATCATGAGCATGAGCCGCGCGCTCGACAGGCCTGAACCCATTTTCGACGCGGCGGCGGCGGGCGACGCTGCGCCTGTGACTGCGTCCAATGCGGCCTTCTTTCGACAACCCCTGGCGCCGATCCTGACGGCGGTCGGCGTGACCGTTCTGGTCGTGCTGGCCATCAGCTTCGCGCGCACCGACGGTCTGGTCGCCGCCCTGTGGGGCGCGGGCGGACTGGCCCTGGCGGTCTGGTTGAGGGGCGGGCGCGGCCTGACCTATGACTTGGGCTTCGGAGTCCTGGTGACCATGGGCGTGCTGGCGGGCGAGTTCCTGGTCGGCAACGGGCCGGTGCTGTCTGCCCTGTTCACGGCGATGAACCTGCTGGAGATCGGTCTGGCGGTGGTTCTGGTGCGGCGCTTCGTCCCAGGGCTGAGCGTCAACTCGGTCGAAGGGCTGGCGCGGTTCCTTGGGGTATGCGCCGTCGCGCCCCTGCCGGGCGCTGTCATCAGCGCCGTGGCGTTGGACGCCCTGGTCGGCGCCGACATTCTGGACGGACTGAGGATCTGGTGGTGCGGTCACGCCCTGGGTTTTGCGGTGATCGGCGCCTTTGGCCTGGCCTTGCAACGGCGTCACCTGTCCATCGTGCGCCATCCGGGGCGCTTGGCCGAGGGAGTCGCCCTGCTGGGGCTGATCGGCGCGGCCTGCTACGCCATCTTTTCACACCTGAGCCTGCCGTTTGGCTTCCTGCTGATGCCCTTGCTGCTGATGATGGCGGTGCGGTTCCGGGTCGCGGGCATTGCGTCCGCTCTGGTGCTCGTGACGGTCATGGCCATCGGCGGCACCATGGCGGGGCATGGCCCCTATCATTCATTCGGCGCCGAGGATCGGGCGCTGCTGGCCCAGTTGCTGGTGTTGCTGGGCTATATGCCGATCCTGATGGTGGCGGCCCTGCTGGAGGAGCGCGATCGTCTGGCCGAGCGCGCGCGGGCGGGGCGCGAACGGGCCGAGCGGGCCTCGGCGGCCAAGTCGCGGCTGCTGGCCAATGTCGCTCATGAGATCAAGAGCCCGGTTGGCGGCATCATCGGCATCGGTGAACTGTGGGCCGGGGGCCAGTTGGGCGCGACCTCGGCCGAGCAGATCGAGATGGCCCAGATGCTGGTCAAGACGGCGCGCCAGGTCGAAACCCTGGCGCATGACCTGCTGGACGTGGCGCGCGCCGAGTCCGGAGCGGTCAAGGTCGAACTGCGGCCGACCGATGTCGCGGGCCTGCTTGAAGATGTGCGCCGCGCCCTGGTTCTGAAGTCTGAAACCCGAGGGCTGAGCATCGAGGTGCTGGTCGAGGGCGACGCTCTGATCGCGCAGGCGGATTCGCAGCGTCTGGCCCAGGTGATCGGCAATCTGGCCGGGAATGCGGTGAAATACGGAGCCGGCGGCGGACGCGTGCTGCTGAAGGCGGCCTGGGCGGATGATCGCGTGCGGATCGAGGTCATCGACTTTGGACCTGGCCTGACGCTGGAAAAACAGGCCCAGTTGTTCGAGCCGTTCAACCGGCTGGGGCTGGAGCGTTCGGCCATCGAGGGGCACGGCATCGGTCTGGCCCTGGCCAAGCGTCTGACGGAGCTTCAGGGCGGCGAGATCGGCGTGATCTCGGCACCGGGACAGGGGGCGACCTTCTGGGTCGAGTTGGCGGCGGCTTGACCGTCAGGCGGCGCGGGGGCCAAGGTTCCCGCATGAAAATCGTGCTTCTCGCCTCCGTCCTGTTGAGTGCCGCGCCCGTGGCGGCTCATGCCCAATCCTCGAACCAGGCCCAGAGCGCCGAGGAGTTGACGCGGCTGTTGAACGGCGGACCGCCGGCTGCGACGCGTCCGGCGGCGCCCGTGCCGACCCCGGCCCCGGCGGCAGCGGCGCCGATCCGGCCGGCAGCCGCGCCCAGGTCCACGCCAATTCAGGCGGCTCCGGCCCGAGCGACGACCGCGCCTGCGACTGTCGCCCCTTCGCGCGCGCCGAGCGCCGCTACGCCGGTGATTACCGCTCGGACCCCGGATCCGAGACCCGTGCCCGCGCAGGCCCCGGCTCCGGCCAGGGCGGCGCCGCCTCTGGCGCCGGGCGTGCTGGGCGCCGCTGAGGTGGCCGCCCTGCCGTTCCGCATCGAACTGCCGAGCGGCTTCCAGCTATTCGAGGGACGGGGCGCCCCGGACGCGCGCGTCTATTCGGTACGCAGGGCGGGCAAGACCTTCGCCATGATCTATACCGGATCGGCGTCGCAGTTCCCCATCTATGACGGCGAGCAGGTGACGGCGGCGGGCCGCGTCTCGGTCATCGTGCCGGAGGGGACGCGCCGGATCGCCATGGAACATCTGTTCCAGCAGCCGACGGCGCCCAATGAAATCCACGTCTGGCTGATGAGCCTCAGCGGCGCCGATCGTGACGCCGCCGAGCGGATCGCCCAATCGGTTGATCCCAAGTAGGCCTTCGATCCCAGGTCGCTCGCTCTATTCCGACCAGACGGCCAGGTCGTTGCCGGACGGGTCGCGGAAGTGGAAGCGGCGGCCGCCGGGGAAGGCGAAGATCGGATGGGTGATTTCCCCGCCCGCCGCCTGAACCTTGGCCAGCATGGCCTCCAGGTCGTGGGCGTAGAGGACAGGCAGGGGCTTGGGCGTCATGGCCTCGGTGGTGAAGCCGCCGTCCAGGCCCTCTGCGAAGGCCGCATAGTCCGGGCCGTAGTCCTGGAACACCCAGCCGAAGGCGGCGGCGTAGAAGGCCTTGTGCGCCGGCATGTCGGTCGCGGGCAGTTCGAGATAGTCCAGCTTGCCGTCTTCGCGCATGGCGGTTCTCCAGAAAATGGAGGCGGACGCTTGCACGACTGACGAGTCTGCGCAAACCTGCAATTGGTTCGCAAATGCAGGAGTCGTCCCATGATCGTCCTGAGCGCCGGATGCGCCTCGCTGGCTGCGCTCATGCGCGATGCGGCGGAGGCCACGCCGACTACGACACGGGCGCCGGTCGAGATCGACCGACGCCCGCGCTTGATCTCAATGAACGGCGGAGATCAGCGCGCCGCCTGGGTCTCGCCCGCGCGCCAGACGCGATAGCGCACCTCGACGTCCGAGGGGGCGTAGACCACCACCGGCAGGCGCGAGTTGTAGCGGATCAGCGGCTGTTCCTGCGTCGTCACGAAGGCCTGGCGCTCCGAGCCGGGCGGGCATCCCATTAGGGTGCTGGCGGCGTTCCCCAGGGCGGGCAGGACGTAATAGTCATAGCCCCAGCCCTCGGCCGTGCGGGTCTCCAGACGGCCGCCGAAGACCTGGCGGTTGCAGTCCACGGTCTGGGTCTTGCCCAGTATCAGCTCGACCTTCAGCGCGCTTTCGTCGGTCTGGACCGGCAGGGTGATGACGTGGCGGGTCTGGCCGGCCGCGGCGGCGGGAAAAGCCTTGAGGGCGTCGGCCGCGCCGGTCTGGGCCGTCGCCGTGCTGTCGATTACGGCGCTCTCCGCCTGGGTGGTGGTGCAGGCGGCCAGAGTCAGGGGCAGGGCCGCGGCGGCGCCGACGAGAAGGGCGGGGGTCAGTTTCAAAACAGGGTCTCCACGGCCAAGCTCGGCCTGGCCGTGGAAACGCGGATGGATCAGGCCAGTTCCACGGCCATGGCGACAGCTTCGCCGCCGCCGATGCAGAGCGAGGCCACGCCCTTCTTGCCGCCACGCGCCTGAAGCGCCGCCAGCAGGGTGGACAGGATGCGGGCGCCCGAGGCGCCGATGGGGTGACCGAGCGCCGTGGCGCCGCCGTTGACGTTCAGCTTGGCGCGGTCGATGCCCAGTTCCTGTTGCGCGATCATGGCGACGACGGCGAAGGCCTCGTTGACCTCCCACAGGTCCACGTCCTCGACCGACCAGCCGGCCTTCTTCAGCGCCTTCTGCATGGCGGGAACCGGGGCGGTGGTGAACAGGCCCGGTTCATGGGCGTGGGCGGCGTGGCTGATGACGCGGGCGACGATGGGCAAGCCCAGGGCCTTGGCCGTGCTCTCGCGGGTCATGACCAGGGCGGCGGCGCCGTCGGAGATCGAAGAGGCGTTGGCGGCGGTGATGGCGCCGTCCTTGGTGAAGGCGGGGCGCAGGGTGGGGATCTTGGCGGGGTCGGCCTTGCCGGGCTGCTCGTCCTCGCTGATCGTGACCGAGCCCTTGCGGGTGGCGACCTCGACCGGAACGATCTCGGCCTTGAAGGCGCCCGAGGCGATGGCGGCCTGGGCGCGGGTCAGGCTCTCGATGGCGTACTCGTCCATCTGCTCGCGCGTGAACTGATACTGGGCCGCCGCGTCCTCGGCGAAGACGCCCATGGCCTTGCCGGGGGAATAGGCGTCTTCGAGGCCGTCCATCATCATGCTGTCGACGATGACGTCGTGGCCGATGCGGGCGCCGCCGCGATGCTTGTTCATCAGATAGGGGGCGCCGGTCATGGACTCCATGCCGCCGGCGACGATGACCTCGGCGGTGCCGGCCAGCAGGGCGTCATGGGCCATCATGGCCGCCTGCAGACCCGAGCCGCACATCTTGTTCACCGTCGTCGCCTCGACGTGTTTGCCCAGGCCGGCGCCGATGGCGGCCTGACGGGCCGGGGCCTGGCCCAGACCGGCGGGCAGGACGCAGCCCATGAAGATCTGCTCGACTTTTTCAGGAGCCACGCCCGCGCGCTCGACAGCGGCCTTCACCGCAGCGGCGCCCAGGTCGGTGGCCTTGACCGGCGACAGCGCGCCCTGGAAGCCGCCCATGGGCGTGCGGGCGAAGGAGACGATGACGACGGGATCGGATGCGGCGGTCATGGGGGGCGTCCTTAAGGGAAACTCGTGGTGGGCTAGATCGGGCGCCGGGTCGAACGGCGCAAGTTATAACGAGAGTCAGGCGTGCGGTCTTTATTGACCGGCGGTTGACGGGCGTTGTTATTAACCATCAATGTAAAATCGATTCGCCGGTCGTGGCCGGGCGGATCAGGGGGCCGTCATCATGCTTCGTCATCACCTGTCGGGCGCCGTTCTGGCCGCCGCCGTCTTCGCCTGCGCCGCGCCGGCTCTGGCCCAGAATGTGACGATGAGCGGGTCCTATGCCGCGCCGGGGGTCAATCCGGGCGGCGATACCCAACTGAAGTTCGGCATCTACACCTCGGAGGTGGCGCCGGGGCCGATGAGCGGCGGAGCCTTTACCTATACGATCCCGGTCGGGCTGACGGCGACGAACGTCACGCCCTCGCCCTATTGCCCGGCCGCCGTCGTTGAGTTGTCGGGCAATGTCCTGACGGTCAGCGGCATGACCCAGCCGGTCTCCTTCATCTGCGAGATCGTGGTGGATCTGACGGCGGATAATACGCTGACCACCTATGCCCTGGCGCCCACCACCCTGACCTATGCTTCGCCGGCAGGCGGCAGTTTCGAGATGGCCGAGGGCCAGCACCCGACCCTGACCGTGACGCACGCCCCGGTCATCGCCAGCCTTTCGCCGTCGTCGGGTCCGCTGGAAGGCGGGGAGAGCGTGGTCATTACCGGAACCAACTTCAACGGCGTGACCTCGGTGACCTTCGGCGGCGTCCCGGCCGGTTTCACGGTCGACAGCCCCACGCAGATCACGGTCATTACCCCGGCGGCGGCCAAGGGGCCGCGCACGGTGTCGATCTCCGCCCTGGGCGGCGCCAGCCTGGCTTCGCCCAGCAGCAGCTACATCTACGCCGAGCCGGTGCCGACGCTGACCGAATGGGCCATGATCCTGATGGCCGTCGTGCTGGCCGGTTTCGGCGCCCTGTTCGTGCAACGTCGTCGCGCCGCCTAGAGCAGCTTGCGCCGCTGGCGGGCCAGGGCCAGCGGGCGGCCGTCCGCGCCCCAGGCGACGGCCTCGTCCACCGACCAGCCGAGGCCGTGATCCAGCAGCCGATACTCGAAGAAGGCCCAGCCGTCGGGCGCGGTCTCGGGCGTCGGGTCGGCCAGGAAGTCGTAGCGCAGATCGACGCTGGTCATCATCGGCGGGGCGGTGAAGGCGGTCCAGGCGGGCGGATAGAGGGCGTCCAGCAGATAGGCCATCCGCAGCTCGTCCAGCGGCGCGCCGTCCCGGGTCCGCATCCACACCCGCTCGACGACGGGCTTGCCTTCATTGCCGCCCAGGATGTTGGGCCCGCCGTCGAAGCGGTAGTCGACGTGCTGCGAGAAGCGCGGGGACAGGGGGCCGCTGATGCCCGGCGCATCCTTCAGGCTGTCCAGCGACGGCGGCGGGGCCAGCAGGGGGCTGAGCGGCTGGGCCGTGTCGCCGTCGGCGCCATAGGTGGCGCTGGCGTGATGGGTCAGGCGCGACCCTTGCCCGCCCTCGACCACGGCATAGGCGACGTTGCGGCCGCCGCGCAGCAGGCGCGGGCGGAAATGGATGGGCTGGCCGTATCTGGCGGCGGCCAGATACTGGACGCTGAGGCTGCGCAAGGGCGCCTTGATGCCCAGCCCCTGACGCATGGCGCCGGCGCACAGGGCCGCCAGCAGACCGCCGAAGGGAAAGCCGGCCTCGGGCGGGGCGGCGATGGGGCCGTTGGAGAAATCGCCGGACAGGTGGGCGGCCAGGCCCTCGTCGCCGGGCGTCAGGGTCAGGGCGTCGTGCAGCAGGTCGGTCATCGGTTCACGCAACAGGCGAAAGAGGCGGGCGGAGACTGATGCGTCGCCGCCCGCGAGTCGAGGAACGCAAAAACCGCGACCGGGGAGCCGCATGTTCGTTGCCAAAAGAAACTGACAAACTGGGTCCCGATTGGCAACCCACTTGTCAAAAGCCTGACGCGGGGTCACTTTCAACCTATGGGACGCACCGCCGACTATAGCCGCCAGAGCTGCTCGATCGCCGCCACGCTGGAGGTGATCGGCGACCCGTGGACCCTGCTGGTCATCCGCGACGCCTTCAACGGGGTGCGCCGGTTCGAGCAGTGGCAGGACCGGCTGGGCGTGGCCCGCAACGTCCTGGCCGCGCGGCTGAAGTCGCTTGTGCAGCACGGGGTTCTGGAGCCGCAGCTCTATTCCGAACGTCCGCCGCGCAACGAATATGTCCTGACCGCCAAGGGAAAGGACCTGTACGGCGTCCTGGTCACCCTGCACGCCTGGGGCGAGAAGCACGTCTATGGCGAGGCCGACAGCGGCATCGCCATGGTGCACAAGTCCTGCGGCCATGACCTCAAGCCCCGCATCGCCTGCGGCCATTGCAACGAGATCGTCAAACCCCGCGACATCGAACTGACCTGGGCCGAGAACCGCCCGACGGTGGGGGATGTCCTACCGAAGGATGAGGCGGCCTAGGGGGCTGAAGGCGGACCTGGGGAGGGGCCGCTAAGGGTGGGGAGCGGACTATTGCGTAGCGGCCATTCCATTTGCAAAATCACGCGATGAGCCCTGACGAAAAGCAGATCAAAAGACTTCGTTACTTCGAGGGGCTTGGTTGCACTGGCATGCTCATCAGCACAGCGATGCTCATTGCCGCTCCACTAATCGTCTTCAGCACCTGTCCACCTGAGGGGTGCGAACGAGTCGTCTGGCAGTTCCTGGCTCTTCACATGAGCGGCAGCGGTGCTGGTTTGATCGTTTTCGAGCTTATTCGACGGTATGGATCAGCCGCACTAAAAAGCCGCGACCGTTAAGTCCGCTACGGGTCGTGAAGCGAAGTTCGCTTAAGGGTGGTTTGCGGACCGTATGATCAGTCCCATTCGCCGTTGTTGATCTTGGAAATCCAATCCTCATCAAGGTTCATGACCGCCTCCGCGAGCGCATGATGACTTTTCGACACAGCCATGGCGGCCATAGCGGCGATAGTCATGTTTTGGCTCCAACTCTCGCCGCGATGAGCGAGCACGCAGTCCGGCAAGCGAGAGATGGCCAAGTCATAGGCGGGAAGGAGAAAGTCCGGCACCTCTGGCCCTCGACCATTTGTCCGAGCCACATCAACCGACGCCGGAAGGAGCAAGAAGCCGAAATCAATCGGGTTCGCTTGCGATAGCGCGATTTCTACGACATGCGGGATCGCTGCGTATGACGCGGTGTAGACGTCGCCTTGATGGCAAAGGCTCGACCAAAGCGTAAACCACGGCTCGTCGTTTGGACCTTGCTGCTCTGGCCGTTTCGCCAATGCGTGGAGAAGATCGGGAATGTCCGATGCCGCCCCGTAAGCGTGAGTGAGTTCAGACCAGCGGCTATCGTCGAGTTCAAGCATGGCTTCGAACATTCCACGGCAAGGCACTCATGCCAATGTCCGAGATGGGTCGAAAACGGAAATCCCTAGAGCGGCGTTTTTTCCCTTTCGTCATCCTCCGGCAAGCCGCCTCTTGGCGGCGCAGACCGGGGGAACCAGCGGTGCCGAAGGCGATCTGTTCACGAGAGATGTTCGACCATCGTCTGCGCGACAGGTTCGCGCTCTCGCGCGCCGCTGGATCCCCCGGTCTCGCTGCGCTCGCCGGAGGATGACGAAAGCGAAAGCGCACACCAACATCCACTACGGATCGTTTCGCGACGTTAGCGTCCGATCCGCAACCGGACTGCACCCGTCAATTCCCCGCGAAACGCACGTCAGCGAATTTGACACGCCTATTTATACAACATATTGCACAATATGTTGTATAAATAGGAGCGGCGATGTTTTCTCGGACCTTCATCTCCCTGCTGGCGATCGCCGTCCTGGCGCCGGGATCGGCCTTCGCCCAGGGGGCGGACGCCAAGAGTCTGGATCAGCGCGCGCAGCGAGAGGTCGTCTCTCGTCTGGAGACGGCGCTGCAGCGAAACTACGTCTTCCAGGATCGCATACCCGCCATCTCGGCCGAGCTGAATCGGCGGGTTCAGGCCGGGCCGATCGACGCCGACCAGTTCGCGGGCAACCTGTCCCAGGGTCTGGTCAAGGCGAGCGAGGACCTGCATTTCTCGGTGGCCTTTGACCCCGAAGAGGTCGTCGCCAACCGTCAGGCCAAGGCGAGCGGCGACATGACGACCCAGGCGCGGCGCGACGTCGAACGCGCGGACAACTTCGGTTTTCGCGATGCGCGGCGGCTGGAGGGCGGGCTGGCCTACATCCGTTTCGACTTCTTCGCCGACCCCCAGTACGCCCAGGATACGGCGACGGGGGCCATGCGGTTCGCTGAAGGCGCCAAGGGGATCATCTTCGACCTGCGCTACAACAACGGCGGCGTGCTGGAGATGGCGCAACTGTTGATGAGCTACCTGTATCCGGCGGGCAAGGAACAGGAATTCTTCGACTACAACTACAACGAGGACGGCAAAAGGGTGGCGCGGGGGCAATGGAGCCTGGCCGCCGTGCCGGGTCAGCGGTCGGGCGATGTTCCGGTCGTGGTCCTGACCGGATCGACGTCCTTCTCGGCGGCCGAGTGGATGGCCTTTTCGCTGCAGCGGCTCGGCCGTGCGACCGTGATCGGCGAACAGACCGCCGGCGGCGCCCATCCGGTCACGCGCGTGCCGGTCGATGATCGCTTCATGATGCAGGTGCCGATCGGCCAGATCCGGGACCCGATCAAGGGGCAGGATTTCGAGGGCGTCGGCGTGACGCCTGATCTGGCCGTTCCGGCCTCCGACGCCCTGCTGGCGGCGCAGAAATTCCTGTTGCAGAGCCGGGCGACCGCCGGAGACGCAGACGCCGCATGGGCCCTGGTTCCGGTGGAGTTCGCCATGACCGGTCAGAGCCCGAGCGCCAAGGACCTGGACGAGGCGGCCGGCGCCTATGAGGGGCGAAGCCTGGTCCGCACCCCGACGGGCCTCGCCTATCACTGGCGCGGTCGCTTCGTTCTCGCGCTTGATCCGATCGGCAAGGATCTGTTTGCAGTTCAGGGATCGGATGACTACCGCTTCCGGCTGGTGCGTGCGAACGGCGCCGTGACGGGGCTGGAGCGCGTTGAGAAGTCTGGCGAGACGAGCGTCTATAGTCGCCTGGATTGAGGAGCTGTCGGGCGAATGATCGAGTTGAACCGCACCTATCTGGGGCGTCTCAGCGAGCAGCTGAGCGAACTGATCGAGCAGCAGTCGACCGAGGTGTTCAAGCGGGCCGGTCTGATCATTCCGGTCAAGTCGTCGTCCTTGATGGCGGCGATCGCCATGCTGGGGCCGGTCTCGGTCGCGGATCTGGTGCGGGCGCTGGGCCGCTCGCACCAGTTGATCCAGCAGAAAATTCCCAAGCTGGTGGCGCTGGAACTGGTGACGCGCCAGCCCGATCCCCAGGATCAGCGCGCGATCCTGATCGCGATCACGGACAAGGGGCGTGAACAGTTAGCCCTGCTCGACAGCCTGGATGGGGAGTTCGAGAGGGCCTACGGCGAGATGGAACAGGACGCCGGCCCCGTGTTCGACGGGATCAAGCGGGCCATCCAGTCGCTCCGGGCCCGGCCCCTAGTCGACCGTATGGATGTCTGAACGACCGCGACGGCCTGACGCAGGCGGCGCCGGCATTCAGTTTCCGTCAACCATCCAGCGTTAACCTTTGGGCCATGTTCCTGTCCCTGACGTCCAGGATCGCCGCTGTCGGCGCCCTGGTGGTGATCGCTTTGCTGGCCCTGGTGGCCTCCCTCGTTGACGCCTCGCGGCAGAGTCGCGAGAGCTTCCGCTGGGTGACCCATTCCGCCCAGGTGATCGAAGCCATGGAAGAGACCATGGCGGGGCTGCGCGACGCGGAGTCCGGCCAGCGCGGCTATGTCCTGACCCAGAACCCCGGCTACGCCCAGTCCTTTGATCGACGGGTGGCGGACTCGCTGCAGGGCTTTTCCGAGCTGGTGGAGCTGACCAAGGACGACCCCGCCCAGAAGGCGCGCGTTCAGGCGTTTGGCAGTCTGCTGTCGGAACGCACAGAACTGATGCGACAGCCGCTGGAGTTGGCGCGCCAGGGTCGTTTCGACGAGGCCGAGGCCGCCATCGTCGGCGGGCGCGGCTTTGATTCCATGAGCGCTGTCCTGCTGGCCTCGCAGGACTTCCTCAGCGAGGAGCGCAAGCTGCAGGGCGAGCGGATCGAGGCGGCCGAGCGCCGCCTGGAATGGGGCAAGTGGCTGGCCCTGATCGGCGGCCCCCTGATCGCCCTGTTCTCGCTGTCGGTGTCCGTCATGGTCATTCGCGGCATCCGCCAGCCCGTGCGGGTCATCACCCGCGCCATGACCAGCCTGGGCGGGGGCGATCTGGATCAACGCATCACCGAGCGCATGGGCTCGCGTGAGTTCAATCGGCTGGCTCAGGGCTACAACCAGATGGCGGATCGGCTGGCCGCCGCCTCCACCGATCAGAAGCGCAGCGAGCGCGAGCTGAAGCAGGTCCACGACGAACTTCTGTCCAGCAGCCAGGTGTTGCGTGAACGCGGCGAGGTGATCGAGCTGCTGGGAGGCATGGCCCACCGGATGCAGGCGGCCCGCACCGAGGCTGAACTGGCCCAGGTCATCCAGGCCTTCGTGCCGCGCGTCCTGCCGGGCCTGCCGGGGGCGCTCTACGCTTACAACAACTCGCGCAATCTGCTGATCCCCATTTCCAGCTGGGGCGATCATGAGGGCGACGGCGACGCCTTCGCGCCGGACCAGTGCTGGGCCCTGCGTCGCGGCCAGAGCCATTTCGTCAGCGAGGCGGGCGACGACATCGTCTGTGACCACGTCGGGGACAAGGGCCATGCCTATCATTGCGAGCCCCTGCTGGCGTCGGGAGAGGTCATCGGCGTCCTGCATCTGGACGGGGTTCTGGATACCGAGAGCGGCTTCCGCATCAATGTCCTGGTCGAGAACATCGCCTCGGCCATGGTCAATCACCAGCTGCAGCGCGATCTGAAGGAACAGACGATCCGCGATCCGCTGACGGGCCTGTTCAACCGCCGCTACATGGAAGAGGCCCTGGCGCTGGAGGTGGCGCGATCCGCCCGGTCGGGGGCGCCCCTGTGCGTGGTCATGTGCGACGTCGACCACTTCAAGCGCTTCAACGACGAGTTCGGCCATGACGCGGGCGACCTGGTGCTGCAGGCCGTGGCCGCCGAACTGGGGCATCGCTTCCGCGACGGCGACATCGTCTGCCGCTATGGCGGCGAGGAGTTCACCATCATCGCGCCGGGAACGACCCCGGAAGCCCTGCTGCAGAGGATCGAAACGGTGCGTCAGGCCATCGCCGGCATCTCGCTGCGCCTGCGCAACCAGCCGCTGGGCAGCACCAGCATGTCCTTCGGCGTCGCCTGTTGGCGACCGGGCATGGACCGCGAGGGCAGCGCCGCCTTGCAGGCGGCTGACGCGGCCCTCTATCGCGCCAAGAAGGAGGGCCGCAACCGGGCTGTCCTGCATGTGGAGGAAGCGGCCTGAGCCAGCGATCTGTTCGCCGCGCTCTGGTCGGGGTTAACCGGTAGGATCGCCTTTAAGCACCATCAGGGGGATGACGATGTCCTCCTCGTCGTCGAGGTGGCGGATCAGGCCGGGGGCGGCGCGGTCCAGCACATCGGTCAGGCGGTGCGCGTGGTCGGACGCGTCGGCGGACTGACCGGCGACAGCCTGATGGAAGGCGACGGCGGAATGATAGAGGGCGTCCAGATGGGCGTGGATGGCGTCGTGGTCGCGGTCCAGCAGGTCGAGGCCGGTCTGGATGCGCGGTTCGATCAGGCGGAAGTGCGGAAAGTAGTGACCGCTCTCGACCCGGTGGTGGCCGTCCAGGTGCTGGAGGAAGGCTTGCAGCGTTGGCAGCAGGGCGGCGTGCAGGCCGCGCGGGTCGAGGCCGCCCGAACGCCAGCGCGCAGCGGCCTCGGCCATCTGAACCTGCTGGGCTCGAAAGCCGGCGTGCATGTCCAGCCAGAAGGCGGCGGTTTCGGGCAAGGGCTCGGTCCAGCGCTCACGCGGGAAGGCGGCGCGCAGATACAGCATATCGTCAGGCAGGCAGGCGCGGACGCTCAGCGCGTGCGGGTCGTTTGCCCCGTCGTTATGCGGTTCAGACGACAGCGGCGGTGCTCTGGATGAAGCCGCCGCCGAGGACCCGGTCGGGGTCGGCGGGGTCGTAGAGGGCGCAGGCCTGGCCCGGAGCGACGCCTTCCTCGCCCTGCTCGAAGACGACGGAAATGACATTGTCGTCGCTCAGGAAGAGGCGCGCGGGCGAGGGCTGGCGGGTCGAGCGGACGCGGGCCAGGACGGGGGCGCCGTCGCGGGCGGCTTCCTCGATCGTGGCCTGATCGCCCAGCCAGTTGGTTTCCTCCAGCGTCAGGCTGGCGGTCAGCAGGGCCTCGCGCGGGCCGACGATGACGCGGCGGTTGTCGGGGTCCAGTTTGGTGACGAACAGGGGCTCGCCCACGGCGACGTTCAGGCCCCGGCGCTGGCCGATGGTGTAGTCGGTGATGCCGCCGTGCTGGCCCAGGACACGGCCGTCCATGTGGACGATCTCGCCCGCTTCACGGCCTTGCGGACGCAGGCGGTCGATGAGGGTGCGGTAGTCGCCGGACGGCACGAAGCAGATGTCCTGGCTGTCGGGCTTGGCGGCGATGCGCAGGCCGAGGGCGGCGGCGACGCCGCGCACCTGGGGCTTTTCCAGATCGGCCAGGGGGAAGCGCAGATAGTCGAGCTGATCCTGGGTCGTGGCGAACAGGAAGTAGGACTGGTCGCGCGAGTGGTCGATCGCCTTGCGCATCTGCGAGCGGTTGCCGACGGCGGCGCGACGGACATAGTGGCCGGTGGCCATGGCTTCGGCGCCCAGGTCGCGGGCCACGTCCAGCAGGTCGCGGAACTTGACCGTCTGATTGCAGCGGATGCAGGGGACCGGGGTTTGGCCCTTCAGATAACTGTCCGCGAACTGGTCGATCACCGCGTCCTTGAAGCGGCTTTCGTAGTCCAGGACATAGTGCGGAATGCCGATCAGTTCGGCGGCCAGACGGGCGTCGTGGATGTCCTGACCGGCGCAGCAGGCGCCCTTCTTCTTGAGCGCGGCGCCGTGGTCGTAGAGCTGCAGCGTGACGCCGACCACGTCATAGCCGGCCTTGGCCAGCAGGGCGGCGACGACGGTGGAATCCACCCCGCCGGACATGGCCGCGACCACGCGCGCCCCAAGCGGCAGGCCGACGGCCTGTCGCGCGCTCTCGATCGCGGCGTCCATTTCGGCGGCGCCGGACATGGGGGCGATGGTCGGAACGGGACAGATGTCATCAGCCAGGGTCATCGCCGCCATATAGAGGCCCTCGCGGTCGATTTCGAGGCGTGGGCTGAAATCGGTTGTGCTGACTGTCCAGGCAACAAAAAAGGCCGCCCTTGCGAGCGGCCCTGTTCGTCAGATGCGTCCCCGCCTCAGGCGACTTCGATCCGGTAGCTTTCGATGACCGTATTGGCCAGCAGGGTGTCGCACATGCGCTTCACCTCGGCTTCCTTGTCGGACACGCTGTCGTCGAGGTCGAACTCGATCATCTTGCCGACGCGGGCGTTGGCGACGCCGCCCCAGCCCAGACCCTGCAGGGCGCCTTCGACGGCCTTGCCCTGAACGTCCAGGACGCCGGGCTTCAGGAAGACGTGAACTTTCACCTTGGCCATTAGTGCAGTCCTCCTTGGATCACGGTCGGCATGTCCTTCATGATGCCGAGGCGGCGGGCCACCTCGGTGTAGCTTTCGATCACGTCGCCCATGTCACGACGGAAGCGGTCCTTGTCCAGCTTCTCGCCGGTGGCGCTGTCCCACAGACGGCAGCTATCGGGGCTGATCTCGTCGGCCAGGATGACGCGGGCGAAGTCGTTTTCCCATACGCGGCCGAACTCGATCTTGAAATCGACCAGGGTGATGCCGACGGCGCCGAACATGCCGCACAGGTAGTCGTTGACGCGCACGGTCATGGCCAGGATGTCGTCCAGCTCCTGGGTCGTGGCCCAGTTGAAGGCCGTGATGTGCTCTTCCGTCACCATCGGGTCGTTCAACTCATCCTTCTTGTAGTAGAATTCGATGATCGAACGGGGCAGGGCGGTGCCCTCTTCCTGACCCAGGCGCGTCGCCAGCGAGCCGGCGACGACGTTGCGGCAGACGACTTCCAGCGGAATGATCTCGACTTCGCGGATCAGTTGCTCGCGCAGGTTCAGGCGCTTGATGAAGTGGTTGGTCACGCCGATGCCGTTCAGGCGCGACATGATGAACTCGCTGATGCGGTTGTTGATGACGCCCTTGCCTTCCAGCGTCGCCTTTTTCTGGGCGTTGAAGGCGGTGGCGTCGTCCTTGAAATACTGGACCAAGGTGCCCGGCTCGGGACCCTCGTAAAGGATCTTGGCCTTGCCCTCGTAGATCTTCTTGCGCTTGGTGTTCATCAATCGGGTCCCGGAGGGGAAGGAAACGGACGGCCTCAAAACGAAAAACGCGCAGCCCGGCGATCTGTGGGCGGCGCGGTCCTGAATCGATGGCGGCTATATAAGACCGGACGCCCTTTAACCGAAGGGCGTCTGTGACACAAATATCCTCCTGTAACCTAGCGTCAGGACCGCGACCGCAAGTCTGGTTGCGTTCGGATGGAAGGGGGGTATAGACGGCGATGCGGACGCCAATTCTGTCCGCCACTGGAGTGACGACGCGCATGACGACCTTTGACGATCGGGAAAAGGGCTACGAGTCCAAATACGCCCTCGATCAGGAACAAGAGTTCAAGGCCATCGCGCGTCGCAACAAGATGCTGGGCCTGTGGGCGGCCGAGAAGATGGAGCTGTCGGCCGAGAGCGCCGAGCAGTACGCCGCCGCCGTGGTCCGCGCTGACTTCGAGCAGCCGGGCGAGGAAGACGTCTTCCGCAAGATCGCCGGCGACTTCAAGGCTTCGGGATTGACGGTGTCCGAGGGCGAACTGCGCTCCAAGATGGACGAACTGGCCTCGATCGCCCGCGAACAGATTCGCGCCGGCGAGTAAGCCTTCGAACGGGAAGCCTCCGTGATCGAGCTTCTCGTTCAATCCACACATTGGCAACTTCTGCTCACCGCCCTGGCGTTTGTCGCCCTGGCGGGCGTGGAGACCCTGTTTCCGCTAAGCGGTGACCGGCGTCATCGTGCGCGGCGCTGGTTCGCCAACGCCGCCCTGTTCCTGATGGGCTTCGGCGCAGTCTTCATGGCCTCGCCCCTGATCCTCAAGGGCGCGGCCTGGGTGCAGGGCGCGCTGCACTTTCCGCCGCTGACCGGCCTGGGCTTGCCGGCCTGGCTGCTGGTCCTGATCTCCTTCCTGCTGATCGACCTGCTGGCCTATCTGACCCATGCCCTGTTCCACGGCGCGCCCTGGCTGTGGCGGCTGCACCGGGCGCATCATTCCGACGTCGTGATGGACGCCTCGACAGGCGTGCGGCACCATCCGGTCGAAGCCTTGGTCAGCGCCGCTCTGCAACTGATGATCTTCGCCATCCTCGGCGTCCCGCTACTGGTGATCCTGGCCTATGGGCTGATCACCACCCTGTGGCAGTTCGTGACCCACGCCGATGTTCGTCTGCCTGAGCCTATTGATCGGGCGCTGCGGCTGGTGGTCGTGACGCCGGGGATGCACCGGGTGCACCATTCGGTGCGGATGGACGAGGGCAATAGCAATTTCGGCATGGTCCTGTCGATCTGGGACCGCCTGTTCGGCACCTATCGCCGACGTCCCGCGGCGGAGCGGGCGGGGATGGCCCTGGGCGTGGAGGGGGCTGAGGGCGCGCCGAAGCTGGCGGCGCTTCTGGTCGATCCCCTACACCCCTGAGGCTTTTCAGCGATCCTGAAGATAGCGCTGGTTGGTGGTGCTAATTTGAAATAACGCTGCTGAAGTTTCTGAAGGGGGGAATCAATGCCGATCAACAAGATCGCCGCAGGTTGGGCTGCGGGCGCTGCTCTGGCCATGGTCATGAGCGCAAGCGCTGCACAGGCGGGCGTCGCCAGCATCACCGTGGCCCCAAGTCCGTCCGTGGCGGGCCAGTCCGTGACGCTTAGTTCGAGCAATTTCGGCGCGTGTTCAGGCACCAATGTCGAGTTCAGAGACGTGACCGGCGGGGCCAGCAAGACTTTGTGTAATGCGACCGTCGCCGGGGGCGCGGTCAGTTGCGTGACAAATCAACTGACCGATACGGGCGTGCGGACGCTTCAAGGTGTTGTCACCACGCCCGGTCCCTGTTTGGGGGCTTTGGCCGTCGCTGCACCGCACACCGTCAACGCCGCCCCGACCGCCGTGCCGACGATGAGCGAATGGACGCTGTGGGGTCTGACCGGGCTCCTGCTGATCGGCGGCGGCGTCTTCGCCTCGCGACGGTTCCGCGCGACGGCGGCCTGATCTTCGGATCGGACAGAAAATAGGGCCGCTGTCGTTCTCCGGCAGCGGCCCTTTTGTTTGCGCGATGCGGGCGCCGCTATTTCGGCATCAGCACCGTGTCGATGACGTGGACCACGCCGTTCGACTGGCCGACGTCGGCCTGGGTGATGGTCGAGGTTCCGCCCTTGGCGTCGGTAATGGTCCAGCGGCCGCCGCCGGCGTCCCTGATCGTCAGCTTCTCGCCCTGAACCGTGGTCAGGCTGGCCGTGCCGCCGCCCTTCTGGGCTTCGGCGGCGATGTCTGCCGCGGTCAGGCGGCCGGGCACGACGTGATAGGTCAGGATCTTGGTCAGGGCCGCCTTCTGGGCGGGCTCCATCAGACTGGTCCGCGTGGCGGCCGGGATCTTCTCGAAGGCGGCGTTGTCGGGCGCGAAGACGGTGAAGGGGCCGGCGCCTTGCAGGGTGGTGGCCAGACCGGCGGCCTGAACTGCGGCGACCAGGGTGGTCAGGTTCGGCGCCTTGGAGGCGTTGGCGACGATGTTGTCGGCGGGGTTCATGGCCACGCCGCCCACCATGGGCTCGGTGCTGACAGGGGCCATGGCGGCGGAATCGGCGGGCATGGCGTCGGTCGGCGCCTTCTCGACCTTGGTCTCGTTATTGCCGCAGGCGGCCAGGGCCAGCAGGGCGGCCGCGGATACAGTGGCAAGGCTGGCGGTACGGATCATTTTCATGGCGTCTCTCCATCGACGGCCGCTCGAAGGGGCGGCGGGGTCGGGGAGAACTACGGGCGAGCAGGGTAAATGGTTCAAATTTTCCGGCGCGGCGCGTGATCGGCCGCGAGGGCGTCAGCCGAGAAAGGGCGACAGGGCGAACCAAGCCTGGCGCTTCTCGTCCAGGGGGCGGGCGTGCGCCGGGCTGGAGGAAGGCAGGTCGATCAGGGCGACGCCGTCCAGATCCGCCAGGATGCGGCGCCCCAGCTTGGCCGCCAGGCCGCCATTGAAGGCCACGGCGCGCAGATGGGGCAGACCCGACGCCAGGCCGTGCAGATCGGCGGCCTCGGGCGAGCGGATGGCGGCGTCCAGACTGCCGGATCGCTCGGCCGAGGCGATCACGTCCCACAGACCGACGCCGCGCGCCTTCAGACGCTCCAGGCGGGCTTCATAGGGCAGGGCGGGCAGGCCCTCGCCCAGCAGGCCGCCGATCAGGGGCCAGAAGGCGTTGCGCGGATGGGCGTAGTACTGGGCCGCCTTCAGCGAGGCGTCCCCGGGCAGGCTGCCCAGGATCAGGACGCAGGTGCGGTCATCCGCGATCGGGGCTAAAGCGGATTTGGCCTTGCTCACTTGATCGGCGGATCGTCGCGCAGCCAGCCGGTGACAGAGCGACGGCGGCCGCCGGCATAGGCGGCGACGGGGGCCACGGAATGCATCCGTGGCGTCTTGAACACCGTCCAGACATTGAAGCCGGGCTTGAAGCCGCGCGTGATGTCGCCGCCCTCGTCATGGAACAGAAGCTGGCCGCCCCAGTCCGGTCGCCAGTCGCGAGCCAGGCCCAGGGTATAGGCGGCGCGGCGTTCGCCCTCGCCGGTGTCGTCGTGCTGGGTCAGGAAGTCGCCGGGGCGATACCAGGTGGCCTGGGCGTCGATCTTGGTGGCTTGAGCTTCGCCCGTCACCGTCCGGGCGAAGTTCATGAACGGCGCGTCGTTGAAGAACTGCAGCAGGACATGGGTCGCGTGGCCCGGATCGCGTCCGTTCAGGAAGGCCTGAATGATCGGATAGGTCAGATAGACAAAGGAAAAGCCCTTCTGTCCCTCGGCCAAGGCGCTCTGGATATGGGACCCCAGGGCCTCGCGGCCCATGGCGTTCATCTCCTCGGGCGAGACCATGCGCCCGCCCTCGGCCGTCTTGAGCGACAGGTGCCAGGGCGTGTCGTGCTCCAGCGCCAGTTCCAGCCACTCGGCGCTTTCCGCCTCCAGCAGGTCCGGCACCTGAACAAGGCCGTCGCGCGCATAATCCGCCGCATAGTCCCTGGGGTCGAGCCGGGGGTTGAGACGGATCATGCGCTGGGTCATGGCGTCAGCTTCCGAAGACGCGCTTGAACACCACGTCGACGTTCTTGGTGTGGTAGCCGAGGTCGAACAGGGCTTCCAACTGGTCTTGGGGCAGGGTCACGCGGGCGTCGGCCTTGAGGAAGTCGAGGAAGGCGCCTTCGCCGCGCCAGACCTTCATGGCGTTCTCCTGAACCGCGGCATAGGCGTCTTCACGCGACACGCCGGCCTGGGTCAGCGCCAGCATGACCCGTTGCGAGTGCACCAGGCCGCCCAGGCGGTCGATGTTCTTCTGCATGTTCTCGGGATAGACGTTCAGGCGCTCGATCACGCCCGCCAGACGGTGCAGGGCGAAGTCCAGGTGGACCGTGGCGTCAGGGCCGATGCCGCGCTCGACCGAGGAGTGGCTGATGTCCCGCTCGTGCCACAGGGCGACGTTCTCCATCGCCGGGGTCACGGCCGAGCGAACCAGACGGGCCAGACCGGTCAGGTTCTCGGTCAGGATCGGGTTGCGCTTGTGCGGCATGGCCGACGAGCCTTTCTGGCCCTTGTCGAAGAACTCCTCGGCTTCGAGGACTTCGGTGCGCTGCAGGTGGCGGATCTCGACAGCCAGGCGCTCGATCGACGAGGCGACGACGCCCAGGGCGGCGAAGTAGGCGGCGTGACGGTCGCGCGGGATGACCTGGGTCGAGACCGGCTCGACAGCCAGGCCCATCTGGTCGGCGACGTATTGTTCAACGGCCGGATCGACGTTGGCGAAGGTGCCGACGGCGCCCGAGATGGCGCAGGTGGCGATCTCCTCGCGCGCCGTGACCAGGCGGCGCTTGGCGCGCTGGAACTCGGCGTGATAGCCGGCCAGCTTCAGTCCGAAGGTCACCGGCTCGGCGTGGATGCCGTGCGAGCGGCCGACGGTCGGGGTGTATTTGTGTTCCTTGGCGCGCACTTCCAGCGCGGCCAGAACACGGTCGACGCCGCCCAGCAGCAGGTCGGTCGAGCGGGCCAGCTGCACCGCGAAACAGGTGTCCAGCACGTCCGAAGACGTCATGCCCTGGTGCAGGAAGCGGGCTTCCTCGCCGACGATTTCCGACACATGGGTCAGGAAGGCGATGACGTCGTGCTTGGTGGTGCGCTCGATCTCGTCGATGCGGTCGGCGTCGAAGACGACGTCCTTGCCCTTGGCCCAGATGGCCTCGGCCGATTCCTTGGGGATCACGCCCAGCTCGGCCATCTTGGTGGCGGCGTGGGCCTCGATCTCGAACCAGATCCTGTACTTGGTCTCTTGCGACCAGATGGCGACGGCTTCGGGGCGGGTATAGCGCGTGATCATGGACCGGTCGTGTCGTTCGAGAGGGCCTGTGAGTCAAGGTTTGCCGGGCGATCTTGCTTCTTTCCTCCCTGTCGCGGAGCGATGGGGAGGTGGCATGGCGGCAAAGCCGACGTGACGGAGGGGGCGGCTCGACGGCTGAGGTTTGCGTCGCCCCCTCCACCGCTACGCGGTCCCCCTCCCCACGAGTGGGGAGGAGAGCGCAGGCTTGACTTCTCGTTCGCTTGTCCCAAATAGGCGGCGTCAGAGGACGACCTCTCCCTTATTCTGGGCATGACCGCTGGGACGACCCGGCTCGCCATGTAAGGGAGCACTGTCATGGCCTGGATTTTCCTTCTTCTCGCCGGTCTGTTCGAGATCGTCTGGGCCTTCCTGATGAAGGCGTCGGACGGGTTTTCGAAGCCGTGGCAGACGATCGGCACCATCGTCTTCATGATTATCAGCTTCGGCCTGCTGTCGATCTCGATGAAAACCCTGCCGCTGGGCACCGCTTATGTGATCTGGACCGGCATCGGCGCGGTAGGGGCCTTTGTCGTCGGCATCGCCGTTCTGGGGGAGCCCATCACCCCCATGCGCATTGGCGGCGCCATCCTGATCATTTCGGGCCTGGTTGTGCTGAAGCTCTCGTCCAGCCATTGATGACGGCGCAAGCCTCGGGAGCCTCGCCATGGAACTGATCATCGGACCGCGTCTCTATTCCACCTGGTCCTTGCGGCCCTGGCTGGTGTTGAAGCGGGCGGGGGCCGAGTTCACGACCCGCGAGGTCTTCTATCGCACCCCGGAGCAGAAGGCCGAGCTTCACCGCCTGTCGCCGTCCGGGTTCGTGCCTCTGCTCAAGGTCGAGGGGGAAACCATCTGGGACACCCTGTCGATCAGCGAATGGGCGGTCGAACACTATCCCGAGGCGCATCTGTGGCCGGATGATCCGACCGCGCGGGCCCTGGCCCGTTCCGCGACGGCCGAGATGCATTCCGGTTTTCAGACCTTGCGGACCCTGTGCGGGACCGGGCCGGATCATCCGATGGTTGGAGAGGCGCGATCCGAGACGCCGTCCGATCCGGCGCTGGACCGTGACCTGGCGCGGCTGATCGAGTTGTGGCGTCAGATGCGCGGTCGTTTCGGCGCGGGCGGCCCCTGGCTGTTCGGACGGTGGTCGATCGCCGACGCCTTCTTCACCCCGGTCGCGGCGCGGGTGCGGCACTATCAGATCGACCTGACGGCGCGCGGCGATGCGGACGGCGTGGCCCGCGCCTATGTCGAAGCCCTGCTGGCTCAGCCGGATTTCGTGGAGTGGGAAACCCTGGCCCTGGCTAACGCCGCTTAAGCCTAGCCGAAAACCGGCGATTAACGAGTGATGTTACAATCTGTCCTCACGGCGGCGGGCCGTGGGGGACGGGTCATGCGGACGATCAGCAGAAACACCGACTGGAGCAAGGTCGCGCGCGGCTATTTCCTGGCCGCCCTGGCCTTCGCCTTTGTCTGGGCCATGCTGCTGTCCAGCCTGATCTGATCGGCTTCTAGCGCGAGCCGCCGCCGGTAGTGGCCTCGGCCACCTGCATCGGCGCGGGCGCGGCGGGCGGCGCCACATAGTCCAGGCGGATCGGCACGACCTTGGCGCCCGAAGCCACGGCGTCCAGGGTGTTCAACGGCGCGCCCAGCATCCGTTGATAGATCCAGTAGGCCGCCACGACCTTTTCCACATATTCGCGGGCCTGGGGCACGTCGATGGTCTCGATCAGCAGCAGGGGGTCGGCGTCCGGCCCCAGCTTGCGTCCCGCCGCCAGCATCGGTCCCGGCCCGGCGTTGTAGGAGGCCACGGCCTTCAGCAGATCGCCCTGGAAGGACTCGATCTGGAATAGCCGGTTCACATAGTCCTGGCCCAGCTTCAGGTTGGTGGCCGGGACATAGAGCCGCTCGGGACTGCGCACATAGCCCTGGTCCCCGGTCATATAGGCGGCGGTCGCCGGCATGACCTGCATCATGCCATAGGCCCCGGCGCCGGAGCGGGCGTTGGCGTTGAAGTCGGTTTCCTTGCGCGCGATGGCGTAAACCAGCGCCTTCTCGATGGTGAAGCCGCCCTCGGGTTGAAGGTCGGGCATGGGATAGCGCGTGGCGTCGATGCGGCTGGCCTCGGCATGGGCCGCGCGGTTCGGGGCGACCGTGCGATAGAGGCCGGCCCACAGGCGGCGGGCGGCGTCGCCGTCGGCGCTGCGCATCCCGGTGCGGGCGGCTTCCTCGGCCTCGTTGCGGCGACCGACTTCATAAAGAGCGACCGTGCGGCGGGCGGTTTCGTCGGCGCGGATGAAGGCGTTCAGTTCACGCGCATCGACGCCGGTCGGTTCGGGCGTGAAGTTGGCGCGCTGAACCGAGGCGCTATAGGCGCGCGGGCCCATGTTCTCGATGACCGGTTCTTCGCCCAACTGGCGCAGGGCGACTTGGCCGTAGAAGGTGGCGGGCCAGCGCGCGCACAGGCGCAGATATTCGGTCACGCGATCCTGACGGCCCGAGCGGCCGGCGGCGCGGGCGGTCCAGAAGGCGGCGCCGGCGCGGACCCAGGGGTCTTCGGTCGGGTCCTGGGCCACGCGCTCGAAGGCGCGGAACGCGTCGGAAAACTCGTTCATCCGCCAGGCGGCGAGCCCCGCGCTCCACCAGTCGCCCATCTCGGCGCCGGTGCGATAGGCGCCTGGAAGGTCGTCGTTGTTCAGGGCCACGCGGGCGGCCTTGGCCGGATCGGTGACGCCGCCGCTCCCGCTGGCGCCCGTTACGCTGGCCCAGGTGCGTTCCAGCAGATTGCCGGGACGCTTCGGTTCGGGCGCGCCGTCGGGGATGCGGCGCATGGCCAGGGTATAGACACGCTGGGCCATCGGCAGGTCGGAATAGGTCTCCAGCCAGGCCGCCAGTTCGTCATAGGTGGCGACGTGGGTGGGGTGGAACAGGCGCTCGAACTCGACCTGACCCAGCAGGATGCGGTCCTGGGCCTGTCGGGCCGAACTGCGCGCCAGCTCCAGATCGCCGCGCCGCAGGGCGTCGAAGGCGGTGGTGTAGCTGAGCCGATCGGAACTGCTCAGGGCGGTGGGCGTTCGATCGGAGTCGTTCGCCAAATAGACCGTTCCGCCGTCGTCACCGGCTCCGCTGTCGGCGGCAAGGGCTGCGGGCGCAATCGTGGCGCAGAGCGCAGCGACGAGCAGAGGCGCGAGGGTCGCGCGGCGGAAAAGGTACATACGCGGCGGCCCCCTTCGTCGGCGCCGCTCCCTTCTCGACGTCGGGATTGTCAGCGCTCTGTGGACTGGTCGTCAGCCGCTAACCATGCCCTAGTCAGGCGTTCGGCTCAACCTGGGCCGTATCTAGACGCGCCGCCAGCGACAGGATGTCGGCCCAGGCGACCCGCTTGGCCTGCGGCTGACGCAGCAGGAAGGCGGGGTGCAAGGTGGTCATGACGGGGGCCGAACCCCCGCCGTCGGACAGGCTCCATTCGCGCCACTGGCCGCGAATCTTCATCAGGCCGTCCTCGGTGTTCAGCACCGATTTCGCCGCCGCCGCCCCGACCAGAAGCACGGCCTTGGGCTGCATCAGGGCGAAGGCGCGCTCGACGAAGGGGGCGCAGGCCGCCTGCTCCTGATGCGAGGGCGAGCGGTTTCCGGGCGGCTTCCAGAAGACAGTGTTGGTCATGAAGACCTGATCGGCCAGCCCCGCCGCCGCCAGCATCCGGTCCAGCAGTTGCCCGGCCTGTCCGACGAAGGGCTCGCCGCGCAGGTCCTCGGTCTCGCCCGGCGCCTCGCCGATCAGCAGGATCGAGCCCTTGGGGTTGCCGCGCGCGAACACCGCCTGCTTGGCCCCCATGGCCCGCAGGGGGCAGCCCTCGAAGGCGGCGACGGCCTGGGCCAGATCGTCCGTTGAGGTCGCGGCGGCGGCCAGGTGGCGCGCTTCGGCGACCGCGTCCGCGCTGGACATTCCCCCGTGCTGGCCCCCATGCAGGGCCGTCACGCTGGCCGCGGCCTTTTGCATCACCTGCGGCGCGGGCGGGGCGACGAAGACCGTGCGGTCGACCGGCTCGCTCAGATAGCAGGCGTCCACCCCCGCATCGCGCCAGAAGGCGAGCAGGGCTTCGGTTGCGGCGGTGTCGAGGGGCTGAGGCGTCATTCCGTGACAGGGATAAGCCTTGACCGCCGCTGCGTCACCTCACGATAAGACGGATAACCACGACGATAACGAGGATTCAGGGGAAGATGGCTGAGCAAGCGATCGAAGGCGGCGCGATCAACGCCTGGCAGGAAGCCGTGATCGACAAGCTGCCGCCTGCGGAAGCGCTGGAAGGCGTCGAGCGCGAGGTCATGGAGTATGATGTCGTCATCGTCGGCGGCGGACCTGCCGGCCTGTCGGCCGCCATCCGGCTGAAGCAGCGCGCCGAGAAGGATGGCAAGGAGATTTCCGTCGCTGTGCTGGAGAAATCGGCCGAGATCGGCGGCCATATCCTGTCGGGCGCCGTGATCGACCCCAAGGCCCTGAACGAACTCTTCCCCGACTGGAAGGAACGCGGCGCGCCGCTGGAGACCCCGGTCAAGACGGACAAGTTCCTGGTGCTGGGTCCGCAGGGGCAGGCCTCGCTACCCATGTTCGCCATGCCGCCCTTCATGCACAACCACGGCTGTTACATCGCCTCCCTGGGCAACGTGGCGCGCTGGCTGGGCGAGCAGGCCGAGGCCCTGGGCGTCGAGGTCTATCCCGGCATGGCCGCCAGCCACGTCGTCTGGGATGAGCCGTCCGGTCGGGTGAAGGGCGTCGTCGCCGGCGTCTTCGGCATCGACCGTGAGGGCAAGCCGACCGGCGAGTTTCAGCCCGGTCTCGAGTTGCACGGCAAGTATGTCTTCATCGCCGAGGGCGTGCGCGGCTCGCTGGCCAAGACCATCATGGCCCGCCACGACCTGACCGCGAACTCGGACCCGCAGAAGTTCGGCATCGGCCTGAAGGAGCTGTGGCAGATTCCGGCGGACAAGCATCAGCCCGGTCTGGTCCAGCACACGACCGGCTGGCCGCTGGACGACAAGACCGGCGGCGGGTCTTTCCTCTACCACTTCGGCGATCGCTATGTGTCGGTCGGCTTCGTGGTCCACCTGAACTACCAGAACCCCTATCTGTCGCCTTTCGACGAGTTCCAGCAGTTCAAGCACCACCCGGCCATCGCCGAGCATCTGGAGGGCGGCACGCGCATCTCCTACGGCGCCCGCGCCATCACCGAGGGCGGTTTCCAGTCGGTGCCCAAGCTGGCCTTCCCCGGCGGCGCCCTGATCGGCTGCTCGGCGGGCTTTGTGAACGTGCCGCGCATCAAGGGCAGCCACAACGCCATGAAGACCGGCATGTTGGCCGCCGACGCCGCCTATGAGGCCGTGATCTTGGGCCGCGAGGGCGACGTGCTGGAGGCCTATGAAGAGGCCTACAAGGCGTCGTGGGTCTATAAGGAACTGAAGGTCGTCCGCAACGCCAAGCCCATGCTGTCAAAGCTGGGCACCATGATGGGCGGGGCGGTCAGCATGTTCGACATGTGGATCAACCACCTGACGGGCGGCTTCTCCTTCTTCGGCACCATGAGGCACACCAAGACGGACGCGGCCTCGACCGGTCTGGCCAAGGACTTCAAGCCGATCACCTATCCCAAGCCGGACGGCAAGCTGTCGTTCGACAAGCTGTCCTCGGTCTTCATCTCGAACACCAACCACGCCGAGGACCAGCCGGCCCACCTGAAACTGCTGAACGCCTCTGTGCCGATCGAGGTCAACCTGCCCAAGTACGGCGAACCGGCGCGGCTTTATTGCCCGGCGGGCGTCTATGAGGTGCTGACCGACGAACAGGGCCAGAACCCGCGCTTCCAGATCAACGCCCAGAACTGCGTCCACTGCAAAACCTGCGACATCAAGGACCCGTCGCAGAACATCGTCTGGACCACGCCGGAAGGCGGCGGCGGCCCCAACTACCCGAACATGTAAGGCCGAGGGGTTTCAGCCCCTTGCGGGCGGAAGGGAAAGCGTGAAGGGTCCGCCCATGCGCTTCGCCTTCCGCCGCTCCGCCCTGTTCGCCGCCGCTTCCCTGATCGCCCTGGGGGCGGCCGCGCCGTCTCTGGCCCAGGAGACGCCGCCCGTCGAGGTCACGCCGCAGCAGACTGAGCCGGCTGTCGAGGTCGAGCCGTCCCCGGAGCCGGACGCGGCTGTCCCGGCTGACGCCGAAAGCCAAGATCCTGAAATCATCATCGCCGACGAACCGGCGACGCCGGAGACCCCGCCCATCCCGGCGATCTGGGCCCCCATTCCCACCGACGCCGAGGGACGCAGCGCCTACGGCTTCTACCTGGCGGGCCGCAACGCCCTGACCAGCGGCGAGAGCGAGACCGGCGCCGACTATCTGGCGCGGGTCGAGGCCCTGACCCCGGAGCAGCCGCGCGTGCGCGAACAGGCCTTCACGGCCTCGCTGCTGGCCGGCGACCTTGATGTCGCCGCCCGGATCGCGCCGGAAGGGGAGGGCGTCTCGCCGGTCATCGTTCAGGCCGGGCGTCTGGTCGCGGCGGTGCAGACCTTCGTCCACGGCGATGCGCGCCAGGCCAACGCCATGCTGAAGTCCGGCCCCATCGGTGATCCGCACAGGCGCGCGGGTCTCTATGTCGCGCCGTGGATCGCGGCGGCGGCGGGCGACTGGGATCGCGCCCTGGCGGTTCCGCCGACCGATCTCGACCCGATCAGCACCCTGGTGGCGCGCGCCAATCGCGCCCGGCTGCTGGAAATGCGGCGCCGTTATGATGAGGCTGACGCCGAATGGCGCGATCTGACCAGCCACGCCCTGGCCTCGCGTCTGTTCCGTCTGCCCTATGGCGAGTTCTTGGAGCGGCGCGGCAAGCGTGACGAGGCTCTGGCGCAGTATGACGCCGCCGTCACGGCGGGCGCGACCGATCGGATGACGCTGTCCGCGCGCGCGCGGGTGCTGGCCAAGGGGCGCCCGCCCGCGGCTCCGACCTATCGCCAGGGCGCGGCCCTGGCGCTGAAGACGGCCGCCGATCAGATCATCGCCCAGCGGGTTCTGGAGTTCGGCGTGGTCTATCTCAGGCTGGCGCTCAATCTTGAACCCACCAATGAGAACCGTTTCCTGATCGGCCAGACCTTGCAGCAGGCTGAGCTCGAGCCGGCGGCGCGCGCGGCCCTGGCCCAGGTGGGCGCCCAGGACGCGGAGCTGTACGCCGCCGCTCGCGTCCAGAGCGCGCTCAGCTTTGAAAAGGACGGACTGGCCGACGAAGCCCTGGCCGAACTGCGCCGTGCCGCCGATACGCGCCCGAATGAGGCCAGCATCGCCTATCTGCTGGCCGGTCAACTGGTGCAGATGAAGCGATATGACGAGGCGCTGACGGTGTTGAACGGCCCTCTGCTCAATGTCGCCGACCAGGGGTTCGAGGTGAACTTCCTGCGCGGCGCCGCCTATGAGGCCCTGAACCGCAAGCCCGAGGCCGAGGCGGAACTGTGGGCCGCCCTGCAGAAGCAGCCGAACAATCCGACCGTGTTGAACTACCTCGGCTACCTGTGGGTCGACAGCGGAACGCGGGTGGAGCAGGGGGCCGAGATGATCGCGCGCGCCCATGCCGCCGACCCCTCGGACGGCAATATCCAGGACTCGCTGGGGTGGGCCCAGTATCGCCGGGGCCAGTTCGACGTGGCGGTGACGACGCTGGAGGAGGCTGTGGCCAAGGAGCCCGCCAACGCCGAGATCAACGACCACCTGGGCGACGCCTACTGGGCCGTGGGCCGTCAGCGCGAGGCGGGCTTCCAGTGGAACCGCGTCCTGACCCTGGAGGTCGAGGCCGAGCGCAAGGCCGAGGTCGAGGCCAAGCTGCGCGACAAGCTGGGCCAGGAACCGACCGACGACAGCGGCGCGGGCGTCGCGGACTGATCCAATGACGCTGAGCGGCCTGGCGCCGGCCAAGATCAACCTCTTCCTGCACGTCGGGCGCGTGGCCGACGACGGCTATCACCCCCTGGCCAGTCTGGTCGCCTTCGCCGACGTGGGCGACGGGGTGACGGTCGCGCGCGCCGACGCCCTGTCCCTGAGCGTGACCGGCCCTTTCGGCGGGGCTCTGGCGGGCGAGGGCGACAACCTGATTTTGCGCGGCCTGCGGGCGCTGGGCGAGGCCGTCGGGATCGACGCGCCGCCGGTGGCGGTGACGCTGGACAAGCAACTGCCCATCGCGGCCGGTCTGGGCGGCGGCTCGGCCGACGCCGGCACGGCCATCCGGTTGGCGGCGCAACTGTTGGACCTCGATCTGGACGAGGCGGCGCTGGAAGCCGTCGCGGGCGTGGTCGGCGCCGATGGTCCCATGTGTCTGCGCGCCCGCCCGGCCTGGGCGACGGGCCGAGGCGACGACCTGCGCGACGAGCCGCGCCTGCCGCCGCTGCACGCCGTCCTGCTGAACCCCGGCCTGCCGTCGCCGACGGGGGCGGTCTATCGCGCCTATGACGACGCGCCCGCTGGCGGCGCCGACTGCCCGGACGCCCCTGCCGACTGGTCGCCCGCCGCCGTGATCGACTGGTTGAAGGCCCAGCGCAATGATCTGGAAGCCCCCGCCCTGCGTGTCACGCCGGGCATAGGGGAGGCGCTGACGGCCATGCGCGCAGCGCCCGGCTGTCGCTTGACGCGGATGTCGGGCTCGGGCGCCACGGTCTTCGGCCTGTTCGACGACGTGGCGGCGGCGAAGGCGGCGGCGGTGGCCCTGCAACGCCCCGGCTGGTGGGCCAGGCCCTGCATCCTTCACTGACCGTCATCCCGGAAAGCGCGCAGCGCTTATCCGGGACCGCAGGAAGCGCCGGCGTCTTGGGCGATCCCCGGCTCGGCGCGGCTGCGCCGCTTGGCCGGGATGACGGAATGGAGGGGGCCTCCGGTTGAACTCAGCCCCGCCGCCCTCTAGGGTCCGCGCTCAAATTTTGCGCTGCGAAAACGAGCCGTCGTGACGACCGAACCCCTATCCTTCCAGGACCTGATCCTGACCCTGCACAAATACTGGGGCGAGCAGGGCTGCGCCATTTTGCAGCCTTATGACATCGAGGTCGGCGCCGGCACCCTGCACCCGGCCACGGTGCTGCGGGCGCTTGGTCCCAAGCCGTGGAAGGCCGCCTATGTCCAGCCGTCGCGCCGTCCCGGCGATGGCCGCTATGGCGAAAACCCCAACCGGCTGCAGCACTACTACCAGTATCAGGTCATCCTGAAGCCGAACCCGGACAACCTGCAGGAGCTGTACCTCGGCTCGCTGGCCGCCATCGGCATCGACCCCAAGCTGCACGACATCCGCTTTGTCGAGGACGACTGGGAAAACCCCACCGTCGGGGCCTGGGGCCTGGGCTGGGAGGTCTGGTGCGACGGCATGGAGGTGACGCAGTTCACCTATTTCCAGGGCGTCGGCGGCATCGAGGTCGACGTGGTCTCGGGCGAGCTGACCTACGGGCTGGAGCGTCTGGCCATGTATGTTCAGGGCGTCGACAACGTCTATGACCTGAAGTTCAATAAGGAAGGCCTGACCTACGGCGAGGTCTTCCTCGAGAACGAGCGTCAGCAGTCCGAAGCCAACTTCCACGGCTATGACGTCGCCGCGCTGAAGCGCCGCTTCGAGGACATGGAGCGCGAGGCCGCCCACTTCCTGACCATGAAGGGGCCGCAGGGCCAGCCTCTGGTCCTGCCCGCCTATGATCAGGTGCTGAAGGCCTCGCACCTGTTCAACCTGATGGACGCCCGCGGCGCCATCGCCGTCGCCGAACGCCAGAGCTACATCGGCCGCATCCGCGACCTTTGCAAAGCCTGCGCTCTGGCTCAGGTCGAACACGAGAAGGCGACGTCGTGAGCCTCTCCCTGCCGTCATTCCGGGGCGGCGCAGCCGAACCCGGAACCCAGGCGTCGGCGCTCCGCACGGCTCCTTCTGCTTTGAACTCCGCCGTCTGGGTCCCCGGATCGGCGTCGCTCCGCGACTTGTCCGGGGATGACGGAATTTAATCGAATGCCCCAGCTTCTTCTCGAAATCTTCTCCGAAGAAATCCCCGCCCGCATGCAGCAGGGCGCTGCGCGCGACCTGGAACGCATGGTCTCCGATCGTCTGAAGGCGGCGGGCCTGACCTGGGAGGCGCTGAACGTCTTCGCCGGTCCGCGTCGCCTGACCCTTGTGATCGACGGCCTGCCGACCGCCGCCGAAGACCGCAACGAAGAGGTCAAGGGTCCCAAGATCTCGGCGCCGGCTCAGGCGCTGGAAGGCTTCCTGCGCAAGACCGGCCTGACGCAGGACCAACTGGTCGAGCGCGACGGCGTCTGGTTCGCCGAGATCAGCAGCAAGGGCCGTCAGACGACCGAGGTCTTCGCCGAGGCCGTCGATCAGATCGTCCGCAGCTTCCCCTGGCCCAAGTCGATGCGCTGGGGCACGGGCACCCTGCGCTGGGTGCGCCCGATCAAGCGCATCATCGCCCTGTTCGACGGGGCGGTGGTGCCGTTCGAGATCGACGGCATCCAATCGGGCGACGTGACCGAGGGTCATCGCTTCCTCGGCAGCGGCAAGCCGTTCGCGGTCAAGGACTTCGCCGACTACCGCGCCAAGCTGGAAAAGGACTTCGTCCTGATCGACGTGGCCGACCGCAAGCTGCGGATTCTGGACGGGGCCAAGGCCGCCTGCGCCGCGCGCGGTCTGGCTCTGGTCGATGACGACGGCCTGCTGGACGAGGTCGCCGGCCTGGCCGAATGGCCGACGCCGATCCTGGGCGACATGGACCCGCAGTTCCTGTCCCTGCCGCCCGAAGTGGTCCGCCTGTCGATGAAGGTGCACCAGAAGTATTTCGCCGTGCGCGACCCGGCCAAGGACGGTCTCGCCCCCAACTTCCTCGTCGTCGCCAACGTCGAGGCGACCGACGGCGGTCAGGCTCTGGCCGCCGGCAACAGCCGCGTCCTGTCGGCCCGCCTGAACGACGCCCGCTTCTTCTGGGACGAGGACCAGAAGGTCGGCTTCGACGCCTGGAACGACAAGCTGAAGGGCGTCACCTTCCACGCCAAGCTGGGCACGCTGGCCGAGCGTGTCGACCGCATCACAGCGCTGGCCCGCGAGATCGCTCCTCTGGTCGGCGCCGACGCCGATCAGGCCGAACAGGCCGCGCGCCTGTCCAAGGCCGATCTGGCCTCGGGCATGGTCAGCGAGTTCCCGGAACTGCAGGGCGTCATGGGCGGCTACTACGCCCGTCTGGCCGGCTACCCCGACGCCGTCGCCGACGCCGTGCGCGACCACTACAAGCCGCAAGGTCCGGGCGACAGCGTCCCGACCGCCCCGGTCACGGTCGCCGTCGCCATCGCCGAGAAGCTGGACACCCTGGTCGGCTTCTTCGCCATCGACGAAAAGCCCACCGGCTCACGCGACCCCTACGCTCTGCGCCGCGCCGCGCTGGGCGTGATCCGGCTGGTGCTGGAGAACGGGGTTTCGGTGCAACTGGAGGATGTCGTTCTCGACCACATTCTCAATGCCTACAACGAGTACCTCGCAGCGGACCAATCGCTAGAGCAATTCAAGACGTTCCCTTCTGCAGAGGGATTGACCTACGAGGTTCTAGCCTTCTTCGCCGACCGCCTGACCGTCCTTCTGCGCGATCAGGGGCAACGTCACGACCTCGTGGCCGCTGTCTTCGCTCTGGGCGACGACGATCTGGTGCGGATCGTGCGTCGGGTGGAGGCGCTGGCCGCCTTCCTCGCCACGGACGACGGGGCCAACCTGCTGGCGGGCTACAAGCGGGCTTCCAACATCCTCAAGGCCGAGGAGAAGAAAGGCCCGCTGCCCGAGGGCGCCGTCGCCACCGGCCTGGCCAACCAGCCGGCGGAAGAAACCGCGCTGGCCTTCGCCGCCGCCGCCGCCTCGACCGCTGTGGACGCCGCGCTGGAGACCGAAGACTTCGCCGCCGCCATGACGGCCCTGGCCGCCCTGCGCGGTCCGGTGGACGCCTTCTTCACCGGCGTCATGGTCAACTCCGACGTGGCCGAGGAGCGTGAAAACCGCCTGAAGCTGCTGGGTCAGGTGCGCGCGGTGATGGGCCGAGTGGCGGACTTCGGCCAGATCGCAGGCTGAGGCGCCAATGATCCTTCTCCCCTTGCGGGAGAAGGTGGCAGCCGAAGGCTGACGGATGAGGGGTTGCGCGACGTCACAGTCACGCAGCCCTTTTTCGTGGCGGAGAGACCCCTCATCCGGCCCTGGCGGGCCACCTTCTCCCACAAGGGGAGAAGGAAAAGAGATACATCCTCTCACGGATTGTTACGCCCCCGGCCTCGCCTTCGCAGGTGCAGCGCGCTAGTGAGGGCCACCGTGCGCGGGACTCAATCCCTCGGCGGCTAGACCACGGCTCAGGGACGGCAAGATGACCAAGTGGGTGTACGGCTTCGGCGGCGGCTCGGCTGACGGCGATGCGTCGATGAAGAACCTTCTCGGCGGCAAGGGCGCGAACCTGGCCGAGATGTCCTCGCTCGGCCTTCCGGTGCCGCCCGGCTTCACGATCACGACGGAAGCCTGCGTCCACTACTACTCCCACGAAGAGACCTATCCGGCCGAGCTGGCCGCACAGGCCGCCGCCGGCCTGAAGACCGTCGAGGGCATTGTCGGCAAGACCTTCGGCGACGCCGCCAACCCCCTGCTGGTCTCGGTGCGCTCGGGCGCGCGGGCCTCGATGCCGGGGATGATGGACACGGTGCTGAACCTGGGCCTGAACGACCAGACGGTCGAGGGTCTGGCCGCCCTGTCCGGCGACCGCCGCTTCGCCTTCGACAGCTATCGTCGTTTCATCACCATGTATTCCAACGTGGTGCTGGGCATCGGCCACGATCAGTTCGAAGAGGTTCTGGACGACCACAAGGATCGTCTGGGCGTCTCGATCGACACCGACCTGACCGCCGAGAACTGGGAAAAGGTCGTCGCCGACTACAAGGTCCTGGTCGAACGTGAACTGGGCCAGCCCTTCCCGCAGGACCCGCATGACCAGTTGTGGGGCGCCGTCTCGGCCGTCTTCGCCAGCTGGATGAACGACCGCGCGAAATTCTATCGCCGCATGCACGACATCCCCGAAAGCTGGGGCACGGCCGTCAACATCCAGTCCATGGTGTTCGGCAACATGGGCGAGACCTCGGCCACCGGCGTCGCCTTCACCCGCAACCCCTCGACCGGCGAGGCGCGCCTCTATGGCGAGTTCCTGATCAACGCCCAGGGCGAGGACGTGGTCGCGGGCATCCGCACGCCGCAGTCCCTGACCAAGGCGGGCCGCGAGGAAATGGGCGAGACCGCCCCTTCGATGGAAGAGGCCATGCCGGTCGTCTTCGGTCAGTTCGTCGACGTCGTGAACCGGCTGGAAAGCCACTATCGCGACATGCAGGACATCGAGTTCACGGTCGAGCAGGGCCGTCTGTGGATGCTGCAGACCCGCAACGGCAAGCGCACAGCCAAGTCGGCACTGAAGATCGCCGTCGATCTGGCCTCGGAAGGCGTCATCGCGCAGGAAGAGGCCGTGTCGCGGGTCGAGCCTGCTGCTCTGGACCAACTGCTGCACCCGACCCTGGACCCTGACGCCGCCCGTTCGGTGGTGGCCGCGGGCCTGCCGGCGTCGCCCGGCGCGGCCACCGGCAAGATCGTCTTCGACGCCGACGAGGCCGAGCGTCTGGCCCAGCAGGGCGACGCCGTCATCCTGGTGCGCGAGGAAACCAGCCCCGAGGACATCCACGGCATGCACGCGGCGCGCGGCATCGTCACGGCGCGCGGCGGCATGACCAGCCACGCGGCGGTCGTGGCGCGCGGCATGGGCCGGCCTTGCGTCTCCGGCGCCGGTGAAATTTCGATCAATGAGAAGGCCGGGACCTTCACCGCGCGCGGCCGCGTCTTCAAGGCGGGCGAAGTCATCACCATCGACGGCGGCAAGGGCGAGGTGCTGGACGGCGCCGTGCCGATGATCGAGCCGGAACTGACGGGCGACTTCCAGACCCTGATGGCCTGGGCCGACGGCGTGCGCCGTCTGAAGGTCCGCGCCAACGCCGAGACCCCGCTGGACGCCCGCACCGCGCGCGGCTTCGGCGCCGAGGGCATCGGCCTGTGCCGCACCGAGCACATGTTCTTCGACGAGGCCCGCATCGCCGCCGTGCGCGAGATGATCCTGGCCGACGACGAACAGGGCCGCCGCGCCGCCCTGGCCAAGATCGCCCCCTTCCAGAAGTCGGACTTCGTCGAGCTGTTCACCATCATGAGCGGCCTGCCGGTGACGGTCCGCCTGCTGGACCCGCCGCTGCACGAGTTCATCCCGCACACCGACGCCGACATCGACGCCCTGGCCGCCGGTTCGGGTCTGGACGCCGAGAAGCTGAAGCGTCGCGCGCGTGAACTGCATGAGACCAACCCCATGCTCGGCCACCGCGGCTGCCGCCTGGGCGTGGCCTATCCCGAGATCTACGAGATGCAGGTCCGCGCCATCCTGGAGGCGGCGCTGGAGGTCAAGACGGCGTCGGGTGTCGCTCCGATCCCGGAGATCATGCACCCTCTGGTCGCCCTGGGCCTGGAGATGAAATACCTGCGCGAACTGACTGACCGCACGGCCAAGGCCGTGTTCGAGGCGGCCGGGGATCACGTCGAATACCTGGTCGGCACCATGGTCGAACTGCCGCGCGCCGCTCTGCGTGCAGCCGACCTGGCCGAGCACGCCGAGTTCTTCAGCTTCGGCACCAACGACCTGACCCAGACGACCTTCGGCATCAGCCGCGACGACTCGGGCCGCTTCCTGCAGGCCTATCTGGACAAGGGCATCTTCGAGACCGACCCCTTCGTCCGTCTGGACCAGAGCGGCGTGGGCGACCTGATCCGCATCGCTGAGGAACGCGGCCGATCGGTCAAGCCGGGCATGAAGATGGGCATCTGCGGCGAGCATGGCGGCGATCCGTCCTCCATCGCCTTCTGCGAGAGCGTGGGCCTCGACTACGTTTCCTGCTCCCCCTACCGCGTGCCGATCGCCCGTCTGGCGGCGGCCCAGGCGGCGCTGGCTGCCCGCTCGGGCGAAGAGCGCGAAAAGGACCGCTAGAGCCCCTTCAGGCTTGAGCGTGCAAAGGCGGTCCCTCGGGGTCGCCTTTTTCGTGCCGGATTGAGGTCACGATCAGCGTAACGCTGTGTGTGTCTGTATGCCCACGGTCATTCCTGTGTATTCGTTTGCCTCTGGAACGGCTTGGCTAGGTAGCCATTTAACTTCTCGCTGGATGGGGCCGGTGGCCGCAGAAGTCACCGCATCTAGGATTACTAGGAGTTATAGAAACAATGCGTAACATTCTTCTCGCCGCCGCCGCCGTTTCTGCAATCGCCGCTCCGGCCTTTGCGCAGTCGAACCCCGAGCCGCGCGGATACGGTTCGCTGGGCTATACCCATGTTGAAGGCGACTCCGCCACGACCGGCGCCGTCACCGGCCGCCTGGGCGTCAACCTGAACCGCTACCTGGCCGTCGAGACCGAGGCCTCGGTCGGCGTCAAGGACGACGACTTCACCGTCGCCGGCGTCGATGGCTCGATCAAGCACGAGTGGGACGCCGCCGGCTACGTGGTCGGCAAGTATCCGGTCAGCGACAAGCTGGAGCTGTTCGCGCGCGGCGGTTACGGCCACACCGAACTGAAGCAGGAGTTCCCCGGCGCCAACACCGACGTGGGCGGCGACAGCTGGAACTACGGCGTCGGCGCCAACTACTATCTGGACGGCAAGAACGGCGTCCGCGCCGACTGGACCCGTCGCGACTTCCGCGACAACGCGGGTGAGGCCGACGCCTATTCGGTCAGCTACGTGCGTCGCTTCTAAGTTTGTCTGACGTCCAGTCTGGCGCTGGATACGACGAAGGCCCGCTCTGCAAGGAGCGGGCCTTTTCGTTGGTCTGAAGGGGCGGTTTAGGCCAGGCCAGGGGCCAGGGCCCAACGCAGCGAGTTCTCGCCGAACGGCTTGATGAAGAAGTCGCGGTAGCGTTCGAACACTTCCACGATCTTGGCCTTGAGGTCCTGGGTCACGGACTCGCCGCGCTGGCGTTTCAGCGCCGCCACGCAGTTGACCACGATGTCCTGATGGGCCGATCCGCCCATATGTTTCAGCACCGTGGCCACGTCATGGGCCAACGGATCGCTGAGCTTTTCAGCCCACGGTGAAACGGTCTGAGTCATTCGGGCGCCATCCCCCTCGTTCTCAATACCTGTAACGGTTTGCAAAAAATTCCGAACAGTGCAAGCGCGACGGGAAATAATGATTCCCGTTATCTGGCCTCAGGGGCGTTTTTGCACAAAAACCGTGCCCGCCGAGTAGCCCGCGCCGAAGCTGCAGATCAGGCCCGTGTCGCCCGGAGCGAAGCCGTCATGGTGCAGGTGGAAGGCGATGATCGACCCGGCGGATGATGTGTTGGCGTAGTCATCCAGGATGATGACGTTCTCGCTCGGCTCGGGCTCGCGGCCCAGCACCTTCTTGCCGATCAGGGTGTTCATGTTGATGTTGGCCTGGTGCAGCCACATGCGCTTCAGGCCGTGCGGGTCCAGGTTCAGTTCGGCGGCGTGGTCCAGGATCATCTCCGAGACCATGGGCACGACCTCCTTGAAGACCTTGCGGCCCTGCTGGACGAACATCTTGTCGCTCAGGCCGTCGGACGAGATCGGCTCGTTCGCGCCCGTCGGCAGGGCGGCGCGGTTCAGGAAGCCGAAATTGTTGCGGATGTTGTTCGAGAAGCTGGTCTTCAACCGCGTGCCGACGATGTCCCAGCCGCCCGGTCCGGCCTGATCCTCGGCCTCGACGATGACGGCGGTGGCCACGTCGCCGAAGATAAAGTGGCTGTCGCGGTCCTTGAAGTTCAGGTGGGCCGAGCAGATCTCCGGGTTGACCATCAGCACGGCCTTGACCGAGCCCGAGGCTACAAAGTCCGCCGCCGTCTTGATGCCGAAGGTGGCCGAGGAGCAGGCCACGTTCATGTCAAAGGCGAAGCCCTCGATCCCCAGCGCCTGCTGCACCTCGATGGCCATGGCGGGGTAGGGGCGCTGCATGTTGGACGCGGCGCAGATGACGGCGCCGATCTCGCTGACCGGCTTGCCCCAGGCCTTGATGGCGTCCTGCGCAGCCTTCACGGCCATTTCGGCCAGGATCGACAGTTCGTCGTCGCCGCGCGCGGGCAGGTGCGGCAGCATCCGCTCGGGGTCGATGATGCCCGACTTGTCCATGACGAAGCGCGACTTGATGCCCGACGCCTTCTCGATGAAGGCCTCCGACGACGGCGTCTTCAACTCCAGCTCGCCCGCGGCGATGGCCTCGGCGTTCTCAGCGTTCCAGGCCTCGGCCCAGGCGTTGTAGGCGGCGACCAGTTCGGCGTTCGAGATCGACTGCTCCGGCGTGAACAGACCGGTGGCGGAGATGACGGCTTTTTGCACGCTTCTTGGATCCTATCGCTCGGCGCGCGGCGCCTCGCTGCTTGAGGAGTGTTTACTAAGGCTCGGCGCGCGTCGCCTCGCTGCATGAGGGAACATCAGGTTCCCGGCGCTCGACAAGTCTTATGTCGGCGCCTCGCGGCGAAGTTCGGGCGCCTCGCGGGCCGAACTCGGTCCGTTGCGATGACGAACCTTCTCAATAGGCCGGTGGAAGGCTGCGGTCGAGACTGGCTTTTATGCCGCGCCACCAGCGATTGACGCGGCCGCGCGGCGGGGCGGGCAGGGGATGGTCGCGCGCCGCGATCAGGGCCTCGACCAGGTCCTCGGCCTCGCAAGGCCAGCCGTCCGGCGTGACATAGACCGGATAGCCGATCAGGGCGGCATGGATGACGCTTTGCAAGGAGGCGCGGCGCGCGCGGCGCTCGAACATCAGCTGATCGTCGGTCAGGCCCCAGCCCGCATAGAAGGGGCGGCCATAGACGCTGACCGGCTTGCCGCGCATCAGGGCCTCGAACCCGCTCAGCGACGTCAGCGTCGCCAACCGGTCGCAGGCGTTCAGGCAGTCCACGATGTCCAGATCGTCCGCCGAGGCGTCGACCTCCTCCATCGCTGCATGGTCCAGCAGGCCGGGCCGGTTGCCCGCCGTCACGTCGGGGTGGTTGCGATAGATGAGGAAGGCGTCGGGATGATCCGCCCGCGCCGCCTTCACCAGCCCGGAGTTGGTGCGCAGGTCCGGTCCGCAGCCCATCATGATCGAGCGGTCGTTCTCGACCTGACCCACGACCAGCAGGATCGGCCGGTCGGTCGGCCAAGACGCCGGGACGCCCGCGCCCTTCAGATTGTATTTAGACAGGCCCGCCTCGACCACGCGGGCGCGAAGGGCCTCGGCGCGTGCGGCCTGATCCGGCGACGGCTCGCCCGCCTCGATCAGGCTTTCCAGACGGCTGGGCCGGGTCGGGTCGTAATAGACGCCCTGATCATCCAGAGCGACGGACAGGGCGCCGAAGAAGTCGGACCCCAGCCCACGCGAACGGATGAAGCCGTCCTCCATGCGCACGACCGGCCCCTCGAAGGCGTCGGCGGCGGCGCGGATCTGCGGCGTCTCCTTGCCGGCCCACCAGATCAACTTGCCGTCCGTGGCCCGGGCATGAGCGACGGCGGCGCTGGACCGCCAGAAATAGCGGACACGGCCCTTGGGCGAGTTCAGCAGGCGGCGCACCGGCGGCCGCTTGGCCGGGGCGAAGCCGACCGCCGCCCAGTCGCCCGCCAGCCGCTCGGCCCGATCGCGCAGGGCGATCAGCCGGTCCAGCGCCGCCTCGGCCTCGCAGCGCTGGCCGGTGACGGGATCGACATAGCGGGTGTAGGCGATCAGGGCCGCCGCCACGATCTGCTCCAGGTCGCGCGCCACGCCGCGCCGCTCGGTCGAAACCGCATCCGTGGTCAGGCCCCAGCCCGAATAGAAGGGGGCGCCGAAACAGCGCACCGGCAGGCCGCGCAACAGGGCCTCGAACCCCAGGGCCGAGGTCACGACATAGACCGCGTCCACCGCCGCCAGCAGATCGGCGGGCCGCACGTCGGTGTCGATCAGGGTGACGCCGTCCAGTTCGCTGGCGGGGATGCAGCCCGACTTGCGTCCCGCCGCCACGGCGGGGTGGCGCTTGACGATTAGTTGGGCGTCCGGCTCGTCGCGTCGCGCCGTCGCCAGCATGTCGGAGAAGCTGGCCTCGGTCGCCAGTCCATAGCCGATGGAGGCGTCGCCAAACGTCTGGTCCACGATCAGCACCCGGCGGCCGGGTTTCAGCAGGCTGGCGTTCAGCGGCCCGCCCATATTGGTCTTGGATACGCCCGAGGCGACGATGCGGTCGATCAGGCCGCGCGCGCGGCCCTGCATGGCGTCGTCACACCAGTCGGGCGCGGTCTGAATCAGATGCTCCAGGCGGCTGGGCCGGGTCGCGTCGTAATAGACGCCCAGATCATCGACGATCAGGCTCAGGCTGGTCGCCCCGCTCTCGCCGATGCCGACCGAACGAAGGAAGCCGTCCTCTAGCGCCACATAGGGTTTGCCGCGCTTGGCCGCCCAGCGCCGCCCCGCCGCCGCCGTCGGCTTCATCCCCCAACCCAGCACGGCCTCGGTCTGCGCCCCCGGCAGGGCGGACAGATCGTAGTCCGGCAGGAATGCCGACAGAAACGGCACCTTCAACACCCCCGGCGCACAGACCCAGGCGCGGGTTTTCGACGAGGACGGAAGCGGTGCGGTCATGGGGGTTGTCTAAGGTCTGCCGTCAGAAGGCGCCACCCCGCTCTTCCTTCTCCCCTTGTGGGAGAAGGTGGCAGGCGGAGCCTGACGGATGAGGGGTGTATCGCCGCCCATCCGATAAGTTCGTCGGGCTTCGCCACAGATCAGTTGGCCGCTGCGCCGACACCCCTCATCCGGCCCTGACGGGCCACCTTCTCCCACAAGGGGAGAAGGGATTTAAAGCCCCGCCAGCAACGCCTGCGCCTGAGCCAGATGCAGCCGCTCCACCATCTCCCCCTCGACGCGGATGACGCCCAGCCCCTCGGCCTCGGGCGTGGCGAAGGCGGCGACGACCTTGCGCGCCCATTCCACCTCTTCGACCGACGCGCCGAACGCCGCGTTCGCCCCCTCGATCTGCGAGGGATGGATCAGGCTCTTGCCGTCGAACCCATACAGCCGCCCCTGCGCGCATTCGGCCTTGAAGCCCGCCTCGTCCTGGATGCGGTTGAACACCCCGTCGATGACCGTCAGGCCGTTGGCCCGGGCATGGGCCACGACCGCCGCCAGCCAGGGCTTGAGCGGCTCCCGATCCGCCGAAGCGCCGGTCTTCAGGTCCTTGGCCAGGTCGTTGACGCCCAGCATCAGGCCGCTCAGCGCCCCGTCCGCCCCGGCGATCTCGCTAAGGTCCACCAGGGCGCGCGGCGTCTCGATCATGGCCCACAGGGCGACGCCGGGGCGCAAGGCCGCCGACAGGGCGTGGATCATGGTCGCGCTCTCGACCTTGGGCGCGACGATCAGGTCGACCGGGGCCTCGCGCAAGGCCTTCAGGTCATCGGCGCCCCAGGGCGTGTCCTGGCCGTTGATCCGCACGCCCAGGCGAGGAGCGAAGCCGCCCTCAAGCGCCGCCGTGACCGCCGCTGCGCGGGCCTCAAGCTTCATCTCGGGCGCGACGGCGTCCTCAAGATCCAGCACCGCCACGTCGCAGCTCAGGGTGCGGGCCTTCTCCATGGCCCTCGCGTTGGAGGCCGGCAGATAGAGGACGCTGCGGGCGCGCGTCTTGGACGGATGGCTCATGCTAGGCTTCCAGGCTGCTCGGCGCGGACCATAGCGAGCGCGCGAGCGGGATCAATCGGCCCAGAGTCTCGCCGCGCCGCGCACGCCGGAGGAATCTCCCCAATGCGCGGGGGCAATCCGCCCCTGCCAATGATCCGAGAAGGCATGGCGCGCCACGATCGCGGGCAGGCGGTCATACAGTTCGCCGACGTTCGACATGCCGCCGCCCAGGACGAAGACCTCGGGGTCGGCCAGGTTGACCACCATGGCCAGCATCCGGCCCAGGCGGTCGATGTAGCGATCCAGCGCCTCCATCGCGCCTGCATCGCCGGTGCGAGCGGCCTCGACCACGGCCTGGGCCTTCCAGGCGCGTCCGGTCCTCGTCTCATGATCGCGCTGGAAGCCTGTGCCGGACACCCAGGTCTCCAGACAGCCGTTAAGGCCGCACCAGCAGGCCGGGCCGGGCGCTTCGTCGGCGGAGGGCCAGGGCAGGGAGATATGGCCGATCTCGGCCGCCACGCCATGCGCGCCCTCGATCAGCTTGCCGTCGACCACCAGTCCGCCGCCGCAGCCGGTCCCCAGAATGACGCCGAACAGGTTGGCGACGCCCGCGCCCGCGCCGTCCACGGCTTCCGACAGGGCCAGGCAGTTGGCGTCGTTGGCCAGCCGGACGGGGCGGCCCAGTGCTTCCTCAAGGTCTTCGCCAAGGCGACGCCCGTTCAGATAGGTCGAGTTGGCGTTGCGGATCAGGCCGGTGCGCGGCGACGGCGAGCCTGGAATGGCCACGCCTATGGACCCCGCTACACCCGCCTCGGCCTCGACCCGCGCGATCAGGTCCGCGACGAGGGCGAGGGCGGCGTCATAGCTTCCCGGATTGGGTTCGCGGATGCGCGCGGCGAAGGCGCCGTCGTCGGCGATGGCGGCTGCCTCGATCTTGGTGCCGCCGAAATCGACCCCGATCCGCATCAGGCGGCGAAGACCTTGGCCATCAGTCCTTCCAGCGCGGCGGCGTCCACGGCGTCGAAGGCGGCGATTTCCGTGGCGTCCACGTCCAGCACGGCGATCAGTTCGCCCGCCGCATCCAGCACAGGAACCACGATCTCGCTGGCCGAACGGCTGTCGCAGGCGATGTGGCCGGGGAAGGCGTGGACGTCCTCGACCACCTGGGTCTGGCGCGTCTTCGCCGCCGCGCCGCAGACGCCGCGCCCAAAGGGTATGCGCAGGCAGCCCAGCGTTCCCTGATAGGGGCCGACCACCAGTTCCACGGGCTTGGTCTCGTCCACGACGTAGAAGCCGGTCCAGAAGAAAACGGGAAAGGCGTCGGCCAGCATGGAGGCGACGGTGGCCATGCGCGCCGTCCGGTTGGGTTCGCCGTCCAGCACGGCCAGAATTTCGGCCTCGACCTCGGCATAGCGTTCGGCCTTGTCGGCGGGGCGGTCGTCGCGGGCGACATAGGACATGACGGCTCTCCTTCAGGACACCGCCATATAGGCTCAAGCCGCGTCGCACAAAGGGGCGGCGGTGCGGTGCGGAAATTAGAACAAAATAAGAACAATTGACTTGAGGCGCGGTTCGACCCCGCGTTAGCATCGCCTTCAATCAGTGGAGGAGGCGAAGATGAACAGCGCGTCGCGAGCGGATGAGGACTTTGCACGACAGATGGCGTGGCTGGATCGCGAACTGGCGCTGAGGGTCGAAGAGGCGCGCGCCGGCGACCCCGGAAACCGCGCCCTGGCCGTGGGTCTGCTGATTGGTCTGGTCGCGGGCATGGCGCGCGGCGGGACGACGCCGTCGTGACCATGCATCCGACGCCATCGAGCCTGGATCGCTTGCGGCTGGACGAGATCGACTGGTCGCGCTGTTCGGGGCGGGACCTGCATCGCTTGGCCGAAGGCGCGGCCCAGGCAGAGATGCGAAGAAAATTGGTAGGCCCGGAGGGACGACCGGTCCCCAAGGAATTCAACGCGCTCGACGTGTCTAACCGGGTGCGGACGACTCAAGCGCCATCGGCACTTCAGGCGAGGTGTCTAACCGCCAGAACGACGAAAGCCCGCCCCGGCGAACCGGAGCGGGCCTGATAGCGGAGCCTGACGGCTCGACGCTGGGTATTTCAGTTGTCCGGGATTGCCGGACAACTGCCTAGCCCGGAAGCAATCGTCGCCACCACGGACGCTCGATCTGTCGGACGGCGGCCTGATCCCGAGCCTCGCAAGCCCTCACGACGGCGATGACATCGGACGACCGCCCGTTGGCCTTGGCCAGCTGACCAGTCTGCTCCACGCCGAAGACCTGCCAGTCCCGCTCTTCGGCGTTGTCCTGCGGAAAGGCGGCGGACGGAACAGGGTCAGCCCACTTTGCCGGGATCAGCGAGGAGCACCCGGCAGCGGGCATCGCGACTTGGATCGATCCGGCACAGGCTGCGCAGAGCGGCAGCGTTAGCAGAAGCGCGGTCAGGGGCATGGCGTATCGCATCGGTTCCGTCCTTCACGGTTGCATCGATTTCAGAAGTGCGCTCGTCGGCGCGGTCGCGGATGGCGCTGGCGTCGCCTGCGGCCGCCGTGCGGCCCTCGGCCATGGTCTGGCCCGCGTCAGCCTTGCGAACGGCTTGGGCGGCGTTCCTGCGGCCATCCAGGGTGCACCAGCCCAGCAAGGCGAGGGACAGGACGAGGACCGCGACGGCGAGCCAGCCGGTGGCGGTTAGGTTGCGGAGGAAATTCATCGCCCCGTCCTCATCTGCTCGGCCAGGCGGACAGCTCGGCCCTTCACCTGTTTGGCCCAGAGCGAGGCCAGCATCCCGCGTGCGGCGCCCTCGTAGTCGCCGGCCTGGACCATGGCGAGCGTGTTCTTGAAGCCTAGCAGGCCCTTCACGCCGAGGTTGAACGCCATGTTCTGCAGGACGCGCCGACGCACCGGGTCCAGCCCGGCTATCCAGGGCAGGGCGGCGGCCAGTTCGGCGTTGTGCTCCAGGACATCCTGTCTCAGCGCAGTATCAGCCTGGGCTTCGGTCCAGACCGTGCCCGGTTGCACGTGGGCGTGGCCGTAGCCGATCGTCCAGACGCCTACGGTGTCCTTGTAGGCCTTCAGGCGCAGGCCCTCGTCGCGCTTCAGGTCGGCGATCAGTTGGGAGTCGACCTCGATCTGACCGCCGAGGCCGAACGCATCAGCGACAGCGTCGATCAGGGGAACGTGGGCGGGCAGCAGCTTTCCACCGGGCGCAAACGGGCGCACGGCGTCGAACAGGGCCTTACGGTCCATGTCGGTCTCCAGTTCAGATTGTGGGGATAGGTGATTTTACGTATGATGAACGTCGGTCGTCATGAAACCGGCTCAGGGAGGGGCTGCGCCAATGAAGAACGCCGTCATTCTACGCATGCTATCCGATGCTCCGGGAGGAGGCCTTCGGACTTGGTTCGAGTTCGCGCCGCTGGTGAACGGCCGTCCTCGTCGCCGTCCCGATCATATGATGGCGTCGGCTGAGAGCGCGGCTCGGCGGGCACGAGCCCACGGGTTTGAGACCGATGACGAAGTCATCGACTACCGAGTGCGCTAGCCGACCTCGGACTTCGCCTTGGCGATCTCGACCTCGGACACGGGCTGGGAAGCGGCCGCCGCATCGATCGCGCGGTTCGCCATGTCCTGCTGGCCGGCATTGACCACCTTGGCGAAGTAGAAGCCGAGGATCAGCAGCATCCCGTCCTTGAACAGGCCGACGATGGTCTGGACGCTTTCTCGGTAATCGGCAGGGATATGTGGACCCACCCAGGCGATCATGGGCGTGTAGAGCAGGCAGCCAGCAAGAAATCCCAATGCCAAAATGGTGGTCGTCTGCGGCATGGGAGGGAAGCGGATGATGATGGGGAGGTTCATGATACAGCCCTCGCGTGGGCGTCGATCACGGCTTTGAGCTGCCGGATCTCGCCCTCTTGTTGGACGGTCTTCTCGATGGCGGCGTCACGCTCTGCACGGACCCGGTCGAGGTCGGCTTGCATCTGCTTCACCTGGCCCTCGAACGTGACGGTTCGGTCGTGCGCGGCGGCGAGGTCCGCCTCGAAACGCACGGCGACCTGCTGGAGCCGCTCGATCTCCTCCCGCAGGCCGCTTGTCACTTCGGTAAAGGCAGTCGCGGTGGCTGCGATCACCGCCGCTTCACCGGTCGCATGGGCGTTAGCGGCGGTAGCGTCCACGGCGCGGCGCGACGGACGTTGAGCCCAAGCGGTCAGCACCCCGCCGAGCCCGAGGGCCGTCAAAAGTGCGGCTATCCCTTCCCATGAAGCGAAGGGCATGCCGATGTGATGGCCTGCAGACATGCGGGCTCCTACGCGATGGTTTGTGGTGGATGGCCCAGCGCAAACCGGGTTCGTCAGTCAGATTTGCTGGGGCCGCCGCCCACGTACTTGCCGCCGATGTTTGCGGTGATCGCGGACAGGCCGCCGACGTTGACTATCGTCCCCGAAATCGGCCCGCCCTCGATCAGTGTTGCGTCTTGGCCATATTCCCAGTTGCCGTGACCGGCGAACCGTTCGGACTGAATGGATGTCGTCATCTCAGTTGCCCTTCGCCGCTTCAGCCGCCACACGCATCGCCTCGATCCGCGCCGTCTCCTGCGCCAGGTGATCGGCGGCATAGCGGGCGTTGGCGATCAGGTTGGCGACGGCCGATTGTCGACCGTCCGTCAGGTATTGGGCCTGCTCCTCCAGCAGGGGCAGCGCCTCAATCAGCGTCTTGCCGTGCAGGATGTCGAGGACGGCGGCGACGATGGGGAGCTGAAGCTGTTCGATGGTGCTGACGCGAGCGGCGCGAGCTTCGTCGGCTTCGCGCAGCAGGGCGAGTTCGGCCAGAACGGCTTGGCCTTGAGCGTTGATGTTGGCTTTGGTCATGAGGGGTCTCCTTGGGTTTGGTTGGACTGAAGGTGGGCGATTGCGGCCTGGGCGGCGCCGAGTTCGGCCATGAGGACGCGGACGGCGCAGGCCATGTCGGCAAGGATGGCGACCGGATCGACGCCCAGCGGCGTGCGTTCTTGTTCGCCGGTTTCGGGGTTGATGACCGGGGCTCGCAGTTCGAAGGGCGCGAGACCTTCTCCCGGCAGGCAGGGGCCGTAGCGTTCGGCGTAGGCGTAGGAGAACTTCGGCTCATCCCCCACGACGTAAAGGGGGCTGATGTCGCGAAGGCCCTGCGCCCCCAGGCCGCGCGCCGTGACGCCGTCCTCCAGCCGGACGTATTCAAGCGCCTCGATCTGCATGACTCGAACCACGGCTTCGGCGTCATCGACCGTGACGATGTCCGCCTTCAGCTTCAGGTCGCAGGTCGGGACGAACGAAGGGGCCGAAATGGAGACGTTCGAGCGGAAGTTGCCGCCGTCCCCGTAGAACTGCCGTCCGCCGATATTCCAGGTGATGGCGTAGCCATTGGCGAACGAGCTGTTGGCGCCGCCGTCGCGCCAGACCAACGAATTCGGCGTGTCCGACGCGGTCACGGTGCTCAGATAGTAGGCGCCCGTTCCCGACAGGAAGCCCGCTGCGCCGCCCGATACGGCGAGAGCGTGTAGTGATCCACCGCCCTGGTTTCCGTGCGCGTGGACATGGTCCGCCCGGGCGCTCTGCGTCGAGGTTCCGCGCGCTGCTGTACCCACGGCAGCCGGGGTTCCGGTCGTCGCCAGAGCGCCGAAACCCAGAGACGCGATATGGCTGGCGGCTAGAGGGGTCGTAGGCATCAGATCGGCACCGTCAGATAGGTGGAGGGGTCTTCAGTGACGCCGACCAGTTGCTGACCGGCGGGCGGGGTTGGCGGCACGTTGCCGGTGCCGGGCGCTGAGCCCAGCATGTAGTAGGCCTGCATCATGCCGTTGCGGGCCTCGGCATAGGTTGTGCGTTCGATGGCCGTGTCGGCGGATCGACGCGCCTGCAAAACCAGACGCCGCCGTCCGCTGCGCGCGTTGGAAGCGATGCGGTGCGCGGCCCAGACCGAGTTGACCCAGGCCGTGTTGACCAGGGAGCCGGTCACCTGGCTGGTGGCCAACTCAATGACATCGCCGCCAGAAGTATCGGTGGACACCGCCCGAACATCGACGCGAGGCTCAGGGGCTGCGGGCCACTCTGGTTCCTTCGGGACCAGCCACTGACCGGTGCCGCGAACATCCAGTCCCGAGAACATGGCGAACCAGCCCTGACGCGTCGGACGCTCGAACGAGGCCACGTTCGTCCAGCCCGTGCCGAGCACGATGGGGGTCGCGCTCGCCGTCGTGCTAAAAAAACCGGATAACGTCGTGCCTCCGAAGAAGCCGTCCGTGGCCGAAATGCCCAGGATGCCGTTCTCAAGCGTCTCCGCGCCCTGACCCACACTGGTCGGACCCGCCCATAGTAGGAGGTCGCCGCCCGTGCCGAAGCCGGCGCTCATGCGGACCCTGCGGCCACCCTGGGAGAAGTTCAGGTTGCCGGCGTTGATGTCGCCAAGGTTGGCGCTGATAGCCGCCAGATTGGTGACGTTCATGTGGATGGCGGTGAGCGTGCCGGTCTTGACGAAGTCGCCGTCGATCATCGTCCGGCCATAGGTAGCCGTGAAGTTGTTCGACCCGTAATAGGCGCCGATCAGCACGGCGTTGGTCGTCGCGACCGTGGCGCTCTTAGTGGTTGAGAGCGTCGTCGAGCCCTGTGTCCAGTAGAGATAGGTGACGTCGCCGCCCGAGGCCGAATAGGCGTAGGAGCCGCCCGAGATGTCGAACGCTGTCGCCGTGCCGCTGTCGGCGATGTAGGTGACGCGACCGTTGCCCCAGGTCAGGGTGTTGCCCGAGGTCGAGAAGCTGAACCGGTCGAAGGAGACGCCCCGGTTGCCGATCTCCGCTGTGTTCGCCTTCAGGGAGTTGGCCGCGACAGCCCCGCCGTTGATCAGCGTCAAGTCGCCGCCGTATTGCCACGACGCCAGGGTGCTGCCGCCGACCGCGATCTTGCCCGGCAGGATGGTGGTCGAGCCGCCGTTGATGCGCCCGGCAGGATCGACAATCGCCGCCCGCCGCGACAGGTCCTCGCGGGCTGTGGCGTAGTCGTTGAACTTCGCATTGAACACGACCGGATCGATGGCTGTATCCTGGCTGCTGTCGCTCCAGGGAGGCGTCAGGCCGCTCAGATAGGTGCCGACCGCGTTGAAGGCGGCCGTGAACCCGGTGCTGGAAATCGCCAGCGACGCCGCCATCGAGGTCAGCGACAGGTATTCCTGAGACATCTCGGCGTACTGGCGCACCAGAGCGGGCTTTTCGCCGCGCGACAGGACCGCGTCGGACTGCATCGCCAACACGGTCTGATACGTCGTGTTCATCTGGCCGATGGTGGCGCCGCCCGGCCCGAAGGTCAGGCCGACCGGCAGAGCGCCGGTCACGGACAGCTTGTCCATCGTGACCTGTTCGGCCCGGATGTTGCGCGCCCAGACTGCATCAGCGGCCAGCTTGTTCGCCGTGACCGCGTCCGCGTCCAGGATGCCGGTTTTGACCGACAGCGCCTTCAGGTGGACCGTATCGACCGTATCGGTCTTGATATAGGCCCCGTCGATCATCGTCCGGCCGTAGTTGGCCGTGAAGTTCGTGCCGCCGTAATAGGCGCCGATGATGACGGTGTTGGCGCTGCGGGCGACAGCGGGGCTGTAAGTGGTCGAAAGCGCCAAGGCGCCCTTGAGCCAGTAGATGTATAGGCAGTCGCCTGCGCCGGTCCAGGTGGCGCTGCCGCCGCTTACATCCGACGGGACCGTGGCGCCCAGGTCATCGACATAGGTCACGCGACCATTGCCCCACGTCAGGGTGTTCCCCGACGTCGAGAAGCTGAAGCGGTCGAAGGTCACGCCCCGGTTGCCGATCTCCAGCGACCCCGCGCGCACCGAGTTCGTGGCGAGCGCGCCGCCCTCGATTTTCGTCGTGTCGGAACCGCTGCGCCAGTCGGCCAAGGTGGTGGACCCGGAGACGGCGATATTGCCGGGGTTGATCCGCGTTGTGTTGGCGTTGACGCGGGCCGCCGGGTCGGAGGCGCGGCTCTCGATAGTCGCGATCTCGACCCCGGTTCCGCCCACGGTGATCGTGCCGGGAAGCGATGTCGTCGTCTTGAGGACGGTTCCCTCGACGCTGCCTGCGACGAGGCGGTCGCCCGTCAGGGTGCCAACCGCCACGTCGTCGTTGCCGACGCCGGACAGGGTGCGGCTGGTGACGGCCGAGAAGGCGGAACGGTTGCCCGAGGAGTCGACTGACTTCAGCCAGTAATATCGGGTTGAACCTGTCGCCAACCCCGAGCGCGCATAGCCGCCAGGTTGGCCCGGCAAAGCGTTGACGGTGGCGAGCTTTGTCGCAGACGCGCTGTCATTGGTCGCATTTTCGAAAACCTCGACCTCGCGCAGGTCGGCGTCCGGCGCGTTCGTCCAGCGCAGGAAAATGGACCCGAGGGAGTTGGTAGCCGCCAGACTGATCGGCGCGCCCGGGGCGGCGTTGTCTGAGGCAGCGGTGACCGACGCCCAGCCCGTCCATGCCGACTTGTTGCCGACCCCGTCATAAGCGCGGACCCGCGCCTGATAGACGGTCCCCGGGATAGCGCGAACGATTTCGTCGCGGTTTGATCCGGCCACACGGATGACCGGATTGCCCGCGCCCTCCTTCCACTCGACCTCATATCCCGACAGGTCCGTGTCGCTGACGGCGGCCCAGGTCGCGATCAGACGAACGACAGGATCGCCGCTGCCGGCGGAGACCGACGAGGACAGAGAGAGGCCCGTGGGGACGGCAGGCGGAGTGGTGTCGAGGTCGCCGCCGCCGATACCCGGAACAGTGGCGGACGTGGCGGCGCTGAAGATCGACAGGTTGCCGGACGTGTCTTCGGCCTTGAGCCAGAAGAACCGCGCATCTCCCGCCGTCAGACCGGCGCGCGTGTAGCTGCCCTTTGCCGAAGCCGTCGCGCTTGCCTCACCAACGCGGGTCGCCGTGGCGGTCGAATTCGTCGTGTTCTCGTAGATGACGACCCGGCGCAGATCGACAGCGCTCGGATTGGTCCATTCCAGGAAAATGGTCCCGCCGGGCACGGCCGTGGCCGAGAATGCGGTCGGGGCTTCAGGAGCCGTCGTGTCGCCTGAGGCCGTGATCGACTGCGCTTCAGTCCAGTCCGAGCGGTTCCCGGCCTTGTCGAGCGCCCGCACGCGGATGCCGTAGGACTGGCCGATGACGGCGTCCCGGCGCCAGGCATTGGTGGCGACATAGTCCACGACCGTGAAGCCGAGGTTCGTCACCTCGACCTCATAGCCGTTCAGGTCGTCTTCGGTGTTCGCCGTCCAGGTCGCCGCAATGGCCGAGGTGGGCTCGCCGTTGGCGATCGTCGTGGTGCTGGAGAGCGTCGGCGGCGCCGGGGTGGCGGGCGGTTCGGTGTCGAGGCCAGGAATGTCTCCGACCGGCACTCCGCCTACATGGGTGGTGTCGCCTGCGATCAGGTTCGGCGCTGTGTAAGGCCCCCAGACGCCACGCTCTGAGAAGTTCTGACCGCGCTGATACTGGATAGCGACGTAGTAGGTCTGATCGGGCTGCAATCCCTCGATCGGGATGTTCGTGACCGTCGGAGGCCCCTGATAGGCCTGCGTCCAGTTCACCCAGTCGGCCCAGACCGGCTGACGTTCACCCTCCGGCGCTTCCGGGATCGGATCGGGCGGGGGTGGATCAGGCGGCAGGCCCCATTCCACGATGATGGCCGTGGCGGTGTCGTTGCTGACGATGCCGGTCAGGTCAAAGCCGGGGACCTGGGTGCCATCCGGCGCCGGCGGGCGGACGACGATGGTCCAGTCTTCAGGCAAGGGCGGGGAGACATGGGTCGGATCGACCGGTTCAAGAACCGGAGGAACCGGCACCACAGGACTCTGACCCATGGCGAAGGCATACTTGGCGTCGGTCTCGCTGACGAACGACACCCGCACGATGCCCGTCGCCGGGTCATAGTCGGTGTTCAGGCACAGGCACTTCACGCCATCGAGGACGAAGCCGGGTTCCGTGATGGTGAAGGCGTCGCCGGGCCGGATGCGTTGCAGGTGCGGTTTCAGCGGGATGACGCCGGCGATGCCTTCGCGCGTGTTGGCGATCTGCAGGGCCGCCAGCTGGGCCGCCTGCTTGGCATTGGTCACGAAGGGGAAGTCGATGCCCCGAGGCCGCGTGCCGCCGTCCTGCTCGCGATAGGCCGCCGCCGTCACCTCCGGCAGAGCGGTCAGCTGCCAGCGGTGCTGCTCGGACCAGAAGCGCGGGCGAATGGTGTTGATGCGATCGATGCGGCTGGCCGCCGTGTCGATCTCCAGCGGGCCAGCGGTATCGGCGGCCGAGATGGTGACGATGCTGGTCCGTGGCGCCGCGCGCTGGATGCAGCTGATCTTGCCTGCACGCTGCGCATAGATGGCGCCGGCGGCCTGCAGGAAGGCGTCCAGGACCTGGGACTTGTCGTCGTCGGTCGTCGGATAGGCGGCGCAGGACCAACCGTTGGCGTCGGCGATATTGGCCAGAGCAACAAGGGTTTCGAACTCGATGCCCGAGGCCTTGGCGCCGATGCCCCCGACCTGCCGATCAAGCTGGGGCGCGCCCTTGCCGATCGGGCCTTCCCAAAGGCCCAGCGACCACTTGATGGCCCACAGGCCGGGGTTGGCGGAATAGACCCAGGTCGAAGGATCGCTGAGGCGGCACGGCCCCGCTCCGCCCGGATAGGTGCTGTCGAGGCGAGGGTCCCAGACGCGCAGCCCCCGGAAGACCCGCAGCGGCTTCACCTCGCCGGTCGGATAGGCCGAGCCCTTGGAGTTCTCCCCCAGGATCAGCATGTCGCAGGCCTTGCCCGACAGGCGGCTGGCGGCGCCCCATCCGGGCAGAAAGACGTTGTTCTTCAGGCCGAGCGGCGAGGACAGGGCGACGTCCCGCTGCGCCCCGAGCGAGCGCTTCAGCCACATCTCTCCCTTCCATTGGGAGGTGATGGCCTTGCCTGACACGTCGAAGATGACGAACTCATCGTCGCCCCGGAAACTCTCGAACCCGTCGATGGGGCCGGCGCCCGACAGCACCGTGACGAACCCCTTGTACATGAGGTCCGGCCCGAAGGTGTCGATGTGAACCGCCGAACCCGCCACGCCCACGCGCCCGGCCGCGAAGGGGATCGGACCGTCGGGCGACAGCAGCCATTCGTTCGTCCGCCCGGCCGCGCCCACCTGGGGCTGCAGCGCCGACATCGCCGCCGTGATCGCGACGTTCATCAGCGCATTCAGGGCGACCGACTTCAAGGTCGTCATGAAGCCCACCTTCGCCGCCGTGGCGGCGACCGCCGGGGCGGCGCTGGCGGTGAAGGACGCGGCCGAGAGGGCGAGCTGAGGCATTCAGACCCTCCAGGCCGTCACGAAGGCGAGCGGGACCAGGACCTGGCAGACGCCGTCCTTGAACCCGAGGATGCGGCCGTTATCGAGGGCGACCGTCAGCGAGCAGCCGAAGGGATCGCCGTCTTCCATGGCCATGGCGATGATGTCGCCCGGCAGAGCAGCGGCCGGGGCGATCCGCGCGCCGGGCAGGACCGCGTCCATCAGCTCGACCAGATCCTTGAACCCAGCCTTGCGGATGTAGCGGACGGCGCCGGCCTCGGTCGTGTGACGCGACGCGGTCAGCAGCTTGGCCTTGCGCCCCAGCTTGTGCAGCGAATGGGCCGCCAGCTTGCCGCAGTCCCGGACACCAGGCGCGTATGAGCGACCGGCAAAGCGGTCCATGCAGGCCTGCGTCGCCGCAGCCCGCTTCAGCATAGTGTTCATGCGTCAGCCTATTTGGAGAAGGGTACGAAGGTGTTCAGCAGGCGCTTGAACAGGCCGGGGTTCTCTGGCCGCGAGCGCCATTCCTTCTTGCGAAGGACGCCGTCGACATGGATCAGGCCGTTTTCGCCGGGCCAACAGCCGGAGTGGAAGGCGTGGTTCAGGCGCCAGTCGGCGTTGGGCTCAAGCTGGCGCTCGGCCTGGGTGCCGCATTCGAGGGTGAGGGACCAACTGTCCCCGACCTGAAGCCGGGGCTTGTCGATCTCGCCATCGAACTTCAGTTCGGGCAGACCCATCAGGCCGCCGGTCGCGGGGTCGATGACGCCCTCCCACCACTGGACGCGCACGCCCTGGGTGGACGGGTTGCCGAGCGCGGCGGTCGCCACGTCCGACGCCGGCAGGATGACGATGTCGATGCGCGTAGTCTGCGCCTCAGAACCATCCTTGATCGAACTGACCGAGGACAGGGCGCCGTAGGTCGGGTGGCGACCGAAATAGGTCTCCGGCCCGTCGCCTTCTCCAGCGTCGTGCACAGCGAACCCGCCATCGGTCAGGCAGACCGCACCGCCCGGCATGTCCAGGCGGACGAGGGTGCACTTGATCGGCGCAGGCTGCTGGAAGGCAGTGATGAGAGAGCTATCCATTGGATATCTCCGTTCGATTTCTGTTCAGGGTGACGGCGTTCTGTGAACCGGGCAGGCTCTCAACCCTCACGGGAGGGACCAAATCATGAGCAACCAGGGACAGATCTACGGACAGTTCGCCGTGGGCCCGCCGGGTTCAGTGCCTACGATGCACGCGGATCGTATGATGGGGTTCCGCATAGGACGGACATCAGACGGGCAGATCGCAGGGATTGATCTTCAGTTTGAGACGAAGGGACAGCCTCACAGCCTGACCGTACCCATCCTTGATGCCCTGGCGCTTCTTGGGATGCTGAAGTCGATGCAGCTAAACGAGGATATGCCGTTTCCCGAGGATCCCAGAGACCCGAACTGGAAAGCCAGCATGTACAAGTCGAAGGGTTGAAGGCGTCCATCACTCGCGCTCCCGGACAGTGAACTGCAAGCCGACCAGCCGATCCACGCCGACGGCCCATTCGCCAAGGTCACGGACGAACCCCTCGATCATGGGTTGAGCGATCTCGACCACGTCGTTGTCGTTCGGCGGGCGGCGCAGCATCGTGCGGAGCGAGACCGTGGCCGTTCCCGAGACAGACGTCGCGCTCGCCTTGGCGCGGTAGAGGTAGCGCTGACCTGAGGAGACGACCGACAGGAACTGCCCTTTGCGGATGACGTAGCCGTTCGGCAGGCCGTCGATCACCAGCGATGTCCCGGCCTGGCCCGCGCCCTTCACCAGCGGCGTGCCGGGGTTCGGGATCACCAGGCCGGGCTGGAACACGCGCATCAGCACCGTGTCGCCCTCGGCCATCAGGTCGTCCCAGTCCATCGACTGGACGTAGGTCATGGGCGGCATGGAGAAGGTGAGGGCGTATCGCGTGCCCTTGCGGAGCAGTTCCTGTTCCGCGCCGCCGAAGGCTGGCGTCAGCGTGTTCTTCGCCGACACCAGGGCCACAGCCATGTTGGCGGGCGCCGGATCAGTCGGCAGCGTCAGCACGGTCATTTTTTGACGCCTCGCGTGTACCGGTTCGTGCGGGCCATGTCGGACGGAACCGTCTGGCGGGCGCCGGAGTAGGCGGCCTCAGAGGCCTGTGACGCCACCGGAACTGCTGCATCAGAGGCCAGGGTTATGAAGCTGTCCCGCTCCGGCCGAACGACGACCTCATGAAGCACGCGCTGGGGTGATCCAGCGCCGCCGCTCATGCCGGGGATGCTGAGCGATGGCAGGGACATGCCGACGAGCCCTCCCGTCGAGAAGCCTTTGAGGTTCGTATGCATCGCTTCCAGCCGCGCCGCGCCGATCCGCCTCACCGCCTCGGCCGAGAAGACGTATTCGCCCTTGTGGACGATGCCGGCAGGCTCTTTCACACCGCCGTCGCCAGTGTAGCCACCCTTGTCGAAGCCGAAGAGGGAGCGACCGGCGCTGAAGGCCTTGGTGAGCCAGTTCGTAGAGCTTGCAGCGATGCGCCCGGCGCCCGACCCATTTCCGCCGAACAGGGCGTTGGCCAGCGGCTCCGTGATGCCCCTGCGGACCGAGATCGACAGCAGGTCGGCCATGATCTGCTTGGCGACCTGAGAGAAGGTCTCGCCGAGGTCCTTGCTGTTCATTATCGCGTCGACGATGCCGTCGTTCAGGGCGTCGAGGCCGCGGGCCGCGATGGACTCGTAGGCTTCGGCGATCTCTCCGGCATCCTTGAGGGACTGGTCCCGCCACTGCTGGAGCGGAGTCATATTGGCGCGGGCGACTGCTTCCTGCTCCATCTGGTCGCGCCGCTTGTTGTCGTCCAAGGCCTTCTGGCGCTGCTCGGGCGTCAGGCTCTTGTTGCGTTCAAGAGAGACCTGAAGGGCGTCGCGACGCTGCTTCTGCGTGATCTCCAACAGTTGGCGTTCAAGGGTCAGGCGCTCACCAGCCGAGCGGGCGGCGCCGATTTGAAGCGAGACGAGATCGGCGGTCAGATCGGCGAGCAGCCGCTCGTTGGCCATGCGCTCGTCGTCGAGGTCCCGCAGGAGCAGGTCGTTGCTGATCCGATCTTCCAGGTTCCGGTTGATCGTGTTCTGGGCCGTGATCTGGTTGAACTCGCCGTCAAGCAGGTCTTTGCGAGCCAAGCGGCTTTTCAGGTCTGCGTCTTCGCCTGCGCGGGCGATCTGCAGTTCCTGTTGGCGTAGATCGTGACGCTGTTGAACAGTCAGCAAGTCATCTTGCTCGATCTGGAGGGCGCGAGCCTTCGCTCGGTTGATCTCTTCTTGGACGCGTTCCGCGCGGCGGGCCTCTCGGTCCTCTGAGCGGTCGGTGCGCGTCCTTGGAGTGGAGGACGGAACGTTCAGACTGGTGCCGTTGGGGCGGTCTACGCGACCCGGTGCATTAGCGCGGTTGGAGCGCTCAAGCTCGGCGATGCGCTGGTCGGTCGCTGAGATGGCGGTCGTCAGGTTGTCGAACTGCTCGCCGACATTTTGCTGGGGGGCAAAGGTGGTGGCAAGTAATCCACCGACGAATGGAGTGGATTCCATAATACGACGAGAAAGACTTGGCTGCTTCACTGACCCGTCAGGATTGACCACGGGCCCGCGCGTGCGGAAGCGATCCAGCCCCGCAGTGCCATATTCCGCGGCTATGCCATCCTTGCGCGCCTGTAGGTTGTCGCGGTGTGCCTTGAGCCCCGACAGGCTTTTCGCCTCTAGGCTCTTCCATTCCTGAAGGGCGTCAGAGAGCGCCTTGGCGAGGTCGTTGACGAGGCTGATAGCCTGAATGATGACAGGAGCCAGATCGACAAAGGCCGTCTTGAGCTGGACATCGATAACCCGGCTCAGGGTTTCGAACTGCGACTGGGCCTCAGCGCCGCGCGCCACCACGTCCGCACTCATGACCGCCCCCAACTGGTGGGCCTCGTCGCGAAGATTGGCTACCTCGTCGGCGCCTGCTCGGATGGCGACACCGAGCGGGCCGAGGCCGAGGCGTTCGGCGATGGCGGCGCGGTCACTCTCAGACTTCAGCGCGCCAATGCGATCGATAACGGCGTCAAGCGCCTCTTCGGTGCTCTTGAACGACTTCAGCTGCTCGGGCTTAAAACCCAGGGCGGCGAAATCCTTCATCGCCTCCTTCGACATTTTGGAGCCGGCGAGTGCGAGTTTCTCCGCGAAGTTGCCGATGGCGCTGTCCGCTGCCTTGGCATCTTCGCCAGACTTCACCGCAACGAAGCGCCATTCTTGCAGCGCGTCGGTCGAGACGCCGATCTTCTTGGCGCTGTCTGCAATGTCGCCCGCCGACTGCATAGCGGCTCGACCCATGTCCCACATGGTCTTGGTCACGAGGAAGGCGGCGCTGGCCAAGGCGGCAATGCCGACTCCAGTCATTAGTGATTCACGGTTGAGGCCCCCAAGGCCGCCGGCGACGCCGCCCAGCCCCTCGGCTGCGCTGTCGGACGATGGTTTCACGCCGTCCAGCGCCTCGGTCAGCTCCTTGGTCGCCTCGGTCGTCTGCTTAAGGTCAGGGGCCGTGATATTAAGGGCTGGTCCTCCGGCCGCGCCGCCACCGAAGTCCTTTGGCACCCAGCTTTGCACGCCGTTGATCGGGTTTGTGTCGAGCCGGTGCGTGGCTTCAGTCGGGATGGTCGGAGCCGACAGTTTGACCTGCTGGACCTCCTTGGCTTTGCGAGCCAGTGCGTCGAGTTCGGCCTTGGCCTTTTGGGCTCCTGCCGAAATGCTGCTAGCGACCTCTTCGCCAGCCTTCTTCATGCTGTCGCGGATCGCATCGCCCGCCTGCACGCCTGCGGCGCCAGTATCCCTCAGCGCATCAGCACCCTTTTTCGCGCCTTTTGCGGTCCCGGCTCCAACGATCTCCCCGAGCGATGCCTCCGTCTTTTTCGCTGATTCCTCAACCTCGCGGCGGGCGGCTTCCATGTCGCCTTGGATTTTGGCCCGGCTCGCGCGGAGCTCGAATACGGCGCTGCCGACTACGCTGCCATCAGCCATGTTTCACCCATGAAAAAGGGCGACCCCTGGGGATCGCCCTAACGTTGTTTGCCTATGCGTCGCGGTCAGTCGTCGGTTTCGTTCGGCGCCGTTTCGTCGAAAAACTCGACCAGCAATTCAACCGCCTCTTTTGGATAGTTGGCGTCGGGATCGGTTTTCCGACTCCTCAGCCACGACCCGCAAGACGACGATGGTGGCGTGTCCGCTTCTGGACAAAGCGTCCAGTATGACTCGTAGAAGGCGGACAGCCGCTCGTAAGTGCTGATGCCTTTCCGTCCGAACTCGTCGGAAACGGGTTTTTCTTTGAAGACCAGGTTCAACATTTCCTGAACTGGCGTGACGTCTTCAGGATGCAGAACGTCGAGCGATTGAACCACTCTCGGCCAGACCCGTGCCTCAACTTCGGCTGGGTCGCGGACTGGCAGACCGCAGTCCGAAAGGACGCGATTTATTGCGGCCGCTGATCCGCTCAGGCCGAACGTATATGTTACCGGGGTGCCGTTGTACTTTTCCGCCTGGATGACGATGCGATTGCCCCCGGCCAACCTCCGGGCGAATATTCCCGGTTCCGGGGAGAACACTCCGCCGCCATCTGTCGACGTGTCCCAATAGTTGTCGACCACTTCCCCGCCATCTATCCGATAACGGGTTTGGGCACCCTCATTATCCAGGTAATCGCGGACAGTGTAGAACGCCTCAATCCTCCACCCCGAGCACCTCACGACGAGACCGGCCGCCCCATTCGGCAGCATCCCCGAGGCGGTCGAAATACGAGCATCGCTGAACTGGTCTGTGCGACTAGAATACCGCCACGTCTGTGCTGACGCAGGCGAAGCCAGAGGGACTAGCAACCCTGCCGCCACCAGAAACACTAAACTCTTCATTCGCCCCTCCGCTTTGCCGGGAGGCTATTCCGCATCCTCGGCAGGCTCAACCTCCAGCCCCCAATCGGCGGCCATCCGGTCGAAGATCGCTGCTGCGAGTTCTTCGTCGGCGCCGGGCGGAGGGGCGTCCAGCATGGTCGTGATGTAGTGCTGCGGCCCATGGAGGCGGTCTTCACGAGCGAACCGTTCCGACATCCATCCGATCATGAGGAAGCCCTCCAGCCTGGCGCGCTGGGCGGCCTTGATGCGGAGGACGGTTTGATAGGGCGTTGATGCCCAGAACTGATCTTCGTCTAACCCCGCCTGGAGGACGGCTTGCTGAACAGCTTCCACCACATCCGACGGGGCTTCTGAGGGTTTTCATTGCCGCTCTCGGCTGGCCTCCGTGTAGGGCCAAAGCGGGCCAGCACCCAAGCATCCTCCAGCGCCTTGAACGCCGTTTCGAAACCGAGGGGCTCGCTTTCTTCGTTCAGCAGATCAGTCGCCGTCAGTTCACCGCCCGATGCGAGGACGAGCAGTTCAGCCATGGAAGCCTGGCACCCGTCCCTGCCTGCGAGGATCGTCTCGAACTGCTTCACGATCCATTCGCGGCCCACGGCGTCGATACGGGACCAGGTGAAGCGGAGCGGAATAGCCCGCCCCCCGTGAGGGAGGCGGACGATCCCGAGGCGTTCGTCGGTCGGCGTCATCAGGCAGCCGTGGCGCGAACCGGGGCGGCGACCGGCTCAAGGGTGCCCGAGTACATGACCTTGCCGTCAACCTGGGCGCCCAGCGTCAGGTTCGGGACAGCGTTGAAGCTGATCTGCTTCGCGCCAGCGCCAGCGCCGAGGACGACGCGGAACGGCAGGGGTGTGTTGGTCGCCTCGGCGGTGAACAGGGCTTCCTGCTGGGTGTCGCCCTGCTGGTAGTGCATTTCGAAGCTGTAGGCCGAGGGCTCGCGCGGGCCGTTGATATACTCGCGGGTGCCCGGCGTGGTGTCGAAGTCGGTGGCGTCGATCTTGTTGGGCGAGAAGCCGCCGCCGTTCAGATTGGTGACGCCGGGGATCGCCGCATAGGTCGGGGTTTCGCCCGTGCCGAGGTGCAGCTTCAGGAAGCCTTGGACCAGAGTGGCCATGGGTGGTTCTCCTATCGATAAGGCAGGGGATCAGGGCGCCGCGAGGGCGTGAAGCGCGCGAACCGCCTGCCACGGTCGCGGATGGGGGAAGGTCAGGTGTTGACGAGGTCCAGCCGGATCGAGACGCGCCGGCCGATCAATGAAGGGTCGGTCGTTGGGGACTGCATGGGGCCGTTGACCCGGCAGACGTCGCACTTGCCGCTGGTCACGGTCAGCTCGCCGGGGCGGTTATGGAAGAGGTCGCGCACGGCCCGCATGAGCGTGTCGAGGTCGGCACCCGAGCCGGTGTCTCGCTGATAGCCGCGTACGTCCTGGAGGATCAGGCGACCATTTTCAGTGAACGTTTCGAGGGGCTCGTCGCGCGTCGGCACGGCGATGATCAGGAAGGGCTTGGCGGGCTGAGCGTCGAGGAAGTCGTCGGGCGCGCGCTCGGAGAAGATCGCCGGGGCGCCGTTGTGGGTCGCCAGCGAGGCCGAGACGCCAGCCAGGCGGGCGAAGATGGTGGCGGTCGAGTTCATTCCTTGGCTCCAGCAATGAACGCGTCGCGCAGTTCGTCGGCGTAGTCGGTGGCCAGCAGGGTCAGGAAGGGGCGGGGGGCCATGCGTTCCGTGCCCTTCTCCAGAGCCTCAGCCTGGGCAGAGTTGGCGACGATCCGGCCGACAAGGTCTTCGCCCTCGCGCCTGATCTGCTCGTCGGCGTTAGTGTTGGCGGACAGCGCGCCGGTGTCCTTGGCGGGGGGCTCACCGGGCGCCGAAGCCTGATGCTTGCCATAGACCCTGCCGCTGCCGGGCCGGTTGAGGATGTCGCTCTTGAGGATTTGCTCGCCCTTGCCGAGAGCGCCCCGGAGGCCTGCCTCGCCAGCGTCGGTGGCGATCTTGGCGATGACCCCGTCGTAGAGCGTGACCCGGCCCATCAGCGGGCCTGAAGTTCGTAGAGGGCGGCGGCCGGGTCGCCGGTCTTGGCGATGACTTCGAAGGTGGATGGCTCCAGCCCCTTGGCGGGGTCGGGAGCGGTGATCTTGTGGCCTTTGGCCGGGATGACGCCTGCGGGTAAACTGCCGCCCAGGACGAGGACCAGGCGGTCAGTGCCCGGGATGCCCAGCGATGCGCGGCGGAAGTCGCTGTAGTCGGTCACCAGCGCTTTGCAGGGATGCTCCTGCGGATCGGTGTTGATCCAGCCGCCTTGGTTGTCCGAGACGCGCCCGCCGGGGATGGCGAGGACGCCGTCTTCGAAGTCCTCGGCGAAGTCGTCGAAAGCCTCAGCCTGGACGCCGGTGATGATGCTCATGCGGCCCTCCGAACGGCGATGCTCTCGTCGCAGCGGCAGGCCACGATCTCTTCGGCTCCAGCTCCTAGACTTGAATCACCTGGGAACATCAGCAGCGCGCCGCTCGGGCTTTGGAAGGGTAGGGACAGGCCCCGCACCGTCTGGCCGCTCATGGCCTCATGGGTGTCGCGGACCCGGCGGTCTCCAGCAGTGTGCCAGCCCCGTTCGATGTCGGCCTCGGCGATGCGCCCATCGTCGACCAGCTGCTGATAGGCTTCGTGCTTGGCGGCGCGGATAGCCGGCAGCCCCTCGGTGCGGGCGATGACTTCGCCACGGAGTTGGACCAGGCGGGCGGAATAGCGGGTGACCATGAGCGAGGCGGTGTCGCGGTCGATGGCCTTGCCGTCGCGGACCGCCTTCAGGACCGTGCGGTCGTAACGGCGGTCGCGGCGGGTGCGGGTCAGGTAGTGCTTCAGCAGCTTCGGATCGGCCGAGCCCAGTTCGATGCGGGCGGCTCGGACGTAGGCTCGTTGCGGCGCCGACAGACCGATCAGGCCGCCTTCACGGTTGCCGGTGGCGCGGCTGATGCGTCCGACCAACTCAAGCCCGACCGACCGGGGATGCGCGCCGCGCGCCATGCCGGCGGCGAGGAAGTCTCTGGCCTGCTGGCGCTCCCCATCCACCAGGCCGGTGATCAGGTTGCCCGAGAACTGGCGAATCCAGCTGGCGGCGCGCTGATTGCCGGGATCGAAGCGGAAGCCGATCGATACGGCGGCCGACATGGATGCGACGGCGCCCCGGCCGCCAGCAACGAACGCCTCGGTGATCTTGGCTTCCAGCGGGAAGAAGGCTGCGCGGTCGATGTGCAGCGCGTCCATCGCGGCCTGCAGGTTGCCCTGCTCGATGGCCAGCTTCAGCTTCTGAAACTCGACGCCCGACCGCAAGTTGTTGACGGCCTCGCGGAAGGCGAGGGCGACCTCCAGGCCGAACTTCTCCGCCAGCCCCCGGAAGAGCTGTTGTTGTGTCGGGCGGCGGGCCATGGAGCTTAGGGCTTGATCTGCCCGGCGTGGTGGCCGGCTTCAGCCATCAGGTCGAGGTAGGCTTCAAACTTCGCGCGGGCCAGGTCGCGATAGCGCTGGATCTCGGACTGCGGCTGACGATTGGCGACAGCTTGCTGCATCTGACCGGCCGTCGACGCGCAGTCGAGGATGGTCTCGGTCGCCAGTTCCATCGGCATGCGATGGGCGTTCAGGCGCGGATCATCATGGGCGATGCGTTTGGTCATCGCAGGCAAAGTCGCACAGGACTGCATGTCAGCCAACCGCCCATAGACCAAGGCTCGCTAGGGTCGTCTCTGGTTTCAGGTATGGAGCGAGCAAGCCTTCCACGGCGCTCAGCTTCAGGGTGCCGTCGGCGACCACGTCGCCCGAACCTTCGAAGAACTCCTTCTCGATGGGGCCGATCTTCTTGCGCTTCACGGCGCCGATGGCGGTGGCCGAGACCGTGAGGCTGCCGGGCTTGATCGCTTCCTGATAGGCCGCAGCGTACGAGGCCTGCTCGATTGCAACCGGGATGACGTCATCGGGAATGATCTGCCCGTAGGCCTTGGCGCCGGTGCGCGGCCACGCGCGCTCCTGGGCAATGCCGAGGGTCGGGACGCCCCAGAAGCGGGAGCCATAGGTGTTGTCCACGTACTGGCTCCCGCGCTGGCGCAGGATGGCGGCGTCGGGCGCGCCAGCGGGCAGGGTCTGGCCGTTGATGGCCAGCCATGCCGTGAATGCGCTGTCGCTCCCGTAGGCCATGATCAGGCCGCAGCCTTGTCGAAAGCGGCCTTGGCGCTCTCGGTGGCGAAGGCCAGCTTATCGTCGTCCGACAGACCGTCGAAGCCGTCCAGGTCATTCTTGCGAACCGACTTTCCGACGGGCTGATCGGCGCCGTCGAAGATCGACCACCAGCCGGGCGATTTCTCCTTGGCGGTGAACGGGCCGACAGGGGCGACGAACTCGGCGGGGGGCTGGTCGTTGCCGGGCTTCTCGCCGCCCTTGGGATTGGTCACGGCGGTCTTGCTGGGCTTCTCGCCGCCCGAGATGACCTCGAACCGGCCCGCCCAGGGATGCGGGGCCAGCGGCTCGCCGTCCTCGCCAACTTCCTGATCGGCCACGTCCAGTTCGGTCCCGATCTTGATTTCCTTGCCTTCGCCGTCGTGGATGCCGCCGGCGGTGATCTTGATGCGCATGATGGCGCTCCTTCCGAAAGGGAAGGGCCAAGGCCGGAGCCCTGGCCCCGCCGCCTTAGTTGATGACCGTCGAGGCGAAGACGCCCGACTTGCCGTTGTAGTCGCCGCGGACCTCGATCCCCATCGCGCCCATCACCAGGAATTGGTAGTTGTCGGTGGGGTTCAGGCGGGTCATCGCCGTGGTGTTCACGGCCATGCCGACCAGCGGACGGACGAACCGAGCGTTCGGCACGAAGCCGAAGAACTGGTTGCCCGTCAGCTTCGCGGTCACCTCGATCTTCTTGATCCGGCGGTTGCGAGCGATGAACTCGCGGATCGTGCCCTGCTTGAAGCCCTCGGCGCTCGAATAGGAGCGGTCCCAGGCGCGGGCGATGTCCGGCGAGATGTAGAGGTTGACCGCCTCGGTGATCAGGTTGGCGTCCAGCATCGCGCCGAAGGGCCCGATGAAGAAGGCTTCCAACTCATCGGCCGTCGCCGTGGTCAGGTTGATGTTGGCGCCGCCGGCAGCCGAGCCGAGGTTGATCAGCTTGGTCAGCGGCGAGTTGCGCAGGCCATAGGCGGTGTAGCCCTGGAACTTGATCGTCGCGTCGCCGTCCAGCGCGTAGTCCGCCATGTTGCGATTGATCTTGTCCAGCGAGCCTTCCTGGTCGTCGGCCAGGGCGTCGAAGTTGGCCGAGCGGAGGGTGTTCCACTCGCGCCATTCGCGGCCATAGCCGTCGGCGAAGATCGGCACGACCGTCCCGCGGTAGTCGTAGACGGTCTTGTCCATTGCGACCGGGACCTGACCGCTCAGCGATCGATGGACCGGGTTGTTGGTGTCGGACGCCACTCGGGTCAAGTGGGCCATGGTGCCGATGTTCACCGGCTTTGCCAGGGCCATCAAGTCGGCCATGAACGGCTGACCGCCATCGTCCCGCATCACGCGGGTGGTGATGGTGTCCAGTTCCAGCCAGGCGTCGCGCGGCAGGATCGCCGAGGCGTTCGCCTGGAAGCTCGCGAAGTGGTCTTCCACGTGGTGGAAGTAGTCGCGCGAGACGCCGAGCTGATCCCACCACTCGGCGTGAGGGCGGGAGTTGGCGATGAGGTTCTCATCGAAGTAGCGCATGTGCCAGGTCTCCCTTAGGCCACGGCCGTGTTGCGACGGGCGATGCGCACGCGCACCAACTGGTCGGAACCGGAGGTGTTGTTGAAGGCCTCTTCGGCCACGACGGCGACGTTCTGTCCGGTCGTCGCCAGGACGAAGCGGCCGGTCGCGTTGGTGGCCAGCTTGGCGCCGCGAGCGACGTTGACGCCGGTGGGGACGCGGACGTTGAAGAACTGCTCGTCCAGCGCTTCCATGCCGATGACGGTGTCGCCGGCGGGCCAGGCATCATCCACGCCCTTCTGGGCAAGGTAGTTGTCCTGAGCGATGTAGAGCTTCTCGCCCGAGTTGGCCCCGGCCTGAGCGAAGTTGGCGCCCGATTCCACCAGGGCGGTGCCCGGCAGGATCGCGGCGGCGCAAATGCGCTCCTGGACCTGCGGGGTGACCTGGGTGACGGGGCCGGCGAAGATCTTGTTGAAGCGGGCCATCAGTTCACCGCCTTCGGGGCCACGTGGCCCTTCTTCTCGCCGGTCCGCGGCTTGAAGCCGTTGGCCAGCGGCGCTGCCTTGCCGGGTTCAGCCTGTTTGACCAGGGCGCGGGCGGCGTTGAGCGTCAGCTCCTTCGCCGTGGCCTCGTCCATCAGGTTGGCGGCGACGATCTTGCCGACCAGGTCGGTCAGTTCGGCTTCGTCCTTGGCCTTGGCGCTGTTGGCCAGAGCCTCTTGCGCATCGGTGACGGGCTTCAGCGCGGCCGCGATGGCGTTGGTGATGTCGTCCTTCGTGGCGAGGGTCTTGTGGCCATCCGACAGGGCTTTCACCTCGTCGGACAGCGTCTTGAACTGCTCATCAGAGACAGCCATGTCGTTCTCCATCTGGTTGGTTGAGGTGGCCCGCTCGGAGCCAAACAGTTTCGCGAAGAGGGCCTTGAACTCCCCCATCGCCGTCTGCATGAGCGAAGCGCGATGCTGCCGCTCGAGCGCCCGGAACGCAGATTCCAGTGCCCATCCGAGGTCCCGTTCGGCATCATCTTCGATGACCGAGTTCACGACCTGGATCTCTTTGCCCGCCGAGTTGACCATCATGCCGACGCCCTGATCCGGGGTGGCCGCGCCTTCCTCATCCAGAAGGATGGCGTCGTGGTCGAACTCGATGTCGCGAGCGGTGAACTTGTAGGGAACGTCGCCGTTAGCGGCGTCCATCATGGCCAGCAGGCCGGTGGAGGTGTGGACGGCGTCGCCCGCCTCGATGGCCGACAGTACGCGCTTGCCGCCCTCCGACTGGTTGGCGACGGCGACGTCGATGACCTTGTCCAGCAGGACCCGACCCTTCTCCTGTCGCACGTTCTCGTTCCAGGCGCCGATCCAGCCCTGGTTCAGGCCTTCGGGGTCGCGGGCCGACAGGAACTTGCCGTTGACTGACGGGTGGCCCAGCGGCGCCGGGGTGCGCTCCAGCGACTTGAACGACTTCGCGATCTCGGCCGCGGGATAGAGGATGTCGTTCATCACGACGTCGTCGGGCAGGGTGGCCGAGGGGACGATGATCACGTCCCGGCCGTTGCGCTTCTCGCGCCTGATCGCTGCGGTGTTGGCGAGGGTGCGGATGTTCACGCGCACCTGGTCGCCGGCGGCAAGGTCGCGGTTCACGACGAACACGCGAGCGTTCACGTCATGCTGTTGCACGCGCGCCTCCCTCGGATTGTGGAATGGTTCAGGCCTCGGCGGCCGGGTCGTCTTCAGGATCGCCCTCGGCGGCCGGGTCGTCTTTCGGGTCGCCGAGGGCGTCCCGCTCATCGTCGGCGCCGGGCTCGTCGCGGAACCGATCAGCGTCGCTCAGGGGCTCCATGCCGACCACGGCGCGGATGTCGTCGCCGGTGAAGACGATCTCGCCGTCGGGCTGCTTGGAGTTCACGTCGGCCATCTTCACGGCGCGGTCGATCTTCTCGCCCATCGAGCTTTCGGTCAGGTCGGTCCACGATAGGAACCAGTCCTTCGCCGGCAGCAAGCCGAACTTCTCGAGACGGTTCACGAAGGTCATGATGGCAGGGACCACGATGTTGGTCCGGCGCCCCATGTTGACCTTGGCCCACTCCTCGCTGTCCTCGGTCGAGGCGCGCTCTCCGGTCTGGGAGCCGATCAGCACCTTCATGGGGATCGACCACGACGCAGCGAACGACTGCGCGGCCACGGCGAAGAAGTGTTCGGGCGAGGGCAGGGTGACCTGCATGGGTGTCGCCTTGATGCCCTGGAGCAGCAGCGATTTGTCGAAGCCCTTATTGAAGCCCTCGACCTGCTCGTCGATCTTGTCGACCACGTCGGTCACGCCGACGCCCATGGCAGCAGCCATGCTCTCGATCTTGGCGTCCTTGTCGATCTCCAGACTGAGGCCGGATTTGGCGTTCTTCCAGAAGCCCTCGCCGCCGCCCCCGCGGATCTTCTCCATGTCCAGCAGGGAGTTGTAGCCGGGCTCCAGGGCGGAGCGCCCATTCAGCGTTCCATCGCGCGACCAGACGATCACCCGGTCGGGGTGGATCATGAAGGTGCGGGGCTGTTGCTGCTGGCCAACTGCGCTCTCGGCGAAGCTGAACATCTTCGGCTGGCCGTAGGTGTCCGAGGTCTCGTCTGTGTCCCACTCGTTGACGGAAAGCTGCCCCTCCCAGGCGGGGATGACTTCGACCAGACCCAGCAAGCCGCCGGGCACGCGCGTCACCGGCGCCTTGAACGGCTGGTTGTCGGCGAAGCGCATGATCAGGCCCGAGTAGGCGCCGACAAGGCCGCGACGGTCTGCCTCGGCCATGTGCTGCCAGATGCGCAGATCGGCGAAGCGCTGACGGATGTCGGCCTCGACGCGGGTCTCCCCCTGGTCGCCGCTCTCGGTGCCGTCCCGCTGGTACTCCTGCAGGAAGGGGTTGTCCTCCCAGGTCTTGCCGACGGTCTTGTCGACGGCTGCGCGGGCCAGCGGGTTACGGCAATAGGCGTCGAAGGCCAGCTCGAAGCTGACTTGATCGGGATAGCCGAAGTCGGCGGCGTGGTTGTGCTTCTGGGCCCCGAAGAAGAAGCCCGGGAACATGGCCTGCAGCGAGCGCTGGGCCACGTTGGCGAGGAGGTGGCGGGCGCTCATCAGCGGTGCCGGTTCTTCAGGAAGAGGGCGACGGTGCCCTGAGCTTTGATCATGGGGGCCACCGCATATCTAAGGGCGTCGATGTAGTGGTTGTTCGCGTCCACGATGTCAGGCCGGATATCGCCGGTGAGACGGTCCACCTTGTAGCTGTAGAGCCTGAACTCGCGGGCGGTCTGCTCGCAGTCCGGATGGATCACGATCCCGGCGAACGACTTCAGGAAAGCGACACCGTCTTCAACGCTGCCCTTCCACTTCTCGACCGCCTCGATGCGGGGAAGTCCGTGCCGACGAAGGAAACTGATGCTCTCAGGTCGGGCGCTGTCTGCGCGAGTGACATGCCCTGCAAAGCCAGGGATGCGGAGCGCGACGTGCGACGCGGTGTCATCCAACTCCAGCTTAACCTTGCCAGCCTCACGCCGGATGTAGAGCTTGCCGTCGTTGACCCAAACTTGAACCGCGGCCGTCGGGTCCTGCGCGAAACCGAAGTCCAGCCCTTGATATGGGCCGTCCCAGCCGGAGCCTGGCTCAAACTCTTCAACCACAAACTTGCCGCCAAACACCTGCGCGTCGGTCAGCGTTAGGAAGGCGCCCTCCCAGACGTGATCATAGGTCTCGGGACGAAGCCGCTGATCCTCCAGCCGCTGCTGGTTCAATATCCGCGGAAACCAACGATTGTCCGACCAGTTGACCTCGGTGACGATGCAGTCGTCTGGCGTGTTGGCGATAAACCGGCGGTGGGTGGCGCTTTCTGGGCTTTCGGGATTGTAGCTGATCCAGTTTTCAGCCTGCCACCCTGGCCCCTCGGCGCGGATGGTAGGGATCAGCTTCCGATAGGCCACCTCAGAGACGTTCTCTGCCTCGTCGGTCCAGTTGCCGATGATCCGGGCTTTCGACTTGATGCTGTCGAGGTTGTGCCGAAGGCCGGCGAACGCATAGCTGATCCGACGATTGCGGGTCCGGATGTACTTCTCGCCGATGTCGAAATAGCTGTGCAGCCAATCGACCGAACGGATCGACGCCTTGATCTCCTCCATCGAGGATTCATCCAGGCTGTTCAGATGCTCCCGGCTGGCCAGGAACACGCCGTCGACGCCCATCTCTGCGAGTTGATAGACCCGAAGGGCCGACCTGAGCGCTAGGCCCCGCGTCTTCCCTGACCCGCGCCCCCCCTTGAAGACCCGCGTCCGCGCCGGTCGGGCGAAGTTCCGCGTGAGCTTCGGAAGCTCTTCAATCCTCGCCCGCATCCGGGGCCACGAACTCGATGACGGACGGCCGCAAGGTCATGTCGCCATCCACCTTCGCCTCTACGCTCGACAGCTTGGGATGCAGGAACGGCGCAGCGTCCTTCGCCACGATGTTCGCCTGCATAGCCTTGCCGAGGTTCACCACCTTGCCGGCTTCATCGGTCGCCTGATCCCACAGGGTCCGCATCGTGGTCAGCATCACGTCCAGCGGCGAGACGCCTTCAGACAGAGCTTTTTGCGCCACTTCCTTGCGGCGGCGAGTTGCCTCGCTCACCGTTCCCGGTTTGCGACCCGCCCCCGGCCTTTTACCGCCTCGGGCCATTTGATTTCTCTGTTTCCTAAATCAGGCAATCAATGCCCGGCATGATCCGCACGCTGCGGTCGCCTCGGCCTTGCCAATCTCCGGACCACGCTGTGCAGCCTCTACCAGAGCGAGCGTCTGTCCTGCTGCTGCACCGACACCGTACCTCCGCACGACACCGACGAACTCTTCCACGTCGTGGCCTCTGATCGCGTAGCAGGGCAGGCCGGTCGAGCGACTGAACTTCGGGGCGCCGTACCGATCAATCTCCTGACCGCAATGGTACAACTCATGTTCGACCAGGGCGCAGAACGTGATGTCGTCACACTGAGCAGCGTAGCGCGCGTCGATGGTGATCACGAAGTCCGGCAGGTCGCCGAACCAACCCTCCATCTGTTGCTCCTGGCGGGCCTTCGACCACTTCGATCCCTGAAAGCGGGGCATTTCGGCCTGACCGACAATCGCGCTCATGTGGCGAGTGGCCATGATCGACGTCCAGAGGAAGCCGATCTCTGCGTCAGCGAGGTGGGCGTGGTCCGGATTGTGAAGCGGGGCGCCGGCAGCGATGAAGGTGGCCTTCGCCCATCCCGCCAGTTCGGGCGCAGGGATGAACGCCGGGCCCGTTACCTGCTCAAACAGCTCAGGCGGAGGGAGGGGACGCACTTGCCTTCTTCGGTTCAGCTTTGACCTCCCCCTTCACACGCTCGGCCACGCCGGCAGCTTTCAGGCTATCGGCGACGTCAGCGCTCGGGGCAGAGAAGGGGGCTCCCGCAGCAGCGGATACGCCATGCAGGTTGAAGCCGACGAGGGCTTTCATAGGGACCATGGGATAGCCCTTTCACGAAACGTCGTTTTGTGGTGATTGTGCGCAGCCATTAACATGGAGGAAAATATGGCTGTTGTGCTTGTCACTTACGATCTGAGGGCGCCTGGGAGAAACTATCAGCCCGTCTACGACTATTTGAAAACGTTCACCTATTGCAAAGACATGGAGAGCGTCTGGCTTCTGGATACGTCCGTCGCCACCACGGTCATACGCGATGCGCTCAAAGCCAAGATTGATGGTAACGACAAAGTCTTCGTCGTGAAAATTACGAGAGACTGGGCTTCAAAGAGCTTCGGCTGCGGCGACTGGCTCAACCACGCAAACCGATCATTCTAAGAAAAAGCCCCGCGCTCGAAAGGGGCGGGGCTTATCTTGTGGACGCGCGAAGCGACCTTGGCTTTTTGTACCCCGCTTCGATGTGCGTGAAAAGGCCTAAGCCGCCGCTGCTCGTCTTTCCCTGTATTGGCGCCGCAGCGTCGGCAGGCGGTCCCTGATCCAGGCGAGGTGAGAGCAGGCACCGCGCACGCGGGCACCCTGAGCTTTGGCGTCAGTCTCGGCGGTGAAGCGCTCGACCGCGCCGCGCCAGCGGGTGATCAGGTCAGCATCCGGCTGAAGGAGCGCGAACAGCATCCGCATGTCGGCCGGGTTGGTGTTCTGCTCGACGATCTCCAGATCGACGCTGGCCTTGATCATGGCGTCGGTGATGTTCTGGCCAGGCGCGCCGTCGTTCGATGCGCGGATGAAGTCAGGCCGGCGCTCCTGACCGTTCTCGCCGTTGGCCGTGCGGATCGTGGTGTCCAGCCAGTCGATGGCCTCGCGCTCCGGCGAGCCTTGGGCCAGTAGGGTGTTGAAGCAGTTCAGGCGCCATGCTCCGGTCAGGCGTCCGGTGCGCTTGTCCACGTTAACCGCCGTGCTGGGCTGGGCCCGCAGTCGCGCGACCTCGGCGGCGTTCGCCTCTCGCTCCTGGCGGTGGCGCTCGGCGGCGGCCGGGTCGTGGGGCTTCTTCTTTCTACGGCTCATGCTGCACCCTTGTAGCCAGCGCGCTCAATGGCGTTCAGGCGTTTCTCAAGCTCATCGCAGCGGTTGGCGACCAGCTTCAGCACCTCGTCCTGCAGGTCGGTCAGGCTTTGGCGGATCGCGCCGACCTCACTGTTGAAGGCGGACGCCGCTTCGTTCACGTCAGGGCCGAAGCCCAGCGCCTCGCGCGTGGCGGACACCCACGCGAACGGCACGTTGAGCGATTGTCCCACCGATCTGTCGCTGTGCGCCTTGGCGTAGCAGCCTTTGTCCTCAAGGTAGTGGGCGAACAGGGCCTCGCGGATGCGACGCTTGTCTTCAGTGTTGGGCTGGCGGGGCGGCTCGACGGCCATGACGGGCTTCTCCTGGGGAATGGGCTTGGGCTTAGGGGCAGAGCAGGAGGGGCAAGTGCCCCGGTCGGGCTTGACGTTGGTCCATCCGGCGCGACGGAAGGCTTCCGCCAGAGGAGACACGGGAAGCAGGCGCGCGGACGTGTCCCTGATCCGACCCTCAGCACCGCAGCGGCAGGCGAGCAGGCGATACCGGACCCACTGGCCGTTTTCCTGTTCGGAGACGGTGCGGAACTGGTTTCGGCTCATGCAGCAGCGCCCGGCGTCGTGGTGTCGTTGGCGGGCGCCTGCTCGGCCAGGATGCGGATAGCGAGGCGGACGACACCCAGGCCGACGCTGTGCGGCTCGGAGTAGCGCTTGGCCTTGTCGAGGAACTGGCCCGGCGTAGGGGCGAACCGAGCGTTGCTGCGACGCCAGTCGCGGGCGGTGGCCTCGATCACCTGAAGGGGCAGCCCCTCCAGATCGTCGTACCAGTCGTCCAGCCGCGTGGCGGCAGCGCTCTCCGGCAGGTCGGGGCGTGGGTAGTGGGCGAACAGTCGCTCCATCACCGCCGCGGCGTCCCACGTCTTGGCCGGCTCATTGGCGGGCTGAAGCTGCGCCTCAAGCTGCCGCAGGGCGGGAAGGTCCGAGGTCGTGAACTCCCCCGCCTTCACTCTGTCCCGGAAGAGCCCCCCGGCGAGCAAGGACGCGAAGAGCTGCTGATTGGTCACGCTCGGCACGGGAAGGCTCGGCGTAGGAAGCTGTGCGGCGGTGATCGTTTGCAGGGCGGTCATGGCGGTTCTCACGGATCGGAGGAGGTTCGTCGGCCCAGCGACCAGCATTCAGCCAGGTCGAGGGGTGCGGGATGAATTCAGGATCGGTCCAGCCGGGCAGGGCGCGCTCGATGCCAGCGAGGATCACGGCCAGCGGGTCGTCCTCGGTGATCCGGCCCATGGCTTTCGAGAAGGCTTTGGCTGCGGCGTCTTTGCCGACCTTCCGGGGGTAGGCCTGCCAGAACGCCAGGAACCCTCTCGCCAGTTCGGGTTTCGAGGGGGCTTTGCGCTGATCGATATCCACAACAGGAGCTTTAGCTTCTGTTGTATCTGGTTCTGGTTCTGAAGAATGGCATGGCAAATCGCTGGCATTTGCCACTCGCGTGTCGTTATCTTTCAACGCTTTAGCGTGGCCGCCGCGAGTTCCAGCTTCGGCGCGTTTGATCGACTTTTCTGATGCCTTTTTGAGTTCAAACATCAGGCGCCTGTTGGTTAGGTCGGCCCCATCGGCCTCGAAAAACGCCAGGACTTCCTCGCTGATCTTGGCCCAGCGAGAAGCGGTGCATCCGGCGATCCGGGCCAGCTTCTTGGTGTCATTCGGGAGGCGTCCATCTGCCCTCCACATGGTCATGAGCAGCAGCAGGTATGCGCCGTGCTGTTCGGTCGTCAGGTGGCGTGTGTCGCCCAGGTAGTCGGCGACGTAGAGCTGCATGAAGGGGCTGCTCACAGGAGGCCCTCGTTCAGCTTTCGTGCCGCCTTGCCGGCGTTGCAGTCGCCGCACGCGGTCGTCAGGTTCGCGGGGGCGTCCGTTCCGCCAGCAGCCTTCGGCTTGATGTGATCGACCTGAAGCGTTGCGCCGTCCGAGGACCGGGCGCCGCAATATGAGCATCGGAACCCGTCCCGCTTCAGGATCTCGAAACGAAGCCAGCGTGGCAGGGCGCCTCCGGCCTTTTCAGCCGGGTTCCAGCCCATGCGCTTGGCCTTGGACATCACGCCCTTCATGGCGCGCTTGTTGGTGCCCAGGGCTCGGGGATTGGTGCCGGATGCGCGACTGCCTTTTTTCATGCCGCCCTCGCCAGTTCAGTCCTACGTGCAAGCAACAACGCGCCGAGGTGCTTGGAGGCCGCGTCGATCTGGACGGCGAGGATCGTGTCCACCGGGCAGGAGGTGTCGACGTGGAAATGCACCATGACCTCGTCCACCACGCGGGCGATGCGGTCGTCGGTTCGCATGAGGGCTTCGATCTTCTTCACGCCGTGCAGGACGGTCGTGTGATCGCGCCCGCCGAGGAGGCGTCCGATGGCGGGGAAACTCATGTGCGGGCACAACTGGCGGATCGCGTACATGGCGATCTGACGCGGTCGAACCTGATCGCGGCGCGTGCAGGGGGCGCAGAACCGTTCAAACGTCATGCCGTGGCGCTCAGCGACTAGGTCCGCCACGGCGCGGGCTGTGATGCGTCCGCTCATGCTGCACGCTCGGCAGCTACATCCGCTCGCGCCTCGAGATACCGACGCACGGTTTTGGTTGAACAGTTCATGATCTCAGACGCCAGCGCCTGGGTGATCTGCCCTTGCTCAACAAGAGCGAGCGTCCGTCTGTCGTTGTCTGTCAGCGTGCGCGGCTGTGCGCCGCTGGTGGGGCGGCGTTCTGGTTGCCTGGCGGGCGGGGCGACGGACGCGCTGTCGTTGGCTGGCGCCGGCGACAGCGCCCGGCGCACGTCCTCCATGCTGAACCCGGTCTGCTGCGCGATGTGCTGCACGCCGAGGCCCTTGGCCTTCATGCGGTGGATCAGGGCGGCGTCCACCGGCGCGCGGCGTGATGCGGGAACCTTGCCCGTTGAGGAAAGGCTCCCCCCGGCATTGGTGGCACGGGTCATGCGATCACCCGCCCATCGCGGATGCGAACGTCCTTCCCCTCAGGGACGGGACGCTCGGACACGGCGTAGCCTGTGCCTCGGGCGTCCTTGTAGGAGACCATGTACTGGCCGTCGCGGCGCAGGGTGCAGGAGGCGACGTTGACTTTACGGGTCATGGCGCGCCTCAGAACGGGATGTCGTCGTTCAGGTCGTAGCTTTCGCGCTGACCTGAAGACTGGCTGTTGGGCTGATTATCGCGCCGGCCGCCGCCATCATCCTGGGGCTTCCCGCCAAGCATGGTCAGGACGCCGTTGAACGGCTTCAGAACGATCTCGGTGCTGTACTTCTCGACGCCCTGCTGATCGGTCCATTTGCGGGTCTGCAGCGAGCCCTCGATGTAGATCGTTGAGCCCTTCTTCAGGTAGCTTTCGCAAACCTTGATCAGGTTCTCGTTGAGAACGACGACCTGATGCCACTCGGTCTTTTCCTTACGCTCGCCAGTGGCCTTGTCGCGCCATTGTTCCGAGGTGGCGATGCGCAGATTGGCGACGCGGTCGCCGTTGTTGAACGAGCGGATCTCGGGGTCTCTGCCGAGGTTGCCGATCAGAATAACCTTGTTGACTGAGCCGGCCATGATCAGACCTCACCGAGCGCGGACAGGTACAGGTCGAGGATGGCCTCTTCTTCTTGCCGTTTGGCGCGGTCCTGCTTGCGTAGTCGCAACACCTTGCGCAGGGTTTTCACGTCGTAGCCCTCGCCCTTGGCCTCAGCGAAGACCTCCTTCATGTCGATGAGTATGGCTTCCTTGTCCTCGTCCAGGCGCTCAAGGCGTTCGATGATGGAGCGGAGACGACCTGCCGTGGTGGCGGTCAGGACGTCGGGCGGGGCGTCGAATGTTGCGTCGGTCATGGTGTTCTCTTGGATCAGGCGTGAAGGGGTTTCGGAGAGAGCGCCGCGTAGGCCAGCTCGGCGGCGACCTGTTCGGTGCGGGCGCGCTGGAGGGCGGCTCGGGTGTGGTGAAGGTCGCGGCAGTCGCGCCGACGCTCGGCTGCGATGCGCGCGGCGTAGGCCTTGGTGAAAGCGCGGTTGGCGGCGTCCAGGCGCATGGCGGCGCGGGCTCTGCGAAGACCGAACATCAGGCGCCAACCCCCATCAGGACGTCATCCATCTGGGCCTTGGCTTCGAGGGCGGCGGCGCGGATCGGCCGGGCCTCGGCTTCGGTGATCGGCTTCCCGTCGCGCGCGGCGAGGCGAACCATGCCCTGGACGCGGGCGGCGGCTTCGGTTGCCTCGCTCGCTTCGTCCATCAGGCAAGACGCCGCGTGGTCGTCGGCGTCGGTGAACAGGCCTGCGACGGCCCGGCGCTCGTCGGCGTTCAGGCTCATGTCGAGCAGGCGACCCAGAGGGATCGTTGTTTCGGGCTTGTCGGCGTTCTCGTAGCCAGACCAGACGCCAGGGCTGACGCCAGCAGCCGTTGCTGCCGCCTCGGTCGAGCCGTAGCGGAGCCGGATGCGCTTGGTGATGGCCTTGATGACGGGGGTGCTCATGAGGGTTGTCCGAATGTTCTGCAGGGCTGTTTCGGTGACGCTTCCCCAGGTCGGGCCTACTCAGGCCGCATGGAGAGGCGGATCGGGTTCGGGGTCGTTGGCAGGGGCAGGGGGAGTGACCGGCGCCGGGCGCAGCACGCTCGGGTGCAGCGTCTGGATCAGGACGGCCCGCACGATGTTCGCGATGGCGAGTTCATCAGCTTCGGTCATGAAGGCGCCCCGGCGAGGGGACGGAGGGGGATGACACCCCCGCCGGGGCCTTCCACAGTGCAGGTGTCAGTCAGCACCGGAGAACTGGAATGGCCTACAAGATTGAGCTTCAATCCATCGAGTTTAAGCCGCGCGAAAACTACCGGATCGCAAGGGCCGTGTGGCGCATCAGTCGTGATGGTAGGCAAGACTTTGAACTGCCCGTCGAGGCGTTCATCGCGCCGGATGCCGATGAGGCGGACGCCATCAAATATGCTCGTGCAGTGCTGCATAGCCTCACGACCCAGCTTGCAGATCAGACGAAGGAATGGGCTCTTCCTTGAAGCTGCCCTGACCGTCGGCCACGCGTCGCCAACCACGACGCGTGACGAGACCGGCGTCTTCCGCTTTGGTGAGCCAATAGTCATGCACGGCCTGCACCTCAGCGAGGTCAGCCGCTCGCTCTGCAAGGCGCTGGAGGATCAGGGCGCTGTCCATCACGCCGCCTCCGAATGGGAAGAAGTGTCGTTGGCGGGTTCAGCTTCGTCGATGACGCCTGGGAAAAAGTCATCCGGGCCGATAACGACCCCCATTTTCGGAGCTACTGCCAAAATCCGTCGCATCTGCGCGTGGGTGAGACTGTTGGTGTGTCGCTTTTCGCTGATGGTGTGGGGGCGCACGCCGGCAGCTTCGGCCAGCCGCGTCTGGGTGCCGAAACGTTCAGGTGAGGTGAGATGATCGATTACGTTATCGGGCATGAACCGATAATATCGGATGATCCGATAATCGCAAGCTCCGATTTATCGGGCGATGGCCGATGGCATATCGGTCATACAGCCCAGATGGAAACTATCGGCGAACGCGTGAAGGCCGCCCGCAAAGAGCGCGGCATGACCCAAGGCGAGCTGGGCAAGGCGCTTGGCGTTGTACAGTCGGTCGTCTCGGACATTGAAAACGGGAAGCTGAAAAGCTGGCCGACGCATCGAAACGCGATCCGGCGCGTCCTTGGGAAGCCGCTTTCCTATTTCGAGCCTGAAGAGTCGGACCTTCCGCCCGAAACTGACGTACATGCCGACTTATCTAACGTCGTGATGCTTCCTGAATACGATGTGCGCCTTTCAGCGGGGGACGGCTTCTATGTTGGAGCGGAGACCACCAAAAGGGAGTGGCCTTATCCGCGTTTCTTGGTGGTCGATCAGTTAGGCATGTCCCCTGGCAACGCCACGGTTCAAGAGGTCATTGGGGACAGTATGGAGCCGACCCTTTCGAGCGGCGACTACGTGCTGATCGACTTGAACGATTCTCGCATCGGTCTGCCTGGGATCTTCGCCGTTTGGGATGGCGACGCCCTAGTCTGCAAGCGGGTCGAGCGGATTCCGGGTAGTGAGCCGCGCCAGGTGCGGCTGAAATCCGACAACCCGCTGCATGGCGAATATCAGGTGGCTGAGGAGCAAGTCAGGGTTGTGGGTCGGGTACGCTGGATTACCCGGCGAGCCTAGTTACAATCTCGGCGGACCATCATTGGCCGGCTGAACCTCGGGGGAGGGGGCGATGAACAAATGGATTATTGTCGCTGGCGCAGCGGCCCTCTTCGTGACCGGGGCTATCGCGCTCAACGCAATGCTGGAGCCCGAGCCGCTGGTCGCCGCGACGGCACTGGCTACCCATGAGGTAGGACCGAGCTTCTATACCGTGGCGGTACAGCCTAACGCCGATCCTGCGACCTTCGCTGACTTGGCGGGGATGAAGTGCCTGGACGCTGACAACTGCATGGTCGGCATCTGGAAGCAGGGTTCGGAACCGACGGCGATGCCGTTCACGGAAGCGCAGATCAAGGCTCAGGCGTTCGCCTATACGATCAACCGGAAGACCGGCTTCGAGCGCATGGCCTGGGATTGCTCGGTGTATCCCAATACGCCGCGCGATAGATGCCTGACCAAATAGGCGGATAACCTCGGGGGAGGGGTGATGATTGCTGAAGCCGTAATGAGCCTGAGCCTTGTGTGCGATGTCACCTTCACCGTGACGGAAACTACGAGCTCGAACACGCGACTGGACTACGGGTCTCCGTCGATTTCCACGCATACAGAGACGCCGCGTCGGGTCACGGATCGTCTTTTCGTCGAGCTGGGCGCGAATGCGAACCGAATTCGCCTGCCTCGGCAATTGTCCCGACCCAACGAAGAAGGCTGGCGCGACCTGAAGGATTTGGCCGTGGCCGATCAGGCGATAGACGCGAAGTTCACGTTCTATCCGACGGTCGGCGGGACGGTCACCATCAACCGCATGACCGGCGAGATCCGTGCGAGGTGGGGCAACCTGCTGTTTGGCAGCAATAGTCTCGCGGGTGACTGCCGGCCGTACGAGGCGCCAACGACGCGGATGTTCTGAGGGGCGGGGAGGCCGAAGCCTCCCCTTTGGATTAGGCGGCACCGGACTCTGGAACCATATGGTGCCTATCACCATTATAGGCTTGTAAACCGCCGCTACCTATCATAGTGACAGGTTCATGCCGAAGTCGCCGAGACAGAACATCGTCGAGCTTCCCACTGCATCTGTCTTGGGGCGGATGCTTGCGGAAATTCGAGCGTACGCAAAGCAATCTGAGACCGTCTTCTTTTCTCCGCACGCGCAGAGTCAGATGGCTCTCAGGGGCCTTACGGACCTGGAGGCCTTAAACGTCCTCCGGCTTGGCGAGATGAAGGGCCTGCCATGGCATGAGCCCGACATCGGCGGCCGTGCCTGCAAAGTGGTCTTCCGACCACGCGGAAGCAGGGTGATTGGAGTAGTAACAGTGATTTTGGATGCGTCTGGGCTTTTGGTGAAAACGGTTGAGTGGGAGGACGAGCGATGACCGATGTTGTGGAGTTTAAGCATGCGAACTCCCCGGCCGCTCCGGGGAAGCCGCTGCATTACACACAGTGCGGCTTGGACAATATTTATCTGGTGAACGGCTTCCAACAGCGTGAGGTCGCGGGTGAAGTCTACACGGCAGTGAAGGATGTTGAAGATCTGCATGCTTCCATCGCCCTGTGCCTTGCGCGCAAGAAGGTGTTGTCGGGACAAGAAATCCGCTTCTTGCGGAAGCACTTAGAATACACCCAGAAGGACTTGGGCGATCATCTCGGAGTTTCGGACCAATCGATTGCGCGCTACGAGAAGGATCGGGGCGCCATGGACGCGTCTGCTGACGGCCTTTTCCGCCTTTTGGTCATTGGGAAGGCGCTAGGATGCGTTGATGTGCATGCCGAGCTTGAGAAGCTCAGGCTTGAGGACGACGAGGCCAGCGACACCCTGTTGATGGGTCGCGACCACGACGAATGGCGTCCAGCCGCTGCGGCCTAACTAAGGACTGACCTGCTATGACCTGATGCCCCGCCCCTCACCGGGCGGGGTTTTTGCTGTCAGACCAGCGCCAATTGCTGCTTCAGCGCCGCCACAGCTTCTGCCGTCAGATGGAAAGGGAGCTGATGCGAGACGCCCTCGATCAGGAACGAAATAACGGCGCCGCCCATGTCGTCGGCCAGCAGATCAAAGCCGTCGATCTCTAGGGCGGTGACGTTCCGCTCGGCCGAGATGCCGGGCGTCTGCTTCGTCGCGTAGGCAATGGCGAGGCCTGCGAGACCAGGCAGCTTTTCGCGCGGGATGGCGAGGGCAATCCGCCCCGCCTCCTCGGTCTCGAACCTGAACAGCCCGTGGCTTTCGTCCACGGTCGGGGCAGCGGCGAGGGACTTCACGGTCAGCGCATCCATAGGGCGACGCTACCACAGGCGCCGCCGCTGTCACGCCGCCTCTTCGCCAGCCTCATCCTCCCCGGCCAGCGGATCGATCTGGGTCCAGGTGTCGCCGGCGGCGCTGCAGTCGAGCTTGGAGAGGTGTTATCCTAATCCAAGAGACTAGGTGGCTTTGAAATCCGGCGATGCTCGTTGACTTTCAGGATGGTGTAGTCGGTGGCCAACTTGCCGCCTGCATCGCGGCTCGTGGTCCGAACAGTGCAGATCAGAATGTCGCCCTTGGCGAAAGCGACCTCGCTTCGCTGGACCTGGCCGATAAAGTCTTCATCCGCGACCGTTACCGATATCGGCGCGCCCTTGCCGGTCGAAAGACGCCATTTGTTCCCGGGCTGGAACGACAGGGACACAATGGAGAAGACCATGGGCGCCGTCGTCTCCAGGATTTCATCGCCCGCGTGCACGACCGCCTTGAAGGCATCTAGATCAACCTCTGAGACGGTGATGGTCTCGCGAGGCATCTTGAAGGCCACCGTGTCGATGCCGTCTTTCTCCAGGGGCTCGACCACCTTTTCGAGCGCCGCGCGTGCCGGAGGATCTAACGCCACACGGGCTTCGGCCTCTGGAACCTCCACTTCAGCACCGTCTTCAAGCTCGATCACCGTGTAGCCAGGGCGAGAAGGCCGCAACCGCCGCACATGACGTCCCTTGATCCAGGCGATCAGCCCGATTGTGCCGCCGGCAATGCCGAGCAGGTTGGCGATGGCCGTCGAAGTGCGCCCCGCCATCAGGTCGATGACCTGAGAAACGAATGTGCCGCTGACATCCAGCACGATCTGGAAGCAACCCGTTTCCAGGGCCTTGGCGCGGACGACGACTTCAAAGTCGTCACCTTGGGTCAGACGTGCAGCCGATTTCATGAACTGCGACAGCGCGACGAGCGCCGGGGCCAGGTCGGCTACGTCCATCGTGTGGTCCGCCAGGGACGGGCCATCATACGTCAGGGTGAAAGTCGTTTCGCTCATGCGGCCGAACATAGTGTTCTGAGGATTAACCCTCTCCTACGTCAGAAACGGGGCTGACCCGGCGTTCGGTTGGGTCATGGGAGTGGTGTAGCAGATTATCGGCGTTGATCCGATAATATCGCAAAATCCGATTGACGAATATCGGAATGGCCGATACGTTCTCTCCACACCCAAGGAGAGACGCACATGGCTTCTCACGACCCCAAAACCCAGGCCCGCGAAGTCGCGCTGGCCCACGGCTCTGCCGCTCAGGCGCTGAACGTCCTCGGCCCGATCTGCGGACCTGACGAAGGCGAAATGCGCCAACAGCTCTACTCGTTGCTGTCGCTCGAGAACGGCTCGGCTGTCTCCGACTGCCAGAAGATCGTCGATGTCGCGAAGGGCGAGGCCCTGACGGCCTGGACGAAGCGCCGGGACGACACCCAGCGCGCCGCCGACCTGTGGAAGCGCGACCTTCTCATCTGCAAAGCCGCCAAGTTCATGCAGGCGGCCGCGTGATGGAACTGCGCATCACCCCCGGCTTCAACAAGCTCTACCGTCTGGCCCTGATCGGCCCCGGCGACTGCTTCCAGTCCCTGTCTGAGCACGACACCTCCACCGACGCCATCGCCGCCAAGCTGCTGGCTCAAGCCGCGATGGACGACGCCACCCTCCAACTGAACCGCCTGCTGAAGGAACGCGCGCAATGAACCGCCGCCAACTCGCCAAGGCGCAGACCCGCGCCCGCATCATCGCCGCTGCTCAGAAGCTCTGGGCCAAGCCCGGCTCCTATGAAGACGGCACGATCCGCGTGATCGCTACCGCTGCTGGTATGTCCACCGGCGCCATCTTCGCCAATTTCGAGGGCAAGGAAGACCTCTGGCGCGCGGCCATGGGCTACGAGCCGCCGATCGACAGCGCCGAGGTGCGGGCCGCCCTCAAGGCCGCTGCGCCCCGGCCTGTTCTCGCCGAGGCCGCGTGATGGGCACGGTGATCCCCTTCCGTCGCCCGGCGCAGGCTCAGTCGCTGATCAAGCACACGGCGACGCTGTCATGGCTGGATCGCCAAGGCGGGCAGCACCGCGAGCGCCACGCCGCCTGGACGTCAGTTGAGGCCGTTCAGATGGCGTGGAAGCGCGCCAGCTCCATGCGCCGCGCTGGCGAGGCCCTGACATTCCGCATCGACCATCGCTCGCAGGTGGTCCTGTGACCGACGCATCCCCTTCCTCCGCAGCCCAGAGCCCTCGCGTCGCCAATAACGGCGCGGGGGAGGGCGCGGCATCCTCTGAGGACACCATGAACGCAGTGAAAGCCACCGGACCCGCCATCTACCGCGCCATTGCCTCCGTCATGGCTGATATGGCCGTCGAGGGTATAGGCAAGGACAAGCGCAACACCCAGCAGGGCTACAACTTCCGTGGGATTGACGACGTGTACAACGCGCTCGCCCCCATCCTGGCAAGGCGCGGATTGATCATTCTGCCCCGCGTCGTCAGCCGGGAATGCGTCGAGCGCACAACATCCAAGGGCGGCGCGATCTTCTACACGACCGTCCAGGTCGAGTTCACTCTGGTCGCAGCCGAGGATGGTTCGTCGCACGTCGTCACCACCTACGGCGAGGCGATGGATAGCGCCGACAAGTCCACCAACAAGGCTATGAGCGCCGCGTTCAAGTACGCCGCCATGCAGGCCTTCTGCATCCCGACCGAAGGCGACAATGACGCCGACGCCACCACGCATGAAGTTCGCGGACGCCAAGCCGACACCGGGCCGAGCGCGGCGGCGCAGTTCGCTGCTGACCAACTCCGCAATGCCAAGACAGGCGAGGAGTTCAAGCACTTCTGGAACAGCCAGAAGGAGGGCCTGCGCCAGAGCCTGAACGACGGCGACTACGCCCACGTCGTGAAGGTCATGCAGACCGAAGCCAAGCGCTTCGCCGACAAATCCGACGCGAAGCCTGCCGAGAAGACGACCGCCAACGATTTCCCCGGCGACACGCCCTTCGACGATCAGAAGGACGCCGCCTGATGACGACCTTCTACGTCAACTCGAAGGGCCAGGACGTCGAGATCGCCTCGATGGCCTATCCGCACCTCTGCTCTGCTCACGCCAAGCTGATCCGCGATCAACGCGACGGTCTGCGCCAGGTTGAGATCGACGCCATGGCCGCTGAGATCGCCGCCCGCGACGAGGCTCACGCTGCCGCGCTAGCCGCCCAGGCGGAGGACGCGGCTTAGGCCGCTCGCTCCGTCACACCCCGCTTTTGAAGGTCAACATCATGTTCATCACGTCCATCAACATCACCCGCGACGGCTACTACGGCTACGGCAAACATGACCCGTCCAAGCCTCTTCGCGCGACCGTCGCCGTCGAGGGGCAGCACGGCAAGGTCGAGCTTAACCTGACCCCCGAAGCGTCTGACCGCATGGTTGCCCTCATCGCAGAGGAGATCGTCGCGGCAACCAAAGAGACCGCGAACCTGATGACGTCAGGGCTGATCGCGGCGACCACTTCTGCCGGCCTCCTCGCCTCGAAAGGGGCGTAGAGCAATGAGCGCTCAAGTGATCCACCTCAGCAATGAGCCGCCGACGCCTTTCGACGCTCACCGCATCAACCTGGATGACCTTCTGGTCGAGGCTCGCAACTGGGCCGACGGCGAGCCCGCCGCCACTCAGGCTCAAGTCGACGAGATCGCCCGCCTGATTGACGATCTGAACGCTGGCGCCAAGGCCATGGAAGCCGAGCGTCTCGTTGAGAAGCGTCCGCTGGACGATCAGATCCAGGCCATTCAGGACCGCTACAACGTCTATCTGGCCCCGCTGTCGAACAAGACGGTCAAGGGTAAGGTGCCGCTGGCGATCGACGCGCTGAACGCCGCCAAGCGTCCCTTCCTGATCGCCGAAGAGGCGAGGCTGGAGGCCGCCCGCAAAGCCGCCCGCGAGGAGGCGGAGGCGGCCGCTAAGGCTGCTGCTGAGGCTTCGCGTCAGGCTGACGCCGCGGACCTGGAAGCGCGCGAGGCCGTCGACGCCAAGATCAAGGCCGCGGAGGACGCGCAGCGCGCCGCCAAGATCGCCGACAACGCCAAGGCTCACGCCCATGGCGGCGGCCGGGCCCAAGGTCTGCGCACCCGCGTCCTGGCGGAAGTCACCGATCTGGACGCCGCCGTCCGCCACTACTGGTCCGAGAACCGCGGGGCTTTCGCTGAGCTGATCCAGCGCCTGGCCGATGACGACGCCCGCCAGAACCGTCGCGCCGCCAAAGGCGTGACCTTCCGCGAGGAGCGCTACTGATGGCGCGCCACCTACTCAAGCTGACGCCGGGCCAGCGCGACAACGCGCACGGCTGGGTCGAGAAGGCTCTGCACATGTGGCAGCCCGGCGCCGCCTTCGTCATGGAGATCAGGGAGCCGACCCGGTCTGACGAACAGAATCGCGCGCTCTGGTCCCTTCTGGGCCAGATCCAGAAGGCTCGCCCCGTCCACAACGGCGTCCAGATGGACACCGAGACGTGGAAGTGCCTGTTCATGCATGCGCTGGGCCGCGAGGTCCGCTTCGTGCCCACGCTGGACGGCTCTTCGATGCTGCCGCTGGGCCTTCGCTCCTCCCGCCTGACCAAGCGTGAGTTCTCCGACCTGATCGAACTGATCCTCGCTTGGTGCGCGGCGAACGAGGTCGAAATTCAGCATTTCGACGCGGCGAACGACGACCACGCCCCGGCTCGAGGGGCAGCGGCATGACGACCGCACAGGAACGCGTGATCCTCGCCAAGGCCGCGCTGATCAAGCGCCAGCAGAACCGCGAGCGCCGGCAGGCCATCAAGGCGCAGCGGAAGCCAGGCGGAAAGGCTGACCGAGGCAGGGAGCGCGACAATGGCTTCTTGGCTTACCTGCGGCGCCAGCCGTGCGAAGCGGCCGCCCTGGGCGGATGCGGCGGCCCCATCGACCCGGCGCACATTCGGTACAACGACGGCCCCGAACGGCTGAACCCAGGCGGCGCCCGGAAGAACCACGACCGGCACGCCAACCCGCTCTGCCGGACGCACCACGACGAGCAGCACTCGATGGCCGAGCGCTACTTCTGGGATCGCCTCGGCAAGGACGCCTACGACACCGCCGCCGCTCATTACGCGACCTACACCGCCAACGACTCCACCCCTAACAAGCAGCGAGAAGCGTGATGGTCGATAGGGTTCATTCCGGCCTGACGGCCTCCATACCGGGCGGCATGGTAGCTGGCGGCGCGGCTTATCACGATCTGATCGCGGCAAAGCGCATCGCCTTCGAGCCGCGCGGCCTGGCGAACGTCCCGACGCTCAACTCAGCCATGAACCCGCATCAGGCGCATGTGGTGGACTTCGCTCTGCGCGCTGGCTGCTCGGCCATGTTCCTTGACACCGGCCTCGGCAAGACGCTCTGCGCCCTAGAATGGGGCCGTGTGGTAGTCGAGTTCACCAATCGTCCGGTCCTGATGCTTACCCCTCTCGCCGTGGCCGCGCAGCACGAGCGCGAAGCCATCAAGTTCGGGATCGACGCCAAGGCCATTCGCGAGCCAGAAGAGATCACCGGCGCCCGCGTCTACATCACCAACTATGAGCGCCTCGCCAAGTTTGATCTGTCGATCTTCGCCGGCGTCGTGCTGGACGAAAGCAGCATCCTCAAGAGCTTCAACGGCAAGACGACGCGGGCGCTGATCGACGGGTTCGCCAAGACGCCCTTCCGTCTGGCCTGCACCGCGACGCCGGCACCGAACGATCACGCCGAACTAGGGCAGCACTCCGAGTTCCTCGGCGCCATGTCGCAGAGCCAAATGCTCACGCGCTGGTTCCTGCATGACAGCATGGATACCGGCAACTGGCGCATGAAAGGCCACGCTGTTCAGGACTTCTGGAACTGGGTGGCTTCGTGGGCGCGGTGCGTCTCGAAACCCTCGGATCTAGGGTTCTCGGACGACGGGTTCATCCTGCCGGGCCTGAACATGCATCGCCATCTGGTGAAAGCCGATCGCTCCACCGACACCGGAGCAGAGAAGGACGGCCAGGCGCGGTTGTTCCGCATCCCCGACACGTCCGCCACCGCCATTCATGGCGAGAAGCGCCGCACCATCGAAGCCCGCGCGGATTTGCTGGCCGAGAAGGTCGCCGCCGAGCCGGGCGAGCCGTGGGTGGTCTGGTGCGACACCGACTATGAAGCAGACGCCCTGACGGCGCGCATGCCCCATGCCGTCGAGGTTCGCGGATCGATGACGCCCGACCAGAAAGAGGAACGTCTGACGGCGTTCTCCACCGGCGCCGAGCGGGTCATCATCACCAAGCCCTCAGTCGCCGGTTTCGGCCTGAACTGGCAGCACTGCGCCCGCGTCGGGTTCGTCGGCTTGAGCTTCTCCTATGAGAGTTTCTACCAGGCCGTGCGCCGCTGCCACCGCTTCGGACAGCAACGCCCTGTCGATGTTCACATCGCCTGCGCCGACACCGAGGAGTCGATCTGGAACGTCGTGAGCCGCAAGGCCGGCGACCACGAAGCCATGAAGCGCGAAATGACCGACGCCATGGGTCGGGCCTCACGGATCGTCCACGAGCAAGCGCCTTACACGCCAACAATCCCCATGAACCTCCCACAATGGATCGCCGCATGACTACCGTTCTCGATGCCGCGCAGGGTGAGCGCTTCTATGCGGTCAACGCCGACTGCGTAGAGTTCGCTGCTGGCCTGCCCGACAACTCCATCGGCTTCTCGGTCTACTCGCCGCCGTTCGCTAACCTGTTTGTCTATTCGGACAGCGAGCGGGACATGGGCAACGTAGCGGACGAGGCCGAGTTCAAGGCGCTCTATGCTCACATGGTGCGCGAGAAGTTCAGAGCCACCAAGCCCGGCAGGCTGACGGCGGTTCACTGCTCCGACATTCCCCGCACGAAAGGCAAGCACGGGTCGGTCGGCCTCTATGATTTCCCGGCCGATATTCGCGAAGTCCACGAGGCTGCGGGCTGGACCTATCACAGCCGCATCACGGTCTGGAAAGACCCGGTTGTCGAGATGCAGCGCACGAAGGCTCTGGGCCTGCTCTACAAGCAGATCCAGACCGACAGCACCCGCAGCCGCCAGGGCATGCCGGATTACGTGCTGGTGTTCCGCAAGACGCCCGAGGACGAGGCGCAAGCCGATAAGGTCGGGCAGGACAAGGCGCTGTTCCCGGTCTCGATGTGGCAGCAATGGGCGTCACCGGTCTGGATGGATATTGACCAGACCGACGTCCTGAACGTGAAGGTCGCCCGCGAGGACAAGGACGAGCGCCACCTTTGCCCGCTGCAACTTGACCTGATCGAGCGCTGCGTTCGCCTCTGGACCAACCCGGAAGACACCGTCTTCTCGCCATTCATGGGGATCGGCTCTGAGGGATGGGCCTCGCTCAAGGCCGGACGCCGGTTTGTCGGGTCGGAGTTGAAGCCGGCCTACTTCCGCCAGGCCGTGAAGAACCTTTCCCAAATGGAGGCTGAAAGCAGCGCTCCCAACCTTCTAGCGCTCGCAGGTGTCGCATGACCTCCGTTCCTCACTCCGGCGCAAAGAGCGTGACCCCCGGCGGTTCTGTTGCTGGGGGGCATACGAAGGGGCCTTGGGTCGTTACGTCCGATGGACACTATGTATCGCCCGCAGCAGACCTAACCAAGATCGTCGCTCTGGTCTTTAGACCGGACACGGACAGCGAGACCGAGCGGCACGACAACGCCTACCTAATGGCCGCCGCGCCTGATCTGCTGGAGGCTCTGCGCGAAGCCCGCGACGCGCTCCACCAGCACTACGTCGATTGGGATGGGGAGCCGGAAGACGCGGTTCCGCTCCAACTGGCCCGCGCGAAATGTGAAGCCGCCATCGCCAAGGCTACGGCAGGCGAGACCCGCAACGCCGAACCCATCCACCGCCGGGACGGAGACGAGGGGTGAGGGTGCTGATCGGATGCGAGTTCTCCGGCGTGGTTCGCCGGGCCTTCGCCGCGCGCGGGCATGACGCATGGTCGTGCGACCTGCTGCCGGCCGCGGACGGATCGAACCGCCACTTCGTCGGGGACGTGCGCGACTACCTAAACGAGGGCTGGGACCTGCTCGCCGTCTTCCATCCGCCCTGCACGCGGCTTTGCAACTCGGGCGTTCGCTGGCTCAACGTCCCGCCGCCCGGCAAGACGCTGGAGCAGATGTGGGCCGATCTGGACGAGGGCGCCGCGCTGTTCTCGGACCTCTGGAACGCGCCGATCGATCGGGTGGCCGTCGAGAACCCGGTCATGCACAAGCACGCCCGCGAGCGGATCCGCAACTATCAGCGGCCGGCGCAGACCGTGCAGCCGTGGTGGTTCGGCGATCCGGCGTTCAAGGGGACGGGCCTCTATCTGCGCGGTCTGCCGCCGCTGAACCCCACCAATCGCCTGACGCCGCCGAAACCTGGGACCGACGAACACAAGGCGTGGTCGGCCATCCACCGCGCCCCGCCGTCCGCCGACCGCTGGGCTTTCAGGTCCAAGACCTTCGCCGGCATCGCCAACGCCATGGCTGACCAATGGGGAGACCTCGACGGTCTGACCCCGGATCAGCGTGCCCTTTTCGAGGACGCAGCCGCATGACCGACCAAACCCCATCCCCCCAGAGCGTCGTCGTGCCGGTTCGCGGCCCCGGCCATTGCGATGATGACGCCGCATGGGCCGAGTTCGTCCGCCAGTATGACGGACAGCCCCGTTCGCGGCCCGACCTGACCGACTTCGCACTGGCGAACCGCGTCTTCATGGCGGATCGGAACGACCTCGACCTGATCGTCTGGCAGACCGCTGCCAAGGAGCGCATCCGCTGGCTGTCGATCGAACTGGCGAAGGCTCAAGCCGCCCCCGCCCCGTCATCGCTGGCGGGTGGGGAGGATGATGATGATGATGCGCGGCGTGAAAAGGTGGCTCGGATTGTTGATCCGTTGGCATTCAGCGAGAAATACGTTCGCTGGACCGACCCTGCGTGGGCCGAAAAGAAGGCCAAGCGCCTTTCAGATGCGGTCAGCAAAGCCGACGCCATCCTCGCCGCCCTATCCCCGGAAGCCCCAGCGCAGGTGGGGGTGGACGCTCGCGCGGTTGCGAAGGCGCTGAACCCGGCGCTTTTTTCGCACGACAAGGTCGAGGCTCACCGTGCCGCCTCGCCTATGGCCGTAACCGTTGCGCGTACTGAGGCAGTCGAGGCCGTTCGCAAGGTTCTTGACGCAGCCGCCCTCACCCCCCGCCATGAAGCCCCAGCCTCGGAAGGGGAACGCGAGCCTCTGTGTATGGCCTACAAGACTGGCTATGCGGATGGTGTCGAGGACAGTAACGGCATGTTTGACCGGGAGTCCTGCGAAGAAGGATGGGGCCAATATGCGGAGAAGCTTTCCGCCCAGCCCGCGCTTCCGGCTCGACTGCCGCTTCCGACCGTTGACGACGGACGTGGCGGTCGCCGCCCCATCAATCCGCAGGATGACCGCTGATGACCGACGCCAAGCATGAAGCCCCAGCCGAGGGGGCGGGGGAGCGTGAGAGACTGGCCGACGCGTATATTGCTGGCGCGATGTCGGTGCACGAATACTGGACCGAGAACCCCGGCGAAGCGCCGCGCGGCGACCCTGAGTTTGATGAAGCGGCGGGCGACTACGCCTATTCCATCCTCTCGGACCTCCGCGCCCGTTCGTCTGCGCCGGAAGCCCGCGAGGGGGAGGCGGTGGCTTGGATTGAGGCGGGCGACCTAGAGCACGTTTCTGAAGGCCACCCCCTAACGACCACCCTGTTCCCCTACGCCAAGGGTGAGGCCGCTCTCGCTCTCTACACCCACCCCGCCGCCCCGAGCGCCGACAAGCTGCGGATCGCGGTCGAGGCGTTGGAATACATAGACGGACGCAAGAGCATTGCTCCTGTGTGGGTCCAGCAGCGCGTCAGGTCTGCCCTAGCCGCCCTGAAAGCGGAGGGCGCGAAGTGAGCTACGTCACGATGGATCATGCTGGGTGGGTCGAGAGCAACAACGCCGCACACAACCGCATGCACTGCAAGCGCAAAGGGTTCAAGGCGGCCCCTGAGAAGCTGAACCCGCTCCAGACGAAGGTCATGGACATCTTGGGGATCACACTCGGCGGCATCTACAATGCGCCCATCTCATGGGAGAAGGTGGACTGGGACTACGGATGGGGCGCGGTGTCCGTCATCGTTCGCGATGATCGGTTCGCCACCTTCGACTTTCACCCCCTGACCGCCTTGGTCTTCCTCTGCCATGAGGCGCGCATCCGGTGCCAGTTCGAGGCGCACACGCACGGCTATCTTCGCCTGTCGTTCTCCCAGCGGGGACATGAAGGCAGCATGAGCTGTCGTCACCCCTCACTGGACGAAGCGGTCACCGCATTCAGGGGCTACTTCCCGTCCGACCACCCTCTCAAATACCAATCCACCACCCCTGACGCCCTGAAGGGGGGTGCGTGATGGCTTGCTGTGATGGCTGGGACGACACCGAAGACGCAAACGGGTCCTGTCCCGAATGCGGCGAGCCGACAGTTGACGGGGAGGCCGCTGTCGGTTGCGCCTATTCCCCCGTCGCCTGTGAAAAGTGCGGATGGAAGCCCTGCGATGGATCGTGCTGACATGACCACCACCCGAGAGACAGCCGACCATATCGGTGAGGCCAACGAGAAGGTCGCGGATCATACCCAATGCGAGGATTGCGGCGGGACCAACTGCCAAATCCCCGAACCCTATCAGATGGACGACGAGTGCGAGGATGACGACCAATGACCGACCATAGCGCGCTCATCGAACGACTGGAGGAGCGATCTGAGGTTTTCTGCGGAGTCGGAAAGATGGCTCTTTCTCGCGACCTCGCAGAAGCCGCCGCAGCCCTCCGCGATCAACAGTCCAAAATGCAGATGATGCAGGCTCGACTAGATCGCTGGGAGCCGAAACCCTTCTGCGGCCCCTCGTTCAGCTCGTCATTTCTGACAGGTCAGGCGGAACAGCCGTCCGACGCCTCACGTATCTTTCGACCATCGGCGGGCTCTGCCGGCCCCCTCCCATCAGCCCCTAACCAAGCAAAGGAGGCTGAGTGATGGCGCTATGGATACAGAACATTACGACAGACGAGCGGCCCGATCACCTTCCGCATGACTACGCGGTTCGGATCAACAACAACCCGCCGCTCGCCATGTTTGAGCATATAAGGTCTGGTGGTGCCGCCGCCTGTCTGCGCGCAGCTGCTGATGCCATCGACCAAGCAAAGGAGGCTGGAGAGTGATGGTTCATTCCGGCCAAGAGGCCTCCATACCTGTCGCGGATATGTCCGCCCTCATCGCTCGACTGGAAGCGGGGGAGATCGGCAGCGTTCTAGACGAGGCCATCAGCGACGCCCTGTGCAAGCGCAAGTTCCGCACGTGCATCGCGGGGCTTCCCGACGAACAGGGCGGGATGTGGATGTATGAGTTCGACGGCCACGCTGCGTCGTCCGCTCTGCGCGTCACCGCCTCACTCGACGCCGCCCTTGCGCTGGCTGAGCGAGTGTTGCCGGGTTACGAGGTAAGCGTCGCCCAGCGGAAGCCGCGCCATCTAGATACGTGTGCCGAGTGGTGGCACGCGAGCCTCTTTAAGATCAGGACCGGCGTTGTCTTTGGCGCGGGGCCCGGCACCATCTCGATTAAGTCCGCGACCCCCGCCGTAGCCCTCTGCATCGCCATTCTCAAAGCCAAGGCACAGGGAGAGGGCGGATGAGCGACTTTCACGACAGGCTGTCCGCCATGCTCGCCAAGGAAGCCACCGCCGCCAGCAAAGCCCCCGACCGTCACGAGCGCATGGGCGACATGATCGAAGGTCTGGCGCGTGGGCTGGGCTTTACCGTCGCCATCGCAGCGAACGGGAACGCCGAGACCATCGACACAATGATCGCCGGCGCCGAGCGCTATGCCCTAGAGGAAGCGGCGGACAAGGCCCCGTTCGCGCAGTTCATGGCCGCTGTGAGAGAATCCCAATGACCCCTCCCATGACCCCGCGCGAGAAGGTGCGGCACGCCTTGGAGACGGCACACAGCGTTCTCGACAACATCGCCAAGCCGATGGTCAACGACGGATCGGCGGTCGTCTGGTCGGTGTCCGACGACGTGCCGGAAGACATCTACACGGCGAAGTCTTGGGTCAAGGAAGCCATCGACCAGTTCACCGCCCTCGCGTCCGGCTCTGGCGATCAGATTCCCGGCCCCGACGACGTGACCGCTCCGTCTCAAATGGGGTTTCTTAGCGCGCTAGGGGAGGCCGCGTGGGAACAGCCTCCCCACACCGGCTCCGGCGATCATGCGGAGCTGGCGAAAAGGCTGTGGGACCGGCTCGATGATGAAGATGCCTTTGCAGCAGCCTCTGCCCTAGAAGCCCTCCTCGCAGAGAACGCGGCGCTGCGGGCTGCGTGTTCCAAAAGCAATGACGAAATCAGTCAAACGCTCGGCAAGGCCCTTGGTTATCCTTGGTTCAAGGACGACCAGATCAACTTCCCCGGCGCGACCGCAGAGAATGGTGTCTGCGTTGGCGACCATGTTGCAGAAAGCCTAGCCGACGAAGCTGCACGTCGCATCACCGAAGCAGAGCGCAAGCTGGCTGAGGCGGACCAGGTGATCCGCGACATTGCCGAGACGCCATACACCGGAGCGGACTGGCCCCGCAGTCGAGCCGCTACCTACATCGCCAGCAAGGAGGCCGAACGTGGGTGAGAGGACCATGGTTCATTCCGCCGCAAGCGGCTCCATACCCCGCCAGTCTGACCTGGCTGTCATCGCTGAACTTCAGGCCTTGGCGCTGGCGATCCGCATCGTCGGCCTCGAAAATCTCGACAGCGTAATCACGCGCAAACGGGACGAAGCCGAAGGCGGAGTGAATCCAAAAGGAGCAGAAGCATGACCGCTGACCTGTCATATGAAGAGCGGTGCGCCTCTGTCGGGTTTCGCACCATCGACAGCGCCCCCCGGGACGGAACGGCCATCATCGTCACTGCAGAAGATGAACCGCTTTACGAGATGAGTTGGAACCAGTTTGGATCGAACGATCTGGTGCAAGCCGAGCGCGGCATCTGGTGGGGCAAGGACGGCGCGTTCACATGGTCTGAAAAGCACGGTCACGGCCCCACGCATTGGGCTCCGCTCAATCATCCGATGATCGCCATTCTCAAAGCCAAGGCACAGGGAGAGGGCAATGGGTGACGTGGTTCAGTTTCCGCAGGTCGTGCGCGAGGACGAGATAGTCACCGTCACGCTGGAAGACTTCTTCGCCATTGTCACGAAGCAAAAGACGCTGGAAGACATCAAGTGGGAGAAGTCTCACGAAGCCCGCATCAAAGAGCTGACGGACATGGGCGTCGAGCGCCTGCGTCACCTTTGGGATAATGTCAGCGACGAGACCTCCTTCTACGAAGGCGAGTTTGGGATGCACGACTGCGCCGACATTCACACTGCTCTGAACCGATTGGGGGATGGGTATTACTGTGCAGTCTGATCGCATGACCCCCACCACGCCCCCTGATGGAGAGGGACGACATGACTGATGCAACCATGCTTGAGCGGGCGGCTAGGGCAGCTAGGGATGATGCGGCTATCTATGGCGCTGATCTTACCGTCGACCAGGCTGCTCATGTCGCCCGCGCCGTCCTGATGGCTGTTAGGGACTTGGACGATGAAACACGGCAGCGCGGCTCTGAGATTTACTGCACAAAAGGGTCGGGGCTTTTCACCGCCATGATCGACGCCATCCTGGCTGATGGAGAGGGACGATGAGCGCCGCGAACGACAACCGCTTCACCGTCGCCGACGTCCGTCGCGCCATCAAAGCCGCCGAGGCTGTGGGTAAGTCGGTCGCTGCCGTGGACTTCCCCAAGGAGGGCGGCTTCCGCCTCTTGCTTGGAGAGCCGGTTGCGCTCGACCTGCCTGTCAGGAGCGGCGCGAACGAATGGGATGATGTTCTCGCCTCATGAACCAGATGGCGAAGGTCGATCTGCGCTACGTCAAGGTCTATAAGGACCGGCACGGACGGCTGCGCCATTACTACCGGAGGAAGGGCTTCTCCAGCGTCACGCTGCCGGGGGATCCGGGGTCTGCTGAGTTCATGGCGGCTTATGCGGACGCCGAGGGCAGGGCGCCGCGCGAGGCCCCCAGCAAGTCGCGCGCGCAGCCCCGGTCGATCTCTGCCCTCATAGTCGAGTATTATAAATCGGCCTCGTTCATCGCACTGCGCGACAGCACGAAGCGGGGCTATCGAAACATCCTCGACCGCTTCCGGGCCAAGTATGGCGACCGGGGCGCGGCGAGCATCGAGACGCACCACCTGGAGGCCATCTTCCACGGCATGGCCGAGCGGCCCGGAGCCGTGCGGAACCTGCGCAAGCGACTGCGCAAGGTGTTCGGTCTCGCCGTCCGCCTCGGCTGGCGGCAGGACAACCCCGTCACGGAGACCGAGGGCGTCAAGGTCAAGTCCGAGGGCTTCACGGCCTGGAGCGAAGACGACATCACCGCTTTCGAGAAGCACTGGCCGTCAGGCTCGCGCGAGCGGCTTGCGCTGGCGCTGCTGCTCTACACCGGCCAGAGGCGGTCGGACGTGGTCACGATGGGCGGCCAGCACGTCGCTCAGGGACGAATCAGCGTGCGCCAACTGAAGACCGACGCCCGGCTGAAGGTCAGGCTGCACCCGTCCCTGCGCAAAGAGATCGATGCCCACCCCGTCAGCATGACCTTCCTGACGACCCAATACGGGGCGCCGTTCAGCGCCGCCGGTTTCACGCAGTGGTTCAGAGAGCGGGCAGAGCTGGCGGGACTGGTTGGGCGAACGCCGCACGGCCTGCGCAAGGCGGCCGGGCGAAGGCTCGCAGAGGCGGGCTGCACGGCCAAGGAAATCGCCGCCGTTCTCGGTCACACCACCCTGTCAGAGGTCGAGCGTTACACGCGGTCGGCGGACCAGGAGAAGCTGTCCGACGCGGCCATGGATCGGCTCGAAAAGTCCGAAACGGGAACGGGTGCTGTCTAACCGGTTAGACAATCCAGCATTACTGCGTTGATCCATAACGACAAAATAGGGGAGGTGGTAGGCCCGGAGGGACTCGAACCCCCAACCAGACCGTTATGAGCGGTCGGCTCTAACCATTGAGCTACGGGCCCCCGAAGCAGGGAGGACGTGCCTAGCAGGGGATGGGCTCGCTGCAAAGACGCCGCTGACCTGTCGTGCTTTTCATGCCGATGAACGGAACCTGCACAGGGGGCTTTTGCGTTCGTTCAGCTTGAAACGGTCAAGGTAGGCCGTGGCTGGCGAACACGCCTGGCCGATGGATTTCGACGGAGACCAAGATGACCCGCACCGCACGCGCCCTGATGCTGGGCTCGGCCCTGATGACCCTGGCGGTTCCCGCCATCGCCTCCGCCCAGGCTACGGGCGCTTCTCCGATGCAGGTGCACGCCATGGCGCAACAACCCGCCCTCAACCTGTCCGCCTATGGCGAGGTCAAGGTCGCCCCCGATCAGGCGACGATCAACTTCGGCGTCGTCACCGAGGCCGCCACCGCCCAGGAGGCCATGACCCAGAACGCCCAGCAGATGACCCGCGTCGTCGCCGCCCTGCGCCGAGCCGGCATCGCCGAGCGCGATATCCAGACCTCGGGTTTGAACCTGTCGGCGCAATACGACTATCAGCAGAACGAGCCGCCCAAGCTGCGCGGCTATCAGGCCCAGAACCGCGTCACCGTGGTCATCAATGATCTGTCGAAGGTCGGCGCGACCGCCGATGCGGTGGTGACGGCCGGGGTCAATCAGATCGACGGCATCGCCTTCGGCCTGAAGGACGCCAAGGCGGCCGAGGATCAGGCCCGCCAACTGGCCGTGCGGGCCCTGCAGGACAAGGCGCGCCTCTATGCCCAGGCCTTGGGTGTTCAGTTGGGCGGGGTTCGTTCCCTGACCGAGGGCGGCGGCTTCACGCCCGAGCCGCCGCGTCCGATGTACGCCCGCGCCATGGCCATGGACGCCGGCGGCGCCTCGACCCCGGTCTCGGCGGGCGAACTGACGGTCCGCATCGACATCAGCGGGACCTACGACATCGGTCGCTGATCGGCTGGCAAGATCATGAGGGGAGGGCCTGCCGGCGACGGCGGGCCCTTTTCGCATTTCATTAACGCGCCTTCATTTGACGCTGTCCGTGCGCGCCCTATGCTCGCGGCAGGCCGCGCTTGGCCACTGACGGGACGGCCGCCTTTTTCATGAAACAGTTCTTCCTGACCATGCTCGGCGTCTTCGCCGGGCTCGTGGCCTTCTTCATCGTCCTGCCGATCGCGGCGCTTCTGTTCTTCGCCGCCGCAGCCGGCGCGTCCAAGCCGGCCACGCCCGCCAACTCGGTGCTGGAGCTGGACCTGCGCGAGGGGCTGACCGATCAGCAGCCGACCAATCCCTTCGCCGCCTTCAGCGGGTCGGGCCTGTCGGTGATCCACATCGTCGACACCCTGGCCCAGGCCGAGAAGGACGACAGCGTCAAGGTTCTGCTGGTTCGTGCGCCCGAGGGCGGCATGAACCCCGCCGCCGCCGACGAGGTGCGTCAGGCGATCCACCGCTTCCGCGCCTCGGGCAAGACCGTCATCGCTCATAGTCAGGGCTTCATGCCGATCGGGGCCGTGGTTTCCAGCTATATGGTTGCGTCCAGCGCCGACCAGCTGTGGATGCAGAACACCGCCAACTTCCAAGCCGTGGGTCTGTCCAGCGACAGCCTGTTCCTGGGTCGCGCCTTCCAGAAATACGGGGTGAAGCCCGAGTTCGAGCAGCGCTACGAGTACAAGAACGCCGTCAACGAATACACCCAGAGCGACTACACCGGTCCGCACCGCGAGGCGATGACGGCCTGGATGACTTCCATCTATGACGGCGCCCTGGCCAATGTCGCGCGCGACCGCAAGACCACGCCTGAGGCGCTGAAGGCGACCATCGAGGCCGGTCCCTATTCAGCCGAACAGGCCCTGTCGCTGAAGCTGATCGACAAGATCGGCCAGGTCGAGGAGGCCGAAGCCGCCGCCAAGACCAAGGCGGGCAAGGACGCCAAGATCATCAAGTTCGGCGACTATGCCTCCCTGCAGGGCGCGCGCAACGGCTCGGGCAAGTCGGCCATCGCCATTGTCGGCGGCGAGGGCGCGATCACCACGGGGCGCGGCCAGAGCGCCTCGCCCTTCGGCTCGGGTTCGGACATCCGTTCGGACGACACGGCCAAGGCCATCTATGACGCCATCGAGGACAAGGCCGTGAAGGCCATCGTCTTCCGCGTCTCCTCGCCGGGCGGCTCGCCTGAGGCGTCCGAGCAGATCCTGGCCGCCGTGCGCGCGGCCAAGGCGGCGGGCAAGCCGGTGGTGGTCTCCATGGGCGCCTATGCGGCTTCGGGCGGCTACTGGATCAGTTCGGAAGCTGACTGGATCGTGGCCCAGCCCTCGACCCTGACCGGCTCTATCGGCGTCTTCGGCGGCAAGTTCGTGCTGGCCGACGCCCTGGGTCGTTTCGGCCTGGACATGCGCGGCCTGTCGGTCGGCGGCGACTACGCCGACGCCTTCTCGCCGGTGCAGGGCTTCGATCAGGGCCAGCGCGCCGCCTTCGCCGCCTCGATGGACCGGGTTTATGAGGAGTTCGTCGCCCGCGTTTCGGCGGGGCGCAAGCTGCCGGTCGAGCGGGTGCGCGAGATCGCCAAGGGCCGGGTCTGGACCGGGGCCCAGGCCAAGACCCTGGGTCTGGTCGACGAACTTGGCGGCCTGAACGAGGCTGTCATCAAGGCCCGCAAGCTGGCCAATATCCCGACCAGCGAGTCTGTGCGGTTCAAGCGCTTCCCCACGCCGCAGTCGCCGTGGGAGGCCCTGGCCTCGGCCTTCGGCGCCTCGGGCCAGGCGGCGGAGGCCATGGTCTCGGTCGGCCGCGTCATGGGCGATCCGGCGGCCCAGGCCATGCTGAATCAGGTCGAGGCCGAGCGTCTGCGCAGCCGGGGCGCCGTGGTGCTGGCGGACCAGCCGGCTTTTTAAAGGCGATAATCCTGACTGATGCGTGATGTCGCAGTCCATTGACCGTTCAGGTCGATGGACCGACATTGGGTTTCAGGCGTTCCCTGCGCGGTGCGCCATGAGAGGCAGTTCCATGATCCAGTCCGACCCCTTCGCCCAGATCGGCTTCAACGCCCGGCGCCGCACCGGCGGCGGCCTGATGGCGCCCTTCGTCTGGCTCGGCGGTCTGATCGCCACGGCCTTGGCCGTGACCGTGGGCGCGGTCCTGGCCGTGCTGACCGCCGCCGCCGTGGCGGTGATCGCCCTGATCGCCGGGGTGGTGGTCTTCTTCGCCGGCTTCGCCTTCCGCGCCCGTCGTGCTCGCGCCGCCACGGCCCGTCGCGACGAGGGCGTGATCGACGCCCAGAAGGTCGGCGACACCTGGGTCGCCTACGGCTGGGAACGCGAAGGGCGCTGATCGGGCGCCATGCTGAGCTTCATCGACGCCCCATCCCCCAACTTCAACGCCCGGCGCGGCCCGCCAGACATGCTGGTGCTGCACTACACCGGGATGAAGACGGCGGACGAAGCCGTCGCCCGTCTGCGCGATCCGGCCGCCGAGGTCTCGGCCCACTATGTGGTGAATGAGAACGGCGTGATCCTGCGTCTGGCGCCGGAAGAGCGTCGCGCCTGGCACGCCGGCCGCGGCGTCTGGCAGGGCGAAACCGACGTCAACGCCGCCTCTATCGGCATCGAGATCGTCAATCCGGGGCATGAGTTCGGCTATCGTCCCTATCCCGAGGCGCAAGTTCAGGCGGTGATCGCCCTGATCGCGGACATCCGCTCGCGCTGGACCATCCCCGACGCCCGCATCATCGGCCATTCCGATGTCGCGCCCGACCGCAAGCAGGACCCCGGCGAACTCTTCCCGTGGAAGCGTCTGGCCGAGGCCGGGCATGGCCTGTGGTTCGACCCCGCGCCCGAGCGCGTCGCCGCCCTCGGCGCCGACCTGTCGCCAGGCGACGAGGGGCTGGGCGTCATCGTCCTGCGTTCGGGCCTGCACCGCCTGGGTTATGGGGTGAAGCCGGGCGGCGACTACGACGACGAGACCCGCCTGACCGTCGAGGCCTTCCAGCGCCACTGGCGGCCCGACCGCATCGACGGGATCGCCGACGGCGAGACCCGCGCCCGCCTGGTCGGCCTGCTGCAACTGGCCTCGGTCGAGAGCGTCACCGGCGTTCTGGATTGACGCGCGCCCCGTTCGCGCGCACTTAGCCCCCGCCAGACGGCCGGGCGGTCGCGGCGAGAGCTTGCTCTTGTCGAGGAAAGTCCGGGCTCCACGGTGAAGAGGCGGCGGGTAACTCCCGCCCGGGGTGACCCGAGGGATAGCGCCACAGAAAGCAAACCGCCTGGGCTCCGGCCCGGGGAAGGGTGAAAGGGTGGGGTAAGAGCCCACCGCGTCGGCGGCAACGTCGGCGGCATGGCAAGCCCCGCCTGGAGCAAGACCGAATAGGGACGTCGCGCGGGCTCGCTCGCAGGGTTCACCGCCCGAGGCGTCCGGGTAGGTCGCGAGAACCGCTCAGCAATGGGCGGTCCAGAGGAATGATCGTCGCCGCCTTTCGGGGCGGAACAGAACCCGGCTTACAGGCCGTCTGGCATTTTTGTTTGGGCCTATCGGCCTTCGGCCTACTTGAGGCCCATGTTGTTCGGTCTATCGCGCTTTGCGCTGCTTGAGGCCGTTTTCGCTCCATTATCCGCCGTCATCCTCGGGCTTGACCCGAGGATCGGGCTGTCCGGCTGCGCGATGGCGGCGCCATTAACGCCTGCGTTGAAAACATGGCGAAAATCGCCGTCCACAGGCTGTGAATACTCTTGATGTTGCTTGTATGTTCTCATTTTACACTTCATTTCACGTTCGGCGAACTGCAAATTTGGTTAAAGGGTGTCAACTAATCCCATTGAGGCCCATCTGATCCCATGCTATCCCACAACCTCATGAGTAGGGGCTGTCGCCCGACGCGTGGTGTCATCAACGGACTTTCAGGGGCGGGCCGAGGGGCTCGATTGGGCAGGGCGTGTTTCTCTCGACCTACGAGAAGCAGCTGGACGGCAAGCGCCGTCTCCTGATCCCTCAGGAATTCCGCACGGCTGAAAACGGCGCTGAGCATGGCGTCTTCTGCTTCCCTTCCATTGAAGCTGACTGCCTGGAAGCGGGTGGCGACAAGCTGTTCGCCGAATACCGCGCCGTCATCGAAAGCCTGCCCTTCGGCGATCCCTATCGCTCGGCGCTGGAAGCCTCGATCTTCGGCGAGCAGAAGCCCCTGTCCTATGACTCGGCCGGCCGTATCACCCTGCCGGAACACCTGTGCGCCGAGGTCGACCTGTCCGACACGGTCGTCATCTATGGTGTCGGTGAGCGCTTCCAGATCTGGAACAAGGACAAGTGGGCCGCGCACCGCGCCGAGCAGCGCCGCATGGCGCGCGAGGGCCTGAAGCAGTTCGGCGAGATGCGTCGCCAGGCTGCGGTCGCGAAGACTGGGGGCGCGGCATGACGTCTCCGCACGCCCCCGTCCTGCTGGCCGAAGTCCTTGAGGTCCTGAGCCCGCAACCTGGCGACGTCATCATCGACGCCACCTTCGGCGCCGGCGGCTACACCCGCGCCATTCTGGAGCGCGGCGCTCAGGTCATCGGTCTGGATCGGGACCCGACCGTTCAGCCGCACGCCGATGCGGTTGCCGCCGCCTACCCGGGTCAGTTCCAGCTGATCCGCACCCCCTTCTCGGGCCTGTCCGAAGCCTTCGCCGAGAGCGGCAAGGCCCAGCTGAACGGCGCCGTCTTCGACATCGGCGTCTCGTCGATGCAGCTGGATCAGGCCGAGCGGGGCTTCTCCTTCATGCGCGATGGGCCGCTGGACATGCGCATGGGCGATACGGGGCCGACCGCCGCCGACATCGTCAACGCCTGGGATCACGGGCCGCTGGCCCACATCTTCAAGCAGTACGGCGACGAACGTCAGTCGGGCCGCGTCGCCACCGCCATCCTGCGTCGCCGCGTCGAGCAGCCGTTCAGCCGCACCCTGGATCTGGCTGAGGTGGTCGAAAAGGCCTTGGGCGGTCGTCGCGGCGCGGCCATCCATCCCGCGACCCGCGTCTTTCAGGCCCTGCGCATCGCCGTCAACGACGAGCTGGGCCAGCTGGAGCGCGGTCTGGAAGCGGCCGAGGCGACCCTGGCGCCGGGCGGCCGTCTGGTCGTCGTCACCTTCCATTCGCTGGAAGACCGCATCGTCAAGGCCTTTCTGACCGAGCGCACCGGCAACTCGCCGGGCGGCTCGCGTCACGCTCCGGTCGCGGTGGAACTGCGCAAGCCTAGCTTCGACCTGATGTTCAAAGGCGCCAAGGAGGCCGGTGAGGCCGAGCTGGCCGCCAACCCGCGCGCCCGGTCGGCCCGCCTGCGCGCCGCGATCCGCACCGAGGCTCCGGCCTGGGGTGCTATCGGAGGGAAGCGCGCATGATCGCCGTTCCCGTTCCGGTGAAGCGCCTGTTCGACTGGAAGGTCCGTGGCGTGCGCTGCGTCGAGATCATCGGCGTGGTCTGCGTCGCCGCCCTGGTCTTCTCGGTCTATATCGCCAAGGCCGCCGCCGCCCGCGAAAGCGCCGAGATCAGCCGCATCGAGAGCGAGATCCGCGAGAACCGGCAGCGCGTCCGCCTGCTGCGCGCCGAGGCGACCCGGCTGGAGCAGCCCGCGCGGTTGGAGGCCCTGTCGCGCGAGATCGGCCTGGGTCCGGTCGATGTGAAGAAGCAGGCGGTCGAAGCCGGTCTGCCCGCCATCGCCCCGCCGCCGGCTGTCGTCGCGCCCCCGCCTGTGGCCGTCGCGTCCGTTGCTGAACCCGTCGCCGGGGAGACTCTGCATTGAGCGTGCATGATCACCACGGCATGGACTATCGTCGCCCGGCGCCGGGCCGCACGCAGCCGCGTCCGCAGGGTCCCTCGGTCGGCGGTCTGTTCGCCGCCTGGGGCCGCTGGGTCGCCAACTGCGTCTGGTGGATGGAGCATTCGTTCGAGCGCGCCCGCGCCGACGGCCGTCCCGAAGAAGACACCCGCGTCCGCATCTTCCTGATCCTGGCGGTCTTTTCCGCCGTCTTCGCCTGTCTGGCCCTGGGCGCGGCCCACGCCGCCCTGTTCGCGCCGCGCGGCGCGGCGGGCGCGGGCTTCAATCCGAACGCCCTGACGCGCGCCGATCTGGTCGACCGCAACGGCCAGCTTCTGGCCACCAACATCACCCACTACGGCCTCTATATCGACCCGCGGGAGATCTGGGACCCGGCCAGCGCCAAGGTCCAGTTGCGCCGCGCCCTGCCGCGCGTCTCGGCCAAGCGTCTGGATCGCGTGCTGAGCGGCGAGCGTCGCCTTCTGGTCCTGAACGGCCTGACCCCGTCCGAGCGCAGCGCGGTCCATGCCCTGGCTCTGGGCGGCGTCTCGTTCGAGCCCGAGGATCGCCGCGTCTATCCGCTGGGCACCTCGGCCGCGCACCTGATCGGCCGGGCCGACACGGGCGGCGAGGGCGTGTCCGGCACCGAACTGGCCTTCAATCAGGAAATCCGCGCGGCGGGCGCTGCCGGCGAGGACTTCCAGCTGTCCATCGATCTGCGGGTGCAGGGCGTGGTCGAGAACGAACTGGCCGCCGCCGCCGAGCAGGCGAAGGCCAAGGGGGCGGTCGCCGTGGTGGCCGACGCCCAGACGGGCGAGATTCTGGCGATGGCCTCGTGGCCGACCTATGACGCCAACCGCCGCAACAGCGCGCCGAGCGAGGCCCTGTTGAACCGCGTCACCTCGGCTCACTATGAAATGGGCTCGGTGTTCAAGAGCTTCACCGTCGCCGCCGGCATCGACACCGGCCGGGCCGACATGAACACCCTGTTCGACGCCTCCCAGGCCCTGCAGATCGGCCGCCGCCGCATCACCGACTTCCACGCCACCAACAAGGTCCTGACGCTGGAGGAGGTCTATCTGCACTCGTCCAACATCGGCACCTCGCGTCTGGCGGTCGAGATGGGCGGCGACGTGATGCGCGACTACTTCCGCCGCCTGGGCCTGCTGGACGCCGCCCCGATCGAGCTGAAGGAATCGGCCAGCCCGCCCAAGGTGCGCAAGTGGGACGACACCACCCTCGCTTCGCTGTCCTTCGGCTACGGCATCATGATCACGCCGATCCAGTATGTCGCCGCTTATGGCGCTCTGGTGAATGGCGGCCGCTATGTCCCGCCCACCCTGCGCAAGGGCGGCAACCCCCATGCGCAGACCCGTCAGGTCGTCTCGTCCGAGACCTCGGCCACCATGCTGGACCTGATGCGCCGCAACGTGACGCGCGGTTCGGGCCGTTTCGCCGATGCGCCGGGCCTGAGGGTCGGCGGCAAGACGGGCTCGGCCAACAAGCTGGTCAACGGCCGCTATAATCCCGCCGTCGCCGTTGGTTCCTTCGCCGGGGTCTTCCCAGCCGATGGACCGGTGACGGCCAAGCGTTATACCGTCTTCGTCCTGATGGACGAGCCGGGAACCTTCCCGCGCACCGGCGGCTATGTCGCCGCGCCCGCCGTGGGCGGCATCGCCGACCGCATCGCCCCCTTCCTGGATGTCCAGCGCAAGGCCGATCGCTGGTCCACCGCTCTGGGTGAGAAGATCCCCGAGTTCCAGGACGTCGAGGGCGACGGCCGATGAGCGCCCTTCGTCTTTCGGAAATCCTGCGCCGCGACGTGAGCTCGGACCCCGAGATCACCGCTGTCACCGCCGACAGCCGCAAGGTCGTCCCCGGCGCCCTGTTCGTGGCCCTGCCGGGCGCGTCCGCCGACGGCCGCGCCTTCATTCCGCAGGCCCTGGCGAAAGGCGCCGCCGCCATCCTGGCCCCCGCCGACACCCCGGCGGGCGCCGCGCCCCTGCTGGTCGCCTCGGGCGACGTACACCGCGCCTATGCGCTTGCCGCGCGCAGCTTCTACGGCGCCCAGCCCAAGACCTGCGTCGCCATCACCGGCACCAACGGCAAGACCTCGGTGGCCAACTTCTGCCGCCAGATCTGGGCCGGTCTGGGCCTCAAGTCGGCCAGCATGGGCACCCTGGGCGTGGTCGGCCAAAAGGGCGACAAGACCTACGCCCTGACCGGCCCCGGCCTGACCAGCCCCGACGCCGCCGACGCCGCCCGCCTGCTGGCCGAACTGGCCGCCAAGGAGGTGACCCACCTGGCGCTCGAGGCCTCGTCGCACGGCATCGAGCAGCGCCGTCTGGACGGGGTGGCCATCCGCGCCGCCGGCTTCACCAACCTGACCCAGGACCACCTCGACTATCACGGCACGATGGAAGCCTATCGCGCCGCCAAGCTGCGTCTGTTCGAGGCCCTGTTGCCGCGTGGCCGCACCGCCGTTCTGAACGCCGACTCCGACGCCTATTCGGCCTTCGCCTCGGCCTCGATCATGGCGGGTCTGGGCGTCATGGGCGTGGGAGAGCGCGGGCGCGACCTGTCGCTGCTGGCGCGTCGGGCCACGCCGGAAGGCCAGCGCCTGACCATCGACGCGCGCGGCCGCATCCACGACATCCTGCTGCCGCTGGCGGGCGCCTTTCAGGCTTCGAACGCCCTGGTCGCGGCGGGTCTGTGTATTGCGGGCGGTGAAGACCCCGACCGGGTCATCCCGGCGATGGAGTTCATCCAGGGCGCGCAAGGCCGTCTGCAACGTATCCCGGGCGAAGGTTCGCGCGGCGGCGAGGTCTATGTCGACTACGCCCACACGCCGGACGGTCTGGAGACAGTGCTCAACGCCCTGCGACCCCACGCGACCGGCAAGCTGATCGTCGTCTTCGGCGCCGGCGGCGACCGTGACCGCGCCAAGCGGCCGATGATGGGCGAGATCGCCGGACGTCTGGCCGACGTGGCCATCGTCACCGACGACAATCCGCGCTCGGAAGACCCCGCCGCCATCCGCGCCCAGGTCCGCGCCGGCTGCCCCGATGCGCTGGAAATCGGCGACCGCCGCGAAGCCATCCGTCACGCCGTATCGCTGATGCGCGAAGGAGATGTGGTGGTGATCGCCGGAAAAGGGCATGAACAGGGACAGATCGTCGCCGGGGTCGTGCATCCCTTCGACGACGCCACCGAAGCGACCGAAGCCCTGCGCGATCATGCCTGACACCCAAACGCCGCTCTGGACCGCCGATGCCATCGCCTCGGCGACCGGCGGCCAGCTCCACGGACCCGATGCTGATGTCTCGGGCCTGACCTACAACAGCCGTGAAATCCAGCCCGGCGATCTGTTCCTGGCCCTGCACGGCGCGCGCGACGGACATGAGTTCGTCGCCGCCGCCTTCGCCGCCGGGGCCACGGTGGCTCTGGTCGATCGTCCCGTCGAGGGCGGGCCCTATGTTCTGGTGCCCGACACCCTGAAGGGGCTGGAGGCCATGGGCGTCGCCGCCCGCGACCGCGCCCGTCTGCGCGGCGCCGTCACGGGCAGCGTCGGCAAGACCAGCGTGACCCAGGCGATCAAGGCCGGTCTGGACCTTGCCGGTTCCGCCCACGCCTCGATCAAGAGCTACAACAACCACATCGGCGTGCCGCTGACGCTGGCGCGGATGCCGCATGGCGCCGACCGCGCCGTGTTCGAGATCGGCATGAACCATCCGGGCGAGATCGGCCCGCTGTCGAGCTTCGTCCGCCCCCACGCCGCCTGCGTCACCACGGTCGGCCCGGTCCATATCGAAGCCTTCGCCGACGGCGAGGCGGGCGTGGCGCGCGAAAAGGCCGCCATCTTCCAGGGCCTGGTCCCCGGTGGGATCGCCGCGGTCAACGCCGCCGACGCCCATGCCGACATCGTACGTCAGGGCGCTCTGAACGCCGGGGCGACGTTGCGCACCTTCGGTCATGACGCGGGCTGCGACGCCCGTCTGCTGGGCTTCACGCCCGACAGCGAGGGCGCGACCGTCGTCGCCGAGCTGGACGGCCAGCGCATCGAGTATCGTCTGGCGCAGTCGGGCGTGCACTGGGGCCTGAACAGCCTGTGCGTCATCCTGATGCTGCGGGCGCTGGATGTCTCGCTGGAAACAGCCTTGCAGGCCCTCGCCGGCTTCCAGCCTCTGGCCGGACGCGGGCAGATGAAGACGGTCGCCATCCCCGGCGGCGCATTCACTCTGATCGACGAGAGCTACAACGCCAATCCCCTGTCGATGAAGGCGGGCTTCGTCAGCCTGAGCGCCAAGCCCGTGGGGCCGGGCGGTCGCCGCGTCGTCGTCCTGACCGACATGCTGGAGCTGGGCGAGCACAGCCGCGCCCTGCACGAGGGCCTGGCCCCGGCTATCGAAGCTGCGGGTCTGGATGTGGTTCATGCCGCCGGACCGCAGATGCGCCAGCTTTACGACATCCTTCCGCCGTCGCTGCGGGGCCAATGGCGCGAAACCGCCGCTGAACTGGCCGCCGAGGCCGCCGCCCTGGTCCAGCCGGGCGACGTGGTCATGGTCAAGGGATCGAACGGGTCGCGCGCCTCGCTGGTCGCGGCGGCCCTGGCCGGATTGCATGACGCCGCGCGCGGATCGATAGAGAAATGAGGAGAGACCCCCTCAAGCAGGACCGCGCCGCGCGCGGTCCGATAGGGGACTAAAAAGCCAATGTTTTACCTGCTCTATCTCTACTACGCTGATATCGCTCAGGAATATCCGCTGCTGCACCTGATCCAGTATCAGACGGTGCGCGTCGCCCTGGCCATGGCCACGGCCATGATCGTCGCGGTCGCCATGGGTAGCCGCTTCATCAACTGGATCCGCGCCAAGCAGGGACGCGGCCAGCCGATCCGCGAGGACGGCCCGGTGTCGCACCTGTCCAAGGTCGGGACCCCGACCATGGGCGGGCTGATGATCCTGGCGGGCATCGGCGTCGCGGTCTTCCTCTGGGGCGACCTGACCAACCCCTATATCTGGATCGTTTCCGGCGTCACGGCGGCCTTTGGCGTGCTGGGCTTCATCGACGACTACGCCAAGGTGACCAAGCAGACCTCGGCGGGCCTGACCTCGAAACAGAAGCTGGCGGCCCAGGCGGTCGTGGCCGTGATCGCGGGCGTGCTGACCGTGGTTTGGATGACCTATTCGCCGACCTCGCCGGGTCTGGAAACCTCGATCGCCTTCCCCTTCCTCAAGGCCATCCTGCTCAACATCGGCTGGTTCTATGTGGCCTTTGCGGCCTTCACCATCATCGGCTTCTCCAACGCGGTGAACCTGACCGACGGCCTGGACGGTCTGGCCATCGTGCCGGTGATGATGGCGGCGGGCGCCTTCGGCATCATCTCCTATCTGGTCGGCAACTTCCTGTTCGCCGACTATCTGCAGGTCCACCACGTGCCCGGCGCGGGTGAACTGGCCATCTTCTGCGCCGCCATGATCGGCGGGGGCATGGGCTTCCTCTGGTATAACGCCCCTCCGGCCAAGATCTTCATGGGCGACACTGGCTCGCTGGCCCTGGGCGGCGCGCTCGGCTCCATCGCCGTGGCCACCAAGCACGAACTGGTGCTGGGCATCGTCGGCGGCCTGTTCGTGGTCGAGGCCGCCTCGGTCATGATCCAGGTCGGCTACTTCAAGCTGACCGGCAAGCGCATCTTCCTGATGGCCCCCATCCACCACCATTTCGAGAAGATGGGCTGGCCGGAATCGACTGTCGTCATCCGCTTCTGGATCGTCGCCGCCATGCTGGCGCTGCTCGGTCTGGCCACGCTGAAGCTGCGCTGATCCCATGATCCCGGTTCCCGGTTTCGAGGGGCGTCGTGTCGCGGTCTTCGGCCTGGGCCGGTCCGGGATCACCGCCGCACGCGCGCTTCAGGCCGGCGGCGCCGTCCCTGTCCTTTGGGACGACGGCGTCTCGGGCCGGATGCAGGCCGAGGCGGAGGGCTTCATCGTCGAGGACCTGACCCGCGCCGACTGGTCCAGCTTCGCCGCCCTGGTCCTGTCGCCGGGCGCGCCCCTGACCCATCCCAAGCCCCACTGGACCGTCGAGCGGGCCCATGCGGCGGATGTCCCGGTCATCGGCGACGTCGAACTGTTCGCCCGCGCTCTGGACGCAATGCCGCAAGGCCAGCGCCCCCGCGTCGTCGCCATCACCGGCACCAACGGCAAGTCCACCACCACGGCCCTGATCGGCTGGGTGCTGAAGTCTGCGGGCCTGACCGTCCATATCGGCGGCAATATCGGCATCGGGGTTCTGGCCCTGCCGGCCCCGACGCCCGACGCCGTCTATGTCATCGAGGTCTCGTCCTACCAACTAGACCTGACCACCAGTTTCGCGCCCGACGTGGCCATCCTGACCAATATCAGCCCCGACCATCTGGACCGCCACGGCGGCATGGAAGGCTACGTCGCCGCCAAGGCGAGGCTGTTCTCCAATCTTCATTCTCGTTGGATCGAACCCGACCCCGAAGTTGGGCCGGAGTTTGACTCGCATGGGTCTCCGCTTGCTCTGGTCGGAATCGACGATCCCTTTGGGGCGGAGATACATCAGGAACTGATGGCAAGGGGGGAGGGACGTGTCATGGCGATAGCCCCACGTAAGCCAGGCCCGCCATTCGTCGGCTACGCGTATGACGTCGACGGTGTGTATCATGGAGCGACAGGCTCATCTGAGATGAACCTCCGTCTTGCCCGCTCGCTCCCCGGCCGCCACAACGCCCAGAACGCCGCCTTCGCCTACGCCGCCGCCCGCGCGCTCGGCGTGTCGCACGATGCGGCGGTCGAGGGCCTGCTGACCTTCCCCGGTCTGGCGCACCGCATGGAGGCCGTGGGCCGTCTCGGGGGCGTTCGTTTCATCAACGACTCCAAGGGCACCAACGCCGACGCCGCGCGTCAGGCCCTGGCTTCCTACCCGTCCGTCTTCTGGATCGCCGGCGGCAAGGCCAAGGAGGGCGGCATCGACAGTTTGCGCGACCTCTTCCCCCACGTCGCCAAGGCCTATCTGATCGGCGAGGCCGCCGACGCCTTTTCCGTCGCGCTGGCCGACACCCCCCACGTCGTGGCCCACACCATGGAGCGCGCGGTCGAACTGGCCGCCGCCGATGCCGCTGCGGCCGGCGGCGAGCAGGTTGTCCTGCTGTCGCCCGCCTGCGCCAGCTTCGACCAATTCCCTGACTTCGAGGTGCGGGGCGAAGCCTTCCGCGCCGCCGTCCTGGCGCTGGGCGCGAAAGCGGAGCCCGCCGCATGAGCCAGAGCTACAGCCATCCCTTCTCGCGCAACGACCAGAGCCTGATCGCGCGTTGGTTCTGGACCGTGGATCGCGGCCTGCTGGGCGCGGCCCTGACGCTGGTGGCGCTGGGCGTCTCGCTCAGCTTCGCCTCCAGCCCCGCCGCCATTCTGGCGGATGAATCGATCACCGATCCCTTCCACTATTCGTGGCGGATGATCGTCTGGGCCAGCATGGGCACGACCCTGATGCTGACCACTTCGCTGTTGTCGCCGCGCGGGGTGCGGCGGATCGCGGTCCTGGCCCTGTTCGGGGCCATTGTGGTCATGGCGGCGCTGCCCTTCATTGGCGATACGGTGAAGGGCGCCGCGCGCTGGGTGAACCTCGGCCCGTTCAGCCTGCAGCCCTCCGAGTTCGCCAAACCCGGCCTGATCGTCTTCGCCGCCTGGATGTTCGCCGAGGCGCAGAAGGGGCAAGGGGTTCCGGGCGTCAGCATCGCCTTTGGCCTCTGGGCCCTGACGGTGGGTCTGCTGCTGATCCAGCCTGACATCGGCCAGACCCTGCTGATCACGACCACCTTCATGGCCGTCTTCTTCATGGCCGGGGTGCCGTTGAAATGGGTGGCCGTGATCGCCGCCATGGGCGCTGGCGGGGTGGTGTCGCTCTACTTCACCTTCAGCCACATGCGCGACCGCCTCAGCCGCTTCCTGTCGCCCGAGACGACCGACACCCACCAGATCGACCGCGCCTCCGAGGCCATCCGCGCCGGCGGTCTGGTCGGGCGCGGCATCGGCGAGGGCGTGATGAAGCGCCACGTGCCGGATCTGCACACCGACTTCATCTATTCGGTCGGCGCCGAGGAGTTCGGTCTGGTTCTCAGCCTGATCCTGATCGGCCTCTACGCCTTCATCGTCATTCGCGGGATGAAGAAGGCGATGAAGCTGAACGATCCGTTCGAGCAGACGGCGGCGGCGGGCCTCTTCATGCTGATCGGGCTGCAGGCCTGCATCAATGTGGCGGTGAATCTGAACCTGATCCCGACCAAGGGCATGACGCTTCCCTTCATCAGCTATGGCGGCTCGTCGATGATGGCCATGGGCCTGACCATGGGGTTTGCCCTGGCCCTGACGCGGCGTCGTCCGGGGGCCTATGAGCCGGGCTCCAACATCTCCCCGCCACGCCGTCGCCTGCTGCCGTAAGAGAGTTTCCGCATGAACAAGGTCTGCGTCGTCGCCGCCGGGGGCACTGGCGGTCACATGTTCCCCGCCGAGGCCCTGGCCCGCGAACTGGCCTCACGCGGCTGGCGCGTGGTTCTGGCCACGGATACGCGCGGCGAGCAGTACGCCCACGCCTTTCCCGCCGAGGAACGTCTGGCGCTGGACGCCGCGACTGGCTCCGGTCCCATCGGCCTGCTGAAGGCCGGTCTGGCGATCTGGCGCGGCGTGGGGCAGGCCAAGTCGGCCTTTGACCGCACCGGCGCGGACGTGGTCGTCGGCTTCGGCGGCTACCCCTCGGCTCCGGCCCTGGTCGCCGCCATCCTGCAAAAGCGCCCGACCCTGATCCACGAACAGAACGCCGTCCTGGGCCGCACCAACCGCATGCTGGCCCCGCGCGTCGGCGGCGTGGCCTCGGCCTTCCCGACCCTGGGCCGCGCGCCCGAGGCGGTGAAGACCCGCGCCCAGGTCGTCGGCAACCCCGTGCGCCCCGACATCCGCGCCCTGTTCGACCGCGCCTATGTCGCCCCCGCAGGCGACGGCCCCATCCATGTCCTCGTCACCGGCGGCAGCCAGGGCGCCCGCATCCTGTCCGAGACCGCGCCGCGCGCCCTCGCGGCATTGCCCGAGGCCATTCGCAACCGCCTCAAGGTCCAGCAGCAGTCGCGGCCCGAGACGCTGGAGAGCGCCCGCCAGATCTATCTGGAGGCCGGCATCGCCGCCGAGGTCGCCCCCTTCTTCCGCGACATGGCCGACCGTCTGTCGAGGGCCCATCTGGTCATCGGCCGTGCCGGGGCCTCGACCTGTTCGGAACTGGCGGTGGCGGCCCTGCCGTCGGTCCTGATCCCGCTGAAGATCGCCATGGACGACCACCAGACCCTGAACGCCCGCGCCCTGTCCGAGGCCGGCGCCGCCCGCGTCATCACCGAGGACGACGTGACGGTCGACCGCCTGGCCGCCGTTCTGGCCGAGGTCCTGTCCGACCCGGCCGAGCTGGCCATCATGTCCGCCGCCGCCCGCTCGGTGGCGATCCCCGACGCAGCGCAGCGGCTGGCTGATCTGGTGGAAGCGGCGGCGCGCTGAAGCGCCGCATGGCCTTGGGTCGCGCGGCGAAGCTGGCTAGGCTGGCGCCATGCCCCAGTTTGTCGTCGATCTGACCAACAACGTCTTCGCCCTGTGGAACCAGTTCTACTGGCTGCCCGAATGGGCGGTGATCACGATCATCACCGCCGTCTTCGTCTTCATCGGCTGGGCGGCGAACCAGGTGGTCTTCGCCCTATTGAAGCTGGCGGTGCGCAATCGCGACGTCTTCTGGAAGGGGATGCTGGGCCGCGCCCGGCTCAAGGTGCGGATCGCGGTGATGATCATCGCCCTGGCCCTGGCGGTTACGGTGTCGCCGCTGGACCCCGAGCCCTCTTTGTTCATCCGGCGTACCCTGTTGTTCGGGTTCATCCTGGTGTGCGGCTGGATGATCGCCGGAGCGGTCGACATGGGGGCGGTCGTCCATCTGAAGAAGTTCAACATGGACTCGGAGGACAACCTCCTGGCCCGCAAGCACGTCACCCAGACGCGCATCCTGCAGCGTGTGGCGGCCATCCTGATCGGCCTGATCACCCTGGGGCTGGCCCTGTTGACCATTCCGGGCGTGCGCCAGTGGGGCCTGTCGCTGCTGGCCTCGGCGGGCGTGGTGGGCATTGTCGCCGGTCTGGCGCTGCAACCCTTCCTGACCAACCTGCTGGCGGGCATCCAGATCGCCACGGCCCAGCCGATCCGTCTGGACGACGCCGTCATCGTCGAGGGCGAGTGGGGGCGGGTCGAGGAGATCACCTCGACCTATGTGGTGGTCAAGCTGTGGGACTGGCGGCGGATGATCCTGCCGCTGACCTATTTCATCCAGAAGCCGTTCCAGAACTGGACCCGCGACGACAGCCGTCTGATCGGGGTCGCCTTCCTCTATGTGGACTATGAAGCCCCCATCGACCGGCTGCGGGTCAAGCTGGAGGCCATCGCCCACGCCTCGCCTCTGTGGGACGGCGACGTGGTGTCCCTGCAGGTCACGGACATCACCGCGCGGGTGGCCCAGGTCCGCTGCCTGACCAGCGCCAAGAACGCCTCGGTCGCCTTCGACCTGCGCTGCGAGGTGCGCGAGAAGATGCTGGCCTTCATGCGGGACGAGTGTCCGGAAGCCCTGCCGAGGGATCGGGTGGACCTGGATCGGAACGCGACGCCTCTCGACCCTCGACGGATCGAGGCTGGCTGAGCCTGCGCGAGATTGGAAAAGTCGAGCGCGTCATGACGCTTGATCCTCGGGTCAAGCCCGAGGATGACGGCCAGTGGGGGCGGTGGGAGAACCGTCAGTCCTTCATTCGCTCGCGCCCGATCCGCACGGCGTCGGCCGTGGTGACCGCATCGGCTGTCCGCGTCTCGGCCCCGCAGGCCACGGCCGCCAGTTCCGCCTCATCGCCGCCGGGCGCGATGGCGTAGGGCGGGGCCTTCTCCGGCGTGATCGGACCTTCGGCCCCGTCGGCACTCAGCGAGGCGAAATCGAGCCGGTCCGCCGTCTGCGCGGCGCAGTCGAACCGCCACCAGGACCAGCCGCCGGCATAGGCGACGCCGCCGATGACCATGTCCTCCTCGCTGACCTGAAGCGACCGCATTCGCACGCCTTCGCCGTCCGGCGTCAGCGAGGCGGCGTCGGCGAAGACGGCGAACCGCCCCACGCCGGTCAGCACCAGGGCATGATCCTGCGCCGCCGCGCTGGTCGCGGACAGGACGAGGCCGGCCGTCAGGACCGCAAAGGCTCGCGTCATCATGGCATCCCGTGTTTCGTTAACCGCATCCGCAAACCACGTGTTGAGACGCCGCGTCTATAGTGAAGCCATGTATCAGGAACCGCTCGGAGTCGATCTCGCCGCCGCCCCGCCCGACCGGCGGGCGCGTGAACGTCGCCCGTTCCGCCAGAAGCGCCGGCCCGATGAGCGCGTCCGCATCCTGGGCGAGACCGTCGATCTGATGCGGCCCGAGGAAGTCCTGCTGCACGTCGAACGCTGCATCGAGGCGGGTCAGCGCAGCATCATCGCCAACCACAACCTGCACAGCCTCTACCTGCTGCCGCGCACGCCGGGGATGCGGCGGCTGTACGACATGGCCGATGTGGTTGAGCTGGATTCTACGCCCCTGATCCACTTCACGCGGCTGCTGGGGCTGCACAGCCGCCCTTTCCACCGCTGCACCTATCTGGACTGGCGCGATCAGTTCTGGAGCATGGCCACTCGGATGGGTTGGCGTGTCCTCTATGTCGGCGGCGCAGACGGGGTGGCGACCACGGCGGCGGAACGTCTGGCCGCGCGTTATCCGGGGGCCGTGATCAAGGGTCTGTCCGGCTATTTCGTTGTGACGCCGGGATCGGCGGAAAACGTCGCCGTCCTGGCCGCCGTGCGCGACTTCCAGCCGAACGTCCTGTTCGTCGGCATGGGCATGCCGCGTCAGGAGCTGTGGATCGCCGAAAATATCGAGGCCATGCCCGAGGCCGTCATCCTGCCGGTCGGCGCCGCCTTCGACTATGAGGCGGGTGTGCAGAAGGCGGCGCCCCGCTGGATGGGGCGGCTCGGCGTCGAATGGCTGTTCCGCCTGTTCGCCGACCCGAAACGCCTGTTCACACGCTACTGCGTCGAGCCTTGGTTCCTGATCGGCCCGGCCCTGGGCGACGTGCGCGCGGCGATGCGGCGCAAGAAAAAGCGCTGACCGACTTTCCTCCCCATTCCATGGGGAGGGGACCGCGTAGCGGTGGAGGGGGCGACGCCACGTCTGAAATCTAGGGCGTGCCTGACGAGCCGGCCGTAGCGCCGCCCCCTCCGTCACGGCCGCTATCGCGCCCGCGCCACCTCCCCATGTAATGGGGAGGAAAGACTAGCTTCACGCCGCCACGATCTGTTCCGCCTGGTTCAGGTTGACGCTGACCAGCTGGCTCATGCCGCGTTCGGGCATGGTGACGCCGTAGAGGCGGTCCATCCGGCTCATGGTCACCGGATTGTGGGTGATGACGATGAAGCGGGTGTCGGTGCGGCTGCGCATCTCGTGCAGCATGCGGCAGAAGCGGTCGACGTTGGCGTCGTCCAGCGGCGCGTCCACCTCGTCCAGCACGCAGACGGGCGCCGGATTGGCCAGGAAGACGCCGAAGATCAGGGCCGCCGCCGTCAGGGCTTGCTCGCCGCCGCTCATCAGGCTCATGACCGACAGGCGCTTGCCGGGCGGGCAGGCGTAGATTTCCAGACCGGCTTCCAGCGGGTCGTCGCTCTCGACCAGCTTCAACTCGGCCTGACCGCCGCCGAACAGGGCCTCGAACAGGGCCTTGAAGTTGGCGTTGATGACGTCGAAGGCCGCCACCAGGCGTTCCCGGCCCTCGGCGTTCAGCTCGTCGATGCCGTCGCGCAGCTTGGCGATCGCCTGGGTCAGGTCGATGCGTTCGGACTTCATGGCGCCCAGACGCTCGCCATATTCGGCGGCCTCTTCCTCGGCGCGCAGGTTGACCGCGCCCAGGGCCTCGCGTTCGCGCTCCAGTCCCGACAACAGGCTCTCGGCGCCGGCGGTGTCGCGCGGACGGGCGATGGCGTCGTCGATCAGTTTCTGGCCCAGTTCGTCGGGCGACATCTGCGCCGTCTCGCGGACGTTGGATTCCGCTTCGGCCAGACGCTCAGAGGCGGCCTCGGCGCGGGCGGCCAGACCGGCGCGGGCCTCGCGCGCGGCCCCGGCGGCGGCCTCGGCGACGCGGCTGGCGCGATCGCTGTCGCCCGCCGTGCTTTCGGCCAGCGACAGGGCTTCGGCTGAGGCGCTCTTGCGCGTCTCGGCGGCGATCAGGGCGTCCATCAGGGCGCCGCGCTGCTCGGCGAAGCCCTGGGGCGCGACCTCGGCCCGTTTCAGCAAGGCGGCGGTCTTGTCGGCGTCCTTGCCCAGGGCGGCGACGCGGGCGGCGCTCTCCTTGGAGCGCCCGGCCCAGCCCTCGTGAGCGCGGCTCAGGCTGCCCAGACGCTGTTCGCGTCCGGCGCGGTCGCGGGCTTCCTCGTCGCGGGTCGAGCGGGCGGTTTGGGCCGCCTGCCGCGCGGCGTCCGCAGCAACGCGAGCGGCGGCCAGTTCGTCGCGCAGTCCGGCGATGGTCTCCGACGGCGCCTCGACCGACTGCGCAGCCTCCAGCGCGGCCTTGGCCTCGGCCACTTCGCCGTCCAGCCGGGCGACGGTCTCGTCCAGCGCCTGAGCGCGAGCCTCGCGCCGGGTCTGGTCGCGCATCAGGCTCTCAACCCGATCGCGGGCGACGGTCACGGCCTTGTCGGCGGCGAAGGGCTTGAGGCGGGCGGTCTTCACCGCCTCCTCGGCGGCGCGGAAGGCCTCGGTCGCCGCCTTCTGAGCCGTTTGCGCGGCGTCCAGCGCGGGCTTGCCCGCGTCGATCTCGGCTTCCAGCTCGGCCAGCCGCGTGCGCTGGGCCAGACGGACGGCGGCGGGGCGCGGGGCCTCGGCGCGGCTGACGAAGCCGTCCCAGCGATAGAGGTCGCCTTCCACCGTCACCAGGCGAGCGCCTGGAGGCAATAGTTTGGCCAGACGCGGCGCGTCGGACTGGCTGGCGACGACGCACAGGGCCAGACGGGCGGCCAGTTCGGCGGGGGCGGTCACATGGGCGGCCAGCGGGGCCACGCCTTCAGGCCAGATCGGCGAGGGGGCGTCGGCGCCTGCCCAGTGGGCGGCGGCGCGGGCGTCCAGCGCCGCGTCCAGATCGTCGCCGAGGGCGGCCGCCAGCGCCGCCTCATAGCCCTTGGCCACCGACACCTTATCCAGCGCGGGCGGGTGGTCGCGCTTGCCGGTGACCAGCAGTTGCGCCAGGCCGCGCGCCTCGGTTTGCAGACGACCCAGACGGTCCTCGGCGGCGCGGGCCGCGGTGCGGGCCTCGGCCTCGACGCGGGCCAGATCGCCGCGCGCGGCCTCGGCGGCCTCGACGGCTTCGCGGGCGGCGGTCAGTTCTGCTTGGGCCGTTTCCAATGCGGTACGAGCGGTAGCCAGTTCCGGCGTTTCGATAGGGCCCAGCGCCTCGCGCTCGCGTTTGGCCTGTTCAAACTGGCCGACGACGCGAGCCAGACGGGCCTCGGCGTCGCGCTTCCTCGCGCTTTCGGCGTTGGCGCGGGCTTCGACGGCGGCCAGGGTCCCGGCCAGACGCTCGACCTCGGCGTCGGCGGCCTTGCGCGCATCCTCGGCGACCAGCAGCGCCTTCTCCAGTTCCGGTCCGCGTTCCGGGGCGGCGGCGATCTCGGCCTTCAGCTTCGTCAGTTCGTGGTCCAGCCGGTCCAGTTCGCGCTGGGCGTCGGCGGCCATGCGTTCTTCGCGCTCGACGTCGGCGTGGATGCGGGCCGCCTCGGCCTTCAGCCGGTCAATCTCGGCGCGGGCGGCCTGTTCGGCCATGTCGAGGCGGTCGCGTTCCAGCGTGGCCCGGTGCAGCAGGGCGCCGGCCACGGCGTCTTCCTCGCGCGCCGGCTTCATGGCCTCCTGCGCCTTCAGGGCCTCGGCTTCGGCCTTGGTCGCGGCGGCGCCGGCCTCGGCCACGGCGCGGTCGGCGTCGCGCAGTTCCTGGGCCGCGACCTCAGCCGCCGCCTTGGCGTCGTTCCAGCGCACATAGAGCAGGGCGGCCTGCAGGGCGCGGATCTCGGCCGAGATCTTCTTGTACTTCTCGGCCTGACGCGCCTCGCGCTTCAGCCGGTTCAGGGCCGTCTCCAGTTCCCGCCCGATGTCGTCCAGCCGGTCAAGATTGGTCTCGGCGGCCTTGAGGCGCAGTTCGGCCTCGTGCCTGCGGGTGTGCAGACCGGCCACGCCGCCGGCCTCTTCCAGAATCCGGCGACGGTTCTGGGGCTTGGCGGCGATCAGTTCGGAGATCTGGCCCTGACGCACCAGGGCCGGGCTGTTGGCCCCGGTCGAGGCGTCGGCGAACAGCAACTGGACGTCGCGGGCGCGGACCTCCTTGCCGTTGATGCGATAGGTCGAGCCCTGACCCCGGTCGATGCGGCGCGACACCTCCAGCACCGGGCTGTCGGTAAAGGGCTGAGGCGCGCGCTTCTGGGCGTTGTCGATGGTCAGGACGACTTCGGCGTGGCTGCGCGGCGGACGGCCCGCGGCGCCGGCGAAGATGACGTCGTCCATGCCCTGGCCGCGCATGGCCTTGGCCGAGTTGGCGCCCATGACCCAGCGCAGGCTTTCCAGCACGTTGGACTTGCCGCAGCCGTTTGGCCCGACCACCCCGGTCAGGCCGGACTCGATTTGAACTTCCGCCGCGTCGACGAAGGATTTGAAGCCGACGAGCTTCAGTCTCTGGAACTGCATCGGCGGGGGCTTAGCGCCCCTTGATCAGCGGGTCTATGGCCGCCGACAGGGTTTCGAGCGAATGGTCGGCGGCGCGATGGCCGTTGACGAAGAAGGTGGGGGTGCCGTTGACGCCCGCCGCCACGGCGGCCTCGATGTCGGCCTGCAGGGTCTGGCCCGTGGCGGGGTTGCTCAGGCAGGCGTCGATCTGGGCCTCGGTGCGACCGCTGACGCCGATGGCGCTCGTGTACCAGTTGCGGGCGTCGCCGCTGGCGAAGGCGGCGGCCTGACCGGCCATGAGCGAATGGGCCACGTCGAAGAACTTGCCCGGCGCGGCGCAGCGGCCGATGGCGGCGGCCGTGGCGGCGGCCTGGACGGGCTGGGTCGGCAGGTCGCGGAAGACCAGCTTGACCTTGCCCGTGTCGATGTAGCGCGCCTTGAACGTCGGCAAGACGTCATTGGTCCAGGCGGCGCAGTGGCTGCAGGTGAAGGAAGCGTATTCGATCACCGTCACCGGCGCATCGGCGCGGCCCAGGACGCGATCGGCGGGCGTCACGGCCGGCACGGCGGCCGTCGCCGAAGCTGTCGTCAGCGGCGTATCGGCGGCGAGGGCGACGGGCGCGACGGCCAGCACGGCCGCCGTGGTAACGGCGGCCGTCAGGGTTTTGATCATGTTCGGTCGCGCCCTCATCGACCTATTTCTTGGCCAGTTCGGCGTCGATGACTTCGGACAGGCCCGACAGGCTGCTGTCCAGAACCTTGACGCCGTTGACGATGAAGGTCGGCGTCCCGGTCACGCCCGCGTCGATGCCGGCCTTCATGCGGTTGCTCATTTCTTCAATGGCGGCCTTGTCGCGGATACAGGCCTCGGTCTGCTCCTGGCTCAGGCCGGCGGCGGCGGCGGCGCGGAACAGGGTGGTGCGCGGCGGAACGCCGACCATCCATTCCTTCTGGCTGGCCATGATGTCGTGGACGACGTCAAAGTATTTGTCCTCGCCGGCGCAGCGCGCGATCAGGAAGCCGGCGACGGCGATGTCCTGCGGCGGGGTCGGGAACTCGCGGAAGACGTAGCGGACCTTCTTGGTGTCCACATACTTGGTCTTGAACTCGGGCCAGACCTCCTCGTTCCAGACGGCGCAGTGACCGCAGGTGACCGAGGCGTATTCCACGACCGTGACCTTGGCGTCCGTCCCGGCGCCCAGGGCCATGTCGCCCTTGGCTTCGCCGCCGCTCTTGGCGGTGCAGCCGGCGACGGTGGCCATGGCGGCCAGGGTGGCGGCGGTCAGGGCCGCGCGGCGGCTCATCGATGCGTAACGGAACGTAGCCATGGGTCGTCCTTGAACGAGAGTGTGACTCTGAAGGATGGCGCGATTCCCTGGGGCGCGCGCGATCCGCTTGATTGTCGAGAACAGGTGCGGCGAAGGTTTGTCAACGGCGCTCGTCATCGGCGGGCTGCGACAGCACAGCGCGACCGAGTTTTCGCAGCGCCGCCTTCAGCCCGTCGGGCGCGTCCTCGACCGAGGTGGCCAACTCGGCCTCGACCGAGGCGGGCAGGGGCGGCAGGACCATCTTGCCGCGCGCGCGCGGCTTGGCGCCGGCCACGGGCAGGGGCTTTACCGGACCCTGGGCGATGCGCAGCCGCTCGACCGAGCCGGCGCCGAGAAACAGATTCACCCGCTGGATGATGTCCTCGGACTGATGCTGCACCAGCAGGGCGGCGGGGCCGGCGACACGCAGTTCCAGGGTCCCGCCGGCGGTTCCGCGGCCCTTGGTCAGCTTCTGCGGACGGGTGACGCGGGCCAGTCGCTCGCCGACGATCTCGACCCAGCGGGGCTCCAGGGCGCCGGCGCCGCGTCCGAACTGGGCGTCCAGCTTCTTGATCAGCGGGGCCAGCGACCGCCCGGCCGGGGGCGGCGGACGCAACTGCGGGCGCGTCCGGCGTCGGGCCAGGATTTCGCGGGCTTCGCTTTCGGTGGGCAGGGGACGACGCATTCGGTCTATATAGCTCGACCCATGCCCGACGTCTCTTCCCTCCGCGCCGCCCTGCTCGACTGGTACGACGCCCATGCGCGGACGCTGCCGTGGCGCGCGCCGCCGGGAAGCGCGACACGCACCGACCCGTACCGGGTCTGGCTGTCCGAGGTCATGTTGCAGCAGACGACGGTGCCGCACGCCGCGCCCTATTTCGAGCGTTTCACCACGCGATGGCCGACGGTCAGCGATCTGGCGGCGGCCCCGGACGGCGATCTGATGGCTGCCTGGGCGGGGCTGGGCTATTACGCCCGCGCCCGCAATCTGCTGGCCTGCGCCCGCGCTGTGGCCCGCGAACACGGCGGGCTCTTTCCTGACAACGAAGCGGCGTTGCTGGCCTTGCCGGGGGTGGGCGCCTATACCGCCGCCGCCGTGGCCGCCATCGCCTTCGACCGACCCGCCAATGTCGTCGACGGCAATGTCGAGCGGGTCATGAGCCGCCTGTTCGCGCTGGAGGCGCCTCTGCCCGCGGCCCGGCCTGAACTGAAGCGTCTGGCCGCTCTCTTTGTCAGTGAAGATAGGCCCGGTGACTGGCCTCAGGCCCTGATGGACCTCGGCTCGGGCCTCTGTCGGCCCAAGTCGCCGTCGTGCGAGGTCTGCCCTCTGGCCTTCGGCTGCGAGGGGCTGAAGGCCGGCGAACCGGCCCGCTATCCGCTGAAGATCAGGAAGGCCGAGCGTCCGCATCGCCACGGCCACGCCTTCGTCCTGCGCGACGCCGAGGGCCGGATCGGTCTGGTGCGTCGTCCCGACAAGGGCCTGCTGGGCGGCATGGTCGGCCTGCCGACCTCGGACTGGAACGCGGCGCCCGCCTTTGATCCCCCTTCGACCGTGAACTGGACCGAGGCGGGGGCGGTCGAGCACGTCTTCACCCACTTCAGTCTGACCCTGACCGTTCATGTCGGCGTGGGCGATGGCGACTTTCTGTGGACCGAGGCGGGCGAGGCTCTGGCCGCCCTGCCGACCGTGTTCAGAAAAGCGCTGGAGCGCGGGCTGGCGGCCTAGCCTGTCACCCTCAGATTGACCGTGCCCCGTCGTTCGCGCGGCATGACGACGACGTGGTTGTTTAACCGCTGGAAGGTCAGGTCGATGGCGCTGTCGCCGACCTCGAGGTCCAGGATCGACATCTGGTGAAGCCCTGTCGGCATGGCGGGGTTGGACACCTCGACCAGCCCCTCAGCCGCATTGATCGACACGCCGAGCACGGCCTGCAGCATCAGGAAGACCGATCCCGCCGCCCAGGCTTGCGGCAGGCAGGCGACCGGATAGGCGATGGGCGGCTCGCCCGTTTCGCGCACGAAGCCGCAGAACAGCTCGGGCAGGCGCAGTTGGAAATGGGCCGCCGCGCCGAAGACCTCGCCCAGCAGCATGGAGACGGCCTGTCGTTCGCCGTAGCGAGCCATGCCCGCCGCCGCCATGGCCGTGTCGTGCGGCCAGACCGAGCCGTTGTGATAGCTCATGGGATTGAAGCGGGCCTGACCCTTGGCCAGGGTTCGTAAGCCCCAACCTGAACGGAACTCCGCCGTCAGCATCCGCCGCGTCACCTGTCGGGCTCGCTCAGGCGACGGCAGGCCGCTGAACAGCAGGTGCCCGGCGTTGGAGCCGACAGCCCGCATCTGCCGCCCGTCGCCGTCCAGGGCCACGGCGTAGAAGTTCTGATCCTCCATCCAGAACCGCTCCTCGACCAAGGTTCGGACGGCTTCGGCTCGCGCCCGCCATTGTTTGGCGCGGTCATCGCCCAGGCGGGCGCCGATTTCCGCGAGGGCCTTCCAGGCGGCGAAGGCGTAGCCCTGGACCTCGAGCAGGGCGACAGGGCCCTTGGGGAAGCGGCCGTCCAGGTCGAAGATGGAGTCTTCGCTATCCTTCCAGCCCTGGTTGGACAGGCCGGTTTCGGCGGCGCGAGCGTAGTCGATCAGACCGTCGCCATTGCTGTCGCCATAGTCGCTCATCCAGCCCGCCGCAGCGATCAGGTGGGGCCACAGGACGCGGATGGTCTCCATGTCGTTGGTGCGCCGGGCGTAGGCCCCGGCCAGGGCGATGAACAGGCAGGTGGTGTCGACCCCGCCGTAATAGAGGCCGAAGGGCACCTCGCCCAGGGCGCTCATCTCGCCGCCGCGCGTCTCGTGCATGATCTTGCCGGGGGCGGAATCCATGAAGGGGTCGACCTCGGTCGCCTGTCGCGAGGCCAGATAGGTCAGCACCCCCTTGGCCAGGCTGGGGTCGATCCACAGCATCTGCCAGGCGGTGATGATGCCGTCGCGCCCGAACGGGGTCGAGAACCAGGGCACCCCGGCATAGGGGTAGGGGCCGGTCGGCAGGTCAGTGGTCAGCAGGGCCACGTCCGTTCGTGACTGCCTCAGCCAGTCGTTGACGCGCGGGTTGCGCGCCGCTTGGACGCTGGCGCCCCGGCGCATCCGTCGGCGCATGGCCAGGCGGGCCTGGATGGAATTCCAGCGCCATCGCGCCTGATCGGGGGCGTCGCAGACATCCAGTCCGCACTCGACATAGAGATCCAGCTTCTTGCCCTTGGGCAGGCTGAACATGAACTCGGCCCGGTTGGCGCTCATGCGGGCGGGTGGTTCGGAAAAGGCCAGGCAACTGGTCCGTAAAACCCCGTCCAGCCCGGTGTAGCTGAAGCTGACGCGGCGGCCGTCCATGACCGGGGGGTGGACCTCGCCGCGCGTCAGGCGGGGCGTGCCGCGTACCTGGAAGATGTCGGCGAAGTCGGCTCCGAACTCGAACGACAGCGGCAACAGGATGTCTTCGATGCCGTGATTGACCATTCGCACCCGTTCGAACAGCCTCTTGTCCCAGAGGAAGCGCCGTCGTTCCAGATGCAGCACCCCCGCCGGGGCCGAGCGGCCGCCCATCGGCGGCAGGGGGCGGTTGGTCGAGTGGCAGGTGAAGAAGACATTGTCCTCGGTCACGCCGGAACTCAGCCGCGACGGTCGCGCCCGCCCCACCGTCAGGACGAAGTGCGACAGCATCCGCGTGTCCCGGTCGAACAGGCCGTCGGCGCCGCTTTTCACGTCGCCCCAGTGGTCCGCCACCAGAAAGGTGTCGGCGTCCTTCAGCGCCATCAGAGTCTCGAGGCCGTCCTGATCGCTGTTGTCGGCGGCGGTGGTCTGGACCGAATAGGCGTCGTCCATGGTCTGCCTCGCTTCTGACGAAGATCGATCAGCCGCCCCTGAGGGAAATGGCCGAACCGGCGAAGGGTTCAGCCGATGGCCGCGAAGCTGCGATCCTCGCCCGCGATGCGAACCCTGGGCCGCGCACCGTCCAGCACATGGGCGGCATAGGGCCGCCGGGCCAACAGGTCGCCGTAGACGTCGAGATAGCGTCGGGCCATGGCCGTGGCTGAAAAGCGCAGGTCGAACCGCGCCCGGATCGCCTCGCGGTCTAGTTTGTGCGCCTGCCCGGCAGCGGACACGGCCTGATCCATGGTGTCCACCAGAAAGCCGGTGGCCCCGTCCTCGATGATCTCGGGCGTCGAGCCGCAGCGGAAGGCCACGACCGGCGTGCCGCAGGCCATGGCTTCGATCATCACCAGGCCGAAGGGCTCGGGCCAGTCGATGGGGAACAGCAGGGCCTCGGCCCCGCCGAGGAAGGCTGACTTCTGATCGTCGCCGATCTCGCCGACGAACTCGATCAGCGGATTGCCGTCGATCAAGGGCTTGATGACCGTCTCCCAGTAGGCCACGTCCGCCGTATCCACCTTGGCCGCCATCTTCAGCGGCCTGCTCAGGCGCGTGGCGATCTCGATGGCCCGGTCGGGGCGCTTCTCGGGCGAGATGCGGCCGAGGAAGGCGAGGTAGCCTTCGGATCGGGGCGAGAAGCGATAGAGGTCGCCCGGCATCCCGTGATGCACCGTCGCCTTCCAGTGGGCGCCGGGCAGGGGGCGGCGCTGATCGTCGGAGATCGAGACCAGGCCGAACTCGGGCCAGCGCTCATAGACCTCCGGCAGGTCCTTCAGGTCCAGCCGTCCGTGCAGGGTGGTCACCGTCTTGTCCGCCAGGTCGCGGAAGAAGGGGAAGTGGACTATGTCGGTGTGGAAATGGATGACGTCGAAGTCGTCGGCGCGCGCCAGCACCTCGGCCAGCATGGTCATGTGCGCGGCCAGGTCGGACTTCAGCGGCTCGGGGTCCAGGCGGATGGCCTGATCGCGCACCGGGACCAGCCGCGCCCGCGTCTCGGCCTCGGCGCTGGCGAACAAGGTCACCTCGTGGCCCAGCTCGACCAGGGCGTCCGTCAGGTGGGCCACGACCCTTTCGGTGCCGCCGTAGAGACGCGGCGGCACGGCCTCATAGAGGGGCGTCACCTGGGCGATCTTCATCATCCGACTCCCGCGCCCCCGCAGGCCTATCGGAGTCGTCAACACGGGGTGACGAACGCGGTTCCAGCTTGGCTGGACATCTTTCCTCCCCATGCCATGGGGAGGGGGGCCGCGACCCGAAGGGCGGCGCGTAGCAGCCAAGCGGTGGAGGGGGCGGCGCAGACATCTGACGTGGAGTCGTCCCCTCCGTCACGTCGCTGCGCGCCGCGCCACCTCCCCATGAAATGGGGAGGAAAGCCTCGCCTACTGCATCCCGGCGCGGATTTCGGCGCGCAGGGCGTCGATGGGGCGCAGGCCCGTGTCGGTCTTAAAGCGCCAGTAGGTCCAGCCGTTGCAGGCCGGGGCGTTTTCCAGCAGGGCGCCCAGCTTGTGGATCGAGCCGCTCATGGAGCCGGACACCAGCGAACCGTCGGCGCGCACGCGGGCCTCATGATCGCCCTTGGGGCAGTAGAGCTTGTCGCCGGGGGCCAGCAGCCCCGCCTCGACCAGGGCGCCGAACGGCACCTTGGGCTCGGCCTTCTTGGAGCCGGTGACGACCAGGTCCTCGGGCGCGGCGGGAATGACCGCCTTGATGCGCTTCTCGGCCAGCTTGGCGTAGGTCTCGTCGCGCTCGATGCCGACGAAGTGGCGGCCCAGGCGCTTGGCCGCGGCGCCCGTCGTGCCGGTGCCGAAGAAGGGGTCCAGGATGACGTCGCCGACGCGGCTGGCCGACAGGATGACCCGGTGCAGCAGGGCCTCGGGCTTCTGGGTCGGATGGGCCTTGTCGCCGTTGTCGTCCTTCAGCCGCTCGTTGCCGGTGCACAGGGCGAGCGTCCAGTCCGAGCGCATCTGGGTGTCTTCGTTGAAGGCCTTCAGCGCGTCGTAGTTGAAGGTGTAGCGCTTCTGCTCGCGCGACTTGGCGGCCCAGATCAGGGTCTCGTGCGCATTGGTGAAGCGCGTGCCCTTGAAATTCGGCATCGGGTTGGACTTGCGCCAGATGATGTCGTTCAGCACCCAGAAGCCCAGGTCCTGCATCGCCGCGCCCAGGCGGAAGATGTTGTGATAGCTGCCGATGACCCAGAGCGAACCCTCGTCCTTCAGCACCCGGCGGCACTCGCCCAACCAGGCGCGGGTGAAGGCGTCATAGGCGGCGAAGCTGTCGAACTTGTCCCAGTCGTCATCGACCGCGTCGACCTTGGAGTTGTCCGGCCGCAGCAGGTCGCCGCCCAGCTGCAGATTATAGGGCGGGTCGGCGAAGACCATGTCCACCGACTTGTCCGGCAGGCCCTTCAGCACCTCGATGCAGTCGCCACGCAGGATGACGTCGGTCTTCAACTCGGACATGGAAAAGCGGCCCCGGACAGATGAGGGGCTTATGGTGAATCCTTACGGTTAAGGCGGAGTAACCAAGATTCCCGCATTTGGAATTACGATGATTGCGCGGCGTCGGCGGCGAGGCCATAGTCGGCCCATGGAAATGGCGGTTCGACACCACTGATAGCGTTCGTGCGGGCCTGACGCCCCCGAGCGACGCGCCCCTTTCGCTCCGCTAGTCGGCAGCTGAAGGCTGGGCGACCGCCACCCCTCAGATCATTCAGCGGCAGGCTCCGGCGACGACCGGACCCCGCCGCATGCACAAAGAGATTTCCATGACCCAGATGTTCGAAAGCCCCTTCAAGGGGCGACTGCTGTCCGAGCAGGTGACCAACCCCAACATCATCGTCGGGCGCTACAGCTATTATTCAGGCTATTATCACGGCCACGGTTTCGACCACTGCGCCCGCTTTCTGATGACCGAGCCGGGGGTGGACCGGCTGATCATCGGAAGCTTCTGTTCGATCGGCAGCGGCGCCGCCTTCATCATGGCGGGCAATCAGGGGCACCGGAACGACTGGACCAGTTCCTTCCCCTTCTTCTACATGCCCGAGGTTCCACACTTCCAGGGGGCGATCGACGCCTTCCAGTCTGCGGGCGACACAGTGATCGGCCATGACGTCTGGATCGGCAGCGAGGCGATCATCATGCCGGGCGTGAGGGTCGGCGATGGCGCTGTGATCGGCACGCGGGCGCTGGTGACGCGCGACGTCGAGCCCTACGCCATCGTCGGCGGCAATCCGGCCAAGCTCATCCGCAAGCGGTTCGACGATGAGCGGATCGCCATGCTGCTGGAAATGAAATGGTGGGACTGGCGCGACGATCAGCTGGGCGAGGCCATGCCCTTGCTGTGCAGCGGCGATATCGTCGCCCTGCACGCCTTCTGGCGCAGCCGGATCGCGGGCTGAGGTTTTCCTGAATGACGCGGGGCGAGGGAGGTGCATTCGTTCAGCACACTCGGTATGACGCAGAAATGATCGCACGTCTTCGCCCCGTTCCGTTCGCCCTCGGGCCTGTCCACTTCGTCGGCATCGGCGGCATCGGCATGAGCGGCATCGCCGAGATCATGCTGAAGATCGGCTATCAGGTGTCCGGTTCGGACGCCAAGGCCAGCGCCAACACCGAGCGGCTCGAGAAGCTGGGCGCCCACATCTATATCGGCCACGACGCCGCCCATGTGACCGAGGGCGTCTCGGCGGTGGTCTATTCCACGGCGGTCAAGGCGACCAACCCGGAGCTGGTCGTGGCGCGCGAGCGCCGCATTCCCCTGGTCCGCCGCGCCGAGATGCTGGCCGAGCTGATGCGCCTGCAATTCTCGGTCGGCGTCGGCGGCACCCACGGCAAGACGACGACGACCTCCATGGTCGCGGCCCTGCTGGACGCCGGCTCGCTGGACCCGACGGTGGTCAACGGCGGCATCATCAACGCCTACGGCACCAACGCCAAGGTGGGTGAGGGCGACTGGATCGTGGTCGAGGCCGACGAAAGCGACGGCTCCTTCCTGCGCCTGAAGTGCACGGTCGCGATCATCACCAATATCGACCCGGAACACCTGGACCACTACGGCGACTTCGACGCGGTCAAGAAGGCCTTCTGCGACTTCATCGAGGACATTCCCTTCTACGGCTTCGGCGTGGTCTGCCTGGACCACCCGGAGGTGCAGAAGCTGGCGGCCCAGATCGACAACCGCCGCCTTGTCACCTACGGCCTGAACCCCCAGGCCATGGTCCGCGCCGAGAACGTGCAGATGTCGCCCGACGGCTCGCGCTTCGACGTGGTCATTCAGGGCCAGGGTTTGGCCGCGCTGGACGAACCGACCCGGATCGAGGGCCTCTATCTGCCCATGGCCGGCTGGCACAATGTGTCGAACTCGCTGGCCGCCATCGCCGTGGCGCGCGAACTGGGCGTGGACGATGACTCCATTCGTCAGGGCCTGGCCGGCTTCGGCGGGGTCAAGCGTCGCTTCACCACCACGGGCGTGGTCGGCGGCGTGCGCGTCATCGACGACTATGGCCACCACCCGGTTGAGATCGCCGCCGTGCTCAAGGCCGCCCGCCAGGTGGTCCAGTCGGCCGACAACCCTGGCCGCGTCATCGCTGTGGTTCAGCCGCACCGCTACACGCGCCTGCGTGACCTGATGCAGGACTTCTCGACCTGCTTCGCCGACGCTGACAGCGTCCTGGTCGCCGACGTCTATCCGGCGGGCGAGCAGCCGATCGAGGGGGTCGACAAGCACGCCTTGGCCGAGGGCATCCGCCGCTATGGCCACCGTCAGGTCGCCGCTCTGGAAAACGCCGCCGTCCTGCCGCGCGTCATCAAGGACGAGGCGAAGCCGGGTGATCTGGTCGTCCTGCTGGGCGCCGGCGACATCACCAGCTGGGCCTACGCCCTGCCGGCGCAGCTTGAAGCCCTGGGCTAAACCTCAGCCCAGGTAGCGCGCGACCATCGCGCCAGAGAAGAAGCAGAACAGGCTGGTCATGGCGAAGGCCGTGACAAAGGCGCCCAGCCATTCGACGCGACCCTGCAGCCGCAGGGTTTCGGTCGGGTCCAGCAGGCCCGATCTGATCTTCTTCATGTCGCCTTCCTGCGCCAGCATGACCACGGCCATGCCGCCCAGCAGCGGCAGCCAGGCCGTCAGCAGGGACGCCAATGATCCCGCCGAGGCGCGGCCGGAACTGAAGCGGGCGATAAAGCCCTGAATGACTTCCTGGTGGCCCAGGGGCAGATAGACGAAGAGCAGCAGGCTGATCGCCGCCAGATAGAGCAGGGCGTAGAAGGTCCGCTGGCCCAGGCTGATCGGCACGGCGGGCGGCGGTTCGGTTGGTTCGGAAAAGGCGTCGGGCATGGATGCGCCGAGCAGGAAGTCGCCGGCGACGCGCCGCTTCTCGATGTGCCAGAACCAGCGATAGGTCCCGGCGTGGGCCAACGGCAGGAAAAAACAGGCCATCAGCACGGCCAGGACGCCGTTGAGCGACTGCTCGAAGGTCAGGTTGCGGCCCATGCCCTCGGCCGCGAACAGCAGGCCGATGCTCAGGGCGCCGATCCCGATCACGCTCGGCGGCGTGATGACGAGGATCAACAGGATGGAGCGCAAGGGCTCTTGCAGACCGGGGAGAAAGCGCTTCCCCTTGCGTGTCGATGTGGTTCGGGGCATCGCAGCCTTATCGCACACTGGACGCGCGCAAGAGATTTGAATGACGACTTGGACTGAAGCCCTTCCTGACGTGCGCGGCAAGCTGCTGATGAACGAGCCGCTGGGGCCCTACACCTGGTTCCGCGTCGGCGGGGCGGCGGACGCCCTGTTCATTCCGGCGGACGCTGACGACCTGGCCGACTTCCTCAAGGCCCTGCCGGAAGCCGTGCCCGTCACCATCATTGGTGTCGGCTCCAACCTGATCGTCCGCGACGGCGGGGTCGAGGGGGTGGTCATCCGCCTGGCCGGACGCGCCTTCGCCGCCATCACGACCGAGGGCCAGACCATCACGGCGGGCGCGGGCGCGCTGGACTCGATGGTGGCCAAGGCCTCGGCCAAGGCGGGCATCGCCGGGCTTGAGTTCTACGCCGGCATCCCCGGCACCATCGGCGGCGCCCTGACCATGAACGCGGGCTGCTATGGTTCGGAGACGAAAGACGTTCTGGTCTCGGCCTGGGGGCTGACGCGTCAGGGCGAGCGGATTGAGCTGGCCCTGGCCGACTTCGGCTACACCTACCGCCATTCCAACGCCCCGGCGGACGTCATCTGGATGGAGGCGACCTATCGCGGCGTGGCCGACGCGCCCGAAGCCGTCCTGGCCCGCATCAACGAGATCACCAGCCGCCGCGAGACGACCCAGCCGATCCGCGAAAAGACCGGCGGCTCGACCTTCAAGAACCCCGAAGGTCATTCCTCGTGGAGGCTGGTCGATGAGGCCGGCTGGCGCGGCAAGCTGCGCGCCGAGACCGGCGGCGGGGCCAAGTTCAGCGAACTGCACTCCAACTTCATGATCAATCCCGGCGAAGCCACCGCCGCCGACATCGAAGCCCTGGGCGAGGCGGTTCGCGCCGATGTCCTGGCCAAGACCGGGGTTCAGCTGGACTGGGAAATCAAGCGGATCGGCCGGAAATAGGCCTCGCGTCGATCAGGCGCGGTGGTTGCGCCCGGTCAGCCAGGCCACGAGCCAGACCGCAAAGCCGCCCAGTGACAGGGCCACACCGACCCAGCCGGTCGAGGTCCAGCCCCAGCCCGCCGCCACGGCCATGCCGCCCAGCAGGGGGCCGATGGCGTTGGCGGTGTTAAAGGCCGAATGGTTCAGGGCGGCGGCCAGGGTCTGTGCTTCGCCGGCCACATCCATCAGGCGGGTCTGCAGGATGGAGCCGAGGCCGCCGCCGCCGCCGATCAGGAAGACCACGATCAGCATGGCCCACAGGTGCGGGGCCGCGAAGGGATAGAGGGCCAGGGCCGCCGCGCTCCACAGCAGCAAGCCGCCTGCCGCCGCCATGCCGAACCGGTCGGCGGCCCAGGCCCCCAGCAGGTTGCCGCTCATCATGCCCAGGCCGAACATGGCGAAGACCCAGGGCAGGACCTCCGGCCCCACGCCGGTCACGGCCGTCAGGGTCGAGGCCAGATAGGCATAGACCGCGAACATGCCGCCAAAGCCGATGGCCCCGACGCCCAGCGTCAGCCAGACCTGACCGCGCTTCAGGGCGCCCAGCTCGCGCATGGGGCTGGCGTCGGCATGGGCCGGATCGCGCGGCGCGAACAGGGCGACCAGGGCCATGGTGATGACCGCCAGAACGCTGACGATAGCGAAGGTCCAGCGCCAGCCGAACTCGTGGCTGACGGCGGTGGCGACCGGCACGCCGATGACGGTGGCGACGGTCAGGCCCAGCAGGATGGTCGAGACGGCCCGGGTGCGCAGACGCAGCGGCACCAGCGAGGCCGCCACCAGGGCCGCCACGCCGAAATAGGCTCCGTGTGGAATGCCGCTGAGGAAGCGGAAGGCCAGCATCCACTCATAGGTCGGAGCGACGGCGCTCAGCGCATTGCCGACGGCGAACAGGGCCATGAAGCCGATCAGCAGTAGCCAGCGCGGCAGGCGGGCGCCCAGAACGGCCAGGATCGGAGCCCCGACGACGACGCCGGCGGCATAGGCGCTGATGACATGGCCGGCGGTCGGCTCGTCGACTCCCAGACCCGCCGCGAAGTCGGGCAGGACGCTCATCGCCGCGAACTCGGTGACGCCGATGGCGAACCCGCCCATGGCCAGGGCCAGCAGCACCAAGGCCACCTTGCCGGGGGCGGCGACCGTGTCCAGCGCGGGCGATGCGCAAAGGTCGTCGTCGATACAGGAAGCGGCGTCGGTGGGGGCCATGAACTATCGCAATGCAACAAACTTTACGCTGCGTCGCAAAATAGGGGCTGAGCGCCTCGCTTCAACCTTGAGCGGTCGATCTGTCGATCACGCTTTGTATGCGTCCCCACTCAGGCGTTGATGAGCCCGGCTTGAACCTCGGGGTGCGACACGGACAGGCCCAGGGTCTGGGCGGCGTACAACTCCAGCAGCATTCGGTCCCGATCGTCGGGCAGGGGCAGCCAGCGGGCCTCGATGGGCTTGCGACGACCGGGACGCGGCGCGGGCTCGCTGATGCTGACCTTGGGCGCGCCGCCGTCGCCCAGTGCCTGCACCCTGGCGGCCAGCGCCACCCGCAGGGACGGGGCCAGAAGACGCTCCTCCAGATGGGGCGGGCTGCCGACATGGATCGGCTCGTCCTCCTGATAGAAGACATAGACCGCCCCGGCCGCAGGCAGTCGCGCCCGCGTCAGGGGTTGCAGCGGCCGGGCCATCAGGCGACGGAACAGGTCGGGGACCGCCGCCAGCCTCTGGTCGTGATCCAGTGTCGCGGTCGTCACCCGCCGGTGTTCTCATAGACGGCGGTGATCGACGCTTTCGCCAGCGTATGGAAATGCAGGTTGAAGCCGAAGACGGCGCCCGAATTGTCCGGCGTCACGTCCAGCCTGTCCGCGTCCACCGCGAAGACGGTGAAGATGTAGCGATGAGGGCCGTGTCCAGCCGGCGGGGCGGCGCCGCCATAGCCGGGCTCGCCGAAGTCGGTGCGCCCCTCGACCGCGCCCGAGGGCAGGGCGGCGCCGGCGGCCAAGTCGGTCACGTCGGCGGGAATATTGGCGACCGTCCAGTGCCAGAAGCCCGAGCCGGTGGGGGCGTCGGGGTCGTAGCAGGTGATGGCGAAGCTCTTCGTGCCCTCGGGCGCGCCGGACCAGGACAACTGCGGCGCGGTATTGCCCAGGGCATGGACCTGGGCGTCGGGCAGGACGTCGCCGTCGCGGAAATCGGCGGAGGTCAGGGTGAAGGTCATCGGAGGCGCTCCCTTGCAACTGCTTCGCTGACGGAACGGTCCGGCTTCCACACCGTTGCGCTGCGACAGTCTGTTCCTAGCTAAGCTTGATCGACGTTCAAAGCGCGGAGAGCCGGATGCTGCAATCCCTTCTTGATCGGACGTTCCTGACCCGCGCCATCCGTGTGCGGCTGCCGGATGGTCGCGAATTGGCGGCGGGACCAGGGGCGCCGGAGCTGACGGTCGTGATTTCGGATGCGAAGACGGCCTTGGCCATCGCCGCCAATCCCGAGTTGGCCCTGGGCGAAGCCTTCATGGACGGACGCTTCCGAATCGAAGACGGCGACATCTACGACTTTTTGCAACTGACGACGTCGCAGTTGGCGATGCGACCACGCGCGGGGAGGCTCAACCTACTGCAACGGCTGCGGCGGGGCGCCGAGCAGGCCAATGATCGATTGCATGCGCGTGAGAACGTCCACCATCACTATGACCTGACAGTCGACTTCTACCGGCTGTTTCTGGACGAAGACCTGCAATATTCCTGCGCCTTCTTCGAGACGCCGGATACGACGCTGGATCAGGCTCAGGTCGCCAAGAAGCGGAGACTGATCGACAAGCTGGTGCTGTCGCCGGGCCAGACGGCGCTCGACATCGGCTGTGGCTGGGGCGGCCTGGGTCTGTCCATGGCCGAGCGCGGCGCGCGTGTCACCGGCGTCACCCTGTCTACTGAACAGCACCGCACGGCCAACGAACGGGCGGCGGCGCGCGGTCTGTCCGATCAGGCGGATTTTCGGCTGCAGGACTATCGCGACCTGGATCAGACCTTCGACCGGATCATCTCGGTCGGCATGTTCGAGCACGTCGGGGCGCCGAACTATCAGGAGTATTTCGACACGGTCGCCCGACTGCTGGATGACGACGGGGTGGCGGTGATCCATTCCATCGGCCGCAAGTCGCCGCCTAGCCGCACCCAGCCCTTCATCCGCAAATACATCTTTCCCGGCGGCTATATCCCGGCCCTGTCAGAGGTTCTGCCCGCCATCGAACGCTCCGGCCTGTGGGTCACGGACATGGAGGTGCTGCGCCTGCATTACGCCGAGACGCTGAAGCACTGGCGACAGCGCTTCCTGGCGCGTCGCGATGAGGCGCTGACGATGTATGACGAGCGCTTCTGCCGGATGTGGGAGTTCTATCTTGCGGCCAGTGAAGTCGCCTTCCGCGAACTGGGCCACATGGTCTTCCAGTTGCAACTGACCAAGACGCAGGCCGCCGCGCCGCTAAGCCGGGACTACCTGTGCGCGTAGGGGCTGAGCCGTCGCTCTGGAACGACAAAGGCCGCTTCCGTCGCCGGAAGCGGCCTTTGTTCCTGGGCCTATCGCGCTTCGCGCGACTTGAGGCCGATCAGTCCCGGTAGCTCTGGATGCGCGTGGTGCGCAGTCCTTGCATGCCCCATTTATCGATCGCCTGTTGCCAGGCGATGAATTCCTCGGCCGTCAGACGATACTTCGTCAGGGCGTCTTCCAGGCTGATCAGACCGCCGCGCACGGCGGCGACCACTTCGGCCTTGCGGCGGATCACCCAGCGGTTCGTTTCCGCCGGCGGGAGATCCCGCAGGGTCAGCGGCGTGCCCGTCGGGCCGACCACGTATTGTTCGCCTCTACTATTTAGGCGTCGCTCTTGCAGCATGGGCTTAAGCCTCTTTCACCACCACCATCGACGCGTACCCTAGGAGCGCCCCCGCTAAGGGGCGTTTAAGCGTCGTGGTGAAGGAATGGCTAAGACGCATCCTCCGTCCCCGGCGCATGGACGGCGCCGGAAACGAAGGATTCATCGAGTCTAACGAAGGCTTACTCACGGAGTCCGGTTAAGCGATCAGCGCTTGATGCTGAGCAGCTCGGCCAGCATCTCGTCCGCGGTCGTGATGATCTTGGACGAGGCCGAATAGGCGCGCTGGGTGGTGATCAGGCTGGTGAACTCGGCCGACAGGTCGACGGTCGAGGATTCCAGTTGCTGGGCCGCCAGCATGCCGGCGCCGCCGGTGCCGGCCGACTTCAGGTTGAAGGTGCCGCTTTCCAGGCTGACGCGGAAGGCGTTGCCGGTGACCTGGCGCAGGCTGTCCGGGCTGGGGAAGGTGGCGATGGCGACCTGGGCGATGCGGCGCATGACGCCGTTGTCGAAGATGGCGGTGACGAAGCCGCCTTCATCGATCTTGATCTCCGACAGGTTGCCGAAGGCCGTGCCGTTGGTGACCGTCGACTGCACGATCGAGGCCGTGTTCAACTGGCTGAGGCCGCCGGCAGAGGTGTTCAGGTCCAGGGTCAGGCTCTGGTCGGAAATGCCCAGGCCGTCCGCCCATTTGATCTTGTCGGCATTGCCCGGCAGCGTCAGGTCGATGTTTGAATCCGACGCGCCGAAGTCGAGCACGGCGTTGGTCGGATCGCTGAACAGCGAGTTGGGCATGGTCTGCATCGCCGTGACGTCGAGGCGGCCCGACGGGGTAAAGGCGATCATGCCGGTCTTGATCTGACCATTGGAGTAGGCGCCGCCGGTTTCCACGCTGTCGGCGGGAACGGCGACAATTTCAGCATACCACTGGTTGGCCACGTCGCTCTTCAGCAGGCGGATTTCGATGTTCCGCTGGCCGCCCTTGGAGTCCGAGACCGGGATGTTGATCTTGAAGTCCGGTTTGATGCCCGTGGGGTTGTCGTCGTCGCCATTGTACATGGCCATCGAGTTCAGGCTGGGATCGTACTTGGTCTTGGCGACCGTGGCGGTGTCCATGGCCAGGTTGGCCAGCGGCACGGTGACGCCGCCGCCCAGGTCGAGCGTGGTCGTCGTCGAGCCGGGGCCGCCGCCGGTGACGCCGGTCAGACCGGTCAGCGTGCCGGCGGCGTCATAGGTCGCGACGGCGGTGATCGTTTGATTGCCGGTCTTGATGGTGACGTCATACTGGTTCGGCGTGGCGGTGGGGGCGTAGCGGACCGAGAACTCCATCGGACCCGAGGTGGCGGGCACCACGGCGACGCTGGCGTACTTGCTGGGGCTGGCGCCGGCCTGGATGGTCTGACCCGAGAAGAGGTTGGCGTTGATCTGGGCGCGGGTGGTCTTTTCGGCCGTGCCGCCGACTGTGCCGATGTTGATCGAACGCAGGCGCGTCAGGTCGGAGGGGTCGGTGGCGATGTCGCCGTTGGAATCGACCGGCCAGCCCTGCAGGTAGAGACCGGCGCTGTTCTTCAGATAGCCCAGATCGTCGATGCGGAAGGCGCCCGCGCGGGTGAACAGGCGGCTGTCGGTGGCGCCGACGCCCTCAGCTTTCTCGGTGGTGACGAAGAAGCCCTGACCGTCGATGGCCAGGTCCGTGCTTTCGGTCGTGCGCTGCAGTTGGCCTTCCTGGCTGATGAAGTGACGCGCGGCGGCGATGACGCCGCCCGCCGCATAACCGCCGGCGCCCTTGCTCTGGCTGTTCACCAGGGTCTGGAACTCGCCCTGGGTGCGCTTGTAGCCGATGGTGTTCACGTTCGCGATGTTCTGCGAGATCGCGGCCAGGGCGGCGGAGTTGGCGGAAAGACCGGAGACCCCGGCCTGCATGGCGCTGTTGATGCTCATTGTGTCGGCTCCTTAGGCGGAAGTTGGGGAAAGGAGAGGGGCGCCGTTCAGGCGTCGGTCTCTGGATCTGTGGGCAACGGCGTCGGGGTCGGATCCGGCGTCGGTGGGTTCACGCTGGCGTTCTTCTCGTCGAGCGCGATGATGCTGGAGAGCGGCATGACCGAGCTGCCGATCGTGACGTAGGGTTCGTCGGCGTACATCTCGACGCCGGTGATGCGGCCGCGCATCAGGACCTGGGCGTCGATCTTGCCGCCCGAGGCGTCCTTGGCCGTGACCTTCAGGGTATAGACGCTGCCGTCCTGACCTTCGGTCCAGTTGAAGTCGTGAACGCCGGAACTGGCGTCCGGCGCGGGGCCCTTCCAGACGACCTGACCGGTGGCGTTAAGAACCTGAAGCTCGACGTCGGTCGCGTTGGACGCCAGTTCATAGCTCCACGACGCCTTGCCGTCGGCGGCCTTGGTCGCGTCCCAGACAGCGGTTGCGTCCTTGCCGATATAGTTCGAGGCTTGGGACAGGCCGTCGCCCTTCTGGCCGTTCAGCAGGGCGGTCAGCAGCTGGTTGGACAGCAGTTGCTGCTCCACCCCGGCCATCTGGGTCAGCTGGGCGGTGAACTGGTTGGAGTCCATCGGCGACAAGGGGTCCTGGTTCTTCAACTGCGCGGTCAGCAGCGAAAGAAAGGTCTCGAAGTTCGACGCCAGCATGCCGGAGCTGGTGTTGATCTTGTCGGTGGCGGTATTGGCGTTGACGGCGGTGACCATCGATCAAACCTTCATATCGACGCGGTCGGGCGTCATCGAGAGGGAGGCCCAGGCGCCGGGCGCGGGCAGGGCGACGTCGGCCTCGGCGGCCAGGCGGGCGGCGCCGGCGAAGGCGCGACGGTCGGGAGCGCGCTCAAAGGCGCCGTCGCCTCCGAAGCCGGAGGACGGGTTGCGCTCCGAGAACTCGAGCGAGTCCTGGGTCAGCTGGAATCCGGCGTCCTGAAGCTGACGACGCAGTTCGTCGGCGCGGGCGCGCATGTCGGTCGCCGCCGCCGGATTGTCGAAGGCCAGGCGGGCGGCCAGGCGACCATCGGAATCAATCTCGAGACTGACGTCGACGCGGCCCAGGCCTTCGGGCGTCAGGGCCATGTCGAAACGGGTCGAGCGACCTTCGAGTTTCTTGAGTATCTGCGCGGCCAGGTGCGCCGTGGTCTCGACGGTGGCGCGCGAGAGTTGGGACGGGTTCAGATCGCGCGAAGCACTCGTGGCGGCGGTCTGGGCGTCCAGAACCGGTTGCGACGGAGCGAGATCGGCCTGGGCGTCCAGCGGCGCGGCGGCGTCGGGCAGGATGGGTGCGGCGGTCTCGTTCGGGGCGGTCGCAGGGGGTGTCGAGCTTGGCGCGACGACCGTGGGAGCAACCGCGGGGCCGCCCGAGCGAGCGACGCCTTCGCTCCGGGCGTCCGTCGAGGCGTTGGTCGTCGTGTTCACCGGCGCGGCGTTGGAGCGGCGCTCATCCAGACGGGCCGATCCGTTGCGAACCGGCGCCGGCGTGGCCGGGGGCGGGGCCTCGGTCTCGGCTTCGGTTTCGGCATGGTCGGCGGTCGCGGCCGGCACAGTCTCGAGGACCTGTTCCGGCGCATCCGATGCCTCGACGGGTTGGGCCGTCTGGCCGCTGGGAGCGGGCTGTGTCGCGCCTGCCGCCGTGGGGCGGGGCGTCACGGTGATCGAAACCGTGTCGGGGATCGGGCCTTGGACGGGGGCGGCCGCTGCAGTTGCTTTGACCTCAGCGGCGACCTGGATCGGCTGGGCCTGGACCGCAGGTTGAACGGGCGTATCTGCGGCGGAGGCGGCAGGCGTGACCGCGATGGCCGCCGGCGCCGAGGGCTTCATGACGAGCGGCGCATCCGTCTTGGCGGGGGGGGCTGCGGGAGCGGCAGCCGGAGCGGCGGACGCGTGAGAGGCCGGGGCGGGCGTCGCGGCTGTGTTGGTGCGCGGCGCGACACCTGAAACGACCGGGGCGTCAACGGCCGACGCCGCAGACACGGGCGCCGCTTTGGCGGGCGCGGGAGTCGCTATCGTCGGTTCAGACACGCCTTGAACGCCGTGGGCGACGACGGAGGCGGGCTTGGCCGGAGCGGGTGCGGCGGCGGGGGCGACCGGTTGCGCGAGTGGTCCAGGCGAAGTCGGCGTCTCAACGACCGGCGTGGTCGTCGCAGGGCGAGCTGCAACCGGTTCGACCTTGGCGGGCGCCATCGCCGGGGCGGGCGCCGTATCGGGCGACGACGTCACGAGCGCCGGAGCTGCGGCGGCGGGCGCGGCCAGCGTCGCCGTGGACTGCGAAACGGCCTGGGTTGGGGCTTTCGGGTCTGCGGCGAGGGCGACAACGGGCGCGGCTTCGTCAGGGATGACCCGCGTGATCGGAGCCTGGGGGACGACCGGCATGGGCGAGGCGGCGGCGTTCGAGGCCGAATTCGTGGTTGTCGCCTCGGTCTTTGCCGTTTCTACGGGTTCAGCATCGGCGCTGGGCGCGGCCGGCGGCGCGACCGACAGCGGCGACGCGGCGATCAGGGCGACCGGCGGCCAGGCGGGGACAGCATCCGGCGCGGCTTCCAGCGAGGCCGTGTCGGCGGCGACGTCTGGACGTGTGACATCCAGCGCTCCGGCGTCGTCGCTCAGCGCCTTTGACGACGGCGTGGCAGCGGCGACCAGACCGGCGAACAGGCTGTCGTCCGCACCCGTTTCGACGGATGCGGCGGTCGTGCCGGCCGAAGTGGTCGGGACGAGCATGGACATGACGCTGAGCGCGGACATGGGCGGCGAGAGGGCTTTCGCTGGTTGGGCGGCGCCTACTGCGCTCGGGATATTCGAGAGCCGCTGCGCAAGGTCCGGGCCAAGTTGTTGGTTCCGACTAAATTGTTGAAATAAAAGAAAATTCACGAATGACGTCCTGCGGCTCAGACCGGTTTCGCCGGGAGGTTCTTGCCGCGCCGCTACGCTTTTTGCCGGGTGGACCGGGCGCCGGACGACATGGCCTGCGAATTGCGCCGCCTTGGGGGAACGCACAGGGGCTGAAAAGCCGATGTCTAATAAATTCAAGGAGTTGGCTAGAATGGCTAACCAGCAAGCCGGGCAAGATTTGCGCGCAGGCCAGCAAGGCTTGCCGGGCGCGGCCCTGTATGGAGCGCGCTTCTGATGTCCCTGAACTCGATCATGAACATCGCCACCTCGGGCATGAACACCGCGCAGCAGCAACTGCGGGTGATTTCCGACAACGTCTCGAACGTCAACACGCCGGGCTATATCCGCAAGGTGGCGGACCAGCAGTCCTTGGCCAGCCAGGGGACCGGCGCCGGGGTCGAGGTGGCGCGCATTCGCCTGGCCACCGATCGTTTCCTGCAGGCGGCCAGCTTGAGCGCGGGGGCCGACGCCGGGCGCCAGGCCGTACGCTATGAGCTGTTCGATCACATTCAGTCGCTGTTCGGCGATCCGGGCGCGGACACCGGCTTTTTCTCGCAGATCGACAAGATCTTCTCGGCCTTCTCGACCTCGGCCGAGAACGCCACCTCGGGGCCGCTGCGTCAGGATGCGATCTGGAAGACCCAGGCCATGTTCGACGAGGCCGCCCGCGTGGCCAAGGAGATCCAGGCCACGCGCGAGGAAGCGGACGGCCGCCTGGCCAGCGCCGTGGACCGCGTCAATGATCTGGTCGAACAGATCGAGAAGCTGAACGTCGACATCGCCAAGGCCAATGTCGTGGGCACGGACTCCACCGGCGCCCAGACCATTCAGGCCAGCCTGATCAACGAACTGTCCGAACTGATGGATGTGCGGATCACCACCCGGTCGGTCGGCGGGGTCGAGGTGCGGACCGGAGCGGGCATTCTGCTGGCCGGTCAGGGCGCGTCGAAGCTGGAATATAATCGGGCCGGGGCCGTTTCGTCGGAATCCGTCTTCAACCAGATCATGATCACGGAGCCGAACGGCCAGCGGCGTCCGCTGACCGAAGGTCTGGCCTCGGGCGAGATCAAGGGGCTGCTGGAGTTGCGCGACGTGGATGCGCCGGCGGCGGCGGATCGTCTGGGCGAACTGATGACGCGTCTGGCCGATGAACTGAACCGCGCGCACAACGCCTCATCAGCCGTTCCGGCGCCGTCGGTTCTGAACGGCCGCAATGTCGGCCAGACCCTGGAAACGGCTCTGGCGGGCTTTACCGGCACGACCACCATCACCACGGTCAACGACCAGGGCGTCATCCAGAACTCGGCCGAGATCGTCTTCTCGGGCGGAACGATGACGATCAACGGGGTGGCCGCGACGCCCGCGACCTTCCTGGCCACCCTCAACGGCCAATTGGGCGGGGCGAACGCCAGCTTTGTCGATGGCCGGCTGAGCATTCAGGCTCCGGCGGGGCAGGGGGTCGCCATCGCCGATGATGCGACCAATCCCAGCAACAAGGCGGGGCGCGGCTTCTCGCATTACTTCGGCCTGAACGACCTGGTCTCGACCGATCGGCCGGCGCTCTACGACACGGGGCTGACGGCGGCCTCGCAGCACGGCTTCACGCCGGGCGAGACGATCAAGTTCCGCTTCACGGACGCCTCGGGTTCGCGCATCCGCGACATATCCGTGGCCGTGCCCGCGGGGGCGGGGACGATGGCCGAGATGTTGACGGCCTTGAACGATCCCACGACGGGCGTCGGTCAGCACGGTCGGTTCAGCCTCAATGGCGCCGGCGAACTGATCTTCACGGGCCACGGCGCGCCGCCGTCCACCATGTCGGTGGTGGAGGATGGCACCCGTCAGGTCCCGTCCGGCGTGTCGATGAGCGATCTGTTCGGTCTGAGCGGCGCGCGGGCTTCGCGCAGCGGCGGCTTCTCGGTGCGCGACGACATCGCCAAGGACCCGTCCAAGCTGGCGCTGGCCCAGTTGAACCTGGGCGTGGCGGCGGGCACGCCGGCGCTCAGCAAGAACGACGGCAGCGGCGGACGTCTGTTGGCCAACGCCGACCAGAACGCGACTTCGTTCTCGGCGGCGGGCGGCGCGGGCGGGGTCAACATGTCCCTGTCGCGCTATGCGGCTGAGTTTTCGGGCGAGATCGGCGGCAAGGCCACGATGGCCAAGAACCGCTCGACCAGCGCGAGCGCCCTCTATCAGGAGGCTTCGGCGCGGCGCAGCTCGGTCGAAGGCGTCAATATGGACGAGGAACTGGTGCTGATGACCACCTATCAGCAGGCCTTTAACGCTTCGGCGCGCCTAATCCAGGCGGCGTCGGAAATGTACGACACCCTGATCGGGATGATGCGATGACCCGCGTTTCGACGTTTGGAAACTATCAGACCGCCCTGCTGCATCTGATGAACGCGCAGGCGCGCGGCGAAGAGGCGCAGAACAAGGTCAATACCAAGAAGAACGCCACCGATCTGGTCGGCTTCGGCCGACAATCGGAAACCGTCATCGCGCTGAAATCCAGCCAGACGCGGATTCAGGGCTTCATCGACACCAACAAGACCGTGGCCGATCGGCTGACCATGCAGGACCTGGGGCTGGGGCGGGTCGCCGACGCCGCGACCGCCGGGCGTCAGGCCATAGCCAACGCCATCGCCGCTGGGCGGATGGAAGGGTTGATGTCCGAGATGGAGACCATCTTCAAGATGGCCCAGGACGGCCTGAACATGAAGCATCAGGGCAAGTTCCTGTTCGCCGGCGGCGACGTGGATCAACAGGCGGTGGTCCTGCCGTCCACGCCTGTCGGCGCGACCGATCTCGAGAAGCTGGCGACCATGCCCGCCACGGCCGACGCCTTCAGGAATGACCAACTCAAGCAGACGTCCGTGCTGGACGAGACCGTGACCATGGACACGGGCTTCCTCGCCAGCGACGTGGGCCAGGCTCTGTTTGACGTCTTCCGCGATCTCCAGGTCCTGCATCAGGCCACGCCGCTGAACGGCCAGATGGACGACGCGCAGAAGACCGCCCTGACCGCGCTGATGGCGCGGTTCGAGACGGCGGCCAAGGACGTGGTCGACATCCAGGCCAAGAACGGCTCGATGCAGGCACGCGTGGATACGCTGCTGGAATCACAAGAATCGCGAAAGATATCTGTCGACACCATGCTGTCGGGCAAGACCGACGCCAACATGGCCGAGGCGGTGACCGAGCTGGAAATGGCCCAGATCGCGCTTCAGGCCTCGGCCCAGGTGATCAGCCAACTGCGTCAGGTGTCCTTGCTCGACTATCTGCGCTGACGCATTCGGCGCCGTTCAACGCTGAACGAAACCTCGCCGCCGACGTTGATAAAGCTGCGCCGTATCCAGGGAGGGCGAGCTTGCAGGGTAGGACCGAGGAAAGTCATCGGACGTTGACAGCTGCGACGCGACTCGGTCTAAGCCTTGCCATGCGCCTTCTTTCGCCAGCGTCGAAGACTGATCAATGAACCGGACGGCGCAGTATCAAATTCAGGATGGGGAAGGCCAGGCGACCACGCTACGTCTGTCCGGCGACTGGTCCACGACCGGCATCGGCCGTCAGGGCGATCGGCTGGAAGTCGAGTTGGCCGGTCGGGCCATCGGGGCGCTGGACCTAGCTGAGCTGGGGCGCTTCGACACTGCCGGGGCTCTGGCCGTGGCCCAGGCGACGTCGCAGTCGATACCCGAGGCGGCCTGGGCCGAGCGGCCCGAGGCGGGCCGCATCTACGCCATGGTCGAGAAGCTCGACCGAGAGTCCTGTGCGCCGCCGCGTCGCTCCAACGCCTTTACCCGAACCTTCGCCAAGATCGGTCTGGGCGTTTACGACTTCCTGGCCGAGGCCATGCTGTCGCTGGCCTTCCTGGGGCGGTTGATTGTGGCCGTGGGATCGGCCTTCCGGCATCCAGGCGCAATTCGCTGGCCGGCCTGGTTCAGTCAGGCGGAACGGTCGGGGCTGGACGCCATCCCCATCATCGCCGTGACCAACTTCTTCATCGGCGCGGTCATCGCCTTCCTGGGCGCGAATCTGCTGACCCAGTTCGGGGCCGGGGTCTTCACCGTGCAACTGGTCGCCGTGTCGGTGCTGCGCGAGTTCGCCGTGGTCATCACTTCCGTCCTGCTGGCGGGCCGTTCAGCCTCGTCCTTCGCCGCCGAGATCGGCTCGATGCGGATGAATCAGGAAGTCGACGCCATGCAGGTCATGGGCGTGAACCCCTTCCAGGCCCTGGTGATCCCGCGTCTGGCGGCCATGGTGCTGATGCTGCCCTTGCTGACCTTTGTCGGCATGATCGCCGGCCTGTTCGGCGGCATGCTGGTGACGTGGAGCGAGCTGGCCTATGGCCCGTCCTTCTTCATCCAGCGCATTACCGAAGACCCGATGATGGACACCCATCTGATGGTCGGCCTGGTCAAGGCGCCGGTCTTCGCGGTCGTCGTGGCCGCCATCGGCTGCCGTCAGGGCATGTCGGTGGCCGGCGACGTGGAAAGTCTGGGGCGTCGGGTCACGGCGGCGGTGGTGCAGGCCATCTTCGCCATCATCTTCCTCGACGCCGTCTTCGCCATGATCTTCCTGGAGCTGAACCTGTGACGGCCCGCAAGGACAAGCCGAAGCGCGAGAACCTCATCGAGGTGCGCGGCCTGCTGAGCCAGTTCGGCGACCGGGTGATCCATCAGGACCTCGATCTGGACGTGCGACGCGGCGAGGTTCTGGGCGTGGTCGGCGGTTCGGGCACCGGCAAGACGGTGCTGCTCAACTCCATCATCGGGCTCAAGCAGCCCGAGGGCGGTTCGATCAAACTGTTCGGCTATGAGCGCGACGAGATGACCAAGGCCGAGGCGGCCGAGGTCGAGCGGCGCACGGGCGTCCTGTTCCAGCAGGGCGCGCTGTTCTCGTCCCTGACGGTGCTGGATAATGTGGCCTCGCCCCTGGTCGAGCACACCAACCTGCCGCGCAACACCATTCGCGAACTGGCCGAGATGAAGATCGCCATGGTCGGTCTGAAGCCAGAAGCCCTCTATCTGAAGCCTGCCGAGCTGTCGGGCGGCATGAGAAAGCGCGTCGGCCTGGCCCGCGCCCTGGCCCTGGACCCGGAACTGATCTTCCTGGACGAACCGACGGCGGGGCTGGACCCCATTGGAGCGGCGGCCTTCGACCAGTTGATCCGCGACCTGTCGGACGACCTGGACTTGACGGTCTTCATGATCACCCACGACCTCGACAGCCTTTACGCCATCTGTGACGAGGTGGCGGTTCTGGCCGACAAGCATGTCGTTGAAAAAGCCACGGTTCAGGAGCTGGAGCGTTCCGAGCATCCGTGGATCAAGGAATACTTCCTGGGGCCGCGCGGACGCGCCGCTCACCAGAGCGCCGCCTGAGGAGAGCGGGACGAGATGGAAAGAGACGCCCACTACGCCGCCGTCGGCATCGCCACAGTCGCCCTTTTGCTGGCTCTGGCCGTGTTCACGATCTGGCTGGCCCGCCTGCAATTCAATAACGACTACGATGTCTATGACATCGTCTTCTACGGCCCCGTGCGTGGCCTGTCCGAAGGCGGCGAGGTCCACTTCAACGGCATTCGCGTCGGCGAGGTCACGGCCCTGAACCTGGACCCCAAGAAGGGGGATCAGGTCATCGCCCGCGTGCGCTTGAACGGCACGACCCCGGTGCGCGTCACCTCGCGCGCCCAGTTGGAGCCGCAGGGCATCACCGGCCTGAACTACATTCAGATCACGGCGGGCGAGCCCAGCAGCGCCCTGTTGAAGGACCAGTATCCCGACAACGTCGTGCCGGTGATCCAGAGCCAGCCCAGCCCCATAGCCGAACTGCTTAGCGGATCGGGCACGGTCCTGGCCCAGACGGTGGACGCCCTGAACCGGATCAACCGGGTCATGTCGGACGACAACATCCGCAGCTTCTCGTCCAGCGTGAAGAACGTTGAGGCCCTGACCGCCGAGCTGGAGGCCCGCAAGGGCATGTTCCAGCAGCTTGAGGAAACCATCACCAAGGCCAACGCCGCCGTCGGCGAATACCAGGCCCTGGGCGTCAGCGCGCGTCAGATGATCGACGGCGACGGCAAGCAGGCCATCGCCAACATCAACGCCGCGACGCGCGAGGCCCAGGCCGCCATCGCCTCGATCAACCGCTCGGCCACCGGACTGGAAGGTCCGCTGGGCGACTTCGGCACGCAGACGGTGCCGCAGTTGAACGACACCATCCGCCAGCTGGATCAGGCGACCCGCTCATTGCAGTCCCTGGTCGACAATGTGCGTGAAAGCCCACGCGACTTCATCGCCAAGGCGCCGTCCAAGGAAATCGAGGTGCAGCCGTGATCCGTTCCACTCTTCTGATCGCCAGCGCATCGGTCGCTCTGTCCGGGTGCGCCCTGCTGGCTTCGCCCGATCCGGTCCAGCTGTATCGCTTCGGCGGGGCCTCGGCCTTCGCTGGAACGGGAGCGACCTCGGCCTGCCCGGACGTGCACGTCTCAATGCGCCGCATCGACTTCCCCGAGGCGTCGAGCGGTGACCGCATCCTGGCCGTGACCGGCGCCGAGGCGGCCTACATCAAGGGCGCGCGCTGGGTGTCGCCGGCCGAGACCCTGTTCGAGGAAGCCTTGCGCAACGCCTTCCTGGATGGTGGGACCTGCACAGTGCTGAGCGGCGGCCCGCTGACGCGCGACGGCCTGCTGTTGAGCGTGGACGTGCGCCGGTTCGAGGCGGCCTATGCCGCGCCGGGCGCCGTGCCGAACGCCAACATCGTGGTGCTGCTCCGGCTGATCCGGCCGGGCGACCGCAGCATTGTGGCCGAGGACCGCATCTCGGTTAGCGAAAGCGCCGGCGAGAACCGTCAGTCGGCCATCGTCGCCGCCTTCGACCGCGCCACGGCCGAGGCCAGCCGTCAGATCGTGCTGTGGACCGACCAGCAGGGTTTCCAGGCCACGCGGGACTAGTTCTAGTCATCCCGGCCGTAGCCGCAGGCGAAGAGCCGGGACCGCCCAAGGCGTCGCGTTTTTAGCGGTCCCGGATAGCGGCTGCGCCGCTTCCGGGATGACGGATGGAGAAAACCCCGGCGGCCTCGCGGTCGTCGGGGTTCTGTATTTCAGCCGGAAAGGGCCAATCAGCCCAGGCCGGCCGCCACCGTGTAGTCGGCTTCGGTCTTGGCCGCGACCTCGTCCAGGGTCACACCGTCGGCCAGTTCGATCAGTTCCAGACCCGAACCGTCCGCCTTGACGTCAAAGACGGCCAGGTCGGTGATGATGCGGCTGACCACGCCCGTTCCCGTCAGAGGCAGGGTGCATTCTTTCAAGACCTTGGACTGGCCGTGCTTGTTGGCGTGATCCATGACCACGACCACGCGCTTGACGCCCGCGACCAGGTCCATGGCGCCGCCCATGCCCTTCACCAGCTTGCCGGGGATCATCCAGTTGGCGATGTCGCCGTTCTGGGCCACTTCCATGGCGCCCAGGATCGACAGGTTGATGTGGCCGCCGCGGATCATGGCGAAGCTGTCGGCGCTGCTGAAATAGGCCGACTCGGGGATCTCGGTGATCGTCTGCTTGCCGGCGTTGATCAGGTCGGGGTCTTCCTCGCCTTCATAGGGGAAGGGGCCCATGCCCAGCATGCCGTTTTCCGACTGCAGGGTCACGACCATGCCCTCGGGGATGTAGTTGGCCACCAGGGTCGGAATGCCGATGCCCAGGTTCACATAGAAGCCGTCCTGCAGCTCTTTCGCGGCGCGCTCGGCCAGTTGTTCGCGGGTGCGGGCCATTACGCGGATTCCTTCTGACGCACGGTGCGCTGTTCGATGCGCTTCTCGGACACGGTCTGGATCAGGCGGTCGACATAGACGCCCGGCGTGTGGATGTGGTCAGGGTCCAGCGAGCCGACAGGGACGATCTCTTCGACCTCGACGACCGTGACCTTGCCGGCGGTGGCCATCATCGGATTGAAGTTGCGGGCCGTCTTGCGGAAGATCAGATTGCCGCGCTCGTCGGCCTTCCAGGCCTTGATGATGGCCAGGTCGGCCACCAGGCCGGTCTCCATCACATAGTCGCGGCCGTCGAAGTTGCGCACTTCCTTGCCCTCGGCGACCAGGGTGCCGACGCCGGTGGCGGTGAAGAAGGCGGGGATGCCCGCGCCGCCCGCGCGGATACGTTCGGCCAGGGTGCCCTGGGGGTTGAACTCCAGCTGCAGCTCGCCGGCCAGATACTGGCGTTCGAACTCCTTGTTCTCGCCGACGTAGGACGAGATCATCTTGGCGATCTGCTTGGTCTCCAGCAACTGGCCCAGGCCGAAGCCGTCCACGCCTGCGTTGTTGGAGATGACGGTCAGTCCCTTGACGCCCGAGGCCTTCAGCCCGGCGATCAGGTTTTCGGGAATGCCGCACAGGCCGAAGCCGCCGGACATGACGGTCATCCCGTCAAAGGTCAGGCCCTCCAGCGCGGACGTGACGTCAGCGTAGATCTTGCGCATCGCTCTCCCTTTTTCACCGTCTGATGAATATTGCGGTCTTATCCGTCCATAAAGCGGGCGAGCGGACGGAGCAAGCGTCGTCGGCGACCTTGGCGGTTGACCCTGCCCATAATCTTTCGTCAAACCGGAGAAAGCCGCGTTCAAGGCGAAGTTTCGGGGAAGAAACCATGCGCAACACGATCCTGAGAGCCGCTCTGCCGGCGCTTGTCATCCTGGCCGCCGTGCCGGCTCTGGCCCAACCCGCCTCGGCCCAGACCGTCGGCGCCGCGCCGACCTATCAGCAGCCGCCGCAACCGATCGCGCAGATCCTCGATTCCAAGCCCAACCCGACGGCTAGCCTGAGCCCCGATCGTCAGACCTTGTTGCTGCAGGATCGCGCCAACATGCCGACCATCGCCGAACTGGCCGAGCCCATGCTGCGTCTGGCTGGATACCGCTTCAACCCGCAGAACAACGGCCCGGCCAACAGTCGCGCGAGCTGGCTGACCGGTCTCAGCTTCCAGGCGGTCGAGGGCGGCGTGGCGCGTCCCGTCGCCGGTCTGCCCGCCAACGCGCGCCTGACCCATGTCAGCTGGGCGCCGAACGGCAAGGCGGTGGCCTTCCTGGTGAATACGCCGAACGGGCTGGAATTGTGGACCGCCGACGTGCCCTCGGCCCAGGCGCGCCGCCTGACGGGGCCGACCGTCAACGCCGCTGCTGGGTCTGGCTATAGCTGGCTGCCGGACGCCTCGGGCCTGCTGGTTCAGGCCGTGCCCGCAGGTCGTCGCGCCGCGCCCGACGTGACGCGCCCGCCCTCGGGCCCGACCGTGGCCGAGACCGGCGGTCGCGCGGCGCCGGTGCGCACCTATCAGGACCTGCTGACCAATGCGGGCGACGAGGCCCTGTTCGACCACTACTTCACCAGCCAGCTGACCATCGTGCCGCTGAACGGTCGCGCACGCACCATCGGCCAGCCGGGCGTCTTCCTGAACGCCTCGGTGTCGCCGGACGGCCGCTACATCCTGCAGACGCGGGTCAAGAAGCCCTACAGCTACGTCGTGCCCGCCAGCCTCTTCCCGGCGGACGTGATCATCACCGACCTGAACGGGCGTGAAGCGCACCGCGTCGCCGACCTGCCGCTGCGTGACAATGTGCCGACGCCGTTCGACGCCGTGGCCCCCGGCCCGCGCTCGGCCCAGTGGCGCGCCGACGCCGACGCCACCCTGGTCTGGGTCGAAGCCCAGGACGGCGGCGATCCGCGCAACGCCGCCGAGGTGCGCGACCGCGTCTTCATGTTGCCCGCGCCGTTCAATGACCGCCCGCGGACGCTTGTGGATCTGAAGGAACGCTATGCCGGTGTCCTGTGGGGCCGCGATGACGTGGCCATCGTCAACAGCCGCTGGTTCAACACCCGCCACGAGACTCGCACCCTGGTCGATCCGTCGAACCCCGGCGCAGGCCGCGTCCTGGTCGATCGCAACTATCAGGACCGCTACAATGACCCCGGCGCGGTGGTGCTCGAGCCGAACGCGCGCGGCCGTTCGACTATTCGCTTCACCGCCGACGGGTCCAAGGTCTTTGTTGAGGGCGACGGCGCGACGCGTCAGGGCGAGTATCCCTTCCTCGACACTCTGGACCTGAAGACCGGCGAGACCGAGCGTCTGTGGCGTTCGGCCCAGGGCGAGTACGAAACCGTCGTCGGCATTCTGGATGATGCGGGCCGCAAGCTGGTCACCTATCGCGAGAGCCGCACCGATCCGGCCAACCTGCGTCTGCGCGACCTGGACGGCGGCGTGACCCAGCTGACCCAGTTCCCCGATCCGGCTCCGCAACAGGCTGACGTGAAGAGCCAGCTGATCACCTATACCCGCGACGACGGGGTCCAGCTGTCGGGCACCCTCTATCTGCCGGCCGGCTACGACAAGGATCGCGACGGCCCGCTGCCGCTGGTGATGTGGGCCTATCCGGCCGAGTTCACCGACGCCGCCGTGGCCGGTCAGGTGGTGGACACCGACAACCGCTTCGTGCGCCCGACCGGCATCAGCCATCTGTTCCTGCTGACCCAGGGCTATGCGGTCCTGGACGACCCGACCATGCCCATCATCGGCAAGGACGGGGCTGAGCCGAACGACACCTACATCGAGCAACTATCGGCCAGCGCCAAGGCGGCGGTGGATGCGGTGGTGGCCCTGGGCGTCGCCGACCGTGACCGGATCGCCGTGGGCGGTCACTCCTATGGCGCCTTCATGACGGCCAACCTCTTGGCTCACACCGACCTGTTCAAGACCGGCATCGCGCGGTCGGGCGCCTACAACCGCACCCTGACGCCCTTCGGCTTCCAGGCCGAGCAGCGCTCCTACTGGGAGGCGACCGAGACCTATACGGAGATGTCGCCCTTCACCTACGCCAACAAGGTCAACGAGCCGATCCTGCTGATCCACGGCGGCGCCGACGACAATTCCGGCACCTTCCCGGTGCAGTCCGAGCGCTTCTATGCGGCGCTGAAGGGCAATGGCGCGACGGTGCGTTACGTCGTCCTGCCGCTGGAAGCTCACGGCTATCGTGCGCGGGAATCGGTCGGCCACACCCAGTGGGAAATGGTCACCTGGCTGGACCGCTATCTGAAGCCGAAGGCGACGACGGCGGAGTAAGTCGCTTCTTTCCTCCCCACTCTGTGGGGAGGGGGACCACGAAGTGGTGGAGGGGGCGGCGCAATCGTCAGCCGTGGAGTCGCCCCCTCCGTCACGTCGGCTGCGCCGCCGCGCCACCTCCCCATGGAATGGGGAGGAAAGAGGTTATTTGTCCCATTCTGGCACATCGCCGTAGAGGCCCGCCAGAAACTCGATGAAGGCCCGTACCCGGTTTTCGGCGCGCGCACGCCCGGCGGTCAGGGCGAAGATCGCGACATCTGACGCCCCCGCATACTGCGGCAAGACCCGCAGCAGCCGCCCGTCACGCAGCTCGTCCCCCACGTCCCAGGTCGAGCGCAGGGCGATGCCGGTCCCGGCCAGCACCAGTTCGCGCGCCACCTCCGACGAATTGGTCCGCACCCGGCTGCGGGCGCGGAAGGTCACGGGGCCGTCCGGGCCTTCCAGTCGCCAGGCAGACTGGTTCTCGGCCGCCAGCTGGGCGTGGGTGCGCAGGTCGTCCAGCGTCTGCGGCGCGCCGTGTTCGGCCAGATAGGCGGGGGCGGCGCAAAGGACGCGGCGGTTCGGGGCCAGCCGGTGCATGGCGGGATCGCCAGCCTCATAGCTGCCGATGCGCACGGCCACATCCACGTCCTCGGCCATCAGGTCGACGAAGGCGTCGGTCAGGTTCAGTTCCAGCGTCAGCCGGGGGTGGGCGTCCAGGAAGGGCGTCAGCAGCGGGGCCAGCCGCCGCCGCCCGAACGAGGTCGGCGCCGAGACGCGCAGCAGGCCGCGCGCCTGGGTGGTGCGGCGCGACACCAGGGCCTCCAGATCCTCGACCCCGTCCAGCAGTTGCATGGCGCGGTCATAGACCAGCCGCCCGGCCTCGGTCGGGGCCAGTCGCCGCGAGGTGCGCTCGATCAGGCGCACCCCCAGCCGGTCCTCCAGCCGCGCCAGCCGTCGGGAGGCCACGGCGGGGGACAGGTCCAGGCGGCGGGCGGCGGCGGACAGGCTGCCTTCCTCCAGCGCCCGAACAAAGATCTCATACTCGGCCAGCATGGCGCGGTCTCATCATTGCAATATTGGCAAAGATAACCGTCGATCTTCGCCGTGGCTAGGCGGCGGGCGCCGGGCTAGGCTTCAGGCTCAAGGAGAACCGCCATGTCCACGACCTATGTCCGCCACGGAAGCCTGAGCGTCGCCGCCGAACTGGACGCCTTCGTGCGCGACGAGGCCGCGCCGGGGACGGGCGTCGCGCCCGACGCCTTCTGGGCCGGGATGGAGGGGCTGCTGGGCGACTATGCGTCGAGGAACCGCGCCCTGCTGGCGCGCCGCGACGACCTGCAGGCGCAACTGGACGACTGGCACCGCGCCCATCCGAGCCAGCCGGACCCCGAGGTCTATCAGGCCTTTCTGCGCGAGATCGGCTACATCGAGCCGGAGCGGACGGACATTCGCGCCGAGACGGCCAACGTCGATCCCGAGATCGCCAGCATGGCCGGACCGCAGTTGGTCGTGCCCCTGACCAACGCCCGCTACCTGCTGAACGCCGCCAATGCGCGCTGGGGCAGCCTGTATGACGCCCTCTACGGCACGGACGCCCTGGGCGAGGCGCCCAAGGGCGGCGGCTATGACGCCGAGCGGGGAGGCAAGGTCATCGTCCGCGCCCGCGCCCTGCTGGACCAGGCGGCGCCTCTGGTCGAGGGCGGCCATGCCGAGGCGGTCGGATACCGCGTCGAGAACGGGCGGCTGGTCGTCGCCCTGTCCGGCGGGCGGACGACGGGCCTGGCCGATCCGACGGTCTTCGTCGGCTATGCGGGCGAGGCGGCGGCCCCTTCGGGCGTCCTGCTGCGCCACAACGGCCTGCATCTGGAGATCGTCGTCGACCGCAGCCACCCGATTGGCCGCAATGATCCGGCGGGCGTGGCGGACGTGATGGTCGAGGCGGCGCTGTCGGTCATCGCCGACGCCGAGGACAGCGTCGCGGCGGTGGACGCCGATGACAAGCGACTGGTCTACGCCAACTGGCTGGGCCTGATGCGCGGCGACCTGTCGGCGGGCTTCGTCAAGGACGGCCAGACGGTGCAGCGGCGCATGAACGGCGACCGTTCCTATACCGCTCCGGACGGCTCGGCCTTGGCCCTGAAGGGGCGCAGCCTGCTGATGGTCCGCAACGTCGGCCTGCACCTGACGACCGACGCGGTGCTGGACGGGGAGGGGCGCGAGGTGCCCGAGAGCCTGATCGACATCGCCATGACCGGCCTGATCGGCCTGCACGACCTGAAGCGTCCGGCGGATCAGCGCAACAGTCCGGCCGGCTCCATCTATGTGGTGCGACCCAAGATGCACGGCTCGGAAGAGGTCGCCTTCGCCGACGCGGTCTTCGGCGCGGTTGAGGCCATGGTGGGTCTGCCGCCGCTGACGCTGAAGATGGGCATCATGGACGAGGAGCGCCGCACCAGCGTCAACCTGGCCAACTGCATCGCGGCGGCCAGGGGGCGGGTGGCCTTCATTAACACCGGCTTCCTGGATCGCACCGGCGACGAGATCCATTCGGTGATGGAGGGCGGGCCGGTGGTCCGTAAAGAAGCGGTTCGCAACACCAGCTGGATCAAGGCCTATGAAGACCGCAACGTCGACATCGGCCTGAAGGCCGGGCTGGCGGGGCGCGCCCAGATCGGCAAGGGCATGTGGGCCGCGCCGGACCGCATGGGCGAGATGCTGGCGACCAAGGCGGGCCACCCGCGGGCCGGGGCCTCGACCGCCTGGGTCCCGTCGCCCACGGCGGCGACCCTGCACGCCCTGAACTATCACGAGGTCGACGTCTGGGCCCGCCAGGCCGAGATCGCCGAGCGTCCCGCCACCGGCCTGACGCCCCTGCTGACGCCGCCATTTGCGACGGAAACGCCCTCGGCCGACGAGATCCGACAGGAGCTGGATAACAACGCCCAGGGCATCCTGGGCTATGTCGTGCGCTGGATCGATCAGGGCGTCGGCTGCTCCAAGGTGCCGGACATCCACGACGTCGGCCTGATGGAGGACCGGGCCACCTTGCGTATCTCCAGTCAGCACCTGGCCAACTGGCTGCGCCACGGTGTGGTCACGGAGGGCGAGGTGAGGGCGGCGCTGGAACGAATGGCCGTGGTGGTCGATCGCCAGAACGCGGGCGATGCGTCCTATCGCCCGCTGGCTCCGGCCTTTGACGGTGCGGCGTGGAATGCGGCCTGCGATCTGGTGTTCAAGGGGCGCGAGCAGCCCAACGGCTACACCGAACATCTGCTGACCGCCTGGCGACGTCGCGCCAAGGCGGGTTGAGGATGACGCGGCGTACCGTCGCTGTCCCAAAATGAAGCGAAAGCTTGTCAAGGCTGAACGTCGCTCCTAGAACTGCGATCGTTAACGTTTCATTAACCATTGCAGCCAGGGCTGACGCCGCATCTGCTGGGTTTGTGTGCCATTTTGGGATGGCATGCCTCTTGGAACGCTGACCAACGAACCCCTCCTGGTGGCGGGGATGCGCTTGGGGAGGCGAATCGTGGGCTGGCTCGGGAATGCTGCATATGCACGCGTCGCTCTGACCGCATGCGTGATCGCGCTGTTGGAACTCGCCCAGCCATCGGTTGCATTGGCCTATGAAGGGCTGCCTGGTGCGGCCGCCTATGCCCCCGAATTGAGCGTAACCCTGGCAGGGCGGATCGATGACCACTGCGCCATCTCCGGCGGAGGAGCCATGGCGCTCGGGGAACTGACACCCGGAGAGTCGGTGGCGGCGGATTTCTCGCTGGATTGCAACGTCCCTTTCGACATTCGCATTGCGTCGGCGAATGGCGGGCTGACGCATCTGACCAAGCCTGATGGCGAAGGTCCGTTCGCGGGGCGTCTGCCATATGATCTGCAGGTTCGCATCCCGACGCTCAACCCTGGCGCATCGTCCCTGACCGGTTCCTTCTCCAGCGCAGAGTTGAGGGGCGAGGCGATCATGAGCAGCGGTCAGGCCGTAGCTGCGGCGGGGCGCAGTCGTTTGGCGCTGACGACCAGAAACGTGCAGGGCGCAGGATTGCTGGCTGGCGACTATTCCGAAATTTTGACTATTTCAGTCGAGCCGAGAATGTAAAATTCTACATACTTCACGATGCTTTTTGAACTGATTTCTATCAGTAGTAGTATTTAAAACCATTATTTCAGCATTCGATAGCAGTTTGTGCGTTTAATATTCTCTTTTTTGGCTAATTTGTTTGCCGTGCTGAATGTAAAATTCTAACATCGTTATCGGATTGGGGTGGATGTGTCCCGATCATTGTTTTCAAGCAGGAGGCTAACAATGAAAATGGTATCGCTTTTCGCGACTGCTGCGGCTGTCGCTCTCATCGCTGGTTCGGCTTCGGCTCAGGCTGTGACTGAAACGAGCTATGTGAATCCGGCCAATGCCGGAAATTCGGGAACTGTCGCCGAAGAACTGACCGCGACCTTCTCGATCTCGGGTTCGGTTTCTCCGTCGTGCATTCTGGGCAATGGCGACGGCGATTGACGTGCCCCTGAGAATTTCCTCCACGCGGAGCTAGAGTCCGGCCCTTGAAAGGACGGACGGAATGAAACGAGCGAGATTCACGGAAGAGCAGATCATCGGGATCCTGCGGGAGAACGAGGCCGGCGCCAAAGCGGGCGAGCTGGCGCGCAAGCACGGCGTGTCGGAGGGCACGATCTACGCCTGGAAGGCCAAGTTCGGCGGGATGAGCGTGTCGGACGCCCAGCGCCTGCGCGCCCTGGAAGACGAGAACGGCCGGCTGAAACGTCTGCTGGCCGACGCCATGCTCGACAAGGCGGCGCTGAATGATCTGCTCTCAAAAAAGTGGTAAGGCCCGCGGCGATGCGCCAGGCCGTCGCCCATCTGAAGGCGGCGTTCGGCGTCAGCGAGCGGCGGGCCTGCTCCATCATCAAGGCCGATCGCAAATCGGTGCGCTATCGCTCCTGCCGTCAGCCGGACACGGCGCTGCGGGAGCGGCTACGCGCGCTGGCTGTGGAGCGGCGACGGTTCGGCTATCGGCGGCTGTTCGTGCTGCTGCGACGTGAGGGTGAGGCCTCGGGCAAGAACCGGATCTACCGGCTCTATCGCGAGGAAGGCCTGACGGTGCGCAAGCGCCGCTCACGTCGTCGCGCCATAGGCACGCGGGCGCCGATCCTGGTCGAGGCCAGGCCGAACGCCCGCTGGTCGCTGGACTTTGTGCACGACCAGTTCGCCACGGGCCGCCGCTTCCGCATTCTCAACGTGGTCGACGACGTCACCCGCGAGTGCCTGGCGGCGATCCCCGACACCTCGATCTCGGGACGCCGCGTCGCGCGAGAGCTGACAGCGCTGATCTCTCGGCGGGGCCGTCCTGCCATGATCGTCAGCGACAACGGCACGGAGTTTACGTCCACGGCCATCCTGGCCTGGGCGCAGGATCAAGGCGTCGACTGGCACTACATCGCGCCGGGCAAGCCGACCCAGAACGGGTTTGTGGAATCCTTCAACGGGCGGATGCGCGACGAACTGTTGAACGAAAGCCTGTTCTTCGGCCTCGACCACGCCCGCCAGAAGGTCGCCGCCTGGGCGCTGGACTACAACACCCGCCGGCCGCATTCATCGATCGGCTACCTCACCCCGGAGGCTTTTGCCGCCAGTCTGACCGCAACAGGCCGACCCGCTGCGCAGGATGAAAGCTGCGCGGTCCGGCCTGTTGCTCATCCCACGCTGCGAGGCGTAACTAACCCAAGGACTCTGGTCGCCGCTGGATGAAAATTCAGGGGCACGTCACGATCTGGATGACGTCAACTTCGGCACGCTGGGCATCTATGGCGATGCCGCCAACGGCGTGGACAACGCCTTTGAAATGGTCGGCGCGAACAGCAATGGCAACTCCAGCACCAATGCTGCGGGCTGCAATACCTCGAACCGCCTGACGCTGACGAAGACCAACGGCACCCAGGGTCTGCTGAACGCCGACGCCGCCGCCGCTGGTTGGGATCCGAACGTCTTCCAGGCCAACATCCCCTACAGCCTGGGCGCCGTTTACACGGCCGGCAGCCCCGGTCAGGAGGGCGTTTCGGCCAGCGGCGGCAAGTTCACCGTCAGCACCACCGAAGCCAGCGACTCGCGTGAGAACAACGCTTGGCGCAGCGGTCTGGGCATCCGCGTGGACATTCCTGCGGCCGCCAAGGCCCTGGTCGCCGGCACCTACACCGACACTGTCACGGTCCTGATTGAAGTGATCTGATCCTGTCGGGTCGAAATGAAAGCGGGGAGGTCCGCCTCCCCGTTTTCTCTTTGTTTGGCTTTGAGTTTCTACATAACGCTGTCGGTCCAGCGAGGGGCAGGGATGACGATGCGTCGATCTGTGAATTTCATGCGTGGGTTGTCGCTGGCGGCGGCCGTTGTCGCCTTTTCGCTCATGTTGATTCCGGTCGCCAAGGCGATGCGTCTGGCTCCGATGGTCGCCGAGATGTCGACGTCCGGAAGCGGCGCCACGGCGCGGATCGAGGTCGGAAACGTCGGTTCTCGCGCCATGCCGTTCGAAACCGCCATCACGCGCGTCGAAATGGATTCCGAGGGGCGGATCACCGAAACCCCTGGCGATGATGATTTTTTGGTCTTCCCGCCTCAGGGACTTGTGGCCGTCAACGGGCAGCAGGTCGTCAGGGTGCAGTGGGTCGGCCCGCCCCTGGAGCAGACGCGCGCCTATTATCTGGCGGTCAAGCAGTTGCCGGTCGAGACCGACCCGACCGCGATCCCGGACACGCAGAGCGCGATTTCCGTCAACGTCCTCTACACGATGAAGACGCTGTTGCTGGTGAGCCCGCGAGGGGTCACGCCTGATGTGAAGGTGACGTCGGTTTCGCCGACGGACGTGACCACTCCCCAGCCCGAGATCGATCCGTCGCTTTCCGTGACCGACCTGCCGGCTCCGGTTTCGACGCCGGGCGTGAAGGTCGAAGTCACGAACCAGGGCGGGCGGCACGCCATGATGAGTGGAGCGACCTGGATCATTGAAGGCACCTCCGTGTCGGGCGAGTCCTTCAGCCGTCGTTTGAGCGGAACGGAAGTCTCGCAAATGGTCGGCGTGGGCTATGTCCCTGCGGGCGGCGGCCGGCGGGTGTTTGACTTGCCGCTGGGGGTCGCGCTGGATCCGGCGAAGCCGATGACGGTGCGCTTCACGCGATGACGGCGACATGGCGAGTTCTTGCTATCGGTTTGCCGATCGGCATGGTTTGTCTGGGGCAAGGCTCGGCCAAGGCTCAGGCTGCGAGCGATGTCGAAAGCGCCCAATCGACGATTCAGGACGCGGCGAAGTCTGCGAAGCCGGATCTGAACCCCTATGATCGGGACATCAATCTCACTGCGCCGCTTCAATTCAACTCGCGGATGCTGGGCGAAATCGACGTCCTGCTGACAAAGGACGATGATCTCTACGTCGATAGCGAGAGCTTCCGGCGGCTGATTGATCCGCTATTGACGGTGGAGGCCCAGGCGCAACTTCGACAGGGCTTGGGCTCTCTGACCTCGTTCACGCCCGAGCAGATCGAGGCACTGGGCATTCGTTTGGAATATGATCCCCAGCAACTGGCCATAATGGTTTTGCGGATCGATCCCTCCAGGCGAGCGGTCGAGAATATCTTTCGCGAAAGCCGACGAGACGAACCGGGTCAGACCCCTGAGAGCTTCTCTGCCTATCTGAACACCAACGTCGCCCTGGTGAAGCGGTCGGACGAAAGCGGCTTTGACAAGCCGTCGGTGTTTCTCAACGGGGCTGTCCGAGCCGGGAACGTCGTCTTTGAGGCCGATGTTCAGGGGCGCGAGAATTTCAGCGACGACAGCTATGAGATGTATCGTCGCTACGCGCGGGTTGTTTATGATCAACCCGAACATTACCGCCGATTTTACCTGGGTGACCTCGATCCGGAAACGAGAGGCCGTCAAGGTTTTGCGCAGATCGGCGGGGTCGGGGTCGTTCGTCAGCGACAGAGGTTCGACAGCTTCCGCTCCAACGCCCTGGTGGGCAATCGTCAGCTTCTGCTTCAGGAAAATTCAACGGTCAGGGTGCTGCGTAACGGCGTGCTGCAGCGCGAATTGGTCCTGGATGCGGGCCAGTATGATGTTTCAAACCTGCCTCTCGAAGTCGGTAGCAACGAAATAGAGCTGGAAGTCGTCGGCATATCGGGACTTCAGAACAGCGTCCGCTACAGCGCCTATTTGGACGTCATCGATCTGGAGCCTGGCGACTATGAGTATGGCGCCTTCCTGGGGCTCAATAGCGATTTCGCCTTCGGCTCCCCATCCTATGACGATGGAGAGCTGGTTTTCAGCGGCTACTTCCGCAAGGCCTTCCTCGATGCGCCGGCTGTCGGTGTCGGCTTGCAGGCGACCGAGGCCGTGCAGACCGTTTCGGCCCAATCCCAGCTGGTTCTCGGATCAGGCGCCAGGCTCCGGTTCGACGGTGCGGCTAGCAATGCTGACACAGGGACCGGTTACGCCCTGGGCTTAGGCCTCGATTATATTTTCGATCAGGGTGTTCAACTCGACAGCCTTACGATCAGCGCCGACTACACTTCCGAGGATTTCTCAGTCCTCGGCAACGAGGCAGGCGTGAACCCCATATCCTGGCAGGTGTCGGGCAACTATACGCGCGTCTTCGATCAGCGTTGGACGGGCAGCGTGGTCGGCAGCTACCGCATCAGTCGGCAGGTCGATCGGGGGGACGGCTATTCGCTGAACCTGATCAGCAACTATCGCATCAATCCGCGCTGGTCCATTCAGGGGGGCGTCGAGTATGTGAAGACAGGCAGCAAAAGTCCGTTCAGCAATGACGGGTTCGGAGTCAGCTTTGCTCTGGTCTGGCAGCCGGGCGTCGATCGCAGAGCCGAGGCGCGCTATAATTCGGCGCGCAATTCTGGCAGCGTGCGATACAGTAAAACGACTGACAATCATGTCGGGGCTTACGGCTATTCTCTAGCGTCGACCTATGAGGACGGTCCAGGCTCTCTGTCAGGCCAGGTCGATTACATCGGCAACCGGTTCGCGGCCAACCTGTCGCATGGCGCCTATGGCCAGAGCTTCAGTGATATTGGCGATCGACAGATTACGACGCTGCGCCTTGGGTCATCCATAGCCGCCGTTGGCGGCTCATGGGGGATCGGTCGCAATATTTTCGACAGCTTCGCGATTGTCCGCCCCCATCCGTCGCTCGACAGCCCTGTCATCGTGGGCGACACCCTGGCGCAGGGGCGCTATGTCGCTCGGAGCGGGCCCCTCGGCGGCGCAGTGGCCAACAATCTGATTTCCTACGTCAACCAGAGCGTTCGGCACGACGCCCTGGACCCGCCCATCGGCTATGACACGGGCGTCGGGACCTCCCGCGTCTTCCCGGCCTATCGTTCGGGATATGAGATCGTGGTCGGGCGTGCGGACTTTGTCAGTGCTGTCGGTCGGTTGGTCGATCGCAGTCAGCGCCCCATCGCCCTGACGTCTGGCCGCATCCGCCCGGTCGACGAACCGAACGCCAAGCCGGAACTTTTCTTCACCAATACCGCTGGACGTTTTGCGGTCCAGAACCTGACCCCTGGCCGGCGTTATCTGGTCGAACTGCCTTCCATCGAGCGCGCGTTCGAGATTTCGGTGCCGGAAGATTCCGATGGACTGCTGGATCTCCAGCAGGTTTCTCTGTCTGTGGAGATCGCCAATGACTAGGCTTGGTTTGAGGCGCGGCGCCGCTCTCGGCGTGGTGGCGGCTGTGTGGTCTGTGGCGGCTGCCGGCGCCGCCAATGCCGATTGCCGTCTGACCATTACGGCACCCCAGGACTACTGGGTCATTCGCCATGATCCCTATGCGCAGGAGATCGCGCTGGGCGAATTCGACCTGATGCTGACCAATGAGGGTGACGCCAACTGCGTCGGCCAGATTCAGACGGAAACCCTGGGTGAAGCCTTCGGCATGGTCCGATCTGAGGATGTCAGCCGCATCCCCTATGCGTTGGTGGACGAACGAAACGGCACGGATGTCACGCCGCGAGCGGGGGCGAGCGCGCGGCGGGCTTCGGCCCGTCCCGTCTCGCTGGCGCCCGGCGACCGAGAAATGCTTCGCTTCAGTCTGGTGGTGTCGCCGGAAGCCGCATTGGGGGACGGGGACTACACTCAGAATCTGGTCTTCGCGGTGAATACGCCCGACGGCATGCCGCTGGCGGAGCGCCTTGTGACGGTCGGTATTTCCGTGCCTGCGGCGGCGCTGATGGGTTTGAAGGGCGCGGTTCAACGGACAGGCGCCGGCGCGACCATCGATCTGGGAGAACTGACCGAGGGGCGACGCGCTCTGGGGGCCTCGCTCTATGTGCTTAGCACGCGTGGTTACGCGATCGGCGTTTCGTCTGACAACCAGGGCAAGTTGCGCCTGGCCGCTACCGATTGGAGCATTCCTTACGGCCTGGCGCTGGGCAGCGAAGAGGTAAACCTAGTGCAGGGTGACGAGGTCCGAGTCGCTTCGCGTCGACCCAGGGTCGATGACTACCCCTTGTCCATTCAGATTGGAGACACGTCGAACCGGCGTGCGGGCGAATACACGGACACGCTGCGGTTTACGATTTCGCCCTTCTAGCAGGGCCTCAACGGGGGGCGATCGTAAGAGTCAGGACGACAGGCGCGTTCAGTTGAACGTCGTCAAACCGCAATACCATGTCACGTATGGTGGCCATGCTCGACTGCCCCAGCATGTGCATGCCGGAGGCGTTGAGCGCGAAAGCGTCCTCACCGTACCACAGGCTGACCCTTTCCTGACTGGCCAACTGTCGATAGTTGGCCGAGACCGTATAGCCGCCGGCGATGTTGCAGGCCTCGACCACCGAGCGACGCTCGCCTTCGATGATGTTCACGGGGCCGCCCGAGTCGATCGAGCACGACGGAGCGACCATCGCAGAAATGCGAAAGGCGCCTGTGCCTGAATTGCCCGAAGCCTGGGCGACGTGCGGTGCTGCAAGAGCGGTCAGGCCGGCGACGACCGTTAGAAAGGCTCGGCGTTTTGCCGAATTCAACTTGGTCATGACGTCCTCATCACCACGGATTTCAATGGACGATACTTGACGGGTCTTAACTTGAGGCGATCAGACAGGCTTAGCTGGTGCTTAAGCCTCATCGTAAACTCTCGCTAACCCTGTTCACCTAAGCGGGCGAGTGCGGCGATGGTTGAGGGTGAAAACGCATGAAAAAGGGGGCGCGATCCGGATCGCGCCCCCTTTAAGATGGAGTAGCCCGTTTGGGTGGCGTCAGGTCTTGGCGCCGGCCCGGCCGCGGCCCAGTTCGCGGTTCAGCCACAGGGCCAGCAAGGTGCAGACGGCGCCCGACAGCAGGTAGCCGCCGCCCGCCACCAGCCCGAACTTGCCCGACAGGGCCAGGGCGGCCAGAGGGGCGAAGCCCGCGCCGAACAGCCAGGCCAGGTCCGAGGTCAGGGCCGACGCGGTGTAGCGGTTGCCCAGGCTGAAGCTGGAGGCGATCGAACCCGAGGCCTGACCGAACGACAGACCCAGCAGGACGAAGCCCAGGATCATATAGGCCAGTTCGCCCACCGGGCCGCCGTCCAGCATCTGGGGCGCGAAGCCCGAGAAGGCGGCGATGCCGGCGGCGGTGACGGCCAGCAGGGCGCGACGGCCATAGCGGTCGGCCAGCCAGCCCGAGGCCAGGATGGCGATCAGGCCGAAGACGGCGCCGACCAGTTCGATCATCAGGAAGCGGCTGGGCGACTCCTCCGTGTAGAGGAAGACCCAGGACAGCGGGAAGACGGTCACCATGTGGAACATGGCGAAGCTGGCCAGGGGGGCGAAGGCGCCGATGACGATGCCGCCGCCTTCTTCACGCACGGCCTTGGTCACGGGGGCAGGGTGCAGCTCCAGCGTCTCGAAGGCGGCCTGGAAGGCGGGCGTCACCACGATACGCAGGCGGGCGAACAGGGCCACCACGTTGATGGCGAAGGCCACGAAGAAGGGATAGCGCCAGCCCCAGTCGAGGAAGTCGGCGGCCGACAGCTTGCTAAGGAAGTAGGCGAACAGGGCGCTGGCCACGATCAGGCCGAAGGGGGCGCCCAGTTGCGGCACCATGGCGTACCAGCCGCGACGGTTCTCAGGCGCGCTGACGGCCAGCAGCGAGGCCATGCCGTCCCAGGCGCCGCCCAGGGCCACGCCCTGACCGATGCGCAGGACGATCAGCATGACCGCCGCCCAGTGGCCGACCTGATCATAGCTGGGCAGGAAGCCGAGGCAGACCGTCGAGATGCCCATCAGGAAGAGGGCGATGGTCAGCTTGGTCCCGCGCCCGAAGCGCCGGTCGATCTCGATGAACAGGGCCGTTCCGAGGGGGCGGGCCAGGAAGGCCACGGCGAAGACGGCGAAGGACAGCAGGGTCCCGCCCAGCGGTCCCGCATAGGGGAAGACCAACTGCGGGAAGACCACGACCGAGGCGATCGCATAGACGAAGAAGTCGAAAAATTCCGACGTGCGACCGATGATCACGCCGATCGCGATTTCTCCGGCGTCGATTTTGCCGTGTCGTGCGTTGATCTGGCTGGCGTCCCGCTCGAGGGACTCTGAAGAAGGCGCGCCGCTGGTGGCGTTCATGACCGATGACGTTCCCTGGACCCGAGCGCGACACGCGCGCCGACATGGTAAGAATGACGAAAGCGGCCATTTGCTCCCGATCGTCGTCGGGGGGGATAGGACGGATTGTCCAATGTCGCCTTTCGGCAGGCGGCGCTACGGGCCGCGCACGATGACCGAGCCAGCACCCAATTTCCGGACAGGAGCCTTCGTGCGCCGCCTGCGACCCCTCTTGCTATTGCCTCTCCTGGCCATGCTGCCGGGCTGTGAAGCCGTTGTCCTGGCGCCGGCCGGCGACATCGCGGTGCAGCAGCGCGACCTGCTGATCATGTCCGTGGTGCTGATGCTGATCATCGTCATCCCGGTGATGGCGATGATCGTCTTCTTCGCCTGGAAATATCGGGAGTCGAACAAGGAAGCCCGCTACGAGCCGGACTGGGACCACTCGACCCACCTGGAGCTGGCAATCTGGGCCGCGCCTCTGCTCATCATCATCTGCCTGGGCGCCATTACCTGGTCGGGCACCCACCTGCTGGATCCCTATCGGTCGCTGGATCGGGTCAATAAGGGCCAGGCCGTCGCCGAGGGCGTCGAGCCGCTTCAGGTCAATGTGGTCGCCATGGACTGGAAGTGGCTGTTCATCTACCCGGAATACGGCATAGCCACGGTCAATGAACTGGCGGCGCCGGTTGATCGGCCGATCCGCTTCCACATCACCTCGACCGGGGTGATGAACTCCTTCTACATCCCCGCCCTGGCCGGTCAGATCTACGCCATGCCGGGCATGGAGACGAAGCTGCACGCCGTCATCAACCGTCCGGGCGAATACGTCGGCTTCTCGGCCAACTATTCCGGCGACGGCTTCTCCAACATGCGTTTCGCCTTCCACGGCCTGGATCAGGCGGGCTTTGATCAGTGGGTCGCCGGCGTGCGGGCCGACAGCAAGAGCCTGGACCGCGAGACCTATCTGGAGCTGGAAAAGCCCAGCGAGAAGGTGCCGGTGCTGCACTACGCCTCGGTCGATGAAGGCCTGTTCGACGCCGTGCTGAACATGTGCGTCGAGCCGGGCAAGATGTGCATGGGCGAGATGATGGCCATCGACAAGAAGGGCGGCCTGGGCCTGACCGCCGTCCACGCCACCTGGCCGCTGGTCCACGATAAGTACGCCCGTCGCGGCCAGGCCGTCCTGGGTTCGGGCGAATCCTACGTCATGGCCGTCTGCACCCCGTTGGAAGCCGAAAAGGCCGCCGTCGACGCCGCCCGCCGCCGTCAGGAACTGGCGGTGCAGATGACCCGCTCGGCCCCGACCGAACAGATCATGGGCATGGGCCTTGCCCGTCCGGGCCAATCTCGTTTGGGGGAGGCCGCTCGCACCGAAGTCGCCGCCGCCGGCTGGCCCTTCGCCCCCCGTATTCCTGCGCCGACCGCGGCCGACGCATCCGCGTCGCAATCCTGAGCGCCTGACCGACATGTCTATTGAGCAAATCGCATCCATGATCTTCGGTCGGCTGGACTGGAACGCCTTGCCGTTCCACGAGCCGATCCTGGTCGTCACCTTCTCCGTCGTCGTGCTCGGCGGTCTGGCGACCCTGGGCTTGATCACCCGTTACAAGCTGTGGGGCTATCTCTGGACCGAGTGGTTCACGACGGTCGACCACAAGAAGATCGGCATCATGTACATGATCCTGGGGATCGTGATGCTGCTGCGCGGCTTTGCCGACGCGGTCATGATGCGCCTGCAACAGGCCATGGCCTTCGGCGGGGCCGAGGGCTACCTCAACGCCCACCACTACGACCAGATCTTCACCGCCCACGGCGTGATCATGATCTTCTTCGTGGCCATGCCCCTGATCACCGGCCTGATGAACTATCTGGTGCCGTTGCAGATCGGGGCGCGCGACGTCTCCTTCCCCTTCCTGAACAATTTCAGCTTCTGGATGACGACGGCGGGCGCGGTGCTGGTCATGGCTTCGCTGTTCATCGGCGAGTTCGCGCGCACGGGCTGGCTGGCCTATCCGCCGCTGTCGGGCATTGGCTACAGCCCGGGCGTCGGGGTCGACTATTATATCTGGGCCCTGCAGATCGCCGGGGTGGGGACCACCCTGTCCGGCATCAACCTGATCGCGACCATCGTGAAGATGCGCGCGCCGGGCATGGGCCTGATGAAGATGCCGGTCTTCACCTGGACCTCGCTGTGCGCCAACGTCCTGATTGTGGCCTCCTTCCCAGTGCTGACCGCCGTTCTGGCCCTGCTGACGGCTGACCGCTACATCGGCACCAACTTCTTCACGAACGACTTCGGCGGCAATCCGATGATGTACGTGAACCTGATCTGGATCTGGGGTCACCCCGAGGTCTACATCCTGGTCCTGCCGCTGTTCGGCGTCTTCTCGGAAGTCACCTCGACCTTCTCGGGCAAGAAGCTCTTTGGCTATACGTCCATGGTCTATGCCACCGTGGTCATCACCATCCTGTCCTACCTGGTGTGGCTGCACCACTTCTTCACCATGGGCTCGGGCGCATCCGTGAACTCCTTCTTCGGGATCACGACGATGATCATCTCGATCCCGACCGGGGCCAAGCTGTTCAACTGGCTCTTCACCATGTATCGCGGCCGCATCCGGTTCGAGCTGCCGATGATGTGGACGGTCGCCTTCATGCTGACCTTCGTGGTCGGCGGCATGACGGGCGTCATGCTGGCGGTGCCGCCGGCGGACTTCGTCCTGCACAACTCCCTGTTCCTGATCGCCCACTTCCACAACGTCATCATCGCCGGCGTGCTGTTCGGCCTGTTCGCGGCCATCAACTTCTGGTGGCCCAAGGCCTTCGGCTTCAAGCTGGACAAGACCTGGGGTCTGGTCAGCTTCTGGTGCTGGGTGATCGGCTTCTGGGTCGCTTTCGCCCCGCTCTATGTCCTGGGCTTCATGGGCGTGACGCGACGGATGCGGGTTTTTGACGATCCGTCCTACCAGATCTGGTTCATCATCGCGGCGGTCGGCGTCGGCATCATCGCCATGGGCATCCTGGCCATGCTGATCCAGTTCGCCGTCTCGATCCTCAACCGCGACAAGCTGCGCGACGAGACGGGCGACCCCTGGCACGGCCGCACGCTGGAGTGGGCCACGTCCTCGCCCCCGCCGGACTACAACTTCGCCAAGACGCCGATCATCCACGACTCGGACGCCTGGTGGGACATGAAGACGCGCGGCTATGAGCGTCCGACCGACGGCTACAAGCCCATTCACATGCCGTCCAACACGGGCGCGGGCGTGATCCTGGCCGGCCTGTCGACGGTCGTGGGCTTCGCCTTGATCTGGTACATGTGGTGGCTGGCGGCGCTCGGCTTCTTCGCCCTGATCGCCTACGCCATCTTCCACACCTTCAACTACAAGCGCGACTACTACATCCCGGCCGAAACGGTGCAGGCGACTGAAGACGCACACACCAAGGCCCTGGCGGCCGCAGCGGCGAAGGGTTGATCTGATGAGCCACGCAGCTTCCCTGAACCCTGACTACGTCGACGAGGCCGGGCGGCCGATCTACCACCCGGTCGAGGAGCCGCATCACCCGGAAGGCCACAGCACCATGCTGGGCTTCTGGATGTATCTGATGAGCGACTGCCTCATCTTCGCGATGCTGTTCGCCGTCTATGCGGTGGTCGGCGCCAACTACGCCGCCGGCCCTGCGCCCAAGGACCTGTTCGACTTGCCGCTGGTGGCGCTGAACACCTCCATGCTGCTGCTGTCGTCGATCACCTACGGCTTCGCCATGCTGGCCATGGTCAAGAACCGTACGGCCCAGATGCAGATCTGGCTGGCGATCACCGGCGTCTTCGGCCTCTGCTTCCTGGGGATCGAGCTCTATGAGTTCGCCCACATGATCCACCTGGGCGCCACGCCCCAGCGCAGCGCCTTCCTGTCGGCCTTCTTCGTTCTGGTCGGCACCCACGGCCTGCACGTCACCTTCGGCTGCATCTGGCTGGTCACCTTGATGGTCCAGGTCTGGCGCAAGGGTCTGATCCCGGCCAACAAGCGCCGGCTGATGTGCCTCAGCCTGTTCTGGCACTTCCTGGACGTCATCTGGATCGGCGTCTTCACCTTCGTCTATCTGTTCGGGATGCTGCGATGAGCGCCGAGGCCCACAACGACCAAGCGGTGGATCATCACGACGATCACCACCACGGCGACGACCACGACCACGGCTCGTTCAAGACCTATATGATCGGGTTCCTGCTGTCGGTCGTGCTGACGGCGATCCCGTTCTGGCTGGTCATGACCGGCGCCCTGCCGGCGGCGACCACGGGTCTGATCATCACGGCCTTCGCCGTGGTGCAGATCGTGGTGCACATGATCTTCTTCCTGCACATGAACCATAAGTCCGAGGGCGGGTGGAACATGCTGGCCCTGATCTTCACCATCGTGGTGGTGGTGATCGCCGTCGCGGGTTCGGTCTGGGTGATGTATCACCTGAACGTCAACATGATGCCCACCCACGACATGCAGACCATGGGCTGAGCCTGATCGGGCGAGGCCAGGGGAGAAGCGCTATAGAGCCGTCGTCGCGACCCGCCCGGCCGCCGCGCAGCATGACCGCCCTGATCCTGGGCGCGGTCATGTTCGCCCTTCTGTTCGCGGGCTTTTCCGCCCTGGGCGTCTGGCAAGTGCAGAGGCTGGCCTGGAAGCAGGAGCTGATCCGTCAGGTCGAGGCCCGTATCCACGCCGCGCCCGCCGCCGCGCCGCCGCCGGGCCAGACCATCACGCGCCAGGCCGATCAGTATCGTCGGGTCGTCGTCAGCGGCCGCTTTGATCATGCGCGCGAGGCCCTGGTGAAGGCGGTGACGGACCTTGGGCCTGGCTACTGGGTGGTGACGCCGCTGACGACTGATCAAGGCTTCACCGTCCTGATCAATCGGGGCTTCGTCCCGTCCGAACGCCAGAAGTCGGCGGATCGCGCGGCGGGCCAGGTCGAGGGCCAGACCCGCGTCGTCGGCCTGCTGCGCCTGACCGAGCCTGACGGCGGCTTCCTGCGCGCCAACGACCCGTCGGGCGATCGCTGGTTCTCGCGCGACGTGGCGGGCATCGCCAGGGCGAAGGGTGTGCCGGGGCCGGTGGCTCCCTACTTCATCGACGCCGACGCCACGCCCAACCCGGGCGGCTGGCCGCGCGGCGGGCTGACCGTGGTGCGTTTCGCCAACAGCCACCTGATCTACGCCCTGACCTGGTTCGGACTGGCCCTGATGTCGGCGGCGGGCTTTGCCCTGTTCTGGCGTGAGGAAAAGCGCCGGAGAGCGTCGCGATGAGCGCGATGCGGTTCGCGCGCAGCCTGCTGGGTCTGGACGACCGGGCCGAAGCGCCGGTCTCGCCGGGCGCGGCGGGGCGGCGCAACATGCTGCTGCTGATCCAGCTGCGATGGCTGGCCGTGATCGGGCAGGTGGTGACCATCGCCGTGGTCCACTGGGGACTCAAGATACCTCTGCCGCTGGGCATGCTGCTGCTGGCCCCGACCGGGCTGGCGGTGATGAACCTGGCCAGCGCCCCGGTCACCCTGCGCCGTCACAGCGTGACCGACCCGGAGCTGATCCTGGCCCTGTTCGTCGATGTGGCGGCCCTGACCTGGCTGCTGTTCTTCAGCGGCGGGACCAGCAACCCCTTCGCGGCCCTCTATCTGATGCAGATCGTGCTGGCGGCGGTGCTGCTGCGGCCGCCCTATGCCTGGGGTTTCGTCCTGGTCACCAGCGCCTGTCTCGCCTGGCTGGCGGTTTGGCATCAGCCGCTGCTGTTGCCGCCCGACACCGACGCCCACATGGGGCTGATCCAGGCCGGGGCCCTGGTCAACTTCATCCTGATCGCGGTGCTGCTGGTGGCCTTCGTGACGCGCACGACTCAGAACGTGCGGGCGCGCGACGCCTATCTGGCCGACGCGCGGCAACAGGCGGCGGAACAGGACCATATCGTTCGCATGGGTCTGCTGGCGTCCGGCGCCGCCCATGAGCTGGGCACGCCCCTGGCCTCGCTGTCGGTGATTCTCAGCGACTGGAAACGGATGCCGGCGCTGACGGCGGACGCCGACCTGACCTCCGACATCGCCGAGATGCAGGCCGAGGTGGAGCGCTGCAAGACTATCGTCACCGGCATCCTGATGTCGGCGGGCGAGGCGCGAGGTGTGGCCCCGACCATCACCACCCTGGGCGGCTTCCTGTCCGAGATCGTGGCGGAGTGGTGCGAGAAGTCGAACGACGCCATGGCCGTGGTGCTGAAGGCGCCGACGCCGCGCGATCCGCGCATCATCGCCGACCCGGCTCTGAAACAGGTCTTCAGCGCCCTGTTGGACAACGCCCATGAGGCCGGGGCCGAGCGCATGGTGGTTTCGGCGACCCTGGACGACGATCTGCTGGCCGTAGAGTTCAACGACGACGGCCCCGGTTTCACGCCCGACATTCTGGAGCGCCTGGGCCAGCCCTATCAATCGACCAAGGGCCGGGCAGGGGCGGGGTTGGGCCTCTTCCTGCTGGTCAATGTGATGCGCAAACTGGGCGGCGGCGTCGCGGCCCGCAACCGACGGGACGGCGGCGCCTGTGTCCGTTTGACCCTGCCTCTGGAGGCCTTGGCTCCCAAATGACCGACCCGACCGACGCCCCCCGCCAGTTGCTGATCGTCGAGGACGACGAGGCTTTCGCCAAGACCCTGCGCAAGTCGTTCGAGCGTCGCGGCTATGAGGTGGTCTCGGCGCGCAGCCACGAGCAACTGCTCGAACTGCTGCAGGTGCATCACCCGCGCTATGCGGTCGTGGACCTGAAGCTGGGCGCGGCCTCGGGCCTGACCTGCGTCCAGACCCTGCATGCCTTTGACCCTGAGTTGGACATTGTGGTCCTGACCGGTTTCGCCAGCATCGCGACGGCCGTCGAGGCCATCAAGCTGGGCGCGCGGCATTACCTGGCCAAGCCCGCGGGCACGGACGAGATCGAGGCCGCCTTCGCTCGGCAGGAGGGCGATCCCGACGCCGTCCTCAGCGCCCGCCCGACCTCGATCAAGACCCTGGAGTGGGAACGCATCCACGAGGTCCTGGCCGAGACCAATTTCAACATCTCCGAGACCGCGCGCCGCCTGGGCATGCACCGCCGCACCCTGGCCCGGAAGCTGGAGAAACGTCAGGTTACCTGATGGGCTTAGTGCGCGCCGCGCCCGAACAGACGCAACACCTGATGCAGCACGACGGCGAGCACGCCGCCGACGATCAGACCCAGCAGGCCTGACAACAGGGCTGTGGTGATCCAGCCGGCCGCGCCACCCAGCGGCCCGGCCAGACCGGCGACCGCATGGGCCAGATGTTCGACCGGCTCGGCGGGCCAGGCCAGGCCGAGCGTGTGCGTGCCGTGCAGCAGGATGCCGCCGCCGACCCACAGCATGGCTACCGTGCCGATGACGGATAGGGCGGAAAAGACGCCCGGCATGCCTTTCACCAGGCCGCGTCCGACAGCGCGGCTGGTCCTGGATGCGCGTTCGGCCATGTGCAGGCCGATGTCGTCCAGTTTCACCAGCAGGCCCACGGCGCCGTAGACGGCCACGGTCATGGCCAGACCGACCACGATCAGCACCCCGGCCTGGGTCGCCAACGGCGCGTCAGAAACGTCGGCCAGGGCGATGGTCATGATCTCGGCCGACAGGATCAGGTCCGTTCTGACGGCGCCGGAAACCGTGGCCTTCTCCAGATGGGCGGGATCGTTGCTGACCGGCTTTTCCTCGGCCTCATGCTCGTCGAACATTTCCAGCACCTTCTCCGCCCCCTCGAAACAGAGGTAGGCGCCGCCGACCATCAGCAGGGGCGTGATGGCCCAGGGCGCGAAGGCGGTCAGCAGCAGAGCGATCGGAAGGATCAGCAGCAGTTTGTTGCGGATGGAGCCCACGGCGATCTTGCCGATGATCGGCAACTCGCGGCTGGGCGACAGGCCGGTGACGTATTTCGGCGTCACGGCGGCGTCGTCGATCACCACGCCGGCCGCCTTGCTGGCGGCCTTGCTGGAGGCGGCGCCGACGTCATCGATGGAGGCCGCGGCCAGCTTGGCGATGCCCGCGACATCGTCGATCAGGGCCATAAGTCCAGAGGGCATGGGGCGCACCAGAAGGGGAGGGAGAAATGCAGAGCTTTCTTCCTGCCTGCGACAAAGCGTCTTGGAAAGAGGCCGCGTCGGCCTTCGCGCAGAACACAATGAACCGCAGCCCAGGGTTCCCTGGGAAGGGATGCTGTTTTTCTGGAGATATCAGAAGAGACGATGGTGGGTGATCACAGGTTCGAACTGTGGACCCGCTGATTAAGAGTTTGGCAAATAGCCACCCCTCCTAGCTTGTCTCAGTTTGCTCTACCTTAAGAAGTCATTTAATTTCAGATAGTTGAGCCGTTGTAAATTTGACGTTCCTTGTCCATGCTGGGCCCAGGTTGCTTGTATGACGTTATGTTCTAGGCCTGGAGGAACTGTAATGGTGAAGCTGACCAAGACGTTCGTTGATCAAGTCCGGCCACCCGAAGCGGGCTACGCAATTCACTGGGACGACAAACTTTCGGGCTATGGCTTGCGGGTCACTGCCGGGGGCGTGCGGAGCTTCATCGCCCAGGGGCGCGTGCGCGGTAAATCAGTCATCGTGACGATCGGCCGATACGGGCTCTACCCCGAGGACAAAGCCCGGAAACGGGCCCAGAGCATCCTGCAGGGGATGCGAGAAGGCATCGACCCTCGGGACGCCAAAAAGGCCGACGAGGCGATACGCGTGACGCTCGGGGAGGTATGCGAGGCCTATGTCTCCCGACCGGGCAGGCTAAAGGCGAGCACGAGGACCGAGTACAAGCGGCACGTGGACAAGGTGTTTGCGGCCTGGAAGGACAAGCCCATCGTCCAGATCACTGAGGACGACGTGCGCAAGCGTCACCGGGCGCTTGTGGAGGGTGGGCTGGATGGGAAAAAGGGGGCTCCGGCCAGCGCCAACGCCGCGATGGTCACGTTGCGCATTCTGCTCAACTTCGCAGGTCGCCAGTACCGGCGCGGCGACGGGACGCCGCTGATCCAGCGGAACCCGGTCGAGGTGCTCAAGGATCATTGGGCACCCCTCGGATCGCGCACCGACCGCTACATCGACCGGCGGAGGATCGGGGAGGTCTGGAACGCCTTGAATGGTGCTCGGGCTGACGCCAAAGACCACCACGCCTTGGCCAGCATTGACTTGACCCTGTTCCTGCTGCTGACGGGGGCGCGTCGGGACGAAGGAGCGACCCTCACGTGGGATCGCGTCAATATCGACGATGAAGACCCCTCAAACTGCTGGTGGCATCTGGACGAGCGCAAGCGGGGCGAGCCCCTGTGGCTTCCGCTGTCGTCGCAGGCCGTCGCGGTGCTGAAGGGACGACCACGGCTGAACGACAACCCTTACGTCTTCCCTTCCTGGAGTAAGACGGGCCATGTGACCGAGGCGCGTGCGCCGATGGAACTGGTCAGCGCGGTGGCTGGGAAACATCTGAGCCTACATGACCTCCGCCGCACCTTCACCAACATCGCCATGCGCGAGTGCCTGATCGAGAAGTTCAGGACGGACCTCCTCACCGGCCATAAGCCCGCGCAGGAGGACGTCACGGCCCGCAACTATCTCGACTTGGCCCGACTCGAATGGCTCCAGCCCGAGGTGCAGAAAATCGGGGACTGGATCGAGGCGCAGGCTAACGTTGCTACCGCCAAGGCGGCGGGAGTCAACGTGGTTCCGATCCGCGCTTGAAGCTTAATCCTCATATTGATCCAGAATGAGCGGTCGGAAACGGCTGACAAACTGCCCTGCGAATGCCCGCCAGGAGTGCACGACCGGACTCGTTAACCGGAACTCCTGATTATTCACCGTCAGCGGTTGCCCGTGGGCAATCCGATTACGCACTTGGTTAATTGTGTCGAGCTTAGTGATTACGGTTGCGTTACTACATTTCTTCCAGCTGAGGCCATCAAGCGCGTCGGCAAACCCCAACCGGAAGAATAGTCGACGGACGTTGTGCGGATTGGGGTTGCCCCAGCCCTTGCAGTCGGACCAATAACGTTCGAGTTCATCCTGGTTGAAATGGTCGAATGTAAGCGGCAGGGCGGCCTTGAACGTGTCTTCGATCTCGGCTTGAAGAGCTGCCGAAATCAGGGTGGTTGATGCCCTTAGCAGGGAGCTTCCAACCCTCGCTCCATTCTGTATTCGTGGAGCACCGCGCGTCCCACCAGTTACTAGAGCGTGGGCGCGGAGCAATTCATCAACATCGGTGAGTGCAGTCATGAAGACAATGTACCGCGAAACGGTGAAGCTTCAATCGCTCCCTAAGTTGGCGGTTTCGAGCGGTGGCTATAGTGGGGCCGCAGGCGGTGCAGTTGCCTTAGCAGCAGGGGATCGCTGTTGTGGCCAGGGGGTATGCGGCGCGGGTGTGAAAGCGGCTGTACGTGCCCCGTAGAGGCCCTGTGCCGCATTTCTATCCATGTCCATTAGAGGCCTTTGCCCATGGGCAATCTATGCTAAGCTAGCGCCAACCAAGCCCTCCGCCTCGTGGGGGGATGAAAGCCCCGCCACCGCTTGGGTTCTCCGCGGCTAACGCTCGCACTCAGGAGAATACGGTGAGCGTCACCAACATGACCCTTGAACAGCTTTCGGAGCTGTTCGGCTATACCCCCAAGGGGCGTCCCCTCGACACGAAAGAGGTCGCCGAAATCCTCGGCGTCCATCCCAATACCATCGACCAGTATCGGTTCAGGGGTGATGGCCCGCGCCATTTCAGCCCGCCAGGCACCCGGCGCGTCTGGTACGCCGAACGCGATGTGCTGGCGTGGCTCGCCTCAGGCGCCCGCCGCAGCACCAGCGACACCGTCGCGGCCTGACCCGCAAACCCTGAATACCTGTGTCGATCATGGGGAAGTGGAATGCGTCCAGTCGGTTCGCGGCCGCCTGTGACGGGTCTTCTAGCCCGTCGCTAGCCCCATTTAAGAAGCGCGGCCGGGCGGTGATGCGCCCAGCCGCTGAATTCCACTCGATCCACGCAGGGAGCCATTAGCCAACCCATTGAGATTGAAAACCAATGACCACGCAAATTATGGAGCAGACCGCTGAAGGTCCGCAACCTGCGAATCTACTCGCCATGATGAAGGCCGCTCCTATCTGGCTGCTCTGGAAGGCAGTTCCGAGGCCCGGCAAGCCGAAACCTGACAAGGTTCCGTTCTATGTCACCGGGACGCCTCGGCAGGGACCGCTCGATGCCCCGCAAGACCGCGCCCAGCTTGTTGCCTATGAGGAAGCGAAGGCGGCCTTTGAGAAGGCGCGAGGCGCATATGAGGGGCTCGCCATCGCCCTTGGACCGGATGGCCATGGAGGGCACTGGCAGGGCATCGACCTCGATGACATTGAGACCCAGGGCCTTTCTGACCTCGCGAATGCATGGGTGCGCGGTGAGCGGGCCGGCATGGCCTATATCGAGGCCAGCCCCAGCAGGACAGGCGTGCACATCATTGGGTATGGCCGCCACTTTGATCCCCTCGGGTCAAACCACAGTGGCATTGAAGCGTATTCGGGCGGGCGATTCTTCACCTTCACAGCTCTTGCGGCGCTGAATGATAGCCCCTGTCGCCCGGCCTGCCTGGCGGATCACGTCGAACAAGTTCTGGCCCTGCGGCACGGAAAGGGTCGTTCAGCGTCGCCGGGTGTGAGCGGCCTGGAAAAGGTGCCCGTCGACGCCAAAACGGTAACGGAACTCCGGGCCGCCCTCGCGCACATGCGCGCTGACGACCGAGATCTCTGGGTCAGGATGGGTATGGCCCTGAAAGAGCTGGGCCAGACAGGGCGCGGTCTGTGGCTTGATTGGTCCCAGACCTCCGAAAAATATGATGCCAAGGATGCGGCGAGAAAGTGGGACGGTTTTGCGCCCCGCGATACCGGCTATCAGGTTGTCTTCGCGGAGGCGCAGCGTCAGGGCTGGATCAACCCCGCCAGCAACGCCGCTCAATCTGCCCCCAAGGCCGTCCCATCCGCTCCTGCGCCACGAAAATTGGTGGGCAGGTCGCTGGACGGCGTTCAAATGCGCTCCATCGACTGGCTTTGGGTCGGCTGGGTGCCGAAGGGGTATATCACCATCTTCGCAGGCGAGACGGGCGCAGGGAAATCGACCGTCCTCGCGGACATTACCGCAAGGGTTACGACAGGCGCGCCTTGGCCTGGTGAAGTTGCGGCGGCTTCTCGCCAGCCCGGCCGCGTGCTGTGGCTGGGAAGTGAAGACAGCATCGAAGAGATGACGGTTCCCCGTCTGACCGCCTGCGGCGCTAATCTGGAAAACGTTGTTGAGATCCAGGGCGTAACCCAACAGGGCAAGCGCAGTTCCTTTTCGATGCAGGATGATCTGGAGGCTGTTAGCGAGTGGCTGGCCTTCGCCGAGGCGGATGGGCGACCTTTCGCGATGCTGGTGATCGACCCGGTCACGAGCTATCTGCCTGGCCAGAAACTCCGAAAGGTGGACCTTAACGACGCCGGGCAATTGCGCTCCATCCTGGAGCCCTGGTTGGCACTTGCCCAGAAACACAATCTTGCGATCGTTTGCGTCACGCACTTTGCGAAGGATACGGCCCGTTCGATGCTTCATAGGGTGCTGGGATCTGCGGCGTTCGCGCAGACCTGCCGTAGCCTATGCGCGGTTATTGAGCGCCCCGCGCCGAAGGACACCGAGCCTGATCCTCACGCTAAGGCCCTCGTGCAGGTGAAGGTCAACTTGCCCGAGCACCCTGGTGGGTCTTGGAAGTTTCGGACAGAGAAGGTCGAGCTTGGTGTCGACCCCCGCAATAATAGGACCATCACCGCCACCCGGCCAAACTGGGAAGAGCTCGACAGCGGCCTGACGCCTCAAAGTATGGTCGGGGGCAGCAGGGGGCCGGTCAGCAAGTTTGAGGCGACGTTTGGGATGTGGGTGCAGGCATACTTCGTGACCCAGCCGCCCGGCCAATGGATTCCAGTCGAGACCATCAAGGCCCTCGCGATCGCGGAAAAAGCGACCACGGATCGCTGGTGGTCCGAACACAGCGGCGACTACCTAGAAAAAACGAACGAGGGCGGAATCTGGTTTTGTCGTCCGAGGCGCAGTCTGCACAAAACTACGTAATGTGGGGGTAGCCCCTCAAGTGGGGGCATGGTGGTGAAACTCCGTAGAGTGAGATTGCTCAACGCTTTGCCCCACCATGCCCACCGCCCCCACCATACACCGCCCTACGGGGTTTCGTGCCGCGACAGCGCCATGTCTTCCGCTCCTGGAGCCAGAGCGCGGCGGCTAGGACGGGGTTTACTCGCACCGCTGATATGGGCGTGCACCGCCCAGCGCCATCTCTTTAGCGGCTTGCAGTAGCCCGCCTGTCCCGCGTGCCCGTCGGCCTATCGACCGTCCGACCCTCACCGCCAGCCCACCGACCCGCAAATGTCGAGTATGGCGCTCTTGCTGGAAGCGGAACAGATGTATCCCCCTGTTCGATAATAACTTTGTCCCGCTTTTGCTTGCTGAACTTCAGCGTGATCGCGTACCGTAACAGCAAGTAGCAAGCCAAGAAGAGGGTTTTCTAAGATGTCAGAAGGCATTGATACCCGAGTTACTCCGTCTCTTCATCCTGACAACGTGAAGGAGGTCGACGGGTACGACGAGCAGACTGCGCCCTATGTCAGTCTCGCGGAGACGGCTTTCAGCGAGGCCTATATCGGGATCGGGCAGGTCCACTCCGCCCGCGAGAAGGCGCGCACGAACCCGACGTGGACCGAAGCCCAGCAGATCATCCAGACCCAGGATTTCGCTGACAAGGTTTTCAGCCGGATCGCGCGCCAGATGGACGGGGCGATGGCAAGCCTCGGCAAGGGCATCGCCGCGCTGGAGGCGCAGTTGAGCGCCCCGGTCACGTCCGTGGCGGCCCAAGGCGTTGCCGTAGAAATCCGCGCGCACGTGAAGGCGCTGCCAAACAACAAGCGGCTGGGCTTCATCCAGAGCGCATTGGCGGCAGGGGACGCGGTGACCGTCTCGTCCGTCCTGGGGGCTCCTTCCTACCTTTCCGGCCTAGACGCCGGGATGCAGGGGGCGCTGCTGCGCCAGTGGCATGAGCGCAATAGCCCCGAGGTCGCCAAGCGCGTCAGGGCAATGAAGGGCGCACGCGATCTCATCACCAACCGGGGCGGGTTGGTGCACGCGGAGTTGGAGAAGGCCGTCGGCGCCCCGCCCGACAAAGCGAAGGCGCTTCGCGAGGCGAAGACGGCCGCCGAAAAGGCGTTCGTGTTCCGCGACGCTTGATTGGGCGCTGTTGAGATCAGGATGCCAGCATGACCGACCAGCACGACCAGAAAGGGCCTGAGGCGCAGAAACCGGCTCGTGTGTGGGAAAGGGGCGGTCCCAGCCCTAACCCGAAAGGCAGACCGCCGGGCATCGTGGACAAGCGTACCAGGGTCTCGCAGGCCCTTATGGACGACGCCCCGGCTGTGGCCCGTGTGGTCGTTGACGCGGCCCTTGAGGGCGACATGCAAGCGGCTTCGCTGGTCCTTTCCCGTATCGCACCCGTCCTGCGTGGCCAGATGGAAAAGGTCTCCTTCGAATTCGACGCCACCGCGCCGGTAGCCCGGCAGGTGGAGCAGGTGCTGGCAGCCGTGGCGCGCGGTCAGGTAGCCCCGGACGTGGCCAAGCAGGTGATCGACGCGGTGCAGGCGCTCAGCACCATCCGCGCCACCGAGGAGTTGGAGGCGCGGCTGGCCGCGCTGGAGCAAAAGGAACTCGACAAATGAACAGTTGGATCAATCCGAACCGCATCGTCACCGCCGAGCCCCTGCCAAAGGACCTGGCTTTGCTCACCTTCGTCGACGGGAAATTCGTCGCCGTACACGCGCCCGCCCAGCATGAACGGGTGACGGCCTACGCGAGACAGATCGCAGAAAAATCCGGGCTGCCGGTAAAGGTGCTGCCAGCCACCTTACCCGAAGCGCTGGGCTTCATGGGCAGCAGTCTTGAGGAGTTTGTCGCCATCGCCTTTGGGGACGAGCAGGAACTGCGGGCGTGGGTCGTCCAAAGCCTAAAGGCGGTGGTGCGCGACGAAAACGACGGGACCGTGCGGCAGGAGGCCTACGACATGCTGGTGGGCATGGGCGAGATCGAGCCGTGACCCTGCGGCCGCCTATACGGGCCGCGTTGGGCTGGGACTGACCACATGGCAGCCATCACGTCCATGCTGGCGAGAGTGGCCAAGCTCGAAGTGGAGCGGGTACCGCCTGTCCTCGCCAAATTTGGCGGCGAAGAAGGCTGGGCGACTTTTGAGGCGGAGGCTCAGGCGGGGGTAGACGAGGGGCGCTACGACGGCCGCGATATGCCCGTGGTCCTACGTAGCATCAAGCGATGGTTGCAGGCTTGTTGAACTAGTCAAACCACACTGATGCTCATCCTGCTTTCGAACTCTACCAAATGGACCTTGGTATCGTGAGCATCGCGGGCGGCGTACAGCTTATCGTCGATTTTGGAGCCGACGATGACACCGATTACATCAGATCCTCCAGCGAGATTTTTTCTCACCCAACCCATGTAACGCGACAATTGGCCGAAAACTTTATCTGCCGATCGGCCACGCTTTAGCTCTATAACGACATACTGGCCTGATTTTTTGTCGTAACCGAGCAAATCAATCGGGCCAACGGTCGTCGGATACTGGCGGCCCTCAAGTTGTAGATTGAGACCAATGCGCTTGCCCAACTCATCGATGTTTTTCTCGATATTGTCCTCAAGTGTTTTTTCATTGATCATCATTTTCTTGAAGCTGCGTAACTCAGCTGTAGACGCACCTAAGCTTTTCTTTACTGCCGCAGCTGCTTCAAGATCGTTACGGCTCACGTAAACGTCGAGCGCCGTTTGTTGATTGGGCAGAGCTTCGGGGTCGCCCATCCAAGCCAGAAATTCTTTTTCATCTGCGAAGGCTATGTGCGTGCCGTTCACGGCGTAATCATCAATAAAAGTTCGAGCCTCGCCCCTTATTCGATTGAGTTTTAAGGAATGATCGCTCACCTCAATCAGGCCGGATAGCGTCCACATCTTATACGCGTACGACTGATTCAATCTGATAGTCTTGTAGATTGAGCCCCGGCGGGTGCCGGCAATATTGTAGGCATCGCACTGACGAATGAGTTCTGCCTGCTGATCGGCCGTTAGTTCACGAAAGGCGTCGATCTGGTCAGCGACCTCATCGACTTCTGAAATCGCGCGCGCTTTAGCAACAAAAAGCCGATACTCTCCCGCGGACAGAGTGCCTTCCACCGCTTGCAGCAAACGAACCAGGAAAGGCACCGGATGCAGCCTTATGGCTCGGTGGTCTTTTGACGAAACTGCAGGGTTTGAGAACTGGTAGCGAAGCGCTTGGCGAGCGAGTACGGCCGCCTTGTCTTCGGAGGCTAAAAATAGGTTGCCCGCGTCAGTGACCTCGACCTGATCGTCCAGATCAACCCAGGCTAAGCCTAAGACGGCCATGACCTGTTTGAGCATGCGGGCAAGCGGGGCTCCTCCGCCTTCCCACTTGTCTTCAGCGGCGGATACGGAATCTTCTTGCAAGCGCCGAATGTAGTCGCCCTGAAGATCGCGCCAAGCGCCCTTACCTTCGAACTCTTTCAAAATGCGAAGTCGGGCTTCCACGCTTTCGACGGTGATCGCCAACCCCTTGGGCTGGTACCAATAGGCGAGATTCATCCCGTACTCGCGAACAAATCGCTTCCACTGAGCGGGAAGCGCGGGCCGCGGTGCCTTTGCCATTAGACTAGCTTGGGCTGGTCGTCGTCAGATGGCGCAGACGCGCCTCGGCCGTATGTCTTGCGCTTATGTTTGCTCACAGCTTCAGCCCCCGCCGTTCCAGCCTCCTCGAACATAAGTTTGAGGAGATCATCCCTCGTAGGGTACTTCGCTCGGCCGACAAGTAGCAAGGGTTCATCGCGCCGGGCATCGGCGATCCTGCGTTCAGCGAAGCGCAGATATCCAGGATTCACGTCAATCCCAATCCACCTACGTTTCATCTTTTGAGCGACCACGCAGGTAGTTCCTGTCCCGACAAACGGATCAACTATGATCTCGCCTGGGAACTCCTCGCTAGCCCCGTAGCTGTAAAGCCTCATGAGGCGCGCCGGCAGCTTTTCGGGGAAGGGCGCAGGGTGGCCTTCCTCTCGCTTCACATCCTCTGGGTACATGAACCAAACTTGTTGTGCGAGATCCATCCACTCCAGACGAGATAGCTTATTTGCGGCCTTCGCATCATCCGAGAATTTCGGAGGTTTCCCTGGCTTCACATAGACATTTATGAACTCGATGGTGTTGTTTTCAAGAATGTTGCCCGGATACGGATAACTGCCGAACATCATTTTTGATGTCTGCTTCTGCCAGACGAACAGACCGTATCTCTCTAGGTCAGTGCTAGCGATGATCCTCGACTCGTTGTCAGCTGCGATGTTCTTGATATGACGCGTATGCTGCTCGATCACGTCCTTCGGTATCGGCATGATTGGAGCGTTGATGCAGAGCTTCCCATTCGGGCGTAGAACGCGCGCGCACTGCGACCACACCTTCATCATGTCGTCTAGATAGTCGTCATATGTAGGCCAGTGAGCAGTCTGACCCTCGTACTCGACAGCTGTCCAGTACGGCGGAGACGTAATCACCATGTCAACGGACGAGTCTGGCCAACTCGCCATTACTTCGGCCGCATCACCAGCGATGAGCTGGCCGACGAATTTTTCGATGCCAAGAGTCTCGTCTACTTGAGCGGCCAGCTGGGCAGGCATGGGATCTCCGAAATCATACCGGGGAAGGTATAGGGCGCAAATCGACTGATGCCCACGCAGCCGCGCGACAATCGAAAAGAAACGTGTGGACGGTCGGACGTCGGTTGCCGCTGTGGCGCTGCCGCTTCGGCTAGCACGGCGCTATGATAGACCCGCGGGGCGCCGCTCAGCGCCACAAGCCAATTGAAGTAAGCTTATGTTTTTGCTAAAAAAAACGATGGTGGGTGATGTAGGGTTCGAACCTACGACCCGCTGATTAAGAGTCAGCTGCTCTACCAACTGAGCTAATCACCCGTACCGTCGTCTGCGCCCTTGGTGTGGCGCCGGTTCTTCGTGGCGACCCGCTGGGTTGCCCGAAGGGCCGTCCTATTACTCAGGAAGCGGGACGGGCGCAAGGGCTGATTGCGGGATTTTCTAAAGTTTGTTCCGCGCGCTAAGGTCGCGGCCGGAATCAGCCGCCGACAGACGCGGCACGAGGAAAATACACATATGGCGTTCTGGAACCGTCGGCGGTCGATCGATGCGATGTTGGCCCCGCACGAGGGGCCGGCGCTGAAGAAAACCCTCAGCTGGCCGCACCTGATGGCTCTGGGCGTGGGCGCCATCGTCGGCACCGGCATCCTGACCCTGATCGGGGTCGGCGCCGGTCTTGCGGGTCCGGCGGTGCTGATCAGCTTCGCCCTGGCCGGTCTGGTCTGCGCCTGTGCGGCCCTCGCCTATGCCGAGCTATCGACCATCATGCCCGCCTCGGGCAGCGCCTACACCTATTCCTATGCCTCGTTGGGCGAGATCTTCGCTTGGGTTGTGGGGTGGAGCCTGATCCTGGAATATTCGTTGGTCGTGTCGGCGGTGGCTGTGGGCTGGTCTGGTTACGCCATTCCCTTCCTGGCCGGGCTGGGCATTGACCTGCCGCTGGCCCTGACGGTCGGCCCGCACGTCGAAGGCGGCCTGATCAACCTGCCCGCCGTCTTCATCATCGCCGTGGTGACGGGCCTGCTGCTGATGGGCACCAAGGAGAGCGCCACGCTGAACGCCGTCCTGGTGCTGGTGAAGATCGCCGCCCTGGTGGCCTTCGTCGCCATCGCCCTGCCGCACTTTGACGCCGCCAACTTCACCCCCTTCATGCCGCACGGTTTCGGCGCCCCCTTCGTCCAGACGGGCGTCATGGCGGCGGCGGCTATCATCTTCTTCGCCTTCTACGGTTTTGACGCCATCGCCACGGCGGCCGAAGAGACCAAGAAGCCCGAACGCGACCTGGCCATCGGCATCATCGGCTCGATGGTGGTCTGCACTATCCTCTATATCGTCGTCGCGGCCGCCGCGATCGGCGCCGCTCCGGTCGCCAGCTTCGCCGACAGCCCGGAGCCGCTATCGCTGATCATGCGCGGCCTGGGGCAGGGCGTCGCGGCCCAATGGATCGCCGCCGCCGCCGTCATCGCCCTGCCGACCGTTCTGCTGGCCTTCCTGTTCGGCCAGAGCCGCATCTTCCTCGGCATGGCCCGTGACGGCCTGCTGCCCAACCGCCTGGCCAAGATTTCCAAGCGCGGCGTCCCGGTCGTCGTGACCGTCTTCACCGCCATCGTCGTGGCCTTCCTGGCCGGGATCATGCGCCTGGACGAGCTGGCCTCGCTGGCCAACGCCGGCACCCTGATGGCCTTCATGGCCGTGGGCGTCAGCTTGATCGTGCTGCGGGTGCGCGAGCCGAACCGCGAGCGCAAGTTCAGGACCCCGCTGTGGTGGCTGGTCGGCGGCGTGGCCATCATCGGCTGCATCGTCTTCTTCTTCAGCCTGAAGGCTTCGACCCAGCTCTATTTCCTGCTGTGGAACCTGTTCGGCCTGGCCATCTACCTGATCTGGTCGTCGCGTAACTCGCGGCTGGCCAAGGGCGAAGAGGTTGAAGGCTGATGGCCAGGCGCGACCTGTCGGGGGCGGTGGATTTCACCGTCCTCGAAGCCATGACCGGCGGCATGGATGATGTGACGGACGAAGTGCTGGGTCTGTTCGTCGAGCAGGCCCGCATGTGGTCGGCCATGCTGGACGCCTCCAGCGAGGGCTGGCGCGACGCCGTTCACACCATCCGCGGCGCCGGAGCGGGCATCGGGGCCAAGGCCCTGGCCCAGGTCTGCGAAGAGGTGGAATTCGGCGAGCAATCCGCCGCGCCCGCCGGGCTGGAGCGGGTGAAGACGGCGCTGGACGCGGCTCTGGCCGATGTGGCGGCCTATCGCCACGAACTGGCGCTCAAGAGCCTGAAGGGCTGAGGCCCTACTCCCACAAGGGGACAAAGGGACAAGGGGACTCAGTCCCGCGTCTTGTCCCAGGTTCCGAACTCGTGGGCGATGCAGCGGTCGATCAGCAGGCGCCAGACCGGCTCGGCGATGTCCGCAGACAGGCCGGCGGGTTCGGCTGCCTTCAGGACCTTTTCCACCACGTCGTCGATGCGGGCCTGGTCGAAGACGGCGTCGCGGTTCGGCTTGATGCGAGCGGCGGCGTCCATGTAGCGCTGGCGCTCGGCCAGCAGGGTCACGAGGGCGCGGTCCAGCGCATCCACACCCTGACGCACGTCCAGCATGGTCGCGCAGTCTTCCGGGGCCTTGCGGTTGTCGATGGCGACGGTGAGGGGGGCGGTCATCAGGTCAGCCGACAAAGGCGCGCTCCAGAACATAGTCGCCGGGTTCGGCGTTCGAGCCTTCCTTGAGGCCGTAGGATTCCAGCAGTTCGCCGGTCTCCTTGATCATGGCCATCGAGCCGCACAGCATGACGCGGTCGCTGTTGGGCGAGAAGCCGATGGGCAGTTGCAGGTCGGCGAAGACGTCGCCGGACTTGATGCGGTCGGTGATGCGGCCCGGCGTCTCGAAGCGCTCGCGGGTCACGGTCGGATAATAGGTCAGCTGGGCCTTGGCCTCGTCGCCGATCAGCGGGTCGTCGTGGATCTCGTGGCTGAAGAAGTCGCGGTAGGCCAGGTCGGCGACATTGCGCACCGTGTGGCAGACGATGACCTGTTTGAAGCGCGAGTAGGTCTCGGGATCGCGCGCGACCGATAGCCAGGGCGCCAGGCCTGTGCCGGTGCCGATCAGCCACAGACGCTCGCCGCCGGTCAGGGCGTCCAGCACCAGGGTGCCGGTCGGCTTCTTGCCCATCAGTACGTTGTCGCCCGGCTGGATCTTCTGCAGACGCGAGGTCAGGGGGCCGTCCTCGACCTTGATCGAGAAGAACTCCAGTTCCTCGGCCCAGAAGGGGCTGGCGATGGAATAGGCGCGCAGGACGGGCTTGCCGCCATCCTCGCCCGGCAGGCCGATCATGACGAACTCGCCCGAACGGAAACGGAAATCCTCGGGCCGTTTGACGCCGAAGCTGAACAGTTGGTCGTTCCAGTGGCGGACCCACAGGACTTCCAGATTGTGGAACGGGCTGGCCTTGACGGGCGGCGCGGCGGTGGAGGCGTCGGACATGGCGACTACCTAGGCCGTCGCGGGCGGTTGCGAAAGTCTCGCGAGGGTCGAAGCGGCGCATGGAACTCAATTTTGGGCGGACACGTCTGCGATCCCTTACCCTTCTCCCGATGGGAGAAGGTGGCCCGATAGAGCCGGATGAGGGTTCCCGGCATCCGTCGGCGTAAGCCGCCGCGATACGGCTAGACGCCGACTGACAGGTCGAACCCTCACCCTTTCGCCTGTTCCAATCGCTCCGCTCTTGGAGGCTCAAGCCCTCTCCCATCGGGAGAGGGATGAAAGAGGGATGACGGCGGAAGAATCCGCCTCTAGCTTCGCCGCCATGCGCACATTCCTTCTTGCTTCGACGATCCTGATGGCTGCCACCTCGGCCTTTGCTCAGACCAATCCTCAGCCGGTGACGCCCCCAGCGGCGACCGCGCCCGCGTCCTCGATCCTGACGGTCGAGCGGGTCTTCGCCAATCCGTCGCTGGCCGGGCCGGTGGCCAAGGGCGTCAGCCTGTCGCCCGACGGCGAACTGGTCGCCTTCCTACGCTCGCGCGAGGACGACGTTGACGTGCTGGACCTGTGGGCCGCGCCGGTGAAGGGCGGCGAGCCGTTCAAGCTGATCGACGCCCGGGCCCTGGTCCCTGACGCCGGCGAACTGTCCGAGGCCGAGAAGGCGCGGCGCGAGCGGATGCGCATCAGCCAACGCGGCGTGGTGGAGTATTCCTGGGACGAGCAGGGCCGCTACATTCTGGCCCCGCTGGAAGGCGATGTCTTCCTGGCCAATCGCGCTGACGGCAGCGTGCGTCGCCTGACCGAGACGGCGGCGGACGAGATCGACGCCAAGGTCTCGCCCGAAGGGGCCTTCGTCAGCTTCGTGCGCGATCAGAACCTGTTCGTGATCAATCTGGAGACGGGCGCCGAGCAGGCGATCACCACCGACGGCAAGGACCTGATCACCTGGGCGACGGCCGAGTTCATCGCCCAGGAGGAACTGGACCGCGACACCGGCTACTGGTGGAGCCCTGACGAGCGTTTCATCGCCCTGCAGCGCACCGACGAGACCCAGGTCGACGTCATTCCGCGCCTGGACATCACCGGCGGCGGCGCCTCGGTCATCTCGCAGCGCTATCCGCGCGCCGGACGGCCCAACGCCGTGGTCGAGCTCTATGTTCAGGACGTGCAGAGCGGCCAGCGGGTCAAGGTCGACCTGGGCGCCGACAACGACATCTATCTGGGCCGGGTTAACTGGGCGGCGGACGGTTCGGTCGCCTATGTCCAGCGCCTGTCGCGCGACCAGAAGCGGCTGGACCTGCTCAGCGTCGATCCGGCCACGGGCGCCAGCCGGGTGATCGCCAGCCAGACCTCGAACGCCTGGGTCAACGTCACCCATGACTTCAACGCGCTGAAGGACGACAACTTCATCTGGTCCAGCGAAGAGAGCGGGTGGCGGCACCTGTATCTCTACAACAAGGACGGCCGGCGCCTGCGCGCGATCACGCGCGGCGACTATCCGGTCAAGTCGCTGGCGGGCGTCAATCAGGAGACGGGCGAGGTCTTCTTCACCGCCTCCATGCGCGACGGCAAGGAGTATCCGATCGAGCAACAGCTGTTCCGCGCCAGCCTGAAGCGGACGACGACGCCCGCCGAGGTCACGCCGCGCGGCGGCTGGTGGAGCGCCTCGGTCAACCGCACCGGCACGGCCTATGTCGGCAACTATAACGACGTGAACACGCCCGCGCAGTCGGCCCTCTATTCCATCGACGGCACGCGCGTGCGCTGGATCGAGGAGAACAAACTCCAGCCCGGCCACCCCTTCTGGCCCTATGCCGAGCGGCAGCAGAAGCCGACCTTCGGCACGCTGCAAAGCCACGGCGAGACCCTGGTGTGGCAGATGACCACGCCGCCGGGCTTTGATCCGACGAAGACCTATCCAGTCGTCATGCAGGTCTATGGCGGCCCGTCTGGTGGCGGGGTCAAGAACGCCTGGCAGGGCGCGACCAACCAGCTTCTGACCGAGGCCGGCTACATCGTCTTCCGCCTGGACAACCGGGGCGAGGGCGACCGTTCGGCGGCCTTCAAACAGGCCCTCTATCTGAAGATGGGCCAGCCGGAGATCGAGGATCAGGTCATCGCCGCCGACTATCTGCGGTCGCTGCCCTATGTCGACGACAGCCGCATCGCCATGATGGGCTGGTCCTATGGCGGCTTCATGAGCCTGATGGCCCTGACCGAGCCCAAGATGGGCCTGGCCTCGGCCCTGGCCGGCGCCCCGCCGACCGAGTGGAGCCTCTACGACACGGCCTATACCGAGCGTTACATGTCGACGCCGCAGGCCAATGTGGAGGGCTATGCCGCCTCCGACGTGCTGGGCCGTTTGGATCACCTGACCGGGCGTCTGCTGCTGCTGCACGGCATGGCCGACGACAACGTCATCTTCGAGAACACCACGCGGGTGCTGAACGCCCTGCAGGAAAAGAGCATCCCCTTCGAGACCATGCTCTATCCGGGGCAGCGCCACGGCGTTCGCGGCAATGATCGCCAGCTTCACCTGTGGCGCACCTACCTCGACTTCCTGGACCGCACGATTGGAACGCGAGCGCCCGAAGCGGCCCAGTGACCTGATCCTGTCCCGGCGGAACAAGCGGCAAGCGCCGCCGTTCCGCCGGAATGGAAAAGCTGTTCAACCATTTCGCCAATACGACAGCCAAGGTCGCCGGTCGGCCGTGGACCTTCATCCTGTGCCTGCTGCTGGTCCTGGTGTGGGCGGCGACAGGGCCGGTCTTCAAGTTCAGCGAGACCTGGCAGCTGGTGATCAACACCGGCACGACCATCATCACCTTCCTGATGGTCTTCCTGATCCAGAACACCCAGAACCGCGACGCGGCGGCCATGCACGCCAAGATGGACGAGCTGATCTATGCGGTGAAGAAGGCCGACGCGGGCTTCATCGGCATCGAGCACCTGACCGACAAGGAATTGGCCGTCATTCTGGCGGAGGTCGAACGGCGCGGGCGCGACATTCACGCCGGGCGCCCGGCGCGGGCGGTCAGGAGCCGTCCGGCCTCTCGTGTTGAAGAGGACGGCGTGGTCGAAGGCGGCACGAAAAAATAGAGTCTAATTCGTCTGAATCGTCTGAAATCCCCCTGTGGCGCTGACGGACCGCTGATCATGACAGAAGCATGGAGGACGGCGGCTAAACGGGCCCGAGAGTCGCGCAATCGCCGTGATTTTCCGGGATTGGGTCGGCGAGTTAGGTGGGCTCGGGACATTTTCCAACGTCGCGCCGACACCCCTCATCCGGCCCTGACGGGCCGCCTTCTCCCACAGGGGGAGAAGGGGCTCGGCGGACTTAGTCGCGGTAGTTGAGGGCCGGGGCGCGGTCGCCGATTAGGGCCTCGTATTTGAAGTCGGGGCCGCGGCGACGCTCGAACTCGGTCTTTGCGGCTGCGATGGTGTCGGGGCTCTGGAACAGTTCGGCGGTGGTCAGGGCCAGGGTCTTGGCGGCCAGATGGGCGCCCTTCAGGCCGATGGTGGAACCGGCGGCCACCACGTTCTGCCAGCTATGGCCCGCCGAGCCGGGGACGAAGGTGGCGGTGGACAGGCCCACGGTCGGGGCGACCCAGGACACGTCCGAGACGTCGGTCGAGCCGCCGAAGTCGCCGCCGATCACGGCGGGTTCGATCTGACCGACGGAGGCGAGGTCGGGGCGGGTCGGCAGGGTCTTCTGGATCTCGGTCGCCAGGGCGATTTCCTCGGGCGTCCAGGTTATGCCGCCGACATGGCGCAGGTTGCGGTCCATGACGTTCATCAGGGCCTCGTTCGGCAACATGGAATAGACGCCGCCGATGGCCTCGAACTCGACGCGGGTGCCGGTGCCGAGCGCCGCGCCGTCAGCCGCCTTCTTCACCCGCTCCAGCACATCGCGGACGATCTGCGGGTCGTTGTGGCGGACGTAGTAGTAGCTCTCGGCGAAGGCCGGGACGACGTTGGGCGCCTTGGCCCCGTCGGTGATGGCGTAGTGGATGCGGGTGCGGTCGGGAATGTGCTCGCGCATCAGGTTGACCATGGCGTTCATGGCCTCGACCCCGTCCAGGGCCGAGCGGCCGCGATCGGGCGCGGCGGCGGCGTGGGCGGCCGTGCCGTAGAAGCGGAACTTGCCCGAGACATTGGACATGGTGTCGCCCTGGCGGGCGCTGTTGACGTTGCCGGGGTGCCAGTGGACGGCCACGTCCACGTCGTCGAACAGGCCGTCGCGGACCATATAGACCTTGCCCGATCCGCCTTCCTCGGCGGGCGTGCCATAGACGCGCAGTTCGCCCTTGATGTTGTTGGCGACCATCCAGTCCTTGACCGCGATGGCGGCATGGACGGACGCGGCGCCGAACAGGTTGTGGCCGCAGCCGTGACCGGCGTGGCCGCCGGCGGTTTCCTGCACCGGGTTCAGGGTCTGTGACAGGCCGGGCAGGGCGTCGTATTCGGCCAGCACCGCGATGACCGGGCCGTCGCCGGTCTTGAAGCTGGCCAGGAAGGCGGTGGGTTCGTTGGCGATGCCGGGGGTGACGGTGAAACCGGCTTCGGTCAGTTGGCCCTGCAGCAGGGTCGAGCTTTGGGTTTCCTGATAGCCCAGCTCCGCGAACTTCCAGATTTCCAAGGCGGCGTGATCCAGGGCCGGCTGGTTGCGCTCGACCGTGCCGGTGATCTGGGCGCGGGCCTGGGGCGACAGTTCGGCGGCGAGCGCCGGGACGCTGAGGCTGGTCAGGGCGGCGGCGAGCGCCAGGGCGCGCATCGAGACGGGTTTCATCGGGAACTCCACAGACAGACGGCGAATAGACGAAGGGCGGGAGACGACGTCGCCTCCCGCCCGAAAGACCTCAAGACCGGATCAGAAGGTCTTGCGGAAGCTGGCGTACCAGTAGCGGCCATAGGGCTGATAGACGGTGCCGACGAAGCCGGCCGCCGAGAGGGGCGGTTCCTCGTCGGTCAGGTTGCGCACGCCGACGCGCACGGCGGTCCCGGCCAGGCGGCCTTCGTCGAACTGATACTCGCCATAGAGGTTGGCGGTGATGGTGGCGTCCACCGTCCAGTAGTCGCCCGACGAGTTGGTGAGGCTGTCGTCATAGAGGGACGAGATGTACTGGGTGAAGGCGCCGACGGTCCAGGCGTCCTTGCGCCAGGTGCCGGACAGGGACCATTTCCATTCCGGGCGGCCCAGGTCGCGGATCATGTCGCCCATGCTGCCGCCCAGGGAGATGGAGGAGGCGATGTCGCCCGCCGCCTTGGCGTCGACCAGGGCCTGAGCCCCCGGCGCCAACTCCAGATAGTATTTCAGCAGGTGCGAGACGTTCAGGTTCAGGCTGAAGTCGCCGTACGCCGTGTCGCGCAGGCTCCACATGGCGCCCAGGTCCAGGCCTTCGACGGTCTGGGGCTGCTGATTGGTGTAGGCGTCGGTGATGTATTGCACCTCGCCCACGGCCGTCAGGCCGGTGCCGGCGAAGATGGCCTGGTCGGCGGCCGTCGCGTCGGCGCGGATGACGTTGGGGTTCGAACTGCCCTGCTTGCGCAGCAGGTAGTCGAGGATCAGGGCGTTCTGACCGCGGAACAGGCCGACCATGCCGGTCTGCTCGACCCGCCACCAGTCGGCGGTGAAGGTGAAGTCGCCGAACTGTTCGGGAACGAAGCGCGGCTGGACGACCAGGCCGAAGGACAGGGTCTCGGATTCTTCGGGCTGCAGGTCGGGGTTGCCGGAGCGGCGCTCGGCCGTGAGCTTGCGGACGTGGGTCTGGCTGGCGTTGGCCTTGTCCGCGAAGCTGTTGGGAATGCCGGAGACGGTGCTGGCGCCGCACTGGCTCATGTCGGTGATGGCGCCCCGACGCAGCAGAGCCTCGCAGTAGATGTAGTCGTTCGAGCTGTTGGAGCGGGTGATCACCGTGGCGTTGATCTGCTCCAGGTTGGGGGCGCGGAAGCCCTGGGCCCAGGAACCGCGAACGCGGAAGCCGTCGACGATGTCCCAGGCGGCGGCGACCTTGGGTTTGGCCACGTCGCCGAAGTCCGAATAGTTCTCGAAGCGGCCGGCCAGCTGGACCTCCAGGTTATGCACCAGGGGGATGTTCATTTCCGGCGACACCAGGGGAGCGGCGAACTCCAGATAGGCGGAGAAGACGTCGCGCTCGCCGTAGGTGTCGGGGTTTTCGGACGAGTTGATCAGGTCGCTGTAGGTGGCGCCCGACTTGTCCGTGTAGCGGATCGTGCCGTCGATGCGGCTGTCGCGATCGTCCAACTGGGTTTCGGTGCGCGCCTCGATGCCGGCGGCCATGCCGACGGGGCCGCCGGGCAGGGTGAAGAGGTCAGGACGCGAAATCTTGAAGTCCCACAGGCCCAGTTCGGTCTTGGTCTTGCGGACCATGTCGACGCGGATGGCGTCCAGCGCCGCCTGGTTGGACGGGGTGGCGTCGCCAAAGCGTGGATTGGCCGGGTCGCCGCCGTTGAAGAAGTTATAGGCGTCGGGCGTCGACTTGGCCGCCCATTCGGCCAGCCTGGTCGTGGAGATGTTGTCGGACACGTCCTTGGCTGTGGCCTCGGACCAGAGCAGGGCGGACTCCCAGTTCCAGCCGCGCCATTCGCCGCGCAGGCCGCCGAGGGCGCGATACTGCTGGTTCGTCACCTCGACATTGATCGGGCCCATGTCGTTGAAACGATAGCCGGTCAGGCGGACGTCCTGTCCGAACGGATTGTAGTAGTTGGTTCCGGCGATGGTCATGGCGACCGACGACAGGGTGTTGATCGGCGCCTGACGCGCATTGGATTGCGCATAATAGGCCCCCAGTTCGCCGAAGGCCTCGACCGCGTCATTGATCTGATAGCGACCCGTCAGGAAGAGGTTGAAACGATCGACCTCGGGCACGACGGTCAGGTCTTCCTTGGCCGTGTCCGCCAGCAGGGAGGCGTCGACATTGGTCGTCTTCTTCAGGCACAGGCCGTCAGCCAGGGCGGCGGCGCATCCGGCCAGGGTGTCCGGCTGGATGGTGAAGGTGGTGAAGCTCTGTCCGCCATAGGTGGCGGCGCTGGGCAGGGTGAACTGGCCCCAGGGCGTCAGTGACGACAGGCCGTTCAGGGCCGATCCGGTGAAGCCGGTGCCCTCGAACAGCGGCCGTTTGTCGTCGGAGGCGGTGAAGGACTGATCCAGCGTCGAAAGCTCGTCGCGGTGATCATAGTTGAAGAAGGCCGAGATGTTGCCGCGGCCGTCCTGGATGTCCTTGCCGCCATAGGCGGAGAAGTTGGTCTCCCACATATCGGTGCCCTCGGCGAAGCCGTACTGGGCCGAGATGGTCAGGTCGGTCATGTCGTCGCGCAGGACGGTGTTGATCACCCCGGCCACGGCGTCGGCGCCATAGATGGCCGCGGCGCCGTCACGCAGGACTTCCAGGCGCTTCAAACCCGAAACCGGGATGGCGTTGGTGTTGTAGGTCAGGACCGGCACCAGGTGCTCATTGGCCTGGGACGTGGGGTGGCCGACGACGCGGCGGCCGTTCAGCAGGACCAGGGTGTTGCCGATGCCGAGGCTGCGCAGGTTGACCGAGCCGGTGTCGCCGCGCGCCGAGTTGGAACTGGCGGGCAGGTAGGAGGAATTGAAGGTCACGTCGCCCATCTGGGGGATGGTGCGCAGCAGTTCGTCGCCCGACGTGGCGGCGGCGGCCAGGATCTGCTCCTCGCCGACCACGGTCACGGGCAGGGCGGCGGTGACCTTGGCGCCGCGAATCTGCGAGCCGACGACGATGATCTCATCGACCTGGGTCGCCTCCGGTTCGGGGGCGTCCTGGGCGACGGCGGCGCTCGCCGCGCCGAACAGGGCGGTGGTGGCCAGCATGGCCGTCTTGAGGTTTCGGCGGGTGAAGGCTGCAGGCATGACTCGGTATCCCCTCTGAAATCTTCTCGAGCCCGGTATCCCCCCGGGCCCGTCCGGCGGCGGCCGGGTCGGTCGATCAAGGCGGCCTCTTCGTCTCGGTTCGTCGCCCCGGAAAGATGCGACGTCGGAGGGTTCGCCTTGCATGAGACTAGAAACCGCCACATTCGGCCCGTCAACCATTTCGGGTTAAATATTGCTGTTATTCAATATAATGAGCAAACTAATCACTAAAATTGACCGTTGAGTTCCGTCTTTGAGCAATGCTATCGCTGTCAAAGGGCGTTCTGGTGTGGGCGCGCGTGATAGTTCAAAGCCAAATGTGACGGGGTGGCCATGCGTTCTCATCTGAAGATTTTGGCGGTCGCGGCGGCGGCCCTGCTGGCGGCGGCGCCGGCGATGGCGCAACAGGCGTCGGTCCAGACCCGGCCTGCCGTCGGCAGCGGCGGCGACATCGTCAACTACGGCCAGATCCACAGCCCGACGATCGGGCGCGGGGGGATGGTGGTGAGCCAGAGCGCTCTGGCGACCCAGGTCGGCGTCGACATTCTCAAGCAGGGCGGCAACGCCGTGGACGCCGCCGTGGCGGTCGCTTTCGCAGAAGCCGTGACCCTGCCGCGCGCCGGCAATATCGGCGGCGGCGGCTACATGATCGTCCACATGGCGGCGACGGCGGATCGCCCGGCGGCCGACATCGCCATCAACTATTACGGCACGGCGCCGCGCGCTGTGACGCCGGACTTCCTGCTGGACGACAGCGGCAAGTTCGACCGCCGCGCGCCCTCCAGCTTCCGCAACGTCTCGGTGCCCGGCACGGTCGCGGGCATGTGGGAGGCGCACAGGCGCTTCGGCGCCCTGACCTGGGCTCAGGTCGTGGCGCCGTCGGTCAAGCTGGCTGAGGACGGCGTCATCCTGTCGGACGGCGAGGCGGACGCCACGGCGGGCCGAGCCATGGTCCTGGCCACCGATCCCGGCGCGCGCGAGGCCTATCTGAAGGTGGACGGCACGCCCTATCGCGCGGGCGAACTGTTCAAGCAGCCGCAACTGGCGTGGAGCCTGCGTCAGGTGCAGCAGGGCGGGGCCGACGCCTTCTATCGCGGCGAACTGGCGAAGAAGATCGTCGAGGGCGTTCAGGCGCGCGGCGGCATCATGGACGCCCAGGACCTGGCCGATTACCGCGCCGACGTGAGCGCGCCGATTTGGTCGACCTATCGCGATCACCGCATCGCCTACATGCCGCCGACCGCGTCTGGCGTCAGCGTGGCCGAGGGGCTGAACCTGCTCGAACACTTCCCCATGCGCGACTTGCGTTGGGGCAGCGTCGACAGCCTGCATCTGATTTCGGAGGCGATGAAGATCGTCTCCTCGGACCGTCGTCTGATCGGCGGCGCGCCTCAGTGGACGACGCCGGCGCAGGGGCTGGCCAGCAAGGAATTCGCCGCCGAGCGGGTCAAGCTGATCTCCATGGATCGCTCGCTGGCCGCCGCCGACATCCCGGAGGGCAATCCCTATCCCTATGAAAGCCAGGACACGACCCACTATTCGGTGGCCGACGCCCACGGCAATGCGGTGTCGAACACCTATACCCTGTCCAACTCCTATGGCGCCCACGTCGCCCCGGTGGGGACGGGCATCTTGCTGAACAACTCGCTGGACAACTTCTCTTGGGGGACGCGAGGCGAGCCGAACTCGCCGGCGCCGGGCAAGCGTCTGGGCTCGACCATCACGCCGATGATCGTCTTTGAAGACGACAAGCCCTGGCTGGTCACGGGGACGCCGGGCGGGGGCTACATCATCGCCACCATGGTCCAGCTGATCTCGAACGTCATCGACCACCAGTTGAACATCGCCGAGGCGGCCATGCGTCCGCGCCTGAACCAGGGCGGCGGCGACAGCCCGCTGGAACTGGAAGGCGGCTTCTCGCCCGACGTGGAGCGCCTGCTGCGCGAGCGCGGCCACACGGTTCGCCCGTCCATGACAATGGGCAGCACCCAGTCCATCATGATCGAGGGCGATCGATTCCTGGGCGCGGCTGACACGCGGAGGCCCGACGCCCTGGCGCTTGGCGTCCAGTAAGCACTTCAGTTTTCAGTCAACCGCGGGGGCGGCTCATGTTGCGCAAGGTTCTGCTGGCGAGCGTCGCCGGTCTGGTCGTGGTTGCCGGGGCGGCGCCGGTTCTGGCTCAGGCGGGGGCGCCGGCGGCAGCGGCATCGACGGCCTCCACCTGGCAGGACGGCCTGTTCGGGGTGAAACTGGATCGGCAGAAGGGCAAGGCGACGGTGCGTCTGCCCGCGCCCGGCGCGGACGGCGTGCTGGGTCGCTATCTCTATCAGCCCGGCTTATCGGCGGGGCTGGGCATGGACGGCGCCGGGCTGGACCGATCCGGTCTGGGCCAGGCCCAGGTTCTGGCCTTCCGCAAGGTCGGCAATCGCGTCTTCGCCGAGTTCGAGAATACCCGGTTCCGCGCCGTCAACGCCGACGCCGATCAGGTGAGCGCGGTCGCGGCCTCCTTCTCGCCCTCGGTGGTTTGGTCCGGCGAGGTGGTCGAGACGGGCGCCGACGGATCGGTCAGCGTGGACCTGTCGGGCTTCCTCGAACGCGACGCGATCAACGCCGTCGGGCGGCTGAAGCGGGCGCGGCTGGGCACGTTTAAGGCGGCGCCGACCCTGGGCTATCTTGACGCCGACCAGACCCTGGTCTTCCCGGACAATGTCGAGTTCCAGACGGTCCAGACCTTCACCAGCGACGAGCCGGGAGCGGAGTTGTCGCGGGTCGCGGCCGAGGCCCGTTCGGTCACCCTGACAGTGCGTCACTCCTTCATTCGTTTGCCGGACGAGGGCTTCCAGCCGGTGCTGCACGACCCGCGCTCGGGCACCTCGGCCCAGGTCATGGTGACGGACTTCGCCGCCGATCTGGACCAGCCGGTGGTCAGTCGCCTGGCCCGTCGTTTCCGGCTGGAGAAGACCGATCCGACCGCCGCCCGCTCGACGGTGAAGAAGCCGATCGTCTTCTACGTGGACCGCGCCGCTCCGCCGGCGATCCGTGCGGCCCTCATCGACGGCGGCAATTGGTGGGCGCAAGCCTTTGACAAGGCGGGCTATATCGACGCCTTCCGCGTCGAGCTTCTGCCCGAAGGGGCGCATCCGATGGACGCGCGCTACAACATTGTCTCCTGGGTCCACCGCGAGACGCGCGGCTGGTCCACCGGCACCAGCGTCAATGATCCGCGCACCGGCGAGATCGTGCGCGGGGTGGTGCAACTGGGTTCGCTTCGCGACCGTCAGGACAAGATGATCTTCGAGGGTCTGGTCGGCGCCGCGCGCAGCGGCACGGGCGGCGAGGATGATCCCGACCGTCTGGCCTATCAGCGCCTGCGCCACCTGTCGGCGCACGAGATCGGCCACGCCCTGGGCATCGCCCACAACTTCGCCGCCTCGACCTTCGAGGACCGGGCCTCGGTCATGGACTATCCGGCGCCGTGGGTGATCGCGGACGGCGAGCGACTGGATTTCAGCCGCGCCTATACGACCGGCGTCGGGGCCTGGGACCGCTATGTGGTGGACTGGCTCTATTGCGATGCGCCAGGGCAGGACCCGGTTGCACGTCGCGCCGCCCTGGCGGCGGAAGCTCAAGCAAAGGGCTATCGCTTCGTCAACGACACGGACACCCGGCCGCTGGGCAGTCTGCAGCCCTACGCCGCCATGTGGGACAACGGGACCGATCCGGTCGCCGAGTTCGCCAATGTCATGGCGGTGCGGCGCATCGCCCTGTCGCGCTTCGGCCTGGCCAACCTGCCGGCGGGGGCGCCGGCGGCGGACCTGCGGCGGGTCATCGTGCCCATCTACCTCTATCACCGCTATCAGACGACGGCGGTCGGGCGGCAGATCGGCGGGGTGGACTATGCCTACGCCATCAGCGGCGACGGCCATGAGCGGGCCGAGGTCATGCCGGCGGACAGGCAGCGCGCGGCGCTGGAGGCCCTGATGCAGGCCCTGTCGCCGGCCGAGCTGGACCTGCGCGACGACTTGATCGACCTGCTGTCCTCGGCACAGTCGGGCAACGCCGACCGGCAGATGCAGATCGAGCTGTTCGAGGGCAAGACCGATGCGGTCTTTGACCCGTCATCGGCGGCGGCGGCGGCGTCCGAGGTGGTGTTCGAGACCCTGCTGGCGCCCGAGCGGTTGAACCGTCTGGTCGAGCAGCAGCGCCTGGAAGCGGGTCAACTGGGGCTGGTCGAGGTGCTGGATCGCGTGGCGACGGCGGTGGGGCCGGGGGCGGCGCTCAGCCCGCGTCAGGCCGAACTGCGCCGCGTGGTGCGCGCCCGCTACGCGGCCCATCTGGCGGCGCTGATGCAAGGCAAGGACCTGTCATCCACTGCCCAGGGCGCGGTGCGCGACGGTGCGCGTCGGTTCGGCGAGCAGTTGAAGCGCTGCCGCGGCGACCGGCTGGAAACGGCGCAATGCGCCTGGCTGGCCGAGGCCCTGACAGGGCCGGCCGAGGGGTTGAAGGCGCTCAGCGAGACCCTGCCGGTCGCCCAGGCCGTGCCGCCCGGCGCCCCCATCGGCGGCGGCGAGTGGCATTGACCTGAACGCTTAACCCTCTCCCGGCGGGAGAGGGTTACTTCATCTCCCGCCAGGTCTTGCCCGTGACGCCCTCATAGTTGGTCGCGTGATAGACGCCGCGCGCCACGGCGCGGGCCAGGACGTCGGCGGCGACGTTGCCCAGTTGGGCCACCGCGACCTGACGCATGGCCGGGTTGTCGATGACCTTCTTGCCGGTGGACAGACAGAACAGGGTGTCGCCGTCGAACGGCGCGTGGGCGGGGCGGATGGCGCGCGCCATGCCGTCCTGGGCCATGATGGCCATGCGCTGAAGCTCCACGCGGGTCAGGGCGACGTCGGTGGCGATGCAGGCGATGGTGGTGTTCTCGCGCGGGCGGGCGCCGAACTTGGACAGGCCCCAGTCCTCGGCCGAGGCGGCGAGGCCGGATGAGCCGAGGCCGCCGAACTCGTCCCCGATTTCATAGGGAGAGGCCCAGAAGGTCTTGCCGCCGGGCGCCACGACCGAGCCCACGCTGTTGACGGCCACGATAGCGCCGACCGTCCAGCCCGAGGCCATGACCGCTGAGGCCGAGCCGATCCCGCCTTTCAGCGCGCCCGCCTCGGCGCCATAGCCCGCGCCAGCGGTGCCGAGGTCGAAGCGGTCGCCCGCGGCCTCCAGCGCCTGAACCGACAGGCGACGATAGGGGGGCTCCATCTCCCACTGCTTGTTCCCGCCGTTGGCCAGGTCATAGAGGCAGGCGGTCGGGATGATGGGCGAGGGGGGCACGCCCGGCGCGCCGCCCATGCCGTAGCCGCGCCCGCGCATCCCCATCCAGGCGGCGACGCTGTCGGCGGAACCGAGGCCATAGACCGAGCCGCCCGACAGGATGATGGCGTCCACCTCCTGCACCAGGTTTTCGGCGCGCAGGACGTCCGTTTCTCGCCCGGCGGGGCCGCCGCCGCGCACGTCGACGGCGGCTGTGGCGGGCTTTTCGGCCAGGATGACGGTGACGCCGGTGCGGACGCCCGCGTCGTGGGCCTGGCCGACCTTGATGCCCTCGACGTCGGTGATCAGGTTCAGCGGCCCGGTGCGGCTGGAGGCGCGGGCGGCGCTTTGAGCGGCGGGTTTGGCGCTGGCGGCGCCGGCGGCGGAGGCGGCGGCGGCGATCAGGGCCGAGCCGAGGACGGTTCTGCGGTTCATCCGACGGTTTCCTTTTCCAGAGCGTGATTGCGGACCAGATCCGGCGTCGCCGCCAGAAGTTTCTGCGTATAGGGGTGCGAAGGGGCGGCGAAGACGGCGGCGGTGTCGCCCTGTTCGACGATCTTTCCGGCCTGCATGACCAAGAGGCGATCCGTCACCGTGCGGACCACGCTGAGGTCATGAGTGACGAAGAGGTAGGACAGACCCAGCCGATCCGACAGGTCGGCGAGCAGGTCCAGCACCTGCGCCCGCACCGAGACGTCCAGCGCCGACACCGCCTCGTCCAGACAGATGACCGAGGGCTCGGTGATCAGGGCGCGGGCGATGGCGATGCGCTGGCGCTGGCCGCCCGAGAACTCGTGCGGATAGCGGTCGGCGGCGGCGCTGTTCAGGCCCACGCGCTCCAGCATTTCATCGACGCGGCGGCGGGCTTCGACGGGGCTGGGGCGGGCATCCAGCAGGTGGAAGTTTTCGGCGACCAGATCGCTGACCTTCCAGCGGGGGTCGAAGCTGCCATAGGGGTCCTGGAACACCACATGGATGTCGCGGCGGATGGATTTCAGCGCGGCGCCGCGCGCGGCGGTGATGTCGCGACCCTTGACCCGAACGCGGCCCGTTTGCGGCGTCTCCAGCGCCAGGATGGCGCGCAGCAGGGTGGACTTGCCGCAGCCGCTTTCGCCCACCAGGCCGACGCTCTCGCCCGGCTGGATCGACAGGCTGACATGATCCACGGCGCGGAAGGCTTTGGCCTTGCCGAACAGGGCGGGGGCGCTGCCGTATTCGCGCACCAGACCCTCGACCTGAAGCACGGGGGCGGCGTCGGCTTGCGGGGCGCTGCGTCGCACAGGGGCGTGGGTGGCGTTGGCCAGCAGGCGTTGGGAATAGGGATGGGCCATGCCGGTTCGGATGCGCGCGACAGGGGCTTCCTCGACCAGTTCGCCGTCCTTCATCACCGCCAGCCGGTCGGCGGTTTCGGCCATGACGGCGAGATCGTGGGTGATGAGGATAAGCCCCATGCCGTCCTCGCGCACAAGCCGTTTCAGCAGGTCGAGAACCTGAGCCTGAGTCGTCACATCCAGCGCCGTCGTCGCCTCGTCCGCGATCAGCAGTTTGGGCGTCAGGGCGATGGCGATGGCGATGGCGACGCGCTGCCTCTGGCCGCCCGACAGCTCGTGCGGATAGCGGGTCAGGGGGAAGCGCTCGGCGGGCAGGCCGACGCGGTCCAACACGGAACGGGCGACCGCGAGGGCTTCCTTGCGCGAGGTATTTTTGTGCAGGCGCACTGTCTCGGCCACCTGATCGCCGATGGTCATGACGGGGTTCAGGGCCGTCATCGGCTCCTGGAAGATGATGCCCACGTCGCGGCCGCGCACCTTTTGCAAGACGGTGTCGGAGACATTCGAGATGACCTGACCGTTCAGGCGGATCTCGCCGGTCAGGGTCGTGCGCGGCGGCGTCAGGCCCAGCACGGCCAGCGCGGTCATGGACTTGCCCGAGCCGCTCTCGCCCACGAGGCCCAGGATTTCGCCGGGGGCGACGGACAGACTGACGGTCTTGAGGATCGGCGTTGAACCGATCGACAGGCTGAGGTCGCGGATGTCGAGGACGGTCATGGTCAACGCTCCCGCCGCACGCGCGGGTCGAACAGGTCGCGCAGGCCGTCGCCGGTCAGGCTGAGTCCCAGCACGGTCACGAAGATGGCCAGGCCGGGCATGATGGCCAGCCAGGGCGCGAAGCCGATCATGGTCTGGGCCTCGGCCAGCATCCGGCCCCAGCTGGGCGCAGGGGGCTGGGCGCCGAGGCCGACATAGGAGAGCCCGGCCTCGGCCACGATGCCGACGGCGAACTGGATGGCCGCCTGCACGACCAGCAGGCTCATCAGATTGGGCAGGATGTGCTGGAGCGAGATCAGGGCCTTCGACTTGCCCGCCGTGCGCGCCGCCAGGACGTATTCGCGGGTCCACAGGCCCTGGGCCGCGCCGCGCGCGACACGGGTGAAGACGGGAATGTTGAAGACGCCGATGGCGATGATCGCATTGATCGCGCCCGGCCCCATGACGGCGGTGATCATCACGGCCAGCAGCAGGGCGGGGAAGGCGAAGATCAGGTCGTTGCCGCGCATGACCAGCTCGTCAATCCAACCGCCGCGCGCCGCCGCGGTCAGGCCCAGGGGCGTGCCGACGCCGACGCCGATGCCGACGGCGACGAAGGCCACGATCAGGGAGTTCTGCGCCCCCGCCATGATCATCGACAGGACGTCACGACCGAAATGGTCGGTGCCCATCCAGTGGGCGGCGGACGGGGCGGTCAGCTTGGCGGCGATGTCCACCGCCTCGACGTCATAGGGCGTCCAGATCAGGGCCAGCAGAGCGGTCGCCAGCACCACGGCGGTCAGGCCTGCGCCGACGATCAGGGACAGGGGGCAGCGCACGCGGGGCTTGGCGGGGGCGGTGACGGCAGGGGCGTCGGTCATGCGCGGCGTCCCCTCAGGCGCGGATCGGCGAACAGATAGGCCAGGTCGATCAGGAAGCTGACCAGAACCACGGCGAAGACCAGCACCACCACCACGCTCTGCACCACGATCAGGTCGCGCTGAGTGATGGCCTGGAAGACGAGGCGTCCCAGACCCGGCAGGGAGAAGACGTTCTCGATGATGATGCCGCCCGCCAAGAGGAAGGGGAACTGAAGGCCCAGAATGGTCAGGACCGGGATCCAGGCGTTCCTCAGGGCGTGTCGCCACAGGGCCTGGTTGACGCTCAACCCCTTGGCGCGGGCGGTGCGGACATAGTCCTCGTTCATGGTGTCGAGCAGGGCGGTCCGCAGCACGCGGGCCAGGATGGCGGCCTGGGGCGCAGCCAGGGCCACGGCGGGCAGAATCAGGGCCTTGAAGGCGGGCCAGAAACCGGCGCTCCAGCCGGGGAAGCCGCCCGCCGAGAACCAGCCGAGGTTCACCGAGAACAGCAGGATCAGCAGCATGGCGATCCAGAAGTTGGGCAGGGCGACGCCGACCTGGGTGACGCCGATCAGGCCGGTGTCGACGGCGGTGCCCCGGCGGCTGGCGGCGGTGACGCCGATGGGCAGGGCAACCAGCAGCGACAGGACGGTGGCCATCAGGGCCAGCGGCGCCGACACCGCCAGACGTTCCGCGATCAGCCCGCCGACCGGCACCTGATAGGTGTAGCTGGTCCCGAACTGGCCGGTCAGCAGGTCGCCGAGCCAGGCGAAGTAGCGCTCAAGGCCCGAGCCTTCGAGACCCATCTGCTGGCGCAGGGCGGCGATGGATTCCGGGCTGGCGTTCAGCCCCATCATATAGCTGGCCGGATCGCCCGGCACGACCTGCAGCAGCAGGAAGATGACGACGGTGGCCGCCAGCAGGGTCAGGGCGTGTCCGCCCAGCTTCTTCAGCAGCCAGGCCGCGCCGAAGCGCCAGGCGACGAAGGCCAGCAGGGCGACGCCCGCGATCAGGCTGATCCAGCCCCAGGGCAGGCCGCCGCCTGCGCGCTCGGCGGTCGTGGCGGACGCCGCGCCCGCGCCGGTCCAGTAGGCGCCGGTGACGTCGTTGGCGGCGATGGGGCCGTTGATCCACAGGCCGTTCACGTCCGCCTTCCACACGCCGATGCGCGAGGACTGGAACAGGAAGCCGTTGACGGCGTCCTCGGCGATGCGGCGCTGCAGGTCGCCCAGCAGGCGATTGCGCGTCGGCTCGTCGGGGGCGGCGTTGACCTGCTCCAACAGGGCGTCGAAGGCGGGGCTGTCGTAGCCGAAATAATAGTCCTTGCGGCCATAGATGTCGTAGTCCATCGGCTCGACGTGCTCGACGATGGTCAGGTCGAACTGGCGGCGCTTGAACACCTGGTCCAGCCACTGGGCCCACTCCAGATTTTCGATCTTCGCGCGGATGCCTGCTTCGGCCAATTGCGAGATCAGCACCTCGCCGCTGCGCCGGGCGTAGGGGCGGGGCGGCAGGCGAAGCGTCACGTCGATGCCGTTGGGATAACCCGCCTCGGCCAGCAACTGACGCGCCTTGGCCGGGTCGTGCGGAGACAGGCCGGTCAGGTCGACATAGCCCGGCGCTTGACGCGAATAGTGGCTGCCGATCGGCTGGCCGAAGCCGAACATGGCCCCCTGGATCAGGGCGTCGCGGTCGATAGCGTAGGACAGGGCGCGGCGCACCCGCACGTCGTTGAACGGCGCCTTGGTGTTGTTGATCCCCAGGATGACCTTGCCTTCGGAGGCGCCGACGACGACGCGGAAGCGCGGATCGCGCTGGAACTGGGCCACGTTCTCGGGCGCGGGATAGTTGGGGAAGGCGTCCACGTCGCCGGCGCTGACGGCGGCGAAGGCGGCGGTCGGGTCGCTGATGAAGCGGAAGACGACGGTGTTCAGGCGCGGCGCTGCGCCCCAGTAGCCGTCGCGGCGGATCAGGGTCAGCTGGCTGCCGCGCTGCCAGCTCTGCAGCTTGAACGGGCCGGTGCCGACGGGGGTGACGGCGTTGGTCGCGGCGCTGTTCGGCGACACCATCACCGCGTCGCCCCAGGCCAGAACGTAGGGTAGCGTCGCCATCGGCCGCGACAGATGGATGCGGAGGGTCGCCGGATCGACGACCTCGACGTGGCGGATCGGCTCGAACAGGGCCTTCTGGGCGTTGGTCGAACTTTCGGCGGTGATGCGGTCGAGAGAGAATTTGGCGACGGCGGCGTCGAACGGCGCGCTATCTGAGAAGGTGACGCCGCGCCGCAGGTGGAAGGTCCAGGTCAGGCCGTCGGGCGCGGCCTCCCAGGTCTCGGCCAGCGACGGGGCGACGGCGCCGTTCTGGGTCAGCTTGGTTAGACCCTCGAAGATGTTGGCGTAGACCACCTCGTCCACCGCCGCCGCCGCGCCCGAGGTCGGGTCGAGGTTGGGCGGCTCCAGCGGCAGGCCCAGGATTAGCCGGTCGTGAGCGGGCTGGGCTTGGGCCTGCGCCGCAGGGAGGCTCCAGGCGACGCACAGGGCCAGCGACAGCGTGAGCGCGATCAGGCGGAGCCCAAACCCGCTGTCCCGGCCGCGCCGTCGTGATGCTGTCGCCCCTGTTTTCGTCACCTTGCCTTGATCTCCCCCTCGGCGACGCGGCCGATCTTCGTCAGCCTACGTCATGGATTTCCAATCACACCATCGAATAAGCGCGGCTCACCAGGGCTGGCGGGCCAGCGACGCCGGACAGGCGGCTGTCGCCTCGGTCGCAGCGGCGCGGGCGGCCTCGAACTCGATCTTGGCCCTGGCGAAGTCGGCCTGGAAGGCGGGATCGGCCTTCAGCCGCGTGACGATGGTCGCGCCGACGATGCGGCCGGCCTCGACGTCGCTGGGATAGTGGACGCCGCAGACCGCGCGGCTCTCACCGTAAGCCAGGCCGCGACGCAGGATCTGATCGGCGCGGTCGGGGGCCAGTTCCGCCAGCACCAGGGACCAGGCCCAACCCAGGGCCGAGTGCCCGGACGGATAGGAGCCGCTGGCCCCCAGCCAGCTTTCCGGCGCGATGCAGGTCGGCAGGGACTCGACCACGAAGGGGCGCTTGCGGAAATAACCCTTCTTGGCCGGGGTCTGGATCATCTCCAGATCGCCCAGCATCTTGCCCATCAGCAGGGTCAGGGTCGGCATCTTCTCGGGCTCGAACTTGAAGCCGAGGGCGCAGTCGAAGGCGCGCGGGGCGCCCGGCGTCTCGATCTCGTTGTCGGCGCGGGCGATGGCCCAGCGCTCGGTCCCTTCCAGAGCGCGCATGTCGCGATAGGCGGCGATGTCGGCCTGTTCGCGCAGCGAGCCCTCGGCAGGCGGCGGCGGCAGGAAGTTGGCGGCGTTCGGGGTGTTCTCGGCCGTCAGATAGCCGTGCGGATGGTCGCGGAAGCCGGTCCAGAAGGTGACGGGCCCCGAGGCCGGGACCGCCGCGACGGCCTGCGGCGCCTCGACCTGACCGGCGCAGCCGCCGAGGACGAAGGCGGCGGCGATCGCGGCGGCGCTGATGCGGGCGAGGGGCATGGGCGACATGAGGGGGCTCCTGAAAATCATGCTTGGACCGCGCCGGGCTTGCCGGCCTCGACCACCCAGGACCTGAGCGTCGAGATCGAGGCGGTTGGATCGCGCACGTCCGAGATGGCGCGGTAGCGCGTGCTCATACGGTCACGCTCGACGTCTATGGCCATATAGCCGCGCACGCGACTGTCGAAGAATTTGACCTGGGGGTTGTTCGGCATGGTGGCCATCAGGCCGTCATAGGTCGGGCCGGTCGAGGTGATGGAGGTGCCGACGAACTCGGTGGCCAGGGTCGGCGAGCCGGGATCGCGGCTGTCGGCCTTCACGTCATTGGTCCAGAAGGAATGGTAGTCGCCGCTGAGGACGACCGGGTTCTGCGGCTTGATGGTGGCCAGGGCGCCGGTCAGGCGGTCGCGGGCGGCGGGGAAGCCGTCCCAGGTGTCGGTCCAGTAGCGCGGCTCGGACCCGTCTGCGCCGCCGAGACGCAGGCCCGCCATGACCAGGTTCTGGCCCAGGATGTTCCAGCGTGCCTTGGATTGCGCCAGGTTGTCGTAGAGCCAGCGTTCCTGCTCGAAGCCTAGGAAGGTGCGCGAGGGATCGAGGCGGTCGGTGCAGGTAGCGTCGGCCACGATCTGGCCCTTGCCGCCGTTGGAGCCGTCGCTGCACGGCTGTTTGGAGCGGTATTGGCGCCCGTCCAGCATGAAGAACTCGGCCAGCTGGCCGTAGCGGACGCGGCGATAGATGGGCATCTGCATCGCCGCGGATAGCTGCGTGCGACGGATCGGCATGGCCTCGAAGAAGGCCTGATAGGCGGCGGCGCGACGTTGCAGGAAGTCTCGCGGGGAGACGCCGGATACCTTGGACCAGACGCCGGAATAGTCGTCCTGAACCTCGTGATCGTCCCAGACGGCGAGGCAGGGGGCGGCGGCGTGCAGCCGTTGCAGGTTGGCGTCGGTGCGGTGCAGGGCGTAGCGGTTGCGATAGCCCGCCAGCGTCGTCGCCTCTTCCAGATTATAGGGACGCACCACCTGATCGGCGCGGTCCGGCCCCAGGCTGTATTCATAGATGTAGTCGCCCAGGAACAGGGTCAGGTCCGGGGCCTCGTCGGCCATGTGGCCATAGGCGCTGAAATAGCCGCGCTCCCAGTGCGAACAGGAGGCGACGGCCAGGCGCAGCTTGTCGACATGGGCGCCGGCGGCGGGCGTGGTGCGGGCGCGACCGGCGGGGCTCTGCTGGCCTTGCGCCGTGAAGCGATACCAGTAGGGGCGGTCGGGGCGCAGGCCCGCGACCTCGACGTGGACGCTGTGGGCGGCGTCGGCGCTGGCGATGAACTGGCCCGAGGCGGCGATGCGGCGGAACTGGTCGTCGGCGGCGACCTCCCAATGAACGGGGACGGGCGCGGACAGGCCGCCCATGCCGTCGGGAGCCAGGGGATCGGCGGCCAGACGCGTCCAGATAACGAAGCCGTCGGGGGCCGGGTCGCCGCTGGCGACGCCGAGCGGGAACAGATAGGCGCCGCCCGCCTGCGCCCGGCCGAAGCTGAGCACGGCCGGCGCGACGACCAGACCCGTCAGCAGGGCGCGGCGATCAAGGCGGGAGGACGGGAAACTCATGGAAACAGACGGGTCCGTGGGCAACGGGAAAAGACGGGGGCGAGCCGACCGAAGTCGACCCGCCCCTTCGGGGGAGAGGGAGGCTAGAAGTCCATCGACAGGCGCACGCCATAGGTGCGGCCCTGGCTGGGCGAGGTGGTCGGACGGGCCGAGCCGTTGAAGCCGTTGCGGGTCTCTTCGTAATAGGTGTTGAAGAGATTGCGGCCCCACAGGCCCACGCGCCAGTTGGCGCCGGTCGGGGCGACGCTGAAGTTGGCGTTCCACAACCAGTAGGCGTCGATGATCGAAGAGGAGCTGACGGAGTAGAGCTCGTCACGATAGTTGTAGTTGGTCTCGGCGCGCAGGTCCCAGCCGGCCATGCCCCAGTCATAGGCGATCGAGCCGCCGTAGTTCATCTTGGGGAAGGACAGGCGTTCGCCGGAGCGGTCGTTGGTGATGATGATGTCCCAGGGGCCGTCCGCCGGATTGGCGGCGTCGGTCTTGGCGCCGTCGATGGCGTTGTATTCATCATACTCGCCGGTCTTGTAGCCGATGTTCTGGCTGATGGTCAGGCCGTCCAGGGGAACCCAGGTCAGCTCGATCTCGCCGCCGTAGATGTGCGACTTGGGCACATTGGTGATCTTGCCCAGGCGGCCGGTGATCCGGTCGTATTCCAGGCCCTGAACCTGCTGGTCCTTGTAGTCGTAATAGAAGAGGGCGCCGTTCAGGCGCAGGCGGCGGTCGAACAGGTCCGACTTGATCCCGGCCTCATAGGCGATGACGATTTCCGGCTTGAACGGGGTGGCCGAGGTGGCGTTGTAGGTGGTGAACCCGCCCGACTTCACCCCGCGCGCCACACTGGCGTAGAACAGGGCGTCGTCCGTCAGCTTGTATTCCAAACCCAGGCGGCCCGAGACCTCGTTCAGGTCGGTGTCGTAGCTGGTCGTCGGCGGGGGCGGGTTGGGGGCGACGAAGGTGCCGCCGCTGTCCAGGGTCCGCTCTTCGGTTTCCCAGCGCAGGCCGGCGATCAGGTTCAGGCGATCATTCACCTGATAGGAGTTATGCGTGAAGATGCCGAAGGCCGACACGGACTGGCCATAGCCCGTATTGATCAGGTTCGCGTTGCCCCGGAAGTTTGTATAGAAGCCGCCGTCAATGCTTTCATCGGCATAGTGGGCGCCGATCATCCAGCTGAGCGGGCCGTCGTTGTTGGAACTGAGGCGCAGTTCCTGAGCAAAGACGTCGATGTCGTTGTAGAAGAAGACGTTCGACTCGTTGAAACGGGTGCTGTCCCAGTCGTTGAACTCGCTGCGCGAGAAGGTCTGATAGGCGGTGATCGACGTCAGGTCGGCCCAGCCCAGATTGGCCTTGATACGGGCGCTGACGTCGAAGCCGTCGTTGTCGCGGAACGGCTTGGCGTTCAGGCCGACCCCGGCCACGGCGGCCATGGCGGGTGAGATACCCCAGCCGGTGATGCGCCAGGCGGTGTCCTTGGGATAGGTCACGGCGCCGCCCGAGACCGTGTACGGACCGAGCAGGCGGAAGCCGCGTCCGTCCGACTTGTCGACCGAATAGGTGGCGGCCAGGTCGACGGTGAGGTCTTCGCTGGCGTCCCAGGTCAGGCGGCCGCGCACGGCGGTCTTGTTCAGATCGCCCAGCTTTTCGCCGGTGTCGCGATGGTATTGCCAGGCGCCGCCCTGTTCGGTGACGGCGGCCAGGCGGCCCAGCAGGTTGGGCGCGATCTGACCCGAGACATAACCCTCGACCTTGTAGCGGTCGAACGTGCCGTACTCGGCGTTGAAGCCGGCGCGGAAGTCGGCGGTCGGGGCGTTGGTGATGATGTTGACGGCGCCGCCGGTGGTGTTGCGGCCATAGAGGGTGCCCTGCGGCCCACGCAGGACTTCCATGCGGGCGATGTCGAACAGGGCCCCTTGGGTGGTCACCGTATAGGGGTGGGCGACTTCATCGACATAGATGCCGACGGTCGAGGCGTTGTTCGAGGAGTATTCGCGCGCGCCGATGCCGCGGATGCGAAACTGAGGCTGGCCGCCGCCGAACTGGCTGTCGACCTCCATGTTGGGGACGGCGTTCTCCAGGTCGTTGACGACCGAGATGCCTTTTTCGTCCAGTTGTTCGCCGCCGATGACGCTCAGCGAGACGCCGACATCCTGGCTGGCCTGCTCACGACGTTGAGCGGTGACGATGATTTCGCCAATCGTCGTCGCTTGCTGATTGTTGTTATTTGAAGTGGATTGAGCGTTTGCGACAGAAGATGTGGCAATCGTCAGAACGCTGATGGAAGCACTGAGCAGTAAATTTTTCATTGGTTCCCCCTCGTCGGTACGTCTTGTTTTAAGGCGTGCGGCGAATGATCTGTGACAGATGATCGATCAACTCATCGATCTGCGCGCGGCTGATAATCAAAGGAGGCGACAGCGCGATGACATCTCCGGTTACTCGAACCAAAATCCCTTCGTCGAAGGCGGTGTGAAAGACCTCGGTCGCCCGTGCGCCGGGCGCACCGGGGCGCGGGCCTAGCTCGACGGCGGCCACCATGCCCAGGTTGCGGATGTCGATGACATTGGGCAGGCCCTGCAGGCTGTGCACCGCCTCTTCCCAATAGGGGGCCATGTCCGTGGCGCGCTGGAACAGGCCCTCGCTCTCATAGACGTCGAGCGTCGCCAGACCGGCGGCGGCGGCCAGGGGGTGGCCGGAATAGGTGTAGCCGTGGAAGAATTCGATGCCGGGGGCGGCGGCCTGATTGACCACGGCGTCGTAGACTTCGCCGCGCACCCCGACCGCGCCCATGGGCACGGCGCCATTGGTCAGACCCTTGGCGCAGACCAGAAGGTCAGGGATGACCTTCAACGTCTCGGACGCCGTGGCGCCGCCGACGCGGCCGAAGCCGGTGATGACTTCGTCGAAGATCAGCAGGATGTCGTGGCGGCTCGTGATCTCGCGTAGCCGTTCCAGATAGCCGACGGGCGGCACGATGACGCCCGCCGAGCCGGACATGGGCTCGACGATGACGGCCGCGATGGTCTCGGCGCCATGCGCGGCGATCAGGGCTTCCAGTTCGTCGGCCAGATGCGCGCCCCAGGCCGGCTGCCCGCGCGAGAAGGCGGCCTCCTCCAGGTTCAGGGTGTGAGGCAGGTGATCGACGCCCGGCAGGGTCAGGAAGCCGCGTCTGTTGTTCTCCAGCCCGCCGACTGAGATGCCGCCGAAGCCGACGCCGTGATAGCCCTTCTGCCGCCCGATCAGGCGGGTGCGGTTCTCGAAGCCGCGTGCCCGCTGATAGGCCAGGGCGATCTTCAGGGCGCTATCGACGCCCTCGGACCCCGATCCGGCGAAGAAGACGTGGTCGATATCGGCGGGGAAGAGCATGCCCAGCCGCGCCGCCAGTTCGAACACCAGGGGGTGGCCCAACTGGAAGGTCGGGGCGTAGTCGAGCACCTCGGCCTGGCGCTGGATGGCCTCGACGATGGGCTTGCGGGCGTGGCCGGCGTTGACGCACCACAGACCGGCGGTGCCGTCCAGGATCGGGCGACCGTCCGGCGTGAAGTAGTGCATGTCCTTGGCCGAGCCCAACAGGCGCGGTTGGGCCTTGAAGCTGCGGTTCGCGGTGAACGGCATCCAGAAGGGATCAAGGTCGTTGGCGGCCCGTGCGGTCATGCAGACATCCTTTCAGAACGCCCAGTAGTCGATGAATGTCGGGGGAAAGGAAGTCTGTTATTAGCGCGCCTCAAGTCTTTGATTCTTGGCGCTTTGAGCGTTGCGCGATCAGGAAAGTGGGCACCCCGATCAGGGGGCGGGCTGGAAGGCGTACGGACACCTTCCAGCCCGGCGGCGATCCTCAATACTGCAGGCTGAGGCGTGCGCCGATCGTGCGCGGCCGACCCGGCTGGGCGATGTCGGCGCTGGTGAAGAAGTTGCGCGTCAGGTCGTATTCCTGATCGAACAGGTTGCGCGCCCAGAAGGTGACGGACCAGTTGGCGGCTTCGGGGCCGACCGTCACGCTGGCGTTGGCCAGCCAGTAGTCCGGCACGTCGTATTTGACGCCCAGCCACGAGGGGTATTCGTCGCGGAAGGAGTAGTTGGTCTCAGCCGTGACGGCGAAGCCGCTGACCGTCCAGTCGTAGCTGATCGAACCGGCGTAGCTCCAGGCGGGGAAGAGGATGGGATCGCCCGCCTTGTCGTCATAGATGGCCATGTTGGCGGCGCGCGACGCGGGGACGTCGAGGGCTTCGTATTCGTCGTACTCACCCTTCTTGTAGCTGAGCGACTGACTGATGCGCAGGCCCTGGATCGGTTTCAGCACCGCCTCCAGTTCGGCGCCCCAGATGTGGGACGAGGGCACATTGGTGAAGCGCCCGACCGGGCCGTTGGCCCCCCAGACCGCCGACAGCACCTGCTGGTCGGTGTAGTCGTAGTAATAGGCCGCGCCGTTGACCTGGAAGGCGCGCGAAGGATCGGCCTTGAAGCCCACTTCATAGGCCCAGAGGATTTCCGGGTTGAAGGGTTCGATGCCGCTGCGGTTGCCGGTGTTGTAAGTGGTGAAGCCGCCCGACTTGGCGCCCCGGCTGGCCGAACCGTAGATCAGCAGGTTGTCGGCCGGCTTGAACTCCAGCGCCGCCTTGCCGGTCAGGGGGGTCATCTTGGTGTCGACCGTGGTCGGGGGCAGGGCGGTGGCGCCGCCGAAGGCCGAACCAAAGCCTTCAAGCTCGCGCGTTTCCTCCTCGTAGCGCAGGCCCAGGATGGCTTTCCAGCGCTCGGCGAAGGCGTATTCCGCCTGGCCGAACAGGCTCCAGGATTCGACCGCCTGGTCGTAGGTGACCTGGGCGTAGGTGCCATAGATGTCGATGAAGTCCGAGAAGTAGCGCTCGTTCAGGTCCTGCTTGGAATAGTAGAAGCCCGCGACCCAGGTCAGGTCGCTGTCGTTGTCCGAGGCCAGACGCAGTTCTTGCGAGAGCACGTCTACGTCGCTGCCGAAGAAGGTGTCGGCCTCGACCGAGGCGCTGGAGTCCCAGTCGCCGTACTCGCTGCGGTCCAGGGTCTCATAACTGGTGATGCTGGTCAGGTTCATGCCCTTGAGCGCCAGGTTGGCGTTCAGCGACGTGCCCCAGGACGAGTTGTCCCGACCCGGCTTGTCCGTGACGTCGCGGCCGATCGAGGCGGCGAAGCGAGGGGACAGGCCCCAGCCGGTCTTGGAGTGGTCCTTGTCGGCGGGGATGAGCGGGCCGGTTCCGCCGCGCGTGCGCAGGTCGCTGAGCAGGTAGAGGCCCTGGTTCTCGGACTTGTCGATCCCGCCATGGACATCGAGCAGCAGGGACAGGCTTTCGGTCGGATCCCAGGCCAGTAAGGCGCGGGCGCCGGTGCGGTCGGCGTCGCCGAGGCTCTCGCCCGTCGTGCGGTTGCGCTGCCAGGCGCCGCCCTGTTCGGTCGAGACGGCCAGACGGCCGCGCAGGCCGCCCGCCAGGGGACCGGAGACATGGCCCTCGGCGCGGAACAGGTCGTGACTGCCCCATTCGGTCATCAGGCCGGCCGACAGTTCCTCGGTCGGGCGCTTGGTGACGAAGCTGATGGCGCCGCCGGTGGTGTTGCGGCCGTAGAGGGTCCCTTGCGGCCCGCGCAGGACTTCGACCCGGTCGATGTCGAAGATCAAGCCTTGGGTCATCACCGGGACCGGATAGGCGACCTCGTTCACATAGACGCCGACGGTCGGCGAGTTGTTCGAGGCGTAGTCCTGGAAGCCGACGCCGCGCATGCGGAACTGGGCCGCGCCGCCGCCGAAGGCCGGTTCGACCTCCAGGTTGGGCGTGGCGTTCTGAAGCTGGTTGACGTTGGTGACGCCCTGCTGGACCAGGCTTTCGCCGCTCAGGACACTGAGGGCGATGCCGACGTCCTGGGCCGCTTGTTCGCGGCGCTGGGCGGTGACGATGACTTCGTCGATCGTCGTGGCCCGGTCAGGCGGCGCCTGCTGGGCCAATGCGGCGGTGGAACACAGGGTCGCGAGCGCCCCGGCGGATACGCTGACCAAAAGACGATTCATCGCCTCATCCCTCCCATGACGCCGCACGGACCGTTCTCAGCGGTCTTGTTGCGGCTGAGGCGGAACGACGGTTCCGCCACCCGCTAACTATCCTCGGCCTCGGGGCGTTGTGCAATGCAGCAAGCCTTGCGTTTCCCTCGGCCGCCTCCCGGTGTCACGCTACTGTCGTGCACGAAGTAGCTGGCGAAATGGAAAGATCGACAAGTCTGTTTCTTCAGGAGGTCAATTGACTGAGAAGGCGGGTAATTTTATTTTTCTCGCTCAGTATTCTGAGCAAGTGCAACGCGGGCGTCAGAAGGTGGGCGGTGTGCAGGCGCTAATGACGACACAGGGGGTGTCGCCGACGTTGCGGAAGCGGTGAGGCAGGGTGCTGGGAAACAGGTAGCCGTCTCCGGCCTTGAGCACGCGCGACTGGCCGTCAACGGTGACTTCCAGGCGGCCGGAAATGATCAGCCCGCCTTCCTCGCCTTCGTGGGACAGCATGACCCGGCCGCTGTCGGAGCCGGGCTGATAGGTCTCATGCAGGATCTGCAGGCTGCTGTCATGACCCGAGCCGAGCTGACGATAGGAGACCTCGCCGCGCGAGATGTCGGTCAGTTCGTCGTGGCGATAGAAGTGCTTGGTCGGGGTCTCGAACTCGGAGCTGAAGAACTCGCCGAGCGACACGCCGGCGGCGTCCAGCAGGCGTTTCAGCGAGCCGACCGAGGGACTGGTGCGACCGCTTTCGACCAAGCTGACGGTGCTGGACGGCACCCCGGCCTTGCGGGCCAGGGCGCGTTGCGACAGGCCCAGGCGATCGCGAAGGGCGCGCAGACGTGGGCCGATGATGTTGTCGTCTTCCATGTCGCCGCGCGCCATCTCGCTCATCCTCGCTTGCGGGTCAGCAGGTCGTAGGCCGCACGGGCCATGACCTTGGCCGAGTTGGTCATGTCGTCGATGCCGACCCATTCGTCGGGCTGGTGCGCCAGGTCCAGCACGCCGGGGCCGTAGGCGATGCAGTCCTTCAGCTTGCCGATCCGGTCGATGTGCTTCTGGTCATAGGTGCCGGGCGAGCAGACGAATTGGGCCTTCTTGCCCAGCACCGTCTCGATGGCGGCGGCGGTGGTGCTGGCGACGGGACCGTCGCGGTCGGCCATGCTGGGCGCCACCTGGAACAGGTCGCGCATCTCGTAGCGGAAGCCGTGGCGTTGGGCCGCCAGGCCGTCGAGGATGGCCTTCACCTCGCCCTTCACGTCGTCCAGCGTCTCTTCGATCAGGAAGCGGCGGTCGATGATCATACGGCTGGAATCGGCGACGCAGGGGGCGGGCAGGCCGTCGAAGCCCTCGGCCTGTCCGCCGTGGATGGAGTTGATGTTCATCGTCGACTGGCGCGCGCCCTCAGGCACCACGGGCATGTCGGAATGGCGGGCGGCCATGGCGGGATAGAGCTTGTCCTCGAACGCCTCCATCACCGCGCCCATGTGGCGGATGGCCGAGTCGCCCAGGAAGGGCATGGAGCCGTGGGCTATGCGGCCCTTGGTCTCGATCTCGGCCCACCAGACGCCGCGGTGGCCGATGCAGACCCGGTCCACGTTCAGCGGCTCGGGGATGATGACGTGGTTGACGCGAGGCTCCGAGAACCAGCCGCGCTCGGCCAGATAGGCGACGCCGCCGTAGCCGCCGGATTCCTCGTCCACCGTGCCTGAAATCTCCAGCGCGCCGGGCAGGGGCAGGCCGGAATCGATCAGGGCCTCGACCGCGATGATGGAGGCGGCCAGGCCCCCCTTCATGTCGCAGGCACCCCGGCCATAGACGCGGCCGTCCTTCACCTCGCCGCCGAAGGGATCGACGGTCCAGCCGGCGCCGACCTCGACCACATCGATATGGCTGTTGAAGTGGACGCAGGGGCCGGGTTCGGAGCCGGTCCAGCGGGCGATGACGTTGGTGCGGGGGTATTGATCGCTGTCGCCCGGCGAGCCCTCGCCGCGCACATATTCGACGGTGAAGCCGCGCTTCTTCAGCCGCTCGCCGATGTATTCGGCGCAGGGGCGATAGGCCTCGCCCGGCGGGTTGATGGTGGGAAAGCGGATCAGGTCCTGGGTCAGGGCGACCAGTTCATCGGTGCGGCCGTCGATCAGGTCCATGACCGTCTGCATTGTGGGGGCGCTCATCGGTCGGACCTCACTGAGACTCTGCGTCCAACGCGGCCAGAACCGCGTCGGTCATCTGGATGGTGGAGACGGGGGCGACGCCCACTTCTGCGATGTCGGGGGTGCGGGCACCCTGGGCCACGACGCGGCGCACGGCGCGCTCCAGCCGGTCGGCCAGATCAGTCCTGTCGAAGGAGTGGCGCAGGCACAGGGCGAAGGACAGGATGGTCCCGATGGGATTGGCTATGCCTTGTCCCGCGATGTCGGGGGCCGAGCCGTGGATCGGCTCGTAAAGCGCGCGGCTGCGTCCGCCCTGGTCCAGCCCCGACAGCGAGGCCGAGGGCAGCAGGCCCAGCGACCCGGTCAGGGCCGCCGCCGCGTCCGACAGGATGTCGCCGAACAGGTTGTCGGTGACGATGACGTCGAACTGGGCCGGGCGTCGCACCAATTGCATGGCGCAGTTGTCGGCGTACATGTGGGTCAGCTCTACATCAGGATAGTCGGCGGCGACCTCGGAGGCCACCGCCCGCCACAGGGCGCCTGTCTCCATGACATTGGCCTTGTCCACCGAGCAGACGCGGCGTTTGCGGGTCCGGGCCAGTTCAAAGGCCGTGCGGCAGACGCGGGCGATCTCGGCCTCGGTGTAGGCCTGGGTGTCATAGGCGCGGCGCTGGCCGTCGGGGCCGACTTCATTGGCGCGGGGCAGGCTGAAATAGACCCCCGCCGTGGCCTCGCGCACGATCAGGATGTCGAGGCCCCGGATCAGTTCGGGCTTCAGCGCCGAGGCGTCCAGCAGTTCGTCGAAACAGACGGCGGGCCGCAGGTTGGCGTAGAGGTCAAGCGCCTGACGCAGGCGCAGTATGCCCATCTCGGGCCGCTGGGCGCGGGGCAGGTGGTCCCACTTCGGCCCGCCGACAGCGCCGAACAGAACGGCGTCGGAGGCCAGAGCCTGCTCGACCACATCCTCGGCGATGGGCGCGCCGACAATGTCGATGCTGGCGCCGCCCGCCAGGGCCTCGCTCAGTTCAATGCGCAGCCCGGCGTTCCGGGCCCAGTCGACGATGCGCAGGGTCTCGCGGATGATCTCCGGCCCGATGCCGTCGCCGGGCAGGACCAAAAGCTTGAAGACGCGGTCAGATGCAGCGGCCACCGTCGACCTCCAGCGCCACGCCGGTGATCATCGAGGCGTCGTCCGAACAGAGGAAGGCGGCGGCGGCGCCCATGTCCTCGGGCGTCGAGAAGCGGCCGATGGGGATGGAGGCCAGGAACTTGGCCCGCACCTCGGGCGTGTCTGCGCCCATGAAGGTCTTCAACAGAGGCGTGTCGCCCGCCACCGGGTTCAGGGCGTTCACCCGCACCTGGAAGGGCGCCAGTTCGACCGCCATTGCGCGGGTGGCCGTGATGACCCAGCCCTTGGAGGCGTTGTACCAGGTCAGGCTGGGCCGAGGGCTGACCCCGCCTGTCGAGGCGATGTTCAGGATGGCGCCCGACCCCTGCGCCTTCATCGCCGGGACGAAGGCCTTCGACATCAGATAGATGGCGCGCATATTGACGGCGGCGATGCGGTCGAAGGCTTCGTCCGACAGTTCGTCCAGCGGCTGGGGCGTGTGGCCGACCCCGGCGTTGTTGACCAGGATGTCGACCCCGCCCAGCAGGCGGTTGGCCGTCTCGGCCAGGGCGGCCACGTCGGCGGTGCTGGACACATCGACCTGAACGCCCAGATCGGCGTCGCCCAGTTCAGCGGCCAGGGCGCGGGCGGCGTCGCCGTTCAAGTCGGCGACGATGACGCGGGCGCCTTCCTCGGCGAAACGGCGGGCGATTCCGGCGCCGAAGCCGGAGGCTCCGCCCGTGACGATCGCTCGCTTGCCCTCCAGCCGCTTCGATCTGTTTTCCCCCAAGACGCTACTCCCTTGCGCTATCCGTGATGGGCCGCGACGGTCTTCAGGGTGGTGAAGGCGTAGAGCGCCTCGAACCCCTTTTCGCGACCGTGGCCTGATTTTCCGACGCCGCCGAAGGGCAGTTCGACCCCGCCCGCCGCGCCGTAGTTGTTGATGAAGACCTGCCCGGCCCGCAGCCGCTTCGCCAGCCGCATCTGCCGCCCGCCGTCTGCGGTCCAGACCCCGGCGACCAGGCCGTAATCGGTGCCGTTGGCGATGGCGACCGCCTCCTCCTCGGTGTCAAAGGGGATGACGACCACGGCGGGGCCGAAGATTTCTTCCTGGGCCAGGGCGTGATCCGGGGCGACGCCCGAGAACAGGGTGGGGCGCACATAGTGGCCGCCCGCCGGGGCGTCGGCGGCGATCTCGCCCTGGGCCGCGATCAGGCCGGCTTGCGCGCCGAGGTCCAGATAGCGGTCCACCATGGCCTTCTGCTTGGCCGAGATCAGCGGGCCCACGTCGCGGTCGTCGATGGCGGCGCCGACCTTGAGCGCGCGATAGCGTTCGCTCATCCGCTTGACGACCTCGTCATAGACGCCGCGCTGGACCAGGACGCGCGAGCCCGCCGAACAGGTCTGGCCCGCGTTCTGGACGCCCGCGTTGACCAGGAAGGGCAGGGCCTTGTCCAGATCAGCGTCGCCGAAGACCAACTGGGGCGACTTGCCGCCCAGCTCCAGCGTCACCGGCACGGCGTTGAGCGCCGCCGCCTGCTGGATGGCCACGCCCACCCCGGTCGAGCCGGTGAAGGACAGGTGGTTGATCCCCGGATGGGCGGCCAATGCAGCGCCAGCGTCGGCGCCCGTGCCGGTTACGACGTTCAGCGCGCCGGCGGGCAGGCCGCAGTCGGCGGCGATGTGGGCGAAGGCCAGGGCCGTCAGCGAGGCCTGTTCGGCGGGCTTCAGCACCGCCGCATTGCCGACCGCCAGCGCCGCCACCACGGACCGGCCGATGATCTGCATCGGATAGTTCCAGGGGATGATGTGGCCCGTCACCCCGTGCGGCTCGCGCAGGGTGTAGACCGTATAGCCGTCGAGGAAGGGGATGGTCTCGCCGTGCAGCTTGTCCGCCGCCCCGGCGTAGAACTCCAGATAGCGCGCCAGGGCGACCACGTCGGCCCGCGCCTGCTTTAGCGGCTTTCCGACGTCCAGGGCCTCAAGCTCGGCCAGCATGTCGATGCGGGCCTCGACCTCGCGGCCCATGCGCGCCAGCACCCGCCCGCGCTCGGCCGCCGTCATCCGGCTCCAGGGGCCGTCCAGCGCGGCGCGGGCCGCACGCACCGCCGCGTCGATGTCCTCGGCGCCGCCCGCAGCCAGAGCGCCCATCGGCTCCCCGGTCGAGGGGTTCTCAATGGACAGGACGTCGCCGCCGGCCGGCGCACGCCACTGGCCGCCGATGAAGACCTGATCGGTAGGAAAGGGCGCGATCATCAAACCATGCTCACCATCATCGCTCGCCGTCGCGAACGCTCGAAGGTCGAGTGGGCATGATTATCGATTACGCAACAAGCCCTTTATGGCGGAGGGCTAAGTCACTGTTCTTCTGTTCCGGGCGATCAGAATTCCGAGCGAAATGCCCGATCATGATCATGATCGACAGGCGAGGCGCGCTGAACCGCTGGGCCCGAAGGCCTGATTATCGGTTCTGATTGTCTGGGATGGCCCCAAGGGGCCGGTGGCGGAGAGGGTGGGATTCGAACCCACGGTAGGCTTCCACCTACGCCGCATTTCGAGTGCGGTACATTCGACCACTCTGCCACCTCTCCGCGGGGCCGATATTCGCTTGGTCGAGCGAGGGGCTTCTCTAGTCAAAGGCGGCGCGGGCCGCAAGCGATTCTGGACAAGAAATTCGATAAAAGTTTCAGCGCTGTCCGGGCAGGGTCAGGCCGGGTGCGGGACCGCCCAGGGGATCGGCGCCGACGAAGCGGAAAAGCTCTGCCGGACGACCGCCGGTATCGCTGGAAAACACGCCTGTGGCCTGGACCAGACCGGCGCGTTCGACGCCACGCCGGAAGTTCTGCTTGTGCAGGGACAGGCCTGCAACGGCCTCGGCGGCGGCCTGTAGGGCGGACAGGGTGAAGGTGTCGGGTGTCAGGTCGAACAGGACCGGGCGGTATTTAAGCTTGGAGCGCAGGCGGCCCAGGGCCGTGGCGACGATGCGGCGGTGGTCCGAGGCCATGGGCAGGTCGGGCAGGACAGGTGAAGCCGGGCGATCGTGGTCGCGGGCGGACTCGGCGACCAGTCCGGCCTCGTAAAGCAGTTCATAGCGTTCCAGCACCCGCTCCTCGTTCCAGCGCCGTTCGGGCGTCAGGGCGAACAGGGTCTCTGCGCGGCCCAGGCGGCGGGGGTCGCCGTCGGCCCATGCGCGCAGGGCGGGCTCCAGCACGGCCATTACGGCGGGCGGACCGTCGCGCCAATCCTCCCAGGGGAAGATGTCGAAGACGGGGGTCCAGGCGGCGTCCAGGCCGGGGGCCTCGGGCGCGTCGGCGGTCAGGGCCAGATAGCCGACCGAGACCTCACGCGCGCGCTCAGGCCCCGGCGTGGCGCGCGGCGAGGCGCGGCCCGCGTCGCCGAAGGTGTAGAGCTGTTCGACGAAGCCGAGCGGGAAGCCGGTCTGCTCGGTGACGAAGGCGCGCAGGGCCAGCTCGAAGGTGCGGTCGCGCGCCGGGTCGAAGGGGCCGAAGGGCAGGGCCGGGGCCCCGTCGGCGGCGTGGGTGGTCAGGACCACGGCCTGGCCGGCGCGCAGGGCGATGACCACGGCCGATAGGCCGATGCGCACGCCCTGTTCGTTTCCCTGGACCGGCCCCCCGTCGCTCATGCCGTCCCTATTCCGTGTGCCAAGCGTCGGCGCCGGGCAGGATGCCGACAGCTTCGGCCAGAACGCGGTAGCGGTCCAGATAGCGTTGCTGGGCCACCGAGGCGGGCAGGGGGTCGATGATCAGGTCGTAGCCGGCGGGCGGGGCGCCGAAGATCTGCAGCGACTCGCGGCGGTTGAAGCCCGCCAGTTGCGTGGCCTCATAGAAGGCGCAGGCGCGGTCGGCCTTCTTGATCAAGGTCTTGATCGTCTGCGGCGTCTTGGGCGGCAGTTGGAAGCGCACATGGATGGCGGCCTCCAGCCGGGCCTCGAAGTCCTTGTAGCCGGCCCCGAGCGCGGACTTGAAGGGCGAGATCATGTCGCCGATCACATATTCCGAGGCGTCGTGCAGCAGGGCGGCCAGGCGCCATTTCGGTTCCAGGCCGGGCCGGATGTGGGCGGCGATTTCCTCGACCACCAGCGAGTGCTGGGCGACCGAGAAGGCGTGCTCGCCGATGGTCTGGCCGTTCCAGCGAGCGACGCGGGCCAGGCCGTGGGCGATGTCCTCGATCTCGATGTCGAAGGGCGACGGATCGAGCAGGTCCAGGCGACGCCCCGACAGCATCCGCTGCCAGGCGCGCGGGGGCTTGGGCGTTCTGGGTTTCGGCTTGGGCGCCAGGTCTTCGTGTTCTTCAGCCAAGTTCGGGGTCCTGCGCATGGGGCAGGTGAGGTGACCCATCCCGAACGCCCGATCAAGGGCAAGCGTTGCGATTCGTGGGGGTTAATCCCCGACGTTGAGGGTCACGAGGGCCTTGGCGGCCTCGAACACCCGGTTTTCATTGCGATCCTTGCCCCGCACGGTGGCGACGACGATGGGGCCGCCCGCAGGACCGCGCGCCTCGTAACCGACAACGCGCCAGCCGGTGCTCGACGACTGATCGGCGGTCATCATGAAGGTGGCGCGGACCGCTTCGCCCGGCGAACTGGTGCGAATGCGGGCGCCGCCGTCGCTGGCGTCGATCGTCACGGCGTCGGCGTCTGAACTCGAACCGGAGTCGGTGCGGACGTTGACCTGGCTGTTCTTGTCGTCGGCGCGGATGGTGATGCCGCCGATCCGAATGTTGGCGCGGTCGCCGTCGGCGTCGATATGCATGCCGGGCAGGCGGACGCTGGCCTTGTCGCCCTGGGCGTCGATGCGGACGCCGGGGGCGCTGACGTGGGCGGTGTCCGCTGCGGCGTCGGCGGCGGCCTCCGCCTTGGCGGCGGCGCGCTCGGCCTCGGCGCCGGCCCGTTCGGCGTCCGCCTCGGCCCTGGCGGCGTCAGCTTCGGCGCGCGCGGCCTCGGCGTGGGCGCGATCCTCGCTGGCGCGGGCCTCGGCCAGGGCTTCGGGCAGGTCGGCGCTCAGGCGGTTCTCGAAGCCCTTGAGGGCGTCATGCACCGAGCCGCCGTTCAGGGACACCAGGTGCAGGGTGACTTCGGACCCGCGCGGGCCGCTATAGACGCAGGTGGCGCCGTCGGCGCGGGCCGAGCCCTTGCGGGTCAGCACCCCCTGGGTCTGCGGGCATTGCAGGGCGTCGACCACCTTGAGGACGCCGGCCACGTCCTTGCCGGACGAGGTCGTGGTGATGCGGACCGTGCCGCCGTTGTCGCAGGCGGCGGTCATCAGCGCGAGGGCGCAGGCGGGCCAGAGGAGATGATGCATGGTCGGCTCCTTATCGGCTCCGATTGTGCGCGCAAGGCGCAGCTATTCCAGTGAAATCGCGGTAATCGAAGGCGGCGGGATGACGGCCGTCTCAGGAGCCGGGGCGGGCGCCTTCGCGACGGTTCAGGAAGGCCAGGCGCTCGAACAGGTGCACGTCCTGTTCGTTCTTCAGCAGGGCGCCGTGCAGGGGCGGGATCAGCTTGCCAGGCGTCTTTTCACGCAGGGTCTCGGGCGAGACGTCGTCGACCAGCAGCAGCTTCAGCCAGTCCAGCAGTTCCGATGTGGAGGGCTTCTTCTTCAGGCCCGGCGTGTCGCGGATCTCGTAGAAGGTGCGCAGGGCCTCGGCGACCAGACGCGGCTTGACGCCGGGGAAGTGGACCTCGACGATGTCCTGCATGGTCTGCGCGTCGGGAAAGCGGATGTAGTGGAAGAAGCAGCGGCGCAGGAAGGCGTCCGGCAGTTCCTTCTCATTGTTCGAGGTGATGACCACGACGGGACGGATTTCGGCGCGGATGGTCTCGTCGATCTCCTGGACGTAGAATTCCATGCGGTCGAGTTCCTGCAACAGGTCGTTGGGGAACTCGATGTCGGCCTTGTCGATCTCGTCGATCAGCAGGACGGGGCGGACCGGGGCGGTGAAGGCCTCCCACAGCTTGCCCTTCTTCAGATAGTTGCGGACGTCATGGACCCGCTCGTCGCCCAGCTGGCTGTCGCGCAGGCGGCTGACGGCGTCGTATTCATAGAGGCCGTTGTGCGCCTTGGTCGTCGACTTGACGTGCCAGGTGATCAGGGGCGCGTTCAGCGCCCGTGCCAGCTCATAGGCCAGGACCGTCTTGCCGGTGCCCGGCTCGCCCTTGATCAGCAGGGGGCGCTCCAGCGCCACCGCGGCATTGACGGCGACCTTCAGGTCGTCGGTGGCGATATAGTTGGACGTGCCTTCGAACCGGCTCATGAGCAACCTGCTCCTATCGGGGGGAGTAGAGCAGGTAGCTTATCAAGACGCGCCTGAACAGACCGCCTGGCCGCGCCCGTCAGGTGATGCGCTTGGCCGAGACCGGGTCGCTGGCGGGGAAGGTTTCCTCGACGCCTTCGTCGATCAGGGCCTCCTGGCGGTTTTCGGCGTCCTTTTCCTTGTCCTTCAACTGATCTGGCTTGCCTTCCTCACGCGCCGCGCGCTTGGACGGCGCGGTGTTGGGGTCGGCGTCTTCCTGGACCCTGGTGGGGTGATGCTCGCTCATGCTCGCTCCTCGTTGTCGGGGCCGTAACCCAGGTCCGCGATGTCGTCGTCGGACAGGCGTTTGGCTTCCCAGTGGGCGGCGCTGGCCTGGGCGCCGCGCTGATTGCGCATCAGGCCGGCGTAGACCAGCTCGATCTCGTCCGGGCTGGAGGCGACCTCGCCGGCGCTGTCGGCCTCGCTCAGGCGGACCGAATCCACGCCCAGCAGGGCGTCGGCCTCGGCCTCGACGCCGTCCAGCGCCAGGTCGCCGTCCAGGTCGAGATCGTCCTCGTCGAACGCCTCGTCGTCGGCGTCGCCGTCGGCCTGGGTCACGTCCAGAACATCGTCGGCTTCGTCCAGCGAAAGCTCGCCTTCGCCCTCGTCGTCGATGTGGGTCTCGTCATAGACCTCGGCTTGATCCTGAGCGTCGAAATCGGTCTCCGGCCTGCTCATCTGCGCCTCCTAGCTGAAGAGGTAACGGCGCAGGCTGGCTCGCCGTTCCGTCCTTTCGCCGGTCTCGGCGCACGCGGGTTTTCCCGCAGCGGCGAGTGAAGAGATGGTTAACCACGTTGCTTTACAGTTCATCAGCCGCCGACCGTTCAGGTTGGGGTGCGCCACGGAGATCCCCTTTGCCGCTGAAACTATCGCTCAAGCCCGGCGAGAAATTCGTTCTGAACGGCGCCGTCGTCCAGAACGGCGACCGGCGCGGCGTGCTGGTCCTGCAGAACAAGGCCAGCGTCCTGCGCGAAAAGGACATCATGCAGCCTGAGGAGGCGGTCACGCCCGCGCGCCGCATCTATTTCCCCGTCATGATGATGTATCTGGACGAGGCCGAGGCGCCGAAATTCTATGATGAGTTCGCGCTGCGCCTGACGGAGTTCATGGGGGCGATCCGCAACCCTGACATCCTGGCGGAATGCGTGTCCTGCTCCAAGCATGTGCTGGCGCGGCAATACTACAAGGCCCTGATGGGCGCCCGTAAGATCGTCGATTACGAAGACCAAAGGCTCGGCAATGTCGCTTCAAGCGTACAAGACGGCGGCGACGCGGGCTGAATCACCGCGCGAAATGGAGTACCGGCTGTTCGGCCAGGTGACGCGGGCCCTGATGCACGCCTCCACCGTCGACAAGTCCGACATCTCCACCCGGATCGATGCGATCGACTGGAACCGTCGGCTGTGGTCGACCCTGTCCAGTTCGTGCAGCGAACCGTCCAACGCCATGCCCCAGTCGCTGCGGGCGCAGATCATTTCGCTGGACCTGTTCATCGGCCGACACAGCTCGGCGGTGATGCGCGGCGACGGGGATTTCGAGACCCTGATCGACATCAATCGCATGGTCATGCAGGGGCTGGCGCCGCCGGCTCAGGCGGCTTGACGGCCGTCTGATCACGAAGGCGGGAGCGCCTCTTTACGACAGGCCGCGACCGGTCCTAGCCTGACCTTCCTGTTCAGCAGTCGAAAGGAGGTGGCCAGTGTCTCATTGTCATCAATCGCGAGCGAAGGCCGCGATCTGGACCTCTCGGGAGGCCCGGGCCTGATCCTTCGGGAAGGCAGCGGTCAGGCCGTTCGCGGTCCGACAATGAAGCGCCGCTGGGGAGACCCGGCGGCGCTTTTTTGTGGAGGCTTTTGAGTGCGCTACCGCCCTTCGGGCTGCTTGAGCGCCATTTTGCGAGCGCTACCGCCCTTAGGCCTGCTTGAGCGCGGTCAGAACAGCGTGCCGACCCAGTGGGCGATGCCGTGGACGATGGTCACGACCGCGGTCCAGACCAGGGCCAGATAGACGCCGCAGATGGCCGTTCCGATCAGGCCGGCGATGATGAAGACGCCGTCCCTCTGGATGATGGCCAGGCCGAAGATCGCCAGTGTCAGGCCGGGCAGGGCGTCGCCGAACGGCACCGGCAGGGCCATCATCAGGGCCAGAAGGATGCAGATGATTCCGACGACGACATCGGCGAGCTCGCCGGTCAGGACCGGGATACGCGGACGCGTCAGGCGCTCCACCTGACGCAGGCGCGGCAGGATCTTCTGGCTGGCGCTCTGATAGGTGGCGCGGCTGACCGAGGCCTTCATCAGCCAGCGGGGCAGCCAGACCTTGTCGCGCTGCAACGCCAGTTCGGCGGCGATCAGGATGATGGGGACGGAGAAGACCGCCTTGCCGCCTGGCGGCCAGGGGATCAGGGCCATCAGCGACAGCATCAGGATGACGGCGCCGAAGCCCCGTTCGCCGAAGGCCTCGACCATTTCCTTGAGCGTCAGCTTGGGATCGTCGCCATGGCCGAGAGATTCCAGAACGTCGGAAAACGTCCGGTCCTCATCCGGCGGCAGGGGCGTGGGAACAAGCGTCATCAGGCGAGACTCGGGGAGCGAAGGTTCGCCAAGTTAGGGGCGGCGCGAACCCCGCGCCATCCCTGACGCGCGGGGTGCGGCTTAATGTTTCGTCACGTGCTGGGGTTTGCCCTTGCGGGACGTATGAGCGAGGTCCTCGAGCTGAGCCTCGGTCATCGAGTCCAGCATGGATTTCGACGCCCCCTTCAGCTTCGACTTGGGCGTATCGCCGCGCTTGGCCGACAGGGCGGCCCCGGCGGCCTTTTGTTGAGCGGCGGATTTGGCGGGCATGGCGGCTCTCCTGCTTGAGAAGAAAAAACCGCCCGCCCGCCGTGGCGTTCCGTCAGCCCAGCAGTTCGCGCCCGATCAGGAAGCGGCGGATTTCATTGGTGCCGGCGCCGATGTCATAAAGCTTGGCGTCGCGGACCAGGCGCTCGACCGGCCATTCCTTGGTGTAGCCGGCGCCGCCCAGGGCCTGGACAGCCTCCAAGGACACCTTCACCGCGTTTTCCGAGGCCAGCAGGATGGCGCCCGCCGCGTCGTAGCGGGTGGTCTTGCCCTGATCGCAGGCGCGGGCCACGGCATAGACGTAGGCGCGGGCGCTGTTCAGGGCGACATACATGTCGGCCACCTTGGCCTGCATCAGCTGGAAGTTGCCGATGGCCTTGCCGAACTGCTTGCGCTCGCGGACGTAGGGCAGGACCACGTCCAGCGCCGCCTGCATGATGCCCAGAGGACCGGCCGACAGGACGGCGCGCTCATAGTCCAGGCCGCTCATCAGCACGCCGGCGCCGCCGCCGACGGGACCCATGACGTTCTCTTCCGGGATTTCGCAGTCCTCGAACACCAGCTCAGCGGTGTCCGAGCCGCGCATGCCCATCTTGTCCAGCTTCTTCGAGACCGAAAAACCCTTCATGCCGCGCTCGACCAGGAAGGCGGTGCAGCCCTTGGAGCCGGCCTCGGGATCGGTCTTGGCGTAGACCACCAGGGTGTCGGCCGAGGGGGCGTTGGTGATCCAGAACTTGGTGCCGTTCAGGACATAGCGGTCGCCCTTCTTGTCGGCGCGGGTGCGCATCGACATGACGTCGGAGCCCGAACCGGCCTCCGACATGGCCAGGGAGCCGACGTGTTCGCCGGAGATCAGCTTGGGCAGATACTTGTGCTTCTGCTCGGGCGTGCCCCAGCGGCGGATCTGGTTGACGCAGAGGTTGGAGTGGGCGCCGTAGCTGAGGCCGATCGAGGCCGAGGCGCGCGACACTTCTTCCATCGCTACGACGTGTTCGAGGTAGCCGAGGCCGAGGCCGCCGAACTCTTCCTCGACCGTGATGCCGTGCAGGCCCAGCTCGCCCATCTCGGGCCAGAGTTCGCGTTTGAACTCGTTCTTCTCGTCGATTTCGGCGGCGAGGGGGGCCAGCCGGTCGGCGGCCCAGCGGGCGGTGGTTTCACGAATGGCGTCGGCGTTCTCGCCGAGGCCGAATTCCATGGATTGGGGCGCGAAGGGAATGCTCATGCCGCAAGGCGTAGCATCGCGCACGTGCTTCGCAAAGCGGCCTTATGCGACGCCTTTATCGTTCCGCTTGCGGGTCAGGTTCCAGCCCGCCACGCCGATGAAGATCAGGCCGATGACCGCCAGAACGCCGCCGATCAGGATCGTGCCGTCCGTGGCCTGATGGCCGGCGAGCACGCGACGGAAGGCGGCGATTCCCGCGGCGAAGGCCAGAAGGCCGATGCCGCCGATGAAGACCACGGCCCCGGTGTCGTTCAGCACCGGCGCGGGGCTGCGTTTCTCGTGGCGCAGGACCTGAACCGTGGCGGGCGGCGCATCTTCGGCCGGGGGTTCCGTCCGGGCGCCGGGACAGTGAACCGGGGCGGTCAGCAGCAGGTCCAGCGGGGCGGGCCGGTCCGGGGCGGCATCGAACAGGGCGCGTTCGGCCGAGCGGCGGCGGTAGGGGGCGTCAACCGGCGGCTGGACCCGGTCGGGCCATCCGCTGAGCGCCTCGGCGGCACGAGCGGGCGCCCCGGCGTTCAGTTGTTCCAGCACGTCGGAGCCTTCAAAGCGCTGAACGCCGACCGAGAAGATGAAGCTGGCCAGGGCGTCGAACTGATGCTGGTTCAGCGGGATCGCGACGCGGCTGTTGATGACTTCGACGATGGGCAGCAGGTCGTATTGCAGCAGCAGTTCGGCCTCGGCCTCGGTGATGGTCGCGCCGGGGCGAGCCGATTTCGTGTGGCCATAGCCGATGACCGGCGTCCCGTCGCGACGACGCACGGTCCGAGGGCGAAAACCCTCGAAGCTCTTGATCAGAAGCAGACCCTCACGGGACACCTTCAGACGCTGGGACGTGGCTGCGGACACGGAATGACCCATTTCGAAACGGGCGCGCTCGCCCGCAAGGCGAAGCAGCAAGCCGCGTTCCGAAGGGCGTCGTCTCGCTTCAGAGCAGGACGATGGTCGCCAGGCCCAGGAAGATCAGGAAGCCGAAGAAGTCCGTCGTCGCCGTCACGAACACCGCCGAGGAGACGGCGGGGTCGAACTTCAGCTTGGACAGGGTCAGGGGCGTCAGCACCCCGACGGTGGCCGCCACCAGCAGGTTCAGGATCATGGCCGTGGCGATGACCGCCCCGATGCGCCAGTCGTGGAACCAGAAGCCCGCCGCCAGACCGACCAGGGGCGACAGCACCAGGCCGTTGGCCAGGCCCACGGTCAGCTCGCGCCAGAAGGTGCGCACGGCGTTGGACGAGGTCAGCTCGCGTGTCGCCAGGGCGCGCACGGTGACGGTCAGGGCCTGGGTGCCGGCGTTGCCGCCGATGGCCGAGACGATGGGCATCAGGACCGCCAGAGCGACGATCTGCTGGATCGTGCCCTCGAAGAAGGCGATGACCCCGGCGCCGAGGATGGCGGTGAACAGGTTGATGCCCAGCCAGGGCACGCGACCGCGCACGATCTCCAGCACGCCCGAGGACCGGTCTTCATCCGAGACGCCGGCCAGGCGCAGGATGTCCTCGCGGTTCTCTTCCTGGATGATGTGAACGATGTCATCGACGGTCAGCTGGCCGACCAGGCGTCCTCCGGTGTCGACGACCGGGGCCGAGATCAGGTTGTACTTCTCGAAGATGTAGGCGACCTCTTCCTGGTCGACGTCGACGTCGATGGCGTTGATCGGCTCCATCAGCTCGGTCAGCGGCGTCTCGCGCGGGGCCCGCAGCAGGCGGCTGATGGCCACGCCGCCGACGGGGCGGTTCACCGGATCGACGACATAGATGTCGAAGAAGAGCTCGGGCAGGTCCTCGCCCTGGCGGCGGACGTGGTCGATGGTGTCGCCGACGTTCCAGAACTGCGGCGCGGCCATGACCTCGCGCTGCATCAGGCGGCCGGCGGAATCCTCGGGATAGCCCAGCGAGCTTTCGATCGCGGCGCGATCGACCTCGGGCATGGCGGCCAGCACCTTCTCGCGCTGGTCGTCCTCCAGGTCCTCGACCACGGCGGCGGCGTCGTCGGAGTCCAGCTCCTGCAGGGCCTCGGCCAGGGTCAGGTGAGGCACCCGCTCCAGCACTTCCTCGCGGATGCCGTCGTCCAGCTCGGGCAGGGTGTCGGCCAGCAGGTCCGGCGGCAGCCACTGGACCACCACGGCGCGGTGCTCGGCCGTCAGGAAGCCCATCAGATCGGCCACGTCGGCGGGGTGCAGGTCTTCCAGCAGGCCGCGCAGGCGCATGCCGTCGCCGTCGTCGGCGGCGTCCACGACCTTTTCGACGAAGGACGCCGTCAGGGCGTAGTCTTCGCCCAGGGCGACGTGATCTTCGGTTTCGATTTCGGATGCAGGGGCCGGGGAAGCGGAATCCGTGTGGGTCACGTGTCTGCCTCCCCGAATGTTTTCGGCCTTGGTAGAAAGCCGAAGATCGCCCTGTCAGATCGATGGTGCGGTCGAGAAGACTCGAACTTCCACGGGTTGCCCCACAGCGACCTCAACGCTGCGCGTCTACCAATTCCGCCACGACCGCTCGCATCGGAGGGCGGGCAATAGCGGAGAGGCGACGGAAAGAAAAGGGGGTTTTGCGGAAATAGGCGAAGGTGCTGCTTTTCCTCCCCATTTCATGGGGAGGGGGACCACGAAGTGGTGGAGGGGGCTGCGCTGACATCAGCCGTCGAGTCACCCCCTCCGTCACTGCGCTATCGCGCCGCGCCACCTCCCCATTCGCTCCGCGAACAGGTAGGAAAGTAAGGAAACAAGCCGCGTCGGGTCGAGAAGAGCGGAGCCTTCTGACCGCGGCTCCGACATCAAGCCGCGCCGGCCATGAAGTCGTAGATGTCGGCGGGGCGGGTCACGGTGATGGCGATGCGGTCGTCGCGAATCTCGATCTCGCCGCGCGCCACCGGGTGATTGTTGGCCAGAATCCAGACCTCGTCCCGTTCAGAGGCGTCGAGCGGAATCACAGCGCCGCGGCCCATGCGCAGCAGTTGTTGCATCGGCAGGACCGAACGGCCCAGCACGACCGAAATCTCGACATCGACGGCTTCGATCTGGCTCAAGACGATACTCACAATCAACGGGAGGCCCTTGCGCCGCCGCGTTCGGACACACATTGAAGCCTCATGCTTGCCGACCCGTTAAGCCTGACCCAACCTTTGCTGATCCGCGCCGACGGCCGCCCTGTCCAATGGGCGGTCTCGACCGGCTATGTCGACTATGAACCGGCCGTCGCGGCCATGGAGGCCCGCGTCGCCGCCATCGCGGCGGGCGAGGCCGAGGAGGTGGTCTGGCTGCTGGAGCATCCGCCGCTTTATACGGCGGGCGTCTCGGCCAAGGACGACGATCTTCTGGCGCCCGACCGCTTTCCGGTCCACCAGACGGGGCGGGGCGGGCAGTTCACCTATCACGGGCCGGGCCAGCGCGTAGCCTATGTCATGCTGGACCTGAACCGGCGCGGCAAGGACGTGCGCGCCTTCGTGCATGGGCTGGAGGACTGGATCATCGGCGCCCTGGACCAGTTCGGCGTCGAGGCCGGCATGCGAGAGGGCCGCGTCGGCGTCTGGGTCGAGCGCAAGGGTGCGGGCTGGAGCCGCGAGGACAAGATCGCCGCCATCGGCGTCAAGGTCCGCAAATGGGTCAGCTTCCACGGCATCAGCCTGAACGTGGAGCCGGACCTGGATCATTTCGGCGGCATCGTCCCCTGCGGCATCACCGAGCACGGCGTCACCAGCCTGGTCGATCTGGGCGTTCTGGCGACGATGGATGAGGCGGACGGGGCCTTGAAGGCCTCGTTCCAGCGAGTGTTCGGTCCGGTTCAGGACGGTAAAGCGCCGCTCTGATCCTTCGGCGACGCGCCATGGCGGTTGAACGCCTTTTGTCCCGGCAGCAGGGCCAGATCGACGGCTACGAGGACCAGGACGACGGCGGCCACCCAGTCCAGCGGCGCCTGCGGGAGCGGCCAGGCCATGGCCACGGCCAGCAGGATCGGACCGCTCCACCATCCCGAACGTCCCCGGTCGTGCAGCCGCTGCGACAGGACGCAGGCACCGCTATAGAGCAGGGCCGCAGCGACCAGCCAGCCGATGAAATCGCGCGCCTTCAGCGGCGCCAGCAGGTCGAACCCCGCCCACAGCGCCAGCAAGAGGCCGCCGCCCAGGACGAAGGCGATCCGGCTGATGCGTCCGCTGGACGTCAGGAACAGGTCTGAGAAGCGGTCCATTCGGCCTTGGGTCCAGAACAGGTGAAGGTTTCGCTTAGGGCGCTGACCGACATGAGTAAACCGGCGCAGATCGCGACAAGCGCGGCGGTCAATTCGTCGCGGGGGTGGAACGGGGGCCTTTCTTGGGTTTAAACACGGCCAAACTCCGTTTCGACGGCCTTCTGGGAGTATCCTCCATGCAACGTCTGCTCACCGCCTCGGCGGCTGTTCTCGCCCTGGCCTTCGCGGCCGGCGGCGCAGCGGCCCAGGATTTCAGCGCTCTGGCCCGCCAGGACCTTCAAGCCATGCACGACGCGCTGAAGGCGAACCACCCCGCCGCCGTCACGCCGGGCGCCGCCAGCGAAGGGTTCCGCAGCTGGATCGACGCCGGTCTGCAGGACGCCCAGGGCAAGGCCGGTCAGGTCAACAGCGGTGAAAGCCATGCCTACCTGCTGAGCTACTACGCCAACGGCTTCCGCGACTCGAACATCGCCGCCGTCCCGACGTTTGAACGGGCCAGCCCCTTCTTCGCCACCAGCTGGCCGGGCGTGGCCACGGCCTGGCGCAACGGCGAGTATGTCGTCTCCTATGTCCAGCCGGGCGTGCGCGGCGCCCCGCCGGTCGGCGCCGTGGTCAAGAGCTGCAACCTGCAGCCCATCGACGAGGTCGCCAAGACCAAGCTGGATCGCTTTGAAGGCGACCTGACGACCGAGGCGGATCGCGTCCGCACCGCCCCCTACCTGCTGTGGAACCGCAATAACCCCATGGCGGGCGGCGTGCCCTCGGTCTGCGAGTTCCAGGTCGGCCGTCGCGCTCGCGAGTTCAAGCTGAGCCCGCAACCGGCGACGCCGGCGAACCTGGAGGCCGCCTACCGCGCCTCGGTCTTCACGCCGGGCGCCACAAAGCTGTCGGTTGAACAGGTTGACGGCCGTCCGTGGGTGCATGTGAACTCGCTGGACGACAATGCCGGCTGGGACGCCTTCTTCGCCCAGGTCGAGGCGCAAGCCGCCACGCTGCGCGGCGCTCAGGGCCTGGTCATCGACCTGCGCGGCGCCGACGGCGACTCGATCAACGCCACCTCGCGCGGCTATGGCCTGGCCAACCGTATCTGGTCGCCGGAGTTCACCGTCAGCCGCCAGCCGGAAGCCGGTCAGATCACCTATCGCGCCACCCCGGCCAACCGCCAGTGGTTCGCCGACACCCTGAATCGGATGCAGGCCGACCCGCGCTTCGTGCAGGAATCGGGTCCGGTCATCGAGCAGACCCAGGCCATCGTCGCCGCCTTTGACTCGGCCTTGGCCGCCGGTCAGCAAACCTTCGTCATGCCGGGGCGCCCCGCCGTGGCCGACACCGGCGCCGCCAACCCCGTTCAGGGCCAGGTCGTGGTTCTGGTCGACGGCGGCTGCACCAACGGCTGCCTCGACACCCTGGACCTGCTGACCCGCCTGCCGAACGTGCGTCTGGTCGGCGCGCCGACCGCCGTGGACTCGATCTTCATCGAGCCGACCGTGCAGCGTCTGCCGTCCAACTATTCGGACCTCAGCTATGGTCACAAGGCCTGGACGACACGCCAGCGCGGCAACAACCAGGGCTATATCCCGGCTCAGGGCCTGGCCTTCACCGGCAACCCCGCTGATGAAGCCGCCGTGCGCGCCTGGGTCGGCGGTCTCTTCTAAGAAGAGGGCCTATCGCGCTTCGGGCTCATTTCATGAGTGGGCCTACCGCGCTTCGCGCTACTTGAGGCCCGTAGGGGCTGGATTGGGGCCGGACGGTGGAAACATCGTCCGGCCCTTCCTATTTTGGGTTTATGACCCAGACCGAATCTTCCACGCCGCTGCGTTCGCCCTCGGGCTTTGATCTGACGCCGCCGAGCGAGAGCCAGCGCGTCGCGCTGGAGGCTGACCTGTCCCCCGAGGAAAAGCGCGTCCTGCTGGCCCACGGCACCGAGGCGCCCTTCTGCGGCGCCCTGCTGGGCGAGAAGCGCGCTGGCGTCTTCTGCTGCCGGGAATGCGGCCTGCCGCTGTTCCGTTCGGCGACCAAGTTTGAAAGCGGCACCGGCTGGCCCAGCTTCAGCGTCCCGGTGGACGAGGCGCACGTTCGCGCTGTGCGCGATGACAGCTACGGCATGGTGCGCGTCGAGACCCGCTGCGCTCGCTGCGACAGCCATCAGGGCCACGTCTTCCCCGACGGTCCGCCGCCGTCTGGTCTGCGCTACTGCATCAACTCGGTGGCTCTCAGCTTCGTGCCGGAAGGCGAGGCCTTGCCTGACCCCCTGGGGCGCGGCGATGGGGCCGCCTGAGCGAATAGTCGTTTTGGGGCCGCATTTGCGGTTAGGGTAGGGGTGAACGGGAGTACGGGCGCATGATGATCGAGCTGACCGCCGCCGCGATGTTGCTGGCGAACATAGACCCCGAGGGCGTCGTCTCGACCGCCCCGCGCGGCAATGACGCCGTGCTGACGGCGTCGGCGGCCACCTTGGCCGGCTCGACCAGCGACGCCTCGCCCAGCACCACGGTCCAGAGCGCCGCGCCGCATGGCCTGTCCACCGACGAGCAGATCGCCCGCTGGATCGGCGAACGCACCGCCGAGACGTCCAGCCGCGCGCCCGCCGATCCTTGGGCCGAATCCGAACCGCGCAAGATGCATGGCGAGTTCAGCGTCGGCATGGGCACCGGCGGCTATCAGGACTATTCGGCGGCGGTGTCCCTGCCGCTGGGCGAGACCGGCACGCTGAACCTCATGGTCAGCCAGACCAAGAACAGCCCCTGGGGCTATGGCTATGGTTATGGTTCGCCTTGGGGCTATGGCGGTTATGGCCGCCCCTTCGGCGTGGTGGAGGCGCCGGGCTTCGAGGGGACCTATTTCCGGGGGCGGCCCTATGCGCCGCTGCGCGCTCGCCCTGGTTCTACGCAGGAAACGAGCACCTCGGTCGGGTTCTCGCTGCGCAGCGGCGACTGAAATCCACAGTCCGATCCCCTGAACTGAGGCCTTCGCGCCACGGCGCGGTCGGTTTCGACCGGGGCGTCCCATCGCCGCATTCCCTTTGGGGCGCGATCTCCCATATGCGTTGGGAGATAGAGGACCAGTATGGATAGTTTGCTTAGTTCGGCCGCCGATTTCATCGCCAGACACCATGTCTGGGCCGGGGTCGTTCTGGGGTTGGTCACCTTCTTCGAGTCTCTGGTGGTCATCGGCGCCTTCGTGCCGGCCACCGGCCTGCTGGTCGCTGCGGGGGGGCTGGTGGCGGCGGGGGTTCTCGATCCCGTCTCGGTCATCGCCGGCTGCGTCATCGGCGCGGTCATGGGCGACGCCATCTCCTACTGGATCGGTCGCCGTCTGGGCACGGGCGTGCTGCGCCAGCCCATGCTGTTGCCGCATCGTCGCAAGATCGCCTGGACGCGGCTCTACTGCCGTCGCTACGGCGTGGCTTCCATCTTCATTGGTCGCTTCTTTGGCCCTCTGCGCGCCTTTGTACCGGTCATGGTCGGGGTGTTGCGGATGCGCCAGCGGGTGTTCCAGCTGGCCAATGTCACCTCGGCCTTCGTCTGGGTCCTGGCCATGCTGGCGCCCGGTTATCTGGCGGCCAAAGGTCTGGCGCAACTGGAGTTCATGAGCGAGGCGCACGGTCCGACCCTGATGCTGATCGCCTTCGCCGTGGTGGTGGTCGGGGCGGTGATCGCCATGCGCTGGCTGAAGGGCAGGGCGGCGAAGCGCTCGGCCCTGCTGGCCGCGACCGTCGAGTAGGCCTTCACACGCAGTATCTCAATCGCCGTCATCCTCGGGCTTGACCCGAGGATCGAGCGTCGGGGCGGACTCAACCCGTCCAGCATCGCGCGGACGGATAACCCGATCCTCGGGTCAAGCCCGAGGATGACGGTGCGAGGGGCCTCAACCCATGAAAAAAGGCCCGACCGGATGGTCGGGCCTTCTTCGTATCCAGACTGACGCGCGTCAGTCGTGGCCGTGGCTGTGGCCGTGCGCATCGGTCTCGGCGGAGGCGGCGCCGGCGCTCCAGGCCTGACCTTCGGCGCTCTGATGCCAGAAGGCCTGACGGGGGGGCTGGCCGACCTCGTTCATCTGGTTGTCGAAGATCCGGCCGTTGATCATGGTGTAGCCGATCTTGACCGTGTTCCGCAGGTTCTCCAGCGGGTTGGCGTCCAGCACGACCAGGTCGGCCAGCTTGCCGGTTTCGAGCGAGCCGATGTCCTTGTCCATGCCCAGCGCCGTAGCGCCGTTCAGGGTGCCGACGCGCAGGGCTTCGTGCGGGGTCATGCCGCCCTGTTCGAACATCCACAGCTCCCAGTGGGCGCCCAGGCCCTCACGCTGGCCGTGGGCGCCGATCTGCACCGACACGCCTTCGTCCGACAGGCGCTTGGCCTCGCGGGCGATGTCGATGTGGTTCAGCTCGTTTTCCGGCACATGGACCGGACGACGGGCGCGGCTGTCCAGAATGCGGCGCGGCACGTACTTCGTCAGGATCGGGTCGTTCCACACGTCGGTGGCCTGATACCAGTAGTTCTCGCCCCAGTTGCCACCATAGGCCACGACCAGGGTGGGGGTGTAGGCCACCTTGGTCTGACGCCACAGCTGGTGCACGTCGGCATACAGATGAGCCAGCGGGATCGAGTGCTCGACCGTGGTGTGGCCGTCCACCACCATGCTCATGTTGTGCTGATAGAGGGAGCCGCCCTCGGGCACGACCATCATGCCCAACTGGCGCGCGGCCTCCAGGATCTGCTGACGCTGGTCGCGGCGCGGCTGGTTGTAGCTCTTGACGCTCCAGGCCCCGATGGCCTGCATCCGGCGCAGGTTGGACAGGGCGTCGTCCAGATCATTGACCTGGGCCGTAAACGGCGTCGCCGCGCCGTACAGGATGGTGCCGGTCGAGAAGATGCGCGGGCCGACCACCTTGCCGGCCTTGGCCAGTTCGCTGTGGGCGAAGATCTCGCTCGAATCATTGGACGGGTCGTGGATCGTGGTCACGCCGAAGGCGAGCGCGGCGTAGTTGACCCAGGACTGCTGCGGGATGATCTCGTCCGAGCCCATCGAACCGTGCCAGTGGGCGTCGACCAGACCCGGGATGATGGTCTTGCCGGCCATGTCCATGACATGGGCGTCGGCGGGGACCGTGACCGAACCGCGCGGACCGATGGCCTCGATGCGGTTGCCGTTGATGACGACCACGCCGTCCTCGATGACCTCGTCGCCCTTCATGGTGATCAGGCGGGCGCCGCTCAGGACCACGCGGCCCGTGGGCTTGGCGTAGTCGGCGCTGAAGCCGATCTTGATCCCATGCTCGGCGGGCTTGGGCAGGTCGGCGGGCGCGCCCTCGGCGAAGGCGAAGCTTTCGCTCAGCGGACGCGAGAACAGCTCCGGTCCCATCGACCATTGCAGGCGGCTGGAATCGCCCGACCAGTGCAACCACTCGCCGGCGTCGCGGGTGACGCGGGTCTGGGGCAGGGCCTTGGTCTCGGCGCCGACCGTGACGGCGCGGCCCGTGGCGACGAAGGGCGTCACATAGGCGTTGAAGCGCTCGGTCCAGGCCACCCAGTGCTCGTCCGGCGAGACCGAGAACTCGGCCGCCCATTCGCTGCTCAGGTGGGTGCGGGCGTCGTCGCCCGACAGGTTGACCGATTTCAGCACGCGCTTGTCGCCGTCGCGCGCCGTCAGGAAGACGCGGTCGTTGCGGGCGCCGAACTGCGGGTTGGAGCCTTCTTCGGTGATCTTGACCGGCTCGCCGCCGCGCACCGAGGTGCGATAGACGCCCGGCTCGCGGCTCCACAGGGCCGTGCGCAGATAGCCGTCGCTGGAGGTGCGATAGACGATGGTCTGACCGTCCGGCGAGAACTGCGGCTCCAGATAGTGGCCCGGATGGGTGCTGATGACGCGGCCTTCGCCGCCGGCGGCGGGAATCACCCGCAGCGTGCCGAGGTCCTGATCATTCCAGGTCGTGTAGACGATCGAGCGGCCGTCGCGCGACCAGGACGGATAGAGCTCGAAGTGGTCGCTCTGGCGCGTCAGGCGGCGAGGGGCGCCGGCCACGCCGTTTCGCAGGTCGCGGAGCCACAGGTTGCCCAAGGCCTCGAACACCACCTTGGAGCCGTCGGGCGAGGTCTGGGCCCAGCGGACCATCTTCACGTCGAACTGCTCAGGGGCCACCTCGACGGGGAAGCGTACGGCCTCCTGCACGCGACGGGTGTCGGCGACATGGAAGGGGATTTCGCTGACGGCCTAGGTGGCCACGTCGATGCGATGGATCTTGCCGCCCGACCAGAAGACGATGCCGGTGTTGTCCGGCGTCCAACTCATCGTCGGATAGACGCCGTGGATGGCCCAGGTTTCTTGCAGGTCGCGGTCCAGGCCGTCGTAGATCGGGGTCTCGCGGCCCGATTCGAGGTCCATGACGTAGAGGACGGACTTGTACCGATCGCGCCGGATGAAGGCCAAGGACTTGCCGTCGGGCGAGGGGGTGGGGCGAATCGAGCCGCCCGGTCCGGTGACGAAGGGCGTGACCTCGCCCGTCTCACGATCGAGGCGCCGGATTACATAGATCTGGGTGTTCGGGTCCTTGGAATAGTCGAACACGCCGCCCGACGTGGAATCATCGCTGAAGTAGATGTAGCGGCCGTCGGTCGAGAAGGCGGGCTCGCCCGTGTCCTTCTGCTGGGTGCGGCGCTCGGTCAGTTGCACGCCGCCGCCGCCGCCGCGGTGATAGAGCCACATCTCGCCCGCGCCCAGCGAGCGTGAAGAAGTGAAGTGCTTGCGGCCGACGACGAACTGGCCGTCCGGCGACCAGTCGGGCTGGGTCAGCAGACGGAAGGTCTCGTTCGATACCTGTTTGGCGTTGGACCCGTCGCGGTCCATGACCCACAGATTGTCGCCGCCGCCCCGGTCCGAGGTGAAGGCGATGGAGCGGCCGTCCGGCGAATACTTGGGCTGCATGTCCCAGGCCACGCCCGAGGCGATGGCGCGGGCCTCGCCGCCGCCGATCGGCATGACATAGATGTCGCCCAGCAGGTCGAAGACGATCTCGCGGCCGTCCGGGCTGACGTCCAGCGACATCCAGGTGCCTTCGGTGACGTCGATGCTTGCGTCGTGCGACGCGCCCGGCGGGTTCTGGACGTCCCATTTCGGCTTGGCGGGCGTGGCCGCGGCGGTCGCCGTCGAATCGCTGGTCGGCGCGTTTTGCGCGAACGCCGGGAAGGCCACGGCCAAGGCCGCGACGGTGGTCAACAAACTGCGCTTCATGAAAGCCCCCAACCCCTTACAACTGAGGTCGCAAGGTCTAGCGGGCAGGGGGCTGTCTTGACCAGATGTCAGGTCTCGACCGGACGCATTTCATCCGCGTCAGGACAGCGCATCGTATTGTCGGGAAGATTGGACCGGACCCTTGCAAATCATGATCTGCAAGGGTCCGGATGGTGCCGCCGGGGGGAATCGAACCCACGACCTCAGCCTTACCAAGGATGCGCTCTACCACTGAGCTACGGCGGCCCTCAACGAGGAGAGCGGCCGTATAGCCAACGACTTCGGGGCGGCACAAGCGGAAAATGCATGCTTGATCAAAAACTTTGCTCGCGCTCTGCTGCACAACATGGATACCCCGCCCAAAGACCCCGTTCCCACCGCTCCGGTCGTCGAGCCGACCCGCGAACAGAAGGCCAAGGCCGAACGGGCTATTCGCCTGGCCGCCGCCCTGCGGACGAATCTGAAACGCCGCAAGGCGCCGACCGCCGCGCCGCGCCCCGCTACCGAGCGCAACTGAAAGTCATCGTCCTTGCGCGCACACGGCTCTTTCGCGAGGGCGTAAGGGCTTGCTAGATAAGCGGTTCGCCGGGGCGCAGGGTTTCCGGCCGCGAAAGATTCCATGGACAGCATCGTCATCCACGGCGGCAACCGCCTGAACGGCCAGATCGAGGTCAGCGGCGCCAAGAATTCGGCCATCAAGCTGATGGCGGCTTCGATCCTGACGGATCAGCCCCTGCTGCTGACCAATATGCCGCGTCTGGCGGACACCCGGTTCCTGGGTCAACTGCTCCAGCAGTTCGGCGTCCAGGTGACGGAGCGCCACGGCGCTGACGGGCAGGAGACCCTGTTCCACGCGCCCGAACTGACCTCGACCTTCGCCCCCTATGATCTGGTTCGCCAGATGCGGGCCTCGTTCAACGTCCTGGGGCCGCTGCTGGCCCGCTCGGGCGAGGCCAAGGTCTCGCTGCCTGGCGGCTGCACCATCGGCGCGCGTCCGGTTGACCTGCACCTGATGGCCCTGACTGCCATGGGCGCACAGATTGAACTGGAAGAGGGCTATGTCTCCGCCCATGCGCCCAAGGGGCTGCAGGGCGCCGAGATCGAGTTTCCCTTCGTTTCGGTCGGCGCGACCGAGCACGCCCTGCTGGCCGCCGTCCTGGCCAATGGAACCACGGTGCTGAAGCGCGCCGCGCGTGAACCCGAGATCGGCGACCTGGCTCGCTGCCTGATCGCCATGGGAGCCAAGATCGAAGGGCTGGACACCGATGTCCTGACCATCACCGGCGTCTCGTCGCTGAACGGCACGACCTGGTCGGTGATTCCCGATCGTATCGAGATGGGCAGCTATGCTCTGGCCGCGGCGATGGCCGGGGGCGAGGTGCGCCTGACCAAGGGCCGCGCCGACCTGATCACCGCCCTGACCGACAAGATGATCGAGGCGGGCGTCGAGGTCGAATCCACCGCCGACGGCGTCATCGTGCGCCGCGACCCGGCGCAGCGGCTGAAGGCCGTCAACGTCACCACGGAAATCTATCCGGGCTTCGCCACCGACCTGCAGGCCCAGTTCATGGCCCTGATGACGACGGCCGAAGGCACGAGCGTCATCCACGAGAACATCTTCGAGAACCGGTTCATGCACGCGCCCGAGCTGGCGCGTCTGGGCGCCGACATCTCGGTCCACGCGGGCGAAGCCCATGTGCGCGGCGTCGAGACGCTGCACGGCGCCCCTGTCATGGCCACCGATCTGCGGGCCTCGATCAGCCTGGTCATGGCCGGTCTGGTCGCGGATGGCGAAACCACGGTCGGTCGTGTGTATCATCTGGATCGCGGCTTCGAGCGGATGGAAGAAAAGCTGGGAGCCTGCGGCGCCGACGTGCGGCGCGTGAAAGGCGGAGCGGATGAGCACTGAGGTCGAGGCGATCTCCGACAACGACGCGGCGGCCGAGGCCCTGGCTCCGATGGAGCCCTTGCGCCTGCTGGCCGAGGACGCCGTCGATCTGCAGATCATCTCGGCCGCGCTTCAGGACGCCATCATGCGGCCTGTCGACATCCGCTGGGAAAAGGACGCCCGGCGTCTGACCATCGTCCTGTCGCGCTTCTGCTGGGAATGCGGCGGGACCCGCGTCATGGCGGCGATGCAGTTCGGAGACGTCGAGGCGGTCAAGAGCCGTCGTCTGCCGCGCCTGCCCGAATCGGCGCTGGAGCTTCTGGCGCTTGATTTCGAGCCGACCGAGGCGCCCGGCGGCCGGGTCATCCTGATGTTCGCCGGCGGCGGCGATCTTCGGATCGACGTGGAGTGCCTGGACGCCGTCCTGACCGACCTGTCCGATCGCTGGCCCGCTCGCGTGGCCCCCACCCATCTGGACCAGACCCCTTCTGACGAGGCCAAGGCATGAGCGGACCGCACAAGCTGTCGGCCATCGAGGTCGACGCCGCCACCCTTCCGGCCGCCACCGCCGAGATTGAGCATCAGCGCCGCGTCGCCATCTTCGACCTGGTCGAACAGAACAGCTTCACGCCCGAGGGGGCCGAGGGCGGGCCCTATACGCTGCGTCTTTCGTCGCAGGATAACCGCCTGGCCTTCGACATCTCCGGCCCGGATTTCACCCGCACCCACGTCCTGTCCCTGTCGCCGATGAAGACGGTCATCCGCGACTACGCCCTGATCTGCGAAAGCTATTACGAGGCCCTGCGCGGCTCCTCGCCCAGCCAGATCGAGTCCGTCGACATGGGCCGGCGCGGCCTGCACAACGAGGGCGCCGAACTGCTCCGGGGACGTCTCGAAGGCAAGGTCGAGATCGACAAGGAAACCGCCCGCCGCCTGTTCACATTGGTTTGCGCCGTCTATCGACGCGGCTGAACTCGACTATTTCGGCGTTTTGGTGCATTAGGCGCCTCCTTCACGGCTCGCGTTCACGCCCGACGCGAGCCTTAAGCCGTTTTTCGGGCGAGAGAGACCGCATGGCCAAGGAAGAGCTTCTCGAGTTCCCCGGCGTCGTCAGCGAACTGCTGCCGAACGCCACTTTCCGCGTGACGCTGGAAAACGACCACGAGATCATCGCCCACACCGCCGGCAAGATGCGCAAGAACCGCATCCGCGTTCTGGCGGGCGACAAGGTGCTGGTCGAAATGACGCCCTATGATCTGACCAAGGGTCGCATCACCTATCGCTTCAAGTAAGGACGCGCGTGTCGCGTCCTGACCTTTCGGCTCCGAGGCTGGTTCTGGCCTCGTCGAGCCCGCGCCGCATTGAGCTGCTGGCGCAGATCGGGGTGGTTCCCGATCATGTTGATCCCGCCGACATCGACGAGACGCCGCTGAAAGGCGAGACGCCGACGCGTCTGGCCGAGCGCCTGGCGCGCGGCAAGGCCGAGGTGGTGGCGGCGCGGTCGCCCGACGCCATCGTCCTGGCCGCCGACACCGTCGTCGCCCTGGGCCGCCGCCTGCTGGAAAAGCCGGCGGACGAGGCCGAGGCCCAGCGTTTCCTCGAGCTGTTGTCCGGCCGCAATCACCGCGTCTTCACCGGCGTCGTCGTGATCGCTGACGGCCAGACGACCTGTCGGGTCGTGGACACCCGAGTTTCCTTCAAGACCCTGTCGCCGGAAGAGATCGCGACCTATGTCGCCTCGGGCGAGTGGCGCGGCAAGGCGGGCGGATACGGCATCCAGGGGGCGGCCGCCGCCTTCGTGCGCCGCATCGTCGGCAGCCACCCGGCCGTCATGGGTCTGCCCCTCTATGAGGCGGCCAATCTGCTTCGGGGCGCCGGCTGGCGGCCCCGGGACGCCTGACATGGCCGATATCGAGGTCTTCCTCGATGAGACGCCGGGCGAGACCCGCGGCGTCATCGCCCGCGACGGTCTCTATACCCATCTGATCCTGCAGCGTGACAGCGACCGGCCGAGTGATCGGCTGGGCGCGCGTTGCGTGGGCCGTATCGCGCGGGTCGAACCCGGCCTGCGCGGCGCCTTCGTCGATCTGGGCGCGGGCGAGCCGTTCGGCTTCCTGCCCCTGGGCAAGGACGACAAGGCGGGGGAGGGGGCCAAGATCGAGGTCGAGGTCGTCGCCGAACCGCGCGAACGCAAGGGGCCGGTCCTGCGCCGCCTGGGCGATGCGGCCGGCGAACCCCGCCTTCTGGCGGCAGGGGCGGACGTGACCGCGATTCTTTCTCGCCTGGCGCCCGGCGTCGCGCCCCAGACCGGCGTCGCCGCGATCCGCGCCGCTTTGGAGGCCGAGGAGGACGCGTTGTCCGCGTCTGTCGTTGATCCCGCTAGCGGTCTGGATCTGATGATTCAGCGCACCCGCGCCCTGATCGCGGTGGATATCGATCATGCCCCCGCGCCCGGCCGCGATTCCCGCAAGAGCCGCGAGACGGCGAACCGCGTCGGACTGTCGCACGCAGCGCGCTTGCTGACGCTCAAAGGGTGGGGCGGACTGGTCGTGATCGACCTGATCGGCGTCGGCCTGCACGGCGACACTATAATGAAGATGGTGCGCGCGGCCTTCGCCGCCGAGACCCAGGCCGCTTTCGGCCCGCTGAGCCGGTTCGGCCTGATGCAGGTGTCCCTGCCGTGGCGGCGGACGCCGCTGGACGAGCGGCTGCTGGACGCCGCCGGACGCCCGAGCCTGGAAGCGCGCGCCATCGCCGTCGTGCGCCAACTGCGTCTGGCCCTGCTGTCCGATTCCGCATCGCCGCGCCTGGTCGCGCGTTGCTGTCCCGATGAGGCGGCCGCGGCCGAACCCCTGATTCAGGCCCTGGGGCCGCGCGCCGGCCTGGTCGCCGATGCGTCGATGGCGACCGGCGCCGTCAGAATAGAAGAGGTCTGATCATGTCGCTCTGCCCCATCTGCCGCCGTCAGGAGGCCGTTCAGGCCTACAAGCCCTTCTGCTCCAAGCGCTGCGCCGACGTGGATCTGCAACGCTGGTTCACCGGCGGCTACGCCATTCCGGCGGAAGAAGCGGTCGAAGATGAAAAAGATCGCTGAATTGAGTGAATTGGCGTCTGGACAGCCCCGTCAGCCTCGCCTATAGACCCGCCTCTCGCGACGACGTCGTGCGCCTGGATAGCTCAGCTGGTAGAGCAGCGGATTGAAAATCCGCGTGTCGGTGGTTCGAACCCGCCTCCAGGCACCACTCCCCCTTGCAAGTGAATGTCTCTCCCTACGGGGAAAGCTGTGCCGTAAAATGGCCTAAATTTCGCCTTGGGAATTGCATTCCCGTAACATGGCGTGATGCGACGTTTTCGTGTCGTCGCCATTACGAAAATCGCAAATATTTTGCCCAACTTCCCGATTGCTGCAGGTGCGAAGGGGAAAAGAAACTTTGCGCACTTGACGCTAAGATAGGCGTTCGCCAAAGGGACTTAACCGCATTCCTGCTTGCAGGTCGGGGTGACCGGGATATTGTGTCCCGGACCTTGGCGGCGACGCTCGTTTTCGAACGGGGGTTGCAGGGGGGCGGCTCCACTCGTCGGCTCGATCCGACGGTGGCGCAATTTCATTATAGGGACGGCCGACTGACGCGGTCCGTGTCTTGGGTTCCACGTGTCAGACCAAAGCAGGAACTGGCGAACAATGCTCGATAGCAAGAAGACGAATATCCTCCTCGCAATGGCCGGCGCCGCCGTCCTGATGGCGAGCTCGCCGGTTCTGGCGCAAGACGCCGCAACCCCGGCCGCTGCTCCGGCAGCCGCTGCCTCGACCGCCGCTCCGGCCGCCGACGCTGCTGCTCCGGCCGCCGACGCCGCTCCCGCTGCCGACCCCTCGACGGTTGCTGACTCGGTCAGCGGCGGTCATGGCAGCGGCGGCATCACCCCGGTCTCCATGTTCATGGAAGCCACCGCAGTCGTTAAGGTCGTCATGATCGGCCTGCTGCTGGCCTCGATCTTCTCGTGGACCCTGCTGCTCATCAAGCTGCTCGAGTTCGGCGCCCTGAACAAAGCCACCGACCGCTTCCTGGAAGCCTTCCGCGGCGCTCGCACGATCGCCGACATGCGCCGCGTGTCGACCTCGGAAGAGTTTGACGGCAACCCGCTGGCCGACATGGCCGCCGCCGCCACCGAAGAAATCGAACTGTCGCGTCAAGCTGGCCTGCAAGTGACCGGCGATCACCGCGACTCGGCGCTGCTGCGCGCCCAGACCGCCGTCGCTGCTGTTCAGTCGGGTCTGCCCAAGCGTCTCTCGGGCGGCCAACAGTTCCTGGCTTCGGTCGGTTCGACCGGTCCGTTCGTCGGTCTGTTCGGCACCGTTTACGGCATCATGAACTCCTTCATCGGCATCGCCGAATCCAACACGACCAACCTGGCCGTCGTTGCTCCGGGTATTGCTGAGGCCCTGCTGGCCACCGGTATCGGCCTGTTCGCCGCTATCCCGGCCGTTATCTTCTACAACTACTTCAACACGCGCATCTCGAACTACGGCACGCGTTCGGACGGCTTCAACGCTGAACTGATCAACGCCATCTCGCGTCAGCTCGACAAGGGAGCGTAAGACGGATGGCCGCCAAACTTTCCGGTTCCGGCGGCGGCAAGTACACCGTCGAGGCTAATGCCGAGATCAATGTCACACCCTTCGTGGACATCATGCTCGTGCTCCTCATCATCTTCATGGTGGCGGCTCCGCTCGCCACCGTGTCGGTGCCGGTGAAACTGCCTCGCGCCGTTGCGCCTCCGGGTAAGAATCCGCCGACGCCGGTCTTCATCTCCATCCAGAACGATGGCGATGTTTGGATCGGCGACCTCAAGTCCTCGCCTGCGGCTTTGGGTGACGACCTGCGGGTTCAGATCGGACGCAGGAACCCTTCGGAAGAGCGTATTTTCATTCGTGCAGACCAACAGACCCGGTACGGCGACTTCATGCAGGTCATGAACGCCCTCCAGGACAATGGTTTCTACAGCGTCGCCCTGGTTGGCGAAGACAACTCGTAAGGGGGCGGGGCGCATAGCATGACAGCTGAACCTCACGTCCACCGCGATCCGATCCTGGATCCGCCGAAGAAGAAGAAGAAGCTTTCGACCGGAGCCGTCGTGGGCATCGCCATGTCGGTGATCGTCCACGGTCTGGCGGGCCTGTACTTGTATAACAACAAGTTCGTGCTGAAGGAGATGACCTACGAGGACGAGGCCGTCGACGTCGAGCTGATGGAGGTTCCGCCTCCGCCGCCGCCGCCGCCGCCGCCGCCGCCGCCTCCGCCGGACACCCCTCCGCCGCCGAAGCTTCAGATTCGTGAGCCGCAGATCAACACCCAGGCCCCTCCGCCGCCGGTGACTCTGCCGATCGAACCGACGAAGAAGGAAGACCGCGTCGAATACTCGGGCCCGCCCGTGATCGTCCCCGGACCTCCGCCTCCGCCGGCGCCGCCCGCGCCGCCGAAGCCTTCGGTCATCACCAACCCGAGCTGGTCTCGCCAGGTCGCCCCTGAGTTCCCGGAACGCGCCCAATCGCGCGGCATCGAGACGGGTTCGGCCAAGGTGAACTGCGCGGTCGCCCCGAACGGCAGCCTTTCGGACTGCCGCGTGGTTGACGAAGATCCTGCCGGCGCCGGTTTCGGCCAAGCGGTTCTTCGGGCGGCTCGCTCGGGCCGTCTGGCTCCCCGGACTGTCGACGGCGCCGCCGTCGGCGCCCGCGTCGAGTTCACGACCCGGTTCCGACTGGACTAAGGATCTCATTCGAGATCAGGTTGAACGCCTCGGTGGAAACACCGGGGCGTTTTTCTTTGCCCGCAGCGGCGGCGTGGCATCAGGGCATGGAGCCTGAGGGCGAGCTGTGCATTATGACCCTCGAACTTTTCCGGAGGTCCCGTGTCGCCCAAGTCCTTCCTGACCGCTCTGCTGCTCGGCGCAGGCGTCCTAAGCCTGGGCGCCTGCGCCTACAACGAAACCCTGGGCCGCAATCAGTTCCTGATCGTGGACGACAGCTCGCTGATCCAGCAGTCGCAAGCCGCCTGGGCCGAGACGCTGCGCACGCAAAAGGTGTCGACCAACGCCGCCCAGAACGCACGGGTGCGGCGGGTGGGCGATCGCATCGTTCAGGCGGCGCGACTGAGCGATCGTCACTGGGACTATGCGGTGTTCGAGGACGCGACGCCCAACGCCTTTGTCCTGCCCTCCGGCCATATCGGGGTGACGACCGGTCTGCTGAACATGGCCCGGAACGACGACCAACTGGCGACCGTCATCGGCCATGAGGTCGGCCACGTCGTGGCGCGGCACGCCGCTGAGCGCTCCTCGACCAACGCCGCGACCGGACTGGTGCTGGGGGCGGTGCAGAGCCAGGCGGGGGACTACGGACAGGCGGTTCAGGCCTTTGGCGGCCTGGGCGCGCAGCTGGGCGTCCTGCTGCCTTTCTCGCGCAGCCATGAGTTGGAAGCCGACCGCCTCGGCGTCGATTACCTGGTCGCCGCCGGCTACAAGCCGTCCGAGGCCGTGGCGCTGTGGCGAACCATGGCCCAGCAGCGCCAGTCTTCGACGCCGCAGTTCGCCTCGACCCACCCCTCGGATCAGACGCGGATCGCGGCTCTGGAACAATACATCGCCAGCCGGGGATGGAACTGACGGGGATAAAAGCGATTTCTCTGCCTCGAGGGTGAAAAGGGCGCTTGCCCGGTCGGGCGAGGCCCGCTAGAGAACCGGCCTCGCGTTGATCGCGCCGCCTTAGCTCAGTTGGTTAGAGCGCCGGTTTGTGGAACCGGAGGTCCTCAGTTCAAGCCTGAGAGGCGGTACCATCACTCCCACGAATCGTTTCGGCGACATGGAGTGATGCAGAGATGAGCGAAGCTTCCCCCCTCTGGGACCCCAAGCAATACAATCGCTTTGAAGCCCAGCGCGACCGCGCCGCGCTCGATCTTCTGGTGCGTCTGCCCGAGGATTTCTCGCCGACCGAGATCTGGGACCTGGGTTGCGGGACGGGGCAGCACGCGGCCCTGCTGAAACGTCGCCATCCCGACGCCAGGGTCCACGGGATGGATTCCAGCCCCGCCATGCTGGACCAGGCCCGCGCCCTGTCCGCCGAGGTGGACTGGTCTGTCGGCGACATCGCGACCTGGACCCCCGAACGGCCCGCCGATCTGATTCTGGCCAACGCCTCACTGCAATGGCTGCCTGATCACGCGGCCCTGTTCGCGCACCTAGCCGGGGCCTTGGCTCCGGGCGGGCTGCTGGCAGTGCAGATGCCCATGGCCTGGGAGACGCGCCACCACAGCCTGATGCGCGAAACGGCGACCGAGGGGCCGTGGGCGGGCGCTCTGGTCGGGGTGGACACCATCGCCCCCCTGCTGCCCGCGGAGGCCTATTACGAGGCCCTGGCGCCCCTGTGCGACGACATCGACATCTGGGCGACGACCTATCTGCACGTTCTGGCTGGCGAGAACGCCGTGCTGGAGTGGATGAAGGGGACGGCCCTGCGGCCCTATCTGACCGCCCTGGCGGGCGATCCGCCGCTGCAGTCGGCCTTCCTGTCCGCCCTGGCAGAGCGGCTGGCCTCGGCCTTCCCTAGACGGTCGGACGGGCTGACTCTTCTACCATTTCCTCGTCTGTTTCTGCTGGCGCAAAGGCGCTGACACGCTGGCGATGCAGATGCTCGACGGGGCATTTCAGGCTCGTCAGAGCGGCCTGGGCGGCGGCGTAGCCTGAGGACACGGCCGGGTCGTAGGCTTTCCAGTCACGAATATCGACGCCCTCGGGCTTTGGCAGGATCAGCAGGTCGGTGTCGGCCCGCGCCTGCATCAACTCGGCCTCGGTCGACAGGGTGGCCGAGCGCATCAGCACCGAGACGATAGGCGGCCCCTTCTTCCAGGCCCCCGACAGGATCCAGCGCCACCACGACGGCGGGTCCTCCAGGGCCTTGGGATCGACGCCGCGCGTCTGGGACACGTCCACGCCGACGACCGGGCCGCTGTTCAGGCGACGCATGACCTCGCTGGGGAAGTTCCTCAGCACCGCCCCGTCCACCAGGACCTGACCGTTCATCACGACCGGCGGCATGACGCCGGGCAGGGAGATGGAGGCCCGCAGGGCGTGGCGTAGCATGCCCTCGCGATGTACCTCGACCTTGCCCGACGTCAGATTGGTCGAGACCGCGAAGAAGGGCAGGGGCATGTCCTCGATGTTCACGTCGCCATAGGCGTCCTGCATCAGGCGCGCGACCTTGCGGGCATGGGTCATGGCGATGATGGGGAAGGCGATGTCCGACAGGGGGTCGGACAGGACGAAGGCCTTGCGGATGCGTTCGTCCAGTTCCTCGTCCGACCAGCCGAGACCGGGCCCGGCGGCGATGACGGCCCCCATCGACGATCCGCCGATGAAGTCGATCGGCATGCCCGCTTCGCGCAGGGCCTTCAGCGCGCCGATGTGGGCGTAGGCCCGCGCCCCGCCGCCCGACAGCACCACCCCGACTGCTGACCCGGTGACGACGCGGGCGATCCGCGCCGTGTCGTCGAACAGACCCTCGACCACATGGAACCAGCGGCCGGGCTTGAAGGCCTCCAGCCAGTCGCGGGTCCGGGTCGGCCGCCCCATGTGGGCGGGGCGCAGCAGAATCAGGTCGGTCAGAGGATGGGCCTCGTCCTCGATCTCTGACGGCAGGATGGGCGCTTGTGGTCTGCGATCGGCGTCGCCCACCATGAAGACCCGGTCCACCTGTCGGGCGCAAAGCGCCGCCCAGCCGGTTTCATCAGCTTCGGCGATATAGAGGACGTAGTCGTGGGCGTCCTCGACGCCCGAGAACCATTCGGCTGCGGACGACAGGGCTGTGTGGTCGATGATGCGGCAGGTGAAGCCCTGGGCCTCGACCGCGCGCGCCACACGCTCGACAAAGCTGCGGATCGGTTGCTTGCGGGCCGAGATGAAGCCGAAGACCGTCGGGTCGGATCCGGTGGAGTTGCGGTCGCGCGCGCGGGTGAGCATGACCTGGCCCAGTTCGGCCATCAGGGCCGGCTCGGCGCGGGCGGCTTCGAAGAAGGCGTCGCGGGGCAGGGCGATCACGTCGCTGTCGCGCAGGGCCACCACATTGGCCATGTGGGTCGTGCCCGCCAACATGGCCATTTCGCCGACCGGATCGCCGGGCTTGATGACGCCGACGAACTGAGGCCCGCGTCCGTTGTCGTCGCGAAACACGCCCAGCCGCCCGGCGCGCAGCAGATAGAGGGTGTCGGCGGGATCGCCGGCTGAGAACAGCCGCTCGCCCCGCGTCAGGGCGAACCAGCTGGCGCGGGTGTTCTTCGTGCCCTCGAAGACGCGCGCGAGGGCGGCTTCCAGCGAGTCGGACGACGTGTCGGGACGTTCAGCAGCCATGTGGGAGGTTTAGGCCGGAATCTGCGCGACAGGAAAGCGGACGCTTCCCACCGGCGCGGAAGCCTCCTACACCTTGGGGCATGCCCAAGCTGATTTCCGCCGTCGATCGCAACAGTCCTGCTTTCAAATCGCTGGATGCGCACAATCGCGCCCTGCGGGATGAGCTTTACGAGAAGGTGGCCAAGGCCGCGCGCGGCGGCTCTGACGCCAGCCGTGACCGCCATGTGGCGCGAGGCAAGCTGTTGCCACGGGACCGGGTCGAGCGCCTGCTGGACCCCGGCTCGCCCTTCCTCGAGGTCGGGCAGTTGGCCGCCAACGGCATGTATCGCGACGAAGCGCCGGGCGCGGGCATGATCTGCGGCGTGGGCCGCGTCTCGGGCCGCGAAGTTATGATCGTCGCCAACGACCCGACGGTGAAGGGCGGCGCCTATTTTCCCATGACGGTGAAGAAGCATCTGCGGGCGCAGGAGATCGCCGAGCAGAACAACCTGCCTTGCGTCTATCTGGTCGATTCGGGCGGGGCCAACCTGCCGCACCAGGCCGAGGTCTTCCCTGACCGCGACCACTTCGGCCGCATCTTCTTCAACCAGGCGCGGATGTCGGCCCGGTCGATCCCGCAGATCGCCTGTGTCATGGGGTCCTGCACCGCCGGCGGCGCCTATGTGCCTGCGATGTCGGACGAGACGGTGATCGTGCGCAATCAGGGCACCATCTTCCTGGCCGGACCGCCGCTGGTGAAGGCCGCCACCGGCGAGGTCATCTCGGCCGAGGAACTGGGCGGCGCCGAGACCCACGGCCGCAAGTCCGGGGTGGTCGACCATGTGGCCGAGAATGACGAACACGCGCTGGAGATCGTCCGCTCCATCGTCGCCAATCTGAACACCATCAAGCCCCAGCCGCTGGACGTGCGCGAGCCGCGCGCCCCGGCCTATGACCCGGCTGAACTCTACGGCATCATCCCCGACGACGTCCGCGCCCCCTATGACGTGCGCGAAGTCATCGCCCGCATCGTCGACGGCTCGGAGCTGGATGAGTTCAAGGCCCTGTACGGCACGTCGCTGGTCTGCGGCTTCGCCCGCATCTGGGGCCAGCCGGTCGCCATCCTGGCCAACAACGGCGTCCTGTTCTCGGAAAGCGCCCAGAAGGGCGCGCACTTCATCGAACTGGCCTGCAAGCGCAAGATTCCGCTGCTCTTCCTGCAGAACATCTCGGGCTTCATGGTCGGCGGCAAATATGAGGCCGAAGGCATCGCCAAGCATGGCGCCAAGCTGGTCACGGCGGTCGCCAGCGCCGAGGTGCCCAAGTTCACCGTCCTGATCGGCGGCAGCTTCGGCGCCGGCAACTACGGCATGTGCGGCCGGGCCTATTCCCCGCGCTTCCTCTTCACCTGGCCCAACAGCCGGATTTCGGTGATGGGCGGCGAGCAGGCCGCGTCGGTTCTGGCCACCGTTCACCGCGACGCGGACACCTGGACGCCCGAGGAGGCCGAGACCTTCAAGGCCCCGATCCGCCAGAAGTACGAGGACGAGGGCAACCCCTATTACGCCACGGCCCGCCTGTGGGACGACGGCGTCATCGACCCCGCCCAGACCCGCGACGTCCTGGGTCTGGCCATCAGCGCCAGCCTGAACGCCCCGATCCCGGAGACGACCTTCGGCGTGTTCCGGATGTAGGACGTCAAATTACACAGTGTTCAAAAAATAACTTGAAGGCGGCCGGCGCGGCTGAGATTGTCGCCTCGGCGATCTCTTTGAGGTCGAAACCCGGACGACAAGGACAGAGACATGAAGAAGACTGCAGCTCTTATCGCCCTAACCACGCTGCTCGCGGCCTGCGGATCTCAGGCTGATTCCAAGGCGCCCGAGGCGGCGGAAACCCCGGCGGCGGCCACGCCGCAGACCGAGCCGGTCTCGGCCGCCGAGGAAGAAGCCGCCCGCGCGGGTCAGCCGTCCGAGGCGGTCTTCCCCATCGGCTATCGCGGGAACTGGGACTACAGCGACGACGGCTGCGCCAAGGACGAGAGCGGGACCCGCTTCGTCATCACGGCCAATGAAATCAAGGGCTATGAGGACACCTCCAAGCTGGTGGCCCTGGAAGTCCTCGAAGGCGAGGGCGACGCGATCCGCGTGGTGCTGGAAAACCAGTCCTCCGAAGGCGACCATACCCTCGTCCAGACCCTGCGCCTGTCGCCCGTCGCCGGCATCTCGCTGCGCGTCGAGCAGGACGGAAAGACGGTTCGCGCCAATCGCTGCGACCCTGTGTAGTTCTCTTCTTCTCCCGCGAGGGAGAGGGACGACGTTTGAAGCGTTCTATCGGCCAAGGAGCCAACCATGACTGACCAAAAGCCGACTGAAGAAGATCTGAACGCCCTGGACGTCACCGACGCCGAGGCCGCCGAGATCAACGCCATCGCCCATCCCTTCGTCGCCGATCCGGCGCCGGACGCGGACAACGAACTGGTCAAGATCGACGCCCTGCCGTCGGGCGTGGTCTTCGTGACCATCAACCGTCCCGAGAAGAAGAACGCCTTCGACGCCGCCACCATCGCCGCCCTCTATGAGGCCTTCGAGACCCTGCAGGGCGCGGACCGCGTGCGCGTGGTCTTCATCCGCGGGGCGGGCGGGACGTTCAGCGCCGGCGCGGACCTGAACTGGATGCGCGACGCCGCCGGCTGGTCCGAGGCCGACAACCGCGACGACGCCATGGGTCTGGCTAGGATGCTCAAGGCCCTGCACGACGTGCCGGCCCTGACGGTGGCCCTGGTCGAGGGCGCGGCCATGGGCGGCGGGGCGGGCATCGTCGCCGCCTGCGACATGGCCGTCGCGGTCGAGGGCGCGCGTTTCGCCTTCTCCGAGGTCAAGCTGGGCCTCATCCCCGCGACCATCGCCCCCTATGTCATCGAGGCCGTCGGCGCGCGTCGCGCCCGCCAGCTGTTCCTGACGGCCAATATCTTCGACGCCGACTACGCCGCCCACGCGGGTCTGATCGACCTGGTCCTGCCCGAAGGCTCAGTGGACGAGTTCATCTCCATGCTGACCGACAGCCTGACCACCTGCGCCCCCGGCGCCATGGGCGACGCCAAGCGTCTGGTGAACGACGTGGCCGGCGAAGCCATCGACCATCGCTTGCTGGAAGAGACCGCCAAGCGCATCGCCCGCGCCCGCGTCTCGGAAGAAGGCCAGGAAGGCGTCCGCGCCTTCCTCGACAAGCGCGCCCCGAGTTGGGCGCAATAAGACTTCTCAACTGACCCTTCTCCCCTTGCGGGAGAAGGGTCAGCCGAAGGCTGACGGATGAGGGGTTGCACCGCCCCAGCCGCTTCGTCTTCGATCCCATTGTTTGCGAGACCCCTCATCCGACCCGCTTCGCGGGCCACCTTCTCCCGGGAGAAGGGTAAGGAACAGCCTGATGTTCAAGTCCGTCCTGGTCGCCAATCGCGGCGAGATCGCCTGCCGCGTCTTCCGCACCGCCCGCCGCATGGGCCTGCGCACCATCGCCGTCTATTCCGAGGCTGACGCCGCCGCTCTGCACGTGCGCGAGGCGGACGAGGCGGTGCTGATCGGTCCGGCGGCGGCGCGCGAATCCTATCTGGATGCGGCCAAGGTGCTGGCGGCGGCCAAGGCGACGGGGGCGGAGGCCATCCACCCCGGCTACGGCTTCCTGTCCGAGAACGCCGACTTCGCCGAGGCGGTGATGGCGGCGGGCATTGTCTGGATCGGCCCGCAGCCGTCCTCGATCCGCGCCATGGGCCTGAAGGACGCGGCCAAGAAGCTGATGATCGAGGCGGGCGTGCCCGTCACTCCCGGCTATCAGGGCGAGGACCAGTCGGTCGAAACCCTGACGGCCGAGGCGAACCGCATCGGCTTCCCGGTCCTGATCAAGGCGGTCGCCGGCGGCGGCGGCAAGGGCATGAAGAAGGTCGACCGGGCCGAGGGTTTCGCCGACGGTCTGGCCTCGGCCCAGCGCGAGGGGCAGTCGTCCTTCGGCGACCCGCGCGTCCTGATCGAGAGCTACATCACCCGTCCGCGCCACATCGAGGTGCAGGTCTTCGGCGACAGCCACGGCAACGTCGTCCACCTGCATGAGCGCGACTGCTCGCTGCAACGCCGCCACCAGAAGGTGATCGAAGAGGCCCCGGCGCCCGGCATGGACGGCCCGACGCGGGCAGCGGTGACCGAGGCTGCAGTACGGGCGGCGAAAGCCGTCAACTATCAGGGCGCAGGGACCATCGAGTTCATCGCCGACGCCTCTGACGGGCTGAAGGCCGACCGCATCTGGTTCATGGAGATGAACACCCGGCTGCAGGTCGAGCATCCGGTGACCGAAAGCATCACCGGCGTCGATCTGGTTGAATGGCAACTGCGCGTCGCGGCGGGCGAACCGATCCCGCTGGCGCAAGCCGACATCCCGATGAAGGGCTGGGCCATGGAGGCGCGCCTCTATGCAGAAGACCCGGCCCACGGCTTCCTGCCGTCGATCGGCAAGCTGGATCACTTCGTCCTGCCCGACGATATCCGAGTGGATACGGGCGTGGAGCAGGGCGGCGAGGTCAGCCAGTTCTACGACCCCATGATCGCCAAGCTGATCGTCCACGCCGACAGCCGCGAAGCCGCCGCCGCTCGCCTGGCGAACGCCTGCCGCGAGGTCGAGGTCTGGCCCGTCCGCACCAACGCCGGCTTCCTGGCCCGCTGCCTGGACCACGCGCGCTTCGTCGAGGGCGACGTGGACACCGGCTTCATCGGGGCGGAGGAGGGCGAGTTGTTGAGGTCGGAAGGCAGTCCGCGCGCGGTTGCCGCCGCCGCCGGTCTGATCGGGCTGGAGGCCGACGCCGCCGCCTTTGACGTCGAGGACAAGTCGCTGGCTCCGTGGCGGGCGGGTCTGTTCGGCTTCCGCATGAACGGCGCGGCGCAGTCGCGCACGGCCCTGCATAATGGCGACCAGCATCACGACGTGACCCTAGCCGGGGAGCCCGGCTGGCACGGACGTCAGTCGAGCTTCGACGTCGGCGTTGAGGGCGAAACCGCCCGCGTCTACGGCGAGACCGATCTGGTTGTGGTCGACGGCGATGTCGTCACTGCATTTGCGCCTGACGCCGAGCGGATCGTGGTCTTCGACGACGGCGACGTCATCGAATTCCGCCGCCGCAAGGCCGCTGCGGGCGCAGGCGGCTCCGCCTCCGACGGCGGCCTGCGTGCGCCCATGCCGGGCAAGATCGTCGCCGCGCCCGCCAAGGCTGGCGACACCGTGACCAAGGGTCAGCCCATCGTGGTGCTGGAGGCCATGAAGATGGAGCACGCCCTGACCGCACCCTTCGACGGCGTGGTGGCCGAGTTCAACGTCGCCGTCGGCGATCAGGTCGTGGACGGCGCGGTTCTGGCCGTTGTGAAGGCCGAGGGAGAGGCGAAATGATCCTTGCGGCGATGATGGCGACGGCGCTTGCGGGCGCTGACCTGACGGACATGCCGGCGGAGTCGGCGGCGGACCTGCAGTGCATGGGCCTGCTGGCGGTGGCGATCGACGATCCCGCGCTCTCGGAAACGCTGAAGCAGCAATATTCGGGCGGCATGATGTATTATCTGGGCCGTCTGGAAGGCCGCGATCCCCGTACGAACTGGGTGCGACGGATGCTGGACTATACGGACAGCACGCCGGTCCAGCAGGTGCGTTCGCACAGCCAGCGATGCGGCCATGAACTGATCGCCAAGGGGCAGGAAATCTTCACCCTGCTCGATCGATAGGGGCGAGCCGGGTCTGGTCACGGCGGCGCCGGGCGACTAGGTGGGCCTCATGCCCCTTCACATGATCAAACTCTGCGTCGGCGTGTCCGAGGTCGAGACGCTGGAAGCGAACGCCGCGCGTTCCGACTGGCGCATCGTCCACACCCGCATGACGCCCAAGCGCGCCGCCGAGATCGAGGACGGCGGCTCGCTCTACTGGGTGATGAAGGGCTCTGTGACCTGCCGTCAGCGCATCCTCGACATCACCACCATCGGCGAGGGCAAGGAAAGCCGCTGCGAGATCAAGCTGGACAGTGAGGTCATTCGCACCGCGCCCTTGGCCCGACGACCGTTTCAGGGCTGGCGCTATTTCGAGCCCAAGGACGCGCCGCCGGACCTGACGACCGCAGAGGCGACGGACCTGCCTGACGACCTGGTGCGAGAGCTGCGCGAACTGGGCGCTTGGTGACCCTTTCGTGGCATTAGAGTCGAGGTGTTGACCTTTGGGCGCGCCCGTGGCCTGTCCCGGCTCCCATGACCAACGCTCTGCTCAGCTTCAAAACCCGCGAGACCCTGTCCGAGCTGCTGAAGCTGGCCTGGCCGGTCGTGCTGGCGCGTCTGGGCATCATGACCATGGGCCTGACCGACGCCATCGTCGTCGGCCACTACGCCAGCCGCGAACTGGCCTATCACTCTCTGGCCTGGGCTCCGTCTTCGGTCGTGCTGACCACGGCGGTCGGCCTGATGATGGGGGTGCAGGTCATGACGGCCCGCCTGCTGGGCGAGGGCCGCAAGGACGAGGTCGGCGCGGTCCTGCGTCGCGGCACCGTCTATGCGCTTCAGATCGGTTTCGTCTCCATGATCGCCCTGATGCTCCTGGGGCCGTTCGGGCTGACGCACATGGGGCTGGAGGACGGGCTGGGCGAAGGCGCCTCGCCGGTCCTGATGATCTTCGCCCTGTCGATGCCCGCCTACTTGATTTCGGTCGCGGCGCAGTTCTTCCTTGAGGGCCTGCATCGACCCAAGGCTGGCATGGTGGCCATGTGGGTGGCCAATGCGGTCAATCTGGGTCTGAACCTGCTGCTGGTGCCCGACATTCTGGGCCTTGGCCTGCACGGCGCCCAGGCCTCGGCCTGGGCCACCTTCGGCGCCCGCATGGCGCTGGCGATCTTCCTGGTCATCTTCATCCTGCGTCTGCCTGAAGCCCGCGCCTGGGGCCTGTTCAACAAGCCCAAGCGCGACAAGGCGGTCGAGCGCGAGCAGGTCAAGGTCGGATTGGGCGCCGGGTCGTCCAACTTCATCGAGGTCGGGGCCTTCGCCGCCATGACCGTCTTCGCGGGCCAGTTGGGCGCCGCCGAGACCGCCAGCTGGGCGGTCGTCATCAACGTCTCCGCTATCGTCTTCATGGTGCCCATGGGCCTGTCGTCGGCGACGGCGGTTCTGGTGGGCCGCAGCTATGGCGCGGGCGACAAGGCCGGGGTCATGCGCGGGGGTCTGGCCGGCATCGGCGTGGTGACGGTCCTGGCCTTCATCATCGCCATCGGCCTGTGGCTGACCGCGCCCCTGGTGGTCAGCGCCTATACGACCGACCCGGCGATCCTGGCCATCGCGGCCCCGGCCCTGGTGCTGGCGACCCTCTTCTTTGTCGCGGACGCCCAGCAGGTGGTCGCCGCCCAGGCCAACCGCGCGGCCGGGGACGTGGTCTGGCCCACGCTGATGCACCTGCTGTCCTATGGCGTCATCATGATCCCGCTGGGCTGGTGGCTGGCGCACCGGATCGGCGTGGACGGTCTGGTCTGGTCGGTCATCGTGGCCAGCCTGATCTCGGGCGCGCTGCTGACGGGACGCTTCGTGCGGATCGCGCGGCGGCTTCCGGCCTGAGGCGTGGCCCCACGCGCGGCATGACGGCGGGGTGACGCGGGCGTAACGGGCCTCTATATCCGTCTGCTTCCTCCCGCAGACTGGACGATCATGGCCCGCATCCTCATCACCTCGGCGCTGCCCTACATCAACGGCATCAAGCACCTTGGGAATCTGGCCGGGTCCATGTTGCCCGCCGACGTCTGGGCGCGGTTCAAACGCGGCCAGGGGCATGACGTCCTCTATGTCTGCGCCACCGACGAGCACGGCACCCCGGCTGAGCTGGCCGCCGCCGCCGCCGGACAGGACGTCCGCACCTATTGCGACGAGCAGCACCTGGTTCAGAAGAGGGCCGGCGAGGCCTTCAGCCTGTCGTTCGACGTTTTCGGTCGCAGCTCCAACGAGCCAAACAAGCGTCTGACCCAGCACTTCGCCAAGGTGCTGGAGGAACGCGGCCTGATCGAGGAGCGCGTCGACCGGATGATCTATTCGATCGACGACGCCCGCTTCCTGCCCGACCGCTATGTCGAGGGGACCTGCCCCCACTGCGGTTACGAGAAGGCGCGCGGCGACCAGTGCGACAACTGCGGCCGCCTGCTGGACCCGACCGACCTGATCAACCCCTATTCGGCGGTCTCGGGCAGCCGCAACCTGGAGGTCCGCGACACGCGCCACCTCTATCTGCTGCAAACCAAGGTGGCCGACGAGGTGCGCGGTTGGGTCGACGCCCGTTCGGAAGGCTGGCAGCCGCTGGCCCGCTCCATCGCCTACAAGCATCTGGACGAAGGCCTGATCGATCGCGGCATCACCCGCGATCTGAAGTGGGGCGTGCCGGTCGTCGGTCCCGACGGCGGCCCCCGTCCGGGCATGGAGGGCAAGGTCTTCTACGTCTGGTTCGACGCCCCCATCGAATACATCGGCGCGACCGAGGAATGGGCCGACGCCAACGGCGGCGACTGGCGCTCGTGGTGGCGTCTGGACGAGGGCGCCGAAGACGTCCGCTACGTCCAGTTCATGGGCAAGGACAACGTGGCCTTCCACACCGTTAGCTTCCCCGCCACCATCCTGGGCTCGGGCGAGCCGTGGAAAACGGTGGATCAGCTCAAGGCCTTCAACTGGCTGAACTGGTACGGCGGCAAGTTCTCGACCAGCATGGGCCGGGGCGTCTTCATGGATCAGGCGCTGGAGCTGCTGCCCGCCGACTACTGGCGCTGGCACCTGACGGCCTATGGCCCCGAGCATTCCGACGCGGCCTTCACCTGGGAGCAGTTCCAGGCGACGACGAACAAGGACTTGGCCGACGTCCTGGGCAACTTCGTCAACCGCATCGTCAAGTTCACGGAATCCAAGTTCGACGGGGTCGTGCCCGAGGGCGGCGAGGCCGGACCTCTGGAAGCCAAGCTGGCGGCCGACCTCAAGGCCGGTCTGGAAGCCCTGACCGCCGAGTTCGAGGCCATGGAGTTCCGCAAGGCGGCCCAGGCCGCGCGCGCCCTGTGGGTGCTGGGCAATGAGTATCTGCAGGAAGCCGCCCCGTGGACGGCGCTGAAGACGGACCGCGACCGCGCCGCCGTGGTGGTCCGCACCGGCTTGTCGCTGGTGGCCCTGTTCGCCCGCATCACCGTCCCCTTCATGCCCGGTAGCGCCGAGCGCATCGGCGCCACGGTCGGCGCGATGGACCTGTCCTGGCCGAGCGCCGAGGCCGACCTGCTGACCCTGGTGCCGGCTGGTCAGACGGTCGCCGCCGCCGCCGTCCTGTTCGCCAAGATCGAGGACGCCCAGGTCGCCGAATGGACCGAACGCTTCGGCGGCGCCGAGTGAGGCCGGAACTCGCCGTCCAGTCGAACACGCAGCGCCAGTCGATCCGGGATCGGCTGGCGGCGACCGGGCGGGCCCAGGTCGTCGACCTGCTGAGCGGCGCCTATGCGGACCACCTAGCCGCCAGCGCCGCCGACGCCGCGTTCAACACGGTGACGCGCCGGGGCGACGGTCACGTCGATCTGCCCGCCGCCTGGCTGGCCAGTCTCGAGCCGGCGCAGAAGCAGGCCCTGGGCGAACGGGTCCAGGCTTCGGCCACGGACGGCTTTCAGTATCTCTACGACAACCACCCCATCTATGATCTGGATGAGGCGGGGCAGGCGGAGAAGGTCTGGTCCGAGTTGGTGGCCTTCCTCAACGGCGAGGCGTTTCTGGACCTGATGCGCGACCTGACGGGCGAGCCCCGGATCGCCATGGCGGACGCCCAGCTTACGCGCTTCCGCCCGGCCCATTTCCTGAACCAGCACGATGACAGCGCCGACGGCAAGCAGCGCTACTTCGCCTATGTCCTGGGCTTGACGCCGGGATGGCGGATCGACTGGGGCGGCCTGCTGGCCTTTCACGGCGCGGACGGCAATGTGGCCGAGGCCTTCACGCCGCGCTTCAATGCGCTGAGCCTGCTGAAGGTGCCGGCGCCCCATTCCGTGACCCAGGTGGCCCTGTCGGCGGGCACGCACCGCCTGTCTGTCACCGGCTGGCTGCGCGGTCGCTGAAGCGGCGGAATACAAGAAAGGCCCGGATCGCTCCGGGCCTTTTTGCTGTTCTGAAATCAGTCTGACCGGCGTCAGTCTTTCCGTGCGGCGGGCAGCAGGCCCAGGCGCGAGGCGCCGAACAGACCCAGCAGGCCGGCCAGGCAGATCATGGCCCATTCCGTCAGGGTCGGAACTGGGGCCGGCGGCGGCGTCGCCACCAGCACGCCGTTCGTGGCGCCGACGCTATTGAGCGTCAGATTGACGTCCGTTGAGCCATTACGGATGGTCCCGCCGTTCAGGCCGAGAGCGCCGACAGTGATCCCGTCGCTGTCAACGTCGCCCGGCTGGATCGTGTACTGGAAGGTCAGGCTCGAAGTGCCGGAGCCGGAGTGGTACGTGGCGTACTGGGTGGTTGTTCCGATGGTCAGGGCGATGTGGGGCGTTCCCACGACTGTAACCGTTTCGCTGAAGTTCACGGTGAAGGTCAGTGTCTGAGCGGGCGTATAGGCGCCGTTTGCAGGGACGCCGACGCTGGCGACCGTCGCCGCCGCTCCTGCCGCAGGCTGGGTAATGGTGAAGCTTTGCTGCGTCATACAGGTGTTGGCGTCCATCACCGTGACGGTATAGGTCCCGGCGGTCAGGCCGACGGCCGTCGATGCTGTGCCGCCGCTCGGCGCCCAGGAATAGGTATAGCCGGGCGTGCCGCCCGAGACGCTGACCGTGGCGGCGCCGTTCGCGCCGCCATTGGTGGAGACGTTCGACTGCGAAAATTGGCTCGCCACCAGAAGAGGCGGCTGTGTGACAGTATAGCCTCGCGTCTCGGTCGCTCCGGTGTTGTCGGTCACTGTGACGGTGAATTGTCCGGCGGCCAGGCCGGTCGCCGTGGAGTTCGTTCCGCCGTAAGGCGCCCAGCTGTAGGTGTAGGGCCCGACGCCGCCCGAGGGGCTGGCGGTGGCCGTGCCGTTTGCGCCGCCATTGCACGATACACTGGTGTTGCCGCCGCCGATGACGATCTGGGCCTGGGCTGCACTGGCGGCGGACAGGCATAGGGTTGCCGCTGCAAGCGACCAGGAAAGAGCACGAATCGACATCTGCGGCCTTGGACTATCAGTGATATGGCTACGCTTAGTTGAAAACCTATGTTTTTGTAAAGTGAGCAGGGGAGACCGGGCCGGCGAGGAAAAGAAAAAAGGCCCGGATCGCTCCGGGCCTTTTCTTCAGTTCGCAGAGGGCGTTGCTTCCGCCGCGGGCGGCGGTGTGCGTTGTTCCCGCGCGCCGGGCAGGGCGGCGGGGGTGGAGTGTTTGCTGCCGGCGCCGGCGTGTTGCATGTGCTTGGCCTGTTCCTCCGCGCCGATGTCGAGGAAGGCGGGGGCCGAGGCGTTGAACTGGTCGGCGTGGCCGGTACGGACGATGACCGAACGCCCGCCGTCCCAGATCATGTGCAGGGCGACGTAAAGCACGATGACCAGACCGATGTAGGCGATCCAGCGATAGCGGTTCAGCAGCTTGGCGATGAAGCTGGCGGCCAGGCCCATCAGGGCGATCGACAGGATCAGGCCGAAGACCATGATCCAGGGGTGGTCGTGGCTGGCGCCGGCGACGGCCAGGACATTGTCCAGGCTCATGGTCAGGTCGGCGATCATGATCTGGATCAGGGCGGCGCCGAAGGTCTTGCGCTTCAGGCCCAGTTCTTCCGGCGACGGCCCGCCGCCGTGTTCGATGGCCATGGCCCGTTCGATTTCGGCCTCGGCCTCGGCCTGGTCGTGGGTGGCCTGCTCGCGCAGTTCGCGCCACATCTTCCAGCAGACCCACAGAAGCAGGAAGCCGCCCGCCAGCAGCAGGCCGACGATGGCCAGAAGCTGAACGGTGATCAGGGCCAGGCCGATGCGCATGACGACGGCGGCGGCCAGACCAATCAGGATGGCCTTGCGGCGTTGTTCCTGGGGCAGGGCGGCGGCGGCCAGGCCCACGGCCACGGCGTTGTCGCCGGCCAGGACGAGGTCGATCATCAGGACCTTGCCGAGGGCGGAGGCCTGACTGAGCAGATGGGGGTCTGAAAGGAATTCCATCCGGGTTTCTTAAGCCCCGGGCCGGGCTGCGCCAAGACGCCGCAGCGGCAAAGTCACGCTCCCGCCAACCGATAGTCGGCGGGAGCGAACCGGTCAGCCGGCGCGTTGCGCGCGCGCGGCTTCATACAGGGCGATGGCCGCCGCATTGGAGACGTTCAGGCTCTCGAAGCCGCCCGGCATGGGGATCTTGGCCAGGACGTCACAGTGTTCGGCCACCAGACGGCGCACGCCGTCGCCTTCGGACCCCATGACCAGGACGGTCGGGCGCGAATCGAGGGCTTCTTCCAGCGTCTGCTCGGCGGCCCCGTCCAGGGCCACGGCGCGCCAGCCCATGTCGGCCAGCTTCTCCAGGGCGCGGCTCAGATTCGTCACCCGGGCGCAGGGCAGGCGCTCGGTCGCGCCGACCGCCGCCTTGGCCAGGGCGCCGGCCAGGGCGGGCGAGTGCCGGTCCTGCACCACGATTCCCTTGGCCCCGAAGGCCAGGGCCGAGCGGAAGATGGCGCCGACGTTCTGGGTGTCGGTCAACTGGTCCAGCATGACGATGACGCCCTGGGCGTCCTCCGCGATCTCCTCCAGAGAGACGCCTTCCAGCGGTTGAACCTTGAAGACCATGCCCTGGTGAACGGCGCCGGCGGGCAGCATGCGGGCCAGGGTGGTCGAATCGACCACCTCGATTCGGTGGCCGTTCGCCAGATTTTCCCGTTCGAGTTCAGCGGCTCGGTCCTCTGTGACCATCAAGCGGCCCATGCCGCGACGCGCCGGATTGGCCAGGGCGGCTAAAACAGGATGGCGGCCCCAGAGAAAATTATCCGCATCGGCCTTGCCGCGCGGGGCCTTGGGGGCTGAATCGCCCCCGGAACGCCCTGTTGGCGCAGGGGACCAACCTTTCTCGGGCCGACTTTCCACGCGCTTGTGGAAAGACTGCTTTTTACCGGGTTTCCGGTCGTTGCGTTCTGAAAATGACGACACTATAAGACGGCCTCCGATTTGGGCCCTAGGGCTTCGGGTCAGGCGCTTCCTCTACTGCAGGCGTCGCCGGACACGAAGGCTTTCGCAGCGAAAATGATCGAAAGATCACTCCGTTGCGTATCCAGACCGGTTTTGAAAACGCGCGCTGGGGGAATGTCCCGAGTGGCAAAGGGGGCGGACTGTAAATCCGCTGCGTAAGCTTCGAAGGTTCGAGTCCTTCTTCCCCCACCACGCGCGTTTCGAGGCCGAGAGGACGGAAACCCAGAAAAGGAATCGGGTGCGGAAACGCCAACCTCTCACGAGGTTGGGGCAACGCATTCTTCGCGCGGGTATAGCACAATGGTAGTGCAGCAGCCTTCCAAGCTGAGGATGTCGGTTCGATCCCGTCTACCCGCTCCAGGTTTTTTGAACTGAGCAGAAGCGCCCCTCCGCTTTGGACCCGGGCCACAGGAGTTTGGCCATGGCCAAGGAAAAGTTCGAACGCACTAAGCCGCACTGCAACATCGGCACGATTGGTCACGTTGACCACGGCAAGACGACGCTGACGGCGGCGATCACGATGACGCTGGCCAAGGCCGGCGGCGCCAAGGCGATGAACTACGCCGACATCGACGCCGCGCCGGAAGAAAAGGCCCGCGGCATCACGATCAACACGGCGCACGTCGAGTATGAGACGGAAAACCGTCACTACGCGCACGTCGACTGCCCCGGCCACGCCGACTACGTGAAGAACATGATCACGGGCGCGGCGCAGATGGACGGCGCGATCCTGGTGGTTTCGGCCGCTGACGGCCCGATGCCGCAGACGCGCGAGCACATCCTGCTGGCCCGTCAGGTCGGCGTGCCGGCCCTGGTGGTCTTCATGAACAAGGTCGACCTGGTCGACGACGCCGAGCTGCTCGAGCTGGTGGAAATGGAAGTGCGCGAGCTGCTCTCGTCCTACCAGTTCCCGGGCGACGACATCCCGGTGACCATGGGTTCGGCCAAGGCCGCGACCGACGGCGTGAACCCGGAAATCGGCGAGCAGCAAGTGCTGAAGCTGATGGAAACCGTCGACGCCTACATCCCGCAGCCGGAACGTCCGGTCGACCTGCCGTTCCTGATGCCGGTGGAAGACGTCTTCTCGATCTCGGGCCGCGGCACCGTGGTCACGGGTCGCGTCGAGAAGGGCATCATCAAGGTCGGTGAAGAAGTCGAGATCGTCGGCATCCGTCCGGTTCAAAAGACGACCTGCACGGGCGTCGAAATGTTCCGCAAGCTGCTGGACCAAGGTCAAGCCGGCGACAACGTGGGCGTGCTGCTGCGCGGCACCAAGCGTGAAGACGTCGAGCGCGGCCAGGTGCTGTGCAAGCCGGGTTCGATCACCCCGCACACCAAGTTCCAGGCCGAAGCCTACATCCTGACCAAGGAAGAAGGCGGCCGTCACACGCCGTTCTTCACGAACTATCGCCCGCAGTTCTACTTCCGCACGACGGACGTGACCGGCATCGTTCACCTGAAGGAAGGCGTCGAGATGATCATGCCCGGCGACAACGCCGAGCTGAGCGTCGAGCTGATCACCCCGATCGCCATGGATCAGGGCCTGCGCTTCGCCATCCGTGAAGGCGGCCGCACCGTCGGCGCCGGCGTGGTCGCCAAGATCGTCGAGTAATCGATAGATCCGGGTCTTCTGACCCGAACAGTAGCGTACCGGCCTCATGCAGCGCGCAAGCGCGATAGGCCAAGCGTAAAGCGTACCGGCCTCTTTTCGGAGAGGCCGCAGTATCGAGTAACAGAGCGGCCTCCCGGAGCAATCCGGGGGGCCGTTTTGCTTTGACCTCAAGCAGCCCGAAGGGCGGTAGGTCCGCTCATAATGCTGCGGCCTCCCGGAGCAATCCGGGGGGCCGTTTTGCCGTCGGGGCCTCTACGGAGCAGGGCCACGGCTCGTCGGGGGATAGGGGCGAGAATTGATCTGGAACAAAACGCGCGGCAATTGGCTGATAGAGCGTTGATAATCATCGATATTAACGAAAGCGAGGTGATGTCGGGTCATGCCTCCCCCTGTGAAAAGGGAACCTCATGACTGACATCGACTGGCCGCGCCGCGCGGGCCTGTCCGGGGCGCTGGACGAAGCGGCGATCGTGGCCATCACGGATCGCGCGGGCCAGATTCTCTACTGCAACCAAAAGTTCGCCGATGTCAGCGGCTATAGCTGCAATGAGTTGGTGGGCCAGAACCACAGGCTGGTGAACTCGGGCCACCACCCCCGTGAGTTTTTCAAGGACCTCTACCGAACCATCTCGGGCGGGGCCGTGTGGCGCGGCACCATCCAGAACCGCAACAAGAACGGCGAGCTCTACTGGGTCGACACGACCATCGTGCCCAATCCCGGCGCGGACGGCCGGCCCGAGACCTATACCGCGATCCGCTTCGAGGTTTCCGACCATGTCCGCGCCTTGAAGGCCCTGGAGATCGCCCAGGACGAGGCGAGGCGCGCGGCCCAGGTGCGCGATCGATTCTTCGCCAACATCAGTCATGAGGTCCGCACGCCGCTGAACGCCGTGTTGGGCCTGGCCTCGGCCCTGGCGCACACGACGCTCACCGAGCGTCAGGCGCAGATGCTGTCGCTCATCACCGGCGCTGGGGACGCCTTGCGCCGCGTGCTGGACGACATGCTGGACCTGTCCAAGATGCAGGCCGGTCAGTTTCGCTTGGCCCCTGCGCCCTTTGATCTGCGCGCCGACATCGCGGCCGTGGTCGAGATGCGGACGGCGACCGCCGAGCAGGCCGACGTGGCGCTGTCGATCACCTTCTCCGACGCGGCGAACGGCCGGCTCATGGGGGACGGCGTCCGCATCACGCAGATCGTCTCCAACCTGGTTTCGAACGCGGTCAAGTTCACGCCGGCGGGGACGGTGGACGTGCGCGTGGACCTGACGTCGGACGCGGACGGCGATCGACTGCGCATCGAGGTCGAGGATACCGGCATCGGTTTTGATCCCGAAGCCGCCACCCGCCTGTTCAAACCCTTTGTCCAGGCGGACGACACGATCTCACGCGAGTTCGGAGGCACCGGCCTGGGCTTGTCGATCTGCCGCTCTCTGGCCGAATTGATGGGGGGTGAGATTTCGGCCCGCTCGACGCCGGGCGTGGGCAGCCTGTTCACGGTCGTCCTACCCATCGAGAATCTGGATGAGGCGCCGGAGGCCATCAGCGCCGACCCGGGCGAGGGGATCGGGACCCAGCGAATCCTGCTGGTCGAGGACAATGCGGCCAATCAGATGGTCGTTCGCTGTCTTCTGGAGCCGCTAGGCTTCGAGGTGGTTGCGGCGGACAATGGGCGCGAAGGCGTGGATCGGTTCCTGGGCGGGCGCTTCGACATGATCCTGATGGACATGCAGATGCCGGTTATGGACGGGCTGACCGCCATCGGTCTGATCCGCGCCCATGAGGCGACGCGCCGTCTGGATCGGACGCCTATCGTCATGCTGACAGCCAATACGACAGAGGCCCATCACCGGCGGGCCATGCTGGCCGGAGCCGACGCCCTGGTGGCCAAGCCCGTGACGCTGGAGATCCTGCTTGAGGGTCTCAACCGTGGTCTGATCGCTGCCGAGGACTGGCGGCTGGACGACTGCGCCGCCTGAACCATTCTTACATGGGAACCTGCGCCGTCCCAATGACGTTGGCTTTCGACGTTAATCCTTGGGTAACCATAAATGCGGCGCGCCATCAGACTGGGCCTGTTCATCGGCACCCTCATCGGGATGACCGCCTGTGCGAGCGTTCAAAGCCACGACGGCCGACCATCGTCGGGCGTCTATGGGTCGGTCGGCGTCGGTCGAACCGGGTGAAGCCGTGTCCCGATGCATGAATGAATGACTGGCGCGGCGTGGCGATCAGCCTTACTATTGCCACGCGGACGCCGGTTGTCGCGCCGCGCCGCGGGTTTCTCCCCTTTCGATGTTGACCATCGCTATCGTCGTCGTGCTGCTGCTTGTGGTGCTGAACGGCCTTTTCGCCATGACCGAGCTTGCGGTCGTTTCATCGCGTAAATCCAAGCTTCAAAGCCGTGCCGAGCGGGGGGATCGCGGGGCTCGCGCGGCCCTGAAGCTGTCGGAGGAGCCGACCCAGTTCCTGTCGGCGGTTCAGGTCGGCATCACCCTGATCGGCATTCTGGCGGGCGCCTATGGTCAGGCGACCATCGCGGGCGAGCTGGATCGCATCCTGGAAACCAGCTTCCCGGCCTTCGCACCCTATTCCGAGATCGCCTCGACGGCCCTGGTGGTCGTGCTGATCACCTATGTCTCGCTGATCGTCGGCGAACTGGTGCCCAAGCGCCTGGCCCTGATCTTCCCCGAGACCATCGCCTCCAAGATGGCGGCGCCCATCTCGACCATGGCTTTGCTGATGAAGCCCTTCGTCCTGCTGCTGACGGCCTCGACCTCGGGCATCCTCAAGGTCATGGGCGTCAAGGACCGCGACGGCTCCGACGTCACCCAGGAAGAGGTGCAGAGCATCCTGGCCGAGGGCACGTCCGCCGGCCTGATCGAGCCGGAAGAGCAGGAGATGATCGAGGAGATCCTGCGCCTGGGCGACCGCGCCGTGCGCGTGGCCATGACGCCGCGCCACGAGGTCTTCTGGATCGCCCTGGACGATCCCGAGGAAGTCCTGCGCGAGGAAATCCGCACCTGCCCCTATTCGCGGATCGTCGTCGCGCGCGAGAGCGACGTCGATAATCCCCTGGGCGTGGTCCACAAGAAGGACCTGCTGGACGCCCTGCTGACCGATGGCTCCTACGACATCGAGAAGCTGGTGGCCGAGCCGGCCTTCATCCCGCAGTCGACTTCGGTGCTGAAGGCGCTGGAAATCCTCAAGGGCTCCAAGGTCCACATGGCCTTCGTCGTCGACGAATACGGCGCCTTCGAAGGCGTGGTCACGGCGACGGACCTGCTGGAGATGATCGCCGGCGATTTCAATGAGAGCCACGACGAGCAGGATCGGTCGATCCGCAAGCGCGAGGACGGCTCATGGGCCGTGGACGGTCAGGCCGACCTGGACGAACTGGGCGACGAACTGGGCGAGGACTTTGGCGAGCACGAGAGCTTCCACACCGTCGCCGGCCTGGTGCTGCACCACCTGTCGCGTCTGCCGCACGAGGGCGAGATCCTGCAACTGGGTCGCTTCGAGGTCGAGGTGATCGACATGGACGATCGGCGGATCGACAAGCTGCTGTTCCGGGCGATCATTCCGGGGCAGGGAAGCGCTCCGACCGACACCGACTAAGCGGCCCTTCAGGCGTCTCTTGAGCAAGCGCGCACCCGCCCGGCGGATGCGCGCTTTTTCGTGGTCAGCCCTTGGGCTTGTCGCCCATGTTGCTCCACACCGAGGCGAAGCCGAGGGCGGCCATGAAGACCAGGAAGGCCGAGACAATGGCGGCGATGGCGGGAACGACGTCTGCGGGCATGGGGTATCTCCTTTGATCCCAGCAAACCCCTTCGCGGCCGGGCTCGCCTTGATGGAGATCAAAGAAATGTCGTCGGATCAGGCCGCCGCCCGCGCCCCCTGCAACCCCATCTGAACCGCACCGGACGACGACAGCCCCGTGACCGCCAGCCCCCGGTCGCACAGGGCCAGGGGCGCCGGGCGGTGGCTGACCAGGATCAGGCCCTGGCCGGTGCGTTCCAGACGCGCGGCCAGCCGTTCCAGCACGCGCGCCTCGGTGGCGGCGTCCAGACCCTCGGTCGGCTCGTCCAGCACCAGCCAGGGCGCGGGGCGCAGATAGGCGCGGGCCAGACCCAGGCGACGACGCTCGCCGCCCGACAGCCGGGCGCCGTTCTCACCCAGAGGCGCGTTCAGACCCGCGGGGGCGGCGCGAACGCGGTCGGCCAGATCGGCGTCCTCCAGCGCGGCCCACAGGGCGTCGTCATCGGCGCCGGGCAGGGCCAGTTTCAGATTTTCGCGCACGCTTCCGGCCAGCAGCACGGCCTGTTGCGGGGCATAGGCGAACAGGGCGCGCGCGGCGTCGGGCGAGACGTCGGCGGCGTCCACGCCGCCCAGGCTGGCCTCGCCGGGCAGGGGCGCGCGCAGGTGCATCCAGCGTTCGATCAGGGTGGTCTTGCCGGCGCCCGAGGGGCCGGTGACGGCTAGGCGCTGGGGCGGGGTCAGGCTTAGATCAGCCGACGGCAAGCCAAGGCTGGGCGTCGTGACAGGAGCGGAAGGGGCGGGGGCGGCTTCCAGCAGTTCCCCCAGACGCTCGATCGCCGTCTCGACCGCGCCGTTGTGGCGGATGGCGGTCAGCAGGGCGCCGGCGCTTTCGACCGTGGTGACAGCGGCGAGGATCGCCAACGCGATCAGGGGCGGCGAGGCGGCCCCGGCTGTCGCCATCACCCCGACGACGGCCAGGGCCATGGCGGCCGACTGGGTCAGCATGATCCAGCCGCCGGCCGAGGCCAGGCGCTCGGTTGCGCGCTCCAGATCCGCGCCGCGCTCGGCCAGACGGTCCACGGCCCAGGCTCTGACGCCGTAGGCTTGCAGTTCCGGCGCGGCGGCGGCGAAGGCGGCGAACTGGTTCTTCAGCGCGCCCGAAGCGGCCTGCACCGCGCGTCCGGCGGGTTCGGCCAGCCAGCGGCCGACCAGGGCGGCGGCCAGGACGCCGAGCGCGCTGGCGGCGGCGATGGCCAGGGCGGTCGCCCAGCCGGTCAGCAGGGCCAGACCGAGACCGGCGATCAGACCGGCGGCGGCGCCCCAGGGGGCGGACAGGCGCACGAAGCGGTTCTGGATGGCGTCCACGTCCTGCACCATCCGCGACGAGGCCTCGCCGCCCGCCAGGGTCAGGGCTTTGACGACGGGACCGCGCGCGATCCCTTCGAACAACTGCGGGCGGAGAGCGGCCAGGGCCTGCAGTGCGGCGTCGTGGCCGGTGATCCGTTCGGCGTAACGCGAGCCGGTGCGGACGATGGCGAAGAAACGGATCATGGCGCTCGGCACCATGAAGTTGAAGCTGTAGGCCGCCGCCGATCCCGCCAGCCCGGCCAGGGCCGAGGCGGTGATGAACCAGCCCGACACCCCCAGCAGAAGCACGGCGGCGGCCGAGACCAGGGCGGCGGTGACCGCGGCGGTCAGCAGACGCGCGCCCTGCCGGCGCTCCTGGGCCCGGATCAGGGCCTTGAGGCGGGCGACGCCGGTCATGTCGGGCACGCTCACAGGCGCACCACGACGTCGGCCAGTTCGGCGACGGCCTCGGAATGGGTGGCGATCAGGGTGGTGCGGCCTTCAGCCGCCGCGCGAATGACGGGCAGCAGGGCGGCCTCGGACGTGGCGTCCAGATTGGCGGTCGGCTCGTCCAGCAGCAGGATGGGCGCGGGCTTGAGGAAGGCGCGGGCCAGGCCCAGGCGCCGTCGTTCGCCCCCCGACAGTCCGCCGCCGCGTTCGTCGATGATGCGGTTCAGGTCGCCGGTGAAGCCGGCGCGCGCGGCGGCCTCCATGACGCGCCCTGACGGCGCGCCGCGCCAGGCCAGGGCGATGTTCTCGGTCAGGGTTCCGGGCACCACGACGGGCGCCTGACCAGCCCAGGCGATCCAGGCGGTCAGGTCGGGATGGTCGGACAGGCGCACCTCGCCGACCTCGACCTCGCCGCCGCTTAGGGGAGACAGGCCGAGGAACAGATGCAGCAGACTGCTCTTGCCCGAGCCGCTGGCGCCGAGCAGGGCCACTGTGGCGCCGGGGGCGATCTCCAGATTGAACCCGGTCAGGACCGGCGCGCCCGCCTCATAGGCGACGGCGACGTCGCGGAAGGCGACGGCCGGGGCGCTGGCGGGAACGGGCGGGCGCACGGCGGCGGGCGCGGCCCCTTCGGTCAGCGTCCTCAGGCTGGGCACGGCGGCCTCGGCGGCCTGTCGGTCGTGATAGGCGGCGGCCAGGCGGCGCATGGGGGCATAGACCTCGGGCGCCAGGGCCAGCAGGAAGAAGGCGCGGGTCAGGCTGAGTTGCTCGGGCGCCGGGAAGGGCAGCAGCTTCAGCAGATTGAAGCCGCAATAGACGGCGACCAGGGCCACGGCGAGGGCCGAGAAGAACTCCAGAATCGCCGAGGACAGGAAGGCGATCTTCAGCACCTTGCCGGTGCGGCGCGCCAGATCGCTGGAGGCGCGCGCGATCACCGCCGTTTGCTGCGTCTCGGCCTGGAAGGCGAGAATGGCGGGCAGGGCGCGGATGCGGTCGAGAAACAGGCCGGACAGCCGGCCCAGAGCCTGGAACTGACGGCGGCTCTCGGCCCCCGCCGCCATGCCGGTCAGGGCCATGCCGATGACGAAGGGGGCCAGGGTGAACAGGAAGATGCCGGCGGTGAAGGGGCTGACCGCGGCGGCGACGGCGATCAGCAGCAGGGGCGTCACGGCGGCCGCCATGCGGGCGGGTCCGAAGCGTGAGACATGGCCGTCCAGCGCCTCGACCCCCTCGACGGTCGCGGTCATGGTCTCGGCGTCGGACAGGCGGCCGGAAAAGGCCCCGTTCAGGGCCTGACGCCGCAGGTCGCCCTTGACGGCGCGCGCGGCGCGGGCGGCCGTCAGGCTTGCGACCTGGGTCAGGACGCCGCGCGCCAGCAAGGAGGCGACGGCTAGAGCCGCGCCGGGCAGGGCGTGGCCGATCCCTTGCGGCAGGGCGCCGACCGCCAGGCCCAGGCCGGCTGCGAAGCCGACCGCCGGAACCGCGTCGGCGATCACCAGTCCGCTGGCCAGGGCCATGATCCGCTTGCGCGGCGACAGGGCCGTCTTCAGCCACTGGGCCGGGGTGGGGGCGGGTGCGGCGTCTGTATCGATCGGCTGGGCCGTCATCGTCTCTCCTGCTCCATTCGCGCGACCAGACATGAACCAGCGCGAAGGCGCATTGGGCGAATCGTCCTTGTGACGAAACAGCCTTGGGCGAAACGCCGTCTAGAGCGAGTCCGCCCGGCGGGCTTTGATCAGGATCAAGGCGCGCCTTCGAGCGTTGCCTTAGGTTATAGTAGAACGCCGGTCGATGGGGGCTGGCGGTCAGGAGCCTGAGCCCATGATCGACCTGGCGGTCGTAGACCTTTCACGCCTTCAGTTCGCACTGACGGCGCTATACCACTTTCTGTTCGTGCCCCTCACCCTGGGCCTCTCCTTCATGCTGGTCATCATGGAGAGCATCTATGTGATGACGCGTCGGCCGATCTGGCGGACCATCACCCGCTTCTGGGGCGCGATCTTCGGCATCAACTTCGTGCTGGGCGTGGCCACGGGCCTGACCATGGAATTCCAGTTCGGCATGAACTGGTCCTACTACTCCCACTATGTCGGGGACATCTTCGGGGCCCCGCTGGCCATCGAAGGGCTGATGGCCTTCTTCATGGAGGCGACCTTCGTCGGGCTGATGTTCTTCGGCTGGGACAAGCTGAAGCCGCACGCCCACCTGTTCGTCACCTTCATGGTCGCCCTGGGCACCAACCTGTCGGCCCTGTGGATCCTGGCCGCCAACGGCTGGATGCAGAACCCGGTCGGCGCCGCCTTCAACCCCGACACCATGCGGATGGAAGTCACCGATTTCATGGCGGTGATCTTCAACCCGGTCGCGCAAGCCAAGTTCGTTCACACGGTTTCGGCGGGCTATGTCTGCGCCGCCGTGGTCGTGCTGGGCATCTCGGCCTTCTATCTGTTGAAGGGCAAGCACAAGGGCTTCGCCAAGCGGTCGATGACGGTGGCCGCGGCGTTTGGCCTGCTGTCGTCGCTGTCGGTCGTCGTCCTGGGCGATGAGTCGGGTTACGCCCTGACCGACAACCAGAAGATGAAGCTGGCCGCCCTGGAGGCCATGTGGCGCACCGAACCGGCCCCCGCCGGCCTGACCGCCTTCGGCCTGCCCAGCCTGGAAGACCGCCACACCCATTTCGAGGTCAAGATCCCCTATGTCCTGGGCCTGATCTCGACGCGCAGCATCGACAAGCCCGTCATCGGCATTCTGGAACTGGTCGCGGTGGCTGAGGACCGCATCGAACGCGGCGTCGTCGCCTATGACGCCCTTGAGAAGGTCAAGGCCGACCACACCGACATGGCCGCCCGCGCCCAGTTCGAAAGCGTGCGCGGCGACCTGGGCTACGGCCTGCTGCTGAAACGCTACGTCGCCGATCCGCGTCTGGCCACGCCCGAGCAGATCAAGCAGGCGGCCTGGGACACGGTGCCCAATGTGCCGCTGATGTTCTGGGTCTTCCGCATTATGGCCGGCATCGGCTTCCTGATGATCGGCCTGTTCGCCACGGCCTTCGTCCTGTGCACCCTGCGCAAGCACGAGACCAGGTGGTTCCTGCGTCTGGCCGTCCTGGCCATTCCCCTGCCGTGGATCGCCATCGAATCCGGCTGGTTGCTGGCCGAGGTGGGTCGTCAGCCCTGGGCCGTGGAGGGCGTCCTGCCGACCTTCCTCGGCGCCTCGAGCCTCAGCGTGCCGCAACTGCTGACCACCATCGTCTGCTTCACCCTGCTCTATGGGACCCTGGCGGTGGTCGAGGTCGGACTGATCCTGCGCACCGTCAAGAAGGGCCCGTTCGCCGAACAGGAAGCCCGTGAAGCCGACGCCAGCACGGAAGGCGAACCGGCGGTCGCCTGACCCCGGTCGTTGAAGGAAAAGAGAGATGGAACTTCCCCTCGACTACACCACGCTCCGCCTGATCTGGTGGGGACTGCTGGGCGTGCTGCTGATCGGCTTCGCCCTGACGGACGGCTTCGACATGGGCGTCGGCGCCCTGCTGCCCTTCGTCGCCAAGACGGACGACGAACGTCGCATGGTCATCAACACCGTCAGCGCGACCTGGGAGGGCAACCAGGTCTGGTTCATCGTCGGCGGCGCGGCCATCTTCGCCGCCTGGCCCCAGGTTTACGCCGTCAGCTTCTCGGGCTTCTACCTGGCCATGTTCCTGGTCCTGTCCGCCATGATCCTGCGGCCCGTGTCGTTCAAGTATCGCTCCAAGCGGCCCGAGGCGCGCTGGCGCTCCATGTGGGACTGGGGCCTCTTCATCGGCAGCTTCGTCCCGGCCCTGGTGTTCGGCGTCGCGGTCGGCAACGTCCTGACGGGCGCGCCCTTCCGTCTGGATAGCGACCTGCGCAGCTTCTACGAAGGCAGCCTGCTGGGCCTGTTCACCCCCTTCACCCTGGTCTGCGGTCTGCTGTCGGTGTCCATGCTGGTGCTGCACGGCGCGGCCTGGCTGGCGGTCAAGGGCGAGGAGGGCGTGGTGCTGAAGCGCGCTCGCGCCATCGGCACTATCGCCGGTCTGGCCAGCCTGGTCCTGTTCGCCGTCGGCGGCGCCATGGTGGCCTTTGGCGACATGGGCTTCCGCATCACCGGCGCGGTCGATACGGGCGGCGTGTCCAACCCCCTGCGCACCGCGGTCGAGGCCGCGCCCGGCGCCTGGCTGGACAACTACGGTCGCTATCCGTGGATGATCATCGCCCCGGTCCTGGGCTTCGCCGGCGCCGCCATCGGTCTGCTGGGCATGTGGCGCAAGTCGGCGGTCCTGGCCTTCGGCGGCTCCTCGGCCTCGGCGGTGGGGATCATCTCGACGGTCGGCCTGTCGATGTTCCCCTTCATCCTGCCCAGCTCGATCGACGCCCAGTCCAGCCTGACAGCCTGGAACGCCTCGTCCAGCCACACGACCCTGTTCATCATGCTGATCGTGGTGGCGGTCTTCCTGCCCTTCGTCCTGTTCTACACCTCCTGGGTCTACAAGGTGCTGTGGGGCCGTTCGACCGAGGCTGAGCTGAAGACCAACCCCGACCTCTACTGATCCCGCGAAAGGAGATCATTCCATGTGGTATTTCGCTTGGATCCTGGGCCTCGGCCTGGCGGTGGCCTTCGGCGTCCTGAACGGCCTCTGGCACGAGTTCCATCTGTATGACGAAGGGGATGAGGGACGCTCCGAGCCGTGACGTCGTCCGCGATCCCATGACTGAAAGTCCCCTTCGGCGCCCGCCGGAGGGGACTTTTCTTTGGCGTGCCTTACCCCGTTCATCCCGGCGGACGCCGGGATCCAGTTCTTTGGCTTCAAGGCGCTACGCGGAATGGACAGGTCTCTGACGCGCATTCTCACTGGATCCCGGCGTCCGCCGGGATGAGCGGGGAGGGGCGAGAATATCTGATGATCATCAGAAATATCCGTGACTTGCTCTGGATCAACGTCGCGTGATGGGGACGAGCGCATGGTCGTGAAGACATCGAAGCCGGACCCTCCCTCAATCCGGCGATTGTCGGGGATTGATACCGATGAAGACCGCCGCCGCACTCCTGGCCGCCGCCAGCGTCCTGACCCTGGCGGGCGCCGCATTCGCTCAGAACGCCGCCCCCGAACCCGTCGGCAAGGGGACGCTGATCGTCACCGCCCGCATGACCGGCGTCCTGCCTCAGGCCGACGACGCCATCCTTACCGCCGCCGGCGCCGACAGCGGCCTGAAGGTCGATGTCGGCGACGACTGGATGCCGACCCTGGGCTTCACCTGGTTCGTCGCCGACCACTGGGCGGTCGAGGCCATCCTGGGCGCCACCCAGCATGAGGTCCGCGCCAAGGGCGGGGCGACCGATGTGGCCGTGCGCGAGACTTGGGTCCTGCCGCCCATCGTGACGCTGCAATACCGTCCGACGCCGAATTCCACGATCAGCCCTTATGTCGGCGCCGGCGTCAGCTACATGGCCTTCTTCGACGGCAAGGATAAGAACGGCTTCGACGTCGATCTGGACAACGGCTTCGGCGTGGCGCTGCAGGCCGGGGCGGACTGGAATCTGTCGGGGCCGTGGACCCTGAACCTGGACGCCAAGAAGGTGTGGTTCGACACGGACGCCACGATCAACAGCGGCGCGCTGAAGAGCAGCGTCAGCCTGGATCCGTGGGTCGTGTCGGTGGGCGTCGGCCGGAAGTTCTAGAACTTCCGCGTCGATGCGGGGCGGGGGTGCGGGTCGTCAGCCCGCACCCCCATCGCCCCCAGGCCGCGCCTTCGATCACTCTTTCCGGCTCAGGCCGCGCCTTCCCCCAGAGCCTTCAAGGCCTCGGGATCGGGCAGGGCCACCTCATTGTTCGGCAGCAGCTGGATCAGACCCGAAGTCTTGAACTGGGTGAAGACCCGGCTCACCGTCTCGATCGTCAGGCCCAGATAGTCGGCGATGTCCAGGCGGGTCATGGGCAGGTGGACGCGGCCCTCGGCGCCGCCCAGTTGCACCTGGCGCGCCGACAGACGGGTCAGGAAGCTGGCGATGCGTTCGCGCGCCGTCTTGCGGCCCAGCAGCACGATCTGCTCCTGCGCCGCCATCAACTCGTCGCCCGCCATGGCCACCAGGCGATGCTCCAGCGCGGGCAGGGCGTTCAGCAGTTGATCGAAGTCGCCGCGGCGGAAGCGGCAGGCGCTCAGCGGCGTCAGGGCCTCGGCCGTAAAGCTGGACGGCCCGCGACCGCCCAGGCCCAGAAAGTCGCCCTGGAACAGGAAGCCGGTGATCTGGCGCCGTCCATCGGGCAGCAGGCGATACAGCTTCACCGCCCCGTCCACGACGTTGAAGACGAAGGGGTTGGGGTCGCCCTCGTGGAACAGGGCCTGTCCCGGCTGGGCCGTCACCGTCTCGCTGGCGCAGGCCATGTTCTGCAACTCATGGCCCTTCAGGTCGGCGCAGACGCCCAGCGGCCGCGCCCCGCAGGTCGCGCAGGGGTGGACGTCTTCCAGACGGACGTCCGAGGCTTCGGCCCGGGCGGCGTTGCAGGCGGTCATGGTCGGCTCCAGCATTCCGCCGCAGCCTAGCTGAACGGGGATCGCATTCGAAGTGGGCAGGCTGTCCTAGTCTTCTGAATAGCGCAGCCTAGCGCTCAGCCGGTGGGACAGGGCCGTCAGTTCCACCGCCAGGCTCTGCCGCACCAGGGGCCGCACGCCCATCTCGCGCACCACGAAGGGACCGGCCCACAGGGTCTCGCCGAACTCCAGGTCGGGTTGCCGCCACCAACTGACGAAGCCCAGCACCCCGCCGCGCTGGCTTCGGGCGCTGAGAATGCCGCGGCTGTCGGGGGCGGCGCGCCAGTCGCGCAGGAAGGTCCGCCACTGATCGGCGCCCAGATCGGGTCGCCACAGCCGCGCCAAGGCGAACTCGGCGGGCGCCTCGGCCTCGGTCAGGGGAACGACGTTCAGACGGGGAGCATCCTGCAGGAGGCGAGACTGGGTCATGCGGCCATTTCGCGCGCCCGAGGCCCAGCCGCCTTGATCTGTGTCAAGGTGAACCCGGCGAGGCCGCCGCAGTTTACCGCAAAGGAGTTCAGGTCATGAGCGCAGAGCCAGCATTCGGCGTCATCCCCATCCACGGCGCGGCGGTGGCCGCGATCCTGAAGCTGCTGGACGGCCAGAGGTTGATGACCCTGGCGACCAATCGCGCCGATGGTTGGCCTCAGGCCAGCACCCTCGGCTATCTGAACGACGGGCTGAACCTCTATTTCGTCACCGCCCGCGACAGCGAGAAGCTGCGCAACATCACCGCCGACCCGCGCGTGGGCGTGGCCGTGCGCGGCGTGGCCGGGGAAGGGGAGGCGGTCGGCCTGTCTATCGACGGCCGAGCCGAGGAAGTGACCGACGGCGACGAGGTCCAGCGCCTGAATGATCTGATCCATAAGCGCTCGCCGGAAATCAGCCCCTGGGCCCCCGGCGGCGACTCGGTGGCGGTGGTGAAGGTGATTCCTGAACGGGTCGAGGCGGTGGCCGTGATCGACGGCCGCAGCCGCGCCCAGACCTTCTCGATCGGCGATCCCGACCGCGTCGTGCACGGCGTCAGCTATGAACCCAGCGCCGTGGCGCGGCTGTTCTGAACAAAGCTGCGCATCTATCGACGGTTATCGTGAAACGCCCCTTGAAATGCGTTCGGCCGTCAGGCATATGCGCCCCTCTGGCGAGGTTAGCGCCGTCGAGCTTGCTCACGGCGCATTGATCTTTGTCCGGGACACTAGGAGTGTAGCTCAGCTGGTAGAGCATCGGTCTCCAAAACCGAGGGTCGTGGGTTCGAGTCCCTCCGCTCCTGCCATTCCCCCTGTCGCAGTCGCTTGGGAGTTCCCATGTGAGGCGACAGGTTCCAGAGGTTGAAGAGACGTCATATGGCCAAGGCGAAGACCCCCGGCGGTCGCCGCACCGTGGGAAACCAGACCGCAGCCGCCGCATCCGGCGCCGCCACGGTCGCCGTTGACGCGCCCGCACCCAAGAAGAAGACGTCGATCCCTCAGTTCTTCAGCCAAGTTCGCGCTGAAGCTCGCAAGATCGTCTGGCCCAGCCGCAAGGAGACCTGGATCACCTCGGTGATGGTCTTCATCATGGTGTTGATCGCTTCGGCCTTCTTCTGGATCGTCGATACGGGGCTGGGCTTCGCGTCCCGCTTCATTCTCGGCCTCGGCCAATAAAGGAGACGCGCACATGAGCGATGCAGCGCCCAAGCCGGCGGCCAATCCCCGCCACAAATGGTATATCGTCAACGCCTACTCGAACTTCGAAAAGAAGGTCGCGGAACAACTGCGCGAGCAGGCGAAGCAGCAAGGCCTTGAAGACGCCTTCTCCGAAATCCTGGTTCCGACCGAGGAAGTCGTCGAGATCCGTCGCGGCCGCAAGGTGAACTCGGAACGCAAGTTCTTCCCCGGCTACGTGCTGGTGAAGATGGAGATGACCGACAACGCCTATCACCTGGTCAAGAACACGCCGAAGGTCACGGGCTTCCTGGGCGCCGCAGGCGGCACCAAGCCCCTGCCGGTCTCGGAACGTGAAGTTCAGAACATCATCGGCGCCGTGGAAGAGGGCGTCGAGCGTCCGAAGCCCACCATCCGCTTCGACATCGGCGAGACCGTCAAGGTCATCGACGGTCCGTTCGCCAGCTTCGACGGTCAGGTCGAGAGCGTCGACGAAGACAACGCCCGTCTGCGCGTGGCCGTTTCCATCTTCGGCCGCCCGACCCCGGTGGATCTGGAATACAATCAGGTCGAAAAGACCGGCGGCTGATCGCGTAGATCATCGCCTGAACGACGTGCAGCGGCGGCCCTCGGGCCGCCGTTTTGCGTTTGGAGTCTGATCTGCGTGCAGGTGCGACCGCGCCGATGCCCATGATTTACAGCGATTGGCGGCAATAACAGTCGTTTCGCCGGCCCTGGTCACGGTACGTGCTAGGCTGGGCGACGGCCGGTCGCCTGATCCGTCGCTGACGCGAGCCAGGCGGGATCTCAGACGAATTAGACTCTTTAGACACTATTTTTTCGAACGAGGGTGTGAGGCTCCGTATTGGGCGGCCTCCATTTGCCTTCGTGGTGACGTCCTGCTACATGCGCGCCTCCGCCAGAGGGCTTTCGAGTCGTCAGGCGGCAAATCCGTGGGAGGCAGCCATGCCAGACCACGGCTCACCGGCCCCTCAGTCTCTGTCGGGGTCATCCATAGGAGAGACCAATGGCCAAGAAGATTCTCGGCTATATCAAACTGCAAGTTGCGGCCGGTTCGGCCACGCCTTCGCCCCCGATCGGCCCGGCGCTGGGTCAGCGCGGCGTCAACATCATGGGCTTCTGCAAGGAGTTCAACGCGCGCACCGAGAAGGTCGCCAAGGGCACCCCGCTGCCGACCGTCATCACGGTCTATCAGGACAAGTCCTTCACCTTCATCACCAAGACCCCGCCGGCCACCTTCTACCTGAAGCAGGCCGCCGGCATTAAGTCGGGCGCCAAGCTCGTCGGTCGCGAAATCGCCGGCAAGGTCACGCAGGCGCAAGTCCGCGAGATCGCTGAAGCGAAGATGAAAGACCTGAACGCCAACGACATCGACGCTGCCATGCGCATCATCGAAGGCTCGGCCCGCGCGATCGGCATCGAAGTGGTGGAGGGCTAATCCATGGCTAAGCAAACCAAGGCTCATAAAGCTCGCACCGGCGTCACGCAGGACCTCCTGCCGTTCGCCGACGCCATCAAGCTGGTCAAGGACAACGCCAAGGCCAAGTTCGACGAGTCGATGGAAATCGCCGTCAACCTGGGCGTTGACCCGCGTCACGCCGACCAACAGGTCCGTGGCGTTGTGAACCTGCCGTCGGGCACCGGCCGCGACGTCCGCGTCGCCGTCTTCGCCAAGGACGCCAAGGCTGACGAAGCCCGCGCCGCCGGCGCTGAATACGTCGGCGCCGAAGATCTGTACGAGCAGATCAACGGTGGTCTGATGGACTTCGACCGCGTCATCGCCTCGCCCGACATGATGGCCCTGGTCGGCCGTCTGGGTAAGGTCCTGGGTCCGCGCGGCCTGATGCCGAACCCCAAGGTCGGCACCGTGACCCCGAACGTCGCCCAGGCCGTCAAGGACGCCAAGGGCGGCGCCGTGGAATTCCGCGTCGAGAAGGCCGGTATCGCTCACGGCGGCATCGGCAAGGTCTCCTTCACGCAGGAAGCCCTGGAAGCCAACGTCAAGGCTTACGTGGACGCTCTGAACCGCGCCAAGCCGTCGGGCGCCAAGGGCACCTATGTGAAGCGCATCACCCTGTCGTCGACGATGGGCCCGGGCTTCAAGGTCGATCCGGCTTCGCTGGGCTGATCTCGGACTTCAGTCTGAACTACGAAAGCGGCGGAGAGCAATCTCCGCCGCTTTTTCGTTGACCGATGATTGGCGAGTGGGCATGGCGGAACTTTCGAGGGGAAGCAGGCTCATGTTGCGATTCTTCACCGGTCTTTGCGCCGCTCTGGTCATGATGGCCGCACCTCTGTCGGCGAGCGCGCGCGACGACGCGTCGGAACGGCTTGATCTGGCCTACCGCTTTGTCGCCCTGATGCAGGTCGAGGACATGGCCAAGGCGATGGAGGAGTCGTTCGCGGGTCTGTTTCCGGCCACGGCGGGTATGGACCCCGGCGACGCACGCGCGGTCGAGGAAACCATGTCCGAGATGATGCAGGAGTATATGCCTGCCCTCTTCAAGGCCATGGCGCCGGTCTATGCCGACATCTTCACGCTGGAAGAGCTGCGTGCGCTCGTCGCCTTCTATGAGAGCGACGTGGGGCGCTCGATGGTGCGCAAGAGCTACGAGGCGGCGCCGCGTATCGGCGTCGTGGCGCAAACGGTTCTGCCGCCCGTGTTGGAGCGCGCCATGGACCGTCTTTGCGACCGTCTGGAATGCTCGGCTCAGGAACGGCAGGAGATGAAGTCCGCGCTGAAGGGGCAGGTCGGACAGGCGGCCCCCGCCAAATAGACGCCGCCTGTCGCTCGGCCTAGTAGCCGACGGTGAAGCGCTGGCGGCTGTGCTTCGGCGTTTCGATCTCGTCGGCCATGGCGATGGCGTAGTCGGGGAAGGAGATGGCGCTGTGGCCCGCGGCGCTGACCAGCAGGGCGTCGCCGCCCAGGCGGAACTGGCCGGTGCGGTCGCTGCCGTCGAACACGGCGGACGGCGACAGGAAGGTCCAGTCCAACTCATCCTCCTGACGCAGGCGGTCCAGGAAGCGCCCGCCCGCCGAGGCCTCGGCCTTGTAGATCTCGGGGAAGTCCGGGGTGTCGATGACCTTCAGGCCCGGCGCAGCCTCCAGGCTGCCGGCGCCGCCGACCACCAGATAGCGCGGAACTCCAGCCGCCTTGACCGCTGCGATCAGGGCGTCAGGCTTGGTGTCGACGAACATGATGGCGCTGACCACGGCGTCCGCCCCCTTCAGGAGGGCGGGGAGGGCGGCGGCGTCGTTCACGTCGCCGGCGACGGCCGTGACGCCTTCGCCGGTCGGGATGCGATCGGGATTGCGGGCCACGCCCGTCACCTGATGGCCGCGACGGGCCAGTTCCTTGACGATCTCCGATCCAGCGCGGCCGCTGGCGCCGAGGACTGTGACTTTCATGGCGATCTCTCCTGTTGGTTACCAATGGGAACCAGGTGTGCTATAGGAAGCAACCATGCAAGAAGGCACCGAAACCTCATCTGGTCACCCGGCGGAAACCGCCCCGGCGCTCTGGCGCGGCGACGTCTATGCCGCCAACTGTCCGACGCGGCTCCTGCTCGACCGCATCGCCGACAAGTGGACCGTTCTGCTTCTGACCACGCTGGCGGGCGGCCCGATGCGCTTCAACGCCCTGAAGCGCCGCATCGAGGGGGTGTCGCAGAAGATGCTCAGCCAGACCCTGCGCCAGATGGAGCGAGACGGTCTGGCGACGCGCTCGGTCGAGGCCACGGTGCCGGTCTCTGTCACCTATGCGATCACCCCGCTGGGGCAGACCCTGGTTCAGGCCCTGCAGCCGGTGATCGACTGGGCCGAGACGCGGATGCCTGAGGTGGCGTTGGCTCAGGCGGATTACGACGCCGTCCAAATAGGCTGAGCACTAATCGTTGCACGGAGCGATTTCCGTATGCGGACGACTTGACGGCGGGGGGGTAATTCCGGTCTTGGGGCGCTGTCGCCCTGCGCGGCCCTTTCGGAGACGACTGATGCTGAGCTGGTTCCAGGCGCTGCTGCCCAAGGAAGACAACTTCTTCCGCCTGTTTGACGCCCACGCCGCCACCTTGGTGAAGGGCGCCGAGGCCCTGCGCGGCATGCTGGACGGCGGCGAGGCCACGCCCGACTGGTGCCAGAAGATCGTCGATCATGAGCACGAGGCCGACGAGGTCGCCCGCGAGGTCCTGTTCGCCGTGCGCCGCAGCTTCATCACCCCGTTCGACCGTTCGGACATTCGCGGCCTGACCAACTCCCTGGACGACACCATCGACCAGATGCAGAAGACGGCCAAGGTCGTCACCCTGTACGAAATGCGCGAATTCGCCCCCAAGATGCGCGAGCTGGCGGACATCGCCGTCCAATGCGGCGCCCTGACGGCCGAGGCGGTGTCCCTGCTGCCGGCCATGCGCAAGAACCACGACCGCCTGAACGAGCTGACCGAACAGATCGCCCGCCTCGAAAGCCAGAGCGACACCCTCTACGACGAGGGCATGAAGGCCCTCTATGAGTTGCACCGCCACGACATGACCGGCGGCAATACGCTGTGGTTCATCATCGGCGGGGAGGTCTATGACCATCTCGAGAAGATCATCGACCGTTTCGAGGATGTGGCGAACCGCATCAACGGCGTCCTGGTCGAGCACCTGTAGGGTCCGATGGATCACGCCCTCCTGATCCTGGTCTTCCTGATCGGCGTCGCCCTGCTGTTCGACTTCCTGAATGGCCTGCACGACGCGGCCAACTCCATCGCCACCATCGTCGCGACGCGCGTCCTGCCGCCGATCTATGCGGTCGGCTGGGCGGCCTTCTTCAACTTCATCGCCTTCCTCTTCTTCGGCCTGCATGTGGCCGACACGATCGGGCGGGGGATCATCTCGCCCGACGTGATCTCGGATCAGGTCATCTTCGGCGCTCTGATGGGGGCGATCAGCTGGAACGTCATCACCTGGATCGCGGGCATCCCGTCGTCCAGTTCGCATGCCCTGGTCGGGGGCCTGCTGGGCGCGGGCATCGCCAAGGCCGGGACCAGCGCCGTTGTGATCGCCGGGGTGCTGAAGACGGTGGGCGCCATCTTCATGTCGCCGGCCATTGGCTTCTTGCTGGCCCTTCTGCTGGTGCTGATCGTGTCCTGGCTGTTCGCAAAGGCCAATCCTGCTTTTGCCGATCGCATCTTCCGGGGGCTGCAGTTCGTCTCGGCCTCGGCCTATTCGCTGGGCCACGGCGGCAATGACGCGCAGAAGACCATGGGGATCATCGCCATCCTGCTGTATTCGCGCGGCATGCTGGGCGGCGAGTTCCACGTGCCCTTCTGGGTGGTCATCACCTGTCAGGCGGCCATAGCCCTGGGCACCCTGTTCGGCGGCTGGAAGATCGTCCACACCATGGGGTCGCGGATCACGCGGCTCAGCCCGCAGCAGGGCTTCTGCGCCGAGACGGGCGGGGCCATCACCCTGTTTGCGGCCACCAGCATGGGCATTCCGGTGTCGACCACCCACACCATCACCGGCGCCATCGTCGGCGTGGGCGCGGCCAAGCGGGTTTCGGCCGTGCGCTGGAGCGTGGCGCGCAGCATCGTCACCGCCTGGTTCATCACCATGCCCGCCGCCGCCGCCATCGGTGCGATCTTCTACTTTGTCGGCGGCCTGTTCCTGACCTGATGACCGCTCCGGCCCGAACAGAGACCTCCGAGAATCGTCAGGTCGCGGCCCTGCCGTGGCGGCCGGGCGAGAATGGTCTGGAGGTGATGATGATCACCTCGCGCGAGACGCGCCGCTGGGTCATTCCCAAGGGCGGCCGCATGGTCGGCAAGACCGACCCCCAGGCGGCGGCTCAGGAAGCCTATGAGGAGGCGGGCGTCCAGGGCGAGACCCTAGGCGCGCCCATCGGCCATTTCCGCTATGGCAAGCGGATGAAGACGGGGGCTATTCAGGCCTGCGTCGTGGCCGTCTATCCGCTCGAAGTCCTGATCCAACTGGGCGCCTGGCCCGAGGACCAGCAGCGCCAGCGCCGCTGGATGCCCCAGGCCGAGGCGGCCGAGGCGGTGGACGAGGCCGATCTGGCCCAGCTGATCCGGGATTTTCGCGCTTAGTACCGGCGGCGCCGTTGATTTCGGCCTCAGGCCGTGTATAGAGCGCGGCTTCTCGTCATGGTTTCGGCCGTGGCGGAGCCTGTCCGAGAACTTCGGGACGTGGGGGCCACCCGCGTCATAATCGTCCAGAGAGCCCTCTGGCGCCGTGGGGAGATGGGGATGCAAAGACCTTTTGCCCTGCCGTTTGCGGCGGGCGGGCCTGCTTCCTTCGGACAATAAGACCGGTCTGAACGCTGTGCAGCGATGCATGGCGCTTATGCCAAATCCGTCGTCGGGAATTAGCCCGGCGGCGAATACCAAAACTGGAGACCGCAATGGACCGCGCACAAAAAGCCGAGTCGATCGAATCGCTGAAGAGCGTGTTCGCCGACGCGGGCGCCGTGGTCGTGACCCACAACCTGGGTCTGACCGTTGCGGAGATGGAAGACCTGCGTGGTCGCCTTCGTAAAGAAGGCGGCGCGTTCAAGGTGGTGAAAAACCGTCTGGCGCTCAAGGCGCTGGGCGTCGAGGAAGGCAGCGAGTACCACGACCTGTTCAAGGGTCCCGTGGGCATCGCATATGCAGCCGACCCCGTCACCGCTGCGAAGGTCGCGGCTGAATTCGCCAAGGGCAACGACAAGTTCAAGCTCATCGGCGGCTTCATGGGCGACAAGGTGCTGGACGCTGCTGGCGTCGACGCCCTGTCCAAGCTGCCGTCGCTGGACCAACTGCGTGGCAAGCTGATCGGCCTGCTGCAAGCCCCGGCGACCAAGGTCGCTGGCGTTCTGCAAGCACCCGCCGGCCAACTGGCTCGCGTCTTCAACGCGTACGCGACCAAAGACGCCGCCTAAGCCTCGTCATCTCTGCATATCTCTCTGAACCTCATCCTACCGAAGGAAGACTAAAATGGCTGATCTCGCCAAGATCGTTGAAGAACTGTCGGCTCTGACCGTCCTGGAAGCCGCTGAACTGTCGAAGCTGCTGGAAGACAAGTGGGGCGTTTCGGCTGCCGCACCGGTCGCCGTTGCTGCTGTTGGCGGCGCTGCTGCTCCGGCTGAAGCTGCTGAAGAGCAAACCGAGTTCACCGTTGTCCTGGTGGACGGCGGCGACAAGAAGATCAACGTGATCAAGGAAGTCCGCGGCGTCCGCACCGACCTGGGTCTGAAGGAAGCCAAGGACCTGGTCGAAGGCGCTCCGCAGAACGTCGTCGAGAACGTCTCGAAGCAAGTCGCTGAAGAGCTGAAGAAGAAGCTCGAAGAAGCCGGCGCCAAGATCCAGATCAAGTAAGATCGGATTTTGCGCTTCGGCCTTCGGGCCGAGGCTCAGACTTCAAAGAACGGGTCGGAGGGAAACCTCCGGCCCGTTTTCTTTTGGGCGCGACTGGCGAGGCGGGGCGGGGGAGACCATCTGTGCAGCCTCACACAAGGAGCGCCCCATGAAGATCCTGATGGTCCTGACCTCGCACGACCAGCTTGGCGACACCGGCCACAAGACCGGCTTCTGGCTGGAAGAGTTCGCCGCTCCCTATTACGCGCTGAAGGATGCGGGGGCCGAGCTCGTCATCGCCTCGCCCAAGGGCGGGCAGCCGCCGCTGGACCCCAAGAGCGACGCCGAGGACGCTCAGAGCGGGGACACCCGTCGCTTCAAGGCGGATGCGGAGGCGCAGGCCGCGCTGGCGACCACGCAAAGGCTGGCCGATGTGAAGGCCGGGGATTTCGACGCCGTCTTCTATCCCGGCGGGCATGGGCCGCTGTGGGACCTGGCCAATGACCCCGTCTCCATCAGCCTGATTGAGGCCTTCGCCGCCGCCGGCAAGCCGACGGGCTTCGTCTGCCACGCGCCGGGCGTGCTGAAGGATGTGAAGGGCGCGGACGGGCAGCCCCTGGTCAAGGGGCGGGCCGTCACCGGCTTCACCAACAGCGAGGAAGAGGCCGTGGGCCTGACCCAGGTCGTGCCCTTCCTGGTCGAGGACATGCTGGCCGCGAACGGCGGGCGCTATAGCAAGGGGGCGGACTGGGGCTCCTATGTCCTGACCGACGGGACGCTGGTGACGGGGCAGAACCCGGCCTCGTCACGGGAAGCCGCCGACGCGCTTCTGAAGCTGCTGAAAGCCTGACCGATATGAAGAAGGCCCGGGATCGCTCCCGGGCCTTTTCACTTCCTGGCGCCGCTCCGTTTAGCGACGGCGCGGGCTGAGGATGTCGCCGAGGCGGTCCGGCGTGCCGGGGATGCGTTCCAGGCGCGGGTAGCGCAGGCCGTCGTGGTAGTCGAAGGCCACGGTGCGGTAGCGGTCGCCGTTCTTGAGCAGCAGGGAAATGGGGGCGCTCGTTCCCTTGGCGGCGGTGACGGCGTCACGCAGGACCTCGGCCGAGGCGGCGCGGTCGTTGACGGCAACCAGTTCCCAGCCGGGGCCGATGTCGGCCTCGAAGGCGCGGCCGCCCCAGCGGATGCCGGTCAGCTTGTTCGACGAGGACAGGGTGAAGCCCAGAGAATACTGGAAGTCGGTGGCCCAGCCGGACTGGATGCGTTTCTCGCCGGCGGTCAGGCTGTCAGTATAGGTCAGGCGGTAGCCGCCGCGCGCCAGGCCGTCCAGCGGAGCCTTGGCGTCCGGGCCGGTCGCATCCAGGCGGGTGCGCAGGAAGCTGGCCCAGTCGTGCGGATGGACGGCGTTCAGGGCCGCGACCACGTCGTCGAAGGTATAGCCGCGCGGGGCCCAGGAGCCGTCGTCGCCGCCGAAGAAGCCCTTGGCGAAGTCGTCCAGCGACTTCTTGCCGCCCGTCGCCTCGCGGATCAGGGTGTCGGCGTCCAGCCAGATCAGCAGGCTTTCGCGGTAGTAGTCGCCGGTGCCGCGCATCCACGACGAATAGGGATTGCTGGTCCGGTAGCCGAGCAGGTTGTGGTTGTTGACGTCCTGCAGCGGCCGCCATTCGCGGCCCGGCTGGTTGTCATAGAAGGCGGCGTTTTCGGCCACGGTGACCAGAATGTCTTCTTTCGAGGCCAGGCCCGAGCGGGCGGTCAGGACGTCGCCCCAGTATTCCGTCTGGCCCTCATAGACCCACAGCAGGGTGTTCTGGGTCGGGATGTTGTGGTTGGCGGTCAGTTCGTCGGCCGGGCGCTGGCGCTTGCCGTTCCAGGCGTGGACGAACTCGTGCGGCAAGAGGCCGACGGCGCCCATGTTCTTGCCCCAGTTGGTGAAGAAGTCGGTCGGGACTGAGTTCTCGGACGAGCGGTGATGCTCCAGGCCGATGCCGCCCATCTTCGAGGTGGCGGCGACCAGGAAGTCGTAGCGGTCATAGGGGCGGGCGCCGAAGAGACGGTCGGCCTGGGTGACCAGGTTTTCGAACCAGGCGATCTGCTCCGGCGTCGGGGCGATGTTCTTGGCTTCGTCGGCGACGATGTTCAGGTGAACCGCCTCGCCACGGGGGTCGATCTCGATGCGCTGATAGTGGGCGCCGCCGAACAGGGGGCTGTCGATCAGGGTGTAGAGGTCGGTGGGGCGGAAGGTCGCCACGCCGTTCTCATAGCGCTCGGTGTCCAGGGCCACGCCGTATTTCCAGCCCTCGGGCAGGCGGATCGAGGGGGCGAAGGTGATGCCGGTGGAGCGGTAGCCGGCGGGATAGAGGAGGGCCTTTTCCCACTGAAGATTGACCATCTCGGGGGTCATGACGACGCGCCAGGTGGCGTTGTCGGGCTGGGTCAGCCACTGGAACTCGACCACGATCTCACTGACGCCCTGCGGCACGTCGATATGGAAGGCGTTGGGGTCGATGGTGTCGCGCAGCCAGTCGATCCGCTTTGCGCCGCCGGTCACGGTCACGCCCGAGATCAGCTGAATCGGGCCGGTGGCGGCGTGGTTGCCGGGCAGGAACTTGGGATAGAGCAGGACCAGAGGCCCGGCCGTGACCGGGATGGTCTGGCGGACGCGGACAATCTTGCGTTCGACGTCGGTGGCGTCGACCTCATACTTGATCACGCCGGGATAGGTTTCGGCGGTCGGGGCCGGGATAGGCGGCAGGGCGCGAGGCAGGCCCAGGGGCGTGTTCTGGGGCGTCGGCGCGGCCGGCGCCTGCGGGCCAGTCCAGGCCTGCGGAGCATGAGCCAGAGCGGTCGAGGCGACTGAGGTCAGCAACAGGGCGAGGGCGGCGGCGGGCAGGCGTCGGGTCATCGGGAATCCAGAACTCAGAATGCAGACAGGCGTAAGGCTTGGCAGGCGGCGTCAGCGACGGCGAGGCGACAGGATGTCGCCCAGCCGGTCCGGCGTCCCTTCGATCCGCTCCAGATGCGGGTAGCGCAGGCCGTCGTGGTAGTCGAAGCGGACGGTCTTGAAGCGGTCGCCGTTCTTGAGGATCAGCTCGATCGGATCGGTCGATCCCTTGGCGGCGGTGACGGCTTCCTTGAGGGCGTCGGCCGACGCGGCGCGACCGGCGACGGCGACGACTTCCCAGCCCGAGGTCAGGCCCTGCTCGAAGGCCGGGCCGCCCCAGAGGACCGAGGTGATCTTGTTCGACCCGTTCATCATGAAGCCGAGGGAATAGGTGAAGTCGTTGCGGCCCAGCTCCTTGTGCAGGGCGCCCATGTAGGCGGAGGGCTCTTCCTTGAAGACCAGGCGGTAGCCGCCGCGCTCGATGCCGTCCAGCGGGCCGCGCGAGGCGGGGCCGACGGCGTCCAGGCGTTCGCGCAGGAAGGCGGACCAGTTGGCGGCCTGGACCCCGTTCAGGGTCGAGGTCACGGTGTCGAAGGTGTAGGGGGCCGGGTTCCAGTCGCCGTCCTCGACGCCGAAGAAGGCTTTGGCGAAGTCGTCCAGCGACTTCTTGCCGCCGGTCTGCTCGCGGATCAGGGTGTCGGCGTCCAGCCAGATCAGCGAGCCCTCGCGGTAATAGTCCTCGCTGCGCTGGTAGGAGCCCCAGGGCTGCGGGCGGCGCTGGCTGATGATCGGGTCGTTGGTGGTGTCCTGCATGGCGCGCCACTGGCGGCCGGGGATGTTCTGGAAGCTGGCGGCGGTCATGGCCAGGACGTCGAGCGCCTGCTGCTTGCTCATCAGGCCCGCGCGGGCGGTCAGGACCAGGCCCCAGTACTGCGTCTGGCCCTCATAGACCCAGAGCAGGGAGTTCTGCAGGGGCTCGTTGAGGTTAGGCGTCATCTGGTCGGCGGGGCGGCGCCACTTGCCGTTCCAGCTGTGGGTATATTCGTGGCCGAGGAGGTCGCGGTCGGCCAGGGTCCCTTCGCGGTCGGTGAAGTATTTGGGATCGACGCTGTTCTCGGACGAGCGTTGGTGCTCCAGGCCGATGCCGCCCAGCTTGTCTGTCACGGCCAGCAGGAAGTCGTAGTGGTCATAGTGGCGGGCGCCAAAGAGGCGGTCGGCCTGGGCCACAAGGTTGCGGTGCAGCTGGATGTGCTCGTCGCTGGCTTCCAGCATCTTGGCCGTGTCGGCTACCACGTTGAGGCGGACGGGCGAGCGGCCGCCGGGATCGAGGTCGATCTGGCGATAGTGCTGGCCAGCGAAGACGGGGCTGTCGGCCAGGTGGTCGAGGGTGATGGGCGCGAAGGTCGCCAGGCCGTTCTCGAAGCTGACGGTGTCGAGGCCGGCGCCGTAGTTCCAGCCGGTCGGCAGCTTCAGGGTCGGCTTGAAGGTGATCTGACGCGAGTAGTAGCCGGCGGGATAGAGCAGGGCCTTCTCCCACTGGATGTTCAGCATCTCGGGCGTGACGACGACGCGGCCCTGATTGCCTTCGATGGGGGTCAGCCACTGGAAGGCGACCTCCACCTGGCTGACGCCGGCGGGGACCTCGATCTGATAGGCCCAGGGCTGGACCGTGTTGCGCACCCATTCCAGGCGCTGGCCGTTGGCGGTGAAGGTCAGGCCGCCGACGTTGGCGACGGGCCCGGCGGGGCTGTGGTTGCCGGGCAGCCACTGGGGATAGAGCAGGACCATGGGGCCAGCCTGGGCGACGGGGATGGTCTGACGCACCTGGACCAGGCGGCGGTCGATGTCGGTGGCGTCCACGTCGATGCTGATGACGCCCGGATAGGCCACGTCTCGCGGGGCGGGGATAGGAGCAAGCGCCACAGGCAGGGCGGGCGTGCCGACCTGAGCCAGGGCGGCGTCGCCGCAGAACAGCAGGGCGGAGGCGCAGGCGGTGACCAGCAGGCGGGCGGCGGGACGCATCATCAGGGGGACTTTCCGGCAAGGCGGCGAGGGCGCCGCAGATCACTGCGCGTCGAGACTATGGTCAAGCCCGGCGTGGGCGGATGAATTCGCCGTCATGTTTGGGCCGCCAGCGCGGAGGCGGATTTCATCGGCCAAGGTTGCGTACTAGCCTGACGGCGGCATCACAAGGCGAGGGGGATCACATGACCGGGAAGTGGATTCTGGCGAGCGTCGCCGCGGTACTGGCGGTAGCCGCGTCGTCCCCAACCGGTGCAGCCCAGGCGACGGCGCCTGGTGACGCTCTCCATGAACCTGTGATTGAGACTGGCGACATTGACCGCTTCTATGCGCTTTACGACAGCACCGCCGGGCGGCCGACCGCCGAGCAGCTTCAGGCCTATCTTGATGAGGGCTCCACCGGTCTGACGCACCTGGCGAAGGTGCGTCGGGTGACGGGCGCGAGGATGGCGGAAGCCATGACCGCCCGGCCCGAAATCTATGTCGAGGCGCGGGCCTGCGCCGACCATCTGCCGCGCGTCCGTGCGCGGGTTGCAGAGGGGCTGGCTCGCTTCATTAGTCAGTACCCCGAGGCCCAGTTTCCGCCCGCGACCTTTGTCATCGGCCGTGGCCGCCCCGTCGCGGTCGGCAGCCCCATTGACGGAATCCAGGTGGGGCTGGAAGCCCTGTGCGCCACGGATTTCATCAACCCGGATATCGAGGACCGTTTCGTGGGGGTGCTGATCCACGAGTATGTTCACACCCAGCAGGCGCCGGAACTCACCGAAAAAGAGCAGTTCACGGTGCTGGAGGTGTCGCTGGCCGAGGGCGTCGCGGAGTTCGTCACAGAACTGATGATCGGTGCGCCAGCCTATGCCTATCTCGCGCCGCAGACCCAAGGGCGTGAATTTGAAATCGAGACCGCCTTCGTCGCCGATCAGGACAAGACCGACCTGTCGGCCTGGGTCTATAATTCGACGCCCGAGAAGCCTGGCGATCTCGGCTACTGGGTCGGCTACCGGATCGCCAAGGCCTACTACCGCAACGCCCCGGACAAGGGCGAGGCATTGCGGCAGATATTACAGCTCACGGACGTCAAGGCCTTCGTGGCCGCGAGCGGCTGGCGACCCGGGATGGACCTGAGTTAGCCCGCCGGGTTCACTTCCAGCAGTTCGACGGTGAAGCGCAGCACGGAGTTGGCGGGGATTTCCGTGCCCATCCAGCGGGGGCCGTAGGCCAGGTCGGCGGGGATGACGAACTCATAGGTCTCGCCGGTGCGCATCAGGGCGACGCCCTCGGTCCAGCCCTTGATGACGCGGTTCAGCGGGAAGCTGGCCGGTTCGTTGCGCGAATAGGAGCTGTCGAACTCGCGCCCGTCGATGAAGGTGCCGCGATAGTGGACCTTGACCGTGTCGGTCGCGGTCGGCTGGACGCCGTTGGGCTTGACCTTGCCGACGCGGCGGTACTGCAGGCCCGAGGCGGTGGTGGTCCAGCCGCGTTGCTGGCCGTTCCACATCAGATAGGCGGCCTGGCCGACCTCCCAGTTCTCCTGGGTGGCCGGGCCTTGCGGCACGACCTGGGCGGTGGTGGCGGGCGCGCTGGCGCAGGCCGAAAGGGTCAAGGCGAGGGCGGTCGCGGCGAGCGCGGGCAGAATGATACGGTTCATAAGGCAAGGCTTATCACAGCGCGCGGCGGTGTCGATGCGGGGCGCGACGGGCCGTCATTCCGGCCGCAGCGAAGCGGAGGGCCGGGAGCCAGGCGTGAGTTTCGGGCAGGGCGGTTCTGGGGAGCCGCCGCCTGGGTCCCGGGCTCGGCTGCGCCGCCCCAGGATGACGGCTGTTTTACCCAGTTGAGGCCTTTATTTCGCCGTCGATCGGCGTATATATGCGCGCTCCGCAGATTCCATGAATCCCGCGCGAAAGCGCCGAGGCCCGGTTTGTCGCCCTCCGACCGGTGCGCAGGCGTCGCTCCTTTCCCAAGGAGCGGGCATATCAGGCGCCCTGATCCCCAGCGGGTCGAGGGTGGGCGCCGCGAGAATTAACGGTCACGGATCGCCGAATGGCGGGCCGTGGCTGCTGCATTGACGTCGGGCCTTTATGGTTCGCGATTGGGAAAACAGAATGGCAAACTCCACTGACGGTCTCGCCCTGGGTAAGATCGCCTCCGCCACCTCGTTCACCGGAAAGAAGCGCATTCGTCACTCGTTCGGGCGTATCCCCGAAGCGGTGAAGATGCCGAACCTGATCGAGGTTCAGCGCGCTTCCTACGAGCAGTTCCTGCAGCGCGAAGTGCGCAGCGGTCTGCGCAAGGACCAGGGCATCGAGGCGGTCTTCAAGTCGGTCTTTCCGATCAAGGACTTCAACGAGCGCGCCGTCCTGGAGTACGTGTCCTACGAGTTCGAGGACCCCAAGTACGACGTCGAGGAATGCATCCAGCGCGACATGACCTATGCCGCGCCGCTGAAGGTCAAGCTGCGCCTGATCGTCTTTGAGACCGAGGAAGAAACGGGCGCCCGTTCGGTCAAGGACATCAAGGAGCAGGACGTCTACATGGGCGACATCCCGCTCATGACGGACAAGGGCACCTTCATCGTCAACGGCACCGAGCGCGTGATCGTCTCGCAGATGCACCGCTCGCCGGGCGTCTTCTTCGACCACGACAAGGGCAAGACCCACAGCTCGGGCAAGCTGCTGTTCGCCGCCCGCGTGATCCCGTATCGCGGCTCGTGGCTGGACTTCGAGTTCGACGCCAAGGACGTGGTCTACGTCCGTATCGACCGTCGTCGTAAACTGCCGGCCACCAGCTTCCTGCTGGCCCTGGGCATGGACGGCGAGGAAATCCTCAAGACCTTCTACGAGACCGTGCCCTACGAGAAGCGCGGCGAAGGCTGGGTCACCCCTTACAAGCCGGAACGCTGGCGCGGCGTGAAGCCGGAGTTCGACCTGGTCGACGCCGACACCGGCGAAGTGGTCGCCCAAGCCGGTCAGAAAATCAGCGCCCGCGCCGCCAAGAAGCTGGCCGACGGCGGCCTGACCTCGCTGTCGCTGGCGGCTGACGCCCTGCTGACCAAGTATCTGGCCGCCGACGCGGTCAACTACGAAACCGGCGAGATCTACGCCGAGGCCGGCGACGAGCTGGACGCCGAGGCGATCGCCCTGCTGGAAGAGCACGGCTTCACCACCATCGACGTGCTGGACATCGACCACGTCACGGTCGGCGCCTACATGCGCAACACCCTGCGCGTGGACAAGAACACGGGTCGTGAAGACGCCCTGTTCGACATCTATCGCGTCATGCGTCCGGGCGAGCCGCCGACCCCGGAAGCCGCCGAGGCCATGTTCAACTCGCTGTTCTTCGACGCCGAGCGCTACGACCTGTCGGCCGTGGGCCGCGTGAAGATGAACATGCGTCTGGAAACCCCCGAGGTTTCGGACGAAATCCGCGTCCTGCAAAAGGACGACGTGCTGAAGGTGCTGCAGATCCTGGTCGGCCTGAAGGACGGCCGCGGCGAGATCGACGACATCGACAACCTGGGCAACCGTCGCGTGCGTTCGGTCGGCGAGCTGCTGGAAAACCAGTACCGCGTCGGCCTGCTGCGCATGGAGCGCGCCATCAAGGAGCGCATGAGCTCGGTCGATATCGACACGGTCATGCCGCACGACCTGATCAACGCCAAGCCGGCTGCGGCCGCTGTGCGTGAATTCTTCGGCTCGTCGCAGCTGTCGCAGTTCATGGACCAGACGAACCCGCTGTCGGAGATCACCCACAAGCGTCGCCTTTCGGCGCTTGGCCCGGGCGGTCTGACCCGTGAGCGCGCCGGCTTTGAAGTCCGCGACGTTCACCCGACGCACTATGGCCGCATCTGCCCGATCGAAACGCCGGAAGGCCCGAACATCGGTCTGATCAACTCGCTGGCCACCCACGCCCGCGTCAACAAGTACGGCTTCATTGAATCGCCCTACCGTCGCGTGAAGGACGGCAAGGCCACGGACGAGGTGGTCTACATCTCGGCCATGGAAGAGGCGAAGCACGTTATCGCCCAGTCCAACATTGAGCTGAAGGCGGGCGAGATCGTCGAGGACCTGGTCCCCGGCCGGATCAACGGTGAATCCCAGCTGCTGACCAAGGCCGACGTCGACATGATGGACGTGTCGCCCAAGCAGGTCGTTTCGGTCGCCGCGGCCCTGATCCCCTTCCTGGAAAACGACGACGCCAACCGCGCACTGATGGGCGCCAACATGCAACGTCAGGCCGTGCCTCTGGTGCAGTCGGACGCGCCGCTGGTCGGCACGGGCATGGAAGCGGTCGTGGCCGTGGACTCCGGCGCTGTCGTGATCGCCCGTCGTGACGGCGTGGTCGAGCAGATCGACGGCACGCGTATCGTTCTGCGCGCCACCGGCGACGTGGACGCCGGTCGCTCGGGCGTCGACATCTACCGCCTGTCGAAGTTCCAGCGCTCCAACCAGTCGACCTGCATCAACCAGCGCCCGATCGTGCGCGTGGGCGATGAGGTGAAGGCCGGCGACGTCATCGCCGACGGCCCGTCGACGGACCTGGGCGAACTGGCCCTGGGCCGTAACGTCCTGGTCGCCTACATGCCCTGGAACGGCTACAACTTCGAAGACTCCATCCTGATCTCCGAGCGCATCGTGCGCGACGACATCTTCACCTCCATCCACCTCGAGGAATTCGAAGTGATGGCGCGTGATACGAAGCTTGGGCCGGAAGAAATCACCCGCGACATCCCCAACGTCGGCGAGGAAGCCCTGCGCAACCTCGACGAAGCGGGCATCGTGGCGATCGGGGCCGAAGTCCAGCCGGGCGACATCCTGTGCGGCAAGGTCACGCCGAAGGGCGAAAGCCCGATGACGCCGGAAGAGAAGCTGCTGCGCGCCATCTTCGGCGAGAAGGCTTCGGACGTCCGCGACACCTCGCTGCGTCTGCCGCCCGGCGTCGCCGGCACGGTCGTTGACGTGCGCGTCTTCAACCGTCACGGCGTCGACAAGGATGAACGCGCTGTCGCCATCGAACGCGCCGAAATCGAACGCCTCGGCAAGGACCGCGACGATGAGCTCAAGATCCTTGAGCGCAACGTCTATGGCCGCCTGAAGCCGCTGCTGCTCGGCAAGGACGCCGTCTCGGGCCCGAAGGGCATGGGGCGCGGCGAAGTGACCGAAGAGAAGCTGGCCGAAGTGTCCAAGGGCCTGTGGTGGCAGGTCGCCCTCGACGACGAGAAGTCGATGGGCGAGCTGGAAGCCATGAAGAAGCAGTTCGAGGACGCCCGTAAGGCCCTCGACCGTCGCTTCGAAGACAAGGTCGAGAAGCTGCAGCGCGGCGACGAGCTCCCGCCGGGCGTCATGAAGATGGTCAAGGTCTTCGTGGCCGTGAAGCGCAAGCTTCAGCCGGGCGACAAGATGGCCGGCCGTCACGGCAACAAGGGCGTCATCTCCAAGATCCTGCCGATCGAGGACATGCCGCACCTGGACGACGGCACGCACGTCGACATCGTTCTGAACCCGCTGGGCGTGCCTTCGCGCATGAACATCGGTCAGATCTTCGAAACCCACCTGGGTTGGGCCGCCGCCGGTCTCGGCAAGCAGATCAAGGGTCTGCTCGATAACTGGATGGACGGCGGTCTGCGCGAGGCCCTGGTCACGCGTCTGACCGAGATTTACGGCGCCGACACGCCTCTGCCGGAATCGGACGAGGACCTGATCGAGCTGGCTCAGAACCTGGCCAAGGGCGTGCCCTTCGCGACCCCGGTCTTCGACGGCGCGCACATCTCGGACATCGAGGACCTGCTGGAGACGGCCGGCCTGGATCGTTCGGGCCAGTCGATCCTGTTCGACGGTCAGACGGGCGAGCAGTTCAAGCGTCCGGTCACGGTCGGCTACGTCTACATGCTGAAGCTGCACCACCTGGTCGACGACAAGATCCACGCCCGCTCCATCGGCCCGTACTCGCTCGTCACCCAGCAGCCGCTGGGCGGTAAGGCGCAGTTCGGCGGTCAGCGCTTCGGGGAAATGGAGGTCTGGGCTCTGGAAGCCTACGGCGCCGCCTACACCCTGCAGGAAATGCTGACGGTGAAGTCCGACGACGTGGCCGGCCGCACCAAGGTCTACGAGGCGATCGTCCGCGGCGACGACAGCTTCGAAGCCGGCATTCCCGAGAGCTTCAACGTTCTCATCAAGGAAATGCGCTCGCTGGGCCTGAACGTGGAGCTGGAGAACAGCTGATCGGAAACAAAGCCCTCTCCCGCCTGGCGGGGGAGGGCGGTCCGACCGCCTCTCCTCTCTGAATGAATTTTCGCGGGGCATTCCCGCAGAAGGAAAAAAGATGAACCAGGAAGTCCTGAACATCTTCAACCCGGTCCCGGTCACGCCGACCTTCGACCAGATCAAGATCGCCCTGGCCTCGCCGGAGAAGATCCGTTCGTGGTCGTTCGGCGAGATCAAGAAGCCGGAAACCATCAACTACCGCACGTTCAAGCCCGAGCGTGACGGCCTGTTCTGCGCCCGTATCTTTGGCCCGACCAAGGACTACGAATGCCTGTGCGGCAAGTACAAGCGCATGAAGTACAAGGGCATCATCTGCGAGAAGTGCGGCGTTGAAGTCACGCTGGCTCGCGTTCGCCGCGAGCGCATGGGTCACATCGACCTGGCCGCCCCGGTCGCCCACATCTGGTTCCTGAAGTCGCTGCCGTCGCGCATCTCGCTGATGCTGGACATGGCGCTGAAGGACGTCGAGCGCGTCCTGTATTTCGAGAACTACATCGTCACCGAGCCGGGCCTGACCCCGCTGAAGCAGAACCAACTGCTGACGGAAGACGAGTTCTATCGCTACCAGGAAGAATACGGCGACGACGGCTTCACTGCTGAAATCGGCGCCGAGGCCGTCCGCAACCTGCTGATGGGCATCGACCTGAACGCCGAGGCCGAGCGCCACCGCGGCGAGCTGGCCGACAACCCGTCGGAAATGAAGGCCAAGAAGGCGTCCAAGCGCCTGAAGCTGATCGAGGCCTTCCTGGAGTCGGGCAACAAGCCCGAGTGGATGATCCTGACGATCGTCCCGGTCATCCCGCCGGAACTCCGTCCGCTGGTGCCGCTGGACGGCGGCCGCTTTGCGACGTCCGACCTGAACGACCTCTATCGCCGGGTCATCAACCGTAACAACCGCCTGAAGCGCCTGATCGAACTGCGCGCGCCCGACATCATCATCCGCAACGAAAAGCGGATGCTGCAGGAGTCGGTCGACGCCCTGTTCGACAACGGCCGTCGCGGTCGCGTGATCACGGGCGCCAACAAGCGTCCGCTGAAGTCGCTGGCCGACATGCTGAAGGGCAAGCAGGGTCGCTTCCGTCAGAACCTGCTGGGCAAGCGCGTCGACTACTCGGGTCGTTCGGTCATCACCGTGGGCCCCGAGCTGAAGCTGCACGAGTGCGGCCTGCCGAAGAAGATGGCGCTCGAGCTGTTCAAGCCCTTCATCTATGCGCGTCTGGACGCCAAGGGCCTGTCGGGCACCGTCAAGCAGTCCAAGCGCATGGTCGAGCGCGAGCAGCCGCAGGTCTGGGACATCCTGGAAGAAGTGATCCGGGAACACCCGGTCATGCTGAACCGCGCGCCGACGCTGCACCGTCTGGGCATCCAGGCGTTCGAGCCGAAGCTGATCGAGGGCAAGGCCATCCGCCTGCACCCGCTGGTCTGCACCGCCTTCAACGCCGACTTCGACGGCGACCAGATGGCCGTTCACGTCCCGCTGAGCCTTGAGGCCCAGCTGGAAGCGCGCGTCCTGATGATGTCGACGAACAACATCCTGTCGCCCGCCAACGGCAAGCCGATCATCGTGCCGTCGCAGGACATCGTCCTGGGTCTGTACTACCTGTCGCTGGTCAAGGACGGTCAGCCGGGCGAAGGCAAGCTCTTCGCCAACATGGGTGAAATCGACGCCGCCCTGGACGCCCAGGTCGTCAAGCTGCACACCAAGATCAAGGCCCGCTGGACCGAGATGAACGCCGCCGGCGAAGAGATCACCAAGGTGATCGACACGACGCCGGGCCGGATGAAGCTGGGCGCCCTGCTGCCGCTGAACCCGAACATCGGCTACCGCCTGCTCGAGAAGAACCTGACCAAGAAGGAAATCGGTAACCTGATCGATCAGGTCTATCGTCACTGTGGTCAGAAGGCGACGGTCATCTTCGCCGACCAGATGATGCAACTGGGCTTCCGTGAAGCCGCCAAGGCCGGCATTTCCGTTGGTAAGGACGACATCGTCATCCCCGCCAAGAAGGAGCAGATGGTCGCTGAAACCCGCACTCAGGTTGAAGAGTACGAGCAACAGTACGCCGACGGTCTGATCACCAAGGGTGAGAAGTACAACAAGGTCGTCGACGCCTGGGCCAAGGCCACGGACAAGATCGCCGATGAGATGATGGGCGAGATCGCCCAGCCTCGCGTCCTGATCGCGGGCCAGGAGCCGGACATCAACTCCGTCTTCATGATGGCCAACTCCGGCGCCCGTGGTTCGCAGGCGCAGATGAAGCAGCTGGGCGGCATGCGCGGCCTGATGGCCAAGCCGTCGGGCGAGATCATCGAGACGCCGATCATCTCGAACTTCAAGGAAGGCCTGACCGTCCTTGAATACTTCAACTCCACCCACGGCGCCCGTAAGGGTCTGGCCGACACCGCGCTGAAGACCGCCAACTCGGGTTACCTGACCCGTCGTCTGGTGGACGTGGCGCAGGACTCGATCGTCACCGAGGAAGACTGCGGCTCGACGCGCGGCATCACCCTGCGTGCTGTGGTCGAAGGCGGCGACGTCCTGGTCTCGCTGGGCCAACGCGTCCTGGGTCGCTATGCGGCCGAGGACATCAAGGAGCCGGGCGGCGACACCGTCCTCTTCCCTGCGGACACCTACCTGCAGGAAGAAGAGATCGAGGTCATCGACGCGGCCGGCGTCCAGTCGATCAAGGTCCGTTCGGCCCTGACCTGTGAAGCCGAAGCCGGCATCTGCGGCATGTGCTACGGTCGCGACCTGGCGCGCGGCACCAACGTCAACATCGGCGAAGCGGTCGGCGTCATCGCCGCCCAGTCGATCGGCGAGCCGGGCACCCAGCTGACGATGCGTACCTTCCACATCGGCGGTACGGCCCAGGTGGCGGAAACCTCCTTCTATGAGGCGACCAACGCCGGTAAGGCCAAGATCGTCGGCCCGACCGTTACCGCGGCGCACGGCGACCTGGTGGCCCTGAGCCGCAACGTCGTTGTCATCGTGGTCGTGGACGGCAAGGACCGCGAGACCCACAAGGTCCCGTACGGCGCCCGCATCCGCGTCAAGGAAGGCGCCGACATCGCCAAGGGCCAACGTCTGGCGGAGTGGGACCCCTACACCACCCCGATCCTGACCGAAGTCGGCGGCGTGATCCGCTTCGAAGACCTGGTCGACGGCCTGTCCGTCCGCGAAGAAACCGACGAAGCGACGGGCATCGCCCAGCGCGTGGTTTCCGACTGGCGCGCCAGCCCCCGCGGTTCGGACCTGCGTCCGGCCATGGGCGTCACGACCGGCGACACTTACGCCAAGCTGGCTTCGGGCTCTGACGCCCGCTACCTGCTGCCCGTGGGCGCCGTTCTGTCCGTGTCGAACGGCGACGAGGTCAAACCGGGCGAGATCATCGCCCGTGTTCCGACCGAAGGCGCCAAGACCCGCGACATCACCGGCGGTCTGCCGCGCGTCGCCGAACTGTTCGAAGCCCGCCGTCCGAAGGACTGCGCTGTCATCGCCGAAATGGATGGCCGCGTTGAGTTCGGTCGCGACTACAAGAACAAGCGTCGCATCAAGATCACCCCGGAACTGGACGCCGACGGCAACCAGGGCGAGGCGGTCGAGTTCCTGATCCCGAAGGGCAAGCACATCTCCGTCCACGACGGCGATCTGATCCAGAAGGGCGACTACATCATCGACGGCAACCCGGATCCGCACGACCTGCTGCGCATCCAGGGCGTCGAGGCGCTGGCCGAGTATCTGGTGAACGAAGTGCAGGAGGTCTATCGACTGCAGGGCGTGCCGATCAACGACAAGCACATCGAAGTCATCGTCCGTCAGATGCTGCAGAAGGTGGAAGTCCTGGATTCGGGTGAAACCACCCTCATCCGCGGCGACACCGTCGAAGTGGCCGAAGCCGCGTTCGAGAACGCCAAGGTCGAGAAGCGCGGCGGTCGTCTGGCCACCACGCAGCCCGTCCTGCTGGGCATCACCAAGGCCAGCTTGCAGACCCGCAGCTTCATCTCGGCGGCGTCCTTCCAGGAGACCACCCGCGTCCTCACCGACGCCTCGGTCCACGGCAAGAAGGACATGCTGGAAGGCCTGAAGGAAAACGTCATCGTCGGCCGCCTGATCCCGGCGGGTACGGGCGCCTATCTGCGCTCGCTGCAGAAGCTGGCGAACGAGCGCGACGCTCAGCTGACGCAGGCTCGCGAAGACGCCATCGAGCCCCTGCCGGCCGATCTGGCCCTGGAACTGGAAAAGTCGGACGACTGATCCGTTTTCGGAACTGAAGACTGAAGAGGGCGGCGCTGGAGACAGCGCCGCCCTTTATCATTTGGGCCTACCGCCCCTCGGGCTACTTTAGGCCAGATGCTGGGCCTACCGCCGTCTGTGCTGTTTGAGGCCGGTTGAGCGCCCCATGCTCTATTGGGGCCGCATGAGATCGCGCGGTCCGGCGGAGCCGGGGGTCATGGGACGGCCGGACGCCGGGGCGCCGTCGCGACGCGTCTGGACGTTGCGGGTGGAGTCCATCTGCATGGATGAATCCAGATGGGCCCCCGCGCAGCCCGTCCCGAAGTTGGAGCCGGGGCAGTCGGCCGGGCCGACGACGCCCGTTCCGCCTGAAAGCGGCCGACGCTGCGCCTCGTAACGCTGCATCTCGCGGGCGCCTTCGCGAGCGAAGCGGGCGTCGCGCTCGGCGTTGCCGGTGCCGGTGATGGGGCGGGTGGCGCCTTCGGCGGCGCGGGCGTTGAAGCGTTCGTCGCAGATGGCCCTCTCGCCCTGGCTGAGGATGGCGGTCGAGCGACAGCCGGCAGGCGAGGTGCGCAGGGCGCGAGCGTTGCGTTCGGCCTGGCTCTCCCCGCCGACTCGCCAGGCGTCGGATACGCCGGGGACGCCCGAGGCGGCCGCGGAAGGCGCGCCGGGCGCGGGCGCGGCGATGCGGGGGGCGGGCGGCGAGGGCAGGCCGTCGCGGGCGGCGTCTTCGTCCTTCTTGCGGGCGCGTATCGGGGCCACCGGAGTAGGGGCGCTGACAGCCCGCTCGGCCGCGGCGGGGGGCGTCGGCGCCGGGACAGGAACCGGGACGGGCGCAGGCGCTGGAACGGGGGCAGGGACCGGCGTCGGCGCCGGCTTGGGGGCAGGCACAGGCGCGGGAATAGGGGCGGCTTGAGGCAGGGGTTGCGGCGCAGGCTTGGCGGCGGGCGGCTGTGGGACTGGAAGCGGCGGGGCGATCGGCGGCGCCTGGACGGACGGTGTCGGGGCGGGCAGGGGCTCGGGCGTCGGGACCGTGGTCGGCGGAACCGGGCGCAGGCGTGGCTCCGGCGGGGTCGGGCGCGGCTCGATCTGCAACTGGATGACGGGCGGAGGCGGCGGCTCTGGAAGCGGCTGCTCCTCGCTGGTCGCCAGCAGGATCATGGGACCGAGGACAGCGACGTGCAGCAGGACCGAAGCGCCCGCCATCAAGGCGCGACGCAGCCCCGGACGACGACGGCGCGAGGCTGGCCCCCGGGCCAGAACGGCAGCAGTCATAGCGGCTCCCCCAATCCACGTCGCGAAAGATGCCAAGTCAAGCATGGCATTATAGGGGCAAGTCCTAGTGATCTCGTAACAGCGATCTCAGTCCGGGATAGGGGCCGTCTTTCCGGGTATAGTCGCGTCATGTCGGGTTGGCGGCGGCGCGCGCGCGAAGGCGCGCTCGGCCCTGGCGGGGTGAATCACTTGACGCCTTCACCCATCGAGCGTAAACGGCGCGCACTTTCGAGACGTGGGCGGTTCGCCGTCCGTTGAGATCGTGACAATTGAACGGACGGGCTGTGCCCGCCGGAACGCCCAAAGCGCGCGTTCCGGCTTTTTCGTTTGGCTGTTCCGGCTCTCTCGAGAACAACACCCGGGCGTCGCTTCGGCGGGGTCCAAAAGAAGGCTCATGAGGCGCCCCGGCCGACAGGCACACGCCTCCACATCGAAAAGAGACAAATCGTATGCCTACGATCAACCAACTGATCCGCAAGCCGCGCAAGCCCAAGCCCACCCGTAACAAGGTCCCGGCTCTGGAAGGTTCGCCCCAGCGTCGCGGCGTTTGCACCCGCGTCTACACCACGACCCCGAAGAAGCCGAACTCGGCTCTGCGTAAGGTCGCCAAGGTCCGTCTGGCCAAGAACGGCTACGAAGCCGTTTGCTACATCCCCGGCGAAGGCCACAACCTGCAGGAGCACTCGGTTGTTCTGATCCGCGGCGGCCGCGTGAAGGACTTGCCCGGCGTGCGTTACCACATCCTGCGCGGCGTGCTCGATACGCAAGGCGTCAAGGACCGCAAGCAGCGTCGTTCGCACTACGGCGCCAAGCGTCCGAAGTAAGCGAACCGCTTTCAGACCTGCTGGTCTGGACCCTCAGAGATTTTCCCGGCGTCAGTCGGGCACTGCAAGGAATAACCTATGTCGCGTCGTCACCGCGCCCAGAAGCGTGAAGTTCTGCCGGATCCCAAGTTCGGGGACCTGGTGGTCACCAAGTTCATGAACTACGTCATGTACGAAGGTAAGAAGGCCGTCGCCGAGAACATCGTCTATGGCGCCTTCGACATCCTGGCCGAGAAGAAGAAAGACCACACCGCGGTCGAGACCTTCCACACGGCTCTGGACAACGTCGCTCCGTCGGTCGAAGTCCGTTCGCGTCGCGTCGGCGGCGCCACCTACCAGGTGCCGGTCGAAGTCCGCCCGGACCGTCGTCGCGCCCTGGCCATCCGTTGGCTGGTGAACGCCGCGCGCAAGCGTGGTGAAAACACCATGACGGAAAAGCTGGCCGCCGAGCTGCTGGACGCCTCGAACAACCGCGGCACCGCGGTCAAGAAGCGTGAAGACACCCACAAGATGGCCGAGGCGAACCGCGCCTTCAGCCACTACCGCTGGTAAGCGTCTTAAAACCGTCCCCGTTTGTATTTATGGGGACGGCGGCTTTCTAAGACGATCCGGCGCGGGCGTTCAGATTGAACCGCCCGCGCCGTCATATCCGACACCAATGGGCGCTCGTCGCGTCCGCGAAGCAGCCCGAAGGCAACTCCAATGCCCCGCACACATAAAATCGAAGACTACCGCAACTTCGGCATCATGGCCCACATCGACGCGGGCAAGACGACGACGACCGAGCGGATCCTGTTCTACACCGGCCGTAACCACAAAATGGGCGAGACGCACGATGGCGCGTCCACCATGGACTGGATGGACCAGGAGCAAGAACGCGGCATCACCATCACGTCGGCCGCGACGACCGCCTTCTGGAAAGGCAAGCGCCTCAACATCATCGACACCCCCGGCCACGTGGACTTCACCATTGAAGTCGAGCGTTCGCTGCGCGTCCTCGACGGTGCCGTGACGGTGCTGGACGGCAACGCCGGCGTTGAGCCGCAGACGGAAACCGTCTGGCGCCAGGCCGACAAGTATCGCGTGCCGCGCATCGTCTTCGTCAACAAGATGGACAAGATCGGCGCCGACTTCGCCGCTTCGGTGCAGTCGATCCGCGACCGCCTGGGCGCCAAGGCCGTGCCGATCCAACTGCCGATCGGCGCTGAAAACCTGCTGAAGGGCGTCGTCGACCTGGTCGAGATGAAGGCCTACGTCTGGGAAACCGACACCGTCGGCGCCGACGCCGACATCCGCGACATCCCGGCCGACATGGCTGACGAAGCCGCCGCCGCTCGCCAGTACCTGATCGACAACGCCGTCGAACTCGATGACGACGCCATGGAAGCCTACCTGGGCGGCGAAGAGCCCTCGGTCGAAGTGCTGAAGAAATGCATCCGCAAGGCTGTTCTGACCGGCGCCTTCTACCCGATCCTCGGCGGCTCGGCCTTCAAGAACAAGGGCGTTCAGCCCCTGCTCGACGCCGTCATCGACTACCTGCCGTCGCCGACCGACATTCCGGCCACGCCGGGCATCGACTACCGCACCGAAGAGCCGGTCACCCGCAAGGCCTCGGACGAAGAGCCCCTGTCGGTTCTGGCGTTCAAGATCATGGACGACCCCTTCGTCGGCTCGCTGACCTTCTGCCGCCTGTACTCGGGCAAGATGGAAACCGGCATGTCGCTGCTGAACTCGTCGCGTGACAAGAAAGAGCGCGTCGGCCGCATGCTGCAGATGCACTCGAACAACCGCGAGGACATCAAGGAAGCCTACGCCGGCGACATCGTCGCCCTGGCCGGCCTGAAGGAAACCCGCACGGGCGACACCCTGTGCGACCCGATCAAGTCGCCCATCATCCTTGAGAAGATGGAATTCCCGGCGCCGGTGATCGAGATCTCGGTGGAGCCCAAGACCAAGGCCGACCAGGAGAAGCTGGGCGTCGCCCTGGCCAAGCTGGCTTCGGAAGACCCCTCGTTCACCGTCTCGACCGACCACGAGTCGGGCCAGACGATCCTGAAGGGCATGGGCGAGCTGCACCTGGACATCAAGGTCGACATCCTGAAGCGCACCTACAAGGTGGAAGCCAACATCGGCGCGCCGCAGGTGGCCTACCGTGAATCGCTGGGCCGCAAGGTCGACATCGACTACACGCACAAGAAGCAAACCGGCGGTACGGGTCAGTTCGCCCGCGTCATGATCACTTTCGAGCCGGGTGAAGCGGGTTCGGGCTTCGTGTTCGAAAACGCCATCGTCGGCGGCGCGGTGCCCAAGGAATACATCCCGGGCGTCGAAAAGGGTCTGGAATCGGCCAAGGAAAACGGTCTGCTGGCCGGCTTCCCGATGATCGACTTCAAGGCCACCCTGACGGACGGCAAGTTCCACGACGTCGACTCCAGCGTCCTGGCCTTCGAAATCGCGTCGCGCGCCGCGTTCCGCGAACTGAAGGAAAAGGGTTCGCCCAAGCTGCTCGAGCCGATCATGGCGGTTGAGGTCGTGACCCCCGAGGAATACCTCGGCTCGGTCATCGGCGACCTGAACGGCCGTCGCGGCATGATCCAGGGCCAGGACATGCGCGGCAACGCCATCGTCATCAACGCCTTCGTCCCGCTGGCGAACATGTTCGGCTACGTGAACACCCTGCGGGGCATGTCGCAAGGCCGCGCCCAGTTCACCATGCAGTACGACCACTACGAGCCGGTGCCGCAACACGTCGCCGACGAAGTGATCAAGAAGTACGCCTAAGTCCGTCGTTTCGACGGACCCACTTGAAAACGGGGCGGTTTGATCACAAATCGCCCCTTCTATCCCCAAACCTAAATGGACCCCCGGTTCGGGGACGCTCCAGGAGCTAGAGAATGGCCAAGGAAAAGTTCGAACGCACTAAGCCGCACTGCAACATCGGCACGATCGGTCACGTTGACCACGGCAAGACGACGCTGACGGCGGCGATCACGATGACGCTGGCCAAGGCCGGCGGCGCCAAGGCGATGAACTACGCCGACATCGACGCCGCGCCGGAAGAAAAGGCCCGCGGCATCACGATCAACACGGCGCACGTCGAGTATGAGACGGAAAACCGTCACTACGCGCACGTCGACTGCCCCGGCCACGCCGACTACGTGAAGAACATGATCACGGGCGCGGCGCAGATGGACGGCGCGATCCTGGTGGTTTCGGCCGCCGACGGCCCGATGCCGCAGACGCGCGAGCACATCCTGCTGGCCCGTCAGGTCGGCGTGCCGGCCCTGGTGGTCTTCATGAACAAGGTCGACCTGGTCGACGACGCCGAGCTGCTCGAGCTGGTGGAAATGGAAGTGCGCGAGCTGCTCTCGTCCTACCAGTTCCCGGGCGACGACATCCCGGTGACCATGGGTTCGGCCAAGGCCGCGACCGACGGCGTGAACCCGGAAATCGGCGAGCAGCAAGTGCTGAAGCTGATGGAAACCGTCGACGCCTACATCCCGCAGCCGGAACGTCCGGTCGACCTGCCCTTCCTGATGCCGGTGGAAGACGTCTTCTCGATCTCGGGCCGCGGCACCGTGGTCACGGGTCGCGTCGAGAAGGGCATCATCAAGGTCGGTGAAGAAGTCGAGATCGTCGGCATCCGTCCGGTTCAAAAGACGACCTGCACGGGCGTCGAAATGTTCCGCAAGCTGCTGGACCAAGGTCAAGCCGGCGACAACGTGGGCGTGCTGCTGCGCGGCACCAAGCGTGAAGACGTCGAGCGCGGCCAGGTGCTGTGCAAGCCGGGTTCGATCACCCCGCACACCAAGTTCCAGGCCGAAGCCTACATCCTGACCAAGGAAGAAGGCGGCCGTCACACGCCGTTCTTCACGAACTATCGCCCGCAGTTCTACTTCCGCACGACGGACGTGACCGGCATCGTTCACCTGAAGGAAGGCGTCGAGATGATCATGCCCGGCGACAACGCCGAGCTGAGCGTCGAGCTGATCACCCCGATCGCCATGGATCAGGGCCTGCGCTTCGCCATCCGTGAAGGCGGCCGCACCGTCGGCGCCGGCGTGGTCGCCAAGATCGTCGAGTAATCGATAGATCCGGGTCTTCGGACCCGAACAGTAGCGTACCGGCCTCATGCAGCGCGCAAGCGCGATAGGCCAAGCGTAAAGCGTACCGGCCTCTCCCCGGAGAGACCGCAGTATCGAGTAACAGAGCGGCCCCCGGAGCGATCCGGGGGCCGTTTTGCTTTGACCTCAAGCAGCCCGAAGGGCGGTAGGTCCGCTCATAATGCTGCGGCCTCTCGGAGCAATCCGGGGGGCCGTTTTGCCGTCGGGGCGGCGGGCGCGTTCGCCCGATTGAGACAGGTCAAGGTCGGACCGCGGAAGCTTGGATCATGGGTCGTTCACCATGGCTCTCAACCGTGTCGAAACGGGCCAGGGCTAGAAGCGCGGGGCGGAATGGAAATTGCTGTCCGTTTCGCGCAAAGGGGGATCCATGGCCGGCGCACTGACTGTTGATATTCGCGATCTCGCAAGCCTGACGGCGGGCGAGCGCGCGCAATGGTCAGCCTGGGTGGCCGCCGATCCGGATCTGGCCAGCCCCTATTTTCGGGTGGAGTTCGCCGAGATAGCGGCGGGGATCAGCCCCGGCTGCGCCCTGGCCGTCTTCAAGCGGGACGGGGAGGTGGTCGGCTACTTCCCCCATCAGAAACGCGGGGCGTCCATTCTGCCGATCGCGGCGCCGATGAACGACTACCACGGGATCATCGGTCCCGTTGAGCTTCGGCCGTCGCTGGTCGAAACGGCGGATCTGCTGGGCGCGCCCCGCTTCAGCGTCAACGGCTGGGTGGGACGTGAGCCGGATCGGGTTCCGAACGAGAGCTTCCGCACCGCCATCTGTAGCCAAGGCGGCTATGAGGCCTGGTATGCGGCGCGTCGCAAGGCCTTCGGCAAATACTTCAAGGACAAGGAACGCGCCCGCCGCAGCATGGCGACCGAGTTCGGCGAGGTCGAGATCCTGATCGGCCAGCGCGACCCGGCCTTGCTGGAAGAGCTGATCGCGTTGAAGCGCGAGCAATACCGGCGCACGCGCCGCCACGACATCTTCGCCTGCGGCTGGACCCGTGACCTGCTGCACGCCCTGATGGCCCACGAGGGCGGCGACTTCGGCGCGTCTCTGGCGGTGCTGCGCGTCGGCGGACAGGTGGCCGCGCTGGAGTATTCGCTGCACGCGGGTCAGCGGTATCATTTCTGGTTCCCGGCCTATGTGCCCACGCTGGCGCGCTGTTCGCCAGGCATCCTGCTGAGCATGGAGACGATCCGGCTGGGCTCGGAGCAGGGCTTCCGCGATTTCGACTATGGCTTCGGCGGCGAGGCCTACAAGCGCTACTTCTGCGACACGGTGCAGCCGGTCGTCGAGGCGACGATCCTGCGGCCAGGACTGAGCGCGGCTCTGGGCCAGGCGGGGGCCTCGCTGCTGTCTCTGGCGGGCGCGGAGCGCGGTCGCCGGATCGGCCAGAGCGTGCGGCGGCGCTGGAACGCCATCGAAGCCTGCGAAGTTACGCCCTCCGGTCGTCTGCGCGGCGCCGCCCAGGCCGCCGGCGCGGCATTGTCCAAGGTCGCCAGCCGTGGGAAAATCTCATGATGAAGGAGGATCAGTCGATGTCCGACCGTCGCACGCGCTATCCGGGGCCCATCGCGCAGGCGGGCGTGATCGCGCATGACCTGATCGCCCAGGGCTTCGCCGAGGACGCCGCCCTGGCGGCTCTGCTGGATCGCTATCCGGCCGAGTTGTTCGACATCAACCTGTACGACTACGACGACGAAGGTCAGGTCTCGCTGCGAACCGGGGCGCGCGGGCGGCTGGACGGGGCGCAGCTTCTGGAGGCGATCCAGCAGGGCAGGCTGTGGGTCAATCTGCGCGACGTGGAGACCGGCTGGCCCGAGCTGTGGGCGGCGGCCATGGCCGAGTTCAAGAAGGTCGAGGCGGCCTATCCCGGTCTGAAGGCGGTCAAGAACGCGGGGCAGTTGATCCTGTCGTCGCCCAAGGCGCGGGTGCCCTATCATTTCGACGCCGCCGGGGTGGTCTTGTTCCACCTGCGCGGCCGCAAGCGGATCTTCGTCTATCCGGGCGATGAGAGCCATCTGCCCGAGCGCAACATGGAACAGGTCGTGGCGCGTCAGACGACCGAGGAACTGCCCTATACCCTGGCCTTCGAGGATGACGCCCATGTGGTGGACCTGGAGCCGGGGCAGGCGCTGACCTGGCCGCTGTATGCGCCACACCGGGTCGAGAACCTGGATCGGTTCTGCGTCTCCCTGTCGATGGACTTCCAGACCTGGCCGTCGCGATTCCGCAACGGGGCGCTCTACACCAATGCGGTGATGCGCAGCCGGGGCGGTTCGCCGCGCTTTACGGATCAGATGGGGCAGGGCGCGCTGGCGGCGCGCTGGGCGGCGTCCCTGGCTCTGCGCCGCGTGGGCGCGCTCAAGAGCAAGATCGCCCACTTCGAGCGCCAGTTCGAACCCGAGGTCGGCGCCGCCGACGGGGCGGGGGCGCTGAAGGCCTGAGCGACGGAAGGTCGGTTTCTTACAACGACTTCATGACCTCGATTTAAAATGACTTGGGCGGCGGGCGCGGCCAGTTTCATCTCACATCTGGAGAGGGACACCGCCATGAAGATCGCCGTTTACGCCGCCGCCTCAGCCGCCGTTCTGACCGCGCTGGCCGTCGCGCAGCCCGCCGCCGCGCAGGAGGCCGAGATCCGTAATGCCGTGGCGCGCGTCATCGTCATCCCCGAGGATCGCGCCGACATCGCCGTCGAGATCACGCCGGGCTCGGCCGACCTGCCGCAGCTGACGGTCGAGCGCCGGGGCGACAAGGTGCGCATCGACGGCGGTCTGGGCCGCCGTCGCAGCATGATGCAGTTCAGCAATGACAGCATCCGCGAATGCAACAACGGTCGGGCCGACGCGCGACAGCCGGGCGAGGGCGCGACGGTCGTGCTGTCCGGCAAGGGCCGTATCCGCCTGGAAGACGCGCCCCTGGTGGTGCTGCGCACCCCGCGCAACGTGGACGTGGAATCGGGAAGCGGCGTCTATGGCGCGGTGGGCCGTGGCGCGCGCTCGGTGGAACTGGGCGCCGGCGGCTGCGGCAACTGGACCGTGGCCAATGTCGATGCCCGCCTCGACATCGGCGTCGGCGGCTCCGGCACGGTGCGCGCGGGAACCTCGCAGTCCCTGGAGGCCTCGGTCGGCGGTTCGGGCTCGATCTTCGCCGGGGCGACCGGGGGCCTTGAAGCCAATGTCGGCGGTTCCGGCAGCATAGCCGTGGCCAGCATCAACGGGCCGGCGGACGTTTCCATCGGCGGGTCGGGCGATGTGACCATTCGGGGCGGTCGCGCCACGAGCATGGACGTGGCCGTGGCGGGTTCGGGCAATGTTCGCTTTGACGGAACCGCCGCCAGCCTGGACGCCTCGATCGCCGGATCGGGCGATGTGCGGGTGAGCGAAGTGACGGGCGTGGTGTCGCGCTCGATCGTCGGTTCGGGCGAGGTGCGCGTCGGACGCTGATCCGACCCATCTTGCTACGGAAGAAGGCCCGGGAGCGTGGAACCCCCCGGGCCTTTTTGCTGCGTGGCGTGCGGCGCCTGGATTGCGCGCAAAGAAAAGCCCCGGCGGATTGCTCCGCCGGGGCTCCTCGCTTCGACCACAGGGGCGAAGGTCGTTCGTTGGCTTAGAAGCCGCGGAGCGGCAGGCCGGCCAGGGTACGGCCCAGGTTGGCGCCGGCGCGGTCCAGCGACTGCAGCGTGCCACCGAAGTTGTAGCGAGCGCCGATCATGAAGACGTCGGCGTCGACGTCGACGTTGGCGAAGTCGCTCGAGACGCGCTGGTAGGTGCCGGTGACGCTGAACGGGCTGTTGGCGAACTGGTACTCGGCGCCGGCGCCGTAGGCCCAGACGTCGGCTTCGCCTTGGTCGGCGTCGACGTTCGAGTACGACACGCCAGCGTTCAGGCGGAACGACGGGTTGACGTAGTAGGCAGCGTCGCCGCCGACGGTCCAGGCGTCAGCGCCGTCCAGGTCCGAGTAGGAGACCAGGCCGGTCAGCGTGGCCGAGGCCAGGTACTTCTGGACTTCAGCGCCGACCGTGAAGGTCTCGTCGTCGCCCAGGTCCGTGACGCCGGCGAAGCCGCCGATGCGCAGGTCGGAACCGAAGGTCTTGGTCAGGTGGGCGGCAGCAGCGACCGTGGTGTCGTCGCCGAAGTCGCTGTCAGCATAGTTGACGGCGCCGTTGACGGTGACGGTCCATTCCGGGGCGACCTTGAAGGCGCCGACGCCGTCCAGGTTTGCGCCGTCGGTCTTGAAGCCTTCAGCGTCGGTGTGGACGTAGGCGATGCCGGCCGAGCCGACAGCGTCTTGAGCAAAGGCGGGAGCGGCGATCAGGGTCGCGGCGGCGACGGAGGCGAGGAAGACGGTTTTCATTATGATTATCCTTTTTGTGCGCCGCCGGGTTCGCACCGTGGCGGCAAGGGGAAGATAGGCCCCGCTTTGTCGTTTTGCCGTTACGAACTTGTCATATTTCAGTGGTTTGGGGCCGATGTTGCTGATGGGTGACGCATTGCGGCACGTTTGCGTCGGCACGCGGTGCGGGATTGCGGCGAACCCTTAACCGGGCCGTCATGTCGCCCAGCTTTGGTCTCAGGCGTTAAGCCGAGGGACGGATCTGGCGGCTGGCGAGCCCTATATATAGAGTGAAGGCGAGGGCGCGCTGACGGTCGGGCCGCGAGTCGCAAACCCCCGCCACGTCTCGGTTTCCGCGCTTGACGAAAAAGGAATCGAAGGGCATAAGCACCCTTCTTGTTGGACCGGCTGTGCACTCTCGGGTGCAGACGCGGTTCGCAGGGACGACCTAAGTTACTGTTCTTTGCAGCATTCTTGGGATTTTACGGCCTTCGCGGGAAACTGCGTGGGCCAATCGTTTTTGCGGATTTGCGTTCCTTGGGGCTCTGCCCGAGGCTTCGGTCTTTGAAATGGTTCACAGGGACGCGGTTCCGACCGCTTGGGAATAACAACCGATATGGATCAAAGCATCCGCATCAGGCTCAAGGCCTTCGATCATCGCGTCCTCGACTTTTCGACGCGCGAGATCGTCAACACCGCTAAGCGCACCGGGGCGACCGTTCGTGGTCCGATCCCGCTGCCGACCCTGATCGAAAAGTTCACCGTGAACCGCTCGCCGCACGTCGATAAGAAGTCGCGTGAGCAGTTTGAAATCCGCACGCACAAACGCGTGCTCGACATCATCGACCCCACCCCGCAAACCGTGGACGCGCTCATGAAGCTCGACCTGTCGGCCGGTGTGGACGTCGAGATCAAGATTTAAGAAAGAAAGAGGCGGGATCCGACATGCGTACGGGCGTGATCGCCAAGAAACTGGGAATGACGCGCGTCTTCGCTGAAGACGGCGCACATATTCCGGTCACGGTTCTGCAGCTTGATGGCTGTCAGGTCGTGGGTCAGCGCACTCAAGAGCGGGACGGCTACGTCGCCCTGCAACTGGGCGCCGGAACCAAGAAGGCAAAAAACACCAACAAGGCTCAGCGCGAAGTTTTCGCCAAGGCCGAGGTTGAACCTAAGCACTATGTGGCCGAGTTCCGCGTTGACGCGGAAGGTCTGCTGGACGTGGGCGCCGAACTGTCGGCCGATCACTTCCTGGCTGGCCAGAAGGTCGACATCCAGGGCGAAACCATCGGTAAGGGCTTCGCCGGCGCCATGAAGCGCTGGAACTTCGGCGGTCTGCGCGCCACGCACGGCGTTTCGCTGTCGCACCGCTCGCACGGCTCGACTGGCCAACGCCAGGACCCGGGCAAGACCTTCAAGGGTAAGAAGATGGCTGGCCACTACGGTCAGGAAGTCGTCACCCAGCAGAACCTGACCGTCGTCCGCGTGGACGCCGAGCGTGGCCTGATCCTGATCAAGGGCGCTGTCCCGGGTCACGACGGCAGCTACGTCAAGGTTCGCGACGCCGTTAAGAAGGCTCGCCCGGCTGACGCTCCCTTCCCGGGCGCTGTGAAGTCGGCTGCTGCTCCGGCTGCTGCTGTTCCGGCAGTGGAAGCCAATGAAGGCGGTGAAGCGTAATGAAACTCTCGGTCATCAAACTCGACGGCAAGGCTGCCGGCGACGTGGAACTGTCGGAAGCCGTCTTCGGCATCTCGGACATCCGCGGCGACCTGCTGGCCCGTTACGTCAACTGGCAGCTGGCCAAGCGCCGCGCCGGCACGCACAAGGTTCAAACCCGCAACGAGAACTCTCGTACGGGTAAGAAGATGTACAAGCAAAAGGGCACCGGCGGCGCTCGTCACGGTTCGCGCCGTGCACCGCAGTTCGTCGGCGGTTCGCGCGCCTTTGGTCCGGTTGTCCGTGACCACGGCTACTCGCTGCCGAAGAAGGTCCGCGCCCTGGCTCTGCGTCACGCTCTCAGCTCGAAGGTCAAGGCCGGCGATCTGATCGTGGTCGACAGCGTTTCGGTCAAGGAAGCCAAGACGGCCTCGCTGCGCGAGACCTTCGGCAAGCTCGGCTGGACCAAGGCTCTGATCATCGCGGGTCCGGAAGTCGAAACCAATTTCGGCCTGGCCGCTCGCAACATCCCGCACATCGACGTGCTGCCGAACGCCGGCCTGAACGTCTATGACATCCTGCGGGCCGACAAACTGGTGCTGACCAAGGCGGCTGTCGAAGCCATCGAGGCGCGCTTCGCTGAGAAGGAAGCCGCATAATGGCCGCCGCTCAACCCACCGCCAAGCACTACGACACCATCCTGGCTCCGATCATCACGGAAAAAGCCACGATCCTGTCGGAGCAGAACAAGGTTGTCTTCCGCGTCGCCGGTACGGCGACCAAGGACGAGATCGCTGCTGCGGTCGAAAGCCTGTTCAAAGTCAACGTCCTCAAGGTCAACACCCTGGTTCAAAAGGGCAAGACCAAGCGCTTCCGGGGCATCCTCGGTCGCCGCGTGGACATCAAGAAAGCGATCGTGACGCTGGCTGACGGCCAGTCGATCGACGTCACGACGGGGCTCTAAGAAGATGGCCTTGAAAACCTACAATCCGACGTCGCCGGGCCGCCGCGCCCTGGTGCTGGTCGATCGGTCCGAGCTCCACAAGGGCCGTCCCGAGAAGTCGCTGACCGAAGGCCTGACGAAGTCCGGCGGTCGTGGCGCAGGTGGTCGTATCGCTGTCCGCTTCCGCGGCGGCGGCGCCAAGACCCTGTACCGCAAGATCGACTTCAAGCGTCGCAAGTTCGACGCCATCGGTACGGTCGAGCGTCTGGAATATGACCCGAACCGCACGGCCTTCATCGCCCTGGTGACCTACGCCGACGGCGAGAAGACCTACATCATCGCGCCGCAACGCCTTAAGGCCGGCGACACGGTGATCGCGGGCGAAAAGACCGACGTGAAGCCGGGCAACGCCATGCCGCTCCGTTCGATGCCGGTGGGTACGATCATCCACAACATCGAAATGAAGCCGGGCAAGGGCGCTCAGCTGGCCCGTTCGGCCGGCGCCTATGCTCAACTGGTCGGCCGCGATCAGGGCTACGCCCAGATCCGTCTCGGCTCGGGCGAGCTGCGCATGGTCCTGGACTCCTGCATGGCCACGGTGGGCGCGGTTTCGAACCCCGACCACATGAACCAGAACCTCGGCAAGGCCGGTCGCGTTCGTCACATGGGCTGGCGTCCGCACGTTCGCGGCGTCGCCATGAACCCGATCGACCACCCGCATGGTGGTGGTGAAGGCCGGACCTCTGGTGGTCGTACCCCGGTTACGCCGTGGGGCAAGGACACCAAGGGCACCCGCACCCGCAAGAACAAGGCTACGGATAAGTTCATCATCCGTACTTGCCACGTGAAGAAGGCTCGCTAAGAATGGCCCGCTCCTCCTGGAAAGGCCCGTTTGTCGACGGGTATCTGCTCAAGAAGGCCGACGCCGTTCAAACGTCGGGCCGCAAGGATGTGATCAAGACCTGGTCGCGTCGTTCCACCATCCTGCCCCAGTTCGTCGGTCTGACCTTCGGCGTCCACAACGGCCAAAAGCACGTGCCGGTGATGGTCAACGAAGACATGGTCGGCATGAAGTTTGGCGAGTTCGCCCCGACCCGGTCGTTCCCGGGTCACGCGGCGGACAAGAAGGCCAAAAGGAAGTAACTGATGGCCAAGTCCAACAACCCCCGCCGCGTCGGCGCCACCGAGGCTCGCGCCAAGCTGGTCAACGTTCGCATCAGCCCTCAAAAGCTGAACCTGGTCGCCGCTTCGATCCGCGGTCTGCCGGTTCAGAAGGCGCTGAACGAGCTGGAATTCAGCCGCAAGCGTATCGCCACCGACGTCCGCAAGGTTCTGTATTCGGCCGTTTCGAACGCCGAGAACAACCACAACCTCGACATCGACAATCTGGTCGTCGCTGAGGCCTTCGTGGGCAAGAACCTGGTGATGAAGCGCTTCGCGAGCCGCGCTCGTGGTCGCTCGTCGCGCATCCTGAAACCGTTCAGCGAGATCACGATCGTGGTCCGTGAAGCCGGCGAGGCCGCCTGATGGGACAGAAAATCAATCCGGTCGGTCTGCGCCTCGGCGTCAACCGCACGTGGGACAGCCGCTGGTTCGCCGGCGGCGCCGACTACGCCCGCCTGCTGCACCAGGACCTGAAGCTGCGCACGTGGCTCAAGGAACGCCTGGCCGCCGCTGGCGTCTCGCGCATCATCATCGAGCGCCCGCACAAGAAGTGCCGCGTGACGATCTATGCCGCCCGTCCGGGCGTCGTGATCGGCAAGAAGGGCGCTGACATCGAGAAGCTCCGCAAGGACATCTCGGCTCGCACCGAAGGCGAAGTTCACCTGAACATCGTCGAAGTCCGCAAGCCGGAAACCGACGCGCAGCTGATCGCCGAAAACATCGCACAGCAACTGGAGCGCCGGATCGCCTTCCGCCGCGCCATGAAGCGTTCGATGCAGTCGGCGATGCGTCTGGGCGCCAAGGGCGTTCGGATCAACGTCTCGGGTCGCCTCGGCGGTGCTGAAATCGCTCGTATGGAATGGTACCGCGAAGGTCGCGTGCCGCTTCACACGCTGCGTGCCGACATCGACTACGGCTTCTACGAAGCCAAGACGACCTACGGCATCATTGGCGTGAAGGTCTGGGTCTTCAAGGGTGAAGTGCTGGAGCACGATCCCATGGCTCAGGACAAGCGTTGGGCCCTGGAAGCCTCGGGTCCGTCGTCCAACGAAGGCCGTGGCGGCCCCCGCGGTGATCGCGGTCCGCGCCGTGGTCGTGAGGGCTGATAGGTCATGTTGCAACCTAAAAAGACCAAGTACCGCAAGGCCTTCAAGGGCCGCATCCATGGCTCGGCCAAGGGTGGTTTCTCGCTGAACTTCGGCTCCTATGGCCTGAAGACGGTGGAACCCGAGCGTATCACTGCTCGCCAGATCGAAGCGGCTCGCCGCGCGATCACGCGTCAGATGAAGCGTCAGGGCCGCGTCTGGATCCGGGTCTTCCCGGATCTGCCCGTCACGGGCAAGCCGGCTGAAGTCCGGATGGGTAAGGGCAAGGGCGCCGTGGACCATTGGGCCGCACGCTGCCACCCGGGCCGCATCCTGTTCGAAATCGACGGCGTGCCGGACGATGTGGCTCGCGAAGCTCTGCGCCTCGGCGCGGCCAAGCTGCCGGTCCGCACCAAGGTGGTCACCCGCCTCGACGCCGGCATCGCTCACCTTGAGGAAGCGGCATGACCAAGATCGCCGATCTCCGGGGCCAAACCCCCGACCAACTGGCCGACGAGCTGCTGAAGCTCAAGAAGGAACAGTTCAACCTGCGCTTCCAGGCCGCCACCGGTCAGATGGAAAAGACTCACCGCGTTGGTGAAGTCCGCAAAGACATCGCTCGCATCTCCACGCTTCTGCGTGAGAAGCGCGCAGCGGTTTAAGGAAACACCTATGCCCAAACGTATTCTTGAAGGCGTGGTCGTGTCCGACAAGGGCGACAAGACGGTCGTCGTGAAGGTCGAGCGCACTCTGCTGCACCCGGTCCTGAAAAAGATCGTCCGTCTGTCCAAGAAGTACCACGCTCACGATGAGGGCAACGCCCTCAAAGTCGGCGACGTCGCACGCATCGTCGAGTGCGCCCCCAAGTCCAAGCTGAAGCGTTGGGAAGTCGTTTCCCCCGCCTCGGCTTCCTAAAGAAAAGGATCGGATCCTATGATCCAGATGCAAACTAACCTGGAGGTCGCCGATAACTCGGGCGCTCGCCGGGTCATGTGCATCAAGGTGTTGGGCGGCTCCAAGCGCCGCTACGCCTCGGTGGGCGACACCATTGTCGCCTCGGTGAAGGAAGCTATCCCGCGCGGCCGCGTGAAGAAGGGCGACGTCGTTCGCGCCATCGTCGTGCGCACCGCCAAGGACATCCAGCGCAAGGACGGCTCGGTCATTCGTTTTGACAAGTCGGCCGCCGTCATCGTCAACAAGCAGAACGAGCCGGTCGGCACGCGGATCTTTGGCCCGGTTCCTCGCGAACTGCGCGCCAAGAACCACATGAAGATCATCTCGCTGGCTCCGGAGGTCCTGTAATATGGCCGCCAAGATCAAAAAGGGCGACAAGGTCGTCGTCCTGACCGGCAAGGACAAGGGACGCACCGGCCAGGTGCTGAAGGTCCTCCCGACCGAAAACCGCGTCGTCGTGCAAGGCGTCAACATGGTTCAGCGCCACACGCGCCCGACCCAGGCTGACCCGCAAGGCGGCATCAAGCACAAGGAAGCCTCGCTTCACCTGTCGAACGTCGCGATCGCCGACGCCAACGGCAAGGCGACCCGCGTCGGCTTCAAGGTCGAAGGCGACGCCAAGGTTCGCTTCGCCAAGACCACGGGAGACGTCATCTAATGGCTGACACCAAGTACACGCCGCGTCTCAAGACCGAATATCAGGCCCGCATTCGCGCCGCCCTGAAGGAAAAGTTCGGCTACACGAACGAGATGCAGATCCCCAAGCTGGACAAGATCGTCCTGAACATGGGCGTCGGTGAAGCTGTCGCAGACTCCAAGAAGGTCAATGCGGCCCTCAAGGACCTGACGGCCATCGCTGGTCAGAAGGCTGTGCCGACCAAGGCTCGTAACTCCATCGCCGGCTTCAAGCTGCGCGAAGGCATGGTCATCGGCGGCAAGGTCACGCTGCGCGGCGCCCAGATGTACGAGTTTCTGGACCGCTTCATCACGATCGCGCTGCCGCGCGTGAAGGACTTCCGTGGTCTGAAGGGCACCTCGTTCGACGGTCGTGGCAACTACGCCACGGGTCTGAAGGAGCACATCGTGTTCCCTGAGATCAACTACGACCAGATCGATCAGATGTGGGGCATGGACATCGTCGTCTGCACCACGGCCAAGACCGATGAGGAAGCCAAGGCTCTCCTCACCGAGTTCAATTTCCCGTTCATCAAGAACTGAGCGGGAAGGGAAGAGAACAATGGCTAAGAAAAGCGCCGTAAACCGTAACGAAGCCGTCAAGGCCCTGGTTGCGAAGTATGCCGCAAAGCGGGCTGCCCTCAAGGCGACCGCCAACGACGAGAGCCTGCCGCTGGAAGAGCGTTTCGACGCTCGCCTGAAGCTGGCTGAGCTGCCGCGCAACTCGGCTCCGTCGCGCATCCGCAACCGCTGCGAAGTGACGGGCCGTCCGCGGGCCTTCTACCGCAAGCTGAAGATGAGCCGGATCGCCATGCGCGAGCTGGGCAACCTGGGGCAGATCCCCGGCCTGACCAAGTCGAGCTGGTAAGGGGAGCGAACAGATATGATGATCAACGATCCCCTGAGCGACATGATCGCTCGCATCAAGAACGCGGCGACCCGCAAGCGTTCCAAGGTGCTGACCCCGGCCTCGCGTCTGCGCCAGCGCGTCCTCGACGTGCTGCAGGACGAAGGCTACATCCGCGGCTATTCGCTGGTTCAAAACCCCGGTGAGTTCCCGCAGTTCGAGATCGAGCTGAAGTACTTTGACGGCCAGCCGGTGATCGCTGAGATCGCCCGCGTGTCGAAGCCCGGCCGTCGCGTCTATTCGGCCATCGGCGATCTGAAGCCGATCAAGAACGGCCTCGGCATCTCGATCCTTTCGACTTCGAAGGGCGTCATGTCCGACGCCAACGCCCGCGACGCTAACGTCGGCGGCGAAGTCCTCTGCAGGGTCTACTGATATGTCCCGTATTGGCAAGAAAACCATTGCTGTGCCGAAGGGCGTGACTGTCACGCTCAACGGCCAGAACGTCACCGTGAAGGGCCCCAAGGGCGAACGCTCCTGGACCGTCGCAGAAGAAATCGAAGTCAAGCAGGAAGGCGACGAACTGTCGCTGGCCCCGCGTTCGGACACGCCTCGCGCTCGCGCGATGTGGGGTCTGTCGCGGACCCTGGTCGACAACATGGTCACCGGCGTGACCACGGGCTTCGACAAGACCCTGGAACTGGTCGGCGTGGGTTACCGCGCTGCGCTGAAGGGCCAGGCTCTGTCGCTGCAGCTCGGCTTCTCGCATGAAGTCGACATCGACCCGCCGGCCGGCGTCACCTTCGCCGTGCCGAAGCAGACCGAGATCAAGATCTCGGGCTCGGACAAGCAGGCCGTTGGTGAAATCGCCGCCGTCATCCGCAAGCTGCGTCCGCCGGAACCCTATAAGGGCAAGGGCGTGCGCTATCAGGGCGAGACCGTCCGGCGCAAGGAAGGCAAGAAGAAGTAAGTCATGGCTCTTTCTCTGCAACAACAAGCCAAGCGCCGCGCCGAACGCAACCGTCGTCGCCTCAAGGCTGTCGCCAACGGCCGTCTGCGTCTGTCGGTCTTCCGTTCGGACAAGAACATCTCGGCTCAAATCATCGACGACGCCCAGGGCGTCACGGTGGCCGCCGCCTCGTCGCTGGAAGGCGGCAAGGGTTCCAAGGGTTCGGACGTCGCCGCAGCTGCTGCGATCGGCAAGCTGATCGCCGAACGCGCCAAGGAGAAGGGCGTCACCGACGTCGTCTTCGACCGCGGCGGCTACATCTATCACGGCCGCGTCAAGGCGCTGGCGGAGGCCGCGCGTGAAGCCGGCCTGAACTTCTAAGGGATCGAGAAGCATGGCTCGTGAACCCCAACGCGGACAAGGTGGTCAGAACCGCGACCGCCGCGACCGTAACGCTCCCGCTGTCGATGGCCCGGATTCGGACATCGTCGAAAAGCTGGTGCACATCAACCGCGTCGCCGCCACCGTTAAGGGCGGACGTCGTTTCTCGTTCGCAGCCCTGATGGTTGTGGGCGACGGCAAGGGCCGGGTCGGCTTCGGTCATGGCAAGGCGCGTGAAGTGCCGGAAGCCATCCGCAAGGCGACTGAAGAAGCCAAGAAGACCATGATCCGCGTTCCGCTCCGCGAGAACCGCACCCTGCACCACGACGGCAACGGCCGTTGGGGCGCTGGCAAGATCATGATGCGCGCTGCCCCTCCCGGCACGGGCGTCATCGCCGGCGGTCCGATGCGTGCGGTCCTCGAAACCCTCGGCGTCCAGGACGTCGTCGGCAAGTCGACCGGCTCGTCGAACCCCTACAACATGATCCGCGCGACCTTCGAAGCTCTGAAGGTTCAATCGTCGCCGCGTCAGGTTGCTGCAAAGCGTGGCAAGAAGGTCGCTGACCTGATGGGCCGCCGCAACGACGGCGCTTCGGCGCCTGAAGCAGTCGAGGGCTGATAGACATGGCCAAGAACGAAAAAGCCACCGTCACGATCCGCCAGACGGCCAGCCCGATCCGCCGCAAGTCGGATCAGCGCGCCACTCTGTCGGGTCTGGGTCTGAACCGCATTGGCCGTGAGTCGACGCTGGAAGACACCCCCTCGGTCCGTGGGATGATCGCCAAGGTCGCCCACATGATCGAAGTGGTCGAAAAATAAGACGATGCGCCCTCTCCCGATCCGGGGGAGGGCGTTTCTCTTTGAAGAAGCATCTTGCGATGCAGCGACGGGCCGCCTAGAAGCGGCCCTTCAATTTATCCAACGCCGAGTCAGGCGCGATCAATCCGATCGACCTGGCGCTAGCACCCGAAAGGATCAGGCACATGAAACTGAACGAAATTCGCGACAACGAAGGCGCCCACAAGAAGCGCATGCGCGTCGGCCGCGGCCCGGGTTCGGGCAAGGGCAAGACCGCCGGTCGCGGCGTCAAGGGTCAGAAGTCGCGTTCGGGCGTCGCCATCGGCGGCTTCGAAGGCGGTCAAATGCCGCTCTACATGCGTATGCCGAAGCGCGGCTTCAACAACCCGAACGCGCTGAAGCTGGCCGAAGTGAACCTGTGGCGCGTGCAAGAAGCCATCGACGCCGGCAAGCTGGACGCCAAGGCTGAAATCAACGGCGCCGCCCTGGTGGCCGCCGGCGTGATCCGTCGCGTCAAGGACGGCGTCCGCGTTCTGGGCGAAGGCGAGCTGAAGGCCAAGCTGAACCTGGTCGTGTGGTCGGCCTCGGCCGGCGCCATCAAGGCCATCGAAGCCGCTGGCGGCAAGGTCGAGCAACAACGCATCGCCGCTGAAGCCAAGGCCGCTGCTCGCGTCGAGAAGCGCAACGCCGCCAAGGGCAAGGCTCCGGCCGCCAAGGCTCCGCTGGGCGACGCCAACAAGGTCTCGGCCCGCGCCAAACGCGCTGCTGCCAAGGCCTAAATCGATATCGTCATCCCGTGCGGGCGTTGCTGATGTGACGCTCGCCGGGATTGTCCGCACCGGGATGACGAAAATCATGAAAGCGGCCCTCGCAAGACGGCCGCTTTCCGCCTATCTGACGACGGGCATAGTCGTGGGGACCGCCTAATGGCTTCGGCCGCTGAACAACTCGCCGCCAATATGAACATGGGCTCGTTCGCGAAAGCGACCGAGCTGCACAAACGCCTGCTGTTCACGCTGGGCGCGCTGCTGGTCTATCGGATCGGCACCTATGTTCCGATTCCGGGCATTAATTCCGAGGCCTTCCTGGCCTTCTTCCAGAACCCTGATGGCCAGCGCGGCATCCTGGACATGTTCAACATGTTCTCGGGCGGCGCGGTCGAGCGTATGGCCGTCTTCGCGTTGAACGTGATGCCCTACATCTCGGCCTCGATCATCGTGCAGCTGATGGGCGCGGTTTACCCGCCCTGGGAGAAGCTGAAGAAGGAAGGCGGCGAAAGCGGCCGCAAGCAGCTGAACCAGTACACCCGTTACCTGACGGTCTTCCTGGCTCTGGCCCAGTCCTTCGGCATCGCCGCCGGTCTGAACGCCCAGGCGGGTTTGATCGACCAGCCGGGCATCTTCTTCATCATCTCGACGGTCACCACCCTGACGGGCGGCACCATGTTCCTGATGTGGCTGGGCGAGCAGGTGACGGCGCGCGGCGTCGGCAACGGCATCTCGCTGATCATTTTCGCGGGTATCGTGGCGGTTCTGCCGTCCACTGTGGCGCGTCTGCTGGGCCTGGCTCAGCAAGGTCAGATGTCCGCCTTCACCCTGCTGTTCATCGCCATCATGGCCGTGGCCGTGATCGTCTTCATCGTCTTCATGGAGCGCGCCCAGCGCCGTCTTCTGATCCAGTATCCGAAGCGCCAGGAAGGCAACCGCATGACGGGCGGCGAGCGTTCGTTCCTGCCGCTGAAGGTCAACACCGCCGGCGTCATTCCCGCCATCTTCGCCTCGTCGCTGCTGATGCTGCCGACGACGGTCGCCACCTTCACCGCCCAGGCCAACCTGCCCGAGTGGATGAGCTGGCTGCCGCTGGTGACGGCGCAGCTGACGCACGGCCAGCCGCTGTTCATGATCCTGTATGCGGTCCTGATCGTCTTCTTCTGCTTCTTCTACACCTCGATCACCTTCAACCCCGAGGACACGGCCGAGAACCTTCGCAAGTACGGCGGCTTCCTGCCGGGCATCCGTCCGGGCAAGCGCACGGCCGAGTATCTGGACTATGTCCTGACGCGCCTGACGGTGATCGGCGCCGCCTACATCACCGCGGTCTGCCTGCTGCCGGAGTTCCTGGTCAGCAGCCTGGGCAACAGCCTCTACTTCGGAGGAACGTCTATCTTGATCGTTGTCTCGGTCACGATGGACACTGTCGCCCAGATCCAGTCCCAACTGCTGGCGCACCAGTACGAGGGTCTGATCAAGAAGGCCAAGCTGCGTGGTCGTGGCGGTCGGGGCGGCGCCGCCCCCGCCCGACGCTAATCGGGTAGGGGAGCCCGCAAGATGAACCTGATCCTGTTCGGGCCGCCCGCGGCCGGCAAGGGAACGCAAGCCAAGCGTCTGGTCGAGGAGCGGGGCATGATCCAGCTCTCGACCGGCGACATGCTTCGCGCCGCGATCGCTTCCGGCTCGGATCTGGGCCTCAAGGTCAAGGACGTGCTGGCGCGCGGCGATCTCGTCACCGACGAGATCGTCATCGCCCTGATCGAGGACCGTCTGCCGGAGGCCGAGGCCGCCGGCGGCGCCATCTTCGACGGCTTCCCGCGCAACGTGGCTCAGGCCGAAGCCTTGGACGCCATGCTGGCCAAGCGCGGCGCCCAGATTGACCGCGTGGTCCGCCTCAAGGTCGATGACGCCGCCCTGACCGCCCGCATCGGCAAGCGCTTCGCCGAGCAGGGCCGTCCGGACGACAACCCCGAGACGTTTAAGGACCGCCTGGCCGTCTATAACGCCCAGACCGCGCCCCTGCTTCCCTACTATCAGGCCCAGGGCAAGCTGACCGAGATCGACGGCATGGGCGACATCGCCACTGTGGCCGCCGCTATCGACGGCGCTCTGGTCTAGCCTCTGATCTGAAGCGGGTTTCGGGCGTTAGGCGTTCGGGTATCCGCTTTTATGGGGCGCACATGAGCAGAAGATCGTCGTCTCGAAGCGCCAGGTTCGCCATGGTGGGCGTGGCTGTCGGGGCGCTGCATCTGGCTCTGTTCGGACTGCTGGGGCATCTTCGGCCCGTCACGCCACCCACGCCATTGTCACGGCCGGTCGAGGTAGAACTCGTCCGGCCGTCGCCAATTCCGCCCTTGCCGGCTCCGCCGCCGCCCAAGCCGGCGCCGGCCGAGGGCGGGGGTGCTCCTGCCGCGCCCTCGCGGGTCCATCTGCCGCCGAAGAAGAGCGAACGTCCGCCCGAGGTGACGGCGCCGCCCAAGCCCGCGCCCGAGCCGCCGCCGATCGTGGGCGCGGCCCCCGACGCCGGTCCGGCGCCGGGGCAGGGGCTTGGCGGCGAGGGGACCGGGTCTGGCGCCGGGCAGGGCGCCGGCTCGGGGCCGGGGGCGGGGGACGGCCCGCCGCGTCTGATCCAGGGGCCGACGAAGGATCAACTGAGACGGCTGCATCCGCGCGAGGCCTTTCGCCAGCGCCTGAACGGCAGCGCCCGGATCGCCTGCCGCATCCGGCTCGACATGCGGCTGGAGGATTGCCGGGTCGTCGACGAGGCGCCGCCGGGCAGAGGATTCGGCCAGGCGGCTCTTGCGGCTTCGTCGTATTTCCGCTTTCGTCCTCCCACGCGCGACGGTCGCCCTGTTGAAGGACGAGAGATCACTGTGGGTGTGGAGTTCATGCCATGACGGGACGCGCTCGGCGTGCGCCCGTTGACGCACAGAGAATCCCCTGTATAAGGGCCGCTTCCGCGAAGGGCGCACACGCTCCTGGTCTGTTGACCGGAGCGGTTTCCGCGTCTGTTTAAGCGTATCTGGAGATTCTCGTGGCCCGTATCGCTGGCGTCAACATTCCGACCAACAAGCGCGTCGAAATCGCGCTTCAGTACATCCATGGCATCGGCGCGCACGCCGCCAAGGAAATCACCGCGAAGGTCGGCATTGAGCCCGCTCGCCGCGTCAACTCGCTGACCGATGCTGAAATCCTGCAGATCCGTGAAACGATCGACAAGGATCACACCGTCGAAGGCGACCTGCGTCGCGAAACCTCGATGAACATCAAGCGTCTGATGGACCTGGCCTGCTACCGCGGCCTGCGTCACCGCAAGGGCCTGCCGGTCCGCGGTCAGCGCACGCACACCAACGCCCGCACCCGCAAGGGCCCGGCCAAGCCGATCGCCGGCAAGAAGAAGTAAGAGAAAGAGCTGACCGATGGCTAAGGAACCGGGTCGCGTTAAGCGCCGCGAACGCAAGAACATCACGTCGGGCGTGGCTCACGTGAACGCCTCTTTCAACAACACCATGATCACGATCACGGACGCCCAGGGGAACGCTATTTCCTGGTCCTCGGCCGGTCACATGGGCTTCAAGGGTTCGCGCAAGTCGACCCCTTACGCCGCCCAGATGGCTGCTGAAGACGCCGGCAAGAAGGCTCAAGAGCACGGCGTGAAGACGCTGGAAGTCAACGTCTCGGGTCCGGGTTCCGGCCGTGAGTCGGCGCTCCGCGCTCTGCAGGCCGTCGGTCTGACGATCACGACCATCCGCGACGTCACGCCGATGCCGCACAATGGTTGCCGTCCGCCCAAGCGCCGCCGCGTCTAATCGCGACCGCGTTTCAGGCACCCCCAATCTCCGTCGGCTCCACCATGGCCTCGTCGACAAGGCCGGAGCCGACGAAATCCGTTCGAGGGACTCTATGATCGAAAGAAACTGGCAAGAGCTGATCCGTCCCGAGAAGCCGCAAGTCGAGGGCGGCTCCGACCCGCTGCGCAAGGCGCGTCTGGTCGCTGAGCCCCTCGAGCGTGGTTTCGGTGTGACGCTCGGCAACGCACTTCGTCGCGTTCTGCTCTCCTCGCTGCAAGGCGCGGCGGTCACGGCCATCCAGATCGACGGCGTTGTTCACGAGTTCTCGTCGCTGGAAGGCGTTCGGGAAGACGTGGTCGACATCGTCCTGAACATCAAGCAACTGGCGCTGCGCATGCACGCCGAAGGCCCCAAGCGCATGACCTTGCGCGCCACGGGCCCCGGCGTCGTGACGGCTGGCCAGATCGAAGCTCCGGCTGACATCGAGGTTCTGAACCCCGATCACATCATCTGCACTCTGGATGACGGCGCTTCGATCCGCATGGAACTGACTGTCCAGAACGGCAAGGGCTACGTCGCCGCCGAACTGAACCGTCCGGAAGATGCGCCGATCGGCCTGATCGCCGTCGACGCCCTGTACTCGCCGGTCAAGCGCGTCGCCTATCGCGTCGAGCCGACCCGTCAGGGCCAGTCGATGGATTACGACAAGCTGATCCTGGAAGTTGAAACCAACGGCGCCGTCTCGCCGGTTGACGCGGTGGCTTACGCCGCCCGCATCCTGCAAGACCAGCTGCAGATCTTCATCACCTTCGACGAGCCGACCAAGGCTGTTGAGGCGACGGACGGCAAGCCCGACCTGCCCTTCAACCCGGCCCTGCTCAAGAAGGTCGACGAACTGGAGCTGTCGGTCCGCTCGGCCAACTGCCTGAAGAACGACAACATCGTCTACATCGGCGACCTGATCCAGAAGACCGAGGGCGAAATGCTTCGCACCCCGAACTTCGGCCGCAAGTCGCTGAACGAGATCAAGGAAGTTCTCGCGACGATGGGCCTGTCGCTCGGCATGGACGTGCCGAACTGGCCGCCCGAAAACATCGAAGATCTGGCCAAAAAGTTCGACGACCAGATCTGATCATCAACCCTCCGCCCAGCGCCCCTCAGGGACGCGGTTGGGGCGGTTAGAATGAACAAGGCCCCAGGTCCCGCCCCTTTAGTTAGGCCGGAAACCAGGGTTGAGTAGGAGAGACCCCGATGCGCCACGGCGCCGCTTACCGCAAGCTCGGCCGTACGGTCAGCCACCGCCAAGCCATGTTCGCCAACATGGCCGCCTCGCTGATCAAGCACGAGCAGATCACGACCACCCTGCCGAAGGCGAAGGAACTGCGTCCCTTCGTTGAGAAGCTGGTCACGCTCGCCAAGAAGGGCGACCTGCACGCTCGTCGTCAGGCCATCAGCGCCGTCCGCGACGTGCCGCAAGTCGGCAAGCTGTTCGAAACGATCGGCCCGCGCTACGCCGAACGTTCGGGCGGTTACATCCGCATCATGAAGGCTGGCTTCCGTCACGGCGACAACGCCGCGATGGCCGTGATCGAGTTCGTCGATCGCGACGTCGAAGCCAAGGGCAAGGACTCCGGTCCGGTCTTCGTCATCGAGGGCGACGAAGCCTGATCGGCTTCTTCAACCTGAAGACATGAAAGGGCGGCTGGAGCGATCCAGCCGCCTTTTTCATTGTCCGCCGCGACGCCGGGGGCGATAGAGCGCCCATGAGCACGCTCGAAGATCGCATCGTCGCCTATAGCCCCGCCAGCCGCGCCGCCTGGAAGGCCCTGAACACGGGATGGCTGGTTGAAGGCGGGTTCGCCCTGGAGGCGAAGGACCATCTGACGCTGGATGATCCCGAAGGACAGATCCTGGCCAAGGGCGGGCATATCTTCTTCTCGGAGCGGGACGGGATTCCGGTCGGCTGTTGCGGTCTGATCCCCATGAGCGACGTCGGCTTTGAGGTCACCAAGATGACGGTGCGGCCCGAGGCGCGAGGCGGCGGGCTGGCGCTGCGGCTGCTGGAGGCCTGCGAGGCGGCGGCGCGGGACGCGGGCGCGCACCGCCTCTATCTGGAGACCAGTTCGACGCTGGGGCCCGCGCTGGGTCTCTATGCTCGCTTCGGCTTCGTGGATTTGCCGCCGCAGCCGACCCCCTATGCCCGCGCCGACGTCTGGATGGAGAAGCGGCTGTAGCGGCCGCTACTCCTTCGACAGGTCCTGACGGTTGAACCACCAGAGCGACAGACCGAAGGGCAGGAAGCTCCACAAGGCCAGGCTGGCGGCGGCCCGCCAGGCGACGCCTTCTTGCAAGACGGCCGCGGGGACCCCGCCCAGAATGACGGCCTTCAGGGTTTCATAGGCGACGCCGGGGAACAGCAACTGGGTCTGCCAGTCGACGGAGCTCCATCCCAGAAGCGGAGTGGCGGTGACCAGAAGCTCCTGGGCGACGCCGACGACCAGGGGCACGAACAGGGCGGCAAGCAGAGAGCGCGTCAGCGTCGCGGCCAGCAGGCTGAGCAGCAGGAACTGGATCGCCCGCACATAGGCCAGCAGGAATAACAGGCCGAAGCTTCGGGCTTGCTCGCCGCCGAAACCGAAGACCAGGTCCCTGTCGAGGATCAGCCCCTTGGCGGCCGCGCCGATCAGGGCGGCCGCCAGGAACAGCAGCAGGCCAGCCAGGGTCATCAGCTTGACCGCGCCGGCCTTGCCCATGATCAGGTTGGCGCGGCTGTTGCGCGCGGTGATTAGGCGCCAGGTCTCCCAGCGATAGTCGCCGGCGAAGATGGTCGCTGCGCCGATCAGCAGGAAGGCCAGCAAACCAGGATTGGCCAGTTGGCCGGCCGCCGAGACCAGTGCGGCGCCCAGGTCGAGGACGCCGTTGGCTGCCGTCAACTGGGGCGGCAACTGCTCGGCCATGCGCTCGACCCTGGAGTCGAAGACGGCGCCGCCGATGGTTCCGACCAGCATGACAACCGGCACGAAGATCAAGCTCCACGACAGGACCGTGCGGTTCCGTGTCAGGCGCCAGGATTCGGAGCGGATGGCGTCAGCCAGCATGGAGGGCCTCCCGGACCTGAGCATCGGTGCGCGCCGGGCCGGTCTCGGCCATGAAGACGCTTTCCAGATCGGCGCCGACCCAGCGGGCCTCGTCGATGTCCACGCCCTGTTCGATCAGGACGCGCAGCAGGGCGGGACCCTCGGCGCGGGGGATGGCGGCCAGGACGGCGTCGCCGTCGATCGTGCCCCTGTCGCCCAGGACACCTATGATCTTGGCCAGGGGCGTGGCGGACAGGCGCAGGCGCTCGCCCGCAGCGGTCAGGTCGCTGACCTTGCCTTCGGCGGCCAGGGTCCCGCGGTTGAAGATGGCCACGCGGTCGCAGACGCGCTGGACCTCGAGCAGTTGGTGGCTGGCCAGGATGATGGTCACGCCGTCGTCGTCGGCCAGGCTGCGGATCAGGGCGCGCATCTCCTGAATGCCGGGCGGGTCCATGCCGCTGGTCGGCTCATCCAGGATGACGAGGTCGGGCTTGGTCATCAGGGCGGCGGCGACGCCCAGGCGCTGCAACATGCCGACTGAGAAGCCGCGCACCTTGCGGTTGGCGGCCTCGGTCAGGCCGACGCGGTCCAGCCAGGCGTCGATGGCGGCGTCTTTCCCCATGCCGTGGGCGAGGGCCAGCCATTGCAGCACCTGACGCGCGGTCATGTAGGGCGGAAAACGCGGCGTCTCGATCATGGAGCCGATGCGGCGCATGGCGGCGAGATCGCCCGCGTGCTGGCCCAGGACCTGGACCTGACCCGCGGTCGGCCGGATCAGACCCAGCAGGATGCGGAACAGGGTGGACTTGCCGGCGCCGTTCGGCCCCAGAACGCCGTAAACCCCGCCGCGCGGGATGGAGAGGCTGAGCCCGTCCAGGGCGCACACCGCGCCATAGGTCTTGGTCAAGCCGGTCGTTTCGATAACAGCGGTCATGCGGTTGAGCTTGGCGCGGTGGGGATAAGCCGACAAGCCGTCTTCTGCCTGTCGCAGATTAAGCTTAGGCAATCTTCCCGAAGTTGCTTCGGAGTTTCTCATGTTGTCTCGCGTCGCGGGCCTCTGCCTGGCCCTGCTGTTGACCGCCTGCGCCACCACGCCTGTCGTCGCTCCCGAGCCGCAGGCCCCGGTCGAGCCGCCGCTGGTCATGCTGATCTCCATCGACGGCTTCCGAGCCGACTATCTGGATCGAGGCATCACGCCCAACCTGTCGCGTCTGGCGGGCGAGGGGGCTACGGGGCCGATGCGGCCGTCCTTCCCCAGCGTGACCTTCCCCAACCACTACACTCTGGTCACGGGCCTGCACCCCGATCACCACGGCATCGTCGGCAACAACATGGTCGACGCCGAGCTGGGCCGGTTCAGCCTGGGCAACAAGCAGGCCGTGACCGACCGCCGCTGGTGGGATCAGGGCGAGCCGATCTGGGTCTCGGCCGAGAAGGCGGGGATGAAGACGGCGACCATGTTCTGGCCGGGCTCGGAAGCCGACATTCGCGGCGTTCGACCGACCTACTGGACGACCTTTGATCAGGGGATGCCCGGCGACGCGCGGGTGGATCGCGTGCTGCAATGGATGGACCTGCCGGCGGATCAGCGGCCGCAGCTGACCACCCTCTATTTCGACATCGTTGACACCCAGGGCCACCACAACGGCCCCGACGCGCCCGAAACCGCCGAGGCCATCCGTTCGGTCGACGCTTCCATCGGCCGCCTGGTCGAGGGGCTGAAGGCGCGGGGCCTCTATGAGCGCACGGTGCTGGTGGTGGTGTCCGATCACGGCATGGCGGCCACCTCGCCCGAGCGAGTGACCTGGATCGACGACCTGATCGACCCGGCCGCCATCCAGATCATCTATTCCGGGGCGGTCACCTTCCTGAACCCGGCGCCCGGTCGTGAGGCCGAGGTCGAGGCGGCGCTGCTGGGCTCGCGCCCGCATCTGGACTGCTGGAGAAAGAGCGATATCCCGGCGCGGTTCGTGCTGGGTTCCAACCCGCGCGTTTCGGCCATCGTCTGCGCCTCGGAGCCGGGCTGGACCTTCACCACTCGGGCGCGGCCGGTGACCAAGCCGGGCGGGGCGCATGGCTATGACAACCTGTCGCCGGACATGGCGGCCATCTTCATCGCCCACGGACCGGGCGTGGTGCAGGGGCGGCGTCTGACCGATCTGGACAGTGTGGACGTGCAGCCCTTCCTGGCGCGTCTGCTGGGCGTGGACGCGCCGCGCGGCGACGGGCGGGCGGAGGATACGCTGGTGGTGACGACGCGCTAACCCGTCCTCGGTTTCGTCACCCTCGGGCTTGTCCCGAGGGCCCATGTCGGCGGCGAGCGGGCCGCCTGAGGATCGTGCCGCCACGCTGGCGGCTCGAACCAGGCCTCCGCCAAATCCGCCCAGTGCGGGTTCTCGCGCTCGATCAAGTTGATCTTCCAATCGCGGAGATAACGTTTGAGCGTTTTCTCGCGGCGGATCGCGTCGGTGATCGCTTCAAAGGTCTCGTACCAGACCAAATGCTTCAGCGCGTGTGCTTTGGTGAATCCTGGTAAGGTCCCATTCCGGTGTTGCTGAACGCGCTGGAGCAGATTGCTGCTGACGCCGACATATAACGTCCCAAAGGGACGGTTGGTCATCATATAGGCGGCAATGAAAGGGCGCTCGTTCGACATTGAGGTCGAGCATGGGGACGGATGGGCCCTCGGGACAAGCCCGAGGGTGACGAAAAGAGAAATACGGTCGCGGGGGAGGCTGCCGCCGTCTAGAACGACGTTCCAACTCCGCGAGCCTTCATGTCCCTGCATCATCCCAAGGTCCGCCGCGCGGCGATCGCCTTTATCCTCGTGACCGCGGTGCTGGACATCGTGGCCATGGGGATCGTCATTCCGGTCCTGCCGCATCTGATCGAGGAGTTCGTCGGATCGAACGCGAGGGCGGGGCTGCTGAACGGGGTTTTCGTGGCCCTGTGGGCGGGGATGCAGTTCCTCGCCTCGCCGGTCATCGGTTCGCTGTCGGACCAGTATGGGCGGCGGCCAGTCATCCTGATCAGCTGCGCCGGGCTGGCGGCGGACTATGTGCTGATGGCTCTGGCGCCGAGCCTGTGGTGGCTGGCGGTCGGGCGGCTGATCGCGGGCGTCACCTCGTCCAGCTTCACGACCATCTACGCCTACATGGCCGACATCACCGAGCCGGACAAACGGGCGCGGGCCTATGGCCTGATCGGCGCCGCCTTCTCGGGCGGCTTCGTGCTGGGGCCGGTGCTGGGCGGTTTCCTGGGCGAGTTCGGGCCGCGCGTGCCCTTTTGGGTCGCTGCCGCCATGTCGGGCCTGGCCTTCCTCTACGGCCTGTTCATCCTGCCTGAGAGCCTGGCGCCTGAGAAGCGGATGACGTTCAGCTGGGGCCGGGCCAATCCGGTCGGGGCCATGATGCTGCTGCGGCGTCATGCCGAGCTGACCGGGCTCGCGGTCGTGAACTTCCTGCTCTACTTCGCCCACCACGTCTTCTCGGCGGTCTTCGTCCTCTATGCCGGGCTGAGATACGACTGGGGGCCGTGGCAGGTGGGGATGCTGTTGGCCCTGGTCGGGGTGCTGGACATGATCGTCCAGGGCGTCCTGGTCGGGCCGGCAGCCAAGAAGCTGGGCGACCGCGCCACCATGGTGTTCGGCCTGTGCGGCGGGACGGTCGGCATCGCCTTGATGGGCTGGGCGCCGACGGGGGTGGCCTTCATCATCGCCATGCTGCCCAACGCCCTGTGGGGCCTGGCCATGCCGACGCTGCAGTCCCTGATGACCCGGCGCGTCAGCGAGAGCGAGCAGGGGCAACTTCAAGGGGCGAACATGAGCGTCGCCTCCATCGCGGGCGTGGCCTCGCCGCTCTTCTTCGGCTGGGTCTATTCGGTGTCTGTGGGCGAGGGCTTTGGGCCGGTGACGGCGTGGTTGAGAGGCGTCGGCGTCGACGCGAAACTGGCGTCGGCGGCGGTGGAGGCTATTTCGACGCCGGGCCTGGCCTTCTATCTGGCCGCTGTCGTCCTGGCCCTGGCGGCGCTGATCGGCTGGATCACCGCGCGGCGGGCGGAACGGGATGAGGTCACGCTCGTTTGATCGCGGCGCGGGCCTCAGGCTTGGCTGTTGGCCTTGATCCTGTCTCAAACTCGTTGCGCAATGCCTTGTAAACTCAGCCTTCCGAACGAGACCGGACGACATGAAGACTTCCAGACTGGCTATCGCCGCCGCCCTGATGCTGTCCGCCTGCGGCCAGCCGCAACCGTCCAAGGCGCAGGAAGGCGTCTTCGCCGAGCAGCCGCGCCAGGCCCCGCGCGACGCCGGGGCCATGAAGTCCAGCTTCGCCCCCGTGGTGCGCGAGGCGGCGCCCGCCGTGGTCAATATCTCGGCGCTGAGGCGTGAGCAGGCCGATCCATTCTGGACGATGTATACGGGTCAGACAGTTCGACAGTCGGGCTCAATCGGATCGGGCGTCATTGTGAGGGCCGACGGGATCGTGGTGACCAACAACCACGTCATCCAGAACATGCAGCAGATCCGCGTCACCTTGAATGATCGGCGCGAATATCCCGCCAAGGTTTTGCTGGCCGATGAGCGCTCTGACATTGCGGTGCTGCAGTTGGACGGCGTCGAGGGCGACCTGCCGGTGATGCGGATCGACGATCAGGAAGAGCAGCAGGTCGGCGACCTGGTCCTGGCCATCGGCAACCCGTTTGGGGTCGGTCAGACGGTGACGACGGGCATCGTGTCCGCCCTGAACCGCACCGAGACGGGGATCAGCGATTCCAGCTCCTTCATCCAGACCGACGCGGCCATCAACCCTGGCAACTCCGGCGGGGCGCTGGTTGACATGGACGGCGATCTAATCGGGATTAATACGGCTATCTTCTCGCGCAGCGGCTCGTCCAGCGGCGTGGGCTTTGCTGTGCCGGCGACCATGGTGAAGCGGGTGGTCGAGTCGGCTGTCGGCGGCGCCAAGGCCGTGGTGCGGCCGTGGCTGGGCGTGAAAGGGGATGCTGTAAGCGCCGATATCGCCCGCAGCCTGGGCCTGTCGCGGCCGCAGGGTCTGATTATCACCGACGTCTACCCCCAGGGGCCGGGCGCCCGCGCCGGGCTTGAGGAGGGCGACGTCATCACCGCTGTCGACGGGGCCGAGATCAACGACCAGGGCGGGTTGAACTTCCGCGTCGGCACGCGTTCGCCCAATGACACCGTGGCCGTGACCATCCTGCGCGACGGACGGACCCAGACGATCAACGCCCGCGTCGCGGCCTTGCCGGGCGACGCCGATCCGGGGCAGGGGACAAGCGTGGGGCAGGGCGCGCTGGCGGGCCTGCAGGGCGTGGCGCTGAACCCGGCCCTGGCGGATCGCCTGGGCGGCGATCCCTTCACCAGCGGCGTGGTGGTGACAGGGCTGCAGCGCAACAGCATCCCGGCGCGGATCGGTCTGCGCCCCAATGACCTGATTGTTCAGGTGGACGGCCGCGCGGCGACCTCGGTCGCGGCCCTGGGCCGGGTGCAACGCGGGTCGGAACTGACCATCGTGCGTGGCGGGCGCAAGCTGACGGGCCGGTTGCCCTGATCTATCCGGGGATAGCTTGGCCTTTTCGTTTGCGAACGGCGGTGTCTCGTGTCGAGTGGCGGGATGATCTTCCTGTCCCTTGCCGCCGCCCTCGCCCTGCTGTCTGTCGGGGGCGTCGTCCATGACGATCCGCTGACGCAGCCGATTCCTGGCAATGCCGATTGGGAGAAGCCGCAGGCGCCCCTGAAGCTTTATGGCGATACCTACTTCGTCGGGACGGGCGGGATCAGCCTGGTGCTGATCGACACCGGCGATGGTCTGATCCTGATCGACGGCGCCCTGCCTCAGACCGTGGCGGCGACGGAGGCGAGCATTCGCCAGCTGGGTTTCAAGGTGGAGGATGTCCGCTACATCCTGAACACCGAGGCGCACTATGATCATTCCGGCGGCCTGGCCGCCCTGGCGCGCGACAGCGGGGCCGAGGTGATCACCAGTCCCATCGGCGCGGCCGCGCTGCGCACGGGCCAGGCAGACGCCCATGATCCCCAGGCCGCCAGCGTTCGCGCGCATCCGCCGGTCCCCAATGCGCGCGGGATCGGGGACGGCGAAACCGTGGGTCTGGGCCATACGGCGGTGAAGGCGGTCTTCACGCCGGGGCATACGCCCGGCAGCGTCAGCTGGACGTGGAAATCCTGCGAAGGCGAGGCCTGCGTGGACGTGGTGTTTGCATCCAGTCTCAACGCCGTGGCCAGCGGGACCTTCACCTATAGGGCGCATCCTGACGCAACGGCGGCGCTGCGGGCCTCGATCGACCGGATGGAGGCTCTGCCTTGCGACCTGCTGATCTCGGCCCACCCAGACAACTCGGGCGGTGACGTCAAGATCGCCGCCCTGCAGGCGGGGGCGACGCCCAACCCCTTCCTCGATCCCTCAGCCTGCCGCGCCTACGCCGAGCGGGCGCGGGGGCGGCTTCAGGCGCGACTGGATCGCGAAGCGTCCTAGGCGCTCTTGATCGGGCCGCCGATGGACCATGTGTGGCCGAAGGGGTCGCGGACCTGACCGTAGCGGTCGCCCCAGAACTGGTCCTCCAGAGGCATGACAGGGATGGCGCCCGCCACCAGGGCGCGGTTCCACCATTCGTCGGGATCGTCGACCTGAAGATGCAGGGTGACGCCCCTGGGCGTGATGTCGGCCTCGCCGGACCATTCGGGGAATTCGTCGGCCAGCATGAGGCTGGCGCCATTGATCTTGAGGTGGGCGTGCATCAGCCGCTCGCCGTCCTCGGCGGGCATGCGCATGATCTCCTCGGCGCCGAAGGCCCGGCCGTAGAATTCGATGGCCGCCGCACCGCCGCGCGAGGGGATGGTCAGGTGGGGCGTGACGCCGCCGGTCGGGCCCTGGTTCGGCTGGGATTCGGACATGGTTCCTCCGTTCGGGCCGATAGTAGTGCGTGTGTTCGACTGAACGAACGCCTATCTAGGCTGTTCCATGAGTGACCTGTTCGAAGCCTCCGGCATCCATCCCCCTGACGCGCCCCTGGCCGACCGTCTGCGCCCGCAGACGCTGGATCAGGTCGTGGGTCAGGACCATCTGCTGGGCGAGGGCGGGCCGATCCGGCGGATGATCGAGGCCGGGCGTCTGGGCTCCATGATCCTGTGGGGGCCGCCCGGCACCGGCAAGACCACCATCGCGCGCCTGTTGGCCAAGGCGGCGGGTTATGAATATCAATCGATTAGCGCCGTATTCTCAGGCGTCGCCGACCTGAAGAAGGCGTTCGAGGCGGCCAGGATGCGCCGGGCGGCGGGCCAACAGACCCTGCTGTTCGTTGACGAGATCCACCGCTTCAACCGCGCGCAGCAGGACGGTTTCCTGCCCTTCGTCGAGGAGGGGATCGTCACCCTGGTCGGGGCCACGACCGAGAACCCCAGCTTCGAGCTGAACGGCGCCCTGCTGTCGCGCAGCCAGGTCTATGTGCTGAAGCGACTGGACGATGGGGCCTTGGATCAACTGCTGGATCGGGCGGCGGCACTGATGGAGCGGCCCCTGCCGCTGACGGCCGAGGCGCGTCAGGCCATGCTGGCCCTGGCCGACGGCGACGGGCGGTATCTGCTGACCATGTCCGAGGTCCTGTTCGACCTTCCCAGCCCTGAACAGGGGGGGGATCTGCTCGACGTGCAGGCCCTGGCGGGCGTGTTGCAGAAGCGTGCTCCCGCCTACGACAAGTCGCGCGAGGAGCATTATAACCTCATATCCGCCCTGCATAAGTCGGTCCGCGGATCGGACCCGGACGCGGCGCTTTACTGGCTGGCGCGGATGCTGAACGGGGGCGAGGACCCGCTCTATCTGGCGCGGCGCATCGTACGGATGGCGGTCGAGGACATTGGCCAGGCCGATCCCCTGTCCATCCTGGTCGCCAACGCCGCCAAGGACACCTACGACTTCCTGGGCAGTCCCGAGGGCGAACTGGCCCTGGCTCAGGCGGTGGTTCATCTGGCCACGGCGCCCAAGTCGGTCGGGGTCTATGAGGCCTTCAAGGCGGCCAAGCGCGCGGCGCACGAGACCGGCTCCCTGATGCCGCCCGCCCATATCCGCAACGCTCCGACCAAGCTGATGAAACAGCTCGGCTACGGCAAGGGTTACCAGTACGACCCGGATACGCCCGAGGGCTTTTCCGGCGCGAACTTCTTCCCCGACGAGATGGAGCGCCGCATCTTCTACAAGCCCAAGGGCGAGGGGCATGAGGAGAAGGTCAAGGCGCGGCTGGAGCGCTGGGCGGCGCTGCGGGAACGGGCGCAGAGGGAAGGCTGAGGCGCGGGCGGCGTTGAAGCGAGGCCGTGGACTTCCCAAGTCCTGCGTCCCTCAGTTGGAGCGCGTAACGCCATGAATCTCAATCAGGTCACCGTCGAAACCACGGACGTCCCGCGCGCTAAGGCCTTCTATCAGCGGCTGGGGCTGACGATGATCGTGTCCAGCGACCACTATGCCCGCTTCGTCTGTCCCGGCGACGGATCGGCGGCGCCCGCAACCTTTTCCATCCATCTGGCCGATCAGGTGACGCCCGGCGGCGCGGGCATCTATTTCGAGTGCGCCGATCTGGACGAGCGGGTGGCGGCGCTGAAGGCGGCGGGCGTGGCGTTCGACCATGACCCTGTAGATCAGACCTGGCTGTGGCGCGAAGCCTGGCTGCGCGACCCCGACGGCAATCGCCTGTGCTTCTACTGGGCTGGCGAGAACCGGATGAACCCGCCGTGGCGCGTTGTCGGTTCCTGATCACCGTTCATTGTTAAGCATGGCGGTTTGGGCATAGCCTCACGGCGATCGGCAACCTGGGGAGGGAAAATGACCGACATTATGAGAACGCAACGCACGCCCTGGCATCTGTGGGTCGTGGGCGTCGTGGCGGTTCTGTGGAACGCCTTCGGCTGCTGGGACTATGCGATGACCCATCTGAAGGGCGAGGCTCACCTGCGCGCCTTTGGCATGACCGACGCGCAGATCGCCTATTTTGACGCCATGCCTGCCTGGACGCACGCGACCTGGGCCATCGGGGTGTGGGGCGGGATGCTGGGCGCCCTGCTGCTGCTGGCGCGACGGCGGTGGGCCACGCCCGTCTTCGTCCTGTCGTTCCTCGGCTTCATCGGCGGGTTGATCTACAGCTATGGCCTGTCCGATGCGTCGAGCGTGATGGGGCCGAACGCCTGGGTGATGAACGTCGTCATCGGAGCCGGTTGCGTCTTCTTCATCTGGTACGCCTCGGCCATGGCGAAGAAGGGCGTCCTCCGCTAAAGGCTCGGCGGGTGAAAACCCGCCAGCCCGCTTCCCTGACCGAAGAAGACATCGCCGCCGTCCGTTCGTGGGTCATCCACGAGGACGCGCACATCATCGCCTTTAACAAGCCGTCGGGCCTGTCGAGCCAGGGCGGCCGCATCCAGGCCCATACGCTGGATGACCTTTTGTGGGCCTTCGCCCGCTCGAACGGCAAGCGGCCGGAACTGGTGCATCGGCTGGACCGCGACACCTCGGGCGTCATTCTGGCGGCCAAGACCAAGCCCGCCGCCGGGTTTCTGGGCAAGGCCATGCAGATGCGCCGGTTCCAGAAGACCTATCTGGCCCTGGTGTCCGCCGCTCCTGAGCCGAAGTCGGGCCGCATCACCGCCGCCCTGCGCCGCGAGGAGATCGGGCGCGAATCCTATATGCGGGTGGTCGAGTTCGATGCGCCGGGCGCGCAGGGGGCTGTCAGCGGCTATCGCACGCTTGCGTCTAGCGAGGACGGGGCTCTGGTGGAACTGTCGCCGGAGACGGGACGGATGCACCAACTGCGGGTCCATATGGCCTCGATCGGGCGGCCTCTGGTCGGCGACGTGCGCTATGGCGGGGCCTTGACGTTTGCCGGTCGCGGCGCGCCGCGTCTGATGCTGCATGCGGCCAAGCTGTCCTTCCCGCACCCTGAAGGCGGCGAGCGGGTGACGCTGGAAGCGGCGCCGCCCGAGGACTTCATGGCCTTGAAGGCGGCGGCGGGGCTGTAGGACGCTCAGATTTCCCGCCGTCATCCTCGGGCTTGACCCGAGGATCGGACTGTCCATCTGCGCGACATCTGAATGGTCGAGTGCGCCTCTGTGCTGGATCCTCGGGTCAAGCCCGAGGATGACGGCCGTGGGGGAGGCAACGACGGCGCCTCGGCTGGCCGGTTCAGCGCCTGTTCAGCTTCACGGCGGAACATCCCGGCAGGCCCGACGCTATTCGGGCAGGGAGAAACGACATGAAACGTCTGACCTTCGGCCTGATCGCAGCCTCCGCCCTGGCGCTGAGCGCCTGCGCCAGCCTGGCGCCCTATGGCCCGCAGCAGTCGGCGGGCGGGCAGGGCTTCAATGAGCAGCGTATCGAATCCAACCGTTTCCGCGTCACCTACAACGGCGTCGGTGCGCCCGGCCCGGTGGTCGATCGTGCGTTGTTCCGCGCCGCGCAACTGACGGTCGATCAGGGCTATGACTGGTTCGAGGTGACGCAGCGCTGGATCGACGGCCGCCCCGACAGCGCCGGCGGCGTGCGTCCCAGCGTCTCCATCGGGGCAGGGTCCAGCCGATATGGCGGCTATCGTTCATCGGGCGTCGGCGTCGGCCTGGGCTTCGACCTCAGCGGGCCGCAGCCGACCTCGACTACGCTCGAGGTCGTCATGGGACGCGGCGCCAAGCCGGATCGCCCCGAGGCCTATGACGCGCGCCGGGTTCAGGACGCGATCCGCAACCGGCTGTAAGACCCCGCCGACCGCTGTCATTCCCGCGGTGTCGGTGTAGAAGCCCGGCATGACGCAATTTCTTCTTGTCGCCGCCGGCGGCGCCTTGGGGGCCATGGCCCGCTATGGGCTGGGGCTGACGGTCGGGCGCCTGGCTCCCGGCGCGGCCTGGCCGTGGGCGACCCTGACCGCCAACATCACGGGCGGTCTGCTGATGGGGCTGCTGGCCGGATGGCTGGCGCTGAAGGCGGGCGCGGGGCAGGAGAGCATCCGCCTGTTCGCCGCCGTCGGCGTGCTGGGCGGCTTCACCACCTTCTCGGCCTTTTCGCTGGAAGCGGCTTTGATGATCGAACGCCGTGAACTGGCCACGGCTTTCGTCTATGCGGTGGGTTCGGTGGTCATTTCCATCGCCGCCCTGTTCGTCGGCCTGATGATCGCGCGCAAACTGTTTACCGGAGTGGGCGCATGAGCCGCGAAGTCCAGACCCTCTATGTCGCCGAAGACGAGCACGACATCCGCCTGGACCGGTGGTTCAAGCGCCGCTGGCCGCACCTGACCCATATCCAGGTCGAGAAGATGGCCCGCAAGGGCGAGATCCGTGTCGACGGCTCGCGGGTCAAGCCGCAGGACCGCCTGACCGCGGGCGCCGCCGTGCGCGTGCCGCCGCTGCCCGAGGCCAATCCGCGCAAGCCCGGCGATCTGCATGAATTGAGCGAACGCGACGTGGCCTACGCCAAGTCGCTGGTCCTCTATGAAGACGACATGGTCATCGCTCTGAACAAGCCGCACGGCCTGGCCGTGCAGGGGGGCACCAAGACGACCAAGCACGTCGACCGCCTGCTGTCGGCCTGGGGCGAAGGGATGGATCGTCCGCGCCTGGTCCACCGTCTGGACCGCGACACCTCGGGCGTCCTGCTGCTCGGCAAGGGGCCGGAGGCGGCCAAGCGTCTGGCCGGGGCCTTCGCCCGCCGTCAGGCCAAGAAGACCTATTGGGCCATCGTCATCGGCAATCCCAAGCCGACGCACGGCCAGATCGACATGGCGTTGAAGAAGACCGGCATCAACGACTTCGAGATGATGCGTCCGGCCGATCCCAAGGACCCTAGGGGCGAACCGGCCGAGACCGCCTTCGCCACCATCAGCCGCGCCGCCCATCGCGCCGCCTGGATGGCGCTGCGCCCCTTCACCGGCCGCACGCACCAGCTGCGCGCCCACATGGCCGCCATCGGCCACCCCATCCTGGGCGATCCCAAGTATGGCGACGAGAAGTCGCGTGAGTTGTCCGGCGTGCTGAAGCTGCAGCTTCACGCTCGCCGCATCGAGCTGGACCACCCGCGCGGCGGCAAGCTGATCGTCGAGGCGCCCCTCAGCCCCGAGATGAAGGCCGGCTTCGCCCACTTCGGCTTCTCCGAGGACGAGAGCGAGGTCGATCCCTTTGAAGGGGTCAAGCGCCAGCGATGAACGGAGCGGGCGTCGATCGTCAGGCCGTCGCCGACCTGATCGCGCAGGGGCGCGATGAGGAAGCCTTGGCCTTGTTGGCCCGGGCGGCTGACGCCGACGTCGTTCGCGGTCTTCAGGCGGACATTCTCAAACGTCTGGGGCGACTAGAGGAGGCCTTGAGCCTGCGGCTGCTCCACGCCGCCGCCCGTCCGGCCAGCGTGCCGGTCCAGCATAATCTGGCGGCTCTGTTGGGCGACATGGGGCGTTTCCCCGAGGCGGAAGCCGCCGTTCGCGCCGCCCAGGCATTGGGCGGCGATGCGCCTGAAACCTGGTTGATCCTGGCGCGCGCGCTTCAAGGTCAGAACCGATACGACGAGGCGGATGCGGCCTATCGCGCCGTGCTGGCGCGCCGTCCGGGCCAGCATGATGCGGTCAAGGAACTGTGCCAGTTGATCTGGATGCGGACCGGCGATCTGGAGCAGGCCCGCGTTCCGATCGAGAGTGCGATAGCGGCGGCGCCGGGCGACGCCCTCTTGCGGATGATCCGCTCGACGCTGATGGCCTATGCGGGGGTTCCAGCCGAGCAGAACTGGCGCATCCTGACCAACGGCGCGCCGCAGGATCGCGCATCGCTGGAAATGACCGCCGCCGAGTTGATCGCGGATGTCGATCCGGCGCGGGCGCTGGATCACGCGGAACGCGCCGCGCGATTGGCGCCGAACGATCCGGCCGCCTGGTTGATTCTGGCCCGGTGCCGATTGATCTCGGGACAGGCGAGCGAAGCGGCGGACATCCTGCGCCGCTTGGCGCCCGTCGCGCCGGACGAGCAGTTGCTGTGGGCCCTGGCGGCGACGGCGGAGCGCGCCGGCGCCGAGGTCGATCCCGTCCTGCGGCTGAACGATCATGAGGCGAGCGTTCGCGGCTGGATGCTGCAAGCGCCGACCGGCTGGCCCGACCTGAAGACCTATCTGGCGGACCTGGCGAAATCCTTGCGAGCCCTGCATACGGTGAAGACCCATCCGGTTGGCCAGAGCCTGCGTCACGGCACCCAGACTCAGGTGAATCTGGAGCGGTCGGACGATCCGGCGATCAGGGCCTTTTTCCAGGCGATCGACGCGCCGATCCGTCGCCATATCGAGGCCTTGGGGCAGGGGAGCGATCCGCTGCGGCGGCGCAATCGCGGCGGATATCGCCTGGCGGGGTGCTGGTCGGTGCAGTTGGCGCCCAACGGCTTTCATGCGGCCCACGTCCATCGTCAGGGCTGGCTGTCGTCCGCCTGCTACATCGACCTGCCGGCGGCGGTGGATGGGGGCGGACGCGAAGGCTGGATCAGTTTCGGGGTTCCGCCCTTTGCCTCGGCTGTTCGCGAGCCCCTGCGGGTGGAAAAGCCGGAGCCGGGCAAGCTGGTGCTGTTCCCCTCCTATATGTGGCACGAGACCCTTCCTTTTTCGGGCGATGAAACGCGCCTGACCATCGCCTTTGACGTAGTGCCCGCATGACCCGCCCGCTCGCAGTCTTCGACATTGACGGAACCCTGGTGGACAGCCGGGCGTCCATCCACCGCGCCTGCTGCGACGCCGCGCGGGACCTGGGCCTGGCCGAGCCCTCCTATGATCGGGTGCGCCAGATCGTCGGCCTGACGCTGGACAAGGCCTTGCATGTGCTGGAGCCCGGACTGACGACCGCCGAGCTGGCGGACTTCGTCGCGGCCTTTCAGGCCAGCTTCCGCGCCATGTACGAGGCGGGGCACGAGGAGCCCCTCTATCCCGGCGTCATGGACACCTTGCGGCGACTGAAGCGCGACGGCTGGCGGCTGTCGCTGGCGACGGGGCAGAACCGGCGCGGCGTGGCCCGCAATCTGGCGCGGCCGGAGTGGAGCGAGCTCTTCCTGTCCAGCCATTGCGCCGCCGACGGTCCGGGCAAGCCCGACCCCGCCATGTTGTTCGCCGCCATGAGCGCCTGCGGGGCCGATGCGGCCTCGACCGTCATGATCGGCGACACCAGCCACGACATCCTGATGGCCCGGAACGCGGGCGTGCATCCGCTGGGCGTCGGCTGGGGTTTCCATACCCATGAGGAACAGGCGGCGGCGGGCGCCCATCATGTCGCCATCGACTGTCCTGATCTGGAGGCGGCGCTGGACCGCTTCGCCTTGACCGCCATCGCTGCCTGAGACGACCCATGTCCCACATTCCCCCGCTTGATCCCAACGTCGCCGCCCGCAAGGGCTTCCGCGAGTCCGAGGAGCGCATCAAGCGCTTCTGGACGGTCGCCGACGTGTCGCAAGACGAAGGCGGCTGGACGGTGCGTCTGGACGGGCGCACGCCCAAGACGCCGGCAGGCAACACCCTGACCCTGCCGACCGAGGCCGCCGCGCGGCTGGTGGCGGATGAATGGGCGGCGCAAGGCGAGTTCCTGCTTCCGGGAACCATGCCCGCCACCCGCCTGGCCTCGACCGCCATCGACCGGGTCAGCCAGACGCGCGAGCCGGTGGCCGCAGAGATCGCCGCCTACGCCGGGTCCGATGTCCTCTGCTATCTGGCCGAACATCCGGCGGCGCTGATTGAGCGTCAGCAGGCGGCGTGGGGGCCGTGGCGCGACTGGGCGGCCAAGGAGCTGGGCATAGAGCTGCATACCGCCGAAGGCATCATCCACCGAGCCCAGACGCCCGAGGCGCTGGAGCGGGTCAAGGCCCTGGCGCTGGAGATGGACGACCACGCCCTGACCGGGTTGGCGACGGCGGTGCCACTGTTGGGCTCGGCGGTTCTGGGGCTGGCTGTGCAGCGCGGCGCCTTGTCGGGCCAGGCGGCGTTGGAGCTGTCGCGTCTGGACGAAGCCTTCACCGAGGAACGCTGGGGCGTGGACGAGGAAGCGGCCGCTCGCGTCGCTGCGCATCGTGACGAGGCCATGCTGCTGGACCGGTGGTTCCGGGCTCTGGCCCTATAACTTTCCGAGTTGGAAAATTATAACTTGCCTGAATGGAAAGTGACGGATATTCTTTCCGCATTGGAAAGTGAGGTTTCGTCATGTCGCAGGATCAGCAGACCCCTCAAGAGGCCCTCGCGTCGATAAGGGAAGCGCGCGCCAGCTTCGCGCCCTCCATGAACTACCCCATTGGATATGATCTGGCTTACGGCGCGGTGTGCGGTCTGCTGGTGGCGGGGCAGGGGATGCCGCAGCTCTGGTCGCTGTTGGTCTTGCCGGTCGCGCTGGGCGGACTGGCCGTCATGGTGATGTGGTGGCGCAGGAAGTTCGGTTGGTGGGTCAGCGGCTACTCGCCCAAACGCGCGCGCTGGGCGGCGTTCGGCTTGCTGACGGTTTTCCTGGGTCTGATCGGTCTGTCCCTTTACGGGCGGTTGGTCGGACCGTGGTGGCTGTTCATGGTGTCGGGCGTATTGGGCTTTATCGCCGCCATCGTGGGCAGCCGGGTGTGGCTGGCCGTCTGGCGTCGGGAGTTGGCGGAGGCGGTTGAATGAGCACGCCGCCCATTTTCGACCCTGTCATCCATGCGCCGGGACGGTTGCAGATCTGCGCCCTGCTGTCGGGGATCGACGACGCTGAGTTCGCCATGATCCGCGATCGGCTGGAGGTGTCCGACTCTGTCCTGTCCAAACACCTGAAACAGTTGGAGGAGGCAGGCTATGTCGCGCTGCGCAAGGCGGCGACGGCGGGCCGTCAGCGGACGTGGATCAGCCTGACCTCGGCAGGCAGGAAGGCGTTCGCCAGCCACGTGCTCGAACTGAACCGACTGGCCGGGATTGCGCTGACCTGAACGGTCAGCCCGCCGAGCCGCTGATCAGGGCCTCGCGCTCCTCGGCGCTGATCATCCGCCATTTGCCCTCGGGCAGGTTGTTCAACTGGATCGGGCCGACGCGGATGCGCAGCAGGTCGACGACCTCCAGATCGACCATTTCGCACATGCGGCGGATCTGACGGTTGCGGCCTTCGGTCAGGATGAAGCGCAGGCGGTTCTGCTCCATGCGTGAGACCTTGGCGTATTTCAGGATGCGCCCGTCCAGCATCAGGCCGCGCCGCAGCAGGGCCAGCTTCTTTTCGGTCACGTCGCCTTCGACGCGGACCAGGTATTCCTTGTCCAGATGCGATTGCGGGCCGATCACGGCCTTGGCCACGACCCCGTCCGACGACAGTAGCAGCAGGCCGCGCGAATCCTCGTCCAGACGGCCGATGGGGGGCAGGGAGGCGTCCTCGGCGGGCACGACGCCCTCGCCGACGCGGTTGACCTCGGTCAGCAGGCGCACGGCGGGGATCTTGTCCGGCTCGGGCTGGCCCGAGACATAGCCCAGCGGCTTGTGCATCAGGATGGTGACGCCGGATGCCAGGGCGGCTTCGCCCCGGTCGTTGAGGGTCAGGGTCTGGCCCGGTTCGATCTTGCGGCCTGCGTCGGTGACGCTCTCGCCGTCGATGCTGACCATGCCGGCGGCGATCAAGGCTTCGGCCTCGCGGCGCGAGCAGACGCCGGTCTGCCCCAGCCACTTGTTGATGCGGACCGGCTCGAGGCCGTCATAGGTGCGGGTGAAAGCCATGAAATCCGTCCTTGCCGATGGCGCTCTGTAGAAGGCGGGAGGGCGGGCAGGCAAGCGCTGGATCGAGCGATGTTCGCATAGATTTCGATCACCGTTTCTGAATATCGCTGAGATCAGATGATCCAGCGCCGACATTGACCCTCAGCGCTGGCGGACTATATGTTCAGTCACCCCATCGAACTGATCCAGATCGCGTCCGGCCGCGCCGTGACGCGGCGATTCCCGTTTTCAGTTCCACGTCAGGGGCGTTTCGCCTGATCCATTCTGAACTGGCGAACGAATATTGAACGACAACCTTCGAAGGAGACGTCTTGTACGCTCAACGTAACACCTCGACCGCACCCCGCCCTCGTCAGGGCTTCAACCGGCCCGCGCCCGTGCGTCTGCGCATGGCCCTGATCATGCGCAGCCGCATGGATTTCGGTCCACTGGGCGACATGGAGACGGCGCTGCGCTTTGACGGCGTGTCCCTGGCCCCGGTCTCGACCGGCGACGCCAGTCTGGTCAGCGGCGGCGTGACCGTGCTGGCGACCGCGACGGCGGACGACATCAGCGGCGGACGGGTCAAGGGCGTGGTGGCGCCGGGCGGTGCGACGGATGAGGCGGGCGTGGCTCAGGTGAAGGCGCTGCTGGCGTTGGCCAAGACGCAGGGCCTGCCGGTCCTGGCCTTTGGCGAGGGCGTGGCCTTGGCGGCAGAAGTCTATGGCGTGGCGGCGGAGGCGCCGGGCGCCGTCTTCCAGGGCGACAAGGTCGCGTTGATCAATGATCGCGCCCAACTGTCGGCGGTGGTTGCGACCATTTCCTGATCGCGGGCGCCTGCTCGAAAGGCGCTGATCAGGTTCGTCTGAAGATCAGGCTGATGTTGTTGGCGGGCATGTCCGTCCGCAACGTCAGCGTCAGGCCGTGCGACTTGGCCAGGACCGTGACCGCGTCCCGGTCGCGCAGGCCCCAGGCCGGGTCGCGCGCCTTCAGGCTGATGTCAAAGGCTTCGTTGGACGGGGCCAGAGGGACCTCGGGCTCGCGATAGGGGCCATAGAGATAGAGCAGGCCGCCGGGCCGGGGCAGGGCGCGCTCGGCCAGCTTCATCAGTCCCTCGGTCGCCGCCCAGGGGCTGATGTGGACCATGTTGATGCAGACGACGGCGTCGAACTGCGCCTCGGGCCAGGTCGCCTCGTCCTGACAATCCAGCGCCAGCGGCGCCTGAAGTCGCTCCGTCGCGACCTCGGCGGCCCAGGCGGCGATGCTGGCGCGCGCGTCCGCGCTGGGGTCGCTGGGCGTCCAGTCCAGGCCGGGCAGGGCGCCGGAGAAGAAGACCGCGTGCTGGCCTGAGCCGGAAGCGATTTCCAGAACCCGCCCGCTTTTGGGCAGATGGGCGCGCAGCAGGTGCAGGATCGGTTCGGCATTGCGAAGCGAGGCCGGGGAGGCCAGGGCTCCGTCAGGACGGGCGGTCAGGGTGTCCATGGTGCGCATCCGACTGTGGTATCGCCACTCGGCGCGACGGGCGACCGGAAAACATGCTGCGATGCAGCAATTTTATTCCGAGCAGGGTGAATTCCGGCAACGGTTGACCTTGCGTCGCCTCTGGTGGCATTGCGCCTGTAACAGGGCGTGATCGGCGCCCGACTCGCCACGACGGCGTCAGATCGTCGGGCGGCACGGTTCAGGAGACCATAGTTGTGACTGCAGACGTATCGATTCCGGGACTCTATCCCGCGCCGACCGAGCACAAGGGCCTGGTCGCCTGGGTCGCCCAGATCGCGGCCCTGACCAAGCCGGACCGGGTCCACTGGTGCGACGGTTCGGAAGCCGAAAAATCGGCCATCATCGCCGACCTGATCGGCAAGGGCACGCTGAAGGAACTGGATCAGGCCAAGCGCCCCGGCTGCTACTACGCCGCTTCTGACCCCAAGGACGTGGCCCGCGTCGAGAGCCGCACCTTCATCTGCTCGGAAGACGAGGCCGACGCCGGCCCGACCAATAACTGGGCCGATCCGATCGAGATGCGCGACCGCCTCGACGGCCTGTTCGACGGCTGCATGAAGGGCCGGACGATGTATGTCGTTCCCTTTTGCATGGGCCCGCTGGGCTCCAAGATCTCCGCCCTGGGCGTCGAGATCACCGACAGCGGCTATGTGGCCGTGTCGATGGGCGTCATGACCCGCATGGGCAAGGGCGCGCTGGACATGCTGGGCGCCGACGGCGTCTTCGTTCCCGCCGTGCACACCCTGGGCGCGCCCCTGGCTGAAGGTCAGGCCGATGTGCCGTGGCCCTGCAATGACGACAAGTGGATCGTCCACTTCCCCGAAACGCGCGAAATCTGGTCCTACGGCTCGGGCTACGGCGGCAACGCCCTGCTGGGCAAGAAGTGCTACGCCCTGCGCATCGCCTCGATCATGGCTCGTGACGAGGGGTGGCTGGCCGAGCACATGCTGATCCTCAAGCTGACCAGCCCCGAGGGCGTGTCCAAATACGTGGCCGCCGCCTTCCCGTCGGCCTGCGGCAAGACCAACCTGGCCATGCTGCAACCGGCGCTGGCGGGCTGGAAGGCCGAGACGGTCGGCGACGACATCGCCTGGATGCGTTTCGGCGACGACGGTCGTCTGTACGCCGTGAACCCGGAAGCGGGCTTCTTCGGCGTGGCTCCGGGCACCAGCCGCAACACCAACCACAATGCGCTCGAGACCCTGGCGAAGAACACCATCTTCACCAACGTCGCCCTGACCGCCGACGGCGACGTCTGGTGGGAAGGCCTGACCAAGGAAGCGCCGGCTGGCCTGACAAACTGGAAAGGTCAGCCGCACGATCCGGCCTCTGGCGAGCCCGCCGCTCACCCCAACGCCCGCTTCGCCGCCCCCGCCGGTCAGTGCCCGGCCATCGCGCCCGAGTGGGAAGACCCGGCGGGCGTGCCGATCGACGCCATCCTGTTCGGTGGTCGCCGCGCCTCGGCCGTGCCGCTGGTGACGGAAGCCTTTGATTGGGAGCACGGCGTCTTCATGGGCTCGACCGTGGCCTCGGAAGGCACCGCCGCCGCCGAGAACAAGGTCGGCGAGCTGCGCCGCGACCCCTTCGCCATGCTGCCCTTCTGCGGCTACAACATGGGTGACTATTTCGGCCACTGGCTGAAGCTGGGCGAGAAGGCCGACGCCGCCAAGCTGCCGCGCCTCTTCTTCGTCAACTGGTTCCGCAAGAACGAGGACGGCAAGTTCGTCTGGCCGGGCTTTGGCGACAACGCCCGCGTGCTGAAGTGGATCGTCGAGCGTCTGGACGGCAAGGCCGAGGCCGTGGACACCCCGGTCGGCCGTCTGCCGACCAAGGCGGCGCTGGACCTGTCGGGTCTGAGCCTGTCGGACGCCGACCTGAAGATCCTGCTGGACGTCGACGCCGAGGTCTGGACCGAGGAAGCGGCCCTGATCCCCGCCTTCTACGAGAAGTTCGGCGATCGTCTGCCCAAGGCCCTGTGGGGCCAGCACGCGGCCCTGACCAAGCGTCTGGAAGAGGCGCGCGCCGCCAAGCTGGCCGCCGAGTAAGACAAAAGCCGGGTTGAAATCGGGGCGCGGGAGGTCGAAGGACAGCCCGTGCCCCTTTTCAATTCTCAAGACATACTGGTGGTCGGCGCGGGCGTTCTAGGCCTGTGCACGGCGGCGGAACTGGCCCGGCGGGGCCATGCGGTCACCGTGGTTGATCCGGGAGGTCTGAACGCCTCGGGTGTTGCGGCGGGCATGATCGCCCCGGCGATGGAAAGCGCCGTCGACGACCTGAGCCCGGATCATGCTGAACTGCTGCGGCGCGGTCGCGACGCCTGGAGCGCGTTCGCGGCGGCGACGGGCGTCGCGCTGGATCGCGACCCGGCCGAGTGGCGCGGTGGGAATGTCGAAGCTCTGGCAGAGCGTCTGGCGGCCCTGGGCTTTACGCATGAGTACGACCGCGATGCGGGGCGGCTGACGACGCACGAAGACTGGAAGGTTGAGCCGGGACAGGCGCTGACGGCGCTGGGCCGAGGCGTTCGCTTGATCGAGGGCCGTGCAACGGGGCTGACGCGTGAGGGCGCGCGCTGGCGCGTCGAGACGACGGCGGGTCCAGTTGAGGCCGATCAGGTCGTGCTGGCGACCGGGGCGGCTGAGGCGATGGCGGGCCTGCCTGAGGATTTGGTGCGCCTGCTGGGCTTGATCACGCCGATCCGGGGGCAGATCGGTCTGGTGAGCGAGCGGCTGGTCGATCATGTCGTGCGCGGGCCCGGCGCCTATGTCGCGCCCATGGGACAGGGCTGCGTGATCGGGGCCACGATGGAGGCGGGCGAGCGGTCGTTGACGCCCGATCCCGAACGCTGCGCCCAGATGCTGGCGGCGGCCTGGGCCGTGCTGGGCCGGACGCCGCGTCCGCTTCAGATCGAGTGGCGCGCCGGGGTGCGCGGAGCCACGCCCGACGGCCTGCCCATGGCGGGGGCTGTGGGGCAGGGATTGCACCTGGCCCTGGGGCCGCGCCGCAACGGCTGGCTGCTGGGGCCGCTGGTGGCGGGCGTGGTGGCTGACGAAGTCGAGGGCCGGTCCTCGAAAGAACCGACCCTCGCCCCCCGTCGCTTTACCTAGCCGTCGAGCCTACTCGGGCAGGGTGAAGCGAATGGCCATGCTGACGCGGGCGCCGTCGACGGCCTGACCATCGACCGTGCGCGGGCTGAGACGGAAGTAGCGCGTCAGGCCCAGGGCCGCCCGCCCGAAGCCCTGATTGCCCGGCGTTTCCGAGGCGACCGAACAGCCGGTCAGGCTGCCGTCCACCTTGACCAGGCAGGACAGGTTGGCCACGCCGCTGACGCCGCGCGCCTCGGCGTTGGAGGGGTAGGCCCGCATCATCTGCTCGGCCGATGGCTTCCTGACCCAGTCGGGGTTGGTGATGACCGGCGGTGTCCGCACCGGCTCGGCGCTAACCGCCGTGCCGGTCGAAGGCTCGCTGGCGGGCGCGGTGATGTTGATGGCCGGTCCGGCGTCAATCGAGGTGACGGGTGCGATCGGAACCGGCAGCGGCGCCACGTTGGACGGAATGACCGTCTCGGGCCGGTGGATCGGCGGAGTCGGCGCCGGAGGAACCTTGGGCGTGATGGTCGGTTCCGGCGGCTTGGGCATGGGCAGGATGTCGATGCGCGTGATCGGCCCCTCGCTTTCCACGGGAATGTCCGCCAACTCGAACCGCTGATTATAGAGCCACACCCCGGCGCCGACGTGGACCAGGGCCGACACCCCGATGGCCGCCCACATCCAGCGCGGGATCGGCTTTTTCCGTTCGGCGAAATCGATAGGGCTGACCAGTCCGGGCCCGCCCGCGGTTCTCATCATCATGGCCTTCAACGCCTCCTGTCGTCGGCCCTCCCCAGCGCCCACGAGATGAAGTTCGCGCCAGGCTTGCGGCTTTATTGCGGCGCTTGTTTATTAGGCATTCATTAACCTTGGTTAGCGACCGTCAACCATATGAGCGTAGGAGCGATTCCATCGTCTGGCGGGGTTGAGGCGGCCATTCGGCGTGCGTCCAGCACGACCGGCGTGGACTTTGACTTCCTGATGAAGACGGCGCGTCGTGAAAGCGCGATGAACCCCTCCGCGCGGGCCTCGACCTCGTCCGCCTCGGGCCTGTTCCAGTTCATCGAGCAGACCTGGCTGGCCACGGTGAAGCAGCACGGCGCCAAGCACGGCTACGGCCAGTACGCCGACCTGATCCAGCGCGGCGACGACGGGCGGTGGCGGGTGCAGGGCTCGGCCCGCAACGTGGTGCTGGACCTGCGTTTCGACGCCCAGGCGGCCTCGACCATGGCGGCGGAGCTGACGGCCTCCAACGCCGCCTATCTGCGTGGTCGCACGGGACAGGAGCCGGGCGCCGGCGACCTCTACGCCGCCCACTTCCTCGGCCCGGCGGGCGCCGCCAAGCTGATGGAGGCCATGCAGTCGCGGCCGGGCGCCAGCGCGGCGTCGCTCTTCCCCGACGCGGCCTCGGCCAATCGTTCGATCTTCTATCGCAATGGCCGCCACGCCACGGTGGCCGAGGTTCACGCCAACCTGCAGCGCACAGCGGGCGAGGGCGCGCCGGCGTCGGGCGTCGGGTCGGCGCCGAAGAGCGCCATGCCGGACCTGAGCGAAAAGGACCGCATGCTGGCGGCGCGTCTGGATCGGCTGAAACAGGACCAGAGTTTGCTGGCCCTGCTGCTGGGCCAGGATGGTCAGGGCGGCAAGAGCAGCGGCTTCGGCGGGGCCTTCGCGCCGCCTGCCGAGACCTCTGTCTGAACGAACGTAGTTTCGCCTCACTCCTAACGAGGCGTTAACTATGTAAAGCTAAGCGTGACGATTGATTCTTCGCCCGCCTAGCTCATGAGCTCCTTGCATGACCGCCTACCGCGCCCGACTGACGGAAAGCGACATCCGGCGCCTGATCAAGTCTGATGCGGAAGACGAGCGCGCGGCGGCGGCGCACAAGCTGTGCCGCAGCATCGACCGGATGCCTCTGGACGAGGCGGATCGAGCGGCGGCGCAGAAAATCCTGACGGTCATGGCCAATGATACGGCTGAGTTGGTGCGCCGCGCCCTGGCGGTGACGTTGAAGTCCTCCGACCTGATGCCGCGCGAGGTGGCCCGTCGCCTGGTGGCTGACGTGGACAGCGTCGCCCTGCCCATCATCACCAGTTCGCCGGTCTTTACCGATGACGACCTGATCGAGATCGTTCGCGCCGGTTCGGCCGTGCGCCAGAACGCGGTGGCGTCGCGTCATCGCGTGCCCCGCGATGTGGCGACGGTGCTGGCCGCAGAGGGCGGCGTGTCGGCGGTGCGCGCCCTGGCGGCCAACGACAACGCCGACATTTCCGAAGCGGCCCTGGGCGTGGTGATCGACCGCTTCGGCCAGACGTCCGAGATCGTGGCCGCCATCGCCTATCGTCAGGTCCTGCCGCTGTCGGTGACCGAACGGCTGGTGGCCCTGGCCAGCGACGCCGTGCGCGAGCACCTGGTGACGCGTCATGCGGTGGCGCCCGAGACCGCCATCCAGTTCGCCCATTTCGCGCGCGAGCGGGCGACGGTCGATCTGGTGGATCAGGCGCGGGTCAGCAACGACCTGCCGGCCTTTGTCGCCGGGTTGAACGCCCGCAAGGCGTTGAATGCGTCTCTGTTGCTGCGGGCGCTGGCGCGGGGGCAGATGGCCCTGTTCGAGCACGCCCTGGCGGAACTGACCGGCACGCCGCATCATCGGGCCTGGCTGATGGTGCATGACGCCGGGCCCCTGGGGCTGAAGGCCATTTATGACCGCGCGGGGCTGCCGCCGCGTCTGTTCCAGGCCTTCCGCGCGGGCGTCGACACCTGGCGCGCCTTGCAGGCCGAAGGCGGCGACACGGCCAGCGACGACTTCCGCCAGCGGATGCTGGAGCGTTTCCTGAGTCAGCGCCCCAATACCTCGCGCGACGATCTGGCCTATCTGATGGAGCGGCTGGACCGTCCGGCGGCTCAGGGCGCGGAGGCCGCCGTCAGCGCCGCCTGATCAACTGCCAGGCATGAAAAAAGGCGCCCCCGGCATCGGCGGCGCCTTTTCCTTTGTCTGTTTTCGAACGTCAGGCCAGGTGGTCGGCGACGCGCGCTTCCAGCGTCTCGGCCAGTTCGCGGCCGACCGGGTGCTCGTCGGTCTGGATCTCGTCGCGGACTACGGCGCGGATAGCGTCGATGTGGGCGTCGAGAATGGCCATCGGGGCCTGCATTCGCTTGTCAGCGTCGTCCATCATGCGACACAGCGAACCGGCGATGCGGGTGACCAGCGGATACTGATAGGTGGCGCCCAGGCCCTTCAGGTCGTGAGCGCGGAAATAGAGGGCCTCGGCCGTCTCGGGCGTATAGCCCTTGGCGCGGATGTCGGCCTGGGCCTGATCCAGCTTGACGATCTCGTCATTCAGCCACTGGCCGAACTGGGCCGACATGGCCTTGAGGGCGGCCTCGGCCTTGGCGATGGCGTCGGCGTCGATGCCCCCGAAGCCGCCGACCTTGGCGCGCAGAGGGTTGGGCGGACGAATGACCTGGGGAGGGTTGCTCACGTGACGGGCTCCTGAACTCTTGAGGTCAGTTTACGCGACCGAGCCTTAAAAACCCGTGACGTTTCAGCTGGCGAATTGCTCGGTCATGACGCGTTCCTCGAAGGAGCGTCCGGCGTCGAACAGCATGGTCAGGCTGATGTCGCGACGCTCGCGCACCTCGACTCGGCTGACGCGGCGAACCTCGAAATTATCGGCCGTGGCGCTGACAGGCCGCTTGTCCGGCTCCAAGACCTCGAAACGCACTCGCGCCGTGTGCGACAGCAAGGCGCCGCGCCACCGTCGGGGACGGAAGGCGCTGATCGGCGTCAGGGCCAGGCTGGGGGCGTCAAGGGGGATGATCGGACCGTGCGCCGACAGGTTGTAGGCGGTCGATCCCGCAGGCGTGGCCACCATGCAGCCGTCGCAGCTCAACTCCTCCAGCCGCACCTTGTCGTTGATGCTGACGCGCAGCTTGGCGGTCTGGCGCGTCTGACGCAGCAGCGAGACCTCGTTGATGGCCAGGCCGCTATGGACCTCGCCGCCCTCGACCCAGGCGTCCATCTGCAGCGGATGGATGACGGTGCGGTCGGCCTCTGCCAGGCGGGCCGGCAGGTCGTCCTCGTCATAGTCATTCATCAGGAAGCCGACCGAGCCGCGGTTCATGCCGTAAACCGGGGTGCGGAGCTGCAGGTTGTTGTGCAGGGTCTCCAGCATGAAGCCGTCGCCGCCCAGGGCCACGATGACGTCGGCCTGGGCCACCGGAACCGAGCCGTAGCGCTCGGTCAGCCGCACCCGCGCCGCCTCGGCTTCGGGGCGGTCGCTGGCGACGAAGGTCAGGGCGAGGGGGGCGGAGGTGTTCACGCCTTCACGCAAGCTGAGCGGAGCCCCTGTGTCAAACGGAAGCGCCGTCGACATCGGCCATCAAGAGACGAAATTCATAGGCGGCTTGATCAGCGGACCGTTCGGCCAGACGCCAGGCGGAGCTGTCGGGATCGCGCGGGAAGCCTTTGTTCAGCTTGCGGATTTCGGTCAGAATCGCTGGGAAGGCGGCGCGATCCAGTCCCACCGCGATGCAGGCCAGGAAGAGGGGGCGCGCCGTATCGCCGCCGAGGGCGTGCAGAACCTGTGACACCTCGAACCGGCCCAGGGTGGCCAGGCCGTGGGCGAAGACGCCCAGCTTTTCCTCGCGCAGGGCGCGGATCAGATAGGCGGGGCGAAGCTGACCCGCGGCATGAAGCTTGGCCACCAGCCGGGCGTCGACGTCTTCGGTGGCGGGCAGGGCGGCCACGGTCTTCCACTCGACGGCCGCGCCGTGATGGGCGGCGGCCTGGACCGCCTCGGCCAGTCGTTCGGGGTTGAGGGTGAAGCGATCGCTGATCGCCTGGCGCAGCGCCTCGCCGACCCATTGATACAGGCGCAGGGCCAGGGTCTCGTCCAGTGACGGGTGGCGGGTCAGCGGCGCGCGCAGGGCGGCCAGTTGTCGCGACCGCGCGACCAGGTCGGCGAAGGCGGCGGTTTCGATGCGAGCGCTGCGGTTGGTGGCCAGGGCGGTCATCACGGCCGGGTCGCCGCCGGCGACGATGGCGCGCGCCACGGCTGCGCCGATGTCGGGGCGCAGGGCGACCTGAATCTGATGCTCGATCGAACAGTCGGCCAGAAGCTGCAACAGGTCGTCGTCCAGCAGCAGGGGGCTGGCGGCGATCACCGGGCGGGCGATGTCGATTTCGTCGGCGGCCAGCATCCGCACCAGGGCGGCGGGGGGCCAGTCGGCCTTCGCCAATCGCTGGGCCAGGGTCCGACGGATTTCACGCTCGGCGTCGCGGGTCAGGGCGATGAAGATGTCGGCCAGAGCCTCGGGCGCGCCGCCATGAGCGCCGGCGGATTCATAGAGGCCGGCGATCCCTGTCAGCAGACGGTTCTGATCGTCGGGCGAGCGCTTCTTGGCCAGGTCCAGCAACTGGTTCAGCCCGGACAGGGGAACCGCCTGCGAGGGCTTGGCCGAGTCTAGCGGAACGACTGTGGGCACCGGCGGCTCCGCGGATCAAAAAAAGGCGACCGCCTTGGCCGCGCGTCATCATCGGTCGCGGGCGTGAAAACAGGGTTAATGAAATCCTTCCGAGGCTAACGCGGGTCGCTTGACGGCGGCGCGAGGCGGGGCGACCTTCAACCGAACAATGATAAGGGAGGTCGTCATGGCGGACGGATCGACGTCGTCGCTGAAATCGCGGGTGTCCGAGGCCGAGTGGCAGGTGCGGGTCGAACTGGCGGCGCTTTACCGCCTGGTGGCCTTGCACGGGTGGGACGACATGATCTTCACCCATATCTCGGCCCGCGTGCCCGGACCGGAACACCACTTCCTGATCAATCCCTACGGCTGGTATTTCGACGAAATTACAGCCTCTTCCCTGGTGAAAGTCGATCTGGACGGCAGCATCGTCCAGGAGACGACCAACTTCATCAATCCGGCCGGATTCACCATTCACTCGGCCGTGCATGCGGCGCGTGACGACGCCAAATTCGTCATCCACCTGCACACGGTGAGCGGTGTCGGCGTGGCGGCCCAGAAGGAGGGTCTGCTGCCCGTCAGCCAGAACGCCTGCCTGCTGCAGCATCAGATCGCCTACCACGGCTATGAAGGTCTGGCGCTGAACCATGACGAGCGCGAGCGGCTGGTGGCGGACTTGGGCGACAAGCCGCTGATGCTGCTGCGCAACCACGGCACGATGGCGGTGGGCGAGACGGCGGCTCAGGCCTGGGTCGGGATCTTCTTCCTGGAGCGGGCTTGCGCCCAGCAGGTGGCGGCCCTGTCGGGCGGGCGCGAGAACGTGCTGATCGCCCCGGACGCCGCCCAGGCCGAGACCAAGGACCAGGGGCGCGGCATCGGCTTCGTCTCCGCCCTGGCCTGGCCTGGCGCCCTGCGTCAACTGGAACGAAAATCACCGGGCTACGACGTGTGAAGGCGGTCGGGGGGCTGATCGGACTGGGGTTGGCGGCGGTTGGGGCGACGCCGGCCGACGCCGGGGCCTGGAACCTGCCAAAAGGGCAGGGGCAGGCGATCCTGAAATACGAGGACATGCGCGCCGATGAGGCCTTTGGCCCGTTCGGCGGCCGCTTCGACCTGCCCGGCGGGCGGGTCGACCGCACCGCCTCCATGCTGGTCGAATATGGCGTGACCGACCGGTTGACCCTGCAGGTCAAGGGCGAGTGGCAGCAGGGGCGCGACGCCTATGTCGACTTCGACGGGCGCGGTCCGCTGGAGATCGGAGCGCGTTGGCAGGTCTATCGCGACCCAGACAATGTGGTGGCGGTCTATGCCGGCTACGCCCAGGGCGGCGAGGGGCGCAACGCAGGCTATGCGCCGCCGGGGGCCGGCGACAGCGATTGGGAACTTCGCGTGATGGGCGGCCGTAGCTGGAGCGAGCCACGCACCTTCGTCGAGGCCCAACTGGCGCGTCGCTGGCGCAGCGGCCTAACCGACGAGGTGCGAATGGACGTGACCGCGGGCGTGCATCTGGGGCAGGACTGGATGGTGATGGGGCAGATGTTCGCCGGCGTGACGGACAAGGCCCCCGACGGCGCCAGCGCGGGCTGGCTGTCGCTCGAAGGTTCGGCGGTGCGTCGGTTCGGCGACTGGAGCGTTCAGGCCGGTTGGCGACACGCGGTGGCGGGGCACGAAATCGCCATATCGCGCGGGCCGATTATTGGACTCTGGCGGCGTTTTTAGACCGCCTTGCCGCGACGGAACTCCGGCGGTTCCACGTTACAGATACTTTATTTGCGTAACGGCCATGACCCGCTAAGCGGGACCGCTTGTTGTCGGGGAGACTGCGTCGCGTGTTCAAACGCCATTTTTTCATCATAGCGGCGGCGTGTCTGGTGGGGCTGATGGTCCTGGCGGCGGTCCTGAAGATCACCCTGGCGGACGACAAGGGCGGCGCAGGCGGACCCGGTCGGGGCGGTCCCGGCGGCGGGCGGGGTCAGGCCGTGGCCGAGGCCATCGCCGCCCCGCGTGAGTTCGCCGATCAGATCCGCGTCCTAGGCGTGGCGCGCAGCAAGCGCTCGGTCAACATCACCTCCAACACGACTGAACTGATCACCCGCGTCATGTTCACCGACGGTCAACGCGTCGCGGCGGGCACGCCGCTGGTGGAACTGCAGGCGCGCGAGGAAGACGCCGACCTGATCCAGGCCCGCGCGCAGCTGGCCCAGGCCCAGCGTGAATATGATCGCTACAAGATCCTGGCCGAACGCGGCGTCGCGCCGCGCGTCACCGCCGAAACCGCCGAGACCGCGCTGCAAACCGCTCGCGCCGCCGTGGCGGCGTCGGAAGCCCGTCGCGGCGACCGCATCCTGCGCGCGCCCTTCGCCGGGGTTCTGGGCCTGACGACGGTGACGCCGGGCACCCTGATCTCGCCCGGATCGGTCATCACCACCCTGGACGACACCAGCGCCATCCGCGTCGATTTCCCCCTGCCGGAACGCTACCTGGGCGCGCTGCAGGTCGGCACGCCGCTGAGCGCCAGCGCCGACGCCTATGCAGGCGAGACCTTTGACGGCCGCATCGCCCTGTTGGATACGCGCGTCAACGAACAGACCCGCGCCGTTATCGCCCGCGCCGAGTTCGCCAACCCCGGCAATCGCATCCGCCCCGGCATGATGATGCGCGTCGCCGTGCATCAGGGCCGCCGCCAGAGCCTGTCGGTGCCCGAAGCCGCCGTTCAGTATGAGGGGCAGGGCGCCTTCGTCTATCGCATCGCGCGCGGCGAGAACGGCACGACCGCCCAGCGCGTCGAGGTGCAGACCGGCGCCGTCGAGGGCGGCTTCGTCGAGATCCTGTCGGGTCTGGACAACAATGATCACGTGGTCGCCTCGGGCCTGAACCGCATCCAGCCCGGCGCGCCTGTCACCGTCGGCGGCGCGGCCCAGCCCAAGGGCGCCGCGAACACGGCTCAGGCGGCGCGCCCATGATGCTGTCCGATGTTTCGGTCCGCCGTCCCGTCTTCGCGGCGGTCGGGGCCATCGTCCTGTGCGTCATCGGCCTGGCGGCCTTCTTCTTCCTGCCGGTGCGTGAGCTGCCGGACGTCGATCCGCCGATCGTCTCGGTCAACACCAGCTACGCCGGCGCCTCAGCCGAGGTGATCGAAAGCCGGATCACCGAGCCGATCGAGCAGCAGATCGCGGGCATCCAGGGCGTCGAGCGCATCAACTCGACGAGCCGTGACGGCCGCTCCAATGTGAACATCGAGTTTTCGCTGGATCGCAACATCGACGACGCCGCCAACGACGTTCGTGACCGCATCTCGCGCGTCGTCGGCCGTCTGCCGGATCAGGCCGACCCGCCCGAGGTGGCCAAGGCCGACTCGGACAGTCAGCCCATCATCATCATGTTCCTGCGCTCCACGACGATGAACCGTCTGGAGCTGACGGACTACGCCGACCGCTATCTGGTGGACCGCTTCGCCACCGTGCCGGGCGTGGCCCAGGTGCAGATCTACGGCGAGCAGCGCTACGCCATGCGTATCTGGCTGGACGCCGCCGCCATGGCCGCGCGCGGCCTGACCGTCAGCGACGTCGAGACGGCCCTGACCAATCAGAACGTCGAACTGCCCGCCGGCTCGCTGGAGTCGGCGCAGAAGGACTACACCGTCCGCGTGGCTCGCACCTATGCGCGGCCCGCCGACTTCGCCCAGTTGCCGATCGGCACGCGCGGTTCGGCCTCGACGGCGACGGGAGCGCAAAGCTCCGGCACGTTGGCGGCGGCGTCCACCTCCATGACCAACGGCGTGACCGGCGCCCTTGTGGGCAACGCCGCCTATGTCACGCGCCTGGGCGACATCGCCCGGATCGAAGAGGCCCCCGCCGAGGCGCGGCGCCTGTTCCGCGGCAACGGCATCGATCAGATCGGTCTAGCCGTCACCCGTCAGGCCCAGTCCAACGACCTGGCCATTTCCGAGGGCGCCCGCGCCCTGATGGAGCAGATCAAGCCGACGCTGCCGCCCGGCACCACGCTGGAGGTCGGGTCCGACAACTCGGTCTTCACCTCGCACGCCATCGACGAGGTCTGGATCACCATCGGCATCTCCATGGCCCTGGTGGCCCTGGTCAACTTCATCTTCCTGGGCAGCCTGCGGGCGGCGGTCATCCCCTCGGTGGTGGCGCCCATCTGTCTGCTGGCGACCTTCATCGTCCTGGCGCCCCTGGGTTTCTCGCTGAACCTTCTGACCCTGCTGGCCCTGGTTCTGGCCATCGGCCTGGTGGTGGATGACGCCATCGTCGTGGTCGAGAACATTCAGCGCCGTCTGGATCATGGCGAGCCGCCGCTGGTGGCCGCTGAGCGCGGCGCGCGTCAGGTCTTCTTCGCCGTGGTGGCGACGACCGTGGTCCTGCTGTCGGTGTTCGCGCCCCTACTGTTCCTGCCTGGCTATGTCGGACGTCTGTTCGTCGAACTGGCGGCGGCCATCGCGGCGGCCGTGGCCTTCTCGGCCTTCCTGGCGCTGAGCCTGTCGCCTATGCTGGCGTCCAAGATCCTGAAGCCGGCCGAGAGCAACGGCTGGCTGGCGCGCCGCGTCGATCGGGCCATGGACGCGCTCAAGAACTCCTACGCCAACTCGCTGAACGCCCTGCTGGGTCGCCGCGCCGCCGTGGGCGGGGTGGTGGGCCTGATCATCCTGGTCGCGGCGGGGGCCGGGGGCATCTTCCTGGTCCTGCCCAATGAACTGGTTCCGAACGAGGATCGCGGCCGGGTCACTTTGCGGGTGTCCGGTCCCGAAGGCGCCGGCTTTGACTACACCCGCAAGATCATGCTGGGTCTGGAGCCCATCCTGGCCGAGTATCGTGAAAGCGGCGAGGCGGCCAACTATCTGGTGTCCTCGCCCGGCTTCGGCGGCGGCAGCTACAACTCCGGCAACGGGGTGCTGAACCTGTCCGACTGGTCGGAGCGCACCCGCTCAGCCGACGAGATCGCCCAGGAACTGAACGGCAAGCTGCGCGGCCAGACCGACGCCCAGGTCAACGCCTCGACCCCCGGCGCCTTCCAGCGGGGCGGCGGCAACTCCAACTCGGTCGAGATGATCGTGACGGGCGCCGAATACGGCCCGATCTACAACTGGCTGCAGCCCATCCTGGCGGCGGCGCAGGAGAATCCCGGCTTCTCGCGCCCGCGCCTCAACTATGAGCCCAATGCGCCGCGCCTGCTGGTCGACGTCGACCCGCAGAAGGCGGCGGCCCTGGGCGTATCCTCGCAGCAGATTGGTCGTGCGCTCGAGACCATGTTCGGATCGCGTCGCGCCACCACCTACATCAAGGGGGGGCAGGAATACGACGTCATCCTGCAGACCGATCGCGACAACCGTCGCGGCGTGGCGGACCTTGAGGCCCTCTATGTCTCGACCGGGGCGGGGCAACTGGTGCCGCTGTCGGCGGTGGTCACGACCCAGACCTCGGGCGACACGCCCGACCGTCGTCGTCTGGACCGCCAGCGGGCCATCACCCTGCAGGCGGACCTGAATCCCGGCACCACCATCGACGACGCCGTGGCCTTCCTCAACGCCGAGGTGGCCAAGCAGCCTCAGGGCCTGGCGACGATCCGCTGGGGCGGCGCGGCGCGGGATCAGCAGGAGGCGGGCAGCGCCGTGGGCTGGGCTTTCGCCCTGGCTCTGCTGCTGGTCTTCCTGGTGCTGGCGGCTCAGTTCGAGAGCTGGATCACGCCGGCGGTCATCATGCTGACCGTGCCTCTGGCGGCGGCGGGCGGCCTGTTCGGCCTGTTGATGGCGGGCTCCAGCCTGAACATCTACAGCCAGATCGGTCTGATCATCCTGATCGGGGTGGCGGCCAAGAACGGCATCCTGATCGTCGAGTTCGCCAACCAACTGCGCGATCAGGGCCGGTCGATCCGCGAGGCGATCATCGAGTCGTCGAGCTTGCGTCTGCGCCCGATCATCATGACCTCGATCGCCACCGCCTTCGGCGCTTTGCCGCTGATGCTGTGGCAAGGCGCGGGCGCGGGCAGCCGCCAGACCATCGGCGTGGTCATCTTCACCGGAGCGATCTTCGCCACCATGCTGACCCTGTTCGTGGTGCCGGTGATCTATGGCGTTCTGGCGCGCTTCACCAAGTCGCCGGAATACACTGCGCGCAAGATCGAGGAATGGGAGGCCCAGGAGATCGCCGAGGGCAAGACGCCGGACATGACGCCGGGGTGAGCGTCACGGGCCAGTGAATCCTTCTCCCCTTGCGGGAGAAGGTGGCGGCCGCAGGCCGACGGATGAGGGGTTGCGCCACACGTTGATCCGAGACCCGCAGCCGCCGTCGCGCAACCCCTCATCCGACCTCGCTCCGCTCGGCCACCTTCTCCCGCAAGGGGAGAAGGGAAGGGTCACTCGCCCGTCGGCTTGTAGCCCGTCTCGACCTTCAGGAAGGCGATGACGTCGCGGCGGTCCGTGGCGTCGCGCAGGCCGGCGAAGGTCATCTTGTTGCCGGGCAGGAAGGTCTTAGGGTTTTCCAGCCAGTGGTCCAGCTTGTCGGCGTCCCAGGTGAATCCGGCCGAGCGCAGGGCGTGGGAATAGCTGTATTTGTCCAGGGCGCCGGCCTGACGACCGAAGACGCCGTACAGGTTCGGTCCCGCCATGTTCGGTCCGCCGGGCGTGATGGTGTGGCAAGAGCGGCAACGGGCGAAGGCGCGACGGCCGTTCTCCAGGTCGCCGGCGTTGTAGGGGGCGGGCAGGGCGGCCAGCATGGCGGCCTTTTCAGCCTCGGTCGGCGCGGGCGGGGGCGGAGCCTTGGGCGGCGCATCGGCGGCGGGGGCGGCGTTGTCGCCGCAGGCGGCCAGGGCCAGGGCGGCGCTCAGGACAGCGATAAGGGTCGGGGCGGTGCGCAAGGGGGACTCCATTTGAGCGAACTCCATAGGCCAGTCGCCCTTGATAGCCGATGGGCGTTTGGTCGCAACGGCGCCGGTTATCGTTACTGGACGCGGAAGGCCTGCGGCTGATAATCGCTGTCAACATATGTGAACGGCGCCGGGCGCCGTGTAATGAGCGCCATGACCGACACCATCAAACTCAGCCAGGCCCGACGCGGCGATCGCGGCGTCATTGTTCAGGTCGGCGCTCACTGCCACCATCAGGAACATGAGAGCGAGCTGGAGCGCCGTCTGCTGGAGCTGGGCTTTGTCGAGGGCGCGCGCGTCGAGCTGCTGCACGAAGGTCTGTTCGGACGCGATCCCATCGCCATGAAGGTGGACGACATGCGCGTGGCCCTGCGCCGGCACGAGGCCGCCAGCCTGACCATCCGTCTTGAAGAGGGAGGCCTCTGATGGATATGGCCGTTCGTACCGCCCGCGTCGCCCTGGTCGGCAATCCCAACAGCGGCAAGACCGCCCTGTTCAACGCCCTGACCGGCGCCCATCAGAAGGTCGCCAACTACGCCGGCGTCACGGTGGAACGCAAAGAGGGGCGCATCCACGCCGCCGACGGCCGCACCTTGTCGGTGCTGGACCTGCCGGGCACCTATTCGCTACGCGCCCGAAGCCTGGATGAGGAAGTCACGCGCGACGCCGTCCTGGGCGCCCTGCCGGGCGAGACGCCGCCGGACGTGGTGGTCTGCGTCGCCGACGCCACCAACCTGCGACTGGTCCTGCGTCTGGCGCTGGAGCTGAAACAGGTCGGCCGCCCGATGGTGCTGGCCCTCAACATGTTCGACATCGCCCAGCGCCAGGGCCTGCGCATCGACCTGGAGAAGCTGTCGGCCGAGATCGGCGCGCCGGTGGTCACCACGGTCGCCACGCGCAAGCGCGGGATCAATGAGCTGGTCGCCGCCGTCCAGGCCCAGGCCGATCAGGCGGAGGGCGAGACCCGCAGCGAATGGCACGCCCCGTCCGCCGCCGAGATTCGCGACGCCCACCGCGAGGCCGAGCGCATCATGAAGGCCTGCGTCCGTCCGCCCGAGCGACCGGACACCCTGACGGGCAAGATCGACAGTGTCCTGCTGCATCCGGTCGCCGGTCTGCTCATTCTGCTGGGCATCCTGTTCGTCATGTTCCAGGCGGTCTTCACCTGGGCCACCCCGGCGATGGACGGCATCGAGGCCTTCTTCGCCCTGGTCGGGGGCTGGGTGGCCACGGTCCTGCCGGATCAGGGTTTCACCGGCCTGTTGCAGAGCCTGATCGTCGACGGCCTGATCGGCGGGGTGGGCAGCGTCCTGGTCTTCCTGCCGCAGATCCTGATCATCTTCCTCTTCATTATCGTGCTGGAAGACTTCGGCTACATGGCCCGCGCGGCCTTCCTGATGGACAAGATCATGGGCGGGGCGGGGCTGCATGGCCGCGCCTTCATCCCCCTGCTGTCCAGCTTCGCCTGCGCCATTCCCGGCATTATGGCCACGCGGGTGATCGAGGCGAAGCGCGACCGCCTGACCACCATCCTGATCGCGCCCCTGATGACCTGCTCGGCGCGCATCCCGGTCTATACCCTGATCATCGCCGCCTTCATTCCCAACGAGACCGTCTGGGGCTGGGCCAGCCTGCAGGGCCTGGTGATGTTCGGCCTCTATGCGGCGGGCATAGTCAGCGCGCTTCTGGTCTCGCTGGTGATCCGCCGGGTCTTCTGGCGCGGCGCGGTCGAGCCCTTCATGATGGAGCTGCCGGCCTACAAGATCCCCGACATCAAGAGCGTCCTGTTCAATCTGTGGCTGCGGGCCAAGATCTTCCTGCGCCGCGCGGGCAAGATCATCCTACCGCTGATGGTCATCGTCTGGGCGCTGTCGACCTTCCCCTATCCGCCGGAAGGCGCGACGGGACCGGCCATCGACTATTCCTTCGCCGGCATGATCGGCAAGGCGCTGGAGCCGGTCTTCGCCCCTATCGGCTTCAGCTGGCAGATGGTGGTGGCCCTGGTGCCCGGCATGGCCGCGCGCGAGGTCGCCGTGGCGGTCCTGGGCACGGTCTATTCCATCGCCGGCGCCGAAGAGAACGTCGGCGCCCTGGCCTCGGTCCTGTCAGCCGACTGGTCGCTGGCCACCGGCCTGGCCTTCCTGGCCTGGTATGTCTTCGCGCCGCAGTGCCTGCCCACCCTGGGCGTGGTCCGTCGCGAGACTGGCTCGCTGAAGTGGACCATGATCATGGTCGGCTATCTGTTCGGCCTGGCCTATCTGGCGGCCTTCATCGTCTATCACGTCGCCGTGGCGCTAGGCGGCGGGTAAGGGAGAACCCTTTCCTCCCCACTTGTGGGGAGGTGGCGCGACGCGTAGCGGCGTGACGGAGGGGGCGTCTCGACGTCAGCCCTCTGTGTCGCCCCCTCCACCGCTTCGCGGTCCCCCTCCCCACGGAGTGGGGAGGAAAGGTTTGATCACCGCCCCGTCGTCAGCTTCACGACGATATGCGCGGTCGTATCGACGATGGCCTCGGGCGTGTCGGCGCGACGCATCAGGGCGAAACCGGCGGCGACGGATTCCACCAGATTGGCGGTCTCGTAGGAGGTCAGGCGCGGGCTCAGACCCTCAGGGTGCATGCCGTTGGCCTTGGCCTGGGCGATGCGGCGTTCCAGCGCCAGGTGCAGCCGCCGCATCCGCTTGATGCGGCTTTCGGCGAAGCCCGGTTCGCCCTTGTCGGCCAGCATGTGCTCGACCCGCAGCACCGGGCCGTGGTCGTTCCACAGGGCCAGGACTTCCAGCACATAGGCCCGCACGGCTTCGAAGGCGCGGTCGGCGGTCCAGTCAGCGTGGATGTGTCGGGCCAGCTTCTGGAAGTCCTCGCCCGCCTCTTCGCAGAGGATCAGCAGGCCTTCCTCGACCGATTTGAAGTAGGTGTAGAAGGTCGGGGCCGAGACGCCCGCCGCCAGGGCCACATCAGCGGCGCGGATCTCGCCGAGATGCTTGTGGTTCAGCAGGCCGCGCAGGGCGTCGAGAATCGCGCGACGGGTGCGTGCGCCGCGCGATCCGATCTTGTGTCCCAGCTTGTTGGTCGTCTCGGACATGGGGAGGAGGCGGCCGAAGAAAAAAGTCGTTGTTCAGGCAGCCTATAGCCCGCGCTCACAGCGAGACGCCAGCGCGCACACGGTTAACAAGGAAATCAGCCTAGTCGACCGACAAATTCGGATTGGTCCAGGCCGTGGCCGTCCGATCGGCGATTTCCTCGGAAAGCTGTCTGGCCAAAGCCTGTTGTGTGGCGTCGCCGCGCGCGGTGGTGCAGATCTGTCGGGTCATGATGGACCCGGTCCGCGCGCGGTTGGTGCAGGTGCGCGTTTCGCTTCGACGAGTCCGAGCCTTGGGCGCAGCCGCCGGCGCGGCGGGAGGGGCGACGGCTTCAGCGGGGGCGGCTTCGACAGGCGATGTCGCCTGAAGCACGGCGATGGCCGCTAGGGTGGCGAACATGCGGTCTCTCCTTCTTCCTGGAAGGGAGTTTTGCAGAACGTTGGTCCATAATCAATGGATGGTGCCGGTTGCAGGAATCGAACCCGCGACATCCAGTTTACAAAACTGGCGCTCTACCAACTGAGCTAAACCGGCGTTGCGCGCCTTATGCTGGTGGAATCTCTCGGACGCAAGCACAGTCCGCGCATGCCGATGACGCCCTATCTCACGCCGATCCTTCTGCTGGCCCTGTCGAACGTCTTCATGACCTTCGCCTGGTATGGTCATCTGAAATTCGGGGCCAAACCCTTGTGGATCGTGGTGATCCTGAGCTGGGGGATCGCCTTCTTCGAATACTGCCTGGCCGTGCCGGCCAACCGCATCGGCCACCAAGTCTATTCAGCGGCCGAGTTGAAGACCATGCAGGAGGTGATCACCCTGCTGGTCTTCGCCGTCTTCTCGGTGCTCTACCTCGGCGAGAAGCTGACCCTGAACCATCTGGTCGGCTTCTCGCTGATCGCGGGCGGGGCCTTCTTTATCTTCAAGGGGCCGCTCTGACCTAGTCCAGTTCGGCGGCGATCCGGGCGGCCAGGGCCTTGAGCTGTTCGGCGTCGGCCATGGGGGCGTGGCCGTGGCCCTTCATCTGACGGTCGGCCCAGCGCGGGATGATGTGGAAATGCAGGTGGAAGACGGTCTGGCCGCCGGCCTCGCCGTTGAACTGCATCAGGCTGAGGCCCTCGGGCTTCAACGCCTTCTCGACCGCGCGGGCGGTGCGTTGAACGGCGGCGGTCACCTTGGCCAGGGCGTCCGGCTCGATCTCCAGCAGGTTGCGCGCCTGGGAGGTCTTGGACACCACCAGGACATGGCCCTCGGACTGAGGAAAGACGTCCATGAAGGCCACGACGTCGTCGTCTTCCCACACCTTCACGCTGGGGATTTCGCCGCGCAGGATCTTGGCGAAGATGTTGTCGGGGTCGTAGGCGCCGTGAAGGCTCATGGGGAGGCTCCGTCAGAGGTGTCGGCGCAAGGCTAGCAGGGCAGGGCCGATTTCGCACGGGAGCGAAACGCGATCTGGCGCGCTATATGGTCAAGGTTCACGGAGATTGCGTTTCATGCTGCGTTTCATTGTTCAGGCTATCGTCACCGCCCTGGGTCTGTGGCTGTCGGCCAAGGTCGTGCCGGGGGTGGATTTCACCTCGACGGGATCTCTGGTCGCGGCGGCCGTGGTGTTGGGCCTGGTCAATGCCGTCGTGCGGCCGATCATGGTCATCCTGACCCTGCCGTTGACCATCGTGACCCTGGGGCTCTTCCTGCTGGTGGTGAATGCGGCGATGATCGGGCTGACGGCCTGGTTCCTGGGCGGGTTCGCGGTCAATGGTCTGTGGGCAGGCATCGGCGCGGCCATCGTGACCGGCGTGGTCAGCTGGATCGCGGCCGCCCTGTTCGGCGAGGGCGAACGGGGGCGTTGAATAAATCCGGGTAATATTGACGAGAATATTTTGCCCGGATAAAACGTCTCAACCTTTTCAGGGAGACGATAATGACGCCTGCAAGCTGCACCGCCTTCGCCGGAGATCGCCTGATCGCCTCGGGCGCGCCGTCTTTGGTCGTGGCGGCGGTCAAGGCGGCGCATGACGCGGGCGCGGCGGTGCTGGTCTTCGACGACGCCGACGCTCGGCCGGTGGAGTTCGACCTGCGCGGCGATCTGGCCGCTGTACTGGCGCGTCTGCCGTCCGAGTCGGTCGAGAAGCGCGGGCCGGGGCGGCCCAAGCTGGGGGTGACGGCGCGCGAAGTGACCCTGTTGCCGCGGCACTGGGATTGGCTGGCGGCCCAGCCGGGCGGGGCCTCGGTGGCGCTGAGGAAGCTGGTCGAGAACGCCCTGCGCGAGGCCGAGGGGCCGGACCGCGTGCGTCGCAGCCGCGAGGCCGCCTATCGCTTCATGACCGCCGTGGCGGGCGACCAGGCGGGTTATGAGGAGGCGACGCGGATGCTGTTCGCGGGCGACTGGGTCGCCTTCGACGCCGCGATCGAGGCCTGGCCGTCAGACGTGCGCGACTACGCCCGGCGACTGGCCGAGGGAAGCTGGCGCAACGGTCTGGGGGCGGCCTAGCTGGGGCGGATGACCATGCAGGTGACGCGACGCTCTCCCAGGGCCTCGCAGGCGGCCTCGGCCGAAGCCTGGGTCATGCCGGTGAAGCGCGAACGATACCAGCCATCGGCGTTCTGAACGTCGCGCTGCGCCTCGGTGAACTGAGTGCGGAAGCGGCGGCTGACTTCGTTGAGCCAGTTGCGGGCGACGGTTTCATCACGGAAGGCCCCGACCTGCACCGTCCAGCGGCCCGCCGGGGCGCGAGAGGCTTCACGCGTCGCATTCCGCGTTGGGGTAGCCGTGGACGAGGCTCGACGCGTGGTCGCAGACGAGCCGCCGTTGAGCGAGGCGGTCAGGTTCTCGGGCGTGCGCGGAGCCTCGGCGCGCTGAATCGGGGCCGTGGCGCGGGGCGTGGCCGCCGCGGCGCGGGCCGAGGGCGGGGGCGTCACCTCAGTCGGCAGGCTGGCGGGCGGCGGGCCGGCGACATAGGCCACGGCGGTCGACCCCATGCCTTCGCCGTCCTCGTCCGAAACCGAGGCGTACTCGACCGGCGGATTGGGGTCGGCGCTGATGCCGTAGCCGCGCTGCTCGAAGAAGGCCTGGGCTACCTGGATGCGCTCGCCCTGGCCGCGCCGACGCTGGACCTCGAAGCCGGTGTCCATCAGTTCGGCGACGTGCTCGTTGCGGCTCTTGGTCGAGCGGCCGCCCATGACGATGGTGATGATCCGCTTGCCGTCGCGCACCGAGGAGGCGGCGAGGTTGTAGCCCGAGGCGTTGGTGAAACCGGTCTTGATGCCGTCGTAGCCGCGCCCGGTGGCCAGCAGGCCGTTGGTGTTGCGGTAGTCGCGACCATTGTAGAACCAGTCGTGCAAGCCCAGGTAGCGGTAATATTGCGGATAGTCGCGCATCACCGCGCGGCTCAGGATCGACAGGTCGCGGGCGGTGGTCGCCTGGCGCGTGTCGGGCAGGCCGTTGGCGGTGGTGAAGCGGGTATGGTCCATGCCCAACTCGCGGGCCTTCGCCGTCATGCGGGCGGTGAACTGGGCCTCGGAGCCGGCGATGTGTTCAGCCAGGACCACGGCCATGTCATTGGCGCTTCGGACCGCCGTGGCGCGCATGGCGTCATCCAGGCTGATCGACTGACCGGCGGCCAGACCCAGTTTGGACGGCGGTTGAGAGGCGGCGCGGGGGGAGACCGTCAGGTTGTCGGTCAGCTTGATCTTGCCCGACTCCAGCGCCTCGAACGTCAAGTACAGGGTCATGACCTTGGTGATCGAGGCGGGATAGCGCCGTGCGTCGGCGAAGCGCGAGAACAGGACCTCGCCCGAGGCCGCATCGACCACGATCGAGGCGTAGCGCGAGTTGTCCGAGGACTGGGCGACCGGCGGCGGCGCGCCGAGGGCGGGCGTGAGGACCACGCCGCCCAGAACAAGGGCGGCCAGGAAGCGACGGCGGAATGCTGCGTTCATGGTCAATCTACTAGCCTCGTCACTGTGGCGCGAAGACGACCGAGATCACCGCGCGTTACAAATGCTAACATCGGCTGCGCGGGTTTCGAGAGGGTTAACAAGCCGTCAACAGAGTTGTGATCGCCGGGCTGTCGGACAGGTGATCGGCGTTCATATGTTGCGTCGCACAATTTTCACTTGAAGTCATTTCGCACTTGCACCATATGACCCCTGTCGCGATGGACGCCGTTCGTCGTGAGACCCTTTATCGCTTCAGGAGAGTCCCAATGGCCGACGCCGCCGAGACTGTTAAGAAGACCGTCGAACAGACCACCGCCAAGGCGAAAGCCCAGGCTGAATCCATTCAAGCCGCCGGCGCCAAGGCCTTCCGCGAAGGCGTGGACAAGTCGGTCGCCTCGCTGACCGAGCTGAACGCCCACGGCAAGAAGAACCTCGAGGCCGTCGTCGAGTCGGCCGCCGCCGCCCAGAAGGGCGCCGAGGCCCTGTCGCAGGAAGCCATCGCCTTCTCGAAGAAGTCCTGGGAAGACGGCGTCGCCGCCGCCCAGTCGATCAGCCAGGCCCGTTCGGTCCAGGAACTGGTCGAACTGCAGACCTCGTGGGCCAAGTCGGCCGCCGAGGCCTATCTGGCCCAGTTCGGCAAGACGACCGAGATCTTCACCGCCTCGGTGAAGGACAGCTTCAAGCCGATCAACGAACGCGTCACCGCGACCGTCGAGAGCTTCCAGGCCGCCCGCTAAGCGTCCCAAGTTCCAGTAAGCGTACAATCAGGCCCCGGCGGAAACGCCGGGGCCTTTTGCGTCTGGATCAGGGCGCGTCGGTTGATGCTGCGGCGTGGTCGATGCTGAAGGCGCGGGCCAGCCGCCAATGGCCGTCCTCCAATCGCCACAGCATGGAGAAACGGGCGCGACCGACCAGGGTTTCGGGCCCGTCGCCCTGACGTTCATAGAAGAGGTGGCTGGCTTCCTCGACCGCGCCGACGCCGGGGATGGCGTAGACCTTCATGGTGCCAGGCACGAGTTCGCGGCGCGAGCGCCAGGCGTCGGGGGCCTTTCGCGCCTCGCAGCCCTTGGCGTAGTCGGCGACGAATGCGGTTCGCGTCGCCGTCAGCCCGCCCCGGTCGTGGTAGAATTCCAGATCATCGGTCACCAGATCAGCCAGGAAGGCAGGATCGCAGCGGTCGAACATGGTGGCGAACAGGGCTGCATCCCGCTCGGCGATGATCAGGGCCAGCGCCGCTTCATCCGGGATGACCGCAGGGCTGGACGTCTGGGCCAGGGCCAGTGTGGCGATAAGTCCGGCGATCATGGTCATAGGGGCGTCCAGCGGGCAAAACCTAGCCGCATTGGTGCGGCGGCCTGACGCTCATGTCCCGTGAATCTTTGGTTAGCTGGGCCGCTCACGCACCCTGTGACTGGACGCCCCTACAAATCAGGCCATCATCACCTATCTGAGCTACCGACTCCCCCCGAAGACGGATGACTAATGCCTACCAGACGGCCAGGTGAACAAGGCGGAGGCGCAGGCGCCGCCGTCGTCACCGAGACAAAGCCGAAGCTTCAGCGGCCCTCGCTCTATCGAGTGCTGATCCTGAATGACGACTACACGCCGATGGAGTTCGTCATCTATGTGCTGGAACGGTTCTTTCAGAAGAGCCGGGAAGACGCGACCCGCATCATGCTGCATGTGCACCAGCATGGCGTCGGGGTCTGCGGCGTCTTCACCTACGAAGTGGCCGAAACCAAGGTCGCCCAGGTGGTCGAGACGGCGCGCCGTCACCAGCACCCTCTGCAATGCACGATGGAAAAAGACTGAGAGGATCTCCCATGCCCTCCTTTTCTCGTCCTCTCGAAGAGACCCTGCACCGCGCGGTCCACTATGCGAACGAGCGCCGGCACGAGTACGCCACGCTTGAACACCTGCTGCTGGCCCTGATCGACGACACCGACGCATCGGCGGTCATGACGGCCTGCAACGTCGATCTCGGCGCGCTGAAGACCGCGCTGACCCTCTATGTCGACAACGACCTGGCCGCCCTGGCCACGGCCGACGGCGACGACGCCAAGCCGACGGCGGGCTTCCAGCGCGTGATCCAGCGCGCGGTCATCCATGTCCAGTCGTCGGGCAGGGAAGAGGTGACGGGCGCCAATGTCCTGGTCGCTATCTTCTCCGAGCGCGAAAGCCACGCCGCCTACTTCCTGCAAGAGCAGGACATGACGCGCTATGACGCGGTCAACTTCATCGCCCACGGCATCGCCAAGAAGCCTGGCGCGGCCGAAACCCGTCCGGCCAAGGGCTCGCCCGAGGAGGCCGAGGACGCCGCCGCCGTCAAATCGGGCGGAGAGGCGCTTGAGGCCTATTGCGTCGACCTGAACGAGAAGGCCCGCCACGGCAAGATCGACCCCCTGATCGGGCGGCAGGCCGAGGTCGAGCGCTCGATCCAGATACTGTGCCGTCGGACCAAGAACAATCCGCTTCTGGTCGGCGATCCGGGCGTCGGCAAGACCGCCATCGCCGAGGGCTTGGCCCGCAAGATCGTCAACGGCGAGGTGCCTGAGGTCCTGAAGGACGCCACCATCTACTCGCTCGACATGGGGGCGCTGCTGGCCGGCACCCGCTATCGCGGTGACTTTGAGGAGCGGCTGAAACAGGTCGTCAAGGAACTGGAGACGCACGAGAATGCGGTCCTGTTCATCGACGAGATCCACACGGTGATCGGCGCCGGCGCGACGTCGGGCGGGGCGATGGACGCCTCCAACCTGCTGAAGCCGGCCCTGGCGTCCGGCAGCCTGCGCTGCATGGGCTCGACCACCTATAAGGAGTACCGCCAGCACTTCGAGAAGGACCGCGCCCTGGTGCGTCGCTTCCAGAAGATCGACGTCAACGAGCCGACGATCGAGGACACGGTGAAGATCCTCAAGGGTCTGAAGACGACCTACGAGACCCACCACAAGCTGCGCTACACCGATGCGGCCATCCGCACGGCGGTCGACCTGTCGGCGCGCTACATCACCGACCGCAAGTTGCCGGACAAGGCCATCGACGTGATCGACGAGGCGGGGGCGTCGCAGATGCTGCTGCCGGAATCCAAGCGCAAGAAGGTCATCGGTCAGAAGGAGGTCGAGGCCGTCATCGCCAAGATGGCCCGCATCCCGCCCAAGTCGGTCAGCAAGTCGGACACGGAATCCCTGCGCGAGCTGGAAGCGGATCTGAAGCGCGTCGTCTATGGCCAGGAGCAGGCCATCGACCAGGTCTCGGCGGCGATGAAGCTGGCGCGCGCGGGTCTGCGCGACCCGAACAAGCCCATCGGCGCCTTCCTGTTCAGCGGCCCGACCGGCGTCGGCAAGACCGAGGTGGCCAAGCAGCTCGCGGCCACCCTGGGCATCGAGATGCAGCGCTTCGACATGTCGGAATACATGGAGCGCCACACGGTCAGCCGCCTGATCGGCGCCCCTCCGGGCTATGTCGGGCATGACCAGGGCGGCCTGCTGACCGACGCCGTCGATCAGCATCCGCACTCGGTGGTGCTGCTGGACGAGATCGAGAAGGCGCACCCCGACGTCTACAACATCCTGTTGCAGGTGATGGACAACGGGACGCTGACCGACGCCATCGGCAAGAAGGTCGATTTCAGGAACGTCATCCTGATCATGACCACCAACGCCGGGGCCGCCGACAACGCCCGCGCCTCCATCGGCTTCGGTCGGGGCAAGGTCGAGGGCGAGGACGACAAGGCCATCCAGCGCCTGTTCGCGCCGGAGTTCCGTAACCGTCTGGACGCCATCGTGGCCTTCAAGCCGCTGGGTGCCGAGACGATCCGTTCGGTGGTCGGCAAGTTCATGATGCAACTGGACGCCCAACTGGCGGACCGCAACATCACCATCGAACTGACCGACGAGGCCACCGACTGGCTGGCCAAGAACGGCTTCGACGAACTGTATGGCGCGCGTCCCCTGGCCCGCGTCATTCAGGAACACATCAAGAAGCCGCTGGCCGACGACATCCTGTTCGGCCGCCTGACCCGCGGCGGACACGTCAAGGTCGAGCTGAAGGACGGCAAGATCGCCTTCGACATCACCCCGGCCAAGGGCGCGGCGGTGAAGCAAGAGGAAGAAGAAACGGCCTGATTTTCTTCAGGTTTGTGGTTGAAGGCCCGGGCGGAAACGTCCGGGCCTTTTTCTTTGCAGGTTCACCACAATCCGCTCATCCCCGCGGAGGCGGGGACCCAGTGCTTTGGCTTCGGGCGCAAACCTGGCCGTGATGCGCGTGGCTCTTACTGGGTCCCCGCTTCCGCGGGGATGAGCGGGAGAGGGTAGCCGTCCGCTGCGTGAAACGGCATGGTCCGTTCAAGTGGAGGGCAGGACATGACCGCAGTGCTGACCGAGCGGCAGAAGAAGTGGTTCGCCACGGTCCAGGCCAATCTGGAGAAGAAGACCGGAAAGCCGCTGGCCGACTGGGTCGCCATTATGAAGGCTTGCCCTGAGACCGCGCCGCGCGCTCAGGCGGCCTGGTTGAAGGCCGAGCATGGCGTGGGCCAGAACCACGCGGCGCAGATCCTCGACGCCTGTCGCCCCGCTGACGGCCCCGGCTGGGATGACCCTGAGGCCTTGCGCGCGGCCCTGTGGAAGGACCCGGCTTCGCTGGCGATCCTGGAAGCGGTCGAGCATGTCGCGGACGGCGTCGAGGGCGTCATCTCGGGCCAGCGCAAGGGCTACACATCCTTCTCGCGCAGTGTGCAGTTCGCGGCCATGCGCCCGCTGAAGGGCGGTCGGGCCTTGCTGGGATTGAAGCTGTCGCCGGAGGTTTCGCCGCGCCTGTCGCCGTCGGCGCGACGCGAGAGCTGGTCTGAACGACTGACGGCGACGGTCGAACTGGACGCCGCCGATCAGGTGGACGCCGAGATCAGCCGCCTGTTCGCACAGGCGGCTGACAAGGGCTGATTGTGTCCTTCTCCCCTTGCGGGAGAAGGTGGCGACCGAAGGTCGACGGATGAGGGGTTTTGCTGTCGGTTGAAAGACCCCTCATCCGACCTCGCTCCGCTCGGCCACCTTCTCCCGCAAGGGGAGAAGGATTTTTGTAGCGCTACGCCTTCGGCTGCTTGAGCGCCTTTCCTCGCCAGGGGAGAAGGATATTTAGCGCTTGCGGCCCAGCGCGCCGAGGAGCACCGCCGCGCCGGCCAGGATGCCGGTGGTCAGCAGGGGCTTGCGGCGAGCGAAGTCCAGACCCTTGCGCGCCGGTTCGCGCAGATCGGCGGGAGCTTTTTCGACCATGCCGTCCAGACCGTCGATGACGCGGCCATAGGCGTCCAGCGCCTTGCCCTTCACCTCGTTCAGCTTGCCTTCGACCTGCAGCTTGCTGTCGCCGGTCAGGCGACCGAACCCGCCCTGGGCCTTGCCCTTCAGTTCCGTCGCGACGCCTTCGATACGTTGATCGGTCATGATGATCCCTGGATGTGAGGAGGAGACTCACATTGGTAGCGTATCGCGGCGCCGCAAGTTCCGCAGCATGCCGCGATGCGACATCAGGTGCGGCGATAGGGCGACAGGTCGGTCGTCATGGCTTCCATTTCCGCCTCGACCGCCGGGCGTTCATTGTCGAGGTAGCGGGCGACCGGATCGCGCAGGGCCGGATCGGCGATCCAGTGGGCGCTGTAGACGGGGGAGGGCAGGTAGCCGCGGGCGATCTTGTGCTCGCCCTGGGCGCCCGCCTCGACGCGGGCCAGGCCGCGCGAAATAGCGAAGTCGATGGCCTGATAGTAGCAGAGCTCGAAATGCAGGAAGGGGACCTCCTCCAGCGCGCCCCACTGACGACCATAGAGGGCGTCGCGGCCGATGAAGTTCAGCGCGCCGGCGATGGGCGTCTCGTCCCGGAAGGCCATGACCAGGGCGATGCGGTCGGCCATGCTGGCCCCGACGCGGGCGAAGAAGTCGCGCGTCAGATAGGGCCGGCCCCATTTGCGGTCGCCGGTGTCCATGTAGAAGGCGAAGAAGGCGTCCCAGTGGGCCTCGGTGATGTCGCCGCCCGTCAGAACGCGGATGTCGAGGCCAACCTGGGCCTCGCGCCGTTCGCGACGGATGGTCTTCCTCCGATTGGACGACAGGGCGGCCAGGAAGTCGTCGAAGCCGCCGTAGCCCTCATTGCGCCAGATGAACTGGATGTCGCGGCGCGGCAGCAGGCCCGCCTCGGTCATGGCGCGCCATTCCGGCTCGGTCGGGAAGTTGACGTGCAGGGATGAGACGCCCAGCCGCTCGACCAGTGTCAGAGCGCCTTGCAGCAGGGCCTCGCGCACGGTCGCGGCGTCCGCTCCAGGTGCGTGCAGAAAGCGCGGCCCGGTCGCGGGCGTGAAGGGCACGGCGCCCAAAAGCTTGGGGTAGTAGCGGCCGCCGGCGCGCTGATAGGCGTCGGCCCAACTGTGGTCGAAGACGTATTCGCCCTGGCTGTGCCCCTTCAGATAAAGGGGCATGACGCCGATCACGGCGCCGTCTTCGTCATGCAGGGAAAGGTGGCGCGCCGCCCAGCCCTGGGACGGGACGGCGCTGCCGGACGCCTCGCAGGCGTCAAGGAAGTCGTAGGAGACGAAGGGATCGCCGGTCGGGGCCGCGCAGGCGTCCCACGCGTCCCGGCCTATCGAGGCGATCCCGTCGTTGACCTGGAGCGTGAAGCTCACTTCACCTCGATGATGGCGTCGATTTCCACGGCGAAGCCGAGCGGCAGCTTGTAGACGCCGACGGCCGAACGGGCGTGCTTGCCTGCGTCGCCGAAGACTTCGACCATCAGGTCCGAGCAACCGTTGATGACGGCGGGGATGGCGATGAAGTCCGGGCCAGCCTGGACGAAGGCGCCCAGCTTGACGATGCGGACGACGCGGTCCAGGTCGCCGTCGACGGCGGCGTTGATCTGGGCCAGCAGGTTGATGCCGCACAGGCGGGCGGCCTCGGCGGCCTGCTCGGGGGTCACGTCCACGCCGACGGTGCCCTTGATGCCGCCGTTGGCGTCGTTCGACAGCTGGCCCGAGATCAGGACCTGATTGCCCGACTGGACGTAGGAGACGTAGCTGGCGACGGGCTTGGCCGGCTCGGGCAGGGTGATGCCGAGTTCGGCGATGCGGGCGTGGATGCTCATGTCGGGACTCCGTTGAGGGGTTCGAGCGGGGGTGTAGCGCGCCAGACGGGCGGCGTCATCCTGGCTTCTTGAGGGCGCGGCCCGCGACCACGGCGGCGGCCCCGAACTTGGCGCGCAGGGCGTCGATGGCGGTCTCGGTCTTCAGGGCGCGGGTCTCGTCGGTGGCGAACAGACCGGCGGAGGCGGCGCCGGCCTCGGCGATCTCGGCCAGGCCGATGCCGATCAGGCGATAGGGCTCGCCCAGTTCGGGTTTCAGCAGGTCGCGCCCGGCCGAAAACAGCACCCGCGCCGTCTGCACCGGCTCGGCCAGGGTGATGCGGCGGGTGACGATCCTGAAGTCGGCCTTACGCAGTTTCAGCACCACCACCCGGCTGGCGACGCCGTCGCGCCGCGCCTTGGACGCCAGCTTTTCGCACAGGGGCCAGAGCTCGGCCTCCAAATCCTCGGCGCTGGTCAGGTCGTCGTTGAAGGTGGTCTCGGCGCTCATGCCGCGCCGGTCGTGGTCGGGGCGGACCGGGCGTGCGTCGCGAGCGTGGCTGAGGTCGTAGAGACGCAGGCCTGTCTCGCCATAGCGCCGGATCAGGTCCTTGACGTCGGCGGCGGCGAGATCGCCCACCGTGGCGAAACCGTCGGAGCGCAGGGTGCGCCCGAACACCGGCCCGACGCCGGGCAGGATGTTGACCGGGCGGGGCGCCAACAGGTCTTTCGCCTCAGTCGCGCCGATGACGGAAAAGCCGCGCGGCTTGTCCAGTTCGGAGGCGATCTTGGCCAGGAAGCGGTTGGGAGCCAGGCCGATGGAGACGGTCAGGCCGGTCTCGTCCTCGATCCATTTCTGCAGGCGGATCAGCTGAAAGGCGGGCGGGCCGCCGTTCAGACGTTCAGTGCCCGATAGGTCGATCCAGGCCTCGTCCAGAGACAGGGTCTGGACGAGGGGCGTCAGCTTGCCGACCGCGCCGAAGATGCGCTCGCTCTCGGCCACGTATTTGCGAAAGTCAGGCTTGATGACGACGGCGTCGGGACAGGCCTTCAGCGCCTTGAACATGGGCATGGCCGAGCCGACGCCGTGCAGGCGGGCGACGTAGCAGGCGGTCGAGACCACGCCGCGCTTGCCGCCGCCGATGATGACCGGCTTGTCGCGCAACTCTGGCCGGTCGCGCTTCTCGACCGAGGCGTAGAAGGCGTCGCAGTCCAGGTGGGCGATGGTCAGGTCGCCCAGTTCATCATGAGCGATCACCCGACGCGAGGCGCACGAAGAGCACCGCTCGACCTTGCGGTCGCCGGTCCACAGGCAGTCGCGGCAGATGGCCTTTAGACCCAAGTGAGACTCCGTTCGCGCTCAAGCGCAAAGAAAAAGCGGCTTCACCTCAACTTAAGACTGCATGGGCCAGTGTGCATCCGAAGAAGGCGAAAAGCCCTGCGCAACAGCGCGAATTATTGGCGAAAGAGCCGGGTGGCGGATGTCCAAGAAAGTCCTCATCGTCGAGGATAACGAGCTGAACATGAAGCTTTTTCATGATCTGCTCGATTCCCAGGGCTATCAGACCCTGCAGACCCGCGAAGGGCTGCAGGCGCTCGCCATTGCGCGCGAGCATCGCCCCGATCTGATCCTGATGGACATTCAGTTGCCGGAGATTTCCGGCCTGGAAGTGACCAAATGGCTCAAGGACGACGAAGAGCTGAACCATATCCCCGTCATCGCCGTTACAGCCTTTGCCATGAAGGGTGATGAGGAACGGATCAGACAGGGCGGCTGCGAGGCCTATATCTCCAAGCCTATTTCGGTGGTGTCGTTCCTTGAGACGATCCGCAAGCATCTGGGGTAGGGCCTCATGAGCGCGCGCATCCTGGTGGTTGACGACGTCGAGACCAATGTCCGATTGCTCGAAGCCAAGCTGACGATCGAGTATTTCGACGCCCTGACCTGCGGTGACGGGCTGACGGCCATCGCCCTGGCGACTTCGGAACAGCCGGACCTGATCCTTCTCGACGTCATGATGCCCGGCATGGATGGGTTCGAGACCTGCCGTCGGCTGAAGGACGATCCGAAGACGCGACATATCCCGGTGGTGCTGGTGACGGCGCTGGACGGACGCCAGGATCGGATCAGGGGCTTGGAGGCCGGGGCCGACGACTTCCTGACCAAGCCGCTGGACGATGTGATTCTGATGGCGCGGGTCAGGAGCCTGACCCGGCTGAAGATGGTCATGGACGAACTGCGCGAGCGCGAGGAGAGCGGACGGCGCGTCGGCGTCGACACCGCCGGCGTGGCGCGGCTGAAGGGCTCGGGCGGGCGCGTCCTGGTGGTGGACGACAACGCCCTGCAGGCCGCCAAGGTGGCCCAGGAACTGGCGGTCGAGCATCGCCCCCTGATCGAGGCGGACCCGGCGGCGGCGCTGGAGGCGGCGCGTGGTCCCGTCGATCTGATGATCGTCAATGTGACCTCGGACGGCTTTGACGGTCTGCGCCTGATCGCCCAGGCGCGGTCCAAGGAGCCGACGCGGCGTCTGCCGATCCTGGCCCTGGTGGATTCGCAGGACCGGCCTCGGCTGCTGAAGGCGCTGGAACTGGGCGCCAATGATCTTCTGACGCGGCCGGTGGACCCCGAGGAGCTGTCGGCGCGGGTGCGGACCCAGGTGCGGCGCAAGCGCTATGGCGACTTCCTGCGCGAGAAGCTGGATCACAGCCTGGAGATGGCCGTCACCGACGCTCTGACCGGCCTGCACAACCGGCGCTACATGACGAATCAGCTTCAGGCCCTGGTGGCGCGCACCAACCGCGGCGGCGAGCCGGTGGCGGTGCTGGTTCTGGACATCGACCACTTCAAGGCCGTCAACGACGGCTTCGGCCACGACGCCGGCGACGAGGTGCTGCGCGAGTTTTCGGTGCGGCTGGCGACCAATGTGCGGGCGGTGGATCTGCCGTGCCGATTCGGCGGCGAGGAGTTCGTGGTGGTCATGCCCGGCACGACGCTGGAGGACGCCCATCGTATTGCTGAGCGTATCCGTCGTGACGTGGGCTCGGCGCCCTTCCGCGTCATGGACGGCAAGGCCCATCTGAACGTCACCGTCTCGGTCGGCGTGGCCGCCACCATGGGCGCGGACGATACGCCCGAGGCCCTGCTGAAGCGGGCGGACGAGGGGGTCTATGAGGCGAAGGCCTCGGGGCGGAACAAGGTCGTCGCCCGCGCGGCCTGAGCCTTTTCAGCGGTTGATCCCACAACGAAAAACGCCCGGCTGAAAAGCCGGGCGTTTTGAATTCTGCAGTCAAGCAAGCCCTGAGGCTCGGGGCGGTTAGGCCCTTACTTGATCTTGCCTTCCTTGAACTCGACGTGCTTGCGGACGACGGGGTCGTACTTCTTGACGACCATCTTTTCGGTCATCGTACGAGCGTTCTTCTTGGTGACGTAGAAGAAGCCGGTGTCAGCGGTGGAGTTCAGGCGGATCTTGATGGAAGCCGGTTTGGCCATCGGAATTACCTTTGCGACGGCGAAAGCCGCATGAAACGAGAGGCGCGGAACATACTCAGGCGGAGATCAAAGTCAACGCCCGCGATGTCACGTTGAGGATTGGCTTCTAGCGACTAGGCTGTCGGAATGAAAGCCATGACCTCGATCGCCCTTGCGGCCGCCGCCCTGACCCTGTCGTCCCTGCCGGCCTCGGCGCGCGCGGACACGCCCCAGGACGCCTTCTTCAAGAACCTGAGCGCCCTGTGCGGCCAAAGGTTCGAGGGCAGGGTCGTCACCACCGACGCCGCCGATTCGGACTTCGCCAGCCAGAGACTCTTGATGCACGTGCGCGATTGCACGGCCGAGGAGATTCGCATTCCTTTCTGGGTCGGCGCGGACCGCTCGCGGACCTGGGTGGTGACGCGCACGGCGACGGGGCTAAGGTTGAAGCATGATCACCGCCACGACGACGGCACGACGGACACCCTGCACTGGTACGGCGGCGACACGGCCGGCGCCGGCACGGCCGAGCGGCAGGAGTTTCCGGTGGATCAGGAATCCATCGACCTGTTCAACGCCAATAACGCCTCGGTCTCGACCACAAACGTATGGGCGATGGAGATCCACCCCCGGCACATGTTCGCCTATGAGCTGCGTCGCCCCAGCCGCCATTTCCGCGTCGAGTTCGACCTGACCAAGCCGGTCGCCCAATAGGGGCCTAGAGGGCCTTCCACCGCTCCAGCGGGCGGACGGTGGCGCAGGCGGGGCCGCCGTCCTTGGCCCGGCCGGGCAGGCGAACCTCCAGAACGCGACCCTGGCGGGCGGCCTCTAGCAGATCAGCAGGGATGTCGTGGACGTTGATCTTGGCGCGGCGGCTCCAGGTGGGGCCGGCAAAGCCCGCATGGGTTCCGATGCCGATATAGACGAAGCGACGCTCTGGCCCCTCGCGCCGCACGAAGGGGCCGGTCAGGCGGTTGTCGTCGTTGAGGGTGACCGGCGCGTCCAGCGACAGCGGGGCCTCGGTCGCGGTCACGGCGTTGACCGGCTCGCCCTCCTTGCCCTGCAGGCTGTAGCAGACGCCCGGAACCGGGTCGTGGATGGTCAGGCGCAGGGTGATGGTCTGCTTGGCCACGGTTTCAGTCCTGATGTTCGACCACGTGACGCCCGCGCACCATGCGCACGAAGGGCAGGGGGCGGTCGGGATGGCTCAGCCGCTCGGCCACCTCGCCCAGGACGAAGCGGGTGATGGCGGGCAGGTCCAGGGCCTGCGCCTGATCCAGCGGCAGCCAGGCGATCTCGTCCAGTTCGCCTGAGCCCTCGATGCGGTCGGGATCGCGCAGGGCCTCGACCGGGGCCATGAAGAAGCGGGCGTCGAAGCGGCGCGTGCGGCCCGGCGGGGTGATGGCGCGGGCTACGTAGGACAGGACCGACAGATCGGGCAGGGCGCCCGCCTGACGATATTCGCGCCACGGTCCGGCGACCGAGGCGGGCGGGGCCGGGCGGCCCAGGATCAGGCCGGTCTCCTCGAAGGTCTCGCGCACGGCGGTCAGGGCCAGGGCGCGGGCGCGGCGGGCGGGCATTTCCGCCTCCAGCCGCCGGGCCACGTCGGACGACAGTTCGCCGGTCGAGGCGGCGGTGAAGTCGGCGCGGTCGATACGTCCGCCGGGGAAGACCCATTTGGAGGCCATGAAGACGTGGCCGGGCGCGCGACGGCCCATCAGGACTTCGGGAGGCGACCCAGGCTGGGCGCCGCCGCGCGTCAGGATGAGGGTGGCGGCGTCCTTGGGCTTCTGGCCGCCGCCCGTGCGTGGGGCGTCGGCCAGGTCCTGGGCGGCGTCGAAGGGTTGAGGTTTCACCGTCGCTTGCCCTTGCGAACCCCCTTCAGCCCGCCGGAGGGCTTGGCGCCGTTGCGGGGCTTGGGACCGCCGGGACGGCCTTTGCCGCGCTTGGGCGGGCCGTCGCCGCCGCGTCCGCGGATGCCGTAGCGCGGGGCCGGGGCGTTGGGATCGCGCGGGTCAGGCTCGGACACCATTTCCAGCACCAGACCGCCGGTGACGGGGGTGGCCTCCATCAGCTTGACCTCGACGCGACGGCCCAAGGTGAAGCGCTTTCCGGTGCGTTCGCCAACCAGGGCGTGGGCGCGATCATCGTGGGTGAAATACTCGCTGCCCAGGGTCGAAACCGGCACCAGGCCGTCGGCGCCCGTCTCGTCCAGCCGCACGAACAGGCCGAAGCGGGTGACGCCGGTGATGCGCCCGCTGAAGGTCGCGCCGACATGGTCTTCCAGGAAGGCGGCGATGTAGCGGTCCATGGCGTCGCGCTCGGCGGCCATCGAGCGGCGCTCGGTCGACGTCACCTGTTCGGCGATGGCCGTCAGTTCGGCGATCTCGCGGTCCGTCAGGCCGTCCGAACCCAGGTTCAGGCCGCGGATCAGGCCGCGGTGCACGATCAGATCGGAATAGCGCCGGATCGGCGAGGTGAAGTGGGCGTAGCGGTCCAGGTGCAGACCGAAGTGGCCGACGTTGTCCGGCGAATAGACCGCCTGCATCTGAGTGCGCAGGACCACCTCGTTGACCACCTCGGCGTGAGGCGTGTCGCGCATCTCGTCTAGCAGCTTGTTGAACCGCTTGGTGGTCGGCGCCTCGCCCTTGTTCCAGGGCTTGGCGATGGTGTGCAGGAAGTCAGCCAGGTTGAAGATCTTCTCCTGGCTGGGGGCCTCGTGGACGCGATAGATCAGCGGCGTGCGCGTCTTCTCCAGCGTCTCGGCGGCGCAGACGTTGGCCTGGATCATCATCTCTTCGATCAGGCGGTGGGCCTCCAGCGACTTGCGCGGCTCGATGGCCGCGATGCCGCCGTCGGGGGCCATGATGATGCGCCGCTCGGGGCTTTCGATGGCCAGGGGGCTGCGGCGCTCGCGGCCCTTCAGCATGGTCGAATAGGCGTTCCACAAAGGATAGAGGATGGCGTCCATGATCGGACCCGTCGTGTCATCCTGCTGGCCGTCGATAGCCGACTGCGCCTGCTCATAGGACAGCTTGGCCTGCGACCGCATCAGGCCGCGCATGAATTTGTGCCCGGTCTTCTTGCCGTCCTTGTCGAAGATCATGCGCACGGCCATGCAGGCGCGGTTCTCGCCCTGTTTCAGGCTGCACAGGCCATTGGACAGGATTTCCGGCAGCATCGGCTCGACGCGGTCGGGGAAGTAGGTCGAGTTGCCCTTGTCGCGCGCTTCGCGGTCCAGGGCCGAGTTGGGGCGGACATAGGCGGCGACGTCGGCGATGGCGACCCAGACGATCCAGCCGTCGGGGTTCTTGGGGTCCGTGTCGCGCTCGGCATAGACGGCGTCGTCGTGGTCGCGCGCATCGGCCGGGTCGATGGTGATGAAGGGCACCTCGCGCAGGTCCTCGCGGCCCTTCAGCGTCGGCAGGGCCTGATCCTCGGCTTCGCGCTCGACCAGGTCCGAGAAGCCGGTGGGCAGGCCGTGGGCGTGGATGGCGATGATGGAGGCGGCGCGCGGATCATCCTCGCGGCCGATGGACTCCAGGATCTTGCCGCGCTTGGGGCCGTAGCGGTGGTCGCCCTTTTCGATCGAGGCCAGGACCAGATCGCCGTCGCGCAGGTCGCCCGCCTGGGCCGAGGGGATCAGCAGGACGTCCTTGGAGCGCTTGTCGACGGGCTCGACGCGGGTTTCGCGCGCCGACTTGCGGATCACGCCCAGGACGCGGTTGGTCCCGGCATCCAGTCGCTTGACCAGACGGGCCTCCCAGCCCTCGGCGCCGCGCGAGAACTTGACCAGCAGACGGTCGCCCAGGCCGGGCGCGGGCGTCTTGCCCTCGCGGTCGGGCAGCAGCAGGGCGCGCGGCGCGTCCTCGCCGCCCTTGACCAGTTCGACATAAAGCTCGCCGTCGGCGTCGCGATCCACCACGTCGGCCACGCCGACGGGGGGCAGGGCGCCGGCCTCGGAAAAGCCCTTGCGGCCGCGCTTGCCCAGTGCGCCTTCGGCCTCCAGCGTCTTCAGCATTTCGCGCAGCTGGCGGCGTTCGATGCCCTTCAAACCGAAGGCGCGGGCGATGTCGGCCTTCTCGGCCTCGCCGGCTTCACGCAGGAAGGCGATCAGGGTGTCTTTGTCGGGCAGGCCCGCGGCGGGGCGTTTCGGCGTCTTGGTCATTGCGTCCTATGTAATGCGCTTCGGCCCAAATAGGTGAAAACTTGCGTGAGTTGACCGCGAAGCCTGCGACGCCCAGCTTCCGCCCCTGAACACGCCTCTTTCGGAGCCTTTTCGCATGTCGATGTCCGACGCCCCCGTCCTGACCCGCCCCGTGGGCTCGCTGCTGGACCTGATCGGCAAGACGCCGATGGTCGAGGTGACGCGGATCGACACCGGCCCCTGCCGTCTGTTCCTGAAGCTGGAGAGCCAGAACCCCGGCGGCTCCATCAAGGATCGCATCGCCCTGTCGATGATCGAGGCGGCGGAAAACGCGGGCTGGCTGAAGCCTGGCGGCACCATCGTCGAGGCGACGGCGGGCAACACCGGTCTGGCCCTGACCCTGGTCGGCAAGCAGAAGGGCTATAACGTCCTGCTGGTCATCCCCGACAAGATGTCGAAGGAGAAGATCCAGCACCTGCGCGCCATGGGCGCCGATGTGCGCCTGACCCGTTCGGACGTGCCGCACGGCCACCCCGAATACTATACCGACATGGCCGAGCGCCTGGCCCAGCAGATTCCGGGCGGCTACTTCGTCAACCAGTTCGCCAACGACGCCAATACCGCCGCCCACTTCAAGACGACCGGCCCCGAAATCTTCGAGCAGATGGAGGGTCAGATCGACGCCTTCGTCGCCGGGATCGGCTCGGGCGGGACGATCACGGGCAATGCGCAATACTTCAAGTCGCAGGGCTCGAACGCCAAGATCATCCTGGCCGACCCGGTCGGCTCGGCCCTGGCGGGTCTGATCAACGAGGGCGTGGCCGGGCCGGACGGCAGCTATTCGGTCGAAGGCATCGGCCAGAATTTCATGCCGGACACCGCCGACGCCGACCTGATCGACGTGGCCTATTCCATCCCGGACAGCGAAGCGATCGCCACCGTGCGCGACCTGCTGCTGAAGGAAGGCATCCTGGCGGGCTCGTCGTCGGGCACCCTGATCGCCACGGCCCTGCGCTGGTGCCGCGAGCAGACCGAGCCGAAGCGGGTCGTGACCTTCGTCTGCGACACCGGCGCCAAGTATCTGTCCAAGGTCTACAACGACGCCTGGCTGGCCGATCAGGGCCTGACCCAGCGGGAACTGCACGGCGACCTGTCGGACCTGATCACCCGCAAATACGCCAACGGCGACGTGGTGGTGATCGGCCCCGACGACACCCTGGACACCGCCTTTAAGCGGATGAAGGGCGACGGCGTGTCGCAACTGCCGGTCATTCAGGACGGCCGTCTGGTCGGCATCCTGGACGAGAGCGACATCGTCCACATCATGAACACCGATGAGATCACCCGGAAGGAGCGCTTCGCCAAGCCGGTGTCCTCGGCCATGACGCGCGATCTGGACACCCTGCAGGTGTCGGAATCCCTGGACGCCCTGATCCCCATCTTCGACCGCGACCGCGTGGCCATTGTGCTGGACGGCGAGACCTTCGTCGGCCTGATCGCCCGCACCGACCTGATCAACCACCTCAGCCTGAACCGGTAAGACCATGGCAGACCTGAAGAACAGCCAGGGTTTCTCGACCCGCGCCATCCACGCCGGCCAGAAGCCCGACCCGACCACGGGCGCGGTGATGACGCCGATCTACGCCACCTCGACCTATGCCCAGGAAAGCCCGGGCGTGAACAAGGGCTATGAATACGCACGCGGCAAGAACCCGACGCGCGAGGCCTTCGAGGCCTGCATCGCTGATCTGGAGGGCGGAGTTCAGGCCTTCGGCTTCGGCTCGGGCATGGCCGCGACCTCGACGGCGCTGGAACTGCTGGACGCCGCTTCGCATATCGTCACCGGCGATGATCTGTATGGCGGCTCGTGGCGGCTGTTCGAGCGGGTGCGGCGTCGCTCGATGGGGCTGGACTTCAGCTACATCGACCTGACCGACCTGACGGCGGTCGAGCCGGCCATCACGGACAAGACGCGGATGCTGTGGGTCGAGACCCCCACCAATCCGTTGATGAAGCTGGCCGACATCGAGGCCCTGTCCAAGATCGCCAAGGCCTACAAGCTGATCCTGGTCGTGGACAACACCTTCGCCACGCCGTGGAGCCAGCAGCCGTTGGCCCTGGGCGCCGACGTGGTCATGCATTCGGCGACCAAGTATCTGAACGGCCACTCCGACATCGTCGGCGGGGTTCTGGTCGCCAAGGACGCCGAGATGGCGGCCCAGCTGAAGTTCCTGCAGAACTCCATCGGCGGCGTCATGGGGCCGTTCGACGCCTTCCTGGCCAACCGGGGGCTGAAGACCCTGGGCCTGCGCATGAAGGCGCACAACGAGAACGCCATGGCCGTGGCGCGTTGGCTGGAAGACAGAGCTGGCGTCGCCAAGGTCATCTATCCGGGCCTGATCAGCCACCCGCAGCACGAACTTGCCGCGCGTCAGATGAACGGGCGCTTCGGCGGCATGGTCACGGTGCTGATCGACGGTGACCTGGAGCGCACCAAGCGTGTGCTGGAACGGGTGCAGGTCTTCACCCTGGCCGAGTCGCTGGGCGGGGTCGAAAGCCTTGTGAACCACCCGGCCATCATGACCCACGCCTCCGTGCCCAAGGACGTGCGCGAGGCCGGCGGCGTCACCGAGAACCTGATCCGCCTGTCGGTCGGGGTCGAGGACATCGACGACCTGATCGCCGATCTGGATCAGGCGCTTTCCTGACCCGACACGAAAAAGGGGCGCTCCGGCTGACCGGAGCGCCCCTTCGATTTCTTCGCCTGGGCTAGAGCCCTGACGAGGCCGAAATCAGCCTTCGGTCTTCAGTTGACCGGCCGATTCCTTGCCCGAGCGACGGTCGCGCTCGATTTCGTACGAGACCTTTTGGTTCTCGTCGAGGCCACGCAGGCCGGCAGCTTCGACAGCCGAGATGTGCACGAACACGTCTTTGCCGCCGTCATCCGGTTGGATGAAGCCGTAGCCCTTGGTGGAGTTGAACCATTTCACAGTGCCGGTAGCCATTTTCAGGACCTCCGCTAGTCGTTGGCCTCAGGGAACAGCCCCTTTGGCCTGTCGGGTCTGAATGGATCGGCCTAGTCCTCGGTGCGCAGAGCAAAGGGGCAGCAGCGTTACGCAGAGAGATCGACACCGATAAAATGGACGGCAATCGTGTCCAGCGCAAGACCCTTGGTGTCAGGCGTCTTCTTCTTGCTCGGCAGGAGCGGCGGCGTCGCCGACATAACTCGCCTGACAGCGCTTGCGCAGGGCGGCGGTGATGGTGCCGCCGTAGAGGCTGTCCTGAATACGGTCATAGCCCTCGCTCTGTAGCGCCTGCTTGACCTCGCTGACGGTGCGGCAGGCGCCGCTTTCAGCTAATTGATACGCACGTTCCAGGGTAGTGGGGCGGAAAGTCATGGCCTTAACCTAAGGACTTTCCGCCGATTGGCTACCGCTGATCGGCCACAAGATCAGAACGAGAAGTTGATCCCGGCCACCAGGGCGCCCTTGTACTGTTCGCCAGGAACGTCGGCGTCGGTGTCGTGCCAGCGCAGTTCCAGCTCGGTCTTGGGCGTCAGGGCGTAGGAGCCGCCGACGTTCCAGCCGGTGTAGTCGACGCTGTTGTCCTGATCGCGACGGCCGATTTCGGCCGAGACGTTCAGCTTGTTGGTGAAGTCCCAGCCGCCGCGCAGGGCGACCCAGGTCCAGGCCTCGGTCGAGCCCGTGCCGTCGGGCGAGTGCTGCAGGCGAATCCGGGCGCTGGCCGGGCCGATCGAGCGCTTCATGTCGGCGGTGAATTCCCAAGCGTCGTCGTCATAGCCGGGGTTGGCGTCGAAGCGATACTTGTGGGCGACGTTCAGGTCGAAGTCGAAGCCGGCGAACTCGGGGCGGACGCCCACGACCAGTTCGTTCTCCAGCTTGGAGCCGCCCGCGTCGATGGTTTCCAGACCGGCCGAGCCATAGACGAGGCCGCTGGCGCTCTCCCATTCCGCCGCGCCATAGACGAAGGGATCGCCGTCCGTCTTGGACAGGTCCTTGGAGCGGTTGTCGGTCGCGGCGCCGGCCGAGAAGGACCATTTGCCCGCATCCTGGGCGTGGGCCCCGGTGGCCAGCAGGACCAGGGGGGCGGCGGCGAGAAGGGCGGCGTTCGTCAGGGTGCGGAGCATGAAGAGCCTCGTTAAGCGACGAGGCCGCTCCTAGAGACGCTTCTTGTCGAATTTATCACAGGCCTGTGAAAACTCGTCCGCCAACCGCGCCACAAGCTGAGCCGTAGTGGGGCTGTCGTGGATCGAGCCGGAGCCCTGGCCGGCCGACCAGATGGTTTTCCACGCCTTGGCTTCCTCGCCCATGTCCAGCTTGTGTTCGGGCAGGGACTTGGGATCGATCTTGTTCTCGACCAGGGACGGGGTCAGGAAGTTGGCGGGGATGCCCGAGACGGCGGGCGTATAGGTGATGTCGGCCGAACCGGAGGCGACGATCAGGTCCTTGTAGTGGGGCTGAGCCTCGCTCTCGGTCGTGGCGATGAAGCGGGTGCCCATATAGGCGAAGTCGGCGCCCATCATCAGGGCGGCGGCCACGTCCTGACCCGTGGACAGGCAGCCCGCCAGGATGATGGTCCCGTCATAGAAGCTGCGGACCTCGTTGATCAGGGCGAAGGGGTTCACGACCCCCGCGTGACCGCCCGCGCCGTTGGCGACCAGGATCAGGCCGTCGACGCCGGCCTCGGCGGCCTTCCTCGCATGGCGGACATTGGCGATGTCGTGGAAGACCACGCCGCCGTAGCCGTGGACCGCGTCCACCACGTCGCGCACCGCGCCCAGGGAGGTGATGATCAGCGGCACTTTCTCTTCGACCGAGACCATCATGTCGGCCATCAGGCGCGGATTGGTCGGGTGGACGATGTGGTTGACGCCAAAGGCGGCGGCGTCAGGCGTCAGCCGCGACTTGATCTCCTGAACCCAGTCCCGATAGCCTTCGGTCGTGCGCTGGTTCAGCGAGGGAAAGGTGCCGATCACGCCCGCATTGCAGGCCTCGACCACCAGATCCGGGCCGGACACCAGGAACATGGGCGAGGCGATGACCGGCAGCTTCAGGCCGGACTGCAGGGAAGCGGGAATGGCCACGGATCGTTTCCTGGAATGGTTTCTGCGGGTTGTTTTAAGGGACGCTAACCGGGTGTCGCGGGGGAAGGCAATGCGGTTCACTACCGCTCATCCCCGCGGAGGCGGGGATCCAGTAAGAGCCTCACGCGCCGCGTTCGGAAGAGCGCCCTTTGATTTCCGCGCGGCGCTTGCTGCCAAAGCACTGGGTCCCCGCCTCCGCGGGGATGAGCGGATTTTGGGGCTGCGGTGCAGAAACAGGCCGTCGAAAAACAGAGTCCAATTCGTCTGAATCGTCTGAAGTCCCCCTCAGGCCCATCCGTCCGCGAGCCGCATTCTACCACGGCCAGAAGGGGCGCCAGGTCGATTGTCGAAATGCCCGCGCGGCGGCAGGATTTTCTTTGGCGGGCCAAAGGCCTAAATGGCGGGCATGACGCACTATACCGACAGCCTGTCCCAGCTCGGCGCCCAGACCGCCGCCCCGACCAATCCCGAAGAGGCGGTGCTGGAACGCGTGCCCAATCCGCACGCTGACGCCCTCTATGTGGCGCGCTTCACCGCGCCCGAGTTCACCAGCCTGTGCCCGGTGACGGGCCAGCCTGACTTTGCTCACATCGTCATCGACTATGTGCCCGGCGACTGGCTGGTCGAAAGCAAGAGCCTGAAGATGTACCTGACCAGCTTCCGCAACCACGGCGCCTTCCACGAGGACTGCACTCTGGCCATCGGCAAGCGCCTGGCCGACCTGCTGCAACCGAAATGGCTGCGTATCGGCGGCTACTGGTACCCGCGCGGCGGCATCCCCATCGACGTCTTCTGGCAAACCGGCGCGCCCATCGAAGGCGTCTGGCTGCCCGATCAGGGCGTGGCGACCTATCGCGGGCGGGGCTGACTACAGCTTCTCTCTGAAGAAGCGGACCACCTCACGGTTCAGGGTTTCGTGGAAGGCCGCGCGGTCGAAGCCGGGCGTGGGCGTGCAGATCATCGGGGCCGCAGCGGCTAGTTGGGGGGCGCAGGGCGGCAGGAAGTCGAAGTGGGCGGCGCCCTCGACGCGTCGGTACTCCGGCGCGACGGGCAGGGCGTCGCGGACCGGCTCGACATAGTAGGGCGCGGGCAGGATCTGGTCGGCGCCAGCCTGCCATAGCTGAACCGGCTGGGTGACCTTGCTGAGGCCCTCTTTGGTGAAGGTGAAGCCCAGGGCCGGGGCGGCGACGGCCAGGGCCTTGATGCGGGCGTCGTGCGGCAGGCGGGGGGCGGCGACGCCCTCCTTCATGGTTCCGGCGTGCTGGCCGATCAGGCGGCAGTCATAGAAGCCGGGGTTGGCGCGGCAGTGATCGGCCAGTCGGCCGAGGTCGGGATCGCCGCCCGCCGCCGCCAGAACCGTGAACCCTCCGGCGGAAAAGCCGAAGGCGCCGATGCGTTCCGCGTCGATCCCGGCGCGCGCGCTCCAGTCCTGGGTCATGTAGTCGATCACCACCGACAACTGACGTGTGCGGTCGACGAGGTCGGTGGCGCGGCTCTGATCGCGCCAGTTGTCGCCGGTATGGGTCAGGGCGACGACGACGAAGCCGGCCCTGGCCAGGGCCGTGGCCGTGTCGTGGTGACTGCGGAAGTCGCCGCCGTTGCCGTGGGAGATGACGATCAGGGGGCGCGGTTCTGCCGCTTCATCAGTCGGAACCCAGAAGCCCGCCTCGATGGCCGGCTGATCGCCGTCGGGAATGCTCAGGCGCGCGGCGATCACGCCGTCGCGGATCATGGGATCGGCGGCTTGCGGCGGGACGACCGGGGCTGGCGCGGCGGTCGCAGCGCAGGCGCCCAGCAGGACGGAGGCGGCGGCGATCAGGGCGGCGGTGTTCATGTCTTTGGGGCCTCTTGGCGGGAAGTGATGAGGCTGTGTGAGGCCCCGAGACGCCGCCGCACCAGCGGATATGGGCGAACGGGCGAACGGGTTCGTGGCCCGGCGAACGGCTGTCATCGGCGGCGGCGCTTGCTAGTCTGAGCGAATGGATTCGTGGGGACTGAAGGACAGGCGATGGCGGACGGCGGCCGTGGGCTTCGCCGTCTCGACCGCCGTGGGACTGGCGCTGGGGATCATCGGTCCCTTCGGCAGCTATCTAAGCGGAACCCTGCCGGTGCGGACGGCCTATTGGGTGGTCTGTCTGTGGGCGGGTTGGCTGGCCTTCGGCGTCAGCCTGCCGCTCCTGGCGCGCTGGGCCGAGGCGCGGAGGATTTCGGCTTGGATCTGGACGCCGCCGGCGGTGGCCGTGCTGACCCTGCTGCCGGTCTTGCTAAGTCGGACCCTGGCGGTGCGGCTGTGGCCGGTGGTGGGGCAGGTCGGTTGGCTGGAATGGTACGGGCAGGGGCTGGTGATCAGCGTCCTGGCCACCGTTGGCATGACCTGGGCGACGCGGCCGCGAGACGCGACGGCGGGCAAGACCGACGCTGAATCCGCGGATCCACGTGACCGCCTGCCGTCCAGGCTGGGGCGGACCGTCCTGTGCCTGCAGATGGAGGATCACTATGTCCGGGTGCATACGCCGCAGGGCTCGGCCCTGGTGCTGATGTCCCTGTCGCAGGCCATGGCGGGCTTGAAGGATGTGGACGGGACCCAAACCCATCGCTCATGGTGGGTGGCCCGCGCGGGCGTGGTCGGGGTGGTCGAGGACGGGCGCAACATGCGGCTGCGCCTGACCGGGGGCCTGGAGGCGCCGGTGTCACGCGCCCGGGTCGGCGCCCTGCGTGAAGAAGGCTGGCTGACGACATGACCCCATCCCCCCGTCTCCCGCTCGAAGCCTGGGGCCGTCGTCTGATGACCCGCGCGGAGGCGTGGGCGGATCGGGGGCGGTGGCGGGGCTATGCCTATGAGTTCCTGTGGTTCGGGCTGAAGCAGGGGTGGGCCTGTCTGTTCGGCGGGGCCATGCTGGGGCTGCTGGTGGGGACGCATCTGCTGTGGCCGGTCATCTGGCCTGAGGGCGGGGCGCCGGTGTCGCGCTACGACTTTCTGGTGATCGGGGCGCTGGCCATTCAGGGGCTGATGCTGGCCTTCCGGCTGGAGAGCTGGGAGGAGGCGCGGGTCATCTTCCTGTTCCATGTCGCCGGGACGATCATGGAGCTGTTCAAGACCTATCACGGGTCGTGGATCTATCCCGAGGACTCGCTGTTGCGGATCGGGGCTGTGCCGCTGTTCTCGGGCTTCATGTATGCGGCGGTGGGCAGCTATATCGCGCGGGTGCAGCGCATCTTCCATATCCGGGTGCGGAACTATCCGCCGCAGTGGACGACCTGGGTTCTGGCGGCGGCCATATACGTCAACTTCTTCGCCCATCACTGGCTGCCGGACGTGCGGATCGCGCTGTTTGCGGCGACGGTGCTGCTGTTCGGGCGGGGCTGGTTTTACTTCACCGCAGATCGGAGGCGGCGGTCGATGCCGCTGCTGCTGGGCTATTTCCTGGTGGCCCTGTTCATCTGGTTCGCCGAGAACCTGGGGACGTTCGCGCGGGCTTGGGTCTATCCGGGGCAGGCGGACGGCTGGGAGATGGTCAGCCTGAACAAGCTGGGGGCGTGGTTCCTGCTGATGATCATCTCGGTGGTGCTGGTGTCGCTGGTGCACCGGCCGGAGGAGGAGGGGCGGTAGGGCGCTCAGCTTCCGTCATCCTCCGACGAGCGGAGCGAGATCGGGGACCCAGCGGCGCCCGTGAGGGCGAAAGCTGCACGCTCGACGCCTGCTTTAAAGATCGCCTTCGGCGCCGCTGGGTCCCCCGGTCTGCGCCGCTGCGCCGCTGCGCGGCTTGCCGGAGGATGACGGAAGAGGCGGGCGTTAGGGCCGCCGTTCCACCTTGTGCGCCATGTTGGGGCGGGGGCGTTCCAGCGGGGGCTCGGCAACGGTTCCGAGGTGGATGAAGCCGGCGATGGTCTCGCCGTCCTTGACGCCGAACAGGGCGACGGCGGCGGGGTCGTAGGAATACCAGTCGGTGATCCAGCTGGCCGAATAGCCCAGGGCGTCGGCGGCGTGTTCGATGTTCATGCAGACGGCGCCGGCGGACAACTGTTGCTCCCAGACGGGGACCTTGTGGCCCTGAATCGGGGTCGAGACCACCATGATGGTCAGGGGCGGATTGGCCAGTTTGGCCAGGACGGCCAGGTCCTTGTCGACGCGGCCTTGCGTTTCGGCCAGGGCGGCGAGGGCCTCGGACAGGTCGGCGCGGCTCTGCGGGCCCAGGACGACAAAGCGCCAGGGGAAGAGCTTGCCGTGGTCGGGGGTGCGGGCGCCGAGATGCAGGATCTGCTCGATCTCGGCCTCGGACGGGCCGGGGGCGATCAGAAGCTGGGCCGAGGCCGAGCGGCGCACGGCCAGACGGGCCAGAACTTCGTCGGAGCGGACGGGCAGGGGCAGGGCGGCGTTCAGATCGGTCATGCCGTCTAGCTAGGATTTCATCGCGTCCGGCGCCATAGCGGAAACATGCACGATATTCCCGACATCAAGCCCCGCTGGGCCGAGGGCCTGCCCGAGACGCCGAAATGGATCAGCCACGGCGACAGCGTCCTGATCGACACGCCGTGGATGACGGTGACGCGGCATCCGGCGACGGCCCCGACCGGGGCGCCCGCCGACTATGTGGCCATGCGGCCCAAGAATGTCGGGACGGGGGTGTTGCCGCTGCATGAGGACGGGACGGTGACCCTCGTGGGGCAGCATCGCTTCACCCTGATGCGCTATTCCTGGGAAATGCCCGAGGGCGGGGCGCCGATGGACGAGGACCCGTTCGACGCCGTGCGCCGCGAACTGGCCGAGGAGGCAGGGCTGGCGGCGGAACACTGGCGCGCGGCGCTGGATATGGACCTGTCGAACTCGATCACCGACGAGCGCGCCATGACCTGGGTCGCCTGGGGGCTGAGCGCGGTTCCGGTCGACCCGGACCCGACCGAGGTGATCGTGTCGGCGCGCGTGCCCTTCCGCGACCTGCTGACCGAGATCGAGCGGGGTGCCGTGCGCGACAGCCTGACGGTGGCGACGGCCTACAAGGCCTACCATATGGCGCGCGAAGGCGAGCTGCCCGCCGCGCTGGCGCAGGCCATGCTGGGGGCGTAGGATCGCGTGATGGAAACGGGAGGCCCGATGGCCAAGCTGGAAATCGTGCCGCAACAGCCGGACCTGTGGGCGCAACTGCGCGCCGCGGCCGAGGACGCCGCGCGCGAGGAGCCGCGGTTGGCGTCGCAGCTGAACGCCGTGGTGCTGGCGCACGACGATCTGGCGGGGGCGCTGAGCTTCCAGATCGCACGCAAGCTGGGCGACGCCGAATTGGGGGCCATGTCGCTGCGTGAGGTGGCGCTGGCGGCCTTTGCGGCGGACCCTGGCATCCTGGCGGCGGCGGAAGCCGACCTGAAGGCGGTGCAGGATCGCGATCCGGCGATCCGGTCCCTGTTGCAGCCCTTCATGTATTTCAAGGGCTTCCAGGCGCTGCAGGCGTGGCGTGTGGCCCATTGGCTGTGGGGACAGGGGCGCGATACCCTGGCGTTTCACTTCCAGAGCCGGATTTCGGAACTGTTCCAGCTGGACATCCATCCGGCGGCGCGGATCGGCTCGGGCGTCTTTGTCGACCACGGCACCGGCATCGTCATCGGCGAGACGGCGGTAGTCGGGGACGAGGTGTCGATGCTGCACGCCGTGACCCTGGGCGGGACCGGGGCCGAGCGCGGCGACCGTCATCCCAAGATCGGACGCGGCGTCCTGCTGGGCGCGGGGGCCAAGGTGCTGGGCAATATCGTGGTCGGCGACTACGCCAAGGTGGCCTCGGGCTCGGTGGTGCTGAAGCCGGTGCCGGCGGGTTGCACGGTCGCCGGTGTGCCGGCAAGGGTGGTGTCCTGTCCGACCGACGCGACGCCCGCCCGGACCATGGATCATACCCTGGCCGACATCGCCTATGATTTCGTGATCTGAAGCGGCTGCCTGTGGACGCCCGACACGCGGGCTTCCCATGAGGGGGCGGCTTCTTTAGGTTCCGCCGTCAACGACACCAACGAGGCTACCCCCGTGAAAGAATCTGATCTGAAGCGCGTCGAGACGCACCTGAAGCGCACCTTCAACCACGGCGGCATCAAGGTGAAGGCCCGCAAGGTCGCCGACTCCGCCGAAGTCTATGTCGATGACGAGTTCATCGGCGTGGTGTTCGAGGACGAAGACGAGGCCGGCTCGTTCATGTTCGAGATGGCGATCCTGGCCGAAGACCTGCCGCAGGACTAAGGCCGCGCCTCCAGAGGCTTCCTCTGGAAAGCACGCATGAAAAAGGCCGGAGGGGCGAACCCTCCGGCCTTTTGTCGTTTCAGGCGATCACCAGCCGAACAGGCGGGCGAAGAAGCCCTTCTTCTTTTCAGGCTGGGGCGCAGCGGCGGCGGGCGGTTGCGGGGCCGGTGCGGGCTTGGGCGCTTCGACCGGCTTGGGGGCCGGGGCAGGCGCGGCGGCGGCCGGTGCAGGGGCCGGAGCAGCGGCGACCGGAGCGACGGCGGGCTTGGGCGCCTCGACCGGCTTCGGAGCGGCGGCGGCCTTCGGCGCAGCAGCCTTGGGGGCAGCAGCCTTCTTCGGCGCGGCGGGCTTGGCGGCGGCCTTCGGAGCAGCGGGCTTCGCTGCCGCCTTGGGCGCGGCGGCCTTTGCAGCCGGAGCCTTCGTCGCCGGGGCCTTGGCGGCGGCGGGTTTCGCAGCGGCCTTCGGAGCGGCCTTGGCGGCGGGCTTGGCGGTCGCCTTGGGCGCAGCGGCCTTCACGGAAGGCTTGGCGGCAGCGGCCTTGGGCGCGGCGGTTTTCGGCGCGGCCTTCGGTTTTGCAGCGGCCTTGGGCGCCGCAGCGCTCGACTTTGCCGCCGGTTTCGGCTTGGAAGCGGCAGGCGCCGCTTTCGGCGTAGAAGATTTCGACTCAGACGGTGCTTTAGCCATGGATACCCCGACCCCTAGATGGACACGGGCATTCCGTACGCCCGCACGCGTTGCGATTCGTCATAATAACGGTGTTTGAGAAATGTCCGAGTCCGCAGTTCAGGTGATCGCCCGCGGTGATCGCGCCCCGGCCGAAGCCGCCGCCGCCGCCATCGACGCCAACCCCATGCTGGAAAACGCGACCTACTCGATCCTGGAAGAGGACGAGGACAAGGGAATCTGGCGTATCGACGCCTTCCCGACGACCGACGAGGAGGCCGAGGGCATCGCCGAGACCCTGCGCGCGACGCCGGGTTTGGAGGTCATTGTCGAGAAGCTGGCCGACGCCGACTGGCTGGCCATGAGCTTGTCGGGCCTGCCGCCGGTCGAGGCCGGGCGCTTCTTCGTCTATGGCGCCCATGACCAGGGCAAGATCCCCGAGGGCCGGGTCAATCTGAAGATCGACGCGGGCGCGGCCTTCGGCACCGGCCACCACGGCACGACGGTCGGTTGCCTGGAAGCCTTCGACAATCTGCTGGCGACCGAGAGCTTCGAGAAGGTTCTGGACGTCGGTTGCGGCACGGGCGTGCTGGCCATCGCGGCGGCCAAGACGGGTTCGCCCATCGCCGTCGGCACCGACATCGACGAGCCCTCGGCCCGCATCGCCAACGAAAACGCCCTGATCAACGACGCCAAGTGCGAGTTCTATTTCGCCGACGGCCTGAGCGATGCGCGCATCGCCCAGCACGCGCCCTATGACCTGGTCTTCGCCAACATCCTGGCCGCGCCGCTGGTGTTTCTGGCCCCCGAGATCGGTCAGGCGCTGAAGTCGGGCGGGGTCGCCATCCTGTCGGGCCTGCTGCGCACCCAGGAAGAGCGGGTGCTGGAAGCCTATCTGCCGCTGGGCTTCGTGGTCGAGCAGATCATCCACCATGATGCGTGGACGGCGCTGCAACTGCGCAAGAAGTAATCGCGAATTCCCTTCTCCCCTTGCGGGAGAAGGTGGCTCGCGGAGCGAGACGGATGAGGGGTTGCGGGACATCAAAGTCTCGCAGCCCCTTTTGCGTCGCGAGACCCCTCATCCGGCCCTGACGGGCCACCTTCTCCCGCAAGGGGAGAAGGGATAAGAGACCCTCATGCGCCAGACATTCGACGAAACCACCGATCCGTCCTTCGGGGCCAAGCACCTGCCTCTGCTGCGGGCCAAGATGGCCGAGCAGGGCCTGGACGGCCTGCTGGTCCCGCACGAGGACGAGCATCAGAACGAATACCTGCCCGACGCCAGCGAGCGTCTGGCCTGGGTCAGCGGCTTCACCGGCTCGGCCGGGGCGGGCGTGGTGCTGATGGATCGGGCGGCGGTCTTCGTCGACGGCCGCTATACGGTGCAGGCCAAGGCCCAGACGGATGCATCTCTGTTTGAGCGGGTTGAGCTGGGCAAGCTGGCCGCTTGGCTTGAGGGCCTGAGCGCCGGTTCGGTCATCGGCTATGACCCGCGCCTGCACAGCCCGGATGCGCTCGCGACCCTGCGCGCGGCGGTCGAGAAGGCCGGGGCGACGCTGAAGGCCGTTGAACCCAATCCCATCGACCTGGCCTGGGGCGACGCCCGCCCGGCCCAGCCGCAGGCGCCCGTGGTTCCGCACGAGGATCGCTATACCGGCGAGAACGCCGCCTCCAAGCGCGCCCGCATCGGCAAGGCCATCGCCGCCAAGGGCGCGGACGTCGCGGTGCTGACCTCGCCGTCGTCGCTGGCCTGGCTGTTCAACATTCGCGGCGGCGACGTGATCCGCACGCCCCTGCCGCTGGGGCAGGCGGTGGTGAAGGCCGACGGGTCGGCCAAGGTCTTCCTCGACCCCGCCAAGGTCACCAACGAACTGCCGGGCTGGCTGGGCGACGCCGTGACGCTGGAGGCGCCCGAGGCGCTGCCCGCCGCGCTCGACGCCCTGTTGGGCTGCAAGGTGCTGATCGATCCGGCTGTGTCCTCGGCCTGGTATTTCGACCGGCTCGAAACGGCGGGCGCCAGCATTGTTCGCGGCATGGACCCCTGCGCCCTGCCGCGCGCCCAGAAGAACGCCGTCGAGATCGAGGGCAGCCGTCAGGCGCATATCCGCGACGGCGCGGCCCTGACCCGCTTCCTGCACTGGGTCGATACGGTGGCTCAGGTCGAACTGCCCAACGAGCGGGCGGTAGTCGAGGCGCTGGAGGGCTTCCGCGAGGCGACCGGGATGCTGAAGGACCTGTCCTTCGACACCATCGCCGGGGTCGGTCCGAACGGCGCCCTGCCGCACTACAAGCCGGTCGGGGCCAAGATCCGTCCGATGGAGGCGGGCTCGCTGCTGCTGGTGGACGGCGGCGGTCAGTATCTGGACGGGACCACGGACGTGACCCGCACCATGGCCATCGGCGAGGGCACGGCCGATCAGCGCCGCATGTTCACCCTGGTCCTGAAGGGCCATATCGCCATGGCGGTGATCCGGTTCCCCGCCGGGACGACGGGACACCAACTGGATGCGGTCGCGCGCCAGCCGTTGTGGAACGCAGGCTTCGACTTCGATCACGGCACCGGCCACGGCGTCGGGTCGTATCTGGGCGTGCATGAGGGGCCGCAGCGCATCGCGCCCTACGTCAACACCCAGCCGCTGCTGACCGGCATGATCCTGTCGAACGAGCCGGGCTATTACCGTGAAGGCGAGTGGGGCATCCGCATCGAGACGTTGCAGGTCGTGACGGCGCCGACGCAGGTTCCGGGCGGCGAGCGGCCGATGCACGGCTTCGAGCAGCTGACGCTGGCCCCGCTGGATCGTCGTCTGATCGATGTGGCGCTGCTGACCGCGGATGAACGGGCCTATGTGGACGCCTATCACGCCGAGGTCCTGGCCAAGGTCGGGCCTCTGTTGGCGGACGGCGTGCAGAAGGACGAGGCGGCGCTGGAATGGCTGAAGGCGCAGACGGCGCCGCTCTGATCCGATGATCGGCGCCATCGCCCTGCTGCTCGTCTGCCAGTTGGCGGGCGAGGTGATCCACCGGCTGACGGGCCTGCCCCTGCCGGGGTCGGTGATCGGCATGGTGCTGCTGCTGGCCTGGCTGGCCCTTGTGCCGAGAGAACGGCTGACGCTGACCCAGGTGACGGGCTGGCTGACGGCGCACCTGTCGATCATGTTCGTGCCGGCGGCTGTAGGCGTGATGCAGGAGGGCGCGATCCTGTCGCGCTATGGCCTCGGCATTGTCGTGGCCGTGGTGGTCTCGACCCTGCTGACCCTGGCGGTGACGGCCCTGGTGTTCCGCGCCGTGGCGGGACGCGAGCCGGAACCTGAGGGCGAGGAGAGCGCGTCGTGAGCGATCTGATCGCGACGCCCCTGTTGTGGCTGGCGGTGACGTTGGTGGTGTTCGAGGCGGCGGATATGCTGTCGCGGCGCAGCGGGCGCCATCCGCTGTGCCATCCGGTGCTGCTGGCGACGCCGGTGCTGATCGGCGTCTTGCTGGCGACCCGCACGCCCTATGCGAACTACGCCGAGGCGACACAGGTGCTGGGCTTCCTGCTGGGACCGGCGGTGGTGGGGCTGGCCGTGCCGATCTGGGCGCAGCGGGCGACGATCCGGCGGCTGGCCAGGCCCCTGACCTGCGCCTTGCTGGCCGGGGCTGTGACGGCCATGGTCAGCGCGGTGGGCATTGTCTGGCTGTTCGGCGCGCCCGCCGAGATCATGGCCTCCATCGCCCCGCGCGCCACGACCACGCCAGTCGGCATGGCGGTGGCCTCGCAACTGGGCGGCATACCGGCCCTGGCGGCGGTGATCGTGCTGATGTCGGGCGTGATCGGGGCGATGACGGCGACGCCCCTGCTCAACCTGCTGAAGATCAGGGATTATCGGGCCAGGGGCTTTGCGGTCGGGGTATCGGCGCACGGCTTTGGCGCGGCGCGGGCCTTTCAGGTGGATCAGACGGCGGGCGCCTTCGCCAGCCTGGGCATGGCGCTGAACGCGGTGGCGACGGCGACCATTCTGTCGATCGTGGCCAGTTTGCTCTGAACCATCCGCTCATCCCGGCGGACGCCGGGACCCAGTGCTTTGGCTTCAAGTCCATCGGCCGGTTGTGGAGCGCGGGGCTCTTACTGGATCCCGGCGTCCGCCGGGATGAGCGGGCAAGGGTGAAGGCGCGCCCCTTGAAATGGGGCCATACGGCGCCCATCTGATGTCGGCTGGCGGATGCGTCGCCGGCCCCCTCACATCAGAAGGAATGCGCGGATGAAGATGCGCAAGCTGGGCCTTGGCGGCCCTGAAGTCTCGGCCGTCGGCCTGGGATGCATGGGCATGAGCGCCTTTTACGGCGCGGCGGACGAGGCCCAGTCCATTGCGGTGATCCACCGCGCGCTGGACCTGGGCGTCACCCTGTTCGACACGGCTGAAATGTACGGTCCCCACACCAATGAGACCTTGCTGGGCAAGGCGCTGAAGGGACGGCGCAACGAGGCTTTCATCGCCACCAAGTTCGGCATCAACCGCCAGCCGGACGGATCGGCCGTCACCGACGGCTCGCCCGCCAATGTGCGCCGCGCGGTCGAGGGCAGCCTGAGCCGTCTCGGCGTCGATCACATCGACCTCTACTACCAGCATCGCATCGACCCCAATACGCCGATCGAGGAGACGGTCGGGGCCATGGGCGAACTGGTGAAGGAGGGCAAGGTCCGCTTCATCGGCCTGTCCGAGGCGGCGCCCGCCACCCTGAGGCGCGGTCATGCCGAGCATCCGATCACGGCGCTTCAGACCGAATATTCGCTGTGGAGCCGCGACCCGGAGGACGAACTGCTGGCCACGGTGCGCGAACTGGGCATCGGCTTCGTGCCCTACAGCCCGCTGGGCCGAGGCTTCCTGTCGGGGGAGATCAAGTCGGTCGACGACCTGGCCCCCGATGACTTCCGCCGCACCAATCCGCGTTTCAGCGGCGAGAACTTCCAGAAGAACCTGGATCTGGTCGCGGCGGTCGGGGCCATTGCGGCCGACAAGGGCGTGACGGCGGCGCAACTGGCCCTGGCCTGGGTGCTGGCTCAAGGCGAGGACCTGGTCCCCATCCCCGGCACGCGCCGGATCGCGACGCTGGAGCAGAACGCGGCGGCGGCGGACATCGTCCTGACGCCGGAAGACATGGCGCGGATCGAGGCCGTCTTCCCGCGCGGGGCGACGGCGGGCGAGCGCTATGCGCCCGGCGGCATGACGTCGCTGAACCGCTGATGTGAAAACGCCTCCCTTGCGATCGCGAGGGAGGCGTCTTTCATTTGGGCTGTGCGCCGCGACTACTGGATGCGGGTCCAGGTCTGGGTCTTGCACAGGGGGGCGACGATGCAGCCGCGCAGGCGCAGGCTGTTGTCGTTGGTCATGGTGATGGTGCCGCGATAGGTGCCGCCGTCCGCCGGATTATAGACCGAGCCGCCGCGCCATTCGGTCGGGCCGCCGGTGAAACCGCTGAGCATGGGCAGGCCGCGCAGGGTGCGGCTGCGCTGGGCCTCGTTCTTGTTGTGCTCGTCACGGGCGTTGGGCTCGGCGCGGATGTGGTCCGAGGTGATCAGGGTGCCGCACAGGGCCTGGCCGCAGCGAGCGATGCGGACCTGACCGCCGTTGGTCGGGGTCTGCCACAGGCCGGTCGGGTCGCCGGCCAGGGCGGGCGATGCCAGGGCGCCGGCGAGGACGGCGGCGGCCGCCAGGATGGAGAGCTTCATCGGGCGTATTCCTTCACACGGATCGTTGAGCCGATCCTTTGCGCGAAGGGTGATCCCGGTTTCGGTCCGAAACAAGGCCCAAATTTGTGACGTTCGATCAATGAATACATGACCTTAGGTCAATATATGAGTGCGGTGGGCAACTAAGGTGATGGATTTGGCCGGCTTTTCCTCCCCATTCCATGGGGAGGTGGATCGGCGGCGAAGCCGACGAGACGGAGGGGGCGACTCTGCGTCATCCATTTGCGTCGCCCCCTCCACCGCTACGCGGTCCCCCTCCCCACAGAGTGGGGAGGAAGTAGCATTGCGCTCAGCTGCGCGGACGGCGCGGGCGCGATCCAGCCGAGGAGCAAGGGCTGTAGCCGCCTGTGTGCAGCCGTCCGAGGCTGATGCCTGTCGCGCTCGCCAGAGAGGCGGCGCAGGTCGCCTCATGCATCCGCAGCGTCTCCAGCGCCACCGAGGCGCAGGCGAAGGCGTCTTCGGCGGCGTCGTGGTGTTTGAACTGGATGCCCAGCTCGGCGCAGACATTGTTCAGCTTGTGCGAGGCGAACTCGGGCCAGGTGATCTGGGCCAGCTTGACGGTGCAGAGGTAGTCGAATTCGGGATAGGCGAGGCCGTAGTGGTCACAGGTGCCGCGAATGACGCTGACGTCGAAGGCGGCGTTGTGGGCCAGCACAGTGCGGCCCTGCAGGCGCGGGGCGATGGCGGCCAGGACCGCCGGGAACTCCTCGGCGTCCTCGACCTGCTCCGGGCCGATGCCGTGGAAGGCGATGTTGAAGCTGGCGAAGCGCATGCCCGGCGGGCGGATGTAGTGGTGCTCGACGGATTCGATGACGCCGTCGTTGATCCAGGCGAGGCCGATGGAGCAGGGGCTGGCGCGCTGCTCGTTGGCGGTTTCGAAGTCGATGGCGACGGCGTGCATCAGGAAATCAGAGCCAACCATTCGTCCTCGGTCAGGACGGCGACGCCGTGTTTCTCGGCGTCCTTCAGCTTGGACCCGGCGCCGGGGCCGGCGACGACGTAGTCGGTTTTTTTCGACACCGAGCCCGAGACCTTGGCGCCCAGGCTTTCAGCGCGGGCCTTGGCTTCGTCGCGGGTGAAGCGTTCGAGAGAGCCGGTGAAGACCACGGTCTTGCCTGCCACCGGGCTGTCGGTCGTGGGGGCGGCGACGTCCTCGACCTGCGTCAGCTCGGCCAGCAGAGCGTCCATGACGGCCTGGTTGTGCGGCTCGTGGAAGAAGTGGGCCAGGGCTTCGGCGGCGACGGGGCCGACGCCGGAGACGCCCGCGATCTGGTTCAGGATCTCGGACGGGCCTTCGTTGCGCGCTACAGCAGCCCAGCGGGTCAGGTCGGCCCAGCCGTTTGAGATTTCCGCCAGCGAGCGGCGCGCGGGGGCGGCCATGCCGGGGAAGGCGAGGGCGATCTTCTGATCCATAGGCGCTTCCGGCCAGGGATCGTCGGTGGGCGGTGTCGCCTCGGCCATCAGGCCAAGAACGCGGGTCGAGATAGCGTGAGTGGCCGCCAACCTCTTCCAGTCGTCGCTGGCCAGACCCTCCGACGCGGCCATGCAGGCGTCGCGGAAGGCGGTCCAGCTGCCGAAGGCGCGCGACAGGACCAGCGAGGTCTGTTCGCCGATGTCAGGCACGCCCAGGCCGAAGATCAGGCGGTCGAGGCTGATGACGCGGCGGGCGTCGATCCCGGCGATCAGGTTGCGGACGCTGGTCTCGCCATAGCCGTCCTCGGCGCGCAGCAGGGCCAGTTTCTGCTCGTCGCGGGCGAGGCGGAAGATGTCCGCCGGTTCCTTGATCCAGCCGCGCGCGTGGAAGGCGATCAGCTGCTTTTCTCCAAGCCCTTCAATGTCGAAAGCGCGGCGGCTGACGAAGTGCTTTAACCGCTCGACGATCTGGGCGTCGCAGATCAGGCCGCCGGTGCAGCGGCGTTTGACCTCGTCGCCCTCGCGCACGGCCTCCGACCCACAGACGGGGCAGACGTGGGGGAAGGCGAAGGGGGCGGCGTCTGCGGGGCGCAGGTTTTCGACTACGCCGACGATCTGCGGGATGACGTCGCCGGCGCGTTGCAGGATGACCGTGTCGCCGATGCGCACGTCCTTGCGGGCGATCTCGTCCTCGTTGTGCAGGGTGGCGTTGCGGACCACGACGCCGCCGACGGTGACGGGGTGCAGGCGGGCGACGGGGGTCAGGGAGCCGGTGCGGCCGACCTGGATGTCGATACCTTCCAGCACGGTCGTGGCTTGCTGGGCCGGGAACTTGTGGGCGATGGCCCATCGGGGGCTGCGAGCGATGAAGCCGAGGCGCTGCTGCCAGTCCAGCCGGTCGACCTTATAGACCACGCCGTCGATGTCGTAGCCGAGGCGGGCGCGGTCGGTCTCCAGCCCGCGATAGACCGCGATCAACCCTTCCGCGCCCTCGACGCGGGTCGAGCGGTCGTTGACCTGAAAACCCCAGCTGCGGAAGGCCTCCAGCGCGCCGTGTTGCGTCTCCGCGAACGGGGCCGAGGTCTCGCCCCAGGCGTAGGCGAAGAAGGTCAGGGGGCGCTGGGCCGTGATCTTCGGGTCCTTCTGGCGCAGCGACCCAGCGGCGAAGTTGCGCGGGTTGGCGTAGGTGCGGCGGCCTTCCGTCTCGGCGGCGGCGTTGAAGGCGTCGAAGGCGTCGTTGGGGGCATAGACCTCGCCCCGGATTTCGATGACGTCGGGCCAGCCCGAGCCGGTCAGGGTCTGGGGGATGCTGTCGAGCGTGCGCAGGTTGGCGGTCACGTCCTCGCCGCTCTTGCCGTCGCCGCGCGTGGCCCCCTGGACCAGAACGCCCTTTTCATAGCGCAGGCTGGCGGAGAGGCCGTCGATCTTGGGTTCGGCGACGAAGGCGATGGGCTCGTCGCCCGGAAGTTTCAGGAAACGGGCGATGCGGGCTGCGAAGTCGCGCACCTCGCCCTCGTCGAAGGCGTTGTCCAGCGACAGCATGGGAACGCCGTGGCGGACCTCGGCGAACTGCGCTGAGACCGGCGCGCCGACGCGCTGGGATGGGGAGATGGGGCTGGTCAGAGTCGGGAAGGCGGCCTCGATGGCCAGGGCGCGTTGCTTGAGCTCGTCATAGTCGGCGTCGGAAATCTCGGGCGCGGCGTCGGCGTAGTAGAGGGCGTCGTGACGGGCCAGTTCGGCGGACAGGTGCGCCAACTCCTCGCGGGCCTGGTCATCGGTCAGGGTTTCGACGGGAGTTTCAAACATGGGAATCGCGCGGCCAGCCTTCATCAGTCGCGCTGTTTAGCACCGCCGGGGGCGCGATCGCAGCGTCCATGACAGAAACGTAATCTGACGCCGGGCCCGACGCCCGCTAGCGTCCCGCCGACCTACCTGCCCGGAGCCCTCCATGCGTCCTGTTTTCGCCAGCCTGTCCGTGATCGCCGCCGCCTTGACGCTGGCCGCGTGCGAGACCACGACGCCTGAGGCCACAGAGGCGTCCGTTGCGGTTTCGCCCGCCGACTACACCCAGCTGATGGACGACCTGCGCATCCTGTCGGCGGACGACATGCAGGGGCGCGACACTGGATCGGAAGGCGGGGCCAGGGCGCGCGAGTACATCGTCGGGCGACTGGAGGCCCTGGGCGTCCAGCCGTCGCCGATGGGGCGGTTGCAGCCGTGGGAGATGCAGGGCCGGACGCGCGAGGGGACCAAGACCTTCAACGGCACCAACATCATCGGCGTCATTCCGGGCACACGTGTGTCGGACAAATACATCGTGGTGACGGCCCACTATGACCACGTCGGCGTCAACAACGGCCAGATCTACAATGGCGCCGACGACAACGCCTCGGGCGTGGCGACCATGCTGGAGCTGGCCAAGCGGCTGAAGGCCAACCCGCCGGAGCACAGCGTCCTGATCGTCGCCCTGGACGGCGAGGAGCGCAGCCTGTTGGGCGCCAAGCACTTCGTCGAGGCGCCGCCGGTGCCGCTGTCGTCGATCTCGATGAACCTGAATTTCGACATGACGGCGCGCGCCGACAGCGACGGCAAGCTGTGGGTCACCGGCACATATCAGCACCCCTATTTCCGCCCGGTGCTGGAGCGGATCGCGCCGCGCGGAACGGTGTCCCTGGCCTTCGGCAAGGACACGCCCGAGGACAAGGGCGCCGACAACTGGGTCGAGGCGTCGGACCACGCCGCCTTCCACCGCGCGGGCCTGCCGTTCCTGTATTTCGGCGTGAACTATCATGACGACTATCACCGCCCCACCGACGATTTCGAGAAGGTGATCCCGGCCACCTTCCAGTCCTCGACCGAGCTGGCGATCGAGGGTTTCCACGCCCTGGATCAATGGCTGGACCAGTAGGGGCTGCTGCAAAAGCTTCGCAAACATAGGCCTTGAAACCGCCTTCGGAGCGGCGTTCTGTCGCACCCTCATCAGTCGAGGAAATACGCATGTCGGCGGTTCAGGGTTTCGATCTTCAAAGGGTGCAGAAGCTGCGCAAGCTGGCGTTGCTGGGCGGCTTGCTCGGCGTCGTCGGCCTGGCCTTCGTCACCCGCTCGATGGGCGGCGAGACGGCGCTGCATGAGGGACTGGAAGCCTTCGGTCTGGCCCTGATCGCGATCTGCATCGTCGGTCGGGCCTGGTGCTCGCTCTATATCGGCGGGCGCAAGAAGGCCGAGATCGTGGATCGCGGCCCCTATTCGATCAGCCGCAACCCGCTCTATGTCTTCAGCTTCATGGGGGCGTTCGGCGTGGGGGCGCAGACGGGCAGCGTGACCCTGGCCACGATCTTCCTGCTGCTGACGGTCGCGGTCTTCTACGCCACGGTGAAGCGCGAGGAGGCCTGGCTGACGGGCGCCTTTGGTCAGACCTATCTGGACTATTGCGCGCGGACGCCGCGTTTCGGGCCGGACTTTTCCAAGTGGCGGGACACTGAGTCGCTGGACGTGCGGCCGCGCTTCTTCCTGACGACCCTGCGCGACGGTCTGGTCTTCCTGCTGGCCGTGCCGCTGTTCGAGTCGGTCGAGCGCCTGCAGGACATCGGCTGGCTGTCCGCCCTGATCCACCTGCCCTGATCCATCTGCTGAGAGCCGAGGTTTCGTGAACAGAACGCGTTTCGCCGTCGTCGCGGCCCTGACTCTGATGGCGCTGGCGGCCTGTGACCGGCCGGCGACCTCGCCTGAGGCGCCAGGGGCTTTCAAGGCGGGGGCCTTCAAGCACGACCTGCCCGAGGACGTGTCCGGTTACTACATCCCGACCGAGACTGTGCGGGTCGACGGCTGGCGGCTGCACCACGTCTTCATGGGCCAGGTCCCCGACTTCATCGCCTGGGAAGGCGGTGAGCGGTCGGCGAGCTTCGCGCCCGTGATGATGGAGTTCGAGGGGCAGGGCGCACGGCGGACGCGGTTGATCCCGACGCAGTACGACGTGACCGAGGATCGCCTTCGCTTCGAGGCGCGTTCACGTGAATTGGGCGCGGTGTCGTTCGATGGAAAGCTCGACCAGGGCGCGCTGTCGACGGCGCGGCGTAATCTGGGAGACGAGGGCGTCGTTCTGAAGGGGACGCTCAAGGTCGCAAATCGGACCTTCAACAACGTATCGATGCGGTGGTGGGCGGGGGACTGAGGTCCGATGCCCTTTCCTCCCTGTCGCGTAGCGATGGGGAGGTGGCGCGGCCGCTAAAGCGGCCGTGACGGAGGGGGCGTCTCAACGGCTGACGTTTGCGCCGCCCCCTCCACCACTTCGTGGTCCCCCTCCCCACAAAGTGGGGAGGAAAGCCATTTAGGCGACGGTCGCCTTGACGATCTTGCCCGGAGCGCGGGGCGGCTCGCCCTTGGGCAGGGCGTCGACGTGGTCCATGCCTTCGATCACTTCGCCCCAGACGGTGTACTGCTTGTCCAGGAAGCGGGCGTCGTCGAAGCAGATGAAGAACTGCGAGTTGGCGCTGTCCGGGTTGGCGGTGCGGGCCATCGAGCAGACGCCGCGGACGTGCGGTTCGGCGCTGAATTCCTGCTTCAGGTTCGGCTTCTTGGAGCCCGAGGTGCCGGTGCCGGTCGGGTCGCCGCCCTGGGCCATGAAGCCCGGAATCACGCGGTGGAAGACCACGCCGTCATAGAAGCCTTCCGAGGCCAGGTCGGTGATCTGCTTGACGTGGTTCGGCGCCAGGTCGGGACGCAGCTTGATCACGACGTTGCGCTCTTCGCCGTCGCCGGTGTCGAGGGTGAAGGTCAGGGTTTGGTCGGCCATGAGGCTCTCCTTGGGGTGTGCGGACTAGAATTGTGCGCGGGTCATAGCGGCTGAACGCTGTCACGGCTATGTGGGAAGCATGAGTGACGACGAAAAGCCCTCCGACAAGCCGCCGGAACGCCGCCGGATGGTTCGCCCGCCCACGGGCGGCACCGCCGCTGGGCGCGGCTTGGGCCAGAAGATGAAGACGGCCGACACCAAGTCCATGTCGAGCCAGCAGTGGATCAAGCGCCAGTTGTCGGACAAGTGGTCCGAGCGCGCGCGGGCCGAGGGCTGGCGCAGCCGCGCGGCCTTCAAGCTGATCGAGATCGACGACCGATTCCGCCTGATCAAGAAGGGCTCGCGGGTCATCGACCTGGGTGCGGCGCCGGGCGGCTGGGTGCAGGTGGCCCTGGATCGCGGCGCGGCGGCGGTGGCGGGCGTGGACCTGCTGATGATCGAGCCGGTCCCCGGCGCGACCCTGATTCAGGCCGACTTCACCCACCCCGGCGTGGACCAGCAGTTGATCGACGCCATCGGCGGACGGCCGGACCTGGTGCTGTCGGACATGGCGCACAACACCGTGGGACACCGCAAGACGGACCACCTGAAGATCATCGCCCTGATCGAGATCGCCGCCGACTTCGCCATTCGCACGCTGAAGCCGGGCGGGAATTTCGTCTCCAAGAACTTCCAGGGCGGCGACGCCGGCGGGGTTCTGGCCCGTCTGCGCGAGGAGTTCGAAACGGTGAAATACGTGAAGCCGGAATCGAGCCGCAAGGGCAGCGCCGAGGTGTTTCTGGTGGCGCTGAACAAGAAGTAGGGCTCTCTCGTCCGCTGAACTTTCATCGTCATCCTCGGGCTTGACCCGAGGATCGAGGGGAGCGGCGCGCTCGACCTGTCCAAGGTTTCGCAGGCGGACAATCCGATCCTCGGGTCAAGCCCGAGGATGACGGAGCGGGGGGGCAGGTGTTGAGGAGCTCAGGCGACCGCCGCCTCCGCCGCCCGTTGCGCTTTCTTGGCCTCGATCCGCGTCCAGATGCGGTCGTGCAGGGTGAAGAAGACCGTCTGCACCAGGGGTTCGACCGTGCCGATGGCCAGGGCGATGCGCCAGTCGCGGGTCAGGGCGAAGGCCACCAGAACCGCCACGGTGAAGTGCATGGCGCCATAGGTCACGGTCTTCAAAGCCACCTGCTTCAGGCTGCGGGGCAGGGCGTGGCTGTGGCCGTGATGGCCGTGGTGGTTGTGCGCCCGGTTCTGTTCGCGAGCGTTCATCAGCTCCAGACGGGCGGTGAAGGCCTCGGCTGTTTCTTCGACGCCCGACAGCATCTTACGGCGTTCGATCCGGTGCCAGACCCGGTCATGGATCGAATAGGCCACGGTCTGGAAGATGGGCTCGACCACGCCGACCGCCAAGGCGATGCGCCAGTCGCGAGTCAGGGCGAAGGCCGTCAGGATCGCCACGATCAGGTGCATGACGCCATAGCTCGCGATCTTGAGCGCGAGGCGACGGGCGGTGCTGATCAAGATGCGAACCATTATCGAAACATGTGGCGGGCGCGGCTCAGGTTCAAGGCAATTCCTCTTATTCTCAGCATAGCTCCTGCCTGGGGTTGCGGTTCCCCGGCCTGGGGCGTTATACGCGGCCCGCAAAACGGAGACTCCCCATGGAGATACGCGAAGGCCTTACCTTCGATGATGTTTTGCTCGAGCCCGGCCCGTCCGAGATCATGCCTGCGATGGCGGATGTCTCGACCCAGCTGACGCGCAGCATCAAACTGAACATCCCGCTGCTGTCGTCCGCCATGGACACGGTGACGGAAAGCCGTCTGGCCATCGCCATGGCCCAGGCCGGCGGTCTGGGCGTGCTTCACCGCAACATGACCATCGAGGAGCAGGCCGAGCAGGTCCGCACCGTCAAGCGCTATGAAAGCGGCATGGTCATCAACCCGGTGACCGTCTCGCCCGACACGACCCTGGGCGAGGTTCGCCAGATCGTCGCCGCCAAGAAGATCACCGGCTTCCCGGTGGTGGACCCGGCGACGGGCCAGTTGGTCGGCATGCTGACCAACCGCGACATGCGCTTCGAGAGCGATCCCTCGATCAAGGCCTCGGCCCTGATGACCACGGGCGATCTGATCACCGTGCGCGAAGGCGCTGGTCGTGAAGAGGCGCGCAATCTGCTGCGCACCCGCAAGATCGAACGCGTCATCGTCGTCGACGATCAGAACCGCGCTGTCGGCTTGATCACCATGAAGGACATCGAGAAGGCCCAGGCCTTCCCGAACGCCGCCAAGGATGAGCAGGGCCGCCTGCTGGTCGGCGCGGCTTCGACCGTCGGCGACGCCGGTTACGAGCGCGCCATGGCCCTGGCTGAAGCGGGCTGCGACGTGGTGGTGATCGACACCGCTCACGGTCACTCGGCCTCGGTGGCTCAGGTGGTCGAGCGCATCAAGCGCGAGAACAACCGTCTGCAGATCATCGCCGGCAACGTCGCCACCTATGACGCCACCCGCGCCCTTATCGACGCGGGCGCCGACGCCGTGAAGGTCGGCATTGGTCCGGGCTCGATCTGCACCACCCGCATCGTGGCGGGCGTGGGCGTCCCGCAACTGACGGCCATCATGGATTCGGCCCGCGCCGCCAAGGGCACGGGCGCCACGGTCATCGCCGACGGCGGCATCAAGTATTCGGGCGACATGGCCAAGGCCATCGCGGCCGGCGCCAATGTCGCCATGATGGGCTCGATGTTCGCTGGCACCGACGAAAGCCCCGGCGAGGTCTTCCTGTATCAAGGGCGCAGCTACAAGTCGTATCGCGGCATGGGCTCGGTCGGCGCCATGGGCGCGGGCTCTGCGGACCGCTACTTCCAGAAGGAAGTCTCGTCCGAGAAGCTGGTGCCGGAAGGCATCGAGGGCCAGACCGCCTACAAGGGTCCGATCGCCCCGGTCATCCACCAGATGGTCGGCGGCCTGCGCGCCTCCATGGGCTATGTCGGCGGGGCCACCATTCCTGACTTCCAGGATCGCGCCCGCTTTGTGCGCATCACCAATGCGGGTCTGCGCGAAAGCCATGTCCACGACGTGATGATCACGCGTGAGGCGCCGAACTATCGTCAGGGCTGATCCCCTGATCCGCTCCCGGTCCCCGGATCGGGAGCGGTTTCGTATTGAACAGAGGCGGGGCAGGGCGTGACGACGGAACTGATTTATCTGGCGGCGACGCTGATCCTGGCCCTGGTGCAGGTCGTGGCCCCGGCAGCGATCAAGGATCTGGAGTTCGGACTGGCCTGGGGCGCCGGCGCTCGTGATCACACGCCGGTTTCGGCGAACCCCGTCGTCGGCCGCCTCGAAAGGGCCAAGGCCAACCTCTATGAGACCCTGCCGCTGTTCATCGGCGCTGTCCTGATCGCCCACGTCACGGGTGCGGAGAGCGCCCTGACCCTGTGGGGCGCCGCCCTCTATTTCTGGGCGCGCCTCGCCTATATTCCGCTCTACGCCCTGGGCGTGCCCGTTGTCCGGTCGCTGGTCTGGATGGTCTCGCTTGCGGGGCTGATCATGATCCTTGTGGCCCTTTTCATCTGATCCGAGACCCGATTGACCCCAGCAGCCCGCCTCGCCGCCGCCGCCTCCGTCCTCGACAGCATCGCCCACAGCCGCCAGCCGGCCGAGGTGGTGCTGAAGGCCTGGGGCGCCGCCAACCGCTATGCGGGGTCCAAGGATCGTCGCGCCATCGCCGACCGCGTCTACAAGGTCATCCGGGCGCGCGGCCGTCTGGTCTGGGCCATGGGCGGGCGTGAGGACGGTCGCGCCCTGGTCATCGGCTCGCTGTCGCTGATCGACGGCCTGTCGCTGGATGAGATCGACCTGCTGCACTCGGGCGACGGCTATGGCCCGCGTCCGCTGTCCAAGCAGGAGCGCGGCCGCATCACCTCGGCGCCGGGCGAGCTGCCGGGCTGGGTCGCCGCCGGCCTGCCTGAGTTCGTGGTCGAGGACTTCAAGACCACCTTCGGTGACCGCTGGACCGAGGAGGCCCACGAACTGATGGCGCCGCGCGCGCCCATCGACCTGCGCGTCAACCTCGCGAAAACGACCGTCGCCGGCGTCGAGGCCGAACTGGTGGAGGCCGGTCTGTCGCCCGAGCGCACGCCCTGGTCGGCTGCGGGCCTGCGCCTGTCGGCCGAGCCGCCGCCGAACGTCCAGGCGCTGGAGGCCTTCAAACAGGGCCATATCGAAATCCAGGACGAAGGCAGTCAGGTCGCCTGCTGGCTGACGGGCGTTCAGCCCGGCATGACGGTCGTTGATTACTGCGCCGGCGGCGGCGGCAAGACCCTGGGGCTGGCTATGCTGGGCCAGCCGGTCGCTAGCAAGGCCGCCGTGGCCGAGGCGCCCGCCGCCCCGGTCGCCGTCTGGTCGCCGGTCGGCGGGGACGGGCAGGGGGCCGTGGTTCAGCCCAAGCCCAAGGCCAAGCCGGTCGCTGAGATGGGCATCCGCCTGTTCGCCTATGACGTGGTGCAGAAGCGTCTGGACAACATCCGTCCGCGCCTGAGCCGCGCCGGGGTGTCGGCTGACCTGCGTCTGCTGGGTCAGAACGGCGGCGGGGTCGAGGATCTGGTGCGTCAGGCCGACGTGGTTCTGGTCGACGCGCCGTGCAGCGGCTCGGGCACCTGGCGTCGTCGCCCCGAGGACGCCTGGCGTCTGAAGCCCGCCGAGGTCGAGCGCCTGCACGCCCTGCAGGTTCAGATCCTGGGCCGGGCCGCCGAACTGGTGAAGCCGGGCGGGCGCCTGGTCTTCGTCACCTGCTCCATGCTGCGCGGCGAGAACGAGGCCACAGCCGACGCCTTTGAGGAAAACCACCCCGCCTTCGACCCGGTCCCGGTGGCCGAGGCCCTGAAGGCCGCCAACCTGACCGACGCGGCGCGCGAGCGTCTGGGCCAACAGACCGAGGGCGGTCATCGCCTGCGCCTGTCGCCCGCCTCGACCGGCACCGACGGCTTCTTCGCCGCCGTCTATGAGCGGACGGCATGAGCGACGGGCGATCCGAAGACATCTACGGTCTGACGGTCCTGCCCGTCATGGCGGCGCCGGCTGAGTATGGCGCCGCCCTCCAGGCGCGGATCACGCCGCTGATGACCGGCATCGGCCCGGTCGAGGCGGCCATCGCCCTGACGGCGGCCCTGACGCGGCTGGAGGCTGATGACGCCCTGCCGGACCTGATCGTGTCCCTGGGCTCGTGCGGGTCGCGCGACCTGGACCACGCGGCGGTCTATCAGGCGTCGTCCGTTTCCTATCGCGACATGGACGCCAGCCCGCTGGGGTTCGAGAAGGGCAAGACGCCTCTGCTCGACCTGCCCGCCATCCTGCCTCTGCCTTGCCCCATCCCCGGCGTGCCGACCGCGACCCTGTCGACCGGCGCTAATGTGGTTTCAGGCGCCGCCTATGACGCCATCGACGCCGAGATGGTGGACATGGAGACCTTCGCCCTGCTGCGCGTCGCCCAGACCTTCGGCGTGCCGCTGGTCGCGCTTCGCGGCGTCAGCGACGGCAAGAGCGAGCTGTCGAAACTGGAAGACTGGACCGCCTATCTGCATCAGGTCGACGCCAATCTGGCCGAGGCCTGGGATCGTCTGGCCGAGGTGCTGACGACGCGGGGCCTGGCCGCCTTGGCCGACGTGCCCGCCTCGCGACTTGATCCCGACGTCTTCACCCGTCAAGAACCCGCCCCATCAACGCCCGCTTCGGATTCTGAGCCCTCATGACCGCGCCCCACACGCATGAAGCCGTGCTGATCGTCGATTTCGGCAGTCAGGTGACCCAACTGATCGCGCGCCGCCTGCGCGAAGCCGGCGTCTATTGCGAGATCCATCCGTTCAACAAGGCGGGCGAGGCGCTGAAGGCGGTCGCGCCCAAGGCCATCATCCTGTCGGGCGGCCCCAACTCCACGACCGACGCCGACAGCCCCAAGGCTGACCACGCCCTGTTCGAGGCCGGCGTGCCGGTGCTGGGCATCTGCTATGGCGAACAGACCATCTGCGCCGAGCTGGGCGGCAAGGTCGAGAGCGGCCACCATCGCGAGTTCGGCCGCGCCGAGATCGTCATCACCCGCGAGAGCCCGCTGTTCGCCGGCATCGGCGCCGTCGATCACCGCGAGACGGTGTGGATGAGCCACGGCGACCGCGTCACCGCCATCCCCGAAGGCTTCCACGTCATCGCCACCTCGGAAGGCGCGCCCTATGCCGCCATCGCCAATGAGGAGCGCAAGATCTACGGCGTGCAGTTCCACCCGGAGGTGATGCACACCCCGCGCGGCGCCGTGATCCTGAAGAACTTCACCCACGGCATCGCCGGCCTGACCGGCGACTGGACCATGGCCGCCTATCGCGACGAGCAGATCGCCAAGATCCGCGAGCAGGTCGGCTCGGCCAAGGTGGTCTGCGGCCTGTCGGGCGGGGTGGACAGCTCCGTCGCCGCCGTCCTGATCCACGAAGCCATCGGCGATCAGCTGACCTGCGTCTTCGTGGACACCGGCCTGCTGCGTAAGGACGAGGCGACCCAGGTCACGACCCTCTTCCGTGAGCACTACAACATTCCGCTGGTGCACGTTGATGCGTCGAAGGAATTTCTCGGCGAGCTGGCCGGGATTTCGGACCCGGAGACCAAGCGCAAGACCATCGGCCGCGTCTTTATCGAGATCTTCGACCGCGAGGCCGCCAAGATCGAAGGCGCCGAGTTCCTGGCGCAAGGCACCCTCTATCCTGACGTGATCGAGAGCGTCTCGGCCACGGGTGGACCCTCGGCGGTGATCAAGAGCCACCACAATGTCGGCGGCCTGCCGGACTTCATGAAGCTGAAGCTGGTCGAGCCGCTGCGCGAACTATTCAAGGACGAGGTCCGCGCCCTGGGCCGCGAACTGGGTCTGACCGACGCCTTCGTCGGACGCCACCCCTTCCCGGGGCCGGGCCTGGCCATCCGCATCCCCGGCGAGATCACGCCGGAAGCGGTCGCCACGCTTCAGGACGCCGACGCCATCTACCTTGAGGAAATCCGCAAGGCGGGTCTGTACGACGACATCTGGCAAGCCTTCGCCGTCCTGCTGCCGGTCAAGACGGTCGGCGTCATGGGCGACGCCCGGACCTATGAAAAGGTCCTGGCTCTGCGCGCCGTCAGCTCTACCGACGGCATGACCGCCGACTTCTACCAGTTCCCCTGGGACGTCCTGGCCAAGACGGCCACGCGCATCATCAACGAGGTCCGCGGCGTCAACCGCGTCGTCTACGACGTCACCTCCAAGCCCCCCGGCACCATCGAGTGGGAGTGACGGGCACTGGCTGGCAATGTCTAGCAACGGCAGGCATTTCGGCTGAGGGTAAAAGAACTTTCCGCTAAGCGATAGACTGTATGTAAACACAGTATTGCAAGGACGCGGAACATGCCTCATGTGGCGGCCAGGACGGCCAGCCGGGATCGGGATACTGGTCGTTACCAGAGCCACCGACCCGAGCAAACCCTTCTCTATCAGATCGTTGACGAGTATTACCCGGCATTCGCTGCGCTTATGGCAGAGCAGGGAAAGGAATTGCCGGGCTATGTGCAACGGGAATTTGAAGAATTTCTCCAATGCGGGCGGCTGGAGCATGGCTTTCTACGGGTTCGCTGCGAGTCTTGCCACGCCGAGCACCTGGTCGCTTTCAGCTGTAAGCGTCGCGGTTTCTGCCCGAGCTGTGGGGCGCGGCGGATGGCCGAAAGTGCCGCCTTGCTGGTTGATGAAGTACTGCCTGAACAACCCATGCGTCAGTGGGTGTTGAGCTTCCCGTTTCAGCTGCGTTTCCTGTTTGCCAGCCGGCCCGAGATCATGGGGTGGGTGCTGGGCATCGTTTACCGCGTCATTGCCACGCACCTGGTCAAGAAAGCGGGCCATACCCACCAAGTGGCCAAGACGGGCGCGGTCACCCTGATCCAGCGTTTTGGATCGGCGCTCAATCTGAATGTTCACTTCCACATGCTGTTTCTCGACGGTGTGTATGTCGAGCAATCCCACGGCTCAGCGCGTTTCCGCTGGGTCAAGGCGCCGACCAGCCCAGAGCTCACCCAGCTGACGCACACCATCGCCCACCGGGTGGGTCGCTATCTGGAACGGCAAGGCCTGCTGGAACGGGATGTCGAAAACAGCTATCTGGCCTCGGATGCGGTGGATGACGACCCGATGACACCCCTGCTGGGGCACTCGATCACTTACCGTATCGCTGTCGGTTCACAGGCGGGGCGAAAGGTGTTCACTTTGCAAACTCTGCCGACCAGTGGTGATCCGTTCGGTGACGGGATTGGCAAGGTAGCCGGGTCCAGCCTGCACGCCGGCGTGGCGGCCAGGGCCGATGAACGCAAGAAGCTCGAACGGCTGTGCCGGTACATCAGCCGCCCGGCGGTATCCGAGAAGCGGCTGTCGTTAACACGAGGCGGCAACGTGCGCTACCAGCTCAAGACGCCGTACCGGGACGGCACCACGCACGTCATTTTCGAACCATTGGATTTCATTGCAAGGCTGGCCGCCCTGGTACCGAAGCCCAGAGTCAACCTAACCCGCTTCCACGGGGTGTTCGCACCCAACAGTCGGCACCGGGCGTTGGTCACGCCGGCAAAACGGGGCAGGGGCAACAAGGTCAGGGTGGCTGATGAACCGGCAACACCAGCACAACGGCGAGCGTCGATGACATGGGCGCAACGGCTCAAGCGTGTTTTCAATATCGACATCGAGACCTGCAGCGGCTGCGGCGGCGCCATGAAAGTCATCGCCTGCATTGAAGACCCTATAGTGATCAAGCAGATCCTTGATCACCTGAAGCACAAAGCCGAAACCAGCGGGACCAGGGCGTTACCCGAAAGCCGGGCGCCACCGGCTGAGCTGCTCCTGGGTCTGTTTGACTGACGAGCCTGAAGGCCAACGATACCAATCAAAATGCTGCGTTCACAGCGCCGCGGCAGGGATCCGCCGTGCTGGTTGTCGGAAAAGGAGCCGCTAGTGGGAAAGAGGAGGGTAAATTTTCAGCGTTGCTGGCTCCCCGTCAGCCGGATTGGGTTGCATCGCAGGGGTGTCGAAAGAGTCAACTGCGGTCCAAAGCTGTTGGACTTGGGTGAAAAGGGCGTTTATTCTTCCTATACGTTGTCGGCAGCGGGCCAAAAAGGAATACGTCCATGCCCATCGAGGTGAAACCGGCTGTGAGCGCGGGTTCAAGCATATAGCCCGACAGGCGCGTATCCTTGCCGATCACGACACGATGGCGGTGGTCACCGCGACGAAAGACACGGCCAGCCGCCATGCCGACGCGCAAGGCGGTTTCCGCCGTCATCGCGCCTTCGTTGGCTTTGCCACGAATACCGTCTGTGCCGAAATATTTGCGCACCATAAGGTCGATTATCCTGTCGTCGGGTCGCCCTCAAAGGGGACATGCCTGCTGAACCGCGAATATAGAGAAATATCCCGAATGTGCAGTTAACGAATTCTTGCGGTTTCTTTCAGCGCCGCCAATACCGCCAGCCCGTCGCGCAAGGGGCGCGGCTCGTGTGTGCGGATGAAGTCAGCTCCACCTGCGGCGGCGGCAAGCTCTGCAGCGAGTGTCGCGGCCCCGACATCCCCCGGACCACGGCCTGTGAGCGCGCGCAGAAAGGATTTGCGCGAAACAGACAGAAGCACCGGCAAATCGAAGCGCAGCCGCAATTCATCGAACCGCGCCAGCACCGAGAGCGAGGTTTCGGGAGCAGCCCCCAGAAAAAACCCCATGCCGGGATCAAGGACAAGGCGGTTGCGTTTGATACCGGCACCCGTCAGCGCCGCGATGCGCGCGTCAAAGAACGCCGCAATGTGATCCATGATGTCGCCAGCGGGTGCCTCGCGCCGATCTGCCTGCCCGTCTTGCACCGAATGCATAACGACGAGTTTGGCAGATGATTTCGCCAATTGCGGATAGAACGCAGCGTCTGGAAAACCGCGAATATCATTGAGATAGGCCACACCACGCGACAAGGCATAGGCTTGCGTCGCGGGTTGATAACTGTCGAGCGAGACGGGAATGCCATCTGCCTTGAGCGCGTCCAGCACCGGCGCGATACGCGCGATTTCTGTGTCGGACGAAACAGGCGCGGCGTCGGGATTGCTGGATGCCGGACCGAGGTCGATCACATCTGCCCCCTCGGCCATCAGCTTACGCGCCTGCGCAATGGCTGCGTCTGGCGCCAGATACCGGCCTCCATCGGAGAAACTGTCCGAGGTTATGTTGACGATGCCGAAAATGATGAGCGATTTATTCATGGGGGCTTCTATAATAATAATAATCGAGCATGAGTCTCATACGGATGCTCGGGTCGAAAGGGAATCCCCAGGCGAGTAACCTGTTTGCGGTGATCCATTAGCTGCAGGAGCAGAAGAGCATACATCTGGAAGCAAAGCCAGGAAAGCGGCCTATGGAGCTGTGCGGCAGCGCTCAGTAGGCAATTTTTCAAAATATTGTTAAGCCTTTTCTGAGCATGGTATTTTTCATGGTATTACCAATTAGCAGGAAAATAAGCCATTGAATATAAAAGATAAAAATGTCTTGTTTACAATAGAGTGGGAGTGAGGGCAAGCATATCGTTTCGGCCTCTGGCGAGGGGCTTTCATTGATGACGGAGAGACTTTAGCGGTCGGGTTTGGCGAGTGTGATCCCGCAGATCTGCGGTAGTAGATCTATGGAGGCGGCAGGGGGGCGGTTGCCTCGATGCGGGTCATTCTGAAGGTCTGTTCCTGACTCGAAGCGGATATTCGAAAGAACCGCTCGCCATTATCAGCCTGGCCCTTGCGCCCGAGCCTTCGCGTGGTCCCGGCCGCCATCTCTGTGAGCGTTGCTAGTTGCAAGCGCCTCGCAATCTCTTCAAGGTGCGGCGGTTGTTTGCTGTCACCTCTGAGCGCCATGTCCCGTCTGCTGTCGTCATCCGCCCTGTTCACCCTCGGCGCTGTTCTTCTTGCGCCCTGTGCCGCCAACGCCCAGACGACGTCTGCGGGAACAGAGCCGCCGACGACGGCGGTGGGGGAAATCGTCGTCACGGCGCGTCGATCCGTGGACGGCCTGGTGGCCCCCAGTCACCAGATCACGCGGCTGGACCGAGAGACGATCGAGGCGGGGCGGGCGGTCTCCGACACCCTGTCGGGCGTTCTGGCCAAGGTCGTGCCGGGGCTGGCCGATTCCAGTCGGACGATCACGGACTATGGCCAGACATTGCGGGGGCGGGGCGCGCTCATCCTGGTGGACGGGGTGCCCTACAACACCAATCGCGACAGTTCACGAAACCTGATCAGCGTGGATCCGGCCAACGTCCAGCAGGTCGAGGTTCTTCGCGGCGGCAGCGCCCTTTATGGCAGCGGCGCCACCGGGGGGATCATCTCGATCAACACCCGCCCTGCCGGCGGCCCGCTGCGCGCTGAAACCATCATCACCGGCGTCAGTTCTTTGTCGCATCCGTCATCGGACGGTCTGGGCGGCCGCATCCAGCAGTTTGTCTCGGGCAGCAGCCAGGGCTTCGACTTCGCCGTGAACGGCGGCTGGCAGCATATCGGGGCGGGCTTTGACGGCAACGGCGATCGGCGGGCGCCGGAACCCAGCCAGGGCGATCTGTTCGACAGCGAGGTCTGGAGCCTTGGCGGAAAGCTGGGACGGCGCATCGGCGATGACGGCTACCTTCAGGCGGCGCTGAACTGGTATCGGGCTGAGCAGGACAGCGACTACGCCGCTGACCCCGCCGTGGGCCAACTGCCGGCCGGCGCCGCCATCGCGCGACCGCTGAAAGGACTGGTCCTGGCCGAACAGAACCAGGTCCGCAGCACCGTCGCCACCCTGGCCTATCGGGATCGCGACCTGTGGGGCAGCGATGTCAGCGTCCTAGGCTATTACCGCGACCTGTTCACCCGCTTCACGCCGTTCGACGCGCGCGGCGTGGCGACGCGCGGACGCAATGTCGACCAGGTCTTCCAGAACAGCGAGGTCGCCGGCGCGCGCCTGACCATCAACACGCCCCTGGCAGAGCGCACCGCCCTGACCTGGGGCGGGGATGTGAACCGCGAGGTCAGCGACATGCCGCTCGATGTGTTCGATCCGGCCGCCTATGACGCCAGCGGCGGGCTGGTGTTCAACCGCCAGCGTACCCTGATCTACATGCCGGAGTTGACCACCCGGACCGAAGGCGTCTTCGCCCAACTGCAGCACCGCCTGACCAATCGCATCGGCGTGGAGGCAGGCGTCCGCTATGACCGGGCCAAGGCCTCGTTCGACAGCTTCACCCCTCTGTCCCAGTCTCAGGCGACTACGCCTTACGTCGTTCAGGGCGGCACGATCGATTTTGACGCCTGGACCTTCAACGCCGGGGCGACATGGGAGGTCATCGACGGCCACGAGTTCTACGCCAGCTTCTCTCAGGGCTTCCAACTGCCGGACATCGGCCTGCAATTGCGCAACGCGGGCGTCGGGTTCAGCATCGACAATTCCGACCTCGAGCCGGTCAAGATCGATAGCTATGAGGCGGGCTGGCGCGGACGGTTCGATCGCCTGACGACGTCGATCGCGGCCTTCCGTACGACGTCCGATCTGGGCGACGTCCAGAGCTTCAACAACGGCCTGATCTTGTTGCGGACCGCCGAGCGCATCAACGGCGTCGAGGCGACGATCGACTTCGGTCTGCCGCAGGACGTCTGGCGCTTCGGCGGCGCGGCCACCTATCTCAGCGGGCACGAGAAGGCGGCGACCGCCGTTCAGTCGCGGGACATGACGGGCTATCGCATCCCGCCCCTAAAGGTGACGGCCTATGCCGAATACGCGCCGGGCGGCGCCTGGGACCTGCGCGTGCAGGCCCTGCATTCGGCTGAACACGACTATCGCCTCAACGGCGTGGCCAGCTTCGGCCGTCGCGAGGTCAAGGCCTATACGGTGGTCGATCTGATCGGCCGCTATCGCCTGTCGGATCGCGACCAGGTGACCGTCGGCGTCGAGAACCTGCTGAATGCCCAGTATCTGCCGGTCTACAGCCAGCTTCTGCGCAGCAACACCAACACCAGCCGGGTTCCCGCCAACGGCGCCACCCTCAGCCTGTCCCTGAAACGCGTCTGGTGACCCGCGGCGGTAGGTCCGCCAAGTGGCAGGGCCTGCACTGCTGGCGCAGTGCCGTCCCTTGCCGTGCGGCGAGAAAAGCGGCCATTTACGCCTCGAGCGATAACTGGGATCACCTGCGACACACTGGTGTCGACGAATACGCGTTGGCCAGACTTGAGCAGGCCCGGCCAACGCTGTTCGATTTTAGCCTGGGACTCGCTCAGCGGCCGACGCGGGCCTGGAGGTGGGAGGGGTAGCGGGCGCCCTGGACCTCGATGGCGGCGAGGGCGGTTTCGATCCGTTCCAGGTCGATGGGCGTCAGTTCGATCTGGGCGGCGCCCAGGTTCTCGTCCAGGCGCGACAGCTTGGTCGTGCCGGGGATCGGCGCGATCCAGGGCTTGCGGGCCAGAAGCCAGGCGATGGCGATCTGGGCGCGGGTGGTGTCCTTTTCGGCGGCGATGCCGCCCAGGCGGTCGACCAGGGCCTGGTTGGCCTTGCGCGCCTCGCTGCTGAAGCGAGGGACCACGTTGCGGAAGTCCTTGGGATCGAAGGTCGTCGTCTCGTCGATGGCGCCGGTCAGGAAACCCTTGCCGAGCGGGCTGAACGGCACGAAGCCGATGTCGAGTTCCTCCAAGGTCGGCAGGACTTCCTTTTCCGGCTCGCGCCACCACAGCGAGTATTCGCTCTGCAGGGCGGCGACCGGCTGGACCGCGTGGGCGCGGCGGATGGTGTCGGCGCCGGCTTCGGACAGGCCGAAATGCTTCACCTTGCCAGCGGCGATCAGGTCCTTGACGGCGCCCGCCACCTCCTCGATCGGCACGTTCGGATCGACGCGGTGCTGGTAGAAGAGGTCGATACGATCCGTCCGCAGCCGCTTCAGGGCGGCGTCGGCGACGGCGCGGATACGCTCAGGGCGGCTGTCGGGCGCGCGGGTGGAATCACCCTCCTCGAACCCGAACTTGGTGGCGAGAACCACCTGGTCGCGGAAGGGCTGGACCGCTTCGCCAAGCAGGGCCTCGTTGGTGAAGGGGCCGTAGCATTCGGCCGTGTCGAAGAAGGTGACGCCCTTGTCGAAGGCGGCCCGGATGAGTTCGATGCCGTCCGCCGTCGAGACGCCGGACCCGTAGCCAAAGCTCAGGCCCATGCAGCCCAGGCCGATGGCGGAGACTTCCAGTCCGCCGAGATTGCGTTTCTGCATTGTGGTTCCTCTCAGGAAAGGGGGCGGGGCGGGGCTTCCACGCCGGAGTAGGCGAGGACGGCGTCGGGCAGGCGCGCGCCCTGGACCTGGATCGCGGCGACGGCGGCGTTCAGTTCGCCCCGTTCAGCTGGTGTGAAGCGGATCGCCGCCGCCCCGGCGTTCTCGACCATGTGCGCCATCTGGGTCGTGCCGGGGATGGGCACGATCCAGGGCTTCTGGGCCATCAGCCAGGCCAGGGAAATCTGACCGGGCGTGGCGTCCTTGCGAACGGCCCAGGTCTTCAGCAGTTCGACGATGGCGAGGTTGTGCATCAGGGCCTCGCCGGCGAAGCGGCTTTCGGCGCCGCGAATGTCGCCGGGGGCGAAGCGCGTCGCCGCGTCGATGGCGCCTGTCGTGAAGCCGACGCCGAGCGGGCTCCAGGGCACGAAGCCGACGCCCAGTTCCTCGCACAGGCCCAGCACCCATTCCTCAGGCCCGCGCCACAGCATGGAATACTCGTTCTGGACCGCCGTGACGGGCAGTTCGGCGTGGGCGCGGCGCAGGGTGTTCGGCCCCATTTCGCTGAGGCCCCAGTGCAGGACCTTGCCCTGGGCCATCAGGTCCTTCACCGCTCCGGCGACGTCCTCGATCGGCACCTGCGGATCGACGCGGTGCTGATAGAGCAGGTCGATGCGGTCGGTGCGAAGGCGTTTCAACATGCCCTCGACCGCCAGCCTGATATGCTCTGGTCGGCTGTTGAGGCCGGGGCCGCGCCGGCCGGTCTCCAGGTCGATGTTCCAGCCGAACTTGGAGGTGATGACGACCTGATCGCGGATCGGGGCGACGCCTTCGCCCAGAATGCGTTCGACCTCATGCGGGCCATAGGCCTCGGCCGCGTCGAAGAAGGTGACGCCGTGATCATGCGCCGCGCGGATGATGTTGATCATCTCGGGGCGGTAGGGGACTGTGGTTTGGTAGGTTCGGCTCATGTTCTGCACGCCGAGACCGACGGCTGAGACCTCAAGGTTTCCGAGCCGACGACGGCCGGGTGCGACGCTGCTGTTCGCGTGAGAGGCCTGCGCAGAGGCGCCGGCTTGCGCGGTCCTAGGCAGGGCGGCGATGGCGGGGGCGGACAGGCCCATGCCCAGAATGGCGCGGCGGCCGATGTCGGGATGGGCGGGGGAGTGCGGCATGACGGTTCTCCGGTCGGGGGCGAGCATCAGCGGTGGGTCTGGGCGAGCACGGCGGCCGGCAGGCGATCGCCCTGGACGACGATCCTGGAGGCGGCGTCCTCGATGAGGGCCAGATCGTCGGGGGTCAGTTCGACGGCGGCCGCGCCGAGATTTTCTTCGAGGCGATGCAGCTTGGTTGTGCCGGGGATGGGGACGATCCAGGGCTTCTGGGACAGCAGCCAGGCCAGGGCGATCTGCGCCGGCGTGGCGTCCTTGGCGGCGGCGATCTGCTTCAGCAGGTCCACCAGGGCCATGTTGGCGGCGCGCGCTTCGGCGGCGAAGCGAGGCGACACGGAGCGGAAATCGGTCGGCGCCAGTTCGGTCGTCGTGTCGATCTTGCCGGTCAGGAAGCCCGCGCCCAGAGGGCTGAAGGGCACGAAGCCGATGCCGAGTTCCTCGCAGGCCGCCAGGATGCCGTTGGTCTCCACGTCGCGGGTCCACAGCGAGTATTCGCTTTGCAACGCGGCGACGGGTTGAACCGCATGGGCGCGACGCAGGGACGCCACGCTGGGTTCGGACAGGCCGAAATGCTTCACCTTGCCCGCCTCGATCAGGTCCTTCACCGCGCCGGCGACGTCCTCCATCGGCACGGCGGGATCGACGCGGTGTTGATAGAGCAGGTCGATATGATCGGTGCGCAGGCGCTTGAGCATGGCGTCGACGACGGCGCGGATATGGTCGGGACGGCTGTTCAATCCGCCCGTGCGCGCGCCGGTTTCGAGGCTCATGTCAAAGCCGAACTTGGTGGCGATGACGACCTGGTCGCGGAAGGGCTCGACCGCTTCGCCGAGAAGTTCCTCGTTGGAGAAGGGGCCATAGGCTTCGGCCGTGTCGAACAGGGTCACGCCCCGCTCGAAGGCGTCGCGGATGACCTGGAGGGCCTCAGGCTTGGGCAGTGGCGCGCCATAGGCGCTGGTCAGGCCCATGCAGCCATAGCCCAGGGCTGAGACTTCGAGGCCGGACCGGCCCAGCATTCGCATCTGCATCATCGTTTCCTTTCGACTGCCCAGCGGGCCTTGGCTCGACGATGAAGTTAGGGCGGAAGACGGACTGCGATTAGACGCTATAATCGACATTACCTGAGAAGGTGGGCTAATGAATGTCGAACGAGAACTTCAACACCCTCGCGGCCTTCGCGGTTGTCGCGCGCGAGCGCAGCTTCACGCGGGCGGCGGCGCAGTTGGGGGTTTCCCAGTCGGCGCTGAGCCAGACCGTCAAGGCGCTTGAGGCCCGGCTGGGGCTGCGGCTTCTGAGCCGCACCACACGGAGCGTGGCGCCGACTGAGGCGGGCGAACGTCTGTTGCGCACGCTGGCCCCCCGGTTCGAGGAGATCGAACACGAACTGGCGGCCTTGAGCGCCCTGCGTGAAAAGCCCGCCGGCACGATCCGCATCACGGCGGGCGAACACGCGGCGATGACGGTGCTGCAGGCCGGTCTGTCGCGCTTCCTGCCTGACTATCCCGACATCAAGGTTGAGATCATCGTCGACTACGGCCTGACCGACATCGTCGCCGAAGGCTATGACGCAGGCGTCCGTCTGGGCGAACAGGTCGCCAAGGACATGATCGCGGTGCGGATCGGCCCCGCTATGCGCATGGCCGTCGTGGGGTCGCCCGCCTATTTCGCGACCCGCCCTGCGCCCAAGAGCCCCCAGGACCTGACCCAGCACAACTGCATCAATTTCCGCTTGCCGACCTATGGCGGGCTTTTTCCCTGGGAGTTCGAGAAGGACGGTCGCGAGATCAAGGTGAGGGTCGAGGGCCAACTGGTGTTCAACAACATGGGTCTGCGGCTGGATTCGGCTCTCGCCGGACTGGGTCTCGCCTACATGCCGGAAGATCACGCCCGTGATCATGTGGCCGCAGGTCGACTGGTCCGGGTGCTTGAGGACTGGTGTGCGCCATTCCCCGGCTATCATCTCTACTACCCCAGCCGCCGCCACGCTTCGCCGGCCTTCGCGGTGATGGCGGAGGCCTTGCGGTATCGAGGGGCGTAGAACCGGCGTCAGTCTGGATACTGGTCCAGCGACAGCTTCTCCATCCATTCCACCGACTGTCCGTCCTGGGCTTCGGCGATGGCGATATGCGTCATGCCCTCGTTCGGGCTTGCGCCATGCCAGTGTTTGACGCCGGGAGGAATCCACACGACGTCGCCGGGGCGGATCGCCTGGATTGGCCCGTCTCATTGCTGGACCAGGCCTGACCCGGCAGTCACGAGCAGGGTCTGGTCCAGTGGGTGAGCGTGCCAGGCCGTGTGGGCGCCAGCGTCGAAGACGACGGTCGCGCGGCCGATCCGGGCCGGCGCCGCACGCTGAAACCGGCCCTCGACCCTCACGCGGCCGGTGAAGCTGTCGCTGGAGCCTATCGAGGCCGGCTCTGCCCCCGCCTGTAGGATGGTGATGTCCTGGGCTGAAGTCGCGCCGGCTTCGCCGAAGACGTCGCGAGCGACCGAAACCGCCGTGATCGCGTTGGGCCAGCCCGCATAGAAGGCGAGTTGCGTGATCGTCTCCGCCAACTCCTCCTCGGTGACGCCGTTCTGACGCGCCAGCCGGATATGGGATCGAAGCTGGTCGGGACGGTTCAAGGCGATGAGGGCGGCGACCGTGATCAGGCTGCGGTCGCGCTTGGCCAAGCCAGGGCGCTCCCAGACATCGCCAAGAAGGACGTCGTCGGTAAGTTCAGCCAGCTTGGGCGCGATGTCGCCCATCAACTGCCGGGCGCGCGACGGCGGAGCACCGGTCGCGGACGCCTGCTGGGCCTGGGCGGGGGCCGCCATGGCGCACAGCGTCAACATCAGCGCAGTCATGGGCGCCTTCATCGGGCGCCTTCCGAGGCTGCAGGCGACGGCAGGGTGCGGCCGAAGAACGGGGTCAATTCGGCCATGGCGGCGTCCACATACGCGGCAACCCAGTAGGTCTCGATGTGGGTGGCCCCGTCGATCGTGACCAGTGCCTTGTCGCTGGTTCCGGCAGCCTGAGCGAAGGTGTCCTGGGTCATATAGAGGCTGTCGGCCTTGCTGCCCGCGATCATCAGCAGCGGCTGGTCGATCAACTCGATCTGATCCGTGGCGTCGAAGCGCATCAGGTCGAGCAGGCTGCTCATGGTGTATCGGAAGGTCGATCCCGGGTGGGCATGGGTCTTCCAGTAGTAGTCGTAGCCCTGCCGATAGAGGTCGAAGGGAAGGGCGGCGATCTGTTCGTCGGTCAGACCGGCGTCGCCAGCGTAGAGGACATCTCCGCCCGCCGCTTCCTGGGCGCGGGCGGCCGAGGCTTGGCGCAGACGCGTCTGAATGCTGCTGAGTTGTGAGTCCGCATAACCGTTGCGGCGAACCCGGCCCGAGTTGAACATGCTCAGGGTTGCGACGGACCTGAAGCGCTTGTCGGTTTGCGCCGCCGCCAAGGCGTAGCCGCCGCCGCCGCAGATGCCGAACAGCCCGAGACGCTCGGCATCGACGCCCGGAAAGCCGGCGATGAAGTCCGCCATGCCGTGGATGTCCTCGATGCGGTTTGCAGGTTTGTCGACATTGCGCGGCTCGCCGCCGCTACCGCCCTGATAGGCGGCGTCGGCGGTGATGGTGATGTAGCCCTGCTCGGCCAGACGCTGGGCGTACAGGCCGGCGACCTGCTCCTTCACCCCGCCATTGGGGTGCGCGACGACGATAGCGGGGTATCGTCGGGTCGGATCGTAGTTCGCCGGGGTGTAGACATTGGCGACGATCTCCAGGCCGTTCAGCGGATAGGTCACGCGGTGGATATTGACCTCGCCAGGCAGGTTGGCGGTGATCGCGCCCTCATAGGCCAGGGTGAAGGGATTCAGCCGATAGTCCGCTGCCCCGGCTTCGCCCACGGCGAAACCTGAAATCGTCACGGCCAGAACGGCCGCCAAGGTCATCTGCTTCATCTGGTGGGCCTCTCATTGGAACCAGCGACGCCGGTTGGAAGCCTGCCGCCCGGCAAGAAGCCGAAGGCGTTCAGCGACCGGCGTGCCGGTGGATGCGTCCCAGACTAGGTAATCCCTCGCCGATTTTTCGATTAGATGTCGGTATCGGCAAACGCCTATTACTGTGGCTAATGAGTGTGCCCTTCTGAGGCGTCAGGCGTCAGCCGGCCGCCAGTGCGACGAAGCTGGGTTGTCCATTGGAGGCGCTGAGGCCGCCGTCGATCGGCAGGATCACGCCGTTGATGAAGCCCGCCCGCGTGTTGTCCGCGAGGAAGGCCACGGCGTGCGCGACTTCTTCGGGTTCCACCAGGCGGCCCATAGGAATGCGCGCAGCGAAGGCTTCGGCGGCCTTTGCATTGCCCGCCATTGGGGCGGCCAGGCGAGTGTTGGCAGCGGCTGGAGCGACGGCGTTGACGCGAACGCCTTCGATGCCGAGGTCAAGCGCCATGCCCTGCGTCATCAAGGACACCGCGCCCTTCGAGGCGTTGTAGCCATACATGCCCCAATCGCCGCGCATGCCGGATACCGAGGACATGTTGACGATATTGCCTCTGGACTTGCGAAGTTCGGGCAAGGCGGCGAGCGAGACATTGCGCACGCCGCCGACATTGACCGCCATCATTCGATTGAAGTCATCTTCGCGCAGCGTGTCGGCTGTGCCTGGGTTGACCACGCCAGCGTTGTTCACGACCACATCGATCTGGCCGAATTTTGCAACGGCTTCGGTGATGATGCGGTCGGCGTCTGCGCGAACCGAGACGTCGGCGACCACGACCAGGCTGCGCTCCGGGCCGATCAGGGCGGCGACTTCGTCCAGGTTCGACTGGATCCGGCCGTTCAGGACGACATTGTAGCCGTCTTCGGCGAGGCGGAGGGCGATGGCGCGGCCTAGGCCGGTGCCGCCGCCCGTGACGATGGCCGTTCGGTTGAGGGTCATTTCGGGGTGCTCTCTTGAATTCTGATCAAGACAAATAGGTCGAGGCCGTCTCGGGGCGGGTCAAGCGGTCAGGCGAATGACCTTCTTGCCCATGCTGGCGCCACTAAGAACGTCACGAAGCCCTTGAGGCGCGGCGTCCAGACCTTCGCTGATGTCTTCGAGGTAGGTCACTTCGCCGGCCTCAAGCCAGGGCATGACCTCCGCGAAGAACTCAGGCCACAGGTGCAGGTAGTCGCCCACCAGGAAGCCTTGGACCAGAACGCGATACTGCTGGAAGCGCGCCATGGTGACGTCGGTGCGGTCGGCGACTCCCTCGGTCGGTTGGTCGGGGTGGTTGTAGGTGACGATGTTGCCGCAAAGAGGAATCCGCGCCTTCTGGTTCAGCAGCGGAACCACGGCGTGGAAGACCCGACCTCCGACATTCTCGAAATAGATGTCGATGCCGTCCGGCACGGCGGCCTTGAGCTGGTTTTCAAAGTCCGGCGCACGGTGGTCCAGACAGACGTCGAAGCCCAGTTGCTCGACGGCGATACGGCATTTCTCAGGGCCGCCCGCCACGCCGACCACGCGCAAGCCCATGCGTTTGGCGAACTGGCCCACCGCTGAACCCACCGGGCCGAGGGCCGCCGCGACGACCAGGGTTTCGCCCGGCTGGGGCTTGCCGATTTCGCGCAAGCCCGCCCAGGCCGTCAGTCCCGGCATGCCCAGAATCCCGAGCGCCCAGGACTTGTGGCGCATCTCGGGATCAAGCTTGAACGTGTTGCTCCCATCGGAAAGGGCGAAGTCCTGCCATCCGCTATAGGTCAGAACCCAGTCGCCGGCGGCATAACCGTCGAGCCGAGATTCCAGGACTTCGGCCACACAAGCGCCGACCATGACGCCGCCGAGGGGGATGGGGTCGATGTAGGAATCCCGATCGCTCATCATGCCGCGCATATAGGGGTCGAGCGACAGGTAGTGGTTGCGGACGAGCATCTGGCCGTCGCCTGGCGTGGGAATCTGCGTTTCCTCCAGGCGCATGGTGCTGTCATCGGGGATGCCGACCGGGCGGGCGTTCAGCACGATCCGACGGTTGTTCTTCCGGGGGTCAGAAAGGGGCATGGGGCAATCCTTTTGTCTCGATGGTCGAGGTGATGCGGAGGGCGGCGACGTTGGCGTCGGCGTGGGGCGGGGCGTCAGCGCCAGAAGGCCCGCTGCGCCGAGAGCGAGAGCCGACGCGCACCGGCCAGGAAGACGACCCCCATGGCGAGATCGACGAGGCTCATCAGGAAGCCGGTAAGCAGGATTTCTTCCTGTCGCCAGGACAGGAACATCAGGGCGCTGAAGGTGATCTTGCTGATGCCGAAGATCGTCAGCACGCCGAGGTTGAGGCTGCTGGCCCGCGCCTGCCAAAGCCCGACGAAGCCGAACAGCAGAATATTGGCGGCGATGAAGCCGGTGTAGAGCATAGGAACATCTGTCGGCAGTCCGGCTAGGGCGCCGAAGCGGGCGGGCATCAGAAAGGTGAAGAAACCCATCAGATTGTAGGCTGCCGTGAAGTACAACGTATTGCGGACAGTGTTCTCGGTCATGGTCGATCTCGAAGGGAGCAGAAAAATGGGCGGAAGACGGCGATCGCGGTCTTGCTGGTTCATGCCGCGCGCAAGGCGTGCCTGAGGCCTTCCTCGTCTTGCCGAGAAAGCGCTGTGGTGAGGACTTCACATCGCATCCGGCAATGCTTCAGGATATTCAGGACCATGTCGAAGGCGATGTCGGGCGCCAAGATGAAGAGCATTGCTGCGGCGGAACGGAAACGCGTTGCGACACGGCGGACAAAGCGGCTGTCGATGCCGTGGCCGGCAAGGCGGCCGGATGTCCGGCTATCGGCGTCGGACCCTGGGGCGCCCATCGGGTCGGCAAGAAGCAGGCGCACGACGGCGCCCCACCAGCAGGTTCCGGCGGCGACTTCGCTTTCCGCCTGCATCGAAAGGTGCAGTTCCGGCTCGCCCGTCGTCTGCTTGGTCACGACGACAATGTCGGCCTCGGGCCACAGGCATGGCTCCTGTGCAGCCAGGATATCGGCGCGCAACGAAAAGGCGGCTTGAGCTTCCTTCAGACTGATGGCGACGAGCTTCGACATGGGATTCTTGCTTTTTCGGAACAGCGCAATGGCCGCTGTGAAGCAAGCAATGCCCGACACTCGGGCCCAAGGTCGAATGATTGTAGTTGGGATCTCTCATAAAATAATTTATGATTTGTCATGTCGATCCTCCATCTCCGCAGTTTCGTCGAAGTCTATCGGCAGGGTTCCGTAAGCAAGGCTGCGGAGGAGTTGGGCCTGACTCAGCCTGCCGTTTCGGGCCATATCGCCAGCCTTGAAGCCCAGATCGAGCGCAAGCTGTTCATCAGACACGCGCGCGGTGTGAAGCCCACGGTCATCGCCGATGAACTGGCGGCCCGATCGTCAGGGGCCATCGACACGGCAGAGAATGTGCTGGCCGAGTTCCGGGCGCGTTCGATGAAGATGTCGGGCACCATCCATCTGAGCGGCCCCTCTGACATCCTGTCTGATCTCGTGGTCGATCGGCTGAAGGCGCTGACCGCCAGGAACCTGTCGATTCAGCTGCATCCGGCGCTCGGCCCCGAGATCATCACCACGCTTGTCGAGGGGCGATCGGACTTCGCCTTCGCCCTTCAGCCGCCGGTCGATGCGCGGCTGGAAGCTGCCTCCTATGGCCTCGAGGAACTGCTTCTTGTGGCGGAGCCGGGACTGGCGCAGGACCTGAGCAACAGCGCCGATCTGGGGGCAGCCATGACGACGAATGGCTTTCTGTCCTATGACCTGGAGCGCTACCTTTTGCGTATGTGGGTCGCTCACAACGGCCTTGCCATCGGCAACGCCGAAGAGGTGGTGACCACGCCGGACCTGCGAGCCCTGCGCAACTTCGTCGTTCGGGGTTTTGGCTGGAGCGTCCTGCCGCGCTATCTCGTCGCGGCGGAACTCAGCGCAGGGTCGCTGGTGGCGGTTCCAGGACCCGTCGGCAACCCGTCCATCGAGTACTTCATCCTCTGGCTCAAGAGCGCCATGCGCAATCCGCGAACGGCGAGGGCGAAGGCCCTGCTCCTGCAATCGCGCGTAGAGGGCGCGCCGGCGAGCGAATAGTCGGACGCATAGCCTGCGACGTCACCTCGCGGCGGACTGACCGGCGGGTTCCGTCTAGCGCTTCGGCTTTTGCAAGCTTGAAACAGCTAGTCGAGCGTGCTGCGCGATCGCATCATGGTCAGGGTGGCCACGACGATCAGGAAGGCGCAGAGCGCCAGCAGGTCCGGTGACATGTCAGCGAGTTCCTGGCCCTTGAGCAGCGACCCGCGAATGACTCGGAGGAAATGGGTGATCGGCAGGGCTTCGCCGATGAAGCGCGCCCAGACGGGCAGGCCCTGAAAGGGGAACATGAAGCCTGAGAAAAAGAGCGACGGCATCATGTAGAACATTGAAATCTGCATGGCTTGCAACTGGCTTCTAACGACCGTCGAGATCAGATAGCCGAGCGCCAGGTTGCTGGTGATGAACAGGACGATTCCGACGACAAGGGCGAACCAGCCCGCCAGGGTCTGCGCCATGGGCACCGAGAACAGAAGGCGCGCGAGGAGCAGAACGATCGCGGTCTGGGCGATGCCGACGGCCACATAGGGCAGCAACTTTCCGATCATCACCTCGAAGGCCGTGGCGGGGGTGGAGAGCAGGCTTTCCATCGTGCCGCGTTCGACTTCGCGGGTGACGGCCATGGCGGTCATCATCACCAGGGTCATCGACAGGATGATCGCCAGCAGCCCTGGCACGATGTTGTAGGAGGTGATGCCTTCGGGATTGTAGAGCCGGTGGATCACGACCTCGAACGGCGCTGACGCCGGCGGTCGCGCGGCGGCGCCGCGCAGGTCCTGACGCAGAGCCTCCGTCGGGAGGGCGGCCACGGCGGCCGAGACCCCTCCGGCGGCGGTGGGATCGGTAGCGTCGACCTCGGCCAAGACCTGGGCCCGATCGCCCTTGAGCACGCGTTCGCTGAAATCTGCGGGGATAGTCAGGGCCAGAGAAATCTCGCCGCGTCGCATCAGTCGGTCCATCTCCGCCTCGGAGGTCGGCAGATGTTTGACGTCCACATAGGTCGAGCGTTCCAGGGTGGCGACTACGGCGTCGGCGAGTCGTCCGTGATCGTAGGAGATCACCGCCGCCGGCAAATGCCTTGGATCGGTGTTGATGGCGTAGCCGAACAGCAGCAACTGCATCAGCGGCATCACCAGGATCATGGCGTAGGTGATCCGGTCGCGTCGGAGTTGGGTGAACTCCTTGATCATCACAGCCGCGACGCGGGCCGGAGATATCCTGAGCAGAGACAGAAGCGCCCGTTTCATGCCGCGTACCGATCGTCGGCCTCGCGGCCCATCAACTGGATGAAGACGTCTTCCAGCGAGGGGCTGACCTCGTTCCACTCATAGGGCGAGTGACGATAGGGTTCTATCGCGGTGTCGAGCGCCGCCCGATCCACACCGCTGACATGGACCGCAGCGCCGAAGGCCGAGGCGCTGAGCACGCCCGGCTGATGCTCCAGCTTCGCCGCGACCCTCCCGATGTCAGGGCCCTGGCCGTTGAAGGTCACCAGACCGGAATTCGCTATGATCTCGGCGGCTGTGCCTCGCGCAATCAGTCGGCCGTTGAGGATATAGCCGATGTCATGGCAACGCTCAGCCTCGTCCATGTAGTGGGTCGAGACCAGGACGGTCAGACCGGCGGCGGCCAAGGCGTGGATCTCGTCCCAGAATTCGCGTCGGGCCTTGGGATCGACCCCGGCTGTGGGCTCGTCGAGCAGGAGCAGCTTCGGTCCGTGCAGCGTCGCCGCGGCGAGCGCCAGCCGCTGTTTCCATCCGCCCGACAGCGCAGAGGCCAACTGTTTGCGGCGGTCGTACAGGCCCAGTCGCTTCAGCGCTTGTTCGACACGTTGCCTTCGGTCACCGAGCCCATAGACCCGCGCGATGAAGGCCAGGTTCTCCTCGATCGTCATGTCCTCGTAGAGCGAGAACCGCTGGGTCATATAGCCGGTCTGCCGCTTGATCGCGTCGGTTTCGGTGCGGAAATCGAGGCCGAGCACCTCGCCTTCGCCGCTGTCCGGGGTCAGCAGACCGCACAGCAGCCGCAACGTCGTTGTCTTACCCGCCCCATTGGGGCCCAGGAAGCCGGTGATCCGGCCTTCATCGACGCGGATCGACACGTCGCGCACCACATGCTTGTCGCCGAAGCTCTTGTTCAGGCCCTGAACGTCGATGGCGGCAGGCGGCTGATCGGTCATCGGGCCCTCGCTCATCGCCGGGACAGGTCGGTCGCCTCGCCGGCGACATCCATCGGCTGGCCAGGGATCAGGGCGCGCGGGTTGGCGGGGACGGCTTCTACGAGAAAGACCAGCTTCTGGCGCGCATCGAGGCTGTAAATGATCGGGGGGGTGAACTCAGGTCGGGTGGCGACGAAATCGACCACGGCGCTCATGCCGTCCGGGCAGCCGTCACAGGCGATGGCGACGCGGCGGCCCGGTTGGAAGGCGTGCACCGCTCCTTGCGGCACATAGAAGCGCACCTTGACCTCGCCGTCAGGGATGATGGAGACGATAGGGGCATTGGCGGCGACGCTTTCGCCAGCCCGATACATCACGTCCTCGACGCGGCCGGTCTGGGGCGCGACGGGCGAGAGGTCGTTCAGTTGACGCTCCGAAGACGTGAGGCCGGATCGCGACTGCTGGACCTGAGCCCGAGCCGCCGAGATGGCGGCCGTGGCCGAAGCGACCTGGGTCGCGGCCGCGTCGCGCTTGCGCTGGGCGGCGCGCAGGGCGGCCTGGGCCTGATCGATGTCCAACTGGGCGACTGAGCCCGGTTTGTCGGCATGGGAGGAGGTCAGTCGGACGACCTGGGCGCGGGCGCGGTCGACTTCAGCCTCAGCGGTGGCCACATCGGCGCGGGCGCGGGCCAGATCGGCCTCATGCTGCTGAACCCGGGCCAGGTCGGCGCTGATTTGGGCTCTCGCCTGATCGGCCTCGGCGGCGCGGACTGTGGGGTCGATACGGAAGAGCGGCGTACCCGCCTCGACCCGCTGCCCACGCTGCACGCTGATCGCAGCCAGAGTCCCGCTGACCGGCGAGGCCATGTAAACGTCCTGGCTGACGACATAGCCGGTGAACAGCTCCGCGTCGCGCCGCTCCTGGCGGCCGAAGAACCACCAGATCATGACGGCGATCAGGACGACGGCCAAGCCCGCGATGATCAGGCGGGGCAGGCGCGATGGCGTGGCCGGCGGTGTGGAGGGGGCTTTAGCGGTTTGCGGCATCAATGCCTTCTCCGAAAAGGGCGACGCGACGTTCGTCCCAGCCCCCGCCGAGCGCCTTGTAGATGGCGATCATATCCTGGGCCGCTGCGGCCTGAGCTTGGGCGACGGCGTCCTCGACGGAGGCGGCGGCCTTGCGGGCGTCAAGCACCTCGTCTAGCGCCACGACGCCACTGCGGTACCGCGCCTGGCTGGTGTCGGCCGCATCGCGGGCCGCTGCGGCTGCGGCCTGAAGCTGCGTCACCCGCCGCCGGTCGGCGTCGAGACGGCGCAAGGCCTCCTCGACCTCTCGCAGCGCGGTTTGGATCGTCGAACGATAGGCCAACTCGGCTTCCTCGGCCTGGGCGCGGCGCAGATCGACGGTCGCGCGCCGCGCGCCGCCATCGACCAGCGGCAGACTCAGGCGTCCCGCACCGTTGGCGACCAGGCTGTCGCTTTCCAGCAGGGTGGACAACTCGCGCGAGGCCAGCTGGAGCACGCCTGTCAGGCTGAGCTTGGGATACAGGTCGGCCGTCGCCACCCCGATGTCAGCGCTGGCGGCGGCCGCCCTGCGCTCTGCGGCGCGAAGGTCCGGTCGACGTTGCAGCAGTTCCGATGGCAGGCCGGCGGGTACAGGGACGAGCATCGGGTAGGCGGTCGAAGTCTCGGCCAGTTCGGCTTCGAGTGCGCCCGGATGCAGCCCCAGCAGCGTCTCCAGCGCAAGCCGGCGGGTATCCCTTTGGGCGGCCAGTTCGGTGCGCGCGGCGATCAGTTGTTCCTTCGACACGGTCTGGCGGCTTTGGTCTAGGGTGGAGGACAGGCCGTTGCGGACGCGCGCCGCGACGGTCTCGCCATGTTCCTGCTCAGCGGCGATCTGAAGGTCGCTAAGCATCAGACGTCGTTGCAGGGCCCGATACTGGAAATAGCTGTTGGCGACCTCGGCTGCGAGCCGCACCTGGACGTCGCGGGCGGACCAGACGGCGGCCTCGATGCGCGCGATGGCGGCCTGTTCTGCGCGCTGCTGGCCTCCGAACAGGTCCAGCTCCCAGGATGCATCGAAACCGATCTGGTAGTTGGCAAACCCTTCGCCGGGCAGGCCGATGCCGCCTGCGGTCTCTCCGCCCGTGCTTCCTCCGCCGAGGCCTGAGAGGGCCGAGGGCAGGGCATTGTCGCTGAGCTGATTATAGCCCGCCTGCGCGCTGGCGTTCAGTGTCGGGCCAGCGCCGCCCCGGACGACCGCTTCCTGTGCCCGCGCCTGCCGAATTCGAGCCTCTGACTGGGCCAGGTCGAGGTTGCCGGTCAAGGCGCGTGCGATCAATCCGTCGAGCTGGGAGTCGCCGAACGCGCTCCACCATTCGCCTATCGGACCGGCCGCCTCGCTCGCCGCCGCATAGCGGAACGCCGATGGCGCGGCCGCCGGCTCAGGCGCGTAGTTCGGCCCGGCCACGCAGCCGCCGAGCGTCGTCAGGATGATCAGACTCGTGGGTGGACCCTTCATGGGGGTGAGTATCGTCAATTAATGACCAGCGGGTCAATAATTATTTTGATCCCTTGGTTATGGGCGCGTCGGCAGCGATAATGCCGCATGAGTCCTGATCCGAAATCCAGCGATACCCCGAGCATCGCCGCCAAAGGCGGTTCAAAGTCATCGGCTCGTCGACGCCGCAAGGAGGCGCGACCCGGTGAGATTATCGAGGCCGCGATCAAGGTGTTTGCAGAGAGCGGATTCGCCGCTACCCGCATGGAGGAGGTCGCTAGACGCGCTGGGGTCTCCAAAGCCACGGTCTTCGTCTATTTTCCGACGAAGGAAGATCTCTTCCGAGGTGCGGCGCGCACTATTCTGGAAGCCAACATTGAACGGCTCCGCGAGGTCACGGCGCCGCCGGATGTGCCGATCGAGACGTTCGTCTCGGCCCTGCTTCAGCAGGCGGCGGTTATGGCTTCCGAAGACAGGCTTCCAGCTCTGTTGAGATTGCTGACGACGGAAGCGGCCGCGTTTCCGGACCTCACTCAGGTGTGGTACGATGAGGTTTTTTCCAAGGTCCTGGCCTTGATCGTCGCCGCGATTGAAAGGGCGCAGGCGCGCGGGGAGATCAGGCCCTGTGATCCCCGTCTCTTGGGATTTTCAATCATGGGACCAATGCTGGCGGGTCTATTCTTCCGGCAGACTTTTGCTGGCACGACGGCGGTCATGCCCGACCTTGCGGCGTTGGCCGAACAGCACGCGAAGGTTGTGCTGGATGGGCTGTCCCTACACCAAGGCGAGGGTTGAGAAGGGGCTCCTCGCAACGTCCTCTCATCGGCCGTTCGGCTAAGTCAGCAACTGGCGCTTTGCGGCGTCATTCAGGCAGAGCCCTACGGAGCTCGTCTTATGGACCTCAAAGGCAGCCCCGGAAAAGACGCTGCCGATCAGCGACCGAACGCCATTGCTTCGCGCCACTCCGACGGCGTCCGGCTCTCCCATTTCTGGAAGGCCCGATAGAAGGAGCCCTGATCGTCGTAGCCCAACAGATAGGCGATCTCGGCGATGTCCAGCGAGGTGTCGCGCAGATGTTCCAGGGCCAGTTGATGTCGGGTCTGGGACAGCAGGGCCTGGAAACTGAGGCCTTCCTCACCCAGGCGTCGCTGCAGTGAGCGCTCGCTGATCGCCAGTTCGCGGGCGATGCCGCGCAGTTCGGGGCGACCTGCCGTCAGGGCGCGACGAATGAGCCATTTCACCTGCTGGGACAGGGAGGCCTGGGCGGCCTGGGCGTCCAGGTTTTGCGCCAGGGCGGCGTCCAGGATGGCGAGAAGCTCGCTGTTGTAGGATTTAAACGGTCGTTCGAGGTCGCGGGCGTCGATGATCAGTTGCTCGTGCGGCGCCCGCCAGACGACGGGGCAGCCGAAATAGGCCGCGACCTCGGCGTTGGGAGCGCGCCTCAGTTCCACCCGCAGCGGACGAAAGCCGGCGTCGGCGCCGGATCGAGCCAATTCCACCAGAGAGACGAGGGTGGCCTCGGCCAGGGAGACCGGCGGCGCCGTTCGGGCGTGAGGCCAGGCGGTCTCGACGATGCAAGCTTCGTCCTGTGTCGTGAGCGTCAGGGCCTCGGGCGCACATAGGGCCTTGAAGCGGGCCACGCGGCGCAGTGCGTCGCCGTAGTCCCTTGCATGATAGGCGACCAGAAAGGACGGCGGCAGGACCGATCCGTCCAGGGCCTGCGCCAGTCGCAGCCCGGCCTCGGGGCCGAGCAGGGCTTCGAGCGCGCGCCACAGGGCGAAGAACTGTTCGGTCGACACCGAGGCGTCGTCCCGCGCGACGCTGGCGGGCAGGCCCGCGCCGCGCAGGATCGCGGACCGCCCGATGTTCAGGCGATCCGCGCCGACCCAGAAGGCCGAGGGAATCTTGATGCGGTCGGGCATCATCACTTGGCCTGGAAGCCCCCGTCGATGCTGAGGATGTGGCCGGTCACGAAGCTGGCTTCATCGGACAGCAGCCAGGCGATGCCGTTGGCGATTTCTTCGGGGCGACCCAGGCGGTTCATCGGGTGCATGGCGCTGATGTTGGCCTCGTTATAGTTGTCGTCGCCGCCTTCCAACTGCTTGGCGATGATGTCGGTGCGGACCGCGCCGGGAGCCACGCCGTTGATCCGCACGCCCTGTGCGGCGTGATCCAGCGCGGCCGACTTGGTCAGACCGGCGACGGCGTGCTTGGTCGCCGAATAGGCGCCGGCCCACGGCATGCCGTTGAGGCCCGCGATCGAGGCCAGATTCACAATGGCGCCCTTGCCCTGCTTCAGCATCTGCCGAATTTCGTACTTCATGTCGAAGTAGAGGCCCAGGATGTTGGTGTCGATCATGGCGCGGAAGTTGTCGCTGTCGGAGCCTTCGATCGTCGCGGTCTCGTTGGAAATGCCCGCATTGTTGACCGCCATGTCCAGGCGACCGAACTCGGACACGATCTGGTCGATCATGGCTTCGGCCGCGGCTTCATCGGTGACGTCGTTGCGGATGAAGCGGGCCTGGGCGCCGTCCCTGGCGATGGATTGCAGCTCTTTGACCGCCGCGTCTCCGGCTTCCTGACGGCGACCGCTGATCACCACGGTGACGCCTTGTCCGATCAGCTTCCTGGCGGTCTCCAGGCCGATGCCGCTGGCGCCGCCGGTGATGAGTGCGACTTGATGGGTCATGGTCGTCTGTCCTTCCTTGTTGATGAGGTCAGGATAGGCAAACGCCGTCGGATCCATATGGCGTAACGCGCCAGGCTATTGGCGGTTCGCGCCGTTCTGTCGCGCAGAACCTGCTGGACAGACGTGGTCGGGCGCGGTCGCTAACGTCCTGTCGGACCGACTCGACCACCAGCGCCTTGATCCGGCGTCAGGCGGCTGGCAGGCCTATTTCGGGGCGCACCTGTCGGCCTCCACATGGCCGGATGCTGGTAGCCTGCGGAGGTGCTGATCCACGCAGCCGCCTGGCTCGGACATCGGGCGCAGACGGATCGCCCCTCTTTGCCCGATGACGACGGCGAGTTGCTGAGGGCGTTGCGCGCCGCAGATCTCGTATACTGGTTCGATCTCTATCGCATCGATCGGGAAGCCCTTTGGGAACGGCGAGAAATTGGGGAATCGTTCGATGAATCCCTCGTACGCCTATTCCGCCGCCAGGCTCGCGCTGTCTATGACGAAGCGATACTTCACGTCGCTGCGGGTCATGCGGGCATAGGCGTCCTCGATCTGCTGGATCGGGATCATCTCGATGTCGGCGACGATGCCGTGCTCGGCGCAGAAGTCGAGCATCTCCTGGGTTTCGGCGATGCCGCCGATCATCGAGCCGGCGATGGACTTGCGTCGGAAGATCAGCGAGGCGAACTGAGGCGAGGGGTGGTTGTGCTCCGGCACGCCGACCAGAACCAGGGCGCCGTCGCGGCGCAGCAGGCTGGTGTAGGCGTCCAGATCATGGCTGGCGGCGACCGTGTTGATGATCAGGTCGAAGCTGCCGCGATGCGCCTTCATTTCGTCGGCATTGCGCGAGACGACCACCTGATGGGCGCCCAGGGCCTTGGCGTCTGCGCGCTTGTTTTCCGAAGTGGTGAAGGCCACGACCTCGGCGCCCAGGGCGCGGGCCAGCTTGACCCCCATGTGACCCAGGCCGCCGATGCCGACCACGCCCACCTTCTTGCCGGGACCGGCGTTCCAGTGACGCAGCGGCGACCAGGTGGTGATCCCGGCGCACAACAGGGGGGCGACGGCGGCCAGTTGGCCCTCGGGGTGGCTGACCTTCACCACGAACTTGTCGCTGACGACGATGCGTTGCGAATAGCCGCCCAGGGTATGGCCAGGTGCGTCGGCCGTGGGGCCGTTGTAGGTGCCGACCATGCCCGTGCCTTCGCAGTATTGCTCAAGCCCTTCGTCGCAGGAGGCGCAGGCCTGGCAGCTGTCGACCATACAGCCGACCCCGACCAGATCGCCTTCCTTGAAGCGGCTGACGTGGGCGCCGACGGCGGAAACGCGACCGACGATCTCGTGACCCGGCACGCAGGGGTAGAGGGTCCCGGCCCATTCGCCGCGCACCGTGTGCAGGTCAGAGTGACAGACGCCGCAATAGGCGATCTCGATCTGGACGTCGTGGTCGCCGGGCGCGCGGCGGACGATGTCGAGCGCTTCGAGCGGCTTGTCGGCGGCGTGGGCGCCATAGGCTTTGACGGTCATGGTGTTTTCCTCGGAGACGCGGATGGCGGGGTCAGTCGGTCTGGGCGGGTGCAAGATATTCTGCGTCGGCCACATGTTCCATCCAGGTGACGGGCGTGCCGTTCAGGCTTTCCTGAATGGCGATGTGGCTCATGGCCTCGTGCGGTGTCGCGCCGTGCCAGTGCTTGTGCTCGGCGGGACACCACAGGATGTCGCCGGCGTGAAACTCCAGCTTTGGCCCGCCTTCGATCTGGGTCCAGCCCACGCCCTCGGTGACGATCAGGGTCTGGCCCAGCGGGTGGGTGTGCCAGGCCGTGCGTGCGCCGGGCTCGAACCGCACCAGGGCGCCGCTGACACGGGACGGCGCCTCGCGCTGGAACTGTCCGGTGATCGTGACGCGGCCGGTGAAGTAGTCGGCCGGTCCCTCGACCGTCTGCATGTCGGCCTTGCGGGTGATGTCCATGACGGGAAGGCCTTCCTGGGCGAGGACGGGTGGGGCGGCCACGGCGAATGCGGCGGCCAGGGCGGTGAGGGTGCGGCGGCTCATGACGACAATGCGCGACCGAAGAATTCGACCAGTCGATCGAACGGGATCACATCCATTCGGTCATAGAGATCGACGTGGCTGGCGCCGGGAATGATCATCAGTTCCTTGGGTTCGGCCGCCGCCGCATAGGCGGCCTCGCTGAAGTAGCGCGAATGGGCTTTCTCTCCGTGGATCAGCAACATCGGGCGCGGCGAGATCTCATGAATGTAGGTCAGTAGCGGCATGTTCATGAAGGACAGCGGGGTGGTCTGCGTCCAGGCATTGCCGGAGTTGACGGCGCGGGGATGGTAGCCGCGCGGCGTCATGTAGTAGTCGGCGTAGTCGACCATGAACTGCGGTTCGCCGCCTTGCAGCACATTATAGGGCGGCTGGTAGGCCGGGGTTCCAGCCGCTGCGTCTTCCCAGCGTTGGCGGCTCAACTGCTCCAGAGTCTGCGTGCGCTGTTCCGGCGTGACGCTGTCGTTGTAGCCCTTCGACATGACGCGGGTCATGTCATACATGGTCACAGCCACGACGGCTTTGACGCGCTTGTCCACGGCGGCGGCGTTCAGCGCCATGCCGCCCCAGCCGCAGATGCCGATCATGCCGATCCGCTCACGATCCACGGAAGGATGCAGGCCGAGGAAGTCGACCGCCGCGCTGAAGTCCTCGGTGTTGATGTCGGGCGAGGCGACGTTGCGCGGTTCGCCGCCGCTTTCGCCGGTGAAGGAGGGGTCGAAGGCCAAGGCCGCAAAGCCGCGCTCGGCCATGGTCTGGGCGTAGAGGCCCGAGGACTGCTCCTTCACCGCGCCAAACGGCCCGCTGACGACGAGCGCGGCCAGGGGACGGTCCGTGCGATCCTTGGGCAGATAGAGATCGCCGGCCAGGGTGAGGCCGTAGCGGTTCTTGAACGTGACCTTCTGATGGTCGACGTTCGGACTTTTCGGGAAGGTCTTGTCCCAGTCGTCGGTCATGGTCAGGGTGTCCTTGGTCCGGGCCTTGGCGGGATTGGCGATCCCGGCGGTCAGGGCGACGGCGCCCACGCCGGTCAGCTTCACCAGATCGCGACGGGCCGGATGGCGGGTGTCAGAGCGGGTCATGGTCATCTCCTCGTTTGTGTCGATCATTGGGGCTTCAGAAGCTTCTGGCCGTTGCCGACCAGGACGATGGCTGCGCCGGCCAGAACCACGCTGCCGATGAAGGTCGCCTGGATCAAAAAGCCGTCCAGCAGCCAGCCGCCGACTACGGCGCCCAGCAGGATGGAGGCCTGAATCGCCGCGACCATCAGACTGCCGGCGGCCTCTGGCGCGTCATCGACGTTCTGTGACATCCAGGTCATCCAGATCACCGACATGGCGGTGTTCATCGCGCCCCACAGCATCAGCAACAGACCCGCCGCGACCGGCGATGCGCCGAGGGCCAGAAGGCCCAGGGTGCAGGCGCCCATCACCAGGGCGGGCAGTTTCAGCAGCCGGGCCACGTCGCCTCTGACGAAACGCCCGGAGGCCCAGGTGCCGACGAAGCCCGCGCAACCCAGGGCCAGCAGCAGGAGCGACAGCAGGGTCACGTCCACGCCCGTCACCCGCTCCAGGAAGGGGCGCAGGTAGGTGAACATGGTGAAGGCCGAACCCCAGGACAGCATGGAGGCGATCAGACCCATCAGGAAATAGGGGCGCTTCAGCAGGCTGAACATGGCTCCGAAGGCCTGCTGCTGGCGGGCGGGCAGGGAGGGCAGGGCCACGACGTGCCAGATCAGGTTCAGCGCCACGATGGGCGTCAGCGCCCAGAAGACCTCGCGCCAGCCCAGCAGGCCGCCGAGGTAGCTGCCGGCGGGGGCAGCGAAGGCCGCCGCGATGGCCTGACCGCCGAACATCAGGGCCAGGGCGCGCGGCACTTCGTCCTTGGGAACGAGGCGCATGATGACGGCGGTCGCCAGGGCCCAGAAGCCGCCGACGCAGACGCCCAGCATGGCGCGGCCGATCATCAGCACGGCGAAGCTCGGCGCCGCCGCGACCAGGACCAGGGACAGCAGCATCAGGGCGGTCATGGCGACCAGGACCCATTTGCGGTTCAATCGTCCGGCCGAGGTCGTGACCAGCAGGCTGGCCCCGATGGCGAACAGGCCGCTGATCGAGATGGCCTGGCCCGTCTGGCCCTCAGTTGCGCCCAGGCCATGAGCCATCGGCGTCAGCAGGCTGACCGGCATGAACTCCGAGGCGATCAGCAGGGCCACGCACAGGGTCATGGACAGGACGGCGCCCCAGGCGGCGACGGGTTCGACATTCGTGTCGGCGGAGAGGGTGGCTTGGGTCATGGCCGGCGTTTTAGCGGCGGCGAGACAAAGCGATTAGGCGGCTCAATTGGCATGAACTAATCGACCAGATCGAATAATCTGGCGCTCCACGACGGGAGAGCGCCATGGAGCGGACCGACTTCAACCAACTGACCTGGTTCCAGGCGGTGGCCGAGGAGCGCAGCTTCACCAAGGCGGCGGCGCGACTGGGCGTGGCGCAGTCGACGCTCAGTCACGCCATCAAGCAGTTGGAGGCCCGCATGGGCATCCGCCTGCTGACCCGGACCACGCGCAACGTGGCCACCACGGTCGCGGGCGAGCGTCTGTTGCAGACCATTGGCCCGCGCATGACCGAGATCGAGGAAGAGATCGCCGCCCTGACGGCCTTTCGCGACACGCCGTCAGGCTCGATCCGGCTGACCCTGTCCGATCACGCCCTGGACACGGTGGTCTGGCCCAAGCTGAAGCCGGTGCTGGCCGCCTATCCCGATATCAGCGTCGAACTGCTGCTGGACAACACCTTCCGCAACATCGTCGAGGAGGGCTACGACGCCGGCGTCCGCCTCGGCGAAAGCGTCGAGAAGGACATGATCGCCGTCCGCATCGGGCCGGACTGGCGGCTGGTCGCCGTGGCCTCGCCCGACTACCTGGCGGCGCACGGACGGCCGCGGCACCCCCAGGATCTGGTGCGCCATCGCTGCATCAATACGCGCCAGGAAACCTCGGGCGGCCTCTACGCCTGGGAGTTCGAGAAGGACGGCAAGGAACTGCGGGTCAGGGTGAACGGCCAACTGACCTTCAACAACTCCTACGCCATGGTCGATGCGGCGGTCAGCGGCTTCGGCATCGCCTATGTGCCGGACAGCATGGTGGCGACGGCCGTCGCCTCGGGCGCGCTGGAGGTGGTCCTGGACGACTGGTCGCCGCCCTTCGAAGGCTATTTTCTCTACTACCCCAGTCGCCGCCAGAACCTGTTGGCCTTCCAGATCATCGTCGATGCCCTGCGGCATAGACGGGAATGATCCGGTGCTCCGGCGGCGGGCGCGCCCCCTCTCGCTAGACGCGTCCCTTGACCGGCAGGAGCGCACCGGTCACCGCCGAGGCGGCGTCGCTGGCCAGGAACAGCATCACCGTCGCCAGTTCCGCCGGCTGGACCCAGGTCGAGAAATCGGCGTCGGCCATGTCCGCGCGGTTGGCGGGGGTGTCGATGATGGAGGGCAGGACGGCGTTGACGGTCAGGGCGGTGGACTTGGTTTCCTCGGCCAGGGCTTCGGTCAGCTTGTGCACGCCGGCCTTGGACGCGGCATAGGCGCCAATGCCCGCGCCGGCCTGAAGCGCGCCCAGGGCGCCGACGTTGACGATGCGTCCGGCGTTCGACTTGGACAGATGGGGCAGGGCGGCGCGACAGGCGTTGAGCACGGTCACGAGATTCATCCGGTGCATCCGGTCCCAGCTTTCCAGCGGGCCCTCGGTCGTCTGCCAGACAAAGCCGCCGACGGCGTTGATCAGGCTGTCGATGCGGCCGAAACGCTGAACCACAGTCTCCACGGCGGCAAGGGCGGCGTCCGGGGCGGTCAGGTCGACGCCGCCGAGGCCCAGCCAGTCGTCGCCATCCGCACGCTCAACCGGGCCGAAGTCGATGGCGGCCACGGCGTCGCCGCGCGCCAGGGCGGCGTCCGCGACGGCCCGTCCGAGCACGCCCGAGGCGCCGGTGATGACTGTGACGCGCTGGCTCATTGGGGGCTCTCGTTCGATCGGTTGCTCAGCTTCGGGCGCGGCCATGCCGGGGTCAAGGCTCCGGGCGGCCGATCATTGAGGCGAGGCTGGTCATATCCAAACACGCCGCGCTGTGGCTAAACCGTGTATCTTGGCGTCCAGGATCAAGGCGGAGGCGGAATGAGCGAAGCAGGCGAGCGGCGTCAGGGTATTCAGTCCGTGGGCATCGGCCTACGCGTGCTGGAGGTGCTGGCGGCGCAGAACGGGGCGGCGGCGCTGGGCGCGATCGCCCAGGCGTCGGACCTGTCAGCGTCGCAGGCGCACCGCTATCTGGCCAGTCTGATCGCCGCCGGGATGGCGCGTCAGGATACGGCGACGGGGCGCTATGAGCTGGGTTCGGGCGCGCTGCGTCTGGGGCTGGCGGCTCTGTCGCGGATGGACAGTTTCCGCGAGGCGGCCATCGCCCTGACCGACTATGTCGCCGAGACGGGACGCACGGTGCAGATGGGCGCCCTGGGGCCGACCGGGCCGATCGTTGTGCGCTGGATCATGGGCACGCCCGCCATCTCGACCTCGCTGATGGTCGGCTCGCCCCTGCCGTTGCTCAGTTCGGCCACGGGGCATGTGTTTCTGGCCTTCCGGCCAGAGGCGGCGACGCGGCAGATGGTCGAGCGCGAGACCCAGCCGCAGTTTCAGCCGGTCGATGTCGAGGGTCTGCGCGCGCGGGTGCGGCGCGACGGCTATTCGGCCATCCGGGGTGATCTGATCCCCGGCCTGCGGGCGACCGCCGTGCCGATCTTCGACCTGCAGGGGGAGGCGGTCTTCACCGCCACCGTCCTGGCCACCGACGTGTTCAAGCCGCAATACGACGATCAGGCGCGCCAACGCCTGATTGAGGTCTGCGATCAGATCACGCTGGCGACGGGCGGGGTACGCCCGGCCTGACGGATCAGGCGGCGGCCTTGCGCAGATCGGTCGCCGGATCGGACGCCGTTTCCTCGACCAGCACCTTGCCCATCAGGCGGCGCGCCGTGGCGAAGTCGCGCGGCTGATCCAGACAGACGGCGCCGACCAGGACGCCGTCCCGCAGATAGAGACGCACCGCCTCGCCGCGCGACACGACCGCGTCGCCCGCTGCCGGATCACCGAGGATTTGCAGATTGTGGCCGCACTGGGCGGTCCAGAACCAGGGCGTCGGCTCGACTTCGGCGGGCTGGCCCAGAATGGCGAGGGCGGCGGCGCGGGCCGAGGTCTGGGCGTGGGCCCAGGTCTCCATGCGGGCGGCGGCGCCGTCGCGGACGCGGGCGGCCAGATCACCGACAACGAAGACGCGGTCATCGGCGGGGGAGCGGTAGTCGTCGCCGACCAGAACCCCGCCCGCCACCGGCAGGCCCGCCGCCTCGGCCATCTCGGTCGAGGGGATGATGCCGATGCCGACGACGATCAGGTCGGCCTCGGTGGTCGAGCCGTCGTCCAGCCGCGCCCGAACGGAGCCATCAGCGGCGTCTTCCAGCGATTGCAATGACCGGCCCAGCTTCACATCGATCCCGATGCGGGCGTGGGCGTCGGCCAGCCACTCGGCGGCCTCGGCCGGGACGTTGCGGCCCAGCAGGCGCTCGCCCGCTTCGATCACTGTGGCGGTCAGGCCCAGACCGCGCAGGGTCGAGGCCGCCTCCAACCCGATCACGCCGCCGCCGATCACCAGGGCGCGGGCGCCCGGCGTCGCCGAGGCCGCGATGGCGCGGGCGTCGTCGGCGGTGCGCAGATAGCGGACGGCGGGATGGTCGGGCAGGGGCAGGCGACGCACGCGGCCGCCCATGGCCAGGACCAGTGTGTCAAAGGCTTCGGCCGATCCGTCGGCCAGTCGAATCTCGCCCTTGTCGCGGTCGATGGCGACCGCTTCGGCGCCCAGTTTCAGGGTCACGTCCAACTCGGCCCAGCGTTCCGCGGGCGCGAGCCAGACCGGATCGGCCTCGGCGCCGGACAGATAGTCCTTGGACAGGCTTGGACGTTCGTAGGGGGGGTGCGCCTCGTCTCCGACAACTAGGATAGACCCCGAAAAACCCAGCTCACGCAAGGCGATAGCCGTCGCGCCGCCAGCGTGTCCAGCCCCCAGGATGAGGATGCGTTCAGCCATTTGTGATCTCCATTTGCCGTTGCACTAGATGCAACGCATTTGACATAGATCAAAAACCACGACACCAATGCGGTCAACGGCGACATGAGATCGCTGCTTCGAATTCTTTGTCCGGGAGCTTTCAGTGAACATCCCCGTACGCCCGCCGGAGGGCGAGAACAGCCGCGCGTGGCCGGCCGACGTCGACGCCGCCGTGCCCTACTGGGTCTATACGGACCCCGCGATCTACGCCGAGGAACTGCAGAAGATCTGGTACGGACCCCACTGGCTCTATGTCGGTCTGGAGTGCGAGCTGGCCGAGGTCGGCGACTGGAAGACGACGACCCTGGGCGAGAAGCCCTGCGTCATGGTCCGCTCGGGCGAGAACGAAATCTCGGTCGTCGAGAACCGCTGCGCCCACAAGGGCGTCAAGTTCTGCCAGACCCGCACCGGCCACTCCAAGGAGCTGATCTGCCCCTATCACCAGTGGTCATACGCCCTGAACGGCGATCTGCAGGGCGTGCCCTTCCGTCGCGGCGTCAAGCGCCAGGGGGGGATGCCGTCAGACTTCGATCCCAAGGATCACAGCCTGAACAAGCTGCGCGTCGAGGTGGTCAACGGCGTGGTCTGGGCGACCTTCTCGGACGAGACGCCGCCCTTCCGCGAATACCTCGGCGAGAAGTTCTGGAAGCACTACACCCGCGTCTATGACGGCCGGAAGCTGGAGGTTCTGGGCTACAACCGTCAGCACATTCCGGCCAACTGGAAGCAGATGCAGGAGAACATCAAGGACCCCTATCACGCGGGTCTGCTGCACGTGTTCTTCGCCACCTTCGGCCTGTTCCGCGCCGACCAGAAGTCCGCCGTCGATATCGACGACGAGGGCCGCCACGGCATCCTGATCTCGCGCAAGGGCGAGCAGGAAAAGACCGAGGCCATGGCCGACATCCGCAACTTCCAGGGCGATCTGGTGCTGGAAGACCCCCGCGTCATGGACGTGGTGCAGGAGTTCCCGGGCGAAGAGACCGTCGGGATGATCACCATCTTCCCCAGCGTGATCCTGCAACAGCAGGTCAACAGCCTGACCACGCGCCAGATCGTGCCCAAGGGGCCGGGCGGGTTCGACTTCCACTGGACCCACTGGTGCTATGCCGACGACACGCCGGAGATGCGCCTGCGCCGCACGCGTCAGGCCAATCTGTTCGGTCCGGCCGGCTTTGTCTCGGCTGACGACGGCGAGGTTCTGGAAATGACCCAGCAGGGCGCCGCCGGTTCGCCTGACGAGCACTTCATCCTGCAGATGGGTGGCCGCGAGATCGCGCCGACCGATCACCAGGTCACCGAGACCGCCGTGCGCGGGATGTATCGCTACTGGCGCAAGGTCATGGGCCTGTGAGCATGACCCGGACCATCGCCCGCGACGAGATCCGCGATCTCTATGACGCCTATTACGGGACGCTCGACGACGTCGATCTGCATGCCTGGCCCGACTTCTTCGCCGAGGACTGCCTCTATCGGGTGATCCCGCGCGAGAACTACGAGGCGGGTTATACGCTCAGCACCATGCAGGCCGAGAGCAGGGGCATGCTGAAGGATCGGGTGACCGGCCTGACGCGCACCCAGATGTATGCGCCGCGCTACTATCGCCGCTTCCCGACCGCGCCGCGCGTCGTGGCTCAGGACGAGACGGGCGTTCGTGTCCGCCACAACCTGCTGGTGGTGCAGACCCTGGTCGACAAGCAGTCGGACATCATCCTGTCCGCCGTCTGCCACGACCGCATCGTCCGTGACGGCGACCGGCTGCGCTTTGTCGAACGCGTCGTCGTCTTCGATTCCGAAATGATCCCCAACAGTCTGGTGTACCCCGCATGACCGAAGCCGCGACCCTGTCGTGGGTGGCGACTTTGCCGCCCTCGGCCCTTGAAGAACACGGCGTGGCCAAGGCCAGCGCCAATGGCCTGAGCGTCGCCCTCTATGTCGTGGACGGCGAGTATTTCGCCACCGCCGACCTGTGCACCCACGGTCAGGCCAGCCTGTCCGACGGCTTTCTGGACGGCGAGCTGATCGAATGCCCCCTGCATCAGGGCACCTTCAACGTGAAGACCGGAGCGCCGGTCGACGCGCCTTGCTCGGTCGCCGTGCGCAGCTTCCCGGTCAAGCTTCAGGACGGCCTGCTGCACGTCGGCATGGAGGGCTGAGATGAGCGAGGTCCTTTCCAACGACCAGCAGTCCCAGCTGAACGCCCTCTATGAGCAGATGGAGCCGGAAGGCCTCTATCCGCTGTGGGAGAAACTGTCGGCCCTGGTCCTGCCCCAGCCGGATTCCCCGGCCAAGGTGCACAAGTGGTCCTATGACAACGCCCGCGAATACCTGATGCGCGCCGGCGATCTGATCAGCGCCAAACAGGCCGAGCGCCGCGTGCTGATCCTGGAAAACCCCGGCCTGCCGGGCCATTCGGGCATCACGCCCAGCCTCTACGCCGGCCTGCAATTGATCCTGCCGGGCGAAATCGCACCGGCCCACCGCCATGCCCAGTGCGCCCTGCGCTTCGTCATGGAGGGCGGCGGCGCCTATACCTCGGTGGACGGTGAGAAGGCGGTGATGCAGCCCTTCGACCTGGTGCTGACGCCGGGCGGCCAGTGGCACGACCACGGCAACCCGACCGACACGCCGATGATCTGGCTGGACGGTCTGGACATCCCCACCGTCCGCCACTTCGACGCCAGCTTCGCCGAGGGCTATTCGGAAGACCAGTTCCCCGAACAGGCCCCGGCCGGCGACAGCCTGAACCGCTATGGCCGCAACATGCGTCCGCTGAAGGGCCACACGGCGGACCGGCGCCCGGCGCATCAGCCGCTGTTCCACTACCCCTACGCCGAGTGGCGTCCGGCGCTCGACGCCATGGCCGAGAGCGGCGCCGAGATCGACCCGCATCTGGGCCACGCGCTGGAGTTCATGAACCCGATCAACGGCGGGCCGATCATGGCCACCATTTCGGCCCATGTCCGCCTGCTGCCGGAAGGCTTTGAATCCAAACCGCGCCGCTCGACCGACGGCACCATCTTCGTGGTGGTCGAGGGGACCGGCGAGGCGGTGATTGAAGGCGAGACCATCGCCCTGAAGCCGCGCGATATCGTCGTCGTGCCGTCGTGGAAATCGGTCGCCTTCAAGGCGGCCAGCCGACTGGTTCTGTTCGGATACTCCGACAAGGCCTGTCAGGAAAAACTGAACCTCTACAAGGAAGAGAACGCATGAGCCTGCTGTTCCAACCGCAAGCGCCCGTGCTTGCCCCGACCAACACCGGGGACGAATTCCCGGTCCGCCGCATCTTCTGCGTCGGCCGCAACTACGCCGCCCACGCCCGCGAGATGGGCCGCGACCCGGACCGCGAGCCGCCCTTCTTCTTCACCGCCTGGGCCGAGACCGTGGTTCTGGACGGGACGACCATCGCCTATCCATCCAGGACCGAGAACTTCCACTACGAGGCCGAACTGGTCGTCGCCATCGGCAAGGGCGGCCGCGACATCGCCGTCGAAGACGCGCTGGACCACGTCTGGGGCTACGCCACCGGCCTGGACATGACGCGCCGCGATCTGCAGCTGGAAGCCCGCGCGCAAGGCCGTCCGTGGGACACCGGCAAGAACGTCGAGCAGTCGTCGCCGCTGGGCCTGATCCACAAGGCGGGCGAGGGCTTTGATCCCGAGAACGGCAAGATCGAGCTGACCGTCAATGGCGACGTCAAGCAGTCGGCGGACCTGGCTGACCTGATCTGGCCGGTGGCGGACATCGTCGCCTACCTGTCGGGTCTGTGGGAGATCCAGCCCGGCGACCTGATCTACACCGGCACCCCGGCCGGCGTCGGCGCGGTGGTCGAAGGCGACGCCATGACCGTGACCATCGACGGCCTGACCCCGCTCAACATCAAGGTCGGCCCGCCCGCCGCCTGATCCCTTTTCACACGCATCATCAACACACGGAGAGGCGCGCGGCAGACGCGCCCTCCGCAGGAGGACGACACATATGGCAGCCATGGGCGAAGGAGGCGGAAACGCCGTCATCGACCGGGCCAAATTCGGCCCGCTACAGTTCGGCGTCACGGCGCTGTGCTTCATCATCGCCATGCTCGACGGCTTCGACACCCAGTCGATCGCCTTCGTCGCGCCCAAGATCGCCGAGGACTGGGGTCTGGCCCCGTCGGCGTTCGGTCCGATCTTCGCCATCGGCCTTCTGGGCCTGACGGTCGGCGCCTTCACCCTGAGCCCGGCGGCGGACAAGTTCGGCCGCAAGACCATCATCCTGATCTCGACCTTCATCTTCGGCCTGTTCGCCCTGCTGACGGCCTTCTCGACCTCGATGAACGAGCTGCTGATCTATCGCTTCATCACAGGCGTCGGTCTGGGCGCCGCCATGCCCAACATCATCGCCCTGACCAGCGAATACGGCCCGGCCCGTCTGCGCGCGACCCTGGTGACGGTCATGTTCTGCGGCTTCCCGCTGGGCTCGACCATCGGCGGTCTGGTCTCGACCTGGCTGATCGCCACCTGGGATTGGCATTCGGTCTTCGTCGTCGGCGGCGTCCTGCCGCTGCTGCTGCTGCCGGTGCTCTATTTCATGCTGCCGGAATCGGTGCGCTTCCTGGTCGCCAAGGGCGCGCCGGAGCACAAGATCGCCCCTATCGTGAAGAAGATCGACGCCAATGCCTCGGTCAGCGAGTTCATCGCCGGCCTGAAGCACGAGCAGACCTCGGCGGCCAAGGGTTTCTCGGTCTTCCAGCTGTTCCGTGAAGGCCGCACGCCGGTGACCCTGCTGCTGTGGGTCGCCTTCTTCATGAACCTGCTGGTCATGTACTTCCTGGTGAACTGGCTGCCGACCCTGCTGAAGGGCGCCGGTCTGCCGCTCAGCATGGCCATCCTGTCGACCGCCACCCTGAACATGGGCGGCGTCGTCGGCGCCATCGTCCTGGGCCGGATGATCGACAAGATCAGCCCCTATGTCGTCCTGGGTTCGGCCTACGCCGCCTCGGCCGCCTTCATCGCCCTGCTGGCCTTCGGCGGCACCAATCTGACGGTCCTGCTGGTCGGCGCGGCCCTGTCCGGCTTCGGCGTCGTCGGCGCCCAGATCGGCTGCAACGCCCTGACGGCGGCGGTCTATCCGACCGCCATCCGCGCCACGGGCGTGGGCTGGGCCCTGGGTGTCGGCCGCATCGGCGCCATCGTCGGCCCGCTGGTCGGCGGCGTGCTGTTGGCCGCCGGATGGAGCCCGCAGAACCTGATCCTGCTCGCTGTCATCCCCGCCGTGATCGCCTCGATCGCGGTCTTCACCCTCGGCGGCGTGCGCCGTCGCGCCGGAGTCTGACCCCATGATCCTGCACGGTTATTTCCGCTCCACGGCCTCCTGGCGGGTTCGTATCGCCCTGGGTCTCAAGGGACTGGAGGCCGTGCAGGTCATCCACCACCTGCGCAAGGGCGAGCAGCGGGCGCCGGAGTATCTGGCGCTCAACCCGCAGGGCCTGTTGCCGTCCTTCGTCACCGACGACGGCGCGGTTCTGACCCAGTCGCTGGCCATCATCGAATACCTCGACGAGACCTCGCCCGAGCCGTCGCTGCTGCCCGCCGACCCGGTGGGACGCGCCAAGGTTCGGGCTGTGGCTCAGGCCGTCGCCTGCGACATCCACCCGGTGCAGAACCTCAAGGTGCTGCAACGCCTGCGCGACCTCGGACTGTCGGAGGAACAGGTTCAGGCCTGGGCCGCGACGGTCATCGAGGAGGGCCTCGACGCGGTCGACAAGCTGCTGGCCGACCAGCCGGGTCCCTTCGCTTTCGGCGACGCCCCAAGCCTGGCCGACCTCTGCATCGTGCCGCAGCTGGGCAACGCCCGCCGCTTTGGCGTCGAGGTGCGCTGGCCGCGCCTGCTGGCCATTGAAGCGGCCTGTCTCGAACTGCCCGCCTTCCAGAACGCCGTCCCGGGCCGACAGCCCGACGCCGAATAATTATCCCAATCGAACCGAGCGCGGAGCCAACCGCGCCCTTTCCCGGAGGAAATCCATGAGTATCGCTGCTGCGGCCGCCGCCGCATTGCTTTCGCACGCTCCCATGCCCGCCGACGTCGAGGCGCCGATCCAGACCGCGCCCGCTGTGGTTCCGGCCGCCGCACCTGCTCCGGCGCCCGCCGCGCCTCCGCCTTTCAAGCTTATCAATCACGACGAGAGCTACGCCTACCTGGCCGACCCGGCCAAGCGCACCTCGACCTGGTCGAAGTTCAAATATGTGCCGGTCGGCGGCGAGGGCGGGCCCGTCTGGGCCAGCTTCGGCGGCGAGCTGCGTTTCCGCGCAGAGCACCGCGACAACGAGCGCTTCGGTCGCGGAGCTCAGGACACCGGTGGCGACTTCCAGACCCGCGCCCGCCTGTGGGGCGAACTGAACCTCGGCTCGTCCCTGCGCGCCTTCGTCGATGTGCAGGACGCCCGCACCTCGGGTCTCGCCAGCGGCGAGCCGGTGATCGAGGAAAACCGCACCGACCTGCATCAGGCCTTCCTTGAGGCGAAGACTGGCGTGGGCGGCGGCACGTTGCGCGTCCGCGCGGGCCGTCAGGAGTTCGGCCAGGGCGGGTTCCGCCTGTTCGACATGCGCGAGGGCGCCAATGCCCGCGTGGCTCTGGACATGGTCCGGGTCCTGTATGACAGCCCGACCGGCTGGAGCGGCGGCGCCTTCGCCGGCTACGCCCTGCGCGAAGGCAAGGCCTCGTGGGACGACGCCACCAACTTCGACTACCGCCTCTACGGCGCGACCGCAGCCAAGACTCTGGGGCGGGGGGCGACGGCGCCGAAGCTGGAGCTGCTCTACGCCAACACCGACCGTCTGGTCACGCCGTTCGACGGTCAGGTCGCGGGCCGCGACGACCGCGACACCCTGTCGGTGCGCCTGTCGGGCAAGGTCGCGCCCTGGGACTATGAGGTCGAGGCGGTGAAGCAGTGGGGATCGTTCCGCGATCTCGATATCGACGCCTGGTTCTTCTCCGCCGTCGGCGGCCGCACCTTCTCGGGCGTGAAGTGGTCGCCGCGCGTGGCTGTGCGTCTCGACGTGGGCTCGGGTGACAAGGACCCCAACGACGGCAAGCTGAACAGCTTCAACCCCCTGTTCCCGCAACCGGCGGCGCTGCGCACCGATCTGGGCTTCGCCAACATGGTGCTGCTGCAGCCCGAGGTGACGGTGCGCCCGACGCCGAAACTGACCCTGGGCGCCAACACCGCCGGCCTGTGGCGTCAGAGCAAGGACGACGGCCTCTACGCCCTGTCCGGCATGGTGCTGCGCGGCGCCAATGAGGGCCAGTCGTCTTACGTCGGATGGCGCACGGGCGTCTTCGCCCGCTACGCCCTGACGCCCTATGTCTCCCTGATGGGGGTGGCGAACTACACCAGGGCCGGCGACTTCCTGAAGGAAACCGGCACGGCCGAGGACCAGTCCTACCTCGGAACCTTCCTGACCTTCCGCTTCTAAGCGGTAAACGTCGTCCGGGACTGCGCCGTCCGACGCAGTCCCGGACGACCTCTGCTCAGTAGGTGTAGGTCAGGTCCACGCCCCACATCCGCGGCTCGGTCAGGCCCACGAAGGGCGTGCCCAGCGTCGTGGCGGTGATGTTGTTGACCCCGGTCACATATTGATTGTCGAACAGGTTGTTGACGTAGACCCCAACCTGATAGCGCGCGTTGGCATTGCGCCAGTAGAGGCGGACGTCGGTTCGATTCTGGGCCTCGGACGGGTCGAACCAGGGGGTCTGAAGGCATGAGCCCTGGCCGGTCGAGGTGGTGTTGCAGCGACCTTCGCCGCGATAGGCGTGGATCACCTGCATGTCGAGCGAGCCTGCGGCGCCCAAGTCGTGGCGATAGGAAGCGCCCGCCGACGCCGACCACAGGGGCTCGCCCGTGGGCTGCCCGGCCAGGTCGCCGTCGTCGGTCATCTTCCGGTTGTAGGTCGCGTCGATGTACTGGGCGTTGGCGAACAGGTTCAGCCCGTCCAGGGGCTCCACATCCAGTTGCATGTCGACACCCCAGGCCGTGTCGTCGCTGGTCTCGACCAGGTATTGCGGCACGCTGGAGCCCGTCGGGACGACCAGCCGGATCGACTGCTTGCCGTCATAGTCGTACTGGAAGGCCGAGATGTTGAGGCGGGCCTTGGCGCCGAGGTCGCTCTTCAGCCCGATCTCGAAATTCTGGACGTCTTCGTTGTCGAAGCGCGAGGCGACCTCGACGCTGTTGAAGCCGCCGGCCTTGTAGCCCTTGGCGTAGGAGAAGAAGACCATCGCGCTGTCGGTCAGGTGGTAGTCGGCGACGAAGCGCGGGCTGACGTCCGACCATGAATCCGACAGCTTGCAGGTCACGCCTTCCTGGACCGTGACGCCGTTTTCGCACGGCACGCCGGCCAGGGCGGACAGGTCGAAGACATAGTCGGCGTGCAGATAGCCGAGGGCCGGACCCATGTTGTCGCTGAGCACGAAGTTGATCGTCGGATCGTTGAGCACGGCGTCTAGTTCGGGCGCGACCCGGCGACCGTTCAGCCACTGGAACGATTTCTTGTCGTGGGTGTAGCGAAGACCGAACGTCAGGTTCAGCCGGTCGGTAGCGGTCCAGATCACGTCGGCGAAGACGGCGGTCGCGTCGAAGTCGCCCTCATTGATCATGTCTTCCTGCCAGCTATGCCCCAGGGTGCTGGCGGGAATGCCCGCCATGCCCAGGATCATGTCGGCCAGCGAGAACAGCGGGGCGCCGGCCGCATTGGTCAGGATGGTGTTGATGGTGTCGGTGGTGGCGTAGGTGTCGCTGCGCTGTTCGGCGTGTTCCGAATAATAGCTGGCGCCGGCGATCCAGTTGAAGGCGCCGCTTTCACCGGCGAGGCGGAATTCCTGATACCAGGAGCGGTTTTTTTCCCGGTTGTTGGTGTCGAAATACAGGTCCGGGCGGTTTGTGCCGTCCTCGTCCTCGCGGTTCTCGGTGGTGAAACGCCGGACCGAGGTCAGGGAGGTGAAATCAATATCGCCAAAGGCGTGGGTGATGGTCAGAACGCCCTCGTCGAGGCGGCGCGTCTCGTGGTTGTCGATGACGTCGTTGAGGACGTGCTGGTCGAACGGGTTGGTGTAGTCCGCAGGATCGGGCGGGAAGGCGGGCAGGCCCGGCGTCGCCGGGATGGGTGCGACGCCGATCGCCGGGCGGGCGTCCTGATCGATTTCATCGTGCGACCAGCTCAGGATCGCCTGGGTCCGGGGCGTGACGTCCCAGCGCAGCGCGGCGCGCGCCGCCCAGTTGTTTTCACGGTCATAGTCCTCTCCGGTGGCGCTATCGATCAGCCAGCCGTCGCGACGGTTCGACAGGGCGTTGACCCTCAGGGCCAGGACGTCATTGATCGGGACGTTGATCAGGCCCTCGAGGCGTTGCTTGTCGTATTCGCCTAGGCGCAGGCCCAGCTTCGCCTCGAAGTCGTCACTCGGCTTGTTGGTCGTGATGGAGACAGCGCCCGCTGCGCTGTTGCGGCCGAACAGGGTGCCCTGCGGCCCCTTCAAGACCTCGACCCGCGCCACGTCGCTGAAGGCCAGCAGGGCCGCGCCCGACCGGGCCGCATAGACGCCATCGACATAGACGCCGACGGCCGGGTCGGTGCCGACGCCGAAGTCCGAGGTCGCGACGCCGCGAATGCTGTAGCGGGCCTGGGTCGGGCTGGTGTTCGAGACCGACAGACCGGGCACGAAGGCGGCCATGTCGCCCATGTCGTCGGCCGCCAGGGCCTCCAGCGTCTTGGCGGAGATGACGTTGACCGTGATCGGCACCTCCTGAAGGCTCTGTTCGCGCCTTTGCGCGGTCACGATGACGTCGTCGAGGGATGTCGCGCCCTGCGCCGTCGCGTCCTGCGCCCAGGTCAGCCCCGGCACAGCCAGAGCGGCAGCGGCCACGCCGGCGGCCAGCATCGCCCTGCGGCGGAATTCCATCTTGGTCATAGTGGCCCTCCCAAACCCCTGTTCCCTCGACATACGAAACAGAATAATATTCCGTTTGACAAGGGGCTGTGCGCCTATGCGCCCTTGCAGGGGCGTCAGGTCGTGTTAGACGGCCTATGGAACCCGATGAGAGGACAACCCAGTGGCCCCGCGCACGCCGCAAGAGACCACCACCACGCTGGCCCGGACTTTGGAGCGGCGCACGGCGCCGATGCAGCAACGCGCGCGCGACCGGATCGACAGCGTTCTGGCGGCGACCGAACGCCTTCTGGCCACCACCTCCGTCGACACCATCACCACCAGCACGATCGCCGCCGAGGCCGATGTGCCGGTCAGCTCGATCTATCGCTATTTCCCGAACGTCTTCGCCATCTACAAGGAGCTGTTCGAGACCCTGGTGTCGCAGATCCACGGCCGCATCGCCGAGATTCTGGAGAGCCCGCAATACACATCGTGGCGCGAGCGCCATCTGGAGGTGATGCTGGTCCTGCGAAAGACCTTGAACGAGGACCCGGCCTATCGGCCGTTGTTCCACCTGATGCTGACGACGCGTGAGCTGCGGATCGTCAAGGAACACGCCAATGCGCAGATCGCGGCCTATCTGGCGGCGCGCTGGGAGAAGGGGCTCGACGGCTTTCACGGCAGCGCGCCTCTGGCGGTCGCGCGCATGGCCACTGAAATCTTCACCTCGTTTGAAACCTTGACCAGTGGCGAGGCTCAGTCGGAATGGACCGACAGCCTGTTCGCCGAGGCCACGCTGGCGCTGGAGCGCTACCTCTCGCTCTATTTGGAAGACTGAGAGTTCATTCCATTCGTCATTCTCGGGCTTGTCCCGAGAATCCATAAACACGACGCTTGAAAGCAAGGCTCGCCGGGCGCCGGGTCACGCTTGAGTCTCTGGATCCTCGGGACAAGCCCGGGGATGACGGCCTGGGATCAGGGGCCTGAACGCGGCCTCAGGCCATGCGTCGCAGAAGCGCCAGCTTGCCCTTGGTGAAGGGCGGATAGCGGATGCTGGCGTCCAGGGCGAAGCTGCGCCTCAGCACGGCGCGGCGGTGGCTGAAGGTCTCGAAACTGAACCGTCCGTGATAGGCGCCCATGCCGCTGGCCCCGACGCCGCCGAAGGGCAGGTTGGGGTTGGCCATGAAGACCACGACATCGTTGATCGTCGCCGAACCTGATCGGGTCGAGCCGATGATCCGGTCGGCGGTCGCCTTGTTCCGGGTGAAGGCATAGAGGGCCAGGGCCGGGGATCGGGCGTTGATGGCGGCCAGCGCCTCATCCAGTGTCTCGTAGGGCAGGACCGGCAAGATGGGACCGAAGATCTCTTCGGCCAGCACCGGGGCGTCGGGGGCGACCTCGGTCAGGATGGTCGGCGCCACATAGCAGGCGTCGACATCGGCCCGACCGCCGGTGACGGCGCGACCGTCAGCCAGCAGGGCCTGCAGCCGCGCGGCGTGGCGCGGGTTGATGATGCGTCCGTAGTCCGCGCTCGACTTCGGGTCGGACCCGAACATGACCGTCACTTCGTGCTTCAACGCCTCCAGCAGCCGGGCCTCGACCGAGGCGGCGACATAGACGTGATCCGGCGCCACGCAGATCTGACCGGCGTTGAGGAAACGGCCCCAGACGATGCGCCGGGCCGCCACCGCCAGATCGGCGGTCTCGTCGACGATGCAGGGGTTCTGACCGCCCAGTTCCAGCACGACGGGCGTCAGGTGCTTGGCCGCCGCCGTCATCACGACCCGCCCGACCCGTTCGCCGCCGGTGTAGAAGATCAGGTCGAACCTCTGGGCCAGCAGGGCGGTCGAGACGTCCGCATCGCCCTCGACGACCATAAAGGCGCGCGGGTCCAGGTAACGCTCCACCAGCCGCTTCAGCAGGGCCGACGACTGAGCCGCCATTTCCGAGGGCTTGATGACGGCGCAGTTGCCCGCGGCGATGGCCCCGACCAGCGGCCCCAGCACCAGTTGGAAGGGATAGTTCCACGCCCCGATGATCAGGGTCACGCCGTAGGGCGCGGCCTCGATGAAACTCTTGCCGGGCTGGATGGCCAGCGGCGACGCGGCCCGTTGCGGTCGCGCCCAGCGGCGCAGATGCTTGCGCGCATGGGACGCTTCCTTGCGGGTGAAGTCGATCTCGGCCGTGCAGGCCTCGCCGAACGGCTTGCCCAGGTCGCCCTTCAGGGCCTCGGCGATCTCGGCCTCGTTCTCGACCATCATCTGTTCGAGCGCGGCCAACTGACCCTGACGCCAGGTCAGATCACGCGTCAGGCCGTTGTCGAAGGCGGCGCGCAGGCTCTGGACGACCGCAGCGACATCCTGGCCGGGGCCGGGGGCAGGGGGCGTCTCTACCGACATGAACCCTCCATTGAATCGATCCAGAAGCGGACGAGGGCCACGCCCTCGGCGTGGGCGGTCGAACGACCGATCTCGGGCATCATCACGGCGGGGTTGGTTGACGCCATGCGATAGGGGATGATCGAGGCCTTGGCGTCACCCGGCACGACGTCGAAGCGAAGATTGCCGGTGCCCGGCCCGGCGGCGACCGGCAGCTTGCAGATGCCGGAGGCACGTGAGACCGGCGTGGCGGCGTTCAGATACAGACCCGAGGTGTCGGCAGGTCCCTCGGGGTTGTGGCAATGGCCGCAGTTGACGTCGAGATAGGCTCGCGCCCGCGCTTCGAGCGAGGCGCCTGCGTCGGTCCACGCCACATCCGCCGGCGCCGCCTTGGGATCATTGAGGCCGCGCAGATAGCCCAGGGTGGTCAGGCGGCTCAGTTGGTTCTCCGTCCCGTCCGCATAGGCGAAGTCGCGGTTCAGCAACCTGGGCTTGGGGCCGATGGGCTGGATGACGCGCGTGGCCACATTGGTCGCATGGCAGGCGGAGCACTGGGTCACGTTCGGCACGATGTAAGAGAAGGCCTGATCCTTGCCGTCCTGACGCACCAGCGTCAGCGGGACTACGGCGCCGATGCGGTGCAGGACCGCCTCGGTCTGGGCCTCGTTCCACAGATAGGTCAAGGCGGCCCATCCCTCGGGGCGATGGATCAGCAGTCGGGTCTCGACCATGCGGACCTGTTTCAGCTTCAGCCCTTCGCCGTGGTGGATCAGGGCCTGGTCGGCCTGTTGCATCACCCGACCGCCGCGTCCGGTCTGATAGAAGAAGGTCTTGGTGATGACCGTCCCGACCGGGAAGGACAGTTCGTCATCGCCGGGCTTGTAGTCCGCCGCCGCGCCCGGAGGCATCCAGATCGTCCGCAGCTTCTGCGCATAGTCGGTGAACAGCGGCGTCGTCAGATCATAGGGCGTGACGCGTTGGCCCAGGACCAGGGCGTCGCCCGACACCTGAACCATGCCCCAGTCTTTCAGGAGCTTGGGGTTCTCGGTGGCGAAATAGGTCGGATCGACCAGGGGCTGCGGGGGCGGCGACGGCCGGGTGCAGGCCGCCGCCCCGGCGACCAGCGCCAGGCAAAGGGTGAGCAGACGAAACCGGGTCATGAGGCCGCGTCAGGCTCCTGGCAGGACGACGGCCGAGAGACGCGGCAGGGTGCATTTGTGCGGCGTCATGTCGGTGTTCGGATTGGCGTACTTGTTCGGCCCGTCCACGTTCAGCACGCCCGCCTCGCCGTTGTCGATGCAGATGCGCAGGGCGGCAGGCAGTTGGCCGTTCACCAGGCGCTTGGGATTGACGTAGCCGTCCCAGAGGATGTCGGGGAAGCGGCCGGTGGGGCCGAACTTGGCGATGCGCAGGGCCTGGAATTCCATGCCGTCGGGCGCGTTGCCGCCGCCGCTGAAGCGGTTGTCCTTGATCAGGATACCCTCAGGATAGGGGTCGAAATCGGCGCTCATGGCGCTGTCGGAATAGCCGGCTGAGAACAGGGCTGAGATGATGATGTTGCCGGTCTTGTTGTCGGCGATCTCGTTGTCGAAGATCTCGACCTGATCGTTGGAGTTGACGATCACGCCCGTGCCCGCCGGGACGCTGGCGACCGGGGTGCCGGCGTGGCCGAAGTTGCGCGTGTTGTTGGCGACGGCGCGGTTGTTGAAGACGCGGGTCCGGTAGCCTGCCTGCTGCAGCTGGGGCATGTTGAAGACCAGAATGCCGCCGGTGTTGTTGGTGGCCAGGTTTTCATAGACGTCGGCGTCGATGCAGTTCTCGATCTCGATCCCGGCGACGTTGAATTCGGCCCGGTTGCGGCGAACCACGACGTTCCTGGACTGGCCGACATAGATGCCGGCGTCGGACGCGCCGATCGCCACGCTGTCCTCGATCAGGACGTTCTTCGTCTGCACCGGATAGATGCCGTAGGCGCCGTTTTCGGTCTTGGGGCCCTGGGTCCACTCCGTGCGGATGCGGCGCACGATGATGTTCTCGCCCTCGTTGATCTTCAGGGCGTCGCCCTTGGTGTCTTCGAGCGCCAGATCCTCGATGGTGAAGTTGCTGGCGTTGACCAGCAGACCCTGGGCGCCCGCCGCCTGATTGCGGAAGTTCAGGATGGTCTTGTCCATGCCCTGACCGCGAATGGTCACGCCGTCGACGGCCAGGGTCAGGCTGGTGTCGATGGTGAAGACGCCCGCCGGGATTTCGATGACCGTGCCGGGCTTGGCGTCGATCAGCTTCTCCATCAGCTCGTTCTGGTAGGTGGTGTTGGCCTTGGAGAGGTCGGTGCCCTTGTCGGCCGGCTTCGACCCGCAGGCCCCCAGCGCCAGCACCAGCGCGACCGGCAGCCATGTACGCATCTTCATGATGTCCCCCTCCAGAATCCTGTTCATCCCTAGCCCGGCAGGAGGTTTTCATATGGCTCGCCTTCTCGCAAGACGAAAATGAAACTGTTTCTGTTTTTGCCGCGAGCCTCTGTCTGATGTCAGGGGGTGGGGGCGGGGACGCCGTCGATCCAGCTTTCGACGACGGCGAGGTCGTTGTTCAGGATTAGCAGGTCGGCGGCATAGCCCGGCGCAATCTGGCCGCGCTGGCGTTCCAGTCCCAGGAAGGCGGCGGGCGCGGCCGAGGCCATCATGACGGCGGTGGCCAGGTCCAGCCCCAGCAGGTCGCGGGTGTTGCGGACGGCGGCGGCCATGTCGAGGTCCGACCCCGCCAGTACGCCGCGCTCGTCCAGGCAGGCGCCGTCCTTCACCGAGATGCGGCGACCTTGCAGATAGAAGTGCTCGTCTCCGTCGCCCAGGTGGGGGGCGTTGACGCTGGGCATGGCGTCGGTGACCAGCATGAAGCGGTCGGCCGGTCGGCAGCGCAGGGCCAGCTTCAGCACCACCGGATCGACATGGTGGCCGTCGACGATGATTCCGGCCCAGGCGCTGACGTTCTCCAGCGCCGCGCCGACCACGCCTGGTTCGCGGCTGGCCAGTGGCGACATGGCGTTGAACAGGTGGGTGAAGCCGGTCACGCCTGCATCCAGCGCCGCCCTGCTCGTGGCGTAGTCCGCGTCTGTATGGCCCGCCGCGACCACGGCGCCGCCCTGGACCAGGGCCGCGATCCTGTCGGGCGTGGTCATTTCCGGGGCGAGGGTGATCAGGGTGCGGCCCGTCTTCATCCGCGTCAGCAGTCGCACGGCCTCGTCGTCCAGGGTGCGGAACTTGGTCGGGTCGTGGATGCCCTTGCGCGCGATGTTGAGGAAGGGGCCTTCGATGTGGATGCCCAGCACGCCGGGCACGCCCTCAAGCATGGCCTGTTCGACGGCGTCGATGGCGCGGTCGATCACCGCCAGGTCGTCGCTGATCAGAGTCGGCAGGAAGCCGGTGGTGCCGAAGCGCCGATGCGCGGCGCCGATGCGGGTGATGGTCTCGACCGTGGGCGCATCGTTGAACAGGACGCCGCCGCCGCCGTTGACCTGGGTGTCGATATAGCCGGGGACCAGGAGGTCGCCGTTCAGATCGCGGCTCTCAGCCTCGGGAAAGGCGATGCGCAGAACAGAGGTCGGGGCCGCGGCGACGATGCGGCCGTCGTCCACGACCACGGCGAGATCGTCATGAAAGGCGTCACTGACCAGAACACGCCCGTTGTGCAGCAGGGTGGGCATTAAACGGTCTCGGTCACCTTGTTGAGATAGGGCGGGCGGTCGGGGTCAAAGCCTCGCGCCGTCGAAAGCGTGGCGGCCAGACGATAGAAGCTCTGGATCTGCAGGATCGGTTCCAGCCAGGGGTGGCTGGACGTCGTCGGCAGGGCCGTGACGCCGGGTGCGGTCGTGGCGCCGGCGAAGAAGACCTGGGCTCCGCGTCGGGCGAAGTCGGCGGCCAGGTCCTCGGCGTCGTCGCGCGTCGCGTCTGACTGGGGCAACAGCAAGACAGGAAATCCGGTCTTGACCAGGGCCATGGGGCCGTGGCGGACCTCGGCGGTCGAGAAGGCCTCGGCGTGCAGGCCGCAGGTCTCCTTGAGTTTTAGCGCCGCCTCGCGGGCCACGCCGAAGCCGACGCCGCGTCCGACCACATAGAGGCTGCTTGCCTGGGTCAGGGCGGGCAGGGCGGCGGACCAGTCCTGCTTCCAGGCGGCGTCCAGCAGATCGGGCAGGCGGTTGAGGGCTGCGGACAGGTCGGCGTCGCCGCTCCATTCGGCTGTCAGATGGGCGATGGCGCTGAGGCTGGCGATGAAGCTCTTGGTCGCGGCGACCGACAGTTCGGGACCGGCCCGCAGCGGAATGGTCAGGTCGGCCACCTGGCTGAGTGGCGATCCCTCGACATTGACCAGGGCGATGACGAAGGCGCCGCCCGCGCGGGCTCCTGCGGCGGCGGCGACCAGATCGGGGCTCTTGCCCGATTGGGACACGGCCAGGCAGAGGCCGTCCGGCACATGCGGCTTGCGGCCATAGACTGAGCTGACGGCCAGGGGCATGGGGCTGGTCAAAACCCCGACCTCGGTCTCGATCAGATAGCGAGCGAAGACCCCGGCGTTGTCCGAGCTGCCACGACCGCAGATCAGGGCGGCGCTCGGCGGATGCATCCGCAGGCACTTGGCGGCCTGGGCCACGACCCCGGCGTTGGCAGTCAGTTGGGCGGCGACGATGCGGCCGGCGTCAGCGGCCTCGGCGAACATCAGCGTGTCTTCGGCGCGCATCAGGCGGGTCCGTCGTTCAGTTCGGCGACGAAGTCGTAGGCGTCGCCGCGATAATAGGACTGGGTCACTTCCACCGGCTCGCCGTTATGGAAGGCGCGGCGCTCGATCAGCAGGCCGGGCGCGCCGGGGGCTATGCCCAGAAGCTCGCATTGCTCGGCGCTGAACAAGACGGCGCGCAGGCGTTGCAGGGCGCGATTGGGCCTATGCCCGCTGACCGACAGCGCCTGATAGAGCGAGGTGGACACCGCCTCGACGCCCGACAGGCAGGAGGCCGGAACCGTCGAATACTCCAGCGCCATCGGCGCGCCGTCGGCATAGCGGATACGGTGGAAGCGATAGACAGGGGCGCCGGGGCTGAGGCCCAAGGTCAGGGATTCTTCGGGCGTCACCGTGCCCTCGCTGCGGCTCAGCCAGGAACTTGTGGCCTTGCGGCCGCGCGCCGCCATGTCTTCTGAAAAGGAGGTCAGCTTGGAGAAGCTCTTTTCGACGCGGGCGGCGACGAAGGTGCCGGCGCCCTGGCGTCGTGTCAGCAGGCCCTCGGCCACCAGGCCGTCGAAGGCCTTGCGGATCGTGATTCGCGACACTGACAGCTCGTTGGCCAGGTCCCGTTCGGGCGGCAGGGCGTCGTCGGGCTTCAGCGTGCGGCGCTCGATGGCCTGGCGCACAGCCTGTTGCAGCTGTTGATACAGGGGCGCGGGCCTCTGGGCGTCCAGCGATCCTATGGCTTCAAGAAACGGCACGGCGTCCTCCCCCAGAGTGCATCCCAACCACCACATCTGAACCCATGTCATGCAACCAATCAAGGACCAATATGCAGAAAGTTTAGGCCCAATGTGAAATTTGGTCTTGCGGGATGCGACGCTTTGGTGAAACTCTGCCCTCAATTCCCATGTTCTCTCGATCTAGTCGAAAGAGGGGCGGGCCTTATTGGTCTTGAATTGGGTATGTCGGACCTGCGGGGGCAGGTCTTCTGGAGGGGAGATCCAGCGCCATGAGTATCCGTCACGCCTTGCTTGCCGGTTCAGTCAGCGCCCTGGCGCTGGTCGCCGGCGCCGCCGCCGCCCAGGACGCGCCGACCACCACGGTCGATGAAGTCGTCGTCACGGGCATCCGCGCCTCGTTGCAACAGTCGATCACGACCAAGCGCAACGCCAACGCCATTATCGACGTCGTCACCGCCGAGGATGTGGGCAAGTTCCCCAGCTCGAACGTGGCCGAAGCCATCACCATCATTCCCGGCGTCACCGTCGACCGCGCCTTCGGCCAGGGCGAGAAGGTCTCTATCCTGGGCACGGACCCGGCGCTGAACCGCACTCTGCTGAACGGCCAGACGGTCGCCTCGGCGGACTGGTTCATCCTCGATCAGCCGGGCCGGACCTTCAACTACGCCCTGCTGGCCCCGCAGATTGTCGGCAAGGTCGAGGTCTACAAGTCGCCGGAGGCCCGCATCGACGAGGGCTCGATCGGCGGCACGGTCGATGTTTCGACCCGTCGACCGCTGGACCTGGGTCGTCACACCCTCTCGGGCGCCGTGACCTATCTCTACAATGATCGCTCCGAGAGCGGCGACGCGCAGTTGTCGGTGCTGGGCGGTTGGCGCAACGAGGATCGCACCTTCGGCGTCCTGGTCTCGGCTCAGCGCGCCTCCGACGATCTGCGTCGCGACGGCATGGAGGCCTATGGCACCATCCCGGCCAGTTATTACGCCGGCGGCAACGCCGAGAACCCGGGCGGCAACTCCATCGCCAACGGCAACTGCGTCGGGACCTGCGCCTCGACCCTGCTGGCCAACCCGAACGCCAAGGGATTGAACGCCTTCGGCACTCACTTCTTCGAGCAGGGACGCGAGCGCAACAGCTACACCGTCGCCGCCCAATGGCGTCCGAACGACAGTCTGGATCTGAACTTCGACTGGCTGCGCATCGACGCTACCTACGACAACATCAACCAGGCCCTCTTCGCCTTCCAGGGCAATACCTGGAACAGCCTGGGCGCCCTGACGGACCTGCAGGTCGATGACGGCGTCATCACCAAGGCCTCCTTCAAGAACGCGCTGAGCGTGCTGGATATCCAGTATCGCGAGGCGGCCATGACCTCGGACAGCTACCACTTCGACGGCAAGTACACGGGCAATGGCTGGGACCTGTCGGGCGACATCGGCTACACCAAGGCGGACGGCGGCACCCAGCGCCAGCTGTTCGGCGAGTTCTTGAACTGGGCCGATTATACGGTGGACTTCACCGGCGCGCCGGGTTCGCCCGGCGTCCTGACCTACGCCAACGGCAATGTCCTGAACGACGCGTCGAAATTCTCGTTCGACGGCGGCTGGGGGGCGGGCGATCCGTCCGTCGGCCCGACCGGCTACAACGCGGGCTGGGGCGGCAACATCGTCTCCAAGCCGACGATGGATGAGGAAACCTACGCCCAGGCCGATCTCGGCTTCGATCGCGACGGCTTCTTCAGCCGCTTCCAGTTCGGTTACAAGTATCGCAAGCACGAGACCGACCAGAAGATGTCGGGCGTGACGGTCCAGATCTACGGCGCGCCGGACAGCGCCGGCATGTTCAGCCCCAGCCGCGTGCCGGGGAACTATCTGGACGGCTTCGACGGCGTGAACGACCAGATGAAGGGCCGCTTCCGCATCGATGGAAAGGCGCTGGCCGACTATATCGAGGCGGGCGAATACCTGCGTCCCTGGCAGGCCAAGCCGGTCCCGACCGTCTTCGGCAACGCCGAGTTCACGGCCCAGAACTGGAACGTCCAGGAGACGATCAACGCCCTCTATGGCCAGGCGGACTTTGAGAACGACCGCGTGCGCGGCAACATAGGCCTGCGCTACGTCCGCACCGAGTCGGAAAGCGGCGGCTATGTCTGCGTCAATCAGACGGCGACCGGTTGCGGCGTCACGGCGGCGGATTGGGAATGGAGCGTCCGGAGCAAGGAATACGACGACTTCCTGCCCAGCCTGAACCTCGCCATCAACGCCTCGGATGACCTCATCATCCGACTGGCGGCGGCCAAGGTCATCTCGCGTCCCAACTATGCGGACATGTCCAACTACTTCTGGCTGTCGGATCAGATCCTGACCGGCGGCGGCGGCAACCCGGACCTGGACCCCTACAAGTCGACCAATCTGAACGCCGCGGCGGAATGGTATTTCGCCCCTGACGCCATCCTGTCGGGCGAGATCTTCTACAAGAAGATCGACAACTACATCCTGCAGAAGACCGCGCCGGAAGAGCACTTCAACCAGGCCCAGAACGCCGTCACCACCTATCAGATCAGCCGTCCGACCAATGCCGGTTCGGCCGACCTGAAGGGCGCGACCTTCGCCTATCAGCAGAACTACGCCTATGGCCTGGGTCTGCTGGCCAACTACACCTATGTCGACGGCAGCGCCGACAACGGCCAGGACCTGCCCTTCAACTCGAAGCATCAGGTCAACATCAGCCCCTTCTTTGAGGCCGGCGCCTTCTCGGCGCGCATGACCTACACTTGGCGGTCGAAGTATTTCACCGGCGTGGATCGTGGCGACAACATGTATGTCCGCGCCTACACGGGCCTCGACGCCACGGCGGCCTATGCCTTCAACGAACGGGTCAGCCTGACGGTCGCGGGCCAGAACCTGCTCGACAGCGAATACTACGCCTACGCCAATACGGTCAGCCTGCCGCGGGGCGTCTATCGCACCGGCCGCAAGCTGATGGCGACGCTCAGCGTCGAGTTCTAGGACGCGGGGTTCGGGGGACGGCGTTCGCCATCCCCCGTTCCGCCTATCGCCAAGGCTCTCTCCTGAGGCCAGACTGGCGCGGGGCGTCATCGTCCCGCGCGCTTTTTTTTGATGCGAGACTGCGTATGACCCAGGTGGTTCGATCGAGGGCGCATGCCCTGCGGCTGACGTCCGTTACTGCCCTGATGGCGGTCTTGGCTTCGGCCTCCGTCGCCTTGGCCGAAACGCCTGCCGGGTCGGTGATTCCGCGTCCCGCCGTCGTGACCCCGGCCCAGGGCGTCTTCGATCTGGGCGAGGCCACGGTCCTGATCGTCCCTCGCGGCGACGCCGAGGCCCTGCGCGCGGCGACCTATTTCGCCGACCTGATGCAACGCACGCGCGGCCTGAATCTGACGGTTCGCGAAGGCGAGGTCGCGCCCGGCGCCGTCGTCTTCCATCGTGCCCCTGAAACCGCCGCTGACGCCTATCGCCTGGACGTGACGCCGCGCGGCGCGGTCATCACGGGGGGCGACTTCGGCGGGCTGCTCTATGGCTCCATCAGCCTGTGGCAACTGGCCACCGCCGAGGCGGGGCAGGGGGCCGCGACCATTCCCGCCGTGGCTATTTCCGACGCCCCGCGCTTTGGCTGGCGCGGCGTCATGCTGGATTCCGCCCGCCACTATCAATCGCCGGAGTTCATCAAGGGCTTCATCGACTGGATGGCCCTGCACAAGCTCAACGTCTTCCACTGGCACCTGACCGACGATCAGGCCTGGCGGCTGGAGATCAAGCGCTACCCCCGGCTGACCGAGGTCGGCGGCTGGCGCGTCCATGCGGGGGCCTCGGCCCGCAAGGACATCGACCCGGCGACGGGCCGTCCGCGTCTCTACGGCGGGATCTACACGCAAGATCAGGTGCACGACATCGTCGCCTATGCGGCGGCCCGCAACATCGTGGTGGTGCCCGAGATCGACGTGCCGGGCCACGCCAGCGCGGCGGTGGCCGCCTATCCCGAACTGGGCGTGACCGACGCGCCCGGCGCCGCCGTGCCGGCCGTGCCCGCAGACTGGGGCGTCTATCCAACCCTGTTCAACGTCGAGGAGTCGACCCTGACCTTCCTCGAGAACGTCATGGACGAGGTCGTCGATCTCTTCCCCTCGGAATACATCCACATCGGTGGCGATGAAGCGGTCAAGGATCAGTGGAAGGCCTCGCCCCGCGTGCAAGAGCGGATGCGGGAACTGGGTCTGGCCGACGAGGAGAAGTTGCAGTCCTGGTTCGTCGCCCGCCTGGAGAAGCGCCTGAACGACCACGGCCGTCGCATGATCGGCTGGGACGAAATCCTGGAAGGCGGCATCAATCCCAACGCCAGCGTCATGTCCTGGCGCGGCGTCGCGGGCGCCATCGAGGCGGCGCGTCTGGGCCACGACACGGTGATGTCGCCGGCGCCCGTCCTCTATTTCGACAACCGCCAGAGCGCCGACGACGGTTCGCCGGGGCGCGGCTTCACCTCCACCCTGCGCGACGTCTACAGCTTCGACCCGACGCCGGACGTGCTGACGGCGGAACAGGCGCGCCGCGTCCTGGGGGTGCAGGGCAATCTGTTCTCCGAGCACATGCGGACCGAGGACCGGGTCGAATATCAGGCCTTTCCCCGTATCTCCGCCCTGGCGGAAATGGCCTGGACCCCGCATGCGCGGATGGACTTCGCCGACTTCCGCGCCCGTCTGGACCCGCAGCTCGCCCGCTATCGCGCCCTGGGCATCGACTATGCGACCATCGGCCTGACCGAGGTTCCCGCCACGCCGCCTGCCGACGGCCAGCGCCGCTACGACCACCAGATGAAGTTGTGCAGCGCGGCCCTGCCGCTGTCGCTGATCGACGACGCTCCGCTACAGGGCGAGCGGCCGGCCCTGCTCATGGACATCCTCAACCCTTGCTGGATCTATCAGTCGGCGGACCTGACCAAGGGTCTGCGTTTCGAGGCCGCCGTCGGCCAGGTCCCCTTCAACTTCCAGATCGGCGCTGATCGCGACAAGATCCGTCTGGGGGCGCCGCGCACCCCGGAGGGGGAACTTGAGGTCCGCATCGACGGCTGCGAGGGCGAACCCGCCCTGATCCTTCCCCTGGCCGAGGCCGCCGGCAACGACGGGATCACCACCCTGTCGGGCCAGTTGCCTGCCCGCGCAGGTCAGCATGACCTTTGCCTGAAGTTCACGCAGAAAGAGCTGGACCCGATGTGGGGCATCGACTGGGTGCGCGTCTCCGATCCCGCAGCCAAGCGCGAGAGCGACTGATGGCGGCCGAGATGATCGTCCACGCCCCGATCGACGGCTGGGTCTGTGCGCTGGAGGAGGTCCCCGACGCCGCCTTCGCCGCGCGCATGGTCGGCGAAGGCCTGGCCATCGATCCGACCGGGATGACGGTCTGCGCCCCCTTTGACGGGGTGGTGTCGAGTCTTGCCCGTACGGGCCACGCGGTCAGCGTCCGTTCGGACGAGGGTGCGGAAATCCTGATCCATCTGGGGCTGGAGACGGTGAGCCTGAACGGCGCGGGCTTCACCGCCCATGTCACCGCCGGGACTCGTGTGAAGACCGGCGATCCTCTGCTGACGCTGGATCTCGAGGTGGTGGCGGCGGGCGCCAAGAGCCTGATCTCGCCGATCTTGCTGGCCAATGAGGGGGAGGTTCGCCTGCTGCCGCTGAACCGTCTGGTCGTGGCGGGCGAACCGATCATGACCGTGCGTCAGGCTGCAATCGCCGTATCGACGTCCGGCGACGGCGGGGCAGTCCTGACCCGCACGGTGCGCGCGCCTCTGCCGCATGGTCTGCACGCTCGCCCGGCCTCGCGCCTGGCCGCCGCCGCCAAGGGCTTTGACGCCCACGTCCGCCTGATCCTGGGCGAGCGCAGCGCCGACGCGGTCAGCCTGACCGCCATGATGACCCTCGGCCTCAAGGATGGCGACGAACTGATCCTCAGCGCCAGCGGCAGGCAGGCCGAGGCGGCGCTGGAGGCCGTCGTCGCCCTGATCGCCTCCGGCCTGGGCGAGGGCGGTGAGGCCGCCCACGCTGCGCCCGCCGTCGAAACGCTGGGCGCGCAGGCCGGCCCCGCCTCGGGCGAGGACGGCGAACTGATCTTCTCGGGCGTCACGGCGGCGCCAGGTCTGGTCATCGGCCGCGCCGTCCGTCTGTGTCAGGCTGAGATCGAGACGCCTGAGCACGGTCGCGGCGTCATGCTGGAGCAGGCCGCGTTGCAACAGGCCTTGAGCGCAGTGCGAAGGCGTATCGAGGCCTCTGTCGCCTCGGGCGGGTCCCATCGCCGCGCCATCCTGGCCGCCCATCTGGCCTTCCTCGACGATCCCGGCCTGATCGCCACGGCGCAGGAAGCCATTGAGGCGGGCCGCAGCGCGGGCTTCGCCTGGCGCACGGCGACGCAGGGCGGCGTGGCCCTGTTCCGCTCGCTGGGCGACGCCCGCACAGCTGAACGCGCCGACGATCTGATGGATCTGGAGCGTCAGGTTCTGGTCGAACTGTCGGGTGAGGCCGCGCCTGCACCGGTGGTGCTGGGGGCCGGGTCGGTCATTCTGGCCGACGACCTTCTGCCGTCGCAGCTGATCGCGTTGGATGCGGTCAAGGTGGCGGGCCTGTGCACCGCGCGCGGCGGGCCGACCTCGCACGTCGCCATCCTGGCCGCCGCCATGGGCGTGCCCGCCCTGGTCGCCGTCGGGCCGGGTCTGGATCGGGTCGAGGACGGCGCCCTGGTGGTGCTGGACGCCGACGGGCGACGTCTAGTCGCCAGTCCGTCCGCCGCCCGGCAGGCCCGTGCCCAGAGCGCCGCCGCCGCGCGCGACCGCCGTCGCGCCGAGGCCCGCGCCCTAGCCGCCGAGGACTGCCGCACCGCCGACGGCGTCCGCATCGAGGTCTTCGCCAACCTGGGCGATGTGGCCGAGGCCGCGCCCGCCGTGGCCGGAGGCGCCGAGGGCTGCGGCCTGCTGCGCACCGAGTTCCTCTTCCTGGAGCGCCAGAGCGCCCCGACCGAAGACGAGCAACTGGCCCAGTATCAGGCCATCGCCGACGCCCTGGACGGACGACCCCTGGTCATCCGCACCCTGGACGCGGGCGGCGACAAGCCCTTGCCCTATCTGCCCATGCCGCATGAGGACAATCCGGCCCTGGGCCTGCGCGGCGTGCGCACAGGCCTGCACCGGCCCGACCTGCTGCTGACCCAACTGCGCGCCGTCTGCCGAGTGCGCTCCAGCGGAGCCGTGGCTGTCATGCTGCCGATGATCGCCTCGGCATCCGAGGTGCGTCAGGTCCGCGCCCTGCTGGACATCGCAGCCTCCGAAACTGACAGCGCGGCGCCCCTGCTGGGGGTGATGATCGAGACCCCGGCGGCGGCCATGACGGCCGATCTGCTGGCGCCCCATATCGACTTCGTCTCGGTCGGCACCAATGACCTGACCCAGTATGCGCTCGCCATGGATCGCCAGAACGCCCATCTGGCGGCCCAGTTGGACAGCCTGCATCCGGCGGTGTTGCGCCTGATCGCCCAGACGGCGGCGGGGGCGGCCGACACGCGCTGGATCGGCGTCTGCGGGGGCCTGGCCTCGGACGTTCTGGCCGCGCCCATTCTGATCGGTTTGGGCGTCACAGAGCTGTCGGCCACGCCGTCCATGGTGGCCGAGATCAAGGCCCTGCTGCGGGGCCTGACCCTGGCTGACTGTCGCCAACTGGCGGGTGATGTCCTGACGCTCGACAGCGCCGAGGCGGTACGCGCCCTGGCCGACGAACGTCTGGCCGCTCTTTTGAAATCCCGTGTCGTCGGAGCGGTCGCATGAAGATCGGATTGTCCAGCCTGCAGCCGCTCGGCCGGGCCCTGATGTTGCCCATCGCCGTCCTGCCGGTGGCGGGCCTGCTGCTGCGACTGGGCCAGCCGGACCTGCTCGACATCGCCTTCATCTCGGCGGCGGGGCAGGCGGTTTTCGCCAACCTGGGCCTGCTGTTCGCGGTCGGCGTCGCCGTGGGGCTGGCCAAGGACAACAATGGGGCGGCGGGCCTGGCGGGCGTGGTCTGCTTCCTGATCTCGGTCGAGGCGTCCAAGGTGCTGCTGAGCGTGCCGCCCGAGGTGATCGCCGGCCTGACAGGCGACGCCGTGGATGCGGCGTCCAAGGCCTTCAAGGATCAGGCCCTGTCACGATTGGGGGTGCCCATCGGCATCGTCGCCGGTCTGATCGCCGGAGCCTGCTACAACCGCTTCTCCACGCTGAAGCTGCCCGACTATCTGGCCTTCTTCGCGGGGCGCCGCTTCGTGCCCATCGTGGCGGGGGTGGCGGGTCTGGTGGTCGCTGCCGCTGTGGGCCTGACCTTCACCGGCATCGACCATGCCATCGACGTCTTCAGCCGCGCCGTCATTGGCTCGGGCGAGTTCGGCCTCTTCGTCTATGGTCTGCTCAACCGGCTGCTGATCGTCACCGGCCTGCACCACATCCTGAACAACGTCGCCTGGTTCATCGTCGGCGACTACAACGGCGCGACGGGAGACTTGAACCGCTTCTTCGCGGGCGATCCCAGCGCGGGCGTCTTCATGAGCGGCTTCTTCCCCGTCATGATGTTTGGCCTGCCCGCCGCCTGTCTGGCCATGTATCACGCCGCCCGCCCGGATCGCCGCAAGGAGGTAGGGGGGATGCTGTTCTCTTTGGCACTGACCGCCTTCCTGACAGGGGTGACCGAGCCGATCGAGTTCACCTTCATGTTCCTGGCGCCGGTCCTTTACGCCATCCACGCCGTGCTGACCGGGGTGTCGATGGTGGCGATGGACCTGCTGGGCTCACGGCTGGGCTTCACCTTTTCGGCGGGTCTGTTCGACTATGTACTGAACTTTGGACGCGCCACGCGACCGTGGCTGCTGCTGCCGATCGGCCTGATCTATGGCGGCCTTTATTATGGCCTGTTCCGGGTCGCCATCAGGGTCTTCAACCTGAAGACTCCGGGGCGCGAGGATGAACCCGTCGCGGCGGCGCCAATCGCCGGGGTGTCGGGCGGTCGAGCCGGGGCCTTCGTCGCGGCGCTGGGCGGGGCAGGGAACCTGACGGCCGTCGCCGCCTGCACCACGCGGTTGCGGCTGCACATCCGCTCACGCGAGGCGGTGGACGAAGCGGCGCTGAAACGGCTGGGCGCGCGCGGCGTGATCGCCCCCGGGCCAAACCAGCTACAGGTCGTCCTCGGCCCCATCGCCGACGCCGTGGCCGATGAGATCAGGGCGGTGGTCGGCGCGGGCGAGCAAACGCCCGCTCAGGTCTCTAGCGCGACCTTTGCAGAGACGCAGTCAGACCTGTCGCCAGACCTTCTTGCGGCTCTGGGCGGCCCCGAAAACATCGCGCGCGTCGATCACCAGGCCGGTCGCCTTTGCGTGCGATTGAACGCGGCCGAGATCGACCTGGATCGGCTGGCGGTCCTCTCGCCGCGCGGTTTCGTGCGCACCGGCGAGCGAACGCTCCAGATCCTCAGCGCGATCTAGCGTCGCCAGACCTCGCGGCCTTCCTTCCAGGTGGACTGCACCTTGATCCCGGCAAGCCTGTCGGGATCGATGGTCATGGGGTTGGCGTCCAGGAGGGTCAGGTCGGCCAGCTTGCCCACGGCCAGCGAGCCCTTACGGTCGTCCTCATAGTGCTGCCATGCGGCCCACAGGGTCATGGCCTTCAGGGCGACATCGACCGGCACGCGTTCGTCCGGGCCGAGTATGTCGCCCGACCGGGTGCGGCGCGTGACGGTGGCGGACAGGACGCGCATGGCGTCGGGGTTGGCCACCGGCGCATCGTGGTGGCTGGTGAAACGCATCCCGCGACGCACGACCGAGGCGCACGGCGAAATGAACTCGGCCCGGCGCGGTCCCAGTACTGAATCCCGATGATAGTCGCCCCAGTAGAAGGTGTGCATGGGGAAGAGGGACGGCACGATGCCCAGGGTTTTCAACTCGTCCAGTTGATCCATGCGTGTGGTCTGGCCGTGGATCAGGACGGGGCGGCGGTCCCTGGCGCCGTGCTTCCTCGTCGCCTCGCGCACCGCTGCGATCAGCAGGTCGATGGCCGCGTCGCCGTTGGCGTGGACTTCGATCTGCCAGTCGTTCTTGAAGGCCAGTTCGACCGCGGCCAGCGCCTGTTGCTCGGTCACGGCGGGATAGCCGCGATAGGAGGCCGGCTTGCCCTCCGGTGGCACGTAATAGGGCTGGGACAGCCAGGCTGTCTTGCCCTGGGGCGAGCCGTCCAGCGTCAGCTTGACCCCGCCGACGCGGTACTTGCCGACGTAGGTCCTGCGATACAGCGGCGTCGCCATCACGTCCGTCGAGGTCAGGATGTCGGGGAAGGACAGGATGTCGATGGGCAGTTCGCCGCGCTCGGCCAGCATGGCGATCATGCGACAGGTGTCGGTCGAGGAGCGACCGTCCTGGGCCGTGGTGTAGCCGAAGCTGGAATAGAAGCGCGCGCCCTCGCGGATCATCTCCATGTTGGCCTGAAGGTCCAGGCGCGTGAACAGGGCGCCCATGACGGTGAACAGGGCAGTCTCCTCCATGACGCCATTGGGCTGCTGCGAGCCCTCCTCGCGCCGGAAGACGCCGCCGTCGGGATTGGGCGTGGAGGCGGTCACGCCCGCTGCCGCCAGGGCCGCGCTATTGGCCACACCCAGGTGACCGGACTGGTGCATGAACAGGATCGGCACGCTATGGGAAACGGCGTCCAGTTCCTTACTGGTCGGATGGCGACCTTCCTTCAACTGGGAGTCGTCGTAACCGAAGCCGATGACCAACTGGGTGTCTCGGACCAGGGCTTCGTGCGCGTTCATCCAGTCGCGAGTGATCCGTTGCAGGGCTGGAATGTCATTTCCCTCCCCGTCCGGCGCAGGCAGCAGGTTGGCGTAGCGCGCTTGCAGGCCCACCATCGAGACATGGCCGTGGGGATCAAAGAAGCCGGGCAGCAGGGTGCGCCCGTCCAGATCGACCATCTGGGCGCTCCGGCCCGCCTCGGCGCGGGCGGCGTCCAGTGAACCGACAGCGACGATGACCCCGTTGTGAACCGTCACGGCCTCTGCGGTCGGCATGGCCTCGTCGATAGTCAGGATCGGACCGCCGGTGAAGATCGTGGCCGATCCGGCGCGTGTGGTTTGGGCCATGCTGCGGCCTCCCAGAAGGGTGGTTCCGGCCAGGGCGCCGGCGCCGGCGAGCAGGCTGCGGCGGCTGGACGGGGGGAGGGTCAGGGTCATGAACGCCTCGTTCGACTGGCTCGGGCGGCGGCTTTGATCTGAGGCTAAGCCCAAAGCTCCAGCTTCGAAAGGCCGCGTCCTATTCTGGCGGAATGTGCCCATCGCCCTCGACGCGGTCGCGATAGACGGCGGCGCGGGCCAGCAGGATCAGGGTCACGGGCGTCGTGACGGTCAGGAAGACCCCGATGAGCAGGTCGCGGAGCGCCAGCCGTCCCTCGGTCAGGGACCAGAAGGCGACTGAGGCCGCGACGATCAGCGCCATGCCCAGGGTGGCTCCCAGGGTCGGGGCATGGACCCGCTCATAGAAGCGTTTCAGCACGACCAGGCCGACGGAGCCGATCAGCGCCAGCAGGCTGCCGAAAACCGTGACGGCGACGATGGTCCAGGCCGCCCACAGCGGCAGGTCGGAGGGGCTCATTCGATCACCTCGCCACGCATCAGGAACTTGGCCAGGGCGACGGTGGCGGTGAAGCCCAGCATGCCGATGATCAGGGCCGCCTCGAAGTAGAGGCCGACCCCGCTGCGCATCCCCTGAACCAGGATCAGCAGCATGGCGTTCAGATAGAGGGTGTCGAGACCCAACACCCGGTCCTGCGCGCGCGGCCCGCGCATCATGCGCCAGGCGGCCAGCAGCATGGCCAGCAAGAGCATGGCCTGGGCCGCGCCCAACCCCCAATAGAGAACAGCGGAGGCGGTCACGGGAAGATCTCCAGCAGCAGGCGTTCATAACGCCCCTTGATCAGGTCGATCCACTCCTGCTCCTCGGTCAGGTCGAGGACGTGCAGCAGCAGGCGGCCCGAGGGGCGGTCGTACTGGACCCACAGGGTGCCAGGCGTGCTGGTCAGGATGATGGCGAGCACCGCCAGGCCGTAACGGTTGCGCAGGTCCAGCGGCACATGGATGAAGCCCGACATGCGCTGACGTCTACGCCGCCCCATGATGATGGTGGCCACGGCGTAGTTGGACCGCACCACGTCGACCGCGACATAGCCGGCCAGCCGCAGAATGGCACCCGGCGAGCGGACGCCGGATCGGTCGGGCTCCAGCCGTCGCATGACCTGCGGGATCGCCAGGGCCGCGATCAGGGCGACAAGGACGTCGCCCGCCGAAATCGGCCCGCTCAGCACAAGCCAACTGGCAAACAGCCCCAGGGCCAGCAGGGGGTGGGGAAGGAGGGCGCGGATCATGCGGCGTCTCCCAGCACGGCGCTGATATAGGCCTTGGGCGCGGCCAGCCATTCGCCGGTCTTCTCGGCGTAGGTCAGTCCGGCGGCGGCTCCGGCGCTCAGCCACAGACAGCACAGGACCAGACCGCCGATGGCCAGGAATTCAGGACTGCGGACCTTCGGCGCGACGGCGTCCTCGCGCCAGAAGCCCGCCACGCCGAACCGCGTCAGGGCGATCAGGGCGGCGAAGCTGGACAGGGTCAGAACCCCGACCAGGGTCCAACTGGCGGGCGACAGCGCGCCGTCGCCAGACAAGAGGGCGACGAAGATGCTCAGCTTGCCCGCGAAACCGGCCAGGGGCGGCAGGCTGACGGTCACCAGGGCGGCCAGGATGAAGGCCCCGCCGAGGAAGGCGGTCGAGGCCGGCAGGACGCGCCCGACCTCCTGCACGTCGTCGGCGGCGAAGGGGTCGTCATATTCGTCGTCGAAGACCGCGTCCTGGGGCGAGGCCGCGACGTCCTCGCCCCTCGCCAGAATCTCGGCGATCAGGAACAGGGTCCCGGCCGCCAGAGTGGACGCCGCCATGTAGAAAAGCGCGCCGCCGACCGCGTCGGGCACGGCGGTCCCCGCTATGGCTAGCACCGTGCCGGACGAGACCATGACGGCGTAACCGGCCGCGCCCTCGAGCCGACGCGCCGCCACCATGCCGGCGGCGCCGAAGACGACCGTGGCCGCGCCCGCCGCCAACAGCCAGATATTGCCGAACCCGGCCGAGGCGCCGGCGTCGGCGCCGAACAGCAGAGTGGCCAGGCGCAGGATGACATAGACCCCGACCTTGCTGAGGATGGCGAAGACCGCCGCGACCGGGGCGCTGGCGGCGGCATAGGCGCCGGGCAGCCAGAAGCCGAGCGGCCAGGCCGCCGCCTTGACCAAGAAGGCCACGCCCAGGATGGCGCAGCCGATATGGAACAGGGCGCGGTCATGATCGGGGATGGCGGCGACCTTGCTGGCGATGTCGGCCATGTTGAGCGCGCCGGTCACGCCGTAGATCAGGCTGACCCCGATCAGGAAGAACAGCGACGCTGTCAGGTTGATGGCGACATAGCCCAGCCCGGCCCGCACCCGCTTCTCGCCAGACCCATGCAGCAGCAGGCCGTAAGAGGCGGCCAGCATGACCTCGAAGAAGACGAACAGGTTGAACAGGTCGCCGGTCAGAACCGCGCCGTTCACCCCCATGACCAGCAGCAGATAAAGGGCGTGGAAACGCGGCCCGGCCCGGTCCCAGCGGGCGTAGGAGAACATCAGTCCGCCCGCCGCCAGCGTCGCCGTCAGCGCCAGCATCAGGGTCGACAGCCGATCCGCCACCAGGGTGATGCCGAAGGGTGCGGCCCAGGCGCCGAGGTTGTAGATGCGGGCCGTGTCGTCGCCCGCCGGACCGCCGACCGCCGCTTCGTGCAGCAGGGCGTAAGCCACGGCGACGAGGGCGATCAGGGTGCAAAGGCTGATCAGGGCCTTCAGCCCATAGCGCTGCTCCTTGAGCAGCAGCATGCTGGCCGCCGCGATCAGCGGCAGCACGATCGGCGCGACGATGAGGTGATCCTGCCAGTCGGTCATTCGCCTGGCTCCCGTCCGTCCATGTGGTCGCTGCCAGTGATCCCCCGGCTGGTCAGCAGCACCACCAGGAACAGGGCGGTCAGGGCGAAGCTGATGACGATGGCGGTCAGGACCAGGGCCTGGGGCACCGGGTCGGCATAGGCGGCGGGATCAACCGGACCCTCGCCCTTCAGCACCGGCGGCGCTCCCGCGCGCAGGCGGCCCATGGCGAAGATGAACAGGTTGACGGCATAGCCGAGCAGGGACAGGCCGATGATGACCTGGAAGGTGCGCGGGCGCAGCAGCAGCCAGACGCCGGCGGCGGTCAGCACCCCTATCCCGAGCGCGAGGACCAGTTCCATCAGACGCTCTCCTCGTCAGCGGTCGCAGGCACGACGGCGCGCGGTTTGCGCAGGGACTGGTGAGCGATGGCGACCAGCATCAACACCGTCGCCCCCACCACCAACAGGGCCACGCCCGCGTCGAACACGACCGCCGACGCCAGCGGCGTCTTGCCGATCAGCGGCAGGTCGACATAGCGGAACCAGGAGGTCAGCAGCGGATAGCCGAACAACCAGGACGCGACCCCGGACAGGGTCGCGATCAGCAGCCCCCCGCCGATCCAGACCAGGGGCCTTATCTTCAGCCGCTCTTCGACCCAGCGGGCGCCGGACGCCATGTATTGCAGGATGAAGGCGATCGACAGCGCTACGCCCGCCGCGAAGCCGCCGCCGGGCAGGTCATGCCCGCGCAGGAAGAGATGCAGCGCCAGCAGGATGATGAAGGGGAAAAGCCAGCGCATCACCACGCGCGGGATGAGCATGGTCTCGGACAGGGTGTCGCCCAGCTTGCGATCCTCGCGGCGATCATCGCTGTGGTCCTGGTGCTGCTTCTGCTCGGTATGGCCGAGACTGTCCGACGCCGGACGGAAACGCCGCAGCAGGGCCCAGATCGTCAGCCCGACGATGCCCAGGACCGTGATCTCGCCCAGGGTGTCGAAGGCGCGGAAGTCGACCAGCAGCACGTTCACCACATTGCGCCCGCCGCCTTCGGAATAGGCGTGGTCCAGGAAGTATCGCGCCAGCGGCGAGGCCGACGGCCGGGTCATGACGGCGAAGGCGATCAGGGCCACGCCGGCGCCGGCGATGATCGCGATGGCGAGGTCCGTCACGCGCCGCCGGCGGGCCTTGGCTTCCTGTTGGGGCGAAGCGAGGTCGGGCAGGCGTTTGGGCAGCCAGCGCAGGCCCAGCAGCAGCAGGACCGTAGTGACGATCTCGACCAGCATCTGGGTCGTGGCCAGGTCGGGGGCCGAGAACCAGACGAAGGTCAGGCAACTGACCAGGCCGGCCCCTCCGACCAGGACCACGGCGGCCAGACGATGATACTTGGCCTGCCAGGCGGCGGCGATCGCGCAGGCGCCGCCGATGATCCACAACAGGGTGAAGCCCAGGCCTGGACGCTGAACCGTCAGCCCAGCCTCGTCGAAGCCGAGGCCCGCCATGCCGCTGGCCAGCACCGCCGCCAGCAGACAGGTCAGGATGATGGCCCGCAGACGGGCCTGTTGCCGCGAGGCGCCGAGACGACGCACGATCCACTCGGCGCCGCCCTTGAAGGCCCGCATGACCCGGTCATAGGCGCGCGCGCCGTTGAAGCGTCCGACCACCCAGGGCCGCTCGCTGGCGTTGATGCGCCGACCCAGCAGCCTGTAGGCCACGACGCCGCCGACCAGGGCGATGGCGCTCATCACCAGCGGCAGGTTGAAGCCGTGCCAGACCGCCAGACTGTAATAGGGGACGTCCGGCCCCAGCACCGAACGAACGGCGACGGCCAGTACCGGCCCGATGGTGATGGCCGGCAAGACGCCGACCAGGATGCACAGGCCGACCAGAACCTCGATGGGGAAGCGCATCCAGCGCGGCGGTTCATGCGGCGTCTTGGGCAGGTCGACGGGCGGCGGGCCAAAGAAGGTCTGGTGGATGAAGCGCACCGAATAGAGCACGCTCAGCAAACTGGCGACGGTCGCCAGAACGGGCAGGGCCAGGTTCAGGTGTCGCCCGCCGGTATGGGCGATCGCCTCGGCCAGGAACATCTCCTTGGACAGGAAACCGTTCAGCAGGGGCACCCCGGCCATGGCGGCGGCGGCGACGATGGCCAGGGCCGCCGTGACCGGCATGGACCGCCTGAGACCGCTCAGCTTGCGCATGTCGCGGGTGCCGGTCTCGTGGTCGATGACCCCGACGGCCATGAACAGCGAGGCCTTGAAGGTGGCGTGGTTGACCGTGTGGAAGATGGCCGCCACCGCCGCCAGCGGACTGCCCAGTCCCAGCAACAGGGTGATCAGCCCCAGATGGCTGATGGTGGAATAGGCCAGCAGGCCCTTGAGGTCGTTCTGAAAGACGGCGCTCCAGGCCCCGAACAACAGGGTCGCCATCCCCGCCGTGCTGACGATGACATACCAGGCGTCGGTCCCTGCCAGCACCGGCCACAGGCGGATCATCAGAAAGACGCCCGCCTTCACCATGGTCGCCGAATGCAGATAGGCGCTGACGGGGGTGGGGGCCGCCATGGCGCGCGGCAGCCAGAAGTGGAAGGGGAACTGCGCGCTCTTGGTCAGGGCGCCGGCCAGGATCAGGATCAGGGCGGTCAGATACCAGGGGCTGTTCTTGATGATCTCGCCCGACGCCAGCACCACGTCCAGATCGAAGCTGCCGACGATGCGGCCCAGCACCACGACCCCGGCCAGCAGGCACAAACCGCCCGCCGCCGTCACGGTCAGCGCCATCCGCGCCCCGTCGCGCGCCGCCGCGCTATGGTGCCAATAGCCGATCAGCAGGAAAGAAAAGAGGCTGGTCAGTTCCCAGAAGACGGCCAACTGGATCAGGTCGCCGGCCATGACCATGCCGGTCATGGCGCCCATGAAGGCCAGCAGGAAGGCGAAGAAGCGCGGGACCGGGTCGTCCGCAGACATGTAGTAGCGGGCGTAGAGCACCACGAGGGCGCCGATGCCCTGGACCATGACCGCGAACAGCCAGGCCAGGCCGTCCAGGCGCAGGGTGAAGTTGACCCCCAGCGTCGGCAGCCAGGCCATCGACCAGCGCACAGGCTCCCCGCCAGCGACGGCCGGGAACAGAGCCACCAGACAAAGCAGGCCCGCCAGGGACGTCAACCAGGCCAGTGCTGCTGCGGCGTTCCGGGCGCGTGACGGCAGGAAGAGCGCCATCATGGCCGCCACGAAAGGGGCCCCGAACGGAATGAGCAGCAACAGGGTATGGGACATGCGTGGCGGGAATCCTGTCGCTGCGGCGCTTCAACGCCACCCTAGACAAGGGATCATGCCAGAACCATAGGCGGCTCCCGCCTGCGGCCATCCGACCCAAGCTCTATCCGCCGGTCGCGGTCACTCCCACAGGGGCAGGACGCGGCCCGCGACCGGGGGCGATTCAATACCGATGACGCTCGCCAGGGTCGGAGCAATGTCGATGGTGCGGATCGGCAGGAAGCGCTCCTGCGTCGTTCCGTGGGGCTTCCAGAACAGGATCGGCACCCGGCGGTCATAGTCCCAGGGGGTGCCGTGGCCGGCGATGTTGCCGCCGACGCGACCGCCGCCGGTCACGTTCGCCGCCCGCACCATGATGATGTCCGAGGAGCGCGCGTCCACGGCGGACAGGCGCATCCTTTGTTCTAGGGTCAGCAGCTCGGGCTGGCGGCTGTCGGGCAGGGGGGCGGTCAGCAGGGCGTCGCGCGCCTCGGCGTAAACGATGTCGGGCATGGACCGAACAAGGGGCAGGGCCGCCGCGATGATCTCGCTGCGCAGCGGCTCGGGCAGGCTTCGGTGGTCCTTGTCGGCGACGATCAGGCCGCTGGACCCGGACTGAAGCGGGGCGGCGTCCAGGTTGAAGCGCGCCTGCAGGCCGGCGTTGATCTCGGCCAGGGGGGCGGAGCTGATCCGGTGGGCGTGGGGATAGCCGCGCTGGGCCAGGCGCTCGACGAAGTCCGACCCGCCGTGGTCGGCGGTCAGGACCAGGACCACGCCGCCGGGCACGGCCTCAAGCCGGTCCAGGAACTGGCCCAGTGCTGCGTCGAGGCGGTGCATCTGCTCGCACATCTCGGGACCCTGGGTGCCATAGGCGTGGCCGATGCGGTCGGTCGCCGACAGGCTGACGCCGAGCAGGTCCGTGCTCGACCCCTGGCCCAGGTTCTGGCTGTCGATCAGATAGGCGGCGGCCTTCAACGTCTCCTCGTCGAGGGACGGCGAGCCGTCGAACTTGTCGCGAGCGGGCGGCACCCTGGAATGCAGGACATCGCCTCGGATCGTCCAGTCGGCTTCCAGCGCGCGGCACTGGGGCTGGGAATAGGTCCAGGCGTGGGGCGCAGCGGCCTGGCGCTGGCGGAAGGCGAGATTGAAGGCGTCCACGGCGGCAAGGCGGGCGGCTGGGTCCTGGCCCGGCTCGACATAGGTGGTCAGGCCGAAGCCGTCGGTGAACCAGAAGGCGCCGTCGGGATGATGGCCCGCCAGGTTGATCGCGCCTCGGTCCTTGCCGGACACGGCGAAGACGCGGGCGTCGGGCCGTTGGGCCTTCAGCCAGTCGCCCAGGCTGGTCGCGCGGATGTTGTCGGGGCCGACCGGGCCGTTGTCGGTGTTCTTGCCGTGCGCCAGGGTGTTGTGCGGCGCGGCCAGGCAATAGACGTCCTCGCCCGTCGCCGGATCGATCCAGTCGTTGGAGGGGATGCCGGTCTGGGCCGGATGCATGCCGGTCAGAACGGTGGAGTGACCAGGGCAGGTCTCTGTCAGTCCGTGGGTCTGATAGCCGTTGGTCGAAACCAGGCCCTCGTCTGACAGGCGGCGCAGTCCGCCGGTCCAACGGCTGCGGTACTGGTTGAACAGGTTGGCGCTGAACTGATCGACCACGACGGTCACGATCAGCCTGGGCGGGGCCAGTGGCGCCGTGTCGTCCGTATGGGCTCGGGCCGCTAGGCCGGAGGCGGCGCAAACAAGGGCCGCAAGAGCGGCGGCGACACGAAAATGCATGACGAGACCCTGGGACGGGCGCGGCGGCTGGGCGTCGCGCAAACAAGAAAGCTCCGGCGACGCGGTGGGGGGACGCCGCCGGAGCAGTGGGCTCAGATCAGAATTCGACCTGGACGCCCAAGGTGAAGGCCCGGCCGGTGATGCCGTAGGCCGAGCTGTAGTTGTACGAGTTGCCGCTGTCCGTGCCGTCCGGCAGGAAGGGGCCGTAGTTGTTGAAGATGTTCTTGATCGTGCCGAACACCTTCAGTTGCGGGTTTTCGCGCAGCGGTTTGACGCTGACGCTCAGGTCGTGGCGCCAGTAGGCGTCGACATTCAGATACAGCGGATCGGTCCAGCCCATTTCGATGGCCTGCTGCTCGCGCTCCAGGCTGTCGACGACGTCGCCGATGTAGCGCGACGACCAGCGGACGCTCCACACGTCGTCATACCAGGACAGGCCGAACTTGGCCTCGTTCTTGGCCGAACCGACTTCGCCGACCGACTCGACCAGCTCCACCTTGTCGATGCTGTCGTATTCGGTGCTCAGCTCCAGACGACGGCTGTAGTTGACGCTGGCCTTGAAGGTGCCCGGCACCTGCCAGCGCTCCAGATCGAAGCGATAGGAGGCCGCCACGTCCACGCCGCGCGCCCGCGTCTCGTTCAGGTTCTGCTCCTGATTGAGGATGCGGACCAGTTGGCCCGTCTCGTCGCGGGTGATGGTGTCGCAGAAGACATTGTCCGCGCCCGCCGGGTCGAAATAGCAACCCAGCAGCAGGGCCGAGTTGCTCAGCGACGCGATGACGTCCGAGATCTTGATGTCGAAGTAGTCGACGCTGGCCTCGAAGCCTTCAAGGTAGGAGGGGCGATAGACGAAGCCGAGCGTCCAGGTGTCGGCGGTTTCCTCGAACAGGTCGGGGTTGCCGGCGTTGGGCGCCTTGATGCTGGTGCTCAGTTGCCGGAACGTGCCGTCGGTGTCGGCGGCGATCGCCGCGGCGATGCGGCTGTCGGCGCGGCAGTTCTGGGCCACGGTGCCGGTGGTCGTGGCCGTGACCCCGCTGCAGATGTCCACCACGCTGTCGGCGTCGTCACGGGGCGGCGAGAACAGCTCGCTGGTGTCCGGGGCGCGCTGGGCGCGGGCGTATTCGGTGCGGATGCGCAGATCGGGGATCGGCGACCATTGCAGGCCGGCGCGATAGCTGACCGTCGTGCCCACGGAGTCCAGATTGTAGTCCGCCAGGCGAACCGCGCCGTTGACCGTCAGGCGGTGGGCGAAGGGCAGGTCGGCCAGCAGGGGAACAGAGGCTTCGGCGAAGACCTCGTTCGCCTTGATCGTTCCCTCGAACTCCGGAAGGAAGGACGAACTGGCCAGGCCGCTCTGGATCAGCGGGTCGGTGCGCGTCTGGGTGTGGTCGCGGCGGCTTTCAAAGCCGAAGGCGGTCTCGATCGGGCCGGCCGGCAGCTCGAACAGGGTGCCCGAGACATAGCCCTCGATCGTGTCCTGACGGTTGGTCGGGCGGTAATAGGTATTGGCGCGAATATAGTCGGCCATTTCCGGGGTGATCGATCCCACCCCGAAAAGATTCAGCGGCACGCAGCCGTCGGCCCGCGCCTCGGCGCTGCGGCACTGGACGACGCCGTTGACCCGCTCGGAATCCAGGGCCCACTGAACGCGTTGCAGGTTCAGCGTATTGCCGCGGATCTGCTCGCCCGAGAACTTGCCGTAGCCGTAGGTCAGCTTCCAGTCCCAGTCATTGGGCAGGACGCCCTCGATGCCGACCCAGCCGCGAATGGTCTCACGCTCGTTGTGGATCAGGTTGGGGCCGACCTCGACGACACGGCGGCGAAAGTCGATGCCGGAGCTGGAGGCGGCCGACTTGATCTCGCTCGGGGCGAAGGGGTTCAGGGTGCGCGACATCCGCCCGACGGTGAACTCGTCGTTGACGCCGAAGGTGGTGGAGTTGCTGACCGTGGTCGGTTCGCGCGTGGAGTCCGTCGTCACGTTGGAATAGAGCAACTGGCCCCAGACCTTGAGGTTGTCGGTCAGGGCGTAGTCGAACTTGGCGGCGCCGTTCAGGTTGTCGCGCGGCGTAACGAGGGTGCCGTTCGGGCGGCTTTCATAGCCGTCGACCGCCGTGACCATGTTGGGCTTCAACCCGGTCTCGTCATAGAACCAGCGCCCGCTGATGAAGCGTCCGCCGGCGATGTTGGTCGACCGGTCGGGCGTGGTGACGGTGTTGCTGGCGGGCAGGTAGGCGATGGACTCCAGGGCGCGATCGCGATCCGTCGCCCGCAACTTGAACTGGCGGTCATAGGTGGCGCCGGCCATCAGATAGAGGCGGTCGTTCAGAAAACGGCCGCCGGCGCCGACGGAATACTCGATCGAGTCGCCGCCGCCGTCGTCGGTCGTGCCGCCGACGATGCGGGCGCGCACGCCGTCCAGATTGCGTTCGGTGATGATGTTGACCACCCCTGCGATGGCGTCGGAGCCATAGACGGCCGAGCCGCCGCCCGTCGTCACCTCGACGCGGTCGACAAAGAACTCGGGAATGGTGCTGAGGCTGACGGCGTTCTTGTTGCCGGCGTTGGAAACGGTGCGGTGGCCGTCGATCAGGGTCAGGGTGCGGTTTTCACCCAGGTTACGCAGGCTGATGGTCGACAGGCCGTTGGCCTGGGTCGCGGTCTGGCTGTTGGACAGGGACACGGCTTCCTCGACGCCGGGGATGTCCTGCAGGGCTTCGGCCAGGTCCATGTAGCCCTGCTCCAGCAGGGCTTCGCGCTCCATGCTGACGACGGGGGTGGCGGCGTCGAACACGTTCTTCAGGCGCGAGCCGGTGACGACGACCTCCTCGACCGTCGAGGCTTCCTCGTTCAGGGCCGAGCGTTGAGCCGGCTGGCGAACAATGGCCAGGGCGCCCGAGCTGTCGCGTTGCACGGTCAGGCCGGTGCCTTCCAGCAGGCGGCGCAGGGCGGTTTCGGCGTCCACGGCGTCGCGAACGCCCTGGGTGCGAACGCCGCGCACGTCCTCGGTCTTGTAAACCAGTTGCACGCCGGCCTGGCGCGCATAGGCGTCCAGCGCGCCCTTGAGCTCGCCTGACGGCAGGTCGAAATTACGGGTCTGGCCGCCGCCGCGCTCGCCAGGATCAAGGCGCAGGCGCTGCCGGTCAGCATGTGTCGCAGGAACGAAACCTTAGTCATGAAATCCCCTCGTCGCCCGGATTGGGCGCCCTCAAGGATTGTGACAAGATGAAGGCGGAAACCCCCTACATCCTATTCCGATATTTTTACAGTTTCCCCGTCGCGGGCGATTTCCAGCCCATAGGCGCTGCGCAGCAGGCGGACGAAGGCCTCGACATTGCCGGCCTCGAAACTGCCGCCGATCCGGATGTCCGCGGTGCGGGCGTCGCCCACGACCAACTGGGTCTCATTGTAGCGGTTGAACTCCTTGGCGGCGTCCGACAGCGTGATCTGGTCGAACACCAGCAGGCCCCGCCGCCAGGCGAGGTTGTCTTCCACGCGCTGGGACGTGGTGCTGCTCTTCAGGGTGGAACGGCCGTCGCCCATCGCCACTTCGTCGTGCACCAGGATGACGGGGGCCGGCGCCGAGGCGCTCTTGGGTCCGCTCAGACGCACGCGGCCCTCGGCCACCATGACGCGTACGGTGTCGCCGTCGCGCTTGATGCTGAAGCGCGTGCCCAGAACCTGGACGGTGCGATCGCCGATATGGACCGTGAAAGGGCGGCTGGCGTCGTGGGCGACATCGAAATAGGCCTCGCCCTGATCCAGCCAGGCTTCTCGGCCGTCAGGCGACATGGAGGCGCGCAAACGGGTCTGGGTGTTCAGATCCACGCGCGAGCCGTCGGACAGGGCCACCAGTCGACGTTCGCCGACGTCGGTCGCATAGACGGCCGGCCGGGGCCAGAGCGTCGCCGATACGGCCACGACCGCGAGCGCGGCGGCCAGTCCTACGGCCCAGCGGGGCAGGGGGCGACGGCGCGGCGCGCGACGCGTCTCGGCCAGGGTGTCCGCCAGGGTGTCGGGATTGCGCAGGGCGATCAGGCGTCCGGCCTTCTCCCAGCTGTATTCCAGGCGCCAGAAGGCGGCTTTGTGCGCGGCCGAGGCGTCCAGCCAGGCCGTCAGCTGCGCCTGCTCGTCATTCGACAGTCCGTCCGCCTGGCGGGCCAGCCATAGGGCGGCGATGTCTTCGATGTCGCTGTGCGGGGTCATGAGCGGCGCTCGCTCTTGGCGGCGGTCTTGGACGCGGCGCGACGGATTTTCCCCTGACCGCCCAGCATGTAGTCGGCCAGGGCCTTCAGGCCGTGGGCCAATTGTTGCTCAACGGTGCTGGCGCTGATGTTCAAGTGATCCGCGACTTCCTTGGTGGACAGGCCTTCTATGCGCCGCAAGGTCATGACCTGTCGGCAGCGCGGGGGCAACCGCTCCAGACCCGCCTGGACACGCCTCAATTCTTCGCGCGCCGTCAATTGTCGGTCAAGGTCCGCCGAGGCCGCCTCGGGGAAGGCGGATTCCAGATCCGCGACCAGGTCGAACGACACGATCTTGGCCCGCTTGGCCGTGTTGATCAGGTGGTTGCGCGCCGTGGCGAACAGGAAGGCGCGGGCGTTCAGCGGCAGTTGGCTGCGCGCGGCGGTATAGACCTTGGCGTAGATGTCCTGCCGTAGGTCCGCAGCGTCGCTCTCATTACGCCAGTTGCGACGAATGAAGCGTGTCAGGGCCGGTTCGAGCGGGAACACCTCTCGAAAGAACCAGGCCTTCAGGGCCTCGTCGTCAACCATGCCTGTTTCATCCTGCCAAGCCCGGCCGGATCGGCGCGCTGCATGTGTTCAGACAGTCCTGAACCGAAATTCCCCTACACGAACTTGGAAGGTCGTGGGTGGAAATCGCCAGGGGAGGGCCGTCGAGGTCTGGGCTTCAATGTTGGAAGAAGGATGGTGGACGCGACAGGGATTGAACCTGTGACCCCCTCGGTGTGAATTGTATTCAATCGATTTCAGGCTTTTTCAAACCGTTTCAAATCTTGTTATAAATTACTGTTTATATGTAGTTTATTGTTCCATTTTCGTTTCAGGGCATTTCAGGCAGTTTCGTTTTGGGCGCCCCCCTGGCGCCCCCCTTGATGTACTATGAGGGGGTCAGAAGTGATTTGGGGGAAAAGATGCCTCAGGATCCCGTGCGTACAGATCGTCAGATCGCCGCCCTCAAGCCGCGCGAAACGAGATACGAGGTGGCTGTCGCGGACAGTCGAGGCCTCTACATTCGCGTCTGGCCGACGGGCGCGAAAGGTTTCGAGCTTCGCTACACAGCCGAGAACGGCAAACGCCGTCGTCATGTGCTGGGCGCCTATCCCGATGTCACCTTGGCGGAGGCTCGTCGTCTGTCTGCTGCTGCCCGGGTCGCTGTCTTGGGCGGGACAGATCCTGTCGCCCAACGCAGTGCGCGTCGCGAGGAAGCAAGGACGGGAGAGACGCTCGAAGACTTGGCTGAGGCCTACTGGAGAGCGGCGCGCAAGGGGCTGCACGGCGGACGTCGACGTCCGAAGCAGGCGAGAACCATAGAGTCCGAACGTTCGCTGTTCCGTCGCTACATAAAGCCGGCTCTCGGCGATATGAGATTTGCAGCCATCAGGCGCACGGATATCCGTATCTTCATGCGGGACCTGGCGGCGAACAGCGGCCTTGCCCCCGCCAGTCTGGCCTCAGTCGGGGGCGTCCTTCTGGGCGTGCTGGGCTTTGCGGTTTACGAGGACCGCCTAGAAGCCAATCCGGCCTACGGACTGACCAGGCCCCTTGCGCTCATGCCCCGCGAACGGATGTTCGATGACGAGGCGCTGCGGATTCTCTGGAATGAGGCTTCGTTGGCGTCGCTCTCCCGGACGCCAGACGAAAAAACGGCCGGCAAACATGCCCGCCTCGACGCCCCCACGGGGCTGGCTATCCAGTTCCTGATGACGACCCTGACCCGACGGTCTGAAGCCGCCGAGGTGCTCTGGAGCGAGATCGACATGGACAGCGCCGTGTGGACGATTCCTTCGCACCGATCGAAGGCGCGACATGTTCAGGTGCTGCCCCTTCCAGACGAAGCCCTGGCCATCCTGCGGCGCGCGCGAGCGCTGTACCCGAAGAGCCCCTGGGTCTTCCCGGCGCCGCGCAACCGGACGGGTCCCGTGGACTCCCGCGCTTTGACGAGGGCCGTTGTCCGAACCTGCAAGCGTCGCAACCTGCCTGCGGGTTCGCCTCACGACGTGCGCCGCTCCGGTGCCACGACCCTGACTGGCAGGTACGGGGTAGGGCGTTTCATCGTCGGTCACCTGCTGGGCCATACAGTACGGGACGGCGCGACCGTCACGGGCGTCTACGACCGTTATAGCTACATGGCGGAGAAGCGGGCGGCCCTTCAGACCTGGGCCAGCCATGTCGCCAATCTGAAACCCTCCGGGCAGCGGGATCAAGCGGGTCAGCCAAGCTGGGATTAGAGCCCGCCTCCCCATATTCCATCCTCATCATCAGGACGGAGGCGATCATCTATGGCTGGAGGCTGGACCAGGGACGGCGCGGTGCTTGACCAGATTAACGACACTGTCGTTGACGGCGTCCTAACAGCACGCGCTCGTATTCCCAATGGGCCGGGGCGAGACGCCTGTCTCGAATGTGGCGACCCCATTCCCGAAGCCCGTCGCCGCGCCATGCCAGGGGCCGTGACCTGTGTTTCCTGCCAGTCCGGCAGGGATGCGCGGATTGTGACCGTCGGCATCAACCGACGCGGAAGCAAAGACAGTCAGTTGCGCTAGGCGCGCGGTGAGGTTCCATAGATAAGGCCGCTAGACGGAAGAAGACCTTCTTCGATCAGCCAAGACTTGAACGCCTGGGCTGCAGCGGCGTCCGCTATCTTCACCGCTTTTAAAAGGTGCGTATGAGGAATTCGAGCAGCCATAAGATAGGCGAGTGCAGCTTTTCGGGGTTCGGGGGCGCGAGGCATTTTAACAATCATCCCCGTGGAAACTCGACGACGGTTTTCGAGGTTCCATATCTTGGGGGCATGGAGCTTCTCCTTTGCCCCTGTGTCGGGTATCGGCCATTTGCGACACGCACGGCCTCCCGGGCGTAGAAGGCTCCATGGCGACCTATGATTTTATTGTGAGGGGCGTGGATCCCGAGACGGCCCACAGGGGCTCGGCCTCGACGGACGACGAGGCGTGGCGGGAAGCCATCCTCTTCCTTTCGGAAATGTTGCGCGAGAAGCCTGTGCGGGAAGGCGGCGCCTTTTCGCTTCAGGTCATTGTTCGGAATGAAGGTCGGGAAATCTGCCGGGTCGGCGCTTCGGCTCATTAAACGCCCAGCCCGAAGGCGAAGAAGACGACCGGTTACGCCAAAGGGGGGCAATCACGGAGCCGGCCGTCTGCCGATCTTCTCCCCAAGAAGAATCTGCATCCGGAAAACGTCGCGTCCGCCGTCGCCACTCCCTCCGTCGGGTTCCGGACTTATCGGCTCGTTTCGGAAGAGAAGCGGTCCTTCTGGCAAGCTTTTCCCTAGGGCCTGGAGCGAGACGGATGGCCCGGCGTTGCTCCGGTAGTCATCAGGAGCAGACACATGAGCATGCACGACCAGGCCTTCAGAACTGTGGAACTCCCGGCGCTTCCGGGAAAACTGGGTGAAATCGACGCTCTTCTACAGGCGGCCAGATCCTCCGGAGCCGCAACCGGGGAGCGCGCCGTGCTCCAGGAGATCGCGCGTATTATCGACCGCTCTTCTGAGGGGGACATCTATCAGAAGCCGCTCGGCTGAGCGGCGGCACCACGGCGTTTCCGGCGCAGTGTTCAAAACCCGACATAACCGCGAAAAGCGGACTTGATCGCCGATTTCAGCCGGTTTTCGAGCAAATTTGGAGGGTTCCGCTGGAGGTGCGGAAATTTCGGTCGGCAACCCTTCGGAGGGGCGATCCCTTGAAATCGCTCACAACGAAAGGCGCTTGAATGAAGCTGCTAATTCCCGCTCTCGCCGCGACGGCGCTGATGTTGACCGCGTGCGGAGACAATTCTCCGATCGCGGGCAGGTGGAAGGTCCCGTGGTTTCGGGGTCTGAAACGCCGCGCAATCCAGCCGTCGATACGGGCGGCGGCGATACGCTTACACCGGGAGCCAACTCCTTCACGGAGGCTCAGGCGCGTTCGGCGATCGAGAGGCAGGGCTATGTCGTCGCCGGCCCGTTGAGCCAGGACGCCCAGGGCCTGTGGAGCGCGTCCGCCACCAAGGACGGCGCCGAGGCCGTGGTCTCGGTCGACTACAAGGGCGTGGTGAGCGCCGCCGTTCCGGGTCGCTGACCCTTCAACGACAACTGATGTTCAAAGGAGCTCTCATGCCTGCTGTTACGCGTCTGTTCGACCACCACACCGAGGCCTTGGCCGCCGTCTCTGAACTCGAGGCCGCCGGCTTTGATCATTCGACCATCAGCATTGTCTCCAACAATGCGGAAGAATGGCATGATGGTCATCAACACAAGGACCATCCCGGCTCCGCCCTGGGCGACAGGAATGGCGACGGCGTCAACGACGTCGGCGAAGGGGCGGGCAAGGGTGCGGCTGCGGGCGGCGCCCTCGGCGCCGGCGTCGGCGTTCTGGCCGGCCTGGGCATGCTGGCGATCCCGGGCCTGGGGCCGGTCGTTGCGGCGGGTTGGCTGGCGTCGACGGCTGTCGGCGCCGCGGTGGGCGCGGCGGCCGGCGGCGCGACCGGCGGTCTTCTCGGCGCGCTCAAGGAAGCCGGCCACAGCGACGAAGACGCCCACGTCTATGCCGAGGGCGTCCGGCGCGGCGGCACGCTCGTCAGCGTCCAGGCGTCCGATGCGGATCGCGCCCGGATCGAGACCATTCTGGACAATCGTCGCGGCCTGGATGCTGTCACCCGAGGCGGCGTCTACCGCCAGGCGGGCTGGACCGAGTTCGATCCGCGGGGTGAACCCTATAGTCCGGAACAGATCAGAGCCGAACGCGCGCGCTACCGCTGACGCGGTTCAAAAAACCCGGGGCGTCTCTCCTGACCGGAGCGACGCCCCTCTTTTGTCGGCGAACTGCAGTGTCGCCCAGACGACATTTCCCGCCTGCGGCGGGGATTTCGGCGTTCCTGGTCTAGGCAAGGGTCGAAGACATGGGCGTCGTCATTTCTTTTCCAGACAGGGTCCGCCCAGGTCGCAGACGGCGCGCCTTGAGGTTAGGGGTTGTCGGCTTTTGCGCTGGCTTGCTCGTCGCGGCAGGCGTCGTTCTGGCGGGCCAGGATCTTCTTCGAGGAGGACGGGGCGGCCTCCTGAACGAGGCGGCAGGCTCAGCATCGGTCGCTCCGGTCCACCCTGATCAGGCGGCTGTATCCCGTTGATGAGCATCGTTGGAGACCAGGCTTGCAGATTCCGCAGGGCGTTGCGGGCCGACGACCATGGTCGCCGAGGGCGTCCTGCTGTCGCCGCAGCCGCAGGACACGGCGCGCAGACCGGCCAGGTCGAGGATCTGGACCCGTCCACGTCCGAACCGGACCAGACCGAGGGACTGCAGGCGTCCAGCGGCGGCGTTGACGCTGGTCCTCTGCACGCCGAGCATGGCGCCGAAATCGGCCTGGGTCAGCCGGAGGGGCGCGCCATTGGCCCCGCAATGGAGCCGGACCAGCCACTTCGCCAGCCGCTCCTGGACCAGGTGGGAGGCGTTGCAGGCCGCTTCGGCGGCCAGCCCGCTCAGTCGTCTGGAAGACTGCCGGGCGACCAGACGGTTGAGCCAGTCGCGGCCGAGGCCGTCGACGACGCAGTCAGCGGGCACCCGGCAAAAGGTGGTGTCGATCAGGGCTCTGGCCGTTGGCCGGTCGGCGTCGGGCTCAAGGGCGTGGTCCCATCCATGAACCGACCCGGCGACGACGGTCGCGACGCAGATGCGGTCGCCGTGCGGGAAGAGGCCCAGAACGCCTGCGAGAACAAAGGAGAGAAAGCCGGTTTCCACGAGGGGCTGGCCGGCAGGGATCGTCATCAGCCGGCTGCGAGCCTGTGCGATCGACTGGATGCTGCGCGGGAGCGCCTGGAAGACAGGATGGTCGACGAGGTCCAGGTGCGGTCGATGAAGACCGCAACCTGTATTGGTGAGGCTGATCATAGTTTGCATGTCGGACTCCTGAGCGCAGAGTGACGCCCCGGGCACAAGCCGCACTTACATGGGTTAGGAATAGAGCGAGGAAGTCTGAAATGCGCGAGCAGCCGACGTCGTTTTTTTCGCCAAGTCCGGCCCAGTGCATAAGGAACGAGCGCCCAGGCTTTGAATTCAACTTTGGGACCCGGAGGCGATATGACGCATTTCACCATTTGCTACAGCGCACGCGGGACCGGCGTGCTGAGAACCGAGCGCCTCCTGGCCGACGAGCAGGCGGCCATCGCACAGGTGAAACGCCGGTTGGGCGCGAGCAGGACGTTTCAGGAAGCCAGGGTGTACGAGGACGGGGAACTGCGGTTCAAGGTTTCGTCGGACGCCAGTGGGGCGCCGCCGGCGGCCGGCGGGCCCAGTTGGGTATCCTGACCCAAGGCCGACGGCGGGGCGACGGAACGCGTGCGGCGCATGAGGATTAACACGGCGACCCTTAACGCGAGGAGACCGTTCTGATCAGTCCCCTGATCCAGAAGCTGTCGCGCCGTGATGACCTTTCCGAGCCGGAGAAGGTGGTTCTGGGTGAGCTTCTTCAGCCGCCGGTCGTCATTCCGGCGGGAGCCGACATCGTCCGGCAGCATTCATCGCCCGGCTTCAGCACCCTGATCCTCGACGGCTTCACCGCCCGATATGTCGTGCTCATCAACGGTTCGAGGCAGATCACGGAACTGAACGTGCCCGGCGACTTCGTCGATCTGCACAGTCTGATGATGAACCCGATGGATCACGGGGTGGTTGCCCTCACTGCCTGCACGGTGGCGCGATGCCCCCATGAGGGCCTGAGCCGGCTGACAGAGACCGAACCCCATCTGACCCGGCTGCTCTGGATGGACACCCTGATCGACGCCGCCGTGCACCGGCAATGGATCGCAGGCCTGGGACGCCGGACCGCCGTGGCGCGCCTCGCCCATCTCCTGTGCGAACTCTATCGTCGCCTGGAGATTGTCCATCGCGCGGGTAGCGGAAGGATGGAGCTTCCTCTCAGCCAGGCCGTCCTCGCAGACGTCCTCGGGCTGTCGGACGTCCACGTCAATCGTTCCATCGCCCAGCTTCGGAGCGCGGAACTGGTCAAATGGACAGGACGCGCCATCGAGATCTGCGATTGGGACGGCCTGGTCAGGCAGGCGGAGTTCGACCCCACCTATCTGAGGCTGACAAAGGCTCCTGTCTAAATCTGGTCTAGTTCGTGGTTGTCGATCACGAGACCCGAGGAGGGAAGGCGATGGCTCCGAAATTTCCATAGGGAAACCGGTTCCGGCACGGGCACGTCCGAAAGACTGTCCAGCCCGGCCAGGCGATCCTTCAGGTCTGTGCCGAAATACTTGTCACGGGGCGGAGAGCCTAGAAGCTTGAAGGGTCCGTTCGACCCCTGTTCCAGGGCGGCGTGCTCTCGCCACAGGCGTCGCCATTGTCGGATCCAGGCGCGCGTCGCCAGGATCTCGACCGGAGTCGCGGCCTCCAACTCGCCGGCGATGACCCGCATCAGGTCCATGATCGAGATCAGGTCGTCCACGACCCCGCGGTCGATGTCGACATAGCGCGGGTACAGCAGTTCCTCGCGGATGATGGAGACCATGGCGAACAGCCGGCAGAGTTCGGCGGGGCGGTCCGCGCCCGTCTCCGATTCAAGATGGTCCTTGAAACGGCTGTCGAGATAGCGGAGCTCGGCAAGCATGTTCAGAACCTCCTTCTTTCGGGACCAGGGACGATATTGAAAGCCAATCGTCCGCGCCCCGGCGCCCAGAGTCCTCTTTTGGTCACTGGCGGAGGACGGGGCTCGGGGAAACCCAATGGATCCAGGCGGGCAGGCGGCGCTCCGGAACTTTGGCAACCCCTGCGGGAGGCAGGGATTGATTCAGGATGCAGAACCAGATCGTGATCGTGGGCGGCGGTGCAGGCGGCCTGGAGCTGGCCGCCCTTCTCGGACGCCGGCTGGGTCCCCACGAAGGGCCCCGGAAAGTGCTCCTCATAGACCGGGCGGTCTTTCATCTGTGGAAACCCTCCCTTCATGAAGTCGCGGCCGGCTCGCTGGACTCGAGGCAGGAAGGCCTCGACTATCTGATGCTCGCGCGTCGCAATCATTTCAGGTTCATGCTGGGCGAGGTCGAAGGCCTCGACCCCGTCGCGCGCCGCCTTCGTCTGGCTGAAACCCGGGACGTCGACGGCGCCCTGCTGATCGGGGCGCGGTCGCTGGATTTCGAACGCCTGGTTCTGGCTACGGGCGCCGGGAGCCATCTGTTCGACACGCCCGGCGCGGCGGAACACGCCTGTCTGCTCGAGGACGTGGCGGACGCGGAAGCCTTTCACCGGCGGCTCGCCGCGCTCTTCCTGTCATCCGCCTATGACGGTCGCCGTCTGCTCAGGATCGCCATCGTCGGGGCCGGCGCGACGGGGGTCGAACTCGCCACGGAGCTTCTGGAAGGACATGCGGTCCTGTCGGCGGCGCTCGACCCCACCGAGCGTTTCACGCTGGAGGTGACGGTGGCGGAGGCCGCGCCGCGCATACTTGGCGGTCTTCCCCAGACGGTCGCCGACAAGGCGGCCCGGGCCTTGCGGGCGCGGGGCGTCCGGCTCGTCGTCGGGGCGCGGGTAACGCGCGTCCGGGCCGACGGGCTGGAGACCAGCGCCGGCGAGATTCCGGCCGACCTGATTGTCTGGGCCGCCGGGGTGAAGGCGGCCGAGGTCAACAGGACCTTCGGCCTGACCACGGGGCGTCTGAACCAGTTCGTCGTGGACGATCGCCTCCGCACCTCCGCTTCCGGCGTCTACGCCATGGGCGACTGCGCAGAGGCGCCGGGGCCTGATGGACGCCCCGTTCCGGCCAGGGCCCAGGCCGCATCCCAGGAGGCCGCCTACCTGGCGAGAGCCCTTACGCGGCCCGGGGATCCCGCACCCTATCGATACCGCGACAAGGGCTCCCTCATCTCCCTCGGCCCGGGTCATGGGCTGGGCTCGCTGATGGGCGGACTCGTCGGCCCTGACTTCCTGATCGAGGGACTTCTCGCGCGCTGGGCCTACATGGCTCTTCACCTCGAGCACCACCGGGTTGTCGTCGGTCTGCGCAGAACCGTGCTGCTGGCCCTGAGCCGGTTGTTCCACCGCCGTGTCTCTGGGCGGCTCAAACTGCACTGAAGAAAGCCCCTCCTGGTCGGCCAGGGAAGGGCTCGGCGGGTCAGCCGCGCCGACTCGGCGCCGGTCGCCGGGGCGAGACCCGGTTGCGGGTCCGGCCGGACCGACGCATCAGGGGCGTCCGACCGAAGACGAAAGCGAGCAGCCAGCCAACAAGGCCGCCTGGTCGTATCGATGTGGATCCGGCATTCGACATGAAGCCATCCTGACCCTGTGCGCAGGGGCGCCCAACAACATGGGTTAGGAAGATCGGCGACGCCTGCGACCGATGGCACGTCGTCTTCGGACAGGCGGGCCGAATCCAGTTTGGGCCAAGGCGCCTTTGGCAGCGTGATCTGGAGTTTGCGCGATCAGGCGACTTGCGCGGCGGTCGCGCTCTAGGTCCGCGTCGAGGCGGCGGTGGAACGGGTGTCTCCGCCCGCATTCTGGCCGGCGCGGAAGATCCGGATGGGTTTCTTTTCCTCCAGACCGTCGGAGCGTCCGTCCGTGCGGGCCGGCGCCGTCACCGTGGGGTCGGAATTGTCCTCCGGGTTCGGTCGGGGCGGCTGGTCTGGGCTTCGGGTCATGGCGTCCTCGCGAGTATGCGTGAGGTCAACCCGTCCGGGGTCCGACCGGTTCCGGTCGCGCCAGGCCCTCAGAAGGCTGTGGGAATGAGCGGTCCGCAGACGGCGCTGAGGTTGGCCGCCTGAACCAGGCCGGGCAGATCCTGAAGCACGGTGCGTCCCGCCCTGTAGTCGACGAGAACATTGCGTCGAAGCTGCTGGAGGGTGCGGTTCATGTGAACGGCGCTCAGGCCGAGGATGTCGGCGAGCACGTCCTGCGTCAGGGGCAGATGGAGGGCGCCGCCACGCGCGGACCCGAGACGGACCTGACGCTCGTGCAGTTCGAGCAGCAGGTGGGCCGTGCGCTCGTAGGCGTTGAGCCGCCCGAGCCGGACGACCTGGCGCGCCATGCGCAGGCGTTCCGCCGTCCGACATCGACGCCAGGCGTCCCTCAGGGGAGAGGCCTTCACCTCGGGCTCGGAAAGCGTGGTCCAGAAGGCGGTGGCGTCCACCGTGACGATCTCGGTCAGGGCCCAGACCTGGAGATCGGCGTCGACCGATCCCGAGGCCGCGATGACGTCGCCGGGCAGGCTGAGGCTGACGATCTGACGTCGTCCGTCGTTCAGCATGGCGCCGCGCGCGATCCAGCCGCTCGTCACCAGCCGCGCCTGGTTGCGCTCGGGGTCCATGGGAATGGCGGCGCCGGAGGGCTGCTGCTGGGGCGCGCCTGTGAAATTGCTGCGGATCAGGGCGGTCCCCTCCACCCCGATTGGGGCGAAGCTGGCCAGCATCCGCTCCAGGGGCGCGGTGAGGCGGGCTTCAAGACCTGTATCCGACTGATTCTTCATGGCCTTCGACCAACAGCATGGCTTCGACGACCAGTTCTTCACATAGGTTGGTTTTCGCGCGTTTCGTGCTGGCCGGGTGCTGAAATCAGGCGCCGGCCGATGCGCCGCTGGTCCAGAATTTCGCGTCCAGACAGGCTGCTGGGCGAGTGTCGGCGCCCAGACCGTCGGAGAGAATCTCCAGCGCGGGTTCCAATCTCGCGGGGCGGGAGGGCACGAGACCGTCGCGGGGCGTCCAGAGGTCATAGGAACGCATATGGGCGTCCGCAGCCGTAAACAGGAGGCAGAGATCCGCGGCGAGCCCCACGAGAACCAGGCGGGTGGCGCCGAGGGAGGGCAGGAGCACCGGCAGACCCGTGCCGTAGAAGCCCGACTGCTGGGGTTTGATGATGAAGACGTCGTCGTCGGCAGGCGCCAGACGTCGGGAGATCGAAGCCCCCCGCGCCCCGGCGCGGCAGGCCCGGTCGACGATCTGCCGGCGGTCTTCAGACCATCGATCGAAGTTGTCATTGACGTAGATGACCGGCGCGCCGCAGCGGCGGGCGGTCGCACGAAGGTCGTGGATGACGAGGCTCGCGGCTTCGGCCTGGTCCAGGATCGCCGCAGCGCCGTCGAATTCCAGGTCGTTGATCATGTCTATGATCAGCAGGGCGGGGCGTTCGCCCGCAGGATGTCCGGAAGCCGTCGGCGACATCGTGGGTCAGCCGCCGACGTAGCGATCGAATTCCTGGAGATAACGGATCTTCAGTCGATCCTGGTCCTCGGCATGGGCTTTCAGGTGGAGAAACCACCCGTGCTCTTCCTCGTACATATGGGTCAGGACGGCGCCCTCGACATGTTCCCACTTGTCGAGCCATGCCTGCGAGTCCGGCGCGATCGTCTCCAGTTCAGCCATCTGCATCTTGGCGGCGGTCTGCTCGCCATAGGCCAGTCCGGCCTGGCCCTTGTGGCCGTGGCGGGCCATGGCCGGATAAAGCACCAGTTCCTCCGCCAGGCTGTGACCGTTGAGGACGAGGGCGAGGGCGTCCCGCGCCGCCAGACGCGCTTCGCCCGCAGCCGCCTCACGTCCGGACTGAAACGCCGCCCGGATCGCCTCGTGATGATCCAGGGCCGCGGACAGCCAGTCTCCGGGGGCGGCGGCCTCCCGCGCGGCCGCCGTGGCCTCGGCCCTTTTTTCCGCCGAGGGGGCGGGCGTTATGGCGGCGAGCGCCTTGTCGATGACGGACATGTCCTGCTTCTCCCTGGGGCTTCAGTCAGGCCTAACGATCCGCGAACAGGCCGGTCGGCAGAGACCGGTAGCCGACTCAGCCGTCGACCGTCCGTCAGACGGTGATGACGCCGCCGACGGCGGCGATGCGCTCGACCTGGGCATAGGAGGCCCGTGCGAGGCTGGCGCCGAAGACGTCAGGATCAATCTCCTCATAGACCAGCCGGGCCCCGCGCCGGTCGGCCAGGGTGGCGAGGGCGGTGCGCACCATGTCTTGGCCGGCCACGACCGGAGCGCCGGTGTAGAGCAGGAGGCGTCCGCCGGGCGCGAGGCGGGAGAGGGCTTCTTTCGCCCACTCCAGAGCGACCTCCGCGCCGTACTGACCGCCGCCGTCGCGGTACAGCCGTCCGCTGCGCCCCGCCATATAGGGCGGGTTGGCGGCGATCAGGTCCCAGACGCCCTCAGCAGGAAACCCGCCTGGCCGGAGATCGATCGGGAGACCGGCATGTCGGGCGTTGAGGCGGCAGAGGCGAAGGGCCTGGGGGTTGATGTCGGTGGCGACGACGGAGGCTTCGGGATCGAGGGCGGCGATCGCGAGGGCTCCGGCTCCCGCGCCGACCCCGATCTCGAGCGCCTGTCGCCAGGCGGAGCCGCGCAAGGTCTGGCGAAGGAAGCGGACGTAGCGATAGCTGTCGGGTCCGAGGAAGACGGCCTGTTCCTCCGCAGAGGAGGCGGAGTGCAGGTGCAGGCGTCCGTCCAGACGACTGACGCGGATCCGGGCGCGCAAACCGTCGGCGTCTTCGCCGAGGGCGTCGGCCTCTGTCAGGATGTTCAGAAGCCATGCGGGGGCGGTTTCGGCATGGAAGGCGCGGCCCCAGCCCAGGACGTCGCGAAGGAGGTCGGCCTCGTCGGCCCGCCGCCGCCGCGCGACCAGGCCATGGACGGCCGGGGTGGGCGAGACGAAGTCGTAGCCGGCGGCGTCCAGGCGGGAAAGAAGCTCGAGGAGGGCGGCGTCGCCGGGCGCAGGGACCTGAGCCGTCACGCGGAACGACGCAGGGGGGCTGCGCCCCAGAGATGGGCCCGGTAGGCGTCGAAGCAGCGGGCGCCGGCCATGAGCCGCATGATCGCGCCTTCAGCCAGGGCGCGGACGCACTCCGGGCGCTCCGCGGCTAGGGGGCGAAGCACCTCCTCGTTCCAGGCCTCGGAATGGGCGATGTCGAGGGTGGCGTGAAGGGCGAAATACTTGCGCTCCACCCCGACGCCGAGCCGCTTGAGGCCCTCGGCCACATGGGCGGCTCGCCAGGGGGCCGTGAGCTCCACAGCCCCCAGGGCGCCGAGGGCGTGGTAGGCGTAGCGTCTCTGGGTCGAGAAGGCGACGAGGGTGTTGCCAAGAGCGAGGGACGGCCACGCCGTCTCATCGATACGGGGATGCAGGTCGAGCGCCGCGGCGAGACGGTCCAGCATGGGACCGTGCATGCCGGCTTCCGACCCGCGGCCCATTTCGTCCCAGTAGTTGCGCGCCAGTTCGAGCTTGGGACGGGCCGGCATCTTGACCTGGGCCATGGCCACGAGATCCTCGAACCCGGCCTCGCCCGCCACCTCCTGCAGCAGGAACCAGCGCATCTCCTCCATCGTCGCCGTCTCGGCGAGCCAGGGAAAGAGCGGGTCCGCCTCTCCGGGGCCGGAGCCCTTGAGCCCCTCGAACCAGGCGACGAAGGCGTCGGCCGTGGTCGGCAGGTCGGCGAGCCAGGGCGCGGCCTCGGCCCGCGCGCGTTCGATGAAGTCGCCCTCGACCAGCATCATCTCCGCATCATGGCGGAGGTCGTCACGCCAGGCAGGACGCGGCGTGGCCGGGGCGAGGCGACGGTGGTTCCAGTGCGCCAACCGGCGATGAAAACCCGCCGGGTCCGAGGGTTCGGGGGCGGGGAGCGGGGCTGGACCCTCTGGCGACATGAAAGGCTCCTGTGACTTGGGGACTGCCATACGCCCTGCCGCGACCCAGGGTTCCCGAAGGGGTGCGAGGCCCCGAAATCCCTGCCTCCGTGTCGGGTTTCAGACAGTGGAACTGGGTCCGTGACCGTCGGTTCATCCAGTCCTTCAGGGAGGCGCCGAATGGAAGAGACTGGATTTAACTGGACGATCAGCCGGGTCGAGGAGGTCTGGGCCTGGGTCGTGACGGACCCGGCGGACGGGGCGGCTCTTGTCGCCGGCCAGGCCCCGTCCCGCGCCGTCGCCGCCGCCATGGTGGTTCGCGCCCTGGCGCGCGGCATGACCGAGGCAGCGCCTCGCGAGTTGGCCGCATGAACGCGACGACGACGAGCGGACCGCGGGCGATGCAGGTCCTGGAGCGGAGCCTCTATCGCGGTCCCCATCTTTACAGCGCCAGGCCCATGGCGCGCATCCGTCTCGACCTGGGTCGGATGGAGGACTGGCCGACCAATCGGCTGGGCGACTTCACGGCGCGCCTGATGGAGGCGCTGCCGGGCCTCGAGCGGCACGGCTGCTGCTACGGCGAGCCGGGAGGGTTCGTGCGTCGCCTGCGCGACGGGACATGGTTCGGCCACGTCGCGGAGCACGTCGCTCTGGAACTCCAGACCCGCGCCGGAACCCCTGTCACCCGGGGCAAGACGCGTTCGGTGCGCGGCCAGCCGGGCGTCTACGACATCCTCTTCACCTATGGCGACGAGACCACGGCGCTTCTGGCCGGACGACTGGCCCTGCAGATTTGCGACGCCCTGCTGCCGGAGGCGCTCGCCGGGATCAGCGGCCTGGACCGGGTCTGCGCGGACAGTCTCGATCCGCGCCTGCCGGGCGCCGTCCAGGCCGATGAGGCGGCGGCCATCCTCCGCGATGCGGTGCGCCGGACGGCCTTCGGCCCCTCCACCCAGGCCCTGGTGGACGCCGCGCGACGTCGGGGGATTCCTGTGGAACGCCTCAACACCGGGAGCCTCCTGCGCCTGGGATGGGGCGCGCGGCAGAGGCGCCTGCGCGCCAGCGTGACGGACCGCACGGGCCTGATCGCGACCGAACTGGCGGGCGACAAGGCCCAGGCCAAGGCCTTGCTCGAGGCCGTGGGCTGTCCGACCGCCCGCGGAGAGGTGGTGCGCACCGCGGACGAGGCCGCCGCCGCCGCCGCACGCCTGGGCGGCAGGGTCGTGGTCAAGCCGCTCGACGGCAACCATGGACGGGGCGTGACGACAGGCCTGGACACGCCCGAGGCCGTCAGGAAGGCCTTCGCCCTCGCTGTGCCCCACGGTCGGCGGGTCATCGTCGAACAGGAGCTTCCGGGCCGGGATTACCGGGTCCTGGTGGTCGACGGCAGGGTCGTCGCCGTCGCCGAGCGCAGGCCGCCCTGCGTCGAGGGCGACGGGCGTCGTTCGGTCGCGGAACTGGTCGAGGCGGTCAACGCCGATCCGCGCCGGGGCGTCGGCCATGAGAACAGCCTGACCCGGATCCGCCTCGACGAGGAGGCGCTGGCCCTCCTGTCCCGCCAGGGCCTGTCGCCCGAGAGCGTTCCGGGGCCCGGCGTCAGGGTCCTGCTCCGCACCGCCGCCAACCTCTCCTCGGGCGGGACCGCGACGGACCGGACCGACGAGATTCACCCGGCCAACGCCGCCATCGCCCGGCGGGCCGCCCTGGCCCTGGGCCTGGACGTGGCCGGGGTGGATCTTCTGGCGCCGGACATCCGCCGCTCGGTGCGCGAAACCGGCGGGGGCGTGGTCGAGGTCAATGCGGCGCCGGGACTGCGCATGCATCTGTCGCCTTCGGAGGGCGAGGCGAGGGACGTCGCCCGGCCGGTCCTGGACATGATGTTCCCGCGGGGCGTCCGGTCCCGCATTCCCGTGATCGCAGTGACGGGCACCAACGGGAAATCGACCGTGGGCCGGATGATCGCCCATGTGCTGCAGGCGGAAGGACGGACCGTCGGCCTGACCAACACCAGCGGGGTCTATGTCGACGGAGAGAGAATCCGCGCCGGAGACGCCAGCGGTCCGCGCAGCGCCCGGATGGTGCTGAATGATCCCGTCGTCGACGTCGCGGTGCTGGAATGCGCCCGAGGGGGCATCCTGCGCGAGGGCCTCGCCTTCGACCGCTGCGACGTCGGCTGCGTCCTCAACGTCCAGCCCGACCACCTGGGGCTCAAGGGGGTGGACACCCTGGAGGATCTGGCGAAGGTCAAGTCGGTCGTGGCCGAGGCCGTGTCACGTCGGGGTCTGAGCGTCCTCAACGCCGATGATCCGCTCACCCTGCGCATGGCGCGCCATGCCGGCGGCCGGGTCTGCTGGTTCTCCATGAGGGGCGGCGCCGAGACGCCGGGCTTCCTGCTCAAGCATGTGGCCGAAGGCGGGGCCGCGGTCCTCTATGACGCCGCAAGCGGCGTGCTCGAGCTTCACGACCGGGGCGAGCGAAAGCTGCTGGGCCGTGCGGCGGACCTGCCTTCGACCCTGGGCGGGGCGGCGGCCTTCAATGTGGCCAATATCCTGGCGGCTGCGGCGGCCTGCTACGGCGTAGGCGTGCCTCCGGACCGGATCGGGACGGCTCTGGGCAGCTTCACATCCAGCTACGAGCAGAATCCCGGCCGCCTCAACATCTGCGACCAGCACGGCTTCCGGGTCATCATGGACTACGCCCACAACCCGGACGGCCTTCGGGCCCTCGGCGCCCTCGTGGCGGCGATCCGGCCCGCCGCGGGACGGACCATCGCCATGATCAGCATCCCCGGCGACCGGCGGACGCAGGAGATCGTCGCCATGGGTGAGATCAGCGCAAGCTTCTTCGACGAGGTCGTCTTCAGGGAGACGCCCGACAACCGCGGTCGTCCCGCCGGCGAAGTGATCCGCCTCCTCGCCGAAGGCGCGCTGCGCAGCGGCGCGGACGCGTCACGTTTCCGCGGCGTGCAAAAGGAGGAGGAGGCCGTGGCTGCATGCCTTGAAGCGGCGAGACCCGGGGACCTCGTCGTCCTCACGCCGACCCGCATCGAAGCGGTGTGGGCGCAGATCCTGGCCTTCCGTCCTGCCTTCCCGTCCTCGGCCCTGGGCCTGAATGCGCCCGGCGTCATCCTGGAGCCTCCCCATGGGTAAGGGCCCCCTGATCATCATCGGCGGGCATGAGGACAAGACCGGCGAGCGGGTCATCCTCAACGAGGTCGCCCGGCGCCTCGACGGCGGCAAGCTGGTGATCGCGACCATCGCCTCCCATGAACCCGAGGGCTATTTCGACAGCTATCGGGAAGGCTTCAAGGGCCTCGGCGTCGGTGAACTGATCGAGCTCTACGTCGAGGATCGCGCCGAGAGCCATGAGCGGGACCTTCTCGACCGGCTTGACGGCGCCGCCGGCGTCTTCTTCAGCGGCGGCGACCAGCTCAGGCTGGCCAGCCAGATCGGCGACACGCCGATCGAACGACGCATTCGCGATCTCCATGCGCGCGGCGGCGTGATCGCGGGGACGTCGGCGGGGGCTTCGGTGATGAGCGAGACCATGCTGGTGAAGGGACCGAGCGCGGAGTCCTACAGGATCGGCGAGGTGCACATGGCTCCCGGACTGGGCCTGCTCCCCAATGTCATCATCGACCAGCATTTCGCCGAAAGGGGACGGTTCGGCCGGCTGCTGGGCGCGGTGGCCCACAATCCGCGGCTCATGGGGCTGGGCATCGACGAAAACACGGCTGTGGTGGTCGAGCACGGGCGGTTGAGGGTGCTCGGCGACGGCGCCGTCTATGTCGTCGACGGGGAGGATGCGACCCATTCCAATATCTCTGAAGGCGGCGCCGAGGACGCCCTGTCCATGTTTGACGTGCGCCTCCACGTCCTGGCCCGGGACGACGGCTTCGACCTCGCCCGCCGTCGTCCGCAGCGCGCGGCCCCGGAAGAGAAGGGCGGGAGCGGCGATCCGCAGTGACCTGAACCCGACACGTCGGCCCCGGCGCCGGTCGCGAGGGTTAGCCTCCTGAACCGACTGCAAGGAGGGACGCCGACATGACCAATGCTGACGACGTCTGGTGCGACGTCTTCGTGACAGGCCTCAAGAACGCCCACGCCGTGGAAAACCAGGCCCTGGCCCTGATGGATCGCCAGATCGACCGGGCCCGGAACTTCACCGAGGTCGCCGCCAGGCTGAAGGCCCACCGTCTCGAGACCGAGGGACAGATCCTCCGTCTAGAGACCCTGCTGGACGGCTTCGACGAGAAGCCGTCCGGCCTCAAGGACGCCGCCCTCTCGCTTGGCGGCAATCTCGCGGCCATGAGCCATAGCTTCGCCGAAGACGAGATCCTGAAGAACGCCTTCGCCAACTACGCCTTCGAGAACTTCGAGGCGGCCTCCTACCGGGCCCTGATCCTTCTGGCTCAGAGCGGAGGCTATGAGGCGGCCTATGACCCCCTCGCCGCCACCCTGGAGGAAGAGGTGCGCATGGCGCGCTGGGTCGACGAAAGCCTGCCCATGCTGGTCGAGAAACACCTCGAGCTCAGACGCGCCGGCGAAAACGCCAGCCGCTGAGTCCTGTAGCTGCAATTGTATATATTCTCATTATAATCAACGGGATAAAACCGTCATGTTCATGCACAACAAGAAGTTGATGTATACGGTGCGGGTCGCCGAACCCAATCCGGCCCTGGCCACTCTCATGCTCGAACAGTTCGGCGGACCCCAGGGTGAGCTGGCCGCCGCCATGCGCTACTTCACCCAGGGGCTGGCTGACGAGGACGTGGGGCGTCGCGACCTGCTGATGGACATCGCCACGGAGGAGCTGAGCCACCTCGAGATCATCGGCTCGATCGTCGCCATGCTCAATCGCGGGGCCAAGGGGAAGCTCGCGGAAGCCGCCGAGGAGGAAGCGGACCTCTACGCCAGCATGACCTCGGGCGGCGAAAGCCACACCATGTCCATCCTCTATGGCGGCGGCACGGCCCTGATCAACTCCGCCGGCGTGCCCTGGACAGCGGCCTATATCGACTCCATCGGCGATCCGGCCTGCGATCTGCGCTCCAATATCGCCGCCGAATCCCGGGCCAAGATCGTCTATGAACGGCTGATCAACGTCACCGATGATGCGGGAATCAAGGACGCCCTGACCTTCCTCATGACGCGCGAAGTGGCCCACCAGAAGTCCTTCGAGAAGGCGCTCTACGCCATCCCCGCCAACTTCCCGCCCGGCAAGCTTCCCGGTCATCCGGACTTCGCCGACAAATACTACAACATGTCCCAGGGGGACGGGGATGCGAGCGGGTCCTGGAACGAGGGCGAGCAGTGGGAGGTCGTGGACGACCGCGAAGCCCAGGCGGCGGTGGACGGCGGCGCGGGCGACGCCTCGGTCAAGCTGGCGGCGTCTGACAAGAAGACGGTTCAGGCCTTCGCGGCCCGCACCCGGTCCGATCCTTCAGCCAATCCGATCACCGGGGCCGATCTCGGCGCCGGTCCCGGGGCCGGGCGCACAACGCCCATGGAGGCTCCGGCCTGACGAGGATCGTGGGACACGCGGGCGCTCGGTGGCGCCCGCAAGTGCCGCCGCCGCGCGACTGAGCGCTGCAAGACGCACGAGGAGCAAGAGCATGACGGATCCATTCCGTGCCCACAGGGGCGCCGCCAGACCGACGGCTCTGGTGACCGGCGCCCGCCGCGCGCAAGGTCTCGGCGGTCTCAAGGGAGCGGGGATAGGGTGAAGCCAGCACGACTTCGGGGCGTTCGTGAGCCGGAAGGTTCGCGAACCAGGTTCCGAGGGCGCGGGCCTGCACAGGGCCCGGAGGCTCAGCGGGACGTCCGCGTCCCGCATTTCCAGCTGGATGCGGTCATGGCCGGCGGCATGGGCGGCCTCAAGCGCGACATCGTCGGCGCCTTGCCCGTGGCGAACCAGCCAGAGGGCCGCGCGCCAGCGGGACCGGTCAGCCTTAATGGCCGGTCTCAGGTTCGGCGGGGATCGGCGAGCCTGAACCTCGGCCGCCGCATCTCGTCCGCTCGTGGGGTCGACGGGCTCAGGCCGCCTCGGCCAGCGCAGGGACGGCCGGAGCGGACTGGACGACGTCCTGACCGCATTGGTTCGAAAGAGGGCCCGGCGCAACCGGCTCAGGGCGCTTCACCGGCACCGCCGCATGACAGGCCGGCGACGTGAAGACATAGAAGCCGCGGTCGGCCATGGCGGCCAAGAAGTCCTGATCGTAGACGCGATCCGCAAACATCGAAGCTGACAGTCTCCCTTCTGTTCATCGGGAGGGCGTAACGAGACCCATGCGGCGGCGTTCCATGGGTCCGGCTTCCGACTCTCTGAGCGCGACCTCAATCGCCTACGGCTCGCTCAAGGGGCGCCTCGGCGCCCGTCATTCGCGGGTCGGGCCGCTTATCCTGATTTCTCAGAAACCCGGTCAACGCCGTGGCGAGGTAGACAAGAGCCAGGAGCAGAAGGAGGACGCCTCCGAACTGCAGGAGCCGCCGGGGGTTGCGCAGGACTGGCGGCTTGTCGGCGGATTTCATCGGAGCGCCTTCCTTCTGGCCGGGTGTGCGTGGGTTCAAGCGCCCGAAGCCCCCGCCTGTTCCCGGGGGAGTCGCTGTGTCGCCCATCCGCCGTTTCGAGGCGATGCGCCCGGAACGCGTGGGCCGCCGAAGCGCTACCCGGAAGCAGCGGGCCGCCGGACGCCCCCGTCCTTCGCGGTCGTACAGACAATCCCGAGCCAGGTGAGGAATGAGATGAAATTCTACGAGATCGTCGTCGCCGACGCCCACGGCGCCGAGCGCAAGCTGAGGGTGCCTTCTCCGACGGACGCCCAGGCGGCGGACGCCGCAGCCCCCCTGTTGAACAGCGGCGACTCCATCCTTTCGATCCGCGAGACGCCCGATGACGGCCTTCAGAAAACCGACGGTCCGCCCCCCAAGACCCAGGCCGAGGAACTCGCGCCGACCACGCCCGGCATGGCGGCCCGTCGCGATCCTTCGTGAGCACTGAAGGCCTTGTCGGCAGCGCGGCCCCCGGCGAGAAAAAGCTTCGCGTCGGGACGGCGGGCTGGGCCATACCGGCCGGGGTGAGAGACCGGTTTCCTGTCGAGGGGGGCGGGCTCGAACGCTACGCCGGCCGGCTCGGCGCCGTGGAGATCAACTCCACCTTCTACCGCCGCCACCGGGTCTCGACCTTTGAGCGCTGGGCCGCCGCCACGCCGCCGGATTTTCGGTCGCCGTCAAGGCGCCGCGCGAGATCACGCACCGCCGCAAGCTGGAGAACTGCGAAGACCTGCTCGCGGACCTGGCCGCCGATCTCCGCGGGCTGGGAGACCGCCTCGGACCGGTCCTGATCCAGACGCCGCCGAGCCTGGCCTTTGACGAGACCCGGACAGGCGCTTTTGTGGACGCCTGCGAGGCCCAGATCGAGGCGGCGATCGTGATGGAGCCCCGGCACCCTTCCTGGTTCACGGCCTCGGCGGATCATTGGCTCGCCTCTCGCCGGGTGGCGCGTGTTGCGGCCGATCCGGAACCGGCGCCGGGGGCAGGTTCGCCCGGCGGTTCCGGGTCCTATGTCTACTTCCGGCTGCACGGCAGTCCGGACATGTATCGCTCGGCCTATGGGCGCGATCGGCTCAAGGCCATCCTTCAACGGGTCATGGCGGCGGGGGAGGTCGGGGCCGAGCGCTGGGTCATTTTCGACAACACCGCCTCGGGCGCGGCGGCGGCGGACGCGCTTGCGCTCGCCCGGATGGCGAGGTCCGCCTAGTCTCCGGTCTGGTCGTGAGGCGCGGCGACCGGCTTGGACTCGGGCGACTCGCGTTGCCGCAGGAAGATCGACAGGACCACCAGGACCGCCGTCGACAGAAACTCGCTCTGCCAGTTCTGGAAGGACTCGAACCAGAGCTGGGGGTCGGCGAGATAGGCGAAGGTCCCCGTGGCCGCCTCGCCATGCTCCAGCGCCTCCTGCGCGGCCGCTCGCGCGCTTTGGGTCCAGTGGAGGATGAAGGAGGCGAGGAAAAGGACCACAAGCGCCAGACCCAGGGAACGGGAATAGACAGCCCGTGCGAAGGCGCCCCAGCGCAGGGGCGCGGGCGCTCCCGCCTTGTCGGCCTGGGCCTGAAGATCAGCGTCGCGGGGCGGCGCCTCGGGGGCCCTGGATTCCGACGAACCCTTCTGGATCAGGAAGGCGGTCAGGACCACATAGGCCGCCATCTGCAGGAACTCGCTCTCCCAGTTCTCGAAAACGGTCGACAGGAAGGGAGCGCTGCCGAGGTATTCCATCAGCGTGCCGCCGTCCTGGCCGTGTCGCAGGGCGTCCCCCGTCTCGACCCGCCATCCTGTCAGGGCGTGGCCGATAATGCTGGCGGCGAAGAGGAGCAGAAGAAAGAGCGTCAGCCCGTTGTCGCGCAAGATCCGCATGATGTCCTCCGGGTCGCCTTTGAAACGTCGTGATACGGTCAAGGCTCCTCTGACGCAGAGGCGCCGTGGAAGCTCCCTGTGTCGGGTAGAGGGCGCGAGAAACAGACGGCTGTAACGGGCATTGCCCTGTCTCACCGGAAGGACATCGCCCATGAACGCCCAGCAGTCCGGAGCGCTTTCGCTCGCCTCGATCGCCCTCAACCTGACCCTGCTCGACACCCTCGTGGAGAAGGGACTTCTCGACCAGGAGGAGGTGCGGCGCCTCTTGCTCCAGGCGGACGACAAGGTCGGGAAGAGCCCGTCCATGGAGGTCACCCGGGGTTTTCTCGCCGGTCTCCGTCGTGATCTGGGGTTAGACGAAGCCTAGGAGCCCCGCCGCCGCTCGAACGGGGCGACGGGGCGAGCGCAGGCTTCGCCTTGGCGCTCTCGGCGGACCGAGACCCCCAGCGCTCGGCCGGCGGCGTTCCAACGGACGCGCCCCTCCGCGGGTTCCGGCGGTGCGCAGGCGGTCCGGATCGGCCTTGTGTCGCCTTTCCGACAGTGGCGGGCAACCCCGCTGCGCGGGGCTCGCAGGGGCCTCGTCGTGACCGTTGGCGGTCGCTGGAACCCCCCCGGCCCGACGCGCGCTTCGTCTGTCACATCCACAAGGAGCTCATGACCATGCGACACGCCCCGACCCTCGCCGCCGCCGCCGCCGCCGCCGCGCTTCTGTCCGCATGCAGCCCGCAGGGCGGAAACGAAGCGGTCGACAAGGCCCAGGACGCAGTCTCAGCACCCGTCGGCCAGACCTCGGCCGCGACCATGGGGAGCAACCTCGTCAGCGCCTATGTGCCCGGCGCGGCCATGGGAGACATGTATGAGATCGAGGCGGCGGACATCGCCCTGGAGCGGGCCAAGCGGGCCGACGTCAAGGCCCTGGCCCAGATGATCAAGACCGATCACACCGCCGCCGCCGCCGCCCTCAAGACGGCCGCCGCCTCCGCGGCTCCGGATGTCGCGCCGCCCGCCGAGCTGGACCAGCGTCGCAAGGGCCTGCTGGACAATCTGAGATCGGCGGGCGTGGCGGACTTCGACAAGGTCTATATCGACCAGCAGGTGGCGGCCCACCAGGAGGCCGTGACCCTGCATCGCGGATTCGCCGACAATACGGATGCGCCGGCCCTGGCGGCCCACGCACGGACTGTCCTGCCGAAGATCGAGGCTCACCTGCAGAAGGCCCAGGAGATCCAGGCCGCGATTTCCGGCTAGGCGACATGGCGCCCAGGCTGAAGGTCTTTGAATGGTCGGATGGCTTCCATCGTTTCACGGTGGCCGCCCCCTCCCGACCCAAGGCCCTGGCCGCCTGGGGCATCCAGCAGGACATCTTCGCTTCCGGCCTCGCAAGGGAGGCCCCCGAGGCGGAGGACGCCGAGGCGGCGCGAGCGCGACCTGGAGAGGTCGTCGAGCGTGGGCTGACGGTCGACATAGGCCAGGCCGGCCCCCGGGCGGCGCGGCGGAAGGCGCGCAAGCGACCGACCGCGGCGGAGCGGCGCCGGGCCCAGCACCTCGCCGACGAACTGGAGGCGCTCGATCGGGCACAGGCCGAGAGCGCGGAGGCTGTTCGCGTCGAGATGAAAAACCTTGAAGCGCGGGCCGCTGATGAGAAGGCGCGGTTTGACCAGACACGGACCAAGCTGGTTCGCGATCTGGCCAGGGCGCGCGAGAAACTATGATGGGCGGAGGCGCCGCGCCTCCCCGGAACCGGAGAGAACCCATGCAGACGCAGCCGACAAGCACCGACGCGGACATGGCGTCGACAGGATTTCTGAACGACGACGTCCACGACGGGGACCACGCCTCCTCGTCCATCCAGGCCGTCATGATCAACCGGCCCCGATCCGAGCTCTACGCCTTCTGGCGCGAGTTCCGGAACCTTCCTCTCTTCATGGCCAATGTCCGGTCCGTCAGCAGCGACGGACGCGACTGGGTCATAGCCGGGCCCGGCGGCATGGATGTCGAACTGGAAACCGAGATCGTCGAAGACCGGCCGGGCGAGAAGATCGCCTGGCGCTCCACGGAGGCGGCGGACGTCGATCACGAGGGCTGGGTCGAGTTCCGCGACAACGCCTTCGGGCGGGGGACCGAGGTCAGGGTCATGATCAGCTATGACCCGCCCGCCGGCGCCGTGGGCAAGCTTGTGGCCAAGGTGATGCAGCGTGAACCGCGCATCCAGGCCCGACGCGAACTTCGCCGCTTCAAACAGCTGATGGAGACGGGCGAGGTTTCCACCTCCCAGGCTCCCGCCGCCGCGCCCCGCGGCTGATCATCAAGGACGAAATCCATGCGCGCACTGACCTGGCACGGCAAACACGATGTTCGGGTGGACACGGTCCCCGATCCCGAGATCGTCAATCCTCGCGACGCCATCATCAAGATCACCGCCACCGCCATCTGCGGCTCGGACCTCCACCTCTATGATAGCGTCATCCCCGGCATGCACCGCGGCGACATTCTCGGCCATGAGTTCATGGGCGAGGTCGTCGAGGTGGGGCGGGGCAATACGAGCCTCAGGGTCGGGCAGAAGGTGGTGGTGCCCTTCGTCATCGCCTGCGGCCAGTGCTTCTTCTGCGGCAAGGAGCAGTATTCGGCCTGTGACAACTCCAACCCCGCCGACAAGTCCGACGCCTCCGAGGTCGCCTACGGCTATCCCGCCGCCGGGCTGTTCGGCTACTCGCACCTGACCGGCGGTTACGCCGGCGGGCAGGCCGAGTATGCGCGCATTCCCTATTCGGACTTCGGCCCCATCGTCGTGCCTGACGGCATCGAAGACGAGCGGGTGCTCTTCCTGTCGGACATCTTCCCCACCGGCTGGATGGCGGCGGAAAACGCCGGGATCCAGCCGGGCGACACGGTGGTGGTCTGGGGGTGCGGGCCCGTCGGCCTGTTCACGATCAAGAGCGCCATCCACATGGGCGCGGCGCGGGTGATCGCCATCGACCACCATCCGCGCCGTCTCGCCCTGGCGAAACAGAACGGCGCCGAGGTCCTCAACTATCATGAGGTCAAGGTGCTGGAGGCCCTCAAGGAGATGACGGCGGGCATCGGCCCTGACGCCTGCATCGACGCCGTGGGCATGGAGGCGCACGGTTTCGCTCCGGACAACATCATAGATGCGGTCAAGCAGGAGACGAAACTGGGCACGGACCGCCAGCACGTCCTGCGCGAGGCCATCATGGCCTGCCGCAAGGGCGGCCGCATCTCCATGCCCGGTGTCTATGGCGGCATCGGCGACAAGCTGCCGATCGGCGCCTTCATGCAGAAGGGGCTGACCCTGAAGACGGGGCAGACCCACGTGCAGAAATACCTGCCCAAGCTGCTGGAGCTGGTGATGGACGGTCAGATCGACACGACCGACCTCATCAGTCATCGCCTTCCCCTCGAGGAGGCGGCGACGGCCTACGAGAACTTCCACGACAATCCCAATGAGTGGACCAAGGTCGTCCTCAAACCCTGAGCCGCCTCAGGACGCCCGGCTCGTCGGCGAGCAGGACGAAGGCCCGTCTCCGGTGGAGACGGGCCTCGATGGCGGAGCCTTGCGGCTCGACGCGGTCGGATGAAGGCGGGCGGTCGGGCTAGTCCGGGCTCAGGCGACGGGCCCAGCGGGCTTCGTCGCTCGAAGGACCGAGGCGTTTACTGGCGATTGTCGCGTTCATGGCGCTTCTCCTCGCTGGACGCCTGCCGTGTCGAACGCGCCTCGGCCGAATGACCCTTGTGCACATCCTTCTCGCCTCCGCCGCCCGAGACCTGGCTGCGGGGCGACAGATGATCGGGATCTTCGGCGTCCTTCACTACGGGATCGGGCTGCGGGGCTTGCCGGTTCTGGTGACTTGAGCCCGGGCCGCCCCAGCGGTCGGCGTCCTTGTCTCGGTCCATTGACGTGTCTCCCTCTGTTGGTCCACGCCTGTCGAACCGTCGGCATGACGCCGTGTTCCTACTGTCGGGCAGCGGGCCCTGGCAGCCTTGGCGGAACCCGTTTCGGTCCCTTGTCAGGGCGGGCGCCCTGGTCGCGTGGTGTTGAACGGTTGCTGACGGGCAGGATATCAGTTCCGGCTTTGTTCTCTTTCTGCTAGGCGTGGCGAATGGACGTCGCCGCGCTTCGTAAGATCATCCATGTGGATATGGACGCCTTCTTCGCCTCGGTGGAGCAGAGGGATGATCCGGCCCTGCGCGGACGGCCGGTGGCCGTAGGCCACGCCGCTTCGCGCGGCGTGGTCGCCGCCGCCAGCTATGAGGCGCGCAGGTTCGGCGTGCGGTCGGCCATGCCGTCGAGCACGGCCTTGCGGAAATGCCCTGAGCTGATCTTCGTACCGCCCCGGTTCGAGGTCTATCGCGCCGTCTCGGCGCAGATCCACGCCATCTTCGCCGACTACACCCATCTGATCGAACCTCTGTCGCTCGATGAGGCCTACCTCGACGTCACCGCCAATATCCGAGGACTGCCGACGGCCTCGGCGACGGCGGAGGAAATCCGCGCGCGCATCCTCGAGAAGACGGGTCTGACGGCCTCGACCGGGATTTCCTACAACAAGTTCCTGGCCAAGCTGGCCTCGGACCAGCGCAAGCCGAACGGCCAGTTCGTGGTCCCGCCCGGGCGAGGGGAGGCCTTTGTCGAAGCCCTGCCGGTCAAGCGTTTCCATGGCGTGGGGCCGGTCACGGCGGAGAAGATGAACCGCCTGGGCATAGAGACCGGCGCGGACCTGAGGCGTCAGTCCCTGGCCTTCCTGCAGCATCACTTCGGTAAGTCCGGCGCCTGGTACCATGGCGTGGCCCGGGGAGAGGATCAACGACCCGTCAATCCGGATCGCGAGCGCAAGTCGAGCGGGTCGGAGACCACCTTCGCCAGCGACCTGGTCGATCCGGCGGCGATCGAGGCCGGGCTGGACGAGATGGCGGACGATGTCTGGGCCTGGTGCGAGAAGGCCGGGTCGCTGGGCCGGACCGTGACGGTGAAGGTCAAATGGGCCGACTTCCAGCAATCGACCCGGAGCCGCTCCTTCAATGAGCCGGTCGCCTCCAAGGCGCGCCTGCGCGAGATCGCCCGGCTGCTGGCAAGATCCCTCTATCCGCCGACCAGGGGCGTACGGCTTGTCGGCGTGACCCTGTCCAATCTGGAGAAGGCGTCGCCGGGATCGCCCTCAAGGGCTTGTCCGGGCGAGCTGGCGCTATGACCGCCATGCTCCAGGCGGACCTGTTCGGGCACGCGCCCCAGCCTGCCGTGCCTCCGGGCTTCGACTATTGGCCGGAGGTCCTGTCGGCATTCGAGCAAGCGGCGGTGGTCGAGCAACTGCAGCGGTTGAGCTTCAGGCCCTATGAGCACATGGGCTACCAGGGCTTCCGGCAGATCGCCGCCTTCGGGCGCCGCTATGATCTGGAACGGGGCAGGCTGGAAGCAGCCGATCCCTGGCCGGATTTCCTGAAGGGGCTTTTGGGGCGTCTGACCGGTCGGCTCGGCCTTGATGAAACGGCCTTCGTCCAGGCTCTGGTCAATGAATACGCCCCCGGCGCCGGTATCGGCTGGCACCGCGACAGGCCGGTCTACGGGGAGATCCTCGGCGTCTCCTTTCTCGCGCCCTGCGTCATGCGCCTGCGCCGGAAGGACGGGACGGGATGGCGTCGGTCAGCCGCGCCCCTGGCGCCCGGATCCGCCTATCGGCTGTCAGGCGAGGCGCGCAGAGACTGGGAGCATTCGATCTCTCCGATGACGGCCCTGCGCTATTCCATCACCTTCAGGACCCTGGCCTGACCGGAGCGCCTAGCTGGCCAGGGCGTCGGCGGCTTCGGGATAACGCTGGGCCAGACGAGAGGCCCAGTCCGCCGCTATCGGGCGAGCCTGCCGGGCTTCCCGGGGCCGCGCCAGGACGAGGGCGGCCGCCTCCCTGTGAGCGGGCCAGTCCATCAGGAGACGCATGGCGGCCTCGAAGTCAGGGTGGCCGGAGGCGTGGGCGAAGGCCCGGTCCAGGGCCTCGACGTCGTCGAAGTCGGGCAGGCGCGAGAGGTAGTCGCGCAGGACCGGCGCCGACAGGTCGCGCTCGAACAGGCTCCAGCGCAGGTCCTGGGCCTCCTGGCGGCTTCCTTCGGCCTCGAGCACGTCGATGGAGGCGGCTTCCCAGGCCGGGGTCAGACGGGGCGCGCCCTCCTTCGGGTTATGGCCGAAGGTCCAGCGCCGGTTGAGCGGGGAGGGGCGCAAGGGGGCTTCCAGGGCGGCGCGGGCTTCGGCGACGCGGCCGGCGCCCAGGAGGCGGCGGGCGATGTCCGCGGCTATGTCGGGCGATCCGGCCTGTTCGGGGGTGACGAGGGACAGCCAGAGATCGAGGTCCCCGGCCCTGTCCGCGAGGCGGCGCAGCAGGTTCCGGCCTGCCGGGGTCTTCCTGGCCGAGGCGTCCAGGCTCTCGAGCAGCCGGCGGGCGGCGACGGGACCCAGAGCGTCCCCTGCAGCGGAAATCCAGCGCCCATAGTCCTGCGGACGCCGTTCAAGGGCGTCGACCAGATCCTGCAGGGCCTTGTCGCCGCCAGCCTCGGCGAGCGCGAAGAGATCAGGCGCCGCCGCTTCGAAGGCGGCGGGGAGTTCGCCCCTGGTGTCCTTCACGCGGGCGGCCAGGCCAGGATAGAGATCGAACCAGCGGATGAGGACGGCGAGCGCCTCGACGGGCGCCTCCGGCGACAGGCGCTCCATGATCATCCGGAGGTGGGCGTTGAGGTCCTCGATCAGCTCGCCGCGCTTGCGCCATGACACGCGGGTGCGGGCGGCGGCGAGGGCCGTGATGCGCTTGTCGATCTCCAGCGCCAGGACATCCGGACCCGCCTCGGCCGCCAATTCAAGGCGAAGGCGGCGCTTCAGATTGGCGTTTCCGGCGCCAGCCTCAATCAGCAGGTCGGCCAGGCGCGGCGCGCCGAGATGGACGAGGCTGGCGGCGGAAAGCCGCGTCGAGAGTCTTGACTGACGCGCCATGAGGTCCTTTGCGAGGCGGGCGAACCTGCCCGAAACCTTATACCATGCTCAGCCTGACGCCTGTCGAAACGGGAGAGGTCGAATTCGGCGAGGGGTCTTTTAGCGAGATATCCGTTCCGACGGCTTCATGGCGCCGCCGGGGCCCACTGAAGGCCCGCTCTGATAGTCGGCGCTCAGGCGTGGAAAGTCGACCGTTCCGCGGCTGAGTCGCCGGAAGCCTGGACCACCCGCTCGATGGCCGCGTAGAGGGTTTCGGGTTGCACTGGCTTGCCGATGAAATCATCCATCCCCGCCGCCGCATATTCCTCCTGTTGATGCTGCAGGGCGTTGGCTGTCAGGGCGAGGATCGGCGTGCGCTTGCGTCCCAGGAAGGCCTCTTCGGCGCGGATCGCGCGCGTGGCGGCTATGCCGTCCATGACGGGCATCTGGATGTCCATGAGGATCAGGTCCCAGTCACGCTGTCGCCAGGCCTCGACAGCCTCCTGGCCGTTTTCGACAAAGTGGCATTCCACGTCGGCCGGTTCGAGAAGAAGCTCGAGGACCTTGCGATTGATCGGATGATCCTCCGCCGCCAGAATTTGAAGTGCTGCGGGCGGGTCGCACGGTGAGACTTCGCTGACGGCGGCCGCCGGCAGAGCCGGTTCCGCCTCTTGCTGCGGTCGGGACGTGTTCCGTCGTTCGGGCAGCGGGAGGACGACTTCGAACCTCATGCCCGCGTCCGGAAGACGTTCGGCGCGAATGTCGCCCTTCATCAGCGCGACGAGATCGGCGCAGAGAGAAAGGCCCAGACCGGCGCCGCCGTGACGGCGCGTCGGGGACTCGTCGAGCTGCACGAACTTCTGGAAAAGCAGCGCCATCTGGTCGGCGGCCACCCCGGGACCGGTGTCGGATACCGCCAGCCGCAAGCCCTGCGGGGCGGGGCGAGCCTCGACCAGTATCCGGCCATGGTCGGTGAACTTGACCGCGTTCGAGATGAGATTGGCCATGATCTGGCGCACCCGCGTTTCATCGCCGACATAGACCTCGGCGAGATCCGGCGCGGCGGCCAGACGCAACTCCAGGCCCTTGGCCGCCGCCACGGGTTCGAAGAGGCGGACCAGGCGGTCGAGCAGGTCGCGCAGGGCGAAGGGGCGGGAATCCAGAACGAAGTGACCGGCCTCGATCTTGGACAGATCAAGCATGTCGTTGAGCAGGACCCTGAGCGCTTCGCCGGATTCCAGGAGCAGCAGACTCTGCTCGCGCTCGCGCGGCGGCAGGTCGGCGCCCGCGAGCGCTCTCGCCAGACCCAGGACGCCGTTGAGCGGCGTTCTGATCTCATGGCTCATATTGGCGATGAAGGCGCTCTTGGCCCGGCTGGCCGCTTCCGCCTGACGGCGCGCGGAGACCGCCGCCGCCTCGGCGGCGCGCTGGCGCGCCATGGTCCTGGACAATCCCCTGACGGCGGCCACGGTCGCGGCCGCCAGCAGCATGCCGGCCACCAGGAGCTGCACCGCCGGAAGCGGCGAGTCATAGCTGAGGTAGAGGAAGACCGGCAGGCTCAGGAGCAGTCCGATATGGGGCGCCAGGGCCGCCAGAGTGACAGCGCGCGACCCGCCGGTCGTCATGGCCCCGTTGATGAGGGCTCCCGAAGCCAGGACAGCGGCGCAGACCAGACCGAGCGTGTCCTGCGTCATGGCCTGGCGCAGGGCGAAGCTGGCGAAGACCAGGTTGCCCGCCAGTACCAGAGCCAGACCCGGATACGTCAGACGTCGCCGGAGCCGGGGGGAGGCGCTCCACAGGGCGGTCAGGAAGCGCTCGCCCGCCTGGACGAGAAGATAGGTTCCGGTCCAGGCCAGGGCGAAAAGGGGACCCGTCATGGGCCAGAAGACCAGCGCGATCAGCAGGCCGAACCCGATCCGCGTGCGCCACTGCTCCGCGCGCCGCCTCAGGGCCTCTCCAATCCACCGTCGCTCCATAGGGGTCATGCCGGTCTCTCCTGAGGGCGAGGATGGTGGGACGGTCTTCGTCAACAAAACGTTCGACGTCTGCGTGAAGCGGAACAGAGCATGGCTCTTGATCATTGCCGCTACGGAGCTGTGATGCGCTCCATCCTTCGGCCGGCGGACGTCGTCGTTGCAAGACGCGCGGCGTCCGCCATCCGCCGTTGGAAAGTCCCCCGGTTCCCGGTCGGGGGGCGCCGCCAATGTCGGGACTGGCCCTATGTCGGGCATCCGACACAGGGAGACGGCGGCCGGCGAGAGCGCTTGACGAAGGAGGAGAGCCGGGAGCGATCCATGTCCTATCTGGTCACCTATGAAGCCGGCGAGAAAGACCTCGCCACCTGCGTGTCCGACGACCGCGCCGCCCTGCGCCTGGCGGCGTTGTTCGAGGCCCAGGGGCTGACAGGCGTGGTCATTCAGGACGGGGGAACGGGCGAGGTGTTTTCGCCCCTGGCCTTCCGCCTTCGATGCGGGCCGGACGCAGGACTGCAGGGCCGTGGACTGAAAGCGCTTTGAAATGTGCGGCCCGCCGGCGACGTCCTGGCATCAGGAAAATGAAAGCTCGGCGCGCTCGGCGCCCTGCCGCGCGACAAGGCGCGCCGAACGGCCTCTCACCCGGAGGCGGTCGATCCTGACAGCCTCCCAGCCGGCTGGGAGGGTGATCGGGCGGCGGGCCCAGGTATCCGGCTCGCCGTCGTCCACCACGAGTCCGGTCAGACCGTAGCAGAGGCCGAGAAGCATGCCGCCGAGATTGGCGAAGAAGGGCCCGGCTGCGGGTCCCTCCGCGTGATCCAGCCGATATTCGAGGCACTGGTGAAACCGGGGGCGGTCGTAGGCGGCGAAGCCTTCTTCAAACAGCTTGAGCGCGAGGTCCCGGTCGCCGGCCATCGCGGCCCAGACGCAGTAGAGGGCGGGCAACATGGGCGATCCGACATAGTCGGGCCAGAGCTTGAGGTAGAAGGCCAGCGTCCTGCGGCTCACAGAGGGCGAGGCCGGATAGTCATAGGGAAATAGTCCGGCCAGGGGAGAGGGCGTGGCGCCCTTTTCCTCGCGGCGGTCATAGTCGTCATGGGCGGCGATGACCCCGTCGGAGCGCACCGGCAGGTAGAGGTCGGCGAGCACCGTCTTCCAGGCGTCGGGCGCGGGCCGCCGCAGGCGTTCCGAGACGCGCAGGGCGCGCCGAAGTACGTCGGCGCCGGCCATGAGACTGAAGGCGTCGTTGTCCGGGGGCGTGGGGACCTCCGCCGGGCCCATGGACCGCAGAAGCTCAAATCCCCGACCTGTCCGGCTCACCCGGCTGACGAACCAGTCGGCCACCCCGCTGAGGACCGGCCAGGCCTCCTCTTCCAGAAATCTCTGGTCGCCCGTGGCGTCGGCGAAGAGGGAGAAGGTGCGGGCCACATGCAGGGAGACATGGTCCTCGTGATGGGCGGCGTCGCCGGCGCCGGGCGCCGCCTCCTGGCCGGTGCCCGGCGCCGCCTCCCAGGGATATTGCAGCCCCTGACGGTCGGAGAGGCGCGCATTGGCCGCCGCAGCAGGCCGGCCTCGACTCCGGAAGGCCAGCATGGCGCGCGCCGCGTCCGGCTGCATGAGGATCAGGGGCGGGAGGCAGAAGGCGTCCACATCCCACATCACGTGGCCGTAGTAGTAGTGATAGTCCCGCCAGGTCGCGAGGCCGAAGATCGAGGTGGAGGCCGGCGAAGCGGGGTGGGCGGAAGCGTTCAGGTAGTAGAAGGCGGCGTCGACAAGCGCTTGGTGCCGCGCGCTCGCGCCCACAATGACAATCCGACCCTCCCATATCTCCGCCCAGGCTGCGCGGTTGCATCGTCTCAAGACGTCGAAACCGTCCCGGGATGCTCGCGCCACGCGCCTGACGGCCTCCTCGTCCGGCCGTCCGTGGAGCACGGAGGGGATCAGGGCCGCCAGTTGCCGAAAACGCGCGGCTTTTCCTGAAGCCAGCCGGATCTCATGCTCCGTGCAGAGGGGGCCGGCGTCGCACCAGGTCAGGACCTTGCGGCCGGCGGCCGCAGGGGCTTCGGTGGCCAGGGCCAGGCCGCATTGGCCGAGCGCTTCGGCCGTTTCCCAAAGGAGGCTGCCGTCACAGGCCGGCTCGGGTTCGCCGGGCGTGTCCGTGCGCCGTCGTGCGATCCGTCCGGTCAACCCGGCGATCGACACCACAGCCCGGAACTTCAGGTCACAGGGGCCGTCGGCTGTGACCCGGACCTCCTGGGCGACGATCGAGGGGGCGGTGCGGCTGGCGAAGGTCACGACCTCCACCGAGAGGGTCCGGGCCCCGGCCTTAAAAGTGAAGGCGGAATGGAGCTCGGCGGTCGCGAAGTCGTAGGACTGTCGGAGATCGCCGACGCCCCAGGGCTGCTCGCTCATCCAGACCCCGTCGATCGCCAGATCCCCGGATAGCGGATAGGGCGCAGCCGCGGCGGCCTCGATCCCGCGCTCGGGGTGGGCGCCGGCGAGGCCGCTGACGAGAACCATGCCGGCGAAGAGGGGGACCTCGCGGATCCTCAGGCCGATCAGGCCGTTGCCGAGATAGGCCGGCAGATCGCCGTCCCTCGGCCCGGAAGCCGGTTCGGGGCTCAGGGGCGGCGTGGGACGGTCATCCATTCGGCGGACGCTCCGCCGGCTTATTGGGGCCGGTCTCTTTCGACCGCCGTCGATCGGGCGGTCTCTTGAAGATGTCGCCGACCACCGTCGCGTCCGGACCGTCGGGACCGGCGCGCTTGCGGGCCTCGCGGCCCACGCGCTCCACGGCCTCGTCGGATTCGTCAGCCTCGGGCTTGCCGCCCGGCGTCGCGGCATTGCGCGCCCGTCCTCGGGATTGCTCGGATGTCATGGTCGTACTCCTGGCCTCCGATACAGACGACCTCCCGGCAGGAATGGTTCCTTTCCACGCGCGAGACCCAGCTTGTGTCGGGGGCCGGTCTCAGCGGCCTTGCTCCCAAATACCGTCTGCTACGACGACCCAGGGGGCGCTCGTCCGTCTGTCGCCCGATACCCTGTACCGCCGGCGCCCCTTCTATCTCCTTCAGGCGGAGCCGGGGGCTTGGCGGCCGGTTTTGTCGCCTGGGTCAAGGCGCAGGCCGACGCCTGCATGGGTAAGGCGTTTTCTGCGAACGCGCCCTTGGGACGGTAGCGGCGGGGCGCATTCAAGCCAGGTGGTCCGCTCGATCCTCCCAACATCGGCCTGATTGACGCTGAGGGCGCCCTGCATCTGAAGGAATCGCAATCCGCCATGATCCTCTCCGGCGACCAACGTCTGCTTGCGACGCTTGCGTTCAGCCCAGGGCGAACAGGTGAACGGGGCGTGCGCCGGGTCTGATCCAGCCCTGGGCCAGGCCGGGCGTCTTCGGACCGGAGGGAAGGAAAGGGCGCTCTGGGGCGCTCCGCTTGGGAGCCCAGGGAGGACTACGCCATGACTTCGCTCGTCACTTTCGACTGCACCATTCCGGCTACGCCCTATGAGGAGGCGGCGGATCTGGACCTGTTGTCGGCTCTCCTGGAGCGGGAGCTGCCGGGATCGGGACGGGACGCCGCCGCCGCCCTGATCACGGACTTCGGGGGCCTGGCGGGGGTGGCGGCCGCGGACGCCGCCGCCCTGGCGCGAACCGGTCTGCCGCCCGGGGCTGTGGCCGGTTTCGCCAGCGTCAGGGCCCTGGCCGTGGCCATGGGCCGGGCCGAGGCCTGCAGGCGGCCCGTCCTCTCGTCCTGGAGCGCGCTCCTGAGCTATCTGCGCATCTCCCTGGCCCATGCCCCGCGAGAACAGTTTCGGGCCCTCTATCTCAACAAGCGCAACATCCTGATCCGCGAAGAGCTGAGGGCTGACGGCACTGTCGATCACGCTCCTGTCTTCAACGCGGGGCCCGCGCGGGTGGAGCGGCTGGGCCGGGTCCCGAGAATCCCGGAAACGGAAGCCTACGTAGACCTGGTCCTGTCCTGCTACCTCGCCCTGGCCGCAGGCCGGGACGTCCGTTCCGCCCGGGACTGCCGCAGCCGGGAGAGACGCCCATGATCCCGGACACAGGACGGGCTTCTCAGGACGAGGGGGTGGAGGATCTTCTGACGCGCAAGGAGGCGTCCGTCTTCCTGGCCGCCATGGGGGTGCGCCTGAAACCGGCCACCCTGGCGCGCCTCTGGTCCGTGGGCGGGAACGGGCCGCCATGCCGTCATGTGAGGTCGCGACCCTACTATCCCCGCGGCCTGTTGCGGGCCTGGGCCCTGGCGCAGATTTCCGAAGTTCGCACGGCTGCGCCGGCGGCCGCCCGGGCGCGTCGCCGTGGCTGACGAAGGGGGGCTCGGCGAGGAGGGCGCCGCCCCCGAGGGGCGTCTGCTGGTCTGGTCCGAGGTCCAGGCCCTGGTCGGCGTTAGCCGGACCACGGCCTGGCGCCTGCAGCAGACAGGGAGTTTTCCGGCCTCTGTCGCCCTCTCGCCCGGACGGGTGGGCTGGTGGGAGAGCGAACTGGAGGCCTGGCGGAAAAACCGCGAAAGACGGCGCTGGCGAAGCCCCGCCGTTCCGCGTCTCACGGGAGCGGGCTGGCGCAGCCGAAAACCCCGGGAGGAGGGTGATCTAGCGAAGCTTGCGCCGGCCACGGCCAAGACGTCGCCGCTAAAATCACGCCGGCCGCGCGGGACGGCCGTCCATCCTGACCAGATCGACTTCGACTTCTGATGCGGACGCCACGGGCTGGAACGGGCGCCGCTTAGCGGCTATGCGACCGGCCTGATGTTGAAGGGGCCAGGCATGCTGAAGCTTTTTCGTCTCGTGGCCCTCGTCGAGGGCGTCACGACGATCACTCTCTTCTTCGTGGCCATGCCGATGAAGCACCTTCTGGGGAATCCCGTCCTGATCCCCTCGACGGGCATGGCGCATGGACTGGCCTTCATCGCCTATGTTCTGGTCATGATCCCGGCCCTGGCGTCCAGCCGCGCCGATGTGTCGGGATGGCTGCGCACCGTCCTGGCCGCCCTTGTGCCGCTGGGAACCTTCATCAACGACAGCTATCTGAAACGGCTTCAGCGCCGTCGGCGCGCGCTCGGCTTCCTCTAGGCCATCTGCGGCCCCGGCTTGCGCCCGGGCGGGTTTCACGGTCACTGACGTCATGGGGAAATATGATCCGCTTCGCGACTACCTGAAGAGGCAGAAGATCGACGCGCTGGAACTGAGTTTCGCCGAGATCGAACTCAGGCTGCGCGCCATGCTTCCCAAGGGCGCGCGTCTTCCCGCGTGGTGGGCTGACGAGGTCGAACCGACGCCTCGCGAGGTGCAGAGGGAAGCCTGGCGAGCAGCCGGCTTCCGAGCCTGCCTCATCGCCGGCAAGGAACGGGTGAGATTTGAGCGTAGACGCTGATCGTCGAGAAGGGTCAGGCGCCCGCGTCCGGGAAGAGGACCCCGCCGGATGGTTCGCGATCGATCCTGCCGAAGAAGGGTTCTTCGGCCACCGGCTCCCGTGACGTCTTGACCGATCCGACCGAGCGATCGCCGTCGAAGACGTAGCCGGTCCGACCGCCGAAGCGGAGGGCTCCGGCCTCCTGCATCGCCGGTCCGTCCTCGACGGCCTCCAGCAGCTTCATCTCGACATCATGCTGATCGTCGCCCTCGATGAAACAGAAGTAGATCATGGGTCCTCCATGGACAGGGCTTGCGAGAGACGGCCGGGGCAGGGCGGGACCGGCCCCGGCGCAGATCAGCGAGCGAAGCGACGGCCGGCTTCGGCGCGCGGTTCATCGATCTGCAAGGCCCGGGCGAAGGGGGCCAGCTGCCAGAGGCCCGAAAGCCCGACAAGAATATAGACGCCGCGGGCGACCGCGGAGCCGTCGCCGAAGAGGGCCGAGACGAGGTTGAAATCGAAGGCGCCGACGAGACCCCAGTTCACGGCGCCGATGATGACCAGGAGAAGGGTGATGAGATTGACGGCTTTCATGGTCTGTCCTCCGGATGATGCCGATCAACCGGCCGGGCCCCCGTCCTTGTTCCGGCGAGACCGGTATCGGTCAGAGACGCCGGCCTGAGCGCGCCGGGCCGCCCGTCCTCGCGAGGCGGTGCGCCTTCTCTTCCGGCCGGCTCGAACCCGAGGGCGAGATCGGGGATTGATGTCATGGGGCCGAACGCCGCAGGAGGCGAAGACCGATGATCAGAAACCAAAAATCCGATGGGGCCGGGCCCCGCAGCGAGAGACGAGGAGGGGCCGAAGAACCCGCCCAGGGCGCTCCGGAGGCCGCTGCTCAGCAAGGCCAGGCCAAGCCGCTCGCGGCTCTGGCCGATGACGGGGCGGACGAACTGCTTATCGACGGTCAGGAGGAGGTGTTCTCCCGAACTGAAATCGAGAGCGGCCGGATCGAACATCATGTCGGCGAGGAGCGCGTCGCTCCAGTGTCGTCTTCCCGACGCACGCCTTCTGAAATAGGAACCCCAGCGCGGGCCATGGTTTGAGATGTCATGCCCCATCCCCTTCAGGTAAAGGACGCCCAGTGGCGCCGACGCGGCCAGGGCGCCAGGCCGATCTTCGACCCCGGCGCGGCCCCGGCCGGCGCCGATGAAGAGGCCGGAGGCGCACGCTCGGCCGCCCCTGCCGAAGATGGTCCTGAGGACCCCTTGCCGACGGAACCGGTACTCCAGCCGGGAGGGCCGCGTCTCACGCCGATCTTCTGGTACGGATGCGCGGCCGCCATCGGCCTGGTCATGGTCGTGGTCGGCCTCCTGAGCCTGTGAACAGGGCGGATCGTAAAAGGCGTCGGCTGTCGGTCGCAGAGGCGTCTGCCCCCCATATCCCCTATGAAAAAGGACCAGCATGCACCGGAATCCCCATGAAGCCTCGGCCAAGGCCGTGCGTAGCAACCGACCGGTCGAGGCCCAGTACGTGCGCCAGGGCCGAAAAGGGTCGCGGATCATGGCGGTCCTCTTGGGAGGTCTGGTGCTTACGGCTGTCGGCTTCGCCGTGGTCTGGGCCTTCTGGGCGGGTCCATTCGCCTCCGCCCCCGTGGATAACGGGACCCAGGTCGAAGACGCTGCGGCCTTCCAGCAGGATGCCTCTGCGACATTGGCCGATAATTCCGCTCGCGCGGGGACTACCGCCGACGAACAGCCGGCGACGTCGACGCCGTCACGCTGACGCCAGGATGCAGAGCTTTATCTTCGAATCGGACGCAGGGCCTGAGGGCAGAAGGATCAGGTGGGAATCGAGCCTTGCCTCGGTGCAGGAAGCCCAGGTGGAGGCGGTGCGCACTCTGGGCGAGCTTCTTCGCGATGACGGAGTCGTTTTCTGGAGCTCGCCCGAGGCGCGGATGACGGTTTCTTCGCCGCAAGGCGAGATTCTTTTCCAGCTGGTGCTGAGCTCGATGGGGACGGCGGCCCTCGCCGCTCTTGTACGGGCCGAGCGACGAGAGGACCCCGACGCCTGTCGCAAGTCCCTGTGGGAAATGCGCGAGATCGCCGCTGCGGCCGCGCTTCAGGATAGTCCCATGTCCGATCAGGAAGCCCTGCGCACGCTGGCCGCCATAGCGGCCTGGGTGCAGGCCGAGGCGCCGACCGACGGCGCGGCCTGCGGGGCTGCGATCGATCTTCTGGTCGATCTCACCGCCGGCGTTGATATAGACGCCCTGGACGACGCCGAGGCCCTGACCCTGTTTCGCCTGATCGAGAAGAGTCTGGTCGTCTGAGGCTCGTGGAGACCGTCAGTTGGCGAGCTCGATCCAGGTCGGAGCGTGATCGCTCGACTTTTCCCAACCTCGGACCTCGCGATCGACACTGGAGGCGCGGAGGCGATCAACCAGGGAGGGGCTGACCAGAAGATGGTCGATACGCAGTCCCGCGTTGCGGGCGTAGGCGTTCCGGAAATAGTCCCAGAAGGTATAGAGGGTCTCCTGCGGGTGGTGCAGCCGCAGGGCGTCCGTCCATCCCTGGTCGAGCAGACGGCTGAACACCTGCCGCGCTTCCGGTCGAAAAAGCGCATCCTCTGTCCAGCGCTCGGGTCTGTAGACGTCCGCCGGGGTCGGGATGATGTTGTAGTCGCCCGCCAGCACCACGGGCGCGCCGGTCTCGATCAGACGGGCGGCATGGGCGATGAAGGCGTCCGCCCAGTCGAGCTTGTAGTCGAAGCGGGGACCGGGCGCTGGATTTCCATTGGGCAGATAAAGGCAGCCGACGAGCACGCCGTTGATCGCCGCTTCGATATAGCGGCTCTGGCCCGGATCGGGGTCGCCCGGGAGGCCCCGGCGTGTCTCGTGGATAGGGAACTGCCTCGCCAGGATGGCGACGCCGTTCCAGCTCTTCTGGCCCAGCCAGATCGCCTCGTAGCCGAGGTCGCCGAGGGCCTGGGCGGGGAAGTTCGCCTGCTGCGCTTTGAGTTCCTGCAGACAGACCACGTCAGGACGGCTTGTTTCCAGCCAGCGCAGCAGTACGGGCAGCCGGCCGTTGATCCCATTGACATTATAGGTGGCGATCCTCACCGCAACTCCGGCCCTGAGAAGAAGTGTCGGCGGCGGTCGGCCGCAGCCGGGATTGGAGAGGCGAAGCACATGGCCTGTAAAGGCGGCTGGCGCGAAAGCCGTTGCGCCCGGAGTCTGTTCGACGCCCCTTCAGGAGCCCCCATCCGGCGGGGCTGAGGCCTGGATGTCCACGCGCAGGATTTCGCGGGCGAACGGGTCCAGAACGACCAGCCCCAAGCTGACAGGCTCCAGCCCGGGAGAGGACTGTTCAGCGAGCATTTCTGCGGCGAAACGAACCCCTTCGCGGTAGGCTACGGCGTCAGAAACGGCCTCATTCTCGAGCACCAGTTCCTTGTCCGATTGGGTGACGATATATCTGTAGAGCGCCATGACAGGCATCTATACGCAGCTACGTGAAGATCGGATGATTTCGGGTCAGTCACCGACACAGGGGCTTATCGCCAGGCTCGAGCAGCGGGACAGGATCAGTCCCGCCGAGCGGATAGCGCTGGAGCAGGCGCTCGACGCACCCGTCCTTCATCGCGCGGGCGAAATGATCCTTCGTGCAGGCGCCCGGACTGCCGATTGCCGTCTGCTTGTTTCGGGGCTCGCCGCCCGCATAAAGGTTTTCAGGAGCGGCGCGCGCTCCATCACCCAGCTTAGCGTTGCCGGAGATTTTCTGGACCTGCACGGCCTGGTCATGAAACAGGTGGACCACGGCGTCCTGGCGCTGACCGACTGCATCACCGCGGCCCTGCCTCACCGCCTTTTGGCGGATATGATCGAGGCCCATCCGCACCTCGGTCGGCTGTTCATGCTGGAGCTGGCCGTCGACGCGGCTATCCAGCGCGAGTGGTTTCACCGACTAGGCCGCCAAGATGCGCTCGGGCGGATGGCTCACCTGCTGTGCGAGCTCGACGCCCGGATCGCTATGGCGGGACTGGGGAACGAGGATGGATTCAGCCTGACCATGACCCAGGAAGATTTCGCCGACTGCCTCGGACTTTCATCGGTGCACGTGAACCGGACACTCGCCGAGTTGCGCTCTCGCGGCCTGGCGTGCTGGCGGGCCGGATGGGTCGAAATCCGTGACCGCGCCGGGCTTGTTTCCCTGGCGGGCTTCGATCCGAACTATCTTCGTCCGGACGCCGCGCCGATCTAGGGGCCGCGGCGGCTCAGTCGGTCTGGGCGATCCTCAGTCTGTGGCCTGGAGCGCCGCCGCGCTGCAGATAGGCCGGCTCGAAATCTGCCAGACCGACCAGCTGTTCCCAGTCGAGGACATGAGCGGACCGGCTCGCCAGTGTCGCCACGGATCGGAGGGCCTTCAGAGTCCGGTTGACGTGAACGGAGGTCATCCCCGTCGCGTCGGCGATCTGGTTCTGGGTCAGAGGGAATTCGAAAGAGTCCGCCCCGGTTTCGCGGACGCCCTGGCGCGTCGCGATTTCGCAGATGAGATGGGCGATACGCCCCACGGCGTCCCGACGACCTATGTTCACGATCCACTGCGACAGGACGGCGGCGTCGACCATGCAGTCCCGCCAGAACGCTTCGGCCAGGGCGGGGTGCCGGGCCGCCGCTGATCGCAGGGCCTGGTGAGGGACTTTGAGTATCTTCGTCCGGCTAAGGGCCTGCAGGGCGGAGGTCGCGCGAGGTTCCACCACGGACTGCAGATTGGCCATGTCGCCGGGAACGTGAAGCGCGGTGATCTGCCGGTCTCCGCGGACGTTCTGGCCGAAACGACCCAGCGCCCCCGTGACGACCAGGCTGGCGAATTCCGTCATCTCGCCCAGGGCGACATGGTCGATGTTCGCCTCCAGCTCGGACGGAAAGGCGGGCAGGTCCAGTACGGCCTGCTGTTCGACGGGCGTGAGCTGGGAGCGAAGGTTGAGACGGTTCAGAAAAACCTGAAGCCCGGCGCGGTTCTGATGAGGCAAACGATCACTCCGCCATGCAGCGGGAGCGTGCGCCCACGGCTGTCGAGGGCTGCGGGCTCTTCTCGACAGTGAGTCACCATGATCTGCGGGAGAAACGGCCGCACTAACCTATGATATAAAACGCCTGCCGGAGGATGGCGGCGGGCGGCAAATCGCCGGAACGTCGAACTTTTCGTCAGAAGCAGGCTCAGGGTGAAAACCAGACCGTCCGGCGCGAAGCCCAGAAGGGTTCCGCCGGAGCGCGACGGCGCCTCCTCATCGCGCCCGATTGCACTCCGGAGCGTGCAGGGATCAAAAGGCGCCCGGCCAAGTTGGGACTTAAGCAGGCAAGGAGACGACAATGCGCGTCGAAGTGTCCGGTACCGGACGCCATGAACCGTCAGCGGAAGTGGACATTTACAGTGGGCAATCACTTCGGGAGGTGAATTGTAATGCGGCTCGGCGACGTGTCAGCCCCTCTTCGGCGCGTCCCGGGCCGCATTTTGCGGGCGAAGGCCTGCGTTCTGGTCGCGGGAGGGCGGTGTTGAGGAAATCGGCTATCGAGCGGGCCTTCGAACTGGCGGATTCGGGTCGCTTCGCAATCCCCAGCGCAATACGAAAGGCCATGATCTCCGAAGGCTATACCCAGTCGGATGTCTTCACCCTCGAGGGTCGTGCGACCTGGACGCAGCTTCGCCGTCGGTGTCTGGCCGCCCGTGAACGGAGCGCGCGCTCCGGCAGCGCCTGCGCCGAGGATTCCAGCAATCCCGGTCGAGGAGCGGCGGCTTCACGGACGTGACGACGGCGCGCGCCCGCAGCGGCCCGCCTTTCGAAGTCGCCCGTCTTCTCAAGGCCAGGGGCGTTGCCTCGCTTCCTGGAAGCCCTTGTCGCTCAGTAAGAGGGCCCGGGCGGATTGTCCGAGAATCTGACCTTCGGCGTGATCCGACGTAGCGGCCGGGTGTCGAGGAGGTCCGGGCCGGTGTTTTCAGCAGGATCCGATACGGTTCGTCATCATGGGCGTCGCATCGCCCTCCATCAGAAGTTCACCCACAATCCTGCCCGTGCTTCTCAGGGCGTCCAGCCTCTCTTCGGCCTGATCCCATTCGCCTGCAGTCAAGCGGCAGGAGAGGGTTCTGCCCAGCCATTCGTAGTCGATGAGGAAGGTCTTGTCGGCCATGATGGTTCTCCCCTGGGGGTGACGGGGGTGGAGCGGTGATGCGTCCGGACCGAAGGCCGGACGCATCCCTGCTTGTCAGCGACGGTTTTCCCAGCCCCGACGGGAAGCCTCGGAATGGCCGCGGGAATCTCCGAACCAGCCGCCATGCCCGCGATCCGAACGTCCCGAGCGATCATCGTCGTCGCGATCTGAACGACCTCTGCTCTCCCAGCCGCGACGCGCCGCTTCGGCATGACCGCGAGAGTCTCCGTACCAGCCGCGGCCGTCGCCATCATCGTCGTCGCGTCCTCGGTAGGACTGCTCATCGCGGTCGCGGTCGCGGTCCGAAGACGAACTGCGCCCGCGCCCGTCGCCGCGGCCGGAGCGGTCGTCGTCGCTCATGAAGCGGCCCTGGTCGTCACGGTCCCGGTCGGAGGAGGCGTTGCGGCCGCGTCCGCCGCCGCCGCGGCCGGAGCGATCGTCGTCGCTCATGAAGCGGCCCTGGTCGTCTCGGTCCCGGTCGAGGGAGGCGTTGCGGCCGCGTCCGCCGCCGCCGCGGCCGGAGCGATCGTCGTCGCTCATGAAGCGGCCCTGGTCGTCACGGTCCCGGTCGGAGGAGGCGTTGCGGCCGCGTCCGCCGCCGTCGCGGCCGGAGCGGTCATCGTCGCTCATGAAGCGGCCCTGGTCGTCACGGTCCCGGTCGGAGGAGGCGTTGCGGCCGCGTCCGCCGCCGCGACCGGAGCGGTCGTCGTCGCTCATGAAACGGCCCCGATCGTCCCGGTCGCGGTCGTCATCGCCGCGCATGGACCGGCGTTCGTCCCAGCCGCGCCGAGCGGCCTGGGCATGACCGCGGGAATCCCCGTACCAGCCCCGACCGTCGCCATCGTCGTCGTCCCGGAAGCTGCGACCCTCGCCACGGCTGCGCGCGGCCATGGAGTGGCCCTCGGAGTCTCCGAACCAGCCGCCGCGACCACGGCCTCGTTCATTGTCGTCCCGGCGGTCGTCGTCGCGAGACCGGGAATAGGATCCACCGCGGCGATCATCATCGTCATCGCTGATGAAACGGCCGCGTTCGTCTCGTTCCGGACCTTGATTTCTGGGCATGCCATGCTCCTGGGTTGGGCGATTTTCGCCTTGAAGTTGATGAAATGACACGAGGTGCGACGGGCGCAGCCGGTCGGCCTCCTTCAACAGCCGACGCTTCCGTTCCAGAAGTCGGCGGCCCAGCGCGGCTGTGTCGACGCCGGCTGACTTCGCCTTGGCGAAGACGCCCGTCCGGGGCGCCTCCTCCTCAGCGACATGGTGTTTGATCTGCTCGGCGAGGACCTTGAACCGGGCGGCCTGGAGCGGATCTTCCTGGCTGCTCGCCAGCAGTTCGATGATGAGGAGCTTGGCGCAATCGTGCTCGACCTGGGCTTCGTCCAGCGCGTCCTCGGTCTCCTGGCCGTTCGCTGCGCGGCAAGCGGGGTAGAAGATCTCTTCTTCGAGCAGGGTATGGAGCGTCAGTTCCGTGCAGGCCTCTTGGATGATCGCGGCCTTGCGCCGGTCGGGGGCGGAATCGAACTCCGCGAACAGGGCCTCTACCCGCCGATGATCAGCCTTGAGCAGGTCGACGGCGTCGGCCTCCGGATCGGATGGGAGCTCCGGGGCCTTGCCGGTCTTGGGGGTTTGACCGGGTTTCCCCTGGTTCGCGGCGGCCGACGACCCGGCTTCCGCCCTGGTTTCGCCGGGAGGGGCCTTGGCGCCTGCAACGGACTTTCCCGACGTCGGGGAGGATGCAGCCGCGGCTGCGGGCGTCGGCGGTTTTGCGGTTGGAGAAGCGGCGTTTTCTTCCGGCGTCTGCATGACGGCTCCTGTCGAAAGGGGACAGGGGGCAAATCGGCCTTGTGGATGCGAGTTCCGGTCATGCCGTCCAGGTCCGAGCCGAAATCGCGAGCGCAGGTTTCAGCCGATCTGCCGGATTCTCTACTGCCCTGCATGCGCGGCTTTGCCGGTGGAATTCCGGTCTGGCGGGCTCAGGCGCCGCAGCTTGACGTTGTTGTTGGCGTCTGCGCTACGGGGTTCTCGTCAGGGCCTCGCGCCCCGAGGCGGCTTCGAAATTATTCGTCGGTCGATGCTCGCCGGAGACCTTATGTCGCATAGGCGTCTCATCAGGACAGGACGTGAAAGCGGGCCGCCGTCCGGGTGCGCCCCAGGTATTGGTTGCGTCCCCTCGAGGCCGGCCGGGTCCGGTGCAACTGTGAGCGCTAGGATCGCGCTGCGCGGGGACCGTTGTCCCTGAAGCGCCATTTCATCAACAGCACGCCGGACGCCATGGCCAGGGCGCAGGCGTTCGCGATCGTCACGGGCCAGGCCTCGGTCATGACGCCGTAGACCACCCAGAGGACGAAGCAGGTGACGGTCAGTCCATAGGTCTTGAGGCTGACGGCCGAGGCGTCCTTCTCCTTCCAGATCTTGACGCCTTGGGGCGCGAAGCTGGTGATGGAGCAGACGGCGGCGGCAGAGCCGACGATATTGGCGACGAGTTCACTCATATGGCCGCAACGTCAGGCGTCATCTGCTGTTCCTTGAGGTTCGGGTGCGCATGCGGCGACGACTAGGACCGGCTCTTGCTCTGGAGCGTGGCTTGCTCCTGCTCGCGCAGCCAGTTGTGCGCCTTGGTGGCCGCCACGGCGCCGTGACCCATGGCCACGCTGATCTGATCCAGGCCTTCCACTAGATCTCCTGCGGCGAAGACGCCCGCGACGCGGCTGTCGAAGACGGTGTCGGAGGTCACGCAGCCGGCCCCGGTGAGAGCGAGCCCGAGCTGCTCGGCCAGGATTGAACGCGGTCTGCATCCCAAGGCCGGGTAGATGACGTCGAACGTCAACGGCGCGCCGGTGACGAGACGGACGGCGATGTCATCGGCGCCGGGCTCTAGAGCGAGAAGGGCGCCGGTTTCCAGCCGGATCCCCGCATCCGCCAGGGCCCGGGCCTCGGCGGAAGAGAGTTCGGGGCGGTCGAGCGGCATGAGGGTGACGTTCTGGGAATACTCCCGCAGGAAGAGGGCTTCAGCCGCGCCATTGGTGTCGCAGCCGATCACCCCTATCCGTTTGCCGATGTGCTCATATCCGTCGCAGACCGGGCAGTAGCGCAGCACGCCCGCCCGGATCGCAGCCTCATGGACGGCTTCGGGCAGATCGACCTGGTTGAGAACCACGCCGGTCGCCAGGACGACGGCGCGGCTCACGCGTGTCGAACCGTCTGCGAGATGAAGGCTGAATCCGCTGGCTACGGCCTCGACAGCCGCCACCTCGGCCTCCTGGATGGTCGCGCCGTATTGAACGGCGTGGCGAGTCATGCGTGCGATCAGATCCGGTCCACGAACGCCCTCAGGAAATCCCGGAGCATTGTGTGTGAGGGGAATGCGCAGGGCCCGGCTCTTGCCGTCGTGCAGCACAAGAACATTCCGGCGGTATCGCGCCAGATAGAGGGCTGCGGTCAGGCCCGCGGGCCCGGCGCCGATGACGACGACATCGGGTTCAGAGGTCGGTTCTGTGTCTGCGGCCATGGTTTCGTTTCGAGGCGATGCCCCGTCCGAACAGATGACGAGGTTCGGCGTTCCATCCCGGCCCTTCCAGGACCGGGGCGACGAAAGCCGTCATCCGGAGGGCGGCCGCAGAGAGCTCAGCGAGCAGAAGCGATCAGGGAGCCGCAGTCTGCGTCCTCGGCCAGGCCGGGATCGATGAAGCCCAGGAGGGCCGCGACCGGACTGACGAGGGTGGCCAGGGCGCCGACCAGACCGCCCTGCGTAGCCACAGCCGAGGCGTCCAAGCCGAGGCGCGGGGAGGCGAGGGGGCCTTTGATCGTGATCGGCGCCCAGACACGCAGGAGGCGCGGCTTCTTGGTTTCGCCGTCGATCCGGAGGTTCATGGTCTCGGCGCCGAGATCGATGGTCCCCGAACCCTGGGCCAGGACCACGTCCGTGTCGATCACAAGGGTGCGAGAGGTTGCGACGCCGCCGGCCACCTTGAAATCCGCAACCGCGCAGCGAATGCCGGACGTGGACTGATCCCCGGAAAGGAGCTTGCCGAGCCCGGCGCCGACATTGATGCCCAGCAGTTCGGCGAAGGCCGATCGCATCTGACCCTGGGGCGCCACCAGGCTGATGGATCCCTTGGAGTTGGCCGCCAGATCGTGGATGGATGCGCCTGGCCCCTCCAGCCTGGCCCGCCCCAGAGCGCGTCCCGTCACCGTCGGGGCTCCCCCGCGCGCTGGGATGATCGACTCCAGGGGATAGCCGCTCAGGCGGAAGTCGACGACGCTGTAGGGAATGGACTTGCGGGCGTCGATGCGGGCCGTACCGTTGAGCTCTCCGCGATTGAAGGCGAAGGCGACGGGCTCGAGCTTCAGGATCCCATCCTTCAGGTCGGCCCCGAGGCTGACCTGCCGGATGTCGAAGGCGTTGGTCTTGACCGTACCGGCGCGGTAGGAGAGCGACCCGTCCATCCCGCGGAGCCGTTCCGTCCGCAGCGGGGCGTCGGGCAGAAGCTTTCCGGGCGCGCCCGAGGTTGCGACCGTCCCCTCGCCGGTGACCTGCGGTCGGGCGCCCAGGACGGCGGCGAGGTCGTCGATGTCCAGGGTGCGCGAGGTCAGTTTCGCGTCGACGCGGCGGCGCTCGCCGATCTTGTTGACTTCCAGGCTTCCGGAAAGGTCGGAAGAGCCGACCCGTCCGCTGACATTCGCAAAGCGGAACAGGGCGCCGTCCCGGCTCAGATCGCCCTTCAGTCTGTAGGGCGGCGTGTTGGGAGTGGTGATCCCGGTCAGGAGATAGATGTCGGCCAGGTCTTGCCCCTCCAACTCCAGCACCGCATTGAAACGCCCGAGGTCGAACGGCCGGGTGACGGCGCCCTCGGCCCTAAGTGTCGAGCCGGCCCCCGCCAGATCGGCGGTGAAGGCATAGGGGCGGTCGCGGCGGATGTTGACGAAGGGGCCGCCCGTGACCCGGAGGGTCAGGGGCGCGCCGTTCATCGTCCCCTTGCCGTCAAGCAGAAAGCCGCTTTCGCCCTCCTCGGGGGAGCGCGCCTCGCGCGCCGCGATCATGGCGTCGAGCTTCATGCCCCGTCGCTGTTCGTCCAGGGTCAGGCGGCCATCCTTGATGACCAGGCGCTGGATGACCGGAAGTTTCGCACCGCGACCGTCGTCGGGCCGCTCGGGGTGCAGGTCCCAGCTTCGGCGACCGTTCCCGTCCACGACAAGATGGACCGCCGGACGGGTCATCACCAGGGAGGACACCTCCACCTGACCCAGGAAGAGCCGTCGCAGCCGGACCGAGACGTCCATTTGTTCGACTTCGGCCGTGTTGCGATCGTTCGCCCAGGCGGGACCGCCGATGCTGAGGCGGCGCACCGTCGCCGAGGGCGTCCAGCTGAACAGCCTGACATCGAGGTCGCCGTTCAGCACGACCTCGCGACCCGTGGAGGCGGAGGCCGCCCGACTGATCGGCCCGCGCAGCCAGTTCCAGTCGAACAACATCAGAAACAGCAGGGAGCCCGCGATCAGTCCAAGACTGATCATGGCCGCGATGATCTCCGCCTTTCCCGGGCGCCGGACGGCCGACCAGACAGGATCCTGATCGAGGACATAGGTCTTGAGCCTGACTGCTCTCGCCCTCAACCCGCGCCTGAGGGAGGCCGCGGCGGAGCGCAGGGTCTGCGGAGCGGATTTGTGGCCTGGTTCGTCGATCAAGGTCGCCTCCGGTGAAGCTGGTCAACGCCTGAGACCGCAAAGGGCGCCATGGGGCGGAGCCTGGGAGGAGGATCGAAGACGATCGCCTTCGTGACGGCGGAACGGGCCGTGCGACACGGACATTAGGTCGGCATGCCCGAGCGCGCCTGATGCAAGCCGCGCGCCTTTAAAGGAAGACCCATGTCCGATCGCCTCGCCATGCAGGATCCGCGCAACCAGTATCCCAAGCCGCCCTTTCCGCGTCAGCCCCAGCCCGAACCCGGCCTGGCGGGCCGGATGATCCCGCAGCCCGACCATGGCGAGGACAGTTATGTGGGGCACGGAAGATTGAAGGGCCGCAGGGCTCTCATTACGGGAGGGGATTCCGGCATCGGGCGGGCGACAGCCATCGCCTATGCGCGCGAAGGCGCTGACGTCGCCATCGGCTATCTGCCGTCTGAGGAGAAGGACGCGCAAGAGGTGGTCGCCTTGATCGAGAAGGCCGGGGTGAAGGCCCTGGCCCTGCCAGGCGACATTCGTGACGAGGCATGGAATGCGACCATGGTCGCCCGGGTGGCGGAGGCCTTCGGCGGTCTGGACATCCTGGTCGTCAACGCCGGTCATCAGCAGTACCGGGAGGATGTGGCCGAGGTCTCGACCGCCGATTTCGACGCCACGATGAGGACCAATCTCTACGCCTTGCACTGGATTTGTCAGGCGGCAGCGCCTCATCTGCCGCCGGGCGCGGCCATCATCACCACCGCCTCGATCCAGGCCTATGAGCCCTCGGACATCCTGCTGGACTACGCGACCACCAAGGCCGGGATCGTCGCCTACACCAAGGCCCTGGCCAAGCAGATGATCGAGAAGGGCGTGCGGGTGAACGCCGTCGCGCCGGGACCCTTCTGGACGGTGCTGCAGCCCAGTGGCGGTCAGCCCCAGGAGAAGGTCGAGCAGTTCGGGGCCCACAGCGCCTTCGGCCGGCCGGGGCAGCCGGTGGAGATCGCGCCGGTCTACGTCCTGCTCGCCTCCCAGGAGGCCAGCTTCGTCACCGGAGAAGTCTGGGGCGTGACCGGCGGGGCCGGCGTCGGCTGAGCCGCGAACGCCGTCCGACCTGGAACGGCAAGGCTTGTTGGATCTTGGAACGAAATGCGCCCTGGCTCTGGGGCGGCGCTCGTGAGGGACGTCGTCCGTCCGTGGCGGCGGACGATTGAGAGGATCTGAAGGATGAAGTCCGCAGACCGCGGGTTGGGTTGGGAGATCGACTATCTGTCGGATCTGGGACGCGCATTCGGCGGCGCCCTGTTGTTCAGTCTCCCCTTGCTGATGACCATGGAGATGTGGGCCCTCGGCGTGTCGGCTGCGCCCGCGCGACGCCTCGCCTTCGTGGTCGCCGCCTTGCCCGTCCTCTACGGCCTGGCTCACTACGCGGGCTTTTCTGCGCGAAGAGGCCTGGTGAACAACAGCCTGGACACCCTTGTGGCGCTCGCCGTCGGGTTCACGACCTCGACGGCGCTTCTGGCCATGTTCAACGTCCTTGACGACTCCTCCCTGACTTCGGCGGTGGGGCAGATTTCGCTTCAGGCGGTCCCGGCCGCCCTCGGCGCCTTTGTCGCCCGTCGGCAGCTTTCAGGGGATGAGGAGGAGGGCGACGAGGACGATGCGTCCTACCCTGGCGAGCTCTTCCTCATGTTCGCCGGCGCCTTGTATTTCGCCATGAACCTGGCGCCGACCGAGGAGATGCGGCTGATCGCCTACCTGACGACTCCGTCAGGCGCCCTGGGGCTGCTGGTGCTGTCCCTGGCGCTTCTGCATGTCATCGTCTTCGAGGCCGGTTTCGCGGGGCAGGAAGAAAAGGAAAGCCCTCTTCGCGCCTTCCTGGACTTCACCCTGCCGGGCTACGCCCTTTGCCTTGCTGCGAGCTTCGCCATGCTGTGGGTGTTCGGCGCTGTAGACGGGCATGGCGCGGGCGCCGTCATGGCCAATGTCGTCGTTCTCGCCTTCCCAGCCGCCTTGGGCGCGGCGGCCGCACGGCTTCTGGTGTGACGATGAAGAACCGGGAGAAGCCCGCTCGCGAAAAGCTGTCACGGCTGCAGTGCGTCTGCGCCTTGATGGGTCTCATCGTCACCGCCGCAGCGATCGCGGTGCTAGCGCGATCCGCCTTCGCCGATCACAGGCCGCCCGACCTGACCGTCCTGCCACAAGCTCTTCGTCCTGTGGGAGCGGGCTGGGCGCTGGAGGTCAAGGTTGTGAACAACGGCGACATAACGGCCGCCGCCGTGGAGATAGAAGGGGAGACGGACGGGGAGAAATCCGGAGCTACGCTCGACTACGTGCCGGGACACGGCGAAAAGCGGGCGACCCTGGTCTTTTCCTCAAGTGGGAAGCCCCAGGCGCAAGTCCGCATCACGGGTTGGAGCGATCCATGACTCTCTATGAGCGCCTGCGAAGAGAGGACGACGCCGCCGGGAACCTTCGGACCTCGCCCGGCGCTGGTTCGATATGCAGATGCTTGGCGCCATTCTTCTTGTCATTCTAGGCGCTGTTCCGGTCGCCACGGGATTGTTCCTGATCAGCCGCGCTTTCAGACGCATCGGACGGGGATGGAGTCCGGGGGAGGGCGCATGAACTTCCTGCTTTTCGCTCTGGGACTCGTCTTCACCGCGGTTGCGGCGGCGGCGATCCGGTGGAGCCGCCGTCATCCGGGAGCGCCTGGGAAGAAGGCCGATGAAACGCCGCCAGACGCCTGACTTGCGAAGCGTTCGACACGGGCGGTCGTGTGGGCGCCCGCTGAGTTAGCAGTCGAATACGATCAGGCCCAAGGCTTAGGAGGTCTCAATGTCCGGAACCGGACACAACCGCTTTTATGTCTACGCCGAAGGCGCAGGCCGAGCCCATGGCCACGTGATCGAGGCCCCGAGCTTTGAGGCCGCGGCGGTCGGGTACGCCGAACTGTTCTTTCCTCCTGTCAACGCCGGGAATGAGGTCCGTCTCTTCGTGACGGATATGGAGGGAGGTCGGGAGCACTGCTTTGTCATCGACCTGGAAGACGGGCAGGCCGAAACCTGCGGCTGAGCCGTCGGCCCGGGTGAGACGCAGGGCAGGGAGCGAAACCCGTTTCATGGTGTTGATTCGGCGCGACGGGCGCGGAGCCCGTCCCGGAGGCTCGAAATGGCGTATCGCCCCACCTGGCAGGGACACCTGCGTCTGTCCCTCGTGACCTGCCCCGTCGCCCTTTACACGGCGACCAGTTCAGGGGGCGAGGTTCATTTCAATCTCATCAATCCCGAGACCAACAATCGTATTCGGATGATCACCACCGACCCGGACACGGGCCCGGTCGAGCGGTCGTCCCTGGTCAAGGGCTATGCCGTCGCCAAGGACGAATACATCCTCCTGACCGATGAGGAGATAAAATCCGTCAAACTGGAGAGCACGAAAACGATCGATATCGAGCGCTTCGTGCCGGAGGAGGAGATCGACCGCCTCTACTGGGATAATCCCTACTACCTCGCGCCGGCCGGAGCCCTGGCGGAGGAGGCCTTCGGCGTTATCCGTGAGGCCATGCGCTCGGAAGGCAAGATCGCTCTGGGGCGCGTGGTCCTGTCGACGCGGGAGCGTCTGCTGGCGCTGGAGCCTCGGGACCAGGGAATCCTCGCCTATTCTCTCCGTACGCGAGGGGAGGTCCGCGCGATGCGCGACGTGTTCGGAGCCATATCGGACAAGGCGCCCGATCCGGCCATGGTCGATATTGCGCGGCGGATCATCGAGCAGAAGGCCGGGCCCTTCGATCCGGACCAGTTTGTCGATCGATACGAGGAGGCGCTGAAGGCTCTGATCGCCTCCAAACAGAAGGGTCATAAGCCTGTTCGCGCCGCCGAGCCGGAGGACACCAATGTCGTGGATCTGATGGCCGCGCTCCGCGCCAGCCTGAAAGGTTCGGGCGCCGAACCTCGCAGGGGCGCGCGGACGGCCAAGCGGCCGGCCGCTTCGGAAAAGGGAAAGAGGGCCACGCCCCGGAGACGGGCGAGCTGAGGTTCGCCGGAACCCTGAGATGCTCGCCGCTCACGACTGACCGAAAGGCGACAGTCGCAACAATCCTTGGCCTAGCTCTTTCCGTTTTGTCGAAAGGGAGCTCGACATGAAGACCTACATCAAGATCGCGGCCGGCCTGACTGTCCTTGGTTTGCTGGCCGCCGCCTGCAGCAGGGACGCCGACCGGCGGGCGCGAGAAGCGTCCGGGGCGGAAGGGGAGCCTGTGGGGGAAGTGGGGACCTTGACTGATGTTCCTGCTGGACCGGGGACGTCAGGATCATCCAGTGAGGCGGTCAACGGGGCGGTTGCGACCGAGGCGCCGGGCTCCCCTGCGCTTCAAGGGTCGGGGACAACCACGCCGTCCCGAAGCACGACGAATCCGAGTCCGCCCGCTGCGACCAGTTCACCTCCGTCTGCTCCGGACTGAGTGAAGCGGCCTCGCTGGATGCCTGGGGCGCCGACCGGGCCTTCGTCGTTCCTTGCTGAAGCGTTCCGGGCAAGCGACGGCAATGCTGCTATGCTTGTTCGTGGCGTATTCGTGCTTGAAACAGCCTGAAACGCCGTTTTGAGCGAGGTTTCCGGCGCCCCCCTAGCGCCCCCCTAACGAGGTCAAACCTCAGACGCCCCAGGTTCACGTCCAGGCGATGGGCTCTATCTTGTTGTAAGATAAGGGGGAAAATGGTGGACGCGACAGGGATTGAACCTGTGACCCCCTCGGTGTGAACGAGGTGCTCTCCCGCTGAGCTACGCGTCCAGCGCAGAACGGCCAAATCAGAAAGGCTTGGGCCGTCGGGAGGCGCGATGTAGCCCGCGATTCCGACGACGGCAAGCCTCTTTGATCAAATACCGGCGGTGCGGACCCCTTCGGGCGTTTCCGTCTCGGGATCGCCGGGCAGCCAGGCGACGTGACCGTTGTAGATGTCCTCGTTCAGGATGCCTTCCTCCTTGGCGACCAGGACGGGGACCAGCATCTGGCCGGTGACGTTGGTGGCCGTGCGCATCATGTCGATGATCCGGTCGATGGCGACGATATAGCCGATGCCTTCCAGCGGAAGGCCCGCCGTCGACAGGGTCAGGGTCAGCATGACGATGGAGGTGCCGGGCACCCCCGCCGTCCCCAGCGACCCCAGAACCGCCGTCAGGCCGATCAGCACGTATTGGGTCAGCGTCAGGTCGATGCTGAAATACTGGGCGATGAAGATTGAGGCGATGGCCGGATAGATGGCCCCGCAGCCGTCCATCTTCACGTTGGCCCCCAAGGGCACGGCGAAGGCGGCATAGGCTTGCGGCACGCCCAGACGCTCGACCGTCTGGCGCAGGGTGATGGGCAGGGTGCCCAGCGAGGATGAGGTGGCGAAGGCCGTCTGCTGGGCCGCAAAGGCCCCGCGGAAGAAGCTGCGGACCTTCAGGCCATGCAGCTTCAGCAGGCCCGAATAGACGATCAGGATGTGGAACAAGCAGGCCGCATAGATGGCGAAGATGAACTTGCCCAGCGGCAGCAGGGCTTCCCAGCCATAGCCGCCGACGACCGAGCCGATCAGGCCGAACACCCCGAACGGCGTCAGTTGGATCACCCAGCGGGTGATGCGGAAGATCAGGGCCGCGCCTTCGTCCACCAGTCTCCGTGCGGTCTGCGCCCGGTCGCCGAGCGCCACCAGGGCCGCGCCCAGCAGGGCGGAGAAGAAGATGATCTGCAGCACCTTGCCCTCGGCCAGAGAGGCGAAGGGGTTGGTGGGGACAACGCCCAGCAGCACCTGCAGCGGCGTCGGGATGACCCGTTCCTTGACCTCGCCCAGCGGCAGGTCGGCCAGGCCGACGCCCGGATTGATGATGTGGCCGAAGGCGAAGCCGACCAGCACCGCCAGCAGGGAGGTGATGGCGAACCAGACCAGGGTCCGCACCCCCAGCCGAACCGCGCCCACGCCTTCGCCCAGCTTGGCGATGGAGCTGGCGATGGTGAACAGCACCAGGGGCGCCACCACCATGCGGATCAGGTTCAGATAGACGTCGCCGATCGGCTGCAACCAGACCACGGCCTGCTCGCGCAGGATCAGGCCGGCGATGATGCCCAGGGCGAAACCGGCGGCGGTGCGCTGCCAGAGCGGGATAGCAAAGAAGCGACGAAACATGACGACCTTTGGCGAGGAACGGTCGGTCTATGTGTTTCCCATGCGCACGGACGGCAACAGGAACGGGCGCAGATGAAGTGTAGAAGTTCTGTCAGTTCGTTTAGTTTTCCTTCTCCCCTTGCGGGAGAAGGTGGCCCGTCAGGGCCGGATGAGGGGTCTCGCTACGGCGGACGAAGGCGGCGAGAACTGAACGTCCCGCAACCCCTCATCCGTCCGGCTTTGCCGTCCACCTTCTCCCGCAAGGGGAGAAGGAAGCTTACCCCGCTATCACCTCGGCCAAGGCCGCCTCGAACCCGTCGTAGTGATCGATCACCACGTCCCCGCCCAGCTCCGCGCGCGGCACGTCGTTGTAGCCGAAGCCGACGACGATGCAGGCCACGCCCGCGTCCTTGGCGGCCTTGGTGTCGGTGGTGCTGTCGCCGACCATGACGCAGCGGGCCGGATCGCCGCCCGCCTTCTGCACCGCCTCACGGATATGGGCCCCGCTGGGCTTGCGGGCCGACACCGCATCCGGTCCGGCGATGAAGGCGAAGTGCCGGGTCAGGTCCAGCGCCTCGATCAGGGCCACCGACAGGTCGGTGCGTTTGTTGGTGGCGACGCACAGGATGGCCCCGCGCGAAGCCAGCCGCTCCAGCGCCGGAACCACGCCGTCAAAAACAGTGCTCTCGTCGGCGATGTGGGCCAGGTAGTCTTCGATGAAGCGCTCGAACAGGCCGGGCGCATGGGCCTCGTCCCAGGCCGCGCCCGCCTCCATGAAGCCGTGACGCAGCAGGGCCATGGCCCCATGCCCGACCAGATGCCGGGCCGAGGACATGGGCACGGGCGGCAACTCATATTGCGCCAGCATCCGGTTCAGCGTGCCGATCAGGTCGGGCGCCGAGTCCACCAATGTCCCGTCCAGATCAAAGGCGATGGTCCAGCCTTGCAGATCGCGTTCAGTGCTCATGTCGTCTCCCGGCTCGCGCAGGCCCCGGCAATGGGCTAGATCGCGCAGGACGACAAGCCGCCGGATCGATTCATGACCGCACTCCACCCTCGCGCCGCCATCATCCTTGCCGCAGGGCAGGGGACGCGGATGAAGTCGCCGCTGCCCAAGGTCCTGCACCCCGTCGGCCAGCGCGCCATGCTGGACCACGCTATCGACGCCGCCGAGGCCCTGGGTTGCGAGCGCATCGTCGTCGTGGTCGGCAGCCATTCCCCCGAGGTCCGCGCCCACGTCGAGAAGCGCCTAGGCGAAGACTCCATCGCCGTTCAGGACCCGCCGCTGGGCACCGGCCACGCCGTCCGCGCCGCCGAGGCCGTGCTGGGCGACTTCATCGGCCACGTGGTCGTGACCTATGGCGATGTGCCCCTTCTGAAGGCCGCCGACATCGAGCCGGTCTTCGCCGATCACCATGAAGGCGTCACCGTCATCGGCTTCGAGGCCCGCGATCCCGGCGCCTATGGCCGTCTGATCCTGCAAGGCGACGACCTGCTGGCCATCACCGAGGCCAAGGAGGCCTCGGCCGAGGTCTTGGCCGTCACCGCCTGCAACTCCGGCGTCATGGCCGCCCCGGTCGGCCTGCTGTTCGACCTGCTGGCCGAGGTGAAGAACGACAACGCCAAGGGCGAATACTACCTGACCGACGTGGTCGAGCTGGCCCGCAAGCGCGGCGCCCCGACCCGCGCCGTCTTTGCGTCCGAGGACTCGGTCATGGGCGTTAACGCCCAGTCCGAACTGGCCCAGGCCGAGGCCCTGTTCCAGTCGACCCAGCGCGAGCACTTCCTGGCGGCGGGCGTCACCATGTCGGCCCCCGAGACCGTCCACTTCGCCTGGGACACGCAGGTCGGCGCCGGCACGACCATCGAGCCGTTCGTGGTCTTCGGCCCCGGCGCGGTGGTGGCCGAGGGCGCGCGTATCGGCAGCTTCAGCCATATCGAGGGCGCCAAGGTCGCTACCGGCGCCGAGGTCGGTCCCTACGCCCGCCTGCGCCCCGGCGCGGACCTGGGCGAGGGCGTCAAGATCGGCAACTTCGTCGAGGTCAAGAACGTCCGCATGGACGCAGGCGCCAAGGCCAACCATCTGGCCTACCTCGGAGACGGCCATGTGGGGGCGAAAGCCAACATCGGCGCGGGCACGATCTTCTGCAACTACGACGGCTTCTTCAAACACCGGACCACGGTGGGCGAGGGGGCCTTCGTCGGCTCCAACTCGTCGCTGGTCGCCCCCGTGAGCATCGGCGCGGGCGCCATGGTCGGCTCCGGCTCGGTGGTGACCAAGGATGTCGCGCCCGGCGATCTGGCCCTGGGCCGTGCCGTACAGACGACGAAGCCGGGCTGGGCCGCCCGCTTCATGGACACGATGCGCGCAAAGAAGGCGGCGAAATCCCAATGAGCGACCAGCAGAAGAAGAACGCCGGCGAAGCCGCCGCCGCCTATGTCGAGGCCGGCATGGTGGTCGGTCTGGGCACCGGCTCCACCGCCGCCTGGTTCGTGAAAGCCTTGGCCGCGCGCAACCTGCCGGACTTGCGGTGCGTGCCGACGTCGGAGCGCACCGCTGATCTCGCCCGCGAACTGGGCCTGACCCTGTCGACGCTGGAGGACACGCCCCGCATCGACCTGACCGTCGACGGCGCAGACGAGATCGGCCCGGGCCTGGCCCTCATCAAGGGCGGCGGCGCGGCCCTGCTGCGCGAGAAGCTGGTGTGGGAGGCGTCTGAACGCTGCATCTGCATCGCCGACGCCGCCAAGGTGGTTCCGGTACTGGGGACCTTCCCCCTGCCGATCGAGGTCGTCGCCTTCGGCCACAAGACCACGGCCAACCGCATCGCCGACGTCCTGGCCGACCACGACATCCCCATGCCCGCCCGCGTCCGTCAGGCCGACCGCGGCCTGATCCGCACCGACGGCGGCAACCTGATCTATGACGCCGCCTGCAAGGTCATCGCGGACCCCGCCCGCCTCGCCGCCGATCTCAAGAGCCTGACCGGCGTGGTCGAACACGGCCTCTTCCTCGACCTCACCGACCTGGCCATCATCGGCACGGATGAGGGTGTCGAGACGATCAATCCCTGAGCTGAACTGTCATCCCGGCCGAAGCCTCGCTGCGCGAGGCGCAGAGCCGGGACCGCCCAAGACGCCGCCGTCAGCATTTCCTGAGGTCCCGGATAGCGGCTGCGCCGCTTCCGGGATGACGGAAGAGGGGGACGTCTTCGCCTTGCCCCCTCGCGCCCCGGCGCCTAAGTCGGGTCAGCGCTGCGGTTCAGCCGCACAGATTTCAGACGATTCAGACGAATTGGACTCACTTTTCGAGTCTGATCCCGGAGCCCCCGATGACCACGACCTACGACTACGACCTCTTCGTCATCGGCGCCGGTTCGGGCGGGGTGCGCGCCGCGCGCCTGACCGCTCTGGGCGGCAAGAAGGTGGCCGTGGCCGAGGAGTATCGCGTCGGCGGCACCTGCGTCATTCGCGGCTGCGTGCCCAAGAAGTTCATGGTCATGGCCTCGGAAGTCAGCCACGCGCTGGAGATCGCCGAGGGCTACGGCTGGTCGTTCGACAACGCCAAGTTCGACTGGCCCACCTTCCTGCAGGCCAAGGACGTCGAGATCGCCCGCCTGTCGGGCATCTACGCCGCCAACCTGGGCAAGGCGGGCGTTGATCTGGTCCACGGCCGCGCCGTGATGAAGGACGCCCACACGGTCGAGCTTCTCGCCAAGGACGGCAGCAAGCTGCAGACCTACACCGCCGAAAAGATCCTGATCGCCACCGGCGGCCGTCCGTGGAAGCCCGAGGACCTGCCGGGCGTCGAGCACGCCATCACGTCCGAAGAAGCCTTCCATCTGCCGGAACTGCCCAAGCGCATCTTGATCGCGGGCGGCGGCTATATCGCGGTCGAGTTCGCGGGCATCTTCGCAGGGCTCGGCGTCGAGACGACCCTGATCTATCGCGGCCCCAACATCCTGCGCGGCTTCGACGACGACGTGCGGGCCCATCTGGCGGGCGAGATCGAGAAGCGCGGCATCAAGGTCATCCTGGGCTGCCAGCATGCCTCGATCGAGAAGACCGAGACGGGCCTGGTCAACCATCTGGGCAACGGCATGACGCTGGAAACCGACGTAGTCATGTTCGCCACCGGCCGCGTGCCCTACGTCAAGGGACTGGGCCTGGAGAAGGCGGGCGTCGAGCTGAACGACGAGGGCGCCATCGCTGTCGATCCCTTCTCCAAGACCTCGGCTGACAACATCTGGGCCATCGGCGACGTCACCGACCGCATGAACCTGACCCCGGTCGCCATCCGCGAGGCCGTCGCCTTCCACGAGACGGTCTACAAGAACAATCCGCAGCACTTTGACTACGAAGCCGTCGCCACCGCCGTCTTCAGCCAGCCGCCGGTTGGCGTGGTCGGCCTGACCGAGGCCGAGGCCCGCCGCGCCTGTCCGGGCGAGGTGGACGTCTATGTGACCCGCTTCCGCCCGATGAAATACGCCTTCACCGGCTCGGACGAGCGGGTGCTGATGAAGCTGGTGGTCGACGCCGACAGCCAGCGCGTCGTCGGCGTTCACATCGTCGGCCCCGAAAGCCCCGAGATGATCCAACTGGCCGCCATCGCCGTGAAGGCTGGCCTGACCAAGGCCCAGTGGGACGCCACCTGCGCCGTCCACCCGACCATGGCCGAGGAACTGGTGACGCTGAAGGAGAAGCAGTCGCCCTCAGCGATGGCGGGATGATTTGCGGGACAGGGCGGCTTGCCAGTCGCCCCGTCCGAGCGCCTTATGCGGCCCAGCTTTCCCGGAGGTCGTCTTATGAAGTCCTGCCTGCTCGCCGCCGCCCTGTCGGCCCTGATGCTCGCCGGTTTGCCGGCCCTGGCCCAGACCGCCGCGCCTGCCGCCTATCAGAGCGCCGTCGCCGACAGCCTGCGCCCCGCCGACGAGGTCGCTCGCGATCCCCTGCGCCATCCGGCTGAAATTCTCGCCTTCGCTCAACTCCAGCCGGGTCAGCGCGTCTCGGACATTCGCCCTGGCGCGGGCTACTTCACGCGTCTGTTCTCTCGCGTGGTGGGCGAGGGCGGTCACGTCTACGCCTTCGTGCCGAACAAGACCGCCGAGCGCGAGAACCCGCGCGCCGACGCCCTGGTCGCCGCCTATCCCAACGTCAGCCGCGTCAACGGCGACCTGGACGCCATGACCTTCGACCAGCCCCTGGACGTGGTCTTCATGAGCCAGGAATACCACGACTTCCACATCCCCCGGTTCGGCGTGGACGTGACCAAGATGAACGCCGACATCTTCAAGGCGCTGAAACCCGGCGGCCTGTTCGTGGTCATCGACCATCAGGCCGCGCCCGGCGCCGGCAACACCGTCGTCGAGACCCTGCACCGCATCGAGGGCGCCCAGCTGCGTCGCGAGGTCGAGGCCGCCGGCTTCGTCTTCGACGGCGAGACCACAGCCGTCGCCAACCCCGCCGACGACCACACGTTGAACGTCTTCGACGAGGCCATTCGCGGCAAGACCGACCAGTTCGTCTATCGCTTCAGAAAGCCGGGTTGAACCGGCTGAAATCACAGGAGGAGTTGCCGTGCGTCCCTTCCTCTCGCTTCTCGTCGTCGCCTCGCTGGCGACGGCCGCGCCCTTGAGCGTCGCTTCGGCCCAGACGGCGCCCGCCGCCTATGAGGCCGCCCTGGCCAGCCCGATCCGCACGACCGAGGACCGGGCGCGCGACGTGGCCCGCCACGCCGCCGAGACCCTTGCCTTCGCCGAGGTGAAGCCGGGTCAGAAGATCGCCGACATGATCATCGGCGGCGGCTACTTCACCCGCCTGTTCTCGGCCGCTGTGGGGTCAGAGGGTCACGTCACCGCCTGGCAACCGGCCGAGTTCATCGGCTTCCAGGCCAGCTATGGCGAGGCCCTGGCCGCCGCCGCCGCCCTGGACAACGCCGACGCCATCAGCTCGCCCATCGGCGCGCCGGAATGGCCCGAGGGTCTGGACCTGGTCTTCACCGCCCAGAACTATCACGACCTGCACCTCAAGCCCTTCGCCACGGACACGGCGGCCAAGGTCAATGCGGCGGCCTTCAAGGCGCTGAAGCCCGGCGGCCTCTATGTCATCGTGGACCATGACGCGGCGACGGGGGCGGGGCCGGGCGCGCCCGACAGCCTGCACCGCATCGAGGTGGATCAGGTCAAGCGCGAGGTCGAGGCGGCGGGCTTTGTCCTGGACGGCTCCAGCGATCTTCTGGCCCGTTCCGACGACCCGCGCACGGCCAATGTCTTCGACCCCTCCATTCGCGGCAAGACCAGCCAGTTCATGCTGCGGTTCAGAAAACCCGCCTGAGACGAAACTGTCGAACAGGTGACTGGCGAAGCGGTCAGGGAGGGGCTAACCCTGCCTCAAAATCCATAAGGGAAACGCCTCAGATGACTCGCATCGCCTTCATCGGTCTCGGCAACATGGGCGGCGGCATGGCCGCCAATCAGGCCAAGGCCGGGCATGACGTGGCCGCCTTCGACCTGTCGCCCGCCGCGCTGGAACGCGCCGCAGAGGCCGGGTGCCGCACCGTCGCCTCGGTCGCCGAGGCCGTGAAGGACGCCGAGATCGTCATCACCATGCTGCCCGCCGGGCCGCACGTTCTCAGCGTCTATTCGGAACAGATCATCGGCGCCGCGCCGTCCAGCGCCCTACTGCTGGATTGCTCGACCATCGACGTGGAGACGGCCCGCAAGGTCGCCGGCCTGGCCAAGGAGGCGGGCTACGCCTTCGCCGACGCCCCCGTCTCGGGCGGCACGGCGGCGGCCGACGCCGGCACCCTGGCCTTCATGGTCGGCTGTGATGAGGCCGACTTCGCTCGCGTCGAACCGGCGCTGGACCCCATGAGCCGCATCACCATCCGCGCGGGCGACCACGGCGCCGGGCAGGCCGCCAAGATCTGCAACAACATGTTGCTGGGCATCTCGATGGTGGGCACCTGCGAGGCCATCGCCCTGGCCGAGAAGCTGGGTCTGGAGCCGGAACGCTTCTTCGAGATCGCCTCCAAGTCCTCGGGCCAGTGCTGGAGCGTCAGCAACTACTACCCCTGGGCCGGCCCGGTTCCGACCGCCCCGTCGAACCGCGACTACGAAGGCGGCTTCGCCACCGCCATGATGCTGAAGGACCTGAAACTGGCCCAGGACGCCGCCGCCAAGGCCGGCGCCACGACCCCGCTCGGGGCCCAGGCCGAGGCCCTCTACGCCCTGTTCAACGGCCTCGGCTACGGCGGCAAGGACTTCTCGGCCATGGTCCAGATGCTGCGCGGTCGTCTGGACACCCTGACTCAATGAGGCTTCACGGGGGGCTTTCGCTACTGGTCGGCCTGGCGGCGATTGGCCTGATGGCCGCCGCTCCGGCCGATCCGCCCTATCGCGTCGCGCCCGGCCTGTTTCAGGCGGAGGCGCCGGATCTGGGCCTGACGCCCGCGCAGGGTACGCAGACCTTCACCGTCTTCGCGCCGAGCGAGGCGACGGATCGGTTCAGCAACGGCGTGGTGCTGACGCCGTTCAAGGGGCGGCTCTACGCCCAGTGGCAGAGCTCGGCGCGGGACGAGGATTCCCCTGACACCTGGGTCGCTTACAGCCTTAGCGACGATGGCGAGACCTGGCGCACGCCCGTCGCCCTGGCCCATGCGGGCGAGGCCGGGGTAATGCGTTCCAGCGGCGGTTGGTGGACCGATGGCGAGACTCTGGTCGCCTACGTCAACGTCTGGCCTGACGGCTTCCAGTCGGGCGCAGGCGGCTATGCCGAATACCGCCTGAGCCGCGACGGCGAGACCTGGAGCGAACCGCGCCGTGTCATGGGCGCCGACGGCCGTCCGGTAGAGGGCGTGATCGAACAGGACCCGCATCTGATCGGCGGACGGCTGATGACCGGTTTCCATATGCGCCCCGGCATGATCGCCGGGCCCTTCTATACCGACGACCCGCTGGGCCTGACGGGCTGGACGCCCGGTCGGATGCAGAACCTGCCGCGCGACGCCAGCGGCGCGGCGGCCGAGCACGAGAAGCGCCTCAGTCGAGAGATCGAACCCAGCCTGTTCCAGCGCGACGATTGCGCCGTCATGGTCTTCCGCGACGAGGAGTTGAGCTTCCGCCAACTGGCGTCCGAAAGCTGCGACCGGGGCGTCAGCTGGACAACGCCGGTCCTGACCGACATGCCCGACGCCCGCGCCAAGCAGAGCGCGGGGAACCTGCCCGACGGGACCGCCTATCTGGTCAATGCGCCCAACACCGATCGTCCGCGCATACCGCTGGCCGTGACCCTGAGCGACGACGGGCGCGTCTTCGACCGCAGCTTCCTGCTGCGCGGGGCAGGGGACCTGCAACCCCTGCGCTACGAAGGCCAGTACAAGCGCCCCGGCTATCATTACCCCAAGAGCATCGTCTGGAACGGCGCGCTCTACGTCGGCTACGCGACCAACAAGGAGGACGTGCAGGTGACGCGGGTTCCGTTGGCGGCGCTGGAGGGGGCGGCGGACTAATGGGCCGGGTCGGTGTGAAAGACGCTCCTGGCTCTTGCACTGCAGTCATCCCGGCCGAAGCGAAGCGGAGAGCCGGGACCCAGGCGTTTAATCTTGGCGCGACGCCGCCTGCCATCCGCCGCCTGGGTCCCGGGTTCGGCTACGCCGCCCGGGATGACGGCGACAAACCGCCCGCGTCGGGTCGGGAGGTCCCGCAGGGCTGACGGTCGCGGGCCACTCAAAGTGAGAACCGTTATCAATTAAGGGGTTGGGACGTTTTGTCCGGCTCCGAACATGGACAACGCTGAACGGCGAGCGCAATTAGGCGCACAAAGCTGTATAAGCGAAAGAACTACCGTCTTGTTCGACTATAAAGCCGCCTTTCAGAACTCGGTGGAGCAGGTCCGCAGCGAAGGTCGCTATCGCGTCTTCGCCGACCTAAAGCGCGTGCGTGGTCAGTTCCCGCAGGCGGTGCGCCGCCGCGAGGACGGTTCCGAGCAGGACGTCGTGGTCTGGTGCTCCAACGACTATCTGGGCATGGGTCAGCATCCGGTGGTTCTGGACGCCATGACGAACGAGATCGAGGCCGTGGGCGCCGGCGCCGGCGGCACGCGCAACATCTCGGGCACCACCCGCTCGGCGGTCGATCTGGAAGCCGAGCTGGCCAGCTGGCACCAGAAGGAAGCGGCCCTGCTGTTCACCTCGGGCTATGTGGCCAATGAGGCGACGCTGTCGACCCTGCAGAAGATCCTGCCGGGCCTGATCATCTTCTCGGACGCGCTGAACCACGCCTCGATGATCGAGGGCATCCGCCACGGCGGCGGTCCGCGCCACATCTTCCGCCACAACGACCTTGAGCATCTTGAGGAACTGCTGGCCGCCGCCCCGCTGGGCGCGCCCAAGCTGGTGGCCTTCGAGAGCGTCTATTCGATGGACGGCGACATCGCCGACATCGCCGGCACCATCGCCTTGGCCAAGAAATACGGCGCCATGACCTATCTGGACGAGGTCCACGCGGTCGGCTTGTACGGCGAAACCGGGGCGGGCGTGGCCGAGCGCGACGGCGTCCTGGACGGCATCGACATCGTCGAATGCACCCTGGGCAAGGCCATCGGCGTCATGGGCGGCTATATCGCCGCCGACGCGGTGATCGTGGATGCGGTGCGCAGCTGGGCCTCGGGCTTCATCTTCACCACCAGCCTGCCGCCCGCCCTGACCGCCGGCGCCCTGGCCTCGGTGCGCCACCTGAAGGCCCATCCGGAACTGCGCGTCGCCCATCAGGAGCGCGCCGAGACCCTGAAACGCCGCCTGCTGGAGGCCGGCATCCCGGTCCTGCCCAGCGTCAGTCACATCGTCCCGGTCCATGTCGGCAACCCGGTTCACTGCAAGCTGATCTCGGACATGCTGCTGGAAGAGCACGGCATCTACGTCCAGCCGATCAACTATCCGACCGTGCCCAAGGGGACCGAGCGCCTGCGCTTCACCCCGTCGCCGAACCATGACGACGGCATGATCGACAAGCTGGTCGACGCGATGGACAAGCTGTTCTCGCACTGCAATGTGGCGCGCCGTCCGGTCGCCGCGTGACGATCGACGCTGAACTCGGCGAGGTCATCGTCGAGTTCGTTCGCAACGGAACCTATGTGAAGTGCTCGGCCGTCCATGTGGCCACGGGCGTCGAGGTCTCGGCCATGGGGCCGGCTCTGGAGCCGCGCGCGGTTGAACGGGTCGCCATCGCCAAACTGAAACGCGCCTTGGCGACCCGTCGCTGACCTTTGGCGTCAGGCCGCCTGACGACGGCGGTGCAGTTTCAGGGCCGCGCCGCTGGCCAGTAGAACGCCCAGCAGGATCATCGCCCATTCCGACAGGGTCGGCACCGGCGCGGGCGGCGCGTGCGGGGTAAGCGACATGGTGACAGCGCTGGCTTGAGCTTGAGAAGCACCCTCGGCCGGGGTGACGGACGTCTGAATGCATCCTGCGCCCGGCGTGTTGGTGGGCGCGTTGCTGACAGTGCCACGCGCTGTGCATCGGGCATTGTTGTCGACCGAAACCGCCGGGTGGATCGAGGTGAAATAGATGGTCGATACGCGGGTTTGAAGGTCGTTCGACGGCGTCATCGAAGCGCTGTAGGGCGCGCCGTTCGTCCGGTCGAACTTGAACTCGAACGCTGTAATGACGCCGCTGGCGTCGGTGCTGACATTGGCGAAGTTGATCACCATGTTGGGATCAAGGGCACCGGCGTTCAGCAGGGTGTAGGTGTTCTGGCCGTCGCTGAGTTGGAAGTCGTCGATCATATGGCCGACGTCGTCGGTCTGCACATTGAGATCGGGGTCTAGCGGGCCGAAGAAGGTGATCGTCCCGCTCAGGCGCTGGCCCGCGCCATAGGTCTTGCACACCCCCACCGGGCAGGCCGTGGAGTTGGTGCTCGCGGTGTAGGGCTCGCTCTGGACATAATAGGTGACCGGGGCGGCAGCCGCCTGGGTCGCCACAAGGCTCAACGCCGCAACGGCGTATCCGATCAACTGCTTCATGGTGGTTCCCCCTGATTTGGCGCTACCTTAAAGCTTGACGTTATCTCGCGCACTCAAATTGTAACATTGGTATCCCTAAGCGCGCGGCCAGGACCCGGCCACTAGATGTTGTGGTGTTCGGCGGCGCGGCCTAGATAGGGGCGCCGTTTTCGCTCCAGCCTTCGGGATGCCCGCCAGTGACCGCCTTCACCCACGACGCATACTTCTCCAAGAGCCTCGCCGACGCCGATCCGGCGATCTTCAAGGGCATCCAGGGCGAACTGGGACGCCAGAAGGAGCAGATCGAGCTGATCGCTTCTGAAAACATCGTCTCGCAGGCTGTGCTGGACGCCCAGGGCTCGGTCCTGACCAACAAGTACGCCGAGGGCTATCCGGGCCGCCGCTACTACGGCGGCTGCGAGTTCGTGGATGTCACCGAGGACCTGGCCCGCGAGCGCGCCAAGGAGCTGTTCGGCGCCGCCTTCGCCAACGTCCAGCCTCACTCGGGCGCCCAGGCCAACCAGGCCGTCTTCTTCACCCTGCTGCAGCCCGGCGACACCTTCCTGGGCATGGACCTGGCCTGCGGCGGTCACCTGACCCACGGTTCGCCCGCCAACCAGTCGGGCAAGTGGTTCCGCCCCGTGACCTACAAGGTGTCCGAAGACACTCATCTGATCGACTATGACCACGTCGCCGAAATGGCCCAGAAGGAGAAGCCCAAGCTGATCCTGGCCGGCGCCTCGGCCTATTCGCGTCACATCGACTTTGCACGCTTCCGAGAGATCGCGGACAGCGTCGGCGCCTATCTGATGGTCGACATGGCCCACTACGCCGGTCTGATCGCCGGCGGCGTCTATCCCGACCCCATCCCGCACGCCCACGTCGTCACCACCACGACGCACAAGACCCTGCGCGGCCCGCGCGGCGGCATGATCCTGTCCAACGACGCGGACCTGGGCAAGAAGATCAACTCGGCCGTCTTCCCCGGCCTGCAGGGCGGCCCGCTGGAGCACGTCATCGCCGCCAAGGCCGTGGCCTTTGGCGAGGCCCTGAAGCCCGAGTTCAAGGGTTATGCCCAACAGGTCGTCAAGAACGCCCAGGCCCTGGCCGGCGTCCTGGTCGAGCGTGGCCTGGCCATCGTCTCGGGGGGCACCGACAGTCACCTGATGCTGGTCGACCTGCGTCCCAAGGGCGTGACCGGCAAGGCCACCGAGCATGAGCTGGAAAAGGCCCTGATGACCTGCAACAAGAACGGCGTGCCGTTCGACACTGCGCCCTTCACTGTCACCTCGGGCGTCCGTCTGGGCACCCCCGCCGGCACCACGCGCGGCTTCGGCGAGGAAGAGTTCAAGCAGATCGGCCACTGGATCGCCGACGTCGTCTCGTCGATGAACGGCGGCGACGAAGCCGATCCGGCCGTCGTCGCGGGCGTCGCCGCCCAGGTGCGCGAACTGACCGCCCGCTTCCCGATCTACCGCTAAGGGAACGACTGGATGAAGTGCCCCTTCTGCGGAAACGCCGACACCCAGGTCAAGGACAGCCGCCCGTCTGACGACGGCGCGGCCATCCGCCGCCGTCGGTCCTGCCCGCAGTGCAACGGGCGCTTCACCACCTTCGAGCGGGTGCAGCTGCGCGAACTGGTCATCCTGAAACGGAACGGCCGCCGCACCCCCTTCGACCGCGACAAGCTGGAACGCTCGCTGGGCATCGCCCTGCGCAAACGTCCGGTCCAGCCGGATCAGGTCGAGCTGCTGGTCAGCCGCATCGTGCGCCAGCTGGAAAGCCTGGGCGAGACCGAGATCCCGTCGCACATTGTCGGCGACTTCATCATGAAGGCGCTGAAGTCGGTCGATGAGGTCGCCTACGTCCGCTACGCCTCGGTCTACAAGGACTTCCGCCACACCGGCGACTTCGCCAAATTCCTGGGCGACGAGGGCTTCGACGAGACCAAGCCCGACGACCCACGCTGATGCGCCCGCGCGTCACCCTGAAGCTGGCCACGTCGCTGGACGGCCGCATCGCCACGGCTACGGGCGAAAGCCAGTGGATCACCGGACCGGAAGCCCGCCAGCAGGGCCACCGCCTGCGCGCGACCCATGACGCCATCCTGGTCGGCGTCGAGACCGTGCTGGCCGACGACCCGGAACTGACCGTGCGTCTTCCTGACTATGCCGGGACGCATCCGCTGCGCGTGGTCCTCGACAGCCGCCTGCGCACGCCCGTGACGGCCAAGGTCGCCAGCGGAAACACCCTGATCCTCACCACAGCCCAGCCCCATGCCATCGGTCAGGCTGAGGTCGTGGCGGTCGCCGCCGCCGACGGCCGTCCCGCCATCGCCGCCGTCTTGGACGCTCTGACGGCGCGCGGCGTCACGTCGCTGCTGATCGAGGGCGGAGGCCGCGTCGCCGCCTCCTTCCTCACGGCGGGCGTGGTGGACGCCATCGAATGGTTCCGCGCCCCGATCCTGCTGGGCGGGGAAGGGCGGCCCTGCGTCGCCTCCCTGGCGCTTGCAAAGCTGGCCGACGCCCCCAAGTTCCGTCGTCTGGGCGTCGAGCCTGTCGGAGATGACCTGTGGGAGCGCTACGCGCGCTTCGACGGCTGATTTCAGACGATTCAGACTATTCAGACTATGTTTTTTGGGTCCGAAGGGACCGGAGTTTCCATGTTCACCGGCATCGTCACCGACATCGGCCGCGTCCGCAGCGTCCGCCAAACCGACCGCGACCGTCGCTATGAGATCGAGACCGTGTGGGACACGGCAAGCATCGACCTCGGCGCCTCCATCAGCCATGCGGGCTGCTGTCTGACCGTCACCGAGAAGGGCGAGGGCTGGTTCGCTGTCGAAGTCTCCGGCGAGACCTTGTCCAAGACCAAGCTGGGCGACTGGGTCGAGGGCGCCCGCGTCAATCTGGAGCGCGCCGCCAAGCTGGGCGACGAGCTGGGCGGCCATATCGTTTCCGGCCACGTCGACGGTCTGGGCGAGGTCGTTTCCATCACGCCGGAGGGCGGATCGCACCGCATCGTGGTCGAGGCGCCGGCGCCTCTGCACCGATTTATCGCGCCGAAAGGCTCAATCACCGTCGATGGGGTTTCCCTGACGGTGAATGGGGTGCAAGAGCGCCGCTTCGACTTGAACATCATTCCGCATACGTGGGATGCGACCACGCTCGGCGGCCTCTCGGTCGGCGACAAGGTCAACCTGGAGATCGACATGCTGGCGCGCTACCTCGCGCGTTGGCAGGAGACCGCATGATGAAACTGGCCGTCCACAATACCGACAGCCCGATCAGCCCGATCGAGGACATTCTCGAGGACGCCCGCAACGGCCGTCCCTACATCCTGGTGGACGCCGAGGATCGCGAGAACGAGGGCGACATCGTCATTCCGGCCCAGTTCGCCACCCCGGACCAGATCAACTTCATGATCCGCTATGCGCGCGGCCTGGTTTGTCTGGCCGTGACTGGTGATCGCGCCCGTCAGCTGCGCCTGCCGCCGATGGCCGCCGACAACCGCGAGAGCATGAAGACCGCCTTCACCGTCTCGATCGAGGCCAAGGAAGGCGTGACCACGGGTATCTCCGCCGCCGACCGTTCGCATACGGTTCAGGTCGCGACCGATCCCACGCGCGGCGTGGACGATATCGTCTCGCCCGGCCACATCTTCCCGCTGGTCGCACGTGACGGCGGCGTTCTGGTTCGCGCGGGCCATACCGAGGCCGCCGTCGACATCAGCCGCATGGCCGGCCTGAACCCGTCCGGCGTGATCTGCGAGATCATCAAGGACGACGGCGAGATGGCGCGGATGCCCGATCTCGTCGCCTTCGCCCAGCTTCATGGACTGAAGATCGGCACCATCGCCGACCTGATCGCCTATCGCCGCCGCACCGAGCGCTTTGTCGAACGCGTGCTGGAAACCCCGTTCGAGAGCGTTCACGGCGGCCCGTTCAAGCTGATCCTCTATCGCAACACCATCGAGGGCGCCGAGCACATCGCCCTGGTGCGCGGCGACGTCGACCCGAGCAAGCCGACCGTGGTGCGGATGCACCAGATCGACTTCGCCGCCGACCTGCTGGGCCATGTCGAGGCGCGTCAGGACTATATTCCGAAGGCCATGCAGGCCCTGACCGTCAATGATGGTCCGGGCGTCGTCGTCTTCCTGCGTGATCCGGGCCTGCACGGCTTGGCCGAGCGTCTAGGCGGCGCCGACAAGCCCGCCGCCGTGGATCGTTCGCTGAAAGCCTATGGCGTCGGAGCCCAGATTCTGCTCGACCTTGGCGTCAAAGACATGATCGTGATGAGCTCGACGCGGCCCAATCCGACGGCGCTGGAAGGCTACGGCCTGCGCATCGTGGGCTGGCGTGATATGGACGGAGAAGACCAATCCTGAACGACCCCACCCGCGTCCTGATCGTCGAGGCGCGTTACTACGACGATCTGGCCGACGCCCTTCTGGAAGGGGCGAAGGACGCCCTGCGCGCGCAAGGCGTGCAGTTCGACGTCGTCACCGTGCCCGGCGCCCTGGAGGTTCCGACCGCCATCGCCCTGGCCGAGGAAGCCGGCCGTTATCCGACCGCGCCGCGCTACGACGGCTATGTCGCCCTGGGCTGCGTCATTCGCGGCGAGACCTATCACTTCGAGATCGTCTCGGATCAGTCGGCCGCCGGCATCATGCACCTGGGCCTCAAGGGCCTGGCCATCGGCAACGGCATCCTGACGACCGAGGATGAAGACCAGACCTGGGCGCGCGCCCGGATGAGCGAAGGCGACAAGGGCGGCGGCGCCGCCCGCGCCTGTCTGGACCTGATTGCGCTGCGCAAGCGCCTGCGCGGAGGACGGGCCTCGTGACCGAGCCGACCAACACCACCCCGGCCACCGTCGCCGAAGTCATGGCCCAACTGGCCGAGGCCGATAAATCCCGCGCCGAGCCGCAACTGACCAGCCGTCAGCGCCGCGCCCGCACAGTCGCCCGTCTGGCCGCCGTCCAGGCCCTCTATCAGATGGAACTGGCGGGCGAGGGCGTCGAAGTCGTCGTCAAGGAATTCCGCAATCACCGCTTCGACGCCGACATTGACGGCGCGCCTCTGGCTGAGGCCGACGAGGATTGGTTCTCGGACATCGTCCACGGTGTGGTCGAGGACCAGCGGGCCATCGATGAGGCCGTCAAGGCGCGTCTGGCCTCCAACTGGCGCATGGAACGCCTCGACGCCACGCTTCGCGCCCTGCTGCGCTGCGGCGCCTGGGAGCTGAAGTCCAAGCCCGACGTGCCGCGTGAAATCGTCATCGACGAGTATGTCGAGCTGGCCAAGGCCTTCTTCGACGAAGCAGAGGCGAAGTTCGTGAACGCGGCGCTGGACGGCGTGGCGCGCGATGCCCGCGATTGACGTCGCTGGCGAATTTGAGACCATCCAGCGGCTTCTGAAGCCGCTGGCGCACCCGGAATGGGCGAGGGGGCTGGCCGACGATGTAGCCGTGCTGCCCTCGCGTCCGGGTCATGATCTGATCCTGACCAAGGACGCCATCGTCGAAGGCGTCCATTTCCTGCCGGACGACCCGCTGGACACGGTGGCGCAGAAGCTGCTGCGGGTGAACCTGTCCGATCTGGCGGCCAAGGGGGCCGAGCCCTTCGGCTATCTGCTGGCCTGCCACTGGTCCGAGCGTTGCGGCTGGCCCGAGCGCGAGGCCTTCGTCGCCGGGCTGCGACGCGACCAGGCCATTTTCGACATTTCCCTGCTGGGCGGCGACACGGTGAAGACGCCGGGTCCCGCCAGCTTCTCCGCCACCCTGATGGGCTGGGCGCCGTCCTCCTCGACCGTCAGTCGGGGCGGAGCGCGGCCGGGCGACCTGATCTTCGTCACCGGCACGATCGGCGACGGCTGGCTGGGGCTTCAGGCGGTGCAGGGCGCTCTGTCGCTGGAGCCTGAGCGCATGGACGCGCTGGAGGCCGCCTATCGCACCCCCATGCCGCGCGTCGAGTTCGCCACGGTCGTGCGCGGCCTGGCCACCGCCAGCGCCGATGTCTCCGACGGCCTGCTGGCCGACGCCGGCCATATCGCCCAGGCCAGCGGCATGGGGCTTGAGCTGGATCTGGAGGTTCTGCCCCTGTCGGCGGCGGCCCAGGCCTGGCTGGACAGCCGGGTCGATCCGCAAGGCGCGCTGGAACTGCTGGCCACCGGCGGCGACGACTACGAGATCATCCTCACCGTCCCGGCGGGGGCCGAGAACGCCTTGCGTCGCGAGGCCGAGCGCCGTCACCTGCGCCTGACCCGCATTGGTCGCGTGGTCGAGGGAAAGGGTGTGATCGTGCGCCATCTGGGACAGGTCATCACTCCGACCCGCGCCGGCTGGACCCACGACTAGGCAACGGAATCCTAACCGGGGCAGGGCAGGGTAAGTCTCATGCAACGTCGCGCCCTGATCCAGGCTGGAGCCTTCCTGACCGCCTCCGCGGTGGCTGGAGCCGCGCAGGCCAACGAAAAGGCTGCGCCAGCCGCCGCCGTCGTCAACATGACCGGGGTCGGCCTGCCGATCATCACCGACGGGCGGGTGCGCAACTACGTCTTCATCGTGCTGAAGCTGCATCTGGGACCGGGTCACACGGTCGAGGCGGTGCGCGCCAAGGAGGCCTGGCTGCGCGACGCCCTGATCAAGGCCGGGCACCGCACGCCCTTCGTCCTGCCCGACACCTGGCTGGCTCTGGATACGGCGGCGCTGAGCGCCAGCCTGATCCGCTCGGCCTCGACGCTGATCGGGCGCGGCGCCGTGACCCGCGTCGAGGTCGTCAGCCAGACCCCGCGCCGCCGCACGGGGATGCAGGGCGTCTAAAGCACAGCTTGAGAAACCGCTGTTGCTTCACGTCGTCGCATTTGCCACTGTTAAGCCGCAATTCCCGGGGGACGTGAGGTTGCGTCCGTAGGCGCACGGGGGGACCGGAAGGCGGTGAGAGGCGCAAAGCCCGTCCGCGCCAAGGATCCGTGTGCTTGTTGCACAAGGGCTTGGAAACGCCATGACGAACTATCTATGGCTGGTCATCGCGGCCGGCGCGCTGGGGGTGCTTTACGGCGCCGTCCAGACCGCCGCCCTGATGAAGGCCGGCACTGGTAACGACAGGATGCGAGAAATCGCGGCGGCGATTCAGGAAGGGGCCTCGGCCTATCTGAAGCGTCAGTATACAACGATTGGTATGGTGGGGGTCGTGATCTTGGTCGCGGCCTTTTTGCTTATCGGGCCCTGGGCTGCGCTCGGGTTCCTGATCGGGGCCGTGCTGTCCGGCGCGGCCGGATTCGCCGGGATGCTGATCTCGGTCCGGGCCAATGTGCGCACGGCCCAGGCGGCGTCCGAGAGCCTGTCGAAGGGGCTGGACCTGGCCTTCCGCTCGGGCGCCATCACGGGCATGTTCGTGGCGGGCGGCGCGCTTCTGGGCGTGTCCGGCTACTACGCCTTCATGACCCACGGCATGGGTTTTGAAAGCACCAGCCGCGCGGTCGTCGACGGCCTGGTGGCCCTGGGCTTCGGCGCCTCGCTGATCTCCATCTTCGCGCGACTGGGCGGCGGCATCTTCACCAAGGGCGCCGACGTGGGCGGCGACATGGTGGGCAAGGTCGAGGCCGGAATCCCCGAGGACGATCCCCGCAACGCCGCCACCATCGCTGACAACGTGGGCGACAACGTCGGCGACTGCGCCGGCATGGCCGCCGACCTGTTCGAGACCTATGCGGTGACGACCGTGGCGACCATGGTCCTGGCGGCCATCTTCTTCCGCAACCAACCCTATGTCGAAGTGATGATGCTGCTGCCGCTGGCGATCTGCGGCATCTGCATCGTGACCTCGATCATCGGGTCGTTATTCGTCCGACTGGGCAAGAGCGGCAACATCATGGGGGCCCTGTATCAGGGGCTGATCGTGACCGGCGTCCTGTCGGTCGTCGCGGTCTGGTGGGTCATCAGCCAACTGGTACCCGGCGCGGTCGAGACGTCCGGCGGTCTGCTGATCCAACCCATGAACCTGTTCTGGTCCGGCGTGGTCGGCCTGCTGGTCACGGCGGCCATCGTGGTCGTCACCGAGTTCTACACAGGCACCGGCTTCCGTCCGGTCAAGTCGGTGGCGAACGCCTCGGTCTCGGGCCACGGGACCAATGTCATCCAGGGTCTGGCCGTCTCTCTGGAATCCACGGCGCTTCCGGCCCTGACCATCATCGTCGGCATCGTCGCGGCCTTCCAGCTGTCGGGCCTGTTCGGCATCGCCATCGCTACCACGACCATGCTGGGCGTGGCGGGGATGATCGTGGCCCTGGACGCCTTTGGTCCGGTCACCGACAATGCGGGCGGCATCGCCGAGATGGCGGGCCTGCCGCCCGAAGTGCGCGTCTCGACCGACGCCTTGGACGCGGTGGGCAACACCACCAAGGCCGTCACCAAGGGCTACGCCATCGGTTCGGCGGGCCTGGGGGCCCTCGTTCTGTTCGCCGCCTATGTGGAAGACCTGAAGCATTTCTCGGCCGAAGCGGCGCCGGGCAGCTTCTTCCACGGCATGGGGGCGGTCGCCTTTGACCTGTCCAACCCCTACGTCGTCGTGGGCCTGCTGTTCGGGGGGCTTCTGCCCTTCCTGTTCGGCGGCATGTCGATGACGGCGGTGGGACGCGCCGCCGAGGCCGTCGTGGCCGAGGTGCGCCGTCAGTTCCGCGAGAACCCCGGTATCATGACCTTCCAGACCAAGCCGGAATACGGCCGGGCGGTGGACATCCTGACCAGCGCAGCCATCCGCGAGATGATCGTGCCCAGCCTGCTGCCGGTGCTGTCGCCGATCGTCCTGTTCGTCGTGGTCCTGTTCATCCAGCCGGACAAGGCCAATGCCTTCGCCGCCCTGGGGGCCATGCTGATGGGGGTGATCGTGACGGGCCTGTTCGTGGCCATCTCGATGACCTCGGGCGGCGGCGCCTGGGACAACGCCAAGAAGCTGATCGAGGAAGGCTTCACCGACAAGAACGGCGTGGTCCACGGCAAGGGCTCGGAGGCGCACAAGGCCGCTGTCACCGGCGACACCGTGGGCGATCCCTATAAGGACACTTCCGGTCCGGCGGTGAACCCGATGATCAAGATCACCAACATCGTGGCTCTGCTGCTGCTGGCGGTCCTGGCCAGCGGGAAGATCGTCTAACGAAAAAGGCCCCGAGGATCGCTCCTCGGGGCCTGATTTCTTCTCACCAGGAGGTTTAGTCCGGGCGGCGCTGGCCGGGGACGTCTTCCTCGGTGCGCGGCAGTTGGCCGCGGCCGACGTTGCCCAGCAGTTGCTCCAGGATGGTTAGCTGGCGGCCGCGGGTCGGCGTCTCGCGCCGCTCCATGGTGATGTCGCGGCCATCGGCGAGGCTGAGGGTGCGAACGGCGGCGACCTTGTCGTCGGCCTTGTTGAAGGTGATCTCGGTCACCGTGCGCTGCGACACCTCAGGCTTGTTGTAGGTGTATCGCTCGGTCATCTGGGTCATGTAATACCAGACAGTGTCGGGCTCGAAGGTCGAGGTCGTCGAGGGCGAGCCGAGACGCGCCAGGACGGTTTCCTTGGTATCGGTGCCGGCCACCACGTCCTGGGGCTTGGCGTCGATCGCCTGGAAGCCCTGTGTGGCGACAACGGGCGCGCAGGCGCCAGCAGCGGCTGCCAGCGCGACGACGGCGAAGATCGGTGTAAATCGGGGCATCAGCGTCCGCCTCAGCATAACAAGGTCTTTGACCTAACCGGCGCTGCGTCCTAGTGCAACGGCGCGGCGAAAAAGGGGCTGTTGCTCATGCTTAGAAATCTCTTCCGACAACGACCCGATGAGCGTCAGGGCGACGCCCTGTATGCCCTGGCGGTCGAACAGGCCCGCCAGCCGGCCTTTTACACCGCCCTGGGCGTGGCAGACCGGATCGACGCCCGCTTCGAGCTCTACACCCTGCACGTCCTGATTCTGTTCCTGCGACTCAAGCAGGACGGCGAGCGCGGCGAGGTCGCGGCTCAGAAGCTGTTCGACGTCTATATCTCGTCGCTGGACCACACCCTGCGCGAACTGGGCGTCGGCGACGTCTCGGTCGGCAAGAAGATGCGCAAGCTGGGCGAGTCCCTGTACGGTCGCATGAGCGCCTATGAAGGCCCGCTGCGCGCCGAGGACGTGGACGCCCTGGCCGCTTCGCTGGCCAAGAATGTCTATGAGAGCGCCGATGCGGCGACCGGACTGGCCTTGGCGCGTTACGCCGTGGCCTCACGTCAGAACCTGACGCAACAATCGTTTGAAGCTGTGTCCAAGGCTCCGGCCTGGGCGGAGATCGCTGCATGACCGACCTGCCTCCCTTGCCCTACAGCGAACCGCTGCGCCTGCATCAGATCGGCGCCGGCCTGGAGCGCCGTCTGACGCCGGACGCCGATGCGCGTAAGCGGATCGCCCGCGCTCTGGACCTTCAGGCGCTGGACGTCTTCGAGGCCGACATCAACCTGGTTCCCACCGTTTCGGGTTGGCGGATGGAGGGGCGGGTCGTCGCTGACGCCGTCCAGACCTGTGGCCTGACGCTGGAGCCTCTGCCGGTTCATGTCGATCGCAAGTTCTCGGTGCAAATGGTCGAGGCGAGCGAGCGCAACGCCGCCGATGAGGACGGCGAAATCGACCTGGAGCTGGACGACGATTCGCCCGATCAGATCGAAGACGGCCGTCTGGACCTGGGTCAGTACGCCGTCGAGCAACTGGCGCTGAGCCTGGACCCGTTCCCGCGCAAGCCGGGCGCGGTCTTCGAGCAGCCCAAGGAACCGGGTGAAATATCGCCTTTCGCTGTGCTGAAGGCCCTGCAATCCAAGGACGATTCCGGCGAAGGTTGACCTAGCGTCGGGCTGGTTGCATCCCAGGGTGCGACATTTGCGTCCTGCATCCCTATATGAAGCGCCGCGACAAGACGGCGACGGAGTCCATTTCCACTTGGCATCCCCAACACTGATCTCGCTTGACGCCATGGGGGGAGACCACGGTCCCTCGGTCGTGGTCGGCGGCGTGAAGGACTATCTCTCGCGGCATGACGGCGAGGGCGTGCGTTTCCTGCTGCATGGCGACGAGGCGGCGATTCGCGCCGAGATGGCGCGATGCGTCCTGTCCGACGCCGTCTGCGACGTGCGCCACACCGACAAGGTCGTGGCGATGGACGAAAAGCCGGCCCAGGCCATGCGCCGGGGCAAGGGCTCCAGCCTGTGGAACGCCATCGAGGCGGTGAAGTCGGGCGAAGCCGGCGCCGCTGTTTCCGCTGGCAACACCGGCGCCCTGATGGCCATTTCCAAGCTGTTGCTGCGCATGGCGGCGCCGGGGCTGGAGCGCCCCGCCATCGTCGCCAGCTGGCCGACGACGCGCGGCTACACCGCTGTTCTGGACGTCGGCGCCAACATCGGCAGTGACGCCAAGCAACTGATCGAGTTCGCCATCATGGGCGAGGCTTTCCAGTCGGCGGTGCATGGCGTGGCCAAGCCGAGCGTCGGCCTGCTGAACGTCGGTTCCGAAGACATGAAGGGCCACGACGAGGTGCGCGAGGCCCACGCCATCCTGCGCGAAGGCGGCATTCCCCTGAACTATCATGGCTTCGTCGAGGGCGACGACATCGCCAAGGGCACGGTGGACGTCATCGTCACCGACGGCTTCACCGGCAATATCGCCCTGAAGACCGCCGAGGGCACGGCCCGCTTTATCTCCAGTTTGCTGAAGGAGGCACTGACCTCGGGTCCGATCGCCAAGCTGGGCGCTCTGATCGCCATGCCGGCGTTGAAGCGCATGGCGGCCAAGATCGACCCCAACGCCATCAACGGCGGGCCTCTGCTGGGCCTGAACGGAATCGTCGTGAAGAGCCACGGCGGCGCCACGCCGCAGGGTTATGGAAACGCCATCCGCATCGCCGTCGATCTGGCGCGCAGCGACTACATGGCCAAGGTCGGGGCCAACCTGGGACGGCTCGCCGCCCTGGAGCAACCCACGCCCGCCGCCGAAACCATCGGGGAGACCCACCAGTGAGCGTCATTCGCAGCGCCGTGACCGGCGTCGGCTCCTTCCTGCCGGAAAAGATTGTCACCAACGCCGACCTGGCCAAGTTCGTCGACACCTCGGACGAGTGGATCGTCGAGCGCACCGGCATCCGTCAGCGCCATCAGGCCCGCGACGACGAGCCGACCAGTGATCTGGCCGTCGAGGCTGCGCGCCGTGCCCTGGCCGACGCGGGCAAGACGGCGGCGGACGTTGACCTGATCATCGTCGCCACCACCACCCCGGATCAGACCTTCCCCGCCACCGCCGCCATCGTGCAGCGCAAGCTGGGCGCGCCGGTCGGCATCGCCTTCGACGTTCAGGCGGTCTGCTCGGGTTTCGTTTACGCCATGAGCGTGGCTGACGGTTTTGTCGCGCGCGGCATGGCCAGGTGCGCCCTGGTCATCGGCGCCGAGGAAATGACCCGGCTGATGGACTGGTCCGACCGGACCACCTGCGTCCTGTTCGGCGATGGCGCCGGCGCCTTTGTGCTGGAACCGCGCGAAGGGCAGGGGATCAAGGCCGATCAGGGCGTTCTAGGCTTTGCGCTACGCTGCGACGGCTCCAAGGGCGACATGCTCTACGTCGACGGCGGCCCGGCCACGACCGGCACGGTTGGCCATCTGAAGATGCTGGGCAACCAGGTCTTCCGCCACGCCGTGGTCAACATCGCGGAAGCCATCGTCGGCGCGACCGAGGCGGCGGGCGTCGAAATCCCCGAGATCGACTGGTTCGTGCCGCACCAGGCCAACCAGCGCATCATCCGCGGGGTTGGCGAACGTCTGGGGCTGGACGAAGACAAGGTCGTCTCGACCGTGGCCCTGCACGCCAACACCTCGGCGGCGTCCATCCCCCTGGCCATGGATGCGGCCATCAAGGACGGGCGCATCAAGCGTGGGGATCTGGTGGTGATCGAGGCCATGGGCGGCGGTCTGACTTGGGGCGCCTGCGCCTTCCGTCTCTGATTTGCATTCAGGGCTTTGATTCGGGGCGACTTTGCCCTTCTATGCGTGCGGATTGACAGCGGAGAGACGCAGTGACGGGACAAGACACCCTGACCCGGGCGGATTTGTGCGAGGCGGTGCATGAAGAGGTGGGGCTTTCCCGCCAGGAATGCTCCGGTCTGGTCGAGCGCACGCTCGAACTGGTGGTCGAATCGCTGGAGCGCGGCGAGACGGTGAAGCTGTCCGGCTTCGGCGTCTTCCAGGTGCGCGAGAAGCGCGCTCGCATGGGGCGTAACCCCAAGACGGGCGAGCCGGCCGCGATCAACCCGCGCCGGGTCATCAGCTTCCGCGCTTCGCAGATCATGAAGAGCCGGGTCCACGACGCGGTCGTCGAGGACTAGTCTAACGTGGCCAAAAGCCCGAACGCCTTTCGCACCATTTCCGAGGCCGCTGACGAAGTCGGCGCGCCCCAGCACGTCCTGCGCTTCTGGGAGACGAAGTTCGACTTCATCGCCCCGGTCAAGCGTGCGGGTGGTCGTCGCTTCTATCGGCCCGAGGACGTCACCGTCTTGAAGGGCGTGCGGCGGCTGCTGCACGACGAGGGGCTGACCATTCGCGGCGTCCAGCGTCTGCACAAGGAGCAGGGGCTGGCCCGTCTGGCCGCCTACGGCGATCCGACGACGGCGCTGGAGATCGACGCCGACGTCGAGCGCGAACCGCTCGCTCCCGTGTCTGCTGCGCCTTTTGAAGCCGCGCGCCTGGGCGCGATTTTGGCCGACCTGGAGTCGGCGAAGGCGCGTCTGGACGCCGTTCTGCGCCGCTGAGGCGAACTTGTTGTTCAAAGAGCGTTTTAGCGTTTGCGGACTGCGGAATCGCCGTCTATACGGAGCGCCTTCGGAGCGTGGCGCAGCCTGGTAGCGCACTTGACTGGGGGTCAAGGGGTCGCAGGTTCGAATCCTGTCGCTCCGACCATTTCCTCAGGGAAATCGGTTGGTTAAAGGGGTCGCTTTCGGGCGGCCCCTTTTGCAATTGGGCGTCTGCGGGCCCGGCGAGCAAGTGTCGGGAATGGCGCGAATGCAGGCCTATTCGTTTGACGGGGCGTCATTCAGAAATCATAGATAATTCAATATTTCTGGAGGTCCCGTGGCGGGTTCAAGGCCTGGTTTTTCCTCGGACAGCATCGCCGACACGCTTGCCGTCCGGATCGTGCGGGGAGAGCTGGCGCCTGACGCCAAGCTGCGCCAGGAGCATGTCGCCGAGGAGTTCAGCGTCAGTCATGTGCCGGTGCGCGAGGCCTTCCTGCGGCTTGTGGCCAGGGGCTTGGCGGTCAGTCGGCCGAACGTCGGGGTGCGGGTCGCGCCGCTTGATCAGGCGACGCAGCGCGAGGTGAAGCTGATGCGCGCGGCCTTGGAGCCGTTGGCGCTGCTGCATTCGGCGCCCAATCTGACGCAGGACGACATAGGGAGGCTGGAAGCCTTGCGGTTGGCCTGCGATCAGGCGGACAACATCTATGACTGGGAGGCGGCCAATCGCGCCTTCCATCTGGGGACCATGGCCGCCTGCGGCATGCCGCGCCTGCTTGAGGAGGTCGGTAATCTACAACTGCACGGCTCGCGCCATATGCTGGCCCAGTACAAGGACCGGTGGAAGCCCCGGCCAGACGCCGATCATCGCGCCCTGATGGCGGCCATCCGAATGCGAGACGTAACGGCGGCGGTCGCCACGTTCGAGCGCCACCTGGCGAGGGCGGTTTAGGCCGGAACTGGCCGCCGCAATCCGTCGCGCGCGGCCCGGGGCGTCCGGGCAGGCGCGACGGTACGGTGGGGTGATCAGGCGGCCTGTTCTTGAGCGCGGTCCTGCATGGTCTTTTGGCAGGCGGCTGCCGCTTCCATGACCTCGGCGCGCTTCAGGTTGAGTTTGTTGAAGAGCAGGGCGTCCTTGTCCTCGTCGGGATTGTCGGCGGTCAACAGGGTGTCGCCGACGAAGATGGAGTTGGCGCCGGCGAAGAAGCACATGGCCTGCAGTTCGTCACTCATCTCTGACCGGCCGGCCGACAGGCGGACATAGGCCTGCGGCATCAGGATGCGGGCCGTGGCGATGGTGCGGACCATTTCGATCGGGTCCAGCGGCGCCATGTCGGCCATCGGCGTGCCCTTCATCGGCATCAGCATGTTGATCGGCACGGATTCTGGCGGCTCTTCCAACTCGGCCAGGGTGCGGAGCATGTCGATGCGGTCATCGGCGGTCTCGCCCATGCCGATGATGCCGCCCGAGCAGACATTGATCCCTGCCGCGCGAACGCGGTCCAGGGTGTTCAGGCGGTCGGCGAAGGTGCGGCTGGTGATGACCTCGGAATAGTAGCGTTCCGAGGTGTCGATGTTGTGGTTGTAGTAGTCGAGGCCTGCGTCCCGCAGCTGGGCCGCCTGGTCGTCGGTCAGCATGCCGAGGGTCATGCAGGTCTCCAGGCCCATGTCCTTGACGCCCCTGACCATGGCCAGGACGCCCGGCATGTCACGCGCCTTGGGAGAGCGCCAGGCCGCGCCCATGCAGTAGCGGGTGGCGCCTGCTGCCTTGGCCTTGCGCGCCTCGTCCAGCACGCGCTGGACCTCCATCATCTTCGACGCAGATAGTTCCGAGTCATAACGCGCCGATTGCGAGCAGTAGGAGCAGTCCTCGGGGCAGCCGCCGGTCTTGATGGACAGCAGCTTCGAGCACTGGATCGTGCTGGGTTCAAAATGGGCGCGGTGCACCGTGTGAGCGCGATGGAGAAGGTCCATGAACGGCATCGTGTAGATCGCGTGCGCGTCAGGCGTATAATTATCTATCATTATGTCTGTCTGCATGAAGATTCTGCGTGTCGCAGGTCAATCATAGATAACAAAATCACGTATTTTAGCATTGTGCATATAAAATATATAATTTGAACTTCCTGAAAAGCTTAGACGGCGGGGCGCTGCGCCGGCTTTCGCAGCGACGGCCTGACGTTTCGTGGGAGACAGCGTCGGCGCTGCGATGCACAAGGCGGCTTGTGGCGGCTGGATCGTCCGACAAAGTGGAGACGGCGCATGCCGCAGGTCAACGACACCGTCCATATCCGACTCTCGATCCGGGGTGTGGCGGGGCCATTCTGGCAGACCAATGCGACCATCGCCTCCGTCAGCGGAACGTCACTCTTGCTTGATGGATTCGATCGGCAGGTGCCGGCGGTGAAGTCGGAACTGAAGGCGGCGGGTCCGGGGCGCTGGACGCTGGACTGGGAGGTCAAGCGCCGACCGTGAGGGAAGAGCGCGCAGCGAACTGGGCTTCCAACTTCAGGCATTAGGGATTGGCGTCTCCATCGCGAGGCTTTCGCGTGTGTGGCGGGTGATGCCGTAGGGGGCATGTCGCGGCTCGCTCGAGCCCTCCATGATCGAGACGCCGGGGGCGGCGCAGGGTGACGGTGGCTCAAGAAAGATGTGATCAGCCTTTGTCGGAACCTTGCCCGCGCCTTCGGGTTGATAGGTTGATCATCGGGTGAAAACCGGATGATTGAGGTCAGAATCATCGTTCAGAGATGGACGAAGCTTGGCCCCCAATGAAAGCCCGACGCGCACCCCGAGAGGGGCAACGCCGGGCTTTCGCTGTATCTGGCCCCCTGGTTAGGCCCTATTCGCCGCCCGGAGCGCGTTCAGCCCAGCGCAGCAATGGGATCAGGGGCAGGCCCCAGCCGATGCCGGCGACCGTGAAGAAGATCAGGTCCAGCCACCAGATGTCCGGCAGCCGGTCGTTGATCGTCACCGCGCCCCAGACCCAGAAGGCAAGGAAGAAGAGGACGCCGATCGCGGCGACGAATCGGCGGGCCCGCGGCGGCATCAGCGCTTGCTCCGGAACAGGAAGAAGGCGACCAGACAGATCACGGCGGCGAGCATCGACCAGACCACCCAGAGCCAGTCGCCCAGCGTGGCCACGGCGAAGACGCGGATGGCCAGGAAGGCCCCGCAGCCGGCGCCGACGGCGGCGACCAGAATGGTCCCGCCCAGGCCGCGACGGCCGGTCAGCAGGTCGGCGATCCAGGCCAGGGCCAGGGCGCCGACGACGGCGATGGCGATATCCGTATATGGCGCCACGGGCGCTCCTTCAGAATGGTGCGACGCTCTGGCGTCGAAAGCGACTCGATCTTGCCGCGCTTGAGGGGCATACCGCCCCGGTCGCCCGGTGGGTTTGGCGACAGTGTATCGGGGCGAACGGCAGGCGTCGAATGAACCGTTTTGTAAATCAAGATCGCAGCCGCGCGGTGGCGTTGTGGCTGTTCTTCAGCGCGGCCATGGTTTTCGCCATGGTGGTCATCGGCGGCGTGACGCGCCTGACGGGCTCGGGCCTGTCGATCACCGAGTGGAAGCCCATCATGGGCGCCATCCCGCCGCTGAACGACGCCCAATGGACCGAGGCCTTCGACAAGTACAAGGCCATTCCGCAGTACGCCCAGGTCAACGCCGGCATGAGCCTGGGCGAGTTCCAGGGCATCTTCTGGTGGGAGTGGCTGCACCGTCTGGTCGGGCGTCTGATCGGCGTGGTCTTCGCGGTTCCTTTCCTGATCTTCCTGCTGCTGCGGCGGATGCCGAAGCGGTTGATCGTGCGTTGCCTGGTCCTGCTGGGCCTGGGCGGGCTGCAGGGCCTGATCGGCTGGTGGATGGTGTCCAGCGGCCTGTCGGAGCGGGTCGATGTGGCCCCAGAGCGTCTGGCGACCCACCTGGGCCTGGCCTTCCTGATCTTCGCCGGTCTGATCTGGACCGGGCTGGAGGCCTGGAGCGGGTCGGACCATTCGCGCTCGCCGCGCGGCTGGACCTGGGGCGCCGGGCTGCTGCTGGCGGCGGTGTTTGTTCAGTGCCTGCTAGGCGGGCTGGTGGCGGGGGCCAAGGCGGGCTTCATCTATACCGACTGGCCGATGATGAACGGGGCGGTCTTCCCGCCGGTCGAGTGGGGCAAGGGGGCGATCGCCTTCCTGCACGATCAGGGCCTGGTGCAGTTCAATCACCGCCTCGGCGCCTATCTGTTGCTGGCGGCGGGGACGGCCTATGCGATCCACGCCTGGCGTTGGCGGCTGGCAGAGGGGCTGGGCGTTTCGGCCTTTGTGCTGGCGGGGATGCTGTGGCTTCAGGCCGGGCTGGGGGTCGTGACGCTGATGCACGCCGTGCCGATCACGCTGGGCGCGCTGCACCAGGCGGTGGCGGCCCTGGTGCTGGGCGCGGCGACGGTCAACCTGTGGCTGGTTCGCCGCTCGCGCCCACGTCTGTTCATGAGCGGACCGCGTTCCACGGGCCTCTGATCGCGAAGGTCAGGCCGGGGTACATGATGTTCACGAACAGGACCTCGCCGTCCGGCGAGAACACGGCCCCGGCGAACTCCGAGTTCCCGGTGAAGACGTTGCGGGCGATGGTGTAGAGGCGGCCGTCGGGCGTCACGCCCTTGATGTGGTTGCGCACCTCGTCGGAATAGTTGTCCTCGCAGACGATCAGGTGGCCCCAGGGGGCGATGCACAGGTTGTCGCCCATGTTCATGGTGCGCAGGTCGGTGCTTTCGACGAACAACTGGATGCGGCCGGGGTTGCGGGCTTCGTCGGCGCCGCCTTCGTCGGGCGAGGGGACGTAGCGCATGATCTGGCCCCGGCGCAGCGGCCCGCCCGAGGTGGCGGTCAGATAGAGTTCGTTTTCGCCCCAGAAGATCCCTTCGCCGCGCGCCACCTTGACGGCGCCCGCCGCATGGCCGCGATGACGCAGGTCGTCCTTGGGCGATTCCACGTCGGTCATGTCGATCCACTCGACCTCGCGCCAGTCGTCGACCGACCAGGCGCGGGCGTCGTGGTTGGAACTGTCGGCGCCGGCCTGCCCCTTGAAGGCCATGGCTTGCAGACGTCCGCCGCGCGCCAGCTGGCCCGGAACGGTCGGGATGAAGCGGTAGAAGAGGCCGTCGCCCTGATCCTCGGTCAGGTAGGCGATGCCGGTGCGGGGGTCGATGCAGACGGCCTCGTGGTCGAAGCGGCCCATGGCCTTCAGCGGCACGGGATCGACCAGACCGGTCGCGTCGGCGGGGACCTCGAACACCCAGCCGTGGGACTTGGCGACGTCGGCGTCGGCGGGGGTCTCGACCGTCTCCTCGCAGGTCAGCCAGGTGCCCCACGGCGTATGGCCGCCGCAGCAGTTGGTCGAGGTGCCGGCGAGGGACAGGTGCTGACGCACGGTCTGGCGGGTCTTCAGGTCATAGATCAGGGTCGTCGTGCCGCCGGGCAGGGGGCGACCGTCCTTGTAGGTGTCGTAGGCCTTGGAGGCGTCCAGCAGGTCGAGGCGCTCATGATGGAAGCCGCCCGGCCCCATGTTTCGGTGAAGCGCCTTGGACCCCTTCAGTTCGTGATTGCGCACTAGGGCAAGCGTGGTGGGCGTCAGGGCGAAACAGCCCATGCCGTCGGGCTGGCCGGGGACCAGCAGGCCGTCGTCCATCGTCTCGCCGCTCTGGGAGATGACCTGATAGGTGAAGCCCTCGGGCAGATCGAGCAGGCCGTTGGGATCGGCCTTCAACGGGCCATAGCCCTCGACCTGATTGACGTAGGTTTCTTCGCCCGCCGATTGGGCGTGGACGTTGCGGGCGAAGCCGGCGAAGGCGAAGGCCGCAGCCCCGGTCGAGATCAGTTGGCGGCGTTGCAGGCGCATGGGGCAGGGACTCCGTTTGACGGTCGAGCTTAGACCGTCTGCGGACGACAGGGGCGATACGGTCGTGTGACGGTTGCGTGGCTGCGACGATTTGGGGCCCCTGTTCCTTCTCCCCTTGCGGGAGAAGGTGGCGGCCGAAGGCCGACGGATGAGGGGTTTTGCCGGCGGTCGCGAGACCCCTCATCCGACCTCTCTCCGCTCGGCCACCTTCTCCCGCAAGGGGAGAAGGAACTTCTTGAGTGCGCTATCGCCCTTCGGGCTGCTTGAGCGCCGGCGTCCGCCTCGCGAAATCGCGGGCGGTGGAAGGGCTGGGCGGGACGCCGGGCCTTCGCCCGGAGTGAGTGAGTAATACCGTTTCGACGAAGACCGACGCCCCGCGCGAAGAGTTGTTCATGAGCTCGGGGCAGGCGCCGGTCTTATCGGCTACCCCCGGCGCCCATGACGGGCAGGCTGCACCGGCGTGCAGTCCTGGAACGGTCCGCGTAACCCCCGCGACCCTGACCGGGACCTCTCTGGCGGACGGGTCGAACGCCCCGTCGCTAGGCCCCTGCGGCGTCTTGATTGAAGTGGGGTCTACCGCCCTTCGGGCTACTTGAGACCCCGAGATTAGCCCGCGTTCGCGCGCTGCCCCCTTCACTCCTGAACCCTCCGCCCGATCCGTCGCCGCCTTCCGCTGGGTGCTCCCTTGCCCGGCGCGCGCGATGGAGGGCGGGAGGTTCGACAAGACCCCCGTTCTCTCCGCTCCCGCCGCCGCTTCGGTTCGCCGGCCGAGCGAGCCCTCCCTTGCGACGGGACGAGGGGGAGCGTGGCATGGGTTGAGGGTGCGGCGAGGAGATGGGGGTTAGCGGCGGGCAATCCCTTTTGTTTTCTGGGATTGGCCGGGGGTGATGTGAAGGCTCAGCCCTTTCACCGCTCATCCCGGCGGACGCCGGGATCCAGTGAGAGCTCCGCGCGCAGCCTTTGCAGCCAAAGGACTGGACCCCGGCGTCCGCCGGGGTGAGCGGGTTTTTTGGGGGCGCAGGGTCGGATGAGGGGGCAGCCGTTTCTTCAAAGCGCGGCGAGACCCCTCATCCGTCGACCTTCGGTCGCCACCTTCTCCCGCAAGGGGAGAAGGATTTTTGTAGCGCTACGCCTAGGGAGGTTTTAGCCGATCTTTACCCGCGTCGCGGCTTCCGGCAGGTCCTCGCCGAAGGCGCGTTGGTAGAACTCGGCGATGGTGGGGCGTTCCAGCTCGTCGCACTTGTTCAGGAAGGTCAGGCGGAAGCTGAGCGCGAGGTCGCCGCCGAAGATGATGGCGTTCTGGGCCCAGGTGATGACCGTGCGCGGCGACATGACGGTCGAGATGTCGCCGTTCATGAAGGCGTTGCGGGTCATGTCGGCGACGCGGACCATGGCGGCGATGCGGCGCTTGCCCTCGGCGTCGTTCCACTCGGGGATCTTGGCGGCGACGATCTCGGCTTCGACGTCGTGGTCGAGGTAGTTCAGCGTCGTGACGATGTTCCAGCGGTCCATCTGACCCTGGTTGATCTGCTGGGTGCCGTGATAGAGGCCCGAGGTGTCGCCCAGGCCGATGGTGTTGGTGGTCGAGAACAGGCGGAACCAGCGGTTCGGACGAATGACGCGGTTCTGATCCAGCAGGGTCAGGCGGCCCTGGGCCTCAAGCACGCGCTGGATGACGAACATGACGTCGGGACGACCCGCGTCGTATTCGTCGAAGACCAGGGCGACCGGGCGTTGCAGGGACCAGGGCAGGATGCCCTCGCGGAACTCGGTGATCTGCTTGCCGTCCTTCAGGACGATGGCGTCCTTGCCGACCAGATCGATACGGCTGATGTGGCTGTCCAGGTTCACGCGGACCAGCGGCCAGTTCAGGCGGGCGGCGACCTGCTCGATGTGGGTCGACTTGCCGGTGCCGTGATAGCCCTGAACCATGACGCGGCGGTCGAAGGCGAAACCGGCGCAGATGGCCAGGGTCGTCTGCGGATCGAAGCGATAGCTCTCGTCGATCTCGGGCACATGGCTGTCGCGCGTGTCGAAGGCGGGCACGACCATGTCTGAATCGACGCCGAACGCCTCCCTGACCGTCACCTTGCGGTGCGGCTCCAGCGTGACCAGGGGATCGGGCGAGGCGTCGAGGGGAGAGGTCATGGCTCCCATCTAGTGCCCTCGCGCGCGCGGCTCAACACGCGCGCGAGGAAACTGAACGCTTATTCCGCCGACAGGGCCACATCGACATTGCCGCGCGTGGCGTTGGAATAGGGGCAGACCTGATGCGCCTTGTGGATCAGGTCATTGATCACCGCCTGATCCAGGCCGTGGTCGGTGACGTGCAGGGTGACGTCCAGGTTGAAGCCTTCGCCACGAGTGTTCTTGCCGAAGCCGACGCCGGCGGCGACCTTGGTGTCGGGGCCGACCGGGGTTCCCGCCTTGCCCGAGACCAGGCGCAGGGCGCCCAGGTAACAGGCGGCGTAGCCGGTGGCGAAAAGCTGCTCGGGGTTGGTGCCGTCGCCGCCCTTGCCGCCCATTTCCGTGGGGACGGACAGGCGCACGTCGATCTTGCCGTCGTCGGTGGCGGAGCGGCCTTCGTCGCGGCCGCCTCCCGAGGCGGTGGCGTGGGCGCGGTACAGGACTTCCATGAGGCGACTCCTTTGTGGATCGAAGGACTCGAATATGGGGCGCAGTCGTTCAGAAACAACGGTTCTGTGATTCGTGTAATCCGCAAGGCGCGTGTTAACAATTTGGCCATCACTTCCGTCGGGGAAGAGGCCATGCAGACGCACGCGCAGTTCTTTTGCTATGTCTATGACGCGCCCGAAGGCACGCCGAACATGTATGCTCTGGATGCGGACAGTTGGCCGGAAGCCGTCAGCGAGACGCGGCGCATGATGCTGGATGACGCGCGCAGCGCCTATGCTGAAATCTGGGACGGGGCGGGCGAGAGCGTCACGCGCATCGACGGGCCGCTGAAGCCGGGCGGCCTGCTGAGAAGCCTCAGGCGTGCCCGGCCTTCTTCAAGACTTTCCAGGCCTTGATGACGCTCTGAAGCTTGGCCTCCGCGCCCCGGTCGCCGCCGTTGGTGTCGGGGTGGAAGCGCTTGAGCATCTCGTGATAGCGGGCCTTGATCGCGGTCTTGTCCGCGCCGGGCTTGAGGCCGAGGTCGGTCAGGGCCGCCAGCTCGATCTTGCCGATGCGATGGACCTCGGCGGCGGCCGGGCCGGCCTGTTCCTGGGTGCGACGACCGAACAGGCCGAAGCTGTCGCGCCATGAGCCGGCGCCCTCGGTGTTGGCCGTGCCCATCTTGGCGGCGAAGGCGGCGGCCTCGCGCGTGTTCTTGCCCGCCTTCATCTCCCAGGTCGGGCGCCCGCCGGTCATGGCCTCGTTTTCCTGGGCCGCGCGGATCTGGCCCTCGCTCATGCCGGCGTAGAAGTTCCAGCCCTTGTTGTACTGGCCGGCGTGCGCCTGGCAGAATTCATAGAAGTCGGCCAGTTGCTCGCGCGACTTCGGCGCCTTGGCCGTCGCCGGGCGCGAGCAGTCCGGCCACTCGCACGTCTTCTCGCCCTGTTTCCGATGGAGGACGTCGGCCTCGGCCTTTTCCTCGTCGGGCTTGGGCGGCTTCACGCGGATGTCGGTGAAGCGAGGCTTGTATTCAAATGACGCGGACATCGCCCCCAGTGTAAGCTCGAATTGGACAGCTTCAAGGAACGACCGATGTCTGATGGCCCCGTGGCGGCACTTATCCGCGAAAAACTGACGGCGGCCTTTGCGCCTCATCGGATCGAGCTGGAGGACGACAGCTGGAAGCACGCCGGTCACCATCATGAAGGGGGCATGGACGCCAAGGACGGCGGCGAGAGCCATTTTCAGCTGACGATCGTGTCCGATGCGTTCGAAGGGCAGGGGCGGGTGGCGCGTCAAAGAGCGATCAACGCGGTCCTGAAGGATGAGCTGGCGGGTCCCGTTCATGCCCTGGCGGTGCGCGCCATGACGGCGGCGGAGGCGGGATAAGGACTGTTCGTGTCAATTTGATACGTACAAAGCCGTATTCACTTCGTCTTAGAACCTTCAACCTAGCGTTCGCCCCGACTGATTTGCAAAGGCGGGGGCTAGCGAATGGTAGGGTCTGACGGGATCAAGGGGTTAGACGGGCAGGCGCCCGGCGAAGCTGCTCAGGCGCTGACCGCGATCCTGCAAACCCACTACCTGCGCTATATGATCATCGTCAGCTGGGCCGTGGGCGTGGTGGCGACGGTCGGCCTGGTCCCCGGACTGCTCTGGTTCGCCGCCACCCTGGCGGCGGGCGCCCTGCGCGGGGAGGTCGAAAAGCGCGTCAGCCAGCGGGTCGGCGCGGGGTGGGGCATGGTCTTCCCCGCCGTGGCGACCGCAACGACGGCGGTCTGGGCCGTGGCGCCCCTGCTGGCCTGGTATTCGCCGTCGCCGTTCGGCCATGAGCTGGCCATCGCCCTGCTGGTCTCGGGCTATGTGCTGGTGTTCGCTCAGCTGCGCAGCTCGCCGCGCCAGGCCATCATGATTTCATCGCCCTATGGAGCCGCAGCGGCGATCATCGCCGTCAGCCTGATCGGCGGGCCGCTGTTCTGGCCGTTCGTGGCCCTGGTGCCGTTTACGGCGGCCAGCCTGTTCGTTCTGGTGACCATGACGATGCTGCGTGAGGATCGCATTCGCGCCTTCCAGGACCATCAGGCCCATCTGATCGAGGAACTGGAGGCGGCGCGCGATAAGGCGGACGCGGCCAATGAGGCCAAGTCCAGCTTCCTCGGGGTCATCTCGCATGAGCTGCGCACGCCGATGAACGGGGTGCTGGGCGCAGCGCAATTGCTGAGCGCGACGCGGCTGGAAGGGACCCAGCGCGAGTATCTGTCGATCATCCGCAACTCGGGCGACAATCTGCTGAGCCTGCTGAACGACATCCTCGACATGACCAAGATCGAAGCCGGCAAGATGAGCTTCGACGTGGTCGATGTGCAGGTGGATGACCTGCACCGTCGGATCACCGGCCCGTTCGAGGCCCAGGCCGAGGCCAAGGGGCTGACCCTGGTGTCGACCTTCGAGGGCGAACTGCCGGCGGTCGTGCGCGGCGATCCGCTGCGGGTCTGCCAGGTGGTGCAGAACCTGCTGTCCAACGCGGTCAAGTTCACCGACCAAGGCGAGATCCGCTACACGGTGCGCGGTCGGCGGATTTCGGATCGGCGGGTCGGCTTCGAGTTCTCGGTCAAGGACAGCGGCTCGGGCATTTCGCGCGACGATCTGGAGCGCCTCTTCCAGCCCTTCACCCAGGTCGACAACTCCTCGACGCGCAAGTTCGGCGGCACGGGCCTGGGCCTGACCATCGCCCAGCGCATGGCGCACATCATGGGCGGGGACATCGCCGTGACCTCTCGTCTGGGCGAGGGCTCGACCTTCACCTTGTCTATCGAGGGCGAGGTGGTCGAATGGAGCCGCGTCGAAGCCGTCGAGGCCGTCGACGCGGATGTCGAGGGCGGCGATCATCTGGATGTGCTGGTGGTCGAGGACCATCCGGTCAACCGCATGATCCTGGAGGCCTGGATGGGGTCGGCCGGGCATCGCACCAGCACTGCCGAGAACGGCCAGCTGGCGGTCGATCTGGCCAGGAATCAGCGGTTTGACCTGATCATCATGGACGTGAACATGCCGGTGATGGACGGCCTGACCGCGACCCGTCTGATCCGCGAGGGCGGGGGCGTGAACAATGACACGCCCATCGTCGTCCTGTCGGCCTCGGCCAGGCACGAGGACCATGAAGCGGGCCTGGCGGCGGGGGCCGACGCCTATCTGAACAAGCCGATTGATTTCCGCAGCCTGGCGGGTCTGATGGTTCAGGTCCCCGGCGGCCGCATGGCCTTGCGCCAGGCCGTGGCTTCGGGTGAGGAGGCGGCGGTCGCGGCCTGACCCGACGCTGTGAACTGACCGCTTGGCGCGCTTTGAGGCGCGCGGCGCCCCGCAGCGGAAAAAGCCTGCCCGCCGGGGCTTCCATTCCCGGGGGCAGACGCTAGACCCAAGGGCATGTCTATCCTGCACGAGACCCTGACCCAGACGGTCGCAGCCGGCGAAAAGCGGCTGACCGTCGACGCCGCCATTCTGGCCAAGCTGGCCGACATGGCCGGCGATCTGGCGATCAATCTGACCATCGCGGCGCTGATCTTCGTCGCCACCCTGTTCATCGCGCGCTGGGCGGCGGGGGTGACGCGGCGCGTGCTGGGGCGGATGCGGGCCTTCCGCCACGATCAGACGGTGCTCAGCTTCGCCGCCCAGGTCGTGCGTGTCGTGGTCATCATCATCGGCATGATCGCCGTGTTGCAGCGCCTGGGCGTGCAGACGACCTCGATCATCGCTGTTCTGGGCGCGGCCTCCCTGGCGGTGGGCCTGGCCCTGCAGGGGACGCTGTCGAACGTGGCGGCGGGGGTCATGCTGCTGGTGCTGCGCCCCTATCGGGTGGGCGAGGTGATCGATGTCGGCGGCGCCTCGGGCACGGTGCAGAAGCTGGACCTGTTCACCACCCAGCTGTCGAACGCCAACAACCACAAGATCGTCATTCCCAACTCCAAGGTCCTGAGCGACGTCATCATCAACCTGACCGGGCAGAAGACGCGGCGCATCGAGATCAAGTTCACGGTCGGCTATGGCGAGAACCTGAAGGACGCCTGCGACGTGATCGCCGGCGTGGCCAAGGCGCACGGCAAGGTGCTGAAGGAGCCGACGCCCTGGACCGGGGTGACGGCCCTGCTGGACAGCTCGGTCGAGGTCACCCTGCACGCCTGGGTCAATGTCGCCGACTGGTGGCAGAGCCAGGCCGATCTGATGCAGGGCGGCAAGGAAGCCCTGGACGCCGCCGGAATCGAGATACCCTTCCCGCATCAGGTCGAAGTGCCGGCCAAGGACGCCCAATTCGCCCGCATCGTCATGGCGCCGGCAGAACAACAGGAAGACTGACGCGTGCGTTACGACTTCGGATCGGACAATACGGCCGGCATGGCGCCCGCCGCGCTGGAAGCGCTGGCGACGGCCAACGGCGGCTTCGCGCGGGCCTATGGCGCCGACGAGGTCACGGCGCGGGCCGCCGATCAGATCCGTCAGCGGCTGGACGCCGACGCCGAGGTGCGCTTCGTCTTCAGCGGGACAGCGGCCAACGCCATTGCGGTCTCCATGCTGGCCCGGCCCTATGAGGCGGTGCTGACCCATCATGCGGCCCATATCTGCACCGACGAGACCGGCGCGCCGGGCTTCTTTGGCCAGGGTGTCGGCCTGATTGGCTTGCCGGGCTATTCGGGCAAGATCGACGGCCTGGCCCTGCGCGCGGCGCTGGAGGAGCCGGTGGTCGGCCATCGCCAGCCGGCGGCGGCGCTGAGCGTCACCCAGGCGACCGAATACGGCGCGGTCTATTCCGAGGAGGAACTGCGCCACCTGATCGAGCCGGCCAAGCTGGCGGGACTGGGCGTCCACATGGACGGAGCGCGGCTGGCCAATGCGGTGGCGGCGGGCTTCGACCTGAAGGACATTCCGCGTCTGGGCGTGGACATTCTGGTGTTCGGCGGGGCCAAGGCGGGCGCCAACTGCGCCGAGGCTCTGGTCATCTTCGACAAGAGCCTGACGCGGCGGATCGACAACCGACTGAAGCAGGCCGGGCAGACGGCGTCCAAGGGGCGGTTCCTGGCGGCGCCGATCCTGGGCCTGCTGGAATCGGGCGCCTGGGAGAGCGGGGCGGCCCACGCCAATCTGATGGCACAGCGTCTGGCCGAGGGCATCGAGGAACGCTCGGCCTTCGTCCTGGCCCATCCGGTCGAGTCCAACGCCGTCTTCGTGCGGATGCCGGAGGAGGCGCATCAGAGGCTGAACGCCCAGGGTTGGGCCTGTTACCAGTTCGACGACGGGTCCGTGCGGTTCGTCTGTTCCTGGGCGACGACCGAGGGCGCGGTGGACGAACTGCTCGAAGCCATCGCGAGCCTGAACTGAATGTCGGTCTCGCTCCGGCAAGGCGCCGCCCATATGCTGGAGCATGACGATGCGCGGTGAACGATCGGGCCGACGGGGCGACTCCACGGTCAAGGCCATGGCCGCCGGACAGGAGCCGGCCAAGCAGGAGGCACCGCCGACCTGGCAGGCGCTGACGGACCTGTTGCGCGTGGTCGGCCGCTCGGGCGCGCCGCAATTGCCGTGGCGGGTCGCTGGGGCCATCGGCCTGACGCTGGCGGGCAAGGGGCTGGGCGTGGCCGCGCCGTTGATCCTGGGCGCGGCGGTCAATCATCTGGCGGCGGGGCAGGGCGCGGCGGCGGCCGTGGGCTGGGGCTTCGCCGCCTTCGCCGTGGGCTGGGCTCTGGTGCGCTTCCTGTCGGCGGCGACGCCGCAGCTGTCGGACGTGGTCTTCGCGCCGGTGCGGGCGGCGGCGCAGCGCCGGACGGCGGCCGAGACCTTTGCTCATGCCCTCAGCCTGTCGCTGGACTTCCACCAGACCAAGCGGTCGGGCGCCCTGTCGCGGACCATGGATCGCGGGTCGCGGGCGGTGGACTTCCTGCTGCGGATTCTGGTGTTCAATCTGGGACCGACCGTGGTCGAGCTGGTGCTGGCGGCGGCGGTGCTGAGCGGCAAATACGACTGGCGTTTCGGCGCCGTGGCGATCGGGGTGGTGGCCGTCTATGCGACCGCGACCTTCGCCATGGCCAACTGGCGCCTGGAGCATCGTCGGGCCATGAACGCCGCCGACAGCGAGGCGGCGGGCCTGTCGGTCGACGCCTTGCTGAACTATGAGACGGTCAAGTCGTTTGGGGCCGAGGGGCGGGCGGCCGAGGCCTATGACCGTTCGCTGTCGACCTATGTGGATGCGGCGCTGAAGGCCAATACCTCGCTGGCGACGCTGAACCTGATCCAGGGCCTGATCATGAACGTCGGCCTGGGCATCATGGCCGTCATGGCCGGGTTCGAGGCGGCGGCGGGCCGGATGGGGCCGGGCGATGTGACGGCGGCGGTGCTGATCATGATTTCGCTCTATGCGCCGCTGAACATCCTGGGCTTCGCCTATCGGGAAATCCGTCAGTCTTTCATCGACATGGAGGAGATGCTGAAGGTGACGCGTCAGGCGCCGCAGGTGGCCGATGCGCCCGACGCCGTCGCCCTGCCGCGACCTGCGGGCGGGTGCGGGGCCGAGGTCGTGTTCGACCATGTGGGCTTCCGCCACGATGCGCGGGCGGCGGGGCTGGACGACGTCAGCTTCGTCACCCCGGCCGGGACGACCACGGCCCTGGTCGGGCCGTCGGGGGCGGGCAAGTCCACCATCGTCAAGCTGGCCCTGCGTCTGCTGGACCCGCAGGAAGGACGCGTGCTGATCGACGGTCGGGACGCCCGGTCGGTGACGCAGGCCTCCTTGCGGGCGGCGGTGGCCCTGGTGCCGCAAGACGTGGCCCTGTTCAACGACAGCATCCGCGCCAACATCGCCTTCGCTCGACCGGACGCCGACGAGGCGGCCATCTGGGCGGCGGCCGAGGCGGCGGAACTGGCCGACTTCATCCGCAACCTGCCCGAAGGCATGGAGACGCGGGTGGGCGAGCGGGGCCTGAAGCTGTCAGGCGGCGAGCGTCAGCGGGTGGGCATCGCCCGCGCCCTGCTGGCGGACCCCTGCATCCTGATCCTGGACGAGGCCACCAGCGCGCTGGACAGCCGCACCGAGGCGGCGATCCAGAAGACGCTGAGGAAGGCGCGGGCGGGCCGCACGACCCTGGTCGTGGCGCACCGTCTGTCGACTGTGGCCGACGCCGAGCAGATACTGGTGCTGAAGGCCGGGCGCATCGTCGAGCGCGGCGCTCACCATGAGCTGGTGGCGCGTCAGGGCGGGGAATACGCCAGCCTGTGGCGCAAGCAGACGCGCGGAGCGAAGAGCCAGGTTCAGTCGGACTGAGTCGCGCCCGGAACCTTGGCCTTCAGCACGTCCTTGAGGCTGGCCAGGACCTGGGTGCGGGCCTCGGCGGCCTCGGCCGGCAGGGACAGCAGCAGGCGCAGGGCCTGGGCGTGGACGGTGACGATGCGCCAGTCGAAGGGCCTGTCCTCGGGCGCGGCGTCGATCAGGTCGCACAGGTTGGCGGCGGCGGCGCACAGGTCCTTGAGTTCGAACGGACCGGCGGCGTCGATCACGGCGCTGGAATGGTCATAGGCCTGATCGAGAACGCGAGACGCCTCTTCGAGCGAGGCGGCTGGTTGAAGCGCCGCCAGAGCCGCGACCTGTTCCTCGATCACCGCCCGACTGCGGGCCTCCATCTCGGCCAGGTTGGCCTTGGCCTGGGCCAGGGCGACGCCGGCGCTGACGCCGCCAGGCTGATCGATCAGGGTCGACAGGCGAGAGCGGCGACGGTTGTGCGTGATGACGGTCATAGTTCGATCGACGCTCTGCGTTGGGCTTCGAATTCCGCCTTGCGCATTTCCTCGGCGCGACGCTCGGGGCCGTCCCAGGGAACCGCATGGAAACGACGATCAGGCCCGAAATAGTCGCCGACTTCAAGGAAGGGCCGGGCGTCGCGGGCGACCCACACGATGCGTTCCAGCAGAACGCCGGCGCTGAACGGCTTGGTGATCAGGAAGTTGGCGCCGCAATCGCGCGCCTCGCTGACCTTGGAGCGACGCACGTGGGCGGCGGTCATGATGACCGGGGCGAAGGCGTTGGGCTCCAGCCCCGAGCGACGCAGCCAGCGCACGAACTCATAGCCGCTCATGCCCGGCATCTCGCAGTCGACCAGGATCAGATCGACCGGATGATCGCGCAGGATGGCGATGGCCTCGGCGGCGCTGGCGCAGGCGTGACGCACCTTGATGCCGAAGCCGAGGATGGCCTGGGCCGTCAGTTCCAGGGCGAAGGGCGAATCGTCGATGACCATGGTCACCGCGCCCGCGAAGTTGAACACCGCGCTTTCGCGCAGGGATTCGCCGACCCCGTTCATGCCGCGCATGAAGAGGCCCCAAGGGTCAGAAGGGGCGAGAAACCGATTCGCATGGCGTCAGCTTCGGCGGCGCGAAGCCGCCGTGCAATGCGTGATCAGCCCAGACGGCCGATGGCGTAGAAGCGATCGGCGCGGGCCTTGCGGATCTGGTCCGCCGACAGCGACGACAGCGCCTTCAGTTCGTCTTCCAGAACGTCGCCGACCGTTTGGATGGCCGTCTCGCGCGCCGTGTGAGCGCCGCCCAGGGGTTCCGGGATGACGCGGTCGACGATCTTCATCGCCAGCAGGTCCGGGCCGGTGATCTTCATGGCGTTGGCCGCGTCCTTGGCGCGCGTGCCGTCGCGCCACAGGATGCCGGCCGCGCCCTCGGGCGAGATGACCGAATAGATGGAGTGTTCCAGCATCAGCACGCGGCTGGCGGCGGCGATGGCGATGGCGCCGCCCGAACCGCCTTCGCCCGTCACCGTGGCGATGGAGGGGACGCCCAGGGTCAGGCCGCGCTCGGTCGAGCGGGCGATGGCCTCGGCCTGACCACGCTCCTCGGCGCCCAGGCCCGGATAGGCGCCGGCGGTGTCGACGAAGGTCAGGACCGGGAGGCCGAACTGCTCAGCCATGTCCATCAGGCGGACGGCCTTGCGATAGCCCTCGGGGCGGGCCATGCCGAAGTTGTGGGTGATGCGGGTCTGGGTGTCGTGACCCTTTTCGTGGCCCATGACCACGACCGGCTGGCCGCGGAAGCGGGCCAGACCGCCCAGGATGGCCTGGTCGTCGCCGAACTGACGGTCGCCGTGCAGTTCTACGAAGTCGGTGAACAGGCCGTCGATGTAGTCGATGAAGTGCGGACGCTGCGGGTGGCGCGCGACCTGGGTGCGCATCCACGGGTCGAGATTGGCGTAGGTCTTCACCCGCAGGGCGTCGGCCTTCTTGCGCAGGGCGGCGATCTCGGTCTCGAACGAGCCGCTGGTCGGGGCCAGATGCGACAGCTCCGCGATCTTGGCTTCCAGCTCGGCGATGGGCTTTTCGAATTCGAGATAGTGCGTGGCCATAAGGCGTCCGTGAGGAGAAGCGCGGTTGGCGCTACGGAAAGCGGCGGAAACTAGTGCGGGGAACGCCCTGGGGCAAGCGGGGTTCAGAAAGCCTTGGGCAGACCGGCCTGTTTGAGCACCGTGTTGGCGGTGTGGCGGCTCTTGGAGCGGGGAACGATCACGGCGTGGACGACGTCGGGATGGCGCCATTTCTCGTGGCTGCCCTTGGCGTTCTCCATGCGTCGCCAGCCGGCGGCATGAAGGAGGGCGGTCAGTTCGGGGTAGAAGTCCTTGGGCATATGTTCAGAGATTGCTGGATACCCGAACGCTCAACGCACGGTCAGGCGGCCAGAACCTCAAAGCCGCCCGAAGCCTCGAAGCGGATCGGGACGGGGCCATGGATGTCGAGGTTCTCAGCCAGAAGCTCGGACGCGAACTGGCGGGCCAGGCTTTCAAACTCGGCCAAGGTCGCGGTTTCGATGACCAGGCCGGGAATGTCGGATTCGCTGCACCAGACCTCGGCTTCCGGGTCCCAGATCGCCTTGACGTAGAAGGTGCGTGCCATCTGCGAACTATGGGCGTTCAGTCGTCCTTCGCCAAGGGGTGCTTGGAATGGACGACCTGGGCCAGGCGGTCGGTGGCGACGTGGGTGTAGATCTGGGTAGTCGATATGTCCGCGTGGCCCAGCAGAGTCTGGACCACGCGCAGGTCGGCGCCGCCTTCCAGCAGGTGGGTGGCGAAGGCGTGGCGCAGGACGTGGGGGCTGACGCGGGCGGGGTCGATATTGGCCGCCAGCGCGGCCTGATCCAGCAGCTGGGCGAAGCGGCGGGGCGTCAGGTGGCCGGTCTTGCCGTGCGAGGGAAAGAGCCAGGCGCTGTCGGGCGTGTTCGGCTTGCGCGCGGCGTCGCGGGCGTCGAGCCAGGCCTTGATCGCCTGGCGCGCGGCGGCGTTGAGGGGGGCCAGACGTTCCTTGCCGCCCTTGCCGCGCACGATCAGATAGGCGGGGTCGCGGCGCACGGCCTCGACCTTGAGCCCCAGCAGTTCGGAAACGCGCAGGCCCGAGGCGTAGGCCATCTCGACCAGGGCGACGAGACGCAGACCCGCCGCGCTGTCGGCGGCGCCGGCGGCGGTCAGCAGGGCTTCGATTTCGTCGCGGCTGAGGGTCTTGGGCAGGCTGCGGCCCTGTTTGGGGGCGTCGATGCGGCGGGAGGGATCGTCGGTGCGCCAGCCCTCGCCAAGCGCAAAGCGATAAAACTGGCGCACGGATGAGCGACGACGGGCGGCGGTGGCGGCGGACAGGCCGCGCCGGGACAGGTCGGCGAACCAGGCCTCGACGGCTTCCTGAGACGCGCCCATCAGGCCGCCGGCGTCGGACAGCCAGGTCTCGGCGTCGGCCAGATCACGGCCATAGGCGGACAGGGTGTGAGGCGAGGCGTCGCGTTCGACCGCCATCATTTCCAGAAAGGCCTCGACCTGGGGCGTCATGCGGCGGGCTCAACAGAGGTGTGGAGCGAGCGGCTGTGTCGTGTAGAGGATAGTGGGACCATGCCTGCCGACGCCTCGCCCGATTCCTCGCCCTTGTCGCCTCACCTGGCGCTCGACCGCACCATAACCCTGGTGGGGCTGATGGGCGTGGGCAAATCGACCGTGGGGCGCAGACTGGCGCAGCGGCTGGGTCTGCCCTTCCATGACGGCGATCACGAGATCGAATCCGCCGCCGGAATGAGCGTCAGCGAAATCTTCGCCAGCCGGGGCGAGGCAGAGTTTCGGGCGGGCGAGGCGCGAATCATGCGCCGCCTGCTGGAGGGGCCGCCCATCGTCCTGGCGACCGGCGGCGGGGCCATGATGAACCCCGAGACGCGGGCCCTGATGAAACAGCACTCGGTCAGCGTCTGGATGCGGGCCGACCTGAAGGTGATCGCCGAACGGGTGCAGCGCCGCGACACCCGGCCCCTGCTGCGCGGGCGCGACCCGCTGGAGGCCCTGAGCCAGTTGGCCGAGGCCCGCTATCCCATCTATGCCGAGGCCGACCTGACGGTGGAGGTGGGCGGCGGCTCGCACGGCCAGGCGGTCGAGGCGATTTATCGAGAACTGCGGCGCCACGCCCGCGAGGAGAGCCAGAAATGACGACGACGATCCCGGTCGGAGGCGAGGGCTTCGCCGCCTATGAGGTCGTGGTCGGGCGTGGACTGCTGGAACAGGCGGGCGCGCGTGTCGCGGCGCTGAAGCCGACGCGGGCCTTCATCGTCAGCGACGAGACGGTGGCGGCCATCCACGGCGAGACGGTGCGGGTCGCGCTGGAAGGCGCGGGGCTGACGACCGGGATCGTCACGGTGCCGGCGGGCGAGGCGTCCAAGTCGTTCGAGCAGCTTGAGGCCGTTCTGGATCGGCTGCTGGCCGAGGGACTGGACCGCAAGAGCCTGGTCGTGGCCCTGGGCGGCGGCGTCGTGGGCGATCTGGCCGGGCTGGCGGCGGCCCTGTTCATGCGCGGCGTCGACTTTGTGCAGGTCCCGACGACCCTGCTGGCCCAGGTGGATTCCTCTGTCGGCGGCAAGACGGCGATCGACACGCCGCGCGGCAAGAACCTGATCGGCGCCTTTCACCAGCCGCGGCTGGTGCTGGCCGACATCGAGGCCCTGGCGACCTTGCCGGTGCGTCAGGTGCGCTCGGGCTGGGCCGAGGTGCTGAAGCACGGCCTGATCTGCGACGCCGCCTTCTTCGACTGGCTGGGCGGAGAGGGGGCCGCGGGCGCCGAGGGCGACCCAGACGCCCTGGAACGGGCGGTGATCCGCTCGGTCGAGATCAAGGCCCAGATCGTCGGCGAGGACGAGAAGGAGGCCGGGCGGCGCGCCCTGCTGAACCTGGGCCACACCTTCGGGCACGCGCTGGAGGCCGAGTTGGGCTTTGGCGACGCCCTGACCCACGGCGAGGCGGTGGCCCTGGGCTGCGCCATGGCGTTCCGGTTCTCGGCGCGTCAGGGGCTGTGCTCGGCGGCTGATGCGGTGAAGGCCGAGGCAGGGATCAAGGCGGCGGGCCTGCCGACGCGGCTGGCGGACGTCGATCAGGTCTTCAGCGTCGAGGCCCTGATCGGGCGAATGGCCGGGGACAAGAAGGCCGAGGGCGGGCGGTTGACGCTGATCCTGGCAAGAGCCATCGGTGATGCGTTTACGGACAAGAACGTGGATGCGGACGCGGTGCGGGCCTTCCTGATCGAGGAAGGCGCGGTGGCGTGAAGCTGAGCCCCGTCGTCCTCGAAGACCGCTTCGTCCGGCTGGAGCCGTTCACGAAGGGGCTGGAGGGCGAGGTGAGGGCGGCGCTGGACTGCGATCCCGAGGCCTGGAACGGCATGGTCAGCGCGGCATGCGGCGAGCATTTCGACGGCTGGTGGACGTCGGCGCTGAAGGCCATGGAGACCGGCTCGCGCATCGCCTTCGCCGTGCGGCGGTTGAGCGACGGGGCGGTGGTCGGCACGACCAGCCTGTATGAGATCAAGCCCGAGCATCGGCGTTGCGAGGTCGGCTCGACCTTCTATCGCCCGGAGGCGCGCGGCGGGCCGGTCAATCCGGCGTGCAAGCGGCTATTGCTGGACTACGCCTTTTCCAGCGGCGCGGTGCGGGTCGAGATCATCACAGACGCCCTGAACGCGGCCAGCGCGGCCGCCATCCGCAAGCTGGGTGCGCGCGACGAAGGCGTCCTGAAGAAGCACAAGATCACCTGGACCGGGCGCGTGCGCGACACGGCGCAGTTCGCGGTTCTGGATGAGGACTGGCCCGAGGTGCGGGCGCGGCTGGATGGACGATTGGCGAAGTTCGCCTAGTCCACCGCCCGGCACTCGGTCGGTTCGCGGCCGTCGGCGGTCCAGGTCGCCTGGACGCCCTTGCCGCGCAGTTCGTAACCGCTGGCGCGATACCAGATGCCGCTAGCGGCGCGTTCCTGGAAGAGATCGACCGCTTCGCCCGAGGAGTTGCGCACCGTCGCCATCTGGCGCGGATTGTCGAAGTCGACCGAGAGGCGTTCGCTGTTGTTGCACAGATAGACGGTGCGGATGACGCGGTTCAGGGCGCGGTCCTGAACCTCGGCGCCGGTGCGTTTGCGGGCGGTCTGGGCCTCGATGGCGCGTTCGCGCACGGCGTCGCCGTCAGTGGGGGCTTCGCGGGGTTCAGGGCCGCAGGCGGCGAGCAGGGCGGTCAGGGCGAGAACGGGGCCGGCGCGAAGGATCAGATGCGGCAAGCGAAGCGCCTCCAAGGTCAAGCTTGGGTTTTCAACGCCCTGCGGCGGCGCGCGTTCCGCGACGCGCCCGGAAGAAGGCGCGCAGGGCCTCGGCGGCCGGCTCGGCCATGACGCCGCCCTCGGTGGCGGGCCGCCAGTGGCAGGTCGGTTGATCGAAGAAACGCCCGCCGTGGATCACCGCGCCGCCCTTGGGATCGTCCGCGCCCCAGACCACCCGACCGATGCGGGCGTGGCTGATGGCGCCCGCGCACATGGCGCAAGGTTCCAGCGTGACATAGAGGGTGAGGTCGGTAAGGCGATAATTCTGCAACTTTGACGCTGCATCTCGCAATGCCACGATCTCGGCATGAGCGGTCGGATCATGGGCCGTTATGGGGCCGTTTTGCCCACGGCCAAGCACTTCGCCGGTCGATTCGTCGACAATTATCGCGCCGACGGGCACTTCGCCAGCTTGCGCCGCCGCTTGCGCCAAGTCGAGCGCCATGCTCATGAACCGCTCATCATGGATCGCCATCCCAAAGACAACGACAAGAAGCCCCGCTCCCGTCAAGACGACGGCCCGCGCGGCCCCCGTAAATTCGCCGACGCGCGCCCGGACAAGGGCGGCTTCGCAGACCGTAAAGGCCCGCCACGCGGCGACCGCAAGGACGATCGCGGCGACAAGCCCTTTGTGAAGGGCGCCGGCAAGGGCGGCCCGAAAACGGCGAAGGAGCCGGCCGCGCCGCTGCGCAGCGAGCGAATCGCCAAGGCCATGGCGCGCGCGGGCATCGCCTCGCGCCGCGAGGTCGAGCGTCTGATCGGCCTGGGCAAGGTGGCGGTGAACGGCCGCATCCTGGACACGCCGGCGACCCTGGTGACGCGCGACGACGTGATCACCGTCAACGGCAAGCCGATGGGCGCGGCCCAGGCCACGCGCGTCTGGCGCTATCACAAGCCGGCCGGTCTGATCACCAGCCACAACGACCCGGCGGGCCGCCCGACCGTGTTCGACGCCCTGCCCAGCGGCCTACCGCGCGTGATCTCGGTCGGACGTCTCGACCTGAACACTGAGGGCCTGCTGCTGCTGACCAACGACGGCGAGCTGAGCCGGGCGCTGGAAATGCCGGACACGGCCCTGGTGCGTCATTACCGCGCCCGCGCACGCGGTCGCATCACCCAGGCTGAGCTGGACAAGCTGAAGACCGGCTGCACCATCGAGGGCGTCCACTACGGCCCGATGGAAGCGACCATCGACAAGGCCAAGGAAAAAGAGGACGGCGAGCGCAGCTCCGCCAACCTGTGGATCAGCGTCTCGATCACCGAGGGCAAGAACCGCGAGGTCCGCAAGGTCCTGGAGTCGGTCGGCCTGACCGTGAACCGTCTGATCCGTCTGGCCTATGGCCCGTTCCAGCTCGGCACCCTGCCGGTCGGCGCGGTCGAGGAAATCGGCCCGCGCGTGATCCGCGAGATGCTGGCCGACCACATCCGGCCCGAGAACCTGCCGACCGGCAACAGCGTCTCGACCCCCGCGCCCATCCCCGGTCGCCGCACCTCCTCGCCCATCGTGACGGGCAAGTCGGGTTCGGCCATGTCGGACCCCTCGCGCAAGCCGAGCCGCGTCCGCGCCGCGACCGAGGCCCAGGCCGACGCGGTCGACCGCCGCGAGCGCCCGGCCAAGAAGGAAGGCTGGGCCAAGACCGGACCCCGGTTCGAGCACACCAAGACCTTCAAGCCGCGCGCCCGGCCTGAAGCCGCTCAGGGCGGCGAGTGGTCGGATCGTCCGCGCCGGCCGTTCAACCGGTCGGAGCCGCAACTGATCGACGACCGTCGCGCGCCCCGCGACGGCGCCAAGGGCGGCTTCAAGCCGCGCGAAGGCGGTTTCAGCGACCGTCCGAAGCGGGACTTCAAGCCCCGTGACGGCGCGCCGCGTTCGGACGGTGATCGTCCGCAACGCGACTTCAAGCCGCGCGAGGGTGGTTTCAGCGATCGTCCGAAACGGGACTTCAAACCCCGCGAGGGCGGTTCGAGCGACCGTCCGCAGCGCGACTTCAAACCGCGTGACGGGGCGCCGCGCTCGGGCGGCAAGCCTGGCGGCTTCGGCGGCAAGCCGGGCGGTTCGCGTCCAGGCGGCGGCAAACCCTTTGGCGGCAAGCCTTCGGGCGGTCGCGGCGGTCCGCGCGACCGAGGCTAAGGTCTGGACGGAGGGCTGACGATGGTCGAGGCCGAGGAGGGCGCGCGTCTGGCGGGCCGGTGCCTGTGCGGGGCGGTGACCTTCACCGCCACGCCGCTGGGCGGGATGCACGCCTGCCACTGCGAGAGCTGCCGTCGGATTTCGGGCGGGGTCTCGCTGAGCGTCAACTGCGGCGACAGCCTCGAGGTCGCCGGCCCTGTGGCGACCTATGACTCGTCGGAATGGGCGGAGCGTCAGTTCTGCCCAGCCTGCGGTTCGGGCCTGTTCTGGCGTCTGAAGGCGGGCGGGATGACCATGGTCTCGGTCCAGGCCTTCGACGATCCCTCGGCCTTCGCCTTCGAGGACGAGATCTACATCGACTCCAAGCCCGCCAACTATGACTTCGCCGGCGACCGCCCGCGCCTGACCGGCGCCGAGGTCGAGGCCCTGTACGCGCCGAACGAGGACTGACATGCGGATTGTCGCCGGAAGCCTGAAGGGGCGCGCCATCCTTGCGCCCGAGGGCCAGAACACGCGTCCGACCTCGGACCGGGCGCGCCAGGCCATCTTCAACGTGCTGGAACACGCTTCCTGGGGCGAGAGCCTGCACGAGATGCGGGTCATGGACATCTACGCCGGGTCGGGCGCCCTGGGCTTTGAGGCCCTGTCGCGCGGCGCGGCCTTCGCCCTGTTCGTCGAGATCGACGACGGCGCGCGCGGCGTGATCCGCGAGAATATGGACGCCTATGGCCTGTTCGGACGGGGACGGGTGCATCGCCGCAGCGCTATCGACCTGGGCGAGCGTCCCGGCTCGGTGGGCGAGGCCTTCGACCTGGCCTTCCTGGACCCGCCCTACGCCAAGGGCCTGGGCGAACAGACGCTGGAGCGGCTGCGTGAAGGTCAATGGCTGAAGCCCGGCGCCATTGTGGTGTTCGAGCGCGGCTCGGACGAGCCGGACATCGACACGCCGGGCTATGAGCGGCTGGACGCGCGCGACTATGGCGCCGCGCGCGTCCTCTTCCTCAGGGTTCTAGAAACCGCGCCCTGAGGTGCGGTTGTCCAACTGACTGCGCAGACGGGTCAGGCCGTCGCGATTGACGACATAGGGGCCGCCGTTTCGCGACTTGATGACGCCCTTGCGCTTCAGGCTGCGCCATTGCGCCAAGTCGCAGCCGTCCAGCACCCAGCCTTCGCGGGTGAAGCAGCGGGCGGCGATGATGCGACCCTGATCGTCGCGTTCCAGCAGGATGCGACCGCCCTGGGCCAGGGCGTGGAGCGTGCGTTGTTCCGCACGGGAGATGTTCATTTCAGATTGTCCGGGACAGGCGTCAGCGTGCGCCCGGCGTCGATCCTTCAGACGCGGGGCGTTACGAGCGGCCTCGGACGGGTTTCAGCGTCCGGGCCTCAGGCCGTGAACACATTCTCAGACATAAACAGTCCCAACAGGTGAGGGGCGAGAGATAGCGAGGCCGTGGCCCGGTTTCAATCGCCCTGGCGCAGCTTCCGGGCCAGGCCGCGCGCGCCGGCGGTGACGTCGGCCCAGGTGACGTCAAAGCCGTCGTCGTCGCCGAAGTAGGGATCGGCGACGGGCTGGCCTTCACGGCCTTCGACGTGGTCCAGCAGCAGGCTGAGGTCAGCGGTCGCGTCGGCCGGGGCGAGGCGGCGCAGGTTTGCGAAGTTGTCCTCGTCGAGGGCGATGATGTGGGTGAAACGGCGGAAGTCGGCGGGCTTCACCTGACGACCGCGCAGGGCGGAGATGTCGACGCCGTTCTTGCGCGCGACGGCCTGGGCGCGCGGATCGGGCGGATCGCCGAGGTGCCAGGAGCCGGTGCCGGCGGAATCGACGATCACATCCAGTCTCAGGCGGCGGGCCTCTTCGCGGAAGGCCGCCTCCGCCAGGGGCGAGCGACAGATGTTGCCGAGGCAGACGAAAAGGACGCTGTAAGTCATGACGTCAGGGTAACTGAACAGTGGGGACTGTGAATGCCCCCTGTGCTCCGCTCATCCCGGCGGACGCCGGGATCCAGTTCTTTGGCCAAGTCTGCAACGGGGAGATTGAAAGCGCTCTGGCACCATTTCTCACTGGATCCCGGCGTCCGCCGGGATGAGCGGGAGGGTGGGTCACCGCCTTCCGAACAGTTTCTCGAGGTCGTTGAGCTTTAGCTCGACATAGGTGGGTCGACCGTGGTTGCACTGGCCGGAGTGGGGCGTGGCCTCCATCTGACGCAGCAGGGCGTTCATTTCGGGGGCGGAAAGGACGCGGCCGGCGCGGACGCTGCCGTGGCAGGCCATGGTGCCGCAGACCTCGGCCATGCGCTCCTTCAGCGACAGGGCGGCGCCGTGTTCGGACAGGTCGTCGGCGATGTCGCGGATCAGGCCCTGAACATCGGTGTCGCCGAGCAGGGCGGGGGTTTCGCGCACCAGAACCGCGCCCGATCCGAAGGCTTCGACGATCAGACCCATCTCGGCCAGTTCCTCGGCCTTGGCGGCGACACGCTCGGCCTCGGCGGGGTCCAGTTCGACCACCTCGGGCGTCAGCAGGGCCTGACGGGTGACGGCGCCGGTCGCCATCTGGGTCTTCATCCGCTCATAGACGAGGCGTTCGTGGGCGGCGTGCTGATCGACCACGACCAGGCCGTCGCGGGTCTGGGCGACGATATAGGTGCCGTGCAGCTGGGCGCGGGCGGCGCCGAGCGGGTAGTCGATCAAGTCGGGCGGCGTCTGGGCGCCGGGTGCGATCTGGCCGGCGTGTTCGGCCTGGATCTCGCCCAGGGTGCGGAAGCTGGGTGCGGCGGCCTCTCCGCTCCAGGTGTGTTCGACGCGAGCCGAGCGTTCGTTGAGGCCCGGCAGGTTCTGGGCGGCGGCGGCTGGTTGCGACCAACCCTGCCAGCCGCTCCAGCCCGGCGCGGCGGCTCCGAACGACTGGGCCGTGGGCGAGGAGGGGCTGTAGAGGGCCTCGCCCGTATGCGGCCGGAAACCGGACAGGGCGTCGGCGGCGACCGTGGTCGAGGCGCGGTGCCCCGCCGCGTGCAGGGCGTGGCGCAGGGCGCCGACGATCAGGCCGCGCACCAGGGCGGGATCGCGGAAGCGAACTTCTGCTTTCGCGGGGTGGACGTTCACGTCGACGTAGAGCGGGTCGATGTCGAGGAACAAGGCCGCAGCCGGGTGCCGATCGCGGGCCAGGAAGTCGGCATAGGCGCCACGTAATGCGCCCTGCAGCAGGCGGTCGCGCACCGGGCGGCCGTTGACGAACAGGAACTGGTGCGCCGCATTGCCGCGCGAATAGGTGGGCAGGCCCGCATAGCCGGACAGACGCACGCCGTCGCGCTCTTGGTCGATCAGTAGGGCGTTGGCCTCGAAATCGCGGCCCAGCAGGGCGCCGAGGCGTTTCAAGCGGCCCTCGAAGCCCGGATGCTCGGCGGGCAGGCGCAGGGTCACCTTGCCGTCCAGCGACAGGGTGAAGGCGACGGCTTCGTGGGCCATGGCCTGACGCTTGATCTCTTCCGAGATGGCCATGGCCTCGGACCGCTCGGACTTCATGAACTTGAGGCGGGCGGGGGTGGCGTAGAAGAGGTCGCGGACCTCGACACGGGCGCCATGCGGGCCGGGGAAGCCGGCGGGGGCGACCGGGCGTTGGTCGCCGCCGTCCACGGTGACGGCCCAGGCGTCGGCCTCTTCGCGGGCTCGCGTCGTGATGGTCAGGCGGGCGACAGAGCCGATGGAGGGCAGGGCCTCGCCGCGGAAGCCGAGGGTGTGGATGCGCAGCAGGTCCACGTCGCCCGCGTCGTCAGGCTCCAGCTTGGAGGTGGCGTGACGTTCGACCGCCAGAGGCAGCTCGTCTTTCGGAATGCCCTTGCCGTCGTCGGCGATCAGGATGCGGGTCAGGCCGCCGCCGTCCGCCTGGATCTCGACGCGCGAGGCCCCCGCATCCAGCGCGTTCTCGACCAGTTCCTTGATGGCGCTGGCGGGGCGTTCGACCACCTCGCCGGCGGCGATGCGGTTGACGGTTTCGGGGGGGAGGCGGCGAATGGGCATGTGAGTCGCAAGATAGGCGGGCGGCGCGCAGGGCGCACCTCAATCCGCATTTTTGCACGAACGGGGCTTGAAGCTCTGTAATCGCAACTTATACTGTTGCAGTCCGAGCGGCGCGCCGACGGACAGAGCAACCGTTTCTGGACCTCGTGTCCAGCCCTGAAGATTGAACGAGGTCCTCCCATGAAGATCAAAGCCGCCATTCTGGCCGTTTCCGCCGCCGCCCTGCTGGCCGCCTGCAGCCCCGCCGCCGACAAGTCGGGTGCGCCCGCCGCTGACGCCGCCTCGACCGCCCCGGTCGAGCTGAAGGCCCCGGCCGGCGTCTATGTCATGGACCCGACCCACGCCTCGCTGCAGTGGTCGATCGGTCACAACACGATTTCCAACTACACGGCCCGCTTCAACAAGTTTGACGCCAAGATCACGCTGGACCCGGCCAACCTGGCCAACAGCTCGGTCGAGGTCAGCATCGACCCGGCCTCGGTCGACGCCAACTATCCGGGCGACTACACCGGCACCCACGCGGGCTCGGGCTTCAAGAGCTGGAGCGAGGACATCGCCAAGAACAAGAACTTCCTGAACGCCGGCGCCTTCCCGCAGATCACCTTCAAGTCGACCAAGGTCGAGCTGACCGGCACGCGCACGGCCAAGGTGACGGGCGACCTGACCTTCCTGGGCGTGACCAAGCCGGTGACCCTGGACGCCACCTTCGGCGGCGAGATCGAGAAGCACCCCTTCATGCAGGTCCCGACCATCGGCTTCGCGGCCGAAGGCAAGTTCAAGCGCTCGGACTTCGGCATGCCGGTCGGTCCGGTGGGCGACGAAACCACCATCCGCTTCGACGGCGAGTTCCTGCAGCAGGTCGCTCCGGCTGCTCCCGCTGCCTGATTTCTGATCCCTCTGCCGTCATCCCGGACAGCCGGCAGGCTGATCCGGGACCCAGGCATCGGATGAGAGCTCGAGGCTTCGGCGCTTGGGCTCTGCCGTCTGGGTCCCGGATCGCGCCTGTGGCGCGTCCGGGATGACGGATTTTCTTTGCGAGTTTGTGATGCCCGCCAGTCGCTACACCCCCGTCGCCATCGCCCTGCATTGGGCCATCGCGATCGCCATCATCGCCATGATCCCGATGGGCTGGTGGATGAGCGAGGCGATCAATGAGCCGGGCAGTCAGGCGCTGGCCTATCGCGTGTTCCAGATTCACAAGTCGGTCGGCTTCCTGATCCTGGCGCTGACGGCCCTGCGGCTGGTCTGGCGGGTGACGCACCGGACGCCGGGGATGCCGGCGGAGATGAAGACCTGGGAGACGTTCGCGGCGCGGGCGACCCATGCGGCCTTTTACGGCCTGATGCTGGCCCTGCCGCTGACGGGCTGGCTCTATGTTTCAGCAGGCTGGGCCGTGGCGACGGATACGCCGCTGGCCGTGGCGACCAGCTGGTTCGGCCTGTTCACCGTGCCGCACCTGCCCTTCATCGGCGAGGCGGCGGCGGGTTTGCGCCGGACCGTGGCCTATCAGGCCATGGGTGCGCACAGCCTGATGGCCTGGGGCGCGGTCGTGCTGATCGCCCTGCACGTCGGGGCGGCGCTGAAGCACCAGTTCATCAATCGCGACGGGGTTCTGGCCCATATGATCCCGGTGCTGAAGCACGGCGAGGGCCGCACCGCGCCGGAACCAAAACCCCTGCTGCGTAGGACCGAGCGTCTGGCAGGGCTGGGCTTTATCGCGGCCCTGGCCGTGGCGGGCGGCATCGCGGCCAAGCCCGCGCCTCTGGCCGAAGGGGCAGGGGCCGAGGTCCATGCTGCGGCGGCGCCCGCTCAGGCCGAGGCGGCGGTCACGCCGGGGACGGCGACGGCCTGGACCATCGATCAGGCGGCCTCGACCATCGAATTCACCGGAACCCACGCGGGCAAGGCCTTCAAGGGGCGGTTTGAGCAGTGGGAGGGCCAGGTCTGGTTCGATCCGGCCGATCTGGCGGGCTCCAAGGCCGTGGTTCTGGTGAAGACCGGCACAGCCAAGACGGGCGACGCGACCCAGGAAGGCAGCCTGACCGGGGCGGAATGGTTCGATCCGAGCGCCTATCCGACCGCGCGGTTCGAGGCGGCGACGTTCAAGGCCCTGGGCGGAAACCGCTATGAGGCGACGGGGACGCTGCGGATCAAGACCGTAAGCGTGCCTGTCGTGCTGCCCTTCACCTTTGACCAGGCGGACGGCGTGGCGACCGTGGCCGGCAGGCTGGAGCTGGACCGCACGGCTCTGGACCTCGGCATGATGTCCGACGCGGGCGGCGACTGGGTGTCCAAGGCGATTGGGGTGGAGATCAGGGTGACGGCGAGGCGGGCTGGCTAAACCCTCTTTCCCTTCCCCTCGATGGGGGAAGGGCAGGGATGGGGGTGTGTGCTCAAGGTTTCTGATGGAGCGCACGAGGCATGTCGTCTCCGGAGCCCAGTTGCAAACGGCTCTGCCGACACCCCCACCCAACCCTCCCCCATCGAGGGGGAGGGCTTGTTGAGTTACGATGATGGCGGAAGAGAAGGTGCTTAGGGGTTTGCCCGACTCCGCGCGGGGCGTTACAGCCTTCGGCTTCTTCCCGAACGTCCGAAGATTGACGCCATGCACGACATCAGAGCCATCCGCGACAACCCCGAAGCCTTCGTCGCCGGCTGGTCGTCGCGCGGGGTGGACGACGCCGCCGACGTCGTGGCCCGCATTCTGGCGCTGGACGTGGACCTGCGCGCCGCCCAGACGACAGGTCAAGAAGCCCTGGCCAAGCGCAACGCCGCCTCCAAGGCCATCGGCGCCGCCATGGGCAAGAAGGACATGGCCGAGGCCGACCGGCTGAAGGCCGAGGTCGAGACGCTGAAGACCGACATCGCCGAGGCGGGCGAGGCCGAAGCCGCCAAGGGCGCCGAACTGCGCGACCTGCTGGCGGGGTTGAAGAACCTGGCCGCCGCCGACGTGCCGGACGGCGAGGACGAAAACGACAATGTCGAAGTCCTGAAGTGCGGCACGCCGCGCACGACCGGCCCGGCCAAGGATCACGCCGACCTGGGCGAGGCCCTGGGCCTGCTGGACTTTGAAGCCGCCGCCAAGATGTCCGGCTCGCGCTTCGCCGTGCTGAAGGGCCAATTGGCGCGTCTGGAACGCGCCATCGGCCAGTTCATGCTGGACCTGCAGACGGACCAGCACGGCTATCTGGAAGTGAACCCGCCGCTGCTGGTCCGCGACAATGCAATGTTTGGCACAGGCCAATTGCCGAAATTCGAAGAGGACCTGTTCAAGACTGGTGACTTCGGCGCCGCATTCAGCGAACTCGCCCGTGAGATTGATGGCGCCGCCAAGCGGCAGAGCGAAGGCGACCTGTTTAGCTATTCGGTGAACGTCCGAGAACAGTTGGACGCTCGCTACCTCATCCCCACCGCCGAAGTCTCCCTGACCAACCTCGTGCGCGAGCAGGTTCTGGGCGAGGACGAGGTGGCGACGCCCATGCGTCTGACGGCCCTGACGCCCTGCTTCCGGGCCGAGGCCGGGTCGGCGGGGCGCGATACGCGCGGCCTGATCCGCCAGCACCAGTTTTCCAAGGTCGAGATGGTCTCCATCTGCCGTCCCGAGGACTCCGAAGCTGAGCATGAGCGCATGACCGGTTGCGCCGAGGCGGTGTTGCAGGCGCTGGAGCTGCCCTATCGCAAGGTGCTGCTGTGCAAGGGCGACATGGGCTTCTCGGCGCAGAAGACCTATGACCTCGAGGTCTGGCTGCCGAGCCAGAACACCTATCGCGAGATCAGCTCCTGCTCGAACTGCGGCGACTTCCAGGCCCGGCGCATGGACGCCCGGTTCAAGCGCGCGGGCGAGAAGAAGACCGAGTTCCTGCACACCCTGAACGGCTCTGGCCTGGCGGTCGGCCGCACCCTGGTTGCGGTGATGGAGAACTATCAGCAGGAGGACGGCTCGATCGCCGTGCCGAACGCGCTGCTGCCCTATATGGGCGGGTTGAAACAGGTTGGCTGATCCTTCTCCTCCTGCGGGAGACGGCGCTCAAGCAGCCGAAGGCGTTAGCGCTGAAAACCCTTCTCCCCTTGGGGGAGAAGGTGGGCCGCGCAGCGGCTCGGATGAGGGGTTGCTCAGACAGAAGATGCTAGTGGCGAGTGCAGACGACATGATTACCGGCCGGGGCGCGACCCCTCATCCGTCTGGCTTCGCCAGCCACCTTCTCCCACAAGGGAAGAAGGGCATCCTTGGTGCGCTATCGCCCTTCGGGCTGCTTGAGCGCGAATGATGCGAATTCTCCTCACCAATGACGACGGCATCGAGGCAGAAGGTCTTGAATGTCTTGAGAAGATTGCTCGCGCCCTGTCGGACGACGTCTGGGTCGTCGCGCCCCAGACCGAGCAGTCGGCCAAGGGGCGCGGGATCACCCTGACCGAGCCGCTGCGGGTCAATCAGCTGGGCGACAAGCGCTTCGCCGTGACCGGCACCCCGACCGACTGCGTCATCCTGGCGGTCAACGATTTGATGCCCGAGAAGCCTGATCTGGTGCTGTCGGGGGTCAATCGCGGCCACAACGTCGGCGAGGACGTCAGCTATTCCGGCACGGTGGCGGGTGCGCTGCAGGGCATGGCCTTCGGCATCCGCTCCATCGCCCTGTCGCAGTCGCTGGAGCGCTTCCACGACGACGTGGTGGCGCATTGGGAGACGGCCGAAGCCTTCGCGCCGGGCATTGTCTCCAAGCTGCTGGAGCAGAAGTGGGAGGACGGCGTGGTCATGAACGTCAACTTCCCCAACCTGCCGCCGGAACTGGTCAAGGCAGTCGAGGTGACCAAGCAGGGCTTCCGCGACATCGGCGAAATGCACGCCATTCGCCGCACCGACCTGCGCGGTCGCGACTACTACTGGATGGCTTTCCGCGGCGCGCCGCAGGAACACGCCGAGGGCACCGACCTGCGAGCCATGGACGAGGGCCGGATCTCGGTCACGCCGCTGCACATCGACCTGACGCACATGCGCAGCGTCAACGACCTGAAGAAGGTGCTGGGCGGCGCCCCGCCCAAGGGACCGCTGGAAAAATGAGCCTGTCGGACGACCGCGCGGGCCGGTTGATCCTGTCGCTGCGGCGCCAGGGGGTGACCGACGCGCGGGTGCTGAAGGCGATGGAATCCATCGACCGGTCGCTGTTCGTCCACGAGAAGTTCCTCGATCAGGCCTGGGAGGACCAGGCCCTGCCGATCGACTGCGCCCAGACGATCAGCCAGCCCTATATCGTCGGCTTGATGACCCAGGCGCTGGACGTCCAGCCGCGCCACCGCGTGCTCGAAATCGGCACCGGCAGCGGCTATCAGTGCGCGGTGCTCAGCCGTCTGGCGCGCTTTGTCTATTCGGTGGAGCGCTACAAGAGCCTGCTGACCGAGGCCGAGCACAAGCTGAAGCTGCTGGGCGTCGACAATGTCTTCACCCGCCACGGCGACGGGGGGCAGGGTTGGCCGGAACAGGCGCCCTTTGACCGGATCATGGTCACGGCGGCCTCGCCGCACGAGCCGACTGAACTGCTGAAGCAGTTGAAGCCCGGCGGCGTGCTGGTCGCGCCGGTGGGGCGAAGTTCGGTGCAGATGTTGAACCGCTATACCGGTCAGGACGACGGCAGCTTCCGCCGCGAAAGCCTGTGCGAAGTCCGGTTCGTGCCCCTGGTCGAGGGGACGGCCAAGGAGGGGTAGGGGCGTCCGTCCTCCTATCTCGTCATCCCGGAAATCGCGTAGCGATTATCCGGGACCGCTCAATGCGCCTGCGTCAGACTTGAAAGCGGTTTCCCATAGATCGGCCCATTGAGGGTTGGTTTGCTCGATGAGGTCGAACTTCCATTGACGACGCCAGCGCTTCAGGCGCTTCTCAAAATGAATGGCTGATTCAGCATCGTCGAAGACCTGATACCAGACTAATTATCGTAAACCCCACTGGCTGGTGAAGCCAGGGTAGGCGCACTCTCTATGTTGCTGGACGCGTCCAAGCAGGTCGGACGTAACGCCGACATAGAGCACGCCGCGCGGCGTGTTGGTCATTATATAGACGGTGAAGACCCTGTCTTCGCGCATGAGGCGGATGGTAGCGCTTCTGGCGGTCCCGGATAAGCCCTGCGGGCTTTCCGGGATGACGAATGACTGTTCGGGTTAACCTTTCCGCCCCACTTTGGCGCCGTTTGGCGGGTTGGCTTGGCGGCGCTTCCGGGGCACACCGGGGGCAGACGCAATTCAAGGTTAAGAAGGAGGGGCGCATGGGCGGCTTCACGGGCTGGATCAGGGCGGCGGTCGTTGTCGGCGGGGCGCTGACGGTTACGGCGTGTTCGACCTATCCGAACGAGCCGCGCTATTCGACGCGTCCCATGCCGACGGGGCAGGGCGCCTATCCGGCGCAGCCGCAACAGCAACCCGGCGCCAACCCCTATTACACCCAGCCGGCGCAGCCGCAGACGCCGCCGCCCGCGTCGCGTCCCTATGAAGAGCAGGGACCGCGCGCGCCGGCCGGCAGCATCGAAGGCGGCGGACTGCCGCCCGCCGGCGGTCCGGCCTATCCTTCGACGGGGGCGCCGGTCACGGTGACGCCGCCGCCGCCCGCGGGTTCGACCAGCATGCCGGGCGCGACCTATGTGATCCAGCAGGGCGACACCATTTCGGGCGTCGGTCGTCGCTTCCAGACGCCGGTGCAGATTCTGATCGACCTGAACGGCCTGGGGCCGCGCGGCGCCATCAGTTCGGGCCAACGCATCATCCTGCCGGACAGCGCGGTGGACACCGGCTCCGATCCCTATGCGACCGGCGCGTCGCCGGTCGGCGTGCGGACGCCGAATAACGGCGTGGCGCCCCCGCCGCCGCCGCCGCCCAGCGGCAACGCCGCCCTGCCGCCCGCGCGTGCGCCCGCTGTGACGTCCTCGACGCCGGCCTCGCCGGTCCAGGGCGCGGCCGTGGGTCAGGCCCTGGCGATGCAATGGCCGGTGCGCGGCGACATCCTGCGTCGCTTCGGCCCGGTGGGCATGGGCGAGCGCAACAACGGCGTCAATATCGGCGCCGCGGCCGGGGCCGAGGTCAAGGCCGCCGCCGCCGGGCGCGTGGCCTATGTCGGCGATGATCTGGTGGGTCAGGGGCTGACGGTCCTGATCGTTCACCGCGACGGCTGGCGCACGGTTTATGGCCATCTGGGCTCGGCCACGGTGCGCGACGGGGCCGAGGTTCGCGCCGGTCAGGCCATCGGCACGGTGGGCCTGACGGCGGGCGACGGCCGTCCCTCGATCCACTTCGAGACGCGCCAGATGCGCGGCGATGATCCGGTTGCGGTTGATCCGCTGAGCGTCCTGCCGCGCTGAAACCGAGCCGCCCGGCGTGTCCGGGCGGCATCGTCTCGGATCAGAGACGTCAGGCCGCGTTGCAAATCGGCACGGCGCGCCCTAGGTTCCGCGCCTCATTTTAATGGGGCCCCCGTTTCGAGGTTGGCCCGGTTCGGGGAGTTTCCATGCCTACTGGTTCCGAAGGCGGCCTGATGGCCATCGTGGTGCAGATCGCGCCGATCGTTGCGATCTTCATCCTGTTCTACTTCCTGATGATCCGTCCGCAGCAGAAGCGGATGAAGGCGCACCAGGCCCTCATCGCCGGCGTCAAGCGTGGCGACGAAGTCGTCCTGTCGAACGGCATGGTCGGCAAGGTGACGCGCGTTGAAGACGCTGAGGCCATGGTCGAGATCTCGCAGGGCGTGAACGTCCGTGTGGTCAAGTCGATGATCGCTGAAGTGCGCAACCGCACCGCCATCGCCGCCAACGACAAGGGCTGAGCGGCTCTCGCCGCTGACGCCCGCCCGAAATAGAGCCCTGACATGATTCAGCTTGCGCGCTGGAAAGTCGTCCTGGTCGTGCTGTCGCTCGTTGTCGGGCTGCTGCTGGCCTTCCCGAGCATGCTCAGCCAGGCGCAGCGCGACGCGCTGCCCGGCTGGCTGCCCAAGAACGGCCTGAACCTGGGCCTCGACCTGCAAGGGGGCTCCTACCTCCTGCTGGAGGTCGATGTGCCGGAGATGCGCAACAAACGCGTCACCAACCTGATGGAAGACGTGCGGGTCGCCCTGCGTGAACAGCAGGTCAACATCGGCGCCATGCAGCGCGAGACGGGCGGCGTGGTCGTGACCATCGCCGATCCCGGTCAGTTCGACACGGCGCTGACGGAGCTGCGCCAGTTGGCCCAGACCGGCGTCGCCGCCAACGGCCAGCCGGATCGCACGGCCACGCGCCTGAGCGGAAACCGCATTCGCTTCGCCTATACGGACGCCACGCTGAACAGCATGGGCGCGACAGCGGTGGATCAGTCCATCGAGGTCGTGCGCCGTCGTCTGGACAGCTCGGGCACCAAGGAAATCGCCATCACACGTCAGGGCGCGGACCGCATCGTGGTCCAGGCCCCGGGCCAGAGCGATCCGGCCGAGCTGGAACGTCTGGTCGGGCGCACCGCCCAACTGACCTTCCAGATGGTGGATACCTCGAGCACGGGCTTGCAGGACGCGGTGGCAGGGCGCGTGCCGCCGGACGCCGAACTGCTGACCGACGATCAGGGCACGCCCTATCTGGTCAAGAAGCGCATCCTGGTCTCGGGTGAAAACCTGACCCGCGCCGGCGTCGGTTCGGACCAGAACGGCCGCCCGGCCATCGACTTCCGCTTTGACGGCCAGGGCGCGCGTCGTTTCGGCGAGGCCACCGCCCAGAACATCGGCAAGCCCTTCGCCATCATCCTGGACGGCAAGGTGATTTCGGCTCCGACCATTCAGGGCGCCATCACCGGCGGGACGGGCCAGATCACCGGCAGCTTCTCGATCCAGTCGGCGTCTGAACTGGTCAACCTGCTGAACGGGGGCGCTCTGCCGGCGCCGCTGAAGGTCGAGGAACGCCGCGTCGTCACCGCCGAGCTGGGCGCCGACGCCGTTCAGGCCGGCATGGTCTCGACCATCATCGGCTTCATCCTGATCTGCGTCTTCATGATCGGCGCCTATGGCTTCCTGTTCGGCGGCGTGTCGGTGCTGGGTTTGGTGCTGAACGGCATCCTGATCATCGCCGCAATGTCGCTGTTCGGCGCGACCCTGACCCTGCCCGGCATCGCCGGTCTGGTGCTGACCTTCGCTGTGGCCGTCGACGCCAACGTGCTGATCTTTGAGCGGATGCGCGACGAAGCGCGGGCTGGTCGTTCGGTCATCGCCTCGATGGACGCCGGTTTCAACAAGGCCATGGGCACGATCGTCGACGCCAACCTGACCACCCTGGTGGCGGCGCTGATCATGTTCATGTTCGGCGCGGGGCCCGTGCGCGGCTTCGCCTGGACGCTGACCATCGGCGTCTTCACCTCCATGTTCTCCTCGGTGATGGTCGCCCAGGTCCTGCTTGGGTACTGGCTCAAAGTCGCCAAGCCCAAAAAACTGCCGATCGCGGAGTGATGGCGATGCGTGGATGGCCCCTCATCAAACTGCTTCCGCAGAAGACGAACTTCCGCTTCGTCAAATATGCGCCCGCCGCAGGCGTGATCTCGATCATCCTGTGCGTGGCGTCGATCGTCGGCTGCTTCTATCCCGGCCTGAACATGGGCATCGACTTCCGGGGCGGCGCCTCGATGGAAGTGTCCAAGCCCGCCGGTCAGGTGCTGGAACTGGATAAGGTTCGCGGCGCCGTCAGCGAACTGGGTCTCGGCGACGTCCAGGTTCAGGGCATCGACAGCGCCGCCAGCGCCATCGTTCGCTTCCAGATTCCCGAGGATGAAGGCCAGAGCGCCGTCGTCGCCCGGGTCGAGAAGGCGATCGACGAGGCTGTCGGCGAGGTGAAATACTCGGGCGTCAGCGTCGTGGGCTCCAAGGTCTCCGGCGAGCTGTTCACCAGCGGCCTTCTGGCCCTGGGCGCGGCCATCGTGCTGATGTTCATCTACATCTGGTTCCGGTTCGAGCCGCAGTTCGGTTTCGGCGCCGTGGCGGGACTGGTGCACGACATGATCCTGACCTTCGGTCTGATCGTCCTGTTCCGGTTCGAGTTCAGCCTGAACACAGTGGCGGCCATTCTGACCGTCATCGGCTATTCGATGAACGACACCGTCGTCGTGTTCGACCGTCTTCGCGAGAACCTGCGCAAGTACAAGACCATGCCCCTGCGCGAGGTCATCGACCTGTCGCTGAACGAGACCCTATCGCGGACCATCATCACCGGCGTCACGGCCGTGGGCGTTCTGGCCGTCCTGGCCATGTTCGGCGGCGAGGCTCTGTTCGGCTTCTCCATCGTGCTGATGATCGGCATCGTGATCGGCACCTATTCGTCGATCTATGTCGGCGCGCCGATCATCCTGCTGTGGGGCGTCAAGCGCGGCGGCTCCATCGACGAAGACGCCAAGCCGATCAAACTCGGCATGGCCAGCCGGCCCTAAGCTCCGGCTACCTGAAAAGGCTCCTCCTTCCCCCCGGCGGGGAGGGAGGAGTAAGGTCACGCTTCCTGATTCCGACCCGGGGAGGGGCGCATGGCCAAACTGCTTTCCAACTTCAGAACGACTTTCCTGCTCAGCATCCTGCTGGCGGGCGTCATGATCTTCGCCTTCGGCCGCATCGCGCCGGGCGGCTTCGATCTCGGCTTTGCCCAGGCGGCCTTCCGCTGGGTCCACGTCGTGGCCGGCATCCTGTGGATCGGCCTGCTCTACTACTTCAACTTCGTGCAGATCCGGGTCATGCCCGCGATCCCGGCCGAGCTGAAGCCCGCCGTCAGCAAGCATATCGCGCCTGAGGCCCTGTTCTGGTTCCGATGGTCGGCGCTGGTGACGGTGTTGGCGGGCATCGCCGTCCTGTTCACGCGCGGTCACGCCTATGCCCATGAAGTCCTGACCTTCGGCCTGGCCGGCGGTCTGAACGCAGGCGACCAGCAGTTCACCCTGATGGGGATCGGCGTCTGGCTGGCCATCATCATGTTCCTGAACGTCTGGGGCGTGATCTGGCCGAACCAGAAGCGGGCCCTGGGCATCATCGCCGTGGATGACGACAGGAAGGCCAAGGCCGCCCGCATCGCCATGCTGGGCAGCCGCACCAACCTCTTGCTGTCGCTGCCGATGCTGACCTCGATGGCCATGTATCAGACTCTGTTCGGCTGAGGCTTGCGCCGCAGGGACTTGAGGTCTTGGCCGCAATGGCCGATGGCCTTGCGCAATGACTGTTGATCTTGATGCCCAGGTCCGCGCCGCCGATCCCGACCGCTGGTTGTCCAGCCGGTTCGTGGCTGACGAACAGGCGCGCGCGGACCTGATCGCCCTCTACGCCCTCGAGGCGGAGCTTCTGGCCATTCCCACCCGCGTCACCCAGCCCATGCTGGCCGAGATGCGCTACACGTGGTGGGCCGAGCAGATGGAGGGCGTCTTCGCCAACACCCCGCGCGTCGGCCATCCCGTGCTGGAGGCCCTGACCGCCGCCGTCGCCCGTCATGGGCTGGAGCGCGCGCCCTTCGACGCCTTGATCGAGGCCCATATCGGCCGCGTGCATGGCGACCCGCACGATCTGGACGCCTTCTATGTCGGCCCCATGCGGGTGGCCGTCCATATACTGGCGGGCGAGGGGCATGAGGCGGCGGTGGCCGAGGCCGGGCGTCTGTGGGCCCTGTCGCAGACCGGGCGCGCGGACGAGGCGAGGGCGCTGCGATCCGTCGCCAACGTCGGACTTCGGACCCTGCCGGCCGCAGCCTTTCCCGCCACGGCCCACGCCGCCCTGGCGGGCTTTGATCACCCCGAGCCGGTCAAGCGGCTGCGTCTGCTGTGGGCGGTGTTGCGCGGGCGCGTCTAGTCGCAGAGGCCGCCGATCAGGCGGGCCAGCAGGGCGTTCAGGGTCTTCTGTTCATCGGTCGAGAGCGGCGCGAGGATGTCTCGCGCCGCTTCTTCGTGATGGGGCATGATGGTTTCGATCAGGTCGAAACCCTTGTCGGTCAGCCGGACCAGGGTGGCGCGGCGGTCGGTGGGGTGAGGGCGACGCTCGACCAGACCGGCCTTTTCCAACCGATCGATGCGGGCGGTCATGCCGCCGGACGACATCATGGCCGCCTCGAACAGGGCGGTCGGCGTCAGGCCTTCGGGCGCACCCGAGCGGCGCAGGGTCGCCAAAGCGTCGAACTCGCCCTGTTGCAGGCCGTAGCGGGCGTAGAGCGGAGCCTGGCGTTCGCGCGCGACCAGGATCGAGGCTTCGTGCAGGCGGCCCAGCGCCTCCATCGGCAGCATGTCCATGTCGGGGCGCTGAACGGCCCATTGGGCGGCGGCGCGAGAGGCTCTGTCGGGCATGGGTTATCTTGACATCGAGATACTTGAGGTCGAGAGAGTAGCGCGATTTTTCAGTGGAGTCCTCTGTCATGACCGCACGGTCCGAAGCCGAGCCGACGCGCGGCGCGTCCTTGCTGCTGCTGGCGGCCATCGGCGCCCTGGCGCTGAACCTGCGGCCGGCGATGGCGGCGGTCGGGCCGCTGTTGGATCTGATCGAGGGCGCGACGGGGATGGATTCCACCGCCGCCAGCCTGCTGACGACCTTGCCGGTGCTGATGATCGGTCTGGGCGCCCTGTCGATCCGGCCCCTGCGTCGGCGGCTGGGCGAGCGGCGCGGCATCCTGCTGGGCGCGTTGCTGATCGGCGGGGCCTGTCTGGTGCGGGCGGTGCTGACGGACACGGCGGGCCTGATCGCCAGCGCGGCGGTTGTCGGTGTGGGCGTGGCGCTTATTCAGGCCCTGGCGCCGGTCGTGATCAAGCGGGCGTTTCCGACGCGGTTCGGCACGGTCATGGCCCTCTACACCACGGGCATCATGAGCGGGGCGGCGGTTGCGGCGGCCACGGCGGCGGGGCTGGCCGAGGCGGTCGGCTGGGCCTGGACGCTGGCGCTGTGGAGCGCGCCTGCCTTTGTCGCGGCGGTTGTCTGGCTGATCGCCGCGCGCGATCCGGCGGCGGAGGAGCCCGACCGGAGCGCCGTCGTCGAGGTGGTGCATCCCGAAATCCCCTTCTGGAAGCAGGGCCGGGCGTGGAGCCTGATCCTGATCATGGGCCTGGGGACCTCGGCCTATACCCTGGTGCTGGCCTGGCTGCCGCCCTTCTATGTCGATCTGGGGCAGGCGCGGGCGACGGCGGGCTATCTGCTCAGCGGCATGACCGGGGCCGAGGTGGCGGCGGGCATTATCGTCTCGCTGGTCATCGGGCGCTTTCCTGACCGGCGCGGGCCGATCCTGACGGCGCTGATTCTGGCCCTGATCGGTCTGGCGGGGTTGATCATCGCGCCGGTGTCGTTGGCGATCCCGGTCGTCGTGGTCATGGGGCTGGGGATCGGGGCGATCTTCCCCCTGACCCTAATTCTGGCGATGGACCAGATCGACGATCCGAGCCGGTCCGGCGACCTGCTCGCCTTCGTCCAGGGCGGGGGCTACATCATCGCCAGCCTGTCGCCGCTGGCCGCCGGCCTGTTGCGCGATCACATGGCCGACCTGACCGGAGCCTGGGTCCTGATGGGCGTCGGCGTCGTGGTTCTGGGCGTGATGACCCTGGCGTTCCGACCGGGCCTGCCCAAGCTGCGTTGAGCCGACCCGGCCTTGTCGTTCAGGCGTCGCGCCAGGCCTTCAGGGCCTCCATGGCGCGGATGCTCTGCAGGCGCTTCTTGGCGCGGCCGCGTTCCTTGGGATGGATGCGCTTGCCGTCCTCGTCGACCTTGGGCGCTTCCAGCGGGGGCAGCAGGCCATAGTTGATGTTCATCGGCTGGAACTTGGAGCCGGCCAGGTGGCCGCCGGTGATGTGCTCGACCAGGGCGCCCATGGCGGTTTCCGGCGGCGGGGCCGACAGGTCGCGACCCAGGGCTTGCGCGGCGGCCAGACGGCCGGTCAGCAGGCCCATGGCGGCGCTTTCGACATAGCCCTCGACGCCCGTCACCTGACCGGCGAAGCGCAGGCGCGGCATGGCCTTCATGCGCAGCTGCTTGTCCAGCAGTTGCGGGCTGTTGAGGTAGGTGTTGCGGTGCAGGCCGCCTAGGCGCGCGAACTGGGCGTTCTGCAACCCCGGGATCATGCGGAAGGTCTCGGCCTGGGCGCCGTGCTTCAGCTTGGTCTGGAAGCCGACCATGTTGAACAGGGTGCCCAGGGCGTTGTCCTGACGCAGTTGGACGATGGCGTAGGACTTGACCTTCGGGTCGCGCGGATTGGTCAGGCCGACGGGCTTCATCGGGCCGTGACGCAGGGTCTCGCGGCCGCGCTCGGCCATAACCTCGATCGGCAGGCAGCCGTCGAAGTAGGGGACGTTCTCCCAGTCCTTGAACTCGGCCTTGGGGCCGCCCAGCAGGGCGTCGATGAAGGCTTCGTACTGCGCCTTGTCCATCGGGCAGTTGACGTAGGCGGCGGCGTCGCCGCCGGGGCCTTCCTTGTCATAGCGCGACTGACGCCAGGCGATGTCGAAGTCGATGCTGTCGGCGTGGATGATGGGGGCGATGGCGTCGAAGAAGCTGAGGCTTTCCTCACCGGTCATCTTGAGGATGGCGTCGGCCAGGGCGGGCGAGGTCAGCGGGCCGGTGGCGACGATGACGTTGTCCCATTCCTCCGGCGGCAGGCCGGCGATTTCCTCGCGCACGATGGTCACGAGCGGGTGGGCTTCCAGCTTGGCCGTCACAGCCTGGGAGAAGCCGTCGCGATCGACGGCCAGGGCGCCGCCCGCCGGGACCTGATGGGCGTCGCCGCATTCCATGATGATGGAGCCGAGCGCGCGCATTTCCGCATGCAGCAGGCCCACGGCGTTGAACTCCCAGTCGTCCGAACGGAAGGAGTTGGAGCAGACCAGCTCGGCCAGACCGTCCGTCTGGTGCGCGTCGGTCTTGATGCCCGGCACGCCGCGCATTTCGTGCAGGATGACGGGCACGCCGGCCTGGGCGATCTGCCAGGCGGCTTCGGAACCGGCGAGGCCGCCGCCGATGACGTGAATGGGCTGGGGAGTGGAAGCTGCGTTCGACATGGCGGCCTTCTAGCCGTCCGAAAGGCTTCCGTCAGCCTGTCATTGCGATGGGGTGGCGGACTGCCTGCGGTCTGGCTTATGACGGCGGCCAAGAGGAGCAGTCATGACCACGGCGTTTTCCATCGGCGAGGCTCTGGCCTCCGGTTTCAAGCTGACGCGGCGCCGGCCCTTGCAGGTCTGGGCCTGGGGCGTTCTGGCGGCGGCGCCGTCGCTGTTGTTCGGCGCGCTGACGCTGCGGTTTTTCGGGGCGATCTCCATCGAGGAACTGGCGGCGCGCGAGCCTTCGGCGAGCGTGATGGCGCAGATGGTCCAGTTTCAGGCCTGGTCCGGCCTGTTGAACCTGCTGCAGGCCCTGATCGCCGTGGTCATTGCCGCCGCCGTTTTTCGGACCGTGTTCTTTCCCGAGCGTCCGGCGCGTTTCGCGGGTTTGAAGGTCGGGATGGACGAGGTGCGTCTCGCCATCATCGGGGTGGCGATGGTGGCCGGCTTCTATGCCGCGGCCATCGTGATCGGCCTGATCGCCTTCGCCATCGGGGTGTCGTTGTGGTTCGTGTCCGAGGCGGCGGCGGTGGCCCTCGGCCTGCTGGTGGCGGCGGCGGCGGGTCTGGCCATCTGGGGCGTGGCGCTGCGCGCCTGTCTGATCGTGCCGGCCAGCGTGGGGTTGAACGATTTCGCCTTTGTCGCCGGCTGGCGGCTGGGCAAGGGGCAGGTGCTGCGGCTTCTGGGATTGAGCCTCGCCATCATCGCCGTCGTGATCGCAATCGAGCTGGCGCTGCTGGCCCTGGCGGCCGTGGTTCTGTTCCTGGTGGCGGGCGTCAATGTCTTCACCGTGGCCGAGATGCTGAAGCACGGCGCGCCGCCGGAGGTGGACTGGCCCGCCTTTGTCGGCTGGGGCCTGGCGGCCTTTGTGCCTCTGTCCTGGCTGCAGGGCTTTCTGGGCACGGTGATGCTGGCGCCCTATGCCGAGGCTTGCCGGTCGCTTCTGGCGCAAGCGCCGCAGGACGAAGCGCGTCCGGTTGCGCTAGGCTGATCAGGAATCGAGGACGACCGCATGACCTTTTCCGCCACTGACTGCGCCTTTGAAGGCTTCCGCCTGACGCGTCGCGCCCCCGTCGCCGTCCTGCTGTGGGCGGCGGCCTACGCTGTCTTCTTCGGCCTGCTGTTCCTGCTGGTCGGGCCGCACTTCGTCACCGTCCTGGCCGTGATCACGGACATCCAGGCGCAGGCGCGGAGCGAGCCGTCATTGGAGGAGATGGAGCGGCTGGGGCAGGCCTATCTCGCCATCGTCGCCTGGGGGGCGCCGTTGGGATTGCTGTTCAGCGCCGTGATCAGCACGGCCATCGCCCGCTCGGTCGTTCGACCCGAGGATCGCAGGTTCGGCTATCTGCGTCTGGGCAAGGATGAACTGCGGGTGCTGGGGGCCAGCCTGATCGTCGCCCTGATCATGTTCGTGGTCTTCATGGCGGGCTTTGCGGTCATCACCCTTGTCGCCGCCGGGGCGGTGGCCGCTCCGGCCCTGTGGCTGGCCGTGGTGCTGGTGTCGCTGGCTCTGGTCGCCTTGATGGCCTGGTTGTCGGTTCGGTTCAGCCTGGTCGTTCCGGCGACCTTTGTGGAGGGGCGGATCGCGGTGAAGTCGGCCTTCGCCATGACCGCAAAGAAGGTGTTCTGGCCGCTGTTCGGGATGGCGATCATCGCTTGGGTCATGGCCATGCTGGTGGGCCTGCTGGGCTCGGCCGTGGCGGCGCCGTTCACCCTGATGGTCGGCGGGAACGAGCGTCTGATCGCGATGCAGGGCGCCGGCGTTCCCAGCCTGCTTAGCGCCCTGGGGCCGATGCTGGCCGTGTCCCTGGTGGTCAACGCCGTGATGACGGCGGCGCAGGTCGTCATCATGTATGCGCCGTTCTCGGCCGCCTATCTGCAGCTCAAGGGGGCGCCGAACGCCTGACCGATCTGGTCAGGCGCTCTTGCGGGCGCGGGGCTTCTTCTGCGCCTCGGCCTTCTGAACTTCGGGCAGGGCGGCCACCCGCGCCTTGCGGCGCTCTTCGTGGCGGTCCAGCACCTCCTTGAGGTATTTGCCGGTCCAGCTGGCGGGGTTGTCGGCCACCTGTTCGGGCGTGCCGAAGGCCACGATCTCGCCGCCGCCGTCGCCGCCCTCGGGACCGAAGTCCAGCAGGTAGTCGGCGACCTTGATGACATCCAGATTGTGCTCGATGACGACGATGGTGTTGCCGTTGTCGACCAGTTCCTGAAGCACCTCCAGCAGCTTGCGGGTGTCCTCGAAATGCAGGCCGGTCGTCGGCTCATCGAGGATGTAGAGGGTCTTGCCGGTGGCGCGGCGGGCCAGTTCCTTGGACAGCTTGACCCGCTGGGCCTCGCCGCCGGACAGGGTGGTGGCCGGCTGGCCGACCTTGACGTAGCCCAGACCCACGCGCTCCAGCGTCAGCATCTTGTCGCGGATCGAGGGCACGGCGTTGAAGAAGCGCGCGGCCTCTTCAACCGTCATGTCCAGAACGTCGGATATGCTCTTGCCCTTGAAGACAATTTCCAAGGTTTCGCGGTTGTAGCGCTTGCCCTTGCAGACGTCGCAGGTGACGTAGACGTCGGGCAGGAAGTGCATCTCGATCTTGATGACGCCGTCGCCCTGACAGGCCTCGCAGCGGCCGCCCTTGACGTTGAAGCTGAAGCGGCCGGGGCCGTAGCCGCGCGCCTTGGACTCGGGCAGGCCGGCATACCAGTCGCGGATCGGGTTGAAGGCGCCGGTATAGGTGGCCGGGTTCGAGCGCGGGGTGCGGCCGATGGGCGACTGGTCGATGTCGATGACCTTGTCGAACTGCTCCAAGCCCTCGATGCGGTCGAAGTTGGCGGGGGCGTCCGAGGCGTTGTGCAGGCGACGCGCGGCGGCCTTGTACAGGGTCTCGATGGTGAAGGTGGACTTGCCGCCGCCGGACACGCCGGTGACGCAGGTGAACAGGCCGACCGGGATCTCGCCGGTGACGTTCTTCAGATTGTTGCCGGTGGCGCCGCTGATCTTCAGCATCCGCTTGCGGTCGACCGGACGGCGGCCCTCGGGCGGCAGTTCGATCTCGCGTGCGCCGGTCAGGTATTGGCCGGTCAGGGAGTTGGGGTTGGCCATGACCTCGGCGGGGGTGCCCTGGGCGCAGATTTCGCCGCCGTGGACGCCGGCGGCCGGCCCCATGTCGATGACGTAGTCGGCGGTCAGGATGGCTTCTTCGTCATGCTCGACCATCAGGACCGAGTTGCCGAGGTCGCGCAGGCCCATCAGGCTTTCCAGCAGGCGGGTGTTGTCGCGCTGGTGCAGGCCGATGGAGGGTTCATCCAGCACATAGAGGACGCCGGTCAGGCCCGAGCCGATCTGCGAGGCCAGGCGGATGCGCTGGCTCTCGCCGCCCGACAGGGTGCCGGAACTGCGCGACAGGCTGAGGTAGTCCAGACCGACGTTGTTGAGGAAGCGCAGCCGGTCGGTGATCTCCTTCAGGATGCGGCGGCCGATCTCGCGCTGCTTGTCCGTCAGGTGGTCGTCCAGGGTGGTGAACCACAGATAGGCCTTGGAGATCGACAGCCAGCTGATCTCGGCGATGTCGGCGACGCCCACCTTGACCGCCAGGGCCTCGGGCTTCAGGCGCTTGCCGCCGCAGACCTCGCAGGGCGTCTCGGACTGGTAGCGGCCCAGCTCCTCGCGGACCCAGGCGCTGTCGGTCTCGCGCCAGCGGCGTTCCAGATTGGGCAGGACGCCCTCGAAGGCCTTGGCGACCTCGTATTTGCGGGCGTTGTCGTCATAGACGAACTTGATCTTCTCGCCGCCCGAGCCGTGCAGGATGACCTTCTGGGCCTGTTCCGGCAGGTCGCGCCAGGCTTGGTCCATCGAGAAGCCGTAGTGCTGGGCCAGCGACTGCAGGGTCTGGGTGTAGAGCGGAGAGGGGCCGCGCGCCCACGGGGCCACGGCCCCCTTGTGCAGGGTCTTGTCGCGGTCGGGGATGACCAGATCGGCGTCAAAGGCCAGCTTGACCCCCAGGCCGTCGCAGGTCGGGCAGGCGCCGAAGGGGTTGTTGAATGAGAAGAGCCGCGGCTCGATCTCGCTGATGGTGAAGCCAGAGACGGGGCAGGCGAACTTCTCGGAGAAGACGATCTTGCGGGGCTCTTCGCCCTCAGCCGCATTGGCCCATTCCGCGGTGGCGATGCCGTCGGCCAGGTTCAGCGCGGTCTGGATGCTGTCGGCGTAGCGCGGCTCAAGACCTGCTTTGGTTACAATGCGATCCACGACGATATCGATGTCGTGCTTGAACTTCTTGTCGAGCGCAGGGGCGTCCTCGATGGCATAGAACTCGCCGTCGATCTTGAGCCGCTGGAAGCCTTGGCGCTGCCACTCGGCCATCTCCTTCTTGTACTCGCCCTTGCGGCCGCGAACGACGGGGGCGAGCAGCAGGATGCGCTCGCCGTCGGGCAGGGCGGTCAGCTTGTCGACCATCTGGCTGACGGTCTGGCTCTCGATCGGCAGACCGGTGGCGGGCGAATAGGGCACGCCGACGCGCGCCCAGAGCAGGCGCATGTAGTCGTGGATTTCAGTGACCGTGCCGACGGTCGAACGCGGGTTCTTGGACGTGGTCTTCTGTTCGATGGAGATGGCGGGCGACAGGCCCTCGATCAGGTCCACGTCCGGCTTGCCCATCAGTTCCAGGAACTGACGAGCATAGGCGCTGAGCGACTCGACGTAGCGACGCTGGCCCTCGGCGTAGATGGTGTCGAACGCCAAGGAGGACTTGCCCGACCCCGACAGCCCGGTCATGACGACCAGCTTCTCGCGCGGAATATCGACGTCCACGCCCTTGAGGTTGTGCTCGCGGGCGCCGCGAACGCGGATGAATTTGTGCTTTTCGGTCATGGAATCCGGGAACGCGGCAGACCCCGGAACGGTCCGAGGCGACGACGCTATATGGGGATCAATTCGCCCGAAACAGCAAGAACAATATGAGAACTTTCGCTCAGTCCTCGGGCGTCCAGGCGGGTTCGGGGTGGCGGTAACGTTCGCCGGGGCCGACCAGGACGCCGTTGGCGTTGGCAACGCCCAGTTCCAGGCTTTCGGCGATGCGGCGAGCGCGGACGATGAAGTGGTCGGCGGCGACGGGCGGGCAGAGGTCGCGGACGGTGGCCTCAAAGATCTGCAGCCAGCGGTCGAAGTGGCGGGCGTCGATAGGCAGGGGCAGGTGTTTGGGCATGGGCCGGCCCTGATAGACGCCGGTGGACAGGGCGACCGAGGACCAGAAGAGCTTCATCTGTTCCAGATGCGGCCCCCAGTCCGAGATGCGCTCAGCGAAGACGGGGCCGATGAAGTCGTCCTCGCGGACGCGGGCGTAGAAGCCTTCGACCAGGGCGTCGATCAGGGCCTCGTCGATGCCGGTCTCGTCCCGGATGCGCTGGACGGCCTCGGCGCGGCGGGCGGCGGCCTCGGCGCGGTCGGGCAGGGGCTTGTCGATGCGGAAGGCGACGGTTCGGTCGGGCGCGGTCATGGGGTGAAGATAGGGGCTCGGCGCCGCATCGCAAAAGCGTCGCAGGAGAATTGGGGTTGCGCTGCGAAAGATCAGCACCCATCCTTCTATTCAGCCAACGTATTTGACGAGGAGGCACGACGATCATGATCAGCGCTCTGGAAATCGGTTTCGCCCTTTCCGCTCCGCTCTTCGTGCTCGCCTATGTCCTCGCTCAACCCAAGCCTCAGCCCGTCCGCATCCGCGCTCGTGACGCTCAACAGCGTCGCCGCCCGCACGCCTGACGGTCACACCCTATTTGAAAATCTGAGCCTCGCCTTCGGGCGTGAGCGCACGGCCGTCGTGGGCCGCAACGGCGTGGGCAAGACCACGCTGCTGCGCCTTGTCGCCGGTCTGTCGGACCCCGTGGAGGGGACGGTGGCGCGCGTTGGAACGGTCGGCTGGCTGGCCCAGACCTATGAGCCGGGGCTGCGCGAGACCGTGGCCGATACCCTGGGGGCGGCAGAGCCTCTGGCCCTGCTGGCGCGGGTGCTGGCGGGTGAGGGCTCGGTCGAGGACATGGCTGAGGCGGACTGGACGCTGGAGGCGCGGCTGGACGCGGCCCTGGCTCAGGTCGGGCTGACGGGGCTGGCGCTGGAACGGCTCACGAAAAGCCTGAGCGGCGGCGAGCAGACGCGGCTGCGGCTGGCGGGGCTGATGCTGACGGGGCCGGACCTGATCGTGCTGGACGAACCGACCAACCATCTGGACGCCGAGGCGAGGGCTTTGGTGGCCCAGGTCGTCGGGCGCTGGCCGGGCGGGGTTCTGACGGTCAGCCACGACCGGGGCCTGCTGCGGCGGATGGACCGGATCGTCGAGCTGTCGAGCCTGGGGGCGCGGACCTATGGCGGCGGCTGGGACCTCTATGTCGAGCGGCGCGAGGCTGAGCGGGCGGCGGCGGAGCGTGATCTGGAAACGGCGGAGCGCGAGGTCGGGCGCGCGGCGCGCGAGGCGCAGACGGCGCTGGAGAAGAAGGCGAAACGCGACAAGGCGGGGCGGGCGCATCGGGTGGGGACGTCCGATCCCAAGATCCTGCTGGACGCCAAGGCGCAGCGGGCCGAGGAGTCCGGGGCGCGCGAGGGGCGGCTGGCCGAGCGCCGCCGCGCCGAGGTCGAGGCGCGACTGACGGAGGCGCGCGAGCGGGTCGAGCGGGCGCGATTGTTGTCCGTGCCGATGCCGTCGACGGGGCTGGCGGCGGGCAAGGCCGTGCTGGCGCTGGACGGCGTTGAGTGGCGCAGTGCCGAGGGGCGGCTGATCGTTGGGCCCATGTCGCTGCGACTGACGGGGCCGGAGCGGGTGGCGATCACAGGGGCGAACGGAGCGGGCAAGACGACGCTGCTAAAGCTGATCGCGGGCGAACTGGAGCCGACGGCGGGGCGGATCGAACGGCCTGTGACGGCGGCCCTGTTGGATCAGACGGCGGCGATCCTGAAGCCCGAGGAGACCTTGATCGAGGCCTGGCGGCGGTTGAACCCGGAAGGGACGCCGAATGACGCCCATGCGGCCCTGGCGCGATTCCTGTTCCGCAACACGGCGGCGCACAGGACGGTGGGGACCCTGTCGGGCGGCGAGCGGCTGAGGGCGGCGCTGGCCTGTGTGATGACGGGGGCGAAGCCGCCGCAGCTTCTGATTCTGGACGAACCGACCAACCATCTGGATCTGGACTCGATCGCGGCCATCGAGGCGGCGCTGGCGGTCTATGACGGGGCGCTGGTGATCGTCAGCCATGATCGGGACTTCATGGACAATGTCGGGGTGGGGCGGGAGGTGAGGCTGGAGCGGGCGGATCTCCGCGAGCGACGTGTCAAAGACCGTCCCTAGTGTGGCGCGGACGGCGGCCCAGGCTGGAGGAAGGGGGCGAGATTTTCGCAATCCCTGAAATTCATTGGGATTGGCGCGTCGGAATAGGTCAACTCCAGGCTTCGACCACGCCTTGGCGGCGGGCGCGGGCGGCGACGGGGCCGGTCGTGACGGGTTCGGCCTCGGCGCGGCCGAAAAGCCAGCCCTGGCCGTAGTTGACGCCGAGGTCCTGGACCGCGCGCGCGGCGTCTTCGGTCTCGATCATCTCAGCGATGGTGGTCATGCCCAGCGAGCCGCACAGTTCGACGAGATGGCCGATCAGGGTGCGGGTGCGGGCGTCGCGGTCGATGTCGCGCACGAAGGCCCCGTCGATCTTGACCGCATCGACGGAGAGCCCGCGCAGGTAGTCGAAGGCGGCGGACCCGGCGCCGAAGTCGTCGATGCAGACCCTGATCCCCGCGTCGCGCAGGGCGCTGAGGCGACGGTTGGCGGCGGCGATGTCGGCCAGGGCGGCGGTTTCGGTGACTTCCACGATCAGGCGGCGGCGGTTGTCGGGCTCGGACGCGGTCATGCGCAGCAGGGCGGCGACATAGGCGTCGTTGGCGAGCGACGCGCCGGAGACGTTGATGGCGATCTTGAGCAGGCCCGAGCCGGGCTGACGCAGGCGATGGACGATCTTCTCGGCCACAGCCAGGTCGAAGCTCTCGATCAGGGCCAGTTCCTCGGCCATGCGGATGGCCGAGGCGGGGCCGCCGCTCTGGCCGAAGCGGGCCAGGGCCTCGAAGTGATGCACGGCCCGCGTCTTCAGGTCGACGATGGGCTGATAGAAGAGGGCGAACTCGCGGTCGCGCACGATGCCGCGGAAGCGGTCGGCGTCTTTCAGCGTGCGCGACAGGGAGTCGGCGAAGCTGAGCTCGGGCTGGGCGTTGTTGTCCTTCAGGCAGCCCTCGATGGCGAAACGCATGGCGCGCAGGGCGCACAGGGCGTCGGAACCGACGGCGACTTCGTTGGTGCGGGAGGTCAGGGTCAGGCCCTCGGCCAGACCGGCCTCGCGAACCTCGGCCTCCAGGTCGCGGCCGTCGTCGGCCGGCTTGATCAGGGCATAGCGGCTGGCGGTCAGCTGGCCGGCGCTGACGCCGTCGTGCGAGGCCTGTTGCAGGCGCGCGCCGATGCGGGCGGCGACGCGTTCGTTGGCGGCGTCATTGGCGGCGCTGAGACCCTGAACCTCGATAAAGGCCATGGCCAGACGTTGCAGGGCGGCTCCGGTCTTGCCGTTCAGACCCTCGCGGGCCAGGGCCAGGAAGCCCTCGGCGTCAGCCAGGGGGAGAGCGGCGGCCTCTTCGAGCACGAAGGGCTCGCCCTGCCAGGTCAGGGCGCAGGACACGGCCGGGGCCAAATCCGGCAGGACAAAGGCGCGGAACAGGGCGCGCCGCACGCGCCCGTCGCCGCAGTCGGCAAGAATTTCCAGCGGCAGGCTGCGTGCGCCGCCGCTCAGGCCGCCAAGCGCCGCCTGGCCCGCCGCGCGGCTGGAGTAGGACAGAAGGTCGACGAAGGGGCGGCCGATCCAGGTCGCCGTCGACTGGTTCGCCGTCGGTCCCGCGCCCAGGGCGAAGGTGATCTGAGCCTTGTCGTCCACCTCGATCAGGGCGTCGGCGGCGGCGAAGGCCAGACCAAGAAGGCGGGATTTCAGGCTCATGCGACGACCATGCGGGGCAGGCCGTTAAGAAAGGGCTGTGACGGCGTCAGGCGACGGCAGGGCTAGGCCTTGCGGTTCAGGGCCACGGCGCGACCGTCACCCTCGGTGGCGCGGCCCGAGGCGCCGTAGCCGACGCCCTGGGCGCGGGCGCCCGCGACCTCGGCGGCGATGGTGCGGACCAGGCCTTCGGAGACCTGGCGGGCGGCGTCGACGGTCGAGGCGTGCTCGGCCAGGACGACCTCAAACGCCTGGGTCGCGGTGATCAGGGCGTCGCGAAGATCGGCGGGAATGACCGTCAGGAAGGCGGGGGCGGCCTTGGCCTGGGCCGACTCGCGGCGATAGAGGTTAGCCAGGTCCTGGGTCTCGGCCATGCCGGCGGCGACGTCCTGGGCGCGATGGGCGCGGAAGGCGTCGCGCTCGGCGCCGAGGCGCTCGGTGAGGGCCTGGGTCAGGTTGATCAGCTGCTGGGCGCGAAGGGTGGAGGTTTCGACGTCGGCGGTCACGCGGACTGCTCCTGCATCTTGAGCATTTCGGACATGACGGTGTCGGCCAGGCCGATGCCGCCGGCCTTGACGGTCTGTTTGGCCATGGCGTCGAGCAGGAAGCTGCGCCAGGTTTCCTCGCTGCTGCCGCCGCCGAAGGGGCCGTCGGTCTCCAGGCCCTCGAACATGGGCTTGAACATCTGGGACAGGAAGCTGGCCTCGAAGTCCTGGGCGGTCTTGCGCATTTGCTCGGGCGACTGGCCGCGATGGAGCGACGGGCTGAGCGGGTTCAGGGCGTTGGCGGCGACGGGCAGGGCGTCCATTACATGACCTCGATGTCGGCTTGCAGGGCGCCGGCGGCCTTGATGGCCTGCAGGATGCTGATCATGTCGCGCGGGCTGACGCCCAGGGCGTTCAGGCCATTGACCAGGGTCGAGAGCGAGGTTCCGCCGTTGACGATGCGCATCTGACGGCCGGTTTCTTCCTCGATCGAGACGTTGGATTGCGGCACCACGACGGTCTGGCCGCCGCGGCTGAAGGGCTCGGGTTGGCTGACCATGGGGTTTTCCTGAACCGAGACGGTCAGGTTGCCCTGGGCGATGGCGACGGTGGAGATGCGCACCGCGTCGCCCATGACGATGACGCCGTTGACCTCGTCGATGATGACCTTGGCCGGGGCGTCGACGCGGACCGGCAGGTTCTCGACCTGGCTGACGAAGCCGGCCATGCCCATGGTCTGGGGCGCGCGGATGGCGACCACGGTGCCGTTCTCGGCGAAGGCGCTGTTGGGATAGGACTGGTTGATGGCGGCGGCGACGCGCTGAGCCGTGGTGAAGTCGGGGTTGCGCAGGGTCAGGCGCACGATGGGCATGGCCGACAGGTCGAAGCCGGTCTCGCGCTCGACCACGCCGCCCGAGGCGATGCGGCCGGCGGTCGGCACGCCGCGCGTCACCGAGGAGCCGGAACCGCCCGAGGCCGAGACGGCGCCGGTCTGGACCGAGCCTTGCGCCACCGCATAGATCTCGCCGTCAGCGCCCTGCAGGGCCGTGACCAGAAGCGTGCCGCCCAGCAGGCTCTTGGCGTCGCCCATGGCCGAGACGGCGACGTCCAGGCGCGAGCCCGGCGTGGCGAAGGGCGGCAGGTCGGCGGTGATCATGACCGCCGCGACGTTCTTGGTGTTCAGGTTGGCGCCGCGGATGTTGACGCCCTGGCGCTCCATCATCCCTTCCAGCGACTGGCGGGTGAAGGGGGAGTTGCGAAGGCTGTCGCCCGTGCCGTTCAGGCCGACCACCAGGCCGTAGCCGACCAGCTGGTTGGTGCGGACGCCCTCGACCGAGACGATGTCCTTGATGCGCGACTGGGCCTCGGCCGCGTTCGGCGTCGTCGCCAGAATCAGGGCGGCGGAAGCGGAGGCGAGGAGGGCGGTGAGCAACTTCTGCATACGACAGACGTCCTGTTGAGGCGTTCGTGATTAACCATGCGAACTTCGTGCCGGTAGAAATGTCGTTTAATTTCAGTGGTCGGTTGGGGCTGCGCGGCGCCTTGGCGGCAGAATCTGCCGGGGCGTTAACCAAGCGGTGACGCTCGTGGTCGATGGTCCAGGCTGATCGGGAGCATGGATCATGAAGGTCACCGGCCCCTCGGGCGCTACATCGACGCAAGGCTCGCGCCCCACGAAGGCGGCGGGCGGTTTCAGTCTGCCGGCCAGCGGGGCGGCCTCGGGGCCGGCCTCGGCCGCCGCGACCGCTTCGGCGTCGAGCGTGGCGGGCGTGTCGGCGCTGATGGCCCTGCAGGGGGTGGAGGATGCTGTCGAGCGGCGGCGTCGGGCGATTCGGCGCGGGGGCGGTCTGCTGGACCGCCTGGACGAGCTGAAACTGGCCATGCTGAACGGCCAGGACGGGGCGCCGGCGCTGGAGCGGCTGGCGCGCAGCCTGCGCGAGGAGCGGCCGGATGACGCCGATCCCGGCCTGAAGGGCGTTCTGGATCAGATTGACCTGCGCGCGGCCGTGGAAATGGCCAAGGCGGAAGCGGCCAGGGCGCGCGTCTAGAAGGCTCTGGAAATGCTGGCGAAATGTCAGGTTTCCAGCGGTAAGTGAGGGCAATTTGCCACACTGACCCGACGTTAATGCAGCTTAACAAGAACGCAGACTCGCGAACGCCATTGCCGCGACTCTCCGCCTTGCCTATACGGCCCATGCGCCGCAGGGGGGCGCAGACAACTTGAGCGTGAGTGCGATGAACGCATTAGCGTCTGTGATCGAGGAGGGTTCGGTCATGTACCGTCCCACCGACGACGAGCCGTTTATGAACGAGCGGCAGCTGGCCTATTTCAAGGCCAAGCTCCTGGCGTGGAAGGATGACATCCTCCGCGAATCCAAGGGCACTGTCGTAAATCTGAAAGCCGAAACCGAGAACCACCCGGATCTGGTGGACCGGGCCTCGTCGGAATCCGACCGGGCGCTGGAGCTTCGGACCCGCGACCGGCAACGCAAGCTGATCTCCAAGATCGAGGATGCGCTGCGTCGGATCGAGGACGGCTCCTACGGTTACTGCGAGGACACCGGCGAACCGATCGGCCTGGGTCGACTGGAAGCCCGCCCGACGGCGACCCTGTCGGTCGAGGCCCAGGAACGGCACGAGCGCCGCGAACGGGTTCACCGCGACGACTGAGCGGCTGTCGCCGGCAAGGTGACGAAAAGTTCGGGAAAAGTCCCTGATTGAGCCATGTTGCGCTGCAATATGGGGTGGATCGGCACGATTTTACTGTCGATGTGCTTAATCTACCAAGGATGTTTCATGACCCGTTTTCTCGTCTCCCTGTCGGCTGTCAGCCTGCTGGCCCTCGGCGCCTGCGCCCAGACCAATACGCCGAAGCCGGTGAGCCCGGGGGCTGATCAGGTCATCGAGAAGACCGTCTTCGTCGCGGCCGAGACCCAGCCCTGCACCGCCGGGGTGGCGCGCACCACCTGCCTGCAGGTGCGCGAGACCGCCGATCAGCCCTGGACGCTGCACTATTTCGGCTATGAGGGCTTCCAGCATCAGCCGGGCGTGGAATACCGCCTGCGCGTTCGCGGCACGCCCGTCGCCAATCCGCCGGCCGACGCCTCGTCGATGCATTGGTCGCTGATCGAGATTCTGGACCAGAAACCCAAGCGCTGATTGGGATTCGGACGGCGCGTCTCTTGACTTCGGTCGAGACGTGATCGACCTAGACCCCTGTCGGAACGGCGTCGCATCCTGCGGGGTGCGACGCCTTTTCGGCGTTTTCAGAGACTGGACGCTCTGCCCGGATCGCCAAGGTTCGCGGCGGGCCGCCCGGCCGCCTTCGCTTTCAGGCTCGCAGGATCCTCATGTCCGTCAAGGTTCGTTTCGCCCCGTCGCCCACGGGTAAGCTGCACGTCGGCAATGTCCGCACCGCTCTGGTGAACTGGCTGTTCGCCAAGGGGCAGGGCGGCTCGTTCGTTCTGCGCATCGACGACACCGACCTGGCCCGTTCGACCCAGGAATACGAGGACGGCATCGAGACCGACCTGACCTGGCTGGGCCTGGTCTGGGACGAGCGTTACAACCAGTCCAAGCGGTTCGACCGCTATGAGGAGGCCGCCGCGCGGCTGAAGGCCTCGGGCCGTCTCTACGCCTGCTATGAGACGTCTGAGGAACTGGATCGTCGCCGCAAGGTGCAGTTGTCGCGGGGCCTGCCGCCCATCTATGACCGCGCCGCCCTGCTGCTGACCGAGGCCGAGAAGGCCGCCTATGAGGCCGAGGGCCGTCGTCCGCACTGGCGCTTCAAGCTGGAAGGCAAGCGCGTCGCCTGGGAAGACCTGGCGCGCGGTCACGCCGAGGTGGACACCGCCTCGATGTCGGACCCGGTGCTGATCCGTGAGGACGGCCTGTTCCTCTATACGCTGCCGTCGGTCGTCGACGACATCGACATGGACATCACCCACATCATCCGCGGCGAGGACCACGTCACCAACACCGGCGCCCAGATCGAGATCTTCGAGGCCCTGGACGCCAAGGTTCCGGGCTTCGCCCACATGCCGCTGCTGGTCGGCGCGGACGGCACGGCCCTGTCCAAGCGTCTGGGCTCGCTGTCGATCAGCGACATGCGCGATCAGGGCTATGAGCCGATCGCCATCACCAGCCACCTGGGCAAGATCGGCACCTCGGACAATCTGGAGATCGCGTCTTCGGTCGAGGCCCTGGGCCAGGCCTTCGCCTTCTCCAAGATGGGCCGCTCGCCGGCGCGTTACGACACCGCCGATCTGGACCGCCTGAACGCCCAGGCCCTGCACGGTCTGACCTATGCCGAGGCGCAGCCGCGTCTGGCGGCGCTGGGCGTCGATCTGGGCGAGGGCTTCTGGGAAGCCGTGAAGCCCAACCTGACCAAGTTCGCCGACGTGGCCGAGATGGCCAAGATCGTCACCGGCCCGGTGACGCCGGTGATCGAGGACGGCGCCTTCGCCGCCGCGGCGCTGGAGGTTCTGCCGGAGGTCATCGACGCGGGCGCCTGGTCGGCCTGGACGACGGCGGTGAAGGAGAAGACCGGGGCCAAGGGCAAGGGCCTGTTCATGCCGCTGCGTCTGGCCCTGACCGGACAGGCGCACGGCCCGGACATGGCGGCCATGGCGCCCCTGATCGGCCGTGACGCCATCGTGCGTCGCCTGAAGGGCGAGGCGGGCTGAGCCTTCGTTTCAATCGGATACAAGAAAGGCCGCCTTCGTAAGAAGGCGGCCTTTTTCGTTTCAGCTTCAGCCTGGAAGGCTGGATCAGCCGGCGTTGCAGGTCGCCAGGGCCTGCTCGTCCAGGGCTTCGCCCTTGTAGCTGAAGGCCGTGACCGGGCCGAGCTTGGCGACCACGCGGCGGCAGGCGCGGGCGGCGGGCTGGTTGGTTCCGCCCGAGGCGGTGCAGGACGCGCCTTCGCAGCGCCAGGCGGCGCCGTCGACGATGACGCGACCGGCCGGGGCCTTGGCGGCGTCGGCCAGGGTCAGGCTGGTGGCCGGGGCGTCGGCGAAGGCAGGAGTGGCCGCGAACAGAAGGGCGGCGGCGAGAAGAGCACGCATGGACAGGTCTCCGGTATGGGTAGGGCGCTCGCCCTTATGACGCCATAGTCCGTTTTCTTTTGAAACTGTCAATGCGGTTTCAGGATAACGGATCGACGTTTAGTGACCCACGTTTACTTACCGACGATCATGTTTCAAGTGCGGCGTATTCTCCGCCAATTTCATGGCGGCGACGGCTTCCTCGACCGTGTCGACGCTGATGTAGGCCTCCAGGAAGCTGGCCGGGGTCATGCCTTCGCGCACGCTGTGGCGGATCAGGGCGAAGTAGTTTTCCCAGAAGCCGTTCAGGTTCAAGAAGATGACCGGCTTGGCGTGCAGGTCCAACCGCTTCCACGACAGCAGTTCGATGGCTTCTTCCAGGGTGCCGATGCCGCCCGGCGCCACGACGAAGACGTCAGATTGATCGTACATCAGCTGCTTGCGCTCGTGCATCGAGGTGACGACCACGGTCTCGACGTCGTCGAACAGGCGTTCGCGGCTGCGCAGGAAGGCCGGCATGATGCCGACCACGCGACCGCCGGCCTCGTGCGCCGCGCGGGCGGAGGCGCCCATCAGGCCCACGCCGCCGCCGCCATAGACCAGACGCCAGCCCGCCTCGGCCGTCGCCTTGCCGAAGGCGCTGGCGGCCTGGACGTACTGCGGATCAGCCCCGTCGGACGAACCGCAGAACAGGCAGACCGAGCGGCCGTCGAAGGGGGCGATGGTGGCGGGCGGCAAAGACATGGGGCCTCGATACAGGAAGGAAGACAGGGCGGCGTCGGCCGCGCTATCTGAGGGAAACAGGCATATCGCTACGCGGGTCAGGATGAAACGTCGGATTGTCGTCGCAGGGATCGGCGCTGCATTGCTTCTGGCCGGGTGCGGGGAGGCGACGGAGGGCGTCAAGGGCGAGGAGGCCCGCCAGGACGGCGGCTGGACGGCCTCGCCGCGCATCCGCGTCGTGGAGCGCCAGGGCGATGGCGTGGTGGTGCGCGGCGAAGCGTCGCCGGGCGCCCGCGTCGTCCTGCGCGGCGGTCAGGACCTGGCCTTTGCGGTGGGCGCCGACAATGCGGGACGATTCGAGCTGCATGTCGGCCAACTGCCCGACGCCGTCATCATGACCCCCGAGGTTCAGATCGGTCAGTTTCCGGCGTTCGGCCCCGAGCGGCTTCTGCTGGCGGGCGAGGGCGCGCCCCTGGCGGCCTTGCTGGTCGAAGGCGGGGCCAGCCGGCGCCTGTCCAGAGGGCCGGTGCTGGATTCGGTGGATGGAGACGGCCGAGGACTGGCGGCGTCCGGCCGCGCTACGCCGGGCGGCCAGGTCAGGATCGTCGTGGACGGCGGGGGCGAGGTCACGGCCAGCGCGGATTCCGCCGGCCGCTGGGTCGCGGCCTTGCCGGGCCTTTCGGATCGCTCGGCCTCTATCGTCGTCGGCGGGACGAGCTTCTCCTATCCAGGGCCGGGGCCGGCGGAGGTCGATACGTCAGGCCGCATCGAACGGTCGGGCGAGGGGTGGCGGGTGACGCGCAGCCTGTCAGGGCGCGCGCGGCAGACGAGCTGGTTTCCGGACGCATAGACGTCTCGAAATGACACATTTAACCTTTGATTAACCAAACAAGTCGATCAACAGGTCTGTCTTCATTCTTCGAGGACACCCACCATCACCGAACGACTTCAGCCCGACGCGCCATGCGTCGGGCTTTTTTCTGTCCGCAGGGCGGGGCCTGGGATCAGTCGTTGCGGGCCAGGAAGCGGGGCAGGAGGCCGGCCACGACCTTGCGCCCGGCGTCGTCGGGCTGATCCAGCATGTTGCGCAGGGGCGGGCCGATCAGGGCCTCGCCAAAGGCGCTGAGGGCGATGAAGAGCACGGCCGAGCCGATCCGCTCGCGCGCCTCGCCGTCATCGCCCATTTTTTCAGCGATGGCTTCGACCAGATCGCCCACGGCGGCGCGGACGGGCTCCAGATGCGACAGGTCGCCGGACAGGGCGATCCAGGCCGCCAGTCGGCCGGCGCCGCCTTCGGCGAAGGCGTCGAACACGGCGTTGACCAATTCCAGCGGGGCGCCCTCGTCGGTGCGCAGGCGCGCGACGGCCGTGTCGAGCGCCTTGCCGAGGTCCGCCACCATCGACCCCATCAACGCCGATTGAAGGCCGGCGGCCGAGCCGAAGTGGTGGATCAGGTTGGCGTGCGTGACGCCGATGTCCGCCGCGACCGCCGAAAGGGTCACCGCATTGGGGCCGCCCGACAGCAGCAGGGCGCGGGCGGCGTCCACGGCCTCGCGACGGGCCTCTTCAGGCGAGCGGCGACGGCGACGCGGTTTTTCGATCGAGGCAATTGACATATCTGTAAATGACATTCATGTAGATAGTTAGTCGTCTTAGGCTTCCCCGAAGGAACCCGCAAGTGCAAGTCGCCTCAACCCTTCCCGCTTTCGAGCTTTCCGTCGCGCGGCGTCAACCGTCGCAGGTAGGCGCCCATCGCGTGCAACCGATCCGTGCGCTGCGCGCCATGCGCCGCCTGGTGGCCGACAAGGATGACACCGAACAGGTGTTCGAGATCATGAACGCCCTGTCCGGGCGCTCGCCCGAATGGGGCTATGGCCGGTTGCTGAAGACGCCGGAAGGCGGGCTTCAGGCCTATCGCCGCCTGGAGCTGGCCGACCGGCTGCAGGACCGGGCCTGGCTGGACCAGTTCGCGCCGGGATCGGTGGGGGCGGCCTATCGCGACTTCATCGACGCCCAGAACTTCTCGGCCTACGGCCTGGCCGATGAGAGCCGCAAGGTGGCCGACAGCGAGATCGAGGCGGCCCACCCGCGCGCCTGGTTCGCGCGGCGCATGCGCGACGTGCATGACATCTGGCACGTGCTGACCGGCTATCAGGCCGATGCTCTGGGCGAGGCCTGCCTGGTGGCGTTTTCCCTGCCGCAGACGCGCAGCGCGGGCTTCGGCCTGATCGCCTCCAGCATCGCGGTTCAGTTCATGCGGGCGCGCACCGGCTATCCATGCGCGCGGGCGGTGTTTCAGGCCTGGCGTGACGGCCGCCGCGCCGCCTGGCTGCCGGGCGAGGACTATGAGCGGCTGTTCGCCGAGCCGTTGGACGTGGCGCGGCGCCGTCTGAAAATCCCGACGCCGACCCTCTATCAGCGCGTCCCGCCGTCGGTGCGCAACGCCTATCAGGGCGGCAAGGGGTGAGGCGGGGCCTGTGGGCGTCGGCGGCCTGTCTGGCGGCGATCATCGCCTCGCCCGCCGTGGCGCAGGACGAGGCCCTGCTGGGGCGCTGGCGCACGCCGGCCCAGAACGGGGTGGTCGTCATCGAGCGCTGCGGCGCCGGTCTGTGCGCCAAGGTGGCGGACGCCGCCGCCCTGAGGGCCGACCCGGACCAGCGGGACGTGCGCAACCGCGACCCGGCGCTGCGTTCGCGTCCGATCAAGGGGCTGACGGTGGTGCGGGCGGCGTCGGGCGGGCCGAGGGTCTGGAGCGCGGGGCCTCTCTACGACCCGGACAGCGGGCAGGGGGCGGCGACGGGGACGCTGACCCTGGTCGAGGCTGACCGGCTGGCGGTGCGGGGCTGCATCGCGCGGATGCTGTGCCGGACCCAGACCTGGACGCGGGCGCGCTGAGCGCAACCCGGCCTGACGGACGACGCTTGTAATCGAGAGAGGCCGTCGGGGGGACCGTGTCGGCCGTGAGGAAAGAACCATGCTGATCTGGATTGGCGCGCTGGCCCTCGGGGCCTTCATCCTGACCTTCGTGCAGGCGCGGATGGCGGCGTGGACGCTGGCCGTCGCCGCCTGGATCGCGGCGGGCTGGGGCGCGCAGGTGATCGCGCCGACGACGGCGGGGATCATGGCGGCGGTGCTTGCCCCGATCTTGTTGTTGCTGAGCGTTCCGCCTCTGCGTCGCGCCATCCTGTCGCGCCCGGCCATGGCGGGCTTCCGCCAGATCATGCCCAAGATGAGTCCGACCGAGCAGGCGGCGGTTGAGGCGGGCAACGTCTGGTGGGACGCCGAGCTGTTCGCGGGTCGGCCGGACTGGAAGCGGCTGCTGGCCACGCCCGCGCCGGGGCTGACGGCCGAGGAGCAGGCCTTCCTCGACCATGAGACTGAACACCTGTGCGATCTGGCCAACGACTGGGAGACCACCTCGGTCTGGCAGGACCTGTCGCCCGAGGCCTGGGCCTACGCCAAGGACAAGGGCTTCCTGGGGATGATCATTCCCAAGGCCTACGGCGGCCTGGGCTTCTCGGCCTATGGCCACAGCCAGGTGATCCAGAAGCTGTCGACGCGCTGCTCGGCGGCGGCGGTCTCGGTCATGGTGCCCAACTCGCTCGGCCCGGCGGAGCTGTTGCTGCACTACGGCACGGAAGACCAGAAGAACCACTATCTGCCGCGCCTGGCGCGCGGCGAGGAAATCCCCTGCTTCGCCCTGACAAACCCCTATGCGGGGTCCGACGCGGCCTCGATCACCGACACAGGCGTGGTCTGCAAGGGGATGTGGAAGGGCGAGGAGACCCTGGGTTTCCGCATTAGTTGGCGCAAGCGCTACATCACCCTGGCCCCCGTCGCGACGGTGCTGGGGCTGGCTTTCCGGGCGACCGATCCCGATGGTCTGCTGGGCGGGGAAGCCGAGCCGGGCATCACCTGCGTCCTGATTCCGCGCGACCATCCGGGGGTGAAGATCGGGCGGCGCCACTGGCCGCTGAACGCGGTCTTCCAGAACGGCCCGACCAGCGGCGACGACGTCTTTGTGCCGATGGAGATGGTGATCGGCGGGCGCGAGCAGGTCGGCAACGGCTGGCGGATGCTGATGGAGTGTCTGGCCGCGGGCCGGGCCATCTCCCTGCCGTCGTCCAATGTCGGCATGTCCAAGCTGGCCGTGGGCATGGTCGGCGCCTACGTCGCCATCCGTCGCCAGTTCAACCAGCCCATCGGCGCCTTCGAGGGCGTGCAGGAGGCTCTGGCCCGGATGGCGGGCCATCTCTACGCCTCGGACTCGGTGCGGCGTCTGGCGGCGGCGGCGCTGGATCAAGGGGAGAAGCCCTCGGTCGTCTCGGCCATCGCCAAATATCATGTCACCGAGCGCGCCCGCATCGTCATCAACGAGGGCATGGACGTGGTCGGCGGCAAGGGCGTCTGCATGGGGCCGGGCAATTTCCTGGCCCGCGCCTATCAGCAGATCCCGGTCGCCATCACCGTCGAGGGCGCCAACATCATGACGCGGACCCTGATCATCTATGGTCAGGGCGCCATCCGCTGCCATCCCTATGTCCTGACGCTGATGCGGTCGGCGGGGGACGACGAGATCAAGGCGTTCGACGTGGCCCTGTTCGGCTATGTCGGCTTCCTGTTCCGCAACATGGCGCGGGCCTTCGCTTTCAGCCTGACCGGCGGGCAGTTGATCGCCGCGCCGTGGAATGCGGCGCCGCAGCTGAGGCGCTACTACCGGTCGGCCACCCGCTTCTCGACCCTGCTGGCCCTGGCCTCGGATCTGTCGATGGCCACCGTCGGCGGCGCCTTGAAGCGCAAGGGTGCGATGACCGGGCGGATGGGCGACATCCTGTCCCAGCTCTTCATCCTGTCCAGCGTGCTGAAGCGGTTCGAGGACGAGGGCCGACCGGCCGAGGACCTGCCCTTCGTCCACTGGGCGGCGCAGGACGCCCTGGCGCGGGCCGGGACGGCGTGGCGCGACCTGCTGGCCAATCATCCGAACCGGGGCGCTGCCTTGTTCCTGAAGCTGGTCGGGGCGCCGTTCGGGCTGCGGACGCCAGGGCCGAACGACGCCTGCGCCGCCGCTGTGGCCGGATTGATCCAGAGGCATGGACCGGCGCGGGACCGCCTGACCGCCGGGTCCTGGTCGGCGCGGATCGAGGTCGATCCCATCGCCGCGACCATCGTCGCCTTTGACCTCTATCCGCAGGTCGAGGCCATCGAGCGGCGTTTGAAGGACGCCATTCGCGCCGGCCGTATCGCCCGCGCGCCGCAGAACCTGACCCTGCTGAACGCCTGGGCCGTCGAGGCGGAGGGGCTGGACCTGATCAGCGCCAAGGAACGCGCGGTCATCGCCCGCTTCGCGACCTATGCCGATCAGGCGATCCAGGTGGACGACTTCCCCGCCGACTTCGACATGGCCGCCGGGATGGAGCGGCGTCAGGCGGCCGAGGCCGCGCTCCGCAAGACGACGACGAAGAAGGCCGCCTGATGAGCGACCGGTATCTGGATTTCGCCAACTCCGGCGTCGGCGGCTGGCTGACGGGGGCCCTGGGCCTGCCGCGTCCCGCGCCGCTGCAACGTCGCGCCGAGGAGGGGTCGGGCCTGGTCGGGCCTCTGCTGCTCGGGCCTGCCCATGGCGAAGAGGGGGGCGGGCGCATGGCGGCGACGCTGGAGCGTCTGGCTGCGGCCTCTAGGCAAAAGGTCCATGCCGAATGGTCGCCGGACGTGCGCTATGGCGGGCTGGTGTTCGACGCCTCGGACTGCGCCGACGCATGCGCAGCTCAGGGCCTCTATCGCTTCTTCCATCAGGCGATCCGTTCGGTGGCCCAGCATGGGCGGATCGTGGTGGTCGGAACTCCGCCCGAGCTGATGGCCGACGCCGAGGGCGAGGCGATCCAGCGCGGGCTGGAGGGCTTTGTCAGATCTCTGGCCAAGGAGGCGCGGCGGAGCATCGCCGTGCATGTGCTCTATGTGACACCGGGGGCGGAGGGTGCTGCGGAAAGCACGCTGGCCTTCCTGCTGTCGCCGCGCTCGGCCTATGTCTCGGGCCAGCCGATCCGCGTCGGCGCGCCGGTCGCGACGGCGGAAACGGGGGCGGGGCACAGGGGACGACGCGTGTTGGTCACCGGCGCCTCGCGCGGCATAGGCGAGGCGATCACCCGCCTGTTCGTCGCCGAGGGCGCGCAGGTCGTCGCCCTGGACGTGGCCGGGGCCGCGGAGGGGCTGTCGGCCCTGTCGGCGGAACTCGGCGTCGAGGCGTTGGCGCTGGACATCACGGCGCCCGATGCGGCCGAGGTCCTGTTGGCTGATGCGGGCGCGCGCGGCGGCTACGACGTGGTGATCCATAATGCGGGCATCACCCGCGACCGCACCATCGCCCGCATGGAGCCGCGCGAGTGGGACAGCGTCATGGCGGTCAATCTGACGGCGCCCCTGGCCATCACCCGCGCCCTGGTCGAGGGCGGGGGGATTCGCGCCAACGGTCGGATCATCGCAGTCTCCTCGTTGAGCGGGATCGCCGGCAACATGGGGCAGAGCAACTACGCCCTGTCGAAAGCCGCCTGGATCGGGGCGGTGCGGCGGCTGGCGCCGCAACTGGCGGGGCAGGGGCTCACCATTAACGCCGTGGCCCCCGGCTTCATCGAGACCCAGATGACCGCCGCCATCCCCTTCGCCATTCGCGAGGCGGGACGGCGGATGAACAGCATGGGGCAGGGCGGGCGTCCGGTCGATGTGGCCGAGACCATCGCCTGGCTGGCCGATCCGGCGTCGGGCGGGGTCAATGGACAGGTGGTGCGCGTCTGCGGTCAGAGCCTGCTGGGCGCATGACGGCGGCGGTCGAGCGGTTCGACGCGCCGCTGTCGGGCGCGGCTGTGGTCGGCGGGGCCCTCAATGGCATGATGCGGGGGATGCTGCGGGCCGAGGGAGGCGAGGCGGTGCTGCCGCGCCGGGTGCTGCAGCGCGAGGTCGGGCTGGGGGCCGAGGCCGTTGGCGCCTATGCCCGGCTGTGCGGCTTTGCGCCGGAACAGGGCGTGCCGATCACCGCACCGCACATCCTGGCCTTCCCGTTACAGATGCGGATCATGCTGGGGGCGGACTTTCCCTATCCGGCCATGGGGCTGGTGCATCTGCACAACCGCATCCGCCAGCAGGCCCGGCTGAACATCGGCGACCGGCTGACGCTGACGGCGCGGGCGGGCCGGTTCCTGAGCCACGACAAGGGGCAGGCCTTTACGCTGGAGACCACGGCGGTGCGCGACGGCGTGACGGTGTGGGAGGGAACGAGCGTCTATCTGCGGCTGGGGCGTCCCGGTCAGGGCGATCCGGCGCCGGTGCTGACGGGGGACGAGGCCGACCGGCTGGTCGAGGCCTGGACGGCTCCGGCTGATCTGGGCCGCCGCTATGCGCGGGTTTCGGGCGACGCCAATCCAATCCACACCTCAGCCCTGGGGGCGCGGCTGTTCGGGTTTCGCCGGGCCATTGCGCATGGGATGTGGACCAAGGCGCGGGCCGTGGCCGCCCTGTCGCCGCCGACGCCGTTGGACGCCGCCGAGGTCGAGGCGGCCTTTCGTGCGCCGCTGTTCCTGCCGGGACAGGCGGGGCTCTACGTGGGACCGAGCGGCGCGAGCCGTGATTTCGAGGTGCGCGACGCCAAAGGGGCGCGCGCCCATCTGCGGGGTCGCTTGACCCTTTCGCCTGAGGATAGTCTTGCATGCTGACCGCTTCCGCGCCGCGTCGGGTCGCCATTCTGGGCGGCAACCGCATCCCTTTCGCGCGGTCGAACACCGCCTATGCCGAGGCTTCCAATCAGGAGATGCTGACGGCGGCGCTGCAAGGTCTGGCCGACCGCTACGACCTGCACGGCCTGCGGCTGGGCGAGGTGGCGGCGGGGGCGGTGCTGAAGCTGTCGCGCGACATCGCCCTGACGCGCGAGAGTTTGCTGGACACCACCATCGGTCACGACACCCCGACCTATGACGTGACCCAGGCCTGCGGCACGGGGCTGGAGGCGGCCATTCTGGTGGCCAACAAGATCGCCCTGGGCCAGATCGAGGTGGGCGTCGCCGGCGGGGTGGACACCACCTCGGACGCGCCCATCGGGCTGAATGAGAAGTTCCGCAAGGCCTTGCTGGCGGCCAACCGCGAGAAGACCACAGGCGGGCGGATCAAGGCCCTTCTGGGCGCCGGTCTGACCGCCCCCTTCAAGCCCGAGCCGCCGCGCAACGCCGAGCCGCGCACCGGCCTGTCGATGGGCGAGAGCTGCGAGGTGATGGCCAAGCGCTGGGCTATCTCGCGCGAGTATCAGGACGCCCTGGCCGTGGCCAGCCACCGCAAGGCCGCCGCCGCCTGGGAGGCCGGGCTGTTCGACGATCTGGTCACGCCCTTCCGGGGGCTGAAGCGCGACAACAACCTGAGGCCCGACATCGACCCGGCGAGGCTGGCGACGATGAAGCCGGTGTTCGACCGCGCCAACGGCACGCTGACGGCGGCCAATTCGACGCCCCTGACCGACGGGGCCTCGACCGTGCTGCTGGCGAGCGAGGACTGGGCGAAGGCGCGGGGGCTGCCGGTTCTGGCCTATCTGCGCACCGGCGAGACGGCGGCGGTGGACTTCGTCAAGGGCGACGAGGGGCTGCTGATGGCGCCCGCCTACGCCGTGCCGCGGATGCTGGCCAAACTCGGTCTGACGCTTCAGGAATTCGACCTTTACGAAATCCACGAGGCCTTTGCGGCCCAAGTCCTGTGCACGCTGAAGGCGTGGCAGGACGAGGACTACGCCCGCACCCGTCTGGGGCTGGATCGCGCGCCGGGGGCCATCGACATGAGCCGGCTGAACGTCAACGGCGGCTCGCTGGCGGCGGGGCATCCCTTTGCGGCGACCGGCGGGCGCATCCTGGCCAATCTGGCCACCATGATCAACCGGCGCGGCGGCGGGCGCGGCCTGATCTCGATCTGTGCGGCCGGCGGTCAGGGCGTGGTCGCGGTGGTGGAGAAATGAGCGGGACGAACGCCCTCAGCCTCGCCGCCGCGGCCGAGGCCGACCGGCTGTGGGCCGAACGCTTCTGGACGAAGCAATATCGTCCGGGGGTCCCGCCGCGCATCGAGGACGAACTGGCGCGCTGGACCTCGGTGCAGCAGATGTTCGAGGCGGACTCGCGCCGCTTCGCCGAGCGGCCGGGCTATGTCAGCCTCGGCACGGCCCTGACCTATGGCCAGGTGCTGGCGGCGGCCAAGGCCTTTGGGGCCTGGCTGCAGTCGGTGGGAATCCAGCCAGGCGACCGGGTGGCGCTGATGATGCCCAATGGTCTGCAGTATCCGACGGCCCTGTTCGGGGTGCTGTTCGCCGGAGCGGTGGTGGTCAACGTCAATCCGCTCTACACGCCGCGCGAACTGCATCACCAGCTGAAGGACAGCGGCGCGGTCGCCATCGTGGTGATGGACATGTTCGCCAGGACGCTGGAGCTGGCGCGCGAGGGGACGGAGGTCCGCCACGTCGTGGTGACGTCGATGGGCGACATGATGCCGGGTCTGAAGGGCGTCGCCGTCAGCGCCATGATGCGCCATGTGCAGAAGCTGGTTCCGGCCTACCATTTGCCGGGCGCGCATCGCTGGAAGTCGCTGATGCGTCGGGCGCGGCGGCTGACCCTGAAACCGGTCGAGACCAGGCCGGAGGACATCGCCTTCCTGCAATATACCGGGGGCACGTCGGGGGTGGCCAAGGGGGCCATGCTGACCCACCGCAACATCCTGGCGAACACGATCCAGGGGCGGGTCTGGATCCTAGATCAGATCGATCAGAACGCGCCGCTGGGCAATGTCACCATGCTGCCGCTCTATCATATCTTCTCCCTGACGGCGAACCTGATGATGTTCACCGGGGCGGGGGGCAGGAACATCCTGATCGCCAATCCGCGCGATGCGAAGCGGGTGGAATGGATACTCAGGAAGGAGCGTTTCGTCGGCATGACGGGGCTGAACACCCTGTTCTCCAGCCTGTTGAAGACCGAGGCGTTCCGCAACCGCGACTTCTCGGATCTGAAGCTGACCATCGCCGGGGGCATGGCGACGCAGAAGGTGGTGGCCGAGGAGTGGGAGGCGGTGACGGGCGCGCCGCTGGTTGACGGCTATGGCCTGACTGAGACCTCGCCGGTGGTCTGTATCGGGCGGGTCGATCTGGAGCATCCCGAGACCATGGGATTTGACGGGACCGTCGGCTTGCCGGTGCCCTCGACCGAGGTTCGGATGCGCCGCGACAATGGAACATGGGCCGGGATCGACGAGCCGGGCGAACTGTGCGTGCGCGGACCGCAAGTCATGCTGGGTTACTGGAAGCGGCCGGACGAGACGGCCAAGGTTATTTCAGCGGACGGCTGGCTGGCGACCGGCGACGTCGGCGTGATGCAGGCGGACGGCCGGGTGCGGCTGGTGGATCGGATCAAGGACATGATCCTGGTCTCGGGCTTCAACGTCTATCCGGGCGAGATCGAGGACGTGGTGGCCAGCCATCCTCTGGTCGAGGAGGTGGCGGCGGTCGGCGTGCCTGACCCGGTGCAGGGCGAGAAGATCAAGATCGTCGTCGTACCGCGTTCGCCCGAGCTCACGGCGGAGATGCTGATCGCCCACTGTCGGGCGCAGCTGACCGCCTACAAGACGCCGCGCCTGGTCGAGTTCCGCAGCGAACCCCTGCCCAAGACGCCGGTAGGCAAGGTGCTGCGCCGCGAGCTGCGCTGACGTCTAGGCGGTTTCCGTTGTCGCCTGAGGCGAGCGCTTGCGCGTGATCAGCAGGCCGAAGACCGCCGCGAGGGGAAACATCAGCACGCCATAGACGGCGGCGGGCAGGGACATGTCCGGGACCATCAGCACCGACTGGGCGATGACAATGGCCAGGGTGGCGTTGTGCAGGCCGACCTCGAAGGCGCTGGCGATCGCCTGTTCGCGGTTGATGCGGAATAGACGCGGCACGATGAAGCCTATGCCCAGGCTGAGGACGCAGAAGCTGACGACGATGCCGGCCAGGGCGATGAAGTCGTCCTTCAGCACGGCGAAGTTGGACACGACCGCCCCGGCGATCACCAGGGTCAGGATGACGACCGAGGCCAGGCGCACCGGCTTGTCCATGGCGCGGGCGAAACCGGGCCTGAGCCCGCGCACCAGCATCCCCAGGCAGACGGGGGCCAGGACGATCATGAAGACCTCGATGGTCTTCTTCAGTTGCAGGCCCACGGTCATGTCGCCGGGCTGGAACCAGGCGATCGACAGGTTGACGATGACCGGCAGGGTCAGGACGGCGATGACCGAGTTGATCGCCGTCAGGCTGATATTCAGGGCCACGTCGCCCCGGAACAGGTGGCTGTAGAGATTGGCCGTGGTCCCGCCGGGCGAGGCCGCCAGCAACATCATGCCGACCGCCAGAACCGGCGGCAGACGGAACAGCAGCACCAGGCCGAAACAGACGGCGGGCAGAAGCAGCAGTTGGCAGGCGAGGGCGACGGCCACCGCCTTGGGCCGCTTGCCGATGCGGGCGAAGTCGCCGGGCGTGAGGTCCAGCCCCAGGCCGAACATGATGACGCCCAGCGCGACCGGCAGGCCGATCATGGCCAGAGGTGAATCCATGGTCTTTTCCTCCCCCGAGAAACCTCAGACCCGACCGGCGAGCGCGCGTCCCGCCGCCCGGCCCGAGAAGATGCACCCGCCCAGGAAGGTGCCTTCCAGGGCATTGTAACCATGCAATCCGCCGCCGCCGAAGCCCGCAGCCTCGCCTGCGGCGTATAGTCCCTCGAACGGCGTGCCGTCGGCCTTCAGCACCTGGCTCGACAGATCGGTCTGAAGCCCGCCCAGGGACTTGCGCGTCAGGACATGCAGCCTGACCCCGATCAGCGGCCCGGCCCTGGGGTCCAGCAGCCGGTGCGGCGTCGCCGTGCGCGCCAGCCGGTCGCCCAGATAGCGGCGGCTGTTGTGGATGCTCATGATCTGGAAATCCTTGGCGTAGGGATTGTCCATCTGGGCGTCGCGATCCTCGACCTGACGACGGATCAAGGCCGGGTCCAGCAAGGGCCGCTCGGTCAGGGCGTTCATCCGGGCGACCAGGGTGTCCAGATCATCGGCGACGACGAAGTCCGCGCCCTGTCGCTTGAAGGCGTCCACCGCAGGCGGCGCGCCCTTGCCCAGGCGCGACATCAGAACCTTGAGCCACTTGCGCTCGGTGATGTCGAGGTTCTGCTCCGACCCCGAAAGGGCGAACTCCTTCTCGAGGATTTTCTGGCTGACGATGAACCAGGAGTGGTCGTGTTCGGCCAGATCCGGCGTGGTGCGCAGATGCTTCAGCGTGGCCATGGTGTCGTGGCCGGGCAGGGCGGGCGAGGGCAGCCGCCGCCCCAGAGCGTCCAGCCACAGCGGCGACGGGCCGGGCAGGATGCGGATGGCGTGCCGGGGCCAGATCGGGGCCCAGTTCTGCACCCCCTCGACGTAGTGCCACATGCGGTCGCGGTTCACGAGCCGGCCTCCGGCCTCGCCCGCGATGTCCAGCATGCGCCCGTCGACATAGGCGGGGACGCCGGTGATCATCGACTTCGGCGGCGAACCCAGCCGCTCGGGCCAGAAGCGTCGCACCTTGTCATGGTCGCCGCCGATGCCGCCAGACGCCAGGACGACGGCGCTGGCCCTGAGGATGAAGTCGCCGACCACGTCACGGCTTGATGGGGCGCCGCGCAGCGCCGTGTCCGGGGCCAGGATCGCTCCCGTCACCCCGACGATGCGCCCACCCTCGACCAGCAGCTGATCGACCCGGCGCCGGTGGTGAAAGGTGAGGCGTCCGTCCCCAGCCGCCGCCCGCGCGCGATCAGCAAAGGGTTCCGACACCCCGGTCCCCGTGCCCCAGGCGACGTGGAAGCGCGGCACGGAATTGCCGTGCCCGAAGGCCTGGCCGCCGCCGCGCTCCGCCCATCCGACCATGGGGGTCAGGCTGACGCCATGCTGTTTCAGCCAGGACCGCTTCTCGCCGGCGGCGAACGCGACATAGGCACGGGCCCATTGGATCGCCCATTCGTCCTCGGCCAGCGGCCCGTCCAGACGGTCCCAGCTCGCGCTGCCCCGCCAGTCGCGCCAAGCCAGATCGAAGCTGTCGCGCACGCCCAGCTTTCGCTGCTCAGGGGAGTTGACCAGAAACAGGCCGCCGAACGACCAGAAGGCCTGGCCGCCGAGGTTGGCCGGGTTTTCCTGATCCACCAGGGCCACGCGCTTTCCAGCCTGCACCAGCTCATTGGCGGCGACCAGACCGGCCAATCCTCCGCCCACCACGATGACGTCCGCGTCCATATCCATCCCCGTCTAGATCGATAATTGACTAACACAATTGTCAATATGAAACGAGAGTTTCTTTGGCGAACATATCTGTCAATATGTATTGACAGATAGGTGAGTAGCATGATCGTCTGGACCTAACCGCTGCCGGCGCCGCCCCGGTCAGTGGAACGAAACTGGCGGCGTGGAAACGTTTGCGACCCGTTGGGGAACGGGGCGCTCCCTGGGGAGGGGTTTAGATGACGGCATCGGTCGTTCATGCGCGCTTGGCCGCGACTGTATCCATTCTTGCATTGACCATGGCGACGCCGGCCCTGGCCCAGACCGCGCCGGACAGCGGAGCCACGACGGTCGAGGACATCATTGTCACGGCCCAGAAGCGCGAGGAATCGATCCAGGACGTGCCGATCGCGGTCTCGGCCTTCTCCGCCGAGACTTTGGATGCGATGAAGATCGAGGGCGGCTCTGAGTTGCTGAGGGCGGTTCCGAACGTCAGCTTCTCCAAAAACAACTTCAGCATGTATAATTTCTCGATCCGCGGGATCGGGACGAAGGCGATTTCAGCGTCAAGTGATCCGGCGGTCGCCGTCAGCTTCAACAATAGCCCTATGATCCGCAACCGACTGTTCGAGTCGGAATACATGGACGTGAACCGGGTTGAGGTCCTGCGCGGACCGCAAGGCACGCTTTACGGGCGTAACGCCACGGCGGGCGTGGTCAACATGATTCCGAACTTGCCTGGTCCCGATTTTGAGGCCTTGCTCAAGGCTGAAACGGGCAATTATGGCACTGTGCGGGGGCAGGCGATGGTCAACATCCCCCTCGCTGAAAACTTCTGGGTGCGTGGCGCGGCGTCAATGACCAAGCGCGACGGCTTTGACTACAATACTTTCACAGAGTCACATGTGAATGGACGGGATCTCTATTCCACCCGCCTTTCAGCGGCGTGGGAGCCGAATGACAGGTTCAACGCCACCCTGATCTGGGAGCACTTCGGCGAGGACGATAATCGGTCGAGGACGGGCAAGAACCTGTGTACGCGGGATGAGGGACCCGCCCGGGTTGGAAACGTCGATATCCCGACCCTGGCTGACCGGGGGCGGATGAGTCAGGGCTGCTTGCCTGGCTCTCTGTATGATGACGCTGCCTATGGCGTTCCCAACGGCTTGGGGCTTTCCCAGATGTTGATCTTGAGTGGCATCGGGATCGGCTATCAACACCCGGATCTTGGCGGCGCTCCTGTATATGCATCACCTGCAGGAATAGACCCTTATGAAGGTCTGGCTCAATCTCGAAATCTTCGTGAAATATCGACCAGCTACAATCCAAAATTCGTCGCCGATAATGATATATTCCAGCTAAATTTGCGCTTCGATATTAGTGATAATATCACTCTGTATTCTCAAACTCTTTATACAGAAGATAGTTATTGGTCGACGCAGGACTATAATAGATACATCACAAATAACGTTTTCAACAGTACTGATAATCTTTACGGTATTTTTGGAGATCCTCTTGAGTCCGTCGCTCTGCGTGGTGGATTTTATAACGATCCGCAGTTGGGTCTGTCGTCGCGTATGGAATCGGCAGATCTGAGCCGCTCAGAGAATAGCCAGTTCTACCAAGAGTTCAGAATTCAATCTGTAGGAAATGAATTTTTCAACTATAGCATTGGTGCAAATTATACGAAATTTAAAACAAAAGACGACTATTTCGTATTCAATAATGTGTTCTCATTCCTTGCTGAATATTTCTACAATCGAGTTCCTAATTTCGAGAATGAATCTCTTATTACGCGCGGATGTATTGACGGCTCCAATGGCGAGTGTGTTGGGGTTGATTACTCTGACTTATCGAACCTTAATGGTGATGGTCACAACTATTTTAGAAGTAAGAATGAATCGGTAACGAAATCATTTGCCTTGTTCGGGGAGGGTTATTTCGACCTGAGCCCTGTTCATAAGCTAACAATTGGATTGCGCTACACGGACGATAAAAAGGTATTTACGCCATATCCGAGCCAGCTTCTTTTGGGGAGCGATGATAGCTTGGGTTACGGTAGCGTCACGGGTGGCAACGTCGTATCCGGATACCCGGCTATGCCGGATATTGTTCAAAATTGGCAGGCCTTGACGGGACGAGCAGTCTTTGACTGGAAGTTGAACGAGAACAGCCTGCTCTACGCCTCCTACAGTCGAGGATATAAGGGGGGCGGGGCGAATCCTCCCAGGGCCGATTTAAATGAGTCCGTGGTTCAGTATCAGCCCCTGGGTGAAACGTTCGAGCCTGAGTACGTCAATGCATTTGAGGTTGGTCTCAAGTACCAAAATTCAAGCGGCAGCTTCAGGTTTAATACAACAGCATTCTATTATGACTATTCTGACTATCAGATTTCTCAAATTGTCGATAGAATTTCGTTCAACGAGAATTTTGATGCTTCAGCCTATGGTCTTGAGTTTGAAACGATTTGGCGGCCGATTGATCGGTTGAGGGTGGACGCCAATGTGGGTCTTCTCAAAACGCGCATTGCTGATGGCGAGAGCTCCATTGATGTGATGAACCGAACCCAGGGCAATCCTGATTGGGTTGTTTTGCGTCCCTGGATTCAGGTTCCTTCGAACTGCATAGCGCCGAAGGCTCACGTCGAAACCATCTTCTCGTCCTTCCTGGGGACGTTGTTCTCGCCTTATGCGCTGTCTGCTCTTTGCGGCGGGAGCAGCCGGAATGGATCTTATGATCCCGCCTTCCCCTCTACATTCCCGTTCTGGCAGTACCTCGGAATTACCTACAATCCCTTTGAGGATGCGCCCAATGGAGGGCGCGGCTTTGCGGCCGATCTGAGCGGAAATGAATTCCCCAACTCTCCTCGCGTCACGGCCAGTGTCGGCGTTCAATACGAGTTTAATGTCGGTGCATGGGAGGTGGTGCCAAGGATTGATTATTATCGTCAATCATCGAGTTATTTCAGAGTTTACAACTCTGAATACGATCGAATTCGGGCTTGGGATAACCTTAACATCTCTCTTACCTTAGAGAATCCTGAAAAAAATCTTGTTATTCAGGCGTATGTCAAGAATGTTCTAGACGAAACTTCTATCGTTGACGCATTTACCAATAGCGATGACTCAATGTTAACAACAAATGTCTTCACGACTGATCCACGGCTAATTGGTTTGAGTCTATCAGCAAGATTCTAAATTTGTTTCTTGCAATCTTGGGTTATTGTTTTATGTTGATTGTGCAATCTTAATTGGTTGTTTTTGTTAAATGCTAGGAGGGTAAGATGAAAAATCTGGTCTGCGCGTTTGGCGCGCTTACTGTTTTTGCTATTGTGCCTGCTTCTGCTTCAGCTCAAACTTTTACACCTAATAATTTTACTAGTAATATTTCTGGCACGGCTGCTTTGTCTCATACCGTATCGCTTAGCTGTACTATTGCAGCAGGTGATATTAAGGTGCAAACTAAGGCGACATCTAGCAATGCTTCGCAAAGTGTGAGTGGCGTCACTCGTCCGTTTGCCCCTCTTATTCCTTGCGGCGCGGTAAGTGTTCCGTCGTACGCGCCCTGGAAGGTTGAGGTTCTGTCGGGTTCGGGTGGGACCTATTCTGCTCGTATCTTCGTCAGTGCTCTGACCATTTCCGGATCTCTCTGCGAGGGTTGGGTCAATGGCACTTTCACCAATGGTTCGCCGTCGAAGTTCATCGGTAGCGGCACGATCCCGGTCGTTAGCGGGTCCACCAGCCCGCCGAACTGCACGGTTTCGGTCAACCTGAACGTGCCGGGCATTACGGCTACTCCGTAGGCCATCGCTCGAAGGAGGTGCAGTCAAGCATGGCTTGGCTGCACCTCTTTTAATTCTAACGCAGTCCGTCGTGAGGTTTTCAGAAGCTGATGCGCCGCATAGGGTTCATGGCATTGCTTGGGTTGAGCGCGGTTACTACTTTCGGAAACGATTGGAATTTCTGTGGAGCGTACGTTGATTAGGTCGTTCATGGTCGCCGTTATGTAGCGATTGTGCGGCATGAGCTGTTATCTAATCATCAAGCATAGCCTGTATGTCACTTGCGCGGAGACGTATTAGTCGTGCTTTTAGTGGATAGTGTTTGCAAATCCTATGTGCTTGGCGAAGCGCCCGTTCTTGATGGGGTATCATTAAGACTTGAAGCTGGAACCTTGGCTGCTTTGGTTGGGCCGTCGGGTTCTGGGAAAAGCACGCTTCTCAATTTAATAGGTCTTCTGGATGAAGCTGATAGCGGTCAGATACTCGTCGATGACCGGTTAGTCTCTGCTCTCAACGCTACCGACGCGGCTCGCCTTCGCAATGAACTGATCGGTTTCGTTTTTCAGTCCTTTCATCTGCTGTCACGCCTGACGGCTTGGGAGAACGTGGCCTTGCCGCTGTTTCATCGCGGCGTGGGGCGAGCCGAGCGCAAGGCGCGGGCCTTGAACATACTCGAGCGTGTCGGCCTCTCTGATCGAGTTGATCATCGACCGGAGCAGATGTCGGGCGGTCAGCGTCAGCGAGTGGCCATCGCGCGCGCTCTTGTGGGGGAGCCGCGCCTGATCCTGGCGGACGAACCGACGGGAAACCTGGACAGCGTGACGGGGTTGCAGGTCATGGATCTGCTGCGCGCGCTGAATGGCGACCTGGGCGTCACCATTCTGATGGTCACGCACGACCGTGACATGGCCAAGCTTTGCGATAGGGTGATCGAAATCCGCGATGGACGGGTTCTGCCGCTGGGGGAGGCGGGGTGAAGGGCAGGGGCGTCGGTCTGGCTGAGTTGGCGCTGGAAGCGTTGGCCAATCTGCGCGGCCAGGGCCGCCGTTCCGTTCTGGCGCTTCTGGGCGTCGTCATTGGTTCGGCGTCCATCGTCGCCCTGATGAACATCGCCCATATTGCGCAGTTGGAAGCGATGAAGAGCTTTCGACAGACAGGCGTGGAGGTCCTGTCCGTGCAGAGCGAGGGGGCTGGAACCTTTGATCCTCTGTTGACCGAGGCCCTAGTGCGCCAGGATCAGTTCGCCGTCATGGCGGCTCCCTTCGCGGTGACGAGCCTGGACGCCTTCGCGGGAGAAAAGGCCAGCAGCGTGATGGCAGTGGGGGTGACGCCCGCCATTGTCGACATGGCCGGTCTGACGATTTCCGCCGGGCGGATGCTGCGTGAAGTGGATGACTGCAGCTCTGTCGCGGTCCTGGGGCAGAAGGTGACTGTGGACTTGTCGGTCCCCGGTGCGGCTGTCGGGCCGGGCAGCGTGGTTCACCTGGGAGCTTATGGTTTTACCGTTGTGGGGACGCTGACCGCCGTGCCGCCGCAGGCGCTCAGCCCTATTCAGTTCGATAGCGCCGTGCTCATTCCTCTGGCCTGCGCCCGTCGAATTCTTCCGGGCGACGGCGCCACGGGCGCGATGATCCGACTTCGACCCGAGGCGGATACGGCCGCCGCTGTGGCACGCTATACGGCCGCCCTTTCAACGCCCCAGGCGCCCGTCCGCGTGCAGGACGCCAAGACCATGATTGAGGCCATGAAGAAGCAGATGGCCATGCTGGGGGGCATCCTGGTGGCGATCGGCTCTATCTCGCTTCTGGTCGGTGGGGTGGGAGTCATGAACGTCATGCTGATGACGGTCATGGAGCGCCGGCGCGAAATCGGCCTTCGCGCCGCCATTGGCGCGACGCCTGGCGAGATCCGCATGATGTTTCTGATCGAGGCTGTGGTTCTGGCTCTGGGCGGCGGGCTGCTGGGCGATGGGCTGGGGGTTGGGATGACCTGGTTGGCGACCCTGTTTCTGCCCTTTGACTTTGCAGTGAGTTGGACGGTCCTGTTGCTGGGAGCGGGGGTGGCGACAGGCGTCGGGCTGGTGTTCGGTCTCTATCCCGCCATCGCCGCATCGCGCATTCAACCGATAGAGGCTCTGCGTGGGGGGTAGAATTCTGTTGTGGCTCGGCCTGTCGAGCGTCGTGGCGGTCGTGGCGGTCGTGGCGGTCGTGGCGACTGAAGCCCGATCGCAGGCTATGCCCAGGCCAGTTTCACCTGTGGTTCTGCCGTCGGGGACGCCCGTTCCGACGGGCGCGGCGCTGGAGCTGACGCTGGATGAGGCCGTCGCCTTGGCTTTGCGCTACAATCGCGACATTCGTTCAGCCTACCTGCAGCGGGTGGTCCAGCGCTTTGATCTGCGCGTGGCCGAGCGGGCCTTTGTACCGCAAGGAGCAATCGGCCTTGAGGTGGTGCAGCGTCGTAACGATGGTAAGGCTCAGGGCGAGGCCATCATCAGTCCTTCGGCGTCATGGCGCACGCCGCTGGGAGGAACGGTCGAGTTTGTTTGGGCGCAGGCCGATCCGCTGACCGACGACGGTTTTTCCTATGAGACGGCGGGCGTCAGTCTGAATCAGCCCTTGCTGCGCGGAGCCGGTCTGGCAGTCAACATGGCCCCCGTCCGCATCGCTCGTCTGCAGGAAGAGATCAATCGCCTGCAGTTAGAGGCCACGGTCGCCGGCACCGTCAGCACTGTCATCACCTCTTATCGTGGTTTGATCCAGACGCAGGAGCAGGTGCGTTTGGCCGAAGAATCTCTGGAAAGAACTCGCGCTCTGCTCGAAACCAATCGGGCCTTGATCGCGGCGGGGCGGATGGCCGAGTCGGACATCGTCCAGACCGAGTCCGGCGTCGCCAATCAGGAAGTCGCCGTCCTTCAGGCCCGCCAGCAGGTGGTTTCGGCCCAACTGGGGCTTCTGCAGTTGTTGGCTCTCAACTCCCGAACCAATGTCGTGGCGGTTGAGCCGATGACGGCGACGCGCGTCGAGGTCGATCAGAACAGTGCGCTAGCCGCGGCGTTTGCTTCGCGTATTGATCTTCTGGCGCAACGCAAGTCGCTGGAGCAGATGCGTCAGGCGTTGATCGTGGCGCGCAATCAACGGCTCTGGGATGTGTCGCTGCAGGCCTCGGCTGCGCGGGACGACGGTCCTCGCTTCTTTGACCAATTCCGTGAAACGGACACGAGGGTCGGGCTGCGGCTGAATATTCCGATAGGCGACCTGTCACGACGTCAGAACTGGCTTGCGGCAGAGACGGGAATGCAGACCGCCGAACTGGCGTTTGAAGAACTGAAACAGTCGGTGGAAAGCCAGGTGCTGGACGCCGTTCAGTCGGTCGAGGCCAACTGGCTTCAGGTGGAGGCGGCGCGGCGTGCGCGAGCCCTGTCCGAACGGGCGCTTGAGATCGGCCAGGAACGCCTGCGCTTTGGCAGGGCCTCGAACTTCGAGGTTCTGTCCTTGCAGGCCGACCTGCGAGCTGCCGATGTTCAGCAGTTGTCGGCCAACATCGCCTATCTCAACGCGCTGACGGCGCTTGATCAGCAAATCGGGAGCACGCTCGAGACATGGCGCATTTCCTTGAACGACTAGCCGGCCTGCCGCGGCGACGGTGGCTCTACGCCGGCGTGGCGGTCGTCCTCGGCGGCGGCTTCTTGCTCGGCATGACGCAGGGTGGGGACAAGGATGCGGGCGAGGCGCAGGCCGAACAAAGCATGGTGGTGCAGCCGGCGCCTTTCGTCGTGTCGGCCAACTTCACCGGGCGGATCGCTCCGGGAGATCGGATCGATCTGACCGCGCCGTTCGACGCCGTGGCGCTGCGGGTGAATTTCGCCTACGGCGATCAGGTCGAGGCTGGGCAGGTGTTGATCGAGTTGGACCCCGCCGACGTCAGTCGCAGCCGGGCGGAAGCCGAGAGCGCCTGGCTGAAGGCCGAGGAAGAGGCGCGCAGGATGGAGAACTGGGAGCAGGGGCCGGAGATGCGTCGGGCTGCTCGCGCCGTCATCGCCGCCGAAGACGATTTGAGCGATCTTGAGACCAAGCTGGCGGAAACCAAGGCCCTGTTTGATCGCGGTCTGGTGCCGCGCAGCGAATACGACAGCCTGCTGCAGCAGCGCCGCCAGCGCCAGACCAATCTGGCCGTGGCGCGCGAAGATCGGGTTGAGACCGCGCGTCGCGGTCAGGGCGGCGATCGTCGCATCGCCCTCTTGCAGCGAGAGGCGGCGCGGTCGCGTTACGCCTCGGTCGGTGGCGCCGAAGGTGCGGTTATTCGGACGCCAGAGGCCGGGGTCGTCGTGCGGCCCGATCAGGGGGGCGAAACGGGCGATCAGGGCGTCCATGCCGGCGGGCGTGTCTCCAAGGGGCAGTTGCTTGGCGTTATCGCCAGCGCGGGCGGTCTGGACGTGGTCTTCACCCTGGACGAGTCCGACCTGAATGCGGTCACGCCCGGCCAGAAGGCCGTGGTTACAGGGCCGGGCTTCGGCGGGCAGGTGCTGAGCGGCGTCGTGACGGGCGTGGCTGGGGAGGCTGATGCGACGCCAGGGTCAGGCAAGGCCAGTTTTGCGGCGCGTGTCCGCCTGGACCCGCTGTCCGAAGCCGCGGCGCGCAATGTCCGCATCGGCATGACCGCCAATATCGCCGTCGTCGCCTATGAGAACCCTTCGACGATGATCGTCCCGCCCCTGGCTGTTCAGGGCGCTGCGCCGGAGGCCTGGGTGATGGCGCAGTCGACGGGCGAAGCCCAACCGCGGCGTCGCGTGATCGGCCTGGGACGGGTCGGTCCGGACGGGGTGGAGGTCCTGTCCGGTCTCAAGCCCGGAGACCGGGTGTTCTGGACCGTGCCGCCGCAGAGCTAGGGCTGGGCCTAGGCCGTCAGGATGTCGGCGGCGTCCGGGTGGCGCTGGGCCAGGTTGTCGCGCCAGCACCATCGTCATCCGCCCGACGCACGGCGCGCCGGATTTCTGGAGGGGCGATCATGGATTGCTTCAGAAGACTGGATCAGCTCATGGCGAGTTCCTTTCACAGCCATGAAAGCGTGACTGATCCTAATCGGACGATACTGTCTTGCCGGTTCGGCATAAGGCGAGCCTAAGGGCGGCTTTATGCGCGCCTTATGCGCGGCGGCGCTTTCCGCATGGCCCGCTTAGGCCCTCAAGGCGTCTCTTCCGGCTCTCACTGAGCTGGAGGCTTTCGGCATGGCCGATGTGATCTATCTGGCGATCGGCGGCGGGGCCTTTCTGGTCTTCGCCGCCCTCGCTGCTGCGTTGAAGAGGTTGTGACATGGTGCTGAACGTCCTGTGGGGCGCCGGCGCCCTGGTCATCGCCGGCTATATGGTCGCGGCCCTGCTGCGCCCTGAGCGGTTCTGAGCGGAGCCGCCTTCTCATGAATATCCAAGGATGGGCGGAAATCGCCCTGACCCTCGGTCTGGCCGTCATGCTCGGCTGGCCGATCGGCGTCTATATGTCGCGCGTCTGGAACGGCGAGCGCACCTGGCTGGACCCGGTGCTGAAGCCGGTCGAGGGCCTGTTCTACCGCGCCGCCGGGGTCGATCCGGGCCGCAGCCAGGGCTGGCTGGGCTATGTCGGCGCCCTGCTGGCTTTCAACCTGGCGGGCTTCCTGCTGCTGTATGGCCTGCTGCGTCTGCAGGGCGTTCTGCCGATGAACCCGCAGGGGTTTGACGGCGTCAGCCCGCACCTGGCCTTCAACACCGCCGTCAGCTTCGTCACCAACACCAACTGGCAGAGCTATGGCGGGGAGGCGACGATGTCGACCTTCACCCAGATGGTCGGCCTGACGGTGCAGAACTTCGTCTCGGCGGCGACCGGGGCGACGATCGCGGCGGCCCTGGCCCGCGCCTTTATCGCCAGCCGCGGCGAGGGCGTCGGCAACTTCTGGGCCGACCTGACGCGCACCAGCCTCTATGTCCTGCTGCCCATCGCCTTCATCGTGGCCGTGGCTCTGGCCGGGCTCGGCGTGGTGCAGTCGCTGGCGGCCTCGGCCCAGGCGACGACATTGGAAGGCGGCCAACAGACGATCAGCCTGTTCCCGACCGCCAGCCAGTTGGCGATCAAGCAACTGGGCATCAACGGCGGCGGCGTGTTCAACGTCAACTCGGCCCACCCGCTGGAAAACCCCACGCCCCTGACCAATCTGATCACGGCGATCAGCATCAATGTCCTGGGCTGGGCGGCCTTCTTCGCCTTTGGCCGCAGCGTCCTGGCCAAGAAGGACGTGCGCGCCCTGGTGGTGGCGGCGGTCATCCTGCTGGGCGGCGCGGCCTCGGCGCTCTACGTCATTGAAACCCAGCCGGCTCCGGCCGCCATCGCCGCCAGCGTCGATACGTCGGTCGGGAATATGGAGGGCAAGGAGGTCCGCTTCGGCGTGCCGTCCTCGGTCGCCTGGGCGGCCCAGACGACCGGCGCCTCGAACGGCTCGGTCAACTCCATGCACGCCAGCTACATGCCGCTGGGCGGGGCTGTGACCATGTTCCTGATGCAACTGGGCGAGATCCTGCCTGGCGGGATCGGGTCGGGCGTCGCCGTCATGGTGTTGATGGCCATGCTGTCGGTCTTCGTGGCGGGCCTGATGGTCGGTCGCACGCCCGAATACCTGGGCAAGAAGATCGAGGCGCGCGAGATCCAGTTCGCCATGCTGTCGGTGCTGGTGGTGCCCCTGTCGGTGCTGGGCTTCTCGGCCGTCGCCGCCGTCCTGCCCGAGGCCCTGGCCGGCCTCCTGAACAAGGGGCCGCACGGCCTGTCCGAGGTCCTATACGCCTATACCTCGGCGACCGGGAACAACGGCTCGGCCTTTGCCGGTCTGACCGCCAACGCGCCCTGGTGGAACACCACCCTGGGTCTGGCCATGCTGCTGGGCCGGTTCGTTCCTGCCGTCGCGGTTCTGGCCGTCGCCGGCGCCCTGGTCGCCAAGCCCAGGCTGGCGCCCTCGACCGGCACCCTGCCCACGCATGGTCCGCTCTTCGTCGGCCTGCTGATCGGGGTGATCCTGATTCTCGGCGGTCTGCAGTTCTTCCCCGCCCTCTCGCTGGGTCCGATCGTGGAGCATTTCGACATGCTCCAGGTCGTGGCCCGGTTCTGATCGGATAATCCCATGACTCAAGTCACGCTCGATCCATCGAGCCCTCGGTCTTCGCCCGTCGCGGGCGGACTGACCGGGGCCATGCTCGGCCGGGCCCTCGGCGACGCCGTCGTCAAGCTGAACCCGACCAAGCTTCTCAGGAACCCGGTGATCTTCGCCACCTGGATCGTCGCCCTGCTGGCGACCGCTTCGGCGGTCGTGGCGGCGGCCAGCGGCCAGGCGGCGGGCTTCGCCGTCCAGCTGGCCCTGTGGCTGTGGGCCACGGTCCTGTTCGCCAACGTGGCGGAAAGCATCGCCGAAGGGCGCGGCAAGGCGGCGGCGGACTCCTTGCGCGCCACCCGTGTCACCACCAAGGCCAAGCTGATCGTCGACCCCAAGACCGGCACCGTGGTCCCGACCCCGGCGGGTGAGCTGGAGATCGGCTCCATCGTCCTGGTCGAAGCCGGCGACGTCATCCCTTCGGACGGAGAGATCATCGAGGGCGTCGCCTCGGTCAATGAGGCCGCCATCACCGGCGAAAGCGCGCCCGTCATCCGCGAAAGCGGCGGCGACCGCTCCGCCGTCACGGGCGGCACCACGGTCGTCTCTGACTGGATCAAGGTGCGCATCACCTCGGCTCCCGGCGCGACCTTCCTCGACCGCATGATCGCCATGGTCGAGGGCGCGGACCGTCGCAAGACGCCGAACGAACTGGCCCTGTCGGTCCTGCTGGCCGGCCTGACCCTGATCTTCCTGATCGCGGTCGCGGCCCTGCTGGGCCTGGGCGCCTATTCGGGCATCAAGCTGGACCCCATCGTCCTGGGCGCCCTGTTCATCACGCTCATTCCGACGACAATTGGCGGCCTCCTTTCGGCGGTCGGCATCGCCGGCATGGACCGGCTGCTGAAGGTGAACGTTCTGGCCACCTCGGGCCGTGCGGTGGAGGCGGCAGGCGACGTCGACACCCTGCTGCTCGACAAGACTGGCACCATCACCTTCGGCAACCGCATGGCCACCGAAGTCATCACCGTGCCGGGCGTTCGTCCCGAGGCGGCGATGCGGGCGGCTGTCATGGCCTCGCTGGCCGATGAGACGCCGGAAGGTCGCTCCATCGTCGAACTGGGCCGCAACGCCGGTGTGACGGGCGACCTACCTGTCGGCGCCAGGATTATTCCGTTCAGCGCCGTGACCCGCCAGTCGGGCCTCGAGGCTGACGGCCAGTCGTGGCGCAAGGGGGCGGTCGACGCCGTGCTGAAATCCCTGGGCGTGGACGAAGCCGCCGCGCCCGCCGAGTTCCGCGCCGCCGTGGACCGGATCGCCCGCTCGGGCGGCACGCCCCTGGCCGTGGTCGAGAACGACGTCCTGGTCGGGGTCATCCACCTGAAGGACGTGGTCAAGCCGGGCGTCAAGGCGCGCTTCGCCGATCTGCGCCGCATGGGCCTGCGCACCGTCATGATCACCGGCGATAACCCGGTGACGGCGGCGGCCATCGCGTCCGAGGCCGGGGTCGACGACTTCCTGGCCGAGGCCACGCCCGAGGACAAGATGCGCCTGATCAAGGCGGAGCAGGCCAAGGGCCGTCTGGTCGCCATGTGCGGCGACGGGGCCAATGACGCGCCGGCTCTGGCTCAAGCCGATGTCGGCGTGGCCATGCAGACCGGCGCCCAGGCCGCCCGCGAGGCCGGTAACATGGTTGATCTCGACAGCGACCCGACCAAGGTCATCGAGATCGTCGAGGTCGGCAAGCAACTGCTGATCACGCGCGGCGCCCTGACCACCTTCTCCATCGCCAACGACGTGGCCAAGTATTTCGCCATCATCCCGGCCATGTTCGTGGTCGGCCTTCCGTCGCTGGCGGCGCTGAACGTGATGAAGCTGTCCAGCCCGGAAAGCGCCATCCTGTCGGCGGTCATCTTCAACGCCCTGGTCATCATCGCCCTGATCCCGCTGGCGCTGCGCGGCGTGAAATACCGCGCCGTAGGGGCCGGGAAACTGCTGGGCCGCAACCTGCTGATCTACGGCCTGGGCGGTCTGATTGCCCCCTTCGTCGGCATCAAGCTTATCGACATCGTCATCTCCGCCCTCGGCCTGGCTTGAAGCCGGCCCTGAGCGACCAAGGAAACCACTATGCGTAAACCCAACTTCCCCAAGGCCTCCGGCTCCAATGATGCTCTATTCGGCGGCGCCTGCCTGGCGGCCATCATCGCGCTGGGCCTGTGCAGCAGCCCGGTCAAGGCCGAGGACAAGGTCGGACCCGACGTCGCCTTCAACGTCGCCGTGGCCTCCGACTACGTCTTCCGGGGAGTCAGCCAGACCGAGAGCGATTCGGCGATTTCGGCCGGGATCGATGTGACCCAGGGCCTGTTCTACGCCGGGGCCTGGGCCGGCAATGTCTCCTTTGCGGGGGACGCCGACACCGACGCCGAGATCGACCTCTACGCCGGGGTCCGGCCCGAGTTCGGCGGCTTCAACTGGGACTTCGGCCTGGTCAGCTATTTCTACGCCGGCCAGCCGGACGGTGCTGATTATGACTATGTAGAGCTGAAGGCTGCGACCTCGCGCGCTGTCGGCCCGGCGACCCTTGGCGCGGCGATCTACTATTCGCCCGACTTCTTCGGCGCGGCCGAGGACGAGGCCGCCTATGCCGAGATCAATGGCGCGATCAGCCCGGCGGACAGGTGGACGCTTTCGGCGGCGGTGGGGCGTCAGTGGGTGTCGTCCGACTTTGACTACACCACCTGGAACCTGGGAGCGGCCTATCAGCTGACCGAACATCTGGCGCTGGATGTCCGCTATTTCGACACCGACGAACACGACTTCGGCTCGGCCTATGACAGCCGCGCCGTGGTCAGCGTGAAGGCGACCTTCTGATGCTGAACCACATCCGCCCGGCGATCGTGATGATCGCCCTGTTCACCGGCGTTCTGGGCGTCGCCTATCCGTTCGCGGTGACGGGCGTGGCTCAGGCCGCCTTCCACGATCAGGCCGACGGCAGTCTGGTTCGCGACAAGGCGGGCCAGGTGGTCGGTTCTGCCCTGGTGGGCCAAGCCTTCGCTCAGCCCGGCTATCTGCATCCGCGCCCCTCGGCGGCGGGCGACGGCTATGACGCCTCGGCCTCGTCCGGGTCGAACCTCGGCCCGCTGAACCCGGACCTGATCGCCCGGGTCAAGACGGACGCGGACGCGCTGCGGACCGAAACGGGGGCGACGGTCATCCCCGCAGACGCCGTGACGACCTCGGCCTCGGGCCTCGACCCGCATATCTCTCCGGCTTACGCTGAGCTTCAGGTCGCCCGCATCGCCAGCGCGCGCGGGGTAGGGGAGGCGCAGGTGCGCGAGGTGATCCGAGAGCATGAGGAGGGCCGCACCTTTGGCGTGCTGGGCCAGCCGCGCGTCAATGTGCTGCTGACCAATATGGCGCTCGACGCCCGCTTCCCGCGTCCTGCGGAGGGCTGATGGCGACGCCCATCGTCCCGACGGACAAGACCCTGGCCGCCCCGCGCAAGCGTGGGCGGCTGAAGGTTTTTCTGGGCATGTCGCCCGGCGTCGGCAAGACCTATGAGATGCTGCGCGCCGCGCGCCGTCGTAAAGCGGAAGGCGAGGATGTGGTGGTCGGCGTGGTCGAGACCCACGGCCGCAAGGAGACCATGAGCCTGCTGCGCGGGCTGGAGGTCATGGCCCGCAACCCCATCGCCTATCGCGAGCGCACCCTGCTGGAGTTCGACCTCGACGGCGCCGTGGCGCGCCGTCCTGGCCTGCTGCTGGTCGACGAATACGCCCACTCCAACGCGCCTGGTTCGCGACACCCCAAGCGCTGGCAGGATGTGGAGGAGATCCTCGACACCGGGATCGACGTCTGGACCACCCTGAACGTCCAGCATCTGGAAAGCCTGTCCGACGTAGTGCTGCGCATCACCGGGGTGCGCCAGCGCGAGAGCGTGCCGGACAGCGCCCTGTCGCGCGCCGACGACATCGAGGTGGTGGACATCACCCCCGAGGAACTGCGCAAGCGTCTGGCCGAGGGCAAGGTCTATGTGCCCGAGACGGCGCGGCTGGCCTCGGACAACTTCTTCAAGGTCGAGAACCTGACGGCCTTGCGCGAACTGGCCCTGCGCCGCGCGGCCCAGACGGTGGACGACCAACTGACCGCCCGCCTGCGCGAGCAGGGCATGACGGGGCCGTGGGCGGCGGGCGAGCGGATTCTGGTGCTGATCGCGGGCGACGCCCTGGCCGGGCCACTGGTCCGCGCCGGGCGGCGGCTGTCCGACATGATGATGGACGCCCCCTGGACCGTGGCACACGTCGACCGACCCTCGGGCGCACGGCACGGCGTCGGCTCGGCGGGCAAGCTGTCGGACGCGCTGAAGCTGGCCGAGCAACTGGGCGGGCGAACCGTGGTGTTGTCCGGTGACGACGTGGTGCGGGCCGTCATGGATCACGCCCATCGGAACAATGTCACCCAGATCGTTCTGGCCAAGGGCCGCGACAGCCGCCTGTCCGAATGGCTGGGCCGGTCGCTGGCGGCCGAACTGCTGCGTCAGGCGCGCGGCGTGGCCGTTCACGTCATCACCGACGGGGCCGATCTGGAGGAGAAGACGCCGCGCGAGCCGCGTCTGCGTCTGACCGGCGGCTGGCGCGGCTATGCGGTCGGCGCCGCCTGCGTCGTGGCGGCGACAGGTCTCGCCCTGTTGCTGGACCGTACGTTCGAGCGCGTCGATCTGGGCGTCATCTACCTGTCGGCGGTGCTGGCGGCGGGAGTGCTGTACGGCCTGCGACCGGCGCTGGCGGCGGCCACGCTTGCCTTCCTGACCTACAACTTCCTGTTCCTGCAACCGAAATACAGTTTCGCTATCGGCTCTCCCACCGACGTCCTGACCTTGATCGTCTTCTGGGCCGTGGCCCTGACGACAGGCTTTCTGGCAGGCCGGGTGCGCGAGCAGGCGCGGGCGGCGCAAGGGCGGGCCTCGGCGGTCTCGGCCCTGTTGGCCGCCAGCCAGCGTCTGACCGGCGTCGGCGACCGCGCAGCCGCCGCGCGCATCCTGGCCGAACAAACCGCCGCCGCCGCGGGCGCCGGGGCCGTGGTCCTGCTGCCCGTGGACGACGAACTGACCCTGATCGCGGGGGCGCCGGGCAAGCCGGAACTGGGCGCCGAGGCCATGGCCGCCGCGCGCTGGGCATGGGAGAAGGGCGAACCGGCGGGCCACGGCACCGGCACCCTGCCGCAGGCGCGCTGGACCTTCCGCCCCCTGCAGGGCGTGCGCGACCGGGCGGGCGTGGCGGGGATCGAGGCGGCGGCCCTGTCGCCCGGCTCGGACGAGGAAAAACTGGCGCTCGCCCTATTGGATCAGGGGGCGGTCGCGGTCGAGCGCGCCGATCTGGCCGGGCAGGCGGTCGAGACCGAGACCCTGCGGCGCACCGACCGTTTCAGAGGCGCGCTAATGAACTCGGTCAGCCATGACCTGAGGACGCCCCTGTCGACGGTCCTGGGGGCCTCCACCACCCTGATCGACCTGGGCGACAAGCTGAAACCCGCCGTGCGCGGCGACCTGCTGCTGTCGATCCGAGAGGAGGCTGAGCGGCTCAGCCGCTATGTCGGCGACCTGCTGGACATGACCCGGCTGGAGGGCGGCGGGCTGAACATCCGCGCCGACTGGGTCGATGTGCGCGACGTGTTGAACGCGGCGGGCAAGCGGGTGGCGCGGCGTCTGGGGGAGCGCAGGATGACGCGCGACTTCCCGGCCCAGCTCAGTCTGGTCATGGTCGATCAGGGGCTGCTGGAACAGGCGCTGGTCAACATCCTGGAAAACGCCATCGCCTACAGCCCCGACGGCTCGACCGTCGAACTGGCCGCCTATGAAGATCGCGGCGCAGTCGTCATCTCCATCGAGGACGAGGGCGTGGGCATCCCCACCGCCGAGCTAGAACGGGTGTTCGACAAGTTCCGCCGCATGGAGGAACCCTCGGACCGCACCAAGGGCGCCGGTCTGGGGCTGGCCATCGCCAAGGGCTTCGTCGAGGCCATGAACGGCCGCATCGCCGCCGCCAGCCCGATCCAGGACGGAAAAGGCACCCGCATCCTGATCAGCCTGCCCAAGGCCGTCGTCACCCACCCGAGCCTGCTCTAAGGTCCGCCGATGGCCGCCATCCGCCCCCAGATTCTCGTGATCGATGACGAGCCGCAGATCCACCGCTTCCTGTCCCCGGCGCTGGACGCCGCCGGCTATGAACCGCGCCGCGCCGACAGCGGGCAGGAGGGCCTGCGCGGCATCGCCCTGTGGAGCCCCGACGCCGTGGTGCTGGATCTCGGTCTGCCCGACATGGATGGCAAGGACGTGCTGGCCCGCGCGCGTGAGTTCTATGCCGGCCCCATCATCATCCTGTCGGCGCGTGACAAGGAGGCCGAGAAGATCGCGGCCCTGGACCTGGGCGCCAACGACTATGTCGAAAAGCCCTTCGGCGTCGGCGAACTGCTGGCCCGCGTGCGCGCCAATCTGCGACAGGCCGCCCCGCGCGCCGAGATGCAGGGGCCGCTGACAGCGGGCGACGTGGTCATCGATCTGGAGCGCCGCCTGATCACCCGCGCGGGTGAGGCCGTGCGCGTGACGCCCAAGGAGTACGACGTCCTGGGCCATCTTGCCCGGAACGCCGGAAAGGTGGTCGGCCACCGAGACCTGCTGACCGCCGTCTGGGGCAAGGCTCACGCCGACGACACCCAGTATCTGCGCGTCGTCATTGGCCAACTCCGCCAGAAGCTGGAGGCCGACCCCGCCCAGCCGCGTCTGATCGCCACCGAGCCAGGGGTCGGTTATCGCCTGGTGGATTGATCCACGCCTCAAGGCGCGACGACGTCTAGCGGGCTAGAGGACGGCTTTTAGTCGGGTTGTCATTGTCTGCTTATGGTGGACAGCCAATGTCTCCTCTGGCGCATTGCGGTCCCTCTTTCGCGACTGATCTGGCTCGGACCGCGGGAGGTAGAGGGGGCATTGATCCTCTTTTGGGACGGGCCTAGCGTCGGGCTCCCAACGGAGTGCGGTCATGTCCATTCGCGGCCCCTGCGACGCCGGTCAGGTGCAGGGTGCCCGTGCGCCCGTCCAGTCTCTCACCGCCGCCCGCAAGCGCTGGGTTCTGATCGCCACGGTTCTGGGGTCCAGCCTGACCTTCATCGACGGCTCAGCTCTCGGCGTGGCCCTGCCGGCCATCCAGCGAGATCTTGGCGCCGGCCCGGCGGCCGTCCAGTGGATTTCCAACGCCTATCTGCTGACGCTCGGCGCGCTGGTGCTCATCGGCGGCGCGGCGGGCGACCGGTTCGGACGCCGCCGGGTCTTCCTGATCGGTGTGGCCGTCTTCGCCCTGGCCTCCATCGTCTGCGGTCTGGCGCCGACCGTTGAGGTATTGATCGGAGGCCGGGCCTTGCAGGGCGTTGGAGCGGCGCTGCTGACGCCTGGAGCGCTGGCCCTCATCGGTTCGACCTTCCCGCCGGAGGAACGCGGCAAGGCGTTCGGCGCCTGGGCGGGCGCCGGCGCCCTGTTCGGGATGGTCGGGCCGCTGATCGGCGGCTGGCTGTCAGACCACGCGGACTGGCGCCTTATCTTCTGGATCAATGTCCCGCTGGCGGCTCTGACGATGGTTGTCGCCTGGCGCGCCATACCCGAGAGCCGGGATAGCGACGCCCGTGGGCTCGACTGGCGCGGCGCTCTCCTGGCCATGACGGGCCTTTCCGCCCTGACGTGGAGTCTGACCGCCGCGCCGGATCGAGGCTGGGGCGATCACGCCGTCATCATCGGACTTGTCTGTGGAGGCGGAGCCTTTGCCGGGTTCCTGCTGGCCGAGATGCGCGAACGCTATCCCATGATGCCGCTTACCCTGTTCCGGTCGCCGGTCTTCAGCGGCATGAACCTGTTGACCCTGCTGCTCTATTTCGCGCTGGGCGGGGCGATGTTCTTCCTGCCCTTCGACCTGATCCGGGTCCAGGGTTTCAGCGCTACGATGGCGGGGGCGGCCATGTTGCCCTTTGCGGTGATCATGGGGCTCTTCTCGGGACTGGCGGGGCGCCTCGCCGACCGATTTGGGGCGCGGTTGTCGCTGGCTTTCGGCCCTTTTCTCGCGGGGATCGGTCTGGGCTTGCTTGCCCTGCCTGGGCCAGGCGCGGGCTATATTGATGGGCCTTTAGCGGGAATGACCGTGCTGGCGATCGGCATGACGCTCGCGGTTGGGCCGCTGACGGCGGCGGTCATGGGGGCGGTCGAGCCGGCGCGGGCCGGGGTGGCGTCCGGCGTGAACAACGCCGTGGCGCGCATAGCGGGTCTGCTGGCCGTCGCCCTGTTGGGCGCGCTTTTGTCTTCAGTGTTCGTCGACCGCGTGGGCGGCCCTGAGGCCCGGACGCTGCTCGGAGAGGTGATGGCGGGCGGAACCTACCATTCAGGCGCCGCCGAAGCCTTCCACGCCTCTTTCCGCGTCGTGATGTTGACCTGTGCGGTTTGCGCGGTAGCGGCCGGAATTGTCGGAGGCCTCACTGGGCCGAGGCGACGCTAGTGTTGGTTGGTGGAGCGGACAGCAGAGGCTGACCGGATCAATAAGTCTTGGTGGCGAGAGTTCGGCGTGCCTACAGTTTGGCTGCTCGACGGGCGCGAGCCTGACGTCCAGCAGCGTTCGCTCGGGTGGCCTTGTAGGCTGAAACCGGCTGAATGCGCTGCAAAGGACCGACAGGCGGGATCTGCCTAGTGGGTCATTTGGTGGGTATTAAAGGGAGAGTTTTATAAAACGCCTATAGTCAGCGCTTTAATGCCCCCGAGTGGCTCCGCGGGTAGAGGCTGGAAATAGTTTTCCATATCGTGTCGCCGAGGTGCGGTTGGTTCCGCGAAAACTGCTTCAATACAATGTGTTGTGTTTTTCATTTCGTTTCGAGCCGTTTCGGCGCGTTTCTACAAGCTTTTGTCTGGTGGATGGGAAGCTGGATGGGAAGGAGGGCTGTGGAAATGAAATGAGGAGCCACTAGAATCAGGTTTCCGGATTGATTTGCGGGGGGCGTGTTCATGGCTTTGAAGGTCAACAAGCTCACGGATCGAAGTGTCCGAGGCTTCAAGAGCAAGGGCTACTATTCCGACGGCGACGGTCTCTATCTCGTCGTCTCCGGGACCGGCGGACGCAGCTGGATCTATCGCTATCGTTCGGGTGGGGCACGAAGGGACCTGGGACTGGGTTCTTTCCTCGACGTCTCCCTGGTTGACGCCCGGCTCGCCCGTGACGCCGCGAAACGGGCCGTTGCGGCAGGGCGGGATCCTCTTGAGTGCGGTCAGTCCGCCCCCATTCCCGCGCCCGTGGCGCCTATGGATCCGCCCCGGCCGGTTCGGGTCGAAGGGCGGCCGACGCTGTTGGCGTGCTGGAAGGACTATGTGGCGGCCCAGGAAGGCGGCTGGCGGGGCCGAAAGACCAAGGCGGGCTGGATGCGCTCGATCGAGCGTCATGCCGCGGCCATCAAGAACAGGCCGATCGATGAGATCGACGTCGAGGCTGTGTTGTCCGTCGTTCAGCCCATGTGGCTGACCAAGGCCGAATCCGCGGGCAAGTTGCGCGAGCGGCTGGAGCGCGTGCTGGACTACGCTCGGGTCATGAAGCTGCGCACCGGAGAAAACCCGGCCCTGTGGAAGGGCAATCTGAACCACCTGTTGCCGCCGCGTCCCCGGCTGCAGCGCGGGCATATGCCGGCCATGCCCTATGTTCAGATACCGGCCTTCATGAAGCGTCTGGCAGACAGTCAGGGAATGTCGGCTCGGGCGCTGGAGTTCACCATCCTCACGGCGTCGCGGGAGACCATGACGCTTGAGGCGACCTGGGGCGAGATCCGGGACGACGTCTGGGAGCTCGACAAGAGCCGTATGAAGGAGCGGGCCTTTCGCCAGCCCCTGTCAGTCGGCGCCCTGGCCGTGCTGGAGGCGATCCGACCCGCGCGGGTCAGACCCAATCAACTGATCTTCCCGGGCCCCAAGGGCGGGGTGATGTCCAACATGGCGATGGACATGCTGTTGCGGGACCTGGCGTCGGGCTGCACGCCTCATGGCATGCGTTCGACCTTCCGGGACTGGGCGGGGGACGAGACGCATTACGCCCGGGAGGTCATCGAGGAATGCCTCGCCCACGCCGTCGGCGACGAAACCGAGCGGGCCTACAGACGTAGCGACGCCTTGCGAAAGCGACGGGAGGTCATGCAGGCTTGGTCGGCCTACTGCCTGCCTGGGTCGGTCTCGAGCGGAGCCTGAGCCTCAGCGTCCGGCGCCACGATCTCCAGCCAGTTGAGAATCAGGGCGGCGGGGGAGGCGGAGCGCCGCACGTCGAACTCCTCCTGGCCGCCGATCTGGACGCGGCAGACGGTGAAGGCCTCCCTATGGGACCGGCTGTTGTCCGTGAGGATGGAGGCGTCGGCGACATCGACGGCCAGCTTGATCGCCTGCTGAGTCCTGGGGAAACGGCGTCGTAAGACGCCTTCCTCGATCCCGTGGCCGCCGCTGCTCACGCGCGTCTGGACGCGCAGGATGGATAGTTCGGGATTGGCCAAGCCGACGAAGAACAGCAGCACGAAGTAGCCTGCCGCCTGCATGTCTCGGACTAGGTCGACTTTGGACAGGATCCGGCCGTCTTCCTGCGGTTCCCAGTAGGAGAAGACCGTCTCCATGGCGAAGGGCACCTGAGCGGCCATCGCGTGACCCGCGAAGGCGTTGACGCCCTGCTGGGCCACGCTCATCCAGCCGCGATCCGTGTCACGAAGCTCAGCGGCCCACGCCGCGAGGAATCCATCGTCGCCGGCCTCGGGAAGAATGGACAGCATCATCCGGTCAGCATTGATCAGCGGAATCCGCAGAGTGTCGGCCAGGGACCGGCGCCACATGGTGGACTTACCCGAGCCATTGTGCCCCGCCAGGATGATGGCGAGCGGTTTTTCTGTCTGCATCTGGGCGGCGAGAATGGCGTCTACCGCGACGCGGAGGCTGGTCAACCCGTGACCTTGAAGGTCCCGTTCTCCAGCACGCCGCGCTCCGTCTTGCCGTTCAGTTCGCGAATGAAGACGCCGGGACGGTCAGGGTCGGCGGAATAGAGCGGAACATCCTTGCGGGCGTAGAGACGGACGCCAGGGCGCATCAGTCGCTTCTTGGCGCGTTCAAGCGCTTCGCTGCTCATCGCCACATTGCGTTTGACATCGGCGGACGCGGGTTTGGGAGCGATAACCGTCACGCCGCTGAAGGTGACCTTGGAGCTCGCGCCCTTGGTCGCGCGCCGGGAAACCACAGAGCCGCGTTTCTGGACCGATTTCGAGGGCGTCGCGAAGGAATTGGCCATGGAGGGAAGATAGCCCGAGCTGACCGGCTTCGCCAGTGACGTGAACATGAACCGGTTGATCCAACGTTCAATCGCGGAACCTCCGCGTTTGCGGGAGAGTTTGCTAGCGGTCTTCGGAACGCCTTGGGTCTTGGTTTCTGTCGCGGTGAAGCCGCGGGGTGTTTCAAGCCGAGCTGTTCCACAGGGCCGGTCTTTTCCAAAGCGACGGGCGCCGTTATAGGCGCAGGCGTTCAAGGACCGGCGGCTCGATGCGCCGAAGAACGGGAGCAGGCTGAAACATGGCCAAATATGACCCGCTTGTTCGGTATCTGCGTCGTCAGAAGGCGCTTGAGGTTGAACTGAGCTTTCGCGACATCGAACGCATCTTGGGCGGCCTCCTGCCCAAGGCCTCGGCCAATCCGCAATGGTGGCTAGTCGATGGCGCCGCCTTGGCGCCGCCTCAACAGCGAGCGTTCGCCGAGGCGGGCTACAAGCCGGAGCTGGATTTCCACCTGGAGCGCGTCCGTTTCATCAAGTCTCTCGCGCCGGCCGCTGCGTCAGGGCGTGAAGACCAGGCTACGAGCTTTCACAGCTGATCGCGAAAGAGGCTTGGTGCGGCTGGAGGACACCCTCGTCTCCGTCCTGGATCGCTGGGCCGCACGACCGTCGAGGACTATCGGGTGTTGGACGCCTTGCGTGAGACGTCTCAGCCAGAGGACGCCGTCTCGGCGCCTTGAGCATGACCTGAGGGACCGGAGGCCTCGCTTGGGCGCGAAACGCCGGCGTCCCCGTGAGCCGCGCCGGGCGGGCCGTGATAGTGGCGTACAGGGTTCAGGTCGTCGCGCACGACGTAGAGAAAGCCAGAGCCTCCGAGCCAGAGCAGGCTGAACAGAAGGGTCAGGGTGAGTCCCGGACGGGCGCGTGGTGCGAGCCGCAGACCGGCCAGGGCGAGTAGGGGAAGGCCGACGCCATAGACCACGTGCACCGGCCATCCGAGCGTGCTGAAGCAGAAGATGGCGAAGGTGAGAACAGCGCCGGCGCTCATGAAACTCGCCGTCAGGACAGCGAGCCCGTCGAGAAGCGGATTCGCCCGGGGCGGCGGCAGCCGCCTGCCACGACGCTTGCCGGGCCGGCCTTCCCTCCATCGAACGGTGCGCGCCATGTCAGGCGCCGCTCTTCGGCGCCGGCTGAGTTTCGCGTCGCGCCAGCCAGAGGCGCATTCGCAGGATTTCCGTGTCGCGCGCCCGGATGAGGTCCTGGGCCAGCCCACGGGCGTCCTTGTCAGAGCCGTGCTGCAACTGGATCCGGGCCAGGGCGATTTCGCCCTCATGATGAGCGATCATGGCGCGCATGAAATCGACGTCGGCGTCGCCGGTCCAGCGGATGTCAGTGGCCTGGTGAAGATGTTCATTAGCCTCCTTGAAGGAGCGGGTCGAGGGCGTGTCTCCCGGGGCGTCGGCATGGCCAGCGTGCTCGTCGATCGGCTGGACGGCCGCAGCCGCCGGACGATCGGCCGAGGATTGACGCGACATCATGCCGAACAGAAAGGCTGCAGCCGCCAGGAAGGCTGCGATGAGGGTAAGCCAGCTAAGGCGTTTCATGGGCTTTATACCGGATAGGATGCGGGCGCCTGTCGATCGCGGTAGGCGAGCAGGCGCAGCGCGTTGAACACCACCAGGAGGGTGGAGCCTTCGTGCAGGGCGACGGCCGGGCCGATGCCGAGACCGAGGATGGTGGCCGGTACGAGGAAGGCGACCACGCCGAGGCTAACGAACAGGTTCTGGCGGATGACGGTTCGGGTGCGACGGCTCAGACCGACCGTGAAGGGGAGATTGGACAGATCATCGGCCATGAGGGCCACGTCGGCGGTTTCCAGAGCGACGTCGGAGCCCGCCGCGCCCATGGCCACGCCGACCGTGGCCGTGGCCATGGCGGGGGCGTCGTTGACCCCGTCGCCGACCATGGCGACCTTGGTCTCGGCGCGGAGGCGCTTGATCGCCTCGACCTTGTCGTCGGGCATGAGGTCGCCCCAGGCCTCCGTCAACCCGACCTGGCCGGCGATGGCTTCGGCCGCCTCCTGGTGGTCGCCCGAGATCATGATCATGCGCCGGACGCCTAGAGATCTCAGTCTTGTCAGGGCGTCGCGCGCGGCCGCACGCGGCGTGTCCAGCAGGCCGATCACGCCGAGATCGCGTTCGCCCTGGCGCACCACCATCAGGGTGCGGCCCTGGGCGCGAAGGCGATCGACCGCCTTGGTCGCCTGGGCGCCGAGAACCGGCACGCCGTCCGATCCGAACATCTCGGGCTTGCCGATCTGGACCGTGACGCCCTCGAGCTCGGCGGCGACGCCCTTGCCGGTCAGGCTCTGCAGGCTTGAAGCGGCAGGGACGGCGGCGCCGTCGAGACGCGCCGCGCCGTCCCGGGCGATCGCTTCGGCCAGGGGGTGGTCGCTGAGCCGTTCCACGGCGACCGCCACCGTCAGCAGGGCGCGTTCGTCGGCCCCGTCGACGGGGATGACGTCGGTGATCCGCGGGCGGCCTTCCGTCAGGGTGCCGGTCTTGTCGAAGGCGATGGCGTCGACGGCGCCGAGGTTCTCAAGCGGCGCGCCGCCCTTGATCAGGACGCCGGCGCGGGCGGCGCGGGCGACGCCCGACAGGACGGCGCTCGGCGTGGCGATGGCCAGGGCGCAGGGGCTGGCGGCCACCAGGACCGCCATGGCGCGGTAGAAGCTGTCGCGGAAGGGTTCGTCGACCACCACCCAGGCGAAGAGCAGGATGAAGGCCAGGCCCAGGACGAGGGGAACGAAGACGCGCTCGAACCGGTCGGTGAACCTCTGTGTCGGCGACTTCTGGGTCTCCGCCTCGCTGACCATGCGCACGACCTTGGCCAGGGTGGTGTCGCTGGACTTGCGGGTGGTCTCGATCTCGATGGCGCCGGCGCCGTTGATTGTACCTGCGAAGACGGCGGATGCGGCGAGGATGGAGGCGGGGCGGGCCCGGGCCTCGGCGAGATCGTCGACCGGCTGCTTGTCGACCGGCATGCTCTCCCCGGTGACCGGGGCCTGATTGACGCTGGTGGCGCCCTTGATGACGAAGCCATCGGCGGGCAGGCGTTCATTGGGCCTGACCACCACCACCTCGCCGACCTCGAGCGCCTCAACGGGTATTTCGATCACCTCGCCGTCACGCCGCACCCGGGCTGTGCGCGGGGCCAGTTCCGCCAGGGCTTCGATGGCGCGCTTGGCCCGGCCCATGGCGTAGTGCTCGAGGGCGTGGCCGAGGCTGAAGAGGAAGAGGAGCAGGGCGCCTTCCGCCCAGGCGCCGAGCGCGGCCGCGCCCGCCGCCGCCACCAGCATCAGGGTGTCGATCTCGAAGCGCTTGCGTCTGAGGTTGTCGATCGCCTCACGCACAGTGAAGAATCCGCCCAGGCCGTAGGCGCAGAGAAAGAGCGCGAGCGGGATCCAGCCCGGCAAGCCCGAGGCCAGTTTTTCCAGGGCGAAGCCGAGACCGAGGGCGCCGCCGGCGGCGAGGGCGAAGATCAGTTCGGTGTTGGCGCCGAAAATCCCTCCATGGGCGTGATCATGGTCGGCGTGATCCTCTTTCCCGTGGCCGTGGCCGTGGCCGTGGTCGTGGCCAGCGTGGTCGCCGGCGGCATGTTCAGACCTGGCCGAGAAGGGCTGAAGGGAGAAGGCGAGGCCGTGGCCGGCGAGCGTTTTCATCAACTGGTCGCGGGTGGTCCGGTTCTGGTCGAACTCGACGCGGACCGCGCCGGCGGCGTCTAGCCCGACCTCGAGGACGCCGGGCTCGGCCTTGAGATCGGTCTCGAGCGAACGGGCGTGCCGCGCGTGGCGCACGCCTTGGGTCCAGCCAACCAGGTGGCCGAAGCGCTGGCTGATCTCGGCTCCGGCCTGGAGCGCTTTGCGGCGCACCTCGTCCGGCGACAGGAGCTCGGGGTCGTAGTGCAGGCAGAGCTGGGGCCCGGAAGGGGATTCCGCGACATGGACCTGGGACAGGCCCGGAGCGCCAGACAGGCGTTTGACGAGCCGTTCCACGCAGGCGTCCGAGGCATCAGGCGCTTCGGGGAGAAGAACCGGTATGTCGAGTCTGACGGTACTAGGCATGCTTGAACTCCTCGGATGAGGGAGAGGGGGCTGAAGGCGAGGGCGGCGACTCCGCCTGAACGTCGCGCTCGTGCGAAGCGAGGCGAACGGCGGCGCCCGCAAGGAAGGCGAGCGCCGCAAGAAGAGCGGCGAGAGAGGTCACAAGACGCTGGCGATCCATGCTTCGCCTTAGGGAAGTTGGAAGATGACGCTGAACCAGCCGAACTGTTGGAGGCCCTCCAGAAGTTCAAACAGGGGCAGGGCCAGGAGAAAGACGAGGCCGTCTCTCAGGGTGCGAAGGAAGAAGGCGGGGCGGACCGTAAGTTCCGCCTCATCGCGCCACAGTCGGAGATCCGGAAGGAAACGCGGCGTCCGGAGGCGGTAACGTTCATAGGTCGCGCCGAAGGCGCCGGCGAGGAAGCGCTCCTCCCTTTCGACGACCGCCCGGAAGACCCCCCAGCAGGCCAGGGCGAACACCAGGCCGATGGTCAGGCTGCCTGACATGGCGCCGACGCCGAAGGCGCCGATGAAGCTGAAGACGTAGAGCGGATTGCGGCAGAGGGAATAGGGGCCGTTGGAGACGATTTCCTGTTTCTTGCGCCCCCCAATGTAGAGGGAGCACCAGGCGCGGCCGAAGATGCAGATCATGATGGCGATGAGGCCGAGATGTTCGACGGGGTGTTCAAATTCGGGGCGGGCCTTGACCAGCGGCGTCCAGGCCAGGAGGGCGAAAAGGCCCGCCAGGATGAAGAGCTTGCGCCATTTCTGGACGCCCTGGATGTCGATAGGGACGGCGGAGCCTTCACGCCCGTGCTGTTTGGGAGGATTCACGAGATTGTTCCTTCAACGGCGACGCTGCTCGCGTCGCGGAGGATGTCCATTCCGCCTTTGAAGGCGAGGCCTGCCGCTCGATTTGGCCAGGCCTGACTCAGGGCCGTGACCAGTCCGCCGGCGACGAGCATGCCGCCGTTCGAGGCGAAGTCATTGACGCTGAAGGTCTGCGCCGCCTCCAGGTTGACGTCGTCGCCGTCCTGACGCTTGAGCAGGACAAGGCAGATCAGGTTCACGACCGCCGATATGACGGCGAGACCCATCATGGTCCAGCCGACCGGTTCGGTCCCTACGATCCAGCGCCGTCCTACGGCCAGCAGGACGCCGGCGGCGAAGATCAACAGCATGATCCCCGACAGCCGGGCGGCGCAGGTCTTCCAAAACATCGTCCGGCCGATGGCCAGGATGCTTATCATATAAACCGCGGCGTTGGAGCCGTTGTCGAGCGGGTTGGCGAGGAGGGCGCTGGAGTCGGCGAACAGGCCGCCGACTCCGAGACCCACGAACAGGAGGACGTTGAGCGCCAGAACGACGACAAGCGTGCGACGTTGAAGCGTATCCTGTTCCCGGGATCCGCCCATCAGTCCTCGATCCCTTCCGCCTTGCGATGTTTGACGGCCTTGGCCGCGAAGGTCGGCAGCACCAGCAGCGTCAAGGCCGTGGCCGTCAGAAGACCGCCGATGACCACGGTGGCCAGAGGCTTCTGCACCTCGGCCCCGGCTCCGTGCGCCAGCGCCATTGGGATGAAGCCGACGATGGCCACCAGGGCCGTCGTCAGCACCGCCCGCAGGCGGCTGAAGGCGCCGAAGAGGGCGGCGTCGTGCGGGTTCTGACCCGCCTGCAGCCGCTCGCGAATGGCCTGCATCAGGACCAGACCGTTAAGGGTCGCGACGCCGGACACAGCGATGAAGCCGACCGCCGCCGAGACCGAGAAAGGCATGCCCCTGAGCAACAGGGCCAGCGCCCCGCCGACCAGGGCCAGGGGAACACAGGCGAAGACCAGTCCCGCCTCAGCGAAGGAGCCCAGCGCCATGAACAGCAGGATGCCGATCAGGACGAAAACCACCGGGATGACCAGGCCGAGCCGCTGTTCGGCTCGCTTCAGGTTCTCGAACTGCCCGCCCCATTTGAGCGAATAGCCGGTCGGCAGCTTGACCTGGGCGCCGACCCTGTCCTGGGCGTCCCCGACAAAGCCGCCCAGATCGCGGCCGCGGACGTTGGCCTGGACCACCATGCGGCGACTGCCGTCGTTGCGGCTGATCTGGTTCTGGCCCTCGGCCACCTGGATGCGGGCGATCGAAGACAGGGGCACCGTCAGACCGGTCGCCGTGGTGACGGGCAGGGCGGCGAGGGCGGCGGGGTTGTTCCGCTGCGTATCGTCAAGACGGACCACGACGTCGAAACGACGGTCCCCCTCGAAGATTTGTCCTGCCTCGGCGCCGCCGATCGCGGCCGAGACCGCTTCCGACACGTCTGCAGCCGCTAGGCCGTAGTTGGCGGCGGCGAAGCGGTCGACGCTGACCGTCAGGGTCGGCAGGCCGGACGCCTGCTCCACCCGCACGTCGGCCGAGCCAGGCGTGTCGCGCAGGGCGTTGGCCACCTGATCCGCCGTCTTCTGAAGCTGGGCGAAGTCGTCGCCATAGACCATGACCGCCAGATCGGTGCGAACGCCTGAGATCAGCTCGTTGAAGCGCAGTTCGATCGGCTGGCTGAACTCGAAAGCGTTGCCCAACTGGGTCGAGGCGGCCTTCTCTATGCGGGCGATCAGCTCTTCCTTCGGCAAGCGCGGATCGGGCCATTCCTTGCGCTTCTTCAGCACGATGACGGCGTCGGAGATGTTCGGCGGCATGGGGTCCACCGCCGCCTCGGCCGTGCCGGTGCGCGAGAAGACGGTCTTCACCTCGGGCTGGGCCTTGATGGCTCGCTCCAGCGCCATCTGCATGGCGAGGGATTGCTCCAGCGAGGCCGAGGGCACGCGCAGCGCCTGCATGGCGATGTCGCCTTCGTCCAGCGTCGGGATGAACTCGCGTCCCAGCAGGGTGAAGGCCAGGGCGCCGATCAGCAGGGCGCCGAAGGCCGAGCACAGCACCGTCTTCGGATGCGCGACGGCGGCGCGGATGGCCGGTTCGATCCAGCGGCGCGCATGGCGCAGCAGGAAGGTCTCATGCTCTTCCGCCTCGCCGTTCTCATCGACATGGACGGTCTTGGGCTCCTTGACCAGCAGGGCGGTCATGGCCGGGACGAAGGTGAAGGAGAAGATGAAGGCGCCGACCAGGGCCAGCATGACTGTGGCGCCCATGGGGATGAAGGTCTTGCCCTCGACCCCTTCCAGCATCAGCAGGGGGGTGAAGACCAGCAGGATGATCAGCTGGCCGAAGGCGGCGGGCTTGACCATCTGGCGCGCGGCGTTGGCGGCGACGCCCAGACGTTCGTGGCGGGTCAGGGCGCGGCCCACATCCGCTCGGCGCTGGCTGAGCATGAGCAGGGTGTTCTCGACCACCACCACGGCGCCGTCGACCAGAAGGCCGAAGTCCAGGGCGCCGAGGCTCATCAGGTTCCCGCTGATGCCGAAGCGGTTCATGCCGATGACCGCGAACAGGAAGCTGATCGGGATCATCAGGGCCGTGATCGTCGCCGCGCGGATGTTCCCCAGCAGCAGGAACAGCACGACGATGACCAGCAGGGCGCCTTCGGTCAGGTTCTTGGCCACCGTCTTGATGGTGGAGTTGACCAGGGCGCTGCGGTTCAGCACCGGCTCGGCCACGATGTCGGGCGGCAGGCTGGCGCTGATCTGCTCCAGCCGCTCGGCGGCGGCCTGAGCCACGGTGCGGCTGTTCTCGCCCGCAAGCATCAGGGCCGTACCGATGACCGCTTCATGGCCGTCGCGGCTGGCCCCGCCCAGACGCGGCGCCTGGCCGATTTCGACCACCGCCACGTCGGCGACGCGCACGACCAGGCCGTTGCGATTGACCACGGGCGCCTGGGCCAGATCCTCGACCGTCTGGGCCAGGGCGTCTGTACGCACGGTCAGGGCCTCGCCGGCCCGCTGCACGTATCCGGCGCCCGCCTGGGTGTTGGCGCGATCCAGGGCCTGGATTAGGTCGCCCAAGCCCAAGCCATAGCCGGCAAGCCGCGCCGGATCAGGGCGGACGGCGTACTCCTTCACATAGCCGCCGTTGACGTCGACGCCCGCCAGACCGGGCGCGGTCCGCATCCGGGGCGCGATGATCCAGTCCTGCACGGTGCGCAGATAGGTGGCGCGCGCCTGGGGCGTGTCGAGCCGCTCGCCTTCAGGCGTCAGATAGGCGCCGTCGGGTTGCCAGCCGGGGCGGCCCGCCCGCGCCGTCTTGGCGTCGAAGGGCTTGAGGTCGACCGTCCACATCAGGACTTCGCCCAGACCGGTGGTGATGGGCGACAGGGCCGGTTCGACGCCCTCGGGCAGGTTCTCGCGCGCCTGAGCCATCCGCTCGGCCACCTGCTGGCGGGCGAAGTAGATGTCGGTGGCGTCGCTGAAGATGACGGTGACCTGGCTGAAGCCGTTGCGGGTCAGGGAGCGGGTGCTCTGTATCCCCGGAATGCCCGCCATCGCCGTTTCCAGCGGGTAGGTGACCTGACGCTCCATCTGTTCGGGGGCCAGGGCCGGGGCCACGGTGTTGATCTGCACCTGCCGGTTGGTGATGTCCGGCACGGCGTCGATCGGCAGCTTGGTCAGTTGGAACAGGCCCCAGGCCGCGACCAGGGTCGTGGCGAGAACGATGAACCAGCGGAAGCGGACGGACGCCTCGATGATCGCTTTGAACATGATCGTCCTCCCTTAGTGGCCGTGCTCGGCTTCGCCCTTGGCCAGTTCGGCCTTGAGCAGGAAGGCGTTGGCCGCCGCGACGCGTTCGGTTCCGGTCAGGCCGCGCAGGATCTCGGTGGAGCCGCCGGCCTGACGTCCGGCCAGCACGGGCTGAGCGCGGAAACCGTGATCATTTCGGACGAAAACCACTGTGGTGCCGTCGACCGTCTGCACTGCTTCGGACGGCACGGTCAGGGCGCCGCCGGAAGGATTTCCGGTGACGACAGCGCCGGTGACGGGCGAACCCGCCGGCGGCAGGCCGCCGCCGTCCGGACGGGCGCGGATCACGGTCGCGCCGCTGTCCTGCAGGCCGGCGTCGGCCGCAACCCCGACCACCAGGGCGTCGAACTCGCCCTGAGGGCCGGTAACGCGCATGCGCGAGCCGACGCGGACCTGGGCCGCCAGTTGCGGCGGTGCGTTGAAGACCAGCTCGACGCGGGCCGGATTTGTCACCTCGGCGACCACGCCGCCCTGGGCGACGAAGCCGCCCGGGCCGACCTGGACATTGGTGACGACGCCCGAGATGGGACTGACGACGCTCATTCGTCCCGAGGCGTTGGGCGAACCGGCCGCCGTCGCGCGCGCCCGCGCGGCGCGGGCCATGGCCTCGGCGCTGGCGGCCTGGGCCTGGGAGGCCTCGACCTCCTGACGGGCGACGACGCCCTGGTCGGCGAGGTTGCGGTTGCGCTGGAAGGCCTGACGAGCCGCCGTCGCCGCCGCCGAGGCGGCGTCGATATCGGCGCGCAAGGCGGCGCCTTCGCCGCTGACGAGGCTGATCAGGGGTTGGCCCGCACGGACCGTCTGGCCCGGCGCCACCAGCACCCGCTCGACCGTGCCGCCGACCATGGCGCCGACGGCGGCCCGGGCGTCTGTCATGGCCTCGACCCGGCCGGACAGACGGGTTTCTCCGCCCCCGCCGCGCGAGACGGCGACGATCGAGATGCCGGCCGCCTTGAGCTGTTCGGCGCTGAGCTCGACGACGCCCTCGGGGGTCTCGCCTTCGTCGGCGTGGCCCGCTTCGCCCTCGGCCTGGTCAGCGGCCTTCGCCGGAGCGGCCTCTTCCGCCGGCGTCGCAGATGGTTTCTGCAGGGCCATATAGAGGCCCCCGCCGCCCAGAATGACCAGGGCGGCGACACCGCCGATCAGCAGGGTCTTGTTGGATGTCTTGGAGCGCATCAGGAGTTTCCTTGGAACGGGGCGCGGCCTTCCAGGCGCGCCAGATCGATTTCGGCGCGGACGCGCGATAGGCGAGCGTCGACGGCGGCGGCGCGAGCGTTGATCAGGGCGGTGCGGCTGACCCGCAGTTCGAGTTGGGAGATGCGCCCGGCATCGGCGCCGAGTCGCGACAGGCGATAGGCCTCCTCGGCCGCCTTCACTCCTGCATCGGCCGCCGAGACGCGGCTGCCGGAGGAGGCAAGGCGGGCCATCGCGGCTGATCGGTCTGCATGGGCGTCCTGCCGCGCCTGGAGAACGCGGGCCTCCGCTGCGCGGAACTCAGCCTGGGCCGCATCAATATTGCCACGGTTCCTGTTGAACAGGGGCAGGGGCAGGCTGAGACCGACGGTCAGGGCGGTCTCGTCCTCCAAGCCGTACCGTGTCACGCCGACGCTGGCGGTGACGTCTGGACGGCCGTCGATGCGCTCGACCTGGATGCGGCGCTCGGCGGCCGTGGCCTCCGATTCAGCCACCCGAACCGTCGGGGCGCTGTCGACCGGCGTCGGTTGGACGCTGACCGCGGCGTCGAGCAGGCTGGCGTCGATCGAGGTGGCCGGAGCGGGCAGCATGGCGACAGCAGTCAGGCGGGCGAGGGCGGCCTGGCGTTCGGCCAGGGCTTCGTCCAGACTGGCCCGGGCGGCGGCGGCTTCGCTCTCGGCCTGGACCCCCCGCAGGAGAGGCTCGCGCCCTTCCTCGACCAAAGCCAGGGCGGCGCGAGCGTCCGCCAGGGCCAGGGAAAGGCCTTCCTCGGCCAATTGGGTTCGGCGCTGGGCCGCCTCGGCCTCAGCATAGGTCAGGGCTAGGCGGCCGCCGGCGTCAATGAGGGCTAGGTCGCGCCGAAGAGCCGCTGATCCTGCCTCGGCCCGGGCGACGTTCACCCGCGCGGGCCTGCGCCCCCACAGCTCGAGATCCTGACTGAATGAGAGGCCTAGATCAGCTGCGCCGAAACCAGAATAGGGACCCGAGCCGCCGACATTCTCGGCGGTGAGGGAAAGATTGGGATTGGGGCGAACGCGGGCCTGTCGAACACGGGCTTCGGCGGCGTCGACCAAGGCGAACGCTTCGGATGCGGCCGGCGTCTGGTCCAGGCGGGCCAGGAGTTCGGCGTAGGAGGGTGCAGGCTCGGCCCAGGTCGGCCCGGCCGCAAGGGAGGCGAGCACGACCAGCGCGCAGCCGGTCGCGAGGCGCGGCCGACGACGAATTGTCGGAGACATGTTTGAATTTCCAGAATTAATTCAGAAGGAGGGCGCGCGATGGCGCAGGCTTCTGATCAGGCTCTGGGGGGGCGCTTGAGACCGTTGGGGGCGAAGGACACGGTCGTGTCATCGCCGGGGATGACACGCGGCGACGCCGCATGGGGCGCCGTCACATCGATTTCGGGGATGGCATGACGCTCGCTGGCCGTATGGTGGCAATGGCCGTGGGCGCAGGCCCCAGATTCGACGCCCTCGCCGCCATGCGTATCACTGGGATGAGGATTGAGCACCTGCTCGAGAGCGGGGATCTCGGGGGTGCAGGCTGCGGCGTCGGTCGCCGGAATCACGGCGAAAACGGCGATGACCAGGGTCAGCGCCGCAAAAATTCTCGCCAATCTGATCATCGACCAAGGCATCAAAGCCTAGCTAATAACGTCAAACGCCAATGGCAATCTGTTATAAGGTTCGCCCTGAAACGCAGAGCGCCGTCTAAAGACACAGCACGTTGCTTGCTGCAGCGGCGTCGCGCCCGGCTATAGCGCGGCCTTATCCTTCTTCTCATTGGTTTTGCGATGTTTTGTCACCGCGGGTCTGGGCGTCGGGTCTGTTCCGGATCATGAGGGCCGATCCGTAGTCCCGGGGATCGCGCGAGACATAGGCCGTCGCCGACGTACCGGAGTGATCCTGAGAAGACGGGCCGCCCAGGGCGAGCAGCGCCGCCTCCCAGGGGCGGTCAGGACTGTAGCAGGGGCAAATAGGATACAGCCCAGAAACAGACAGGCGGGGACCAGGAACCCGATCATGACTGGAGGGTGATCTGATCTGCTCCGAGCGCCGGCCGTGGGACGTCGATCGAGAGAGCAAGGGCGGTAGCGGGCGCCTTAGCGAATATGCCAGCCTTGAACGGGTGGCCGAACTGGCCGCGTTCATCGCCGAGCATGGCGCGCTTGGCGCGGAATTGCTCGACTACTATTGCGGCGACGTGGACGAGGGCGTGATCGCCCGCCTTGAAAACCAAAGCATTCGACCAGAACGCGCGCCGCTTCCCATCACCGATACGGCTACAAATCGCATTTCCATCCCTGCGGCGCCGTCGAGGCCAACGGCGGCGATCTGTAGCGCAGATCGTCGCATGGCTGGACGAGAAGGCGACAAAGCCAGAGTGGCGACGCCATGTCGAAGCCACCCGACAAGGCGAATTATTCTGAACGGAAGAGGCCACGTTACCACGCGGTCCTTTCCGTTTCCGCCCCAAAACCTCGGAGCCCCTCCCGATAAGATGGGATAGGAAAGATAAGAATGTCACTGGCGCGCAAGCGCGCCAGTGGTTTAAGAAACCGCCAAAACGCCAATATTGGCTATGCGTTTTGGCTAATCTGTAAACTGGTTCTGGCGGGGAGCCGCTATTTGCACCCTTGCCTACAAGGCATCACTGATGCCTAGCAAGTGTCTGCCAAGGTACAGCGCAACAAACAGAGCGCCTATGCCTAGCACCACCGAACCAGACACATAGAGGAATGCTTGCAAAACATGCCCACGTTCCCACAGGAGCGCCGCCTCAAGCGAGAATGTCGAGAACGTGGTGAAACCGCCTACGACGCCAGTAGTCAGAAACAGTCGCCACTGCTGGCTCATTCCGAACTTGAATGCGAACAGCTCAACCAACAGCCCCATGACGAATGAGCCGAGGACGTTAATCGCCATCGTACCGAACGGAAACTCCTCGCCCCATGTTTTTGCGGCCAGGAGATTGACGCCGTGGCGCATCGCGCCTCCGATACCCGATCCTAGAAAAACAATCAAAAATCCCATTTTGCCTCCATTGTGTTGTGAGGCGCGCGGGTTTCGCTCAATGGGTGGGAAAGGTCATATGCTCCCGCCATTGCGCGGCCAAGCGGCCTCTCGCATAGCAGGAGCTATCAGCCTTGCGGCGGTTATCGGGGAGCTCCATCCCCATCAACACTGATTATACGCCCAAAAGGATACGCAAGCTATCCCTTAAAGAGCCGCGTGAGCACGCCGCCCTTGCTGTCTCCATCCCAAAATCCCGAAGCCTCACCAAATCAAAGTGAAATCGTGGCGAAAGGCGGCGCAGACGCGCTAGACATCGGTATCGAACGCGCCTGCCCGTCAGATCAGGCAGCGCCAAAGCTCGGTTCGTTTAGCGCTAAGATTAGCACATTAGTGCAAAGCTCCCTGAAAATCGGTGAAAATACAGTGCCTTGGGCTAGTCGCTATCTGAGTCAAAATCAGAGACGGCTTGAAAGCGGGCGGATCGCTCGGATCGCCGGACCCGGGCGCTCGTGAGGTGGTCAAGACGGGAGCGCATGACGAATTGAGATCAAGGCGCTTCGTAATCGTGTGCTATGCTGGGGCTTTGAACACTACGCGCGTCTTCGACCCGGGACGCCGACTTTGGCGTCGGGACAACAGGTCAGCCTTGATATCGGTAAAGAGGGCCTCGCCCAGTTGGCCCCGACCCTGGCTAGAGGCTTTGATCGGGGCTGAGGGCAAACACCTGAAGGCGCAACGGCGCTGCCAAGGCAGGCTTATGGACGCCCATCCCAATCCATCCCCGGGAGGATGGAAACGGCTGCCAGATCGATGACGGCCCGACCTTTACGAGCTTTGTCCGCGGGGGGACCGGTGCATTGGAAGAAGAGTTCGATAGCGCGACCGCAAAACTCGCAATGACCGTCACAACAGTCTCGCATCAGGAGCGCCACCAGATCAGACAGGGCGGGGAAGACGGCGTTGTGAATTATTGATCGGCCGTTCCGGCGGCTGGCGATGAGGCCTGCCGCCTCCAAACGGCAGAGATGGAAGGAAACGCGCGAAGCCGGAGCATTGCCCATGCGCCTCGCCCCTTCCTTGAGATAGTTCAGGTCATGCCTCATGTATCAGGCGAGAACTGATGGTGGCGGCCTGATGCAAAACCGCCTGCCGGCCTGAATGGGAGGGGGGGAAGACCCTGCAATCGGGGACTACAGCTGCGGCGGGAAGGGCAGTTCGAACTCGGACCGTTCGGGCGCGACGCCGAAGGTGGCTTCGCCGTCACGGCCAGCGTACCGCCCCAGTAAGGTCGAGTAGGTGTAGAAGCGGATTTTCCGGGTGTCGGTGTCGAACGCCATGAACCTCAGCCAGCCCGCGCCTCCGTTGGCCGAACCCGCCGTACCGTCCGGCCCGACAGTATTGCCCTGGTAGTCCTGGATCAGCTGATAGACCGGATGCCCGGCGTCGTTGAGGTCGATCCGAAGGTTCTCGCCATTGGACACGCCGTCCACCGGGCGGGTGTAGTTGTGTCCGCTCAGGACCATGAAGATCATGGCGTTCTTGCGAATGAAACGATCCCAGACCTGGTCGGGGCCGAGGTTGTCGGCGCCCGGGAAATAGCTGTCGTAGCCGTTTGATCGCTCCTGCGCGTCAGGGCGCAGCCATTCGTGGGTGGTGATCATGACGGGAAGGCCGGGATGGGCGTCGATCACGCCCTGGGCCCAGGCCAGCGCGGATTGCGGGGGCTCCATCTCCAGCGACAGGTGCAGGTACGTCCGTCCGCCGCCGTTGAAGGTCTGATAGCTGTTCAGTCCATTTTCCGACGCGCCTCCGTACCAGGCCTTGCCGGCGAAATGGCGCGAGGTCGGTCCGAAATAGAGGCTCCATGTGCGGCCGCCAGCCAGCGGCTTGGAGGCGCCGGGGCCATCCTGGGTCCACCAGGAATAGTTGTCGTAATCGTGGTTGCCCGGAACCATGCCGAACGGCAGGCCGCTGCGGCTGAGGATCGAGATGGCGCGGTTGGCGATGTCCCATTCCTCGCGCGTGTCGAAGAACTGGTATTCACCCTCGGCGTCGGGGATCGCCCGACGGAACTGCCCGTCGCCATGCTGGACGATGTCGCCGACGAAGGTGACGAAGGCCAGGTTCTTGTCCTGCCGCGTATCGACCAGATAGCGCATCTGCTGGTCAAAGGTATCGGCGCCGCGTGGTTGCGGCAGGGTGATGTCGGCATAGTTCTGGGTGTCTGAAACGACGGCGACGGTGAAGATCTCGGACCTGGCCGGAACTGCAGGCGCAAGCAGCGCCCCGCCCAGCGACAAGGCGAGAGCCACGCTCGCGCCGATCCGTTTGAACATGTCCATGAGTCTGCCCCGAGCCTACGTGTTCGGACGCCCATAGCGATGCTGTGTGACGTTTTTCCTCCGGACGTCCGGAGCGTCGCAACTGATATGGATTTGTCGTGCAACCGACATCAGGCGGTGACGCTTGAGCGTCATCAGCCGCCTGTGAACCAGCAGACAGATACATTGATCGGCGCGGATATTCCGTCGTCAGGCCTTGCGTCCGAGGACGGATTCGGGGGGCTGACACGCAGGCTTCGCGGACCGCTGTTTCACTTCTTCCTGCGCCGGTCCGGGTCGCCGGCCGACGCCGAGGAAATGGTGCAGGACCTGTTCGTCCGGTTGTTGCGCCGCGCCGATCTGCTCAGCCTTGAAAACGTCGACGGCTATGTGTTCGAGGCGGCGGCCAACATGGTGCGGGACCGGGGACGCTATGAACAGGCCCGGGGGCAGGGACGGCATGTCGGGATCGACGACCTGGTCGCGCAGAGCGAGGCGCCCGGCGCCGAGCAGATCGTCGCGGGGAAGCAGCGGCTGAAAAGAATGCTGGCGGCTCTGAACGCCCTGCCGCCTCGCGCGCGCCAGGTGGTGATCCTGCGGCGGTTCGAGAACCTGACCTACCTGCAGATCGCGAGGCGGTTGGGCATATCCGTGAGCGCGGTCGAGAAGCATATGGCGCGCGCGATGGCGGCCTTGCGGCTGGATCTGGTCGAGGGGGATCGCTGATGTCCTCTCTCCTCCCTGAGCCGAGCAACGACGATCACGCCGACCTGGCCGCCTTCTGGTTCGCGCGGATGAACAGCGGCGATCCGACTCCTATGGAGGATGAGGCCGCGTTCCGACGGTGGTTGAACGAAGACCCCGACAACGCCCGGGCCTATCGCGGCTGCCAGCAGGCCTGGCGCCTGCTGGAGCTGGACGCCGGCGAGGCGCAGATGCTGGCGCTGCGAGCGGCCGCCCTGGGGCCCGGCGCCCGCCGCCTAACGCGACGACGCGCCTTGTTCGGCCTGACCGGCGGGGCCGTTGCGGCGTCATGCGGCGGGGTGTGGGTGATGACGGCGTCGTCGCCGGCCCGGGCGCTGATCTCGACGGAGGCGGGCCAGAGGCTGACCGCGCCGTTGCCGGACGGGTCGGAGGTGACCCTGGCGCCGTCCTCTCGGCTGCGCCTCGACTATGGCGCCGATCGTCGTTCGGCGGTGCTCGAGGCCGGCCAGGCCTACTTCCACATCCTGCCGGACGCCGAGCCCTTCGTCCTGCGCGTCGGCGACCGCCTTGTGACGACCGCACAGGGTCGGTTCCAGGCGACCCATGCGGATCTACGGCCGGAGGTGATCGTCGAGGAAGGGCGGTTGCGGTTGGTGGAAAGAGGCGGCGCAGGCGCGCATCTGTTCCTGACGGCGGGGCAGGGCGGACAGGCGCTGGGTGGCGAACTGCGAGCCGCGCCCGTCGATGTCGAGGCCGCGACGGCCTGGCGGATGGGGCGACTGGTCGTGCGCGATCGGCCGCTTCGCGAGGTGGTCGAGAGCTTCAATCGCTACGCCTCGGAACGACTGACGTTGACGGACGCGGCGGCTGGCGAGGTGCGCATATCCGGCTCCTTCCGTTACGACGGAGGGCAGGAGTTCGTCATGGCTCTGGCGCGCGGGTTCGACCTGTCCGTGCAGAGGACGGCGGACGGGGAATGGCGCATCGGAACGCCCGGGAAATCGTCTGACGCGGCGGCTACGCTTTGATGAAATTTCCACGACGGGGTGGGGGTCTGCAGGGCGCCTTTCGTTTCTGAGGGGGAGCCGCCGACGAGCGGCCGACCAGTTTTCAGGGGCTCCCATGTTCATTTCCAAGCCGCGCGCCGGCGCCTTCAAGCGCATGCTTCTGGCCTGCTCGGCCGTCGCCGCGGTCGCAGCGGCGACGCCGGTTCTGGCCCAGTCGCCGAACGGCGGCGCAGTCGTCTCCTTCGCCATTGAAGGCCAGTCGATGGAGGAGGGGCTGACGACCCTGGCCCGCACCGCCGACGTGCAGGTGCTGTTCGCGCCGGAAGCCGTGCGCGGCCGTCGCGCCAACCGCGTGGTCGGCGTCTTGGCGCCCGCCGAGGCGCTGCGCCGCATGGTGGAGGGTACGGGCCTGATCGTGACGCCGGTCGGGGCGCGCACCTTTTCTGTTGCAGTCGACCGCGCTGACGCCGGAACCGGAGACGTCACGGCCATCGAGGACGTGATCGTCACGGCCCAGAAGCGCGCCCAGCGAATCCAGGACGTGCCGCTGGCCGTCACGGTGCTGGACGGCGACGACGCCCAGCGCCGCGGCATAGACAGCGTGACCGGTTTGGTGGACGAGGTTCCGGGCGTCTCGGTCAACTACGCCTTCGGCGGCACCAACTACGGCCTGATCAGCATTCGAGGCATCGGCGGCGCCGATGACTACAAGCCCAACGGCAACCCCTCGGTCGCCCTTCATGTCGATGGCGTCTACCAGACCTCCAACGCCTATCTGGGCATGCCCCTGTTCGACCTGGACCGGGTCGAGATCCTGAAGGGACCGCAGGGCACCCTTTATGGACGCAACACCACGGCGGGCGTGATCAACGCCATCATCAAGGGGCCGGGCGAGGTGGTCGAGGGCGGCGGACGTCTCGAGATCGGCAGCCATGACTACACCGCCATGGAGGCCGCTGTCGGCGGGCCGCTGAGCGACAAGATCGGCGTGCGTCTGGCCGTCCTGGCCGAGCAGGGCGGGGGCTTCATGACCGGCGTGGGCGCGGGCGATCTGGCCGGCTATCGCCCGGTCATCGGCGGGGTCGTCCAGAGCCAGGTTCCGGCCATCGTCGATCCGGGCCGTCGCGAAGGCTTCGGCGACAAGGACCTGTTCGCCGGCCGGGCCACGGTCGCCTTCGACTTCACGCCGGACACCAACCTGACCGTGAAGCTGTTCGGCAGCCGCGACCGGGGCGACACGCGCCAGTACGACCGCATCTCGGCGGCGCTGGACAGCAACATCGCCAACGCTGGCGAGAACGACGACCCCTACGAGTTCTATTCGTCCGAATATCCGACCCAGAGCATCGACATCTACGGCGTGTCGGCCGCGCTGGCGCATCGGTTTGCTGACAACCTGAACCTGGCCGTGATCGGCAACGTCCAGGGCACGACCCGTTCGGTCCGGGGCAACGGCGACGGTTCGCCCTATCCGGCCTCGCGTTTCGACGCCGACGAGACGCTGAGCCAGGCGTCGCTGGAAATGCGCCTCAGCGACGACACCGGCGGCCGCCTGGACTGGATCGCGGGCGTCTTCTACGTCTCGGACGACATCGACTTCGACACCCACTGGACCAGCTATACGGCCCGGACCAAGTACGACAACCTGCACAAGCAGACCCGCAACAGCTTCGCCGTCTTCGGCCAGGCGGACTATGACCTGACCGACAAGCTGACCCTGTCGGGCGGCCTGCGCTACACGCGAGACGAGGCGACCTTCAGCGGTCGCAACGATGACCTGAACCCCTGGGGCATCTCGACCTTCACCACCACCTTCGCAACGACCAACCCCTTCATCTGGGACCGCGCTTTCGAGGACGACAATGTCTCGGGCCGGGTCACGGCCAGGTACGCCTTCACTCCGAACCTGAACGTCTTCGTCTCGGCGGGGACAGGCTATCGCGGCGGCGGCTTCGACGGCACCTCCATCTTCACCCAGGCCGAGACCCTGCCGTTCGAGTCCGAGACCGTCATCGCCTACGAGACCGGGCTGCGCTGGACGACAGCCCGCCTGCGCCTCTCGCTGGACGCCTTCAGCTACAGGTTCAAGGAGCTGCAGGCGACGACCCGCCTGGCCAACGACACCAATGGTCGCGCCAACGTCGGCGAGGCCGAGAGCAAGGGCGTGGAGTTCGCCGTCAACGCCCTGCTGTTCGAAGGGGCGAACCAGACGCTGGACCTGGATGTGGCGGCGGCCTTCCTGGACACCGAGATCATCTCCTTCAGCTCGGCGCGCGTGGCCGAGGTGCTGTCGACGGTCGGGGATCCCCTCCCGGGCGCGCCGGACGTGACGGCCACCGCCTCGCTGAACCACGGGCTGATGCTGGCCAACGGCTGGCGCCTGGACACACGGCTGTCGGTTTCGCACCACGGCGAGGAAAGCAACCGCCTGAACGCCGCGCCGGGCAATACGGCTGAGGCCTACACCCTGCTGAACGCACGGGTGGAACTGGAGAGCGCGGCCAACTGGGCGGTCTACGCCTATGGCCGCAACATCACCGACGAGGTCTACTTCCCGGAGCTGAACGGCGCGTCGCGGCTGGTCGGCGCCCCGGCGACCTATGGCGTGGGGCTGCGCTACAGCTTCTGAGGGTCCAATTGCGCCGTCGCTCTCACGTCAAGGCGACGGCGCATGCCGGGGGATGACCGAACAGTTCATATTGCTGCATTCTCGCTCGCGCGGCTGGAGGGTCGGTGATGTCGATGGGATGGAAGTCGGTCGCCGGCACCGTCGCTCTAGCGCTGATCGCCATGGCGCGGGGGGGCGTGGGGCGGGGGCGCCTGGGTGCAGAAACGCGATGCGCCGCCCTCGCTGCATGCCATCGTTTACCGCGATCTGGCGCTTGACGCCGATCAAGGCGTCCGTATCGAGGCTATTGAGGCGCGCTTCGCGCCCCGGCGGATCGCACTCGAGGCCCGCGTCCAGGCCGCGAATCGAGAATTGGCCGCCGCCATTTCCGCCAGCGACGGGGATGTGAGCGTCGTGCGGCCCGCCGTCGATCACTTCCATGACGCCATAGGGGAGCTTCAGCAGGCGACCATCACGCACATTTCCGAAATGAGAATGGTGAGACGCCGGTTCAGGCGGATCGGTTCGACGGGAAGCTGGTTGTCGCGATTCTCGCCGAGGGCGCATGAGCGTCGGTGACCCATAAGAGCCTTGAAGCCCGCGCCGCCCGCCGGCGCCGCTCGACAGCGCCGAGGCGTTGAGGGTGGGGAGGGCGCGCCTGCGCCTGATGACAGTCTCGCGACGCGGGAACTGCTCTCGGCCCTTGACCGTTCAGTCGTGGCCCTGCCTCCGAAATTGAAGGAGCCGCTGCTGCTGACGGCTATGGACGGCCTGAGTTAGGCGCAGGCCGCCGCGATTCTGGGCGTCTCGATCAAGACCGTCGAGACGCGCGTGGCCAGGGCGCGTCGCAGTCTTGCGGCCAGTCTGTCCAGGCTTCGGGACGTCTGAGGCGGACTTGGCCATCCGTCACGCCGGAATGGCGGTGCGGCGAAGGGTGCGGCGCCCTGTCGCGAGGGGCGCGGCTTTTTCTTGCGTAAATTTGATAAAAGGCTCGCGAGGCGGGCATAATCCAGGCGGAGTAGAGCATGAGGCTTCATAGACGGGCCCTCTTTGGCGGCGCGGCGGGGCTGTGGGCGGCTCAGGGGCTGATGCCGGCATGGGCGCAGTCGGGGTCGCGGGGACTCGCGCCGACGCTGCCGACCCTTGAAGGGCCAGAGGTTCGCCTCAGCGTCGGCCATTCGCCGTTCACCGTCGGCGGGCGCACCGGTCATGCCGTCACTGTCAATGGAACCGTGCCTGCGCCGCTGGTGCGGCTGCGCGAAGGGCAGAACGTCCGGCTGATGGTGACCAACACCCTGGACGAGGACACATCCATCCACTGGCATGGCCTGTTGCTGCCGTTCCAGATGGACGGTGTGCCGGGCATCAGCTTTCCCGGCATCCGCCCGCGCGAAACCTTTGTCTATGAGTTTCCGGTGATCCAGTCGGGGACCTACTGGTATCATTCGCATTCCGGCCTTCAGGAGGCGATGGGCCATTACGGGCCCCTGGTCATCGACCCGGCCGGGACCGATCCCGCGGCCTATGACCGCGAACATGTGCTGGTGCTGGCGGACTGGAGCTTCATGCATCCGCACCAGATCCTGGATAAGCTGAAGAAAAGCCCCGGCTATTTCAACCAGCAGCGCACCACCCTGGCGGGCCTGCTGTCCGGTGAGGACGGCGTCAGCCCGGCTGATCGGCGCATGTGGGGATCGATGCGCATGGATCCGCGTGACATCTCGGACGTCACCGGGACGACCTACACCTATCTGATCAACGGCCATGGCCCGCAGGAGAACTGGACGGGTCTGTTCCGGCCGGGAGAGCGGGTGCGGCTGCGCGTCATCAACGCCTCGGCTATGACCATCTTCAACGTGCGCATTCCGGGTCTGGCCATGACGGTGGTCAATGCCGACGGCGAGAATGTGCGGCCGGTCGAGACGGACGAGTTCCAGATTTCAGTGGCCGAGACCTATGACGTCATCGTCCAGCCGACCGAGGACCGCGCCTATACCATCGTCTCCGAAGCGGTCGACCGTTCGGGCATGGGGCGGGCGACACTGGCCCCCCGTATGGGCATGACGGCGGAGGTTCCCCCCCTCCGGCAGGTGCCGACCCTGACCATGCGCGACATGGGCATGGGAAGCATGGCCGGGATGGATCACAGCGGCATGGACATGGGCGGCATGGACCACAGCGGCATGGACATGAGCGGCATGGATCATTCCGCCATGGCGCAGGACGGCATGGGACAGGCCGCGCCCATGGATCATGGAAACATGGGCCATGACATGCGCAATCCCGACAATGCGCCGGCCAATATGGCGGTGGGCGTCGGGGTGGACATGGTGGCGCCGTCGCCCGCCAACCGTCTGGCTGAACGGCCCATGGGGCTGGAGAACGAACCGCATCGCGTGCTGGTCTATACCGATCTGGTGTCCCTGACGCCGAACAAGGATCAGCGGCCCCCGGCGCGTTCGATGGAAATCCACCTGACCGGCAATATGGAGCGGTTCATGTGGGGTTTCGACGGTCGAAAATTCTCTGAACTGGTCGAGCCTATCCGCTTCGAGCGCGACGAGCGCGTGCGGGTGACGCTGGTGAACGACACCATGATGTCCCACCCGATCCATCTGCATGGCCACTTCTTTGAACTGGTGACGGGCGGGCCGGCCGGGCATCAGCCGTTGAAGCACACGGTCAATGTCGCGCCCGGCTCCAAGGTCACTTTTGACCTGACCGCCGATGCGCCGGGCGACTGGGCCTTCCACTGCCACATGCTGATGCACATGCATGCGGGCATGTTCAACGTCGTGACCGTGCGACCCCTCGATGGAGACGCCGCATGATCCGGCTCGCGATCGGTCTTCTGCCTCTGATGGCCGCCGCAGGGACGGTTTCGGCTCAGGATCACAGTCAGCACCCGTCCGCCCAGAACGCGCCGCAGACCCCTGCGGCCACCGTAAGCGACCCACATGCAGGTCACGACATGAGCGCCATGACGTCTCAAGCCGCGGACCCTCATGCGGGGCACGACATGAGCGCGGCCCAGCGCCCGGCCCAGACTCCGGCTCAGACGCAGACCCCGGCTCCGACGCAGGCCGATCCGCACGCCGGCCACGACATGAGCGCCATGGCGCCTCAGGCTGCGGACCCGCATGCGGGTCACGACATGAGTTCCATGACGCCTCAGGCCGGGAACCCACATGCAGGCCACGATATGAGCGCCATGTCTCAGGCTGGTTCTCAGGCCAGTTCTCAGGCCGATCCGCATGCGGGTCACGACATGAGCGGCATGACCAGCATGGGGCCGCCCGATGTGCCGACCAGCGCCAATGACGCCGGACGTCCGCCTGTCCCGCCGCCGCCGGCTGCGGCGCTGTCGGGTCCGCGCCATGCGGCGGACGCCATCTTCGGCGAGGCGGCGATGTCGAGCGCGCGCGAGGTTCTGGTGCGCGAGAATGGCGATATTCGCACCACGGCCGTGGTCATTGATCGGCTTGAGGCCGGTTTCGGCGACGGAAACGAAAACTGGGCGTGGGATGTCGGCGGCTGGACCGGGGGCGACATCAACCGCTTCTGGTGGAAGTCAGAGGGCGGCGGCGACTTCGGCGGCGATGGCGAGGTCGAGGGTGAAGTCCAGGCGCTTTACAGTCGGGCTGTCGCGCCCTTCTGGGATGTCCAGGCGGGCGTGCGTCAGGACTTCCGCGAGGGTGGAGAAGACACGACCCATCTGGTGTTGGGCATCCAGGGACTGGCGCCCTATTGGTTCGAGGTCGACGGTGCGGCCTTTCTGTCGACCGAGGGCGACCTGACCGCACGTTTCGAGGCGGAGTATGACCAGCGCATCACCCAGAAGCTGATCCTGCAGCCGCGTGTGGAGGTCGAGGCGTCGGCTTCGGACATTCCTGAACTGCAACTGGCGTCAGGTCTGACCCATGTTTCGGCCGGAGTGCGCCTTCGCTACGAGTTCAAAAAGGAATTCGCCCCCTATGTCGGGGTCGAATGGAGCAGCGATCTGGGCGGCACCGCCGACCTGACGCGCGCCATGGGCGGGGAGCCCGAGCACACCCGGGTGGTCGTTGGTGTGCGTGCGTGGTTCTAAGGAGAAAAGACATGCGTAAATCCACCCTGCTGGCCGCTGTCGCGGCTGTTTTCATCGCCACGCCGGTTCTGGCCCAGCAACAGGGCCACGCCGGTCACGGCGACCATGGCTCTGCGCCGCGCGCCCAGGCTTCGGCGGCGACGCCGAGCGGCGTCGTCACCGTCCCGGCGGACGGGGCCATGCTGAATGGCTCGCCGCAGCGTTTCTCGGCGACTTTCCCTCAGCCGATGACCTTGCGCAGCGTCACCATCACGCCGCAGGGCCGTGCGGCCATTCAGGCGCCGGTGACGGCGGCGGCGGCGTCCAGGCAGGTCTCGACGGCCCTGCCGCGTCTCGCGGCGGGCAACTACACCCTGAACTGGACCGCTCAGGGCGCTGATGGGCAAGCCGTGAACGGCGCCGTGCGTTTCATGGTTCACTGACCCCCTGAGGCGAGCGATGACGCCGGATGATCCCGGCGTCATCGCCATTGCCTGACCGCCGCCATGACGACCGGGCGGCGCCTTCAGGAATTGCCTGTCCGTCCCGACGTCCGGCGCGGTTTGCCGCCGCGACGGACGCGCCACTGCACGAAATCGCGCTCTAGCCTGATCCAGAGCAGCACGAAGCCGGACAGGACGACGACGAGCGACAGGGCGCTGGCGGCGATGAGCAGCGGGTGGTTGAAGTTCTCGCCTGTCTTGAAGTCCAGAATGTGCAGGCGCCAGAAGAAGTCGTACAGACGCCAGACGGCGGACCGGCGCGTTATGACCTCGCCGGTGTCGGGCGAGACGTAGAAACGGGTTTTTTCCCGGTCATTGAAATCGACACGCCAGAGCGGACCCGTGCGACCTGTCTCGCGCTTGGCGTCGTTGAGCCGCGTCGCCGCGACGGCCTGGGCCCCGCCGCGATAAACAGCCGTCGCCAGTCGCCGGGCCTCGTCTGCTTCCAGCGGTGCAAACGTCTGACCCGTGCGCGCGTCCAGGGTGATCGGCGCGCCTTCCGTCGGTGTCAGCAGCCAGGCGGGGCCGCGCGGCGTCGATTTAAGCTCGGCGCGCGTCGGCGTCAGATTCCGCTCGGCGACGACCGCGTCGAGGGCGCGTATGCCGGTCAGGTCCAGCGCCTGGGGCTGCGCCGTCCGCACCCTGTGCTCGCCACGGACAGTCTCGATCGGAATGGCGGTCATGACCAGACCGCCGCCGACCCAGAACAGTATCTGCAAACCGACCAGAACCGCGATCCATTTGTGGATCTGGGCGGAAAGACGAAGCAGCTTCATTCGCTTGGAGCCACAGCGACCGGCGTCGTCAGACAGGAGAGGCCCGGACAGGCAAAGTCAGGACAGGCAAGGGTAGGGCAGGCGCGGCTGGTCAAGATTGATCTCCCCCTTGAGACTCGGTTGTCTGACCGACGCCGCGTTTCACCTTAACGCCGGAAAAGGCGGCGGCAAGATCGGCGCAGGGGGCTGTTCAAAGCCGTCGGCGGCGGAGCTAGCGACGCAGGTTCGTGCGGGCCAGTTCGACCACTTCGTCGCCACGTCCGTTGATGATCGCCCGCAGCATATAGAGGCTGAAGCCCTTGGCCTGTTCAAGCTGGATCTTCGGCGGCATCACCAGTTCCTGCTTGGCCGTCACCACGTCGACCAGCGCCGGGCCGGGGTGGGCGAAGGCTTCCATGAGCGCCGCATCGACATCGTCGGACGCCTCGACCCGGATGCCCTTGACCCCCATGGCGCGGGCCATGGCGGCGAAATCGGGGTTTTTCAGGTCGGTGCCGGTGTCCAGATAGCCGCCCGCCTTCATCTCCATGGCCACAAAGCCCAGAGAGCCGTTGTTATAGACCACCACCTTCACCGGCAGGTCGAGCTGCGACAGTGTGATGAAGTCGCCCATCATCATGGTGAAGCCGCCGTCTCCGGACAGGGAAACGACCTGGCGGTCGGGCGCGGCGGCCTGGGCGCCGATCCCCTGCAGCATGGCGTTGGCCATGGAGCCGTGGTTGAACGAGCCGAGCAGCCGCCGCCGCCCGTTCATCGTCAGATAGCGCGCCGCCCAGACGGTCGGGGTGCCGACATCGGCGGTGAAGATGGCGTCCTTGGCCGCGATCTCGTCGATGCGGCGGGTCAGATACTGGGGATGGATGGGGCGTCCCCGGACGGACGGGGTCGCAAGGTCGTCGAGCGCCTGACGCGCTGAGGCGTAGTGCTTTAGGGCCCGGTCGAGGAAGTCGCGGTCAGGTCTCGCCTTCAACCGGGGCAGGAGCGCCGTCAGGGTCTCGCCGACGTCGCCGACCAGACCCAGTGTGAGGGGGGCGCGCCGGCCCAGGGCGCCCGGATCGCGATCAACCTGAAGTATTCGCGCCTCCTTCGGATAGAAGGCGCGATACGGGAAGTCGGAGCCGAGCATCAGGACGGTGTCGCTGGACATCAGTGCGTGATAGCCGGACGAGAAGCCGATCAGACCTGTCATGCCCAGGTCGAAGGGATTGTCCCATTCGACATGCTCCTTGCCGCGCAGGGCGTGGACGATCGGAGCCTTCAGCCGCTCGGCCAGCTCGATCAGGGCGTCATGATGACCGGCGCACCCGCTGCCCGCGAGAATGGTGACGGCCTGGCTCTGATCCAGCAGGGCGGCGAAGCGATCCATCTCGTCCTCGGGAGGGAGAATCCGGGGCGGGCGGGGCGCCGTATAGCGGGGCGTTGCGGATACCGGCGACGGGGCCAGCGCCACATCACCCGGCAACACGAGGACGGCGACGCCCTTCTGTCCGATCGCAACGTTCAGGGCGCGGTGAAGCATTTCGGGAAGCTGGGCCGGATTGGAAATCAGCTCGACGAAATCCGCGCACTCCCGGAACAGCTCCTGGGGATGGGTTTCCTGAAAATAATTCAGGCCGATCTCGGAGGAGGGAATGTGGGCGGCGATGGCGAGCACCGGCACATGGTTGCGCTTGCAGTCGAACAGACCGTTGATCAGGTGCAGGTTGCCAGGGCCGCAACTGCCGGCGCAGACGGCCAGTTCCCCGGTGATCGCCGCTTCAGCCCCCGCTGCGAAGGCGGCTGTTTCCTCATGGCGCACCGACATCCAGTCGATCCGGCCCATGCGGCGCAGACTGTCGTTCAGTCCGTTCAGGCTGTCGCCGGTCACCCCCCATATGCGGGTCACGCCTGCGTCGGCGAGGGTTTCGGCGATAAGGTCGGCGACGGTTTCGGTCATTTCGAACTCCTCTGGCTGGCGATCCTGGCCAAACCTTGTGACGATCCCGCGACCGGATCGGACAGGGGGCGAGCGTCGCCGCCCGGGAGGCGGGATCTCTTCATGCGCGGAGGAGATCCCTGCCCGATACGGCTCAGGCGACAGGTGTCGAGGGGTAGCCGGCTTCGGCGAGCGCGGACTGGACCTGGGCTTGGTTCGAAACGGTGTCGACCGTGACCTCGCGTCGCTCGGTGGAGGTGTCGACCCGGGCGTCGGGGTCCAGGGCCAGGATGGCCTTCGTGACGCCGCTGGCGCAGCCTCCGCAGGCCATTTTCGGAATGCTGAGATGGATCATGGCGATCTCCTTGGGTTTGCAGGAAAACCACGGTCCGGCTTCCAACAGTGGCAATGTCAAGCCTCCGCCGGAATGATAATTCCGGGCTTGACCTTGCCACTGTTGAAAGGCCCATCCTGCCTGCGAAGGGCTGGTCAGCCGAGGCGTTCCCGGGCGCGGCGCCGGAATCGGTCCGTCCGCTCACTGAAGGGAGGCTTCGATGCCCAAGGGTTCCGACATTCTGGTCAGCGCGCTCGAAAACGAGGGCGTTGAACGCATCTTCGGCGTGCCGGGCGAGGAAAACCTCGATCTTGTGGAATCCCTGCGCAATTCAAAGATTGAACTGGTCCTGACCCGGCATGAGCAGGCCGCAGCCTTCATGGCCGCCACCTATGGCCGCCTGACCGGCAAGCCGGGGGTGTGTCTGGCGACGCTTGGTCCCGGCGCCCTGAACTTTTCGACCGGCGCCGCCTATGCCCATCTGGGGGCCATGCCGATGATCCTGATCACCGGCCAGAAGGCGATCATGACGGCCAAACAGGCGCGCTTCCAGATCGTGGACGTCATCGCCTCCATGCGCCCCCTGACCAAGATGACCCGGCAGATTCTGAGCGCCGCCAGCATCCCGACCGTGGTGCGCGACGCTTTCCGCGTGGCCATGGAGGAGCGCCCGGGTCCGGTGCATCTTGAACTGCCCGAGGACGTGGCGTCCGAGACGGCGGATGTCGCGCCCATTCCCATTCACGCCCTGGAACGGCCTGTCGCCACCGAGGCCGCCCTTGATCGGGCAGCCGGGATGATCCTGGCGGCGCAGCGCCCTTTGGTCATGATCGGCGCCGGGGGCAATCGTCCGCGACTGGTCGAACCGCTGTCCGCCTTTGTTCGCGCGACGGGCCTGCCCTTCTTCAACACCCAGATGGGCAAGGGCGCCGTGGATGGCGGCTCGAACCTCTACATGGGCACGGCGGCCCTGTCCGAAGGCGACTATGTGCATGAGGCGATCGGACTGGCTGACCTGATCATCGCCATCGGCCATGATACGGTCGAGAAGCCGCCGTTCCTGATGCGCGACGCCGGGGGGCCGAAGGTGCTGCATGTCGGGGTCCAGTCGGCGACGGTGGAGCAGGTCTATCATCCGGATGCCGAGGTGATCGGCGATATCGGGGCGACGGCCTCGGGGCTGGCCCGGCGCCTGTCGGGGCGACTGGCGCCCCAGACACGGATGCTGGAACTGCGCCAGAGCATCTTGGCGCGCATTGCAGACCGGGCGGACGAGGATCGCTTCCCGGTCACGCCACAGCGCCTGGTGCGCGATGTCCGCGCCGTCATGCCGGACGACGGGATCGTCTGTCTGGACAACGGCATGTACAAGATCTGGTTCGCCCGGAACTACCGGACCCATGTGGCCAACACCCTCCTGCTCGACAATGCACTGGCGACCATGGGGGCGGGTCTGCCGTCGGCGATGATGGCGGCGATGCTGCATCCCGACCGGCGGGTCATGGCGGTGTGCGGCGACGGCGGGTTCATGATGAACTCCCAGGAGATGGAGACGGCCGTCCGTCTGGGCCTCGATCTCGTCGTCCTGGTCCTCAACGACGGGGCCTATGGCATGATCCGCTGGAAGCAGGCGGTCGACGATTTTCCGGATTTCGGCATGACCTTCGGCAATCCGGACTTCGTGCGCTACGCCGAGGCCTACGGCGCCAAGGGCTCCCGCGTGACGTCGGCGGCGGATCTTGGCCCTGTGCTGGAGGCCGCGTTCGCCGGCGGCGGCGTTCACCTGGTGGACTGCGCCATCGACTACTCCGAGAACACCCGGGTGCTGGTCGATGAGCTGAAGACCCGGGCGTCGGCGATCGACCTGTCCTGAGCGTGCCGGAGAATATTATGCTGCAGATCGTACAACCCTACGACCAGGCCCTCATCGCCGGGATTGAGACTGACGACGCGGCGGCGCTGGAGCGAAAGTTGCAGACCGCCCGCGATCTCTTCACGCACCGTGACCGGTGGCTGAAACCGCATGAGCGGGTGGCCGTCCTTCGGCGACTGGCCCAACTGATGGAGGCGCGACGGGAGCATTTCGCGATGCAAATCGCGCGCGAGGGCGGAAAGCCGCTGGCCGACGCCCGGATCGAGGCCGTTCGCGCCATCGACGGGGTCCGGAACGCCGCCGACGAGCTCAGGACCTTCTCCGGACGCGAGATCCCCATGGGCCTGTCGCCCGCATCGGACGACCGCTGGGCCTTCACGACTCGGGAGCCGATCGGGGTGGTGGCCGCGATCTCGGCCTTCAACCATCCCCTGAACCTGATCGTGCACCAGATCGTGCCCGCAATCGCCGCCGGTTGTCCGGTCATTGTGAAGCCGGCCGAGGCTACGCCCCTGTCCTGCCTGGATCTCGTCGCCCTCGTCCGGGAGGCGGGCCTGCCGGAAGCCTGGTGCCAGACCCTGATCACCGCGGACACCGCGCTTGCCGAAAGGCTCGCCACGGATCCGCGCATCGCCTTTCTCAGCTTCATCGGCTCGGCCCGCGTGGGATGGTATCTGCATTCACGCCTGGCGCCCGGCGTGCGTTCCGCGCTGGAACACGGCGGCGCGGCGCCGGCCATCGTCGATCGTAGCGCGGATCTTGACGCCCTGATCGAGCCTGTCGTGAAAGGCGCCTTCTATCATGCCGGGCAGGTCTGTGTGTCGACCCAGCGGCTCTATGTGCATGACGTGGTCTTCGAGGCCGTCGCGGAGCGACTGGTCGCCCGCGTGGCGGCTCTGCGCACGGGCGATCCGACGCGGGAGGACACCGAGGTCGGCCCGCTGATCCGGGGGCGTGAGGCTGATCGGGTGGCGGCCTGGATCGAAGAGGCGGTCGCGGGCGGCGCCCGTCTGGCCATCGGGGGAGGGCGCCTGTCGCCGACAACCCTGGAGCCAGCGGTGCTGCTCGATCCGCCCGCCGAGGCCCGGATTTCGCGCGAGGAGGTGTTCGGGCCCGTGCTGGCTCTCTACCGCTACCAGGATCTAGACGAGGCGATCTCGCGCGCCAACGCTCTGCCGACGGCCTTCCAGGCCAGTGTCTTCGCTCGCGACATCGGTGTCGCGCTCAGGGCGGCGGACCGGCTGGACGCCTCGGCGGTCATGGTCAACGATCCGACCACCTTCCGGACCGACTGGATGCCCTTCGCCGGGCGTCGGACCTCCGGGTACGGGACCGGCGGGATCGGTTACACCCTGCGGGATATGACGCAGGAGAAGATGGTCGTGCTCCGCCGGGGTTGAGACCTGACGGTCGTTGCGGATGAGGGCGGCCTTGACGCATGGGGCCGAAAGGATTGTCGATGCGGGAAGGCCTGCATCCAGAAGGATCGGAGATGGACATGGCGTCGGCGAAGCATGATGAGGGCGACGGGCACGACCACGGCGAGGTGGTGACGGCGGATAACGAGCGGCGCATCCGCTTCGTCCTGATCTTCACCGCCGGTTACGCCGCCATTCAGGCCATCGGCGGGTGGATGTCCGGCTCTTTGGCCCTGATCGCGGACTCCGGCCACATGGTGTCGGACGCCGCCGCCCTGCTGCTGGCGCTGATCGCCTATCGGGTGGCGCGCCGTCCCGTCGATGGCGTGCGGACCTATGGCTATCACCGCGTGCGGGTGCTGGCGGCGCTGGCCAATGGCGCATCGCTGCTGCTGCTGGTGGCCTGGATCACCTGGGAGGCCGTCAACCGCATCAACCAGCCGGTCGAGGTCATGGCCGGGCCGATGTTGATTGTCGCGACCATCGGTCTGGTGGTGAATCTGGTCGGGGCCTGGATCCTGTCGCGCGGCCGCAAGGGCGACAGCAATCTGCGCGGCGCCCTGCTGCACGTGGTCGGCGACCTGTTGGGCTCGGTCGGGGCGATCGCGGCGGCGATCGGCATCATGCTGACGGGCTGGACGCTGCTTGATCCGCTGCTGTCGGTTCTGGTGGCGCTGCTGGTCGTGCGCTCGGCCTGGTCGCTGGTGAAGGAATCGCTGCGGGTTCTGTTGCAGGCGGTGCCGCGCGGACTGGACGCGCGCAAGGCCGAGACGGATCTGGCGACCCTGCCCGAGATCGAGGAAGCGGGCCATTTCCATGCCTGGACCCTGACCGACGAAACCGTGGTGGCCACCATCCATGTCACGCCTGCGCCGGGGATCGATCCGATCACCCTGCCGGCCCTTGTGGCGAACTGGCTGAAAACCCATCACGCCATTGATCACGTCACCGTTCAGGTTGACGCCCCCGGCGCCTTGCGGCGACCCGCGCCGATCTGAGCCTGTTTTTCGGGCCGTGTTCGGCCGACAGCGAACTGGTTCCAAGGGGCGCTGACTGACAGTCCGTCCCCTGGGGCCGATCAATTCCGTCAGGAGATGACCATGAAGACAGTCACGATCGGGGAGGTCGCCTTCAACAACAGTCGGGCGATGGTGTTGATCGGCGGGGTCAATGTGCTGGAAAGCCGCGATCTGGCCATGACCGTGGCCGAGGCGATGAAGGCGCAGACGCAGCGACTGGGCGTGCCTTTTGTGTTCAAGGGCTCTTTCGACAAGGCCAACCGGTCCTCGAACCGATCCTATCGCGGTCCGGGTCTTGAAGCCGGGCTGCGCATTCTTCAGGAGGTTCGCAGCGAATTCGCGGTTCCCGTTCTGACCGACGTGCATTGGCCGGAGCAGGCTGCGGCGGTCGCGGAGGTCTGCGACATCCTTCAGCTTCCGGCTTTTCTGGCGCGCCAGACCGATCTGATCGAGGCGCTGGCGCGCACCGGACGCGCGATCAACGTCAAGAAGCCCCAGTTCATGAGCCCGCAGCAAATCGCCCATGTGGTCGAGAAATTCGACGATTTCGGCGCCCCGGATGTCATCCTGTGCGAGCGCGGCAGTTCTTTCGGCTATGACAATCTCGTCGTGGACATGCTGGGTTTCGGCGTGATGAAGGCGGTCACTGGCGGGGCGCCGATCGTCTTTGACGCCACCCACGCCCTGCAGACGCGCGCCCCCGGCGCCGCCCAGTCGGGCGGGCGGCGTGAACAGGTGCTGGAACTGGCCCGCTCGGGGCTGGCCCTGGGACTGGCGGGTCTGTTTCTGGAGGCGCACCCCGACCCGGACCGGGCGCTCTGCGACGGCCCCAGCGCCCTGCCGCTGGACCGGTTGGGCGCGGTGCTGGAGCAGATCAAGGCGGTGGACGATCTGGTCAAGAGTTTCGATCCCGTCGACCTGACCTGAAGCCGGGCGTCTCGCAGGCGCGCTACGATCAGACGCGGCATGTGCGAATGGCGTTGACAGATAACATATGAATACGTATTCATATGTTATCTGTTTTCAGCGGGCGCTGCTCCATGTCTCATTCTCATCACGACCACTCACACGACCACGACCATTCTCACGCGCCGACCGTGACGCGCGACAATGAACGCAAGGTCCTGCTTTCCTTCAGCCTGATCTTCACCTTCATGATCGTCGAGGTGATCGGCGGTCTGGCGTCCGGCTCGCTGGCTCTGCTGGCGGATGCCGGCCACATGCTGACCGACGCCATCGCGCTGGCGCTGGCCTATCTGGCGTTCCGCTTCGGACGCCGCATGGCCGATTCCAAGCGCACCTTCGGTTATATGCGCTTCGAGGTCGTCGCCGGTTTCGTCAATGCGGTGACGTTGTTCGCCATCGTCGGCTGGATCCTGTTTGAGGCGTGGAACCGCTTCAAGGAACCGCATGCCGTTCTGGCCGGCCCGATGTTCTGGGTGGCCGTGGCGGGCCTGCTGGTCAACATCCTGGTGTTCTGGATCCTGACCCGCGGCGACACCGAACACGTCAACATCAAGGGCGCGGCCCTGCATGTGATGGGCGATCTGCTTGGCTCGGTCGGTGCTGTCGCCGCCGCGATCATCATCTCCCTGACGGGCTGGACGCCGATCGACCCGATCCTGTCGGTGCTGGTTTCGCTGCTGATCCTGCGCAGCGCCTGGAAGCTGCTGGGCAAGTCGCTGCACATCCTGCTGGAAGGCGCGCCTGACAACGCCGCGCCTGATGCGGTGACGGCTCACCTGAAGGCCAAGGTGCCGGGTCTGGCCGAGGTCAGCCACGTCCACGTCTGGCAGATCACGTCAGGCCGCACCCTGGCGACCCTGCATGTGCGTCCGGAATCCGACGCTCAGGCGCGGGCCGTGGCGATCGCTGTTGAGCGGGAGTTGAAGTCCAGGTTCAGTATTGAGCATCCCACCGTCGCCGTGGACTGGAACGATGGGTCCGTGGTGTGCAGCCTGTCGTCGCCGCCGGTCAATGACCATGATGCCCACGATCGCTCTGGCCACGATCACTCTGGTCATGACCATTCGGATCACGACCATTCGGGCCATGATCATGGAGATCATGACCACGCCGGTCACGATCACGAGCCAAAGTCCGCAGCGGGGGCGCGCAGGGCGCACGCCCACTGAGGCAGGTGATCCGGCGCCGGGCGACCGGCGCCGGACAGGCTATGTGCGGAGGCTCGTGGATGAGCTTCCGCTCAGTGCCCCATGGTCATCGGCTTGACGAGCATCCAGATCGCCATGCCGACCATCATCAGGTTTTCCGACAGCGAGACGAAACCCAGCGGCACCTTGCTGTCGCCGCCGACGCAGGCGCATTTCAGTTCACGCTTGTCGATATAGACCGCCTTGAACACCGATGCGGCGCCCACGCCGCCGATGAACAGGGCGACCGGGATCGAAACCCACATCAGCGCCCCGGCCAGCATCAGCACACCCGCCAGTGCTTCGGCGAAGGGATAGATCGTCCCATAGGGAACCCAGCGCTTGGCCAGCAGATCATAGTTCAGGAACATGGTGGCGAAGGCGTCCACGTCCTTGAGCTTCTGCAGGGCCAGAAGACACATGGCGATGGCGATGAACCATTCGACGACACGCACCGACATCAGTTCGCCATAGGCGGCCCAGCCCGCCGCGAGGGCCATCAGCACGGCCATGGCGAACAGGGCGATGACGGGCGTATAGGTGACTTCGTCCTTGTCGCGCACTCGCTTGCCGAAGAAGCGCCGCAGGTCGTCGTAGCCGCCGATCCGCTGGCCGTCGATGAAGGTCTGGGGCGTGGTCTGGACGCCGTGTTCGGCCTTGAAGGCGTCGGTTTCCTCACGCGAGGCGAGGTGGTGATCCTGCACCGCATAGCCCTGGCTCTTGAGCAGGTGCAGCGCCTTCAGGCCATAGGGGCAGGTGTGGCCCGGCATGACCATTCGGTAAATTTCGGCGCGTTTGGCGGGTGAGGCCATGGTTCCCTCCGGGTTCTAGAGTTTCGCTTTGGCGAACAACTCCGCCAGTTCGGTGAATTTTTCGCGCTGCTGAGCGGCGTCGCCTGACGCAATCGCGTCCTCGACACAGGACGCGGCGTGCGATTTGAGAATCTGGGTTTCGACACGGGCCAGGGCCGCGCGGGCGGCATGGACCTGATAAAGGATATCGATGCAGTAACGGCCGTCCTCCACCATCTGGCTGACGCCGCGAACCTGACCGGAAATCCGGTTCAGGGCGGAGCGGATTGATTTGACGTCTCTGGCCTGCATGTGTCTACCATACCCTGGCTAGGTATCGTGCAAAGCACCGATTTGTTCCCGCCCGGCCTCCCTCCCGAAGGTCTTCATGACTGATCAGTCGATCGCCCGCCGAAACATGGCCGTCCTCACCGCCGCCCAAGCATTGGGCGGCGCCAGCCCGCCGATCGTGATGTCCTTAGGCGGTCTGGTGGGGCAGCACCTGGCCGCCGATCCCGCCTGGGTCACGTTTCCAGTCAGTCTGTTCGGCGTCGGCCTCGCGCCTATGATCTGGCGCAGAGGCGGCATCAGGAAGGCGAGGACAGTTCGCTGTCGGTTCTGGACGCCCAGCGCACCCTTTATGGATCGGAACAGGCGCTGCTGCGCGCCCGTCTGGCCCGGCTGAGCAATCTGACGACCCTCTACAAGGCGCTGGGCGGCGGCTGGACCGAACAGACGCAGACAGGCGGTCGCACTTGATTGGAGCGACGCCCTGTCTCACGATACATGAACAGGTGAAGACATCGCCATATGTTTAATGATGCGGGGGAGCGTACGCCATGTCGGAACGGGCCAGCGACGAAAAGGTGCCAGCGCTGGATACGCGCCAACTGTCGGCTCTTGCAGAGACCTTTCGTCTGCTGGGCGATCCGACCCGTCTGAGAATCCTCATGTTCTGTCTGAATGGCCCGAAGCCTGTCAAGCAGATCGCCGACAGCCTGGACCTGTCCCAGACCCTCGTCAGCCACCATCTCAGGCTTCTGCGCGGGGCGCGCTTGGTCCGGGGAGAACGTTCCTCGCGGCAGGTTTTCTACGAGGTGGCCGATCATCATGTCAGTCATGTGCTGATCGACATGCTTCACCACATCAATGAGGATGAGGACGCCTGAAGACGACGGCGGCGATTGGGCGCTGTTCGGAAAAGGGTTCAGGCGCACCAGGGACTGGTGCGCCTGCCATGGCGTTCTCGAAGGTTTCTGTCCGATGACGCCAACTCCACCCCCACATCGGGGGAGGGAACGGCGGCGAAGGGGCGGCCTTTACCGGTTCCGGGTATCGAGCCAGGACTGCATCATGGCGATCTCCGCCTCTTGGGCGGTGATGACGGACTCGGCGAGCCGGCGAACCTCCGGATCCCGTCCATGTTCCAGCGCGACGCGGGCCATGTCGATGGCCCCCTGATGGTGTGGAATCATTCCCTTCATGAAATCGACGTCGGCGTCGCCGGTGAAATCGATGGTCATGTCGGCGTGCATCCGGTCGTTGGCTTCCTGATAGGCGCGCACGGCAGGATTGCCGGAAGGGACGGGGGCGGGGTGATTGGCGTGGCTGTTCTGGGTCATGGCGTGTTCCGAATCTCCTTTGACGATCTGGGACTGGGCATAGGCGAGACCGCTGGCGGCCAGGGCGACGCCGGCGATGAAGATGACGGTGAGAGCCTTCGCTTGCATGTCGGAAGAGCTCAGAGGGGCCGGGCGGTGTATCCGTCGTCCGCCAGCGCCTGCTGGATGGCGTCGGCGTCGGCGGTGGTGGTCACCGAGATGGTGCGCGACACCGTATCGGCCTCGAGACGGGCGTTCGGATCCACCGTGGCGATGGCCTGGGTGATGTGCTTCACGCACGAGCCGCAGGTCATGTTTTCGACGTGGAACTGCATGGGAAAAGTCCTTTCGCATCGGTTGGTGAGAGATGAAATGCCCCTTGCCATCGTTGGAAGGTCAAGGATGGTCGCGACTTTTTTTGGGGAGTTGACATTCCAACAATGGGAAGCCCCATCATCCCTGCGAACTCTAGTCACCCGTGTGAGGATCGCGCGATGAACGCCCCCTATGCGCCGACGAAAACCGTCGGCTCCCCGTTGAGTCTGCCGATCGAAGGCATGACCTGCGCGTCCTGCGTCGGCCGCGTCGAACGCGCCATCAGCAAGGCGCCGGGCGTGGCCGCGGTCAGCGTCAACCTCGCCACGGAGCGGGCCGACATCCAGGCGAGCGGACCGATCCAGATGGCAGACCTCGTCAAGGCTGTGGAATCGGCCGGTTACACCGTTCCGGCCGCCAGCGTCGAACTGGCGATTGAGGGCATGACCTGCGCGTCCTGCGTCGGGCGGGTCGAAAAGGCGCTGAAGGCGACGCCGGGCGTGGTGAGCGCCAGCGTGAACCTGGCCACAGAACGGGCCACGATCCAGGGGGCGGCGGACGTGTCGGCCCTGATCGCCGCCGTGGCTGGCGCGGGCTATACGGCGCGTCCGCTGAGCGACGCTGCGGATGCGGGCGAAGAAGCGGCCGAGCGCAAGGACGCCGAACGCGCCGCCCTGAAGCGTGATCTGATCATCGCCGCCGCTCTGAGCCTTCCGGTCTTCCTGCTGGAGATGGGGTCGCACCTCATTCCGGGCGTCCATGCGATGATCGCAGGGACCATCGGCATGCAGGCCAGTTGGTATCTGCAGTTTGCCCTGACCACGCTGGTGCTGGCCGTGCCGGGCGCGCGTTTCTACAAGAAGGGTCTGCCCGCCCTGGGGCGTCTGGCGCCGGACATGAACTCGCTGGTGTCTGTCGGCACCCTGGCGGCCTATGCCTATTCCCTGGTGGCGACCTTCGCTCCGGCGCTACTGCCGGCGGGAACGGTCAATGTCTATTACGAGGCGGCCGCCGTCATCGTCACCCTGGTCCTGCTGGGGCGCTTCCTTGAGGCCCAGGCCAAGGGCCGCACTTCCGAGGCCATCAAGCGTCTGGTCGGGCTTCAGGCCAAGACCGCGCGCGTGCGCCGCGACGGCATGATGGTCGAAATCGCCATCACCGAGGTGGCGGCTGGCGATCTGGTCGAGGTCCGTCCCGGCGAGCGCGTTCCGGTCGACGGCGAAGTCGTCGAGGGCGAAAGCTATGTCGATGAATCCATGATCACCGGCGAGCCGGTCCCTGTGGCCAAGACTTCGGGCGCAGCTCTGGTGGGCGGCACTGTCAATCAGAAGGGCGCCCTGGTGTTCCGCGCCACGGCGGTCGGCGACGGCACCATGCTGTCCCAGATCATTCGCATGGTCGAACAGGCCCAGGGCTCCAAGCTGCCGATCCAGGCGCTGGTCGACAAGGTGACGATGTGGTTCGTTCCGGCGGTCATGGCTGTTGCCGCCCTGACCTTCCTGGTCTGGCTGGTGTTCGGTCCGTCGCCTGCGCTCACCTTCGCCCTGGTCAATGCGGTGGCTGTGCTGATCATCGCCTGCCCGTGCGCCATGGGTCTGGCGACGCCGACCTCCATCATGGTCGGCACCGGTCGCGGCGCCGAACTGGGCGTGCTGTTCCGCAAGGGCGAGGCGCTGCAACTGCTCAAGGACGCCAAGGTCGTGGCCGTCGACAAGACCGGCACCCTGACGGAAGGTCGTCCCGCCCTGACGGACCTGCAGATTGAACCCGGCATGGAGCGCGCCCGCGTTCTGGCTCTGGTGGCTGCGGTCGAGGCCAAGTCCGAACACCCCATCGCCCGCGCCATTGTCGAGGCCGCCGAGGCCGAGGGTCTGACGCTGCCGCTGGTTTCGGCCTTTGAGTCCGTTACGGGACGTGGCGTGACCGCGACGGTGGACGGCGAGGCCGTGCAGATCGGTTCGGATCGCTACATGGGCGAACTGGGACTGGACGTGGGCGTCTTCGCCGCCGCCGCTGGCCGCATGGGCGATGAGGGCAAGACGCCGCTCTACGCCGCCATCGGCGGACGTCTGGCGGCGATCATCGCGGTGGCCGATCCGATCAAGGCCAGCACTCCGGCAGCCATCGCCGCCCTGCACGGACTGGGCCTGAAGGTGGCGATGATCACCGGCGACAACCGCCGCACCGCCGCCGCCATCGCCCGCCAATTGGGCATCGACGAAGTCGTGGCCGAGGTGTTGCCGGACGGCAAGGTCGAGGCGGTCCGCCGTCTCAAGGGCGAGCATGGCCGGGTCGCCTTCGTCGGCGACGGCATCAATGACGCCCCCGCGCTGGCGGAATCGGATGTGGGCCTGGCGGTCGGCAACGGCACGGATATCGCCATCGAGGCGGCCGATGTGGTGTTGATGTCGGGCAGCCTGAAGGGCGTGGCCACGGCCATCGCCCTGTCGCGGGCCACCATCGGCAACATCCGCCAGAACCTGTTCTGGGCCTTCGTCTATAACGCCGCGCTCATCCCTGTCGCCGCCGGCGTGCTGTATCCTGTGTGGGGTGTCTTGCTGTCGCCCGTGTTCGCGGCGGGCGCCATGGCCATGTCCAGCGTGTTCGTGCTTGGCAACGCCCTGCGGCTGCGTGGCTTCCGGTCGCCGCAGGGCGGCGAGGGCGATGGCGCGGGACGGCTTGGGTGAATAGGAGAGATCAGTATGAATATCGGTCAGGCAGCTAAGGCTTCCGGCGTATCCGCCAAGATGATCCGCTACTATGAGCAGACCGGACTGATCCCGGTGGCGGACAGAAAGGAGTCGGGCTATCGCGACTATTCGGACGCGGACGTGCACCGGTTCCGGTTCATCCGGCGCGCCCGCGACCTCGGTTTTTCCGTCGCTGAGATTCAGGACCTGCTGAGTCTGTGGAACGACCGGTCGCGTCAAAGTGCTGATGTAAAACGCATCGCCAGCGCGCATATCGCGGTGCTCAATGCGCGAATCGCCAGCCTCAGGCAGATGTCGGAAACCCTGCAGACGCTGATCGCCTGTTGCGCGGGCGATAATCGCCCCGACTGTCCGATCCTAATGGATCTGGAAGAAACCTCGGAAGCGCCGCCGACCGGTGTCCGGTCGGCCGGCGGGGTCGGTCAACTGAAGTCGCGCGTCTGAGCGATGACGGGGGTCGGATGATATGCATCCGACCCCCGCGCCGGGTCAGGCGTCGACCTTGATCACCCCGCGCCGGATCTGGTCGAGCTCGATCGATTCGAACAGGGCCTGGAAGTTGCCGTTGCCGAACCCTTCGTTGCCCTTGCGCTGGATGATTTCGAAGAAGATGGGTCCGAACAGATTCTCGGTGAATATCTGCAGCAGAATGCCTTCCTCGCCGACGTTTCCGTCGATGAGGATGCGGTTCGCCTTCAGCCGCTCCAGATCCTCGCCGTGGCCGGGCACCCGCTTGTCGACCAGTTCGTAATAGGTCTCGATCGTGTCCTGCAATCGTACGCCACGGGCGCGCAGGGCTTCGACGGTTTCGTAGATGTTATCCGTGGTCATGGCCAGGTGCTGGATGCCCTCGCCGTTGTATTCACGGATAAACTCCTCGATCTGGGACTGGTCGTCCTCGCTCTCGTTCAGCGGAATGCGGATGGCCTTGTCCGGCGCGATCATCGCCTGGGAGATGAGGCTGGTGGCCTGGCCCTTGATGTTGAAATACTTCTGCTCCTCGAAGCCGAAAATCTGGTTGTAGAAGCCGGACCAGGTCCGCATCTGGCCCCGACGGACGTTGTGGGTGAGGTGATCCAGGATATCGAGGCCGACGCTGTTTGCGGCCTCGGCCTCGCGCCATCCGTCGATCTCGGTCCAATCGTCGTACAGCGACCCGGCTGCGCCGTGGTGGTCGACGAGATAGAGGTAGGAGCCGCCGATGCCTTCCAGCACCATGGCGTCAGCGCCGAGCGCGCCGGCGGCGGCGTCGGCGGCGCGCGCACCGCGCGACAGGGCCAGATCATAGGCCTGGCGAGCGTTGGCCACGCGGAAGGCCATACCGCTGGCTGAAGGCCCGTGCAGCGCCCGGAACGCAGCCGCCTGTCCGGTCGCTTCGCTGTTGACGAGCAGATTGGTGCGCCCCTGCTTGTAGCGAACCACCGCCTTCGTCGGGTGACGGTGTGTGGCGACGAAGCCGAGGCGTTCGATCAAGGTGGTCATCGCCTCGGGATCGGGGCTGGTGAATTCCACGAATTCGAAGCCGTCCAGACCAATGGGGTTCTCGGGGGTGATGCTCATGGGGGTGTCTCCGGCATTCTTTGACGGCGCGCCTGTGACAGATGGCGCAGGCGCGCGCGAGGGAGGTGAGGCCAGAGCTCGCGAGGAGGCTGCGCCATCGTGGTCATTGTAGACCGGATAGGCGAGGATCGCCTTTCAAAGCGGCTCGAATTTGAGCGTGATATGAAATCCAATTCCAGAATGGACGAGTTCATGAAAGAAAGAGTGCTGGATGATGTCGATCGTCGGCTGTTGCGCGCCTTGCAGGGCGACGCCGGCCTGAGCCATGTGGCCCTGGCGGAGCTCGCCGGATCGTCTCCGGCGTCGTGCTGGCGCCGGATCCGGGCGCTGGAAGAGGCGGGAATTCTGAAGGGAGCCGTGCGACTGGTCGATGCCGAAAGGGTCGGCCGGGGCGTGAACGTGATGTGCCAGGTCAGGATGCGGTCGCACGCCCCGGCAGACAGGACCGCCTTCGAGGCCTACCTCGCCACCCGGCCGGACGTCATGGAGGCCCATTCCATGTCCGGGGAATGGGACTACCTTCTGCGGATCGTGGCCGCAGACGTCGCCGGTTACGAACGCTTCCTGATGTGCGATCTGCTGAACCATCCGAATGTGGCGACCGCCGCCTCCCACTTCGCGCTCAGCCAGGTGAAATACACCACCGCCGTGCCGCTCTAGGCGGATCGCATGGATCGACACGGCCGGAATCCCGCGATCTGCGCTTGAAACATGATATATGAATATGTATTCAGGTATTAACTTATAGCCTTGGCGGTCGGGTTCCCAGATCGGCCCTGGCCAGCGGAGCATGGATGATGAAAGACGACTATTACGACCTTGGCGACTTCCGTCGCGATGTGACGACCACCTCGCCACAGGCGCAACTCTGGTTTGATCGGGGGCTGGCCTGGGCCTACTGCTTCAATCCCGAGGAAGCGGTCCGCTGCTTCGAAAAGGCGCTCGACTACGATCCCGACTGCGCCATGGCGCACTGGGGCGTCGCCTTCGGCACGGGCCCGAACTACAACAAGGCTTGGCGGCTTTTCGACGCCGAGGACATGCAGAAGGCCGTGACGATCGGCCGTGGCGCGCTTGAACGCGCTCGCGAAGCGGTCGCCCGCAACGGCACCGCCTTCGAAAAGGCCCTGATCGCGGCGCTTGGACCACGCTTTCCCGAACAGGCGACCCGCGACCCGGAGGAATTCGATCGCCTGAACCGCGCCTACGCGGACGCCATGCGGGTCTTTTATCAGCAGTTCTCTGACGACATCGACGCGGCGGCGCTGTTCGGGGACGCCTTGATCTGTCTCAGTCCGCGGGCTCTGTGGGATCTCGATACGGGAGAACCGATCGGACCGGGCACGCTGGAGGCCCGGGCGGTGATCGAGGACGCCCTGCCGCGTCCCGGGGGCGACCGGCATCCGGTCCTGAACCATCTCTATATCCACCTGATGGAGATGTCGCCGTGGCCCGAGATCGCGCTTCCGGCCGCCGACCGTCTGCGTCGCCTGTCGCGGGACGGCGCCCATCTGGCGCATATGTCCACCCACATCGACAACGCCTGCGGCGACTGGCGCCGGGTGATCGATTCCAACCTCGATGCGGTCGAGGCGGATGAACGCTATTTCGGTCACGAGACCGAAGTCGGCGCCTGGTACAACGTCTATCGCGTCCACAACCTGATGGTCGGCGCCTATGGCGCGATGATGGCGGGCCGTTCGCGTGAGGCATTGTTCATGGCGAACCGGCTGAAGGAAGTCCTGACGCCGCAACTGCTCGGCATCCAGAGTCCGCCGATGGCGGATTTGCTCGAGGCGCACGGCACCACGCTTCCGCATGTTCTCATTCGCTTCGGGCGCTGGCAGGACATCCTCGATTTGGAATTTCCGACGGACCGCGAACTTTATTGTTCGACCACGGCGATGATCCACTATGCCCGCGGCATCGCTTTCGCGGCCCTGCGGCGCGTGCCGGAAGCCGAGGCGGAACGGGAGAAATTCATCGACGCCGTCGCCGCGGTGCCGGACAGCCGTTTCAACTCCATTCCCGTGCCGGAGCTCCAGGCGCTCGCTATTGCGCGCAAGATGCTCGACGGGGAACTGGAATACAGGAAGGGAAATATCGAGGAGGCGTTCTCGCTGTTGCGCGAGGCGATCGCCCTCGAGGACACGCTGCCCTACAGCGACCCTCCGGCCTGGCTGCAGCCCGTCCGCCACGCCTATTGCGCCCTGCTGACCGAGCAGGGGCGGCACGCCGAAGCTGCCGAACAGCACAGGATCGACCTCGGGCTGGAGCGCAAGCTGGGCAGGCGGCGGATCCGACCGAACAACGTCTGGAGCCTGCACGGCCTCTACGAGTGTCTGACGAAACTCGGCCGGCACGACGAGGCCCGGGAGATCGTCCTCCAGCGCGACATCGCCGTGGCTTCGGCCGACATCAAGATCGCCGCAGCCTGTTTCTGTCGCCTGAGCGCCTTTGAGAACGAGGCCGACTGACGGGACCGGATGCTCGACCGGCCTGACCGTGCCGGCGCCGTCCGGGCCTGGCGCGCTGCGTGCGATGTCCGGATCACCTGCGTCTTCCTCTGATCCGTCACGGGCTTGCCGGACGCCGCCGGCGGGCTGGGGAGCCTTGCTCGTCGGCGATTGGAGGAGGCGATGAAGGGAAGCAGGATGTGGAACGGGACTCGCCTGGTCGCCGCCTCGCGCACCGCGCTGACGACGCCGATCCTCTCGGTCACGCTCGTTCTGCTTCTGTCGGCGAGCTGGCTGCTCGTCGGCTACCTCGTTTCGGGCGTGTCGCCGCTGCTGGTGGCCGCCGGCCGCACAGGGGCCAGCTTCATCGTCTTTGCCGCGATCGTGCTGTTTTCCGCTCGGAGCCGTTCCGAGGCGCGGATTGCGGCGCGACGCGGCGGAACAGTCGCTCTGCTCGGACTGCTGGGCTTCTTCCTCTACTATGCCGGAACCATGCTCGGCGCGGCGTTCATCGGCCCCTCCCGCACCGGTCTGATCATCTCGCTTCTGCCGAGCCTCACATTCGTGATCGGCGCCGTCGCCTTTGGGGAACGGGTCACCCGCAACAAGGTGCTGGGAGCCTGTCTCGCCCTGGGCGGCGCGCTGGCCTATGCGATCTCAGACATGCCCGCAAGCGAGGGTCATGCCGGGGCGGAGGGGCTGCACCTCATCGGCGGCGCCCTGCTCGTGTTCGGCGGAACAGCGTCCTACGCCCTCTATGGCTACGTCTTCCGCGCGCGCATGGCGGACCTGTCCGCCTTCTCGGCCTTGCCGGCCATTACCGGGGCCGGCGCCGCCATGCTGGCCGTGACGGTCGTTCTCTTCGTCCCGCTCGTCGGCGTCGCGCCTTCAGACTGGGCCGCCATCGCAGGTCTGGGCGCGGGGCTGACGGCGCCGGTCTTCCTCATCCTGCACAGGCTCATCCTGCGGAAGGGGGCGCTCTTCACAGCCTCGCTGATGCTGGCGGTGCCGTTCCTCGTCCGCATGGGGGAGTGGGGGCTCGGCTGGGAAGCCGCGCCGGGCGCATTCAGCCTGCTGTTGCTGCTGGTCTGCGCCGGCGGCGTCTGGCTGACCCTCCGGGACGGCCGACAGAGACCGAGGCGGCCGCCTGATGTGAAGCCCGACGACGCGTCGCTTGACCCTGCCGCGGCGGAACACTGTAGGCTGGGCCGCATCATCCCGAGCGGCCCGCGCCGATTGGACCCATGAATGGAGAACATGCGAATGAGCGGAGACAAGGAGTTCGAGTTCGGACTGGGGGACGGGCGCAGGATCGTCGGCGTGATCGAGCGGCCGCAGGCGACGCTGCGAGGCTGGGCCATCGTCGCGCATTGCTTCAGCTGTGGTCAGGACGGTCTGGCCGCGGTGCGGCTGTCTCGGGCGCTGGCGCGAAGCGGGGTAGGCGTCCTGCGTTTCAACTTCGCCGGGGCGGGTGATCGGGACGGCCAGGTCGCTGACGCGAGCTTCGCCGCCGACGTGCAGGATCTGATCGCGGCCAGCGGAGCCATGGAAGCGGCCGGCATGACGCCGAATCTTCTGGTCGGTCACAGCCTGGGCGGCCTGGCGGTGCTGGCCGCCGCCGAACATCTGCCCCAGGTGCGGGCCATCGCCACCATAGGGGCGCCCGCCGACGCGGCCCATGTACTGACCCATGTGTCAGAAGAGGATCTGAAGCGGATCGAAAGCGAAGGGGAGGCCGAGGTGACGCTCGGCGGTCGACCGTACCGGATCGGCCAGAGCTTCGTCGACGACGTCAGGACCCACTCGCCTCTGGATGCCGTCAGCCGTCTGAAACGCGCGCTGCTGGTGATGCATGCGCCGCTGGACGAGGTCGTCAGCATCGACAACGCTTCCGCCATATTCGTGGCGGCCAGACATCCCAAGAGCTTCATTTCCCTGGACGACGCCGATCACCTGCTCACCCGCCAGACGGACGCCGACTATGTCGCCGGCGTCATCGCCTGCTGGGCGTCGCGCTACCTTCCGGCGCTCGAGCCCGACCTGACGGGAGACGAGGGCGACTTGGCTGGCGTCCTCGTCGAGGAGACGGGCGGCGGCGCCTATCAGACCCGGGTTCGCGCCGGGCCTCATGCCTTCCTCGCCGACGAACCGGTGAGCCTGGGCGGCCTGGGCAGTGGTCCATCGCCGTTCGAACTCGTTTCGGCGGGTCTGGGCGCCTGCAGTGTGATGACCATGCGTATGTACGCCGCCCGGAAGGGATGGCCGCTGAAACGGGCCGCCGTTCGCGTCGTGCACTCGAAACGGCGGGACCAGACGCCGGCCGACGTCTTCAAACGCGCCATCACCCTTGAAGGCGCGCTGGACGAGACGCAGCGCGCCCGGTTGCTGGAGATGGCGGACCGCTGCCCTGTCGATCTGATGCTCGTCCGGGGCGCGGAGGTTGAGACCGAACTGCTCCCCGCCGCCTGAACGGTTTCGGCCGGGTGTGCGCCGAGTGCCGGTCGCCCGGCCACACCCGCCGAAAGTCACCCCCCGTTATGACGGCCGTACACCCGGGTCCGACCATCGGCGAGCAACAGCAGGGAGACGTAGGGCTCACGTCCGGCGGATTCCATCCCAGGCGAGCCGGCGGGCATGCCGGGAACCACCAGGGCGCGCCCAGCGGGCGCCTCCCTGATCAGCCGATCGATATCGGCGGCCGGCACATGACCCTCGATGGCGTAGCGGCCGACGACGCCGGTATGGCAGGAGGCGAGCCTGTCCGGCACCCCGTGGCGCGCCCGGACGGGGGCGAGGTCCTCGACATCGATGACACGGGCCGTCCAGCCGGCCTGGCGCAGATGACCGACCCAAAGGCCGCAGCAACCGCACCAGGGCGTCTTGTAGACCGTGATGTTTCGTCGCGTCTGGGCCATCGCTCCGGATCCGACGACGACGCCACAAAGCACCAGCCCGCCAGACAGAATGCTGCGACGGCTGGGGGAGGGTGAAAACATGCCGATCCTTCACAGATACTTGGTGATGTCGCGAAATTCGGCCAAGGCGGCCCGCGACTGTTCAGGCGCGCCCGCCGCAGCCTGCGCCAGGCAATGATCCACATGGTCATGGATCAGGGTCCTCTTGGCCGCTGCGACCGCCTTCTCGATGGCCTGAAGCTGCTGGGCGAGGTCGAGGCAGGCCCGGCCGTCCTCCATCATCTGGACGACGGACCGCAGATGGCCCTCGGCGCGCTTGAGGCGCTTGATGACTTCCGGATGCGAAGCATGAGAGATGTGTGCCATGAGTTTGACCTATCCCCCTGGTAGGGATAGGTCAAATGGCGAAAACGCCCGCATTGGAAGGTCCGTGATGTTCTCGCCCCTGAGGAACGCCGCCTATCGCCGCCTGTTCATCGCCCAGGTGGCGGCCTTGCTGGGGACCGGCATGGCGACCGTGGCCCTGGGGCTGCTGGCGCATGATCTGGCAGGCGCCAGCGCCGGTGAAATCCTCGGCGTGGCCTTGGCGATCAAGATGATCGCCTATGTCGGCGCGGCGCCCTTCTCCAGCGCCCTGGCGTCGAGACTGCCGCGCAAGACCCTGCTGGTTTCGCTGGACGTGATGCGGGCCGGCGTCGCGGCCTCGCTGCCCTTCGTCTCCGAGGCTTGGCAGGTCTACGGGCTGATGACCGTCCTCTATGTCGCCTCGGCGGCCTTCACCCCGGCTTTTCAGGCCATGATCCCCGACCTGCTGGAGGATGAGGGCGAGTACACCAAGGCCCTGTCCCTGTCCCGGCTGGCGGCCGATCTGGAAAGCGTCGCCAGCCCCGTGCTGGCGGCGGTGCTGTTGGCCGTCATCAGCTATCACAACCTCTTCGTCGGGACGGCGCTGGGCTTCATCCTGTCGGCGGGCTTCGTCGTAACGGCGGTCCTGCCCAAGTTGTCGGCGTCGCAGAGCCTGCCGTTCCTGCGTCGTCTGACCGGGGGCGTGAAGCTGTTCGCCCTGACGCCGCGCCTGCGCGGCTTGCTGGCGATCAGCCTGGCGACGGCGGCGGGCGGCGCCATGGTCTTCGTCAACACCGTGGTCCTGGTGCAGTCGAACTTCGGCCTGTCGCAGCAGGCGACTGCCTGGGCCCTGGCGGCGTTCGGCGGCGGGTCGATGACGGCGGCCGTGTTTCTGCCGAAGACGTTGGAGCGGGTGACGGACCGCAGCGCCATGGTGTCGGGCGCAGTCCTGATGACGGCGGTGCTGATCGCAGGGGCCCTGTTCGCCCACAGCTATCCGATGCTGATCGGTCTGTGGATCGTCATGGGCTTTGGCTACTCCCTGACCATCACCCCTGCGGGTCGCGCCCTGCGTCGATCATCGACGGCGGTCGAGCGACCGGCCCTGTTCGCCGCCCAGTTCGCCCTGTCGCACGTCTGTTGGTTGATCGCCTATCCGGTCGCGGGGCTGGTGTCGGCCGAAGCCAATCCTCAGGCGGCCTTCGTCGTTCTGGCGGGACTTTGCGGTCTCGGCGCCTTGCTGGCGCTCGTCCTCTGGCCTGCGCATGATCCGCTGAACCTGCTGCACGATCACCTCGATATGGAGCCGGATCACGCGCACCTGGACGAGGGAATGCGCCCCGATGCGGCAGGCGTAGCGCACGCCCACCCTGTAATGATTGATGACAATCACCGCCGGTGGCCGAAGCGGCGGTGAGGCGATGCGCCTGGAAATTGGACGGCCGCTTGACCGAATGTGATGTTATCTTATAACATTTTATGGAGTCTTTCTGTCCGAGGTTTTCATGCGCGCCGCTTTCCGCCTCATGGCTTCGTCCCGCAAGGACATAGCGCCGCTGCCGGGTCGTAACCTGCGTCTCGGCATGGCCTATCAAATCTAAGTGCGACGGATGATTCAGGCCGCTGCAAGCCAAGGCGCAAAGGGCAGATCGGGCGACGGAAGGGCTGGCGACATCCTGGCCATGCTTCTGTCTCTGGTCTGCTTCCTTCATTGTCTGGCGGCGACGATCGCCGTTGGCGCGCTTTCGCTCTCTGGAGCCTGGGTGGAAACGGAAGCGCTGCATTGGGGGTTGGCCTTCGCCGCCACGGGCCTGTCAGGTTGGACCTTGTTTCGTCAGGTCAGGCATGACTGTACGCGGACGGTGAGGGCACTGGCGATGGCTGGCGCGGGCTTCCTGTTTCTGGGAGCCGCCGAGGTTCCGAGCCCTTTGTGGGGAACCGTCATCACTGTGACAGGAGGCGCTGTATTGATCCTCGCGCACGGCCTGAACTGGCGCTCCCGCCAAAGAGCTGCTTGCTGCGCGCGCTGAGGCGCGATCAGGTCACGAGTTAAGTGCGATGACTGTCGCCGACCAACCGAAGGCCTAGGCAGGCGATCTGGGACGCTTCCGCGTGAGGTCCTTGTTAACCTGCACGTTCAGGCCTGGCTTCGCCGCCGCCTGATCGGGTGGCGGCGAAGAGGGACTAGGCCTACACGACCCGCTTGATCTCCGTATAGGCGCCCTCGGTCTTGAGGGTGATGGTCACGGGCTGGCCGGTGCGGTTGCGCCAGAACCAGCCGTGGCTGCCGGTGAAAGCTGCTGTCAGGACACCTTCTTCACGAGGGGACGAACCCTTGCCATAGGCATGATAGGAAACACCGGGCCGGTCAGCATGGGTGTCGAAATTGATCTTCCCGCCGCTGCTCGTCCAGGTAAACCGCGCGGTGGCGCCTTCCTCCATGACCAGTTTGATCTCGGCGCCCTGGTCGGGTTGCAGCGTCAGGATCGTTTCGTCGGTGCGCACGGCGCCGGGCGCGACGACCGTCGGAGCCGCAGGGGGAGCGGCGTTCGGCCCGGACGTCTGCGCCTGTGCGATGGCGGGCGCGGAAGCGGCGGCCGAGGCTGCGGGGGCAGCATCCACGGCGGCTGCGTCGGCCGCAGCGTCCGCTTCGGCTTCCTTGGCGAGTTGCTGCTTGATGCGGCCCATTTCGGTCAGGCCGAACACCGAGCCGATGCGGGTGGGATCGACGCCGTATTCGGCGGGCAGAACGACCGTGATCAGGAGCGCCGAGGCTGTGACGGCGGCGACGCCGGTCGACTTCAACAGGTGGCCCGTGGACGGCAGGTCGGCTTTGGATGGGCGGTTTGCGTTGTACATGAGGGTGTCTCCGGTCACATGACGAAGAAGCCGACGAGCTGATAGCCCGTCAGAATGAAGCCGAGCGTCATCAGCACGACGTTGGTGAGGTAGGCGTGCTTCCAGAAGCCGTCCGTGCGGCGCCAGAATCCCATCAGGATGAGGATGCCGCCCAGGGCGAGCAGTTGGCCCAGCTCGACGCCGATGTTGAAGGCGATCAGGTTGCCGATCAGTCCCTCGGAGGAAAGCTGGAAGTCCTGCAGCTTGGTGGCGAGACCAAAGCCGTGGAACAGGCCGAAGATCATCGTGGCCGCCTTGGTGGAGGGCTGGAAGCCGAACCACCTCCGGTAGGCCCCCATGTTGTCCAGGGCCTTGTAGACGACCGACAGGCCGATGATGGCGTCGACCAGATAGCTGGAGACGCTGATGTTCGTCAGGACGCCCAGCAGCAAGGTCGATGAGTGGCCGATGGCGAACAGCGTCACATAGATGCCGATGTCCTTCATCCGGTAGAGGAAGAAGATGACGCCGAACAGGAAGAGCAGGTGGTCGTAGCCGGTGACCATGTGCTTGGCCCCCAGGTAGACGAAGGGCCAGAACAGGAAACCCGAGGTCTCCTGGATATAGCCCTTGTCGCCTTCGGCGACGCCGTGGGCGAGGACCTGGCTCAGTAGGCCCTCAAGGAAGAGGAAGCCGACCACGAGGACCGCCAGGGTCCAGGGTGATCGAAGCCACGACAGACGGTCGCGGCAGGGTGCGGAAGTCATGGGCATCCTTGCGATGGGAGTGAAGGTGCGACGTCCGCCGTCATCGGCGGATGTCGGTGATGCGTTGAGGCGCTGACGAGCGGCCGCCCCGTTCCGGGGCGGCCGACCGCTTCAGAGCCTGCGGCGGCGACGGAAGGGGAGGTGGTCCAGCCAGGCGGGCCTGGGCCGATCGCCCGGGGCGTCGCGTCCGTGGACCAGGCTGTAGAGAGCCGGGAGCACGAGCAGGGTCAGGATGGTCGAAGAGACGATCCCGCCGATGACCACGGTGGCCAGCGGACGCTGGACCTCCGCCCCGGCGCCGACGTTGACCGCCATGGGGACGAAGCCGAGGCTGGCGACCAGGGCGGTCATCAGCACCGGGCGCAGGCGCGTCAGCGCCCCTTCCCGGATGGCCTGGCCCACGGGCCTGCCCTCTTCGATCAGACCCCGGATGAAACTGACCATGACGACGCCGTTCAGCACGGCCACGCCCGACAGGGCGATGAAGCCGACGCCGGCCGAGATCGACAACGGCAGCCCCCGCAGCGCTAGCGCCGCCACCCCGCCGGTCAGCGCCAGGGGCACGCCGGAGAAGACGATGGCGCTATCCCGCCAGGAGCGGAACAGAGCGAACAGCAGGCCGAAGATCAGCAGCAGGACCGCCGGAACGACCAACTGCAACCGCTTGGCCGCCGAGATCAGTTGCTCGAAGGTCCCGCCGTAGGAGACCCAGTAGCCGGCGGGCAGGTCGACTTCCTGATCCACCCGCTCTCGCACCTCGCCAACGAAGGAGCCGAGGTCGCGATTGCGGACGTTGGCCGTCACGACGATGCGACGCTTTCCGTCTTCGCGACTGATCTGGTTCGGGCCGGTCTCCAGCGTGATCGTCGCGATCTCGCTGAGCGGCACGAAGCCTCGCGGCTGGCCGTTTGCACCCGGAAGCGGCGCCTGAATGCGGCCGATGGCGGCGGTGTTGCGGCGCAGGTCTTCCGGCAGGCGCACGACAATGTCGAAGCGTCGGTCGCCCTCGAAGATCTGCCCCGCCGTCGCCCCGCCCATCGAGGTGGAGATGACTGACTGAACATCGGCGATGCTCAGACCCAGGCGCGCGATGGCGTCCCGGTTCGGGGTGATCTGCAGCATGGGCAGGCCGGTGACCTGCTCGGACTGCGGATCGGCGGCGCCGGGTACGGCGCCGACGATTTCCTCGATCTGGGAGCCGAGTTGCACGAGTTGATCCAGGTCGTCGCCATGGACCTTGATGGCGACGTCGGCCCGGACGCCGGACAGCAGTTCGTTGAACCGCATCTGGATGGGCTGGGTGAACTCGTATTTGCTGCCCGGCACAGCGTTCACCGCCTCTTCCATCTCGCGAACGAGTTGGAGCTTCGGTTTGCGGGGATCGGGCCAGTCCTTGCGGTCCTTCAGCAGGATGAAGGTGTCCGCGACCGAAGGCGGCACAGGGTCGGTGGCGACCGCCGCCGTGCCGATCTTGGCCACGACCCGTTCGACCTCCGGGAACTTCGCCAGACGGGCTTCGAGAGCGGTCTGCATCTCGATGGCCTGGGTCAGGCTCGTGCCCGGAATGCGCAGGGCGTGCATGGCGATGTCGCCTTCGTCCAGGTTCGGCACGAACTCCGACCCCATGCGTGAGGCGATCAGGGCCGCGCCCACGACAAGGGCCACGGCCACGGCGACCATGGCGATGCGCATCCTCAGGGCGAAGTCGAGCGCCGGTTGATAGCCGGTGCGCGCCCAGCGCATCAGGAAACTGTCCTTCTCCTGCACCTTGCCGGTGACGAACATCGCCACCGCCGCCGGCACGAAGGTCAGGGACAGCACCAGGGCGGCGGTCAGGGCGATGACCACGGTGATGGCCATGGGATGGAAGGTTTTGCCCTCGACCCCGTCCAGGGCGAAGATCGGCACATAGACCAGGGTGATGATCAGGACGCCGAACAGGGACGGCCGGATCACTTCACTGGACGCGCGCGCCGCCAGGGAGAAGCGCTCGTCACGGGTCAGCAGACGCCCCTGCCGATGTTGGGCCTCGGCGAAGCGCCGCAGGCAGTTCTCGACGATGATGACGGCGCCGTCGACGATCAGGCCGAAGTCCAGCGCGCCCAGGCTCATCAGATTGCCCGACACCCCGGTTCGCACCATGCCGGTGATGGTCATCATCATGGTGATGGGGATGACCGCCGCCGTGATCAGGGCCGCGCGGAAGTTCCCAAGCAACAGGAACAGCACCACGATCACGAGCAGGGCGCCCTCAAGCAGGTTCTTCTCGACCGTCCTGATGGCCCGCTCGACCAGGTCGGTGCGGTCATAGACGGGCGATGCGACCACGCCATCCGGCAGGGCCTTGGCTGCTTCCTCCAGTCGGGCCGCCGCCGCCTGGGCGACGACACGGCTGTTCTCACCGGCCAGCATCAGGACGGTCGCCAGGACCGTCTCCTTGCCGTTTTCCGTCGCCGCGCCTGTGCGAAGCTGTTCGCCCAGGCCGACTTCGGCGACTTCGGCGATCCGGACAGGAACGCCGCCGCGCGTGGTGATGACGATGTTGGACAGATCCTGCGCCGTCGAGGCCTGACCCGGCACGCGGATCAGCCATTGCTCGCCGTAGCGTTCGACATAGCCGGCGCCGACATTAGCGTTGTTGCGCTCCAGCGCCGAAACGACCTCGTCCATGGTGACGCCGAAGGCGGCGAGCCGTTCAGGACGGGGCGTGACGTGGTACTGGCGCTCGTAGCCGCCGATGGTGTTGACCTCGGTGACGCCGGGCGTGTTGCGCATCTGCGGACGGATGACCCAGTCCTGCAGGGTGCGAAGATCCTCAGGCGAGTAAGGCGCACCATCGGCCTTGCGGGCGCCCGGCCTGGCCTCGATCGTGTACATGAAGATTTCGCCCAGACCCGTGGCGATCGGCCCCAGTTCAGGCGACAGGCCTGACGGAAGCTGGCCGCGCGCGGTCTGAAGCCGCTCGTTGACCAGTTGCCGCGCCCGGTAGATGTCGGTCCCGTCTTCGAACACGACCGTCACCTGGCTCAGGCCGTAGCGCGAGACGGACCGGGTGTAGGACAGGCCCGGCACGCCGGCGACGGCGTTTTCGACCGGGAAGGTGATGCGTTGTTCGGCCTCAAGCGGCGAATAGCCGGGCGCCTCCGTATTGATCTGGATCTGGACGTTGGTGATGTCGGGCGTGGCGTCGATCGGCAGCTTCTGGAAACTCCAGACGCCGATGACGGCCGCCACGAGGACGAGCGCCAGCACGACCCAGCGATGCCGGATCGACAGGCTGATGATGCGTTCAAGCATGGTGACGCATCCCCCTAGTGGTCGTGGCTCGCGCCGGACTTGTCGATGTCCGCGCGAATGAGGAAGGCGCCGTCGACGACATAGGTCGCGCCGGGCTCGATGCCGCCCAGAACCTCGGTCCATTCTTCGGTGCGACGGCCCAGGTCGAGCATGCGCACCTCATAGGTGTCGCCGACCTTGGCGTAGACCACAGTGAAGTCGCGGAACGGCTGCAGCGCCTTGGTGCGCACCGCCAGCGGCGCCTCGCCCTGGCCGACCTGGACCAGACCCGAAACCCCGAGGCCGGGCCGCCAGACACCGCCCTGGTAGGGCAATTCGACATGGGCCACGAGGGTCTGGCTGAGCACGTCGTCGGCCGGCAGGATCGCCTTGATGACGCCGCTGGCCGTATGCTCGCCCGCCTGGCTCTTGATCTCGACCCTTTGCCCAACGCGCACGCGCTCTGCGTCGCGTGGATAGAGGACGAACTCGGCATGAAGGCGGGTCGGGTCGCCGATCGTCAGCATGGGGGCGCCGCCGCCGGTGATGGAGCCGGGGTTGACGGTCTTGGCGGTAATCACGCCCGAGATGGGCGCGGTGACCGAATAGGTCTGGAGGCTTTCACTCGACTCCACGCGGGCGACGACCTGCCCGCGCGAGACGCGTTGACCCAGTTCAACGGTCATCGACATGACCCGGCCCGGATAGCGGGCGTGGACCTCGGCCTGGCCTTCCGGCGTGATCTCGACGCGGCCGCTGAGCGGCAGGCTCTCGCCGAGAACGGCGGGGCCGACCTGCTGGGTGGTGACGCCGCCGGCCTGGGCCGCATCGGCGCTGATGACCGTCCGGCCCTCATAGGACGGATAGGTCCAGGCCGAGCGCTTGCCCGCACGAACGGCGCTGACCGCGACGTCGAACGAGTGCGGCTCAGACACGACGCCCGGACTGGCCAGATAGTCGTTCTCGGGCGTGAAGACGAAGCGATCCACCTTCGGCCCCAGGCGGGTCAGAGCGATGTTCGCTTGCACCTGTCCGGGATCGAACGGCTTGTCGTTGAGGTAGGGATAGAGGCGGAACAATGGTTCCGGCCCTTCCTCATAGATGGTCACCTCGATGGCGAAGTCGCCGTCGCGAAGCAGGCGGCCGTTGTGCGGTCCGCGTTCGTAATCGGCGGCGGCCGCCGCTTCGCCTTCGGGTTTGGCGGCCTTGTCGCCGCCGCCGCAGGCGGCCAGCGTCAGGGCGACGGCGGCCAGGACGCAGCCGAGCGCAGTCGCGGAAGTGCGTGACGTCTTCATGGTTGTGTCTCCAGGCCGAGCAGGTCGGCGTGCGCGCCGGTCAGGCGGTCGAGCCGCGCGCGGTCGTTGTGGAAGGTCTGCAGCACCGCGGCACGACGGGCCTTGGCCTGCAACAAGGCCGCATGGGCGCTCATCACGTCGTTGTAGGTGAAGCCGCCGCGCGCGAAGCCCTCGCGGACCAGGACGACGGCGCGTTCAGCCTGAGGCTGGGTTTCTTCGGCGATTCGCCGCGCTTCATTGGCGCGGGCCAGAAGCTGCACCTGAAGGCGGGCGATTTCCCGCTCGCGCTCAAGGCGCAGGGCGTTTTGATCGGCCCGTGCCGCCAGTCCATCGGCGCGGGCGCGATCGATGGCGCCTTGGTTGCGGTCATATCGCTGCAGCGGCATGGACCCGCCGAAGACCAGAGCCGCCTCATTGTCCCAGATATGCCGAACGCCGATGCTGACCGTGGGGTCAGGCACAGCGCGCGCCTGCTCCAGGCGAACCTGGGCGTCGGCGATGGCCTGACGGGCGCGGAAGGCTTCAAGGTCCGCTTGCGCCACCGCCCCTGCGGCGACCCACGCGGCGCTCGTGTCCTCAAAGTCGGAGGAGCCCATGCGGAAGTCGGCGACGCCGTCCCAGAACTTGGCCAGGACGATGCGGGCGACGCGAACGGCGATCTCTGCCTGATCGAAGTCGATCTGGGCCTGGGCCAGTTCGGCCTCGGCGCGCGCCCCTGCGAACAACGGATCACGGGCCGCGTTCACGCGACGCTGGACTTCCCTCTGGAAGCCTTCAGCAAGCGAAAGCCGCTCCCGCGCGATATCCAACTGGGCTTCGGCCGCCATGGCGTCGACCCAGGCGCGCTGCACCAGTTCGAGGCGATCCAGTTGCGCGATCTGGGCCTGGGCCGTGATCAGCAGGCCTTCGCTTTGCGCCAGGCCGGTGCGGGCGGATCGATCGCCGCCCCTCTCCAGCTTCTGTTCATAGGTCAGCGTGGTTTCTGTTCGCCCCAGAATGTCGCCTCCGCCCAGGGTGGGCAGGTTTTCGACCATCAGACCCAGGGTCGGATTGGGACGAAGGCCGGCCTGGCGAACCCCGGCCTCGACGCCGCGCAGGCGCGCGTCGAGACCCGGTCGCGCCGGATCGGCGGCGACGGCGCGCCGCAGCGCGCCTTCAAGGGTGAGCGCCGGACCAGAGGCGGCTTCAGCAGAAGCCGGCGACTGGGCGAGCGCGATGGCGGGCGGCGGCCAGGCCGCCGCCAGGGCGAGGGCGAGGGCGGATACGGCCGCGCCTCGCCCTCGCCATCCGGCAACGCCGGATTGGGAAGGTTTCAAGGGATGTCTCCAACAGGACGCGCACGGCCGCAAGGCCGCGCAGGATCAGCTTTTCAGGCGATCAGGCGTTCTGTCTGGGGGGCTGGAGCGGCGCGTCGAGAACAGCGCCGGGCGGCAAGGCGTCGCGCGCCGGGCCAAGGTCAATGGGCTTATACAGTTGGCTGGCGGCGGGATGGACCGGCGCGGCCAGGGCGACATGAATATCGCCGCCATTGTGGTGATGATGAGTGAAGGGCGTCCCGCCGCTGTCGACGGCCATGTCGATCGACATGGCCTGATCGGAGACAGGGCCGTCATCGGCCGTCTCATGGGCGTGTCCATGGTCATGATGGTGATCATGATCATGGGCCAGATCGGCCGCGTCCTCATAGGAGACGCCGGGGAACTGAAGGCCGTGCTCGATACGATGCTGGCTGTTCACCACGCCATGCATCTGCACCGCGACCATTACGGTTACGCCGAGGCAGACGCAGAGGAGGCGGAGCAGGCGTGGCAAATCGAAATTCTCCGATAGATTCCCGTTACGGTGAAAGCCTCGTCAATGCAACGGCGTGGATGTCGCGATTTCTGCAAGGCCTATCGCCCGCCTTCGCGACCGCCATCGGCCCTTAGCAGGTCGCCCAGGCCGCGACCGTTCAGGCGGCAGCGGGCGATGACGCGATCATGGACGATCACGCGGCCGTTTCGTCCCCTGACCGCCGTGCATGCGACGGGACGGTCGAGGGCAAGGCGGATCAGTCTGCGCCTCGCCTCCTGTCCGGCGCGGCTGCCCAGTTCCGGCGCGTTGAAATCCGCCAGCCTCACCTCGATCCAGGTCGCCGGGTCCGAAGATCGCCCGACGCAAAGGCCGTCGCCGTCGCCGACATATCGGACCGATCCCGAGAAGGTCGCGCCGGCGCGCGAGGGCAGGGGCGCCTCGCACGGGTCGGCCAGCGCCGTGGTCGGCGCCAGGAGGAAGCTGGCCAGAATCAAGCTGGCGGGGATCACGAACCTGAGCATGGCCGAAGGGTGATCTGATCCGCTCCGAGCGCCAAGCCTGCGGGGCGTCGATCGGAAAGGAAGGGCGGAGGCGGGCGCCTTCCGGGAGGAGGCGGACAGCAGCGAGGACTTCGCCATGCGGCCTGCGCCCAGGTTTGAAATCGTTCCCCCAGGCGTGCGCCTAGCGGACGCCTATGGCCCGCCGCTCGATGGAATGGCGGAGGGAGATCTGCTCGCCCTTTGGCTACGCCGGCGCGGCGCCGCCAGGGACGCCCGCCTCGCGGCCGGACGCCTGCTCGAACGGTTCGGGGGCCTGGCGGCGATCGTCGCGGCGGACGCGCCGGAACTGGCGCGCACGCCGGGGGTGGACGCCGCCTTCGTCGCCGACCTCAAGGTGCTGCGTGAGCTCTGCGTGCGGCTGGTTCGGTCCGAAGTGGGGGAGCGGCCCCGGATCTCTTCCTGGACGGCGCTTCTGGCCTATGTCCGGGTCGCCCTGGCTCATGAACCGCGAGAACAATTCCGGGCCCTCTTCCTGGACAAGCGCAACGCCCTGCTGCGCGACGAGTTCGTCGCCCATGGGACCGTGGATCATGCGCCCGTCTACAACGCCGGTCCCGGCCGGGTCGCTCGCCTCGGCCGCATTCCGGAGATCGCCGAGACCCGCGCCTATGTCGCCACGGTCGTGGACTGCTACCTCGCCCTGACGGCGGGCCGGCGTCTGACGAGTTCGCGGCAATGCGCGTCGGTTGAGGGCGGGCGATGATCCCCGATCGCGACATCGACGAGGTGGAGGCCACGCTGGCGGACGGCGACGAGGATCTCCTGACGCGGGCGGAGGCCTCCGCCTTTCTCGGCCTGTTCGGAATCCGGATGAAGCCGGCGACCCTGGCCCGCCTGTGGTCCACGGGGAATGACGGTCCGCCGTGTCGGCATGTCCGCTCGAAACCCCACTATCCGCGCGGCCTGCTTCGGGACTGGGCCAGGTCCCAGATCACTGAGGTCAGGACCGGGGCGCCGGCCGCTGCAAGAGGGCGTCGTCGTGGTTGAACGCCGGACCTTTGATCCAGAAGGCGATCATCCTGAGGCAGGCGGGAAGGAAGATCGTCTGCTTCCATGGAAGCAGGTGAAGGACGTGGTCGGGTTGAGCCGGTCGACGGCGTGGCGGCTTCAGCGAATCGGAGACTTCCCCGAGCCGGTCCGGATATCGCTCAACCGGGTAGGGTGGTGGGAAAGCGAACTCACGGCCTGGAAGGAAAGTCGCAAATCCCGCAAGCCGCTGAGGCCGAGATTCCTTTCGGCGCCGCGAGCGCCTCGGCTGATTGAAACAGCGCGCTCGTCGCGCACGCCGCCGGATTTCACGCCGAAGTCGACAGCGACTGCGACTGCGGCGCCATCATCTCACGCAGGTAGTTCGGCGCGACGGCGTCGAGGTACAGCCAAGGCGTCGAGCAACCAGATTGACTTCGGATTCTAGGACCGTGAGCCATGAACGGGCTTCAGGTCAGGCCGATGACGCGGAGGGACGGAAAACCAGTCCCTCGGTCGTCGTCGCCACCCAGATATCTCCTTCAGGAGCGGTGCATCTGAAGACGACGGCTCTTTCTCCAAGCCAGAGGACACGAGCATCACAGGGCACGCCCTCCTGCTTCTCAATGCTTGCCCCGCTCATGAAGCCCGAGGCAGCGAAAAGCTTGGGAGCTTCTGTGAAGGCCAGTGTGAGCCATACGGCTGCCGGAGCGAAAACGACCACGGTGGCGGCCTTGGCCATGTGCGGGATCTTCTCGAAATCGTGACGGTTGAGAAAGGGGTGCATGGCGCAGCCCAGAGCGATCAGAGTGGCGACGAATTTTACGCCGAAGCCGCCGAAGCCGTTCGGGATCCAGAACACGGCGCTGGCCGCCACGACGCCCGCCAGGGCATAGGGGCGTATCGGCATGGGCATCTTTTTCAGGATCGGGTCGAGCAGCGTGCCCGGGATGAAGGCGAACATGAACAGGGCGACCAACAGAATGCCCAGGATGACGCCGGGGACGATGGTGTCCCCCGGCGTGACCAATTGAGCCACCGACAGCCCCCATATCCCGAACACCGAGTTCAGGAAGACGATGACGGCAAGAAAGCCGAGCACCGTCGCGACCGGGAGGGTGTGAAGCGCAAGATCGCGCCAATATATGAAGCCCCGTTGGGGCGGCTGAGGTTGGCTCATCGGTATTCCAGGAATTGCTGAAAAGGTCGCCGCGGCGACGTGCGACGGAGGGGCGAGGCGATCGAAACGATCACTTCTGCTGGGAAGAGCGGCTCGCCTTCAGGAGGGCTTGAAGCGCCACGTGGTCGCGACGCCAGAGGCGACCGGTGAGCGAACAGGCGAGGGCGCGGGCCTCCTCAAAGCCGCCCGGGGCGAAGCTGTCGGCGGGCTCGCCGAGTTGTTGTTCGTCGAGAGCGAAAAGCAGCGGCGCATGTGCATTGCTCGCAAGGGCGCGCGCGAGGCGCGTCTTGCGATCCGTGATCGGAGCCTTGGCCGCCAAGGCGTGGTAGGCGTCGGCATAGAGCCAGAAGGCCGTCGTATCCTCAGCCTGTGTGATTCGCAGGGCGGTGAAATCCTCGAACCGTCCGGCGATGAGAAGAGCGGGCGCCAGGGCGTATCGAGCGCCGATCCGGTCATCGACATCGAGTGCGAGCACCTGGCGCAACTGGGCTAAGGCTTCGTCATGTTCGTCGTTTTCCAGCGCGCACAGCGCATAGCCGACGCAAGCCCAGAGATAGGGGCGGGCGTAGAGGTTGTCTCCCAGCCTTCCTGCGTCAGATTCGATTCGGTCGCCGGCGTCGCGTCGTGTGATTTCGCGCGCCGCCAGCCAGGCGGCGAGCGCTTCGGGGCTGCTCTGGTGCATGGCCGCCGCCGCCGCGCTGTAGCTGTCGGATAGCGAGGGGGCGGCTCTAATGGCTTGGATCGCCAGGGCCAGGCGCTCGCGCGGCGGAGCCAGGTCCACTTCCTCAAGAAGGGCGCAGGCGAATTCGCGGGCGTCGTCTTCATGATCGTTCGACATCAGGCGGGCGTTCCGGACGTAGCGCGACGCGAAGCCCTGGAAGGTCGCCCCATCTGATTGGGAGCCTTCAGGTGTGTCCCCGCCGTGGGATCAGCCGCGAGGACGGCGATCGCCTGCTCGATGACCATGCTGCGGGTTCCGAGCGCCTGGCCTGTTTGCGGATGGCGCTCAATGCCGTCGCTGCGGCCGCCGCGCCCGTCCCAGGTGGTTCGATGTGTGTCGATCCATTTCCCTGCGTCTGGGCCCTGGCGCGAGGCTTCGCGACGAATCACGGCCCCGACGAAGACGGGGCGGCCGTCGTCGATGACGACATCATACTCCACGACGCTGGGCACTCGAACGCGAACGACACGACGATCCATGAAACCTCTCCTGATCCTTGGGGTAACCGTGAAGCTTGGATACGTCAGGATCGGTCGGAAGTTCAGAGGAGCGGCTCATTTGTCTGTCTGCCATGCCGGCCGTCATGCGCACGGCAATGAGGGCTTTCGAACGCGCGAAAGCCTGAAAAGCGGTGCAAAGCCGTGCAAGTCGACGTCAGCGCGAGAACGACTGCCGTGGCTGCTGGATGGGAAGGTGGATGGGAAGCCCTGTGGGCTAAATATTAAGCCTAGCGATTTCATGGGCTTAATGCCCCCGAGTGGCTCCGCGGGTAGGATTCGAACCTACGACCAGCCGATTAACAGTCGGCTGCTCTACCACTGAGCTACCGCGGAACGTCCCCTCGGGGGAGGCCGCTGTATAGCAACGCCTTTTTGATTCATGCAACGGGCAAATTGCAGAAAACGCCGAAATTTATTCCGAGGGGTGCGCTAGAAGGTCGGACATGAATTTGATCCCCGTTTCCGATGCCGCTGATCTTCGAATTTCTGCCTTTAGAGATGTGAAGGAGCGCGACCTGACCGGCCGTCAGGGGCTGTTCGTGGCGGAAGGGGAGGTGGTGCTGCGCGTGCTGGCTTCGGGGGCGTCGCGTTGCGCGCCGGCGGCGGTCCTGATCGCGGAGAAGCGGTTGGAGGCGCTGCGCGACATTCTGGAACGTCTGCCGGAGGATGTGCCGGTCCATACCGCGCCGCAGGACGTGCTGGACGGGATCGCGGGGTTTCATCTGCATCGTGGCATTCTGGCCTTGGGCCGCAAGCCGGAGCCGCTCGATCTTGCGGCCTTTCTGGACGGCTTGCCGGAGCACGCCGTGGTGGTCGGGGCCTGCGGCATCGGCAACCACGACAATATGGGCGGCCTGTTTCGCAATGCGGCGGCGTTCGGGGCGGCGGGCCTGTTGCTGGATGCGACCTGCTGCGATCCCTTCTATCGCAAAGCGATCCGGGTTTCGGTCGGGGCGGTGCTGCGGACGTCTTTTGTGGAGGGCGTGACGGCTGAGGCTATGGTCGAGGCGTTGGAGGCACGGGGGTTCGAGGTTCTGGCCCTGACCCCGTCGGCGCTCGAGACGCTGTCCCAGCTGAAGCCCGCGCGGCGCACGGCGATTCTGTTGGGATCGGAGGGGCCGGGCCTGCCGGCCGAGGTGATCGCGCGCTGTCGGCCGCTGGCGATCCGCATGTCAGGGGGCTTTGATTCCCTGAATGTCGCCACGACCAGCGCCGTGGCGCTGCATCACCTGACGACAGGGGCGCTTTAGCGCCCCCCCTGGGCGGGGAGGGAGTGGATTGTAAGATTAGCTCGCGATGGAGGCCTGACCGGGAATCGAACCCGGGTGCAAGGATTTGCAGTCCTCTGCGTCACCACTCCGCCATCAGGCCATTGCGTCACCCAAATGAGTGACCCGAACCATCGCGAGGGGCGTCAGCTATCAGATCGGATTGTCGGCTGCAACGCGCGGACCTATAAGCGCCGCAGATTTTTCGCTTACGCCGACCCTAAGGACCCTGGAACCATGGATTTCGCCGCTGCACGCAAGGTCATGCTGGACTCGCAAGTCCGGGTGAACGACGTCACGGATCGCGACCTGCAGGCTGCTTTCGGCGCTGTCGAGCGCGAGCGATTCTGCGCCGCCGACCGCGCCTTCTCGGCCTATGCCGACATTGAGCCGGAAATCGCCGGAGACCGTCGCCTGATGTTGCCGCGCGATCTGGGCAAGCTGATGCAGGCGCTGGACGCCCGCGCGGGTGAAGTGGCCCTGGTCCTGGCCGGTCCCTACGCCGCCGCCGTTCTGGCGCGCATGGGCCTGACGGTCACGGCCCAGGAATCGGACGCCGCCGTGTTCGAGGTGACGGGCGCGGCCCTGGCCGACGAAGGCGTTTCGACCGTGGTCGCGCCGCTGAGCCAGCCGCAGGGCGAGGGCTATGACCTGATCGTCAGCGAGGCCGCCGTGCCGACGCGTCCTGAATCCTGGATCGCGGCCCTGCGTCCCGGCGGCCGTCTGGCCGTGGTCGAGCGCGCCGGTCCGATCGGCAAGGCCGTCCTCTATGTGCGCGGTCGCGAAGGCGTGTCGCGTCGTGAACTGTTCGACTGCGCCCCGCCGGTTCTGACGGAACTGATTCCCGCTCCGGCCTTCGCGCTCTAAAGCGTCAGGACGGCGCGACGGAGACGCGCGTCGGCTGCGTGAAAAAAACTTAACTGGCGCAGGGCGGGCAGAGCCTCCAACTACGCCATTCAGGCATTACGGGGCGCGCCGTCGGGGGCGTCAGGCAGGAATAGGTTCATGTTGAAACGCTCGCGCGCGCTGGCTTCGGTCGCTCTGATCACCCTCGCCATGGGAGCCGGCGCGGCTCCGGCCGGGGCTGAGACCCTGCAGGAAGCGATCGGCCTGGCCTATCGCACCAACCCGACGCTGCTGGCCCAGCGGGCGAACCAGCGGGCGCTGGACGAGACCATTGTCCAGGCCCGTTCGGGCCTGCGCCCGACCATCAGCGCCTCGGCCGGCGTTGACTACAGCCGCGTGGACACCGACGCTCTCGGCGTGGTCGAAACCGACGGCGCCACGGCCAGCATCAGCCTGTCGCAGAACATCTGGACGGCGGGCCGCACCGCGCGCGGCATCGACGCCGCTGAAGCCAATGTCCGCGCCGGTCGCGAAAACCTGCGCGAAGTCGAGCAGCAGGTGATGACCTCGGTCATTCAGGCCTATGCCGATGTCGTTCGCGACATGGAGATCCTGCGCATCCGTCAGGAGAACATCACCGTCCTGCGCCGTCAGCTGGACGAATCCAACGCCCGTTTCGAGGTCGGCGAGATCACCCGCACCGACGTCGCCCAGTCGGAAGCCCGCCTGGCCCAGTCGGACGCCGATCTGGCCAACGCCCAGGCGCAACTGTCGGTGTCGCGCGCGGCCTATGCCGCCGTGGTCGGCCAGGCGCCGGCCAATATGGCCGCTCTGCCGGTCCTGCCGGGCCTGCCGAATGATTTCGACGCCGCCTTGGATGTGGCCCTGGTCGAGAATCCGGGCGTTTTGGCTGCGACCTATGCCCTGCAAGCCGCCGAAGCCAATGTGGCCGCGGCGCGGTCTGAGTATCTGCCGTCGGCGCGCCTGTCGGCCTCCTACGGCGGCACGGCCAACGATCTGTCCGGCTTTGATCTGACGGATCGCACGGCCTTCACCGCCGGCGCCTCTGTTTCGGTGCCGCTGTTCACCGGCGGCCTGACGCGGTCGCGGGTGGCCCAGGCGCTGGAACGCGCCAACGCCGCCCAGATCACCGTCGAGGGCGAGCGTCGCGGCGTGTTGCAGAGCGTCAGCTCGGCCTATGCCCAGACCGTCGCCGCCAAGTCGACGCTGCTGGCCGGCGAGCAAGCCGTCCGCGCCGCCTCGGTCGCGGCCGAGGGCGTGCGTCAGGAGGCCCAGGTGGGTCTGCGCACCACGCTGGACGTGCTGAACCAGGAACTGGAACTGCGCTCGGCCCAGGTGACCCTGGCCAGCGCCCATCGCAATCAGTACGTGGCCCAGGCCCAACTGCTGGCCGCCATGGGCCGTCTGGGCGGACCCAACCTGGACGCATCGATCGACGCCTATGACGCCGAGGACAACTACAACGCGGTGCGCAACCGCGGCGGCCTGCCGTGGGACGGCGTGGTCGAGACGCTGGATCGCGTCGCTTCGCCGACGATCACGCCGGCCGCCGACGTCGAGGACGCGCCGATCGACACCCAGCTGAAGAGCGAAATCGTCCGCACCGCCCCCGGCAATTGAGCCGGGGATTAGCCTGACAGGCGAAAACGTCCGTTGATTCCGGCGGGCGTTGGTGCGACGACAGAGGCAAGGGGAGGGCGAGTCTGTTTGTCCGGCCCTGATCGTCGCGCGCCGCCCGGCGCCTGTCGGCGGTCCCACCAGGTTCAGCCCCGCTCGCCCAAGGTTCTGCCATGACCGACCAGACCGCCCAAGAACCGACGATGGAAGAGATTCTGGCGTCGATTCGCCGGATCATCTCCGAAGACGACGCCCCGGCTGAAAGCGCCGCCGCGCCGGAGCCGGTCGCCGAGCTGGCGCCGGAACCCGTGGTCGAGGCCGCGCCCCTGGTCGAGGAAGCGGCGCCCGTCGAGGACGAGGTGCTGGAACTGACCGAGCGTTACGAAGCGCCCGCTGCCGAGTCGATCGGCGATCTGGATGTGGCCGACGTGGCGCCGTTCCCGGCCGCCCAGCCCGAGCCGGCGCCTGCGCCGGCCGCGGCGCCTGATTATGATTCCCTGGTCGGCGAAAGCGCCGCCGCCAGCGCCGCCTCGGCCTTCGCCGGTCTGGCCGCCACCTTCCAGAAGCCGGAAGCGCCGGTCGCCGCGCCGCAGGACATGCCCTTCGTCAGCGGCAATACGGTCGAGGCCATGGTCCAGGCCATGCTGCGCCCGATGCTGAAGGATTGGCTGGACGCCAACCTGCCGGCCATCGTCGAGGCCCAGGTACGCAAGGAAGTAGAACGCATCGCCCGCAACGCCGGCTAGCCCTTCGCTTCACCAGACACTAAGTCATTGAGGGCGGCTCCGGCGGAGCCGCCCTTTCGCTTTTTCAGAAACCCAACCCTCATGCAGCGACGCACCGCGTGCGGAGCGGTAGGGACCTAAAGAGAATAAAATGCTCGAGAAGACTTTCGAACCCCAGGCCGCCGAACCGCGCCTCTACGCCCAGTGGGAAGAGAGCGGCCTGTTCGCGCCGCGCGCCGCCAAGCCGACGGACGGCGCTGCCGACGCCTATTCGATCGTCATTCCGCCGCCGAACGTGACGGGCTCGCTGCATATCGGCCACGCGCTGAACAATACGCTGCAGGACATCCTGGCCCGCTATCACCGGATGAAGGGCAAGGCCGTGCTGTGGCTGCCCGGCACCGACCACGCGGGCATCGCCACCCAGATGGTGGTTGAGCGGCAACTGGCCGCCGCCGGCAATATCGGACGCCGCGACATGGGCCGCGACGCCTTTGTCGAAAAGGTGTGGGAATGGAAGGCGGAATCGGGCGGCACCATCGTGCGCCAGCTGCGCCGTCTGGGCTCGTCCTGCGACTGGTCGCGCGAGCGCTTCACCCTGGACGAAGGGCTGAACGCCGCCGTCCGCAAGGTCTTCGTCAAGCTGCATCAGGACGGCCTGATCTATCGCGACAAGCGCCTGGTGAACTGGGACCCGCATTTCCAGACCGCCATTTCGGACTTGGAGGTCGAACAGCGCGAGCAGGACGGCCACTACTGGCACTTCGCCTATCCGCTGGCCGACGGCGTCACCTATGAGCACCCAATTGCCTTCGACGAGGACGGCAAGGCGACCGAGTTCGAGACGCGCGGCTTCATCGTCGTGGCCACGACGCGGCCTGAAACCATGCTGGGCGACACCGGCGTGGCGGTTCACCCGGAGGACGAGCGTTACAAGGGTCTGGTCGGCAAGGCCGTGATCCTGCCGATCACCGGCCGTCGCATCCCCATCGTCGCCGACGACTACGCCGATCCGACCAAGGGGTCTGGCGCGGTGAAGATCACTCCGGCGCACGACTTCAACGACTTCGGCGTCGGCAAGCGCGCCGGTCTGGCCGCGCTGAACGTGATGGACGCCTTCGCGCGCATCACCAACGACGACGTCCCGGAAATCCCCGCCGACCTGGTCGGTCTGGACCGCTTCGCCGCGCGCAAGGCCATTGTCGCCCGCGCCGAGGAAGAGAACTGGCTGCGCGAGATCGAGAAGACCAAGCACGTCGTCCCGCACGGCGATCGCTCGGGCGTGGTCATCGAGCCGTGGCTGACGGACCAGTGGTACGTTGACGCCCACACCCTGGCCCAGCCCGCGCTGAAGGCGGTCGAGGACGGCGCGACCGTCTTCGAGCCGAAAAGCTATGAGAAAATCTATTTCGAGTGGCTGCGTAACATCGAGCCGTGGTGCATTTCGCGCCAGCTGTGGTGGGGCCACCGTATCCCGGCCTGGTATGGCCCGAACGGCGAGATCTATGTCGCCGAGACGGAAGAGGACGCGCGCGAACAGGCGATGTCGGACTATGATTCCGAGGTCGTGCTGACGCAGGACGAGGACGTTCTGGACACCTGGTTCAGCTCGGCCCTGTGGCCCTTCTCGACCATGGGCTGGCCCGAGAAGACCGAGGATCTGGAGCGCTTCTATCCGACCAGCGATCTGGTGACGGCGGCGGACATCATCTTCTTCTGGGTCGCCCGGATGATGATGATGGGCCTGCACTTCATGGACGGCGAAGTCCCGTTCAAGCGCGTCATCATCAATGGTCTGGTCCGCGACGAGAAGGGCCAGAAGATGTCGAAGTCCAAGGGCAATGTCATCGACCCCTTGGGCATCATCGACGAGCTGGGCGCCGACCCCCTGCGCTTCACCATGGCCATCCTGTCGGGCACGCGCGACATCAAGCTGTCGAAGCAGCGCATTGAAGGTTATCGCAATTTCGGCACCAAGCTGTGGAACGCCGCACGCTTCAGCCAGATGAACGAGGCCAAGCGCGTCGAGGACTTTGACCCGGCGACGGTCGAGCAGACCATCAACCGCTGGATCCGCGGCGAACTGACCAAGGCCGAGCGCCAGGTGTCCGAGGCCATCGAGGGCGGTCGTTTCGACGACGCGGCGGGCGCTTTGTATCGCTTCGTCTGGAACGTCTTCTGCGACTGGTATCTGGAACTGGCCAAGCCGGTCTTCAACGGCGCCGATGAAGCCGCCAAGGCCGAGACGCGGGCCATGACCGCCTGGACCCTCGACCAGACGCTGAAGCTGCTGCACCCGGTCATGCCTTTCATCACCGAAGAGCTGTGGGCCGAACTGGGCAAGGAAGGTCCGACCCGCGACGGCCTGCTGATGGCCGCTGAATGGCCGGTGCTGCCGGACGCCTTTATCGACGCCACGGCCGAGGCCGAGATCGGCTGGCTGGTTGATCTGGTCGGTGAAATCCGCGCCCTGCGGGCCGAGATGAACGTGCCGCCGTCGGCCAAGCCGCCGCTGGCCTTTGTCGCGCCCGACGTCGTGACCGCCGAGCGCGTCGCGCGTCACCGTGACCTGCTGCTGACCCTGGGTCGCGTGTCGGAAATCGCTGTGGTCGAGGCCGCGCCCGCAGGGGCCGTGACCTTCGTCTCGGGTGGGACGACGGCGGCGCTGTCGCTGGCCGGGATCATCGATCTGACCGCCGAACGCGCGCGTCTGGAGAAGGAGATCGCGGTCTTCGAGAGCGACATCGGCCACGTGAACAAGAAGCTGGGCAACCCCAACTTCGTGTCGCGCGCCGCGCCGGAAGTGGTCGACGAGCAGCGCGCCAAGCTGGCCGAGGCCGAAGAGGGCAAGGTCAAGCTGCAGGCCGCGCTGGCGCGTCTGGACGCGATGGCCGGGGCGTGAGGAAGGTCCGTCTGGATCAGCTTCTGGTCACGCGCGGCCTGGCCGAAAGCCGGGCCAAGGCCAAGGCGGCGGTCGAGGCGGGCGGCGTCACTGTCGATGGCGCGCCCGCCAAGGCGGCCTCGCAGGCGGTCAATGAGGACGCCGAGATCGGCTATGCCGCCGCCCATCGCTGGGTCGGGCGCGGGGCGCTGAAGCTGGAACGGGCGCTGGACCTGTGGCCGGTGGCGGTCGAGGGGCGGGTCGTGCTGGACGTGGGCGCCTCGACGGGCGGCTTCACCGAGGTCTGTCTGGATCGCGGCGCGGCCAAGGTCTTCGCCGTGGATGTGGGCTTTGGCCAGATGCACCCCAAGGTCGCGGCTGACCCGCGCGTGACCAATCTGGAGCGGACGGACGCGCGCGAGCTGACGCCTGAGATCATCCCGGAGGCGCCGTCGTTGGTCGTCTGCGACGCCAGCTTCATCGGTCTGTCGAAGGTGCTGCCGGCGGCGCTGGATCTGGCGGCGCCGGACGCGGACCTGATCACCCTGGTCAAGCCGCAGTTCGAGGGGGCTGGGCCCAAGGACGCGGGCAAGAAGGGCGTGGTCAAGGACCCCGAGGCCCATGCGGCGGCGGTCGAGGGCGTGCGCGCCTGGCTGGAAAGCGTCGGCTGGACCGTGCGGGAAACGGCGGAAAGTCCGATCACCGGCGGCGACGGCAACATCGAGTTCCTGATGTGGGCGCGCCGGACCTAGCCCATAGGTTTAGAGGGCCGCCGGATAACCGGCGGCCCTCTTCACGTCGTCGATCGACAGGGGGGCTGAAACTTAATCGACGACGCGATAGCGGCCGTTCTGGTCGGGGCAGGTGCGCACGTAGCGCGTCTCGCTGCGACCGTCGGGCAGACGGATGACGCTCTCGGCGAGGCGGCATTCGTCGGTGTTCTGATAGCGATAATCCGGCGCGGGCTGGGCGTAGCCGCGGTCGTAATCGTCGTTGTACTCGCGATAGTCCCGGCCATAGCCGTCGTCGTAGCGACGGTCGTAGCCACGATTGTCGTAGCCATAGGCCGGCGGGACATAGGTTCCGCCGTAGGACGAGTTGTAGCTGGACGAACGATAACGGCTGTCGCAGTTGGCGGAGCTGTTGCCCACGCCGGCGCCGATGGCTGCGCCGAGCACGCCGCCCAGGACGCTGCCTTCGGTGCGGCGGCCACGCGCCGCCAACTGCGATCCGGCCACGGCGCCGATGGTGGCGCCGAGCACGCCGCCCGTCGTCGTCCGGCTCCGCTGATCGCCGACGCAGGGGTCGTTGTAGCGACCCTGCGAACCGTAGTTGTTGTAGGCGGGCGGATAGCCGTAGCCATAGGTCTGGGCGCTGACGACGCCCGGAACCATGAGCGAACCGGTCACGGCGAGGGCGGCGACAGCGGCGGCGGATGCCTTTTTGGACAGATGACCGATCATCGTTCGTGTTCCTGTGACAGATCCCGAAGCTGAACGGCTTCGCTGCGCTGTCTGTTGCATCCAGAAATAGGGGGGCGAAGCTGAACGGCTTTTGATCGGCCTGTTCATCTTCGTTCAGGTTTCAGATTCGGCGCGGGACCGGGTAGAAGCCGCGCCATGACGCAAACGCTGACCATCGCCCGCATGGGCCACCAGGGCGACGGGATCGCCGAAACGCCCCAGGGCCTTGTCTTTGTGCCGGGCGCCCTGCCGGGCGAAGTGATCTCGGCCGAGGTGAAGGACGGACGGGTCGAGGCGTTCGACCTGATCGAAGCCAGTCCCGACCGCCGCCCGATCCATTCCGAGACCTATGCCGAATGCGGCGTCGCCCCCCTGCAGCACTGGGCGGACGAGCCCTATCTGGCGTGGAAGCGCGAGGTGGTGATCCAGACCCTGGCGCGCGAGGGCATCGAGACCGAGGTCGAGGCGACCGTGGCCGTGCCGCAGGCCAGCCGCCGTCGTCTGGCTCTGCATGCGCGCAGCGGACCGGGCGGGCGGGTCCTGCTGGGGTTCAAGGCGCGGCGCTCGTGGCGGCTGGTCGAGCTGACGGATTGCCCGGTGTCCGATCCGGCGCTGACGGCGGCCCTGCCGGCGTTGGCCAAGGTGGCGGCGCCCTTCCTGGGGCACCCGAAATCGGCGCCGACCCTGCATGTGACCCTGACCGACACCGGTTTGGATGTGGACGTCACGGGCGTCGAGAAGAAGTCGGGCGGACTGACGGCGGACGTGACGGCGCGGGCCATCGCGGCGGCGGCCGAGGCCGGTCTGGCGCGGTTGAGCCTGGACGGCGACACCCTGGTGATGGCGCGCCAGCCGCGCATCACCTTTGGCCGGGCGACCGTGCCCCTGCCGCCCGCAGCCTTCCTGCAGGCCGCGCCTGTAGCCGAGGCCGCCATGGTCAGCCGGGCGGTGGAGGCGGTGAGGGGAGCCAAGAAGGTCGCCGACCTGTTCTGCGGGGCCGGGACCTTCACCTTCCCTCTGGCCGAGGTGGCCAGCGTGATCGCGGCGGATTCGTCGGCGGCTTCGATTGCGGCGCTGAAGGCGGGCGTGGCCACGGCCCAGGGTCTGAAGACCATCGAGGCCCAGGCGCGCGACCTGTTCCGCCGCCCGCTGTCGCCCTATGACCTGAAGGGCTGCGAGGCTGTGGTGATCGACCCGCCGCGCGCGGGCGCCCTGGAACAGACCCAGCAACTGCCGGGGACCAAGGCCAGTCTGGTCGTGGGCGTGTCGTGCAACCCGCAGACCTTCGCTCGCGACGCCCGAATCCTGATCGACGGCGGCTTCCGGCTGGAGAAGGTCACGCCGATCGACCAGTTCCTGTGGTCGACCCATGTCGAACTGGTCGGGATCTTCCGGCGCTAGGACGCGAGGTCGAACAGGTCCATCTGGGGGCGCATGTCGGGCGGGACGCGGAACCGGGTCACGTCGAGCGGCGTGCGAGGGGCGTCCAGCCCGTAGCGCTTGATCGCCGCCTTGAAGCGCGTGGCGATCAGGTCGGCGACGGGGCCGGTTCCCTTCATGCGCTGGGCCCAGTCCGGGTCGTAATCCTTGCCCCCGCGCGTCTGGCGGATCAGGGACATGACGCGGGCTGCGCGCTCGGGGCGGGCGTCTACCAGCCACTCGCGAAACAGGTCCTTGATCTCCAGCGGCAGGCGCAGGGTCACATACATGGCCGAGGTCGCGCCCGCCTTCTGCGCCGCCTCGAGTATGGCTTCCATCTCATGGTCGTTCAGGCCCGGGATGACCGGTGCGAAGCCGACGCCGACGGGACAGCCCGCGTCGGCCAGACGACTGATGGCCTCCAGTCGTTTGGCGGGCGTTGAGGCGCGCGGCTCCATCGCCCGCGCCAGACCCCGGTCGAGCGTGGTGATGGATACGAAGGCCGAGGCCAGACCTTCGCGTCCCATCGCGCCCAGAATGTCGGCGTCACGGGCGATCAGCACCGACTTGGTGATGATGCTGAACGGCTGATGGAACCGCTGCATGACCTGCAGGATCGAGCGGGTGGACTGCGTCTCGCGCTCGACCGGCTGATAGGGGTCGGTGTTGCCGCCTATGTGGATGCGTTTGCAGACGTATCGGGACTTGGCGAGTTCCTGTTCCAGCAGACTCGCCGCGTGGGGCTTGAAGAAGATCCGGCTCTCGAAATCCAGACCCGGGGATAGGCCCATCCAGGCATGGGACGGACGGGCGTAGCAGTAGATGCAGCCATGTTCGCAGCCCTTGTAAGGGTTGATGGAGCGATCGAAGCCGACGTCGGGACTCGTATTCCTGGCGATGATGGTGCGCGCGTGTTCCGGCGAGAGGGTGGTGCGCAGCGGCGCGGCCGCTTCGTCCTGATCCGTCCAGCCGTCGTCGAATTCCTCGCGCCGGTCGGCTTCATACCGGCCCGAGTCGTTGGAGCGTGCGCCGCGTCCTTTCATCGCCGTTCTCATAGCGAGAGGATGGCACAGGGCTGGAACAAATCAAGAACAAAAATGCGAACGTCTAGTGGTCGGGTCGGGCGAGTACTTCCAGGACCGGACGCGCCTGGTCTTCGGCCTCCCCCAGTTCGAAGGATGGCTGCGGAATACCGAAGGCGCGCAGGGCCAGAGCAATGGACTCAGCTCGGCGGCCTTGCAGGCTGGCGGCGGACGGTTCGGGCAGGCCGATCACCTTAAAGGCGGCTCCGGGGCATTCTTCCATCGCCCACGCTGGCCACTCCATCGAAACTGAAGGCCGCAAGGACGCGGCCTCGTCCTTGAAGTAGAGAGCGAGAATGCCGTTCGTGCAGGGGTTCCTTTGAGCAGAGGCGGTCATAGCGATGGGAGGCTTTGTCGCGCATCCGGCCAAGGTCAGGACCGAGAAAAGCAGGGCGAGGAGACGCATTTCGTGATCCTTGCGAGGCGGCGGGACGGTGGCGAGCTTGGCATGGTTTGGAGCGTAAGGGGAACCGTGTTCCGCGAGGGCTGCGGCGTCCCTGTCCAGCGGATAAGCGACCCCGCATCCGTCTCGCTTTGCGAGCCACCTTCTCCCGCAAGTGGAGAAGGAAGGAATTGCGGGCGTGAGGATCGGGTATTTTAATACCGTTTGACATAAATCGTTTTAAATCAATCGCATGGGATAAATTAGTGTCACTATCGGGTGTTGACCTGCTGTGGATGACCCTCTATCAGCACGCCTTCCGCTCTTCCCGGCTACGGGATGAGCCGCACCGTTCGTCTTTCAGGACCCTCAATATGCTGAAGAGCACTACGGCTTCGCTGAAGCCGGCAGAGGTCGAAAAGAAGTGGATCCACATCGACGCCGAAGGCGTCGTGGTGGGCCGCCTCGCGACCTTCATCGCCAACCGTCTGCGCGGCAAGCACCTGCCGACCTACACCCCGCACGTTGACTGCGGCGACTACGTCGTCGTCACCAACGTCGACAAGGTGGTGTTCACCGGCAAGAAGAACACCGACAAGGTTTACTATCGCCACACCGGTCACCCGGGCGGCATCAAGCAGACGACCCCGGAGAAGGTTCTGGGCGGTCGCTTCCCCGAGCGCGTGCTCGAGAAGGCCGTCGAGCGCATGCTGCCGAAGGAAAGCCCGCTGGCCCGCAAGCAGATGACGCACCTGCGTCTGTTCGCCGGCGCCGCGCACGACCACGAAGCCCAACAGCCGCAGACCATCGACTTCAAGTCGGCCTCGGCCAAGAACACCCGGAGCGTCTGAGCATGACCGACGTGACTGCTGAAGCCACCGGCTTCGACGCCCTGAAGGCCCTGGGCACCGTTGAAAACGACGCCCCGGTCTATGTCCAGAAGCTGGACGCCCAAGGCCGCGCCTACTCGACCGGCAAGCGCAAGAACGCGATCGCTCGCGTCTGGGTCAAGCCGGGCACCGGCAAGATCACCATCAACGGCAAGGACCAGGAAGTTTACTTCGCCCGTCCGGTGCTGCGCATGATGATCGCCCAGCCGCTGACCGTTTCGGACCGCGCCACGCAATACGATGTGGTCTGCACCGTCGAAGGTTCGGGTCTGTCGGGTCAAGCCGGCGCCATCCGCCACGGCCTGTCGCACGCTCTGACTCACTTTGAGCCGGAACTGCGCAAGGTCCTGAAGCCGCACGGCTTCCTGACCCGCGACAGCCGCGTCGTCGAGCGTAAGAAGTACGGCCGCGCCAAGGCTCGCCGCAGCTTCCAGTTCTCGAAGCGCTAATCGCTTTCAGGCGATTTGGATTTGGGGCGCTTCGGGGAAACCCGGAGCGCCCTTTTTCTTTGTCTGGGCCCACATCACGTGGATGTGAAGTCGGAAATTCAAGGGCGTGAGACTTCGCCGTGTTTCGCTTCTTTCCGCTGCTTCGTGTTCCCGTCCGCTTCTTTCCGCTTCTTTCCGCTTCTTTCAGTTCTAAAAATCAGCGGGCCGGTTAACGACGAGGTGGGCGGGCTGTCAGGTGCTCTTGACGGACAATCCGTTTTTGGACCCTACTACCCGAAGGGATTGCACATCAGTTCGCTAATGCGGAGATGTGCCCGGTGTTCAGGCAAAAGATGACGAAAAAGGAAGCGGCCCATTCGGTGTCGTTCAAGGCATTTGGCCTGAGCATTGACGGCAATGGGCTGGGCGGCGTCATCGTCGTTCCGGTGATCCTGTTAATCGTAGTGCTGGCTGGAACGTCCATCGCGGGCGGCGCTGCGTGGCTTGCCCGATTGTTCCCAAACTCTACCCCTATTAGTGAGACGCGCCCGGACGGTTCCGGCTCTAAGGACTTGAGCAGTTGACCCACACCATCTTCATCGACGGCGAGGCCGGTACCACGGGGCTGGAGATCCGCGAGCGTCTGGAGGCGCGTAGGGATCTGGAGCTGATCCTGCTGGGCGAGCGTCGGCGCGACGTGGAGGCGCGGCGCGAGGCGCTGAACAGCGCCGATGCGGTCATCCTGTGCCTGCCCGATGATGCGGCCAAGGAAGCCGTGTCGATGATCGAGAACTCCAGCGTGCGGGTCATCGACGCCTCGACGGCTTACCGCGTCGATCCGGCCTGGACCTATGGCTTCGCCGAGATGGATGCGGGTCAGCGCGCGGCCATCGCCGCCTCGACGCGGGTGTCGAACCCCGGCTGCTATCCGACCGGCTTCATCGGCCTGATGCGGCCGCTGGTGCGGGCAGGGCTGGTCCCGGCTGGCCATCCGGTCACGGTCAATGCGGTCTCGGGCTATTCCGGCGGCGGCAAGGCCATGATCGCTGAATTCGAAGCCGAGGGCGCGTCGACCGCCTTCCGCGCCTATGGTCTGACGCTGAAGCACAAGCATGTGCCGGAGATGACCCTGCACACCGGCCTGTCGCGTAACGTCCTGTTCGCGCCCGCCGTGGGCGCCTATCGCCAGGGGATGCTGGTCGAGGTGCCGCTGCATCTGTCGGCCTTGCCGGAAACGCCCTCGGTCGAGCGGCTGCACGGCGCTCTGGTCGAGGCCTATGAAGGGCAGCGCTTCGTCGAGGTCGCCGATCTGGACGAGACCGAGGCCATGAGCGGCATCGAGCCGGAGGCCCTGAACGGCACCAACCGGATGCGTCTGCATGTCTTTGGCGACCGGGGCGGGGAGCAGGCGCGTCTGGTCGCCATGCTCGATAACCTGGGCAAGGGCGCCTCGGGCGCGGCGGTGCAGAACCTCAACATCATGCTGGGTCTGGACGAGGCGACCGGCCTGGTCTGAAACTAAACCGGCCCTGCCGCCGTATAAGGGGGCATGGACGCCGTATTTGATCGAAGGTCCGTGGTGCTGGGCGGCGTCGCCGTCGCCCTGTCGGGCTGTGCGCCCGAGGCGGCGGACGCGTCGGAAGGGCAGTGGGCGTCTTCGCCCTTTCGGCGGATCAGCGATGCGGAATGGAAGCGGCGGCTGGGCGAGGCCTCGTGGCGCGTGCTGCGGCATGAGGGAACGGAGCAGCCGTTCAGCAGCCCCCTGAACGACGAGCATCGGCGCGGCGTCTTTGTCTGCAAGGGCTGCGCCCTGCCGCTGTTCCAATCGGTGTGGAAGTTCGACAGCGGCACCGGCTGGCCCAGCTTCACGCGGGTCATGCAGGACAATACCGGGACCAAGACCGACCGCCTGATCGGCATAGCCCGGACCGAATACCACTGCGCCCGCTGTCTGGGGCATCAGGGGCATCTGTTCATGGACGGGCCGCCGCCGACCGGGCGGCGCTATTGCAACAACGGCGTGGCGCTGAGGTTTCAGCCCGCCTGAGGCGGCTCAGGGGACGAGGCGCGGGGCCAGGTCCGGCGCGACGGGGATCAGGTCGCGCGTGACCAGAGCGGCGATGACGGCTGCGCCTTCGGGGCCCAGGTGGGTGTAGTCGAAGTCCTCGACATGATGACCGTGAGGCAGCGGGGGCGGCGTTGCGGCCGGCGGCGTCGGCGGGGTGTTTCCGGCGCGCAAATCCGCCTCGAAGGACGGCGGAGGCGAGCCTGGCGACAGGCGGGCGGCCTCCATCGCGCCGAGGCGCTGGACAAGGTCGGCGCTGCTGGCGTTCAGATCGATCAGAGGCGTGTCGGTCTCGGCGGCGACGGCGCGGACCGCGTCGGCCCAGGGGGCGAGCGTATTCTGAAGCCGGCCGTCCTTGAAGTGGCGGCGGGCGAGGGGCGTCAACAGAACAGGGCGGGCGCCGCGAGCGCGGGCCTCGGCCACATAGGCGCGCAGGTTGGCGGGAAACTCGGTCGCCAGGTCGGTGGAGCTGCGTTTGCCGGGCTGGTCGTTGTGGCCGAACTGGATCAGCACCCAGACCGACTGATAGCCGGGCGTCGTCATCTCGTTTAGCGCCAGATCCCATGAGCCTTCGGCGCGATAGGTCGAGGTGCTGCGCCCCTGACGGCCCATGTTGACGCAGGCCAGGGCCGACAGGACGTGGCGGTCGCAAAAGGCGCCGCCCCAGCCGCTGCCGACCGCCATGGTGGAGTCGCCGACGAGAATGATCTTGTCGGCCTGGATGGGCTTGTCCTGGGCCGAGGCCGCGTCGGCGGTCAGCAGGAGGCCGGCCAGGGCGCCGACGATAGGCGCCTTCATCCCGCCCGACGGGCCTTGAGAGCGGATTCCACCGTCACGCCGAACCAGATCGAGCCGATGACGATCAGCAGGCCGTAGTCGAAGCCGGGGAAGAAGACCGGGATGGCGGCGGCCAGGATTAGCAGCAGGGGGAAGAGGCTGGCCCAGACGGCGGTCGAGGCGGCCTCGGGATGGATCATCGGCGGACGCTGCGTGCCCATGCGCTTGGCCAGCACGCCGTTCAGCACCACGAACATGATGCTGCACAACACCGCCATCAGGACATACTTCAGCGTATTGCCGGGCTCGCCGAACAGGCTGGCGGTGGCGACCAGAAGGGCGAGTGGGACGGCGGTGGCCAGGGCCAGCAGCAGGTTGGGTTCGATACGCTTCAAGACTTCACTTTCACATAGGCGCCGGGGGCCGGTTCAAGGGGCTTGAGCGGGCCGGTCTTGGGGTCACGGGCGGGGATCTGATCGCCCGATCTTTCACGCAGCCAGGCGGCCCAGTGGGTCCACCAACTGCCGGGATGCTGTTGTGCGCCCGCTTGCCATTCCGCGAGCGTCTCGGGAAGGGCGGGGTTGGTCCAGTGCTGGTATTTGTTGGCGGCGGGCGGGTTGATGACCCCGGCGATGTGGCCCGAACCGGCCAGGGTGTAGGTCACCGGGCCGCCGAAAAGCCGCGCCGAGCGATAGACCGAGTTCATCGGGGCGATGTGGTCCTCGCGGCTGGCCAGGAAGTAGAGGGGCGTCCTGACGGTGGCCAGGTCGATGGGCTGGCCGCCGATCTCGAACTGGCCCTGGGCCAGGGCGTTTTGGCCATACATCTGGCGCAGGTAGTCGAGGTGCAGGCGTTTGGGCATCCGCGTCTGGTCAGCGTTCCAGAACAGAAGGTCGAAGGCCGGCGGCGCCTTGCCCATCAGGTAGTTGGACACGAAGAAGGACCAGATCAGGTCGTTGGCGCGCAGGGCGTTGAAGGTGTCGGCCATGGCGGCGCCGGGCAGGACGCCACCGGCGGCGTCCATCTGTTGCTCGATCTCGGCCAGCCAGTGCTCGTCGGTGAACAGCAGCAGGTCGCCGGCCTCGGCGAAGTCGTGCTGGGCCGCGAAGAAGGTGGCGGAGGCGACGCGCGTGTCCTTGTTGGCCGCCATGTGGGCCAGGGCCGAGCCGAGCAGGGTGCCGCCGATGCAGTAGCCGACGGCGTTCAGCTGTTTCTGGCTGGTCTGCTCCAGGGTCTTTTCGACGGCGCGATAGACGCCCTTGTGCAGGTATTCCTCGAAGCCGAACCCGGCCTTGTCCTGATCCGGGTTGACCCAGGAGCAGACGAAGACGGTGAAGCCCTGGGCCGACAGCCAGCGGATCAGCGAGTTCGCCGGCTGCAGGTCCATGATGTAGAACTTGTTGATCCACGGCGGGAAGATCAGCAGCGGGACGGCGTGCTGGGCGTCGGTGGCGGCGTCGAACTGGATCAGTTCGAACAGCTCGTCGCGCCAGACCACCTGGCCGGGGGCGGTGGCGACGTTTTCACCCACCTTGAACTGACCATAGTCGGCCTGGCTGATTTTGAGCTTGCCGTTGCCGCGTTCCAGGTCGGCGGCGAAGTTCTGCACGCCCTTGACCAGGGACTCGCCGCCGGTGTCCGCCAGGGCCTTCAGCGCCGCCGGGTTGGAGGCCAGGAAGTTGGAGGGCGAGAAGGCGTCGGTCAGCAGCTTGGTGAAGAACTCGGCCTTGCGCTTCACCCGCGGATCGACGTCGTCGACGCTTGCGACCAGGCCGTTCATCCAGTCCGAGGTGACCAGATAGGACTGACGCATGACGTCGAAGACGGGGTTCTCGCTCCAGGCCGGGTCGCGGAAACGTTTGTCGGTCGAGGGGGCGGGGGCGACCTCCTCGCCCATGGCGCGCCGGGCGGTCGTGGACCACAGATCCATATAGCGGCCGAACAGGTCGGCTTGGGCCTGGAACAGCTTTTCGGGGCGGGCGGCCAGGCTGGTCATGACCGAGGTCATGGCCGGGGCCACGTTGAACGGATCGGGCGAAAGGGCGGCGGGGCGGTCGGCCTGCGACAGCGCCGCCTCGGCGATGGCCGACTGGGCCGTCATGGCGGCCTTGGCCAGGTTCAGCGACAGGGTTTCCAGCAACTGCCGCTGATCGGCGCCGAAGGCGAAGGGATCGGCGGCCTCGGGCTGAGGCGGCGGGGGCGTCTGGGTCTGTGCGGTAGGCGATCCGGCGGCGGCCTCGGGCGGGGGCGCGGCCTTCTTGGCGCGCGGTTTAGCCGAGGTCGGGCGCCCCGATTTGCGCGGCGCCGCTGCGGCGGGCAGCGGGGCGGGGGGAGCCTTGGTCGGGCGCTTGGCCATGGGCGAACCTCCGGTAACCGGCGCGCGCAAGGTCGCGAGCCTTCCTCCGGGCGCGATGATGGCATATGACCGGGGTCGAGATGAACGTGTTCCTGTCGAAAAAGACGATCCTGCCGGCGATGACCGGCCTGCTGTTGCTGACCGGCGGCTGCGTCGGCTCGTTCGACCCGCAGACGGATATGACCTCGCCCGTCGCGCCAAGGGTGCAGGAACTGGTGGACGCGCACCGGCAATACCCGCGCTGGGCCGATTTCCCGGCCACGCCGACGGACCTGCCGCAGCCGGCCCAGATCGCTGCGAACGTCGGCGCGCTGAATGCTGACAGCTCCAGGCTGGCGACCCAGGTGGCCGGCATCGACTGGACGATGGACAGCGACCCGACGGCCTTTGTCGAATCGATCCAGCAACGCTTTGATCCGGCCCGCATGGCCCCGATCGGCGCCCAGACGCCGCAGGAGGTCGAAGCCTTCGCCGAGGCCTTGCGTCGTCGCGCCGCCGCGCCGCCGCCGATCGACCGCCCGCGCCCCTGACCGTCGTCGCGTCGCCTGGCCGACAGAATCCCGGAATGATGGCCGGGCTGACAAGGATTCCTCATGGCTGACGGTGGAAACAGTCCCGCCTTCCTCGGCGTTTCGCGCTCGCTGTCGGGCCGCGCCTGGCGACAGCGTCCGGCCGAGGCGGCGACCATCCGCGCCCATATGCAGGCCCTGGATCTGGACGAGCCCATGGCGCGGGCCCTGGCGGCGCGCGGGGTGGCGGCGGATCAGGGGCAGAACTTCCTGACCCCGACGCTGCGGGCCCTGTTCCCCGATCCGTCCAGCTTCATGGACATGGATACGGCGGCGACCGCCATCATCGACGCATTGCAGGCGGGCAGCAGCATCCATGTCTTCGCCGACTATGACGTGGACGGCGCGTCCAGCGCGGCCCTGCTGGTGCGCTGGTTCCGCACCCTGGGCGCGGACCTGCCCATCTATGTGCCCGACCGTTTGACCGAGGGCTATGGCCCCAGCGCGCGAGCGTTCGACACGCTGAAGGCGCGGGGCGCAGACCTGGTCATCACCGTCGACTGCGGGGCGGCGGCCAATGAGGCGGTGGCCCATGCCGCCGCCATCGGGCTGAAGGTCGTGGTCATCGACCACCACATGATGCGCGAGGAGCCGCCGGCCTGTCTGGCCGTGGTCAATCCGAACCGACCGGGCTGCACTTCGGGCCAGGGCAATCTGGCGGCGGCGGGGGTGGTCTTCGTCCTTCTGGCGGCGCTGAACCGCGAGGCGCGGGCAAGGGGGCTGTTTGAGGGCAAGCGCGAACCCGACATCCGCCAATGGCTGGATCTGGCCGCCATGGGCGCCATCTGCGACGTGACCGGCCTGACGGGTTTCAACCGGGCCCTGACCAGTCTGGGCCTGAAGGTCATGTCGGACTGGAAGAACCCGGGGCTGAAGGCCCTGTTGGCCGCCGCCGGGGCCGAGCCGGGGCCGGCCAAGTCCAATCACGCGGGCTTCATCCTGGGGCCGCGCATCAATGCGGGCGGACGGATCGGCAAGTCGGATCTGGGAGCGCGCCTGCTGTCCACCGACGACGTCGACGAGGCGAAGATGTTGGCCCAGGAACTGGATGGCCTGAACATCGCCCGGCGCGAGGTCGAGGCCCAAGTGACGGAACAGGCGGTGCGCCGCGTCGAGGCCACAGGCGCGCACAACGACGATTCTGCGATGGTCGTGATCGCGGGCGAGGACTGGCATCCCGGCGTGGTCGGCATCGTGGCCGGGCGTCTGCGTGAACGCTGGAGGAAGCCGGTCATCGTCATCGGGGTGGACGCCGTCAACGGCGTGGGCAAGGGTTCGGGTCGGTCGCAGCCGGGCATGAACCTGGGGCGGGCTGTTCAGGCGGCGTGGAACGAGGGCGTGCTGATCGCCGGGGGCGGGCACGCCATGGCGGCGGGCCTGACGGTCGCCGCCGACCGCATCGACGAACTGAGGGGCTTCCTCAACGACCGCCTGTCGGGCGAGCGGGCCGAGGCCGTGGCCCAGGACTGGGTCGAGGTGGACGCCCTGATCGATCCGCGCGCGGCGACGCGGGACCTGTTCGAGGCCTTCGAGCAACTGGCCCCCTATGGTCCCGCCAATCCCGAGCCTCTGTTCGCCTTGCAAGGGGTTCAGGCGCGCGAGCCGGTCGCCATGAACGGCGGCCATGTGCGCTGCCGCTTGGTCGGGCCGGACGGGGCCTCGGTGCGGGCCATCGCCTGGCGCTGCGCCGACCTGCCCGGCGGCAAGGCGCTGCTGGCGGGGCAGGGCGGGTTGAACCTGGTCGGACGGCTGAAGGCCGACGACTGGAACGGTCGTCGCGGGGTGCAGTTCGAGATCGAGGACGTGGCCGACCCGCGCATGGCCTGAGGTTTGGGCGTTGCCGAGCGCAGGTCTTTGAAAAAGTCGCACAAACTGCACAGCAGGCGCTTGCAAGCGGCGGAATCGACGGCTATTACCCCGGTCCTCCGCGCAGCGGTCCCTTCGTCTATCGGTTAGGACGTCAGGTTTTCAACCTGAAAAGAGGGGTTCGACTCCCCTAGGGACTGCCACGCGGAGCTATTCTTTTCCCTGACATCGACAGCCTGCATCCGCCCGCCGAGGGCTGATTTCGTGTGCGATACACGACTGCGAAGTCTTTGTTCGGAAAGTTGAAAAACAGGCTTGCAACATCCGGGGGGCGGGGGTATCAGACCGCTCCTCCGCGCAGCGGTCCCTTCGTCTATCGGTTAGGACGTCAGGTTTTCAACCTGAAAAGAGGGGTTCGACTCCCCTAGGGACTGCCACGCGGAGCTATCCCCCACATCGTGAGCCGAAATCGCCCCTCAGGGCGAAATGTGCGCTTTTGTCGATTGATGGGCTTAAAATCGTCATTTTTGTTTTTCAGGACCTCACAGAACCGTGTTAATCATAGCCTCTGCACGCTTTGCAGGCGGGGGTTTGTGAGTTGTCGGACTACGATGAGATTGAAGCGCCGGACGTCGTTCTGATCGCCGGCACGGTGAAATGGTTCGATCCGGGCAAGGGCTATGGCTTCATTGTGCCCGATGAGCCCGACCTGACCGAGTTGAAGGACGTGCTGCTGCACGTCAGCAGCCTGCGCGACGGGGGTCACGAAGCCGCCGCCGAGGGCGCCGCCATCACCTGCGAATGCGCGCGTCGGGCCAAGGGCTGGCAGGTCGTGCGCGTGCTCGACCTGGGGCAGGGCGCGCCCCTGCCGATCCGCCGCGAGGCCCCGCGATCGACTTCGCCGCGCGCGATCCCGGAACTGACTGGCGGCGGGCCGCTGGAGACGGCCGTCGTCAAATGGTTCAATCGCACCAAGGGCTATGGATTCGTGGTGCGCGACGGCGCGGCCGGCGATATCTTTGTCCATGTGGAGACGCTGCGGCGCTGCGGGCTGGATGATCTGGTGCCCGGCGACGCGGTGCAGGTGCGGTTCGCCGATGGGCCCAAGGGCCTGGTGGTCGCCGAGATCAGACCGGGCGAATAGGTTTTCGCCCTTGAGGGGGCGAAGTCATGGGTTTCTCGCGTCGTATGTTGCTGGCCGTCGCCTTCGCGCTCGCGGCCTCGGCCTGTGCGCCCAAGGGGCCGGTGGATGCGGCGGGCCAGCCGTTGGAGCCGCTGAGCATCGTGACCTCTTCGGGCGAGCACAGGTTCATGGTTGAGATCGCCGACGACGACGCCGAGCGCGAGCGCGGCCTGATGTATCGCCCGCCGCTGGACGACGACCGGGGGATGCTGTTCCAGTTCCCGGCGGCCAGCGAGCAGAGCTTCTGGATGAAGAACACGCCCAGCTCGCTGGACATCCTCTACATCGACCCGCAGGGGCGCATCGTCTCGATCGCCAGCCACGCCACGCCCTATTCGGAAACGCCCCTGCCGTCGAACGGCGCGGCCAACGGCGTGCTGGAGCTGCGCGCCGGCCGGGCCGACGAGATCGGCGCCAAGCCCGGCGACCAGGTTCGCCACAGCTTCTTTCGTCCCTGACGGAGATTAAGGCGTTCAATGCGTTGCGGTGCGACGCCGCCCGTGCCATGAGGGCGCTCCATCGGATCGGGGTGTAGCGCAGCCTGGTAGCGCATCTGGTTTGGGACCAGAGGGTCGGAGGTTCGAATCCTCTCGCCCCGACCATGGAATTCAATGACTTAGCGCGCAATTGCGAGAGGCTTCTGCCCCTTGAGTCGCCACCGAGTCGCCACCAGCGGCAGGCAGTGAGAGCGCTGCAATCGCAGGTACCACCAATGATCCGCTGTAACCGAGACCGTTGCCCGATGGGGTAAGCGGTTACAGCCGTTTGCCGCACCGTCCTCAGGAAATCCTGTGGAGACGATATGGCAGCCTCAACCGATCCCACGAGCTTTGATTCGCCAAGCGAGGCCGTGCGCTTCCTCGTGGAGTGGGCCGTTCCGCACGCCCATGAGTTTGGGCGCGTGATCGACCAGTTCGTTGTCAGGCGGCCTGGCGGCGGATTCGATCTGCCCCAGGGCCGGGAAGCTGCCCTAAATCAAGCAATCAGTGGGGCGTACGCCCGCTTGGCCGCTGCCGGCCCGTTCACGGACGCCTTCGCAATCATCATGGCGGCCACGGCGATTGCCGACAGCCCCGCTGACAAGGCCTTCCTGACGGAACAACTAGCGATTCTCGCCGCCGGTGAGAGCGTCACTGCCGCGGCGACGCTCGCCATCACTGACGTGGGGGGCACCGCATGAGCGCCGCCAGCATGATCAGCACCAAGCGGATCGTGGTCGGCCAGGACGACGAGGGTGTGGAGATCGCCTTCGTCGTTCGCGGCCTGAGCCTCGCCGACATCGCTGCAGTGATGCGGGACGATGGCGGCGTGGCTCTGGCGGCCGTCTACACGCAGGCCCGGTCGTCCGGCTTCGGCGCAGACGCCGTCTCCGAAATGGCCGGTGACCTGCTGGAGGCGGTGCCGGAACTGGTGGCCCGCATCATCGCCCGCGCTGCCGGTGTGCCCGACCAGTGGGAGGACCTGATCGACATCAGCATCGGTCACAGCCTCGACCTGATCGACGCCATCGTCGGCCTGACCTTCACGTCGGACCGCGTCGTAAAAAAAGCGCTGGAGGTCGTCCGCCGATACGCCAAGGGCGCCTGGCCACACCCGATGACGGGAGCCGGAAATGACTGACGACGTCCAATACGTCTACGTGGTCGAGGGACTGGACCTCGACCTGGCTGACAAGGTGCCGGGGCAGGTCCGTAAGGCCGCCATGCGCGCCGTCAACTATGCATCGGCGAAGGGGCGCACTGCGTCAGGCCGCGCCATCCGCAACCACGCAAATCTACCAGCCGGTTACCTGACGGGCGCCGACGGACGCCTGCAGCTGTCGAAGGCGGCGTCAGCAGGCAACCTTGAGCGCGACATAACCGCCCGACGCCGGCCTACGTCGCTGGCCCGCTATTATAGCGGCGGCTCCAAGGCGCGCGGTGTCCGTGTGACGGTGAAGCCCGGTCACGCGAAATATCTTCGGCGCGGCTTCATCATGAAGCTGCGCTCCGGCGCGTCGGAGTCGAACAATAAAGGGCTCGCAATCCGCACGGACGGTGGCGCCCCCGCAGGTTCGTTCAAGGCCAAGAAGATCAACGACAACCTGTGGCTGGTCTACGGCCTGTCCGTCGACACGCTGTTCCGCCGCGTCATCGACGAAGTGTCGCCCGGCATTGCCGACGACATGGAAGCCGAGTTCTGGCGGCAACTGAACCTGGAAGGAGCTTGACCCATGGCGAATAACCGCGACGTCAAGCTGAAGGTATCTGCGGTCGACAACACTGGACCGGGCCTCAAGAAGGCCGAGGCCGCGATGCGCCGGTTCGCCACGGCTGCACAGGCGACGCAGGCTCGCCGTGCCGGTCGCGCTGCCGCAGACAAGGCCGCCGAGGAAGCCGCCGCCGCCTACGCCAAGGCCACGGCCGAGGCCACGAAGTTCGGCCGCCAGTTGAAGCAGATCGAGAACTGGTCGTGGTCTTCCGAGGTCGTCGAAGCCCCAGAGCAACTGGCCGAGAACTTCGAGCGCGCGCGCGAGGAAGCCCGCCGCACCAAGATCGAACTCGACAACGCCCGCGCTGGCGTCAGCCGGTTCAGTCAGGCCGGCGGCGGGCTGGCGGCGTTCGAGGCCAAGCTGGCGAACATCGGCGGCGAAGCCCGTCGCACCGACGGCGCCATCGACAATATGCGGACCGGCGTCGACCAGCTTACGGCTGCGCAGCGCAACGCCGTGGGGCAGGGCAACCGACTGGTCGACGTGATGCACCGTCAGGCCGCCGCCGCGCGCTCGGCAGGTTCTGCATCTCGTAGGGACGCAGGTCTCGCTGGCAAGGTCACCGACGCATACGCGACCCGAAACCAGCGCGGACCGCTCGGCCTGCGTCCCTACGAGATGCAGAACCTGGGCTACCAGGTGAACGACCTGGTCACACAGATCGGCAGCGGCACGCCCGTAATGCAGGCGTTCGCGCAGCAGGGCGGCCAGATCGCGCAGCTGTTCCCGAAGGCCACCATGACGATCCTGCGCATGGCCCCGGCCATCGCGCTCGTGGCCGCCGCCGTCGCCCCGTTCATCTCGGCCATGAACAAGGCCAACAACGAAGCCGCACGTCTGTCGGCCATGGAGACGCTGCTGAAGCGCTCCGGCAACGCCGCGTCCTACACGGCCCCGCAACTGGCTCGGGTCGCCAACGAGATGCAGGGGCTCGACGTCAAGGCCGACGAGGCGAACGCCGCCGTGTCGCTGTTCGTCCAGAAGGCGGTTGACCCCGCCTATCTGGATCGGTTCGCCAAGGCCACGGTCGACACCGCCAAGGTGTTGAAGATCGACATGGCCGACGCCGCCGAGAAGGTGACGACCGCGTTCACCGGCAACGCCGATGCCGTGATGGCGCTCGACGACGAAGTCGGGTTCCTGACGGAGTCCGAGCGCAAGCACATCGAGAAGCTGAAGGAGTCCAAGAAGGACGCCGAGGCGCGCACCTACGCGTTCGAGATCTTCGCCAAGAAGTACGGCGCGATTTCGGATGACATGGATGGTCCCTGGAAGCGGACGCTCGAAAACCTGAAGAACGCCTGGGGCGGCTTCGTCGACTTCGTGAACTTCATCGACTGGTCGAAGCTAAAGGGCGAACTGAACTGGATCGCCAGTAAACTGGCGGAGATCACGTCGGCGCTGCCGGGCGCCCGCAGCGCATCGGTTGACGTAGTCAATGATGACGTCTCGAAAGCCTACGCCCGCGTCGCGCAGAACTCGGCTACCGAAGCCCGACTGCGAGCGCAAGGTAACCGGCTAGGGGCAGATCAGGTCGCCCGCTCCATCCAGCAGGATCGCGGCGTCATCGCACTGGGCGAAACCCGCCTCGCCGGCATGAGCCTGATCAACGGCACCAGCGAACTGACGCGCCCACGAACCGCCGCTGACACTACCACCCGGCCGCCGGCCAATGCGAACACCTCGTCGCCCAAGGCCGACCGCAGCGGAGCGGACGACACCCGTCGCAAGGCGGACGAGCAAGCGAAGTTCGTGGCCTCGCTGCTAGAAGAGAACGACGCGCGCGCCTTCCAGATTTCGCTGATGGATGAGACCGAGCGTCGCCAGTTGGTGATGAAGGCGATGCGCGACGCTGAACTGGGCGCCGCCGCCGTCGGGCTCGAACTGACGCAGGCGCAGCGCGACACCATCGAGGAAGGCGTCACGCGCCTGTATGATGAGGGCAAGGCGCGCGAGGCGATCAAGATCATCGACCAAGCTCGGCTCGACCTGGCGACGGCCAAGGGTGAGATCGAGACGCGCGACGCCTTCATCCAGCGCAAACTCACCGAGGACCTGGCAGGCGCGACGGAGGACCAACGTGCGACCTATGCTCAGATCCTGGGCCAGAACTACGACCTGGAGGCGTCCAAGCGTCGCCAGAAGGAACTGGAAGAGGGCGTCACGGCGCTCGAACAGCAGCGCGCCGAACTGCAACGCCAGATTCTGTTCGCGCAGGAGACGGGCGACACGGCCGGCGCAGCCAGCCTGCAGATACAGTTGGAAGGGGTTAATACAGCCCTGCTTACAGCGATCCAGCGCATGCGCGAGTTTTGGATCGCGACAGGCGGCCCCGAAGCCCAGGCAGCACTCTTGGCACTGGATGGGGTTGAGCGGCGGATAAAGGGAACCGGCGGGACCGCCATCGTCACGGGTAAACAGATCAACGATGCTTTCGCGGGCACTGCGACATCGGCCCTCGATCAGTTCGCTCAGAACCTTGTCGATACGGGCAACCTCTTCGGATCGCTTCGGGACGCCTTCCTGCAGTTCGCAGCCGACTTCCTGCGCCAGATCGCGAACATGATCATGCAGCAGGTCATCCTAAACATGGTCGGCGGTGGATCGGCTGGTGGCGGGCAAGGCGGTCTCGGCGGCTTTATCGCGGGACTTGTGAGTGCGCCGACCAAACACACCGGCGGCCCGGTGAACAGCGGCGGTGGGCTACGAACGGTCGGCCCTTGGGATTTCGTCGGCGCTATGCGTTATCATGCGGGCGGCATCGCGGGCCTGGCGCCTGACGAGGTCCCGGCCATCCTGCTCCGCAACGAGGAGGTCCTGACCGAGGACGACCCCCGTCACCGCGCGAATGGCGGCCTGGGCGGCGGTGGCGGCAGCGTCAAGGTGACCAACGTCTTCGATCCGGGCGACATGCTGGACAAGGCGCTGTCCACGGAGGCCGGCGAACGTACCTTCCTGAACTTCGTCGGACGCAACAGCGGCGCGTTCAAGGCGGCCATCGGCTAGTCGGTCCCGAGGATGATTTGGGTGCAATCTGGTGCTGGCCTTGCGAGGGTCGCTTGCTGAGAATCCACTCCTCAACATCGGCCTCGAGCCACACCGCAACACGGTGCGAAATGCGACTCTGTCGAGGAAAAAATCCCTCCTGGATCCACCGATACAAGGTGCTCCGAGCGACCCCCACGCGCGTAAGCACCTCTGATATCCTTATGAGGCGATGTCGTAGCGGAGGCTCTGTCATTCCATTTCGGGCCCGCATGGGGGTCACCATGCAGGTGGTCTAGTCTGGCTGCGATAGCGTTGACATCGAGGTGCCCGAGCGTTCAGGCAAAGGCGCAGCCACTCCTCGACCTCGGCTTCAATCCAGACAGATACTTTGTATGAAACGCGTATCTGTTTCGGAAAGGTGCCGGCACCGATCCAGCGATAGATTTGCCGCCCGCAAACCCCCGTGCGCCTCGCCACCTCCGGCAACCTGATAAAGCACGGTGGCGGTGGCGCAGGAGGTTTTGCCATCTCAGATTCCTTTCATTGCCGCCTCTGCAAGGCGGAAAACAAACCCAGTCGTGTGGCCCAGTGTCATTCCGTTCTCGGACATCGCTCTGAGGCGACCGATGAGCAGCATAGGGTTTTCCGTGTCACGAGCTTCCGTGATCAGTCGGGTTGCTTCGTCATCGCCTTCGGCATTCTGTTCGGCCCAGGACTTGCTTGAGTTTTGAATGATCATGACTTCCTCGTTTTGAAAGCCGACCATCAGTCTTCGAACCTGGTGGCCGGGCGCTAGCGTGTTCGAAGACTGCCGAGGAAAGGCAGCGGGCAAAGCCCCACACCAGCACCCGACCATAGAGTCAGCCACTAAATCCTCCATCGCGTCTTCGAACGCGCCCACAACTGCTGTTGCGGTAATCTGATAGTCTCAGAAATCGCCTATTTGCGTCAATGATTATTTAAGTCTATTTAAACGTGACATTTGTTTATTTAGTATGTCTCAATTTTATTCGTGCGTGATGAATGGAGCGTCTTCCGTCGGTCCTGGACGTAAGAGACCAAGCCGGCGGCGCTATGGGCCGTTTGACGGGTGGCATCGCATCGAAGATGCTATTCGCAGTCTCGGGGGAGGGACCGATGACCGACGAGAACGACGAGAACGAAGAGCTGGACGAGTTGGATAAGCTCCTGGCCGATGCGCTGGAGCCGCGGGACGACTTGCCCATCCCGCCGCTGGATATGGAAGCGCTCGGGAGGGAGCTCATGTCCAGGGCGCGGCCGCCTGCACGGGACAACAAGGGCGGGGGCCGGAAGGGCGAATGATGAACGTCGCAGCAAACGCAGCCACTAACGTCGCCATCATGGCCGCTGTGATGCGCAAGCGGATGATCCAGCACTTCGAGAAGGCCGGAGCGTTCAGTGCTGAGACCGCGATTCCGTTGCCGCCGAAGCACCCGCGCTCCACGGTGAACGCCCTGATCAAGCACAAGGTGATCGTGCCGGCGGGGGAGGGCCTTTTCTACCTGGATCGCGAGGCAGACGCGCGGTCGCTGCGCGAGCAGGGCAAGGCCGCCATGGCTGTCCTTGGGATGCTGGTGCTGATCGGATTGATCGTCCTCGGCATGGTGCTGGTCGGGCGGGGATGAACCGCAAGCTCCTCCAACGCGAGGCGAAGAGCCTGCTTCAGCACATCGCGCAGTCGAAGCCGTTCGATTGGATCGCGACCGGCGCGCTCGTGATCATCCTGGCGTGGCCGAAGAAGGTGATCTGGCGCCCGTGGCCGGAATGGCTTGTGGTGACGGCAATGGTGATCGGCGTGGCGTTGGTTGCCGTTGGGGTGGTCAGGTGGCTGCTGAGCTTGAGAGCGGCGAAAGACTTAGAGCGATGACAGAGCCAAGCCGCGTAGCGGGGTCGAAATCGGCCATCCTCGCTTACGTCAACGAACTCAAAGCCGACAGGGACGCAGCGCGAGCAGCGCTGCACGCGATGATCAGCGGCGTCGAGTTGGTGCCAATGACCTCACCCGCTGACGCGGTGAAGGCAGTTGCCGAATACGAGAACCGCATCGCCACCTTGGACAAGCTGATTGCGCAGTATGAAGTTGAACTGGCGGCAGGCCGGTACGTCGACTAGCCGTTGATGGCGGATAACCTCGGGGGAGGAGTGATGAACGCAGCAGAGTTCAAAGAACTGGAGGGGCAGCGCATCCAACAGGTTTTGGGCGCGATAGGCGCGCTTCCGGCGGCCATGCTCGTCTTTGGTGATGGGCCTAGCACGGCAGCTGCAGGGGCTCCGCTATTTGTAGCGGCAATCGCGCTAATCGTTGGGTCGATCATGCATTGGAATTACACCGATGGCGCCTACCATTTGGACACCATCGAACACGATGTCCGATTGGTAGATCAGCCGAAGGTAGATCTGTGGCAGGAAGACCTTGAGCGCGCAGGGTATTGGTTCCAAGGCCTTACTTACTACTACGGCATTTCTAGCCTCATTTGCTCGGTTGCTGGGGTCGCAGCCGTATATTCGACGATCCGGCTCAGCGTGAGCGTTGAAATAGGTTTCTTAGCCGCCGGTGCCGTAACAATTGCCGTTTGCACTGAAATCGTTCTTTCGGGCAGACGTCGGAACCAGTTGCTCAAGCGCTGCCGGATACTCAACGGGCTGCCAAAGGGCGGAGAGGCCGAAGCCTCCCCTGGTGGTTAGGCGGCCGTTGGAATCGAACGAACGCGATCACGCTGTTCGAGGGCCGCAATGGCTCCGCTGGCTTCCGAGGCGCTGATAGCGTTCTTGGCCACGAGGCGTTTCAGGTATTCCGGCAGTTTGGTCGGAATGTAGATGTCTCGCAGCCAACGCCGGAATGCCGGCCAGCTATCCTCATGGTAGCAGAGGGGTGTTTGAGGGTTAGAGATCGCCTGAGCATAGAAGCCGGGATAAAAGTGTTCAAAGCGAAGCTCAGAACCAAACTGTTCCGCTAGCTTTTCAGCGCGCCAATGACGGGCCCAAACCTTCCCCACACTTATGTCGATTAGGATTTTGAGGCCGGGGTTAATCCCGCCGCGAATCAGGGCTGCATACAGATCCGCTGTTTCCCGGAACACGCAAAAATAACCCATCGGGACTCGGTCGTGGATTAGATCCAGACGCTCATTGAAAATTCGCCAGGCGCGCTCTGCGCGGTCGGCGCCTGTCATCCAATCTAGAACCCAGCGCGAAACCATGACCGCAAATCGTGCCGATGCCCATTGGGCCAAATGGGTGGATACCTGAGGGTGAACCCATGTCCCTCGCAGCTCGTTCGGACCGACCATGTTTTTGGAAACTAGGAGGTCTATGGGAATTCCCATGGACCCCGAGAGTTCGACCAAGAACTCTTGGGTAGAGGTCAAGCGCTCATAGTCAGCAAAGGCCTTGCCGGCAGCCTTGCACATCGCCGTCGCGTTAATGTAGCCGTCCGTAGCGCGCTGGGCGATGATCTCGCCACGGTAGTCGTGTGGAATGAGGTCGAGCCTCGGCTGAGCGTTGGCGGCGGGATTTTTCTGGACCGAGTCCGTGTTTTCAGACATGAGTGCGTGACACCTCGTGATGGCCAATGGCCGTTGCAGATGGACGGGCAGAGGGGCGCTCGACTGGTAATCAGTCCCCTCTGCTCGACTGCTGTTCGTCTTGTATGTGAATGAGAACGAAAGCAGCACGCGCAGTAGACGCAGAGCCGTGCTGCGGCGCAAGTGCAACCCAGTCCCTTATCCGACGCGAAATGACATAGGGCCTGTGGATAACGGGGGCAGCGCCCCGCTTGATCTCACCGAGCGTGGTTTTTGCTGTCCCGTTCCAGCGAGTCCGCCTCTTCGCGATACCGCTCAGCGATCCGTCCGAACCTATCCCGATCAGCTTTGAAGGGTGAAAGCCTGGCCATGTTCTCGGCGTTGCGCTGGAGCTGGCGGAGGTCGGATACGCGAGAAGTACGGGTCACTTTGATACTGAACTCGGAAACTGCGGTCGGGCGCAGGCCTCGGAGCAAGCCCTGAGCCTGTCGCCGATACGACCCGTCAGAGGGCTTGGATGACCTGCCAGTTCCGTCAGGCGTTTCAACAATATCGTGTAGCGCGGCCTTAGGAACGGCCCTGCACCCGAACGCCTGGTTTCCTGTAACCAAAATCAGAGAGGCCGATATGACCGACGTCCAACCAGAGCGCGATCAAGAGCAAGATCCGAACGCCACGACGCCACAGCCTGATGAGAACCCACAGCAGCGGGAGAACCTTCGAGACCAAGCCCAGCGTCAGCCCGGCAAGGGTGATCCGGTGCCGGCAAGCGGCGGCGATGGTGCGGCCGGCGCGGGTGGGCCCGGCGGCTTCGGCACCGGAAGCTGAGGGCTGAGTTATGACTGATACCCGACCCGACCCCGACCGTGATCCAAACCGGGCTCCGCCCGGGAAGGTGGATCAAGGCCGCCTGGGGCAAGGCGAAGACAGTCTGCAGAAGCAGGCCGCTCGCGAAACCACGCTGGATCAGAGCGGCGACAAGCAGTCTGCTGACTTCCTCTCGGACGAAAACGGCAACTTGACCAAGATACGAGCCGACACGGTTTCGGAGGGCGATCCGCAGGAGGCCAATCGTGGCAAGGGGCAGGAAATCCCCTCCTGAACTTCCGAAGCCCCCTCGCTATCACCCCGTCCGAAAGGGCGGGGTTTTTGCTGTCAGTCCTCATCCTCATCGTCTTCGTCATCGTCAGCGCTCAAGTCAGCGAACACTAGCTGCATCTCGACCCGCACCTCATCCATGGTCTGCTGAACCCATGCATGGAGCGCGCGAACCGTCTTGTCTGGGGACATGGCGTCAGGCGAGAACAGCCGCTCCATGACGTCCGTCAGCGCCTGGTTGCGACCCATGAGAACGCCCGCGCGGTAGATCGGATCGTCTGAGGCGTCGATTTCGTCGTCGTCCATGGCGGTGTCTCGGCAACTTGCGGGTGGCGCGCGCCCATCATAGCCTAAACACATTCCTTCGGGGATCAGCGGCCTGGCTTGTAGAATGATCCCCCCCCGGACGTTCTCGCCGGGCCGTTTTGCTGTTCAAATGAAAACGGCGACCCCAGATGGAGCCGCCGTTGCCGTCAAGATGTCGTGGTGGATCACTCGCCGGTTGCGATTGGTGCCAGCAGGAAGCTCGGGACCTGGAAGGTAAGGTTGGCGTTGGCCGGGTTGTCGCACTGCTTGGCGTCATAGAACGACATGAGGTGCACGCGCCGCTGCTCGACTAGCTGTTGAGCATCACGAGCGTTCAGATAGTTGCCGGCGGCGGCCGGCCAGAACAGGAGCACTGCGGCGACGTTGGCGCCGTTTACGCCCTTGTCGCTGTCCGCATCCCGCTTGATGGCGTCGAGTTTCGCGAACTCTTCTTTGAGCTGCGTGCAGTTCATCGCGCGGTCGCCCGGCTGCATGACGCTGACCTTCTCCGTCGTGGTGCATGCGGTGAGGCTTAGGCCAGCGCAGAGCGCGGCCGCGATAACGGTCTTTTTCATGAGATCCCCCCAGGATCGTTTTCCGTTCAACCCTCCGTCGAACGATAACCATGGCATATCACGACGTTCGCTAATGTCGAGTTAGGGCTACGCTGTCTTTGGCCGACGCTGTCCGTCAGAGCAGGTCACGCGGCCTTAGCGGCCACTGTTGATCGTGGAATCAGTTGTGTGGATAGAACGAACAAAGCATGAACATTGCACTAGGCGTGGCCGTAATCGGCGCCTTAGAGGTCATTCCGGGTCGGCAACCTTGGAGGATGAAATGCAGCATGAACAATTCCCGGCTCGTCCCGTCGAACAGCATCGGCTCATGGAGCGCATGGCTTCGGCCCGGATCAGCGATGAACAGGCGAGAGCGATCCTGACAAACCGCGAGGCGCACAGGGCTTTCATCGCGGGCTTGTGCTCTGGCATGTCTTACCCAGCCGGAAAACGGCCGTGAGCCGGTACAAGGGGCAGTCCAAGAAAGGTGCTATCGACGCTGCCGATCTGCGCGAAGTGGCGGACTGCTACCGCCGCGTTACCCGCATCCATGCGAGCCTGAACCCCGTCAGCGATCAGATCTTTCCGTTGATGGCTGCCTCGGCAACGCTGAAGGCCTGTTGGGCTGAACTGAGCGGCGCCGGGGGCATGGCGTGGACCTATCCTGGGGATGGTGTCCCGTTGGATGGCCTGGCCCCCGGTGCTGATCGGTCAGGCAAGCCGCGCGAGGCCACGCACATGTACCGCTTCGACTTGGATGATCGCCCGGCAGGGGAACCAAAGCCTGCGGCCAGTCCTGAATCCGCCTGATCAGGAGGATGCCATGAAGAAGCTTGTTCGAGCACAGGCGGGCGTGAAGCTGGAGCGGATCGAACGCCTGGCAGGGCGGCAGAGGGAAGTCTCGTTCAAGCTGTCAACGCATCGAACGGGCCAGCCCAGATTGATCATCGGAGAGGATGAGGCTCAGCGTGCTTTTGCGCGTGAGGTCGCGGCCTCTCTGGAAGACACGGTCGTTCAGGGACTGATCGAGCAGGGCGCTTTCGATCACTGACAGAAAGAAGCCCCCGCCTGAGAGGTCGGGGGCAAGGAGAGGGGTCCACGAAGAGCGGCGCCGATTGCCGGGCCACCGCTCATACAGCCGGCACTGCGATTGATGAACGGCGATTGTCGTGGGAGAGTTCCGGCATGTGCAATCTCTACCGACAGCGCAGCGGGCCCCAAGCGATCCTCGACCTGTCGCGCGCCATGCGTTCGGATGTCGGCAACATGGAGCCGCGCGACATCTACCCTGACTACGCGGCGCCGATCGTGCGCTGGGAGGGGGAGGATCGCATTATGACGACGGCGCGCTGGGGCATGCCCTCGTCGCGCAAGGCGCTGATGGATGCCGCGACCAAGAGGGCGGACAAGCTGCGGGCTAAGGGAAAGGACGTGGACTTCCCCAAACTGCTGGAGTTGCAGCCCGACAGCGGGACCACGAACGTCCGCAACACATCATCATCGCACTGGAAGCCCTGGCTGAAACCGGAGAACCGCTGCCTGGTCCCGTTCACGGCCTTCAGCGAGCCGGGCAGGGACGCCGAGGGCCGCTATCAGCCGGTCTGGTTCAAGCTGGCTGCCGATGATCCCGAGCCGCTCGCCTTCTTCGCCGGCGTCCACGTCCAGGACTGGACGTGCGTGCGCAAGGTAAAGGACGGCCCCGTGACCTGCGACCTGTTCGCCTTCCTGACGACCGAGCCAAGCGAGCCGGTGAAGTCGGTGCACCCCAAGGCCATGCCGGTGATCCTGACGGAGCCTGGCGAGATCGAAATGTGGATGTCGGCGCCGTGGGAGATCGCGAAGGAGCTGCAGCGGGCGCTACCAGACGCCGCGCTTGTGGTCATCTAGCCTGGCGGCTCCGATTTTGCCGATCAGGTGATGTGTGAGAGGCTCCGGGCGATGCCACAACCGCTTTTAAGGAAATACATGCTGGTGCGCTTCAATAGTGCAGCCATCGAGAACCGACCAGCAATTGGCGCGGCGATGATGGTGGTGGTGATTAAGTGGTCTGAGCTTGAGCACCGCTGGGGCATTTTGCTTGCGGAAATCCTCGGCGCCGAAGCGGCAGCCGGCGTGGCAATGTTCAATGCCGTCGAGAACGAATCCTCTCGCCGGCACCTTTTGACCGCCGCCTCAAACAAAAGACTATCTCTGAAATATCGCGAAGAGATGGATGCACTGATCAACGATGTACGAAAAGGTGCCAAACTACGAAACGATATAGCCCATGGGCAATGGGGGGCTGCCGACAACGATCCTGATGGTGTCGTGCTCGGCGATGGACGGTCTGCGGGTGAGGGCGTGGCCCGCTCGCACGCGGTTGAACATGGAATTGAAACGCTTCTCGGATCTGCGAAAGTCCCTCCGATGTTAATGCGCTACGATATACGCGACTTCCAGCAGGAGGCCGCACGGATCGACATCTTGATTGGTCGACAGATCGCTCTAACGGCGTCGATAAGAGCGCATCGTGAGGCGGCCAAAGCTGAGCGGAACCTCATTTTCGGTGTATTAGATGCCGTCGAGCAAAATTCGCTGCCCTAGCCCGGCAGTAATGGCCGCCACCACGTCCGCTCGGTGTTAGCCCGGCTTCGGTCGGGACTCCGCAGGACAGTACAGCCCCTTCAATCCATCTCCTCGAAGAAGCAACAGGGGCGATCCCCTCGGCCGCTCTAAGCCGGAGAGTTCAGCAAGCCAGGGAGACCGTTGGCGTTAGGTAGTGTTGCGGTCGCGGCTTTTCACCCCGAGACCGCCGTGCCAGTCTGCTTCTCCCGATGTCCGAGGGCCTGGCAATGCCGCGTAAAACGCGAACTGTCGAAAGTACCGAAGAATTCTACGAGCTGTTGCAAGGTCCGACGGGAACAGCGTTGCGAGCCACCGGCGTATTCCTCGAACGGAAGATGCGGGTGGCCAAAGTCACATGGGCGGATCTTAGCGATCAGGAGGTCGCGGACCTTTTCTTGGCCGCGTTCGCCGAGGCTGCGCCGCAGGCGTTTGACCATGTCGATCGGGCCACGGTCGATGAGGCTGTAGCGATCATGGCGTCCACGGTCGCTATGGAGATGGCCGCCACGGCTGACGGCAACGACACGATGAACTAACCACGCAGCTTGCATTACGGATGGCCCACACCATCTAAGGCTTGAGCTTCGGCTCGTTGAGCCCGTCTGAGTCCCAATGTGGCAGGCGGGCTTTTGCTTGTTCGACGGCCTCTATTCCTTGGCTGTCACGCCCAAACGCTTCGCCTCAGACGCAGCAATCGCCGCTAGGCCGTTCAACCCGGTGGATAGCTCAGCCAGGGCAGCTCTAGCCGCTGGATACTCGCGCCCTTCCGTTGCGGCGGCTTTAACTCGCAGCAATGTCCTTTGGTTGATGCCGGTAAGCCGGGACATAGGCGCCCCCCATTCACTTCCGAAAAGGCGTTCGCCGATGTCCGCGACCGACTGAGATGCGTACTGCGTGGCCAATGGGTTTCTCCGCCTGCCGGTGTCTGTATTGCAGACACTTAGTGCGCGCGAAGAACGTGTTCCGCAAGCACGGTTTCTTCGCGCCGCAAAACCCACCTGGATTATCTGGTCGCTCGAGGTCGCCACGAGTCTGATTTTCTTCGCGGGCGGAAGGGTTGGGCGGACCGAGCATCAATGCTCTGGGCGCGTCAGAGTTTCCTCGCGTGGGAGGAGGGCTCGGTCACCCCGGCCGTCGACCGGAAACGGGCGATCTATCGGCCGGCCGGCTAGGTCATCCTGCCAAGTGTCCGCTTGACAGACAGATGACGGTGTCTGATATTCAGACAGCTCTGGCGCTGTGCCGGGGCTTCAATCGGAAAGTACCGAGCCCATGACCGATATTTACGAACAACACGCCGCCGCCTTCTCTAAAGTCTCGGCGTTCGTCATCCTGGATCTTGAGGGCGAGCGCGTCGCAACCGTCGCCATCAAATACCCGCGCGACGGCGCCGGCCGCCTGTATGCCTATGTGCACCTGATCGGCGTCGAGATGGTCCGCGGTCACGCCAACGGGTACGGCTATGACAAGCGTTCGGTGGCCGTGGCGGCTGCTATTGCCAAGATCAAAGAGCCCGAAGGCCGTTCGGAGCATGACCTGCAGGTCAGCGGCTATCATGAGCTGATCACAGACGCCGCGCCGGCCATGGACTCCCGTGACTGGACCCAAGCAATCGAAGCCGCCGGCTTCCGCGTCCTGCAGGCGGTGTGATCATGCCGCAGTTTCAACTCAACACGTCGGGCGCCGTCGTCGCGCCGATCGGTTCCCACAACGCCAATACAGGCCCGCTCGCCTGGGCCAGTCTCGACGCCTTCACGCAGGGCTATATCGAGGCGCTGTTTTTCACGGAGGAGGAACAGCTTTGCGAGGAAAGCGACGGCGCCCGCAACATGCCGGACGTTGCTATCAACACGGCGACGATGGAGTCGCATTTTGTCGGCGGCGACTCGTTCGGTTTCAGTGACCTGGCGCCGGGCGCCCTGGCCCGCATCATTGCGGATTGCGAAGCCTTCCAACGCGTCAACGCCGCCGCGCTCGCCGAGGCATACGCCCGCGACTATGATGCGGAACAGGCCGGCCGCGACTATTGGTTTACGCGTAACGGGCACGGCGTCGGGTTCTGGGACCGTGACGCGCTCGAGCCTGACTCGGCTGAATATGAAGAGGCGACGGCCGCCATTGTCGCCGCTTGTCATGACAGCGTGGCATGGGGCCGCGCCGTTGACGCCCGCAACGTTCTGAAAGCCGAGTCCCTGGGCGAGCGTCTTAGCGCCGCCTGCCGCTATCAGGGCGTAGACGCGTACCTCGGCGACGACGGCAAGGTGCACCTGTCATGAGCCGCGCCCCTGAAACCCTGCCCGTCATCTTTCGGGCCGAATGGAATAGCCGGGAAAGCGGCACCGTTCACGTCACGGCCGTGTTTCCGACACTGCCCGGAACGTCAGACCCACACACGGCGACGTGTTACGCACATTTCGGGCAACACTCGGCCTGCAGCCATGGTTGGTACGCCATGACGCGCGCCGCGACGCCGGCCGAATATGCGCCGCTATTGCGTGAGCTGCAGGGCATTTATGAGCAAGGCGACGACGCCGTGTCGCTCAAAGTCGTCAAGCGCTGGACTCGTAACCATGACGACGCGCGCCGGGCTGAACTGACGCGCAGCAGGAGGGCTGCAGCATGAGCGCCCCCATGATCACCGGGCCTGACGGTAACGATAGACCCGCGCGCCTGGGCCTGACGGCTCGCGCCCTCGCCATGCCGCTCGAACGCGTCGCGGAAATCCTGACGTGGTGCGATGAGCCGGACCTGATCAGCGTGACCGGCGAACCGGCGCCGTGTTTCGACCCGCTCGACATCGCGGCGGCGCGGTTAGCTGGCGCACGGGACGTTGCTGAGCAGATGGCGTCGCCATCCTGGGCCATGGGTGAGGCCGCGCAAAACTCGATCAACCGCGCCATGGCGCAACTGGAGTCGGTGACATGAGCCGTCACGAATATTACAATCGCGAGCACTTCCCGCGTTTCATCGTCAACAATGGCAAATGGGACATTTGCGCCAATGAGACCGGCCATTGCGCCGCCATCCCTACGCCAGACGCGGAGGCGCGCGGATGCAAGGCGACCCATTTTGGTGATGCGCGATATGTAGCCGTGACCCTGGGTGTCACCGTCGAAACCCAAGCGGCTGCATCATGACACCCAACGCGTTCCGCGCCGCCGTAGAGGCCGATCTACGCCAAACGGGCCTGCCGATCACGGCCACCTATCGCGAGGGCAATGGTTACCTGGCGGCCTTCACGTCGCCGGACCTGGGCGGGGCGTTCGTGTCATACCGTGGCGGGCCTATTGAATGGACTCCCGCCGTCAACGTGGCGTCGGCCATGGGGCTCCAGCGAGACGGTTCGGCGCGGCGGCCTTACGGGGCGTACCTGCGGCGCCTGATGCTATGGGGATCTGCCGCCGTGCTGGCGTTCTGGGCCATATGCGCGGCGCTACCTGGGCCGTGATCTAGGGTTACAATCGAAGCTGTTTAGGGGGCGCCTGTCATGGGCGGCCCTTTTTTCGTGGATGGCGATCACGCAGCCGGACGGGGCCATTCTAGGCCGGCCGTAGGAAACTCAATCACCTGATCACCATCACGATAGATCGTGACCTGAACGCGCGTAACGTCTGCTGCCTTCGCGCCTGCTACCAGGCGGGCGGGATTGGTGAAGAAGAACATATTGGTCGAGCCGTCGCCGGCCCCAATGCCTCCGAACGACTGAGCCGGGCCGTCGCCGAAACGCACGGGGATCGCGCATTGTTCGTATGAGCGGCAAAGGATTTGCCCGTCACCCTTCAGCGTCACATATGCGTCGAGACCTTCGCCAGGCATGTCGCGGATACACAGTTCCGCTTGCACATCCGCATAGGGTGACGACTGGCGGACCCGATTGGTTGAGAGCGTGCAGGCGTACCGCCTCGCTCTGTCTGTCATGGGGTCGGCAGTCTCGCTGTAGGACCATGCCGCAGCAGGCGGGGGAGGGTTGCCGTACTCGACGTGCTCCACGCTTTCGGCAATGCGGCGCTGCGTGTCGCTGTATCCCGCGTACTTGTCGGGCGGCGCCTCAGTGCAGCCGGCAGCTACTAGGGCGATCAGGGCTAGGGCGCGGTTCATGGTGCGAACTATGGGCGAACGGCGTCATGTGAACAAGCCTGCTGACTGGCCACAGGTCACGCCCCGCCAGTGCGCACACGTCAAGGACGCACGCGCTATTTGGCCGCGTGGTCGCGCCTGGGCTGGGCGGCGACGTGAGAAGGCATAGGGGGCGAACGTCGCATACGATCTAACATCTGAATGATGCGATAGGATCTATGATTATCCACCTTGCGCCACGGTGGACACGAAAAGCCCAATTAAATCAATGGCCCGTCTGGCTTAAGGTACTCCCCAGATCAACGGCCGAGGGGGCGAGCGGCAAGGACCGCAGTTTTAGAGGGTTTTCAAAAGAAACTATAGCACTTAGCGACTCGCCCAATGTGCTTGAGCGGCTTTGCGGTGACTACACAGTGAGTTTTGTAGTCGGTTTTGTAGTTATGACGATGCTTCTGATTTAAAAGGGTATTTTTCCTAAAACTACAGAAACTACAGAAACTACAAAGTCTAGGGATAGGGAGAGCAGGGAAGGGGCTAACGGGCAGGCAAGTGGCAAATACCCCCGTAGCGGTAGAGTCTTAGAAAGGCGTGTAGTTTTGTAGTTCTGTAGTTTTTCTACATATTTTGATGGAAAAACAATAAGTTATGCCAACTACAAACTTCGGGCCTTTGTAGTTGATTTGGTTCAACTTGGTCGAACGGCACCCCCGCTGGAGATGCATGGTCAAAACCGCTGCCTGTCGACGTTCTAGCGGTTCAGCGAAGCCACGAGGAATCGGCCGAGCCGAGTCCAATACGCCCTGATCTCGCTCTCCATTGGTGCAAAGTCGGGCGAGTGAACATACCGCTGCATGCTCGCGACGGATATCAACTGATCGTTTTGCCTGAGGCGTTCCAGTTCGTCGAAATAGTCCTGGTCGATCATTTCTCGTTCAAGCAGGTGGCGTGCGACGGCACCAAGCTTGCGTGCCAGTTTGTCCTCCGCCCGTAGATCGTGCTCGGCCATGTAGCTTTCTACGGCGAGTTCCAGCAGAATCCTCATCATTGCAGAGATGGCGTTGGGATGGTCGGCGATCGTGAGAGTCTGGAGCTCTTCCCATATGGCCCTAACGCGCTGCTGAGCGGCGATCCATTGAATGTGGGCTGCGTTCTGGGGAATGAAGGTCGTCTGGGGCGGCGGAGGTGGTGGATTGCGACGGGGCCTGGGTGCCGCCCTATCAGCCGCCTCCTGTTCAGGTAGACGCGCAGGTTCTCTCGGCAACACCCCCTCGGCCTCGAGCTGATTCAGGTATCGGCGTTTGCCCTCATTGTTCCATAAATGGCCGAGGGTGACGCGCTGGTTCGCGAGGTCGCTGGTGATCCGGTGCAGCGCGTCGACCACTGCGCCGCCTTCGTGCGTGATGTGAAAACGCCGGCCGGCGGTGCTGATGCCGGTCCTATTGCGAAACTCTTCGGAGGATAGAAGCCGGGTCAGTGTCGACCAGGGAATGTTCCCCTCGGGAAGGCGGTCGTTGCCTGCGAGCAGGTTTTCGACTTCGGCAGCAACGTTGATGCCGCCACCTTGCCCGGTCCGGTCGACAAAGTTCAGCTTCGCGCGATCGTTCCAGCCCAACTGGCCGACCCCTTTTTGCGAGCCCGTGTGCCGGCGATAGATGATGTTGTCGATTACGTTTCGATCAGACTCAACTTGGCACGTAAGTTCGATCGCAATCGGTCTTTGGGCCTCGTTCCGCAGATCGGCGAAGAATGTGCGTAAGTCGGCCGACGGTGCGCGGTCCGGCTCAATCAGCAGTTTGAGGCAGGTGACGCGGCGGTTGCCGTCGAATACGACGTAGACGTCGTCCATCTCCATTACCAAGGGCGGATCGTACACCTTGCCGACTGAAGCGATGTCGGTAGCAAGGTTTCGCATCTGGACGTCATGAAGACGGAAAAGCTCTGCGATCGCGAGATCCTCATTCAGGACCTCGCCGTGGCGGTCATTGGCTCTGTTAACTCTAAGTCGTCCGACTTCAATGTTTTCGTATGCCACTATCACCCCCGCCCACCATTTCACCTCTAGGTGTAGACGGGTGACGAGGGTGCTGGAAAGCGCAACTTGACGTTCGTCGAGCGGAGGTCTCGCCCGTTAGGCCGCCTCAGGCAACGCGAGGCTTGTCACCCGCCGGTAAAGTCGCTGGTTGCCCCAGCTTTTAGTCGCGCGAGGCGTGGGTAGAGCCATCCACCCCGAGAGGCGTGACAGGGCTCGACCAATCTCGCGTGACTCTCTGCCACTTGCGGTGCCTCGCATGTTGCCGAGCATGGTCACCCAGATGTCGAGCACGCACACCTCATCGCGAAGGACAACATCATCGCCTGAGTGGCCATCGAAGCCCGTCTCTGAGCCAACGGGTTCTTCAAGCCATGCTTGGATCTGCCCCAGCAGCATGTCCTCACCGCCCAGTTCGCGCCGGCTTTCCTGCAGATCCTTTGCATAAGCCGCAGCAACCGGGTTCTTCATGTAGAGGGGGAGGGTGCCGGTCGGGTGCTCTTGACGCATGTGATCGTACATCGCCTTGGCCTCGGCCCAGATCTGATCGACCTCACCGGCGAGTCTGTCTGTGTCGATCTCCTCCACGCTGCAGGCGATCGGCCAGAACCGCCGGCCGCCTGTGTTGTCGCGCAGGTATTCGGTCTCGTTGGTGGAGCCCAGGAACACGCATTGTCGCTGAAATTCGGTCGCACGGCGGTCATAGGCCATCCGCACCTTGTCGGTCTGCCGGCTGATGAAGCCCTTTATCGTGGTGACCTCGGCCTTCGAAAAGCCGGACAATTCGGCCAGTTCCAGCAGCCAGGCACCCTGCATCCGCTCGACCATGCCCTTGGCGTCGTGGAAGTCGCCTTCGAGTTCGGCGAACCAGTGCTTAGCCAAAGTCCGGATGAACGTAGACTTACGTTTGCCTTGCACGCCCTCGAGGATGGGCACGAAATCGAACTTATGGCCGGGCTCGAACACGCGCGTCACGGCGCCAAGCAGGAAGAGCAGGGCGGCTTCGCGATGATACGGGTTGTCCTCGGCACCGACGTAGTCGACGAACAGGGTGGCCACTCGCCGCTGGCCGTCCCACTCCAGCCCGTTCAGGTAGTCGCGGATCGGGTGGAAGGCGTGCAGGTATGACACCTTGTCGACCGCCGCCTTGAGATCGCGATCGCTGGTCTTGAGACCGTAGCCGCCCTGACGATCGGGCGCCTCGAGGATCAGGCGAATATCGCTGTCGTGAGCATCCTTCCAATGGTCGCCGTTGATGGGGTCGCGCAGCCGCCAAATCGCGCCCTCCAATTGGCGCACTGGCTTGGGCGACTCCTTGCGCAGCTTCTGCCGCTTGGGCGTTCCGACCTGAACGACCTCTTGCGTGAACTCATTGAAGCCAATGACGCCGCGCAACCTTGCGTCGTGACGCAAGATTATCTCGACGTTGTGGAGGGTCGGCTTCGGGTGACCCTCTTCGTTGAGTTGCAGGAATGACTTCCACTCGGGGTCGTACTCGACAGGGGAGGGTTTTGTCGCCTCAGATACGCCCGGCGTGATCGGACTGGCGGTGATCGGTCCCAGCAGATCCTCGATGTCGTCAGACGGCGTCGGCGTTACCGACGGCACCAGCGCGACCGCCGTCGACGGCTCATCCGCCAGCAGATCCTCGACGTCATCGAAGCCGTCGTCGTCCATGAAGTCGTGCGCCTGGGCTAGGCGGTTCGTCGCCGCAGCCTGGATCAGCGACGCCATGCGAACGGGGTTGGCGTTCGGTTTGCCGAAGGACTTCCAGACGGCCTCCTGGTCCTTCATGTTGAACTTGTTGGGGTCGACCTCGACGACCTGGCGGGACCATTCGCACCAGCGATCGAAGCCGGCGTCGTCGCCGACGTACTCGTGGTGCAGCGCCATGCCGACGCGATACCAGCAGTCGCGATCCATGAGCCAGTCTTCGGGGAGGTCGGCCAACGTGGCGTCGATCTCGGCCGCGCTCAGGCCCATGGGCTCGGCGCGGAACATGGTCATCAGGTCGTCGTCATCGTCCGCGGCAGCAGCCTCGCCGACGCCCCACGACGCCACGACGTCAGACGGAATGATCGGGCCGACGCCGAGTTCGAGCAGATCGACTTCGATCTCACGACCCCAGATGTAGCGTTCGCCGGTATCGGGATGGATGGACGGCGGCAGCACAGCCTGCTTGGGGGCGCCAAACAGTTCGACCTCCCAGTCGTGCTTCTTCACCTCGCGGCCGAGGCGCGCGTCGAAGACCATGGAATAGCCGACAGACTTCGCCAGCTTCTTGGAGCGGAAGGGCTTGTCGGTGACGAAATAGAGGTGACGGCTCTCACCGCCGCTGCCGGACACCACGAAGGGCGCCGACCGGGCCGCAGGCCAGCGCTCGAGCAGGGCCGCCCAGGCGTCGTCGGCCTGTGCAGCGTCACGGATGTCGAGGTCGATAAGCGTCAGGTAGCCGCCAGCCACGCGGCTGTGTTCGCCGGGGCGGATGCCGAGATTGAAGTTGCGCCGATAGGCGGCGGTCAGTGACTCCATCGTATGAACGGGAGCACTGGACCACTCGTCGCCGACGGGGCGCTTGGAGCGCGGGTGTAGCCAGTGGACAGCGACGCCGGCCGCGATCAAGCGGCGAGCGGCGTCCAGCATCTCCCGGCGACCAGGCATGGGGGATTGGTCGGCCGCCGTAACGCGACCGTCGTCCTTGGCGGAAGACATTGGATTTTCCTTAGTGCTTGGACTGGCCGCTATGCGCCATCATGGATTCGACGGCTTCATGCTGCTCAGGCGGTACCAAATCCCAGTCGCCCACGATGGCGAACCGGGGTTCTGGGCCGTCTGTGATGACCAGCTCCGCAGCCATGGCAGCGACGGTACCCACGGTTTCGGCGATACGGCGACGTCCTTTGGTCTCACGGGCCGCGAGCAGGGCTGCTGTTGATAGAGACAGCCCTTGATCGACTAGCTCGCGGCGCCGGTTGGAACGCCAGTGACGCCATTCTGATGGGAGAGCCATTATCTGGTCACGAAGCTGATTTGGGCGACGACCTTCTTGGCTCGTTTGATGCCAGTACGCCGCAGTCGTCCTTTGAGGAGCGCGCGCTTCATTACGAGCGTAAAGGTCCGGCGACGCCAGCGGTGCAGAGCGGGAATCGTCACAGCGTAGCACCGGCAGCGTCAACGGCACGGAAGACGGCGTCGCGATGCTCAAGTCCGATATAGGATTCGTTCCGCCGCTTTGACAGAGAAGGCGCGAGCGAGGTCCTGAAGGCGGTGTCGCTGCTGGCACGTCGCAGAAGACTGAGCCTCGCGTCATTGACGGTTCCTCCCGCCGCCAGGACAGTGCGAGCAGTTTCCACCGCCTCCTGCGACAGTGGCGGTTCCACCGAGTTACTACGTTGCGCTACCTTTTCAGCCACGGGCTTGGGCGCAGACAACGCTGGCAGATCGTCTTCCGTGGAGGCGACTGTAGGCTTGGCGGCGGCGGTCGGTTCAGTAGGCGTCACACAGGCTACGCCAAACGATTGTTCGATTGCAGCATCCTCTAGCGACTTGAGCACACGCGCAGGTTTGTCCGAAAGCTTCATGTCTGCGAAGGACTGGTCAAGCGCCAACTCGTCCGGCGACCTATTTGCGGAGATCACTGCGGCAGGGTGCTTCTCGCCGACGTGCCTGGCGAAGGACTGATCGATAGCGACATCTTCAGCAGATTTGGCGTTGATCAAGAGTTTCTCTCCTTTTGGTGGGCCGGTGGGGTTTCTCGGCTTGGGAGGGCTGGTGCCTGTTGCCGCGAAAAGCGACGAGCCAGAACTCGGTCGGCTTTGCCGTTGACACCGAGTTCGCCTGGGCGGGTAAACTGAACCATGAAACCGGTCATGACTGTTCCGATGTGAGTGGTGGCAGTGCGCCGCTGAATCGACGGCTGCGGAAGATCAGTCCTCGAAAAGGCGAGCGTCGCGGTAGTCGAGATCTCGTGTAGCGGCATCCAACTGGACCAAGCGGTCGACCTGGTCATCGGGAGCCTCAAAGACTTCGCCCGGTTCGACGTAGATGACACGCGCTTTGGTCTTGGGCATGCCGTCGTCGTCGTAACCGACGATGTCTACAGCACCCGTGGGGTCGCCCAGCTGGACGGAGCAAAGCGCTAGAAGCTTAGTCATTATGAACCTCAACAGTTTCGGTGGAAGTAGTGGTGATTGCTGAGCTAACCGTCGCTTCGAAAGCGGAGGGGTTCAGCTCGGCGGGCGTGAACAGCGGCGGCAGTTCGCGCAGAAGGCGGCGCACCATCCGGCCGGGGGCCCGCAAGCCGGGATGGTTCACATCGGCTGCACTGAACTCTGAGCCGAGGACGCGCTCGCGTTCTGCATCGATAGCAACCAGCCTAGCCAGCGCCGGAGCCAGAGCGGCGAACTCCTGACGTACGCTCGTGATTGCAGCCAGATGGTGGGCGGCGGTCCGATCAAGCGTCGCAGCGATTAAATCCTGACGGGCGCCTTGAAGCGCCAAGCTGCACGCCTCGTGGCCGTTAGCAGCCAAGGGTATTGCCCGCTCTGTGGCGTCTATCTTCAGCCTGAGCTTGCGGATTTTCGCAGCCTCGGGCTGGCTGTCGCCAACATCGCCGCCGGCCAGAACGACCTCCGTTAGTCGCACGGCCATGGCTCCTTCGAACTTTCTTAGGGCCTCGCGATCTTTGGCAAGTGAAGATTTCAACTGCTGAACACGTACCGTCACGGACCCCGCTGCAGCCTCTGCAGCCTCGACGGCCCATAGCGCAGCCTCAAGATTTGTTTCGGCGTCGGCGATCGACAGCGCGACGTAAGGCTGTTTCTCGACAAGTTCAGCGGCTTGCTTCGACACCGGAGCCGCCGCCGCTACAGCATGTTGCAGCGAGACCTTGGTCACCGTTCTCCACGGTATGACTGCGCCACTCGACACGTCGATACTGAAACGAGAGACACCGCCACGACGGCCCTTGATATCGAACATGACGGTGTTCGCATCAGAACTGGCGGTCTGCCCGGACAAACGGCCAATGTCGGTTGTGAATTCAGGCACAATAGGACGGGTTGATCCGCGAGCCAGCATCGGCGACGTCGAGAAGCCGGACTGTAGACCGAACCATGTCGGGTGCCCCATCACGGCAATCGCAGCTGCCCGTTCGCCCAGCGTTGCTGAGACCGGCAGACTCTGAAGCTTGGACTGCACTGCCTCCAGAATGTCTCGCAGATCGGTCACGAATTTGTCCTCGCATTTTGGAGTCGCTCTAGAAGCCAGCTTTCAACCGAGTGGGGGCCGGTCATCGGGTACAGAATCTTGCGACCTAGCCGCAGGAACGGCGGGCCTTTTTCAGGGGTGTAAATCCTGATCTTCTTGAGGAAACTGGCAGAGACACCGGCTGCTTGGGCCGCGTCTCTCGTGGTGCCAAATGTCGCTTGCATATCCATCTCCAATCTCGTCTGGAGAAACATGCAGCGGTGGCCTGTAACGGCGAACGGGCTGCCGTCAGGAGCCCGTTACAGCGCCGCGCGCGGGATAGCCGTGTAGCTAGCCACGTGCCTGCGGTTCCGCAGAGGCGTGATTACGAGGACCGCATCGAGGCAAGGTGACGGCCCCATTTCATCCGAAATGATCCCGTTCAGCTGTGACGTGCCCCTGAATTTTCATCCAGCGGCGACCAGAGTCCTTGGGTTAGTTACGCCTCGCAGCGTGGGATGAGCAACAGGCCGGACCGCGCAGCTTTCATCCTGCGCAGCGGGTCGGCCTGTTGCGGTCAGACTGGCGGCAAAAGCCTCCGGGGTGAGGTAGCCGATCGATGAATGCGGCCGGCGGGTGTTGTAGTCCAGCGCCCAGGCGGCGACCTTCTGGCGGGCGTGGTCGAGGCCGAAGAACAGGCTTTCGTTCAACAGTTCGTCGCGCATCCGCCCGTTGAAGGATTCCACAAACCCGTTCTGGGTCGGCTTGCCCGGCGCGATGTAGTGCCAGTCGACGCCTTGATCCTGCGCCCAGGCCAGGATGGCCGTGGACGTAAACTCCGTGCCGTTGTCGCTGACGATCATGGCAGGACGGCCCCGCCGAGAGATCAGCGCTGTCAGCTCTCGCGCGACGCGGCGTCCCGAGATCGAGGTGTCGGGGATCGCCGCCAGGCACTCGCGGGTGACGTCGTCGACCACGTTGAGAATGCGGAAGCGGCGGCCCGTGGCGAACTGGTCGTGCACAAAGTCCAGCGACCAGCGGGCGTTCGGCCTGGCCTCGACCAGGATCGGCGCCCGCGTGCCTATGGCGCGACGACGTGAGCGGCGCTTGCGCACCGTCAGGCCTTCCTCGCGATAGAGCCGGTAGATCCGGTTCTTGCCCGAGGCCTCACCCTCACGTCGCAGCAGCACGAACAGCCGCCGATAGCCGAACCGTCGCCGCTCCACAGCCAGCGCGCGTAGCCGCTCCCGCAGCGCCGTGTCCGGCTGACGGCAGGAGCGATAGCGCACCGATTTGCGATCGGCCTTGATGATGGAGCAGGCCCGCCGCTCGCTGACGCCGAACGCCGCCTTCAGATGGGCGACGGCCTGGCGCATCGCCGCGGGCCTTACCACTTTTTTGAGAGCAGATCATTCAGCGCCGCCTTGTCGAGCATGGCGTCGGCCAGCAGACGTTTCAGCCGGCCGTTCTCGTCTTCCAGGGCGCGCAGGCGCTGGGCGTCCGACACGCTCATCCCGCCGAACTTGGCCTTCCAGGCGTAGATCGTGCCCTCCGACACGCCGTGCTTGCGCGCCAGCTCGCCCGCTTTGGCGCCGGCCTCGTTCTCCCGCAGGATCCCGATGATCTGCTCTTCCGTGAATCTCGCTCGTTTCATTCCGTCCGTCCTTTCAAGGGCCGGACTCTAGCTCCGCGTGGAGGAAATTCTCAGGGGCACGTCAGCTGTACTATCGTACCGCAGTCCCATGCAGCGCGAAATTCGACGCTCTCTCGTTCGTGCATACAGTCGCCTGCCAGTTGCGGTGCCTTGCCGCCCGAGTCCTGCTGAAGGCTGCATTCGAAATCTGTGCCGAGACAATCGACGCGTTCCCTTATGTGTGCGCATTCGTCCGGCAAAAGCAGTTCGTCGCGAAACCCGCCACCGACAACCTCCTCACGGATGAGGAGCTTAACAGCCGCCATGTGGCGCCCCTCCAGTGGGGCGACATTTCTTGGTTGGCTCCGAGCGGAACGCCGGATGACAATTCCCATAATTGCGCGTCGGTCGTCGACTGGCACGGGATTGGGCAGGAGGTACTTACCGCTTACATCATGCGTGAGATGGCGAGCTGCTCGTTCGAGGGAGGCAAGGAATGCGCTGTCTAGTCTTGCCTGCCCAGTCATGGTGTCTGGTGCCAGGAGCGCCACCTGCGAAGCGCTGAGCTGGCCATCTTTAGAGGCACCCACTGAACGCAATTCATCGTCGCTCCACCGGCCTGCCGCCTGAGCCTCGCGAGCTTGCCTGGCTGAAGTCGAAGCTTGAACTCGCAGAGACTCTGCTTCGCGCCGATCATCGCCGTGCCGACGAAGCCAATCAGCGTTGGATTGGGCGGCAGCGGTTTTCGATTGGGCACCGCCATTCCGAGCTGCCTCTTCGATCAGCGCTTGGAACTGATGCTCGATCCTGACCGCGGGCACATATTTCGGACGTTCAATCTTCTTAGCTTCGATGGCGAGAAGTATCGCCAGGCGCCGCCAGCCGTCCTCGTTTTCACTGCATCCGTAACGGTCCAAAAGATCCGCCAGGGTCTCATGCGCCGCGCTGATCATGACGCTATTCCCTTATTCAAAGCCAACTCTAGAGTCGTCGCAATGTGATCAGTCGCGGCCCTTTGGGGGTCATTGGCCAAATGAGCGTATCGAGCTGTGGTGGCAGCATGCCGATGCCCGAGCAGAGCCCCGATGATCGGCAATCCGATATTCGACGCCACCCCTACAGACGCGAATGCGTGACGAAGATCATGCAGACGGACGTCGGCGAGGCCGGCATGCGTTCGAAGTCGCGCCCAAGGCCGCTGGAGATCAGCACGGGGCTGGTCGTCGACGGAGCCCTCTGCGTACGCGCCCGCGATGACGAAGGTGCCTTTGCGGGGGAGGCCACTAAGCAGCTCGAGGGCGGGGGAGGAAAGCACGATCGTTTTCGCACCAGTTTTTGAATCCGGCAGACGAAGGACGCCTCGCTCGATATCTACTTCCGACCATCTAAGGTGAAGGATCTCCCGCAGTCTCGCCCCCGTAAATATGAGCAGTCGCACGGCCGCTACCGCGTACGGATCGAGGGAGGCGGGGGCTTTGGGAGCATGCTTAGAGGGCTTAACCGGGTTGATCCGGCGAGGCAGGCCTGTCGTCTCGGCTAGCCTTAAACTGGCGCCCAGCCTCGCGAGTTCGTCACTGCTGAGCAAGCGTTCGCGTGGCTTCTCTTTGAAACGTTCGATCCCGGCGGCGGGATTTTCATGCCGCCTCGGGAGAATACCCGTCTTGATCGCGTGTGCCCAAGCGGCACTAATCAGCTCGACGGATCTGTTCGCAGTCGTTGGGAGCCGCTTGCCGGTAAGTCTGTGCAGTCGCGCCACATCACCGTGCGTTATGCTGATCGCCTGGCGGGTGCCGATCTGGGGTTTGATGTGCAGCCTGGCAAGCAGCTCGAATGACTGCAGAGACTTTGCCTTGCGCTTCGGCCGTATGTGCTCACTCAGATACGCCTCGATGATCTCGGCCACTGTTTCAGCGCTACGCTGATCCGATTTGTCGCGCGCCGGATCTGCCCCCTGCGTGACGCGAGCAAGTTCGATCTTCGCCATGCTGCGGGCGACGTCGGCCTTGAGCGTTTCGGACACGCGGCCCAGCGTGAGGCGCTTCTTCGCAACTCGCCGTCCACCGGAGCCGGGCCGGTATTCTACAATCCAAGACTTCGCACCAGACGGGAACACGCGGACGCCGAATCCTTGCAGCTTCTCGTCGAAGTACGTCTTCACTTTGTGTTCTGGCTGGAGCGCCTCAACGCTCCGACGATCGATCTTGATGATTGCCAAGCGGGGCTCCTGAGTCGCCACCGAGTCGCCACGGCGCTGGGAAACGCCGGGACCCGTGGGGTCTCATGAGAATACTCAGGGAACGTCAGAACGCGAGTCGAAAGATCAAGAATCTGGTGTAGACTACTGTTTGGACTCGATTTTTGGGACGTATTGGGACCCATAGGCACTCATAGGGACTCATGGTCCCCAATCGACTTGGTTGTGGATAAATCTGGTTTGGGACCAGAGGGTCGGAGGTTCGAATCCTCTCGCCCCGACCATGGATTAGCCCGTTTGGGCCTGATCGGTTTTATAGCCGGTTTTACTGCGGGCGTTCGTGTTCTGGCCTCGTCCAGACGACCGATGCGGTCTGGCAGCCGTTCGTCTTTCTTGACGTATTTGCGGATCATCGCCGCCACCTAGTTCTCGGACCAATCGCTCAGCTCGCGGTAGAGCGGGATCGCCCGTCTCGAATGGTCATTGTCAGCCGCCGATGCCAGTATCGGGCGCTTGGTTCATTTAGGGGAGATTGCGATGGCGGCGTTGTTGGCTTTGTTCGGCGCGCTTTCGATCAGCTCGGCGACGGTTCAGGACGACTGGTCAGACGTCGATTGCACGAATGCAGGCTCGACGCTGGAGCAGAACGTCTGCGCAGGGCGCGATGTCAGGGCCCTGGAGGAGAACCTGCGCCTATACACCGACACCGCCTATGCGGTCCTGCGGGAGAACGACGAAAGAGATTCCGAGGCCTTGATAGCGGAAATCCGTGAAGGTGAGCGGCTGTGGCGGGCCTATGTGGAGGCGGCGTGCGGCGCCGTGGACACCTATTGGAAGCAGGGCACGATCCGTACAGTCATGGCCGCCAGTTGCGAGATGGAGCTGATCCGGGAACGCACCCACCACATCTGGCGCGAATATCTGACGCCGATGGAAGGGATGCCCCGCCTGGCCGAGCCGCCGCGCAGCGGTTTCCGCTGAGGCGGCGGGCGCAGGGCAAGGCGGCGCGAACGACTAGCGTCCACAACGTGTCGTGAGCGGTCATGACGAGAGCGAGCGTCGTGTTCAGGTAGATCAGTTCACGGCGCGTCTTCGTCGGTGGGAAGATCGGCGCCGTGGCGATACCAGGGGGCGCGGGAGGACCAGCATTCATGCAGGGAGGCGGTCACGCCGGGGTCGTCGTCGAACGAACCGCCTGGAATGATGACTTGTCGACCGCTGCGCGTGAAATGGGGCAGGGGCGAGCCGCAGGTCCTGCAAAATGCGGTCGCGAAGCTTCTCGCTGAGGGCAGGTCAAACCGAGCCGTCTGATCCTGGCCTCGGGTCCACCTGAAGGCGTCAGGGGCGACGACGGCGTTGGTGGTGAAGGATGCGCCGCTGGATTTTCGGCAGCGCGAACAGTGGCAGTTCACGAACATCTCGAACGGCGGCGAGACCTCGTAGGCGACCTTGCCGCATAGGCAACTGCCGCGAATGGCTGATTCTGATCTCATCGCACGAGGTTATCCGTGCGGCGGATTTCATCAATGCGGTCAGGTCGAGGCGTAGCCGCCGTTCAAGGCGTAGCTGAAGCCGATCGGCAGGGCGGAGCGGAACAGGGTGAAGAAGGCCGCCAGTTCGCCCAGGGTCGAGCGGGGCAGGAAGATGATGTCGCCGCGACGCAGGGCCACGACCTCGCTCTGGCGCGGGCGCAGATCGACCACGCGCATCATGCGCACGCCGCCGGGGCCACGTCGGATCAGGGCGGCCTGCTGGGCCTTGGCCGAGGGCAGGGCGCCGCCGGCCATGATGACCGCCTGATAGGCGTCGATGTCGCCCGGCATGTCGAAAACGCCCGGATTGCGAACCTCGCCGTCCACCCAGACCTTGAGCGGGCCGGCCAGACGCAGGGTCACCTCGACTTCGGGGCGTCTTAGCTGCGTGGCGTAACCCGCTGAAATATCGGCCTCGAGTTGTGACAGGGTGCGGTCGGCGGCCATGACGTGGCCGAGCAGGGGCAGGGAGACGCGGCCGTCGGGGCCGATCTTGAGCTGGCGCGTCAGCTCCGTGGCGGTCGGCGTCGCGACCTCGATCTCGTCGCCGGGATAGAGCAGGTATTCGGGCTCGATATCGGTCCAGTCGGCGAAGGGGATGTCCGGGAACTGATCCGCGCCCACGCCGTGGACCCGACGCCCATCATGCGCTGAGGCGCTGGCGCAGCCGGTCAGGCCGGCGGCGAGGCCCATCAGGACGAGACGACGATCAGGGATCATGGAGGTGATGACCAGGATTGAATTCGGATTAAGCTTAGGCTGAACGGTTATGGGTAACGGGTGGTTAACGTGCCACCGGCAAAGGTGTGCTCGACGATTCCAACGGATTGCCGGTTCATGCGTTCGACAGCCTATGCAGCCTCCCGACCGCGTTACGGCGTCCTCGACGTCGTGGTGCTGCTGTTCCGCGAGCTGTGGCTGATGATCTTGATCTTCGCCATCCTGTTCATCATCGGCGCCGCGGCGGCTCTGACGCTCAAGAAGACCTATACGGCGGGCGCCAGCCTGTTTGTCGGCGTGGGTCAGGAATATGTCTATCAGCCGCGCGTGGGCGCCACGGACCGCGGCGCGCCGCCCGCCGCCGGCGAGGTGGCGCAGTCGGAAGCCGCCATCCTGAACAGCCTCGAGGTCAAGCAGCGCGTCGTCCGCGCCCTGGGCGTCGAGACCTTTCAGGACGGCAAGCCGGCCACGGGCACGCCCGCTGAACAGGAGGCCGCCGCCGTGCGCGCCGTCAGCGCCGGCCTGGACGTGTCGGCGGCGCCGCTGAGCCCTGTCGTCGGCCTGACCTACAAGAGCGATGATCCCGACCTGTCGGCGCGGGTTCTGAACACGGTGATCGACCAGTATCTGACCTATCGTCGCGAGGTCTTCCAGGATCGCGCCACCCCGGCCATCCAGACCCAGCGTCAGACCTTTGAAGGCGAACTGGCGGACGCCGACCGGGCCTATGAGGCCTTCCTGAGCAGCAACAATATCGGCGACTTCGCAACGGCCAAGGCCACGCTGGCGGGCACCTATCAGTCGATCTTTGCTGAGCGGATGAATGTGCAGGCGCAGCTGAACCAGGCTTCGCAACGACTGGCGACCCTGGTGGCGCAGCAGAACCGGACGCCGGCGGAAATCGCTCTGCAACAGGACCTGAACATTTCGGCGCAGGACCAGATCCTGCAACTGCGGACCCAGCGCGAAACCCTGTTGTCGCGCTATCAGCCCGACGCCCAGCCGGTGCGCGAGATCGAGAACCAGATCGCCCAGCTTCAAGCCTATGTCGGCACGGGCACCGCCGTCGGCGCCAAGGAGGTCCGCACGGGCCCCAACCCGATCTGGGTCGAGCTGGAAACCACCCGTATCAACGCCCAGGCCGAGCGGGACGCCCTGGCCGCGCGCTTGTCGGTTCTGGACCGTCAGGTCGTCGATCTGCGGGCGCGTCAGGCCCGGCTGACCGAACTGGAATCGCGCAACGCCACCCTGTCCGGCAACCGCGAGGTCCTGTCGGCCTCGATCCGCGAGTTCCAACTGCGCGAGACCCAGAGCCGCGCCGACAACGAACTGGTCAAGGCGGGGGCGGACAATGTCACCGTGATCGAGCGCGCCCAGCCGCCGTCGCGGGGCAAGAGCATGAAGGCCGTGCTCTTCATCGCCGCCTTCCTGTTCGCCGGGTTCACGGCGCTGTGCGTCGGTCTGGTGCGGGTCTTCCTGCGCAAGGGCTTCTCGATGCCGTCGACCGCCAGTCGGACCCTGCAACTGCCGGTATTGGCCGTCGCGCCGATGAAGCGCGCCTGATCGCCGAATGGTCATGCTAGGCTGACGGCTTAGGGATGAGCGCGTAACCGATTCGATGGTCGATCTGACGACGGAAATGGCGGGACTGTGGGCGGCGCTGGGACCAGCGTCGGCCCATCGCGGTCGCGTGATCCAGTTCGTTTCGGCGACCAGCGGCGAGGGGACCTCGACCGTGGCGCGCGAGTTCGCGCGGCTGGCGGCGGTGCGCGCCAGAAAGCCCGTCTGGCTGATCGACGGCGACCTGGCCCAGCAGGGCCAGTTGGACGCGATCGCCGCGGAACCCGAGCGGTTCGGGCGCCTGGCGGCGCCGGTGAAGGCTTCGCCCGACGGTTCAGCCTTCTACGCCGTGACCCCGCCGATGCGCGGCCGAGACGGATTGCCCGTGCCGCCGGCGCGTCTGATGACGGCGCGAGCCTGTCTGGGCGGACGGTTGTTCGTCACGCGGTTCCATATGGAGCTGACCCGCGCCGGCCAACGGGTCGAGCCGCTGGGCGAGGCGCGCTACTGGGCGGCGCTGCGTCGCCACGCCGACACCGTGGTCATCGACACGCCCGCCGCCGACCGCAGCGACATGGCCATCACCCTGGCGCCCTTTATCGACGCCACCATCCTGGTGGTTGCGGCCGAGACCACGGCGGCTGGCGAACCGGTCGCTCTGAGGGACGAGATCGACGCCGTGGGCGGCCAGATCGCCGGGGTGGTGATGAACCGCTCGACCTGGTCGCCGCCCGCGATTCTGAAGCGCCTGGCGGGCTAGGTCGACTGCCGGTTCAGGCGGTCCAGTTCACGAGCGCCGTAAAAATGCGGCTCGAAACCCTTCATCCAGAACAGTTTTCCTAGGCCGCGCGCGCTGCGATCCAGCATGTCTGCGCGTTGCGGGCTAGCGATCAGCGTCAGGCCTGCGGCGGCGAGGGACCAGACGCCGGCCTGGACCGCGCCAATGACCATCCAGCGGGCGACGCTGGGCCAGTCGCGCGCGGCGGCGGCGGTCTGGCTGGGGCCTTGCCCATAGGCGAAGGCGCGGGTCAGGGCGTAGCGCAGCGTGGCGCGATGCGGAGGCGCGAACTCATCCACCCAGGCGTCGGCGGCCCAACCGAAACGACCGCCGCGCGAAGCCAGGGCTGCGAACAGGACGTCGTCCTCGCCGCCTGACTGGTCTGCGGCGGTGTTAAAGGGGGCGGCGCCTGGCAGGGCCGTCGCCCGCACCAGCAACGAGTTGCCGCAGCCGTGCGGGATGTCGATGAGCCCGCTGGCGGCGGGGCCTTCGCGGCCGAAGAAGCGTTCCAGATAGGGCGTGGTCCAACCGGTTCCGTCCGGCACGCGCCCGCGAATGGGACCGAAGACGGCGTCGGCTCCGGTTGCTGCCTGGGCGGAGAGCAGGGCGGCCAACCAGCCGGGCGAGGCGGCCTCGTCGTCGTCGAGGAAGGCGATGAGGGGGGCGGTCGTGGCGGCCAGGCCTTCGTTGCGCGCCGTAGCGACGCCGGGACGCGGAGCGTGACGCCAGACCAGCGGAAGCGAGGTTTCGGCGGCGAGGCGCGCCGTCAGTTCGCGCGAGCTGGCCTGGGGGTCGTTGTCAACGACGATGATCTCGCGCAGGCGATCCGTAACGCCCGCCTGGGCCAGAACCGACCGGACGGCGCGCTCCAGGCTGTCGGGCCGCCGCAGGGTAGGGATGATGACGGCGACGTCGGCCGAGGCGTTCATGCGGCCAGAACCTCGCCGACGGTGCGGATGTCGCAGCCGGCCGTTCGGGCGTGGTCGATCAGGCGATCAAGCGCGTCGGGCGTGCAGCCCCAGGGCGACGGGGTTTCGCGCACGTCGTGGGTGTAGAGGATGAGCCAGGCTCGCTCGGCCACGGCGCGGTCGATCCAGGCGCGGGTCAGCGCCTCGCCGTCGGGGCCTTCGATGCCGACGCCGGGCAGTTGGTTGCGGTCGCCGCCGTCATGGACCAGGGCCTTGTGCACCCCGCGCAGCGAGGCGTAGCGGGCGCCCAACTGCTTCTTGGCGCGGGGCGAAACCTCGCCATAGGGATAGGCGAAGTGAAGCGGGGCGGCGCCGAGGCCGCGCAGAGCGAGGTCGTTGGCGTCGAGATCCGCTTCCAGAGCAGCCGGGGCCGTGCGGTGGCAGTCGACGTGGTCGAGGGTGTGGCCGGCGACCTCATGTCCCTGATGGATCAGGGCGCTGATTTCGGCGGCGTTGGCGAAGCGCCCCATATGACCGTCCCGTCCGAACAGGCCGGCGCAGACGTAGAAGGTGCCGCGCGCGCCGTGCTTCTCCAGCGCCTGAGCCCCCGCATGGGCGGCGCTGGCGGGAATGTCGTCGAAGGTGAAGCTGACCACGGGGCGGTCCAGATCGAGCCGGGCGGGGCGTCGATGGGTCAGGCGGGCCAAACGGCGGCGCAGCTTGCCCTTCAGGCTGACGTCGGGGGTATAGGGCTGGATCATATCGCCTCCGCATAGAGGGCGACGCGGTAGAGCCGCAGGCTGAAGGCGCGAAGGCGGACGGGCAGGACAGAGGTCTGCGCCGCCCGCCGGAAAAGGGGGCGGATCGTCTTCAGGCCCGGCACGGCCTGCAGGCGGCGCGCGACGCGGTAGCTGGGATAGGCGGAGACGAAGTCGGGGTGCTTGGCCACGACGCGAGCGAAGTTGGGCGCCGACTGCTCGTACTTGGCGGCCAGGGTCTCGACGGTGTCCAGACCCATGTGGGTGGCGGGGTTGTCGATATGCTCGACCTTGAACCGGCGCGACACGCGCATGGCCCATTCCACGTCTTCCCAGCCCCAGCCGCTGAAGCCGGGGTCGAAGGCCTCGGTCTCGAACACGTCGCGGCGGACCAGAAGGTTCGAGGTGAAGACGTATTTTTCGGGCTGCAGGGCGCGCTGGTCGGCGGCGATGCAGTCGGATCGGGCGGCCATGTTGCGATGAACCGCGAAGCGGGCGTCGTCGGGAGCCTGCAGCAGGGAGAAGCCGCCGAAGGCCACGGCTGTTTCGCCCGCGCGGGCCAGATCGGCCCAGGTCTGCACGAAGCGGTCGTGATCCGGGCGCATGTCGCTGTCGAGGAACAGGAGGCTGGACCCCCGCGCGGCGGTCGCCAGCCGGTTGCGTCCGATGGAGCGGCCCTCGTTTCGTGACAAGGAGATCAGGCGGATCGGCAGGGCGCTGGCGTTGATCCGAGCGATCAGCCGAGCCGTCAGGCTCGCGTCGCCGGTGCCGTCGTCCAGCAGGATCAGCTCGGCGGCTCCGTCCAGCCCGTCGGCTTCACGGTCCAGGAGAGCGATCAGGGCGTCGGGATCGTCGCGCAGGAAGGGCACGAGGATCGACAGGGCCGGGCGGGCGGCTTTCCAGGCCGAGTTGTCGTGAACAATGGCGGTCATGCGGTCGCCCTGCGAGCCTGAATGGCGCGCAGCAGTCTTTGGGCCAGCTCGCGCACGCCGCCCGCGTTCAGTGCGAAGGCGCAGACGCCATAGACGGTCGCGCCGACCGAGGCGTCCAGCATCAACTCGGGGAAGCCGCCGATGGGCGGCAGGAACCAGACGGCCAGGGCCATGACGCCGCAGCACAGGGCGCACTGAGCCAGGGTGGTCCAGGGCGTCGGCAGGGGCAGGATGCGGCGCCCCATGGCCCAGGAGGCGACCAGGCCGACCGCGAAGCTGGCCGCGGTGGCCCAGGCGGCGCCCAGAACGCCAAACGGCGGGATCAGGACGATGTTGAGGATGACGTTGGAGATGGCCGGCACGCTCATGGCCGCCAGCAGCCAGCCGGTGCGACGGCCGAGGGTGAAGGCCTGATGGAAGTAATAGACCGTCATGCCGGCCAGCAGCGACGACAGGGCGATCCAGGGCGTGACCAGGGTGGCGGCGTGACGCAGGTCCTCGCCGATCATGAACTCCGACAGGGGGCGGGCGACCAGGGCCACGCCGACGGCGGCGGGCAATCCGATCAGGATCAGGGTCGAGGCCTGCTCGCGGGCCGCGGCTTGCAGTTGCTCGCGTCCGCCGCGCTCCAGCGCCATCACCAGGGCAGGCGTCCCTGCGGTTCCCAGCCAGATGAAGAGGACGTCCAGGGTGCGGTTGGCGATGCTGTAACCGGCGTGATAGGCGCCGACCGCCGCCTCATCCATGAACATGGCCAACAGGAAGCGGTCCGTCGACGCCAGCACCAGGGCCAGGCCGAGAGAGGCGGCGATGGGATAGCCGTAGACGGCGTAGCTTTTCAGCCGTTCGTGATCCACGACGCCGCTGCGCGCCTCGCGCAGTTCGCCAGGCAGGATGAAGGGCAGGGCGAACAAGGGGGCGATCAACAGGCCCGCCAAGGGCGAAGACGCGCCCCCGCCGGAAAGGGCGATGGCGGCGCCGACGCCGAAGCCGGCCAGGGTGTTCCAGATGTCGAGGCTGGCGGCCTTGCGCACCTCGCCCGCCGCCCGATAGCGCTCCTGCGCCAGCTTGGTCAGACAGCAAACGGGGATGCCGAGCAGGGCCACGCCGATGGGCAGGCGGAAGCTGTCCGGCATGGGCCAGAGCCAGATCACCAGAGCCGCCAGCGGCAGGAACAGGGCGGTCATGATGAAGGCTGTGCGATACAGGCTGGCGAAGTGGCTGGCCATGTCGGCGCCGTCGCGCTGGGCGGCCCAGAAGCGGGCCATGGCGGCCTCAAGCCAGCTGAAGGTCGCCACATGCGCCAGGGTCATGACCGAGAAGGCCAGGGCGTAGCGGCCGAAATCCTCGGCGCTGAGCAGGCGTGTATAGACGACGACGGCCAGGAAGCCGACGACGCCCTGAATGATATTGGCGGGCAGATAGCCCAGCACCCCACGCCAGAACATCAGCGCACCGACATCCGGTCGCCGAGCAGGACGGGGATGGTGACGGCGATGATCCAGAGGTCGAGCCAGAAGGACTGGTGCTCGATATAGTCGATGTCCAACTGGACCCGGCGTCGCACGTCGGGCGCGGTATGCATGGGGCCGCGCGAACCCTTGACCGCGGCCCAGCCGGTCATGCCGGGCTTGATCCGGTGGCGATGGGCGTAGTCGGCGACCAGGCGGGCGGACTCGATCTCGCCGGTCTTCATGCCGATGGCGTGAGGGCGAGGGCCGACCAGCGACATTTCGCCTCGCAGCACGTTCAGAAGCTGCGGCAGTTCGTCCAGGCTGGTCGCGCGCAGGAAGCGCCCGATGCGGGTGATGCGGTCGTCGTCCGCCGTCACCTGCCGGCTGGCCGTGGCGTCGGCGTCGGCGTGGCGCATGGTGCGGAACTTCCACACCACGATTTCTTCCTGATTGAAGCCGTGGCGGCGTTGTCGGAACATGGCCGGCCCGGGGCTGTCGAGGCGCACCAGCAAGCCGATGAGAAGCAGCAGGGGCGACAGCAGAATCAGGCCGACCGACGCCAGAACCATGTCCTGCAGGCGCTTGTTGAAAGCGCGCCGTTCAGGATCGACGGGACCCTCCAGCGGGGCCATCGGGGATTGCGCCAGCTTTTCGAGCGCGGCGTTGCGCTGCTCGGCGGTCTTGGGGTCGATCAGCAGGGTCAGGCGAATGGGCAGGGCGTTCAGGCGGGCGGTCAGGTCGCGCACGCGCGCCTCGGCCTTGGGGTCGATCGCCAGGACGATCTGGTCGATATAGGGGGTCAGCCGATGGTTCAGCAGGGCGTTGGCCTCGCCCAGCACCGGCACGCCCTCGACGGCGTCGGGCGAGCGCGCCAGGCGATCGTCGAAGACCCCGAGGACGTTGAGGTCGCGGCGTTGCAGCGCCTCCCGGATCAGGCGCTCGGCATGACGGGTGGCGCCGACGACGGCGATGTTGGGGGTTAGCGCCCCCTTGCGTCGCCAGTCGCCGACCAGAAGGCTCCAGACGGCGTGCAGAGCCAGCATCAGGCACAGCAGACCGAGGCTCCAGCGACCATATTCGGCCCAGGGCGCCGCTTCACCATGCAGGATTAAGCCGGTCGCAAAGGTCGCGGCGACGCCGCAGGCGACAACGGCGGCGACCGACGCCAGATGCGACAGGAGGCCGTGGCTCTTGTCGAACCGATAGAGACCGAGGGACCGGAGCAGGCCAAGCACGGCCAGGCCGCCCAGTATCAAGGGGATCGCGTCCGTCAGCCGGGCCGACAAGAAGGCTCCGCCCGACACCTGGGCGACGCCGACGGCCGTGGCGGCGATGAGACCCGCAATGTCCAGCCCGCGGAAATAGAAGACCCGAAGCCGGGTGGCGTTGCGCTGGCGCGTGTTGAGCCAGATGTCCGGCCGGAAGGGTCCGCGCCGCGCCCGGCCGGGAGCGGCGTGCGAATCACGCGCGACAGCAGCCGAATCGCGCGCTTGCCGCGTTCTGGCGCTGGGCGCGTCCGCTGCGGGAAGGAGGGTGTCTGCCGGCGACATGAGACGAACGTTGTGATCCTAGGCGAAGATTAGGGGCTATTTCCTTGCACGGCGGGTGTCTATCCCCCGTTAACGTGATTGATTGCGCTTAGCTTGTTGCGCGCCGTCAAATGACGGGCTATCCACGCCGCCTGCCGGAGACGTGGCCGAGTGGCTGAAGGCAACGGTTTGCTAAATCGTCGTACCCTGTAAGGGGTACCGAGGGTTCGAATCCCTCCGTCTCCGCCAGAAACCCCGCCTGGGGTTTCAGCCATCCCCTTCAAGCAAACTCAGAACATCGGACTTCTTGCGAGGGCCAGGTCAAAGGCTGCGCGGGAGCGCGTGACGGTTTGTCTGGCGATGCTAGGGTAAGGCTCCGTCAAAGGAGGTCTGATGCCCCGTCGCGCCCTGAAGATCCTGACTGTCCTTGCTGCCTGCTTCATGGTTTCGGGCTGCTATTCCTGCTCTCTCAATGGGGGATGGGAGGGGCAGATGAATCCATTCTGCGTTGAGGCGGGCTCCCTGGTTGAACCGATTGCGCTGCCGGACAGCGTGGCAAGCGCGTCGAGTGACGAGAGCCTGATCCGGGGGCGTCGAGGCGCCGCCTGATGTCGAGCGTATTCAGGCTTGGGATTTCTGTCGGCTCGCTGACCGCGCGTCGCCTGGAGCGGGCGAAGGGGCGGCCGAGGCGTCGAGGGGCTGGGCCAGGTCCCTGGCCGATACTCCGTTCTGACGCAGGATGCGGCGGGCGATATCGGGCGCGCCGATCAGGGGCATGGGCTGGCCGAAAGTCTCACGCCACAGGCGATTCAGATGGGCGTCGTCGGGGGACAGCTGGGGTTTCATGGCGCGCCTCGCGTCGGTGTTGCGCGGCATCCTAGACAGGAGCCGGGGCTCGCCGTCGTAAATGGCTGTAAAATCGCTGATCGTGGGTCGTTCTGTCGCATCTGGAGCTTGGTTTTTAGAGAAAAATTTCAAAATCGCTCAAGAATTCTCCATCCCGTTTCTAGATGGCGTCAATGGATGGTGACTTGTGGGTTAAAAATTCTCTGAGCGCTGCATTTTTCCTCTTGTCGATCTCGCAGATGCAATAAACAGTTCGCAACTGCGAAACGCATGAGGGGATACGCGCATGACGCAGTTCAAGAACAGCTTACCGGGGCTTGTCGCCCTGCTTTGTCTAACCGGCGGATTGTTCGCGGTGGGAGCGGCGCTCGCAGCGCCCGACGCCGCCGCCGTCGCCAATATCGCCAGTGCCGCTGTAACAGCGTCGGAGCCTGCTCCGGCGCTGTTTTCACATCAGGTTCCGCTTGAGCTCGATGCGGCGGGCACGGCCTGGCTGGGGACCTCCACCGCCCTGGTCCTGCTGATGACTCTGCCGGGTCTGGCGCTCTTCTACGGCGGCATGGTGCGCCGCAAAAACGTGATCGCCACCATCACCCAGTCTGTCGCCGCCTTCGCTGTGGTGTCGCTGACCTGGTTCATCGCCGGATACACTATCGCCTTCGGCACGAACGGCGACGCCGGGGTCAATCAGTACATAGGCAGTCTGGACGCCCTGTTCCTGAACGGGGTGACGGTCGATACGGCCCACAGCCTGCTGCCGGGCATACCGGAGTTCCTCTGGGTGTCGTTCCAGTTGACCTTCGCCATCATCACCCCGGCGCTGATCACCGGGGCCTTCGCCGAGCGGCTGAAGTACTCGGGCATGCTGCTGTTCACGGCCCTGTGGTCGCTGGTGGTCTATGCGCCGATCGCCCACTGGGTCTGGGGCGGCGGCTTCCTGGGCGCGCAGGGCGTGCTCGACTTCGCCGGCGGCGCGGTGGTGCACGTCAACTCGGGCGTGGCGGGCCTGGTCTGCGCCCTGTTCCTCGGGCCGAGGAAGGGTTACGGCGTCGAGCCCATCACGGCGCACAACCCGGTTCTGACGATGATCGGCGCCTCGTTGCTGCTGGTCGGCTGGATCGGCTTCAACGCCGGTTCGGCGGGCGCGGCCAACGGCCTGATGGGCGCGGCCCTGATCAACACCCTGCTGGCGGCGGCTGCGGCCTCGCTGGCCTGGAAGTTCGTCGAGGTGGTCTACAAGAAGAAGTGGTCGCTGATCGGCGTCCTGTCGGGCGTCGTCGCGGGTCTGGTCGCCATCACCCCGGCGGCAGGCTTCGTCGATCCCAAGGGCGCGGTCATCATCGGCCTGATCGCCGGTCCGGCCTGCTACGTCTCGTCGGTCTGGCTGAAGAAGCTGCTCAAGTATGACGACAGCCTGGACGCCTTCGGCCTGCACGGCGCGGGCGGTCTGGTCGGCGCCCTGCTGACGGGGGTCTTCGCCTCGACGGCGATCAACAGCCTGTCGGAAGGGGCCAATATCGGCGCCCAGGCCCTGGGTCTGGTCTGGACCATCCTGTGGAGCGCGGTCGGCACTCTGATCATCCTGCTGATCTGCAAATACACCACGGGCCTGCGCGTCACGGACGAGCAGGAAACGGAAGGCCTGGACGCCCACCTGCACGGCGAAGTGCTGGACGGCGTCTGAGGCTAGGGGGCGGGACGCGGCGCCTCCCCGCCGCGTCCCATTCCCCGACAACCGAGGCCCGGTCGCGCTCCATCAGCGGCCGGATGAGTAGGCGTAGCCAATAACAATCAGACTTTGAGGGGATATGTCATGAGAGTTGCACTTGCTTGCGTTTCACTACTGGCCCTGACCGTGGGGGCGGGTGCCGCTCAGGCGCAGTCCGCGCCGGAGGTGGCCTTCAATATCGGCGTGGTCAGCGACTACGTCTTCCGCGGGGCCAGCCAGACCGATGAGGACCCGGCGATCCAAGGCGGGATCGACGCCACCTTCGGTAGTTTCTACGCGGGAACCTGGGCGTCCACAGTGGACTTTGGCGACGATACCGACGCCGAGGTCGATCTGTATGGCGGCTATCGCACCGAGGCGGCGGGCTATGCGCTGGACTTCGGCGTCGTCGGCTACTTCTACGTCAATGAGCCGAGCGCGTCGGACTACACCTATGTCGAGTTCAAGGCGGCCGCGTCGCGGGCCATCGGGCCGGCGACGCTCGGCGCGGCGGTCTATTATTCGCCTGACTTCTTCGGCGTGGACGACGAGGCGACCTATCTGGAGGCGAACGCCGCCTATGCTCTGGCGGACAAGTGGACCGTGTCCGGCGCGGTCGGCCATCAGTGGCTGAACGTCACCGACGACTACACCACCTGGAACCTGGGTCTGGCCTATGCCCTGACCGACAATCTGGCGGTGGACGTGCGGTATCATGACACGGATGTGGACGGGCCGCTGACCGACGACCGCTTCGTGGTGGGGTTGAAGGCCGCCTTCTAGGGATCGGCAGGGGCGGCGACGCGGCGCGACCGGTCGCCGCTTTCCCTAGCGTGATCTTGGCGCCGCCTTCACAGCGGGCTACGCCTGCGCCTCAATCTTGCTCTTGGGAGAGACGCACATGGACCTGACCACCGTCACTGAACACATCCGCGGCGCCGTCGGCGACAACTCGGGTCTTGGCAAGACTGTCAAGCTGGACCTCGGCGACGTCGGCAAGATCTTCATCGACGGCGCTTCGGTGCCGAACTCGGTGTCGAACGACGACAAGCCCGCCGACGCCACCGTCTCGATGAAGTGGGACGACTTCATCGCCCTGTCGGAAGGCAAGCTGGACCCGATGATGGCCTTCATGCAGGGCAAGCTGAAGATCGCCGGCGACATGATGATCGCCCAGAAGCTGGCGCCGCTGCTGAAGCGCTGATGCGTTTCTGAGGACCAGAACAAGGACGGCGCGGCTCCATCGGGGCCGCGCCGTTTTGCTATCGGCGCTCGCAGAAGCGCGGTGAAGAGTTTGAGGACACGATCATGGATTTCGCCCCCTCCGAACGCGGCCTGATGTGGCGTGAGCGCCTGTCGAGCTTCATCGACGCCCATGTGGTTCCGGCCGAGGCGGAATACCGCGCCCAGGTTCACGCCAATCCCAAGGTCCAGGCCCCGGTCATGGAGGCGTTGAAGGCCAAGGCGCGCGAGGCGGGGCTGTGGAACATGTTCCTGCCGGGCGAGCACGGCGCCGGGCTGACCAATCTGGAATACGCGCCGCTCGCTGAACTGATGGGGCGGCGGCTGTGGTCGGCCGAGGTGTTCAACTGCAACGCGCCCGACACTGGCAACATGGAGGTCCTGCACATGTACGGCGACGCCGCGCAGCAGGAACGCTGGCTGAAGCCGTTGATGGCGGGCGAGATTCGTTCGGCCTTCCTGATGACCGAGCCCGAGGTGGCGTCCTCGGATGCGACCAATATCCAGACCAGCATCGTTCGCGACGGCGACCACTATGTGATCAACGGTCGCAAGTGGTGGTCGACCAACATGGCCCATCCCAACGTCGCCGTGACCATCGTCATGGGCAAGACCGACCCTGAGGCGGCGACGCACCAGCAGCAGAGCCAGATCATCGTGCCGACCGACACGCCGGGTTTCCGCGTCGAGCGGATGCTGTCGGTGTTCGGCTACGACGAGGCGCCGATCGGCCACGCCGAGGTGGTGCTGGAGAACGTCCGGGTGCCGGTCGAAAACCTGATCGCGGGCGAAGGACGGGGCTTCGAGATCGCGCAAGGGCGGCTGGGGCCGGGCCGCATCCACCACTGCATGCGCGTGATAGGCGCGGCGGAGCGGGCGCTGGAGCTGATGGTCGAGCGACTGTTGAGCCGCACCGCCTTCCGCAAGAGCCTGGCCGAGCATTCAGTGTGGGAGCAACGCGTGGCCGAGGCCCGCACCAATATCGAGATGTGTCGCCTGCTGGTGCTGAAGGCCGCCTGGATGATGGACGAGGTGGGGGCCAAGAACGCCAAGTCCGAGATCGCCCAGATCAAGACGGCGGCGCCGAAGATGGCGTTGCAGGTCATCGACGACGCCATCCAGGCCTTTGGCGGGGCCGGCGTGTCCGGCGACACGCCCCTGGCGGAGCTTTACGCCACGGTGCGGACGCTGAGAATCGCCGACGGTCCGGACGAGGTGCACAACCGCGCCATCGCGCGGCTGGAATACGCCAAGCACGGCGGGCTGCGCCGCTAGATGACAACGGGGCCGTGGCGGTCGCCAGGGCCCCGTTGTCATGCCGCCTGGATCCGGTCCCAGGCCGCTACTGCCGCTTGTCGGGCCGGAACACCTGATGGCGATGGTGCGAGCCGATGCCGCCTTCGGTCACGTCGCTGATGAAGAAGTTTTCGCTGTGGCGATGGGGCGGCTCGGCGCCGAAATGCTGGCTGATCCAGCGAGCGAAACCGGTCTTCTTGACCTGTGGCTCACTCGCCTGGGCGGGCGACGGCGCTTCTGGATCGACGGGGTTTCGGACTTCATTTTCCATGGGGTTCATCATGGTCGACTCTCCCGGTTTCTGAAAAAGGGAACCGAGAAAACGAGGGGTCGTTCCTCCTGCCTAGCTGTCGCCGTGGATTACATTTTGGTCAGCTTTGACAGGGGGTTCCATCTCCAGCAATAGGGCCAGACGATGGCGCGCGCGATTGACGCGGCTCTTGATGGTGCCGACCGCGCAGCCCGAGATATCGGCCGCTTCCTGATAGGACAGGCCGGCGGCTCCGACCATGACGATGGCCTCGCGATGCTCTGGCGGAAGGGCGTTCAGCGCGGCCTGGAGCGAGGTCAGTTCGGCGCTCCATTCCTGGCTGGCCTCGGCGGTCAGACTGGCGGCGTAGCGGCCCTCTTCGTCGGGCACTTCGCGGCGGCGTTTGGCGGCGCCGGTGTACCAGCTGTTCCTCAGGATGGTGAAAAGCCAGGCCCGCAGATTGCTGCCCGGCTCGAACCGCGCCCGGTGCGCCCAGGCCTTTGTCAGGGTCTCTTGCACCAGGTCGTCGGCGTCGGCGGCGTTCCGCGACAGGGTGAAGGCGAAGGCGCGCAACGAGGGCAGGAGGTCGGTGATCGCATGACGCCAGTCGACCGGATCTACGATGCCGATGGGGCGGCGAGAGGCTGCATAGCTCGGGCCATTGTCCTGCGGCCCGTCAGGCACGCGAACATGGGGCATGCAACGGGAATCCTGAAGCCGGGCGGCGCGATCCGACAGTGGAGGGCGCGTGGCGGAAACGCGGGCTCTGCGCGACCGTTCCGCGCGGCGACGCCCCTTGAACACACGGAACCGCGTGCGTCAGGCGGCATTCAAAAGAGCGGATGGATCAGCTTTCAGCGAGCATCGAGCGAATGAGCCACCCTCTCAGGGCTTCCCGGATCGTGGAGCAGGACGCGGCGGTCTATCGGCGAGTGAGGTCGCGGTTGCGGCGTCTTGCCGAAGGGCTGACGGCGGAGGACCTGGCGGCCCAGTCCATGCCGGAAGCCAGTCCGGGCAAGTGGCATCTGGGCCATGTCAGCTGGTTCTTCGAGGCGATGATCCTGGCGCGGCGGTTGGACTATGTTCCCGTTGATGAGCGCCTGAACCGGCTTTTCAACTCCTACTACGAGGCGTTGGGCGAACGGGTGGAGCGGGCCGAACGGGGGCTGATGACGCGGCCCTCGCTGGATCAGGTCATCGCCTATCGTGATGAGATCGACCGTCGCATGGAGGCGAGACTGGCCGAAGGCCTGGAAGACGATCTGGAACGCTATCTGTTCGACCTGGGGCTGCACCACGAGCAGCAGCATCAGGAGTTGTTCCTGATGGACATGCTGAACCTGATGTCGCGCTCGCCGCTGGACCCGGCGGCCTATGCGGTCGAGCCGCGAGAGAGCGTGGTCGAGGCCTGCAGGGGCGGCTGGGTTTCGTTCGAGGGCGGGTTGAGCGAGATCGGCGCCGGGGAAGGGGGCTTCGCCTTCGACAACGAGCGGCCGGCGCACAAGGTCTGGTTGGAACCCTTCTCGCTGGCGGCGGATCTGGTGACGAACGCCGACTGGATCGAGTTTATCGACGACGGCGGCTATCGGCGGGCCGAGTTCTGGCTGGCGGACGGTTGGGCGCGGGTGAAGGCGGAAGGCTGGACGGCGCCCCTCTACTGGCGCGAGGAAGTGGCCGGGTGGAGCGCCATGAGCCTGAGCGGGCGGCGGCCCGTTGATCCGGCGGCGCCGGTGCGGCACGTCAGCTTCTATGAGGCGGACGCCTTTGCCCGGTGGTCGGGGCGACGGCTGCCGACCGAGGCGGAGTGGGAGCATGTCGCCAGGACCGATGCCGGCGCCCTGTCCAACCTGACGGGCGAGGTCTGGCAATGGACAGCCAGCGCCTATGCCCCCTATCCGGGGTTCCGGCCGACCGAGGGGACGGCGGCGGAATACAACGGCAAGTTCATGGCCAATCAGATGGTCTTGCGCGGCGGGGCCTTCGCCACGCCAGAGGGCCATGCCCGTCCCAGCTATCGCAACTTCTACTATCCGCATCAGCGCTGGATGTTCGCGGGCGTGCGGCTGGCGACGGACGGGGCGCAGATCGAGGACGAGGGTGCGCATGACGCCTTTCGCCAGGATATGATCGACGGCCTGTCGCGTCGGGTGAAGGCCCTGCCGCCCAAGTGGTTCTATGACGCAGAAGGCTCGCGGCTGTTCGAGGAGATCACCCGCCTGCCCGAGTATTATCCGACGCGGCAGGAGGCGGCGCTGCTGCGGCGTGTTGCGCCTGAGTGGGCCGCGTGGTTCGGGGCAGGCGCGGTGCTGGTCGAGCTGGGGTCGGGGGCCAGCGAGAAGACGCGCATTGTGCTGGATGCGGCGACGGCCCTGGCGGCCTATGTCCCCATCGACATCAGTCCCACGGCGCTGAACGAGGCGGCCCTACGCATTCGCGCCGCCTATCCGGGGCTGAAAGTCCTGCCGGTGGTCGGCGATTTCGAGCATTTGACCCCGCCGCCGGCCGAGGCGGGGCCGGGGCGTCGGATCGGCTTCTTTCCCGGATCGACCATCGGCAATCTGACGCCAGAGGCGGCGGTCGCCTTGCTGCGGTCGGCGCGGGCGGTTTTGGGGGAGGGCAGTCTGTTCATCCTCGGCGTCGATCTGGTGAAGTCGCCTGAGATTCTGGTCGCGGCCTATGACGATGCTCAGGGGGTGACGGCGGCCTTCAACCGCAATCTTCTGGTCCGCGCCAATCGGGAGCTGGGCATGGATTTCGAGCCCGAGGCCTTTGCCCATGTCGCCGTGTGGAACCCCGAGCATTCGCGGATGGAGATGCACCTGAAGGCGACCCGGCCGATGACGGTGCATCTGGGCAAGCTGGCCTTCCGCTTCAACGGGGGCGAGACCGTCCACACTGAAAGCTCGCGCAAGTTCGACCAGGCGTCAGTGGCGGCGCTGGCTCAGGCGGCGGGTTGGGAGTTGGAAGCCTTCGAGGTCGGTCCAGATCCGGCGGTTGGACTGGCCCTGCTGACGGCCTGAGTCGGCCAGCGCGCAGCAAAAAGGCGGCGCAGCTTTGGACTGCGCCGCCTCAATGTCAGACGGAAAGGCTCAACCCTTGGGCGGGGCGTCGCTGTCGGTCTTGTTGCGCGAGCCGTGCGAGGCCTCGCCGCCCTTGCGGCCGGCCTGGGCCGCCAGGCTGCGATCCTGAGAGAAGCTGCGCTTCTCGCTGGGGACGCTGGCGCCGCCCTTGCGGGCGATCTCGCGCTGGCGTTCGGGGTCCATCGAGGCGAATCCTCGTTTGGAAACACCCGACCCGCGGGTGGGCTGACCTTCGGCCATTTCGGCTGTTCCTTTCAAAGACGGTGGCGCTTGCCGGAAAGAACCCGGCGCCGTCGATGCGGTTCCGAACAAGAACGATTTCCTTGTTCTGTAGGCGGCTGGTTTGGCGCGCGTGCGGAGGCGGCGTGGCGAGCGGGCGATCAGAGAGGCGCGTTCGATCAGGAACCCGCGGGACGTCGACGGGTTGAAAAACGACCCCTCAAAATCCGGAGATCGCTCATGGCAGAACCTCGCACATCCGCCTTGCCCGAAGACATCGTCAACGGCGCCTCGACCGAAGGGCTGAGGCTGGAAGAGGCGGCGGACGCCATCATCGCCAGAGGCGCCCAGCCGCGCCCGATCCACGAGGCGGTCCGCGAAGATGCGGCGGAGGCGCGCGCCTGGGCGGACCGACGAGTCAAGCGGGCGCGCGACGCCATTCGCGACGAGCCGATGCGAGCTTCGCTCTATGCGTTGGGAATCGGCGTGATTATCGGCCTGCTGGCCGCGCGCTAGATCAGGAGGGGCCTGACGCCGGTCGGGCGATGGGCGCGCGCGACATGGCCTGATCCGAGACATAGGGATTAGTCCGACGCTCGGCCCCAAAGGTCGAATGCGGGCCGTGGCCCGGCACGAAGGTCACGTCGTCGCCGAGCGGCCACAGCTTGGTGGTGATGGCGTGCAGCAGGGCGGCATGATCGCTGCGTGGGAAGTCGGTGCGGCCGATCGAGCCCTGGAACAGCACGTCGCCGACCTGCGCGAAGCGAGCCTCGCGGTTGAAGAAGACGACATGACCGGGCGTGTGGCCAGGGCAGTGGAGGACCTCCCAGGTCGTCTCGCCCAAGGTCAGCGTCTCGCCGTCGGCCAGGAAGCGCGTCGGGGTGAAGGTGCGGGCCTCGGGCAGGCCGTATTTCTGACCCTGGGTGGGAATCAGGTCGATCCAGAACTGGTCCTCGACATGGGGGCCAATGATGTCGACGCCGGTTTTTTCCTGCATGTCCGCCGCGCCGCCGGCGTGGTCGAGGTGGCCGTGCGTGATCCAGATAGCGTCCAGCGTCAGGCCGCGGCGCTTGATCTCGCCCAGAATCGCATCCGCCGAGCCGCCGGGATCAATGACGGCGGCCTTGTTGGTCTTGGTGCACCAGACGGTCGTGCAGTTCTGCTGCAGCGGCGTGACGGGCGTGATGAAGACGCCGATAGGGGCAGGGGACTGGCTCATGGCCTTTCAGATAGCGAGGCGGCGGCGGCAAAGGAACCCGCGCGCGTTGACCTTTCGGCCCCTTCTCGACATAAGGGCGGGCTTCGAGGCGCCGCTCCAAAAGGGCGGCCCTATTGCTTTATCCACCGCGCGCGCCGTTCGGCGTCGCCACAGAGCGTCAGAATCCCGACCATGCAAGTCGTCGAAAAGTCGAACGAAGGCCTCAGCCGCGTGCTCGCGGTGACCATCCCGGTAGCCGAGCTGAACGAAAAGCTGGAAGCGCGCATCAAGGAAGTTGCGCCCCAGATGAAGCTCAAGGGCTTCCGTCCGGGCAAGGTGCCGGCCGCGCACGTCAAGAAGACCTTCGGTCGTGACTTCATGGGCGAAATCATCAACGCCTCGCTGAACGAAACCAGCCAGAAGGCCCTGGACGAGGCCAAGCTGCGCCCGGCCGCCCCGGCCGAGATGAAGCTGATCTCGGACATGGACAAGGTCATCGCCGGTCAGGAAGACCTGGCCTATGAAATGTCGCTGGAAGTCATGCCCGACTTCACCCCGGTCGACCCCAAGACCCTGAAGCTGGACCGCCCGACCTACACCGCTTCAGACGAAGATCTGGACGAAGCCCTGAAGGAACTGGCCTCGCAGGCCAAGTCCTATGAGGACAAGACCGGCAAGTCGGTCAAGGCCGCCGAAGGCGACCAACTGACCATCGACTTCGTCGGCAAGCTGGACGGTGAAGTGTTCGAAGGTGGTTCGGCCGAGGACGCTGACCTGGTGATCGGCTCCAACCGCTTCATCCCGGGCTTCGAAGAGCAGCTGAAGGGCGCCAAGGTCGGCGAAGAGAAGACCATCGAGGTCACCTTCCCGGAAGAATACCAGGCCAAGAACCTGGCCGGCAAAGCCGCCACGTTCGACGTCAAGGTCAAGGCCATCAAGGCCGAAGCCGAAGCCAAGATCGACGACGAGTTCGCCACCCGCATCGGCCTGGAGTCGCTGGACAAGCTGAAAGAGCTGCTGAAGGCCAACCTGGACCAGCAGTACGCCGGCGCCGCCCGCTTCAAGCTGAAGCGCGCCCTGCTGGACCAACTGGACGAAGCTCACGACTTCGCCCTGCCGCCGAAGATGGTGGACGCCGAGTTCGAAGGCATCTGGGCCCAGGTGTCGGCTGACAAGGACGCCGGCCGTCTGCCGGAAGAGGACGCCAAGAAGTCGGAAGACGAACTGAAGGCCGAGTACAAGAAGATCGCCGAGCGCCGCGTGCGCCTGGGTCTGGTGCTGGCCGAAATCGGTCGCGCCAACAACGTCGGCGTGACGGACCAGGAACTGTCGGGCGCCATCATGGCCGAAGCCCGCAACTACCCGGGCCAGGAGAAGATGGTTCTGGACTTCTATCGCCAGAACCCGAACGCCGCCGCCCAGCTGCGCGCGCCCATCTATGAAGAGAAGGTCGTCGACCTGATCGTCGGCATCGCCGAGGTCACCGACACCCCGATCTCGAAGGAAGAGCTGCTCAAGGAAGAAGACGAGGGTTGATCGTCAAAAAAGAACCGCGTTACGGTTTTTTGATTCCGATCCAGACTACTGGAGTCGCATGATGAAGGGGCCGCGCAAGCGGTCCCTTTTTCTGTTGGCGGGATAGGTCATGTATTCGGCTCTCATAGCGGTTATGGCCGCAGCGATCTTGGGAGGGGCGCAGCGCGATGCGGCGGTCGTCTCCATGCCTCAGGAGGGGACTGAAAGTCCGACGGTGCTCAAAGATGTCGAGGTCCGTGCCGGCGAACTGCAAACGCGAGCGGAGAATTTTGTCGCTTCGGTCGCAGCCCCTCCTCGGAATATGACGCTGGGACGCTGGAGCGAGGAGGTTTGCATCGGCGTGGCCAATGCGACTCCGGAGGCAGCTCAATACGTGATTGATCGTGTTTCCAGTCTGGCGCTGGATCTCGGACTCCGCATCGGCCAGCCGGGGTGTCGGGCGGACATCATGATCGTGTTTGCCGACGACGCCTCGGCTGTGGCGCAGAAATTGGTGCGAGAGAATCCGCAGGGGTTCCGACCGCCAGGCGTTCTCGCAACCTTGAGCGAGCCTGCGCTTGAGGCGTTCCAGGTCCGGGAAAGACCGGTGCGCTGGTGGAATGTCAGCTTGCCGGTGGAGGCGGACACGGGAAACAGTCCTGTCGTGATGACGGTCGGCGAGCATGGTAGCGGCTTCGAGGTTCCCATCTTGCACGTCCGAAGCATGTCGCGTCTGCGGAGCGGGTTGCGCAATGACCTGAAGCGCTCCGTCGTGATTGTGGACGCCTCTCGTTTGGAAGGGCGGAGTTTAGCCAGCGTCACCGACTATGTCGCCTTGGTCGCCCTGGCCCAGGTCAATCCAGATGTCGATGTGACGGGGCAGGACAGCATACTGACCCTCTTTGATGAACGATCGGCCGCTGACCGTTTGACGGAATGGGACATGAGCTATCTGCGCGCCCTCTACAGCGTGGATAGAGATCGTCGAAATCCGTCTCATGAACAACGGGAGATCGGCCGTGAAATGGTCTTGAGCTACGCTGGTCGCTAGGTTCGGTCGCCTCGCGTCTTGCATCACCCTGTCCTCGACGCGATATGATCGAGGCTAAGCGGTGCGACTCATGCGCGCCATGTATCCGAGAGACCCCATGCGCGATCCGATCGACTACATCTCCAACAACCTGGTGCCGATGGTGGTGGAGCAATCCAGCCGCGGCGAACGGTCGTTCGACATCTTTTCGCGCCTGTTGCGCGAGCGGATCATCTTCCTGACCGGTCCCTTCGAGGACGGCATGGCTTCGCTGATCTGCGCCCAACTTCTGTTCCTGGAATCGGAAAACCCGAAGAAGGAAATCAGCATGTACATCAACAGCCCCGGCGGTCAGGTGACCTCGGCGCTCGCGATCTACGACACCATGCAATACATCAAGTCGCCGGTCTCGACCGTGGTCATGGGCATGGCCGCCTCTGCCGGTTCGCTGATCCTGACGGCCGGTGAAGCCGGCCAGCGCATCGCCCTGCCGAACGCGCGGGTCATGGTCCACCAGCCCTCGGGCGGTTTCCGCGGCACGGCTTCGGACATCGAGCGCCACGCCGAGGACATTATCGCCACCAAGCGTCGCCTGAACGAAATCTATGTCCAGCACACCGGCCGGACCTATGAGGAAGTCGAGCGCACCCTGGACCGCGACCACTTCATGACCGCCGAAGAAGCCAAGGCCTGGGGCATCGTCGACCACGTCTATGACAAGCGCACGCAGGCCGACGACGACGGCGTCAAAGCGCCCTGAGCCTGACGTTTAGGCTCTGAGATAAACGAGGCGGGGTCCGGCGACGGGCTCCGCCTCGAATCGTTTCAAGGCCCGTGCTATCAGGCCTTCATGCAGTACACGCGCGATTCCAAAGGCACGATCGAAGTCGACGGTGACATCTATGAGTGGGAGATTCGCCGCCAGCCTCAGCCCAAGTCGGGCGGGGTGTGGGAGGGAATGGCCGTCACCCTGCGCCTGGTCGACTTCAAGCGTGAGGCCATCATCCAGTTTCCGCCGCCGCTGCGTCCCAATGGGCGACCGGACGTTGAAAAGCAGCGGGTCAATGTGGATGCGGTGCGCAACGCCGTGGTCTCGGCGACGGAGGCGGGCTGGAACCCGACCTCGCGCGGCCGCGCCATGGTCTTTGACGTGGACGTCGACGGCCACTGACCGCCGGCACTGAGCGCCCGCTGATCTCTCAGGGTCGGCTGGTGAAGACCCGGAAGCCCTTTTCCTCGGCGATGGCGATCATTTCGGTGTCGCCGGAGGTGTCGCCGTAGGCGGCCGCCAGCATCATGTCGTCGCCGTAGGCTTCGCGAAGACGGCGCACCTTTTCCTCGCCCCGGCAGTTCGCGCCTGCGAAGGCGCCCGTGACGCGGTCCTGGGCGTCAAACACCAGTTGCGTGCCCAGCAGTCCCTCAGCGCCGAGTCTGCGGGCGAAGGGGGCGACGGTCGTTTCCGGCGAGGCGGTGACGATGACGCGGTGCGCGCCTTTCTCGCCCCAGGCCTTCCAGCAGGCGAGGGCGTCAGGACGCATGAAGCGGTCCCAGACCTGATCGGCATAGCGTTCTGCCTCGGCCTCCAGCGTCGCGCGCTCCACGCCGTGCAGGAATTCACGCACCGAGGCGGCCTTGATGCGTCCCCGGTCGCGGTCGCCCACATAGGCGGCGAGGGCGGGCGCCATCTTCGCCAGTCCGACGGCCCAGCCCGCTGCTCCAGCTCGCCAGCGCAGGAAGGCGGTGAAGCTGTCGCGAATCGTCAGGGTGCCGTCGAAGTCGAAGGCGACGATCTGGCGGTCCCCGACGAGGGACTGGCGAAACGATTGTGCGGCGCCCATGTCAGACATTAGCCTTGATCCCCTTAGAAACTGTCCTGTCCGTCCCTGTTCGTGCGTTGTCGCGTCGCAACAGGGTTGTGGCGGAACGTGTGATGGGTGATTGTCTTTTTTTGAAGACCTTCGTGCATAGATTCACGGATCAATGACGAGGTAAGCGCCTTCCGTCCCATGTCGGGCCGGATCGCGGGAGTGAGAAGGGTCTATGACCAAAGCCGCCGGCACCGACGCCAAAAGCACGCTCTATTGCTCGTTCTGCGGCAAGAGCCAGCACGAAGTCCGCAAGCTGATTGCGGGACCAACGGTGTTCATCTGCGATGAATGCGTCGAACTGTGCATGGATATCATCCGCGAAGAGCACAAGATCGCCTTCAAGACGACCAAGGACGGGGTTCCGACTCCGAAGGAGATTCGCGACGTCCTGGACGACTATGTGATCGGCCAGAGCCACGCCAAGAAGGTGCTGAGCGTCGCCGTCCACAACCACTACAAGCGCCTGAACCACGCGACGAAGAACAACGACGTCGAACTGGCCAAGTCGAACATCATGCTGATCGGGCCGACCGGCTCGGGCAAGACGCTGCTGGCCCAGACGCTGGCGCGCATCATCGACGTGCCCTTCACCATGGCCGACGCCACGACCCTGACCGAAGCGGGCTATGTCGGTGAAGACGTCGAGAACATCATCCTGAAGCTGCTTCAGGCCTCGGACTACAACGTCGAGCGTGCCCAGCGCGGCATCGTCTATATCGACGAAATCGACAAGATCTCGCGCAAGTCGGACAACCCGTCGATCACCCGCGACGTGTCGGGCGAGGGCGTGCAGCAGGCCCTGCTGAAGATCATGGAAGGCACCGTCGCCTCCGTGCCTCCGCAAGGCGGCCGCAAGCATCCGCAGCAGGAGTTCCTGCAGGTCGACACCGCCAACATCCTGTTCATCGTCGGCGGCGCCTTCGCCGGCCTTGAAAAGGTGATCTCGGCCCGTGGGGCAGGGGCCTCGATCGGCTTCGGCGCCAAGGTCAAGGAAATCGACGAACGCCGCACGGGCGACATCCTCAAGGGCGTCGAGCCGGACGATCTGATGCGTTTCGGTCTGATCCCCGAGTTCATCGGCCGTCTGCCGGTTCTGGCGACGCTGGAAGACCTGGACGAGGCGGCCCTGGTCACCATCCTGACCGAGCCGAAGAACGCCCTGGTCAAGCAGTACAAGCGCCTGTTCGAGATGGAGAACGTGACGCTGACCTTCACCGACGACGCCCTGTCGGCGGTGGCCAAGAAGGCGATCACCCGCAAGACCGGCGCCCGCGGCCTGCGTTCCATCCTGGAAGGCATCCTGCTGGAGACCATGTTCGAGCTGCCCACGTTCGAGGGCGTGGAGGAAGTCGTGGTCAACGCCGAGGTGATCGAGGGCCGCGCCCAGCCGCTGCTGATCTACTCGGAAGCCTCCAAGAAGAAGGCTGACGGCGCCGCCTGATAGGGCGCTCCTTAAAGCCTGAAATGAGCATTCGGCCCCGGAACACGCTTCCGGGGCCGTTTTCTTTGGTGATTTCCTCCGTCGGCGCGGCGGAAAGGGGCTGGATGGGCGTTGCAGGAGTCTCACAGGCGCATCAGGAGGCCAGCGTGACGAGCGACAGCCGTATTTCGATCCTTCCCAGCTCCAGGCTGACCCGCCGCATGGCGCTCAGCGGGGCCTTGGTCGGCGGCGTGGGCCTGAGCAGCGCCTGTCGCGGTCAGGAGCAGGCGGTCGAGGCGGCGACCGCGACTGGCATGTGCCGCGTCACGCCTCAGGTCACCGAGGGGCCCTACTGGATCGATCCCAAACTGGAGCGGTCGGACATCACCGAAGGCCGGGCCGGCGTGCCGCTGCGTCTGGCGATCACGGTGCTGGACGCCGCCACCTGTCGTCCGTTCGAGCGGGCGCGGGTCGATATCTGGCATTGCGACGCTCAGGGCGTCTATTCCGGTTTCGACAACCAGCCGGGTTACGGCTCGACCGTGGGGCAGACCTTCCTGCGTGGGCATGTCTTCACCGACGCGGACGGGGTCGCGCGGTTCGGCACCATCTATCCTGGCTGGTATCGCGGTCGGACGCCCCATATCCACGCCAAGGTCTTTCTGGACGACGGCGGGGTAGAGAACCTTCTGACCTGTCAGCTGTTTTTCCCAGACGCCTTGAGCGAGTTCATCTTCGTCAATGAGGCCGCCTACAAGCGGGACGAGGCGCGCGACACGCTGAACCGCTATGATGGGATCGCCCAGCAGCAGGGCTACGCCAACTTCGGTGCGATCAGCGAACAGGCTGACCATTACGCCCTGAGCCTGACCTTGGGCGTTGATCGCACGGCACGCAGCACCGAGACGCACATGGGCCCGCCGGGCGGCCCGCCGCCGGGAGGGGCGGGGCGAGACCGTCCGCCAGGCCCCCCGTCGGGCGGCGCAGGCGGTCGCATGGGCGGTCCTTCGGCCCAGACCCTCACCGAGGAGCAACGGCGTGACGCCCTGGCGCCGCGCGCCCGGAATGACGGCGCCTGATGCAGTCATATGTGGGCGGTTCCCTGGCGACGCTTGAACCGGGCGTCGTCTGAACCACATACTGAACGAAACGCCGCCGGAATCGGCGGGTCGTGTCGAGGGGCCAAGGCATTCGCGCCAGGGCGTTTCGGGACGACGGGCTGGAGATCCACGAAAGCCCTGGAAAGTACGCATCATGACCGAGAGCAAAATCCTCCCCGTCCTGCCGCTGAGAGACATCGTCGTCTTTCCGCACATGGTCGTGCCGCTGTTTGTCGGCCGCGAGAAGTCCGTGCGGGCCCTCGATGAGATCATGAAAGGCGACAAGCAGATCCTGCTCGCCACCCAGAAGAACTCTGTCGACGACGATCCGGCGGCGGACGCCATCTATCAGACCGGGGTTCTGGCCACCGTCCTGCAACTGCTGAAGCTGCCCGACGGCACCGTGAAGGTGCTGGTCGAGGGCAAGGGCCGCGCGCGCCTGGTCCGTTTCACTGATCGCGAGGACTACTACGAGGCCGAGGCCGTCGAGATCGCCGACGAAGAAGGCGACGCCTCGCAGAGCGAAGCCCTGCTGCGCGCGGTGATCGAGCAGTTCGAAAACTATGTGAAGCTGAACAAGAAGGTCCCGCCCGAGGCCCTCAGCTCCATCCCGCAGATCAACGACCCGTCCAAGCTGGCGGACAGCGTGGCCGCCCACCTGTCGGTCAAGATCGCCGACAAGCAGGGCTTGCTGGAAACCATCGAGGTGCCGGCGCGCCTGGAGAAGGTCTATGGCCTGATGGAGGGCGAGATCAGCGTCCTGCAGGTCGAGAAGAAGATCCGCTCGCGCGTGAAGCGCCAGATGGAGAAGACCCAGCGCGAGTATTATCTGAATGAGCAGATGAAGGCGATCCAGCGCGAGCTGGGCGAGACCGACGACACGCGCGACGAACTGCTGGAGCTCGAAAAGCGCATCCGCAAGACCAAGCTGTCCAAGGAGGCGCGCGCCAAGGCCGAGGCGGAGCTGAAGAAGCTGCGCAACATGTCGCCGATGTCGGCGGAATCGACCGTGGTGCGCAACTATCTCGACTGGCTGCTGTCCGTGCCGTGGGGCAAGGCCAAGACCAAGCCCATCGACCTGCAGAAGGCCGAGGACATCCTTGAAGAGGACCACTACGGCCTCGAGAAGGTCAAGGAACGGATCATCGAGTATCTGGCCGTCCAGGCGCGCACTGGCAGCCTGAAGGGCCCGATCCTGTGCCTGGTCGGACCTCCCGGCGTCGGCAAGACCTCGCTGGCCCAGTCCATCGCCAAGGCGACGGGGCGTGAATACGTTCGCATGTCGCTGGGCGGCGTGCGCGACGAAAGCGAGATCCGCGGCCACCGCCGGACCTACATCGGCTCCATGCCCGGCAAGATCATCCAGTCGATGAAGAAGGCCAAGACCACCAACGCCTTTGTCCTGCTGGACGAGATCGACAAGCTGGGCGCCGACTGGCGCGGCGACCCGTCCTCGGCCCTGCTGGAAGTGCTGGACCCGGCCCAGAACTCGACCTTCGGCGACCACTATCTGGAGGTCGACTATGACCTGTCGCAGGTCATGTTCGTGACCACGGCCAACAGCCTGAACATGCCGCAGCCCCTGATGGACCGGATGGAGATCATCCGGGTCAGCGGTTACACCGAGGATGAGAAGGTCGAGATCGCCAAGCGCCACGTCCTGCCCAAGCAGCTCAAGGACCACGGCCTGAAGGAAGGCGAGCTGATCGTCCCGGAAGAGACGATCCGGGAGCTGATCCGCTACTACACGCGCGAAGCCGGCGTGCGTTCGCTGGAACGCGCCCTGGGCGGTCTGGCGCGCAAGGCCGTGCGCGAGATGGCCAAGACCAAGGCCGTCTCCATCACCGTCGATGCGGCCAAGCTGGCCGAGTATGCGGGCGTGAAGAAGTTCCGCTATGGCGAGACGGGTTCCGAAGATCAGGTCGGCATCGTCACCGGTCTGGCCTGGACTGAGTTCGGCGGCGACATCCTGACCATCGAGGCGATCAAGATGCCGGGCCGCGGCCGCATGACCGTGACCGGCAACCTGAAGGAGGTGATGAAGGAGTCCATCTCCGCCGCCGCTTCCTATGTCCGCAGCCGTTCTCTGGCCTTCGGCGTCAAGCCGCCGGTGTTCGAGAAGACCGACATCCACGTCCACGTGCCGGATGGCGCCACGCCCAAGGACGGTCCCTCGGCCGGCGCGGCCATGACCGTGGCCATGGTCTCGGTGCTGACGGGCATCCCGATCCGCAAGGACATCGCCATGACCGGCGAGATCACTCTGCGCGGCCGGGTCACGGCCATCGGGGGCCTGAAGGAGAAGCTGCTGGCGGCGCTGCGTTCCGGCGTGAAGACAGTGCTGATCCCGCAGGAGAACGAGAAGGACCTCGAGGAGGTGCCGGAGAATGTGAAGTCGGCGCTGGAGATCATCCCGATCTCGACCGCCGACGAGGCGCTGAAGTGGGCCCTGACCGGCACGCTGACGCCAGTGGAATGGGACGAGGCGGCCGAGCCCTTGCTGCCCACGCCGCAGGCCGCGCCGACCCAGGACGGGACCGCCGTCAGCCACTAAGGCCGACGACATTCGGATCGAAAGCGCGCGGCCTGGGGAAACCCAGGCCGCGTTGCTTTTGACGTTCGCGTCAGGAAGGCCTTAAGTGCGCCCCTGGAATTTGCTGGGGAGCAGAACCAATGAACAAGACCGAGCTGATCGGCGTCATGGCCGAAGCGGCGGGCATTAGCCGCGACCAGGCCAAGCTGGCGCTGGAAGCCTTTACCGACAATGTGACCGCATCGCTGACGAATGGACGCGACGTGCGGCTGGTCGGCTTCGGCAGCTTCATCGCCGTCGAGCGCAAGGCTGGAACCGCTCGCAACCCGCAGACCGGCGAGGCCATCGCCCGCCCGGCGTCCCGCACCGCCCGATTCCGGGTTGGGGAAGGATTGAAAAGCGCCTTGAACGGCTGAACAGACACAGGCATGAAGCGCGTCTGACGCACGCGTCAAGAGGGCGGCTAGCTCAGCTGGTCAGAGCATCTCGTTTACACCGAGAGGGTCGGCGGTTCGAACCCGTCGCCGCCTACCATTTTCCCCTATAAAGTTCAGCGAGTTGCCGGAAATCGCGTAACGCCAATTGCTCTGAGTACGGAGCAATTTGAGGCAAGGGGGGCAATAGGGGGGCAGTTTCTGCGGATTTCGTTGAAACGTCCTGAAAGGGTTCTGGCCCCTTGGGTCCCGTTCGGACCCCAAGCAATTACCGCTTGAAGATAGTTTGCATGATCGGCGGGGGATGTTGTTGAGGCGCCGACTAGACGCCCGAGCCTGATCCATCGGCCCCGTCGAACCCAGTCGTGGCGATTGCTGCAGGGATTGAGGCCACGGTTTCATCGCCGTGGATCACATGCACCATGACGGCGCTAGCGTGCCGCGCCATCAGTTGCTTGGCTTCGCTGGTGGCGGCCTGGGCGCATTCGGCGTCCAGGACCTCGAGGTGTGAGGCGGTCGGGCCGCCAGTTTCGATCAAACAGAAGTAGACCACGGCAATCCTCTCAGACCAAAAGGCGGGAGTTTGCGGCGTGCGCCACCGGTCTCTTCCAGTTGCAGGCGCCTGGATGATCACGGCCCGCAATGCACCGAGGCTACACTGAAGAACGCTTGTGCGTCCTAACCTATGTTGGTCGCCAGATTGCGCTTTCGTGTTCCAGTGCCATTGTGAAGGTTGGGGTCGGTTTCCAGGCTCGGCGGTAGGACCTCTCCCCAACCCCTTTGCGCTATTCGCAATGCTTCAGGAGTGTCGATGAAGCGTTCTGGATGCAAGCTGCTGATCCTTATGATTTGCGCCACCGCCATCTTCACTCTGGTGAGCCTTGGCGTCCTCGCCCAAGGCATTATTGCGTTGGGATGAGAACCGCACCCGTCATACGGGCGTCGCTGGCTCCGGGACGCACAAGAGTATCCATCCGGTCATTTCGGAACGTCAGGATGACGATCGACGCTAATCCCCTATGACGGACCGCATTCCTGCCGATCAGGCTCGCAAGTCCACTCACTGGCAAAGGGGGAGGATGCTCATCCAACTCCCGTTTCGATTTGGAGATGACCGATGAACTTCGTTCTCTTCGGTCTTGGTGTTGTGTTCACCGCTATCGCCGTCGTCGCCATAAGACGGAGCAGGCGCAAGCCAGTCACGCCCAATCGCGATGAAGGTGACGACGACGGGGCGCCTGCGTCCACAGGGGACGACACCTGAAGTAAGGCCGAGGTGTATCGTCGAACCTCGCGATCTTATCTGCGCCTTGGCTGTGCCTTGAAAGCGTTTGATGGCGTATCCGCAGCGCCGGGTAGAGGCCGCTATGCCGCCTTATGTGCTCAGGAACCTGTTTCAGGCCGATCGGTTGATCGCTGACAAAAGGAGACGTTTCATGAGTGATCATCTGACTCCAGCCGAGGCGGAGACGGCGTTCTGGAAAAGCCTCAAGCAGTCCAATACGGGCATGCTCGGGATCGACCGACCAGGGTATCATCACCAGCCGATGACTGGATTTGGCGAGCCCGAAACCGGGACGATCTGGTTCTTCACACGCAACGACACGGACTTCGCTCGAGACGTCGCCGCCGGCGGTCAGATGGGAATGTTCTGCTACCAGGCCAAGGACGAGAAGCTTCAGGCCTGTATTCACGGGAGGCTGGCGATCGATCTGGATCGCGAGCGCATAGACCGCTTCTGGAACCCGGTCGTCGCGGCTTGGTATCCCGATGGAAAGGCCGATCCTCATCTGACCCTCATACGCTTTGATGCCGATGACGGGCGGGTCTGGGTTTCGGACACGGGCGTGCTCGGCTTCGGCTACCAGATTCTCAAGGCGAACCTGACTAAGAGCACGCCTGATGCTGGCGGCGTCGCGGACGTCAATCCGGGCTGACAAACCGTCGCAGGTGCCGCGAGAGAGTCCGATAGTTGGGCTTTCGACACAGAGGTCTGGTCCGCCCGCAGCCACTCGCGCGGCCTTGGCGACGGCGGGACAGGCTGAAGCGGCGCGCAGGAGCTTCAGCGCCGCATCTCGGATGGACCTGAGCCCGGCGGACCGGACCGCCGTGACGTCTCTACTGAACTAGGCGTCCGCCTCGGCGAGCTTTCTACGGGCTCGGGCTTGGGGGGCCGCACGTCCGGTCCGAACACTGGGGCCGGAATGGGGGAGATAGAGGCTCGGGGCGACCCCCACCTGGCGCTTGAACATGGTCGAGAAGTTGCCGGCTCCCTCGTAGCCGAGGTCAAGCGCGATGGTTGTGACGGCTTCGCCCGCCGCGAGCCGAGGCAGGGCGACGGCGAGACATGCCCTCTGCCTCCATTCTCCGAAGCTCAGTCCCGTCTCCTGTCGGAACAGACGCGTGAAGCGGCGCCGATTCATGGCGAGGCGGTCGGCGAAGCCGTCGATGGTGGCGTTTGCCTGGGGCCTGTTCAGAAAGGCCTGGCAGAGCTCGGCCAGGGCGGCGTGAGACGGGAAGGGGACGGCGAAGCCCGCCGGAGGCGCCTTGTCGATCTCGGTCAACAGCAGGCTCATGACGAGGCCGTCGCGGCCCGCGAGGTCGTATTCGGTGGGTACGTCGAAGGCTTCCAGAAGAAGCTGGCGCAGCAGCGGCGAGACGGCGACGACCTCGCAGGTCCTGGATCGGGCGGCGCATGCGCCGGCCTCGATCAGGACGCTGCGGGTTTGCACAGAACCGACCATCTTCACGGCGTGGGGCGTCTCGCCAGGTATCCAGACGCCGCGTTCCGGAGGCGCCACCCAGGCTCCGTGAGGCGTGCTGACCACCATGACGCCGCTGGCGGCGTAGAGAAACTGGGCCCGGCGATGGCGGTGCTCGCCCAGCTCGAAGGCGGGCGGGTATAGGCGGCCCAGAGCCACGACGGCTCTGGGGACTTCGTCCATGTCATCGCGTTGGAGCACCATGGATGGATTGTCCCAGACTCAGAACTGAATGTCTCGTCTATCGAAGTGGGATGCAGGTCAACTTGCTATAGCGGTCCATGAAGGGGTGGACGCGGGGCGTCGGCCCGATTGTATCGAGCGCGCTGATGACCATTCCGACAGACCTGACAGACGCCCAGCCGGTCCCCAATATGGCGACCTCGCCGCGTTTTCTGATCGGGATCGTCGGCGCCGTGGCCTTCGCCCACCTCCTCAACGACCTCATTCAGGCGGTCCTGCCCGCCATCTATCCGATGCTGAAGACGAAGTTCGCCCTGAGCTTCACCCAGATTGGCCTTGTGGCCCTGGTTTACCAGTTCACGGCGTCGCTGCTTCAGCCCTGGATCGGCATCTATACGGACAAGCATCCCAAGCCCTATCTGCTGCCCTGCGGGATGTTCGCCACCCTGATCGGGATCGGCCTGCTGACTACCGCCGGCAGCTTCGCCATGCTCCTTGTCGCCTCAGCGGTGATCGGGGTGGGGTCCGCCACCTTCCACCCGGAAGCCTCGCGTGTGGCCCGTCTCGCCTCCGGCGGACGGTTCGGCACAGCCCAGTCGACCTTCCAGGTCGGCGGCAACACCGGGTCGGCGATCGGGCCTCTGGTGGCCTCGCTGATCATCCTGCCCCTGGGCCTTACCGCTGTGGGATGGCTGGCGTTCGCTGCGGTGACGGCGATCTGGGTGCTCTTCGGCGTGACGCGCTGGCGGATCTGCAACCCCCACGCCATGGTCGCGGCCAAGACCCTGAGCGAAGGTCCCCAACTGAGCCGGGGCCGGATCATCGGCGCCCTGGCGGTCATCGCCGTGCTGATGTTCGCCAAATTCATCTACATCGGCGCCTTCACCAACTACTTCACCTTCTACCTCATCGAGCGGTTCGCCGTTTCGGTTCAGGATTCCCAGTTCCACCTGTTCGCCTTCCTGGCGGCCGTGGCGGCGGGAACCTTCGCCGGCGGCCCGATCGGCGACCGGATCGGCCGAAAGGCCGTGATCTGGCTCTCCTTCCTCGGGGCCGCGCCCTTCGCCCTGCTGCTGCCCTACGTCGATCTGGGGTGGACGACCGTCCTCTCGATCGCCATCGGCTTCATCATGTCCTCAGCCTTCGCAGCCCTGGTCGTCTATGCGCAGGAACTCGTCCCCGGCCGCGTCGGCCTGGTGTCAGGCCTGATGTTCGGTCTCATGTTCGGCATCGGTGGCATCGGCGCGGCAGGCCTCGGCCTGCTCGCGGACGCCAACGGCATCGTCTGGGTCTACAAGCTTTGCGCCGTACTGCCGCTGCTGGGCCTGATCACCGCCCTGCTTCCCGACATGAAGAATCTGGGAGCGGCGGGCCGAAGCTAGGAACGGGGCGAGCCTGGGCGTCCCTGCCTGAGAGGGGCCTATGTCGTCTTTCAGACATAGGGACCTGCGGGAGGTGAAGGACGTTAGATCTTTGCACTCTCCCTGGGAGGAGTCTGCAGGCGGCCGGCTTCGTGATTGCCCCCCTTTGGCGTAACCGGCCGCCTTCCTCCCGAAACTCCCGCTTTGCCGCGGCTGAGTGCGAGGTCAGGAAACCGAGGCCTCCACTCGACAGATTTCTCGCCCTGCGCATCTGACCACGACCTCGAGTGCGAAGGCTCCGCCGTCCCGGATGGGCTGCTCCCGCATCATCTCCGACAAGAACATGATGGCCTCACGGCGCGCGTCCCCGTCTGTTGCGGATACGCCCTGGAGGACCATTTCGGGCTCAGGCCCTCGAAGCGTGTAATCATAGGTCGCCATCGAAAAGCTCTACGCGCCGCGCGCCAAACCGTTCGTGGATGGCGGCTACCCGACACAAGGCCGAGAAGGCGTTGGAGCGTTGAGCGGCTCCAGGCTTCACTCAGGTTCCTGTGTCCTCTTCCCGACACAGGCTCCATCGCGGCGGGGCGGGAGTGAGAGAGGCGGACGGCCCTGAGGAGGAAACCCGATCGCCTGCGAGGCGCTTGAGGGATCACACATTCAGGAGATCACCATCATGCGTCGCGCCACGACCCTCGTCGCCTTTGCCGCTTTGGTCGCCGCCTGCAGCCCGCAGGGCGGGGAGAAAGCGGTCGACAAGGCCCAGGACGCTGTGTCCGCTCCTGTTGGACAGACGTCCGCCGCCACCATGGGGGCTAACCTGGCGAGCGCCTATGCGCCGTCCGCGGCCATGGGCGACATGTATGAAATCCAGGCGGCGGACATCGCGCTCGAGCGCGCGAAGCGAGCTGACGTCAAGGCTCTGGCGAGCATGATCAAGACCGATCACACAGCCGTCAGCACGGCCTTGAAGACAGCGGTCACGGCGGCGGCGCCTGATATCGTTCTCCCCACAGAGCTGGACCAGCGCCGCAAGGGTCTCCTCGACAATCTTCGCACCGCCGGCGTGAACGACTTCGACAAGGTCTATATCGATCAGCAGGTGGCGGCCCATGAGGAAGCCGTGACCCTGAACCGGGGCTTTGCGGACAATAGTGATGCGCCGGCCCTGGCGGCGCACGCCCGCACCGTCCTTCCCAAGATCGAGGCCCACCTTCAGAAGGCGAGGGATATCCAGACGGCCATCTCGGGATAGGCCAATGGCCCCGCGGCTGAAGGTCTTTGAATGGTCGGACGGCTTCCATCGCTTCACGGTGGCGGCTTCATCCCGTTCGAAGGCGCTGGCCGCATGGGGCATCCAGCAGGACATCTTCGCTTCAGGACTGGCGCGCGAGGCGGTGGAGACCGAAGACGAGGCTGCGGCGCGCGCCCGCCCGGGGACGGTGATCGAGCGAGGTCTCGCCGTGGACGTCGAGCAGATCGGCTCGCGACGGCCCCGCAGACGCGCGCCCGCGGGGCCGTCGCCGGCGCAAACACGGCGGATCGAGACCCTGGCGGTCGCGCTGCGGGACCTTGAGACATCCCATGCCGCGGCCTGCGCCCGGCTTGAGGAGGAAAGACGCAGGATCGAGGCCGAGTCGGGGGCGGCTGAGCAGAGGTTCAACAAGGAAAAGGCGGAACTCGTCCGGAAGCTGGAGGCCGCCAGAAAAGCCTGAGGAGTCCGCCGGACCCCGCGCTTCCCACCAGGGGAGCGAACTGCAGGGGATCCGGCGCCCGGAAAGCGCCATGCCCTATCTGGTCAGCTATGTGTGCAAGAATAACGACATGGCGACGAGCGTGTCAGACGAGGCGGCCGCCTTGCGACTGGCCGTAGCCTTCGAGGCTCAAGGCCTGGCCGGGGTCGCGATCCGGGACAGCCGCAGCGGGGAGGTCTACTCGATTCAGGCCTTCAGATCGTCCCGGCTTCCGGGCGGGTCGGGCAAGGCTCCCCTTGGCTGATCCTTCGTTTGCGGCCGCTTGTCGGGTCCCGCGAGGGGAGACGCGCTGCGGGCTTTGACTTCAGACGAGATCCGACGCCGCGCGCCGCCTCGGCCTCAGGGCTGGTGCAACGCCCCATCCGCCTTGCCGTTGTTCCTCCAGGGAGAAAGACATGAAGCATCTGACTGCGATGACGATCCTGGCCGTGCCGCTTCTCGCCCTCGGCGCTTGCGGAAGCCGCGACGCGGAGCGTGCGGCCCCTGAAGCCTCCTCGCTGGAGGCGGACGCGACGAGCGGCGTGGCGGGCGCAAATCCCGGTTCCACCCCGTCCACGGGGGTTGCCGACACCCCGGCCCGGCAAGTCGACCAGGCCGGGCAGGAGGGGGCGGTTGCACCGCCGCCGCAAAGATAGACGGGCGCTGGCCGCCTCCGCGCGCCCGCTCTTGCGGGCTTTCAACCCTGTCGCCGGACAACCTGACCGAAGGAAACCCCATGCCCAAGTCGCCCGTCGCAGACGCCCGCCCCGGTGAGGGCGGCGAACTCCACCAGACCGCCTCCACGCCTGAAGCCCGCCTTACGACAAACCACGGCGCGCCGGTCAGCGACGACCAGAACTCGCTCAAGCTTGGGCCCCGAGGTTCGACCCTGCTCGAGGATTTTGTGCTGCGTGAGAAGATCCAGCACTTCGACCATGAGCGTATTCCGGAGCGGATCGTCCATGCACGCGGATCGGCCGCCCATGGCTTTTTTGAACTCACCGAGAGTCTGGAAGACTACACAACGGCCAAAATCCTCACCGAGGTCGGAAAAAAGACAGAGGTCTTCACGCGCTTCTCGACGGTCGCCGGCGGCGCCGGTTCAGTGGATACGCCGCGCGACGTCCGGGGCTTTGCCGTCAAATTCTATACGTCCGAGGGCAACTGGGATCTGGTGGGCAACAATATCCCCGTCTTCTTCATCCAGGACGCGATCAAATTCCCTGATCTGATCCATGCCGTGAAGATGGAGGCGGACCGCGGCTATCCTCAGGCGGCCAGCGCCCATGACACCTTCTGGGACTTCATCAGCCTGATGCCGGAGAGCACCCATATGGTGATGTGGGCCATGTCCGACCGGGCCATTCCGCGATCGCTGCGCATGATCGAGGGCTTCGGCGTCAACACCTTCCGGCTGATCAACGCCAAGGGGGAGGCGACCTTCGTCAAGTTCCACTGGCGGCCCAGGCTTGGGACCCAGTCCACCTGCTGGGACGAGGCGGTCAAGATCGCCGGGGCCGACCCGGACTATCATCGGCGCGATCTGTTCGAGGCCATCGATCAGGGCGACTTCCCTGAATGGGAGTTCGCCGTCCAGCTGCTGAACCAGGCCGAGGCGGACGCCTTGCCGTTCGATATTCTCGACGCGACCAAGCTGATCCCGGAAGAGGATCATCCTCTGCGGGTCATCGGCCGCATGGTGCTGAACCGTAACCCTGACAACTTCTTCGCCGAGACCGAGCAGGCGGCCTTCCTGCCCACCAACATCGTGCCGGGCGTCGACTTCTCGGAGGACCCTTTGCTGCAGGGGCGGCTCTTCTCCTATCAGGACACCCAGCTGTCGCGGCTGGGGACCGTCAACTTCCATCAGATCCCGATCAACCAGGCCAAGGGCTGTCCCTTCCAGAACTTCCAGCGCGACGGCCATATGCAGACCCAGGTCTTCAAGGGGCGCGCCAACTACGAGCCGAATAGCCTGGCCGAGGCGGGAGAGGAGGGCGGGCCGCGCGAGGACCCGAAAGGCGGCTTCCGCACCGCCGCCGTGCCGATGGAGGGCGCGAAGGTCCGTCTGCGCGCCGAGAGCTTCGCCGATCACTACAGCCAGGCCCGGCTCTTCTTCCGCTCGCAGACGGAGATCGAACAGGCCCACCTGGCCAGCGCCCTCGTATTCGAACTGTCGAAGGTGACCCTCGAGCACGTCAGGGCGCGCGTCCTGGCCAATCTCCGCAATGTCGACGAGGATCTGGCCAAGCGCGTGGCGGGGGCCATGAACCTGCCTCTGCCCAAGGCGTCCGCGCCGGCCGCGACGCCCATCGACCTCGAACCCTCGCCGGCCCTCAGGATCGTCGGCAAGTATCCGGACAGCCTGAAGGGCCGCAAGGTCGCGATCCTGGTCGCTGACGGCTCTGACGGCGCGATCGTCGCGGCTGTCCGCAAGGCGGTGGAAGGCGACGGCGGCGCCGTCTTCATCGTCGCGCCCAAGATCGGCGGGGCGAAACTGGCGGACGGATCCCTTCTTCCCGCTGACGGCCAGTTGGCGGGCAGCCCGTCTGTCCTGTTCGACGCCGTGGCCGTCATCCTGTCGGGAGACGGATGCGCCCAGCTTCTGAAGGAGGGCGCGGCGGTGGACTTCCTCAGGGACGCCTTCGGTCACCTCAAGGCCATTGGCCACACGCGCGAGGTCGGCCCTCTTCTGGATCGGGCCGGGATCAAGTCTGATGAGGGGGTCGTCGACCTGTCTGCGGCCAAGCCGGGGGACTTCCTGCCGCCGGCCCGCACCCGGCAGTGGGCGCGGGAGCCAGCCGTTCGTACCCTGGCCTGATCCCTTTTCTGTTCAGGCGGAGGGCGGGTTTACCACCTCCCGCTGGACAGACGGCGTTCGACGTTTGGGACCTTCGCGAAGAATGAGGGTGGTTGCGGCCAGGGTCAGGAGGTCTTCGGCCAGGCCACTGCGTGTCTGGCCGAAACGGCGCATGGCGCGCTTGCGAAGCGCCAGGCCGGCATAGCCGCCCAGGATTGCGCCCGCGGCGCCCAGGGCAGCGGCGGATGCGCGTGAACTGCGAGGCGCCAAGGCGGCGCCCGCTATCCCTCCGGCGAACAGCCTGGCCGCCAGCCCGGGAGGGACGGTCCTGTCCGGTGCAGACCGCATCTTGTCGCCGAGCATTTCCCCGATCGCCAGAGCGCTGGCGGCGATCGCAGCGGACCTTTTGCCGATAACTGCTGGAGCGCCATTGTCGCGGGCGAGGCTGCCGGAACGCGCCGCCAGCGCCACGGCGGCGAGCGGCGTCATGGAGCGCTGGCCGGCGACCAGTCCGATAAGCAGGGGGCGAAGGTTCAAGGCGAGCTCCTTTTCGGTTTGGAGGGCCAGCGCCCGCAACGCCTGTGGGTTCCAAAGGCCCTGGACCTGACTTTGCGGCTCTGCGTCATCCGCTCAGGGAACCGTAGCCGTCGGCTTTCGCTCTCTCTTGCCACGGAGGAAACATGAACCAGATCCACGTTATCGAGCGCGCCTTTCAGATCGCCGACGAGAACCGCGCCTGCCTCAAGATTTCTGATCTTCAAGAAGCCCTGGCCCGCGAGGGCTACACGCTGAACGATTTCGCGCATCTCGACGGCTGGACCATTCGCGAGCAGTTGCGGGCTCGGATGAGGGCGCGTGCGGAGGCTCGCCCGGAGCTGAGAACCGCCCCCGCCTGACGTCGTTTCGCTCGGGCGGCGAAGGCCGTGGGCGCCAATCCAGCCCTCGAGGCTGGAAGGTCTGGGGACGTTGATCAAACGGGGGCTGGAGCCAGGCCTTGTAAGATTAGAGTCTGGCTGGGCCCTAGCCTGCGCGCGCCAATGGAGCCGAGGCGACCACGCCCTCCGGCTCGGCGACGTCGCGAGACGGTGAACCGGGATGCGCAGGCGACCAGGAGGCCGCTTCCGTAGCGAGACCTGTGCTCCGCACCGCCGACCGGGGTGTCGCTGAGACCGGCGCGACAGCTTCGCCGCAACCGCAGGAGGCCTGACGCAGGCCGACGAGATCGAGCACCTGGACCTTGCCTCGCCCGAAGCGCACGAGGTTCTGGCCCTGGAGACGGGCGGCGGCGGCGTTGACGCTGGTTCTCTGGACCCCAAGCATCCCCCCGAAATCAGCCTGGGTGAGAAAGAGCGGCGCGCCGTTTCCGCCGCAGTGGAGCCGAACCAGCCATTTGGCCAGCCTTTCGGGCACCAGGTGAGAGGCGTTGCACGCCGCCTCCGTCGCCAGGGCGTCAAGACGGGCGGTCGCATGACGCGCCACGAGACGGGTCAGCCATTCCCGGCCCATGGCCTCCACGAGGGGAGCGGCGGCGGCGCGGCAGACGACGGTGTCGATCAGGGCTCGCGCCTCCGGGCGACGGGCGCCCGGTTCAAGAGCCTGGTCCCAGCCGTGGACGGATCCGGCTGTCACCGCGGCCACGCAGATGCGGCCGCCGCCCGGGAAGAGGCCGACCACGCCCGAGAGGATGAAGTAGAGCCCGCCGTCGTTCGGCAGGACCTCGCCGGCCGCCAGCGACGCTCTGTGACCACAGGCCTCTATCCGGGCCTGAGCGTCAGCGGGCAGGGCCTGGAAGACCGGGTGATCCTGAACCTCAAGGCGAGAGCGAGGGGAAGAGGCCATGGCTGCTAGGCCGGTCGTGGTCTGCATGTCGCACTCCTAAGAGGGGGAGTGTGGCCCATGGCGCGGCGGTCGCCACTTACATGGGTTAGGAGGCCGGGGGCCGGTGAAACGCGTACGCGCGGCCGGGCGACACAAGGCCTACGGCGGAGGAACCGGGCGAGGGCTGGATGGTTTTGCAAGCGTTGCCGCAGTGGGCGGCGCGGAAATTGGAGGTCATCCTGATCAGTCCCCTGATCGACAAGCTGTCGCGTCGAGATTTCATCTCTGACGAGGAAAAGGCCGTTCTGGCGGACGTGGTCGCGCCGCCGGTCACCTTGAAGGCCGGCGACAACATCGTCGAACAATATGACCGCCCGTCCCGAAGCACGCTTCTGCTCGAAGGCTTCGCGGCGCGATATGTCGTGCTGATGAACGGCGCACGCCAGATCACGGAACTCAACGTCCCGGGCGACTTCGTCGACCTCCATAGCCTTCTCATGAGCCCGATGGATCATGGCGTGGTCTGTCTGACCGACTGTAAGGTGGGCTATTGCCCCCATGAGGCCCTGCGTTTCATTTCCCAGACCCAACCCCACCTGACGCGCCTGCTCTGGTTGGAAACCCTCATCGACGCCGCCGTGCACCGCCAATGGCTGGCGGGTTTGGGGCGGCGCACGGCTTTCGGGCGGTTCGCCCACTTCCTGTGCGAGGTCTATCTTCGTCTGGCCTCCGTGGAGCGAGCGGAAGGACATCGGATGGAACTGCCTCTCAGCCAGGCTATCCTCGCCGACGTGCTTGGCCTCTCGGCTGTCCACGTCAACCGATCCGTGGCCCAGCTCCGCGCCGACGGCCTTGTCGAATGGAGCGGACGCAACATCAGGATCCTGGATTGGGATCGGCTGGTGCGGGTGGCGGAGTTCGATCCGACCTATCTGCGCCTGGGACGCGATCCGGTCTGAGCCTGTCCGGGCCGCAGCCTCAGGGACGCCCGGAGCGCCGGGGCCAATGAGGATGGGGCAGGCGTCGGGACGTCCGCATGGCGGGTGTCCGGCCTAGCAAGAAGGCGACGAGACGCCGCCAGAGCTCTTCAGGTCGAGGCATGACCAGCCTCCTCGGCAAGGGCGCATTCTGATCCTGCTCCGGGCAAGATCAAACAACATGGGTTAACCCGGCCTCTGGCGGACGCGAGGTTCTCTCGTCCGCCGCGGCGAAGCCCGCCGTCAGAGGCTTGGACCGCAGTCGGCGCTCAGGTTGGCGGCCTGGGCCAGGCTCGTGAGGTTCTGCAGGACCGCCCGCCCGGCTCTGTAATCGACCAGGGCGTTGCGCCTGAGCTGCTGCAGGGTTCGGTTCATATGCACCGCGCTGAGGCCCAGGATGTCGGCAAGAATGTCCTGGGTCAGCGGCAGATGGAGCACCCCCGCCACGACGGGACCCAGACGCGCCTGGCGTTCGTGGAGCTCCAGCAGGAGATGGGCTGTGCGTTCGTAGGCGTTGAGCCGACCCAATCTTACGACCTGGCGCGCCATGCGCAGGCGTTCGGCCGTGCGGTAATGCCTCCAGGCTTCCAGCAGCGGCGGACTCTGCGTCCGCAGCTCGGACATGCCGGTCCAGAAGGCGGTGCCGTCGATCGTGACGACGTCCGTCAGGGCCCAGACCAGCATGTCGGTGTCGACCGCGCCGGATGCGACAATCATCTCGCCGGGCAGATTGAGGCCCACGATCTGGCGACGTCCGTCCTCCAGCATGGCGCCGCGTGCGGCCCAGCCCTTGAAGACCAGTCTTGCTTCATTGCGCTCCGGAGCCAGGATGACCGGGCTTCCCGCCGCATGGGTCTGCAGCACCCCGGTGAAGCAGTCCCGGATATAGGCGATGTCGTCGGCGCCAAGCGGCCCGAAACTGGACAGCATCCGCTCAAGCGATGCGGTGTGCCGGGTTTCGTGATGGGTTTCCGACTGATTCTTCATGGCCTTAGACCAACAGCATGGCTTCGGCGTTTTTGTTCTTCACATAGGTTGGTTTCGCGCGACTTGGCGCGCGGTTCTGAAGGCCCCGGACCCGATAGCCGGGCCCTCCTGTCTCAAGCGCATGTCGGCTCTTCGCGCCTCCGCTGTGAGACGGCGGGCAGGAAGACGGACGCCGCGACGTCTCCAGGGAGGGCCGCGGACTCGCCTGGCCGCCGTGTCCCCGAGGCGATCGGGAGGTTAGCCGTCGGCGGCCAGGCTCTCCTTCAGGTGATCTTCTTGGCGGCTGCGAAGCCCAGGAAGAGGAAGACCACGAAGACGATCAAGGCGAGGACGGCTAGGAATTTGGCGATCCCCGCAGCGGCGCCGGCGATCCCGCCGAACCCGAGAAGGCCAGCGACGATGGCGATGACCGCAAAGATAAGGGCCCATTTCAGCATACAAATTCTCCTTAAGCGCCGGAGCGAGCCCAACGTCGCCCCGTCACTCAGGGTTCCAGAGTTTGGCCAGGGGGCCGCGGGACCCGGCGCTTGGTCCAAGGTAATCCGGACCTCATGGCTCGAAGCGAGCGATGTCAGAAAAGCCCTGGGTCGGATTCCCGACCCAGATGACCGCCGGCGGAACCGGCGCCATGGCGGGCTGTTGGCCTCGATGCGGTCTCCCGGGGGGGAGGCCTGCTTGACGGCCCGGTTTGTCGTTCGCCCGCTGCGCGACAGATCGGGTCGCTTCAATCCGGCGAGGCTGCAGGTCCATCTGCTCGCGGGGGCGGCGAGGAACAGCCAGGCTGAGCCGGCGTTGCCCTATTGAGCCGTTTGAGAGGTCACATGATCCCCGAAGAAAGCCGCCGTCACGCCAAGGCCGCAGAAGCCGTCCGGGAGGGGCGCCCTGTCGCTGCTCGTTATGTCCGGGGCGGAAGGCGCGGAGCCCGGGTGCTCGCCATACTGGTCGCTTCCACGGCCGCGGTCGCCGTCCTGCTGCTCGCGATCTGGGCCGCAGCCAACGGCGTCTTCATCAATCAGAATCCGACAGACGCCCAGCAAGCGGCTGACGCCCGAGCCTTCGACAATGCAGGCCCGCCCGCGCCGGATGTTGCGACGGCTGCAGCGGCTGTCTCCGACTAGACCATGAGCGCCGTCGCCGCCCGCAAATCCCAGGAGGCCGGCTATGTTCGGGACCTGGGCCGCGCTTTCGGCGGCGCGCTGTTGTTCAGCTTGCCGCTTCTCATGACGATGGAGATGTGGGCCCTGGGGCACGCCGCGACGCCCGAGCGACGCCTGGCCTTTGTCGTCGTGTCCTTGCCTGTGCTTTTCGGGCTGGCCCATTATGCAGGCTTCTCCGCGCGTCGCGGGGCCTTGAACAACCTCCTCGACACCCTGACGGCGCTCGCGGCGGGCTTTGTCACAGCCGGCGGGCTGCTGGCCCTCTTCAATGTTCTGGACCACAGTTCCCTGGCCTCAGCCGTCGGTCAGGTCTCGCTGCAGGCCGTCCCGGCCGCGCTTGGGGCGCTTGTGGCCCGACGTCAGCTCTCGAACGGAGGGGGGGAGGGTGACGAGGATCAGGCCTCCTACCCCGGCGAGCTTTTCCTCATGCTGGCCGGCGCCCTCTACTTCGCCATGAACCTGGCGCCGACGGAAGAGATGCGGCTGATCGCCTATCGCACAACGCCCCTGGGGGCGCTCGGCGTCCTGCTCCTGTCCATAGTTCTTCTGCATCTCATCGTGTTTGAGGCGGGCTTCGCCGGTCAGGAGGAAAAGGAGTCTCCGCTGCGCGCCTTCATTGATTTCACTCTGCCAGGTTACGCCCTGTGCCTCGTCGCCAGTTTCGCCATGCTGTGGACCTTCGGCGGTCTCGACGGCCACGGGCTCCAGTCGCTGGTCGCCAATGTCGTCATTCTCGCCTTTCCCGCCGCCATAGGCGCGGCGGCGGCGCGGCTTCTGGTCTAGCCATGTCCAGCCGCAAGCTCTCTTCCAGCGCTTCGCAACCCTCGCGTCTTCAAGGCCTGTGCGCCCTGATCGGCCTGGCGGTGATCCTCGGCGTCATCGGGACCCTCGCGCGGGCCGTCGTGGTCGAGGCGAGGCCGCCTGACCTCATTGTCCAGGCAGAGTCGGTTCGAAGAGGCGCGGGCGGCTGGGTCATGGACGTGACCGTGGTGAACCGGGGCGACCTGACCGCCGCCGCCGTGGAGGTTGAAGGCGTAAGCGGGAGCGAAACAGCCAAGGCCACGCTCGACTATGTGCCCGGTCATGGGAGCAAGGCTGCGGCCCTGGTCTTCACCGGGGACGAGCGCCCGCGTGCGGCCTTGCGCGTCCTCGGCTGGTCGAGCCCGTGAGGGCGAGCGCCGTGCCCTGAGGTCGAAGGCGGCCGGCTTCCCGTGAGCGGCGTCATCCCTCATGGCCCCCCCTTGTGTCGGATAGAGGTCACATCCCGCTCCAGGCCAGGCGTGGCGGCGATAGCGAGCGATCAGGGCCATGAGGGGGGCGAAAGCGGTGGAACCCTCTTCCGGACGGGGGGCTTGTTTTTTCGCCATCACCAAAAAGGACAAGCCGAATGACGAGAGCGATCATCGCCTTGGGCGCGACAGTATTCCTGTTGGCTGCCTGCGGAGACAACAAGGCGGACGAGGGCCGTGTCGAAGGGCCGGTCGTTTCGGAATCCGAAGCCCCGCGCAATCCCGCCGTCGACACCGCGCCAGGCGGAGACGCGGCCCTGACGCCGGGCGCCAACTCCTTCACCGAAGCCCAGGCGCGCTCGGCGATCGAGAAGCAGGGCTATGCCGTGGTGGGGCCGATGAGCCAGGACGCCCAGGGCATCTGGAGCGCTACAGCGACGCGCAATGGCGCCGAGAGCAAGGTGTCGGTCGACTACAAGGGCGCGGTCAGCGCCTCCGCCAACTAAGAAACTAGATAAAGAAGGAGCTTCAAATGGCCGTGGTAACGCGACTTTTTGACAATCACAATGATGCGCTTGAAGCCGTGTCCGCCCTGGAGCGGGCCGGCGTCGCCTCCGACCGGATCAGCCTTATCTCCAATAATTCCGATAACTGGCATGACGGTCATGCCCATTCGGGAGACGGGCGCCGGTTCGGCGACATGAACGGCGACGGCGAGAACGACGTCGCCGAGGGAGCCGGGAAGGGCGCCGCGACCGGGGGCGTTCTGGGCGCCGGGGCGGGCGTGCTCGCCGGGCTGGGGATGCTGGCGATTCCTGGCCTGGGCCCCGTGGTCGCCGCAGGCTGGCTCGCTTCGACCGCGGTGGCGGCTGCGGCGGGCGCTGCGGTCGGCGGCGCCGCCGGCGGCTTGCTGGGCGCGTTGAAGGAGGCCGGCCATGACGAAGGCGAGGCCCAGGTCTACGCCGAAGGCGTCCGTCGCGGCGGGACCCTGGTGAGCGTCAGGACCGAGGAGTCTGATCGGGTCCGTGTCGAGACGCTTCTCAACGACCGGCGGGGGTTCGATTCCCTGTCGCGCGGCGCGGCCTACCGCGAGAACGGGTGGTCGGGGTTTGACGCGGCCGCTGAGCCCTGGAGCGCTGAGCAGATCGCCGAGGAAAGGGCGCGCTACAATCGATAGGGTTTGTCCAACGCCCTATGGAACCGATCGAGCCTGCTGAGCGGTGATGCGCTGCTTCAGGATCGAGGCCGGCCCCTCGTCGCAGGACGGGGGGCCGGCTGCCGTAAACGCCCGGTCGCAAGAGGCATCCAACCTCGCCTTGTTCGCCACAAGCGGCCGCGCCGTTGGAACAGATCGCGACCCGCCCGGTTAAGGAAACGGAGGGTTTTGCAATGATGATCCTGGCCTTGACCGCGGCCATCCTGCTGGATGCGTCGCCGAAGATCGACCGTCTCCCGAAGGTTGAAAGATCTGCCGCAGCCGCGCAGCATGAGGCGCCGGCCCCGCTTCTGACTGTGGCGGTGACCCTCGAGTGCACCGCGCGGGCCGCCGGGCGGGTCGAGGATTGCCGCGTCCTGGGCGAGACCCACCCCGGTCTGGGCTTCGCTGAGGCGGCCATCGCCCTGATGCGCGACGCCGAGGTCGAGCCGGGCCGCAAGGATTATCAGTTCGCCCGCACGATCCAGTTCACGCCCTGACATGATCGTTTTGCCGGCGTGCGCCGCTGGGGCGTGCGACCCATGGCCTCGGCCCAGGCCGAGAAAAACCAGCACAGGTTATTGCGCTGACGGCTCCGCCCTCTAGGCAGGGAGGTTCCCGTCGCTCACCCGAGGTCAGACTGCTGATGATGTTGTTCCGTCGCCCGCCCGCGGGCTCGAAGACCGAAGCCTGGTCCGCAGCAGGACTGGCCCTGGTTCTGGCCTTCTTTCTGGCGACAAGCGGGGTGGCCTGGTTCAATGTCCAGGTGCTGAGGGCGAATAATCAGCAGATCATTCACACCCATCAGGTGATCGTCGCCGTCGACGACCTTCTGTCGACGGTCCAGGACGCCGAGACCGGCCAGCGCGGCTATCTGCTGACGGGCAATCCTCTCTACCTGCAACCCTACGACATGGCTGCGGCCGCCGTGGAGCGGCGTCTGGAGGATGTGGCGCGCCTGACCCGGGACAACCCGGTGCAGCAGGCCCATCTGAGCCAGGTCCGCAGACATGTCGACGCCAAGATGACCGAGCTGGACGCCACCATCCAGGCGCGCCGAAGCGAGGGTCTGCAGGCCGCCGTGTCCAGGATGAACACGGATCGCGGCAAGGCGGAGATGGACGCCATCCGGAGCGAAGTGAATCTGATGAGGCAGGAGGAGCAGAAGCTTCGCCTAGCGCGCCTCGAGGAGATGGACGCCGCCTATCGCACAGCCCTGGTCAGCGGCGTCCTGTCCGGCCTGCTGGGCGCGGGCCTGACCCTGGGCATCTACGCCCTTATCCGGCGCAGCGCGCGTCAAAGGGCCCGCCAGGAGTGGATCCACAAGGGCCAGGTGGGGCTGGCGGACGCCATGATGGGCGATCAGTCCGTAGAACAGCTGGCGGCCAGCATCCTCGCCTATCTGGCGCGCTACGCCGATGTTCAGGCCGCCGCCCTCTTCAAGGGCGAGGGCGGCGTATTCCGGCGTGTCGCGGCACTCGGCGTTCCCGCCGACGCGCCTGTCCCGGAGCGCTTCGGTCCGCGCGAGGGCCTGCTGGGGCAGGTCGCCGCCGAAGGGCGCGCTCTGACGGTGCCCGAGGTGCCGGACAACTATCTGACGATCGGCTCGGCGCTGGGACGCTCCAAGCCCCGGCACCTCGTCATCGCCCCGGGCCGCGCTGACGGCGAGATCAACGCCGTTCTGGAACTGGGCTTCCTTCGTCTTCCCGACGAGCGTCTCCTCGCGCTTCTGGAGGAAACCGCGCCGCTGATCGGCACGGGATTGAGATCGGCACGCTACCGGGCCCGGTTGCAGGACATGCTGGAGGAGACCCAGCGGCAGTCCGAAGAACTGCAGGTCCAGAGCGAAGAACTGCGGGTCTCCAATGAGGAGCTGGAAGAGCAGGGGCGGGCCCTCAAGGAATCCCAGGTGCGTCTGGAACAGCAGCAGGCTGAACTGGAACAGACCAACAGCCAGCTCGAGGAGCAGGCTCAGGTGCTGGAAACCCAGCGCGATGATCTGGAGCGCGGATCCGCAGCCCTGGGGCTCAAGGCGAGGGAACTGGAGCGGGCCAGCCAGTACAAGTCCGACTTCCTCGCCAACATGTCCCATGAGCTGCGCACCCCGCTCAATTCCCTGCTGATCCTGTCGAAGCTCCTGGCCGACAACCCCGACGAGACCCTGTCGGAAGACCAGGTCAAATACGCCCGCACCATCCAGTCTTCGGGCAACGACCTGCTGACCCTGATCAATGACATTCTCGACCTGTCGAAGATCGAGGCCGGCCATATCCAGGCCCGTTCGGAGGCTGTGTCCCTGCAGCGCCTCGGCGATGACATCCGCCAGATGTTCCAGCCGGTGGCCGACGATCGCGGCCTCGCCTTCGAGATCGACCTGGGATCGGGCGATGACGGGCTCGAGACGGATCGCCAAAGGCTTGAGCAGATCCTGAAGAACCTTCTGTCGAACGCCTTCAAGTTCACCGAAAAGGGCAAGGTGATCCTGTCGATCTCGGAGGCCGGGCCGGACGAGGTGGCCTTCGCGGTTTCGGATACGGGCATCGGCATCGCCCCGGACCAGCAGGACAGCGTATTCGAAGCCTTCCAGCAGGCGGACGGCACCATCAGCCGCCGTTACGGCGGGACCGGCCTGGGCCTGTCAATCTCGCGCGAACTGGCGCGCCTGCTCGGCGGCCGTATTGGTCTGGAAAGCCGGGCCGGCGAAGGCAGCGTCTTCACCCTGATCCTTCCTCGGACCTATGACGCCTCGCGCGTGGCGCCCAGAGAAGCGCCTTCCGGCGTGGCTCCGATCCCGGCGGCCCGGGCTCCGACCCCTCGAGCGGCGGAGGCGGCGACGCTCGCCCGGGCCCTGGACGATGACCGCGATCATCTGGCCGGGACACGTCGCCTGCTTCTGGTCGTGGAGGACGACGATCGCTTCGCCGCCATTGTCCGGGACCTGTCGCGCGAGATGGGGTTCCAGTGCATTCTGGCCGGGACGGCCCAGGAGGCTCTCAAGCTCGCCAAGCGCTATCGGCCCAACGCCGTCGTGCTGGACATCGGCCTGCCGGACCAGTCCGGCCTCACCGTCCTCGACGTGCTCAAGCGCGACGACGACACCCGCCATATTCCCATCCATGTCGTCTCCGCCGACGATCATAGCCAGACCGCCCTGTCTCTGGGGGCCGTCGGCTATGTGGTGAAGCCCGTGGGACGCGAGGCCCTGGCCGAGGTGCTGCGATCGCTCGAGGAGAAGCTGACGCGAACCGTGCGGCGCGTCCTCATCGTCGAGGATGACGTGGTTCAGCGCGAAGCGGTCAGCAAGCTGCTGGAATCGGGTGATGTTGAGACCGTGGGCGTCGGCACGGCTGCGGAGTGCCTCGAGCAGCTCAAGAGCCAGACCTTTGACTGCATGGTCCTCGACCTGACCTTGCCGGACGCGTCCGGCTTCTCCCTGCTGGAGACCCTCAGCCGCGAGGGCGGGCAGGGCTATCCGCCGGTCATCGTCTACACAGGCCGCGACTTGTCGCCGGAGCATGAGCAGCAACTGCGTCGCTATTCCAACTCCATCATCATCAAGGGCGCCAAGTCGCCTGAACGGCTGCTCGACGAGGTTTCCCTCTTCCTTCACCAGGTGGTCTCGGAGCTGCCGCCCGAGCAGCAGAAGATGATCCGCAAGGCCCGCCATCGCGACGCCGTGCTGGAAGGGCGACGGATCCTCATTGTCGAGGACGATGTTCGCAACATCTACTCCCTGACCAATGTCCTGGAGCCGCGCGGCGCCCTTGTCGAGATCGCGCGCAACGGCAAGGAGGCGATCGAGCGCCTGGAGCAGTCCGCCGAAGATGCCGAGCAGGCGATCGATCTGGTCCTGATGGACGTCATGATGCCGGTCATGGACGGCCTGGCCGCGACGCGCGAACTCAGGAAGGATCCGCGCTGGCGCGACCTGCCCGTTCTGATGCTTACGGCCAAGGCCATGCCCGACGACCAGGAGCGCTGCATCGCGGCGGGCGCGAATGACTACATGGCCAAGCCGCTGGACGTGGACAAGCTGCTCTCGCTCGTGCGCGTCTGGATGCCCCGTTGAACGCCGTCGCGCCCCATGAGGTGGAGGACATAGAGATCCAGCTGCTGCTGGAGGCCCTGTTCCAGCGCTACCACTACGACTTCCGTCACTATGCGCGGGCCTCGATCAAGCGCCGCCTGCTCCAGGCGCGCAGCCATTTCGGTCTGCCCAGCCTGACGGCCCTTCAGGAGCGGGTTCTGCATGATCCGGAGATGTTGCCGCGGCTGCTGGGTTTCCTGACGGTCCAGGTCAGCGAGATGTTCCGGGACCCGGCCTATTTCCGGGCCCTGCGCGAGCAGGTGCTGCCGCACCTGCGGACCTATCCCTCCCTGAAGGTGTGGATCGCGGGATGCAGCGCCGGCGAAGAGGTCTATTCGCTGGCCATCCTGTTCCGGGAGGAAGGCCTTTTCGAACGGACGATGTTCTACGCCACGGACATCAATCCCGATGCGCTGCGAGCGGCGGAGGCGGGGGTCTATTCTCTGGATCGCATCCGCAAGTTCACCGAAAACCACCAGAAGTCGGGCGGGCGAACCTCGCTGTCGGACTACTACACCGCCGACTACGGCCGAGCGGTCTTCGACAAGTCCCTGCGGGCCAATGTCGTCTTCTCGGACCATAGCCTGGCGTCCGATGCGGTTTTCGGCGAAATGCAGCTGATCTCCTGCCGCAATGTGATGATCTATTTTGATCGCCCGCTACAGGACCGCGCCGTCGGCCTGTTCAAGGACTCGCTGGCTCGCAACGGCTTCCTGGGCGTCGGATCCAAGGAGAGCTTGCGCTTCTCGCGGCACGCCGGCGCCTTTGCCGACTTCGTGCCGGAAGAGAAGATCTATCGCAGGCGCGAGCCATGACGCCTCATCCCGCCCGCGCTGTCGTGATCGGCGCCTCGGCCGGAGGCGTGCAGGCTCTGCTCGCCCTCCTGCCGTCGCTTCCCGCCGACTTTAACCTGCCGATCCTGGTGGTCCTGCACGTGCCCGCCGACCGCAGCAATGTGCTGGCGCCCCTGTTTGCGTCCAAATGCGCGCTCACCGTGAAGGAGGCAGAGGACAAGGAGCCGGTGGAGCCAGGCGTGGTCTATTTCGCCCCTTCCGACTATCACCTCCTGGTCGAGGCGGACGGCGCTCTCGCCCTTTCGTCCGACGAGCTGGTCAACTACTCCCGCCCCTCCATCGACGTCCTCTTCGAAAGCGCCGCTGACGCCTACGGCGCCGGTCTGGTCGGCCTGGTCCTGACAGGGGCCAATGAGGACGGAGCGGCGGGACTGAAGGCGGTCGCCGCCGCCGGCGGTCTGACCTTCGTCGAAGACCCGGCCACCGCCCATGCCCGCCCCATGCCGGAAGCCGCCCTGCGCGCCTGTCCGGTCGCCCAAGTGATGTCGCTCGCGCGCATTCTCGAAGTTCTGAAAGGTCTAGGCCAGGCATGACGAGCCCTGACAAGCCGATCCATCTCCTTCTCGTGGACGATCTCGAGGAGAACCTCCTCGCCCTTGAGGCCCTGCTGAAGCGCGACGGCGTCGCCTGTCTCAAGGCCCGCTCCGGCGACGAGGCGCTGGAGCTTTTGCTGGTGCATGACGTCGCCCTCGCCCTGGTCGATGTGCAGATGCCGGGGATGGACGGTTTCCAGCTCGCGGAGTTCATGCGCGGCAACGCCAATGCGCGCCACGTGCCGATCATCTTCGTCACCGCCGGCAGCGCCGATCAGCAGCGGCGCTTCAGGGGCTATGAGGCCGGAGCGGTGGACTTCATCCAGAAGCCCGTCGAGACGGACATCCTGAAGAGCAAGGCGAACGTCTTCATCGAGCTCTACCGCCAGAGGCAGGAGATCCTGTCGCATCGGGACGAGCTCAAGGCCTATGCGGCGGCCCTCAGCGCCGCAGACCGGCGCAAGAACGACTTCATCGCCATGCTCGGACACGAGCTGCGCAATCCCGTCATGGCCTTCCGGGCGGGGCTCCAGCTGCTGGAGAGACAGAAGGATCCGGAAAAGAGCGCGCTGATCCACGCCCGAATGGAGGTTCAGGCCCACCATCTGTCGCGGTTGATCGAGGATCTGCTGGACGTCGCCCGCATCGACCAGGGCAAGATCTCGCTTCAGCGCGAGCGGGTGACGGTGCAGAGCATCATCGACTCGGCGGTCGACACCAGTCGACCCAAGATCGACGCGGGGCGCCACGACCTCACAGTCGAAGTTCCGGGCGCGCCGATCTGGCTCGACGGCGACTTCACCCGCCTCTCCCAGGTGGTGAGCAATCTGCTGACCAATGCGGCCAAATATACGCCGTCGGAGGGGCGGATCCAGGTGTCGGCCAACCGGGTCGAGGACCGGGTGCGGATTGATGTCGCGGACAACGGAGTCGGTGTGCCGCAGGAGATGCAGGTCCGGGTCTTCGATCTCTTCACGCAGTCCAAAGGGCCGGACGACCGGTCGCGCGAGGGTCTGGGGATCGGCCTCGCCTTGGTGCGCCAGCTGGTCGAAATGCATGAGGGCGCCGTCGAACTGGAGAGCGCCGGGGCGGGGGCGGGGAGCCGGTTCACGGTCTGGTTCCCGGTTGTCGGCTAGGCAGGCTGCGCCGGCTTTCGGACAGTCGGGAACCGGCTGATCGCCGAAAGGTTCGTACTGCGAATGCAGAGCTTGTCGGCCTCCGGGGGCGACGGCTCGAGAAAGGAGCAGTGCATGCGCAAATGGGTCTTGGGGAGCGAGATACGGGCGAAAGCCGGTGGAAAGGAACAGCGGGCGCAGGATCGCGTCCGGCCTGTGGCGCCCCGGAAGGCCAGGGCTGACGCCGTCGCCAAGGCGCGGGCTGTAGCGCCTGACCTGGCCGCGCGGATCGGCAGCACGCCCGCCACCAAATTCAGGGGGGATCCCGACATCTTCGGTCGGCTGGTCGAGGACCATGATCGCCATCGCGCGCTCCTGGCCATGCTGGAGGAGACGAAGGGGAAGTCTCCCGACCGCGAGCGCCTTTTTGTGGAACTGGTTCATGAGCTGAAGGCGCACGCCGCGGCAGAAGAACAGGCGCTCTGGTCCAGCGTGCTGAGAAACCCGGACACCACGGACTTCGCCCGCCACGCCATCGCCGAACACAAGGAGATCGATGACCTTCTCGCGGATCTGGCCGCGCGGGACATGGCGTCTCCCGGATGGATCCGTCGTTTCGCCGCCCTGCGAGAAGAATACCTCCATCACATCCGCGAGGAGGAGCAGGAGCAGTTTGTCGCCGCTGAAGAGGTGTTGAGCCTTGCGGATCGCCGCTTCATGCGGACGGTCTTCAACCGGCGCAAGCAGGAAGAGAAGGCGGCCGCCGAGGTCGAGAAGAAGATCCGCTTCAAGGCCTGAGATCGGTAATCCGGGGGGCGTCGTGGCGTGACATTGCAACAGGGACTGGCGTTCGGCCTCGTTGCGCTGACCTTCGGCGCCTCTATCTGGCGCCGGTTTCGCTATGATTTTGTAGCGGCGCTCAGCTAGCCAGGGACCTCTGATCGGGTCGCATTTTGTCAAAGGGGACCGCCGCAACGCGCCGCGCCAGGAGGTAGCCTGTGGGAGGAAGGCGAAAGAGGCCGGCGAAGGCTGGATCGCGCAGGTTGAGCCCCCCGGCATAGGCGCCGAAGGCCGGCAGGATCAGGCGGTTGCCGTCCGATGCGAAGCAGGGGCGGCGAACAGAGCCTGCGGCGCCCTTGACGCGTGCGCAGGGATGAAGGTGTCCCGCGACCTCGCCCTCCACGGGGCCAGGGCTGGGCTCGTGGCGAAGCGAAAGGCCTGCGACCTCGACCACGTCCGCTGTTTCGCCGCCCAGGTCGCCTGCGCCTTCGGGGTCGTGATTGCCGACGACCCAGATCAGCCTGACCCTTTCCGCCAAGGCCCTGAGGCGCGCGCGCTCTTCCTCGCCGATACGCGTCGGAGCCCCACCGTCATGGAGGGTGTCGCCGAGCAGGACGACGGTTCGGGGGGCGAGGATCGCGACCTCCCGCTCCAGCCGGTTGAGGGTTTCGCGCGTGTCATAGGGGGGCAGGAGCTGTCCGCGCGCGGCGTAGGCGGATCCCTTTTCGAGGTGCAGGTCGGCGACGACCAGGGTGCGTTCCGCCGGCAACCAGAGGGCGCCGGAGACGCGAAACACGACGTCGGTGCCGGCCAGTCGCGTTGCGAAGGCGCCGTCGTCGGCCAGGCTTGAGACGTTCAAGACATGGCCTCGTCAATCAGGGCGGCGTCCTCCAGCATCATGTCCGCGGCGGTGGTCCCAGGCGCACGCTCCTTGCCGATCTCCATCAGCAGGGGCACGGCGAAGGGCGAAACATGCGCAAGGCGCTCGACCCCGATCCGGCCCGAGATGCGTGTGAGAAACTCCCCCAGTCGCGCCAAGTCGAGAAGTCCGCGCGCCGCATCCTCGCGCGCGCAGGACAGGAGAAGGTGATCCGGATCATGTCGGCGCAGGGTGTCGTAGATCAGGTCGGCGGAGAAGGTCACCTGCCGTCCGTTCTTCTCGTGGCCGGGCATGCGGCGCTCGATCAGGCCGCTGATCAGCGCACATTCCTTGAAGGCGCGTCTCACCATGAAACTCTCGTCCAGCCAGGCTTCAAGATCATCACCCAGCATGTCCTGCTGGAACAGGGCGTCGAAATCGAGGCTGTCCATGGGCCGCAAGGACCAGACGCAAAGCGCATAGTCGTTGGCGAGGTAGCCGATCGGCCCGACCCCGGCCCGGTCCAGCCGACGTGTGATCAGCATGGCCAGGGTGGCGTGGGCCAGTCGGCCCTCGAAAGGATAGCAGACCATGTAGTGCCGTTTGCCGCGCCTGAAGGTCTCGACCAGGAGATCCTCTTCCCCGGGAATGCTTGAATGCGACTGCTGGGCGAACAGCCATTCGCAGACGTCGGGCGGCAGCCGCGACCATGAGGACTGGTCGCTGATCATCCGCCGGACCCGCCTGGCCAGGAAGGTGGAAAGCGCAAATCGGGAGCCGCCCCAGCTGGGAACCTTGGGCTGTTTGTCGTTCGAGCGGGTGACGATCGCATCCGTCGCCCTGACCCCTTCGAAGCGCCATATCTCGCCAGCGAAGAGGAAGCTGTCGCCCGGGGTCAGCTGTTCGAAATACCACTCCTCGGCCTGGCCGATCTTGCGCCCGGCGCCGCGTCGGCCCGCAAGCCGGATGTTGAGGGTCTGGGCGGCGACGATGACGCCGACATTCATCCGGTGGCGTCGCGCCGTCTCCTCATTGAGGACGCGCCAGCGGCCGTCGGGACCGCGTATGATCCTGCGGAAGCGATCATAGTTTCTGAGCGCATAGCCGCCTGTCGAGACGAAATCGACGACCTGCTCGAAGGCCTCCCAGGAAAGGCCTGCATAGGGCGCAGCCCGGCGCACCTCCTCATAGAGGTCCACAGGGTCGAAGGGCTCCGAACAGGCGCAGCCCATGACGTGCTGCGCGAGGACGTCTCTCGCCCCGATCCTGGGCGGATCCCCGTCGAGGGCGTTTTCAGCCACCGCCTCCGCCGCCGCCTGGCACTCCAGCATCTCGAACCGGCTGGCGGGAACCAGAATCGCGCGGGAGGCCTCGTCCAGCCTGTGGTTGGCGCGTCCGATCCTTTGCACCAGCCGCGAGGCGCCCTTGGGCGCCGCAAGCTGGATGACCAGATCGACTGCGCCCCAGTCGATGCCCAGATCCAGCGTCGAGGTGCAGACCACTGCTCTCAGTTCGTGGCGCGACATCGCCGCCTCGACCTTGCGGCGTTGCTCGGCTGAAAGGCTGCCGTGATGAAGGGCGATCGGCAGGTTGTCGTCATTGAGCCGCCATAGCTCCTGGAAAGCGAACTCCGCCTGCCAGCGGGTGTTGACGAAGACCAGGGTGGTGCGCGCCGTCTTTATGGTCTCATAGACTTCGGCCATGGCGTGCTGGGCGGTGTGACCGGCCCAGGGGACCCGGTTCTGCGACAGCAGAACCTCGAGCCGGGGGGGCGCCCCGGCCTGGCCAAGGATGATGTCGTCGCCTCGGTCCGACAGCCAGCGTCTGACGCGGGCCGGGTCGTCCACGGTGGCCGACAGACCGACGCAGCGGACGCCGGGCGCAAACGTCCTCAGCCGCGCCAGCCCCAATGAAAGCAGGTCCCCTCGCTTGGACCCGTGGATGGCGTGGATCTCGTCGATGATCACGCACTCCAGATCCTGGAAATAGTCGCGCGCGCCCTTCCAGGCGCAGAACAGGGCAAGCTGTTCCGGCGTGGTCAGTAGAATGTCCGGGGGGGATGTCCTCTGACGCTGGCGCCGGGCCTGGCCGGTGTCGCCCGTGCGTGACTCCACGAGGATGGGGAGATCCATGTCCCGGACCGGCATCAGGAGGTTCCGTTCGACATCGACCGCCAGGGCCTTGAGGGGGGAGATGTAGAGGGTGTGAAGGATCTTGCGGCCCTTGCGCGGGCCGCGTTCGGCGAGTTGCAGGAGGCTGGGCAGGAAGCCCGCCAGGGTCTTGCCGCCGCCTGTCGGCGCCACGAGCAGGACATCGGCGCCGGCTTTCGCCTTGTCGATCATGTCCAGCTGGTGGGGGCGCAAGGTCCAGCCGCGGTCCACGAACCAGTCGCGAAACGGCGCTGGAAGCTGGCGGGTCGGATCCGTTGCAGACGTCGTGATCCGGTGAGGCTTGGCCATGGTTTGAGCAACCCTCCACAGGAGCGCGCGTTCCCTGAAGCGGAGGCGCAGGCTGTGCGTGTCGGGGGTTGAATGGCGAGGTTGACACAGAAGCGCGACCTGAGAAGCGGGCGATCTCTCTGGGCGGACAGCCCTTTTACAGGGGCGCCGGTTCGCCCTCTAAAGCAGGCCGTTTCGGTCGATGTCGCCGTCGTCGGAGCCGGGATCAGCGGCGCCCTGATGGCGCACGAGCTGTCGCGCGACCACACGCTGGCCGTCCTTGATCGCAGGGCGCCTCTGATGGGATCGACCATCGCCTCGACCGCTCTGTTGCAATGGGAGATCGATCTTCCACTGGAGGCGCTTGGGAGGCGCATAGGCCGGCCGAAGGCGCAGCGGGCCTATCTGCGCTCGCGGCGCGCGGTCGATGACTTGAAACAGATCATCGCCCAGGAGGGTATCCGTTGCGGCTACCGGGATCGCGACGCCCTCTATCTTGCGGGCGACGCCTATGGCCGCAGAGCCCTCGAAAGCGAGGCCGCAGTGAGGGTCGACGCCGGCCTGGAGAGCTGCTTCCTGCCGGCGGATCAGGTTCGTGATCGGTTCGGGATCGACCGAACCGGCGCCATCCTCAGCGGCGGATCGGCCAGCGCCGATCCTGCTCAACTGACGGCGGGACTTCTACGGCGCGCCCAGGCCCGGGGCGCGAGGCTCTTCTCACCGGTCGATGTGATCGAAGCCGTGTCGGACCCCGACGGGGTGACCTTGCTGACAAGCACCGGTTTCGCTGTACGGGCTTCAGCGGTGGTCTTCTGTTGCGGTTACGAACGCCCCAAGGGCGTGACTGCGCCGGACTCCAGGGTGGTCTCGACCTGGGCGCTTGCGTCAACGCCCGGCTTTGCCGGTCCAGCCTGGCTGCGAGACACCCTCGTCTGGGAAGGATCAGACCCCTATCTCTACATGCGCACGAGCAACGACGGGCGATTGATCGTCGGCGGCGAGGATGAGGATTCTCCCACCGCCCATGCCAGCAGAGCGCTTCTGGAACGCAAGACGGCGCGCATCCTGGCCAAGCTGAAGGGCCTGCTTCCCGAGGTCGCGCTGGAGGTCGACTACGCCTGGGCCGGGGCCTTCGGAGAGAGCGCCAGCGGCCTGCCCCATATCGCGCCCGTACCGGGAATGGCCCACGCCTGGAGCGTCATGGGCTTCGGGGGCAACGGCATCACCTCCTCGGTGATCGCCAGCCAGGTTGTGGCGGCCTGGGTGAGGGGTGAGACCGACCCGGACGCGGACCTCTATCTTGCCTGACAGGGAGCCCGCGGGGGGCCGCGGCGTTAGGCTGACTCACTGCGGCCGGACCGGTCGAGTTCGGGACTGACCTATGATCTCCATGGCCGATGTGGTCGGCGTCGCCGCCGCCCTGTGCTCTGTCAGCAGTTTCGCGCCCCAGATTTACAAGATCTGGAAGGAGCGCGACGCCTCAAGCGTCTCGCTCAAGACCTACGCCCTGACCGTGAGCTGCTTCATTCTATGGGTATGCTACGGCCTGCTGACCGAGGCATGGCCCGTGACCCTCGCCAACGGCTGCGCCCTTGTCATGGCCAGCGGCGTCCTGATCATGAAATGGCGCTTTGAACGGAAGGGCTAGGGAGGGCCAACCGCGCTGGATCAATCAAGGTCGCGCGGCGGCTCGCCGCCTTCTGTCCGGTATCGGACTCTTGGGTCCTTATGCGCCATACCGCTACCGCGATCGGTCGGGTCGAGCCGGCGCAGCCCCTCAGGAACCCGGGTTTCGGGGGCGGGTTGAAAGAAGGCGTCTGACCGGCCTTTCGCTCGATCCGGCGATGATCTGACATCAGGGAGATTTCGACATGCCCGCCAAATCCGCAGCCCAGCAGAAGGCGGCGGGGGCCGCCCTGGCCGCAAAACGGGGCGATGCGCCGAAAAGCAAGCTTCGGGGCGCCTCGAAGTCCATGGAGGAAAGCATGACCCGCAAGGAGCTGGAGGAAATGGCTTCGACCCCTCGCAAGGGCAAGCCGGAGCACACGGGCAAGTCGGCGTGATCCCTGGTTCCTTTGACCTCTTCGCACACCTGGGAGACGCCTGATGACGCAACCGGACAAACCGGCCGAACGCACCGGCCGCGAGGCCGAGAATGAAAATCTGCGCCCGCCGGAACGGGCCGGACAGCCTCCGCGGCCGGCGACTGAACCCAGGGGCTCCAAGGCCTCCGGGCTTTCGACCGAAAGCCGGACGGATCCGGGCTCGGGCGAGCCCAATCCCCGAGACAAGGACAGCCGCTAGCCCAAGTCAGGGGGCGGCCGAGGGCGCATCGAGCATGGCTTCGAGGGTATGCAGCTCGTCCGCCTCCCTGGCCGGCTTGTCCCAGCGGATGCGGCTGATGCGGGGAAATCTCATGGCCACGCCGGACTTGTGGCGTTTGGACCTTTGCAGGCCCTCGAAGGCGACCTCGAGCACCAGCCCGAACTCGCGCGTCGCCGTGACGGAGCGGACGGGGCCGAAACGCTCGACCGTGTGCTCGCGCACGAACCTGTCGAGCTGTTTCAGTTCTTCATCGGTGAAGCCGAAGTAGGCCTTTCCTACCGGGGTGAGCACGTGGACGCCGTCGGCGTCCTCGGTCCAGACCCCGAAGGTGTAGTCCGAGTAGAAGCTGGAGCGCTTGCCGTGACCGCGCTGGGCGTACATCAGGACGGCGTCGATCAGATGCGGATCGCGCTTCCACTTGAACCAGGGGCCTCTGGGGCGGCCGGCTTCATAGACGCTGTCCAGCCTCTTCAGCATCAGCCCCTCCGCCGACTGCGGATCGCCCGGTGGCGGATCGGCGCGACGGGCCGCCAGGTCTTCCCAGGTCCGGAAGGGAACCAGGGGCGAAAGGTCGATGCGGTCTGAGCCGATTTCGGCGACGAAGCCTTCCAGGCGCTTGCGGCGCTCGGCGAAGGGCAGGGCGCGCAGGTCTTCCCCGTCGGCGGCCAGAAGGTCATACGCGCGCACGCCCGCCGGGTGACTGATCATCAGCCTGGCGTCCGCCGTCTTGCGGTTCAACCTTTGCTGCAGATCCCCGAATGGAGCGACCCGACCGTCGCGCAGCACCAGGAGCTCGCCGTCGATGACCCCCTCATAGGCCAAGGCGGCCACGACATCGGGAAAGGCGGCGGACACATCCTCGCCGGTTCGGCTGTAGAGGCGTTTGACGCCCCCTTCGCTGACCGCCTGGACGCGGATGCCGTCCCACTTCCATTCCGCGGCGTATTCGCCGGGGTCCAGCCTGGGCAGGTCGACGGCTTCGTCGATCGGTTGCGCCAGCATGACCGGGCGAAAGCGGCCGTGCGCCATGGCCGAGGGGCGCTCGGTCCTGCCGTCCAGCCAGGCCAGAAGGTCGGCATAGGGCGGGCTCTGGGCGTGCCAGACCTCCTGGATGTCGGCGACCTCGACCCCGCCGAAGTCCGCCGCCGCCTGCCAGGCCAGTCGCGCCGAGACGCCGACGCGCAAACCCCCGGTCACCAGCTTCAACAGAGCCCAGCGCCCGTCGGCGTCCAGGGCGTCCAGCCAGCCTTCCAGCAGGCCCTGAACCTCGCCGCGTTTGGCGGCGCTCAGGGCGTCGATCACCTCGGACAGTTCCGGCTCGCGGTTGGCGCCGTGGCGGGCCGGCCAGATCAGGGCGACGGTCTCCGCCAGATCGCCGACATAGTCGTAGGACAGGCGGAAGAGTTCGGGATCGACCCGCCCCTCGACGACCTGACGGATGACGGCCGGCTTGGCGGCGGTGAAGGACAGGGCGCCCGTCAGGGCGGCCAGGGCCCAGCCCCGGTCGGGATCGGGGGCGTCGGCCAGGTGGTCGCGGATCAGCCGGAGCTTGGCGTTGCGCGAGGCCGTGAAGGACAGCCGGTCGAGCAGGGCGGCGAAGGCGCGCATCAGTCGTCGTCCTCGTCTTCATAGCCGACCAGATGCAGGGCGCGCGCCGTCAGGCCCTGCAGTTCAGCCCAGCGGCGCAGGGCGTCGTCGCGGCCATGGGTGATCCAGGTTTCCTGGGGCGACAGTTCGGTCAGGGTGGCGGTCAACTCGTCCCAGTCGGCGTGGTCGGAGAGGATCAGCGGCAGCTCGACGCCGCGCTGGCGCACCCGCGCCCGCACGCTCATCCAGCCCGAGGCGAAGGCCGTGACAGGATCCGGGAAACGTCGGCTCCAGCGGTCGGCGATGGCGGAGGGCGGAGCGACGATGATGCGCCCGGCGAAGTCGGCCCTTGATCCCGTAGCCGGAGCCAGCGGTCCCAGGTCGACGCCGAAATGCTCATACAGCCGGTTCAGCCGTTCCAGGGCGCCGTGGACATAGATGGTCTCGTCATAGCCCGCCTCGCGCAGCAGCCGGATGAGGCGCTGCGCCTTGCCGAGCGCATAGGCGCCGACGAGATGGGCGCGTTCGGGGAACTGCTGCACCGAGCGCAGCAGCCGTCCGATCTCCTGCGTGTCCGGCGGATGGCGAAAGACCGGCAGGGCGAACGTCGCCTCGGTGATGAAGACGTCGCTCGGCACGGGCTCGAAGGCGGCGCAGGTGGGATCGCGGCGGCGCTTGTAGTCGCCGGAGGCGGTGATGGTCAGGCCGCCCTGACGGACGGTCGCCTGGGCTGATCCCAGAACATGTCCGGCCGGAGCCAGGGAGAGCTCGACGCCGCCGACCTTGAGCCGCTCGCCATAGGAGAGGGCCTGGGTGCGCCCGGCGAAGTCCGCGCCATAGCGCTCGCCCATGATGGCCAGGGTCTCGACCGTGGCCAGGACGGCGCCATGTCCCGCGCGGGCGTGATCGGCGTGACCATGGGTGATGACGGCCCGGTCCACCGGGCGCGGCGGGTCGATGTAGAAGTCGCCCCCCGGGCACCACAGGCCGGCGGGGGTGGGCTGGAGGACAGAGGCGAGACCTTGGCCGGGCGTGGGCATGCGCTTTCAGGCGTCTCCTGGTGACGGCCGTCGGCTGCGGCGACAAGCGCGCCGAGGACGGCAAGGGAGAACGCGGCGGGCCCGTCAGCGTTGCGAGGGTCGGGTCGGCGGCCGGGTGGAACGTCGCGAGGGACGAGGACATTAGATCGGCATCCCTGCGCCGCTCCTGGCCGGGACAGGCGCCACAACGAGGAAGACCCATGTCCGATCGCCTCGCCATGCAGGATCCGCGCAACCAGTATCCCCGACCGCCCTTTCCACGTCAGCCTCAGGCTGAACCCGGCCTGGCGGGCCGGATGATCCCTCGGCCCGACCATGGCGAGGACAGCTATGTCGGACATGGCCGTCTGAAAGGACGCCGGGCCCTGATCACGGGCGGGGATTCCGGCATCGGCCGGGCGACCGCCATCGCCTTTGCGCGCGAAGGCGCAGACGTCGCTATCGGCTATCTGCCGTCCGAGGAGGCGGACGCCGCAGAGGTGGTCGCCCTGATCGAGAAGGCCGGGGTGAAGGCCCTGGCCCTGGCCGGAGACGTCAGGGACGAAGCGTGGAATGCGGCCATGACGGCCCGCGTCGTCGAGGCGTTCGGCGGCCTGGACATCCTCGTCGTCAACGCCGGCCACCAGCAGTACCGGGAGGCGGTGTCGGAGGTCTCTACCGAGGATTTCGATGCGACGCTGAAGACCAACCTCTACGCGCTTCACTGGCTCTGCAAGGCCGCCGAGCCCCATCTGCCGCCAGGCGCATCCATCATCACCACCGCCTCGATACAGGCCTATGAGCCCTCTGACATCCTTCTGGACTACGCCACGACCAAGGCGGGGATCGTCGCCTACACCAAGGCCCTGGCCAGGCAGATGATCGAAAAGGGCGTGCGTGTGAACGCCGTCGCGCCGGGGCCCTTCTGGACCGTGCTTCAACCCAGCGGCGGTCAGCCCCAGGAGAAGGTCGAGCAGTTCGGGGCCCACAGCGCCTTCGGTCGGCCGGGGCAGCCGGTGGAGATCGCTCCGGTCTATGTCCTGCTGGCCTCCCAGGAAGCCAGCTTCGTCACCGGAGAGGTCTGGGGCGTGACCGGCGGGGCCGGGGTCGGCTGATCGACAGCCCGCCTGAATTCAGGCGGGCTGCCGCGCTTCGTCCGGTCGAAGGGTCAGGACCCGGACGCCGTCGCGGGTGACGGCGACGGTGTGTTCGAACTGGGCGGAGAGCTTGCCGTCGGTGGTGACGACGGTCCATCCGTCGTCCAGGGTCTCGACAGTGCGGCGGCCCTGGTTGAGCATGGGCTCGATGGTGAAGACCATGCCTTCGCGCAGCCTCAAGCCGCTTCCGGGCTTGCCGAAATGCAGGACCTGAGGCGCTTCGTGCATTTCGCGGCCAATGCCGTGGCCGCAGAAGTCGCGGACGATGGAATAGCCGTTCTTCGTCGCGTGCCGCTCGATGGCGTGGCCGATGTCGCCGAGCGTGGCGCCGGGGCGGACCGCGCGGATCCCCTTCCACATGGCCTCATAGGTGGTCTGGACCAGGCGGCGGGCGGGGCGGCCGACCTCGCCTATGAGATAGGTCTTGCTGGAGTCGGCGATGAAGCCGTCCTTCTCCAGGGTGATATCCAGATTGACGATGTCGCCGTTGAGCAGGATCTCGTCGGCGGACGGCACGCCGTGGCAGACGATCTGGTTGCGCGAGCTGTTGAGCACGAAGCCGTAGCCGTACTGGCCCTTGCTGGCCGGGCGGGCCTTCAGGTCATTGACGATGAAGGTCTCGACCAGGGCGTCGATCTGCAGGGTGCTCATCCCCGCCAGCGTCAGACCGTTCAGGTAGGTGAAGACCGAGGCGAGCAGGCGGCCCGCCTCGGCCATCAGTTCGATTTCGGCCGGGGTCTTGGTCATGCGGCGGCCGTCAGGCTGGAGGGAGCGAGGCCAGAGGCGTTGATGTCGGCGCCGACGCCGGCGGCCTTGAGTTCGCGCGCGGCCAGTTCCTGAAAGGACAGGCCCGGGTTCAACTCGCCCAACATGCCGATCCTGATCCAGAAGGCGGCCTGGGCGTTGATGGACCGGCATGAGGCCTTGCTGGCCCGGCGCAACTGCTCGTGCAGTTCGTCCTCGATGTTGACGATGCCCATGGGCTGATCCTCAATATATGTTTCGTATATGAAGCATATATTTAGGTGTCGGGAAGGGCAAGCGCGCGCGGTGATCCGCCCGCGCGACCCGGGCGCTTCAGACTTCGAAGACGCGGTAGGGCTTGTCGCCGAGGGTGCGCAGGACGGGCAGGGCGACATTATAGACCGGCACCCCGCGCGCGGTGCGGCCTTCCGGGGCGCCGCGGTGGGCATGGCCGTGGACCACCAGCTTGACGTTGTCGTAGCGGTCGACGACCTCGCCGAGACGCGAGGAGCCGAGGAAGGGGTGGATTTCGGGCGGTTCGCCGACCACCGTATCGACGACAGGCGAATAGTGGAGCAGAACCACGCTGCGTTCGGTTCGCAGGGTGCGGATCGAATTCTCGATCAGATTGGCGTCTTCGACGGCCTCCTGGACGAAGTGCTTGATCGAGGCCTCGCCGAACGGGCTGAGCATGTAGCGGCCGAAGCCGCCGACGAAGCCCTTGCCGCCGGCGAACCCCACCCCCTCGATCTCGTAGGACTCTCCGGTCAGCATCTTGACCCCGGCCTCCGACATCAGGCGCGACACCTCCTGGGGCTGTCCGCACTCATGCTCATGATTGCCCAGGACGCCGACCATGGGGATGCGGCAGGCGCGCAGGTCTTCCAGCAGGTTCTCGACCTCCGCGGTCTTGCCGAAATTGACCAGGTCGCCGCACAGGCACAGGACGTCGGCCTCTTCATGGACCTGGTCGAACAGGTCGCGGTAGACGCGGTGCGAGGTCTCGCCGACATGCAGGTCGCCGACGGCGGCGATGCGAAGCTTCTTGCCGGGGCCGGCTTCCATGCCGGGCTGCGGCGTCTGGGCGTCTGACGTCTTGGGGTCCGACGTCTGGGGGTCCGACGTGGGGGCCTCCGCTTTGGCGCGCTCAGTAGACGGGGTCATGGCGTTCCTCCAGGCCCTTGCCCACCACGTCGCCGAAGCCCCATTCGGTGATGTCGGCGATATAGTCGCGAGGGCTGAACAGACGCCCGCGACACACCCTGACGCGCGGCGCAGGCAGGTCGACCTGGGCTTCCAGCCGCTCCAGAAGTTCGGTCATCAGCCAGGCCGGCACGAGGCCGCGCTCGGTGGGATAGGCGAAGCGGAAGTTGAGCAGGTGGGCCATCAGGACCTCCCAGTAGAGGTCCATCTGGTCCAGCATGGACTTCCAGTCGATGGCGTCGGACTGCTTGAGGATGACGTGGTTCACATCGGCCCCGTCATAGCGATAGCGATCCTGGATGAAGACCTTGGACAGGATCAGGGCCGTGGGCGGGGTGATGGTCACCTCGTGGCCGTAGACCGTGATCCGGTCCTCGCCAAACCAGCTGTCCGACACCGCGATGGTCCCGTTCGACATGGCGAAGATGACGTCGAAGAAGTGTTTGTCGTCCTTCCACACCTTGGCGATCCAGCGCTCGTCCTCGACATCCGTCCGATAGCCGCGGGCCTGGAAGTAGGCGAGGATACGCGGGTAGTCGCCGGGTTTGCAGAAGACGTCCAGGTCCTTGGTCGGACGGCGGATGCCGGTATAGGCCGTGACCGCATAGGTGCCTGAAAGCAGGAAGGGCACGCCGGATTCCTTCAGCAACCTCAGGCTTTCCTCGTAGAAGGCCATGGCCTCGGGCGGCGGTTCAAAGGCGGGATCGGCGACCGTGTCGGACATGTGAGCGTGGGTTCCTGAACAGGGCAGGGGAACGGAGCCACGAAGGCTTGGGTTCCGCCGCGCCCCGTTGGGAACGGAGTTGAACAGGTCGATCAGGGCCCCGCGGCGAACTGGCTTCCCCTGTCGCTGCAAGGGAGCCTCAGCCTGGCGTAGCGTCGGTAGGGCGCGGCCGTCCGATCGAAACGACGCTGCACGGATGGAAGACGTGTGAACCATCTCACGGCCAGGCAGTTAGCCTAAGCTAGGCATTAGGGAGAGGGTGGCATGAGCATCCATGGACTATCGCGCGGATGGGGTCGACCTCTGCATCGTCTGCTGCTGGCGTTTCCGATCGGCCTGTTCACCTTCGCCCTGTTTACGGACATCGCCTATCTGAAGACCGCCGAGATCCAGTGGACGAACTTCTCGGCCTGGCTGATCACCGGGGCCCTGGTGTTCGGCGGGATCGCCGGCGTCTTCTCCATCGCCGATTTCGTTCTTGGCGCTCGTCGCCGTGGATCGCGCCGGGCCCTGATCCATCTGGCCGCGCTCGCCCTGGCCTGGGTGCTGGGGCTGTTGAACGCCTTCAAGCACAGTCAGGACGCCTGGAGCTCGGTCGGCGCCTTTGGCCTGACCCTGTCCATTCTTTGCACCCTGCTGGTCCTCGTCGCCGGCTGGATCGCCTATTCCGCGCGGGAGACCCTCTGATGAAAAAGACCCTCCTGGCCGCCGGCGTCGCAACGATCGCCATCTCGCTCGCCTTGGCCTCCTGCGGAAACTCCAGCGATCCGAAGCTGAACCAGACCGGCGCCGCCCCCGACCTGCCCAGGATCAACGAGACCCTGGTGCCGGCCATGAAGATCAGCCCGCCCGCCGGCTGGAACGGCGAGACGCCGACCGTGCCCCAGGGCTTCACCGTCAGCGCCTTCGCGACCGATCTGAAGATCCCGCGTCAGATGCTGGTCCTGCCGAACGGAGATGTCCTGGTCGCCGAGGGGCGCGGCGGTCATGCGCCGCGCCTGCGCCCCAAGGACGTGATCGCCGGCTTCATCAAGAAGCAGGGCAACACCAAGATCAAAGGGGGCGACCGCATCACCCTGCTGCGTGACGCCGACAATGACGGTGTCCCCGAACTGCGCTCTGTCCTGGTCGAGAATCTGGATGCGCCCTATGGTCTGGCCTATGTGGACGGCTACCTCTACGTCGCCGAACAGGGCGCGCTGACCCGTTTCGCCTTCCAGCCGGGGCAGACCGGCATCGCGACGCCGGGCGAGCGCGTGACGGCCCTGCCGTCCCGCATCAACCATCACTGGACCAAGTCCCTGACTGTCAGTGCGGACGGGACCAGGTTCTATGTCGGCATCGGCTCCAACTCCAATATCGGGGAAAGGGGGCTGGCTGTGGAGGAGGAGCGGGCGGTGGTCTGGGAAATCGACCGCGCAACCGGGGCGCGTCGCACCATCGCCACCGGCATCCGCAACCCGACCGCCCTGGCGATCGAGCCCACGACCGGTCTTGTCTGGTCGGTGGTCAATGAGCGCGACGAACTGGGCCCGCAGCTGGTGCCCGACTATCTGACACAGGTGCGCGACGGCGCCTTCTATGGCTGGCCCTACAGCTACTGGGGTCAGAACCTCGATCCGCGCGTGAGGCCGCAGAAGGCGGACATGGTCGCCAAGGCCGTCAAGCCGGACTACGCCCTGGGGTCTCATGTCGCCGCGCTCGGTCTGGATTTCGCGCGAAGCGGGGGCTTTGGCGGCCAATACGCCGACGGCGCCTTCATCGGCATGCACGGCAGTTGGAACCGCCAGGACCCCTCCGGCTACAAGGTCGCCTGGGTTTCGTTCAGCGGCGGTCGCCCGGTCGGTCGGCCCGTTGATTTCGTCACCGGCTTCCTCAAGGGCGGCGAGGCGCGCGGCCGCCCTGTCGGCGTGGCCTTTGATCCGTCCAAGAGGATTCTTCTGGTCGCCGACGACCTGTCCAACACGGTCTGGCGGGTCGCGCCCTCGCGCTGACAAGGCCAGGATCGCCGGCATGTTTGAACCGTCGCCGTCCTGGGTCGTTAGCCGACCATGACGATCACGCCCTGGACGCCCTACTGCGGACCCGCGCCCGACCCTGCGGATGTTCTGGGACGTTGGAACGGCGATCCCGTACTTCTCACGGGTCTGGGACTTCTCGTCGCGTGGGGCGTGTTTGGGGCGATAAAGAACCGTTCCGGGGCGCGCGCCCTGCTGGGGGCGGCGGGCGTCTTGGTCGTCGTCTTCATCTCGCCCCTCTGCGCCCTGAGTTCAGCCCTGTTCGCGGCGCGCACCCTGCACCACCTCCTGCTCCTGCTCGCTGCGGCGCCCTTGCTGGCTTTGAGCCTTCCCCGCCTGAAGACGCCCCGCCTGGGGCTGGCGACGGCGGTTCAGGCCATGGTCTTCTGGGCCTGGCACGCGCCCGATCTCTATGCCGCGGCGCTGTCGAGCGACGCCGTCTACTGGCTCATGCAGGTGACGGTCCTCGGCAGCGCCGTCTGGTTCTGGGCGGCGGTGCGGGCCTCCAACGCTCCCGCCGCTGTCATGGGGCTATTGGCGGCCATGCTGCTGATGGGCTTGCTGGGAGCCTTGATCGTCTTTGCGGGGGAGCCGCTCTACGCGCCGCATTTCGCTTCGACCCTGGCCTGGGGCATGACGCCGCTGGAAGACCAGCAGGGGGCGGGCCTGATCATGTGGGCGCCGGCGGCGGCGGCCTATCTTCTGGTCGCCCTGTGGCGGGTCGCCGGCCTGTTTGACGGCAGGGAGGCGGCGCGTCCGGCATGATCGACCGGCTCGTCGCGCAGGCGCTGGAGTGGGCGGCCGGCCATCATGACGAAGGTCGCTATTCGCCGGTCGCCATCCTCTTCCACTGGACCATGGCGGGCCTGGTCGTCTTCCAGCTCGGGTGGGGCTGGTGGATGGGGCGGTTGCCCGTCGGCGGCGCCAAGGCGGCGGCCTATGAGGTGCATTTCGCCATCGGCCTGCTGATGCTGCTGCTGGTCATCGGTCGGCTGTCCTGGCGGCTGGTCGCGCCCAATCTGATCAATGACGCCGACAAGCCGGGCTGGGAGAGCGTAGCGGCGCAGGTGACCCACTATGTCTTCTACATCTGCCTGTTCGGCCTGCCGCTGTCAGGATGGGCCATGGTCTCGGCCACAGCGCGCGACACGCAGCTGGCGGCGGCGGGCCTTGTCCCATGGCCCTTGCTGCCGATGCAGGATGTCTCGAACACCCGGCTATGGGCGATAGAAGCCGTCGCGGAATGGATGCACTGGGCCATGGTGGCGGCCTTGTTGCTGATGATCCCGATACACGCCGGGGCCGCCCTCAAGCACCATCTGATCGATCGGGACGACGTGTTTCACGCGATGCTGCCGGTCGCGCCGCAGCTGCGGCCGAAACGGACGCGGTGGCAGCGGCGCTGGCGGGCCCTGGAGAAACGGGTTGGTCGGACAGCCACCGGGCTATGGCGCGCGCTTCTGCGTCCGTCAGCCTCTGGACAGCGGCGGCCATGACGCCGCGAGGATCGTTGCGGCGCTTGCCCGACTTCCAGCGGTCGATCTGCTCCAGCGTATAGGCGGTTGGCTGGCCCGCGACGGCTGGCTGGCCTTCGCCGGCGCCCTGGCCGCTGGGGCCGTGACAGGATGCGCAGGCCGTGATCCCGCGCGAGAGGTCGCCTGTCCGCCAGATCGTCGGGGACGCGGCGACGGAAAGGGAGGCGCTCCCTGGCGGCGAAGTGGGCAGACCGGCGTAGAAGCCGGCGACGGCGCGTCGGCTGTCGGCGTCCAGATCCCTGGCTATGCGGGTCATGAGGTCGTCGGGCCGCAGGCCGCTGGCGTAGTCCTCCATCTGTTTTTGCAGATAGCCGGCGTCCAGTCCGGCCAGACGGGGCGTGGAGACGCCGTCGCCCTGACCCTGCAGTCCATGACAGGTGAAACAGGCGTTCGTCGCGCCGCCCGCGCCGCCGCCCATAGCGATGACCTGTCCGGTGGCCGAGAAGGCGCGGTCGGTCTCGCCCGGCGCGGCGTCGCACGCGACCAGACCGGGGCCGGCCAGGACGAGAGCGATAAGAGCGAAGGAAGGGAGGGCGCGCACCCCTTCCCAACACCGCCTTATGGCCCCGGTTCCAGGCGGGAACCCCTGAGGCTGCGACGGATTGGGTTCTGGTGAAGCTGGAAAGGGGCGGGATGCGATCATGTATGGACGATGCGGACCATAGGGGCCTTGCTGCTGGCGGGGGGGCTGTGCGCCGCCGCGACGGCCTGCGCCGACAAGGCGAATGCGCCGCGCGCCCTGGCCCAGGCCGACGACGGGCAGGGGCTGGCGCTGATCGAACGTCATGGCTGCGCCGCCTGCCACGCCATCCCCGGCGTGCGCTGGCCGAAGGGTCGAACGGGGGGCGATCTGGCGGGCGTGGGGGCGCGACCGATGATCGCGGGACGTCTGCCCAACCAGCCGGCGGTGATGACGGCCTTCGTGCGGGATGCGCCGGCCCTGCTGCCCGACACGGGAATGCCGCCCATGCCCTTGACCGACGCCGAAGCCCGCGACGTGGCGGCCTATCTCTATACGCTCGATGACGAGTGAGACGCCCGCCATGCTGAGCGGCTGGCCGCCCCCGGTGCTGGATCCGGCCGGCCCCTTCGCCGGGCCCGTGACGACGGTGGCCTGGGTCCTGTTCGTCATGGGGGCCGTGGTGCTGACCCTGGTGCTTATCGCCCTGGGCGTCGCCCTGTTCGGCCCTCGTCGCTGGAAGCGTCGCGTTGCGGGCGAGACGCTGGTCTGGATCGGCGGACTGGCCCTTCCCGTCGTCGTGCTGAGCGGCCTGCTGGTCTACGGGCTGAGCGTCACCGCCCGGGTGGCCGACGCGCCGCGACCGGGGGAAATGCGGGTGCGCGTCACCGGCGAGATGTGGTGGTGGCGGGTGGCCTATCTCGATGATCAGGGACGCGAGATCGTTCAGGACGCCAATGAGGTCCATATTCTCGCCGGCCGCCCGGTGGTGCTGGAGCTGGAGAGCGCGGATGTGATCCACAGCGTCTGGATCCCGCGCCTGGGCGGCAAGACCGACATGATCCCCGGGCGGCGCAACTTCATGCGCCTGCAGGCCGACGAGCCGGGCGTCTACGCCGGCCAGTGCGCGGAATACTGCGGCGGTCCCCATGCTCTGATGGGCCTTGTGGTGGTGGCCCATTCGCCGGCGGATTTTGCGGCGTGGCGTCTCAGGCAGGCCGCCCCGGCGACGGCGTCGACCCTGCCCGGCGCGGCGGTCTTCTCGGCCTCCGGCTGCGGCGCCTGTCACACCATCAGGGGCACGGAGGCCAATGGTCTCGCGGGGCCCGACCTGACCCATGTCGGATCGCGCCAGACCCTGGGGGCCGGCATCCTGCCCAATAACCAGGGGACGATGGCGGGCTGGATCGCCGACAGCCAGGGCATCAAGCCCGGCAATCGCATGCCCGCCTATCCCGTCCTGAGCGGGCAGGAACTGCGTGAGGTCGCCGCCTACCTGGAAAGTCTGAAATGACGTCGGAAACAGGCTTCGACGTCGCAAAATTCGACCGCTTTCCGACCACGGAGCCCAGACCCGAGGGCGAGCTGGAGCAGCTGGAGCAGGCCTGGTGCGGACCGCGTTCGCCCTGGGAATGGATCACGGCGACCAACAACAACATCATCGGCGTCTATTACGTCGGCGCGGCCATGCTCTTCTTCGTGCTGGCGGGGGTGCTGGCCCTGCTGATGCGGACCCAGCTGGCCCTGCCGATGACCGGCTTCCTGGCCCAGGAGACCTACAACCAGATCTTCACCATGCACGGCACGGTGATGATGTTTCTGTTCGCCGTGCCGGCGGTCGAGGCCCTGGGCGTCCTCTTGCTGCCGCAGATGCTCGGCGCGCGCGACCTGCCGTTTCCGCGGCTGGGGGCCTATGCCTTCTGGGCCTATCTGATCGGGGGGCTGGCCTTCTTCTGTTCCCTCTTCTTCGGCCTGGCCCCGGACGGCGGCTGGTTCATGTATCCGCCCCTGACCAGCACCACCTACTCGCCCGGGATCAACGCCGACTTCTGGCTGCTGGGCATCGGCTTTATCGAGATCTCGGCCATCGCCGGGGCCATAGAGATCATCGTCGGGGTGCTGAAGACGCGCGCGCCCGGCATGACCCTGGACAGGCTGCCGATCTTCGCCTGGGCCATGCTGATCTTCGCCTGCATGATCATCATCGCCTTCCCCTCCATCATCCTGGCCACCCTGCTGCTGGAGCTGGAAAGGGCGCTGGGCTGGCCCTTCTTCGATCCACTCAAGGGCGGCGACCCCATGCTGTGGCAGCACCTGTTCTGGTTCTTCGGCCACCCGGAGGTCTACATCATCTTCCTGCCGGCGGCGGGGGCCATGTCGACCATCATCCCGGCCATGGCGCGCACGCCGCTGGTTGGACACCCCCTGGCGGTCATGGCCATGCTGGCGACGGGCTTCATCAGCTTCGGCGTCTGGGCCCACCACATGTTCACCACGGGCATGCCGCAGATCTCGATCAATTACTTCAGCGCCGCCTCCATGGCCGTCAGCGTGCCGGCGGGCATCCAGGTCTTCGCCTGGATCGCCACCATGGCGGCGGGGAGGATGCGCTTCTCCACCCCGGGTCTTTTCGCCACGGGCGGGCTGGTGATCTTCGTCATGGGGGGACTGTCCGGCGTCATGGTGGCCATGGTCCCCTTCGACTGGCAGGCCCACGACAGCTACTTCATCGTCGCCCACCTGCATTATGTCCTGATCGGCGGGATGGTCTTCCCCCTGTTCGCGGCCATCTACTACTGGCTGCCCATGTCCAGCGCCCGGCCGCTGAGCGAGCGGTGGGGGCGTTGGATCTTCTGGCTGATGTTCGCCGGGCACAACATCACCTTCATGCCCATGCACCTGACGGGCCTGATGGGCATGCCGCGGCGGGTCTACACCTATCTGCCGGACCGCGGCTGGGACCTGCCCAACCTCGTCTCCACGCTCGGGGCCTTCATGTTCGGGCTGGCGGTGCTGCTGTGGGTCGTCGACATGGCCCGCAACTACCGACCCTTTGGCTCGCGTGAGGCCGGCAATATCCACGGCGGTCCCGGTCTGGAATGGCTTCCCAGCGGCTTCTATTCCGTGCGCTCAATCCCGGTGGTGAAGAGCCTCTATCCTCTGTGGGAGCAGAAGGGGCTGGCCAAGGACGTGGCGGCGGGCCGCTACTTCCTGCCGGGCGCGGCCCGGGGCGAGCGCCAGACCCTGGTCACCAGCCCGCTGAACGCCGAGCCGCAGTATGTGCTGCGGATCCCGAGGCCATCGGCCTGGCATGTTTTCGGGGCGGTCTTCACGGCGGGCTTCTTCCTGATCCTGACCATCCAGGCCTATGCCGCCGCCGTCGTCAGCGGGGTTCTGGCCATCTACTGCATCATGCGCTGGTGCTGGTTCCTGGACGCGCCGCATGCTCGCAAGACGACCGACATCGGGGCGTCGATCCGCGTGCCCAACTATGTGTCAGGTCCGTCCAGCCACGGCTGGTGGGCCATGGTGATCGTCCTGATCGTCGGCGGCATGGTCTGCCTGCTGGCCGGCTTCTCCTATGTCTTCCTGTGGAGCCGACGGCCGGACCTGTGGCAGGCCCCGCCGGCGATCAGTTCGCTCATGGCGTCCGTCGGCCTGCTGGTCGTGGCCGGGCTTTGCGCCGTCGCGGCGCCGCGGGCCGTGCGAATGGCGCGCGCCGGGTCGGTTTCGGCGGCGGCCGGCCTGCTGGTGCTGGCCTGCGTGGCGGCGATCGCCGCGATGTTCCTGGAGGGCAGGGCGTGGTGGGCGAGCGGCCTGCGGCCGGAGGCTTCCAGCCAGGGCGCTTCGGTCTACGCCCTGCTCAGTTGGGCCGGGACCTTCGCGGCTATCGGCGGCTTGATGGGCCTCTATGTCATGCTGAGGCGCTTGTTCGGCCGTCTGGCGGCTGAACGCCCTTCGACGGTGGACCTGATCAGCCTTTTCCTGGCCTTCACCGCAGCCCAGGCGATGGGCGTCATCCTCCTGGTCCGCCTCTTCCCGGGCGGCGGGGCATGAGGCGCTGGTTGAGGATGACCGGCGGCCTGCTGATATGGGCCCTGCACTTCGTCGGGGTCTATCTGATTTCCAGCGCCGCCGACGTCTGGTCGTCCAGCGAGGTCGGGAGCGCGCGCTGGACAGGACTGGCCTTCAGCGTGGGCTGTCTGCTCTGCGTCATCGCCCTGGCGGTCTGGCTCGACAGGGGAAGGCGCGAGGGCTCCCGCGCTGAGGCGTGGGAGCGTCGCGTGGGCCTGACGGGGGCTCTGGTCGCCGGGATCGGCGTCCTGTGGCAGACGGCGCCGCTGGCCTTCTGACCCAGGGTTTACGGCCACGCTGTACCTTGTCGAGATTGGAACGTATCATGAACAAATGGCGCGTATCGAACTTCGACGAAAGCTCTCCATCCTGTCCGATGCGGCCAAGTATGACGCCTCGTGCGCGTCGTCCGGCGCCCCCAAACGCAACTCCCTCGACGGCAAGGGGGTGGGTTCGACCGAGGGCATGGGGATCTGCCACGCCTATACGCCGGACGGGCGCTGCGTCAGCCTGCTGAAGATACTGCTGACCAACTTCTGCATCTACGACTGCGTCTACTGCATCAATCGGTCGTCTTCGAACGTCGAACGGGCGCGGTTCACGGTCGACGAGGTCGTCGACCTGACGCTGGCCTTCTACAAGCGCAACTATATCGAGGGGCTGTTCCTCTCATCCGGCGTCGTCCGCTCGGGCGACTATACGATGGAGCAGCTGGTCGAGGTCGCGCGCCGTCTGCGCGAGGACCATGATTTCCGGGGCTATATCCACCTCAAGCTGATCCCCGAGGCGGACGAAAGGCTGGTGGCGCTGGCGGGGCGTTACGCCGACCGTCTGTCGGCCAATATCGAGCTGCCGCGCGACGAGGCGCTTGGGCGACTGGCGCCTGAAAAGGATGCCCGCCTGATCCGCAAGACCATGGGACAGGTGCGGCTGAGGCTGGACGCGGCCAGGCCCGAGAAGAGGGACCGGGTCCGTCCGCCGGCCTTCGCGCCGGCGGGCCAGTCGACCCAGTTGATCGTCGGGGCGGACGGGGCGCCGGACACGGAAATCCTGGACCGCAGCGCCTCTCTCTATGGCGGCTACGGCCTGCGCCGGGTCTATTATTCGGCCTTCAGTCCCATTCCCGACAGTTCCAGCATCCTGCCGCTGTCGAAACCCCCGCTCATGCGCGAGCATCGCCTCTATCAGGCCGACTGGCTAATGCGCTTCTACGGCTTCACCGCGCCCGAGATCGGGGAGGGGGCGTCGGACGGCATGCTGGATCTGGGGGTCGATCCCAAGCTGGCCTGGGCGCTGAAGCGGCGCGACGTCTTCCCGACCGACGTCAATCTGGCCCCACGCGAAGACCTGTTGCGCGTGCCGGGGCTGGGGGTGAAGGCGGTGGATCGCATCCTGTCGGTGCGGCGCTACCGCACCCTGCGCCTGGAGGACGTGGCGCGCCTGACGCGTTCCATAGACAAGGTGCGCCCCTGGATCGTCGCCCTGGACTGGACGCCCGGAGGATTGACGGACGCCGCCGACCTTCGCGCCCGGCTGGCCCCCCGGCGCGCGCCGGAACAGTTGAGCCTGTTCTGATGCGCACCATCAGCCTGGCGAACGAGACGGACTTCGCTGGATGGAAGGCGGCTGCGCGCCGGCTGCGCCTTGCCGGGGTTGAACCCGCCAGCGCGCGCTTTGTCACGGCCGGATCGGTCCAGGGCGGGCTTTTCGACGCTGATGAGGGGCCGGGCGCGGTCGCCGTGGACGACGCCTTCGTCGTCCCTCGGGCCTTCATGGAAACGGCAGGCGACCTGATCCTGCATCGCGCGCCGGACCGGTTCGACCTGATGTACCGTTTGCTGTGGCGGCTGCGGGACGAGCCCGATCTGATGCGGGTGGTCTCCGACCCTGATGTCGCCGCCGCGGCCGAGCGGGTGAAGAACGTGCGCCGCGCCAGCCACAAGATGAAGGCCTTCGTCCGGTTTCGCGAGACAAGGGATGCGCAAGGCGACCGCTGGGTCGCCTGGTTCGAGCCGGCCCATCGCGTTCTGGAGAAAACCGCCCCCTTCTTCGCGCGACGCTACAGCACGATGCGATGGAGCATTCTTACCCCGGACGGGACCGCTCACTGGGATGGGGACGGGCTCGCCTTTGGCCCGCCGGGACGACAGGAGGAGGGGCCGCAAGACGACGAGGTCGAGGATTTCTGGCTCACCTACTACGCCTCGACCTTCAATCCGGCGCGTCTGCGTACGCGCATGATGCAGTCGGAGATGCCGAAGCGGTATTGGAAGAACCTCCCCGAGGCGTCTCTGATCCCCGAACTGGTGGCCTCTGCGGCGATCCGCACCGAGGTCATGGTCTCCGAACCTTCCTCTCTTCCCAATGAGAAGTTTCAGCGCCTGCGCCCGCCGACCGTAGATCGGACGTCGACCGATGAGCTTGTCGCTTTGGAACCGGCGGACCTGGAGCGAGGCGTGCAGAACTGCCGTCGCTGCCCCCTTTGGCGGGATGCGACCCAGGGCGTCTGCGGACAGGGACCGCGCGAGGCGCGTCTGATGATTGTGGGCGAGCAGCCGGGCGATCATGAAGACCTGGCGGGACAGCCCTTCCTCGGGCCGGCAGGGCAGGTTCTCGACGCCGCGCTCGCCGAAGCGGGCGTCCAGCGCGCAGAGGTCTACCTGACCAATGCGGTCAAGCACTTCAAGCATGAGCCGCGCGGCAAGCGCCGCCTGCACAGGACGCCCCACGCGGGCGAGGTCCAGGCCTGCCGTTGGTGGCTGGAACAGGAGCGAAGGCTCGTCCAACCGCGGCTGATCCTCGCCATGGGTGCGACGGCGGGGCTGGCGGTCCTGGGGCGAAAGCCCTCCATCATGGCGGAGCGGGGCGCGCTGGTTGAAACGCCGGATGGCGGGCGCGTCCTGCTGACGCTCCATCCCGCCTTTGTCTTGCGTGTGCCCGATCCTGAAGCCCGTCGCCGCGCCCATGCGACCCTCGTCGAAGACCTGAAGATGGCGAGGAGAGAAGCGGGGCTGGCTTGATGCGGTCCTGGGTTGTCCGCCCTCCTTCCAGGGGGCGGAGGCAGGATCGCGTCCTGGTCTTCTCTGCAGGCCAGCTGCTCCTGGCCGGTCGAAGACTGGGGGTGCAAAGGGCCAGCTTGATCAACTCTTCCTTCTCGTGGCGAACCTATGCGCTTGCCCCTCACCCTAGATGGTGGGGGGCGTTTTTTTGGATCAGCGATCAAGCGTGCGACCCCTGAATCTAACGGTCGAAGGATCGAACCTGGCTCCATAATCTGGGGGACGGTAGCGCCGCGCCCTTATGATCACCATCTATCTCAGGCCGACGCCCGGAAGGTGACTTTCCTTGACACGGGCTTTGACCTTTGCGGCAAGCCGTTCGGCCGCTTCCTTAAGGTACAACATGATAGAAGACGCCTACGTTCGACTTTACGCCCATGACTTTGTGCAGATGGCTGGCCGCTCCGAACTCGGCCAGAACGTACAGGGTGATGTCGAAAAGAGGCTGTCCGACGCTCGCGCTCACGCCGTCATCATGGATGATCGCAAGACTCCAGGCCATCTCAAAGCTCTGGTGGAACGATTGCGAGAACTCGCGCCCGAATTCTCAGGCCGCGTCATGTTGAAGGGCGCCAATCTCGAAGACGCTGCGGAGCGGCGGCTCGTCTTTCTGAACCGTATCGCCGATGCATTGGCTGGCGCTGCGCCTGCGTCGTCCTCGCGTGTGATCGCAGTCTCATAAGCGAGCGGGCTCGCGTTGTCGCTAGGCGCAAAGCTGGTGATGGAGCAATGGACGTAGCCGACCCGACGAAGTTCGCAACAAGTTCGCTCATGGGGCCGCAACGTGGCGGCTGGGCCGCCGTTCCTCTGAGTTCAGGAGGGCGCAGAGGAACTCGATGGCGGCATGCGCCGCCGCCGAGTCCGGCGCGGCCGTTGAGAAGCTGGCGGCTCTAATCCTTGTTCTGGAGCGTGTCCTGGTCCTGTTCACGCAGCCAGTTGTGGGCCTTGGTCGCCGCCACGGCGCCGTGGCCCATGGCGACGCTGATCTGGTCCAAGCCTTCCACGACGTCTCCGGCGGCGAAGACGCCGGGAACCCCGCTGTCGGCGACGCAAGCGGCCGTCACGCAACCAGCCTCGGTAAGGTCGATCCCGAGTTGCTGCGCCAGGCCTGAACGTGGCCGACACCCCAGCGCGGGATAGATGACGTCGAACTCCAGACGCGCGCGATCCTCGAGCAGGACGCCGATGTGATCTGGTCCGGGCGCCACAGCGATCAGGGCGCCCGTTTCCACCTTGATTTCGGCGGCGGCCAACTCCTGGACCTGGGCAGGGGCGAGTTCGGAATGGCTGAGCGGCATCAGGGTGATGTCGTTCGAGTATTGTCGCAGGAAGAGGGCCTCGCTGGCGCCGTTGGTGTCGCAACCGATCACGCCGATCCTTTTGTCCAAGTGCTCATATCCGTCGCAGACGGGGCAATAGCGAAGCACCCCCGCTCGGATCGCCGCCTCATGAACCGCGTCCGGCAGATCGACCTGGTTGAGATCTATCCCCGTAGCTAGAATGACGGCCCGGCTCTCTCGGGTCGAGCCGTCCTCAAGATTCAGGCGAAACCCGCCGGATATCGCTTCGACTGTAGTCACCTTCGCCTCTTCCACGACCGCGCCATACTGGACAGCATGGCGCGTCATGCGCGCGATCAGGTCGGGTCCCCGAACACCATCGGGAAATCCTGGAGCATTGTGCGTGAGGGGAATCCGGAGCGCGCGGCTGGACCCGTCGTGCAGCACGAGCGGGGCCCGACGGTATCTCGCCAGGTAGAGGGCTGCTGTCAGGCCTGCGGGCCCGGCGCCGATGATGACGATATCGCGTCCAGAGATCATTTCTTCAGTCACCGCCAGGAGACCATTTCGAGCTGTTGCGCCGTGCGAACAAATCGCGCGGGGCTGGGTTCCGTTTCTGGCGCGAGAGCCGGCGGGGCCATCAGTTCAACGGGCGCTGGCGATCAAGGCGCCGCAGTCGGCGTCTTCCGCCAGGCCAGGATCGATGAAGCCCAGCAGCGCCGCAACGGGGTTGACCAGGGTCGCCAAGGCGCCGACCAGGCCGCCCTGCGTCGCCACCGCTGAGGCGTCCACGCCAAGGCGCGGGGAGGCGAGGGGGCCACGGACCGTGATGGGCGCCCAGACCCGCAGAAGCCGCGGCTTCTTGGTTTCGCCGTCGAGCCTGAGGTTCAGCGTCTCTGCCCCCAAGTCGATGGTCCCTGTGCCCTGGGCCAGGACGACATCCGTGTCGATCACGAAGGTGCGGGAGGTGGCGACGCCGCCGACGACCGTGAACTCCGCCACGGCGCAGCGGATGTCGGAAGTCGACTGATCCCCCGACAGCAGCTTGCGCACGCCCGCGCCGACATTGATGCCCAGCAGTTCAGCGAAGGCAGACCGCATGCGTCCCTGGGGAACGACCAGGCTTATGGTCCCCTTGGAATTGGCCGCCAGCTCATGGATGGAGGCGCCGGGGCCTTCCAGCTTCGCCCGACCCAGGGCGCGGCCGGTCACGGTTGGCGCGCCGTCCCGCCCGGGAATGATCGACTCGAGCGGATAGCCGCTCAGACGGAAATCGATCGCGCTGTAGGGGGTGGACCGGTTGGCGTCGATCCGCGCCGTCCCGTTCAGTTCTCCACGATTGAAGGCGAAGGAGACGGGATTGAGCGTCAGTATGCCGTCCTTGAGGTCGGCGCCGAGGCTCACCTGCCGGATGTCGAAGGCGTTGGTCTTCACCGAACCGGCGCGATAGGTCAGGGCGCCGTCCATGGTGCGAAGCCGTTCTGTCCGCAGCGGGGCGTCTGGCAAGAGTTTGCCGGGCTTGCCGGAGGTCGCGACAGTGCCGCCGCTGGTGACCCGCGGACGGGCGCCCAGGACTGCCGCGAGGTCATCAATGTCCAGCGAGCGTGAGGTCAGGTCGGCGTCGACGCGGCGACGTTCGCCCACCTTGTTCACCTCCAGCCTACCCGACAGATCGGACGACCCGACCCGACCGCCGAAATCGGCGAAGCGGAAGAGGGAGCCGTTTCGGCTCAGGTTACCGCTCAGCTTGTAAGGGGGCGTGTTCGGCGTGGTGATCCCGGTGAGAAGATAGATGTCGGCCAGGTCCTGCCCCTCCAACTCAAGCACGGCGTTGAACCGTCCCAGGTCGAACGGGCGGGTAATGGCGCCCTTGGCCTGGAGCCTGGAGCCAGCCCCCGCGAGATCGGCGGTGAAGCCATAGGGTCGGTCGCGGCGAATATTGATGAAGGGGCCGCCCGTGACGCGAAGGGTCAGCGGCGCGCCGTTCATCGTCCCTTTGCCGTCGAGGAGGAAGCCGCTTTCGCCGTCCTCAGGGGAGCGCGCCTCGCGCGCCGTGATCATGGCGTCAAGCTTCATGCCCCGGCGCTGCTCATCCAGCGTCAGCCGACCTTCGTTGATCACCAAACTCTGGATGACGGGCAGCCTGGCCCCCTGACCGTCGTCGGGTCGGTCAGGATTCAGGTCCCAGCTGCGGCGTCCTTGATCATCAACGATCAGATGGACGACCGGGCGCGTCACGGTCAGGGAGGTCACTTCAATCTGGCCCAGGAACAGGCGCCGCAACCGAACCGCGACATCCAGCTGCTCGACCTCGGCGGTATTCTGGCCGCGCGCCCAGGCAGGGCCGCTGACGCTGAGCCGGCGCACGCTGGCCGACGGGGTCCAGCTGAACAGCCTGACATCGAGGTCGCCGTTCAACAGGACCTCGCGACCCGTCGAGGCGGACGCCGCGCGACCGATCGGGCCGCGAACCCAGTTCCAGTCGAACAGAACCAGGAACAACAGACAGCCAAGCGCCACGGCCAGGGTGATCCCCGCCGCGATGACCTCCGGCTTGCCGGGCTGACGGAGCGCCAGCCAGGCAGGGTCTTCGGCGACCACATAGGTCCTGAGGCTATCCGCCCTGTCTTTCACCAGACGCCATGCGGAGGTCCCGCCGGCACGGACGGACTGAAGGAATGATTTTGGGCCAGGTCGGTCGATCGGTTCGCCTCCGGTGAAGCTGACCAACGCCTGAGACGGCAAAGGGCGCCACGGGTTTGAAGCCCGACGGGAGGCGCGATCGTGATGGTGCTCGCCAGGGTGTCGGTCAGACGGGGCCTCGCCGCCGCTAGCCCGAAGTTTCGCCGCGTCACGGAGGTGCTCCAATGCAAAGCGGAGCGGGCTGTGCCGCGAGGACAATGGAGATCGAAACTAGATGGTCGGCCCCGCGCCGCGTTCGGCGTAACGGCGCCGCTCCAGTGTCAGCGCCAGCACCATGGCCGCGCCGAAGAGCGCGCCTTCAAGCCCGGCTGTAACGACCTGACTGGTCGGCCCAAACCCCGTTTCGCCGAAAAGAGGACCCAGGTGATCCATCCGGAGCCGCGCTCCCGGGAACTGCGCCGCCAGGGCCGCAAGACTTCCTCCCATGAGGCGACCGCCCAGAAGGGCGCTGATCACTCCGGCTGAACCGGTCAGGACGGCGCCGGCCAGGACCGCGACCCGTCGGCGCCGTGCCTGTGCGACCCAGACGCCCGCCCCGATTGATGCGCCGAGCAGCATGCCTTCGCCTGCGCCGGTCATTGCTCCGGGAGCTGAGCCGAAGAGGAGGGCGAAGGCGTCCAGTCCCGCCAGTCGGACCACGGCGCCCACGGCCAGGCCTCCGCAGGCGCCGCCGACGACAGACCACGACCCCCGCCATCGCGAGGTGAAGGCCGCGGCGCCCACGCCCAGTCCGACGCCTGCGCCGCCGATCATGCCGACAGCAGCGGTGAGAGCGGCGAGCACCAGTAATCCGGAAGCCGCCGCACCGGCGCCATCCGCCACGCCGACGAACCCGTAGGCAAGACCCCCCGCCAGACCCGCTGCTCCGCCGCCGATCAGGCCGGCGCGACCCTGACCAGCAAATCTCTCCACGGCCGTCCGTCGCGTCCGTTCGGCCGTCGGTATGGCTTCCCCCGGGTGAGACAATCCGGTTTCGGGGGCGACCGATGCGGCCGCATGGCCTCGCGACACCGCCGCCACGAAGCGATAGCCATGCCGGGGGGCGGTCTCAATGAACCGGGGCCGAGCAGCCTCGTCGCCCAGGGCCTTGCGAAGAGATCGGACGCACTGAGTCAACGCCTCCTCGGTCACCGGCGCGCCTTTCCAGACCTCTTCCAGAATGCGCCCCTTGGTGACGAGCCGGCCCTCTTCGCCGACCAGCAGGACGAGGGCGTCCAGATACCTTCCCGACAGTTCGACAGTCCGCCCGTCCTCGGTGAGGCGGCGGTTGTCCGGATCCAGCATGAAGCGATCGAAATAGTAGGCGTCCGCCACGATTTCAGGATTTCCTCATCTCGAGCTCAGGACTCTCACAGGCGACGTCCCCAGGGTTCCAGCCTCACTCAAGGCTGGAACCAAGGCAATGACCAGGACCATCAAACCGACTCGAAATGACCGTATGACCCAGAGGCTGCGCCTGCTTGGCTGGGCCCTGGTCGCCGCCCTCCTTGTCACGCCCGCCGTCGCCATGCGGTTCACTGCCGAGGTGCAATGGACGACGTCAGACTTTGTCTTCGCAGGCGTCATCCTGATCGGTGCGGGCGTCGTCGCCGAGCTTGCGGTGCGGGCGTCGAGCGACTGGTCCTATCGCATCGGGGCGGGTCTTGCCGTCCTCGCCTCCGTGCTGCTGGTCTGGATCAACGGGGCGGTGGGGATCATCGGGTCTGAGGATAATCCGGCGAACCTGGTCTATCTGGCCGTCATCGCCGCCGTCTTCATCGGCGCGGTCGCAACGCGTTTTCGCGCGGAGGGCCTGGCGCGGGTCATGATCTGCGCCGCCGTGCTTCAGGTGCTGATCGGCGCCGTCGCCGTGATGCGCGGCTGGGGAGAGGGTGCGGAAAACTGGCCACGGCCGGTTATCGTGCTCAGTATCATGTTTGCGCTGACGTGGCTGGCGTCAGCCAGCCTTTTCCATAGGGCGGAGCGCGCCTTGCAGTCCCCGGACTGATCGAACCGGTGAACTGACGGAAGGTCCGCCGCCTCAGGCGGCGTGTTGCCTGCCGGAGCGGAAGGAGCGTTTCAGCTCATGCCGTCCGAGGGCGTGGTCTGACCGTGTTCAGCGTCGCACTTTTGCTCGCGTCTCCAGCTCGCTGACGCGGCGCTCCAGATAGGCGCGCTCGTCCGTTGACGGGGTCAGGCGTTCATAGGCGGCGGCGAGACGGCTGAGGTCTTCCTGTTCGACACGCAACTGGGTCTGGGCCGCGGCGGAAAGGCCCGCGGAGGAAAGGGCCCTAAGGACAGCGTCAAGACGATTTCGCGGCGTCTGAACGGCGCCGCCGTAGCCGACGTCGCCGACGCGGGCGTCCAGGGCGTCAAGACGGGTATCAAGATCTTCGCGCTCGCGAGCGGTGATCTGGCCATCGCGCAGATAACCGGCTTCGACCTGGATCAGGGCGTTGTAGTCCGTCTTGAGACGTGTCCCTTCCGTACGGCTCAGGCGGCGCGATGAGACGGCGGCGTCAACGCGGCGATCAAAATCCGCCTTGCCGCCGGCGACGGAGGCGGTGTCCGATGAGGCGTCGGCGTACCGGCCGTCGGAGAGAACGCGAGTGAGCGCGCTGTAGCGGCTGGCGAGGTCCGAACGTTCTTCTGCTGTGAAACGGCGATCCGCTCCGTAGCGGGTCTCGAGATCCACAAGCGCCGCGTAGTCGCTCTTGAGTCGGGTTCCGGTCATTTGGCTGATCGCACCGGAACGGACGTCTGAATCGATGCGAGCGGTGAACTGGGCGCGCTGGGTCAGGAGCGGGGTGCGTCCGGCCGCCCATTGGGATTCAATGGACGTCGTGACGCCCAGCCGGTCGCCGAAAAGCGCGCCAAGAATGGCTCCGATCCGTTCCTGCTGCTGGGACGGCGCATCGACAGGGGTCTGCGCGGCTGCGGGGGAGGCGGCGAGCGCGAGAGCCAGGGCGGCGGCGGGCAGGCAGTGGGTTGCAGTCATGTTTTGCTCGTCACGGTGAAGGTTCCCCGATCAACGGCTGCACCGGCTGTCGGTTGCTCCGGGTATGTCGGACGCGCGAGGGGAACTGGGCGGCGCCGCGCGGCGCTTGTTCTTCATGAACACGGCAGCCGCGTTTCTTCTTGTCATGGTCTTCGCCGTCCCTGTGGCGGTCGGGCTTTCCCTCGCCAGCCGCGCCTTCAAGCGGTTGGGAAGAGGCTGGCGTCTTGGAGGCGAGAGATGAATTATGTTCTGGTCGCCCTCGGCGTTCTGTTCACCGCCATCGCGGTGGTGGCCATCAGGCGTAGCCGGCGCCAGTCCCAAAAATCGCCGCTGAATGAGGCGGAGCCCGGTGCTGCAGCCAGCGCGTCAGACCGCGAAACCTGATCCCATCTCGACCAGGGCGTCAGGGAAGAAACCTGAAGCGCGCTCGCCGTGGTCTGAACCAGGCGGGGATCAAGGGCGCGCCCTGAGAGGGGCCTTGAGACGGGCCCTGAGACGGGTTGCCTTCTAGTCCTGCTTTTCGGCCTGCTCACGGTAGCGCTGCGCGATCCTGTAGAAGCGCTCGCGGTCGGCGGTGAAGGGCGAGAGCCGGGCCATCCTTTCCGCCTCCTGTTGAAGGGCGCGCAGGGTGGCCGGGGTGGCAATGTTACGGGGCATGCGTCGGATACTCGTGAACGGTAGGGGGCGGTCGATGATCCCTGTCGCCTCGAAAAGGGCCGTGAGGCGCGGGATGTTCCTGCCCACGGGCGACTTTTGCGCATTGTGTCTTGTGCGCCGCATGCCTGTTCGATCAGCAGAAATCCCGGGATCGGACTTTGATCGTCTCCGGAGAGAGGTCTGGAATATAGATGTCGCGGACCTGAACCCCCCGCGGGGGCGCGGAGCGGGAATCGAGGCCGCTGCCCATGTGGGCTTCGTCGCCGCGGCCGTGAGGAAGACGGAAGGTCTGATCCCTCTCGCCTATGGAGGCCAGCAGGCCTGAGCCGTCATGGAGCTTCGTCGCGACGATGTGGACGACCTCGCCCTCGCGCTGGACCTTGCCGTCGACGACCAGCAGGCTTGAGGAGAGGACGACACGGCGCTGGGCCTCGTAGAGGCTGGGCCAGATGACGAGATTGGCGACCCCGGTCTCGTCCTCGATGGTGATGAACATCACCCCCTTGGCGCTGCCGGGCTTCTGCCGCACCAGGACCAGGCCCGCGATCCGTGTAAGGCGGCGATCGCGCATGGCCGTGCCGTCGGCGCAGGTCATCACGTGTCTGCGCAGAAGATCGCCCCGAATGAAGCTCAGGGGATGATCACGCAGCGTCAGGCCCAGATGGCCATAGTCTTCCACCACCTCCCGGCCGGGCGTCATCGGTCTCAGGTCGGGCAGGGCTTCCGGGACCTCGGCCTGGACCGATCCGTCACGGGCGTCGGCGGCCGCGAAAAGGGGCAAGGGGGCCTCCCTAAGGGCCTTGATGGCCCAGAGGGCCTCGCGCCTTTCGAGCCGCAACGACGGGCTGAAGGCGTCGGCCTCGGCCAGGCGGACCAGGCTGGCGGCGGGCGCGGCCGCGCGGCGCCAGAGATCGTCCACGGAGGTGAAGGGACCGTCCGACCTCGCCGCCATGATGCGGGCCGCGTCTGCATTGGCGAGGCCTCGCACCATCCTCAGGCCCAGGCGCACGGCGAAGTCCCCGTCACGGGCCCTTTCGAGGGTGCAGTCCCAACGGCTGGCGTTGACGCAGGCGGGGCGGATCTCGACGCCGTGTTCCCGGGCGTCCCGGACGATCTGGGCCGGGGCGTAGAAGCCCATGGGCTGGGCGTTCAGGAGGGCGGCGCAGAAGACGTCCGGATGATGGCGTTTGAGCCAGGACGAGGCATAGGCGATCAGGGCGAAGGAGGCGGCGTGGCTTTCGGGAAAGCCGTAGGAGCCGAAACCCTCGAGCTGGCTGAAGGTCTTTTCCGCGAACTCCGCGGTATAGCCGCGCTCGACCATGCCCCCGACCAGCTTGTCCTTGAAGTGGCTGACCCCGCCCGTGAACTTGAAGGTGGCCATGGCCCGGCGCAGCTGGTCGGCTTCAGAGGCGGTGAAGCCCGCGCATTCAATCGCGACCCGCATGGCCTGCTCCTGGAAGAGGGGGACGCCGAGGGTCTTGCCCAGCACCTTCTCCAGTTCAGGGCGGGGATAGTCGACCGGCTCGCGGCCTTCGCGGCGACGCAGATAGGGGTGAACCATGTCGCCCTGGATGGGGCCGGGCCGGACGATGGCCACCTGGATGACCAGATCATAGAAGGTGCGCGGCTTGATCCGCGGCAGCATGGCCATCTGGGCGCGGCTCTCGATCTGGAAGACGCCCAGGGTGTCGGCCTTGCGGATCATGGCGTAGGTCATGGGATCCTCCGCCGGAATGGTCGCCAGGTCGAGGGCCACGCCCTTGTGTTCGGCCAGCAGGTCGAAGCCGCGCTTCATGCAGCTCAGCATGCCGAGGGCCAGGACATCGACCTTCATGAACTTCAGGGCGTCGATGTCGTCCTTGTCCCATTCGATGACCTGGCGATCCTTCATCGCCGCCGGCTCGATGGGGACCAGGTCGTCCAGGCGGTCGCGGGTGAGGACGAAACCGCCGGGGTGCTGGCTCAGGTGGCGCGGGAAACCGATCAACTGGCGCGCAAGGTCAAGCGCCAGCCTCAGGCGGCGATCGCCGAGGTTGAGGTTGAGCCCCTCGACGTGCCGGGCCTCGACGCCCTCGCTGGAATAGCTCCAGATCTGGGAGGACAGGCCCTTGATGATGTCTTCCGACAGTCCCAGGGCCTTGCCCACGTCGCGCAGGGCGCCGCGGGACCGGTAGCGGATGACCGTCGAGCACAGGGCCGCGTGGCGACGTCCATAGGTCTCGAATATCCACTGGATGACGATCTCGCGGCGCTCATGCTCGAAATCGACATCGATGTCCGGAGGCTCCTTGCGCTCCTGGCTGATGAAGCGCTCGAACAGGAGGTCATTGCGTTCCGGGTCGATCGAGGTGACGCCCAGCACATAGCAGACCGCTGAATTGGCGGCCGAGCCCCGGCCCTGGCAAAGAATGTCCTGGCTGCGGGCGAAGCGAACGATGGCGTGGACCGTCAGGAAATAGGGGGCGTAGGCCATCGTCTCGATCAGGCGGAGTTCATGCTCCAGGCTCTTTCGGACCTTGTCGGGCAGGCCTTCCGGATAACGGGTCTTCGCGCCTTCCCAGGTGAGGTGCTCAAGGGCCTGCTGGGGCGTCATCCCGGGGAGGCTGGCCTCTTCGGGGTACTGGTAGGCCAACTCGTCGAGCGAAAAGCGGCACCGGTCGGCGATCTCAAGGGTTCGCGCCAAAGCCTCCGGCCAGGCCCTGAACAGGCGGTGCATCTCGACGGCCTGCTTCAGATGCCGGTCGGCCGATCGCTCGCGCCGGAAGCCGACGCTGTCGATGGTGCAGCCTTCGCGGATACAGGTGAGGACGTCCTGCAGAATGCGGCGGTCGGGATGGTGGTAGAGGACGTCGTTGACGACCACGGTCGCGACGCCGGCGTCAGCCGCCATGCATGCCAGCTCATGAAGACGCATCTGGTCGCGCGGGCGTCGGCGAAGGGTGAGGGCGACATGGGCGTTGGGGCCGAAGACCGCCTTCAACTGCTGAAGCCGACGGCGGGCGGCGGCGTCCGGGCGGTCAGGGACCAGCACGGCCACCAGGCCTTCGGCATGGCCGGCGAGGTCCTCCCAGTCCAGCAGACAACGGCCCTTGCCGCCTCTTCGCTTTCCCAGGGACAGCAGGCGCGTCAGGCGCGAATAGGCGGGCCGATCGGTCGGATAGACGAGGACCACGGCGCCGTCCGTCAGCTCGAGACTGCAGCCGACGATCAGGCGCACCCCCGTGGCCTTGGCCGCTTCATGAGCGCGGACGATTCCGGCCAGGCTGTTGCGATCAGTGACCGCCAGGGCTTCGAGACCGCAGGCGGCCGCCTCGGCGAACAGCTCCTCGCAGGCGCTGGCGCCCCTCAGAAAAGAGAAGTGGGAGGCGCATTGGAGCTCGGCGTACCTCATCCGAACCGCCCGTGGATGAACCAGGCCTGGGAACCGGTCCGGGCGTCCAGGCCATCTCCGGCCCGGAACAGCCAGAAGCGTTCACCGGCCTCGTCCTCGACCTGGAAATAATCCCGGACGGCCCACATCTCCGCGTCGCGCCGGCCCCACTCGCCGTAGATACGCTCCGGACCGTCTGCCCGCCGAATGCGTCGCCGCACGCCCCGCCAGGTAAAATGGGTCGGGGGATTGTCCGGCAGGAGCGCCATGGTCTGGACTGGCTCGGGCGAGGGAAAGAGACGCACGGGCCGCGGCCAGTCCGGAACCCAGGCGCCCGGGAGGGGGGCGGGGGCGGAAGCGGCGAGCGGGGAGGTCTTGCGGACCGATCGTTCCGGGACGTCGCTTTGCGCGGGCGCCATGCGGTAAAGGCTGCGGGCGCCGATGCGATTGGCGAGCAGATCAACCAGGCTGGAGATGTCGGGCGCCGCCTCGTTCGTCAGGCTGGAGGGGCTCGGCCGCCAGTCCAGCGGTTCGGCGATGGAGGCCGTCAGCGTCATCCGCTCTATGCCGAATCCGGGCGAGACGGTCTCGATCTTGTCCTGCAACAGTCGGGTCAGTCGACGACGGTCCCGCACGGGCCGGGCCGTGCCGACCCGGACGGCCTCGATGCGATGATCGACACGATGACAGAGCCAGTCGAGGCGTCGTGCGCCCAGGCCCTGTCCTTCCAGCTGGGTGCAAAGCGCGTCTGTCAGAAGGCCGACGTAGCGCGCCAGGGTTTCGGCTGCGCCTATGGGTTCGGCGAAGACCTGCTCCACCCGGATCTGCTCCGCCTCGATGACGGGAATGATGGGTTCGAAGGACCGGCCAAAGGCCTGGTCCAGGCGCTTGCCGGCCTCGGGGCCGAAGCGGAGCGTCAGGGGCGCGCGGGGCTGCCGTTCCAGATCCAGGATGGTCTCGAAACCCATGCGGCCCAGGGATTGGATGAGGTCCGGCGAAAGCCTCAGGGCGGCGAGGGGCAGGTCGGCCAGGTTTGGGCCGATCTCGCCCTCGGCGATGATAGCGGGTCCGCCATGGCGCGCTGCGGCATGGGCGGCGCCATAGGTGGGGGCGACGACGGCCCGGGCGCGGACGCCGGCCTCCGCCAGACGCGCTTCCAGGTCGGCCAGGAGACCCTCCTCTCCGCCGCGAAGATGGGCGGCGCCCGTGACGTCGATGGCGAGGCCATCGGGCGCATCAGCCGCGCAGACCGGGGCGTAGCGGCGCAGCGCCCAGAGGGCGAGCCGCTCAAGCGCGGCGGCGTCTTCGGCGGGAGCGGCGTCAAAGGGCTCGAGGCCAGGGACGAGAGCATGGGCCTGGACCGCGGCCATGCCGGGGCGCAACCCTAGGGCGCGGGCTGCAGGATTGCAGGCGGTGAGGATGCGTCGGCGGCGATCCCGTCCGACGAGGACGGTCGGCGTCTCAGGCGGCGGCGCGGCGGACCCTAGCCGCCGGCGCAGCCGATCGATCGGCCAGTTCGGCAGGTAGAGCGAGACGACCCTTTTCATCACAGGCTTCCAGAGAGAAATCGGCGCAGTCGCCGGAGCGACAGCGAAGCAGTTCGACGAACCAACGCGGGCGGCCGACGCCGGGCGCGGGGAGGGGCGAGGAGGGCTGGGCGGTCACCCGCCACCGGGTGACCGCCGCCGTCGGTTGACCGAAGTCGGCGGCCTCGCTCGCGCGCCGCCAGCGCCGTATCGCGATGGCGGTGACCCCCGAGCCTTCGGCGGCGAGCTGGAGGCGGCGTGAGGCGGTCATGGAGAGACGGGCGGTCTCCGCCACAACGGCGCCCAGACCGCCGTAGCGCAGGCCCTCCTCAAAACAGGCCATCAGGCTCTTCTCGTCGCCGGCCTCAAGATAGAGGACGCGCTCCGGCCCGAGCCCGACCTGCTGCAGGGCGGGGGCGAAGAGATCCGGGCGGGTCAGGCACCAGAGCACCTGGCCGGGCAGGCGGGCGGCTATGCCGGCCGCGAAGAGGGCGGCGATCGCGCCGTCCACCGCCCCGTCGCCGCCGCCGGCCACCTCGTGCAGGGCGCCGAGGGCGAGCCCGCCCTGGGGCAGAGCGGCGTCGACGACGGGGACGCCGAAGGGCAGGACGCCGGCGCGGGGGCGACCGGACGTTTCCAGGCTTTCAATGCGGGCGCGCAAGGCTGCCAGCTCGGCGACAGGCCGGACATGCATGACGGCCTCCTTTCCGAGGTCGATAATGTTCCTGTTATGTTCTGGTTCTCATTTCGAGACGGAGTCAATCAGGAGAAGGGCTTATCCCCCGTCGAATCATGGAATCCTTTTGCCGCCTGCCGCATTCATTTGAGGAGGAGAGCCCATGATCGAAGCTGAACAGCATCGCTATTTCGCCTATGCCGAGGGCGTGGGACGGGCCCACGGACATGTCATCGAGGCGCCGAGCTTCGAGGCCGCCGCCGTCGGATACACGGAAATCTACGCGCCGCCCGTGGACGCCGACGATGAGATCCGGGTTTTCGTGGCCGAGCTGGACGGCGGACGGGAACACTGCTTCGTCATCGACCTTGGCGACGGTCAGGCCGAACCCTGCGGCTGATGCGGGCGGGTCCGCCAGCCTGACGGAGCAAATCCCGGGGGACGGTGTTGAATCCGCGGCGGCGGGCGTGAGGTCCGCCAGGAGTTCGGATCATGGCCTTTCGCCCCACCTGGCAGGGACACCTGCGTCTGTCTCTCGTGACCTGCCCGGTCGCCCTCTATACGGCCGCCAATTCCGGCGGCGAGGTTCATTTCAACCTCATCAATCCGGAGACCAATAACCGCATCCGCATGGTGACGACGGATCCCGACACCGGGCCCGTCGAGCGGTCTTCCCTGGTCAAGGGCTACGCCGTCGCCAAGGACGAATACATTCTGCTCACCGACGAGGAGATCAAGTCGGTCAAGCTCGAGAGCACCAAGACGATCGATATCGAACGGTTCGTCCCCGCCGACGAGATTGATCGGCTTTACTGGGACAATCCCTATTATGTCGCCCCCGCCGGGGCGATCGCCGAGGAAGCCTTCGGCGTGATCCGTGAGGCCATGCGGTCGGAAGGCAAGATCGCCCTGGGCCGGGTGGTCCTGTCGACACGCGAGCGCCTTCTGGCGCTGGAGCCCCGTGACCAGGGGATTCTGGCCTATTCCCTGCGCACCCGAGGCGAGGTGCGGGACACCCGGGACGTCTTTGGCGCCATATCGGACAAACAACCCGATCCCGCCATGATCGATATCGCCCGGCGCATCATCGAGCAGCAGGCCGGGCCCTTTGATCCGGACCTGTTCGTCGACCGCTACGAAGAGGCGCTCAAGGCCCTGATCGCGGCCAAGCAGAAGGGCCAAAAGCCGGTGCGCTCGGCCGAGCCGGAAGACACCAATGTCGTGGACCTCATGGCCGCCCTTCGCGCCAGCCTCCAGGGGGCGGCTCCAAGGACCAAGGGACGCGGCCGGACGCCCAAGTCGGCCGCACCGGCCAAGACGTCTCGTGCCTCGCCTCGCCGACGCGCCAGTTGAGGGAGCAGGGGCCCTCCCATCCAGTCACGCCGGACGGGCGGTATTTCGTCGTCCGGGGGCGCCTTTGGCGATGCTCGAACCCGTCTCTCGCCGCCGAAGCGCGGCGGGGCCTCGTAGGGGACCTGATGCGCGCCCGCAGGGCGGTCAGGGACGCTCTGCGGGCCGGGGATGAACAGGCCCTGGCGCTCGCTCGAAGCGAGGTGGATGGGGCCAAGGTTTCACTGGGCGAAAGGGGGCCGCCCTGGTGGAGCGACGGCGCGCCTGACGTCAATCGCCGCCTGGCGCGCAACACCGCCTACGCGGCCTGGTTCGCCGGACTGAAGGACGGATGAGGGACGCAGCTTCAGGCGGACTGGCCCATGCCGTCGGGTCCTGCCCTTTTGCGCGACCCTGGACCCGGCTTCGTCGACATGGCCTCAAGGCCTCGGAGGGCCGCAGGGCGTGCGCCTGGTCTCCAGGTCGATCATCCCGCCGCCCGGAGGAAGCAGCGGCCGTCAGCGGCCTTTGCCAGGCTGTTTCGACAGGGCGGGAGCCTCGCATTGATAAGCGGAACCATTGCTTCGGCCGCGTGGTTTGAGCCGGGGCAACGAGGAGAAAGACCATGGACGAGCTCAAGAGATCTGATCCCAACGCCATCCCGCCGACCGGCCCTTCCGGCCGTCGCGTCGAAGAACGGATCATCGTTGAACGCGAGAGCAACGTGGCCCTGTGGTGGGTTGTGGGCATCCTTCTCGCCGCCGTTGTATTCGGTCTGATCTATGTCCTGACCCGTCCCGACGGAGGGATGACCGAAGCGGACCTTCGCACCGCCCAGGCGGAGGCCGCCGCCGAAAGCGCCCGCCAGAGCGCTGAGACCGCCATCGCCCAGAACCAAATCAACAGCAGCCGCGACAGCGTAGCGATCGCGCAGGCGCAAAGCGCCACGGCCCGTTCGGAAGCGCTCCGCGCCGCAGCAGAGGCTCGCGTGGCCGAAGCCCGGGCGGCGCCGCCGGTGGTGGTCGAGCGTCCTGCTCCGTCCACGCCGCCAGCGAACGATCCCGCCGTCGTGACCAGCACCACCCCCCAGCCGCAAAACTGACCCGGCAAGCTGCGGGGGCTCGCCAATAACCGTGCCTCCGCTCATTGGCCCTGGCCGGCTCGGCGCCGTCAGGGTTCTGGCCTGAAGTTCGCAAGGCGGCCGGCCGTTGGGGCGGGCGAGACTTCGGCGGCCAGGGGGCAGGTGTCTGGTTCGGGCGTCGGCGCCCGTGTCATGCTCTGACCACTGGGGCGGAATGTCTCGCCTCGCGCCCGTGGCGCCGCTCAATCTTCATTCAGCCTCTGCAGAGCGGGCGCTGTCTGTTGAACTTGTCCCAGATCACGGTGGTTCCGCTGCGCACCATGGCGCAGTTGATCTCTTCGCCGTCCGCTCTTCGGCATATGGCCGTGATGCGCCTGTAGCTTCGGCCGGTCACCTCGCAGGTCAGGCTCTTTCCCGCCACGAGTCGGTTCAGGGCGGCGGTCGCAGATGCGCCGCTGGCCGACGGGCAGGGATGCCCCGGCGAACAGGTCTCATCCGCTTCCCTGGCCGCGACGGCGTGAAGCCTGACCCTTGTGCCGTCCTTGCAGCGCAGGGTGTCGCCATCGTTCACATGGGCCACGTCGCAGACGAAGGCCGTCTCCGACGAAGCCAGCGGGAGGGCGGCCGGCGACGAGAGGGGCTCCGTAGCGTCCGCCACGGGCCGGTTTATGAGGACCAGGACGGCGATCGCCCCGATCAGCGTCGTCATGGCGAGGGCGCGCAGGCCGCGCATGCGAGGACCGGTGCGTCGGCAGGGTTTCCGTCTCATGGGGAGGGAGTCTAGGGGCGCCAGGTTTAGGCTCCGTGAGCGAGCCGCCAAAAGGGAAAGGAAGGGGGGGCCGGGGTGCTCCGATCCGGAGCGTGCACCCCAGGAGCCCGCCGTGTCGCCATCCCCTTCCGCTCTCCGACCGTCCTTGTCGCCGGACGCGACCATCGACGACGATATCGACCTGCTGGCCGGCCTGATTGGGCGAAGCCTGCGCCCGCCCGCGGCGAGGAACGCCGCCGCGAGCCTGATCGACGCCTTTGGCGGCCTGGCCGGAGTCGCTGCGGCCGACGAGGCGGCCCTGCGCCGTGGGGGGCTTGCGAAGGCGGCGGTCGCAGACCTGGGGCGTGTCCGGGCCTTAGGGATCGCCATGGCGCGGGAGGAGGCCTGCCAAAGGCCGGTCCTGTCGTCATGGTCCGCCCTGGTCGCCTATCTGCGCGCCGCCTTGGCCCATGCGCCGAGGGAGCAGTTTCGCACCCTCTATCTCGACAAGCGCAACATTCTCATCCGAGCGGAATGGCGGGCTGACGGCACCGTGGATCATGCCCCCGTCTATAACGCCGGGCCTGGTCGGGTGGCGCGCCTCGGGCGCGTGCCCGACATCGCCGAGACCCGCGCCTACGTCGAGACCGTGATCGCCTGCTACCTGGCGCTCGCCGCCGGGCGCGAGGTGCGCTCGTCGCGGGCCTGTCGAAGCCCGGAGGGCGGAGGATGACCGAGGTTCCGGACCTGGGATCGCCCGAAGGCGACGGCGACCTGCTCACGCGCAAGGAGGCCTCGGCCTACCTGGCGCAGTTCGGGGTGCGGCTGAAGCCGGCCACCCTGGCGCGGCTCTGGTCGGTCGGCGGCGATGGTCCGCCCTGTCGGCACGTCCGGGCCAGGCCCTATTACCCCAGGGGGATGCTACGGGACTGGGCGCTTTCCCAGATCTCCGAGGTGCGAAGCGGGGCGCCGGCGGCCGCCCAGGCGCGTCGTCGTGGCTGAGCAAGGCCAGGGCGATGCGGCGGCGGTCGGCGGGCCGCAGGACCGCCTGCTGGCCTGGGCGATCGTGCACGACATGACGGGTCTGAGCCGGTCGACAGCCTGGCGCCTGCAGCAGACGGGCGCCTTCCCGCATCCCGTCGCGCTTTCGCCGGGTCGTGTCGGCTGGTGGGAAAGCGAGCTGACGGCCTGGAAGCGGGCGCGGCCGCCAGGGCGTTTGCGCGCGCCCGCACGGCCCCGACTTCCAGGCACAGGGCCTCGCGCTAGGCGAACGCCTGGGGAGGCGCCCGCTGCGGTCCCCTCGTTGGAGCCGTCCGAGTCTCCCTTGCGCGTGTCGCCGGTGCAGGTTCGCAAGCGCCGTCCGGTGCATCCGGATCAGATTGATTTCGGCTTTTGAGAGGGGCCAACCCAGGCGAGGATCAACCATTGGCTCGTACGTCAGCCGCAGTCGGTTTCGTTCAATGGTGTGCCAGGGATCATGCCTCGTTTCCTGATGTCCGCAGCGGATCGATTGCCTTGGGCTGGGTGGCGAGAATCGACGTTGGCCTCGAGGCCGGAGCGCGGACGTCCCCAACGTCAGCTATGGGTGGGAAGCGGAACCCTGACCTGCTCTCCACCAAGGGGACCCGAATGTGGACATCAGCTGTTCATTGCACCGCTGCGCGCTTCAGCTCGTCAGGCAGATGCATACGTCCGTTTTCTACGACGGCGACGACCCGCGACAGGGCGTGGATGTCGAGAGACGGATCGGCCTCGAGAAACAGTATGTCGGCCTCCAACCCGACCGCTAGACGCCCGGTGCGATCCTCCATCTTCAGCGAGCGGGCGGCGTTGCTGGTCGCCATCGCCAGCACGTCCCAGGTCGGTACGCCAGCTTCGACGTGCAAGGCCGCCTCGCGGGCCAGACTGACGCCGGGCGATACGAAAGGGTTATTCATGTCAGTGCCGAGGGTCAGGGGCACGCCCGCTTCGTGCAGCATGCGAACAAGGCGTTCCACCTTGGGCCAGACGGCTTTCGCCCGGGCATAGTCTTCCGGTTCCCAGCCCAGATCGAAACGGAAGGCCGTGCGCCAATTCTCCACCATGCCGGGATCGGCCCAGTCTACATCCTTCTCGCGATAGGCAAGGTCGTCGCCGTTGAAGGCGAGGCTGAAGGCGATCAGGGTCGCGTCCACCGAAACCTTCCCGTCCGCCAGTGTCCGGATCATGGCTTGGATTTCGGGGCCGTCGAGATCGGCCTGCTCATACCACTCGAAGAAACCGTAGGCTCCGGGCCGACGCTCGGCCAAATAGCTGGCGCGTCTGTTGGCCGGCAGCAGATCCGGTGAAATCGGCATGGCGTGGACCAGAGAGTCGACGCCCAACTCAACCGCCTTTGTCCAGCTGACGTCGCCCAGGTGGGCAATGACAGGCACGTCAGCAGCATGCGCGGCGGCGATCCCCGCCGCCAGGTCCTCAGGGGTGAGGGCCTCGTACAGCTTGACGTAGTCCACGCCGGCCGCCGCCTGCGCCTTCACGAGGTCGGCCACGCCATGCACGTCATCAACGCGATCGACCAAGCCGGTCACGGGAAAGGCGGAGCGGTCGATCACCGCCCCCGCAATCCGAGCTTCCGGCCCCCTCAGTCGTCCTTGGGCGACTGCTTCGCGATAGGCGATCATGCGCGCCGTATCTCCGCCCGTGTCCCGGATCGTCGTCACCCCGGCCGCCAGCAGCATCAGGGCGTCATGACGGGTGATGGCGTCGTTTCCCGCCACTACCAGACTGACCTCGCCGTCCTCGTCGATCTTTGGCGCCACGGGCCCCAGGGTAATGTGGGCGTGGGTATCGAACAGGCCCGGCATGGCGAAGCGACCTCTCATGTCGGAGCGTATCGCCCCGATGTAGCGCTCCGGGACCAGGCCCTCGCCCATCGCTTCGATGCGTTCGCCGCGCACGACGATGTAGTGATCCGGCAGCCGGCGCTGCGTCACAGGATCGAGGATGGTGACGCCGGTATAGACGGTCGCGTCGGCAGCAAGGACAGGCGACGCCGCGCCGAACATCAGGACAGCGGCGAGAATCAGGGACTTGGTTCGCAAGGGTCAGACCTTTTGTGAGGGAGCGCCCCGCCGCTCAACGGCGTCGCGCAGGAATGTCAGGGCGTCTTTCAGGGTCGGGTCCGCCATCATGCGGACGGCGACACGACGCAGCGCGTCGGCTTGGCCTGTGTTCGCGGCGGGCAAGTCGAGCGCATCGGCCAGGGATAGCCAACGTTCAGCCAAGGCTTGGGCTCGACGTGATCCCGGCCCGCCTTCCGCTGCGGCGATGACGGCTTCAGCCAGCAGGTCGCGAATGCTTGCCTCAGTGGCTGGGTCAGCCCGGCATCCGTCGATGACGGCTTCGACAGCCGCCTGCTCTTCCCCGTCCAGCGTCGCCGCCTGGATGGCGGTCCGCACGTCAGTCAGCCCCAAGGCTGGCGCGGGCGCCAAGTCGCGCGCCAGCTCCAGCAACAGCGCATCCGTTATCCGCCCCTCGTTCACCAGTTGGTCCCGCGCCTGCTGAACCCGCTTCAGTTGATCGCGAGCGGCGCGTATATTCGTCGCCAAGTGCAGGGCCTGAAGCTCCATGATCCGGCCGATAGCCATATCGTCCCGATTGAGTACTTCTGCGATCTGCTTGAGCGACAGGCCCAGCGCCTTAAGCGCCAGAACCTGATGCAGGCGCGCGACGTGCTCGGGCCCATACAGACGCCACCCGCCCGCGCGCCGATCCGGCGTCAGCAGGCCAGCTTTCTCATAGACCCGAAGCGCCTTGATCGACGTGTTGGCCTCGCGCGCCAGTTCGCCAGGTCCCAGCCAGCGCGACCTGGTCGGTGATGAAGAGGTACTCGACATGAGGCCACCTTGGGACCGGCCCCAAGGTCCGGTGCAAGAGCCCAGCCCGCTTCATTTCCCTTGTATATCTAACCTGCGACGTTGCGCCTCAGCGTCAAAGGGGCAGTCGGCGGCGTCCGAACTGCTGCCATGAGTCATGGTCGGGACCTTCTGGGACATCCGTCTCAACGACCGCAATGGGTCGGCTTGCGAATTAGGCATCGTGCTTGAAAGCAGACTCCCGGCAGGCGTTGTCCTTGTGACTGCTCATGGCGCTAAGCCGACCGGATCGCGATGGCGGACAGGTCGTTAGCTGCGTCGATCGGTACGCCTGAAGCTTTCCGTTCGGAATAGCGGTCCACCAACTGCCCGGCATGGGCGCGGGTCAGGATGGTGAAGCGCACCAGTTCCTCCATGACGTCGACGATGCGGTCGTAGTAGCTGGACGGCTTCATTCGGCCGTCGTCGTCGAACTCCATGAAGGCTTTTGCCACGCTGGATTGGTTGGGGATGGTGATCATCCGCATCCAACGGCCGAGCAGGCGCAGCGTGTTGACCGCGTTGAAGCTCTGCGAGCCGCCCGACACCTGCATGACCGCCAGGGTGCGGCCCTGGGTCGGGCGCATGCCGCTCATGTTGAGCGGCAGGTGATCGATCTGAAGCTTCATGATCCCGGAGATCTGGCCGTGGCGCTCGGGGCTGCTCCAGACCATGCCTTCGGACCACAGGGCATGTTCGCGCAGTTCGTGGACGGCGGGATGGTCGTCGTAGTCGACTTGATCCGTCAGCGGCAGGTCGGAGGGATCGAAGATACGCGTCTCGCAGCCCATGAAGCGCAGAAGGCGGGCGGCTTCCTCGACGCAGAGGCGGGAAAAGGACCGATCCCGGAGCGAGCCGTAGAGCAGCAGGATACGCGGCGGATGATCGTTCAGGCCGAGGCCCAGCGCCGGACGGTTCGACAGGTAAGCCGGGTCCAGCGCGGGCAGGTGATCGGGATCGGGCAGGGCGCGAAGACGGGTCATTGGGTAGGCAACTCCTTGAACATGAATGCTGCCGAAGCCGGACACAGGGCGCTAAACTGCCTGGAGGCGGCGATGGCGGTCGGCGCGGCTGATCGGGGCAGGACTACGTAGCCCTGTCGCTGGAAGAAGGCGGTCGCCGTGGTCGTGAGCAGGTAGAGGGTGGTCGCCTTCTGCTCGGCCGCGCTGGCTTCCAGCCATGAGAGGACTTCCGCGCCCAGATCACAGCCGCGACGGGCGTCGACGACGACCATGGAGCGGATCAGGGCGTCGTGGCCGATCTGCTCTAGTCCGCCGTAGCCGATCAGTCCGGCATCGTCCTCGAAGCGGTAGAAACGACGGCCGGGTTGTTGGAGGTCATCCGTGGGCAAGCCTGCGGCTTCCAGTACGGCGATCAGGTCTGGGGTAGGTTCGGGGAGGGGCGTGGCTTTGAAGGTCATCGACAGACATCCTTCGGCGCGGTCGCTGGGAAATAGCGGCGGCCCAGCCACAGGGCGACCGAGACCAGCAGGATCAGCACCGGGACCTCGACCAGCGGGCCGATGACGGCGGCGAAGGCGACCGGCGAGGCCAGTCCGAAAGCCGCGATGGCGACGGCGATCGCCAGTTCGAAATTGTTGGATGCGGCGGTGAAGGCCAGGGCCGTGGCGCGCGGATAGTCCGCCTCGATCAGCCGCCCCATCAGGAAGCTGACCAGGAACATGACGAAAAAGTAGATCGTCAGGGGGATGGCGATGCGCAGGGCGTCCAGCGGCAGGGCGACCACCTCGCCGCCCTTCAGGCTGAACATGGCGACGATGGTGAACAACAGGGCGATCAGGGTGATCGGCGCGATGCGCGGCAGGAAGCGCGTCTCGTACCAGTCGTTCCCCTTCCTCGCGACCAGAGTCCGACGGGTCAGGAAGCCGCCGAGGAAGGGCAGGCCCAGATAGACCAGGACGGCCCCGGCGATGGTCCAGACGCTGACGTCGACCACGCTGGTCTCTAGCCCGAACATCGGCGGCAGAACGGTCAGGAACAGCCAGGCGTAGAGGCTGAAGAATGCGATCTGGAAGATCGAGTTGAAGGCGACCAGGCCCGCCACATACTGATTGTCGCCGCGCGCCAACTGGTTCCAGACCAGCACCATGGCGATGCAGCGGGCCAGACCGATCAGGATGACGCCGGTCATGTATTCCGGCTGATCATGTAGGAAGATGACCGCCAGCGCGAACATCAGCACCGGCCCCAGCACCCAGTTCTGGAACAGGGACAGGGCGAGCACGCGCCTGTCCGCGAAGACGCGCGGCAGTTCCTCGTACTTCACCCGCGCCAGCGGTGGATACATCATCAGGATCAGGCCGATGGCGATGGGGATGTTGGTCGTTCCGACCGACAGGCCGTCGATCCAGGCGGGAAGGCCCGGCACGACCGCACCCAGCAGCACGCCCAACGCCATGGCGGCGAAAATCCAAAGTGTCAGCCAGCGGTCGAGGAAGGACAGGCGGCGGTTCGGCTGCTCAGAGATTGCGGCGTCGACCATCAGCGGACCCTCCGGCCCTCAGCGTCGATGACGACTTCGCCGTCCTCCTTGGTGAAGGGCTTGAGCCCCTCCGCCGGCAGAATGTTGAGGACCGCCTCCGACGGCCGGCACAATTGCACCCCCAGCGGCGACACGACGATCGGGCGGTTCAGCAGGGTCGGATGGGCCTCGATGGCGTCGAGAAGCTGGTCATCCGTCAGGCCGGGATCGCCGAGGCCCAGTTCAGCGAAGGGCGTACCTTTCTCGCGCAGAAGGCTGCGCAGCGGAACGCCCATGCGCTTGACCAGCCCCGTGATCATGGCGCGGCTGGGCGGCGTCTTCAGGTACTCGATGACGTGCGGCTCGATCCCGACGTGGCGGATCAGGGCCAGGGCGTTGCGCGACGTCCCGCAGGCGGGGTTGTGATAGATGACGACGTCCATGACAGCCTCAGGCGCGGCAGGGGGTGAGTTCGGCCAGCAGCGGCTCGCACAGTTCAGCGCGGCCCTGGCAGCAGTCCTTGAGCAGGAACAGGACCAGCGCCTGGAGGCGATCGAGGTCCGCCCGGTAGATGATCGACCGACTACGGCGCTCCGAACTGATCAGACCTGCGCGGGACAGAACCCCGAGGTGCGACGACATGGTGTTAGCCGGCACGGCGAGGGCATCCGCGATCTCGCCGGCGGGCAGGCCTTCGGGCTCATGCCGGACCAGCAGGCGGAAGGTCTCAAGCCGCGTAGGCTGCGCCAGGGCGGCGAGGGCGAGAATGGCGGGTTCTGATTCCATAATTCCAATATAATGGAATTAATGCCGTCGTCAACTAAACCCGCAAGAAGGCCCGCTTGCATCCTGCCTGCCGATGTCGCTCATGGCTCTGAAGAGACTGATTTCCCTTCGCAAGATTCCGAGACCCTTTTCCGGGTGGAGCGCTCTCGGAAACGGTTGAGCAAGGAGGAATTTGTCGTTCGAGTGCTTCGTTGAGCAAGTGTCAGTTCGAAGTGTCGCCGTCGATATGGTTGGTCGCTCCATCTATCTTCGTCTGACTAGCTTCGGTGTTTCGCCGGGACCTAGCCGGCCGGCACGGTCGCCTCAGCGCGGTTTCGTCGACGACGTGCCCCCGGCGCTGACGCGTGTATCGACCTGCGGGATCGAAAGCTCGGGGCATCCGGCGCGGCGCGCCGTTCGTATAGGATTAGGAGCTGATGGAGCTGCGCCATGAATATCGCGATCGCCTACCTTCTGACCCTGGTCGCCTTCGCTGTGATCGACACGGCCTGGCTCGGGAGCATGGGGGATCGGCTATACCGCCCGTTGATCGGGTCAATGCTGGCTGACAACTTCAGGCTCGCGCCCGCCATCGCTTTTTATGCGCTCTATGCTGGCGGTCTCACCCTGTTCGCCGTCCTGCCTGGATTGGCCGAGGGCGGCTGGAAGAAGGCGTTGATCTGGGGCGGGTTGTTCGGCCTCTTCGCCTACGGAACCTATGACCTGACCAATCTGGCCACGCTGAAGACCTGGAGCCTGAAGCTGTCGCTGATCGACATGGCCTGGGGCGTGTGTGTCAGCGCCGGGGCGTCGTCGATAGCGTGCGCATTGGCGATGCGATTGCTTCGAACGCCTGTCTAGCGCCGGGGCGGTCGCGGGAAGAAGGCGCTGGTGCGGGCGACGTAGGCGGCGAAGGCTTCGGGGCGTGAGCGGCGCATATGGGCCTCCAGCAGCGGCACGCCCGATACCCGCGTCAGCAGCCAGTAGATATAGACAGGCCCGCTCAACGCCAACCAACCCCAGGGCCAGGCGCCGCTGAGTTCGATGGCGAACACCGGCCAGGCGCACCAGCTCAGCCATTCAAAGAAGTAGTTAGGGTGCCGCGACCAGCCCCAGAGGCCGACGTCGCAGACCTGCCCGCGATGGGCGGGATCAGCCTTGAAGGCCGCGAGTTGGCGGTCCGCGATGGTTTCGCCGAGCAGGGCGGACGCGAACATCAGGCCGGCCAGGCCGTCCTGCAAGGTCAGGCCCGGCGTCGGATTGCGCGCCGCCAGCAGGATGCTGAGCACCAGAAAGGCCGCGGCCCCGGCCTGCAACATGAGGAAACCAAACATCCTGGGCTGGAAGCTCGCGCCCCATTGGTCGCGCAGGTGGGCGTAACGCGGATCCTCGCTCTCATGAGCCGCGCGGGCGGCGATGTGCAGACCCAGCCGCAAGCCCCAAAGGCAGATCAACGCGGATGTCAGCCATTGGCGCGCGGATGGCGCTGCGTCGTCTATCGGAAACAGGGCGACGCCGACCCCCGCCGCGCCCAGACCCAGCGACCAGAAGGCGTCGGCCCAGCCGCCTTGGCCGGTGCGACGCTGGACAAGCCATGCAGCGGTCATCACGGCCACCATGAACAGCGCCGCCGCGCCCCAGAGCGGCAGCAGTCGGATCATAGCCGCACGAAGGGCTGCATCAGTCGGCCCAGCCATCCTTCGAGCTGGATCTGGCCGTCCAGGGCGACGACGCAGAGGCAAGGGCCGTCCGACACCACGCGCGGCTGGTGCAGAACCTCGGGGTCGGCTTCTTCCAGATCGCCGACGTCGAAGCGTTCGGTCTCGGTGGCGTAGGCGCCGGACAGGACGCAGGTCAGCTCGACCCCGCCGTGGGTGTGGCGCGGCGTTTCGCGCCCCGGACCGATCTCCAGCAGGATGACGCGGCAGTCGCCGTCGCGCGGAGCGTGGACGTCGCGCACTCGCAATCCCGGACCGATCCAGCGCCACCGACCCAGGGCGTAGCGGCGCAAGGGTTCGGGCAGTTCGGGCATGTCGTTGAGCGGCGCCGGGGCCTTTACCTCGCCCGCGCCGGTGTCGATCCGCGCCATGGCCCGCGCCAGGGCGTCGTCTGCCATGGGGGTGGGCGCGGCTTCGCTCAGGAACTCGCCGCCCACGGCCTGTAGCTGGCGCACCCAGGCGTCGTTGGCGGGGCGCAGGGCCAGATGCGCGGCGACCACCACGGCCTCGGGCGGGCTGAGGTTCCCCGCGGCATAGGCGAGGAGGCGTTCCTCGGAGGGGTTGCGAAGAGCCTTCATCGGGCGGCCTCCTCGGACGGTTCGAGGATCAGGCGCAGTTTGATCATGGCGTTGCGGATACGGGATTTGACGGTGCCCAGCGGCAGGTCGAGTTGGCGGGCGATTTCGGAATGGGGGCTGTCCATGAAGAAGGCGAGGCGCAGCACCTCGACTTGATCGGGTTTGAGCCGCGACAGGGCGTCGCGAACCCGCTCGGCGTCTTCGGACAGCACCAGAAGGTCGTCAGGTCGTTCGACCGTCTGTTCCGTCAGTTCGATCTCGGGGACGGGCAGGGGGCGGGCGTCGCGGCGCAGCATATCGAGCCGCCGGTTGCGGGCGATGGTGAAGATCCACGTGGCGGCCCGCGCCTTGCGCGCATCGAACAGGTCGGCCTTGCGCCAGACCGTCAGCATGGCGTCCTGGGCGAAGTCTTCGGCCGCGCCGGGCGTGGCGCCTGACTTGATCAGCCAGGCCTTCAGGCGGGGGGCAAAATAGCTGAACAGTTGGGCGAAGGCCTCGCGGTCGCGTCTCAGCGCCACGGCCTCGATCAGCCGGTCATGCACGAACGGATCGGGCGAGAGCGCGTCCAGGCTCATGCCGGACGCCCGCCGCGCAGGGGATGTGAATGACGAAGCCTCGGCATGCATGAAGCCTAATACGCTTCGTGGAAATGTCTGGATCATTCGCAATCCGATCGCGGCGCCGGTGCGTAATCGGGACATGTCCTATCCTGCCGCTGACAGTTTGAAGATCGCCGTGATCGGCTCGGGCGTGGCCGCCCTGTCGTCGGCCTGGCTGCTGTCGCAGCGCCATAGAGTGACGATCTATGAAAAGGCGGACCGTCTGGGCGGTCATTCCAACACGGTGACGGCGGGCGTGGCGACGGGGGTTGTGCCGGTCGACACCGGCTTTATCTGCTTCAACGACGCCACCTATCCCAACCTGATCGCCTTGTTCGCGCATCTGGGGGTCGAGACCCGCGCGACCGATATGTCGTTTGCCGTGTCGCTGGACGGCGGACGGTTCGAGTACGCCGCGCCCGGCCTGTTCGCCCAGCGCCGCAACGTCCTGCGTCCGCGCTTCTGGTCCATGCTGGGCGAGATCATGCGCTTCTATCGCGAAGCGCCGATCGATCTGGGCGACCTGACCGATCCCAATCTGACCCTGGGCGCCTATCTGAAGCGCGAGGGGTTCAGCGAGGCCTTTCGCGATGATCACCTGCTGCCGATGGCGGCGGCGATCTGGTCGTCGCCGGCGCATACGCTGATGGACTATCCTGCGGAGGCCTTCATCCGGTTCTGCGGCAACCACGGCTTGTTGAAACTGGTCGGACGCCCGCTGTGGCGCACTGTCGAGGGCGGCAGCCGGGTCTATGTCGAGCGCCTGGCGCATGAAATCGATGACGTGCGGCTGAACCACGGGGTGACAGGGGTGCGGCGCACGGATCAAGGCGTCATGGTCCACGACAGTGAGGGCGGCGTCGAGCGCTTCGACCATGTCGTCATCGGCGCCCATGCCGATCAGGCTCTGGCCATGCTGGCCGAGCCGACCGCGCGCGAGAAGGAGGTGCTGGGCGCCTTCCGCTACAGCCGCAACCTGACCGTCCTGCATACGGACGCGGGTCTGATGCCGCAACGCCGCCGCGCCTGGGCCAGTTGGAACTATATCGGGGCCGACGAGGGCCTGTGCGTGACCTACTGGATGAACAAGCTGCAAGGGCTGCCGGGTCAGGACCTGTTCGTCACCCTGAATCCGCCGCGCCCGCCCAGGCCGGACAGTCTGCTGCGCAGCGAGCTGTACGAGCACCCCATCTTCAACTCCGCCGCCATTCAGGCGCAGAAGCAGTTGTGGAGCCTACAAGGGCAGGGCGGCGTCTGGTTCTGCGGCGCCCACTTCGGCGCGGGCTTTCATGAGGACGGCCTGCAATCGGGTCTGGCCGTGGCCGAGCAACTGGGCGGCGTGCGGCGGCCGTGGTCGGTCCAGAACGAGAGCGGCCGCATTCATCTGTCGCCCGCCGCATCGAAGGTCGTGGAGCAGGCCGCGTGACCCAGGCCTCAGCCCTCTATCGCGGCGACGTCATGCACAGGAGGCTGCGGCCCCGGGCGCATCAGTTGAACTATCGCGTCTTCTGGCTGCTGCTCGATCTGGCCGAAATCGACGGGCTGGACCGACATCTTCGCCTGTTCTCGCGCAATCGGTTCAACCTGCTCTCCTTTCATGATCGTGATCACGGCGACGGGTCGGGAACGGCGCTGCGCCTTCAGATCGAAGACTTCCTCGCGCGCGCCGGGGTCGACATCGGCGACGGGCCGATCCGTCTGCTGACCATGCCGCGTGTACTCGGCTACGTCTTCAACCCGATCAGCCTCTACTACTGCCATCAGGCCGATGGCCGGCTGGCGGCCATGGTCTATGAGGTGACCAGCACCTTTGGCGTGCGCCACGCCTACGTCATCCCGGTGCGGAGCGAGGATCAGGCGGCGGGTCTGATCCGTCAGGGCGCGGCCAAGGCCCTCTATGTCTCGCCATTCATGGGCATGGAGATGGACTATGCGTTTCGCGGCCATACACCCGGAGAGAAGCTGGATCTGACGATTGACGGTCTGGACGCCGAGGGTGTCCTGATCACCGCCGCCATGTCCGGCGAACGACGACCGCTGCAGGACGGACAGTTGTGGGCGGCGGCGCTGGCCTTGCCGCTGATGACCTTCAAGATCATGGCCGCCATTCATTGGGAGGCGCTGAAGCTGTGGCTCAAGGGCGTGCGTCTGACCAGACAGCCGCCTCCAGCCCGGGAACCTTTCACGATCCAGCGACGGGCACGTGAGAGCCGTCTTGCGCGTTGATCTTTGGAAATCCCCGGGGCGCGCCGTCCTCCGCGCAAGAGTCGTCTGATCTCATGACCACCACCTTCTATGGCGAACGTAACGACAGGCGGACGGCGTCTCCGGTTTTCGCCCTGGTTATGCGCCTGCTATCCGCCAACTGGACCTGGGGGCGGTTGACCCTCGTCCTGCCCGACGGCGCTCGCCATCAGTTGACAGGCAGTGACCCCGGCCACGCCGCGGTCCTGACCATCCGCGACCCTCGGTTCGCCGCGCGCGTGCTGAAAAGCGGGGATATCGGCTTTGCAGAAGGCTACATGGCGGGCGAGTGGGACACCCCCGATCTGGCGATCCTGCTGGAGACCCTGGTCAACAACTACGACCACATCCGGCGCTTGTTCGACGGCAATCCGGTGATGAACTTGGTCAACTGGTTCGGGCATCGGTTGAACCGGAACAGTCGACGCGGCTCGCGCCGGAACATCCACGCCCACTACGACCTCGGCAACGCCTTCTACGGGGCCTGGCTGGACCCCTCGATGACCTATTCGTCCGCGCGGTATGAAGGGGCGGGGCAGTCCCTACAGGACGCACAGCGCGCCAAATACGCCTCTTTGGTGAGGATGATGGACCTGCAACCGGGGCATAGCGTGCTTGAAATCGGCTGCGGCTGGGGCGGTTTCGCCGAGTTCGCGGCGCGCGAGGTCGGGGCGGTCGTCACCGGCGTCACCATCTCGCGAGAGCAACATGACTATGCGCGCCGTCGCCTGTTCGAGGCTGGGCTGGCCGACCGTGCCGACATCCGGCTGATCGACTATCGCGATGTGGAGGGCCGGTTCGACCGCGTCGCCTCGATCGAGATGTTCGAGGCGGTCGGGCGCGAGTACTGGCCGACCTATTTCCAGAAGGTCCATGAGGTGCTGACGCCCGGCGGCCGCGCGGGCCTGCAAATCATCACCATTCAGGACGACCTGTTCGACGAGTATGACGCGCGTACAGACTTCATCCAGAAGTATGTTTTCCCCGGAGGCTGCCTGCCGTCCGAAGCGCGGATGGCGCCTGACATCTCCAGCGCGGGCCTGGTCGAGGCGGGGATCGTGCGTTTCGGCGGCGACTACGCCGAGACCCTCGCCGAATGGGCCCGACGCTTCGAAAGCGCCTGGGGCGAGATCGTCAGGACGGAGGCGAGCTTCGATGACCGCTTCCATCGCCTCTGGCGCTTCTACCTCGCCTACTGCGAGGCCGGCTTCCGGTCGGGCCGTACCGATGTGATCCAGATGGCCCTGCAGCGCGCCTGATCCTCAACCGTGGATTCCCGATGGCTTTGAGACGCGCGTCCATTCTCCTCGTCGTCGCGGCCGGCGAGCCGTCCGGCCGGTATCTGTGGCTGATGAGCCGGACGGCGAACCCCTCGGATGCGGTCAAGGCGACCATCATGACCCGCACGGCCGCGATCGGCTATGATCTCGCCCTCGTGCGCGAGACCCGGCATCTGCCGTAAATCTGATCACTCAATCCGTGCGTATTCCTCCGCAGAAGAGGGAGACACGAGGATGGCCGGCAAGGGGTTTCGCGGGATGGGGGCGGCGGTTCTGGCCATGGCCACGGGAGCCTGCGCCAGCGGCGCCGCGCCGTCGCACACTGGCTTTCTGACGACCTATGAAGGCCTGGCGCCCAGAACGGACGTGGTGCGCGCCTCGGTCTCGCAGCGGCGGGAAGAGGCCTTGGCTTCCAGCATCACCCGGCTATGGGTGGCGCCCGCCGAGGTCTTCGGCGTCAAGGATCCAGTGCTTTCTGATGACGACCGGCGCGCGGTGATGAACGAGGTGGATCGGCAGCTCTGCTACGAATTGAGCGAGCGGTTCGAGATTTTGGATCAACCCGATCCCCAGGCCGGAACGGTGCGCGTCGGCGTTACCTATATTCGGCCGACGCATCAGGCCGGCTCGGCGGCGGCTGCCGTCGCCAACTTCTTCATCCCCGGTCCGATCAAGGTGAGGGCGCCCGGCGGCACGGGCGGCCTCGGCGCGGAGGCCGAGCTGCTGGCGCCGGACGGTCGCCAGGCCGCCGCCATTGTCTGGCGGCGCGACGCCATGGTGGTGGGCACCGATAGGCCGTCGCTGTCGCGCATCGGCGATGCTCATCAACTGGCGGAGCCCCTGGGCGACATGGTAGGCGACGCCCTTGCGCCCAGTGACCGTGCGTTGCGCCCGAGACCTGACCTGGATCCCTGTCGGCGGTTCGGTCCGCGCGTACGGGTCGAAGGGATCCTCGCCGGCATCGCCACGGGCCTGTACGAACCCGGTCTGAGCGGCGGGCGGCGGGCTCCTGAAAGCGAAGCGGACAGCGACTGATCGTGTGGCTCATCAGGAGCAGCCCGGGTGAGCCCGCGCTCCTGGAAGGAGGCTGGCCGCCGCGGACAGTTGCGGGATGCCTTTGACTCAGGCGGCGACGCCGAAAGGGCGGCCACTGCCTGCTGTGACGGCCATGGCGAGCGTGCCCCAGAAACCACGCGTCACAGATCAGCCGGTGGGCGCCTGATCGGGGTCTGGCCGAACGTCCCCAGGTTTCGATTTCACCGTTCAGCCAAAGCCGTTGATCCACGCCTCCAGCTCCGACCAGTCATTGCGGCTGGCGAGGTCCAGGCCGACGGCTGACAGTAAATCGAGGTGGGTCTGTGATACCGAGCCCTCCCGACTAGCCGCCATGCACATCGTCAGCACCGCCTGCTGCGCCCTGCCGTCAGCGCAGAGCGCGAGTGCACGGACCTTGGCCGCCGCCAGGTCCTCGGTTCGACTGGGAGCAACGGCCTCGTCGGCAACCAAAGCAGAAGCTGCATCGGATCGCGTTCCGGTAAGGTGCTCCGACCATTTGACGAGAGCGCAGCGCTTCTCCGGTATATAGGTGTGACGGTCGTAGACGGCGGTGACTGCGGCGCCGTCTTTTGGCGTATGGCCGAGAACGAGCCCGACGATGAAACGGGTGACGCCGTAGCGCCCCGTCAAGGTGGTCGCACCCGTTCGTCGGACATCGTGAGGCGATCGGAGCGGTAGTTTTCTACGCTCGAAGATGCGGGAAAAGGTTCGCGTGATCGCCTGCTCGTCAATGCATTGATCGGCGACGCGCGGGGAGGGGAAAACGAAGGGGCTGTCGGGATCGAGCGCAAACGCCGCCGCAAGCACGGACAGAGCCTGAGGGCTCAACGGGACGACGTGCTGATGATTGGCCTTGGCCCGGTTGGCCGGGATCACCCAGAGCGCGGCGTCCAGGTCGAACTCTGACTTGCGCGCACCCGCGACTTCATTGCGGCGCGTCAGGGTGAGCATGAGCAACTGGATGGCGAGCGCCATCACGGGCTCCGGCCGTGCTGCAAGGCCGATGTTGAGGTAGCCCGGCGGCCGCGGCTGTACGCCGTCCCGCGCAATGTCCCAGACCAGCCGCAGTCCGGCGTCGTCCAGCATCCGGTCGCGGGAAACCAGGCCCAAAGGTCGAGCAAGCCCGACCACGGGGTTGGCGTCGACCATCTCTTCCTGAACACAGAAGGCCATGACGCTGTGAAGAAGCCCGCCAATCGAAGCCGCGCTGGCGGCGGAGAGGCGCCGCTCGGTCACGAGCGAACGCATGAAGGTCTTGACCTCCGCGCGCTTCAAATCGCGTGGCGCCGTCGTGCCGAGGGAAGACGAGATGTGACGCTTCCAAAGGTGGCGCTCGTTGGCGATCGTTCGAGGGCGTTTAGGTCTTCGGCGGCCGCCATGCAGACCTAACTCCGCTGCAGCCCAGTAGGTCTGCGCGACTTCGTCCAAAGTGTCCTGCGGCGGAGCGGGCAGTTGGGCGGCGGCGCGCGCCGCCACGGGGTCGACGCCCTTGAGAAGTTCCAACCTGAGTTCCGTCGCCTTTTGCCGGGCGTCGGCGAGCGACACCTCCGGATAGTCGCCGAGGATCACACGCCGTCGAGGTCCGTCTTTGATCGCGAATCGCACCTCGAACTGCCTCAGGCCCGACGGCCATACTCTGACGCTGAGGCCTCGCGCGCCAGAAACCCGGCGCTCGAATCGACACTCGAGCGGCTTTAGGCCGGCGATCTGGCGATCGGTCGTGATGATGACCTGGGTTGGCATCGCAGCAGCGTCCTGAGCAAATCAGACGCCGCCAGCCTACCATCTAGGGGGGCAATAGGGGGGCAGTTGGTGCAAGATTCGATGCAAACCGGTGCACAGGCGTGCAAATGCCAACTTCAATATATTCAGGAACTTAGGACTATATTGTAATGCGATGAAACACCCTGAAATGGCATTCGGGGCGATTTACACCGAGAGGGTCGGCGGTTCGAACCCGTCGCCGCCTACCATTTTACTTCGGCGCTGAAGGCTCCTTGCCAGCCCGTATCGCGCCTTCTTTTCTGCCCGCTGAGCGCGCAACCCTCACTCGAGCGTGATCAAGGCCAGCAGGGCGAAACTGGCGAGCCAGTGCTCGCCCATGTAGTCGCCGGTCACATGGGGCAGGGCGGCTTCAAGGTGGACCCCCGCCGCCTGTGCTCCGACCGTGCGGCGGGGGTCTTGGGCCGGCAGGGCGGCGATGATCTCGCGCCAGCACCAGCCACGGCTCAGATTCAGGCCGTCCAGGTGCGCGATCTTGCCGTCGGTGCGGTCGCTGACGCGGGCCGGAGACAGGAGCGTCGCGGGATGGCCGTCGCCCAAACGGGGCAGGAAGGCGTCGAACCAGGTCTGGAAATCGGACGCTGGCAAGACGCGCCGCATCAGCACGGCCTCCATCAACGCCGGCGACAGGAACTCGTCCTGCGACGGTTCCCAGGCCTGACAGTCGCGGTCCCCGGCGTGCCAGCGCAGGGCGGCGTCGCGGCAGGCGGCGGCCAGATCGGCGTCGTGGGCCTCGGCGTAGTCCAGCGTCAGCCGCAGGGCGAAGGCGGTGTTGTAGTGAGTTCCCGTTCGCACGGGGTAATCCGCCAGCGGCAGGAAGGTCTTGAACCTCTCGGCGAAGACCTGGGCCAGGGGCCGGAGGGTCTCGGCCCAGCGACGGCCCTCGTCGGTGTCGTGGCGTTCCAGTTCGGCGGCCAGCATCAGCAGCCAGGCCCAGCCATAGGGCCGCTCGAACCCCCGGCTTTCAGGGCGGGCCAGATAGGCGGCCTCGCCCGCGACGTTCTGCGGCGTGAACAGGTCGTCGGCCAGAGTGCGGATGGCGGACGCCTCGGCCATGTCGGGATGCAGGCGATAGAGGGTGAACAGGGTCCACCAGCCGTGGACGCAGGAGTGCCAGTCGAAGCTGCCGAAGAAGATCGGATGCATGTCGCGCGGCGTGCGGGCGTCCTGCGGTCCCGTCAGCACATGCATGATGTGGTTGGGATATTCCCGCGTCACATGGCCCAGGGCCGTGGCGGCGAAGCGGGAGGCCAAGTCAGCATTGGGGGCAGCGTCGATCTGGGTCATGTCAGAACCGGAAGGCGAGGAAATACATCAGGAACATATTGGCCACGAGCATGATGGCCGCCGTAGGGATCTGCGCGCGGATGACCCCGTTCAAAGGCGAGTTGCGGTCGGGCAGTTCCAGCAGGTTGGCCGGCACCACGTTGAAGTTGGCGGCCATGGGCGTCATCAGCGTCCCGCAGAAACCGGCCAGCATGCCGATGGCGCAGACGATGGCCGGATCGCCGCCGAACTGATGCACCACGATGGGCAGGCCGATGGCGGCGGTCATGACGGGGAAGGCGGCAAACGCATTGCCCATGATGATGGTGAACAGGGCCATGCCCGCGCAGTAGGCGAAGACGGCGAGGAAGGCCGAGGTCATGGGGATGACCCGCGCGATTAGGTCGCCGACCACCTGACCCACATCGGCGGCCAGGAAGACCGCGCCCAGGGACGCCAGCATCTGCGGCAAGAGGGCGGCCCAGCCGATGGAGTCCATCAGCCGCCGCCCCTCCTGCACCGGGGCCATGACCGGCGGGCGGAACCAGATCATGGCCGCGACCAGGGCGACGACGCAGCCCAGACCCAGCGAGATCAGCGTCGTCTGCACCGGCGAGATCAGCCAGGCGCCGGCGGGCGTGTGCTTGGCCAGCAGCGTGCCACCGACGGCGACCAGAGGCACCATCAGGGCTGGCACGAACAGGGCGTTCTTCCAGCGGGCAGCGCTGGCCTGACGCTGTTCAGGCGAGGTGGTGGCGGGCTTGCCGACGCCCAGCTTGCCGGTCGCGCCGATGACGACCAGGGCGATGACCAGCAGGCCGTTGCCGAACCCGCCCAGCCAGGAACCGAACAGCAGGGAGACGGCGATCAGGCCCCAGAACAGGGCGCTGCGGAACCGCGTCGGGTTCAGCGGATCGCGCAGGCTGAGGATGGAGAAGGCCGCGAACATCAGGCCGGTGGCGATATAGGCGTGCTCCAGCGTAATCATCGGCTGGCCTCCGCGTCTTCGACCACATCGGGGACTGCCATGTCCTTCTTCACCTGTCGGTCGAACATCAGCAGCCGCACGCCATGGACCAGGAAGGCGACGACGGCGGTGGGGATGGCCCACAGGGAGACGTGCAGGGCTTCGACCCGGATGCCCGCCTGCTCCAGGAAGCCGACGATCAGGACGATGGAGCCGATGGCGATGAAGATGTCCTCGCCAAAGAACAGTCCGATGTTGTCGGTGCCGGCGGCCATGCCGCGAATACGGAAGCGGGCCTTGTCGGTCAGGGGGCCGTGCCGGGTCTCGGCCGCGCCCTCGGCCATGGGGGCGATCAGGGGGCGCACCATCTGCGGATGGCCGCCTAGCGAGGTCAGCCCCAGCGCCGAGGTCGCTTGACGCACCAGCAGATAGATCAGCATCAGTCGCCCGGCCGTCGCCGCCTTGACCTTGGTGACCAGATCGCGCGCGCGTTCCTGAAGACCCGCGCGTTCCAGCAGGCCGATCACCGGCAGCACCAGCCAGGTGATGTGGAAGTAGCGGTTGTCGTTGAAAGCCTGACCAAAGCGCGAGATCGTGTCGACCCCGGCGGTCAGCAGACCCTGCGCATCCACGCCCGGCTCAACCGCCGCCAGCACCCCGGTCGCGATGGCCGCGACCAGAATGACGACCAGCGGATTGATCCGGGCGACAAAGCCCGCGACCACGATCAGAATCCCTAGAAGCACCAGCATGAACTTCGTCCCTCCCCGGACGAATGGTTGCGCGGTTCGGTCGGCTCAGGAAGCGTCTTTCGCGCCAAAGCCCCCGCCGCCGGGCGTTTCGATGATGAAGACGTCGCCGGGCGACATGGCGACCTCTGCGGTGGCCCCCAGCGCCTCGATGCTTGCGTCGGCCCGCTCGACCCGGTTGACCCCGACCGCGCCCGGTTCGCCGCCCGCGACGCCAAAGGGCGGCACGCGGCGGTGGTTGGACAGGATGGCCGCCGTCATCGGCTCCAGGAAGCGCACCCGTCGCACCGTTCCGTCGCCGCCGTGATGCAGGCCTTCGCCGCCCGAGCCGCGCCGGATAGAGAATTCCTCCAGCAACACCGGGAAGCGGGTCTCCAGCACCTCGGGGTCGGTCAGGCGGCTGTTGGTCATATGGGTCTGGACCGCGCTGGTCCCATCAAACCCCGGCCCGGCGCCGGAACCGCCGGCGATGGTCTCGTAATACTGACGCGCCTCGTCGCCGAAGGTGAAGTTGTTCATTGTGCCTTGGCTGGAGGCCAGGACGCCGAGCGCGCCATAGAGCGCATCCACCACAGCTTGACTGGTCTCGACATTGCCCGCCACGACCGCCGCCGGATAGCGCGGGTTCAGCATCGAGCCTTCCGGCACGATCAGATCGATGGGCTTCAGGCAGCCCTCGTTCAGCGGAATGGCGTCGTCCACCAGGGTGCGGAAGACATAGAGGGTGGCCGCCCGCGCGATCGACAGCGGTGCGTTGAAATTGGTCGGCAACTGGTCGCTGGTGCCGGTGAAGTCGACCACGGCGCAGCGCTTCTTCGTGTCCACGTCGATGCGCACGCGGATGACGGCGCCGTCGTCCATCTCATAGGCGAAGGCGCCGGGTTTCAGGGCGGCGATGGCGCGGCGGACGGCTTCTTCGGCGTTGTCCTGGACGTGGCCCATGTAGGCGGCGACGACATCGCGCCCGAACTCGCCGGTCATGCGGATCAGTTCATCGGCGCCGCGCGTGCAGGCGGCGACCTGGGCCTTCAGGTCGGACAGGTTCTGATCGACGTTGCGTGACGGCCAGGGGCCGGAGGCGAACAGGGCGCGGGTTTCGGCGTCGCAAAGCGTCCCGGCGTCCACCAGCAGGAAGTCGTCAATCAGCACCCCTTCGTCGTCGACGCTGCGCGAGTCCGCCGGCATGGAACCGGGGGTGATCCCGCCCACGTCGGCATGGTGGCCGCGCGCCGCGACGAAGAAGGCGGGCGCGTCGTCGGCGTCCAGAAACACCGGCATGATGACGGTGATGTCGGGCAGGTGGGTGCCGCCGTTGTAAGGCGCGTTCAGCATATAGACGTCGCCCGGCTTCATGCCGCGTCCGTCGCGCGCATCGCCGCGCGAGGCGATGACGGTGCGGATGCTCTCGCCCATCGATCCCAGATGGACCGGAATGTGCGGGGCGTTGGCGATCAGGGCGCCGCCCGCGTCGAAGACGGCGCAGGAGAAGTCCAGCCGCTCCTTGATGTTCACCGAATAGGCCGTGGCGCGCAGGGCCTCGCCCATCTGTTCGGCGCAGGCCATGAAGCGGCTGTTGAACACCTCCAGCATGATGGGATCGACGTCGGTGCCGATGGCCGTGCGGGCGGGCAGGGCGACGACCCGTTGCAGCAGCAGGTTGGCCGCCGCATCGACCGTGGCGCGCCAGCCCGGCTCGACCACGGTGGTGCCGGTGTCCTCCAGCAGGATGGCGGGACCGTCGACAGCGACGCCGGGCGTCAGGGCCTCGCGGCGATAGACAGGCGTGGCGCGGTCCTCGCCCGCCATGCGAACGGTCAGTTGCGCGACGGCGGTCAGTTCGGCGGCGCTGGCCGCGAGCGGCGCGGCGGGCGACTGATCCGAGCGTCCGACGGCCTCAACCTCTAGCGTCTCGACGACCAGGGCCTTGCCCTCGGCGAAGAAGCCGAAGCGGCGACGGTGCAGGGCCTCGAAGGCTTCAGCCATGGCGGCGGCGGGGCCAAAGGGGACGGTCAGGGGCGTGTCGGACCCGGCGAACTTGATCTCGGCGCGAGCAAGCGTCGAAACGGCCTCGAGGCTGAAGCCCTGGGCTTCCAGATCGGCCCGCGCCGCGCTGGCCAGTTCAGCGATGCGGTTGGCGAGGCTTGCATCCTGACCGGCGGCCAGAGGTGCTGCCACGGTGGTCTGGCGGATAGCGCGCACCTCGGCCAGACCCATGCCATAGGCCGACAGCACGCCCGCGAACGGGTGCAGCAGCACTTTCGTCATGCCCAGGGCGTCGGCCACCAGACAGGCGTGCTGTCCCCCCGCGCCGCCGAAGCAGTTCAGGACATAGCGGGTGACGTCATAGCCGCGCTGGATCGAGATCGAGCGGATCGCTTCGGCCATGTTCTGCACGGCGATGGTGACGAAGCCCTCGGCCAGGGCGCCGGACGTCGTGGCTCGGCCGGTAGTGGCAGTGACCTCGGCGGCCATGGCTTCGAACTGGGTCCGCACGGCCGCGGCGTCCAGCGGCTGATCGGCGTGGGGGCCGAAGACGGCGGGGAAGAAGTCGGGGCTGAGCTTGCCCAACATGACGTTGCAGTCGGTCACCGTCAGCGGCCCGCCGCGACGATAGGCGGCCGGTCCCGGCACGGCCCCGGCGGACTCCGGTCCGACCCGCAAGCGCCCGCCGTCGAAGCGGCAGATGGAGCCGCCGCCCGCCGCGACGGTATGGATGCTCAGCATCGGCGCGCGCAGACGGACCCCGGCCACCACGGCGTCGGAGGTCCGCTCATACTCTCCGGCGAAGTGGGACACGTCGGTCGAGGTGCCGCCCATGTCGAAGCCGATGACGCGGTCGAAGCCGGCGGCTTTGGCCGTTTCGGCCATGGCGACCACGCCGCCCGCCGGGCCCGACAGGATGGCGTCCTTGCCTCGGAAGGCGTCGGCCGCGGTCAGCCCGCCGGACGACTGCATGAACTGCAAGGGCGTGGCCTCGCCCAGATCGGCCCCGACCCGGTCCACATAGGCGCGCAGGACGGGCGACAGATAGGCGTCCGCCACCGTGGTGTCGCCGCGCCCGATCAGCTTGATCAGGGCGCCGACCTCATGACTGACCGACACCTGCTTGAAGCCGACCTCGCGCGCGATCTGGGCCAGCCGCGTCTCATGGGCGGTGAAGCGCCAGCCATGGACCAGGACGATGGCGATGGCCCGGAAACCTGCCGCATGGGCCGCTGCGAAGTCGGCCCGCGCCTTGTCTTCGTCCAGCGGGCGATCCAGCGCGCCGTCAGCGGTGACGCGCTCGTCGATCTCGACCACGCGATCATAGAGCTGATCGTTCAGGACGATGTGACGGACGAACAGTTCGGGCCGGGCCTGCCAGCCGATCCTGAGCGCATCGCCGAACCCGGCCGTGATGGCCAGCAGGGTCGGCTCGCCCTTGCGTTCCAGCAAGGCGTTGGTCGCGACCGTGGTCCCCATCCGCACCTCATCGACCAGGCCCGCCGCCAAGGGGCCGGGGGCGGCCTTCAGGATACGGCGAATGCCCTCGACCGCGGCGTCGGCGTATTGCTCGGGATTGACCGACAAGAGCTTGCCGGTCCGCAGGGCCCCGTCCGGCGCGCGCGCGACGATGTCGGTGAACGTGCCGCCGCGATCGATCCAGAAACGCCAGGACATGTTTGCGTCACCCATCTTCCGTTTCACGCCTGACACCAGCGCCGTGAATCAGGAGAGGATCGCCCATATGAGCGGCGTTTGGGACCCGTGATCTTGTCTGGCGGCGCTGTATTTCACGGCGTCTAGGTGGCAAGGTTGAGCAGAAGAATCACGCAGCAGGAGGCTGAGATGGCCATCGGCCGTGCAGGATTTGAAGTGTATCGCGGCCGAGGTCGGCATGCGCGGCGGATGAAGGCTTCATCGGGCGGCGTGCTCTTGAACCTTTTCATGGCGTGGCTGCGTCGAAGTGGCTAGTGGGGCCGAAAGGCTGAGCGAGCGCTCGCGAGGTCCCCGGTGGCGGGGATTTGATGCAACTTCGCCGGCAATCTTCTCTTCAGATACGAGCAGGATTCCCTGTGACCTCTTGCAGGAATGATCTGTCGCACTAGTTCTGTAACAGTGATTGGCGCAATAGGCGCCGCAGAAACGGTCAAGCCATGCGTCAGCCCGCTATCTTCTTTGGTCACGGTTCTCCGATGAACGCCCTGGGCGGTCCCTACGCGGATGCCTGGCGCGCGCTGGGGGAGGCGGTCGGCAAGCCCAAGGGCGTTGTCATGGTTTCGGCCCATTGGGAGACGCGCGGGCTGGGCGTGACGGCGCAGGAGCGGCCGGAAACCATCCATGATTTCGGAGGTTTCCCGGCGGAACTTCATGCCATGCAGTATCCAGCGCCCGGCTCGCCTTCGCTGGCGGCGCGGGTGGCCGAACTGACTGGGGCGCAAGCGACGACGCAATGGGGTCTGGATCACGGGACCTGGTCGGTGCTGGCCCATGTCTGGCCCGAGGCCGACGTGCCGATTGTCCAGTTGTCGCTGGACCGCACCCTCGACGCGCGCGCCCATTATGAACTGGCGAAGAAGCTTCAGCCCTTGCGAGACGAGGGGGTCCTGATCGCCGGCTCAGGCGACTTCGTACACAATTTGCGGACGTGGAAGCGCGACGGCGGGGCGCCCTATGACTGGGCTGTCGACTTCAACGAGGCGGTGAAGCGCGCCTTCGTGAACGGCGACCACGAGGCCCTGATCGACTGGGTGAATCTGGCCGAGCAGGCCCAACTCAGCGTGCCGACCGACGAACACTATCTGCCGCTGCTCTATGTGGCGGCTCAGCAGGCGCCGGGCGAGGCGGTCAGCTTCTTCACCGACGCCATCGAAGGCGGATCGATCTCCATGACCGGCGCCCGGATCGGCTGATCCAGGCGCCGTCTCTGGCCGTCAGCGGCGGCGGCCGCCGCGCATCATGCTGTCCAGGGCGATCGGGCCGGGACCGGCAAAGAACAGGTAGAGGAAGACGAAACAGTAGAGCGCCGCAAGTTCGCCCCCGTTGTTGATCGGGTAGGGGCTCTGCGGCGCGTGCACCATCCAGTAGGCCACGGCGGTGAAGCCGGACAGGATGAAGGCTGTCGGGCGGGTGAACAGACCCAGGATGATCAGGACGCCGCCGACCAGCTCAATAGGCCCGGACCAGCCGGCCAGGGTGGACAGGCTGGAGACATCGAACGCGCCGCCATGCCCGCCGGGCGGAAAGCCCAGGATCTTCTGCGCGCCGTGTTGAAGCAGCAGCAGCCCGGCCACGATCCGCAGAACGCTTTGGAATCGCGGGGCCCAACCCGAAATAGACGCTGCACTCGCCATATGTCTTTCCTCCCGATGGCGCACGACCGCCGGTTCCGCAAACCGGATCGACGCAAGGCGCAAAGGCGGAGGTTAGGCGAAGTCGCGGGCTCTGCAAGCCGTCCCGATCAGCCGGCCTTCGACGCGTCCTCAACCAACTTCTGGATGGCGACATAGTCGGTCTTGCCTGTGCCCAGAACCGGAATGGCGTCCAGCTTGATGATCTTCTTCGGCACCGCCAGCTCCGGCGCGCCGTTTTCGCGCGCCCACTCCGAAAGACGCGCGGATTCGGCGCCGGCATGGTCGGTGACGAGGATCAGACGCTCGCCCTTCTTGCTGTCGGGCACGGAAACCGCCGCGTGGCGATGCTCGGGCCAGACGGCGCCGGCCATGTCCTCGACCGCCAGCAGGGAGACCATTTCCCCGCCGACCTTGGCGAAGCGCTTCACCCGGCCGAGGATGGTGATGTAGCCCTCGTCGTCGATGTCGACGATGTCGCCGGTGTCATGCCAGCCGCCTTCCAGCGGTTCGATGCCCTCGGGATTGTTGGGCGAGATATAGCCGGCCATGACGTTGGGGCCGCGCAGATACAGGCGGCCGCCGCCCTCGATGCCCTCGACCTTGTCCAGGCGGTATTCCATGCCCGGCATGATCTGGCCGACGGTGCCGGGGCGGTTGCGGTCGGGATGGTTCACAGCGACCACAGGCGCGGCTTCGGTCGCGCCATAGCCTTCCAGCAGTTCGACGCCGCCGAACTTGGTGTTGAACATCTGACGCGTCTCGTCGCGGACCTTTTCGGCCCCGGCGACGGCGAACTGCAGGGTGGCGAAGTCGCCCGGTTCGGCCACGCGGGCGTACTGGTTCAGGAAGGTGTCGGTCGCGAACAGGATCGAGGCCTTCACCTGGGGCAGCAGGTCGGTGATCTGCTTGGCGTGCAGGGGCGAGGGGTATTCGAACGCCTTCATCCCCTGCAGCAGCGGCAGGATGACCCCGCCGGTCAGGCCGAAGCAGTGGAAGGTCGGCAGCGGGTTGAACATGACCCACTCAGGCTTCAGGTCGATGTGAGCAGCGACCTGACGGGCGTTGGCGACCAGATTGCGCTGGCTCAGCACCACGCCCTTGGGCGCACCGAAGCTGCCCGAGGTAAAGAGGACCACGCCCGGCGAATCGGGATCGGTCTTCACGCGGAAGCGGCGCGGGGCCATGCCGGCGCTCAGGCCATACAGTTTGTCGGCCAGGCCGATGGTCTTGCGTACGTCGTCCAGCCAGATGATCTCGGCGACCTCGCCGAGGGCTTCCATCAGGTCGTCCAGCTTGGCCTGGGTGACGAAGCGCTTGGCCGACAGGATCCTGGTGACGCCCGCCGTCTTCAGCGCCGCCTTCAGATTGGCCTCGCCCGAGGTGAAGTTCAGCATGACCGGCACGCGTCCGAAGGCGTGCAGGCCGAAGAAGGTGACAACGACGCCTGCACTGGAAGGCAGCAGGACGCCGACGCGCTCGCCCGGCTTCGTCATGGCCGCGATCTTGCGGCCCAGCACGAAGGCGGCGCGGATCAGGCCGGTGTAGGTCAGGGGATGACGATCCTGGTCTTCCAGGATCTCCTTGTCGCCAAAGCGGGCGCGCGCGTCGATCAGCGCGTCGAACAGGGATTCATCATAGACCTTGGGGTCCAGTGCAGCCCGCAAGCACGTCCTCCTTCGGAGAGCTCTCAGCGGCCCTCTCGGTTACAAGAGGCCGGAACCTAGTGACGTAAGGTCGCCTTGAAAAGATGCGTAACGTCGCGTGAACGTCGCATCTCCATCACTGAAACCGTCTGTGGCTTGCCATTGGCGGTCGGAAAGCCGACATACCGCCCTTCTGCACAGGAGCCAGACCGCCGGCTATGGTCACGCTGATCGACACCCTGACGAAGAAGCCTTCCGAGCTGCGTCACCCGGAAAAACAGAATCGCCCGGAATCGGCGGTGCTGAAGAAGCCTGACTGGCTGCGCGTGAAGGCGCCCGGTTCGGGCCAGTATAACGCGACCAAGGACATCGTCCGCTCCAAGGGGCTGGTGACGGTCTGCGAGGAAGCCGCCTGCCCGAACATCGGCGAGTGCTGGAGCCAGAAGCACGCCACGCTCATGATCATGGGCGACACCTGCACGCGCGCCTGCGCCTTCTGCAACGTCAAGACGGGCCTGCCGCAGGCCCTGGACCCGGAAGAGCCGGCCAAGGTCGGCCTGGCCGTCCAGCAGATGGGTCTGAACCACGTGGTCATCACTTCGGTGGACCGCGATGACGTAGCCGACGGCGGCGCCGCCCACTTCGCCGAAGTGGTGCGCCAGATCCGCCTGCAGGCGCCCAACACCACCATCGAGATTCTGACGCCCGACTTCCTGCGCAAGGATGGCGCGGCCGAGGTGATGATCGACGCCACGCCCGACGTCTTCAATCACAACCTCGAGACGGTTCCGCGCCTCTATCTGAAGATCCGGCCGGGCGCTCGCTACTTCCACTCCCTGCGCCTGCTGCAGATGGTCAAGGAGCGCGACCCGAACCAGTTCACCAAGTCCGGCATCATGGTCGGCCTGGGCGAGACCAAGGAAGAGGTCATGCAGGTGATGGACGACATGCGCTCCGCCGGCGTCGACTTCATCACCATCGGCCAGTACCTGCAGCCGACGCGCAAGCACGCCGCCATCGACCGCTTCGTCACGCCCGAAGAGTTCAAGGCCTATGAGGCCATCGCGCGCGCCAAGGGCTTCCTGATGGTGTCGTCGTCGCCGCTGACGCGGTCGTCGCATCACGCCGGGGACGATTTCGCCCGTCTGAAGGCCGCGCGTCAGGCGCAGGCAGGCCGCTCGGCGCGTTAAGCTCTGAATGGCGGTCCATCGCGTTACACGCATTCTTCCCTATGCGCCTGAAGACCTGGCCAAGCTGGTCGCGGGCGTCGAGGCCTATCCAGAGTTCGTGCCCTGGATCACCTCCATGCGCGTCTGGAACCAGCGCGACGAGGCGCCGGGCGTGCGTCTGCTGGACGCCGAGGCGGGGGTGGGCTTCGCCTTCCTGACCGAGCGATTTTCGACCTGGGTGCGTCACGACATTCACGCGCCAAAGGTCGAGGTCGGTCTGATCCGCGGCCCGTTCAAGCATCTGAAGAACCGCTGGGAGTTCCATCCGCATCCCGAGGGGACGCGTCTGGAGTTCTTCATCGACTTCGCCTTCAAGTCGCGCATGCTGGACATGATGCTACAGGCGAATTTCGACCGCGCGGTCGACAAGCTGATCCAGTGTTTCGAGGGCCGCGCCAAGGCTCTGTACGGCAAGAGGTAGGACCCATGACTGCGCCTTTCGACTTCGATGCGACGGTCGTGGGGGCGGGGGCTGTGGGGCTGGCCTGCGGGCGGGCGCTGGCTAGGCGCGGCCTGTCGGTCTTGGTGCTGGAGAGCGAGCCCCACATCGGTCAGGGCGTCTCCTCGCGCAACTCCGAGGTCATCCACGGCGGGCTCTATTATCCGACCGGCTCGCTGAAGGCGAAGTTCTGCGTCGAGGGGCGGCGCGCGCTCTACGATTTTCTGACAAGCCACAAGATCGACCACTGGAAATGCGGCAAGCTGGTGGTGGCGACCGAGGAAGTCGAGGTCGAACGCATCGAGGCCATCTTCCAGCAGGCGACCACCAATGGCGTCGAGGGGCTGGAGCACCTGACCGGCGCCCAGGCGCGGGCGCTGGAGCCCGAACTGAACGCCCACGCCGCCATCCTGTCGCCTGAGAGCGGCGTCTTCGCCAGTCATGACTACATGCTGGCTCTGCAGGGTGAGATCGAGGACGCAGGCGGCTCGGTCGTCGTCTCCACGCCGTTCGAACGGGCCGAGTCCTTGCTGGGCGGCGGGTTCCGCGTCACGGCGGGCGGAGAGGGCGGGGCGGTGCTGACGACGCGGCTGCTGGTCACCGCGCCCGGCCTGTCGGCCCAGAGCGTCGCGGGGGCGATCGACGGTTATCCCGCCAGCGATGTTCCGACCCGCCATCTGGGCAAGGGGATCTATTTCCGCCTGACGGGGCCTGCGCCCTTCAATCGTCTGATCTATCCGCCGCCCATCGCCGGGGCGCTCGGCACCCACTACCGCAAGGACCTGGGCGGGCAGGGGGTGTTCGGTCCGGACCTGGCCTATGTCGAGACCGAGGACTATTCGGTCGATCCGGCCAAGGCGGGCGAGTTCGCCCATTACATCCGCCGTTTCTGGCCGGGGGTGACGGTCGAGCGCCTGACGCCTGACTACGCCGGTATCCGGCCGAAGATCCATGGCCCCGGCGAAGCACAACCGGACTTCCAACTGCATGGGCGCGAGCACCACGGCATCGACGGCCTGATGGCCCTGTTCGGCATCGAGAGCCCTGGCCTGACCAGTTCCCTGGCCATAGGCGAGGCTGTGGCCGAGGCGCTGTGCAAGGCATGAGCATGACTGAGCGTGAGAAGATGCTGGCGGGTCTGAACTACGACCCTGGCGATTCCGAACTGGTCGCTGGCCGGGCGCGTGCGGTCGGCCTGACCATACGAATCAATCAGGAGCCGGATCGCGAGAAACGTCGCGCCCTGGTCAATGAACTGGTCCAGGCGACCGACGGACGCGCGGCGATCATGCCTGGCTTCTTCTGCGACTATGGCGACAACATCCGCTTTGGCGTGCGGGCCTTCGTCAACGCCAACAGCGTCTTTCTGGACTGCGCCCAGATCACCATCGGCGACGATTTCCAGTGCGGTCCTGGCGTCCAGCTTCTGACGCCCGAACACCCGCTGAGCGCGGCGGAGCGGCGTTCTGGCGTGGAAAGCGCCCGCCCTATCTGTATCGGGAACGACGTCTGGATTGGCGGCGGGGCGGTTGTTCTGGCTGGCGTGACGGTTGGAGATCGGTCTGTGATCGGCGCCGGATCGGTCGTGACGAAGGATGTTCCGGCCGATGTCGTGGTCGCTGGAAACCCCGCCAGGATCATCAAGCGGCTGTCATCCGACTGACACCCTTGAAATCGGTTGCGGCTTCATGCATAAGCCCGCCCTCGCGTGGCGGCTCTTATCGGGGGGCCGCCGCTGTTGTTTTCGCGTCTTCACGGCGCACCGACTTAGAGATTGAGACGGACATGGCCGTTCCGAAGCGCAAAGTATCCCCCTCGCGTCGCAATATGCGTCGTGCACACGACGCCCTGGGCGCCAACACCTATGTGGAAGACAAGGACACCGGCGAGCTGCGCCGTCCGCACCACATCGACCTGAAGACCGGCATGTACAAAGGCCGTCAGGTCATGACCCCGAAGGAAGACTAAAGTCTTCACGACGGTCCCGGCTACGGCCGGACGATAGAATTCAGCGGCGCGCGATGTCATCGCGCGCCGTTTTCGTGCGTTATGCGCGGCGAAGCTGAACCCCTGGAGCGCTCCGCATGATCCGCAACGCCGTCCTCAGTTCCGTCGCCCTGTTGGCCCTGGCCGCCTGCAGCGCCCCCGAAACCGCCAAGACGTCGGAGGAAAAGCCCCCCGAATCAGTCGCTTCGGCGGTAGCGCCTGACGCCACCTCGAGCCCGGTGCTGACGCCCCAGGGCTATGGGCCGTTGAAGATCGGCATGACCCAGGCCGAGGTGGACGCCGCGGTCGGTCCGCCGCCCGTGAACGCCGCAGAGGCCGAGCCCTCGGAATGTCGTCAGTATCATCCGCCGCGCGCGCCCGAGGGCCTGCTGGTCATGACGGAGAAGGGCGTGCTGACGCGTCTGACCGCCATCAAGGGCTCGTCGGTCAAGACGACGGACGGCGCGGGCGTCGGCGACGACGGCGAAGCGTTGAAGGCCCGCTATGGCGCGTCGGCGCGTTTCAGTCCGCACAAGTATGAGGCGGCTCCGGCGGGCTATCTGACCACCTGGCCGGGGGCGGACGCTCTGCTGGGGACCTATGTCGCAGATCCTGCCGCGCGCGGTCTGGTGTTCGAGATCGGTGGCGACGGCAAGGTCGCCTTCATCCATGCGGGCGGCCCCAGCATTCAGTATGTCGAGGGCTGTAGCTGAGGCCCTGACGAAGGAAGGCGCGCCGCCGGTTGGCGATTCGGTGATGGCTGGTCTAAACCGGGGGCAGAACTTCTCCTCCTGACAGAGCGCCTTCCACATGACCGACATCGCCGACATCGTCGCCCGCCAGATCATCGACAGCCGGGGCAATCCGACGGTCGAGGTGGACGTCACCCTGGAAGACGGCAGCTTTGGCCGCGCCGCCGTGCCCTCGGGCGCCTCGACGGGCGCGCATGAAGCCGTCGAACTGCGCGACGGCGACATGGACATGTGGGGCGGCAAGGGCGTCCAGAAGGCGGTCGACGCCGTCAACGGCGAGATCTTCGACGCCCTGTCGGGCATGGACGCCGAGGACCAGCGCCGTCTGGACGAAGCCCTGATCGAACTGGACGGCACCGACAACAAGGCTCGCCTGGGCGCCAACGCCATCCTGGGCGTCTCCCTGGCCGCGGCCAAGGCCAGCGCCATCAGCTCGAACCTGCCGCTGTATCGCTACATCGGCGGTGTCTCGGCCCGCGTCTTGCCGACCCCGATGATGAACATCATCAACGGCGGCGCCCACGCCGACAATCCGATCGACATTCAGGAGTTCATGATCCTGCCGACCGGCGCCGACAGCTTCTCGGACGCCCTGCGCATGGGGGCTGAAATCTTCCACGCCCTGAAGAAGGCGCTGAAGGATGCCGGCCACAACACCAACGTCGGGGACGAGGGCGGCTTCGCTCCCAACCTGGCCTCGGCCGAAGAGGCTCTGGCCTTCATCACCAAGGCGGGTCAGGCGGCCGGCTATCTGGCCGGCGAGGACTTCCACCTGGGCCTCGACGTGGCCTCGACCGAGTTCTTCAAGAACGGCAAGTACAACCTGACGGGCGAGGGCAAATCCTTCGACGCTGACGGCATGGTCGGCTATCTGGCCGATCTGGTGGAGCGTTTCCCGATCGTCTCGATCGAGGACGGCTGCGCCGAAGACGACTTCGACGGCTGGAAGCTGCTGACGGACCGTCTGGGCGACCGCGTTCAGCTGGTCGGCGATGACTTGTTCGTGACCAACCCGCGTCGCCTGGCCGCCGGTATCGGCGAGGGCCTGGCCAATTCCATCCTGATCAAGGTCAACCAGATCGGCACCCTGTCTGAGACCCTGGACGCCGTCGATATGGCCCACCGCGCCGGCTACACCTCGGTGATGAGCCACCGTTCGGGTGAAACCGAGGACTCGACTATCGCCGATCTGGCCGTCGCCACCAACTGCGGACAGATCAAGACCGGCTCGCTCGCTCGTTCGGACCGGACGGCCAAATACAACCAGCTGCTGCGTATCGAAGAGATGCTGGGCGACCAGGCCGCCTATTTCGGCGACGGCATGCTGCTGAAATAAACCTTCTCACGAAGAAGTGCGTGACGCCGTCTCCGACCTCGGAGGCGGCGTTCGCAATTACGGCCAAGCTACGGTTCGTTAGGCATTTTCGGTCAGGATCAGGAAACCGTGTTCACGCTCAGAAGGAGCGTCAGTCGTGCCCGAGCAGATGAAGCCCTATCTTCCGTCCGCCTTCCTGCTGTTCCTGATCGTCTATCTGGGCGTTCAGGCCCTGACGGGGCAGCGCGGCTTGCTGAGCGGGGGCGAGCGGGACGCGCTTCTCGCCAAACGGGAGGCGCAGTTGGCTCACTTGACCGAGCAGCGCCGGGATCTGGAAGTTCGAGTGCGTTATCTGCGGACCGAGAGTCTTTCAAAGGACCTGCTGGAAGAACGGGCGCGAGCGGTGCTCGGCTTTGCCGATCCACGCGACTACGTGGTTCGCCTGAGCGCTCCGGCGGCGCACAACCCTGACGTGATCCGCGCCTCCTGAACTATTGTTACAGCTTGACCGGCTCGCTTTGCGTTTCGGGAACGAAGGCTGCTAAAGCCCCTTTCCGTAACGATAAGAGTCCCTGACAATTGGGGCGCAGCCGGGAGATGCCGGATGGCGAAAGCCGCCGCTCAGAAATCATCGTCCAGTGCGGGCGACAACAAGATTCCGAACACGCCTCAGGCTTCGAAAGAAGACCTGCTGCGCTTCTATCGCGAGATGGTCCTAATCCGCCGCTTCGAAGAGCGCGCGGGCCAGCTTTACGGCATGGGCCTGATCGGCGGCTTCTGCCACCTCTACATCGGCCAGGAGGCCGTGGCGGTGGGCGTTCAGGAGAGCGTCAAGCAAGGCCACGACAAGATCATCACCGGCTACCGCGACCATGGCCACATGCTGGCCGCGGGCATGGACCCGAACGCCGTCATGGCCGAGTTGACCGGCCGCATCGGCGGCTCGTCCAAGGGCAAGGGCGGCTCGATGCACATGTTCGACGTGCCGACCGGCTTCTATGGCGGTCACGGCATTGTCGGCGCCCAGGTGGCCCTGGGCACCGGCCTGGCCTTCGCCGGCAAGTATCGCGGCGACGACTCGGTGGCCTTCGTCTACTTCGGCGACGGCGCCTCGAACCAGGGTCAGGTCTACGAGAGCTTCAACATGGCTCAGCTGTGGAAGCTGCCGGCCATCTACATCATCGAGAACAACCAGTACGCCATGGGCACGAGCATCGAGCGCTCGTCGTCCACGACCGAGCTGTTCATGCGCGGCGCCAGCTTCGGCATTCCGGGCGAGCAGGTCGACGGCATGGACGTCCTGGCCGTCCGTGACGCCACCGCCCGCGCCGTGGCCCGCGCCCGCGCCGGCGAAGGTCCCTATATCCTCGAGGTGAAGACCTACCGCTATCGCGGCCACTCCATGTCGGATCCGGCCAAGTACCGCACCAAGGAAGAGGTGGACGAGGTCAAGAAGACCCGCGACCCGATCGACCACCTGAAGATGCTGCTCGCCGCCGCCAAGGCGACCGAGGAAGAACTGAAGGCCATCGACAACGAGGTGAAAGCCATCGTCGCCGAAGCCGTGCAGTTCGCACAGGAAAGCCCAGAGCCGGACCCCTCCGAGCTCTATACTGACGTCTACGTGGAGGCCTGATCCGTGACCGACATTCTGATGCCGGCGCTGTCCCCCACGATGGAAGAGGGCACGCTGACCAAGTGGCACATCAAGGCGGGCGACACCGTGTCGGCCGGCCAGGTGATCGCCGAGATCGAAACCGACAAGGCGACGATGGAAGTCGAAGCCGTCGATGAAGGCGAAGTGCTGGAGATCCTGGTGCCGGAAGGCTCCGAGAACGTGAAGGTCAATACGCCGATCGCCCGTCTGGCCGGCGAAGACGCCGCGCCTGCTCCCGCGCCCAAGGCCGAGGCTGCGCCCGCCGCCGCCCCGACGAGCGCCGCCGCTCCGGCTGCGCCCAAGGTCGAACTTCGTGATCCGGAAATCCCGGCCGACGCCAAGCTGGTCAAGACGACCATCCGCGACGCCCTGCGCGACGCCATGGCCGAGGAAATGCGCCGCGACGACCGCGTCTTCCTGATGGGCGAGGAAGTCGCCCAGTATCAGGGCGCCTACAAGGTCAGCCGTGACCTGCTGCAGGAGTTCGGCGACCGCCGCGTGGTCGACACCCCGATCACCGAGCACGGCTTCGCCGGTCTCGGCGTCGGCGCCGCCATGGCGGGTCTGAAGCCCATCGTCGAGTTCATGACGTGGAACTTCGGCATGCAGGCCATCGACCACGTGATCAACTCGGCCGCCAAGACCCTCTACATGTCCGGCGGTCAGATCCGCGCCGACATCGTCTTCCGTGGCCCCAACGGCGCCGCTAGCCGCGTCGGCGCCCAGCACAGCCAGGACTACTCGGCCTGGTACGCCCAGGTTCCGGGCCTGAAGGTCATCGCGCCCTATGACGCCGCAGACGCAAAGGGCCTGCTGAAGGCCGCCATCCGCGACCCGAACCCGGTTGTCTTCCTCGAACACGAAATGCTGTACGGCACCGAGTTCGACGTGCCGGACGTCGAGGACTATGTCCTGCCGATCGGCAAGGCCAAGGTTCGCCGTGAAGGCACGGACGTCACCATCACGGCCCACAGCCGCATGGTCGGTTTCGCCCTTCAGGCCGCCGAGAAGCTGGCCGAGGAAGGCATTTCGGCCGAGGTCGTCGACCTGCGCACCCTGCGTCCGCTTGATCACGAAACCATTGTCGAAAGCGTCAAGAAGACCAGCCGTCTGGTCTCGGCCGAAGAAGGTTGGGGGCCGATGGGCGTCGGCGCCGAGGTCGTAGCCCGCGTGATCGAGCACGCCTTTGACTATCTGGACGCCCCGCCGCTGCGCGTGCACCAGGAAGACGTGCCTCTGCCCTACGCCGCCAACCTGGAAGCCTTGTCGCTGCCGGGCGTGGACAAGATCATCGCCGCCGTGAAGCAGGTGATGGCGTGACCGACGCGCATGATCTGACGATAGACACTCAATCGCTGCCGGTTCCAGATCAGGTTTTCAGCCAGCCGCTGGATCGTGTCGTCGAGTTGGCCCGGATTTGGTGGTCTGGTGATCGGCCTGAAATGGTCATTCGGCCGGCTGCCCAGGATCCGATGTTGATCGGTATCGTTTTGTCCGACTTGGCGTGGCATTTTTCGAATGCCTACGCCGCTGGTCCTGGCTTGGACCAGAAAGAGACGCTGGAAAGAATTTTGGCGGGCTGGGAAGACGGTCATCGTCTGAGGACTGAACAGCAGAACGGAGGCGCCCAATGACCGATATTCTTATGCCGGCCCTGTCGCCGACCATGGAAGAGGGCGTTCTGGCCAAGTGGCACGTCAAGGTCGGGGACGTTGTCTCCGCCGGCGACGTCATCGCCGAGATCGAGACCGACAAGGCGACGATGGAAGTCGAGGCCGTCGATGAGGGGGAAGTGCTGGAAATCCTGGTGCCGGAAGGTGCCGAGGGCGTGAAGGTCAACACCCCGATCGCCCGTCTGAAGGACGAGGGCGGCGTTGCTGCGCCCAAACCAGCCGCCAAAGCCGAAGAAGCTTCGAAGGCTGTGGCCACACCGGCCGAAGCCACCAAGGCTGCGGCGCCGGTCGCCCCCGCCCCGGCAGCGCCGAAGTCTGACAGCGGCGAACGCATCTTCGCCTCGCCCCTGGCCCGTCGCATCGCCGCCCAGAACGGCGTCGATCTGAAGTCGATCAAAGGCACTGGCCCGCACGGTCGTATCGTCAAGCGCGACGTGGAGGGGGCTCCGAAGGGGGCGGCTCAACCCGCCGCCTCGACGGCGACCGCCGCCGCGACCTCGGGCATCGCCCCGCGTCAAGCACAGTCGCTGGCCCAGATGGGCATTCCGGACGGCAGCTACGACCTGATTCCTCTGGACGGGATGAAGAAGGCCGTGGCGCGCCGCATGGTCGACAGCATCCAGAACGTCCCGCACTTCCCGCTCTTCATCGACGTCGAGATCGACCAGCTGATGGCCGTCCGCGCCAAGGTGAACAAGATGCTGGAGCCGCAGGGCATCAAGGTCTCGGTCAATGACTTCGTCATCAAGGCCGCGGCCCTGGCGCTGAAGATCGTGCCGGAGGCGAACGCCTCCTACACGCCTGAGGGCATCGCCATGCACCACAACGCCGACGTCTCGATGGCGGTGGCGATCGACGGCGGCCTGATCACCCCGATCATCAAGAAGGCCGAGACCAAGGGCCTGGCGCAGATCGCGACCGAGTCCAAGGACTTGGCCAAGCGCGCCCGCGAACGCAAGCTGAAGCCCGAAGAGTTCCAGGGCGGCACCTTCTCGGTGTCCAACCTGGGCATGTTCGGCATCAAGTCGTTCAGCTCGATCATCAACGAGCCGCAGGGCTGCATCATGAGCGTGGGCGCCGGCGAGCAACGTCCGGTCGTCAAGGACGGCCAACTGGCTGTGGCCACGGTCATGACTGTGACCCTGACCTGCGATCACCGCGTGGTCGACGGCGCGACGGGCGCTCGCTTCCTGCAGGCGTTCAAGCCGCTGATCGAAGATCCCGTGGCGATGCTGGCTTAAGGGGAGGGGTGAGGTCATGACCTCGGTCTATGACTTCTCCGCCCGCGCCATCGACGGCACGGACGTGGCGCTGGACCGCTTTCGCGGGCAGGCGCTGCTGATCGTCAATACGGCGTCCAAGTGCGGCTTCACCGGTCAGTATGACGGGCTGGAGAAGCTGCACCGCGACTTCGCCGACGCGCCGTTCGAGGTTCTGGGCTTTCCCTGCAACCAGTTCGGCCAGCAGGAGCCGGGCAGGGCGGCGGAAATCGCCGCCTTCTGCGCCACCAGCTTCGACGTCACCTTCCCCCTGTTCGACAAGGTGGAGGTCAACGGGCCGAGCCGGCACCCGCTCTATGCCTGGTTGACCAAGCAGAAGCGCGGCTTCCTGGGCTCCCAGGCCATCAAGTGGAACTTCACCAAGTTCCTGACCGACCGCGAAGGCCGCGTCGTCGCGCGCTATTCGCCCCAGACTGAACCCGCGGCCATCAAGGCCGACATCGAGAAGTTGATCTGATCATGGCTGCTGAATTCGATCTCGTCGTCATCGGTTCGGGCCCCGGCGGTTACGTCGCGGCGATCCGCGCCAGCCAGTTGGGCCTGAAGGTCGCCATCATCGAGCGCGAGAACCTGGGCGGCATCTGCCTGAACTGGGGCTGCATCCCGACCAAGGCCCTGCTGAAGTCGGGCGAGAAGTTCGAAAGCCTGAGCCACCTCAAGGAGTACGGCCTGTCCGCCACGGGCGCGGCCTTTGACTTCGACGCCATCATCCAGCGCTCGCGCGGGGTCGCGGCGACGATGAACAAGGGCATCGGCTTCCTGATGAAGAAGAACAAGATCGAGGTGATCGAGGGATCGGCCACGCTTGAGAAGGGCGCTGTCGCTCCCAAGGTCGTCGTGGCCCTGAAGGCCGGCGGCACGCGCGCCATCGAGGCCAAGACCGTCATGCTGGCCGTCGGCGCCCGCGCCCGCGCCCTGCCGCAGATCGGCCTGGAAGCCGACGGCGACAAGATCTGGGCCTACCGCGATGCTCTGGCGCCGAAGAAGCTGCCCAAGACTTTCGTGGTCATCGGCTCGGGCGCCATCGGCATCGAGTTCGCCAGCTTCTATCGCGCCCTGGGCGCTGAAGTGACTGTGGTGGAAGCCGTCGATCGCATCATGCCGGTCGAGGACGAAGAGGTCTCGAAGGCCGCGCAGAAGTCGTTCGAGAAGCGCGGCATCAAGTTCAAGGTCGGCGCCAAGGTCACGAAGGTGTCCAAGGATTCCAATGGCGTGAAGGTCGCTGTTGAAGTAAACGGCAAGGCCGAAACCCTGGAGGCTGAGGTCTGCATCTCGGCCGTGGGCATCACCGCCAACACCGACGGCATCGGCCTGGAGGCGTTGGGCGTCGAACTGGACCGCGGTCACATCAAGACCGACAGCCACTGCCAGACCAACGTCAAGGGCCTCTACGCCATCGGCGACTGCGCCGGCGCGCCCTGGCTGGCGCACAAGGCCAGCCACGAAGGCATCCACGCCGCCGAGCACATCGCCGCCTACAAGACCCCGAACGTCCATTCGCCCATCGCCGGCTGCACCTACGCCCAGCCTCAGGTCGCCTCGGTCGGCGTCACCGAGCAGGGCGCACGCGCCGACAAGCGCGAGGTCAAGATCGGCCGCTTCCCGTTCCGCGTGAACGGCAAGGCCGTGGCGGCGGGCGAGGTCGACGGCTTCGTCAAGGTCATCTTCGACGCCAAGACCGGCGCCCTGATCGGCGCCCACATGATCGGCCACGAAGTGACCGAGATGATCCAGGGCTACGTCACCGCCATCACCATGGAAGCGACCGAGGAAGACATCCACGGCATCGTCTATCCGCACCCGACCATGTCGGAAGCCATGCACGAGGCGGCTCTGGACGCTTACGGACGCGTCATCCACATCTGATCCGGTTGTTAGAAAATCTGAACTGTGGCTAAGAGGGGCGCCCTCTCTCCACGGTTCGGATTTTCCATGATCGTCGCGCCTGATGTTCTCGGCCTGATCGGCAATACGCCTCTGGTGCGCCTTAAGGGCGCGTCGGAACTGACCGGCTGTGAGATCCTGGGCAAGGCCGAGTTCATGAATGTCGGCGGGTCGATCAAGGATCGTGCGGCGCTCAGCATTATTCGCAAGGCGCGGGCGTCGGGCGCGCTGAAGCCCGGCGGCGTCATCGTCGAGGGCACGGCGGGCAATACCGGCATCGGTCTGGCCCTGGTCGGGGCGGCCCTGGGCCACCCGGTCGTCATCGTCATGCCGCGCAGCCAGACGGACGAGAAGAAGCGGGCGGTTCGCCTGCACGGCGCGCGTCTGATCGAGGTCGATCCGGCGCCCTTCGCCAGCCCCAATCACTTCGTCGCCTATTCCCGCCGACTGGCCGAGGAACTGAACGAGAGCGAGCCGGCCGGCGCCTTCTACGCCGATCAGTTCGACAACCTGGCCAACCGCCAAGCCCACTATGAGGCCACGGCCCCGGAAATCTGGAAGCAGACGGATGGGAATATCGACGGCTTCATCTGCGCCGTCGGCTCGGGCGGGACCCTGGCCGGATGCGCCGCCTACTTGCGCGAACAGAAACCCGAAATCGCCATTGGTCTGGCCGACGTGCCGGGCGCCGCCCTCTACAGCTGGTTCACCGAGGGCGTGCTGAAGGGCGAGGGCAGTTCGATCACCGAGGGCATCGGGGTCAACCGGATCACCGGCAATCTGGAGGGGCTGGCGGTCGATCATCCCTATCGCATCGAGGACGCCGAGTTCCTGCCCATCCTGTTCGATCTGGTGAAGAACGAGGGCCTGTCGCTGGGCCCGTCCAGCGGGGTCAATATCGCCGGGGCCATCCGCATGGCGCGCGATTTGGGGCCGGGCAAGACCATCGTCACCGTCCTGTGCGACTCCGGCCAGCGCTATTCCAGCAAGGTCTATGACCCCGCCTTCCTGACCGCGCGCGGCCTGCCGACGCCGGAGTGGCTGAACCGATGAGCCGCAAGAAAGACGTCGCTGTCGACAGTCGCATCCCGCCGCTGAACGCCCTGAAGGCGTTCGAGGCGGCGGCGCGTCGCCTGAACATCACCCGCGCTGCCGAGGAGTTGTCGGTCACGCCTGGCGCCATCAGCCAGCAGATCCGCATTCTGGAGGAACACGCAGGCGCGCCCCTATTCCACCGCGAGGGACGTCAGATCGCCCTGACCGAACTGGGGGCCGAGCTCTATCCGTTGCTGCACGACGGCTTCGACTACCTGAAGCGGGCCGGGGACCTGCTTTATCGTCCTGACCGTCGTCACGCCCTGGCCGTCAGCGTCCCGCCGTCCTTCGCCGCCAAATGGCTGGCCCCGCGCATCGCCCGGTTCGCGGCGGCCCACCCGGAGGTGGAGGTCTGGATGTCGGCTGACATGCGGCTGGCCGACGTCGGCGGCGGGCGGGTGGATGTGGCGGTCCGCTATGGTCGAGGCGACTATTCCGGCGTGCGGTCCGAGCCTCTGCTGTCGGCGGATGTGACCCCGGTGTGTAGTCCGGCCCTGCTGACGGGTCCCAAGGCGCTGAAGCGTCCGTCCGATCTGGCCCAGCATGTCCTGATTCATCTGCGCGCCAGCGAAATGGAAGAGCCACGCCCGGACTGGGCCGCATGGCTGAAGGCCAAGGGGATCGACGCCATCGACGCGACAGCCGGCCCGCGCTTCGACCAGACGGCCCTGGCCATCGAGGCCGCCGCCCATGGCCAGGGCGTGGCCTTGGCGCCCTACGCCTTCGTGGCTGAGGATCTGGCTTCGGGGCGACTGGTGTCGCCGTTCGCGGACGGCGCCTTCGCCACCGATATGGCCTATCACGTCCTGACCCGTCGCAGCGGCGTATCCGAACCGGCCCGCGCCTTCGTCCGCTGGATGAAGGCAGAGGTTCAGGCGGCGGAACAGCGGGTGGACGACCTCTGATCGGATCAGTGGAAGTCCCGCGAGCCGGGCAGGATACGCACATCGCGCGGATGTCGATGCGGGGGATGGCGCGGCGGTTGCGGGTGGGCGACGATGTCGGCGCGGGCCAACTCGATCTCGGTTTGATGATCCTCTGACAGGCGGGACAGTTCGGCGCTGCGGTCGATGATGCGGCGGGCGACGACATGGACCACGCCCTCAGGGCTTTTCTCGACCACGCCTTCGACTTGCATCAGGCGGGCGCCCATGATCTCTCGCCGAAACTGGTCCAGCATCCGCGCCCACAGCACTAGGTTGGTGATGCCGGTCTCGTCTTCCAAGGTGACGAAGACGGCGTTGCCCTTGCCCGGCCGCTGACGCACCAGGACCACGCCCGCGACCTTCACCAGGGAGCCGCCGTGCCGGCCTTCCGTCGCGGCGCAGGTCAGCACCCGATCGGCGGCGAAGACGGGACGCAGGACAGCCATGGGGTGGGCCTACAACGACAGGCGCGCGGTCTGATAGTCGGCGGCGACGTGCTCGCCCAGCGGCATCAGGGGCAGATGGGCGTCGGGCTCCGCGCCCAGTTCGCGGGCGCCGCGCTCGCGCGCCTCGGCGGCGGCGAACAGGGCAGGGGATCATCGTCGGGAAGGCGACGCACCGCCTACAGCGCCTGGCGACGATCCTGGCCCAGGGAGCGGAAGGCGTCGGCGGGGATGGAGGCGTAGAGGTCGTGCACAACCCCTGTGGCCAGCGGCGCGAAGACGTCGTCGTCTCCCTCACGCGCGACCGTCTCGACGCGATGGTCGCCGGATCGATCTAGCACCTCCAACCGGATTTTCAGCGCCGCCAGCGCGTCAGGTGTGCAGGTCCAGCTTCAACCCGGCGACGATCAGGCAAGCGCTGTCGGCGACAGCGGCGATCCGTTGGTTCAACCGTCCGGCCTCGTCACGGAAGCGGCGGCCCAGGGCGTTGTCGGGCACCAGGGACCAGCCGACCTCATTGCTGACCACCCACAGGCTGGCGGGGCAGCTGGCCAGCGCGGCCGTCAGATCATCGACGGCGGCGGACAGGTCGTGATCCCCCAGCATCTGATTGCTGAGCCACAGGGTCAGGCAGTCGATGACTGCGACGTCGTCGGCGGTCAGGTCGCGAACGGCGGCGGCCAGATGCAGCGGCGCTTCCAACGTGCGCCAGTCGCCGCCGCGTTCGGCGCGGTGACGGTCGATGCGGTCGCGCATCTCGTCGTCAAAGGCCTCGGCCGTGGCGATCATCAGGGGAGGGCGGCCCGATACCGACGCCGCCAGTTCGGCCTGCCTTTGGGCGTAGCCGCTCTTGCCCGAGCGGGCGCCGCCGAGGACCAGGGTGATGGCCATGCTTCGTCTCTCCGGTTGACCTGTGGGGCGCGCGGTCCTACTGCCACGGTCGCGTCAGGTTCCCCGAAAGGGGATCAAAAGGGAACGGAGTGTGAAACTCCGGCTGTTCCCGCAACTGTAAGCGGCTAGCCCGCGCGTCATACGCCACTGGCGGTTCGGAAGGCCACGGCCTGAACGACTTCTGGGAAGGCGACGCGCACCGGCCTTGATCCGCGAGCCAGGAGACCTGCCTGTCGCCGTCGTTCTCCGCGCGGTCGGGATGTGCCGAGCGGTCGAGGCAACTCGTGTGACGACAGTCGTAAACCAGCCGCGTCAGCGGCCGCTTTCGCTCATCCGGGCGTTGGTCGGTCCGGCGCGGCGTCGTCATATGGAGAACCGGAATGAACCGGACCGCATTCGCTACCCTGGCCGCCGCCAGCCTTCTGGCCGCCGCGCCTGCTTTCGCTGCCGAAGTCACCGACCAGCAGGCCGCCGCGCCTGACGTGGCCGGTCGCGCCGGCGCCACCGCCGTGGCCGACGTCATCGTCACCGCCAACCGTTCGGCCCAGCCGATCGAGCGCGTCGGCGCTTCCGTCACCGTCCTGACCCAGACCGCCATCGAGGCGCGCCAGACCCCCGCCGTGGCCGAACTTCTGGCCCAGACGCCGGGCGTCAGCTTCACCCGAAACGGCGGCGTCGGCACGTCCACGGGCGTCAATATTCGCGGCGCCGAGAGCCAGCACACCGTCGTCCTGATCGACGGGGTCAAGCTGAACGACCCGTCCTCGACCCAGGGCGGCTTCAACTTCGGCAACCTGCTGGTCGGTGATACGGCCCGCATCGAGGTGCTGCGCGGCGCCCAGTCGACCCTGTGGGGCAGCCAGGCCATCGGCGGCGTGATCAATATCGTCACGGCCGAACCGACCGAGGCTCTGCAAGGCTCGCTCGACGCCGAGGCCGGCGCGCGCGGCACCACCTATTTCCGCGGCGGCATCGGCGGCGCCAACGACCGCCTGAGCTGGCGTCTGGCCGCCAGCCGCTATGACACTGACGGCTTCTCGGCCTTCGCCAAAGGGACAGAGGATGATGGCTATACCAACACCGGGCTGTCGGGCCGTCTGAACCTCAAGATCACGGACGCGGTGTCGCTGGATCTGCGCTCGGTCTGGTCGAGCGGTCAGAACGACTTCGACGCCTTCAACGGCGACAGCCGCGAATACGGCAAGACCCAGGAGCTGGTCGCTTACGCAGGCCTGAACTTCGACCTGCTGGACGGCCGGTTTCGCAACCGCATCGGCTACGCCCACACCGACACGGATCGCCGCAACTTCAACCCGGACAACAAGGTCCAGACCCTGACCTTCGACGCCGAGGGCCAGAACCGCCGCTGGGAATACCAGGGCGCCTTCGCCTTCACCGAGGCCCTGAACGCGACCTTCGGCCTGGAGCACGAGAAGTCGGAGATGAAGACCCGCTCGCCCGGCGACTGGAACCCGAACCCGGCCTTCGGTCGCGGCGAGGCCGAGTTGAACAGCGCCTATGGCCAGGTGCAGTGGACGGTGCTGGACGGTCTGACCCTGACCGGCGGCCTGCGCTACGACGACCATGCACAATACGGCGACAACCTGCTGGGTCAGGTCGCGGCGGCCTGGGCCCTGAACGACGGCGAAACCGTCGTGCGCGCCAGCTGGGGCCAGGGCTTCCGGGCGCCGGGCCTCTATGAGCTCTACAGCGAGTACGGCAATTTGACGCTGCAGCCGGAAGAGTTCGACAGCTGGGAAGTCGGCGTCGAGCAGCGCCTGTTCGACCGCGCCGTCGTCTCGGCGACCTATTTCAACCGTCAGGCCGACAACGAGATCCGCTACAACGGCTGCTCGACGCCCTCGACGGACCCGCTGTGCACCGTCAACGGCGCGGGCCGCTGGGGCTATTACCGCAACGTCCAGAAGACCGAGGCCCAGGGGGTCGAGCTGATCGGCCGCGTGGATGTGACGGAGCGCCTGAACCTCAGCGCCAACTACACCTGGACCGACGCCAAGAGCGCATCGGGCGCCACGGACGGCAAGCGTCTGACACGCCGCCCTGAACACATGGCCAACGTCGCAGCCGACTACGCCTTCGCCTTTGGCCTGAAGACGGGCGTGGCTGTGCGCTATGTCGGCGAGACGTTCAACAACGACGCCAACACCGTCGTCGTGGGCGAATACACCCTGGTCGACCTCCGGGCCTCCTATCCGATCAACGACAACCTCGAAGTCTATGGTCGGGTCGAGAACGCCTTTGACGAAGACTATCAGACGGTCCTGAACTACGGCACGGCTGGTCGTGGCGTGTTCGGCGGCGTTCGCGTCCGGTTCTGATCCGATGCAGGACGCCGCGTTTCTGACGACGGCGACCCGACACGGCGGCGGTCTGCTGAAGGCCGCCGCCGCCTGTCCCGACGCGCCGCGACCCTGGCTGGACCTGTCCACCGGCATCAATCCCGAGCCGTGGCGTGGGCCGCGTGCGGCGGAGGCGGAACTGAACCGTCTGCCCGATCCCGGCGCCCTGGTCGCGTTGGAAGCGGTCGCGGCGTCCGCGTTCGGCTGTGCGCCGGATCGGATGGCGGCGACTGCCGGGGCCGAAGCGGCGATCCGTCTGCTGCCCCTGTTGCTGGGCGTGCGCTCGGTCGAGATCGTCGGTCCAACCTATGGCGCCCATGCCGAGTCCTGGCGGGCGGCGGGCGTGGCGACGCGTCTGATCGCAGCGGATCAGGCGGCGGCGTCGCAGGCGGGCGTGCTGGTCATCGTCAACCCGAACAATCCCGACGGTCGCTTGACCCGGCGCGCCGACCTGATCGCCATGGCTCGTGCGCGCTCGGCGGTGGGGCGTTGGCTGGTGGTGGACGAGTCCTTCATCGAATGCGCGCCAGACGACAGCGTGTCGGACGTGGTCGAGCCGGGCCTGATCGTCCTACGCTCGTTCGGCAAGTTCTATGGACTGGCGGGGGTCAGGCTGGGCTTCATGCTGGCGGCGCCGGATCTGGTGCAGCACTTGCGCGCCCTTCTAGGGGATTGGCCCGTTGGCGCCGACGCCCTGACCATGGGGCGGGGCGCCTATGCCGATCTGGATTGGCGCGCGCGGACCGAAAGGGCTCTGGCCGAGCGCACGGACCGGCTCGACGATCTGCTGGCGGAGGCGGGGTTTCAGATCGTCGGCGGGACAAGCTTGTTCCGCATGACGCGCACGCCGCACGCCGCGCGCTGGTTCCAGCATCTGTGCGAGGCCGGTATTCTGACGCGACCCTTCGCTCATACGCCCGATGGTTTGCGTTTCGGCGTGCCGACCGAGCGCGACTTCCCGCGTCTGCAACGCGCGCTGGAGGCCTTCGCATGAGCGCGACACGGCGAGGAGCCTTGATAGGCGCGGGGGCCGCGCTCATCGTCGCGCCGGCCGTGGCGAAAGCCGCGCCGCGCCGCGTGGTGTCGCTGAACGCCTGCCTCGACGCCATCCTGGTCCACGTCGCCGACCGAGGGCAGATCGCCGCCCTCAGTCACTATGCGCGCGAGCCGGTCGGTTCGACCATTTCCGAGGTGGCCAAGACCCTGCCCTATACATGGGAGACGGCGGAGGAGGTCATCGCCCTGCGGCCTGATCTGGTGTTGACCAGTCGCCACAGCGCCCTGGCCACCCGCAACGCCCTCGGCCGGATGAATATCCCGACCGAGCTGTTCGCCGTGCCCGACAGCGTGGCGGCCAGTCTGGGCCAGGTGCGCGAGGTGGCGCGTCTGGTCGGTCGCCCGGCGCGCGGCGAGGCCCTGATCGCTCGCATCGAGGCCGCCATCGCCGCCGCCGCGCCGCCGCCTGGATCGCAACCGCTGAAGGCCCTGATCTATCAGCCCAACGGCTTCGCCGCCGGGCGCGGCACCCTGATGGACGAGATGATGACCCGCGCGGGGTTCGACAACGTCGCCGGGCGCTATGGCCTGGGCAAATGGGGCAATGTCCCGGTCGAGCGACTGCTGGCCGATCCGCCGCAGGTCCTGCTCAGCGGCACGCCCGCCTTGGGCTCGCGCACCTGGGCCGATCGGGTGATGCGTCACCCGGCGCTGGCCTCGCTGTCTAGGCGGATGGTGCAGGCGCAACTGGACGAGAAGCTGCTCTATTGCGGCGGCCCGGTGCTGATCCAGACCGCCGCCGCCCTGGCTCAGGCGCGCCGGACGGCGCTGGAGGCCCTATGACCTTGCCGAGATCCTTGACCCTGATCGGACTGTTGGTCCTGATCGTCGTCCTGTCCATCGCCAGCATGAGCGCCGGGCGCGTCTGGATACCCTGGAGCGACTGGGCCGCCCAGCGCGGTGATCCGGCCTGGGCTATCCTGTTTGAACTGCGCCTGCCGCGCACCATCCTGGCCCTGATGGTCGGTGCGGTGCTGGGCCTGACCGGGGCGGCGCTGCAGGGCTATACGCGCAATCCGCTGGCCGATCCGGGGATGCTCGGCGTCTCGACCATGGCGGCGCTGGGGGCGGTGCTGACCTTCTATCTGGGGGCGGCGGCCAGCGCGCCGTGGGTGCTGCCGGTGGCGGCCATGGTGGGAGCGGGCGCGGGCGTCCTGTTGCTGCTGGCTCTGGCGGGGGCGACCAGCAGCGTCGTCACCTTCATTCTGGCGGGCGTGGTGATCCAGACCATGGCCGGCGCCGGGGTGGCGCTGGCGTTGAACCTGGCGCCCAACCCCTGGGCTGTGAACGAGATCGTCAACTGGCTGATGGGCTCGCTGGCCGACCGCAGCATGGTCGAGCTGAAGCTGGCGGCGCCCGGCATGATCCTGGGCTGTCTGCTGCTGATGACCCAGGGGCGGACGCTGGACGCCCTGACGCTGGGCGAGGACGGTGCGCGGTCGCTGGGCGTAAGGCTGGACATCGGTCGCCTGATGCTGGCGCTCGGCGCGGCTCTGGCGGTCGGGTCGGCGGTGGCGGTGACGGGGTCGATCGGCTTCGTCGGCCTGATCGTGCCGCATCTGCTGCGGCCCCTGATCGGCGCCCGGCCCAGCGGCCTGCTGCTGCCCTCGGCTTTGGGCGGGGCGGCGCTTGTGCTGGCGGCGGACATACTGGTGCGGCTGACGCCGTCGGCGGCCGAGATCAAGCTGGGCGTGGCCATGGCGGCTCTGGGCGGACCCTTCTTCCTCGCCCTGTTGATCGGCATGCGGAGGAAGCTGGCATGAACCTTCTGAGCGCGGAGAACCTGTCCGTCCGTCTGGGCGAGAAGACGGTCCTGAACGGCGTCAGCGCCGCCTTCGCGCCGGGGCTGGTGACGGCGGTGGTAGGGCCGAACGGGGCGGGCAAGTCGACCCTGCTGGATTGTCTGGCGGCCCTGAGAAAGCCCGACGCCGGGCGGGTGACGCTAGGTGAACGCCCTTTGCGTGATCTGCCGCCACGTGAGCGGGCGCGCCGCATCGCCTACCTGCCCCAGAATGCCGAGATCGCCTGGGCGGTGGACGGTCGCACCTTCATCGGTCTGGGCCGGACCCCCTATGTCGGGGCCTGGGGGTTGAGGGCGGACGATCATGCAGCCGTGGATCGCGCCATGGCCGTGACCGGTGTGGGGGGCTTCGCCGACCGCGTGGTCTCGACCCTGTCGGGCGGCGAGCGGGCGCGGGTCCTGATCGCGCGGGCGCTGGCGGGCGATCCGCAATGGCTGTTGGCCGACGAGCCGCTGGCCGGGCTCGATCCCGGCCATGTGCTGGACGCCTGCGACCTGTTTCGGCGGCTGGCGGACGAGGAGGGGCGGGGCGTAGTCCTGACCTTGCACGATCTCGACGCGGCGTTGCGCGTGGCCGATCGGGTCATCGTCTTGGCCGAGGGGCGGGTGCTGGCTGACGCGGTCCCGGCCGAGGCCTTGTCGCCCGCCGTGCTGAAGGCGGCCTATGGCGTTGAAGCGCGCACGCTGGAGGGGGCGCGCGGCCCGGTGCTGGAGATGGTCGGTCGTGCCCGCTAGCGTCGCGACGCCCTGGATCGTCGCCGGCGCCCTGCTGGTCGAGGGCGCGGTCGGCTGGCCGCGTCGCCTGAGCCATCCGGTCGTATGGATCGGCGGCTTGATCGCGACGCTGGAGCGGCGCTGGAACCGCCCAGAATGGTCGGCAAGGACGCGAAGGGTTCTGGGCGTCCTGACCGTCATGATCCTGGTGGTCGTGGCGGGCGGAGCGGGCTGGGGCGTCGAGCGCTTGGCCGCCACGGCGTCCTTCTGGCCGGGCCTGGCGATACTTGTGATCTGGGGGGCGACGGGGATGGCGGCGCGCAGCTTGTTCGAGCATGTTCGCGCGGTTTCCCGTCCACTAAGCGTAGGCGACCTGCCCGCCGCGCGGCTGGCGGTCGGCATGATCGTCGGCCGCGACGTCGAGGCGATGGACGAGGGCGAGGTCGCCACCGCCGCGCTGGAAAGCCTGGCCGAGAGTTTCTGCGACGGGGTGGTGGCGCCCGTCTTCTGGTTTGTCATCGGCGGCCTGCCGGGGCTGTTCGCTTACAAGGCGATCAACACTGCTGACAGCATGATCGGCCACATGGAGCCGCGGTGGCGGGCTTTCGGCTGGGCGGCGGCGCGGACCGACGACGTGATGAACTGGGTTCCCGCGCGGATTGCGGGGGCGCTGATCGCGCTCGGCGGCTGGCAGGGTTGGCGCATCATGTGGCGCGATGCAGGCAAGCACGCTTCGCCCAACGCCGGCTGGCCAGAAGCCGCCATGGCCGGAGCGCTTCGCGTTCGATTGGGCGGTCCGGTTCGCTATGAGGGCGTCATGACCTACCGACCTGATTTCGGAGACTGGGCGCACCCGCGCGCCCATGATCTTCATCGCGGCCTTCGTGTCTATGGCGTCGCCTGTGTCGTTCTGATGCTGATTCTGATCGCCGGAGGCTTCGCATGGCCGCGTTGATGATCCAGGGCTGCGGTTCGGACGTGGGGAAGTCGGTGCTGGTCGCGGGCCTGTGCCGTCTGTTCGCCAATCGCGGCCTCACGGTACGGCCGTTCAAGCCGCAGAACATGTCCAACAACGCCGCCGTCACCGTGCCCGACGCCGAGGGGCGCGTGGGCGAAATCGGGCGCGCCCAGGCGCTGCAGGCCCTGGCCTGCCGCACGCCGCCAAGCGTGGACATGAACCCGGTGCTGCTGAAGCCGCAGAGCGATACGGGTGCGCAACTGGTCGTTCGCGGTCGGGTCGAGGGCGTCTGGCAGGCGGCAGGCTATCAGGACCGCAAGGCTGCGCTGCTGGACGTGGTGCTGGACAGCTTTCGTCGTCTGGAGGCCGAAGCCGATCTGGTGATCGTCGAGGGGGCGGGCAGTCCGGCCGAGACCAATCTGCGCGCCGGGGACATCGCCAACATGGGCTTCGCGCGGGCCGCTGGCGTGCCGGTCGTCCTGGTCGGCGACATTGACCGGGGCCATGTGATCGCCGCCCTGGTCGGCGCTCGCGCCGTGCTGGACGAGGCGGATGGTGAAATGATCAAAGGTTTTTTGATCAACAAGTTCCGGGGTGATCCTGCGCTGTTTGATCAAGGTCGCGCCGAGATAGAGCAGCGCACCGGGTGGGCCGATCTGGGCATGGCGCCCTGGCTGGCCGATGCCCGGTCCTTGCCGGCTGAGGACGCGGTGGTTCTGGATCGCACGGCAGGGCCGGGGGCGGAGCGCCGCGTCCGCATCGTCGTGCCCATGCTGTCGCGCATCGCCAACTTTGACGATTTTGATCCATTGAGACACGAACCGGGCGTGGACTTCGGCTTCGTTCCGCCGGGACAGGCTCTGCCGGGCGACGCCGATCTTGTCATCCTGCCAGGAACCAAGGCCACGTTGGCCGATCTGGCCTTCTTGCGGGCGCAGGGCTGGGACGTGGACATCGCGGCCCACGTTCGGCGGGGTGGACGCGTTCTGGGCGTCTGCGGCGGCTATCAGATGCTGGGCCGGACGATCAGCGACCCCGACGGGATCGAAGGCGTCGCCGGGGCGGCGCCGGGGCTCGGGTTGCTGGACGTTGAAACGGTTCTGGCCGGGGACAAGACCTTGCGACGCGTCGAAGGGCAGATGGCGGCCTCGGGCGGCGCCTTCGAGGGCTATGAAATCCATATCGGCCGCACAGACGGCCCTGACGCTGCACGTCCGGCAGCCTGCATCGGCGATCAACCGCACGGCGCGACCTCGGCGGACGGCAAGATCACGGGCCTCTATGTCCACGGACTGTTCGACCGGCCCGAGGCGCGGGCGGCCCTGTTGGCCGAACTGGGAACGGAGTCGAGCGGCGTCGATCAGACCGTTCGCGTCGATCAGGCCCTGGACCGTATCGCCGCCGTTCTGGAAACGCATTTCGACATTGCGGCGCTGAGCCGGATCGCAGGCCTGACATGAGTGACTTGACCGACCTTCTGACCGTGCCTGTTCTGGATCGGTCATTGCAGGGCGCGCTGAAAGCCGCGCTGAACGGCAAGGCCAAGCCGCCAGGCGCGCTCGGCCGGGTCGAGGAACTGGCGCTGAGGTTGGGCCTGATCCAGGGACGGCTGATCCCCTCGGCAGCGCGACCTGTGCTACTGGTGTTCGCGGGGGATCATGGCCTGACGCGCTCGGGCGTGGCGGCTTTTCCCTCGGGCGTGACCGTGGCCATGGTGGATACGCTGCTGGCGGGCAGGGCCAGCGCCAACGCCTTCGCCCGCGTGGTCGGGGCCGAGGTCCGGGTGATCGACGCGGGGGTGGCGGCGGACTTGTCTGGGCGCACCGGTCTGGTTCAGGCCAAGGTCGCGCCTGGAACAGAGGACGCCTCGGTGGAGCCGGCGATGACCCTTGCTCAGGCCGAGATTGCCCTGCTGGCGGGAGCGCGGGTAGCCGACGAGGCCATCGCCGACGGCGCGAACCTGATCGCATTGGGCGAAATGGGCATAGGCAACAGCGCCTCGGCGGCCCTGTTGATGCACCGGCTGGCGCCCGCGCCGCTGGGCGACTGCGTGGGGGAGGGAGCAGGCCACTCGCCGGAGGGCATGGCGCGAAAGCGCGCCGTCCTGGCCCAGGCGGCGGCGCGGTCGGTCGCGACGGCGCCGCTCGAGGTTCTGACTCAGTTCGGCGGGTATGAGATCGCCATGATGGCCGGGGCGCTCCTGGCGGCGGCAAGGGCCGGGGTTCCGGTGCTGGTCGACGGTTTCATCGGAACGGCGGCGGCCCTGCTGGCGGTGCGCCTGGCGCCGAATGCACGCGACTATTGCCTGTTCGCCCACGCCTCGGCTGAGGCGGGGCATCGGTTGATGCTGGAGGTTCTGGAGGCCCGGCCTCTGCTGCAACTGGACATGCGGCTGGGCGAGGGGACTGGCGCGCTTCTGGCCGTGCCTCTGGTTCAGGTCGCCTGCGCCCTCTTGTCCGAGGTCGCCGAACTGGCCGACGTGCTGGAGGCGGCGGGTTGATCCGGCGCGAAGCGCGCCTGTTCGTCTGCGCAGTTCAGTTCCTGACCCGCGTTCCGACGCCGCAACTCGCCGGTTTTCAACCGGAATGGATACAGCAAAGCGCGCGCTATTATCCGCTGGTCGGTCAGTTGGTTGGCGGTGCAGCGGCGCTGGTCCTCTATGGCGCGGCCCAGGTCTGGAGCCCGTGGATCGCGGCGCTGCTGGCCGTGGCCGCGGGGGTCGTCTTGACCGGGGGCTTTCACGAGGACGGCCTGGCCGACACAGCGGACGGGTTGGGCGGGGGCCTGACGCGCGCGCGGCGCCTGGAGATCATGAAAGACAGTCGGCTGGGCTCCTATGGGGCGCTAGCGCTGGGGCTGACGCTGGCGCTGCGCGTGGCGGCCCTGGCCATGCTGGCGCAGTTTTCGCCCTTTTTTGCAGCCGCCGCCTTGTTGGCGGCGCATGGCCTGGGACGCGCGGCGGCGGTCGGAGCCATGACGGTCATGCCCTATGGCGGAGACCCCGGCATGGCCAAGGAAGGCAGGCCTGATAGCGCCTCGCTGCTGGGCCTGACCGTGGCCGTGCTGATCGCTTTGTGGCCCCTGGTCTTCTTTTCGCCGGCTACGGGGGCGAGCGGCTTGGCCCTGGGCCTAGTGTTTGGCGCGGTTCCGGCCTGGCTGGCATGGCGGCTGATCGGGGGGCGGACCGGGGACGTCCTGGGCGCGGTGGAACAGGCCTTCGAAGTCGGTTTCCTCTTGGCCGTCGCCGGGATGGCGGTCGGATGAAGCTGATCGTCGCGCCCCTGCATGAGGTCGCCGAGTTGGCGACCCGGTATCTGCCGTCGCATCTGATCAGCCTGGCCTCGCCGGGCCATATCGACGCGACGCTGAGAGACGCCCCGCGGCATCGCCTGGACCTCAGATTCAACGATATAGCCGAGCCTCGCGTGGGGCTGACGCCGCCGACTGAGGCGGATGTCGCTGCCCTGCTGGCCTTCGCCGCAAGCTGGGACGGGGCGCGGCCTCTGCTGATCCATTGTTGGGCGGGGGTCAGCCGATCGACAGCGGCGGCCTATGTCATCGCCTGCGCTCGCTCGGAACCGGGCCGAGAGACAGCGTGGGCCGGACGCCTGCGCGCCATCGCCCCGACCGCCACTCCGAACCCTCTGATCGTGAGCCTGGCCGACCGCCTATTGACGCGCGACGGGACCATGAGCCGCGCCATCGCCGCCATCGGGCGGGGTGCGGAGACCGCTTGGGGGGAAGCCTTCGAACTCGACCTGTCGTCCCAAGGAGCCGCATCCCTATGACCGAAGCCGATCTGAACGCCCGCCACGCCGAGAAGATGAAAAAGGTTCAGGCCGCCCGCGCCCGGATGATGGCGACCAAGACGGTCGAACGGGGCTTGATCATCGTCCATACTGGAACCGGCAAGGGCAAGTCGACGGCGGCCCTGGGCATGGTTTGCCGTATGATCGGCCATGGCATGAAGACGTCGATCATCCAGTTCATAAAGGGGGCGATGGAGACGGGCGAACAGAACCTGTTCGACGCCTTCCCCGATCTGGTCGAGATGCGCCCGATGGGCGAGGGCTTTACCTGGGACACCCAGGATCGCGCGGCCGACATCGCCAATGTCCGCAAGGCCTGGGAGGCGGCCAAGGCGCGGATCATGGATCCCGAGTGGAAGATGGTGGTCTGCGACGAGCTGAACATCGCCCTGCGCTACGATTATCTGCCGGTCGAAGAAGTGCTGCAGGTCCTGGCTGCGCGTCCGGCCGACACCCACGTCGTCATCACCGGCCGCAACGCCCCCGACGTCTTGATCGAGGCCGCGGATCTGGTCACCGACATGCAGATGGTGAAGCATCCCTTCCGTAGCGGGGTGAAGGCGCAGGCGGGGGTCGAGTTCTGATGACGGCGCGTCTGGTCGTCTGTACGACCTGTCGTTTCTCTGCCGATGAGCCGACCGACGCCGCCGGTCTATCTGGGGGACGCCGTTTTCTGGATGCTGTCTCAGCGGCGGTAAAGGGCGTCGATGATCTGCGTGTCGAGGAGCAGGCCTGTCTGTGGGCCTGTGTCAGCCATTGCGCCGTCTACCTGTCCGAGGCGGGCAAGCCGGCTTATCTGGCCGGGCGTTTCGCGCCGACGCAGGAAGCGGCCCAGGCTGTGACCGCCTTCGCTCGCCTCTACGCCGCCAGTCCGAACGGCGCGGTGGCCTATCGCGACTGGCCCGAGTGCATGAAGGGCCATTTCATCGCGCGCCTGCCGCCCGATCCGCTTGAAGCCTAGCCCCGTTCCGCGACTTTTGCGGCGTCCCACAGGGCGTCCATCTCGGCCAGGTCGGACTGTTCCGGCGTGCGGCCGTCCTTGGCCAGTTCGGCTTCGATGAAGCCGAAGCGACGGACGAACTTGGCGTTGGCGGCGCGCAGGGCGTCTTCGGGCTCGACCTCCAGCTTGCGGGCCAGGTTGGCGACGACGAACAACAGGTCGCCCAGTTCCTCGCGCGCCTTGTCCTTGTCGCCGGCGGCGATCTCGACGCGCAGTTCCTCGACCTCTTCGGCCAGCTTGTCGAAGACCTCGTCGGTCGAGGGCCAGTCGAAACCGACACGACCGGCCCGCTTGGTCAGCTTGGCCGCGCGGGTCAGGGCGGGCAGGCCGACGGGCACGTCGTCCAGCACGCCATGCTGTTCCTTGGCCTTGCGCTCGGCGGCCTTGATGTCCTCCCAGCGGGCCTTCTGGGCGGAGCCGCTGGGCTTGGCTGCTTCGTCGGCGAAGACGTGCGGGTGGCGGCGGATCAACTTGTCGGCCATGGCCTCGGCCACGTCGTCGAAGGCGAAATGCCCGGCTTCCTCGGCCATGCGGGCGTGAAAGACGACCTGGAACAGCAGGTCGCCCAGTTCGACCTTCAGCTCCTCCATGTCGGCGCGCTCGATGGCGTCGGCGACCTCGTAGGCTTCCTCGATTGTATAGGGGGCGATGGTCGCGAAGGTCTGTTCGACATCCCAGGGGCAACCGCCGTTCGGATCGCGCAGGCGAACCATGATCTCTTTCAGGCGGTCGACGGAGTGGGTCATTCAGGCGGTCCCGGCGTCGCGAAGGGCAAGCGCCTCGCGAATTTCATCATGCCGTTTGGGCGTCAGGGGATAGCCCCGCAGCACCCAGGCGGCGCCCGCCAGTAGCAGGCCCGGCACGGCGATGAACAGGATTTGCAGCATCAGCAACGAAAACTCGCTGTTGCCCTCCGGTCCCGGCAGGGCCTTGAACCCCACCCATTGCAGGATCAGGTAGGGGATCAGCGCCACGACGTGGCCGATCTTGGTAGTGGCCGACAGGATGGAGAACATCAGGCCGGTGCGGTCCACGCCGGTCTCCAGCCGCACCTCATCGCCCGCGTCGGCCATCATGGCCCGCAGCAGGAACAGTCCCGCCGCATAGGGCAGGCCGGCGATGAACATGACGGCGGCGGTCACGGCGAAGTTGCCGCCAGGGACCAGGGTCGCGGCGATATAGAGACCGGCGAAGATCAAGCTGGCGACGGCCAAAGCCCTGTCCTTGCCGATCTTGGTGGCCAGCCAGGCCCAGATCGGCGCCCCGACCAGACCCGCTACGAAATAGAACAGCATGAAGAGCGAGGCCTGGGTGTGGTCGTAGCCCTTGATCTGGCCGAAGAAGAAGAACAGCAGCGAGCCGGTGATGCCGGGCGCGACGCCCAACAGCAGGTCGGCGATCAGCAGCTTGCGCACTGTCTTCATGCCGAACAGCGCCAGATAGGCACCGGGTCCGCCGTGCGGTGGGGCGCCGACGTTGACCGGTTCCGGCACGGCGACCATGGCCAGACCGATGGTGACGGGCAGGGCGATCAGGATGGCCCAGCCCATGATGCGAACGCCGTCGGCGTAGTCGCCGATGCCGGACTTCACCACTACGGTCGGCAAGATCAGGATCAGGATGACGCCGATGATGTTGAACACCTGCCACCAGCCATAGACGCGGCTGCGCTGGTCGTACTGGGGCGCCAGAACCGCCGCCCAGCCGAGTTGGCCCAGGGTGCCGATCGAGAAGCCGAGGTAGAGGACCAGCAACCAGGCGAACAGATAGGCCGGCCCGGCGCCCGGTTGGACCAGGACGAACATCATCAGGGCCGACAGCATCAGGATCGGCGTCGACAGCGCCATCCATGGCCGGTAGCGGCCGAACTTCGTCTTGGTCTTGTCCATGCCCCAGCCGATGAAGGGGTCGAAGACGATGTCGATCAGCCGCACCGCCATGAAGACAGCGGCCACTACGCCCAGTTCAAGACCGACATGGGTAGCGTAGAACTCTGGCAGGGTGACGGGCAGGGCCACGCCAAAGGCCGCCAGGGGCAGGCAGGGCCCGGAAAAGGCGGCCAGAACGGCATTGGACCGGCGAGGGGCGTCAGCGGCGGCGGCAGATGACATGGGGCGTCCAGGCATGGTCGGCCCTGAGTCGGCCGCAGCTTCACCATGCCGGTTTTCGACGACGGCGCGAAGTCGGGCTTGCGGTCAGGGGAAAGCTGGGGCCTGCTGTCCTTATGTCAGTGCGATTTGCGATCCTTGCCGCCGCCTTCGTGGCGGTCATCGGCGGCGCCGGAGCGGCTCAGGCTCGAGACGCCGCCGCAGCCGACGGCGGCGCCCAGATTTGCGACCGGCCGACCAGCGCCTGGGACGGAGCGGCCCAGGCCAACGGCATTTCGCTCTACACTCTGGAATGGTCGCCGTTCGGGGCGCCGGAATGGGGCTGGGAGACCTATACCCCCTTGATCCAGCGCGAGATCGGCACGCCGTGCGACCCGGCCTCGCCTGCCTTCGCGGAGGCCCTGGCCGGGTTCCAGGCCCGGCGCGGGCTGACGGCGACGGGGCAGTTCGATCAGGCGACCTTTCAGGTGTTTCGCGGTCTGTGGCAGGAGCGCCGTCCCTTCGTCATGGCGCGGGTGAGGGGGGAATGCCCTGAACCGCCGCCGATCAACATGCTGGGCTACCTCGATCCAGCAGAAGAACATGCCCAGCGCATGACGCGGTTGCTGCGCCGCGACGTGCTGGAGGCCTATCGCCGCATGGCCGCCGCCGCCCGCGCCGAGGTTCCCGCCATCGCCGCCGACCCCGAACTGATGCAGATCTTCTCAGGCTTCCGCGATCCGGAGGCCGACGCCGCGAGATGCGCCGCGCAGGGCAATTGCGACGGAGTGCGTCGCGCCGTCTGTTCACCGCATAGAACCGGAACGGCCGTCGATATTCACGTCGGCCACGTCGCCGGCATGGGGGTGGATTCCACCGATCCGCTGAGCCGCCGCCACATGGCCCAGGGACCGGCCTATCGCTGGCTGGTGGCCAATGCTTCGCGTTTCGGCTTCACCCCCTATGTATTCGAGCCGTGGCATTGGGAATGGACCGGATATGATACGGCCGCTGGCGGACGGTGAGGCGGCGCTGGCGCGCGAGGTCTTCGGCGCGGCGCTGAGGCTGGACGACATCCGTTTCCTGGGCTCGCCCTGGCCGTTTGATCGGGCCTTCGTGCCTGGCGCCTGGTTCGGGCGCGACTGGATCGTCTGGCCCAAGAAGACGCTGGAACCGGACCTGTCGCGCGCGCCGCTACGGACCCAGGCCGTCTTCATTCATGAACTGGTCCATGTCTGGCAGGCGCAGAACGGGCTGAATCTGCTGTTGAACAAGCTGCGGGCGGGCGACGGTCCCGCCGCCTACGCCTATCCGCTGGACGACCTTTGCGACTGGACCGGGCTGAACATCGAGCAGCAGGCCATGGTGGTGGAGCACCGCTTCATCCTGTCGCGCGGCGGCCGGGCGCCGGCGACCCAGGCCTTCTATGACCGGGTCTGCCCGTTGGCGCGACAGACCCTGTAGAGCCACGCCTGACGGACGAAGCGTCAGACGCGGCTCCACCACAGCGTCAGGCGGCGAGGTTTTCGTCGGCGGGGCCGAAGAACTCGTAATGGATCCGATCCGTCGGCACGCCGGCGGCGGCAAGGTCCGACACCAGGGCGCGCAGGAAGGGGCGGGGTCCGCACAGATAGTAGTCCGCCTCATGGATCGGCGTCTGCTCGGCCAGCCAGGCGCCTGAGATCACGCTTTGTCGATCATGGCGCGCGGCGTCGTTCGCTGCGGCGGTTTCATAGAAGACCGTGCTGCGGGCCTTGGGGTGGGCGGCGGTCAGGGCGCGAACATGCTCGCCCATGGCGTGGGAGGCCGCGTCGCGCGCGCCGTGGACATAGTGGACCTCGGCATCCAAATTCTCGGCGACGATGGTCTCCAGCATGGAGACCATCGGGGTCAGGCCGACGCCGCCGGACAGCAGGACGACGGGCCGTTGCGGCGCTTCGGGCAGGAAGAAGTCGCCGGCCGGGGCGCCGACCTTCAACACCATGCCGACGCGGGCGTTGTCGTGCAGCCAGCCGGAGGCCAGTCCCTTGTCCTCGCGCTTCACCGAGATGCGATAGGTTTCGTCGTTCGGCGCGCTGGAAATGGAGTAGTTGCGCTTGACCGGGGCATGGCCGGGCACATCGAACCAGAAGGTCAGATACTGACCGGGGCGGTGACGCAGCACCGGGCCCCCGTCCTTGGGCTTCAGCACGAATGAGGTGATGACCGAGCTTTCGGGACGCACCTCGATCACTTCAAAGGCCCGCCAGCCGTTCCAGCCGCCTTCGGCCGCCGCCAGACTCTCATAGAGCGCCGCTTCGCGGGTGATCAGGATGTTGGCCAGGAACCAATAGGCCTCGCCCCAGGCGGTCATGATCTCGTCGGTCGCCGCATCCCCTAGGACGTGGGCGATGGCTCCCAGCAAGGCGTTTCCGACGTGCGGATAGTGTTCGGGCAGAATCTGGAGCCCTACGTGCTTCTGGGCGATGCGCTCGACCGCGGCGGCCAGGGCGCCGAGGTTATCGATGTTGCTGGCGTATGCCAGAATGGCGCCGGTCAGGGCGCGCGGTTGCGATCCTGTGTCGCCGTGGTGTGACTGGTTGAACAGGTCACGAATCTCGGGGTTCTGGAACATCCGCGAATACATTTCGCGGACGATGTCGAGGCCGTGAGCTTCGAGGGCGGGAACGGTGGCTTTGACAAGCGCGATCGTGCGCTCGCTGAGGGCTTCGGCCATCAGAGGTCTCCAGAGTAGGGGTGTGAGGGTAGGGGAAGCGGCTAGGCTTTGCTGTCGGGCGCTCTGCAGTCGGACGGACCGTCTGTCACACGGTTGTAGCTACGCCCTGGGTCGTTCATCGGCCTTGCCTAAAACATGCATCAACAATGCATCTATAGACCTGCGTTTGAAACAAGCAAACGAAATGCATATAAAATGCCGTGCGGCGAGGTGACGCGTGATCGGAGAGCCTGATGCGCCTGACGCGCTACACTGACTATGCGATGCGGGTGCTGCTCTATCTGGGGGCGCGGCCCGAGCGTCTGTGCTCGATCTCCGAAATCGCGGGAGCCTACGACATTTCCCAGAACCACCTGATGAAGGTGGTCAGCGACCTCGTGAACGCCGGCTATCTGGTCAGCGTGCGCGGGCGGTTCGGCGGGGTGCGATTGGCCAGGGCGCCCATCGAAATCAATATCGGCGCTGTGGTCCGGCACACGGAAGACGGCTTTGATCTGGTCGACTGCGGCAGTTGCATCATCGCGCCCGCCTGCGGCCTGACCGGTGCGCTGCATCAGGCCCTGGCTGCCTTCATGCAGGTGCTGGACGGTTATACGCTGGAGAGCCTCCTCAGCCGGCGCGCTGATCTGTCGGGTCTGTTCGATCAGGCGGGCAGTCGCGTCCCAGCGTTGGGCGACGTCGGCTCGAGCTGATCCTGTTCACGCGGTGAGGGCGTTGTCGTGGGCCGATCCGGCCAGATGCAGGGCCGTTCCTGAAAAATCGCCAAGCGACGCCGTGTCTTTCCGGATGGCGTTTACGACGTGGCAGGCCAGGCTCACGGCCTGTTCGCGTAGATCGGGAACGGCGGTGGACTCCCAGAACAGGCCGCGTGTCAGGGGGCCGATGGCGAAGAGGCGATCGTGGACCAGCATTCGGCCGTCGATCAGCCGCCCCTGCGGATCAACCGCGAGGCCTAGCCCGAGCGGCGCGGGAGCGGCCAGACCCTGCTTCAGCAGGTCGGTCAGAAGTGGTTCCTTGCTGTGCGCGACGTCGCCAGTAGGGCCGGAGCAGTTGATGACCGCGTCGAAACGGTAGGGGCGAGGCTGCGAGTCGCCCCGGTGCTTCAGCACGACCTCGACCTCGTCCTTGTCGCGCCTGAGCGCGGTGATGCGGGCGGCCGTGATCTCAAGCTCCTCTGACGCCAGCATGGCCGTGACCTCGCGGGCGACGCCAGGGGCCAGACGGTGGCGGTGATTGTCCCATAGCGCGCGCAGGTGGCGCAGGAAGCGGCTGCGTTGAGGCAGGGGCCAGGAAGACCATAGATCACGTGCGGAATGACGCACGTCATCGACGACTGTGCGCCAGTCGTCGACGCGGGCGGCAGCCCGAGCTTGTCTGAACACCTCGGCCGGACTGCCGACATAGGTGCGTCGGCGCGGCGGCATGGTCGTCGAACCGTGGCTGCGTGGCAGCAGGCCGTGGCGCGAGACTGCAGTGAAGCGCCGGCCGGGACGACGCAGGGCGATGGCGGCGTCCACCATGGTCAGGCCGGCCCCGACCAGCAGGATGTCGCTGGCGTCGTCGGGCAAGGCGTCCAACGCCCTCCACGGATCGCTCAGGTAACGGCCCGAGTCGACCAGATCTGGGTCGAGGCCGGACGGTGCGGCGGGGCTGAGATTGCCCTGAGCCAGGACCACGGCGTCGGCTGTCGTCGAACTGCGGCCATCCAGCATGATCTTCCAGCCGCCCTCATGGGGACGGATGGCGCTGACCTCGCTTCGGATCAGGGTCAGGCGCGCGCCGTCGCGGTCGGGACGCAAGGCCTGATCCAGCAGATGCGCCAGATAGCGGCCGTAGTCGCCGCGCGTGATGAAGTCGTCGCGGGCGAACCAGGCGGGCTGCTCGGCCATCCAGTCGGCCAGATGGCGCGGCTGGTCGGGAAAGGCGCTCATGTTCGATAGGCGGACGTTGAGCAGGTGCTTGGGGTTGCCGGTGGCATAGGCGGGGCCGAGGCCGAAGACGCCGCGTCGTTCGATCAACTGCACTGAGACGTCGGGCGACATGCGCAGGAGGTTGAGGGTGGTCAGCAGGCCGCTGAAGCCAGCGCCGATGACGGCGACCGTCGGCCCGCTCATGCGCTTTTCGCCAGGACATGGAAACGACGGGGATGCAGGCGGACCGACGCGCCGGGCGGCAGGGTCGTCAGAGGATCGCCGACGGGCCGTTCCAGTTCCAGGCGACGGCCATGCAGGGACACCGCCACGCGGGCGCGGTCGCCGCGCCTCAGGCTGGACAGGACCACGCCGACCAGACCGCTGTCGGCGGCCTCCAGATCTTCCGGACGGATGCAGAGGAAGGCGTCGCCGGCGGCGGCATGCGAGGGGGCGCGCCAGTCGCTCGACACGACCTCGCCGCGCGCCACGGTGGCATCAAGCTGCAAACCCTCGCCGAGGAAGTCATGGACGAAGGCCGAAGCAGGACGGTCGTAGAGGGATTGCGGCGTATCGACCTGTTCGATGCGGCCCTGGCGCAGGATGGCGACACGGTCGGCCAGTTCCAGAGCCTCCTCCTGATCGTGGGTGACCAGGACCGTCGTCACGCCCGTCTGTTCGTGGACCTGACGCAGCCAGCGACGCAGGTCGCGACGGACGCGTGCGTCCAGGGCGCCGAAGGGCTCGTCCAGCAGCAGCAGGCGCGGCTCGATGGCCAGGGCGCGGGCCAGGGCGACGCGCTGGCGCTGACCGCCGGACAGCTGGCTGGGATAGCGGCCGCCGAAGCCCTCAAGCTGGATCAGGCGCAAAAGGTCCTGAACCCGTTCGGTGATCTCGGCGCGGCCGGGGCGCGATCCGCGCGGGCGCACCTTCAGGCCAAAGGCGATGTTGTCAGCCACGGTCATGTGGCGGAACAGGGCGTAGCTCTGGAACACCATGCCGACGCGGCGCTCGCGCGGGCTGAGGGCCAGGAAGTCCTCGCCGTTGAACAGCACCTGTCCGGCGGAGGGGCGGTCCAGTCCGGCCATGATGCGCAGAAGCGTGGTCTTGCCAGAGCCGGACGGGCCGAGCAGGGCCAGGAACTCGCCGTCGCGGACCGTCAGGCTGACGTCGTCGAGGGCGGGCAGGCCGTCATAGGCGCGGGTGATGGATTGGATGTCGAGGGTCATGTCAGCGCCGCCCCCTCGCGGCGAGGTCGTCGGCGTGGCGGTGCTCGAGGAAGGACTTCAGCACCAGGGTCACGAGCGCCAGAACCGCCAGCAGGGCGGCGGTCGCGAAGGCGCCGACGAAGTCGTACTCGTTGTAAAGAATCTCGACGTGCAGCGGCAGGGTGTTGGTCAGGCCGCGTATATGGCCGGACACGACCGAGACGGCCCCGAACTCGCCCATGGCGCGGGCGTTGGCCAGCAGCACGCCGTAAAGCAGGGCCCAGCGCACGTTGGGCAGGGTGATGAAGAAGAAGATGGCGGACGGACGCGCGCCCAGCGTCAGGGCGGCCAGTTCCTCGTCCGATCCTTGCTGCTGCATCAAGGGGATCAGTTCGCGCGCCACATAGGGCAGGGTCACGAGGATGGTCGCGAGAATGATGGCGACGGGCGTGAACATGATCTGCAGCCCGGCCGCGTTCAGCCAGGGCGCGAACCAGCCCGAGGCGCCAAACAGCAGGACCCAGACCAGGCCCGAAATGACCGGCGACACCGATAGCGGCAGGTCGATCAGGGCCATCAGCAATGTCTTGCCGATGAAGTCGAACCGGGTGACGCACCAGGCGGCGGCCAGGCCGAAGACGGCATTCAGAGGCGTGGCGATCGCCGTGGTCACGAGGGTCAGCCGGGCGGCCGCCCAGACGTCGGGCTGAGACAGGCTGGCGACGGCGGCGCCCGCGCCCTTGCGCAGGGCTTCGACCAGGATGACGCCCAACGGGGCCAGGACGATCAGGACCAACCACAGCAAGGCCAGGCCGATCAGCAGGCCGCGGCCCAGGCCTCGTCTGGGCGAGACGGAGGCAGGGGCGGAGGGAAGGGCTTCAGCCGTCATGCGCCCCGCCTCGCAAGAGCTGTCTGCAAGCCGTTGAAACTCAACAGAATGAGGAAGGACAGGCACAGCATGGCCAGGCCGATGGCGGCGGCGCCGGCGTAGTCGAACTGCTCCAACTGGGTGACGATCAGCAGGGGGGCGATTTCTGACCGCAGCGGCATGTTGCCGGCAATGAAGATGACCGAACCGTATTCCCCGACCCCGCGCGCGAAGGCCAGGCCGACGCCGGACAGCAGAGCGGGCAGGATGGCGGGCAGGATGACGCGCGTGGCGGTCTGAAGCGGCGAGGCGCCCAGGGTCTCGGCTGCCGCCTCAACCTCCTGATCCAGGTCCTGAAGCACGGGCTGGATGGAGCGGACGACGAAGGGCAGGCCGACGAAGACCATGGCCACGACCACGCCGACGGGGGTGTAGGCGATCTTGATCCCCAGCGGCGACAGCAGGCCGCCGATTGGGCCGTTCTGGGCATAGAGGGCGGTCAGGGCGATACCCGCGACCGCCGTCGGCAGGGCGAAGGGCAGGTCGATCACGGCGTCGGCCAGTCGCTTGCCCGGAAACTCATAGCGGGTCAGCACCCAGGCCAGCAGGCCGCCCATCACGGCGTTGACGACGGCGGCGACTGCGGCGGCGACGAAGCTGAGCCTGAGGGCCGCCTGGGCGCGCGGCGAGGTGATGGCCGCGACGACTCCGTCCAGCCCGTTCTCCCACGGCCTGATCGCCAGGGCGGCCAGGGGGATGAGGACGAACAACGACAGATAGGCCAGGGTGAACCCCAGCGAGAGGGAGAAGCCGGGCAGGGGGCTGTGCGCCTTCCAGACTAATGGGCCGGCCTGTCGGGTCATGGTCGTCGGCCGGGTTGATAGATCTGATCGAAGACGCCGCCGTCGGCGAAGTGGCGCTTCTGCGCGGCGCTCCAGCCGCCGAAGTCGGATATGTCGGCCAGCGTCAGGTGCGGGAAGCGATCGGCAAAGCGCGCCGCGACGGCCGGGTTGCGCGGGCGGTAGTAGTGCTCGGCCGCCAGGACCTGGGCCGGTTCGTCGTAGAGCTGAGCCAGATAGGCCTCGGCGCGATCGCGCGTGCCCTTCTGGTCCACGACCTTGTCGACCACCGCCACCGGCGGTTCGGCCAGGATGGAGAAGGGCGGAGCGATGATGTCGACCTGATCCGGGCCCAGTTCGCGCGCGGCCAGGAAGGCCTCGTTCTCCCAGGCCAGCAGGACATCGCCGATGCCGCGCTGGACAAAGGTGGTGGTCGATCCGCGCGCGCCGGTGTCCAGCACCGGAACGCGACGGAACAGTTCGGTGACGAAGGCTTGCGCCGATTGCTCGGTCCCGCCTGGACGGCGCAGGGCGTCGGCCCAGGCCGCCAGATAGTTCCAGCGCGCCCCGCCCGAGGTCTTGGGATTGGGCGTGATGACCTCGACGCCTGGCTTCAGCAGGTCGGGCCAGTCGTGGATGGCCTTGGGGTTTCCCTTGCGGACCAGAAACACGATGGTCGAGGTGTAGGGGGCGGCGTTGCTCGGCAGACGGGTCTGCCAGTCGGGCTTGATCAGGCCGCGCGCGGCGATCTCGTCGATGTCGGAGGCCAGGGCCAGGGTGACCACGTCGCCGGGCAGGCCGTCGATGACGGCGCGGGCCTGCTTGCCCGATCCGCCGTGCGACTGCTCGATGGCGAAGGGCGCGCCGCCCTTTTCACGCCAGCGGGTGAGGAAGGCTTCGTTATAGGCGCGGTAGAACTCACGCGTCGGGTCATAGGAGACATTGAGCAGGGCGGCCTCGGCCCCCTTGGTCTGTGCGCACCCAGTGAGAGCTAAAGCTCCAGCGCTGAGCAGAAGACCGCGCCGATCCGGCATGAAGTTCGCCATTACGCCACCTCCCGCACATCTTCGGCGATCCATTGCGGGGTCGGCAGGCCCTTGCTGCGCAGGAAGGCCGGGTTGAACAGACGCGAGGCGTAGCGCGTGCCCGGGTCGCACAGGACGGTGACGATGGTCTTGCCCGGCCCCAGGTCGCGGGCCAGGCGCACGGCGCCGGCCAGATTGACCCCCGACGACCCGCCCAGGGACAGGCCTTCGTGGGTCACGAGGTCGAACAGAATGGGCAGGAATTCAGCGTCTTCCACGCGATAAGAGAAGTCCGGTGTTAAGCCTTCTAGGTTTCCGGTTATGCGGGCCACGCCAATGCCCTCGGTGATCGAACTGCCTTCGCCGGTCATCTGGCCCTGGGTGAACCAGTTGAACAGGGCCGCGCCCGCCGGGTCGGCCAGACCGATCTTCACCGCCGGATTGCGCTCGCGCAGGAAGGCGGCGACGCCGGACAGAGTGCCGCCGCTGCCGACAGCGCTGATGAAGGCGTCGACCTTGCCCCCTGTCTGCTCCCAGATCTCGGCGGCGGTGCCCTCATAGTGGGCTGCGCGGTTGGCGGTGTTGTCGAACTGGTTGGCCCAGAAGGCGCCGTGGGGTTCGCTGAGGTTCAGCTTGCGCGCCACCTCCTCGGAATAGTGGACGAAGTGGTTGGGGCTGGAAAAGGGGGCAGCGTCCACCTCGATCAGACGTGCACCCAGGGCCCGGATGGCCAGCTTCTTCTCTTCCGATTGGGTGCGCGGCATGACGATGACCACGCGGTGGCCGAGCGCCGCCCCGACCAGGGCCAGGCCGATGCCGGTATTGCCCGCCGTGCCCTCGACGATGACGCCGCCGGGGCGCAGGGCGCCCGAGGCCTTGGCCTTCTGCACGATGGACAGGGCGGCGCGGTCCTTGATGGACTGGCCGGGGTTGAGGAATTCCGCCTTACCCAGAATCTCACAGCCGGTGGCGTCCGACAGGCGGTTCAGGCGGATCAGCGGCGTGTCGCCGATGAGGTTGACGATGCTGGCGATGGACACGGTATGTCTCTGAAATCAGGTCTTGAAATGGGAACGGGTGAAGGGGCTGTGGTCAGCGTCAACAGACCGGCGCCAGGCTCCGTCCGTGGATGCCGCACTCAGTCTTTTCCTGGCCCGCCCAGCGGCCGTCGCGGGCCTCTTCGTCGGGCTCGACCGCGCGGGTGCAGGGCCAGCAACCGATGGAGGGGTAGCCCTGCTCCACCAGGGGGTGCCGGGGCAGTTGGTGATCGCGGAGCCAGCCCTCAATCTGCTGGACCGACCACTGGGCCAGAGGATTGACGGTCAGCACCCCGCCGACGGCCTCGAACGGCATGAGGTCGGCGCGCTGGGGGTTCTGATAGCGTTTGCGGCCCGTGATCCGCGTGTCGAACCCGGCGAGGGCCTGGGCCAGGGGCTGGACCTTGCGAACGGCGCAGCAGGCGTCGGGCGCTCTGCGCCACAGGTCACTGCGCGGGTCGGCCGTGGACAGGGCGGCGGCGTCGGGGGTGATGTCGCGCACATCGGTCAGGCCGAGGCGGCTCGCCAGGTCGCGGCGATAGGCTAGGGTTTGGAAGAAGTGTTGACCGGTCTCGAGGAAGACGACCGGAAGGTCGGGCCGCACCCGCGAGATCAGGTGCAACAGCACCGCCGCCTCGGCCCCGAAGGAGGAGATGGCGGCGGCCTTGCGGCCCAGCGCCGGGTCCAGAACGGCGATCAGCAGGTCTTCGGCGTCAGCCTCGCCCCATTGGGCGTTGAGACGCGCGGCCAGCGCGACGGCGTCGTCGTTGGCGGATGCGGCATGACGCTGACGCCAGACCAGCCGGTCGTCGCCGGACGCGGACTGATAGGCCGCGCTGAAGACCTGATCCATGCGTCGCCAGGGGGCGGCGTCAGCGCCGGGCGCCAGTTCGACCGCGTCAAAACCGCTGCGACGCAGGTGCCGGACCTGATCGGGCAGGACCTTGCCGGCGGCAATCAGGCGGCCCTGGTAGCCCTGACCGCGCAGGATGGCGGCCAGCGAGAAGCCGCGTCCGTCGCGAAAGGCCTCGAACTCCAGGATCAGGCTGTCGTTGGCCGCCGCCGCCGCGCGGATGTCTTCCTCGGGCGTCGATACGCTCAGGCGGACGCCGTCCTGGGCTTGCTCAAGCAACTGCATCGATCGGCTCATAGATGGCGGTGCGGAAGGGATCGGCGCCGAGGCGGCGGACGGTGTCGACGAACAGCTCGCCGTCGTGGCGGACCTCCAGATAGCGATCCAGCGCACGGGCGATGGCGGGGGCGACCTCGTCGGCGGGCAGGCTGCGGCCGACGATTTCGCCCAGCGCCGCCTGCTCGTCCGGCGAGCCGCCGACCGTGATCTGATAGTATTCCTCGCCCTTACGATCGACGCCGAGGACGCCGATGTGGCCAACGTGGTGGTGGCCGCAGGCGTTGATGCAGCCGCTGATGTTGATCCGCACCGGCCCCAGTTTTTCCTGCAGGTCCGCGTTGGCCAGCTGGCGCGACAGGGCCTGGGCCACCGGGATGGAGCGGGCGTTAGCCAGGCTGCAATAGTCCAGGCCGGGGCAGGCGATGATGTCGGTGGCCAGATCGGCGTTGGCGGTGGCCAGACCGGCCTCGCGCAGTCGACTCCATACAGCGTGGGCGTCCTCCAGCCGGACATGGGGCAGGACGAGGTTCTGCTCATAGGAGGCGCGGACCTCGTCGAACGAGAAGCGCGCGGCCAGATCGGCGACGACCTCCATCTGCTCCGCCGTGACGTCGCCGGGGACGCCGTCGACCGGCTTCAGCGAGACGATGATCGCGCCATATCCCGACTGCTTGTGATCGCGCAGGTTCGAGCGGGTGAAGCGGGCGAACTCCAGGTTCAGGCGGCGCGCGGCGTCATAGGCGGGGCTGACGGCGGGCAGGGCCTTGAACGGCGGCGGGGTGAAATAGGCCTGGATGCGGGCCAGTTCCTCGTCGGGAATACGCAGGTCTTCATGGCGCAGGATGGCGAATTGGCGCTCGACCTCCTCGCGGAAGGCGTCGATGCCGATGGCGGCGACCAGGATCTTGATCCGCGCCTTGTGGATGTTGTCGCGCCGCCCCAGCAGGTTGTAGGCGCGCAAGATGGCGGTCAGATAGGCCAGCAGGGAGCGGCCGGGCACAGCCGAGGCAATCTCTTGCGCGATGTGGGGCAAACGCCCCTGACCGCCGCCGACGAAGACGCGGAAGGCCGTCTGACCGTCCTCGCCGCGCACGATCTGAAGGCCCACGTCGTGGGTGCGGATCGCCGCCCGATCCTTGGGCGCGCCGACGATGGCGATCTTGAACTTGCGCGGCAGGAAGGAGAATTCCGGGTGGATGGTCGACCATTGGCGGATGATCTCGCACCACGGACGCGGGTCTTCGATCTCGTCGGCGGCGACGCCCGCGAAGACATCGGTCGTGACGTTGCGGATGCAGTTGCCGGAGGTCTGGATGGCGTGCATCTCGACCTCGGCCAGATCGCTGAGGATGGCGGGCAGGTCCTGCAGCGCGGGCCAGTTGAACTGGATATTGGTGCGGGTGGTGAAGTGGCCGTAGCCCTTGTCATAGGTGCGGGCGACATGGGCCAGCTGGCGCATCTGGCGGCTGTTCATGACGCCGTAAGGGACGGCGATCCGCGCCATATAGGCGTGCAGTTGCAGATAGACGCCGTTCATCAGCCGCAGGGGCTTGAACTCATCCTCGGTCAACGCGCCGCTGTTGCGGCGATCAACCTGATCGCTGAACTCGGCGATGCGCTCGCGGACCAGGGCGGCGTCAAACTCGTCATAGCGGTACATCAGGCGATCTCGTTTTGCGCGTGGTCGAGGCTGTGGCCGACGGTGGGGCCGGCCGAGCGGATGCGCTCCTTCAGCCGGTCGCGACCGGCGGGGGCGCGGCCCTCGACCTCGATCAGGTAGGGATTGACGAAGACGGCCGGGCGCGACTGGGCCTGAGCCAAGGCGGCCTCGGCGGCCTCGGCGTCCAGGGGGCGGGCGGCGTCGATGGTCTCGACCACGGCGTCGGCCTCGCCCAGATAGATGACTCGGCCGTCGTTCAGCCGGTTGGCGGTCAGCAGTTTCATGCCGCGGCCTCGATCATGGCGTGCTCGTCGCTGGCGACAGCCAGGGCGGCGGTTTCGCCGATGAACAGCAGGGCGGGGCCCGTCAGGTCCATGCGGGCGACCAGGGCGGCGAGGTCGTCGAGACGACCCTTGAAGGTGCGCTGATCCGGGCGGCTGCCGTTCTCGACCACCGCGACCGGGGTGGCCCCGTCACGACCGGCGGCGATCAGGCTGGAGGCGATCTCCTTGGCCTGACCCAATCCCATATAGACGGCCAGGGTGTGGTTCGGCGCGGCCAGACGGGTCCAGTCGGCGCCCTGACCGCCCGGTTTGGCCTGGCCGGTGACGAAGGTCACGGCCTGGGCGTGGTCGCGGTGGGTCAGGGGCAGGCCGGTCGAAGCGGCGCAGGCGAGGGCGGCGGTGATCCCCGGCACGACGATGGCCTCGATCCCGGCGGCGCGGACGGCCTCCAGTTCCTCGCCACCGCGTCCAAAGACGAAGGGATCGCCGCCCTTCAGGCGCACGACGCGGTGGCCGGCGCGGGCCTCCTCGATCATCAACTGCTCGATCTGATCCTGAGGCACCGAATGGTCGCCGCGCGACTTGCCGACATAGATGCGTTTGGCGTCGCGGCGGGCGCGGTCCAGCACCTCGGCCGAGACCAGCTTATCGTGGATGATGACGTCGGCGTCCTGCAGGGCGCGCAGGGCCTTCAGCGTCAGCAGCTCGGGGTCGCCAGGCCCAGCGCCGACGATGTGGACGATGCCTGGGGCGGCCTCACTACGCGGCGTTGCGGCGACGTTGAGCAGGCGAACCATCTCGCGGCGGGCCTCGGCCATGCGGCCGTCGGCGGCGAGGTCGGCGGCGGGGCTGCGGAAGGCGCGCTCCCAGAAGCGACGACGGTCGAGGAAGTCGGGGATGGATTCCTTCACCGCCCCGCGCAGCTCGCCCGCCAGCCGCGCGACCGAAGCCACGCCTTGCGGCAGGACGGCTTCAATACGCGAGCGCAGGTCGCGGCCCAGGATGGGGGCGTTCCCGCCCGTCGCCACGGCCACGACCACCTCGTCGCGGTCGATCAGGGCCGGGGTGTGGAAGTCGCTGAAGCCGGGCTGATCCACGATATTGGCCTGGGCCCCGAGCTGGCGCGCGGCTTCGGCGATGCGGCGGGCCAGGGCCACGTCATGCAGGGCGATGAAGACTAGGCGGGCGCCGGTCAGGTCGTCGGCGTCGGGAGTGCGCATGATCGGTGTCGGCGCACCGGCCGGCGTTTCCAGCAAGGCGGGCGCGCCGTCAGGGGTGAACCAGACCAGATCGGCGGGGCTGTTCAGGAACAGGCGCAGCTTCGCCAGGGCCGGTTCGCCCGCGCCGACGACGACGATTTTCGTCTCGTCCAAGGGGATGGATGCCAGAAAGACGCGCATCGGCCTGTTCCATGATCTGCTGTCATCCGCTGGCGCTGTTGCGTGGCGGCTCGACATTCAGCATCCGTCGTGCACGATCCTTCCACAAACCAGATTGTCTTCGCCGCCCTGATAGGTTTTCTACAAGCGCATGGTTCGACCGCTTTTGCCCCTCAACGCCCTGCGTGCTTTTGAAAGCGCGTCGCGGCATCTCAACTTCTCGCGGACGGCGGATGAGCTGTCGGTGACGCCGGGGGCGGTCAGCCAGCAGATCCGCCTGCTGGAGGAGATCATCGGCGGGCCACTGTTCACGCGTGAGGCGCGCGGACTGCAACTGACGGAACTGGGCCGGGCGGCCACGCCTCTGCTGCGCGAGGGGTTCGAGCGGCTGATGGACGCCTCGGCCATCCTGCGCGAACCGCCGCTGAACCGGACGGTGGCGATTAGCGTGGCGCCGTCCTTTGCGTCCAAGTGGCTGATGCCGCGCATGGATGATTTCCACGCCGCCCACCCGGACATCGAGGTATGGATTTCGGCGGACATGGAGCCGGTGACGGTCGGCAAGGGCAAGGTCGATCTGGCCATCCGCTATGGCCCGGGCGACTATCCGGGCCACGTGGTCGAGCGCCTGCTGACCGAGACGGTGATCCCCGTCTGCTCGCCCGCCCTGATGGCCGCGCCGCATCCGATCCGCACCGCCGAGGATTTGGCCCGGCACACCCTGCTGCACGACATGTCCGAAGACGGCGACGCCTCGCGCCCCGACTGGGCCATGTGGCTGAAGGCCCGGCACGCCAGCCATGCCGATGCGCGGCGCGGCTCACGCTTTGACCAGTCCAGCATGTTGATCGAGGCGGCGGCTGCGGGGCGGGGCGTGGCCCTGGCCAAGCGCAGCCTGGCCCAGGCGGACCTCGCCACCGGGCGTCTGGTCGCGCCCTTCCCGGACGGCAGCCAGGTGCTGGGTTTCGCCTATTTCGTGGTCATGCCGCGGGACCGCCCGGCCTCGCCAGGAACCAAGGCCTTTGTGGCCTGGCTGAAGCGGCAGGCCATCGACTACGACAACAATCTGGACCAGCTATAAATCGACCAGCAGATTTTCTGCAGGCTCGAAACAGGATTGATCGTTTCCACGGCGAGCGCGTCCCGCCCTATGTCGAAGGCCTTCAAACAGGAGGTCGATCGTGAGCGAAGTCGCAGTTCTGGAACGTTCCCGTGTCGCGGCGCCCGCGCCCTGGACCCCGCAACGGGTGCGCTGGGTGCGGCGCTGGACCGATCATCTGTTCAGCTTCGCCATCGACCGGCCTGAGGATTTCCGCTTCCGCTCTGGCGAGTTCGTGATGATCGGCCTGCCGTCGCTGGACGGCGCGGGCAAGCCGACGCTGCGGGCCTATTCCATCGCCAGCCCGTCGTGGTCGGACGAGCTGGAGTTCTTCTCCATCCGCGTCGAAGGCGGGCCGCTGACGTCGCGTCTGGTCGATATCCAGCCCGGCGACGAGGTGCTGCTGGGCAGGAAGCCGACCGGGACCCTGGTGCTGGACGCTCTGAAGCCGGGGCGTCGTCTGTTCCTGATCGGCGCCGGCACCGGCCTGGCCCCCTGGCTTAGCGTAGCGCGCGACCCTGAGACCTATGAGCGGTTCGAGCAGGTGGTGGTCACCCATACGGTGCGTCAGGTCGCGGACCTGGCCTATCGCGACTTCCTGCAGAGCGAGTTGTTCGAGGACCCACTGGTGGGCGAGCAGGCGCAAGGACGGCTGACCTATTATCCGACGGTGACGCGCGAGGCGTTCGAGCGGCCGGGGCGGATCACTGATCGTATCGTCAGCGGCGACTTCTTCCGCGACCTGGGGCTGGAAGGCCGGTTCGATCCGGCCCTGGACCGGGTCATGCTGTGCGGCTCGACCGCCATGATCCGCGAGACGGCGGCCCTGCTGGAAAGCCACGGCCTGAGCGAAGGCTCGAACGCCGAACCCGGCGACTATGTGCTGGAACGCGCCTTCGTCGGCTAGGCCATCAGATTTTCTATCGGTCGGCGCGAGATCATATCGTTCGACGCGGACCGGCCCTCCACGCTTCAAATATCCCACGTTCAAGACGACCAGTGAGGACCGCAGTTTTATGCAGGCGACCGTCGAAAAGCAGAGAGACGCCACCGCGCGCCGCGTCCTGCCCCCGCATCTACGCCAGCTTGAGGCCGAGGCGATCGAGATCCTGCGCGAGGTGGCGGCGACCGCCCGCAACCCGGTCATGATGTATTCGATCGGCAAGGACTCCGGCGTCCTGCTGCATCTGGCCGCCAAGGCCTTCTATCCAGGACGGCCGCCTTTTCCCCTGCTGCACGTCGACACGACGTGGAAGTTCCGAGACATGATCACTCACCGTGACCATGTGGCGGGCCTCTATGGCGCGCGGCTGCTGGTACACACAAACCACGAAGCACTGGCGCGCGGGATCAGCCCGATCACCTCGGGATCATCGATCCACACCCAGGCGATGAAGACCGACGCCCTGAAGCAGGCGCTGGACCTGCACGACTTTGACGTCGCCATCGGCGGCGCCCGGCGCGACGAGGAGAAGTCGCGGGCCAAGGAGCGCATCTTCTCCTTCCGGGGGGCGGACCACAGCTGGGACCCGCGTCGCCAGCGGCCCGAGTTGTGGCGGCTGTGGAACTCCAGCCTGGGGCCGGGAGAGAGCCTGCGCGTCTTCCCCCTGTCGAACTGGACCGAGCTGGATGTGTGGGAATACACCCAGGCTGAGGGCATCCCGGTCGTGCCGCTCTATTTCTCGGCCCTGCGCCCCGTGGTGGTGCGCGACGGCGCTCTGATCGTGCGCGACGACGAGCGGTTGCCGTTGCGGGAGGGCGAGACGCCCGAACTGCGCCGCGTCCGCTTCCGCTCCTTGGGCTGCTATCCTTTGAGCGCCGCCGTGGAGTCCGAGGCCGATGATCTGGACGCCGTCATTCGCGAGCTGCGCGTCAGTCGTCAGTCGGAGCGTCAGGGCCGCCTGATCGACGCCGACGAGACCGCCTCGATGGAGCGCAAGAAGCGCGAGGGCTACTTCTGATGGACGGCGCCGTGACGGCCTTCCCGCCGCAAACCCAGCGAGCGGAACGCGACCTGCTGCGCTTCCTGACCTGCGGCTCGGTGGACGACGGCAAGTCCACTCTGATCGGGCGGCTGCTGTTCGAGACGGGACAGGTGCCCGAGGACCAGTTGGCGACGCTGGAACGCGACTCGCGCCGCTTCGGCACGGATGGGGCGAACCTCGACTACGCCCTGTTGCTGGACGGGCTGGAGGCCGAGCGCGAGCAGGGCATCACCATCGATGTGGCCTATCGCTATATGTCCACGCCGCGCCGCAGCTTCATTGTCGCCGATACGCCGGGGCATGAGCAATATACCCGCAACATGGCCACGGGGGCCTCGACCTGCGACGCCGCCGTGGTGCTGGTCGATGCGGTCAAGGGCGTCACGGCCCAGACGGCGCGCCACAGCCGCATCGTCGCCCTGTTCGGCATTCGCCACGTCATCCTGGCGGTCAACAAGATCGACCTGTTGGCGCATGATCCGTCGGTGTTCGCGCGCATTCGCGATGCCTATGCAGAATTGGTCGCTGACCTGGGTTTCCGCTCGGTGACGGCCATTCCGGTCAGCGCGCGCCGGGGCGACAATCTGACGGCGCCGTCCGCCGCCACGCCTTGGTATGACGGCCCCAGCCTGATCCGGGCGCTTGAGGACCTGCCTGTGGCCGACACCGGCGTGGCGCGGCCCTTCCGCCTGGCGGTCCAGTATGTGAACCGGCCCGACGCCGATTTTCGAGGCTACGCCGGGACCATCGCCTCGGGCGAGGTGAGGGTGGGCGACGCCCTGGCGGTCTGCCCCAGCGGGCGCACGGCCCGGCTGGCGCGCATTCTGCTAGGCGACGTCGAGGCGGTTCAGGCCCGCGCGGGCGACGCCGTGACCCTGGTGCTGGACGAAGATGTGGACGTGGCGCGCGGCGACGTCCTGGCTCCGGCCGACGACCGCCCGGCGGCCTCGGACCGGCTGGATGTTCGTCTGCTGTGGATGGGGGATCAGCCCTTTGATCCGGCCGGGCGCTATCAGGTCAAGCTGGGCGCTCGGACCCTGCCGGCGCGACTGAGCCTGTCGGACGCCGCCGTCGTCCTGGCGCCCAATGAGGTGGCGGACGGGCGTCTGACCCTGCCGTCGCCGGTGGCCGTGGACGCCTTTCGAGACGATCCGGCCCAGGGCGCCTTTGTCCTGATCGACCGGGTGACGGGCGTCACGGTCGCGGCCGGCGTGGTCGTCAGCGCACCCGATCAGGCGGCCCACATCCATCACAGCCCCGCCGCTGTCTCGCGTGAGGCGCATGAGTTGCTGAACGGTCATCGCGGCGGCGTGGTCTGGCTGACCGGTCTGTCGGGGGCGGGCAAGTCCACGGTAGCCCAGGCCCTGCAACAGAGCCTGCATGGGCGCGGCTGCCGCACGGTCCTGTTGGACGGCGACAACCTGCGTCACGGGCTGACCCGCGATCTCGGCTTCTCGGACGCGGACCGCGCCGAGAACGTGCGCCGGACGGGCGAGGCGGCGCGGTTGTTCGCCGAGACCGGCGTGATCGCCATCTGCGCCCTGATCTCTCCGCGTCAGGCGGATCGGGACGCGGTGCGGGCGCGGTTCGACGACGATCGCTTCGTCGAGGTCTTCGTGGACGCTTCGTTGGAAAGCTGCCGGGCGCGCGATCCCAAGGGCCTGTATGCGCGGGCCTCAGCCGGGGCCATCGCAGGCTTCACCGGCATCGCCGCCCCCTATGAAGCGCCCCGTGCGCCCGATCTGACCCTGGCCACCGAACAGTTGTCGCCCGCGTCGGCGGCCGATGCTGTGCGCCGTCTTCTTGAGGAACGCGGCTGGCTGTAGGCCGCCGCCACGACTGGATCATCCCCTGTGACCTATCTCGTCACCGACGCCTGCGTGAAATGCAAGTTCATGGACTGCGTCGAAGTCTGCCCGGTGGACTGCTTCTATGAGGGCGAGAACTTCCTCGTCATCTCGCCCGACGACTGCATCGACTGCGGAGTTTGTGAGCCCGAATGCCCAGTCGACGCCATCGTGGCGGACACCGAGGACACGCCGGACGGCAAGTGGCTGACCATCAACGCAGACTACGCCAAGGTCTGGCCCAACATCACGGTCAAGGGCGAGCCGCCGGCCGACCGCGCTGACTATGAGACCGAGACCGGCAAGTTCGAGAAATACTTCAGTCCCGAGCCGGGCGGCGGCTAGCTCAAGTCAATTGGGGAAGTTGCAAACAAAAAGGCCGCCGGGGTGTCCGGCGGCCTTTCCGTTTGCTCGGTATCGATCAAATCAGAACTTGAAGCTGGCCCGCAGCAGCAGCGTGTAGCGGACATAATCTTCCAGCAACTCGGCGTCGCCGGTGATGGCGAGCATGCCCAGATCGTTGCCGATGTTCAGGCGGAAGCCAAGGATGGGGCCGCCGCCTTCGATGCTGGCGGGGTCCAGAGTAAAGGCGTCGCCGCCAGAGGCGAAGCGTGCGATGGTCGAACCGGCATCGACCGAGAAGTTCTGACGCCAGCCCACACGGACTTCAGGACGGATCCAGCCGTTCTGGCCAAAGCCGTAGCCGATGTTCACAGCGGCGACGCCGGAGAACATGTGGCCGTCGCGTTCGTCGATCTCGAGATCGAAGCCGTCTCCGCCGCCCTTTTCAGTGCGGGCGTCTTCGCTCAGCGAGAAATACTCGCCGTAGACTTCAGGACGGACATTCAGGCGACCGAAGTGACGTTCGTAGGAGGCGCCGCCTGCGGCGGCCAGGGTGAAGCCGTGCCAGTCGGACTCGTTCTTCAGGTTGATGCCGTCCGCGACCAGCTTGCGCGTGGCGTTGAACGAGGCGTAACCGCCTGCCGCGCGCGCCCAGGTCGTCCAGTACTGGCCTTGAGCGCGCCAGTAAAGACCGAGCTCCAGCAGGTTGGCCGACAGGACCTCTTCGGCCGCAGCCTCGGGGTCTTCCAGGTCGGACGAGGTGAAGGCGGCCGTGATGCCGATGGCGCCCATGTTGGTGCCGCGCTCGACGCCGCCCGCGACGCCGAAGCCTTCGGAACGGAAGCCGTAGGAGTCAGTCTTGTCCTTGTCGGCGTAGAAGTTGATTTCCTGAACCCAGGCGCTGGTCTCGCCGGGGGCCGCCGAGGCGTTGCGGCCGGTCAGCGCGCGGGTGACGGCGTCGACGCCGCTGGCCAGGGAGAGCAGGGGGCCGCCCGAATGGTCAGGCAGCAGTTGTTGATAGACGTTGAAGAAGCCTTCGCGATCCGTCTGGTTCAGGATCGCCGCGCGGATCAGTTCATTGTCCGCCAGGCCCGCGTAAAGCGCGTCATAGGCCGAGGCTTCCGCCTTGATCATTCCAGCTTCTTCGGCGGTGCGCCGGCTGGCTTCGATGGTGATTTCGCCGAGGGCTTCATCGACGTTTGCGTTGACGACGAAAGCGTAGGGAGAGTTGGACTGCAACAGGTCCTGGTCGATCGTTCCGACGTTCAGATCGCCTGCCTTGATGACATTGAAGCTGGTTGTGCCTGTGGCGTCGATCAGCGAGTCGAAGCGTACGCCCAGACCGGCGCCATCGGCCAGATTGGCGGCGCCGGTGACGTTGAACTTGAACTCGTCGGGTTTGGAGGCGTCCAGCGTGACGATCAGATTGCCGTCCGTGCCGACGTTCAGGCTACTGACATCAACCTGGCTGGTCTGACGCGCGTCCAGCGTGCCCTTGGAGATGTCGATGTCCAGCAGGCCATCGGCGTTGCTGATCGCGCCGCGCACGACGGCGCCGCCCGAGATAGACAGGCGGTCTGCGCCAGCGCCGAACGAGATGTCCCCTTGAACCAGGCCGTTCTGAATGTCGAGCAGGTCCGCGCCCGATCCCAGTTTGATGTCGCCATAGGTCGCCGGTTCGCGAGAATCCGTCACGCCGTCCCCGTCGGTGTCAGGATCGGAGGCAGTGGCCTCGCCGGTGATCCCCTTCTGGGTGAAGGTGACGCCGGACGTGTTGGCGCTGACGTCGATGGCTGTCGCCTTGCCGGTGATAGGATCGCCAGCGTCGTTGGCCGAGACATTGGCCTGGATCGAGCGGGTGTTGGTGATCGAGGTCAGGGTGCCGCTGAGGTCGGCGATGGCCGTCGTATTGGCCGTGCCGCCGCCCGTCGTAACCGAGATGACGCCGTCATTGTTGAGAGACGATACATTGGCGCCGGCTTCGATTCGAACGCCAGTGACCTGATTTGCACCATCGGTGGCGGAGGCGGCGCTGATGGTGCCTGTGTTAATCAATGTCGGCGTGGTGGCGCCCGCCGCGAAGCGAATGGCCGTGGCGTCGGCGTTGTTCGCTAGAACAGCGACAGAGCCTTCGTTGCGCACGCCGCCTTCGATGGTCACGGCCTGGCCGCCCGCGACGCCGAACTGCAGCGCAGTCGGCGCGACGTCGTCATAGACGCCGATACCGAAGACATCCCCACGATTGATGAAGCCATAGGCGTTGTCGCCCGATCCGGCGACGCCCAAGGTTACGGCATTGCTGGTTGAGCCAACGACCACGGCAGGCGCGCCGCCATAGGTCGTGATCTGAGGTTTGCTTTCATTGGCGTCCGGCAGGCCGTCGCCGTCGCGATCCGTATCATCGCGGTTCTTGACGCCGTCGCCGTCGTCGTCCTCATCGCCGTTCTTGACGCCGTCGCCGTCGTCATCGCCTTCGATTCCATTGGTTCCATAGCTCGGACCGGTATCGAACAGCACGCCCTTGGCTACGTTGGCGCCGATGCTGACGGCGGAGCCGCCCTGCAGCAGATCGTCGGCGTCCAAGTCTTCGAGATACAGAACTTCGGCGGAAACAGTACCGGTAGTCGGCGTGTCGGCTGGACGCGAAGTGTAGCGGTACCCGGTTGAGACGATCGTGCTGTGAATCGCGACGCGGCCATCAACATCGCCATCCACGGCTACGCCGACGGCGTTCTCGCCACGGACCGAAACGCTTCCCAGGACACTGACGTCGCCGGTGACAGGGCCTGTGACGCTGATTCCGCGTGCATTGTCGCCCACGACATTGACGCTGCCCAGATTGGTCAGGTTGCCCACCAAGGGCGCCTCAACCGAAACGCCGTAGGAGTTGTTGCCCTCAACGAGAATCGAGCCGGTCGATTCGATCAGGATGTTGCCCGTCTTGGCGGCGGGACCCGTGACCCGCACGCCATAGCGGTTCGAACCCGATGCGAAGGGGCCGTCGGCGTCGCCGTCCTTGTCGGTGTCCACATATTCTTCGATGTCGTCAGTGATGGAGATGGAGCCGCCGACCGTGATCGAGCCGGTCGTCCCGCCTTGAGCGAGGATGCCCGTGGCGCCGTCGGCGGCCTTGGCCATCTTGATCGACGAACCGCTGTCCATATCCACGCTGTTGTTCGAATCGACCGTCACCGCTGCGCCGCTGGTCACGGCGATCGACCCGCCCGTGGCGAAGCGAACATTGTCCGGCGCGGTTCCTGTGGCGGTGGAGGTCGAAATCGGCGTGGTGCGGGCCGTCGAGATGACGGTCTCGGGAGTCGGCGTCGTTTGCGCCTGAACGCCGGCAGCGGCCATCAAGGGGGCGATCGCTACTGCGGTCGCAAGCAGAATACGCATTAGATAGAAACCCCTCGTGGACACACGCGCAACGACGTCAGCCGTCCGTCTATCAGGCTCGGCGTCGCCACGCCCCAAGTTTCTCGAATTTGAGGCGATTGCAAGGCCTGGCGTAGGCAGGCCCAGGTGAACGGGACCTGAAGAACTGCATTCGGTGGGATATGTTCCGGGTTCGTCAAAAGGACGCTTGAGCGGAGCAGTTTCCGGCGCTACGGGCGATTCATGGTGAGTTCCAAACGTAAGCGTCGCATCCAAAGTCGCTCCGGTCGCGTTGCGGCGTTGAGATCTGGAAAGGCCGCCTTGATGACGATGAGCGATATCGATGTTCAGGAGGGCGAACTGCGCCTGATCCCCGGCCTGGATGAGGAAGTCGCTGAAACTCTTAGGATACTGAAGGCCTCGACCGCCGATCCACGCCCGCGCCTGGTGGACACCACCATGTTGTTCGCCCCCCGTTCGGGCGGGGTGAAGCGCTATCTGCTGTCCAAGAAGGCCTGGCTGGAGGCGAATCGACCTTCGGTGGCCCACACCCTGGTCGTGCCGGGGGCCAAACATAAGGCGGGAACAGACGGGATCGTCCAGTTGCATGCCGCCAAACTGCCTTTCGGCGATGGCTATCGCTGGCCCAGCTCGGTCCGCCGTTGGGGCGCCTGGGTGGCCTCGATGAACCCCGCCGTGATCGAGGCGGGCGATCCCTATACGCCCGGACAGGGCGCTCTGGAGGCCGGTCAGCGAGCCGGCTGTCCGGTCGTCGGCTTCTGCCACTCTGACCCGGCGGGTCTGGCGGCGCTGCATTTCGGGGAGTGGGCCAAGAAGCCGGTCGAGAAGCGTTGGGCCAGGCTGTTCTCGCAGTTCGATCGCGTCGTCTCGCCCAGTCGATTCATCGCACGCCGACTGGAAGAGGCTGGCGTCGGCGGCATTGTTATTCGCCCCCTGGGCGTCGAGGTGGACACCTTCCGCCCAGATCGCCGTGATCGTGACTGGTTGCTGAAAAAACTGGGTCTTGGCGCGGACGCTCGCCTGCTGTGCTTCGCAGGTCGCCCTGCCAAGGAGAAGAACGTCGACGTTCTGATCGACGCGGTGCAGCGCCTGGGCGCGCCCTATCACCTGGTGCTGGTCGGGGCCGGGGCCGGGATGCCGCCCGAGGATCGTGTCATCTCCCTGCCCTATGAGAAGGACCCCAAGGCCGTGGCGCGGATCATCGCCAGCTGTGACGCCTTCGTTCACGCCAACGACAAGGAACCGTTCGGCCTGATCGTGCTGGAGGCCATGGCTTGCGGGCGACCGGTCGTGGGCGTCAACGCCGGCGGCGTGGCTGAGACGGTCGATTCCAGCGTGGGGCAGTTGGCGCGTTCAGCCGATCCCGCCGACTACGCCGAGGCTATTGAAGCTCTGTTCGAGCGCGACATCGAGGCTCTGGGCCAGGCGGCGCGGGTGAAGATGGTCGAGCAGTTCGCCTGGAACCGCGTCTTTGAGGACCTGTCGATGCTCTATGGCGAGTTGAGCGGTCGTTCCGAGTTCGTCATGCCGCAAGAGGTTGCGCCGCTGAACTAGGGGAGGGTCTGTTCGTCGGGGCGGGGCGCGCCATTCTCTTTGCAGAAGAATGGCGCGAGTGACGGGGCTCGAACCCGCGACCTCCGGCGTGACAGGCCGGCACTCTAACCAACTGAGCTACACCCGCATTTCCCTCCACGAGGAGGAGAAGGGCCGAATAAGGGCGACTCGCGACTCGGTCAAGCGAGGACCATCAGTCAGGCTGAAATACCAACGCGTGCAGAACCTGCGCCTTGAGGTGCGGTCGTGACAGGCGGCTAACATGAACTGGATTGTGGGGGAGGCGGGGGCGCGCCATTTTCTTCGTTGAAGAAAATGGCGCGAGTGACGGGGCTCGAACCCGCGACCTCCGGCGTGACAGGCCGGCACTCTAACCAACTGAGCTACACCCGCGTTCCCCTCCGCGAGGAGGAGAAGGGCGGATTAAGGGCGACTCATGATCCGGTCAAGCGCAATATGCGAATGTGCCGAAATTAGCTGAAAAATCAGCCTCTAGCGCCCGCAGTCTAGGCCGGGCGCGTCGGGAGCGGCGGTCGCGCCCAGACCCAGCGCCTTCTGCATGAAGACCACGTCGCGCCAGGCGTCGAACTTCCATCCGGCGGCGTGGAAGACCCCGACGTGTTCAAAGCCGGCGGCGGCGTGCAGGGCGATGGAGCCGGCGTTGGCGCTGTCGCCGATCACGGCCACCATCTGACGCATGCCCAGGGCCTCGCAGGCGCTCAGCAGGGCGTCCAACAGGGCCTTGCCGACACCGCGCCCGCGAAACGCCTCGGCCACATAGATCGAGTCCTCGACCAGGAAGCGATAGGCGGCGCGCAGGCGGTAGGGCCCGGCATAGGCGTAGCCCGCGACCTGACCATCGATTTCGGCGCTCAGGACCGGCAGGCCCAGCGCAGCGGGCGCGGCCAGGCGCGCCCTCATCTCATCGGCTGTGGGGACGTCCAGCTCGAACGTCCCCGTGCCGTGCAGCACGCTGTCGGCGTAGATGGCCGTGACGGCGGCCAGGTCGGCGTCCGCGAACGGCCGGATGATCACGCCTTTTCCCAGCCCTTCTCGACCGCCCAGACGGCGAAGGCGTAGTCGTGGGCGATGTCCTTCAGATAGTCGAACCGGCCCGACGAGGCGAAGTGGCCCGCCTCCATGTTGATCTTCAGCAGCACCGGCTTGCCCGACGTCGAGGCAGGCCGAAGCTTGGCCACCCACTTCTCGGGCTCCCAATAGGTCACGCGCGGGTCAGACAGGCCGCCAGTCGCCAGCAGGGCCGGATAGGGCTTGGCCTCGATCTGGTCATAGGGGCTGTAGCTCAGCATGTAGTCGTAGGCTGCGGCGTCCTCGAGCGGGTTGCCCCACTCAGGCCACTCCGGCGGCGTCAGCGGCAGGGAGGTGTCGCTCATGGTGTTGATGACGTCGACGAAAGGCACGCCGCCGATCACGCCGGCCCACAGTTCGGGTCGCATATTGGTGATGGCGCCCATCAGCAGGCCGCCCGCCGAGCGTCCCTCGGCCACGATGTTTCCGGCCTTGGTGTAGTTGCGCGCGATCAGGTGGTCGGCGGCGGCGGTGAAGTCCGTGAAGGTGTTCTTCTTGGTCATCCGCCGGGCGTCCAGGAACCAGCCCCAGCCCTTGTCCGAGCCGCCGCGGATATGGGCGATGGCGTAGATGAAGCCGCGATCCACCAGCGACAACCGGTTGGTCGAGAAGCTGGCGGCGATCGGGATGCCATAGGAGCCGTAGCCGTAGAGCAGCAGGGGCGCCGAGCCGTCGACTGGCGTCTCCTTGCGGCGCAGCACCGTCACCGGCACCAGTTGGCCGTCCGAGGCCGGGGCGTTCAGGCGTTCGACCACATAGTCCGCCGGATTGTGGCCCGAGGGTACTTCCTGAACCTTGCGCAGGGTCCGCTCGCGGGTCTTCAGATCGTAGTCATAGGTCGAGGTCGGCGTGGACGGCGAGTTGTAGCCATAGCGCATGACCGTGGTGTCGAACTCCGACGCCCCGCCCAGCGACAGGGCGTAGGCGGGCTCATCGACGGCAATTTCATGCTCGGCGCCGGCGCGATCACGGATGACGATCTTCGTATTGGCGTCGGCGCGTTCCTGACGGCCCAGATAGTCCTTCACCAGGGCCACGCCCTCGATGAAGCGGCCGGGCGTGTGGGGGATTAGGTCTTTCCAGTTGGCCTTGGTGGGGGAACTAGTTGGAGCTTCGACCACCTTGAAGTCGATGGCGTCGTCGGCATTGGTGCGGATCACCCAGCGGTCGCCCCAGTGATCCAGGTCGTAGAGGCGGCCGACGTGGCGGGGTTCGACCACCACGGGCGTCGCCGTCGGGGATGCGCCCGGAATGATGCGGCCTTCCGAGGTTTCCTGATTGCCGATGCCGATGACGATGAAGGCGTCGTCGGAGGTGCGGCTGACGCTCTGGAACATGCCGTCGTCGGTTTCTTCATAGACCAGGGTGGTCTCGCCGCCGCGCGCCGGGCGGCGGAAGATCTTGTCCGGGCGGCCGTTGTCGTCGCGGTTGGTCCAGAAGATCCACTGGCTGTCGGGCGAGAATGTGAAGTTCTCGGTCGCGGATTCGATGGGGTTGGGCAGGACCTCGTCGGTCGCCAGGTCCTTGACGTAGATCTTGAAGACCTCGGAGCCTTGCGCGTCTTCGGCATAGGCGAACAGGGCGTGGTCGGGGCTGTGCTCGGTGGCCGAGACTTCCGAGTAGGCCTTGCCCTCAGCCAGGGCGTTGCAGTCCAGCAGGAGTTGAGGCGTCGGGGCCTTGATGAAGTTTTTGGTCACAGGCTGGCCGTCGACCATCCATGTCCCCTGACGCTCGACCCGCATATAGCGCGGGTGCTGCTCGCCGGTGCGGTATTCTGTGAAGTACTCCCAGGCGCCGATGGCGGCGGGGACGGAGCTGTCATCCTCCTTGATGCGGCCCTTCATCTCCTCGAACATCGCGGCCTGCAGCGGCAGGGTCGAGGCCATCATGGCTTCGCGATAGGCGTTCTCGGCGGTCAGGTGCTCCTTGACGTCGGCCTTGATCAGCGACGGGTCGCGCAGCACGGCCTGCCAGTTGTCGTCCTTCATCCACTGATAGTCGTCGATGCGGACACGGCCCAACTGCTCGATGCGGACGGGGACCTTCTTGGCGACGGGCGGTTGGGGCAGGGACATCGAGGCTCCGGTAGTCGAACGGGCGAGTGCGGGGGAGGCGGCGGCGAGGCCGACAGCGGCGGTCGAGGCGATCAGTTCGCGGCGATTCATGGATATGGCTCCCCTGTGGTTCGGCGGGACCTTGTGCCTGCCGACGGGCCGCGTCAAATGGCGGAATGATCTCTCAGGATGTTCCGCCCGCACCGCCCGCCGCCGTCGCGCCCGTTCCCTGGGACCTGACGGTCGGCATGATCAACGCCACGGTGCAGTTGGATCAGCCGCTGAACGAGAGTTCGCGCAAGGTCGGCACCGGCTTTCTGATCTCGGCGCCTCGTCCCGACGGCACGCCTCGGGTCGTGCTGGTGACGGCGGCGCACGTTTTCAACGTCATGCCAAACGCCGAGGCGCGCATCGGCTGGCGCACCGCCGAGGCGGACGGCGCCTGGAAGTTCTCCCCGGCCAACCTGGCGATCCGCGACCCCGACGGAACGCCGCTGTGGACCCAGCACCCCGAACGCGACGTGGCCGTCATGGAAGTCGCCGCGCCCGCAGCCTTCGCTCAGGCCGCGATTCCACTCGGCTGGCTGGCGGACGACACGACCTTTGACCGCTGGCGGGTGGGGCCGGGCGATGAACTGATGGCCCTGGGCTATCCGCACGGCCTTTCGGCGAACAAGGCTGGCTTCCCCATCCTGCGCCTGGGCCGGATCAGTTCTTGGCCGCTGACGCCGATCCGGCACTTCCCCATCTTCCTGCTGGATTTCGCGGTGTCGCAAGGCAACTCAGGCGGGCCGGTCTTCTGGACGCCCGCCGTTGATCGCCTGCCCGGCACGCCGACGCCGGACCATCCTTACATCGCCGGGGTGCTGGTGCAGGAGGTTCAGGGCGGCGGAGAGGGGCTGGAACTGGGCGTGGTGGCCCACGCCCAGTATGTGCGCGAAGCGATTGCGCTGCTGGATGTTCAGGGTAGAGCGACGGCGGGGCCGCAGTCGTAGCGGGTGCAGTATCGGCGGCGAAGTTCGATATTGGCTGCCTGAGCATCAAAATAGCCGCTCTTGGCGGATTGAAGTTCGGCTACCCAGTCAGACCAGTCTGCAGGCTCTTCCGACGGCATGCGGTCAAGGCCGCGCCGCGCCAGCACGCGAGCCATGGCCAAACTCAATGTCCGGAAAGACATGTCGTCGCGGAATAGCTCATCGACCCAGTCTCGAACCGTGTCGCGCATAGCTGTCGGCATGTCCTGAAGGCCCCATCGCGCGTCTGAACGATAGGCGGGGTCGAGGAGCACCCGGCGCGCATAGACTTCGCCCGCTGCGCGTTGGGCTGGAGACGGCTCCGGACCTTCCCAGGAGGGCGGCGGAGGGAAGGGATCGGAATCTATGCTGAAGGGGACACGGACCGAGATGTCCGATTCCACCGCGCTATTCTCGTCTCGCGCTGGCGACAGGCGGCCGCGTTCGACAATGGCGACAGCGATGGGCTCGAAACCCAGTCCGGTCGGACGCGAGGACACGGCCTGACAATCGACAGGGTGACCTTCGTCCGACACGCGGCACTCAACCTGAACTTCGCTGGTGATCCCTAGTATTGAGGCAAACAGCGGGTATTCGTCCGGCGTGGGGGAGGGCGGCTCGATCCAAGTCGGAGGCGTCGTCAACTCCGACGCATCGGGCGACGAGGTCGCCGCGAGGCTCTGCGGCGCGATCGCAATCGCCAGCGCGAACGCCAAAACTGATCCAGTCGTCATACGAACACCTCCCGCGCCATGTTGGCACGGGAGGCGCGGCGATCTCAATAACCGTTGTTAGCCAGCGAGGGCTTCGACGCTGAGCCCTTGCAACAGGTCGCCGCCCTGGCCCACGGCGGCCAGGCGGCTGGAGACGTGGCCGAGGACGTTGGCGGCGTAGAGTTCGTAGAGGTCCAGCTTGCCCTGTAGCCAGACGGGATCGCCGTTCCCGGCGTCGAGGCGGGCCTTGGCGGCCAGGGCGCCCTTGGCCAGCATCCAGCCGCCGACCACGTCGCCCATCAGCTTCAGATAGGCGTCGGCGCCAGCCAGAACGTCGGCGGCGCCGTCAGCGGCGGCCTTGCGGTCCAGCAGCCAGAGTGTGGCGTCCTCGACGGCCTCGATGGCCGTGGCGAGGCGTTCGACGGGCTTGCCGGTGTAGAGGCGGTCGATCTGGGCCAGGGTGGCCTTCATGTCCTCGATCAGGGCCTTGGCCGAGTCGCCGCCGTCCATCGACAGCTTGCGCCCGACCAGGTCCATAGCCTGAATGCCGTTGGTGCCTTCGTAGATCGGGGTGATGCGGGCGTCGCGATAGTATTGGGCCGCGCCGGTTTCCTCGATGAAGCCCATGCCGCCGTGAACCTGAACGCCCAGGGAGGCGACCTCGCAGCCGACGTCGGTGGACCAGGCCTTGGCGATGGGGGTGAACAGGTCCTCACGGCCCTTCCACGTCTTGCGCTCGGCCTCGGTGGCGGCGTGCTTGGCCAGGTCGGCGGCGACGCCGGTGGACAGGCAGATGGCGCGGGCGGCGGCGATCTTGGCCTTCATGACGCCCAGGGTGCGGCGCACGTCGGGGTGGTCGAAGATCGGGGCGTTCTTCTCGCCGGTCCAGACGCTGCGGCCCTGACGGCGCTCCAGGGCATAGGCCAGGGCGTGCTGATAGGCGCGCTCGGCCACGCCGACGCCCTCGACGCCGACGGCCAGGCGGGCGGCGTTCATCATCACGAACATATGGGCCAGGCCCTCGTTCGGGCGGCCGACCAGTTCGGCGCGGGCGCCTTCATAGGCCATGACGCAGGTGGGCGAGGCGTGGATGCCCAGCTTGTGCTCGACCCCGACCGGATGGAAGGCGTTGCGCTCGCCCAGCGAGCCGTCGGCGTTGACCGCGAACTTGGGCGTCAGGAACAGGCTGATGCCCTTGGGACCGGCCGGGGCGTCGGGCAGGCGGGCCAGCACCAGGTGGACGATGTTGTCCGTGGCGTCGTGGTCGCCCCAGGTGATGAAGATCTTCTGGCCGTTCAGGGCATAGGTGCCGTCGCCGTTCGGCGTGGCCGTGGTGGTCAGCGCGCCCAGGTCGGACCCGGCGTGCGGCTCGGTCAGCACCATGGCTCCGGTCCATTCGCCGCTGACCAGCTTGGTCAGATAGGTGGCCTTTTGATAGTCGGTGCCGACCGCTTCCAGGGCTTCGATCGAGGCCAGGGACAGCATGGGGCAGAGGCCAAACGCCATGTTGGCGGCGTGGACGGTCTCATAGGCCGCCAGCTCCAGCGCCTTGGGCAGGGCCTGGCCGCCGGCCTCGACCGAGGCGGTCAGGCCGGTCCAGCCGCCCTCGGCGAACTGGCGATAGGCGTCGACGAAGCCAGGGGCTGCGGTGACGGCGCCATTTGCGTATTTGGCGCCGGCCAGGTCGCCCGGACGGTTCAGCGGGGCCAGGACCTGTTCCGAAAACTGACCTGCGGCCTCCAGCACTGCGCCCAGGACGTCGGCGTCGTAGTCGGGATACGCGCCGGTGGCGGCGACCTGATCAATGCCGGCGACGGCTTCCAGGGCGAAGGCGAGGTCACGGACGGGGGCGCGGTAGCTCATGGCGGTCTCCAGAATCTTCAACATGCTTCTGACGCCCCAGCGGTCGCTGATGCAAGGGCGCTTGGACTTTGGTCGCGGTTCGCGCCACTCTCTGCCTCAGTGCCGTCGCGGAAGGAAAGACCCTTGGCCGAGCCTCGAAATCGCTATTCGACCGTGTCGCTGATCCTGCACTGGGTCATCGCCGTGGCCGTGGTCGCCCAGGTGGCACTGATCATGGCCCATGACGCGACCGAGGGGCCGCTGTCGCGTGAGTTCGTGCAGATTCACAAGGCGGTCGGCCTGACCATCCTGGTCCTGACCCTGGGGCGAATCGGCTGGCGGCTGGCCAATCCGCTGATCGCCCTGCCGGTCGAGATGCCGAAATGGGAGCGAATTTTGGCGCGGACGACGCAGATCGCCTTCTACGTCGTCCTGCTGGCCATGCCGCTGACCGGGTGGCTGGCGTCGTCGGCTGGCGGGCGCGAGATCAGCTGGTTCGGCCTGTTCCAGTGGCCCCTGCTGCCGGTCGGCGGCGGGCGCGAGGCGGCGGGCCAGTTCATGGATGTCCACGGCGCGGTGGCCAAGCTGCTCTATCTGTTGATCGCCCTGCACGTCGTGGGGGCGCTGAAGCATCAGTTCATCAACCGGGACAATGTGCTGCACCGCATGATCCCCCTGATCCCGCGCCGGCCATGAAGGGCGACACCCCCGAAATCGCCGCCGAGGCGCTGAAGACCGGACGGCTGGTCATGCTGCCGACCGAGACGGTCTATGGACTGGCGGCCGACGCCTCGAACCCCCAGGCGGTGGCGCGCATCTTCGAGGCCAAGGGAAGACCGCGCTTCAACCCCTTGATTGCGCACGTCGCCAACGCCCTGGACGCCGAAAGCATCGCCGTCTTCGACGACCGGGCGCGGGCCCTGGCCGAGGCCTTCTGGCCCGGCCCTCTGACCATTGTGGCGCCGGTGCGGGACCGCGAGCGGGTCTGTGATCTGGCCCGCGCCGGTCTGGACAGCGTGGCCGTTCGGGTGCCGGGGCATCCTAGGGCGCGGGCCGTGATCGCGGCTTTCGGCGGGGCCGTGGTCGCTCCCTCGGCCAATCGCTCAGGACGACCCAGCCCCACGACCTTTGACGACGCCCTGGAAGAGACCGGCCATGCGGTCGGCGCCGCCGTGGACGGCGGACCCTGCGCCGTCGGCGTGGAGAGCACTGTCGTGTCCGTGCTGGACGGGCAGGTCGCCCTGCTGCGCCCCGGTTCCGTGACGCGCGAGGAGATCGAGGCCGTGGTCGGCCCACTGGCCGAGAACGGGCAAGGGCATCGCTCGCCCGGTCGGCTGGCGCTGCACTATGCGCCCGACGCCCCGGTGCGGATCGAGGCCGAGGCGGCGAAGAACGGCGAAATCCTGTTGGGCTTCGGTCCTGACGCCGGCGAGCCGCGATGGAGCTTGAGCCCGAGCGGCGACCTGCGCGAGGCGGCGGCCAATCTGTTCCGCCTGCTACGCGAGGCGGACCGCACCAAGCCTGCGGGCATCGCCGTGTCGCCCATCCCGCACAAGGGGCTGGGCGAGGCGATCAACGACCGACTGCGTCGCGCGGCAGGCTTTGTTGGTTAGACGAAGCGGGGGCTAGAGGAAGCGGGCCTTCAGATTGACGCTGGAGGCCTTGCCGACCTGGGGCGCACAGGTGTCCAGCCATTGCTCCGCCGCCTGACGTCCGCGCGACTTCAGGTCGTTGAGGAAGCTCCATTCGGTGTCGAACTTGGTCGACAGCGACAGGCTGCCCAGCCAGTCGTCGACCTCTATGGCGTGCATGCGGACGGCGCGATGGCGGTCTTCGTTGCGGCTGAGTTTGCCCTCGGCGATCAGGTCCTGGACGAAGGCGACGGCGCGCAGTTCGGCGACCAGGGGTGCGTTGAACAGGATCTCGTTCAGGCGATCCATGATTTCGCCCGCCTCGCGCGGGGCCTCGTCGCGGACGAAGGGGTTGAGTGGCAAGAGCAGGATGTCGTCGGGCGTGTCGGCGTAGAACAGCGGCCACAGCGCGGGATTGGCCAGATAGCCGCCGTCCCAGTAGGGCTCGCCCTCGATCTCGACCGCCTGGAACAGGTGGGGCAGGCAGGCCGAGGCCAGCAGGACATCGGGGGTGATCTCGGCTGAGCGGAACAGGCGTGAGCGCCCGGCGCGAACCGCCGTGGTCGAGACGATCAACTGGATGTCTGAGCCCCGCACCGCCTCGAAATCGACGGCGGTTTCCAGCACCCGCTTCAGCGGGTTCAGGTTGAAGGGGTTGAACGAATAGGGGCTCATGGACATGGCGAGGGTTTCCCCGGCCTTCCACATGGGCGTGTCCTTCAGCCAGTCGGGCGTCAGGGTCTTGGACCAGATGGCGCTGTCGCCGAAGACGTTGCGGCCGCCGGATTGGTTGACCTCGCGCCACAACCGGTCGAGCGCCGCGCGGCCGCCGTCAGCGCCGCCCTGTTCCAGGCCGGTGATCAGGGCTGCAGCATTCATCGCCCCGGCGGAGGCGGCGGTGACGGCGCGGATGTCGAGGATGTCAGCTTCCAGCAGCCGATCCAGCACGCCCCACTGAAAGGCGCCGTGCGAGCCGCCGCCCTGAAGCGCCAGGCAGATGGGTTTGCGTTTTGTCGCCATGCCTCACTCCGTCATCCCGGCCGCAGCGTAGCGGAGAGCCGGGGCCGCCAGAAGCGCCGTCGCCGGACGTTGTGTCCTGGGCGGTCCTGGATAGCGGTTGCGCCGCTTCCGGGATGACGCGAGTGCGTTATTGCGCGGTCCAGCCGCCATCGACTGAGAAGTGAGACCCGTTGGCCGAAGCCCCGAGGTCGGACACCAGATAGAGGAAGATGCCCGCCAGTTCGTCGGTCGTGACGAAGCGCTTGGTCGGCTGCGAGCCGAGGATGACGTTCTTCATCACGTCTTCGGGCGTCATGCCGCGCGTGCGGGCCTGATCCTCGATCTGCTTGGCAACGATGGGGGTCTCGACGAACCCGGGGCAGATGGCGTTGCAGGTGATGTTCTCCTGCGCCAGTTCCAGGGCCACCGTCTTGGTGAAGCCGATCACGCCGTGCTTGGCGGCGACATAGGCCGACTTGAACGGGCTGGCGACCAGACCGTGGGCTGAGGCGATATTGACGATGCGACCACGTCCCTGGGCCTTCATGATCGGGATCGCCGCCTTGGTGGCGTAGAAGGTCGAGGACAGGTTGATCGAGATGATCTTTTCCCACGCCTCGGCGGGGAAGTTCTCGACGGCCTCTACGTGCTGGATGCCGGCGTTGTTGACCAGGATGTCGAGGCGGCCGAGCTCGCGATGCGCCGTGGCCACCATGTCGGCGATCTGATCCGGCTGGGTCATGTCGGCGGGATGGTAGAGGACGCGAACGCCCGTCTCGGCGGCCAGGTCGGCACGGGTCTGTTCGATGACGGCGGGGTCGCCCAGGCCGTTCAGAACCACGTCGCCGCCGCATTGAGCGACGGCGCGCGCCAGAGCCAGGCCGATGCCGGACGTCGAGCCGGAGACGACGGCCACCTGGCCCTTGAGATCGTTCATGGCGAACATGCGGAGAGAACCCGTGAATTAGCTATGCTGCAACGCAGCCTAACCGCAGTCGTTCAATCTGGCGATCAGGAATTTCCTTCCCTGATGAATATCCAGTCCGCGTCCGTCGAAAGCGCCTTGTCGAAGCGGTAGCCGTCGCGGTCGAAGGCCTTGAGATCGGCGGCCTTTTCGATGCGGTTCTCGATGGCGTAGCGGGCCATGGAGCCGCGCGCCTTCTTGGCGAAGAAGGAGATGATGCGGGCCTCGCCGTCCTTGCGCTCCTTGAAGTGGGGCGTGACCAGCGGCAGCTTCAGCGCCTTGGCGTCGACGGCGCCGAAATATTCCTGACTGGCCAGGTTCACCAGCGTCCGGTCGGCCAGCGGCTCGGCGTCGGCGTTCAGGCGCTGCGAGATGCGCTCGCCCCAGAAGTCATAGAGGTTGGCGCCGCGCTTGGTCTTCAGACGGATGCCCATCTCCAGGCGATAGGGCTGGATGGCGTCCAGCGGGCGCAGCAGGCCGTAGAAGCCCGACAGGATACGCAGGTGATCCTGGGCCCAGGCCAGGTCAGCGGGGGCCAGCGAGCGCGCGTCCAGCCCGTCATAGACGTCGCCGGCGAAGGCGAAGACGGCCTGCAGCGCACCCTCGGACGTTTCGTTGTCGAAGGACTGGAAACGCTCGTAGTTGAGGTCCGCCAGGGCGTCGGAGATCGACATCAGACGGCGCAGGTCGGCGCGGCTCAACTTCTTGGTGACCTTGGCCAGTTCCGCCGTTTCATCGGCGCAGCGACGCGGGGTCGACGGCACCTCGAGGGCAGGGGGCGTGAAGTCCAGCCGTTTGGCCGGGGACAGGACGATCAGCAAGGCGACACAGGCTCCGAAACATCGGGAAGCGGGCCTCATAGGCCGCTTCCGTGACGATTTGAACCTTTGGCGGCGTCACATGCGGTCGTGAGGCCTAGAAGAGGACCGCCGGATTCATGATCCGCTGCGGGTCGACGGCCTGTCGGATCGCCTGCATGGTCGCGATCTCCAGCGGGGACTTGTAGCGCCGCGCCTCGTCGGTTTTCAGCCGTCCCAGGCCGTGTTCGGCCGAGATGGAGCCGTTGTAGCGGGCCACCACGTCGTGGACGACTTCGGAGCCTTCCATCCAGCGGGCGATGAAGGCGGGCACGTCCTCGCCAATGCCGGGGATCACATCATAGTGAAGGTTGCCGTCGCCGACATGGCCGAAGACCGAGACCCGGCAGCCGGGGTGGAACTTCTCGACCGCCGCCGTGGCCTCGTCGATGAAGTCGGCGATGCGGGAGACCGGCACCGAGACGTCATGCTTCCAGCCGCCGCCCTCGGGCTTGAGCCCCGCCGAGTGTTCCTCGCGCAGACGCCAGAAGGCGGCCTTCTGGGCGTCGTTCTGGGCGATGGCGGCGTCGACGATCAGGCCCTCCTCGAAAGCGTTGGTCAGCAGCCGCTCCATGGCCGAATCGGCGCCGCCGGGCTCGCCCGAGGTCAGCTCGATCAGGACGTACCAGGCGGGCGTGGATTCCAGCGGTTCGCGCGTGTCGGGAATGTTCTTGAGCACCAGGGCCATGCCCAGGCGCTTCATCAGTTCGAAGGCCTCGACCCCGCCGCCGGTCTCGGCCTTGGCGCGGGCCAAGAGGGCCACGGCGGCGTGGTGGCTTTCCAGGCCGACGATGGCCGTGGCGCGGCTGCGCATGATGGGGAAGAGCTTCAGGGTCGCCGCCGTGACGACGCCAAGCGTGCCCTCGGCGCCGATGAACAACTGCTTCAGGTCATAGCCGGTGTTGTCCTTGCGCAGCCGCTTCAGGCCATTGAAGACCTGACCGTCCGGCATGACCGCCTCAATGCCCAGCACCAGATCGCGCATCATGCCGTAGCGCAGGACGGCGGTGCCGCCGGCGTTGGTCGAGATGACGCCGCCGATGGTGGCCGAGCCTTCGGCGGCCAGGCTGAGGGGGAAGAAGCGGTCCTGCTCCTTGGCCAGTTGCTGAGCCTCCAGCAGGGTGACGCCGGCCTCCAGCGTCATGGCGTCGTCCAGCGGCGTGACGTCGCGCACGGTTCGCAGCTTGCGCGTGGACAGAAGCACCTCTCCGAACGGGATCTGGCCGCCGACCAAGCCAGTGCCGCCGCCCTGGGTCACGACGGCGACGCCGTGGCGGGCGCAGATTTCGATGGCCTTGGCCACTTCCTCGGTCGTGCGGGGTTGCAGCAGGATCGGGGTTTCGCCGGTCCAGCGCCCGCGCCATTCGGTCAGCCAGGGCGCCATGTCGTCGGCGTCCGTGGTCCATGCGCCGGGCAGGGCGGATTTCAGCTCTTCGATGGCGGCGGGCGTGGGGAGGGTCATATCCGCCTTGTGGCAAAAGGCGTGGCGTGGTGGAAGCGCAAAACCCTGCCTCCAGGCGGTCAATTCGCGGAGAAAACATGATTCCGACCCCGGCCGTGGGTGTGGTTTGCCTGAAGGGCGACGAAGTCCTGCTGATCCGTCGCGGCACGCCGCCGCGTCAGGGCGAATGGAGCCTGCCCGGCGGCCGAATCGAGCCGGGCGAGCGGCTGGCCGAGGCGGCGCTGCGCGAACTGCGCGAGGAGACGGGCGTCGAGGCCGAACTGATCGGCCTGATCGACGTGGTGGACGGCCTGTTTCCCGAGGCCGGGCGGCACTACGTCCTGATCGATTACGCCGCGCTTTGGACGGGCGGCGAGCCGACAGCGGGCGATGATGCGGCCGAGGCGGTCTTTGTGCCGTTTGAGGAGGCGCTGCGGCGAGTGGATTGGTCGGAGACCCGGCGCATCATTCGTCAGGCCCACGCCATGGCGGTGACCCATGGAGCGAAAGGGGAGCGCTGACGCCCTTGTCATCGCCAGCGAACCGGATTCGGTGGCGCGAGGGCCAGGCGACCGTTAAGCTGACCGCCAACCGGAGGGGCTTATGGATTTCTCGATTATCTTCTTTTTGATGTTCGCGGCCTTCGCGATCATCTTCCTGTTCAGCGTCATCAAGATCGTGCCGCAAGGCCGTGAATTCACGGTGGAACGCTTCGGCAAATACACCAAGACGCTGAAGCCGGGCATCAGCATCCTGACCCCGTTCGTCGAGCGCATCGGCAAGCGGATGAACATGATGGAGCAGGTGCTGGACGTCCCGACCCAGGAGGTCATCACCAAGGACAACGCCATGGTGAAGGTGGACGGCATCGTCTTCATCCAGGTGATGGACGCCGCCCGCGCCGCCTATCGCGTCGATGACCTGCCCTATGCCATCGCCCAGCTCTGCATGACCAACCTGCGGACTGTGGTCGGCTCGATGGAGCTGGACGAGGTGCTGTCGCAGCGCGACGCCATCAACACCCGTCTGCTGCACGTCATCGATGCGGCCACCGAGCCGTGGGGCGTCAAGGCCAACCGCATCGAGATCAAGGACCTGACGCCGCCGACCGACATCACCAACGCCATGGCGCGTCAGATGAAGGCCGAGCGCGAGCGTCGCGCCGTCATCACCGAGGCGGACGGCGAGAAACAGGCCGCGATCGCCCGCGCCGAGGGCGCCAAGCAGGCCGCGATCCTAGAGGCCGAGGGCCGCCGCGAAGCCGCCTTCCGCGACGCCGAAGCCCGTGAGCGTGAAGCCGAGGCCGAGGCCAAGGCGACGGCCATGGTGTCGGAAGCCATCGCCCGCGGCGATGTCAACGCCATCAACTACTTCGTGGCCCAGAAATACGTCGAAGCCTTTGCCGAACTGGCCCGCAGCCCGCAGCAGAAGACGGTCATCGTGCCCGCTGAAATGGGCGGCCTGGTCGGCACCATCGCCGGTCTGGGCGAACTGGTCGGTCTGGCCAAGGAGCAACAGCAGGTCCGCAGCGAAACGCGCGCCGTCGCCCGTCCGGCTCCGGCCTCGGCGCCCGCCGCGCCGGCCCGTCCCGCGCCGCGTCGCCCCGGCGGCGCCGTGCCGACCACGGAGTAGGGCATGGACTGGATTTTGAACCTCTACGCCGCCCAGCCCTTCTGGCTGTGGTTGGCGGTGGGCGTGGTCCTTCTAGCCATCGAGGCGGCCGCTTCAACCGAGTGGCTGCTTTGGCCCGCCGTTTCTGCCGGGCTGACCGCGCTGATTTCGGCGCTGGCGCCCAATCTGGGGCTGCCGGTCGAGATCGGCGTCTTCGCCGCCCTGACCGTGGCCTCGACCGTTCTGTCGCGCCGCCTGATCAAGCGCGTGAATCCCCAGGACGAACCCGACATCAACGACCGTGACCTGCGTCTGGTCGGTGAACGGGCGCGGGTGGTCGAAGCCTTCGTGGACGGTCGCGGCCGTGTCTTCGTCTCGGGCGCCGAATGGCCCGCTGAGATCGAGGGCGCAGCGCCCCTGGCCGGCGAGAGCGTCGTGATCGAATCGGTGGACGGGCCGCGCCTGCGGGTGCGCCCCGTCTGACAACCTCACGTTAGCTGGAGCGAATATCTGAGTTCCGATGCGATCGCATCGGAACCGATTTCGCTCTAGCGGCGTCGCATCTCTTCGACGCCGCGATTCGCCAGGACGTCGGCTCGTTCATTCAGGACGTGGCCGGCGTGACCCTTGACCCAGTGCCATTTGACCTCGTGGGGGCTGCGGGCCTCGTCCAGGCGGCGCCACAGGTCGTCGTTCTTCACCGGCTTCTTGTCGGCGGTTTTCCAACCGCGCGCTTTCCAGCCCCGAATCCATTCGGTGATGCCCTGCATGACGTATTTGCTGTCGGTGTGCAGATCGACGCGGCAGGGGCGTTTCAGGGCCTCCAGAGCGGCGATGGCGGCCATCAGCTCCATGCGGTTGTTGGTCGTGTTGGGCTCGCCGCCCCACAATTCCTTCTCGTGACCGCCGCCGGTCTGCAAAATGGCGCCCCAGCCGCCGGGGCCGGGATTGCCCTTGCAGGCGCCGTCGGTGTGAATGATGACGTGATCGACCAGACTCATGGCGCGATGCCTACAGCGTCCCTTGGCGCGCCGCCATCAGTCAGCCTATATGACGCACAACAATCAGTCGGACAGGACCGCGTTCGTGGTCCTCTTGAGGAGGTAACGCCATGGGCTCCATGAGCATCTGGCACTGGGCCATCGTCATCGTCGTTGTCGCCCTGCTGTTCGGCGGTCGCGGCAAGCTGTCGGGCATCATGGGCGACGCCGCCAAGGGCATTCGCGCCTTCAAGGACGGCCTGAAGGACGACACCGATTCCAAGCCCAAGGACGGCGTCGGCTCGCTGCCGCGCACCGAGTCCGAAAAAGAAGAAGCAAACCGCTAAGCCTTTCGCGGAAAGACGCTGAATCATGGGTGGTCTTGGCCCCGGAATCGGCGGGTTCGAAATCCTTGTCATCGGTCTGGTGGCCCTGCTTGTCGTAGGGCCCAAGGATTTGCCGATGCTGATGCGCAAGGTCGGTCAGTTCGTCGCCAAGGCGCGCGGCATGGCCAACGAATTCCGCGCGAGCTTCGACGAAATGGCTCGTCAGTCCGAGCTGGACGACCTGCGCAAGGAGGTCGAGGCGCTGCGGACCGGGCAGGGGATGCACCCGCTCGGCGCAGACGCCGAAGCGGCCTTCAAGGACATCCGCAAGGATCTTGAGGCCCCGCTGGAGGCGCCAGCCCTGGCCGCGCCCGCCGTGGTCGAGGCTGCGCCGGTCGCCACGGGGGTGGATGAATGGCCGGATACGTCTGCGGTCGCTGAACCTGTCGCGGCGGTGAAGCCCAAGCCGAAACCCAAGGCCAAGACCGCCGCATCAACCGGCGGTTCGATAAAACCCGCGGCCGCCAAGCCTGCGGTCAAGCGCGCCAAGAAGGTCGAGCTATGACGTCGTTCGATCGTGACGAGGCCGATATCGAGGCCTCGCGCGCGCCTCTGATGGATCACCTGATCGAGCTGCGCGGGCGGCTGTTGATCTGTGTCGTCGCCTTCGCCGTCGCCTTCATCGGCTGCTTCGCCTTTTCCGAAAAACTCTACCTCTTCCTGGTCCAGCCCTATGTGGTGTCGGCCGCCTTTCACCAGACAGTGGGGGCGCACGGCCATGTCTCACCGTTCGACCTGATCCTGGGCACGGCGCGCCTGATCCCTGTGCCGGATGTGGACCACCAGAGCGTCAAGCTGATCTACACGGCGCCGCTGGAAATCCTGTTCACCAAGATGAAGCTGGCCGGCCTAGGCGCCGTCATCGTGGCCTTCCCGGTCCTGGCCTGGCAGTTGTATCGCTTCGTCGCCCCGGGCCTCTATCGCAACGAGAAGGGCGCCTTCCTGCCGTTCCTGATCGCGGCGCCTGTGCTGTTCCTGCTGGGCGCGGCTCTGGTTTATTTCGTTATGCTGCCCTTCGTCATGTGGTTCTCGCTGAGCCAGCAGATCATCGGCGACGGCGTGGCGGCGGAGCTTCTGCCCAAGGTGTCGGACTATCTGAACCTGGTGACAGCCCTGATCCTGGCCTTTGGCCTGTGCTTCCAGTTGCCGGTCGTCATGACGCTGCTGGGCCTGGCGGGTCTGATCAGCTCCAGCGTCATGGCCAAGGGGCGTCGCTACGCCATTGTAGCCGTGGTCGTCGTCGCCGCCGTGGTGACGCCGCCGGACCCCATCAGTCAGCTGATGCTCGCGGTGCCCATGGTGCTGCTCTACGAGGTCTCGATCTGGTGCGTCCGCATCATCGAACTGCGCCGCAAGAAGGCAGACGCGGACGAAGGCCTGGCCGCCTGAGAGCCGCCTGGAAAATGCTGATTTGAGCGGGCGCGGCCGAACGGTTTGCGCCCGTTTTCTTTGCTGATCGGTCCTTCATGAACCCAGTGCCGAAGTGACCTTCGCGGCCTGTCCTGGCGAGGGGCGATAGCCCCTGGTGTGGGGATCAGCAGGAGCGTTGCGGGCGGCTTCTTCGTCACCTTAGCGGCGACGAAATGAATAAGGCGCCGGACGTTTCCGCCCGGCGCCTTGTTCGTCAGCCTGATCCGGAGATCAGCAGCTGTAGTACATGTCGAACTCGACCGGGTGCGGGTGCAGTTGAAGGCGGGCGACCTCTTCCGACTTCAGCGCGATGTAGCTGTCGATGAAGTCGTCATCCATGACGCCGCCCTTCTTGAGGAAGGCGCGGTCGGCGTCGAGCGCCTCAAGGGCTTCCTTCAGCGAACCGGCGACCTCGGGGATCGAGCCGCGCTCTTCGGGCGGCAGGTCGTAGAGGTTCTTGTCGGCGGCCGCGCCCGGATCGATGCGGTTCTCGATGCCGTCCAGGCCCGCCATCAGCAGGGCCACGAAGGTCAGGTAGGGGTTGCCCATCGGGTCGGGGAAGCGGGCTTCCAGACGCTTGGCCTTGGGCGAGGAGACGTGCGGGATGCGGATCGAGGCCGAACGGTTGCTGGCCGAATAGGCCAGCTTCACCGGAGCTTCATAACCGGGCACCAGACGCTTGTAGGAGTTGGTGGTCGAGTTGGCGAAGGCGTTGATGGCCTTGGCGTGCTTGATGATGCCGCCGATGTACCACAGACATTCCTGCGACAGGCCGGCGTACTTGTCGCCAGCGAACTGGGGCTTGCCGTCCTTCCAGATCGACATGTGGACGTGCATGCCCGAGCCGTTGTCGGCGAACATGGGTTTGGCCATGAAGGTCGCCGACTTGCCGTAGGCCGCGGCCACGTTGTGGATCACGTACTTATAGAGTTGCAGGCGGTCGGCCATGGTCAGCAGGTCGCTGAACTTCAGACCCAGTTCGTGCTGCGCCGGGGCGACCTCGTGGTGATGCTTCTCCGGGTCCATGCCCAGGTCCTTCATCACGCCCAGCATCTCACCGCGCAGGTCCTGTGCGGAGTCGACCGGGTTGACCGGGAAGTAGCCGCCCTTGTGACCCGGACGGTGGCCCAGGTTGCCCTCGGCGTACTCAGCGCCGGTGTTGGACGGCAGTTCGATCGAGTCGAAGCTGTAGCCGGTGTTGTGCGGGGCGGTGTTCCAGCGCACGTCGTCGAAGATGAAGAACTCGGCTTCCGGGCCGAAATAGACCACGTCGCCCACGCCCGAGGACTGGACATAGGCCAGGGCCTTCTTGGCCATCGAGCGGCTGTCGCGGTTGTAGGGCTCGCCCGTGTCGGGGCTGAGGACGTCGCAGAACAGGAACAGCGTGGTCTGCTGATAGAAGGGGTCGATGTAGGCGCGCGTCAGGTCCGGCTTCAGCAGCATGTCGGACTCGTTGATGGCCTTCCAGCCCGCGATCGACGAGCCGTCGAACATGGTGCCTTCTTCCAGGAACTCTTCGTCGACCATGTCGATGTCGAAGGTCACGTGCTGCAGGCGGCCGCGCGTATCGGTGAAGCGGATGTCGACGTACTGGACGTCTTTTTCCTTGATCTCTTGAAGGATCTTTTGGGCGGCGCTCATTCTCGAAGTCCTGTCAGTTCGGGGAGGAGAAACGAAAAGCGGCCGCCCTTGCGGGACGGCCGTGGTGGTGGGGTCAGATAGCCTGAGCGCCGGTTTCGCCGGTGCGGATGCGGATCACGTCTTCCAGAGCGGAGACGAAGATCTTGCCGTCGCCGATCTTGCCGGTGCGGGCTGCGGTCTGGATGGCGTCGACAACGGCCGGGGCGAGATCATCGGCCACGACGACCTCGATCTTGATCTTGGGCAGGAAGTCGATGACGTACTCGGCGCCGCGATAGAGCTCGGAATGACCCTTCTGGCGGCCGTATCCCTTGGCCTCCAGCACAGTCATGCCCTGCACTCCGATATCCTGGAGAGCGTCTTTCACTTCATCCAGCTTGAATGGCTTGATGACGGCTTCAATCTTCTTCATGGCGAGTCCCGAGCCGGCTCCCTTGGTTGGTCCGACGCTCGGGGGGTAAAGGGACATTGCATTGCACAATAAGGCAAGCAATTTTCGTGCGTAGAGGCCATCCGTGAACGGAATTCGATCATGAACCCGATCAACGACCCCATGACATGGCAAAGCCGACTGCCCTGGCCCGGCGCCGAGGCGCACAAGCATGCGCGCGGGCGCCTTGGCGTGGTGTCCGGCGGGGCTTATTCGACGGGCGCTGCAAGGCTGGCGGCGCGCGCGGGGCTGAGAATCGGGGCGGGACTGGTAAAGGTCTTCTGTGCGCCCGAGGCTGCGCCGGTGCTGGCGCCTGCGCTGGAGGCGGTCATGCTGGCCAGCTTCGTGTCGGGCGATCAACTGGCGGCGCTGGCCGAGCCGATGGACGCCGTGGTGATCGGCCCGGCGGCGGGACTGACCGAGGCGACGGCGGCCAATGTGGCGGCGCTGGCGCGGACGGGGGCGGCCCTGGTGATCGACGCGGACGCCCTGACCCTGTTCCGTGACCGGCCGGGCGACCTGTTCGCCAGTCTGGATCGCGACGACGTCCTGACGCCGCACGAGGGCGAGTTCGAGCGTCTGTTTCCGGGCCTGTTGGCCGAGGGACGCGAGACGGCGGCGCAGGAGGCCGCCAGGCGGGCGGGATGCGTTCTGGTGCTCAAGGGAAGCGCCACCGTCATCGCCGCGCCTGACGGGCGCTGCGCGGTCAACGGCAACGGCACGCCCTGGCTGGCCACGGCGGGGAGCGGCGACGTTCTGGCGGGAATGATCGGTGGGCTGTTGGCCCAGCATATGGAGAGCTTCGACGCGGCCTGTGCGGCGGTGTGGATGCACGCGGATGCGGCGAGGCGTTTCGGGCCGGGGCTGATCGCGGAGGATTTGCCGGATATGATCCCGGGTGTGCTGGCCGAGCTCTATCCCGGCTGAAGCCCGTGGTGCGGATGAGAGGACTCGAACCTCCACGCCTCTCGGCGCCAGAACCTAAATCTGGTGCGTCTACCAGTTCCGCCACATCCGCATAGGTAGGCGAATGCCTGTAGGCGAGGGCAGCGGATTGGGCAACTGACAAGGTTGGTCCGGATAGGAAAAAAGGCCCCGGATTTCTCCGGGGCCTTTCTCGTTTCTGGTGGCCTATCGCGCTTGCGCTGCTTGAGGCCGAACCGATCCGGGGATCAGTCCTTCTTGTTGTCGACGCCGTGGCCGAGGGCCTCCACAGCCGTTTCCAGCGTGGCGTCCTCGGTGATGTCGATGCCCTTGGCCAGCTTGGAGTGCCAGAAGCCATAGGCGGCGTAGATGACCGCGCCGATGACGGCGTAGCCGCCCAGCAGCATCAACGGCAGGGGGTTGTCCTCGGCGGCGTGCTGGAACATCGGGATCAGGTTCTGGCTGGCCAGGAAGAGGCAGGCCAGGATGCCCAGAACCGCCGTCACGATGCCGCCCGGCACCTTGAACGGACGTTCCATTTCAGGGTGCTTCACGCGCAGGACGATGACCGACAGGCAGACGATGGCGAAGGCCGTGGCCGTGCCCAGCGACACCAGGTCGCCCAGGATAGAGATAGGCAGGAAGGCCGCTGCGATGGCGATCAGGATGCCCAGAACGATGGTGCCGATCCAGGGGGTGCGGAACTTCGGGTGCACCTTGGCGAAGGACTTCGGCAGCAGGCCGTCGCGGGCCATGGTGTAGAAGACGCGCGTCTGGCCGTAGCAGAGCACCAGCATGACCGAGGACAGGCCGGTGATGGCGCCGATCTTGATCAGGAAGGCGATCAGGTTCAGTTGGCCGCTGGGCGATGCCGCCAGCGGCACATTGGCCCATTCCAGACCCATGCGGTCGATGGCGACGGCGATCGGAGCCGGCGAGGCCAGTTCCAGGTAGGGAACCACGCCGGTCATGACGGCGGCCACGGCCATGTAGATCAGGGTGCAGACGAACAGGGCGCCCAGGATGCCGATCGGCACGTCCTTGGACGGGTTCTTGGCTTCGGCGGCGGCGGTCGAGACGGCTTCAAAGCCGACGTAGGCGAAGAAGATGATGGCCGCGCCGCGGAAGATGCCGCCGACGCCGAACTGGCCAGCCTGACCGGTCGGTTCAGGGATGAAGGGGTGCCAGTTGTCCGGGTTGATGTACTGGATTCCGACGGCGATGAAGGTCAGCAGGACGATGATCTTGATGACGACGATGGCGTTGTTGATGTTCGCCGATTCCGACACGCCCAGCACCAGCAGGCCGCACACGGCGGCGATGCCGACGGCTGCGACCAGGTTGAAGGTTCCCGTCATCGGGAAGGAGGTCGCGCCGGCGTTCTGGACCAGTTGGACCAGAGGCGTGGCCCACTGAGGACCTTCGCCGCCCGCATACTGTATGGTCGGGAACAGACTGGCGCTGAGGCCGAAGTCGTTCATGATCGACACGACGTAGCCGGACCAGCCGACCGCCACGGTCGAGGCCGCGACGCCGTATTCCAGCACCAGCAGCCAACCCATGATCCAGGCGAAGACTTCACCCAGGGTGCCGTAGGCATAGGTGTAGGCCGAGCCCGAGACCGGCATGGTCGAGGCCAGTTCGGCGTAGCACAGGCCCGCCAAGGCGCAGGCGAAGCCGGCGACGACGAAGGACAGCATGATAGCCGGGCCGGCATTGGCCGAGGCCACCTGACCCGTCAGGACGAAGATGCCGGCGCCGATGATGGCGCCGATGCCCAGGCTCATCAGATTCAACGGACCCAGGGTCCGTTTCAGCTCGCTCTTGGCGGCTTCTTTCTGAATCTGAGCAATGGACTTTTTAAGGAATAGCCGGTTGCCGGCTGGCTTTACGCCGTCTGCGGACATGAAGTCGCGCCCCCAATTACGCAACGACCCCTCCCGGGTCGTCTTCTTGGGGGCGGACGCTAACCATCGGAAGGGCCGCGCGCAACGCGGTTTCGTTTGGATGAAGCGATGACGACGCTTTCGTGACCGGGGGCGTTGCGGCTAGAGCCGATGTGATGCTGCCGATTCACGCTGTACTGGAGCCGCTGAAAGCGGCGCTGAGCGCGACCAATGCGGTCGTTCTGGCCGCCCCGCCGGGGGCGGGCAAGACCACGGTCGTGCCCTTGGCCCTGCTGGATCAGGCCTGGCTGGGCGATCAAAAGGTGCTGGTGCTGGAGCCTCGCAGGCTGGCGGCTCGGGCGGCGGCCGACCGGATGGCGGCGACCCTGGGGGAGAAGGCGGGCGGAACGGTCGGTTATCGCACCCGGCTGCAGAGCCGGATCGGGCCTGAGACCCGCATCGAGGTCATCACCGAGGGCGTCTTCACGCGGATGATTCTCGACGATCCGGCGCTGGAAGGCGTCGGGGCGGTGTTGTTCGACGAATTCCATGAACGCAGTCTGGACGCCGATCTCGGGTTGGCTCTGGCGCGAGAGAGTCAGTCGGTGTTGCGCGACGACCTGCGGCTGCTGGTCATGTCCGCGACGCTGGATATCACGGGGGTGTCCAAACTGCTGGACGGCGCCCCCGTGATCGAGGCCGAGGGGCGGATGTTCCCGGTCGAGACCCTCTATCTGGGCCGCAACGCCGCCGAGCGATTCGAGGACGCTGTGGCGCGGGCGATCATGCTGGCGTTGGGCGATCAGACAGGATCAGTGCTGGTCTTCCTGCCGGGGCAAGGTGAAATCCATCGTACGGTTCAGCGCCTGAACGAACGGCTGCGCGATCCGGCCGTTGATGTGGTCGCCCTCTATGGGGCGCTGGACAAGGGCGAGCAGGACCGGGCCATCGAGCCGGCGCCGCCCGGACGGCGCAAGGTGGTGCTGGCGACCTCGGTGGCGGAAACCAGCCTGACCATCGAAGGCGTGCGCGTCGTGATCGACGGCGGCCTGTCGCGTGTCCCTCGCTTTGAGCCGTCCAGCGGCCTGACCCGGTTGGCGACGGTCAAGGTCAGCCGCTCGTCGGCGGAGCAGAGGCGAGGCCGCGCCGGACGCGTAGAGCCGGGCGTCTGCTACCGCCTGTGGGACGAGGAGCAGACGCGGGGTCTGGTCCCGCATCAGCGGCCGGAAATTCAGGAAGCCGACCTGACCGCCTTCGCGCTCGATCTGGCGCGCTGGGGCGCGAAATCGGTCGAGGGGCTTGCCCTGCTGGACCCGCCGCCCGCCGGAGCCTTGGCCGAGGCGCGGAAGGTGCTGACCCGACTGGGGGCGTTGGACGCCAAGGGCGACCTGACGGCGCATGGGCGGCGGCTGACGCGCATCCCCTTGCCGCCGCGACTGGCGCACATGGTGTCGGTCGCCTCTGATCAGGGCGACGCCCTGGGCGGGGCCAAGATAGCGGCGGTGCTGAGCGAGCCGGGACTGGGTGGGAACGCCATCGATCTGCACGACCGATTGAAGGGGCTGGAGCGAGATCGGTCGCAGAGGGCGCGCGACGCGATGAAGCTGGCCGAGCGCTGGGCGCGGGCGGCGGGCGGTGGAACTGGCGGCGAGGCCGATGCGGGCCTGCTGCTGGCCGAGGCCTTCCCGGAGCGGATCGCGCGGGCGCGGGGCAAGCCGGGCGAGGTGCTGCTGGCCTCCGGGCGCGGGGCCTTCCTCGATCCGACCGAACATATGGCGCGCGAGTCGTGGCTGGCGGTGGCCGAACTGGGCGGCGGGGACGCGCGCGACCGTATCCGCCTGGCGGCGGCGCTGGACGCCGCGACGCTGGAGGCCGATCTGGCGCACCGGATCGAGGTCGAGGACCGGCTGGCGCGCGAGCCTTCCGGCAAGCCGGTGATCCGCCGCATCCGCCGGATCGGCGCCCTGGTGCTGGACGAGAAGGTCGTCGGCGCGCCGGATCGCGCGACCATGACGGCGGCGCTGAAATCAGAAGTCGAGGCAGGCGGTCTGTCGGCCCTGAACTGGGGCGAACAGGCGGGGGCGCTGCGGGCGCGGCTGGCCTTCCTGCGCGGGCTGGATGCGACCTGGCCCGACGTGTCGGACGAGGGCTTGCTGACGGTGCGCGAGGATTGGCTGTGGCCACTGCTGGACGGAGCGCGGTCGCTGGGCGACATCGGCGACGGCAAGCTGGCCGAGGCTTTGCGCGGGCTGATTCCCTGGGATTTGCAGCGCAAGCTCGACGAGTTGGCGCCGCCGCGCCTGACCACGCCGCTGGGTTCAGCCAGCATCGACTATGCCGCCGAGGGCGGGCCGTGCGTCGAAATCCGGGTGCAGGAGTTGTTCGGGGTGAAGACCCATCCGACGGTCGGCGGCGGGAGGGTTCCGCTGACCCTGTCCTTGCTGTCGCCAGCACGAAGGCCGGTTCAGGTGACGAAGGACCTGCCGGGATTCTGGGCGGGATCGTGGGCGGCGGTGCGCAGCGAGATGCGCGGTCGCTATCCGCGTCATCCTTGGCCGGAAGACCCCGCCAACGCCGAGGCGACCAGCCGGGCCAAGCCGCGCGGGACGTGAAGCGTCGTCTTGACGGCGGATTACGATGCAGCGCAATGACCGTGCAGCAATTTAAGGATTTCGCGTGGCCGACGCTGCACTCTCACCGCCTGCTGCCTCCAAGCGGAGAATTCTGTTCGCAAGCCTGATCGGCACGACGATAGAGTTCTTCGACTTCTACATCTACGCCACGGCGGCGGTTCTGGTGTTTCCGGCCCTGTTCTTTCCGGGCGAGGACGCCACGACGGCCATGCTGGCCTCGTTCGCCACCTTCTCCATTGCCTTCTTCGCGCGACCGGTCGGGGCGGTCGTCTTCGGCCACTTCGGCGACAAGGTGGGACGCAAGGCGACGCTGGTCGCGGCTCTGATGACCATGGGGCTGTCGACGGTGGCCATTGGCCTGCTGCCGACCTACCAATCCGTCGGCCTGCTGGCGCCTCTGCTGCTGGCCCTGTGCCGCTTTGGTCAGGGCCTGGGTCTGGGCGGCGAATGGGGCGGGGCGGTCCTGCTGGCCACCGAGAACGCGCCGCCGGGCAAGAAGGCCTGGTACGGCATGTTCCCGCAGTTGGGCGCGCCGATCGGCTTCATCCTGTCGACCCTGAGCTTCATCATCCTGACGGCCACCCTGCCGAACGAGCAGTTCCTGAGCTGGGGTTGGCGCATTCCCTTCATAGCCAGTTCGCTGCTGGTCTTTGTCGGCCTGTGGGTCCGTCTGCGGATCACCGAGACGCCGGAGTTCAAGAAGACCATCGACAAGGCCGAGCGGGTCGAGACGCCGATCCTGACCCTGCTGGCGCGGCACAAGTTCGCCCTGCTGACCGGGACGCTGGCCGGGATGGCGACCTTTGTCCTCTTCTATCTGATGACCGTCTTCGCCCTGGGCTGGGGCACGACGGCGATGGGCTATACGCGCGAGCAGTTCCTGCCGATCCAACTTCTCGGGGTCTGCTTCTTCGGGCTGTTCATTCCGCTGGCGGCGCTGGCGGCGGATCGCTGGGGGCAGGGGCGGACGCTGCTGGTCACCTCGATCGCCATCGCCCTGTTCGGCCTGGTCTTGGCGCCTCTGTTCGACGGCGGCGGGCTGGCGGGCGTCGTGGCCTTCTTCATCATCGGCTTCAGCCTGATGGGCTGCACCTATGGGCCGCTGGGCGCGGCGCTGGCGCGGCCCTTCCCGACGGCGGTGCGCTATACCGGCGCGTCGATGACCTTCAATTTGGCGGGGATTCTGGGCGCGTCGCTGGCGCCGTTCGCGGCGACCTGGCTGGCGGGGCGTTACGGCTTGCAGGCCGTGGGCGCCTATCTGGCCGTCGCCGCCGTCCTGACCATTCTGGCCCTGCTGGGTATGAACCGGATCAAGACGGACGGGGAGGCGTAAGCCTTAGATGTCTGTGCCATAGGCCGCGTCCGTGACGGCATAGACCATGATGCCGGTGGCGACGGCCAGGTTCAGGCTGTCGGCTCGGCCTCGCATGGGAATCTTGACGTTCAGGTCGCAGGCGGCGGCCAGTTCGTCGGTCAGCCCGGCTTGCTCGTTGCCCATCAGGATCAGGGCCGGATGCTGCACGGGGCTATCGCGGTAGCCATGCTTCGCGTCCAAGCGGGTGCCGATGACGCTGCCCGGCCATTTGGCGCGCCAGGCCAGGAATTCCTCGCGCGTCGCCTTGCTGATGGTGACGGCGAAGACCGAGCCCATAGTGGCGCGCACGGCCTCGACCGAGAAGGGATCGACACAGTCGCCGATCAGGATGACGCCGCCGCAGCCGGCGGAATCCGCCGTGCGGATGATGGTGCCGAGGTTGCCGGGATCGCGCACCTGTTCCAGCGCCACCCAGCAGGGCTTCGCGGCGGGTTCGATGGCCTCTAGCGGGGTGTAGACCTGTTCGAACACGCCCAGCACCGTCTGCGGATTGTCGCGACGGCTGATCTTTTCGAGGATGGCGTGGGTGACGACGATGATCTGACCGCCCGCCCTGACCGTCTCGGCCTTGGCGCGATCCAGCAGCGGGTGAGGCCGAGCCTCGTCGCCGACCAGCAGCATGACCGGGGTGCGGCCCTGACCCAGAGCCTCGCCGATGAATTTCAGACCCTCGGCAAGGAAGTGGCCGGTCAGGTCGCGTTCCTTGCGCATGTGCAGGGCGCGGACCGACTTGATGGTGTCGTTGGTCAGTGAGGTGATGACGCGCTCGACCATGTCAGGCGCTCCAACGCGCGAAGAAGCTTAGGCCGATGGAGCGGGCGTTCGGGCCGTCCTCGGACAGGGCCAGTTCGCCCCAGTCGATCTTCCCGCCACGATCATGGGTCGCCTCGGCCATCATGTGGGCCAGAGACAGACCGGAAATCCGCGCCGCATAGGCGTTGAGCAGCAGGAAGGAGGCGTCGTCTGAGAGGAGGGCGGCGCAGTCCTTCAGCAGGTCCGGCATGTCCTCGAACAGGCGCCAGACCTCGCCATTGGCGCCGCGCCCGTACTTGGGCGGGTCTAGGATGATGCCATCGTACTTCGAGCCGCGACGGACTTCGCGCGCCACGAACTTGCGGGCGTCCTCGACCAGCCAGCGGATCGGACGGTCGGACAGGCCCGACAACTCGGCGTTCTCGCGGGCGTAGGCGACCGATTTCTTGGAGGCGTCGACGTGGGTGACGTGGGCGCCCGCCGCCGAGGCGGCCAGGCTGGCGACGCCGGTATAGCCGAACAGGTTGAGGATCTTCGGCTGCTGCAGGGTGCGGATGCGGGCGTCCAGCCATTCCCAGTTGGCCGCCTGTTCGGGGAAGAAGGCCAGGTGGCGGAACGGCGTGAACCGGCCCATGAAGCGCACGTCGCGCCATTTCAACGGGAAGGCGTCGATCGGGCCATGGGCGTCGAAGCGCCAGCGGCCGGAATCCTCTTCCTCCTGTTGCGGGTCGAACATGGCGTTGGCCTGTTCGAAGGCGCTCTCGTCATGGGCCTTCCAGAAGCACTGAGGCTCGGGCCGGACCACGGTGTAGCGACCGTAGCGTTCCAGCTTGCGGCCGTCGCCGCTGTCCAGCAGGGCGTAGTCCGACCAGCCTCGCGTGACGAGGGTTTCGGGAGAAGGAGAGAGAACCGGAGCCATCCGGCGCTGATAGGCGCTCAGGCGGCCGCTCGTCCAGCGTCGGCGATCAATGGCGCCAGGATCGGCGCTGTTTCCTCGCAGGCGATATCGGGGCGATGGGCGGTCTTGTCCCAGCGATGGGGTTCCAGGATCAGGCGAACGAAGGCGTGGGCGAAGGCCAGGCTGAGCAGCGACCAGTAGAAGGGAGCCGCGACCATGTCGCTGATGGCGAAGGGCGTATTGGCGCGCCGGGCGCCCAGTGTGGTCGCAAGGAGGGCCACCGCGGCCCCGCCCACCAGGATTCCCAGTCCGAACCACGGCGTCTGGGGCAGGTGGCGAGCCAGCAGGGCCATCAGAAAGAAGATGCCTATCCAGGCGACAGATAGGGCGTGTAGGGCCGCCGAGGCCACGGCCGCGCCGAGCGTCAGGGCCAGAGCGAGCCAGCCTCGCCATCCCATGCCCGAACCGGATCGGGTGTGGACGCACAGGGTCTGCATATAGCCCTTGAGCCAACGGGTGCGCTGCGGCAGCCAGTGAACCAGATGGCCTGGCGGGGTTTCGTAGGTGGGGCGGGTAAGCATGCCCAGGCGCCAGCCACGACGCCAGATGCGAAAGCCCAGGTCGGCGTCCTCGGTCACGTTCCAGGCGTCCCAGCCGCCTAGCGCCCGCAGAGCCGCAACGCGGAAATGATTGCTGGTGCCGCCCAGAGGGAAGGGCAGGCCCATCTGGGCCATCGCGGGCAGGGTGACCTCGAAAAGGGCCGCATACTCGGCCGAGAATTGCCGATCGAGGAAGGGCGAGGCGCGTCGCTGCTTGTGTCGCCGGCGGATGCGGAGCGGGGCCTGGAGACAGACGAGCGCGCTGTCCTCGGCGGCGAACCGGGCGGCGGCCTCCCTCAGTTGCAGGGGGTCTGGATCGTCCTCGGCGTCATAGACGGTCAGCAGTTCGCCCCGCGCCACAGAGAGAGCATGGTTCAGAGCGCGGGGTTTGGTCGTGGGGGCGCCGGGCGGCGCGATCAATACCTGAAGCCAGTCCGGCAGGGTCAGGGCGCTTGCGGCGTCGATAGTCGCCTGATCGTGGGCTTCCAGCACCAGATAGCCGTCCAGAAGCGCCGTCGGGTAGTCGAGGTTCGCCAACCGTTCGATCAGGTGGGGCAGGATCGCCGCCTCGTCGTAGAGCGCCACGACGATGGAATATCGGGGCAAGACCATGGGTTCGACCCCGGACGGCGTGAAGGGGCGCTGGCTGACGATGAGGGTCAGAAATCGCCAACCGATAACGGCGAGGAACCCCAACTGCAGCAGAAAAAGGATCGCACCGCCGACGGCCGGTGAGAGCAGGGAGGCGCCAGAAGCTCCGCCGAACAGCAGAATGAACAGTATGATCTGGCCCGGCGTTGCGGTGATCCTGGCGGCGTCTTCCGTGCTTTCGGCGCCCAGGCTCCCGGGGCGTTGTCCATGCATTTCAGGCCCCCATGACACGCTAAAGGTTAATTCTTATTAAGATTGCCGTAACTAATACCTTGGTTCTGCCAATGGCAAGTGGTTGGCGATTCGGGGAGGTTGAGGCTATGCAGGACGCCTTCCCGTCATGGAGTTCTGGATTGTCCGGCGACTCGACCCCCACGCCGCGCTCGGCCCGCAAGCCCAAGGGCGAAGGCCATGTTCGGCGCGCAGAGATATTGGCCGCCGCGGAACGCATCTTCGTCGAGCATGGCTATGAAGGGGCGACGATCCGCAAGATCGCGGACGAGGTCGGCTTGTCGTCGACCGCGCTCTACATGCACTTCGCTGACAAGAGCGAGATGCTGCATGAGATCTGCCGCGGCGCCTTTGAGGCCCTGATCGCCTCGCACCAGAAGATTCTGATCGAGGACGAGCCACCTGAGGCGCGGCTGAGGCGGATGATCGAGGCCTATATCCTGTTCGGTTTCGAGAACCCCAACGCCTATCGCCTGACCTATCTGACGCGCCCGGTCGAGGCGCGCGAAGGGGCCCAGACCGTGGCTCAGGAGACAGGTTTCGAGCTGTTCCGCTCTTTCGTGGACGTGGTTGAGCAGGCCGTCGCCGCCGGTCGTATGAGGGGCGATCCGACGACTCTGGCCCAGGCCATCTGGGCCTGCGGTCATGGCATCGTCTCCTTGCGGATCACCAAGCCCTATTTCGAATGGGCGGATCGGGATGAACTGACCCGGGTTACGCTGGACGCCCTGTTCGCGGGGCTGCTGAGGCCGTGAACAGGCGTTGCGGGGCGCTGGCCGTCCTCCTTCTGCTGACGCCAGTTGCGGCTGAGGCGCGGCCGTTGCGGGTGCTGTCGCTGGACCAGTGCGCCGATCAGTATGTCCTGGCGCTGGCGCCCGAGGCCGATCTGGCCCTGTCGTCGCGGGCGGACGATCCCGATTCCTGGATGCGTCAGGCGGCGCGCGGGCGGACGCGGGTCCGGCCGACGCTGGAGGCGGCTATAGGCTTTCAGCCCGACGTCGTGGTCCGCTACTGGGGCGGGGAGCCGCGCCTGCTGGCGGCGCTGGAGAAGCGCGGGACGCGGGTGCTGAACATCGACGACGCCACCGACATGGCCGGGGTGCGAGAGAACCTGAGGTCGGTATCGCTGGGGCTGGGGCAGGAGGCGCGCGGCGCGGCCCTGATCGCCCATATGGATAGGCGGCTGGCTCAGGCGGCGGGCGGTGGGCGCGGACGCGAAGCCGTCTATGTCACGCCCGGCGGCTATACGACCGGGTCGGGTTCGCTGATCGATTCCATTCTGAAGGCGGCGGGGTTTCGCAACGGCGTGACGGGGCCGGGCTATCAGCCCCTGGGCATCGAGAAGATCGCTCTGAGCCCGCCGGCCCTGTTCGTGCGAGGCTTCTTTCAGCAATGGCGGTCGGACTGGCGCGGGCCGGGGCGGCATCCGGTCGTGACGCGCGCCGCCAAGGGACGGACAGTGACGGACCTGCCGGCCTCGACGCTGAGTTGCCCCGCCTGGTTCGCGGCGGACGCGGCGGCCCTGCTGGCGGTGGCCGCACGATGAACAGACATCTGAGCCTGAACCTCGGTCTGGCGGCGGCCATCCTGCTGGCCCTGGTCGGGGCGGTGTTGCTGGGCGAGACGGCGCTGTCGGCGGCCCAGTATGGGCAGGCCCTGGTCGATCCCGCCTCGGGACCGGGCGAGGTGCTGTGGCAGGTGCGCGCGCCGCGCGCGGTCTGCGCCCTGATGGTCGGGGCGGCGCTGGGGCTGGCGGGGGCGGTGCTGCAGGGCCTGCTGAGGAACCCGCTGGCCGATCCCGGCGTGCTGGGCGTTTCGGCCACGGCCGCCCTGGGCGCGGCGGGGGCGATCGTGCTGGGCGCTGCGGCCATTCCCGGTCTGGTCGAGGGCGCGGCTCTGGTTGGGGCGGCGCTGGCCGGACTGGTGCTGGTCGCCATAGCGGCCAGGGTGCGGGCGCCCGAGGCGTTGATCCTGTTCGGGGTGGCGTTGTCGAGTTTCGCCGGGGCGCTGACGGCCCTGATCTTCAACCTGTCGCCGTCGCCGATCGCCTCGGCCGAGGTGATGAACTGGCTGCTGGGTTCGGTACAGAACCGCAGCTGGATCGACGTGGCCTGGGTGGCCCCGGCGCTGGCGGTGGCGGCTGTCTTTGCGGCGGGGGCGTCGCCGGGCCTGCGGATGCTGACTCTGGGCGAGGAGGCGGCGCGGGCGTCGGGCCTGTCGATGGGGCGGATGCGAGTTCTGGCCCTGATCGCCTCGGCGGTCGCGGCGGGGGCGGCGGTGGCGGTGGCGGGGGTGATCGGCTTTGTCGGCCTGGCCGCGCCGCATCTGGTGCGAGCGGCGGTGCGCGGCGATCCAGGGCGATTGCTGCTGCCCTCGGCCCTGGCGGGCGGGCTGATGCTGGTGCTGGCCGATCTGGCGGCGCGGCTGATGCCGACGGATCAGGAGTTGAAGCTGGGCGTGTTCACGGCCCTGGTCGGGGCACCCCTGTTCGCGCTGATCGCCTGGCGCGCGGCGCGGGAGTGGCGGCTGTGAGCGCTCTGTTGGAACTGGACGGCGTGGTGGCGCGCATGGGCGCGGCGACCGTGCTGGACGGAGTCAGTTTTTCGGTCGCGGCCGGCGAACTGGTCGCCCTGTGCGGGCCCAATGGGGCGGGCAAGTCTAGCGCCGTTCGCGCGGCCCTGGGCCTGACGTCTTTGCACAGCGGCGCGGCCAGGCTGGGCGGCGAGGACGTGCGACGGCTGTCGGAGCGCGAGCGCGGGGCGCGAGCGGCCTATCTGCCGCAGGAACGGCAAATCGCCTGGAACCTGCCGGCCATTGAGGTGGCGGCCCTGGGGGCGCCCTTCCTGTCAGGGGCTGCGGCGCTAGACCGGGCGAAGGCGGCGCTGGACGAGGTCGGGGCGGCGCATCTGGCGGAGCGCGGCGTGGCCGAGATGTCGGGCGGCGAGCGGGCGCGAGTGCTGCTGGCGCGGGCCCTGGTGGTTCAGGCGCCCCTGCTGCTGGCGGACGAGCCGATCGCCGGACTGGACCCGGATGCCCAGCTTCTGGTGCTGGAGCGTCTGCGGGCGCGAGCCGACGCGGGCGGAGGGGTGCTGGTCAGCCTGCACGATCTGACGCTGGCGGCGCGGATCGCGGATAGGGTGGTGGTTCTGGATGCTGGCCGCGTGGTCGCCGACGGGGCGCCGGTCGAGGCGCTGTCGCCGGCGGTGTTGCGCACGACCTTCAATCTGGACGGGACCTGGCTCGATGCGCCAGATGGGCCGCTGCTGGGCGCGCGTAGGCTGTCAGGCCTGTGACGTCGACGCTGGCTTGCACCCGGCAGGTGTTTCTCCCGGGATAGTTTCGGCAAGAGGTCGGTTTGACGTGACTACGATCATGACGCCGTTATGTTGGCGTCGAATAGCCCAAGGACGCCTGAGTGCAGTTTCTACAGACCGAGCATTTTGGCGGGCGCGCCAATGAGACCTTCGATCTTTCGTTGGGCGAAACGACGCAGACCCTGACCTTGATCGAAGTCCGGCCTCTGCCCATCCAGAATTTCCCGGGCATGGTGCGCCAGCCCTTTTCCTTGCTGTTTCGTAGCCCGTCGCAGATCGCCCTGCCGCAGCGCATCTATCGGCTCAACAACGCAACCATCGGGGCGCTGGACGTGTTTCTGACGCCCGTGGGACGGGACGCGGCCGGTGTGATCTATGAGGCCGTCTTCAACTAGTCGGACGCCACTCCATCCGTAGATGAGCGCCTTCGGCGCCGATCATGGTGAAGCCGAGGCGTTGGTAGAGTCGCATCGCGCCGGGATTGTTCGATAGAACATGCAGGCGGACGCAGGGACGGCCGTTTCGGCGCGCCTGGGCCATGGCCTTGCGGATCAGACTGGACCCCAGCCCTTGTCCGCGCGCCTTCGCCATCAGCGAGATGTCGACGATCAGCCGCCTTTCATCGTCGTCATGCAGCCAGAGACGCCCCACGGGCTGACGACGCAGTTCGACGATGCTGTGTCCATCTGGGCCGAAGTGCTGATCGTAGTGGCGCTTCTGAAGTTCAAACTGGCTCGACAGGAAGCGGGCGCACTGGTCCTGCGGCCAGCCGGTCAAGCTCATCTCGTCGGTCCGCGTGTCGGCGTAAAGGACGCGCAGGAAGGTGTCGTCGCCTTCCGCGACCGCTCTCATGCTGGCTTGAAACACAACGCCCATCTAGTTGAACGAGGGGAAATCTCCCTGCAAGGCGATGCAGTAGTTCAGCGCCAGGACAGGTTGCCGGTTCTCGTGGGCCGCCCCATTGCCTGCTATGCCGATGGCGAGGGGATGCAGGGCTGCGTTGGGGGCGACGCCCGACCGGAAGGTGCGCGACTGGACGGGCGACGACAGGGCGCTGCCGGTCACCGGCGCGCCCAGGCGATTGTCAGGCCCGTTCGCAGCCTGCAGCGTGTGGCTGTGCTGCGGCATTTCCGTGATCGATAGGGTGACGCTGCTTGCGCCAACGGTCTCGCCAATCGCATAGGGCGTCAGGCCTGGTCCCTGGCCTTGGCTGACAGCGACCCGGTTCACCAGGTTCGGCAACTGATAGTTCGACGTGCCGTTCCCACCGTATTGGATTCCAATCAGGGAGAAGAGCGCGGTGTTCTGCTGAATAGGCAAGGTAGCACCATTACAGAACGCCCAAGTATGCGGCGCATAGTCGAATCCGAAGATCTGAATTTCACCGACGTAGGGATTTGTCATTGCGCCATCAATTTCTAGAAGGGTAAATTCCAAACGAGGCGATGCAGTAGCTCACCGCCAGAGTCGGCATGAGATTGTTGTGTGCAAACCCGTTACCGCTGTTGGCTACCGAGGCGGAGCTGAGTGCAATATTGGCCGAAGCCTCCATGTAGGCCGTGTCGGAGGCCTGTGCGGCATGCATAACGTCCTGGCTTGGCGTGTCGGCGGTCGCGGCGGCTGAGGTGGCCACGAAGGTGTGGGTGTGCGGGGGCAGGTTGGACGAGATAAGGGTGACCGCCTCGTTCCCGGCCCGCAGGCCCAGTGGCCGGGGCGTAAGTCCAGGGCCCGTCCCCTGATGAACCGGGGTCTGCCCCCTCAGATCGGGAAGCCCAAAGGTATTTACGCCGTCGCCGCCGTAAGCCGTGCCCAGGAGGGTGTACAGGGCGTCGTTGTTCGCAATCGACATCAGGCTGCCGTTGCAAGGCAGCCAGCCTGTGGGAATGCGCGCAAATCCGAACATCCGGATCTCGCCGAGGAAGGGAGTAGACATGGCTTGCTCTGTGTCGGTCTAGTTTCGCGAAGGGAAGACGCCGTTCAAGGCGATGCTGAAACTGATCACGCTGAACGGCTGCATGTTGTTGTGAGGGATGCCGCCGCCCGTCTGGCCGATATTGGCAAGAGCAACTGCCGCACCCGGAGCCGCATAGGCGGGCGCGCCGTTCGATGAGCGCGCCGCCACCCCTCCCATAGGGCTGCGCCCGGCGCCGGCCTGCGTCGTCGCCTGAGCCATATGGTTATGTCTCGGCATTTCATTGATTCCAATGGTCACGTTCTCTGCCCCCGCGAGCAGCCCGCGCGGATACGGGCTCGGGCTCCAGGCAGGGTCCACAGAGTTGCCGGCGCCGACCGGCGCCCGCCCCTGAAGATTGGGAAGGCCAAAGTTCTGGGAGCCGTTTCCGCCGTAGGCAACACCCAGGAGGGCAAAAAGGGCTTGGTTCTGCTGGATGCTCATGAGCTGCCCATTGCAGTAAGCGAAGTTTCTGGGTGGAAAGCCAAACCCGGTCATCATGATCTGACCCAAGAAATATTCCGCCATGAGGCCCCCCTCGCTCAGTCCGAAGCGCTTACGGCTGCGCTTCTCCTTATGGGTGTATATACGCAAGCGCGGACCGCCGTCATCACCACTGGCGAAAATCATCATTCACCGTTACGCTTCAATTGTTTTGACGACCTGCGTTTTTTACTCGCCGGGATGTCCAGCCGTCAGGCGGCACGGGGGAATGGTTTTGGACGGATTCAACGGGCGCTTCGTATCGAGCGTAGCGCGCGGCTCGATGCGTCGAGCAGCGCTGACTCTTGTCGGCCTTTTCGTCCTGCTGATCGGCTCGATAGCCGGCGGCGGGTCCGCCAGCGCCCAGACCTGCAACGCGGGATCAATCAGCTTTTCCGCCGTCGACACGACTCAAACCCTGAATGCGCAAGCCTGCGACGAACTCATCAATGACTTCAGCAGTTGGGGCGGCTTCTTCACCGAGGCGACAGGCGACGCCTACAGCTTCTTCGGCCTCGGGGTCGATGATTTCGGAGCGCCCGCCGATGAGACCTTCGAAACCGCTAACGCCGTCTATAGCTTCAACGGCGATCTGAGCAGCGACATTTTCACCATCACCCTGGTGTCGTTGAAGAACGGCGGGGTCGCGAACGATACTATTTCTCTGTTCATGTGCCCTGGGCCGGAACAGTCGCAGGCATGTCTGACCACACAGCCGACGACCATCAGCGTCAACCTGCCGGCCCCATTGAACATCACCACGACGACACTGGCGGATGCGGCGGCGGGCGTCGCATACAATGCGCAGATCCTCGCCAGCGGCGGCGTGACGCCGCGAACCTTCGCTGTGACCGCAGGGGCGCTGCCGGGCGGCGTGACCCTGGGCACGGACGGGGTCTTTGCCGGCGCGCCGACGGTCGTGGGCCCCTTCAACTTCACCGTCACCGTCACCGACAGCAGCAACGCCACCGACAGCCAGGCCCTGAGCCTGATGGTGGATGCCCCGACGCTTGAGATCACGACGGCCACCCTTGCCGGAGGCACGGTCGGCGCCGCCTATTCTCAGACCATCGCCGGAACCGGCGGCGTCGCGCCACGCACCTTCGCCGTGACGACCGGGGCCCTGCCGGACGGCCTTGGCCTGTCGGCTGCCGGGGCTCTGACCGGAACGCCGACTGAGGGCGGCGACTTTGACATCACCGTAACGATGACGGACGCGACGACGGGCGGTTCGGCGCCGTTTACGGCAACCAAGGACTACAGGCTGACGATCGGCGCGCCGACCATCACGGTCGGCCCGGCAAGCCTTGGGAACGCCAGGGTCGCTTCGGCCTATAGCGCGAGCCTCACGGCCTCTGGCGGCGTGTCCGGCTACAGCTTTGCGGTCACCGCCGGCAGCCTGCCGGCAGGCCTCACCCTGACGAGTGGCGGCGCCTTGAGCGGAACGCCGACAGCGGGCGGCAGCTTCAACTTCACCGCGACCGCCACGGATTCCTCCACGGGAGCCACGCCATATTCTGGGACCAGGGCCTATAGTCTGACGGTCGGCGCGCCGACCGTCGTTCTGGACACGACGCCGCTGCCTTCGACCTCGGTCGGGGCCGTCTATAGCGCCAGTCTTGCGGCGACCGGCGGCACGTCGCCTTATGTTTACACGATAGCATCGGGTGATTTGCCGACCGGGGTCACCCTGTCCAGCGTTGGCATCATCAGCGGCGCGCCTGCAGCCTCGGGGACCTTCAACGTCACGATCAAGGCCACGGACTCCTCTACCGGAACGGGACCCTATGAGACGACCCATGCCTATACCCTGACCGTCGCCCCTCCCACGCTGAACGTCAGCGGCTTCCTGGGCGGAGCCAGCCTCTACGCCTCCTATTCTGGCAACGTCTCGGCCAGCGGAGGGCAGGGCCCCTACACCTATGCCGTGAGCAACGGGAGCACGCCGCCGGGGATCACCCTGGCCGCCGACGGCGCGTTCAGCGGCACGCCGACCACGACGGGCAGCTTCACCTTCAGCGTCACGGCAACGGATTCGACGGCGGGCAACGTCGGCGGTCCCTACACCGGGAGCGACACCTTCACGATCGTCGTCGCCGCGCCGATCATCGTCCTGCCTGGAGCAAGCCTGTCGGACGCCATCCTCCATCAGTCCTATAGCCAGCAATTGCCGAGCGCGAGCGGAGGCCTGGCCCCCTATAGCTACATCTTTACCGGTGGCGCTCTGCCGCCGGGCATGTCGCTGAGCCCGACCGGATTGTTGAGCGGCACGCCCACTCTCGACGGTGACTACACCTTCACTGTCGAGGTCCGCGACTCGAGCCCTACCCCCTATTCGGGCGCCCAGACCTATACCGTGCGGGTCGTCAATCGACCTCCCTTGGTTATTCCCACCCTTTCGGAATGGGCGATGATCCTGCTGGCGGCCTTGCTGGGCGCCGGTGCTGTAACCACCCTGAACCGTCGACGGACCAGCCGATGAACCGCGTCACCTCCCTGGATCGGACACATATGAACCGCCGAGGCCTGTTGGGGGCAGGGGTGCTTGTCGCCGTGGCGGGCGTGTCGCTGGCGAACGGCGCGCAAGCTCTGACGCGCACGGTGCTGGAGGCGAACAACGGGCGGCGCGTGACGCTGCGCGGCGTCATGGCTTCGTCGTCATTGTCCGCCGTGCACTACTTCACCATCCAGGGCGTCAGCGCCGATGATCAGGTCCGAGTCTTCCTGCGAGATGGCCGAGATCGACCGGCAGGGCGGACCGTATCTCTGGAAGGACGGTTGCAGTTGGGCAAGTTTCAGGACGCCGTGACGAACGATATCGCGCGAGCGGTGCTGCTCGACGCCCGCTTCGTCTAGGCATCCGGTGATTGATCGTTTTCGTCTGCCGCTCGCGGTCGATGTGGAGGCGTTGCGCGCGGATCTGATCCGTCTGGGCGACGCCGGCTGGACCCCGCACTTTAACCGTGACTACTACGACGGCGACTGGAGCGGACTGGTTCTGCGCGCCCCTCCAGGACACGGCGACAGTCTCTACACCGGGGGCGGAGACGGTGTTTGGCAGGATGCCCCGGCCATGGACCAGTGCCACGGCGCCCGCGCCTTGTTGGAGCAGTTGGGTCTCGATGTGCGATCCGTACGTCTGCTGCGCCTCGGCGCGGGGGCCGAGATCAAGGAGCATCGCGACTACGGCCTGGGCGCGCGAGAAGGCGAAGCGCGGCTGCACGTGCCGATCATCACCAATCCGTCCGTGGCGTTTCGCGTGCGCAATCGACCGGTCGATATGCGTCCCGGTGAGATCTGGTATCTGGACCTTGGACAGCCGCATCGGGTGCACAATGCCGGCCCGACAGATCGCATCCATCTGGTGATCGACGTGGCGGCGAATGCGCAGCTGCGCACCTGGGCGCCGTTCGATCAGGTCGATCCGGAGGTTCAGAGGGTCGCTGAAATTCTGAACGCCACCTCGCCTGAAACGAGCGCGAGGAACTTCGCCACCTTTCGCGAGAGAATGCTGAGCGATGCTGCGCTTCACGTCGAGCTGGCCGCCATTCGCGACCGCCGACTCTTTATCGAGGAGACGGTTCGGCTGGGCGTGGAAAGCGACCTTCCATTTGCTGAGGCCGAGGTCGAGACGGCGCTGATCGACGGCCGCAATCGCTGGAACCAGCCATGGAGTTGATGGATCGCCACCCAGCCCATTGGTTGCCGGCGCGCCTGTTCTGGGGCGAGGAGGCAGAGGCGCAGGTGACGTGGCTGCATGGCGAGGACGAACAATTCTCCGAGTCCTTTCTGCAAGACACCTTCAACGTCTGGATGCGGCGGCCCATCAACGCCGCCTTTGCCCCGGTCACGTCGCTGGAACGGCTGAGAGCGCGCGCGGCGTCCTTGCCCGGCATTGCACCGACGGGTTTTATCTTCCACGTGTCGCGCTGTGGTTCGACCCTGCTGTCCAGGCTTCTGGCTCAGGCCCCCGATACGCTGGTGCTGTCCGAACCGCCGCCATTTGACGCCATTGTTCGCGCCAATCACCGCGCGCGCCGCATGACCGAAGCACTTCAGATAGATACATTGCGCGCCATGGCCAGTGCATTGGGCCAGCCGCGAACACCGGGCCAGAATCGGCTATTTATCAAGCTGGACGCCTGGCACGCTTTGCAGGCGCCGCTGCTGCGCGCGGCCTTTCCCGACACGCCCTGGGTGTTCCTGTATCGCAACCCGATCGAAGTCATGGTGAGCCAGCTGAGACAGCGTGGAATGCACACGGTTCCCGGCGTCCTGCCGCCGGCCTTGATCGGCGGGGCTGATCCATCCGCGGTTTCGCCCGAGGACTATTGCGCGAAGGTGTTGGGGGCCATTTTCGCCGCCGGCCTGGCCATGCACACGCCGGGCCGATCATTGTTGATCAACTACAGCGACTTGCCCAACGCGATAAACCCCATCGCGCGCCATTTCGGCCTCGATCCGAACGATCCCGACTTCCAAACTGCCCTGGCGCGTGAGTTAAAGACCGACGCCAAGCGCGGCGGCGACTTCACCCCTGACAGCGTCACGAAGCGTGCTGAGGCGACGCCGGCGATCCATGCAGCGACGATGGCCTGGTTGACCGCGATCTACGATCAACTCGAAGACGCTCGGCGGGCGTAAGAGCGGCGTCAAGCAGGGTGCTGAAATGACCGTTTTCGGAGAACTTGTCGCCCAACTGATGCGTCAGCTTCACTGTGGATTTGCGTGGGCGTCGCGGGTCCGACACTGACGCCCACTACGCCACCCCCATGAGTTTCAAGGGGGATGCGATGATGAAATCCGTGGCGAACAAGGCTGGCCTGTTGGCGGGCGCGGCGGTGCTGAGCCTGATGGCGGGCGGCGCGGCCCAGGCCCAGAGCGCGGCCGAGGATCACGTCTCGACGGTGGACGACATCATCGTCACCGCCCAGCTGCGGGCGCAGGACCCGATCGAGGTGCCGTTCGCCCTGACGGCCTATAGCGGCCAGTTCCTCGAGAACCTGGGCGTGCAGGAGTTCGAACAGCTGTCGGCCTTCGTGCCGGGCTTCCTGGTGCAGAACCAGTCGCCGAACAATCCGGGCTTCGTCATGCGGGGCATCACCTCGGACTCGGGCGCGGCCACGGCCGAGCCGCGCGTGTCTGTGTTCCAGGACGGGGTGTCGATTTCCAAGTCGCGCGGCTCCTATGTCGAGCTGTTCGATCTGGAGCGGGTCGAGATCGCCAAGGGACCGCAGTCGACCCTCTATGGTCGAGGCGCCCTAATCGGGGCGGTCAATCTGGTGCAGAACCGCGCCCGTCCGGGGCAGTTCGACGCCGAGATGCGCGCCGAGATCGGCGACTACGGCTATCGCTCGGTCGAGGGTTTCGTGAACGCGCCGGTGGGGGATGATCTGGCCCTGCGTCTGGCCACGCGGATGAAGACCCGCGACGGCTCGGTCGAGAACCTGTTGGGCGGCGAGGACTACAACGGCATCCAGACCAAGGCTTTCCGCCTGTCGGGCGCCTGGACGCCGACGGACAATCTGCGCGCCGACCTGATCGCCAACTATCAGACTGACTCCGCGACCGGCACCTCGTTCAAGTCCATCGCCTATGATCCGGCCGACCCGACGACGGGCGCGGTTCTGGGCGGTCGTGCGCCGTGGGAGGGCGCGGCCCTGACGCCGGGCGCCGCCTTCGACGGCGGCAAGAGCCTGGGTCTGGACCGCGAGGTCTGGGGCGTGACGGGTCTGGTGAAGTGGACGCTGACGCCGTCGCTGTCGCTGAACTCGACCACGGCCTATCGCCAGTTCGATTCTTACGAGACCTTCGACGCCGATGGTCTGTCGCTGCCGCTGCTGACGGCGGCGGAGGAAGCTTACGGCGAACAATGGAGCCAGGAGTTCCGCCTGAACTGGGACAACGGCGGGCGCCTGTCGGGCTTTGCCGGCGCCGGCTGGTTCCGCGAAGAGGGTTATCAGCGCACCCCGACCCAGTTCGACGAGCGCATCGCCCTGGCCCAGCTAGCCGGACTGCTGGACGGTTCGCCGACGACGGTGGGCCACAACACCCTGCCGATCTCGGCCTATCCGACCGTGGCGACGCAGTTCCTGCAGGCGACCTTGGCGCCGATGGGGGCAGGGGCCCTGGCCGCGCCGATCGCGGGCAATCTGAAGTCGGCGCATATCGAGATCCCGATCAACAGCGCCGAACTGACCTCTTATGACCTGTTCGCCGACCTGACCTTCAAGGCCACGGACCGGCTCGAGTTCGCGGGCGGGGTTCGTTACACCCGCGACGACAAGACCACGGGCTACGCCAGCTCGGTCGCAAACGGCCGTTCCATCGCCGGCGGTCTGCTGGCGGTGCTTCAGGGCGCGGTCCCGGCTGGTCAGGTTCCGGCCCTGCTGGGCGGTCTGGCCAATCCCAACGCCGTCAACCTGCCGGCCTCGGTCCTGCCGCTGTTCGGTCTGACGGCGCAGCCGACCGCCAACAACGGCGATTTCGTCTATGGAGATCATGAGGACGACGGCTTCACCTGGCGTTTGACTGCTCGTTACGCCCTGTCGGATGACGCCAGCCTCTACGCCAACTACGCGCGGGGCCGTCGCCCCGAGGTGCTGAGCGTCAGCGGCCCGTCTGCCCCGCTCGGCGCCCCGACCTTCAAGGTCATCGAGGCAGAGACGGTCGACAGCTTCGAGGTCGGGGCCAAGGCGGCGCTGATGGGCGGTCGCCTGCGTCTGGACGGCGCGATCTTCCACTACGCCTATGACAACTTCCAGACCACGGTTCAGGAAGGCACCCGCTTCATCACCACCAATGCCGGCGAAGCCAGCGCCTATGGCTTCGAGGGGCAGGTCTTCTGGGCCGCCGCCGAGAACTTCGACCTGTTCGGCACTTACGGCTACAACCACTCGCGGTTCGAGGCGGGCCTCTATGACGGGAACCGTTTCCGTCTGTCGCCGGACAACATGGCCTCGATCGGCGCCGTCTGGCGTCTGCCCGTCGCGGGCGGCGTGGTCGAGGTTCAGCCGACCTATACTTGGCAGTCCAAGGTCTTCTTCGACGACAACAACGACATCCCGGCCTTGCAGACCCAGAACTTCGTCGCCGACCTGATCCAGGACGAATATCAGGACAGCTATGGCTTGCTGAACCTGCGGGTCCGCTACGCCCCGGCGTCCGGAAACTGGGGCGTCGAGGCCTTTGGCGAGAACCTGCTGGACGAGGAATACATCAAGGACGCCGGCAATACGGGCGATGCGCTCGGCCTGCCGACCTTCATCGCCGGACGCCCCGCCAGCTACGGCGTGGCCTTCACCGTTCGCTACTGAGGGCCAGGCGCATGACCATGAACCGTCGCGGCCTTCTGGGCCTGTTCGGGGCCGGCGCCGCCGTCGGCGCGACGCCGGCGATGGCGGAGACGGCCTCGGTCGCCTTCGTGCACGGCGTCGCCTCGGGCGATCCGGGGGCCGAGCGGGTGATCCTGTGGACGCGGGTCACGCCGCGAGAGGGCTTCAACGGTCCGGTCTCGGTGGCCTGGCGTGTGCTGGAAGGCGAGGGCGATCACGTCGTCGCCTCGGGCCGGTTCGAAACGGGGGCGGAGCGCGACTATACGGTCAAGATCGACGCGGCGGGCCTGCGTCCCGGTCACGACTATCGTTACGACTTCGCGGTCGGCGAGACCCGCTCGCCGGTAGGCCGCACCCGCACCCTGGCGAGCGAAGGGGTGACGCCGGTCAATCTGGCGGTCGTGTCGTGCCAGCTTTATCCAGGCGGCCTGTTCAACGCCTATGAGGCCATAGCCGCCCTGCCGTCGCTGGACGCCGTGGTTCACCTGGGCGACTACATCTACGAATATGGGGCCGAGGCCGACGCCTATGGCATGGCCACTGGCGCGGCGCTGAACCGTCTGCCCGAGCCGCGTCATGAGATCGTGACCCTGGCCGACTATCGGACCCGTCACGCCCAATACAAGACCGACGCCGACCTGCAGGCCGCCCACGCCCGCGCGCCCTTCATCTGCGTCTGGGATGACCATGAGACCGCCAACGACGCTTGGTTGCATGGCGCCGAGAACCACCAGCCCGAAACCGAAGGCGACTTCGCCGTTCGCAAGGCGGCGGCGCTGAAGGCCTATTACGAGTGGATGCCGATCCGCGAGGCGGCGCCCGGCGCGCTGAAGCAGGCCATCCACCGCAGCTTCCACTTCGGCGACCTGGCCAGCCTGATGATGGTCGAGACGCGGCTGACGGGGCGCACCGAGCCGCTGGACTACAGCAAGGACCTGACCGCCAAGGAAGGCCCGGACGGCGAGCCAGTGCTGGACCTCGACGCCTTCCGCGCCAAGCTGAACGATCCGTCGCGCGATCTGATGGGAGATGAACAGCGCGCCTGGCTGACGCGCGAACTGGCGGCGTCCAAGGCGGCGGGCCGTCCCTGGCAGGTGCTGGGCAATCAGGTCGTGACCGCGCGCGTGGCCGGGCCCGACGTGTCGCGCACCATGACGCCGGAACAGATCGAGGGTCTGATGGCCCAGGTGCCTGAGGCCTTCCGCGAGCAGTTCGAGCAGGCCCTTTTCCTGTTCAAGATGGGCCTGCCGTTCAATCTGGACGCCTGGGACGGCTATCCGGCGGGGCGCGAGCGGCTCTACGCCGCCTTCGCCGAGGCGGGCGTGCAACCCATCGTTTTGGCGGGCGACAGCCACGCCTTCTGGGTCAATGAACTGAAGGACGCCGGCGGCGCCCGCCGTGCGGTCGAGTTCGGAACCAGTTCAGTCTCCAGCCCCTCGATCGGCGACGCCATCGGCGGTTTCCCCTTGGGCGAGGCCCTGATGCAGGCCAATGACGAGGTCGTCTTCTGCGACCAATCGGCCAAGGGCTTTATTCTGCTGACCCTGTCAGCTGACCAGGCCGAGGCGAGCTTGATGCAGGTCTCCACCATCTTCGCCAAACCCTTTGAAATTAAACAGCTGAAACGTTTTTCCGTGAGAGGCGATGGCGGGTTGGCTGAGGTCGCCGGGGGCGAGGCGGGTTAGGCGGCCGCAGGGCCGCCTGCCCTTGCCATGATCGGAAGGCTGTGCTGATCCCGCGCTGACGGCGGCGGACGCGGGGTGGGACATAGATGTCGGAGGGCCTGAAGCGTCGGCTGGCGATCTTGGTCGCCATGGCTGCTCTGGCGGTCGCGGGCTCGGCGCAGGCGCGGCCGCAGGAGGCGCGGCGCTTTGAGGTCGCCGCCCAGCCGCTGGATCAGGCCCTGGCGGCCTTCTCGGTCTCGACCGGCCTGCAGATGCTCTACGACAGTTCACTGGCGTCGGGGCGGCGGTCGTCGCCGGTCTCCGGGGCGATGCAGCCGAGGGAGGCCCTGGCGCTGATGCTGGCGGGCACCGGGCTGACGGCCCGGTTCACGTCGGGCGGCGCCGTGGTCATCTATGCCGGCTCGACCTCGGCGGTGACGCTGAACCCGATCACCGCGACGGCGGCGCCGGTCATCGGCCGGTCGGGCGCGAACGCCGAGGCGCGGGCCTATGCCGAGGCGGTGCAGCGACAGACGATTGAAGCTCTGCGTCAGGACGCGGTGCTGTCGGGCGGCGACTATGCCTTGAGCGTGCGGCTTTGGGTGAACGAGGACGGCGCGGCGCGTCGGGTCGAAGTTCTGAACGGGTCGGGCGAGGCAGGGCGTGACGCGGACTTCCTGGCCCTGGCCTCGAGCCTGAGGTTTCCGGCGCCGCCGCCGGACCTGCCGCAGCCGATGCGAATAGAGTTTCGCGTCCGCCAGCGTCACTGACATATCAGCGTCACCGTTCTGTCGCCGGTGACGGTTTAGGGAGGCGGGGTTCCAGCGGCTCTGACGGCTCGACCTCCATCCATGACGCGAAACTGGCTCCTAGGCGCGATGACCTCGGCGGCCCTGCACGGCGGGGCGGCGGCTGTTTTGCTGGCGTCCTCGGCGATCCCGCCGGGTGCGGCGGCGCCGGAAGTCCAGCCGCACGCCGTCAATGTCGAACTGATCAATGCAGCCCGCCGACAGAGCGGCGACCAAGTCCGCACCGAAGCGCAATCCCGATCAAGCGAGAAGGCCAGTCCGGTCGCCGCAGCGCCTGCATCGCCCACGTCCGGAGAGGCGGCGACCGCCCCGATGCGGTCCGCCAGCGGGGGGGAGGCGGCCCTGCCGGCGGCGGCGCCCGATCCCGGCGCGGTGTCCGACTATTATCGCCGGGTCGAGAGCCATCTGGCGCGGTTTCACGCCTATCCGGCCGCGTTGACCGGCCCGCGCCCGACCGGGGTGGTGCGAGTTGGCCTGATCGTCCAGCGCGACGGGCGGGTGATGGACGCCTGGATCGAGACCAGTTCCGGGGTCGTGCCTCTGGATGAGGCGGCGATGCAGACCTTGAAGCGCGCCGAGCCTCTGCCGGGCCTGCCCGCGACCCTGCCGGGCGCGATCGACCTGATCGTGCCCCTGCGCTACGCTGCTTCGACGCGGGGCGCCGGCGTGCGGGTCGGCGAATGAGCGCAAGGTCATGGTGACGGATGCGGCCGCGCGTCTGCGGGGGCATCTGGTCGAGAAGTACGAGACCTTGCTGAGCGGCCTCAGCGCCCGGTTGGGCTCTCGCGAGCAGGCGCGGGATGCGCTGCAGGACGCCTATGTGAAGCTGTCGAGCAGCGGCCCTCAGGACGAGGTGCGTCACCCGACGGCCTATCTGTTCCGAATGGCGCTGAACATCGCCGCCAATGCGCGGCGGCGAGACCGGCGGCTGCTGGGCTTTGACGAGGTCGCAGCCCTGCTGGATGTGCCCGACGAGAACCCGGACCCGGCCGCCGTGGCGGAGGCGCGGTCCGATCTGGCGACGGTCAAGGCGGCGATGGCGCGGATGCCCGCGCGGCGTCTGGCCATCTGCACCGCCGCCTGGCTGGACGGCCTGTCGACGGTCGAGATCGCCGAACGCCACGGCATGGCCCAGCGCACGGTCCAGCACGAGCTGAAGCTGGCGACCGAGGCCTTGCAGAAGAATTTGGCTCAACCCAGGGTCATATCCTTGCGCCGTTCCGAAGATGGCGTGTCATGAATTACAGGGGCGCCTCAGAGGCCGGACATGAGCGGCGAGATCAGGACGTGAGCGACACGGTCGTCGAACAGGCCCAGGCCTGGGTGCGCCGCCTGATGTCAGGCGAGGCGACGCAGGACGACGCCCTGGACCTGGCTGTCTGGCGTCAGGCCGACGTGCGCCACGAGCGCGCCTTTGTTCAGGCCGCGCGGTTGCACAAGACGGCGCGACAGGCGGCGGCGGACCTGCGCAGCGAGCAGGTGAGGCAACCGACGATGGCGGGGCGAGGCCTGAGCCGCCGTATGGTGGTGGGCGGCGCCATCGCCGCCTCAGCTACCGGGGTGGCTATCATCGCGGAGCGGTCGGGGACGACGCGCTTTGCGCCTGCGCCCGCCGACTTCACCACGGCCAAGGGCGAGACGCGGCGCGTCGAACTGGCGGCGGGCGTCTCGGTCGAACTGAACACCCTGACGCGGATCGCCCTGCGGCCCCAGGCGGGCGAGGGCGCCTTCGAACTGCTGACGGGAGAGGCGGTCGTCACTGTCGATCGGCCCACCGCGCCTTTGTCTATTTTCGCTCAGGACGGCGAGACCACGGCCTCGCAGGCGCGGCTGGCGCTGCGCTGTCTGGACGGTCAGGTGCGGGTCTCCTGTCTGGAAGGCGCCGCTCAGGTGCGCTCGGCGGGACAGGCGGCGACCCTGCCTGCGCAACACAGCGTGACCTATGACCAGAAGCAGATGCAGGCCCCCACGGCCATCGACCCGGAGACCGAGGCGGCATGGCGACGCGGCCTGCTGGTCTTCCGCGATCAGCGCCTCGGCGACGTGATCGAGGAGATCAATCGCTACCGCACGGGACGCATCGTCATCGCTGATCCGCGGCTGAGAAACCGTCGCGTCAACGGCGCCTTCCACACCGATCGCATCGATCAGGTCATTGATCAGATGCGCCTGGCCTATGGGGTTCGGGCCACGCGCCTGCCCGGCGATGTTGTCCTCGTGGCCTGACGAAATCCTACATAAGCGACTGGAAAACGTCGCGAAATCTTCACGCTAAATCTTTGCGCCTGTGTCGGGCGCACGTGTCTCTCCCCTGACGACCAAGTGCGGGGCGTCGGTCGCCTCAGCGGCCGTCGCGTCACGGGGGATTGATGCTGGATTACAAGAGACATTGCGCGCTGAGAGGCGCGGCGAGCGCCCTGGCGCTGGCCGCTGTTCTGGCTGTTCACGCCTCGCCCGCGACGGCGCAGGACGCGACCAGCTTCGAGGTTCGCGCCTTTCAGGTGAAGGGCAACACCGTCCTGCCGCCCGAGGCGGTGGAGCGGGCGGTCTATCCCTTCATGGGGCCGGGCCGGACCTCGGACGACGTGGAGGCGGCGCGCGCCGCGCTGCAGGCTGCCTACGAAGAGCGCGGCTTCATCGCCGTGTCGGTCTTCATTCCCGAGCAGTCGGTCGAGGGCGGCGTCCTGATGCTGGAGGTGGCCGAGCAGGCCATCGGCCAGGTGCTGGTCGAAGGGGCGAAGAACCCCGACGCCGTGCGCGCCCAGGCGCCCTCGCTGACGCCGGGCCAGACGCCGAACCTGCCGGACTTCCAGCGCGATGTGGTGGCGCTGAATCAGAACCCGTCGCGGCGTGTGACGCCGGAACTGCGTGCGGGCGTGGCGCCGGGGACGCTGGATGTGGTGCTGGCGGTCGAGGAAAGCTCGCCTTGGCATGGTTCGCTGGAGTTGAACAACTACTACAGCGCCTCTACGACCCAGTTGCGGACGGCGGCGACGCTGCGTCACGACAATATGTGGGGCCGGGGCGACAGCCTCAGCCTGTCGGCTCAGACGGCGCCCGAGCGGACCACGGACGGCACCGTCTATTCCGGCAACTACATGATGCGCCTGGGTGTCGGCACGCAGTTGCTGGCCTATGCGGTCCATTCGGACAGCGACATCGCCGTGGTCGGCGGCACCAATGTCATCGGCAAGGGCGATCTGGCGGGCCTGAGACTGATCCGGTCGCTGGGCGGCGGCGACGGCTTCTATCATTCGCTGACGCTCGGCTTCGACTGGAAGAGCTTCAAGGAAGACGTGATCCTGGGCTCGGATCGCGCCGCCGCGCCGATCGAGTATTTCCCGCTGATGGCCTCGTGGCGCGGCGACTGGAGCGGCGAGGCACGACGCAGCGACCTGACCTTCAGCGGCGTCCTGGGCGTGCGCGGTCTGGGCGACGACAAGTGGGCGTTCGACGCCAAGCGTTACAACGCCCGCCCCAGCTTCTTCACGGTCAAGCTCGACGCCTCGCACACCGAAGAACTGGTCCACGACCTACAGTTGATGGCCAAGCTGTCGGCTCAGTGGACTGACCGTCCGCTGATCTCCAACGAGCAGTTCGGCATCGGTGGATCGAGCACGGTCCGCGCCTATCGCGAGAGCGAGGCCATGGGCGACTATGGCCTGGCCACGCAACTGGAGCTGCGTTCGCCGCTGCTGCTGGCCGACTGGCCGGGCGTGGACGAGTTGCGCCTCTATGGCTTCTGGGACGCCGGCTTTGTCGGCATCCACGACCCGCTGCCGGGTCAGAAGGGCGAGAACCTTCTGATGAGCGCCGGCGTCGGCGGGCGACTGCGCCTCTTCCAATACCTCAACGGGGCCGTCGATGTCGGCACGCCCCTGATCACCATGCCGGGCCGCGATGCGGGCCTGGTTTCCGTTCGCTTCCGCATCTGGGGGGAATTCTGATGGCTTTGACGATGACCAAGAAGGGGCTGCTCGGCGGCCTCGCCGCCGCCGTGCTGATCGGGGCTGCGGCTCCGGCCGCTGCGGCGGGCTGGTGGCAGGCGGACTACGTCTATCGCACCAAGATCAACCTGAACGCCCAGGCGGCGGGCGTGACCGGCGAGGTGGCCCGCGCCCCCGTCCTGATCCGTCTGCACACCGGCAATTTCGACTTCGCCGACGTCAAGGCCGACGGCTCGGACCTGCGCTTCGTGGCGGGCGACGACCGCACGCCGCTGGCCTTCCACATCGAGAAGTGGGCGCCCGCCGAGCAGCAGGCCCTGGTCTGGGTCGATGTGTCGAACCTGAAGCCGAGCGCCGCCTCGGCCATCTACGCCTACTACGGCAATGAGAAGGCTGAAGCCGGTCAGAACGCCGCCGGGACCTTCGGCGCCGACTACAAAATGGTCTGGCACTTCGACGGCGCCGGCGCGCCGCAGGACGCCACGTCCAACGGCCTGAACGGCGTCGGCGGCGAGGCTCGCAATACGGGCGGCCTGATCGGTCAGAGCCTGACGCTGGACGGCGCCGCCGCCGTGTCGGTGCCGGCCGAAGCCTTCGCTCAGGGGCCGGTCTCGGTCAGCTTCTGGGTCAAGCCCGGTTCGGACGGTCAACTGCTGGGCCTGCCGGGTCTCAGCCTGATCTCGGAAGGCGCGAGCCTGTTCCTCGACGCCGCCGGTTCGCGCAGCGCGGGCGCGGCGCTTCCGGCCGGAACTTGGGCCCACGTCGCCCTGGTCAACGACGGTCAGAAGTCGACCCTCTTCGTCAACGGCCAACCGGCCGGCGAGGTCGCGGGCGCGCTGGCGGCCGGTCCCGCCGTTCTGGGTCAGGGCTTCGCCGGCGAGATCGACGAGTTCCGCGTGGCGGGCGTCGCCCTGCCGCAGGCCGCCTTCCAACTGGCGGCCGCCAGCGAGGGGCAGGGCGCCAAGCTACTGACCTTCGACACGGCCGAGCAGACCGAGAGCGGCGGCCACAACTATTTCGGCATCCTGTTCAAGGCGCTGACGGTCGACGCCTGGGTGGTCATCATCATCCTGGGCTTCATGCTGGCCCTGGCCATCTGGGTCATGATCTCCAAGGGGCTGATGCTGGGCCGCACCACGCGCGCCAACGAAGAGTTCCTGGACGTCTATCGCCAGTCAGCCCGCGCCTCGAACGGCCATGACGGCCTCGGCGCCCTGCCGCCGGCCCTGACCGAACACTCGCCGCTGGCGCGCCTCTATCAGATCGGCCGCCACGAGCTGGGCATGCGTCTGGCCGAGGGCAAGGCGTCGGGCAGCCGCTTCGCCGTCCGTCCGCAGTCGATCGCGGCCATCCGCTCGGCGCTGGACGCCGGTCAGGTGCGCGAGAGCCAGAAGCTGAACAAGTGGATGGTGCTGCTGACCATCGCCATCTCGGGCGGTCCCTTTATCGGCCTGCTGGGCACGGTTCTGGGCGTCATGATCACCTTCGCCTCGGTGGCGGCGGCGGGCGAGGTCAACATCAACGCCATCGCCCCCGGCATCGCCGCGGCCCTGCTGGCCACCGTCGCGGGTCTGGCCGTCGCGATCCCGGCCCTGTTTGGCTACAACTACCTGCTGAGCCGGGTCGAGGACGTCACCGCCGACAACCAGATCTTCGTCGACGAGCTGGAAAAGCGCATCGCCGAAACCTGGCAGGACGCCCCTGTCGCCGCCCTTGCGGCGGAATAGGGGAGCGCTGACCCATGCAGGTTCAGGGCAAGAAACCCTATAACGAGATCAACATCACGCCTCTGGTCGACCTGACCTTCGTGCTGCTGATCATCTTCATCCTGCTGACCACGGCGGCGGTGCAGGGCATCAAGGTCGACCTGCCGTCGGCCTCGTCGTCCCAGGTGCTGGATCAGCCCAAGTCGCGGGTCATCGCGGTCGCCAATGACGGCACGGTGTCGATCGACGCCGTCCCCGTCTCGATGGCCGAGCTGGAGCAGGAACTGCGCGCCTCCATCGCCTCGACGCCGGATCTGCCGGTGATCCTGCGGGGCGACCGGGCGGTGCAGTATGACCAGATCATGCAGGTGCTGGACCTGTGCTCCAAGGTCGGCGTCGGCAGCCTGGGCATGGCCTCGACCCGCCCGCCCGGCGGGGGAGCCTGAGCGCCATGACCTACGCCTTCATGGCGGATGATCCGCCGCCGCCGCCTCGTCGGCGCAGGATCAACTGGCCGGTGATCGGGGTGGTGGCGGTTCTGGCCGTCGTCCTGGCCGCCACCTTCCTGCGGCCCGCTTCGGTCAGCGAGCGTCAGCGCGACGACAAGACGGTGCGGGTGGTCCTGCCGCCTCCGCCACCTCCGCCCCCGCCGCCCGAGGTGGCGCAGGAGAAGCCGCCCGAGCCCACGCCGACCCCGATGGATCAACCGGTCGAGGACACGCCTCCACCGCCGGACGCGCCGTCCGAACCGACGGTCGGGGACAGCGCCCTGACCGCCCGCGAAGGGGCCGGCCCGTCCAACTACGGCCTGGCGCGCGGCGACGGCTCGGGAACCCGCATCGGCGGGCGTCCGGGCGGCGACGGCGGTTTCGGCGCCTATGGCGAACTGACCCGCCGCGAGGTGACCCAGGCGGTCCAGGGCGAACGCGACCTCAGCCGGGGTCGCTACTCCGCTCAACTGGCCGTCACGGTCGATGTCGAGGGCCGGATCACCTCGGTCCGCCTGCTGCGCGGCACCGGCGACGCGCGCCGCGACGCCGCCCTGCAACGCGCCCTGACCGGCCTGAAGCTTTCCCGCCGCCCGCCCGACGGCCTGCCCGTCATGCGTATCGAACTGAACGCCCGAAGCGGCGCCTGACCTCCCTGGGGATTTACCGTAATGAACCGTCCTATCCGCCTGAAACCGGCCCTGATGGCCTGCGCCGCAGGCCTCAGCCTGCTGGCCGCCCAGCCGGCCTTCGCCCAGACCGTCGACTCCACCAAGCTGCTGGAGCTGATGGTCGCCAAGGGTCTGGTCACCCGCGAGGAGGCCGACGGCCTTCTGGCCCAGGCGACTGTGGCGCCGCCGCCCGCGCCTGTTCCCGCCGGCGGCGTGGCCAACGGGGTGCAGACCATTCCCTATATCCCGCAGGTCGTCCGCGATCAGATCAAGGAAGAACTGCGCGCCGAGCTGGGCACCCAGGCTCAGGCCCAGGGCTGGTCGGCGCCCGGCCAGACGCCGGAATGGACGCGCGGCATCACCCTGTCGGGCGACGTCCGGGTGCGCGGCGAAGGCGTCTTCATGGACGACAACAACGCTGACATCTTCGTCGACTACGGCGCGATCAACGCCGGTTCCGGCCAGAACATCAACGACAAGACGCCCGGCTATGTCGGCCCGCCCTACCTCAACACCCTGGAAGACCGCCAGCGCGCCCGCATCCGCGCCCGCTTCGGCCTGAAGGCTCAGATCGACAGCTGGATCTCGGCCGAAGTGCGCGTCGCCACCGGCAACGACACCTCGCCCGTCTCGACCAACCAAACGCTGGGCGGCGGCGACGAGTTCGGCAAATACGCCCTGTGGCTGGACCGCGCGGCCATCCGCTTGACGCCGGTTCAGGACGTGGCCCTGGACTTCGGCCGCTTCGCCAATCCGTTCTGGAGCGGCGACCTGATCTTTGACGACGACATCAACTTCGACGGCGTGGCTGTTTCGGCGCGTCATGCGCTGAACCCGGCGTTCGCTGTCTTCGGGACCGCCGGCGCCTTCCCCGTCTTCAACACCGACTTCAACTTCGGCTCGCGCAATGCGCCCGAGGGCAAGGGCGGGCCGTTTGAGAGCCGCGACAAATACCTGCTGGCTGCTCAGCTGGGTCTGGACTGGACGCCGCATGACGACATGCGGGTGCGCGCCGCGGTCGGCTATTTCAACTTCGACGGCGTCGAGGGCGAGGTGTCCAAGCCTTGCCAGTTCTACGAAACCGTCTGCGACACGGACCCGACGCGTCCGCAGTTCCAGCAGTTCGGCAACACCATGTTCCCGATCCGCAACGTTGTCGCCGATCCGCTGAACCCGATCACCAGCCCCGAGAACCAGTATTTCGGCCTGGCCTCGGCCTATGAGGTGCTGAACGTTCGCGCCAGCCTGGACTTCAACGCCTTCGACGGCGTCGGCTTCCGGGTCGAGGGCGACTTTGTCGAGAACCTGGGCGTCGACAACGCCGTGATGCGTCTGCGCGCGGTCAACAACCTGGGCCCGTCGACCACCATCCCCGACCCGACCAACACCAACGGCACGATCACCCTGCCGGGCGCCTGGGACGGCGGTTCATCGGGCTGGTCGCTGAAGCTGACGGCGGGCAAGCTCGACCTGGCCTCGCGCGGCGACTGGAATGTCCACGCCGGTTATCGCCGCCTGGAATCCGACGCGGTTCTCGACGCCTTCACTGACAGCGACTTCCATTTGGGCGGGACCAACTCGCAGGGCTGGATGGTCGGGGGCGCCTATGCCTTTGGCAAGAACACGGCGATCAGTGCGCGTTGGCTGTCGGCCGAAGAGATCGCCGGGGCGCCGCTGTCGTCGGACCGCCTGCTGATCGACCTGCTGACCCGGTTCTGATCCGCGCCATGACGACGGTTCCCGCTCATCTGCGTTCGTCCCTTCGTCTCGTCGATCACGACGGGTCGCGGGAATGCGCCCAGACGCAGGCCGTCGTCGGACGCGCTCGGTTCGTCGTCTCGCCTGGTTCTCGCCCGTCCCGAGGCGAGGCGACGCTGGCGGACTGCTTCGGCCCATCCCCGGCTGGAGCGGTCCGCCTTCTTCTTCCGATTCTGTTGGCGCTCTCGCCCGCCGCAGCCCTGGCCCAACAGGCGCCTTCATCGCCGCCGCCTTCCGGAGTGTGCGTTCAGGTTGACGTCGGCGGCGACCGCGCCGGTCATCTGGACTGCGCGGCCGAGGCCCTGCAACGCGCCGCGCGTCTGGCTCAGAGTCAGGCCCGCGCCGCCTTCGAGACACCGACGCCCGACGCGCGTTCGTCCGATCTGACCGTCGGCGTCGCAAGCCAGACAGCAACGCGCCAGCGCCTCGGCGCCAATTTCGGCCTGTCCGTCCATCCCCAGCGTCCCGTCCGGCCCGCGCCGACGCCGCGACCGGGAGGACAGCCATGAGCCACTTCTCCCTTTCCCTATTCCAGATCGTCGGCGCGCCGCGCCCGGTCTGCTTCCCCCTTCGCCAGACGGCCGCGCGCGCGGCCTCTGCTCCTCTGGAGATCGCCCGATGATCCGTCTCGATTCGCGTTCGCTGCGCCGCCGCCTGCTGGTCGGCGCCTCGCTCGGCTCCCTGATCGTCGCCGGCGCGGCCGAGGCCCAGAACCGGGGCGGCTTCGGCAGCCGGGGCGGGGCGGGGGCCAATCCGACCGCCGCCGTGACCCAGGCCATTCAGGCCGAGGCCGGCCGCGCGGCTCAGGCCACCAGCGCCAGCCAGCGCGCCATCGCCTCCTTCGCCCGTGCCGCCGCCACGCGTCAGGCCATGACCGACGCCCAGGTCGCCGCCCGCGCCGCAGCGCTCGCCGCCCAGAGCCACATCCCCAACGGCCTGGGCCAGGGCGGGCTTCAGGTGGCCGAGGGCGTCACCCTGGACCCCAATCTGTGGATCGGGGCCAATGGTCCGACCCAGACGACGGGAACGGACGGCCGCACCACGGTCACCGTCGGCCAGACCGAACAGAAGGCCATCCTGACCTGGGACAGCTTCAACGTCGGTCGCGAGACGGATCTGGTCTTCAACCAGCAGGGCCATTCCGACTGGGTCGCCCTGAACCGCGTCACTGACGCCAGCGCCGATCCGACCAAGATCCTGGGCAGCATCAAGGCCGATGGCTCGGTCTATATCATCAACCGCAACGGGATCATTTTTGGCGGGGCTTCGCAGGTCAACGTCCGCAGCCTGATCGCCGCCACGGCGAACATTTCGGACATCCAGTTCCTGGAACGCGGCATCTACGCGACCGAGACGCCCAGCCCCAACTGGTGGGAACCGCCGATCCTGCTGCCGTCCTTCACCAACGCCGGCGGCGCTGTGAAGGTCGAGGCGGGCGCGCAGATCAACACCACCAAGCCCGCCACGGTTGTCGAGGGCGGGGGCTTCGTGGCCCTGATGGGCACCGAGGTCGAAAACGCCGGCTCCATCGTTACGGCGCGTGGGCAGACCTTGCTGGCGGCGGGCGACAACTTCATCTTGCGACCGGGTTACGGCACAGCGACCAATCAGGGCTCGACCACGCGGGGGCATGAGGTCGCGGTCACCCTGAAGGCGGGCAGCAACGCCGGCCGTGTGATCAACAGCGGCATGGTTCAGGCGGCCGAGGGCGACATCACCTTGGCCGGGCGTCATGTGGTGCAGGACGGCGTGGCCATCGCCACCACCTCGGTCAATACGCGTGGCACCATCCATCTGCTGACGGACCTGAGCGACAGTCAGTCCAGCGTCACCCTGACCGGCGACAGCCTGACCCTGATCCTGCCGGAGTTGGACAGCGACGCCACGGCGACCAACGCCCAGCGCGACGCCCTGCTGGCCGAGTCGGCCAAGGCGCCGGGCGTTCCCAACCTGCTGAACAACCAGGGCATCAACCGGCTCAGCCATATGCTGCCGGACCGCAAGGATATGTCGCGCGTCGAGATCATGACCGGCGGGACGGCTGAGTTCCAGACCAACTCCCAGACCATAGCGCAGGGCGGACAGATCGCCGTCACGGCGATGAAGCGCACCACGGTTCAGGACGGCGCCGAGCTGAACGTCTCGGGCGTGCGCGACGTGGCCATGGACATGGCCACGAACAATCTGAAGGTGAACATCCAGCCGTTCGAGCTGCGCGACTCGCCGCTTAACCGCGAGGGCGATGGCCTCAAGAACAACGATGTCTGGATCGACATCCGCGACCTGATCCTGCTGCCCAGCGGAACGGGCGGGCATGAAGGCGACCGCTACTACACGCCGGGCGGCCTGATCGAGGTCGGCGGCCACCTAGGCAATACCGCTCACGGCATCGGCGAGTGGGCGGCCCAGGGAGGGACCATCGCCATCTCCAGTAATGAGATCGTGGCCCACAAGGGCGCGGTGTTCGACATCTCCGGCGGGTCGATCGACTATGCTGCCGGCTATATCCAGTCGACGCGGATGCTGGGTTCGGACGGCAAGCTCTATGACCTGGGCAAGGCGCCCGCAGGCGTGAAGATGCTGGCGGTCGGCAACGCCTTCATCGTCAATCACGACCGTTGGGGAGAGGCCTTCCAGGAGGTCTATGCCCAGCCCCTGTTCAGCTCGTCGCGCAGCGTGCGGTGGGAGGCGGGCTATACGGTCGGGCGCGACGCGGGCGTGCTGTCGCTGTCGGCGCCCACGGTCCTGTTTGACGGTCAGATCGTCGCGGACGTGGTGGTCGGAGAGCGTCAGACGGGCGAGCGGCCCACGGTTCCGCCCGTGATCAAGGACGGCGTGACCTCGGGGGCCTTCCCCGAACGGCTGGACGGCTACGACCTGCCGCAGAACGTCACGCCGCTGGCCGGCGGCCTCTATATCGGGTCCAAGCTGCATCAGACCTATGTGCCGCCGACGGCGCAGGAAGCTCCGTTCGCCAACACCGTCATCCTGGGCGAGGGCGGCGGGTCGGTGGGCGTCGAGGACGGCGCGGCGCTGGCGCCCAACCTGCTGAACACGGTGCTGTTGTCGTCCGAGGCCCTGAACGACGCCGGCCTGGGCTCGCTGCGGATCACGGCCGGCGCGGTCCAGGTCGAGAGCGACCTGACCGTCAGCCCCGGGGGCGATATCGCCGTGCGCGCCGAAACCATTGCGGTCGACGCCGACATCACGGCGCGCAGCGGCTCGATTTCGCTGGCGGCGATCCCGGCGTGCGGAACCGGCTGTCCGGCGACCACCGAACTGACGGTGGGGCAGGGCGTGACGTTGGACGCCAGCGGTCTGTGGGTGAACCTGAAGACGGGCGGCGACGCTCGCGACTTGGCGCACCTGACCGGCGGTTCCGTCGTGCTGGAAAGCCGTCAGGGGAACCTGACCCTGTCGAAGGACAGCCTGATCGACGTCTCGGCGGGCGCCGCCATCCTGCTGGACGGCAAGACGGTGGGCGCCAAGGGCGGCTCGGTCGGCCTGGCCGTCGGCGCCGAGCCGCGCCTGACCATGGGGCAGATGACGCTGGACGGCGCCATCCGCGCCTACGGCTCGGGCGAGAATGCGGGCGGAACCCTGACCGTCTCGGCCGCTGGTCGTCCGATCACCATTGGCGAAACCGTGCTTGGTGGAGGCGACGAACTGGCGGCCGGCGAGGCGGCGCCGATGGACTTGCAGCTTCTGAAGGAATTGGTGCTGAAGGCCGGCGACGCCCTGCCGTTCGACTATACCTATACGGTGGACCTGATCCCGGCCGGACAGCCCTTGCCGGGCTCGACCTATGTCGAGTTCTACGCCGCGACTGTGACCAACGACTGGACGGTTCCAGACGGGCTGGAGGTCTATGACGGCAACTTCATGCCTTACTATCCCGGGGATGTCGTTCCCGCCGGCACCTATCTGGAGTTCGGCTATGGGCAGATGGCCGCCGGCTATATCGTCTCGGCCGAAATCTGGCCTGACGGCATTAAAATCCCCCCTGTCGCCTATACCTATGCCAAGGGCGAAATCCTTCAGGCCGACCTGACCCTGCCGGTCGGGCGGACCATCTCGGCCGGGACCGTGTTTGAAACGGCGGTCAAGGTCGCCAAACCCCTGCATCTGGAGGCGGATCTCTTCCAGACCGGCTTCTCTCGCTATGACATCCGCGCGGGTGGCGACCTGCACGTCGGCGGGCAACTGGATGTCAATGCGCCGGTGCGCCGCTTTACCGCCGACAGCGTCAATGTGGTCAGCGGCGCCGCACCGCAGGACGCCCTGGAGCTGTGGACGCCGGACATGCTGCGCGAGGACACGGCCAACGGCCGCTTCGTGCAGCGTCAGGGCGCCAGCCTCAGCCTGACGGCTCACGGCCTCAGCGAGCGCAACTGGACCACCGCCTACGGCAACCCCGTGACGGACCCCCGTCCGGTCGGCGAACTGATCCTGGCCGAGGGCGCGAGCATCCGAGTCGACGACGGCCAGTCGGTCAGCCTGACGTCGATGGAGGGCATGAGGATCGACGGTCGCATCGAGGCGCGCGGCGGCAAGGTGACCTTGCTCGCCGGTCGTGAAGAGAACGAGCGGCGCGACTATCAACCCTCGGACATCGTCTACAATCCGACCACGGCCCTGTGGCTGGGCGAGAAGAGCGTCATCGACGTTTCGGGCCGGGGCGTCAGCGCCATCGGCGCGGACGGCGCGCGCTATGGCCATGTCTCCAGGGGCGGTGAGATCAGCATCGGCGGCCAGAGGGCGGCCTATGTCGTGGTGCGTCCCGGCGCGGTTCTGGACGCCTCGGGCGCCGCGACCGAGGTCGACTACCTGACCTCGCCCCTGACTGGCGACAAGCAGGCCCTGACCATCGCCACCGACGGCGGCGCCATCCGCTTCCAGTCGCAGTATGGGCTCTTCCTCGACGGCGACATGCGGGCGAATGCCGGCGGCGCCGGGGCCTCGGGCGGGCTGCTGTCGATCAAACTGACCACCCCCTATGTGGCGCAACTGGGTCTCGGCTCGCGTGACATGCCCGACTACATGCGCCGTCTGCGCAGCATCATCCTGAGCCAGGACCAGGACAGCGGTCTGTCGGCTGACCTGCAATATGGCGACTGCGTCACCGGCTGCTGGACGCCGGGCCAACTGGTAGCCGACGCCATGGCCGCCAACGAAGGCATGGCCGATCTGGTCGGTCAGGCGCGCATTGGGGTGGATCAGATCACGGCGGGCGGATTCGGCAGCCTGACCCTGGACTCATCGGATGTCGTCCTGCTGGACGGCGCGGTGAACCTGAACCTGTCGCGCAACCTGACCCTGTCGGGGACCATGGGCGCGATGGGCGACAGCGCGGACCTGGATTCCCGCCTGAGCGCTGCCTACGTGCGCTTCGTCGCCGCCGGGGCGATGAACGGCAACAACCTGGTCCGTTCGGAAGACGGCCGCAACGCCCTGTTCAAGATGCCGGAGATCGGCGAGGGGCGCCTGACCATCACCGGCGGCCTGGTCGACATGGGCGGCGCCCGCTTCGGCATCAACGGCTCCGTCGGCCTCTCGGGCGGTCGCCAGCATGAATACGAATACGCAGCGCATCGCCTGATCGACGTGGTCAGTCGCAGCGACATCCGCCTGACGGGCGGCGACGTCAACGCCATCAGCAACATCTCGCTGACCGCCGCGCAGATCTATCCGATGACCGGCGCGACCGCAGGCATCTATGCGGGCAAATATACCTACACCATTCCCGGCACGACCAACCTCTACAACGCGCTGGTGCCTGGAGGCACGGTCAGCTTCCACAAGCTGGAGGGCGTGACCCCGACCGCGCCGCTGTCGCTCTATGGGTCGTTGACGGTAGGCGCAGACATCATCAACCAGGGCGGAGTGCTGCGCGCGCCCCTGGGTTCGATCACCCTTGGCGTGGGCGGCGACCGGTTTGTTCCGGGCATTGATCAACTGCAGCCGGGCCAGACCTATTGGACCGGGATTTCGGTCACGACGTCGGAAGTGAACCTGTTGCCGGGCAGCCTGACCTCGGTCAGCGCCAAGGATCTGATCATTCCCTACGGCGGCACCATCGACGGCCTGATCTGGCGCCTGAACGGCGCGGACTTGAAGGGCACCCTGTCCAGCCAAGGCGTGGTCGTGGTGGGGTCACTGCGGGCGGACGAAGGCTCGGTGCTGGACCTGTCGGGCGGCGGCACGCCGTCGGGCGCGGGCTTCATCCCTGGTCGCGGCGGGTCGGTCGATGTGCTGAAGACTGCGCTGGCCAATGTGAACCCGGCGTTCGCGGGTCTGAGCCACGCCGACAACAAGGTCTACGCCATTGTGCCGTCCTATGGCGCGGCGGTCGCGCCGACGACCATCGACGGCCACGCCCAGCCAGGCGTGGGCCAGCAGATCGTCATTCCCGTCGGCGTTCAAGGTTTGGCGGCCGGCGTCTATACCCTGCTGCCCGCCGAGTATGCGTTGATGGCCGGCGCCTTCCGGGTCGAACTGGGTTCTAACATGCCCGCCGGAGCCGGGAAGCTGACGCCGCTGGCGGACGGCTCGAGCCATCTGGGGGTGAACACCGCAATCGCCAACACGGAGATCCGCAGCGCCCTGAAGGTCGAGGCGATTCTGACCCCGGCCAAGGTGGTCCGCACCTATTCCCAGTACAATGAGACCAGCTTCGGCGAATTCCTGGTCAAGGCGCCGTCGTCGGCCCAGTTCGACAATCCGCTGCCGATCCTGCCTGAGGACGGCAAGACCTTCATCCTGGCTCTGACGCCGCCCAAGGCGGACAGCGATCGCCCCGTCTTCTCGTTCAAGGGCAAGGGCCTGTTCGACGCCGCCGAGGGCGGGCTGGGCGGTGCGCTGGCGGTTGTGGCCGGCGCCTACTACGGCAGCCAGGACTACACGCTGGAGATACTGGCTGACGGCGCGGTCGGCTCTGACAAATCCCTGTCGCTCTATGCATCGGATCTGAACGCCGTCGGCGCGCGGATCATGACCCTGGGCGGCGTGGCGCACCGGGTGTCGACCACCCAGTCGACCAGCATTCAGGTTCTGGTCGGCGCCGGCATGCCCAACCAGCCCAACTTCAGCTACACGGGCTTTGGCGGCATCGCCGTGCGCGAGGGCGCGGTGCTGGAAGGGCCGCAGGTCCTGCTGATCGCCGACCGGAACGCTGATGTCCTGGTCGAGAGCGGGGCGCGGATTACGACCCTGGGCAAGGGCGATCCGGCGTTTGACTCGACCATGGGCTACACGCTGATGGCCAACAATGTGAACCTGCTGGCTGTGTCGAACGGTCTGCTGGAGTTCACCAGCAATACGGCCGCCGCCGGCAGCACCGGCGTCATCACGGTCGAGGACGGCGCCTCACTCTATTCGGACGGGACGCTCAGCTTCGTCACCCCGGGCGCCGTCAGCCTGGGCGAGAACGTCAACTATGGCGCCCGCTACCTGGCCTTCGCCTCGGGCGCGGTGAATATCGGAACCAGTGAAGCTCTGGGCCAGGCCAAGACCGATGGGGTTCTGCCTTCCGGCATTGCGCTGAACCAGTCGGTGCTGGACCGCCTGATGGCCGGCGACCAGAGCACGGGGGCGCCCAAGCTGGAGCGGCTGATCCTATCAGCCAGCCAGTCGGTCAACTTCTACGGTTCGGTCAGCCTGGACACGCGCGATGCTGCCACCGGCGTCTCGAAGCTGCAACTGGTGCTTAACACGCCCGCCCTTTACGGTGCGGGCGGGGCGGGCGATGTGGCCCAGATCACGACCGGAACCCTGGTCTGGAACGGCGTTCTGGGGACCCAGGGCGACCAGTGGAACCCGACCGTCATCACCGGCCTACCGGGCGCGCCGATCCATGGCGGACCGGGCGAGGGACTGGGCACGCTGAACCTGATCGCCGACCGCATTGTCCTGGGCTATCAGGACGGCGTGGCGATGAGCGCCAACCTGCCGCTGAACCGGCTGGCTCTGGGCTTCAGCACCGTCAACCTGACGGCGTCGCAGCGCATCGAGGCCAACCACAAGGGCGACTTGGCCGTCTATCAGTCGCAGGCCGTCTATGGTCAGGCGGGGCAGGGCGGCACGCTGAACCTGACCACGCCGCTGCTGACCGGTCAGGCCGGGTCCAGCCTGCATTACAAGGCGGGCGGCGCGATCAACCTGACCGCCCCGGCGGGCGCCCCGGCGGCCGATGCCGCCAAGCCGCAACTGGGCGCCGAGATCAAGATGACCGCCGCCAGCATCACGGCGGACACCACCATCGCCCTGCCCAGCGGCCGACTGGTCCTGACGGCGACTGAGGGCGATGTCGTTCTGGGCGAGAACGCGCGCCTCGACATGGCGGGCAAGGCGACCGACTTCTTCGAGGAGACCCGCTACAGCTGGGGCGGCGACGTCGAGCTGGAAAGCGCCAAGGGCGACGTTGTCCTATCCTCGGGCTCCAGGGTCGACCTCAGCGCCGACTACAACCACGCCGGCACGCTGAAGGTCACGGCGCTGAACGGCGAGGCCATCCTGAACGGGGCGATCGAGGCCCACGCCCGAAACGGCGACAAGGCGCCCGACGCCTCGCTGCGCAACGGCTCCATCGATATTCGCGCCAACGTGATCAGCGACTTCAAGGACCTGAACGAGCGTCTCACCGAAAGCGGCGTCACCGAGAGCCGCAGCTTCGTCATCAAGACCGGCGATCTGGTCATAGGCGACGAGGTCAAGGCGCGCCATGTGACGATCGCGGCGGACGGCGGTGATCTGACTGTCAACGGCCGTATCGACGCCAGCGGCGCTCGCCCCGGCACGATCCGTCTGTCGGCGCGCGACGATCTGACCCTGGCCGGGACGGCGATGCTGGACGCCAGCGCCGAGACCCTGGTGGTCGACGGCTACGGCGCGCCGATCGAGGCGTCCAACCGCGCCAATATCGAGCTGGCGACCAAGGCGGGGACCCTGACCCTGGCCTCGGGCGCGACCCTGGACCTGTCGTCGCCGGACGGCGTCAATCGCGGTCGCGTCGAGCTGAATGCGCCGCGTCTGGGCGCCGACGACATCGACATTCAGGCGGGAGGGGCGCTGACGATCAAGGGGGCCGACAGCTTGTCGGTCAACGGCTTCCGCACCTATCAACCGGCGGGCGGCGTGATCAACCAGGCTCTGATGGACGATATCCATCTGGACAGCACGGCCTTCATCAACGCCGCCATCGTCAACCAGGCCCTGATGGGGCGTCTGGCGGGACTGCGCGCCTATCAGGACGCCTTCCACCTGCGTCCGGGCGTCGAACTGACCAGCGCGCCGGGCCAGAGCCTGAGCGTGTCGGGCGACCTGAACCTGGCCGGCTATCGCTACGCCAGCCTGAACGCCGACACCCAGATGACTGGCGTCTATGGCTCGGGCGAGGCCGGCGCTCTTCTGGTCCGCGCCGCCGACGACCTGAATATCTACGGCAGCATCACCGACGGCTTCGGCGAGCCGGCGCGCACGCCCGACGACAACGGCTGGGTGCTCTACGGAACCAGTGAAGCGGGCGGCGTGGGCGCCTGGCCGGCCGACCACCAACTGTCGGCGCCGGTCAAGCTGGCCGCCGGCGCGAGCTTCCCGAGAGGCGTCAAGCTGACCTTCGATGCGCCGGTCGACGGCTTCACCGTCATGGGCAACACCCCGATCGGCGCCGAGACGCGGCTGGCCCAGGCCGTGACCCTACCGCTGGAATGGGTGACGACCTCGGCCATCCATCTGCCGGACGGCAGCGTCATCGCCCGCGGCTCGATCCTCGAAGCCGGCACGATCCTTCCCGCTGACGCGAAGCTGGAGAAGGGCGCCATGTTCCCTATGGCCGTCTCGCTACAGGCGACGACCTGGCCCAAGGACACGCCCTTGCCGGCGCTGTTGAAGCTGTCGTCGGCGACCCAACTGCGGGCGGGCGACATCATTCCGCGCAGCAGCACGGTTCTGATCGCCGGTTTGACTGGGCTGCAGAGCGAACCGGTGGTCCTGGACTCGGGATACACCCTGGTTGGCGGCGCCGGGGGCGATGTGACCACCATTCCCGGCGGTCCGACTTCGACCGCAGTGCTCGACTTCGACATCGAGGTCCGCAACTTCACCACGATCCGCACCGGCGTCTATATCCCGTTCGGCTTTGTCGCCTCTAACCTGGCCACCTCGCGCAGCGGGCCGTGGACGGTTCCGGTGGACATTTGGGCCAGTAAGGCGGCCTTTGAAGCCGGGGCCGCACCGGTGCACCGACAGGGCGATATCATCAACGTCGGCCAGTTTGTTCGCGCCAACACCTACTGGGGCGCAGGCGCGGTCATACCGACGGTCCTGGGAGCCACGCGGGGCATCGCTCCGACGGTCATTCCGGCAGGGACGCCGATGAACGTCTTCTCCAGCGACGTTGCATTGAACAGCAATGTGACGGTGAATGCGGGGACCGTGATCCCGGCCGGCGTGAACCTTCAACTCCTCGGCGCGGGCGGACCGCACAATACCCGCCCCGTTCAGGCCGATGGCACGCAGGGCCGGATCTGGGCCGTGGCGCCCATGCTGGCGGCGGGTTCGCAGTCCTGGTCGATGCGGTTTGTCGCCGGGGCGGACGTCGCCTCATCGGACGGGCGCACCTTGCGCGCGGCGACCGATCTGACCAGTGCTGGCCATTCCGGCGACCTGACCCTGTCGGATCGCCACTACGTCAATCCGCAGGCCACGATGGCGGACGGCTTCTCCGCCATCTGGCTAAACGGGCTGAAGCTGATGCAGAACTTCAGCGTCATCCGAACGGGCGTCGGCTCGCTGGATCTGCTGGCGGGCGGCGACTACGAGCAGATGTCGCTCTATGGCGTCTATACGGCGGGCACACCCTCGGCCGAGGTCGGCGGGCTGACGCTGGACGGCCACAACGTCTTCAATCAGCCGCGCGCGGTGTTGGCGGGGGCCAGCCATCTGACCAATCCGTGGATCGGCGCGAACTTCGACGGCTACGCCGCCTCTATCCAGGACTATCAGGCCTGGTATCCCGAGCATGGCGGCGACCTGACCCTGGCTGTCCAGGGGCGGCTGACCGGCTACGCCACCGATCGCGACGCTGGTTTTCAACGCGTCGGCAGCGGCTCGGTCGGAAACTGGCTGTGGCGCCAGGGCGGCTATGGCGTCACCGACGGTCAGTCGACGCAACTGGGCCAGGACGTCCCGACCGCCTGGTGGATCAACTTCGGCGGCTACGTCCCGAACAACCCGACCAGCTTCAACGACAGCGTCAACTTCAACGGCCCGATGCTGGAAGGCTTCATGGGCATAGGCGCCCTGGGCGGCGGCAATCTGATCGTTCGTGCCGGCGGCGACGCCGGGGTGCATGAAAGCTGGGCGCTGACCGAGACCAACTATCCGGACTCAAACCTGGGTCGGATCGCCAGCACGGCTCTGAACTTCGCCGTCGGCGGCACCGGGCGCGTGACCTCGGTCATTCGCGATGCCGGGATCGTCGTGGACGGCGCGCTGGTTCAAACGGGAGGCGGCGACATCGACATCCGTCTGGGCGGCACGCTGAACCCCGGCGCAGGTGCTGCGACCCCATCGACCCTTGCGGGCGGCGGGATCGTGAACCTGCGCGGCGATACAGCCATCGTGGCGGGCGGTGTCGGTAATACGGCCTATTCGAGCGGCCGCGATCCACTGGACCCGCGTCGTTTCGATCCGCTGCGAACGCCATTCCAGGACGCCTTCGGCGGCATCACCCTGGTCATCGGCGACGGCAGCGCCAGGATTGATGCGCGCGGCGATCTGGTCCTGGCCGGCGTCGGCGATCCGGGTTCGACCGTGACGTCGCTTGCCGGGGTGTCGGTGGGCTATGTGAACGCTGCGGGCGAGTTCGTCCGACCTGACGGTCTGATCATGCAGACCAGCTTCTCGCTGTGGCGCGACGACACCAGCATCGACCTGTTCAGCGCCGGGGGGGACGTCACGCCGATCACGGGCGGAACGGGCGACGCCGGGGGCCGTGAAGGCCGCTACTGGTATCCGCCGATCCTGCGGGTCACGGCGGCCCAGGGCAACATCTACTGGAACTCCGGCCGATGCGATGACTACAGCTGTAGCGAAGGCATCCTGCCGTTGGAGCTGGCGCCGTCGCCCTTGGGTCAGGTTGAATTCCTGGCCGGTGTGTCCATTCTGGGCGGCGGGTTCCGGGTCACCGACAGCGCCGGACCGTTCGCGGCCAGCCGCCCCATCGCCCTGTCGGGCATGGCGAGGTCCCTGGACCTGTTGCCCAATCCGTTCCGTCCGGTCTGGATGACGGAGTGGCGCAACAACCTCGGCGCGGCGCCGAACGCCATCAAGCCGGTGCAGGGCAATGCGACCAATATTGGCGGCCTGACCGTCTTCCAGAAGGATACGGCGACCGGAACCCTTATCGACGGCCGCAAGGCGCCGGCGCTCTTCTATGCGGCGGACGGCGACATCAGCAATGTCAGCTTCGGCTTCATGACCTATGATGGTCAGTCGCAGCTCTATGTCAGCTCAGGGGCGCTCGATCTGCGGGCCTCGCGCGACATCGTCAACCTGGGCACCGGGACAAGCCTGGGTTGCCCGCCGGGCGGTCCTGCGGAATGCCGCACCACGGCTTACCTGTTCGGCGTCTTCAACCAGGGCGGCCTGGTCGTGCACAACGACCCGTCCGACATCTCGCTGATCTCGGCGGGCAGGGACATCATATACGGCAACATGACCGTGGCGGGGCCGGGCAACTTGGTGGTCGAGGCAGGGCGCAACATCTATCAGGCGGACAATGGCCGTTTCACCAGCGTCGGCCCGCTGTTCGACCTGTCGCCTTCAACCCGCAACGGCGGGGCCGGCATCTCGATCCTGACCGGGGTCGGGGCGGGCGGTCCCAACTACGACGCCTTCGCCAAGCTGTATCTGGACCCGGCCAACCTGGCCGAGGTCGGACGCCCTCTGGCCGAGCAGGACGGCAAGGTGGTCAAAACCTACCACGACGAGCTGATCCAGTGGCTGGAAGACCGTTTCGGCTACGAGGCCGCCGACGCGAAGGAGGCCCTGACCTACTTCAACGGTCTGGACCGTCAGCAGCGCGGCGTCTTCGCCCGACTGGTCTATTTCGACGAACTGAAGGCGGGCGGCCGCGAATACAACGACCCCAATGGACCGCGTTTCGGCAGCTACCTGCGCGGCCGCAACGCCATCGCGACCCTCTTCCCCGAGAAGGACGCCCAGGGTCAGGCCATCTCCTACGCCGGAGATCTGACCATGTTCGGCGGCTCGGGCGTGCGGACCCTGTTCGGCGGCAATATCGAGATGCTGGTGGCGGGCGGTCAGACCGTGGTCGGCGTCGGCGGTGTGGCGCCGCCCTCGACGGCGGGCGTCCTGTCCATGGGATCGGGCGACATCGACATCTATTCGCTGAAGTCGGTGCTGTTGGGTCAGAGCCGGGTCTTCACCACCTTCGGCGGCGACCTGCTGATGTGGTCGGCCGAGGGCGATATCAACGCCGGGCGGGGGTCCAAGTCGACCGCCGTCTATCAGCCGCCGCGCCGCGTCTATGACCTCTACGGCAACGTCACCCTGTCGCCGCCGACCCAGAACACCGGCGCCGGCATCGCGACCCTGAACCCGATCCCGGAAATCCCGGCAGGCGATGTGGACCTGATCGCGCCCCTCGGCACGATCGACGCGGGCGAGGCGGGCATCCGGGTGTCGGGCAACGTCAACCTGGCCGCGCTGCAGGTGATCAACGCCGCCAATATCCAGGTTAAAGGCGACGCCGTGGGCATTCCGGCGGTGGCGGCGGTCAACACCGGCGCCCTGACGGCGGCCTCCTCGGCCAGCAGCTCGGTCGTGGCCGAGGCCGCCCGCCTGGCCGAACGCGCCCGTCCCAAGCCGACCGGCGACATCCCCGCCATCATCACCAGCCGCTTCCTCGGTTTCGGCGAGTAACGACTGCGGGAGGGAGGCCGCCGCGCCTTCCTCCACGCTCCCTTTTTTCGACTGGAGTATCCCCATGTCCGAGGCCTCCGCCTTGCCCCTTTTCTATCGCGATCCGCAGCCGCTCTCGGCGGCCGAGCACGGCGACTGGCGCCTGAAGGACGGTGATGTCGCCTTCGCCGCCGACACCCCCTTCGTTCCCGTGGTGGTCAGCGAGATCGCCGCCGCCGCCCGCAGCTATCCGGTCGTCTTCTCAGCCGGGGAGGGGGCGCAGCCCGTCGCCGTCCTGGGCCTGGAACAGCGCAACCTGTTCGTCGCCGGCGGTCGCTGGACCGACGAAGCCTATGTGCCGGCCTATGTCCGCCGCTATCCGTTCGGTTTCATCGCCACCGTGAACCCGGACGGTTTCGCCCTGGCTATCGACGCCGCTTCGGACCGCGTGCTCCGTGCGGGGGAGGAGGGGGCTGCCCTTTTCGAGGCCGAGCAGCCGACAAAGCTGACGCAGGACGCCATGGCCTTCTGCAATGTCTTCCAGGGCGAGGCGGACGGCACCCGCGCCTTCGGCGAGGCCCTGCGCGAACAGAATCTGCTGATCGACCGCCGCGCCGACGCCACCCTGCCTGACGGTCGCAAGTTGGGCCTGGACGGCTTCCAGGTGATCGACACGGAAAGGTTCGCAAACCTTGACGAAGCTGTCGTGCTGGACTGGCACCGTCGGGGCTGGCTGGCGCTGGTTCACTTCCATCTGGCCTCGCTGGAGCGTTTCGGCGCGCTGCTGACCCTGCAAGCGCAAGCGACGCCCCCCGCCGAGCCGGCTGACAAGCCGGCCAAATCCAAGAAAGCCTGACCCATGACCACCCGCACCTTCTTCGCCGCTTTGACCTTCGCCGCCGCCGCAAGCGCCGCCCTGCCGGCCGGCGCGCAGCAGGCTCCAGCCGCTCAGCCGCTGGGCGGGCCGGTCATTCCCGGCGTCTGCCTGCTGTCGCGTGAGGCGGTCTTCGCCAACGCCGCCGCCGGCAAGGCCGCCAGCGCCCGCCTTCAGGAACTGGCCGCCGCCGCGCAGAGCGAGATCGAGACCGAGCGTCAGCCTCTGGAGGCCGAACTGCGCGCCCTTGAAAGCCAGCCCGACAACGCCGCTCGCCGCCAGCGCGCCGAGACCCTGGCCGGCCAATGGCAGACCCTGCAGCAGAAGGCCGCCCACGCCAGTCAGGAGGTCGAGGCCACCCGCGTCAAGGCGATGGAACGCATCGCCAACGAAGCCCAGCCCGCCATCGCTCAGGTCTATGCGGCCAAGGCCTGCGGCCTGCTGTTGGACCGCAACTCGGCCTTGGGCGGCAACTTCGCCAATGACCTGACCGCCGAGGTGGTTCAGGCGCTGGACGGCCGCCTGTCGACCATCACCTTTGAACGCGAACGCCTGCCTCAGGCCGCCGCGCAACCGGCTCGATAGACATGACCGGCGCCGCTTCCCGCTCAAGAAGGTCAGGCTGGCGCGCCCTGGCGACAGGGCTGGCGGCCGCTTTCGGGATGGCGGCGCCGGCCCAGGCCCAGGTGCAGAGCCTCGCGCCAGACGCCGCCCCGGCCGCCTGGGTCGCCTATGCCGAGATCGCCACGCGCACCGTCACGACCTGGTTGGAGGAGGACGGTCCGCCGGCCTCCAACCTGCGCCTCCAACTGCACCAGACGCGCCCGGCGCCGGACCAGCCGACGCCGCCTCTGGAGCTCAAGCTCTGGATAGAGGCCGACGGCGTCGTTTCGCGCGTAGAGGCGGCACCGCCCGCCAAGGAGACGGTGAGTGTTGATCTGCAATCGTCCGTGCAAGGTCGTCGGCTAGCCCCGCCGCCGCCCGGCATGCTCCAGCCCCTGCGCCTGGCCGTTCAGTTGGAACCGTGAGCAGGGGGCTACGAGCGAATGTCCGCTTTCCCGGCCCTTAGAACCAGCCTGCCTCTTTTAACTGGACGCTGTAGGTCCGGCTGACCGGCGCCCTGAGGTCGCCGACAAGCCTTAGCTCGCCGCCGCCACGACGCCAGCGCACCGCCTCGACGGCGTCGGCCGCCACCCACCATGAGCGATGCACCTGCCACCCATGCGCCTGCGTGAGATCAGCCATCGCGTCCGAAAAGCGAAGCGTGATCAGTTCCGCGCCAGCGTCAGTGTGGACCTTCAGATAATGGTCGTGCGCCTCGACGGCGATCAGGCGTGCGTGGCGTCGTTTGGCGGACAGCCGTCGCCGGAACGCCGCCTCGGCGTCGGGCAGCGGGGGAATGACGATGGTCCGCGCCTCGATCCGCACGGGCATTCGCCGCCAGACCAGAGCCCGGACCGCCATGGCCGCCAGCATGATGGGCCATACCTGCCAGAGCAGTTGCAGGTAGACCGGCCAGCGCAAGACCTCGCCGAAGAGGAAGCACTGAATGGTCAGAACGAACAGGGCCACCAGCGGCGTCGCCAGCATCGAGATGACAGCCACGCGTTTCCACACGACGGGCAGGCGTCGGCCGAACCCTTCGTCCACGGCGATCGCAATCAGCCCGCCGCCCAGCATGCAGAGGGTCCAGTAGGCGTAGCGGATGTCGGGCGGGGCGCTGTCCGAGTCGAAGGGGCCGAGAAAACCCAGCAGCACGCCCATCGCGACGAGCATGACGATGTCGATCATCCAGCGCCGGATGCTCTCCGTCCCGAAGATGGCCTTGTCCCTGTGACCCATTCCGCCCCGTTCGCGCACCTGCGGCGCCGTTCGCGAAGTCGGGCCTAGCGAGCCCGTGCTTCCGGGGCAATGGCGTTCGGCGAGAACCCAACCTTCAGACAGGAAAAAACCCGTGTCGCAATCCTGGTTCGCCAGCGCCCTGGCCGTCATTATTCTCGCCGCCGCATTTCCCGCCACCGCTCAATTGCCCGGCGCCGACGTCGATGCACGACCGGACCCGGCCATAGCCTGCCACGTCGGGGTCTATCGCCTCGACGACGGCAGCTGGGTGGACGTGGCGCCGCTGGAGAGCCGGGGGCTTCGGTGGCGTCGGCTGGACGGGGCCACGGCGAAGATGACGCCGGACGCCGACGGACGGTGGATCAGCACCTTGGGATGGACCGCCCGCGTCGAAGGTCCGCAACCTCAGCTTGGGGCCTGTGACGAGGGACGGATGGAGTTTGAAGGGAAGGGCGGTCGCCGCGTGACCCTGCATGCCCAGAACACCACCTTCATCGGTCAGGGCGGGACCCGTCTGAACGGGCGCCTGATCCTGCCGCCGGGCGATGGCCCGGTGCCCATCATGGTCGAGGTGCATGGCTCTGAAGGCGCCAATGCGCTGGACTTCAATCCCTTCCAGAGGTTCGCGCCCGCCTCCGGCGTCGGCGTCTTCGTCTACGCCAAGCGCGGCTCGGGCGGATCGGAGGGGCGCTATACGCAAGACTTTCACGTCCTGGCTGAAGACGCAGCCGCGGCGGTGCGGGAGGCTCGTCGTCTGGCCGGGGCGCGGGCAGGGCGGGTGGGTCTGCACGGCGCCAGCCAGGGCGGCTGGATCGCGCCGCTCGCCGCCAGCCAAACGCCTGTCGACTTCGTCACCGTGGGCTTCGGCCTGGCCTATGGGGCCCTGTCGGAAGACAGCGATCAGGTGGTTCTGGACCTCAAGGCCAAGGGCTGGGGCCCCGAGGTGCTCGAACAGGCCCGCGCGATCACCGACGTCACCAGCGCCTTCATCGCTTCGCACGGCCAGATAGGCTTTGGCGACTTGGAGGCGGTGCGGACCCGCTATGGCGCCGAGCCCTGGTTCGCGGACATCAAGGGCGAGTTCACCGGCTTCCTGCTGAACACGCCGAACGATCAGATCATCGCCATGGCCCCCGTCCTCGATCTGGGGACCTCATGGGACTACGATCCCCTGCCGGTGCTGAGCCGTCTAGACACGCCCATGTTGTGGATTCAGGCCGAAGACGATATTGGCGCCCCGCCGGACGCCACGCGTCAGCGGCTCATTGATCTAGCGGCTCAGGGCCGACCGGTGACCCTGCTGGAATATCCTGACACTGACCACGGCATCGTCCGCTTCGAAACCGCGCCGGACGGCGCCAGGACGGCGCTCGGCTATGCTCCCGGCTATATTATCAGGCGGTGCTGGACTGGGCGCGGACGGGGCAGTTGGACGGGGCCTATGGCGACGGGCGCATTCTAGCGCGCGGCGCGCGGTAGAGCGCCAGACCAAACCGTCATTTCGATTTCACCACAGCATGCTGAGTTGATTGACTTCTGCTCTCCCGTTTCCGCTACCGATCCGCGAGAAACGGGGAGAGAGCATTGTTCTCGGGCTATGGGCGTTCCGTGACTCTGATCGTTCCGCCTCATCAGCCGCACGCAGCTCTCTAGTCTACTTGGGCTTGAGCTCACGTTGCTGTCAGCGCTCCTGAATCGTCAGACTCCAACTCGCTGAATTCCATAGAACTGCAGGTTCCTAGTTCATTGGATTCCAAGCGGCCGGTGACGTGCCCCTGAGAATTTCCTCCACGCGGAGCTAGAGTCCGGCCCTTGAAAGGACGGACGGAATGAAACGAGCGAGATTCACGGAAGAGCAGATCATCGGGATCCTGCGGGAGAACGAGGCCGGCGCCAAAGCGGGCGAGCTGGCGCGCAAGCACGGCGTGTCGGAGGGCACGATCTACGCCTGGAAGGCCAAGTTCGGCGGGATGAGCGTGTCGGACGCCCAGCGCCTGCGCGCCCTGGAAGACGAGAACGGCCGGCTGAAACGTCTGCTGGCCGACGCCATGCTCGACAAGGCGGCGCTGAATGATCTGCTCTCAAAAAAGTGGTAAGGCCCGCGGCGATGCGCCAGGCCGTCGCCCATCTGAAGGCGGCGTTCGGCGTCAGCGAGCGGCGGGCCTGCTCCATCATCAAGGCCGATCGCAAATCGGTGCGCTATCGCTCCTGCCGTCAGCCGGACACGGCGCTGCGGGAGCGGCTACGCGCGCTGGCTGTGGAGCGGCGACGGTTCGGCTATCGGCGGCTGTTCGTGCTGCTGCGACGTGAGGGTGAGGCCTCGGGCAAGAACCGGATCTACCGGCTCTATCGCGAGGAAGGCCTGACGGTGCGCAAGCGCCGCTCACGTCGTCGCGCCATAGGCACGCGGGCGCCGATCCTGGTCGAGGCCAGGCCGAACGCCCGCTGGTCGCTGGACTTTGTGCACGACCAGTTCGCCACGGGCCGCCGCTTCCGCATTCTCAACGTGGTCGACGACGTCACCCGCGAGTGCCTGGCGGCGATCCCCGACACCTCGATCTCGGGACGCCGCGTCGCGCGAGAGCTGACAGCGCTGATCTCTCGGCGGGGCCGTCCTGCCATGATCGTCAGCGACAACGGCACGGAGTTTACGTCCACGGCCATCCTGGCCTGGGCGCAGGATCAAGGCGTCGACTGGCACTACATCGCGCCGGGCAAGCCGACCCAGAACGGGTTTGTGGAATCCTTCAACGGGCGGATGCGCGACGAACTGTTGAACGAAAGCCTGTTCTTCGGCCTCGACCACGCCCGCCAGAAGGTCGCCGCCTGGGCGCTGGACTACAACACCCGCCGGCCGCATTCATCGATCGGCTACCTCACCCCGGAGGCTTTTGCCGCCAGTCTGACCGCAACAGGCCGACCCGCTGCGCAGGATGAAAGCTGCGCGGTCCGGCCTGTTGCTCATCCCACGCTGCGAGGCGTAACTAACCCAAGGACTCTGGTCGCCGCTGGATGAAAATTCAGGGGCACGTCAGCCGTAACGATCCCTGTACCTGACCAAGGGCGGCATGGCCGGCAAAGCAGGGAGGGGAGGGGGCTGTTGATCGAGCGGAAAAAGTGAATACTGCACCACTAGCTCCACACTCCGCTTCGCAACGCTGCCAGAGTGTCATCGAAACTTTCGTTCCACATCTTCGCGTAGCGCGGCTCGAAGAATGCGCGAGCATAGTGAAATGGCATTTCTGAACCTGGAGCCCACCCCATAAAGGGACGAATCCTGCGCCCTATTTCCTCAAACTCCATCCCGCCCTCCGAAAATCGTTGATACCTGACTACAGCTGCTGTGTGTCGAAGCGAGTGGGGCGAGAGTTGGTCATTAGCTCGCGCGGCCAAGGCATTGCGCGCCTGAGCAGAAAGACTCCGTTTTATCTTCAGGAATATCTCATTGAGAGACTGCTTGGATATCGGAGCCCCTTCCTGCGAAGAGAATAGGTACCCATGCGCCGGGTCACCGCGATAATGAACGATATAGTTGTCAATCGCTGCTGTAAGTGCTCTCGACAGCGGCAGGTCGCGGCTTGCCCAATGGTTCTTCAGTTGCGGTGAACTGGATCGTCGATCTTCGTGCTCTGGCGGGCGAATACTGACCCAAAATACCTGTTCTCCCGTGCGAAAATCGAACTCATTCTGAAGGCTATCGGGTGTAAGAAGAAGCAATTCACTGCGACGCAAGCCAAGCTGGAATAGCATTAGAGCCATGGCATAATTCCGCCACCGATTTGTCTCAGTGCGAAACGGATTTCTCTCGCTGTCGGGGTTCACGATGTCAAACACATCTTCTAGGACAATGGCAGGCAAGGACTTTACTTGGATCGACGCAGTAGCTGCTTTTGGCTGGGCGCGTAGCTGCGAATAGGAGCGCTGAAGACGCTGCAGGTCCTTCGATAGATCTCGAGGATCGGCCCCGTTAATCATACTTAGGACACCGAACACGAAGCGCCTTTGGAGCGCCCAACGCTTCTCCGGCGCCGTTTGAGACTGATGACCTAACAAGGCTGAGGACAGTACGCGTTGGATAGCGTTGAGATCCGCAGCAACAAGCGCTCGATCGAGGTCGACTGGCGGATTCAGGCGTTCAGCATCATGATAGAGTTGGGATATAGCAAAGGCATGTTTTTCGCGCGTCGCGATGGCCTGGTGTGCGTTGAGAAAATCAAGCCATATCGTTGCGGCATACCGAGGTAGCCCGAGCGCATCGGTGCATACTGGACCGCGCAAGGATGCTGGGATCAAACTCATACGCCAAAACACACAACCAACCGTAGCTGTCGTAGCTTCAGCAGGATTAGACGGGAATGATCAAGGGCATACGTGTCGAATGGAGCCCGCCCAAGCCCAAGCTGCTGCGCTGTTTTGAATGGCTGCGCAGCTTGGGCTTGAGCTCATGTTGCAACGGAAATGAACTTGGTCGGCCTTCGCATAATATATCTTAGGCGATGTATCGACATCCTCCTCCTAGACGTAGCGCAGTTCTTGTAAGTCGACTTCACGGATCAGCTTCCGCGTCGTTTCCTCATCGACGAGGCGCATGCGTCCAAGGCGGACCAGCTCAGCGCGTTCGGCGGCCAGTCCAGCCAGTCTGAGATGACGTTCGATCTCGTCCGCTTGACGGGCCAGCGTGACGTCGTCGCCCTCGACATGGGTGCGCGTCTCGATGCGGTGGCGGTAAATCTCCATCAGTCGAGCTGCTGTTTCGGCATAGAGGTCCGGATTGCTCTTGCCCTCGGCCATGGCGTGTTGGGTGTCTTCGATGGCCCGCATGGCGGCGGATGCCGCGGCAATGCGTGAACGGTCCTCTTCCTCGAGGTGGGACGGCTCAGGCGGCAGTTCGATGCCCTTCAGCAGCCGCGGCAAGGCGACGGTGGCCAGGACCAGGGAGACGACGATGACCCCGGCCGCCAGGAAGATGGCCAGGTTGCGCGCCGGCATGGGTGAGCCGTCGCCCAGGACAAACGGCAGGGTCAGGATGCCGGCCAGGGTAATGGCGCCACGCACCCCCGCCAACGACATGACCGCCACCAATCGCCAGCCGACCTTGGGCGGCGCACTCTTGCCGCGCCTGCGAAACAGGGTGAATTTCAATGAGGTCCACACCCAGACGAAACGCAGGGCCGCCAGCGCCGCCACGATGGCGAAGACATAGACCGCCAGCCACCAGATTTCCTTGTGCTGGGTGGTCTGAATGACCTCGGCCGCTCGCGCCATGATCGACGGCATCTGCTCACCCAGGATGACGAAGATCAGGCCATTGGCGACGAACTGCACCGTGTCCCAGACGACCGCGCGGCGGATGCGGGTGGCCGCCATGGCCGAGCCCTGACGCTCGGTGAAGCTCATGGTCACGCCGGCAGCCACAGCCGCCAAAATGCCGGAGGCGTGAATGGTTTCGGCCGCCAGATAGGCGGCGAAAGGCATCAGCAGGCTGATCAGAATCTGACCGCCGACGTCCTCGCCCCAGCGGCGGCTGATCCAGCTTTTCAGCAGACCAATAGCCAAGGTGATGACGATGCCGACCGCGACGCCTGCCAAGGCGAGCCAGGCAAAGGTCCCGAAAGCATTGGTCAGGGAAAAGGCGCCGGTCGTCGCGGCGATCACGGCGATGCGCATGCAGGTCAGGCCGGTCGCGTCGTTCAACAACGACTCGCCTTCCAGAATATGCATAAGCCGTTTGGGGATCGGCGACCGCGAGGCGATGGCTGACACGGCGATGGGATCGGTCGGCGACAGGATAGCCGCCAGGGCAAAGGCCACGGCCAGCGGCATGGCCGGGATCATCCAGTGGATCAGGAAGCCCAACCCCACCACGGTAAAGACCACCAGCCCCAGCGCCAGTTCCAGAATGACCACCCGATCCCGGAACAGGGCCTCCTTCGGAATGCGCCAGCCGTCCACGAACAGCAGAGGCGGCAGGAACAACAGGAAGAAGATGTCGGGCCGCAGGTCCACGGCCTCGCCCGTGATCATCACCACCCCGGCGCCGAGGGCGATCTGCACCAGAGGCAGGGCGATCCGTGTGATCCGCGCCACCCATCCTGACAGCACAACGGCCAGCAGCAGGAACAGGATGGTCTCGATCAGGTGCATAGGCTCAGTCGATGATGTCTGGGTAGAGACGCTCCAGCCGTCCCAACGCCGACGGATGCAGGCGCACGACCAGATGGGTCCGCCCTTCGGCGTCCGTGTCGCGGAAGGTCACGCGGCCGTTTTCGTATAGCCAGGCCAGGGCCTCGCCCTGATGCGGCTGCAGCGTCAGGCGGGTCTCGGGGTCATCATCGATCAGGCCCGCGATGGCCTCACGCAGGGCCTCGATGCCCTCGCCGGTCCAGGCGGAGACGGCGACCGCCCTGCCCTCGCGCGCCAGACGCTCGGCCTGGCCTAGCACAGCCTCGCGCACGTCGGCGTCCAGCAGGTCGGTCTTATTCCAAACTTCAAGGATGCGGCGGGTCTTGCCCTCAGGCGTCGGAATCTGCTCCAGCACCGCCTCGACGTCCTTGGCCTGGGCGTCGCTGTCGGGCGATGCGATGTCGCGGACGTGCAGGATCAGGTCGGCCTCGCCCACCTCTTCCAGCGTGGCGCGGAAGCTCTCGACCAGTTCGTGCGGCAGGTCGGAGATGAAGCCCACGGTGTCGGCGATGATGGCCGGGCGCCCCTGCGGCAGGCGAATGGTGCGCTGCGTCGTGTCCAGAGTGGCGAACAACAGGTCCTTGGCGAAGACCTCGGAGCCGGTCAGCCGATTGAACAGCGTCGACTTGCCCGCATTGGTGTAGCCGACCAGGGCCACTGACGGGAAAGGCACCTTCTTGCGCGCCTTGCGGTGCAGGCCGCGCGTGCGGCGCACCTCTTCCAGTTCGGCCTTCAACCGGACGATGCGGTCGGCGATCAGACGCCGGTCCAGTTCGATCTGGGTCTCGCCGGGGCCGCCGGTCGAGCCGGTGCCGCCGCGTTGGCGCTCCAGGTGGGTCCAGGTGCGGACCAGGCGCGAGCGTTCATAGTCCAGACGCGCCAGTTCGACCTGCAGCCGGCCTTCCTTGGTGCGTGCGCGGCGTCCGAAGATTTCGAGGATCAGGCCGGTGCGGTCGATGACCTTCACCTCCCACGCCTTCTCCAGATTGCGCTGCTGCACCGGCGACAGGTCATCGTCGACGACGACCGCCTCAGCGTCGGCGGCGCGGACCAGGGCGGCCAGTTCCTCGACCTTGCCGGACCCGAACAGGGTCGCGGGCGCAGTCGAGCGCAGGCGCACGATCTCTTCGGCGCGCACGTCAAGGTCCAGCGCGCGGGCCAGGCCAGCGGCTTCCTCGAGGCGTTCAGAGGCAAGCCTGGGGCTGTCCGAACGACGGTCGGGGTGGATGACGACCGCTCGGATCAGCGGAACGGCGTGGTCGATAAGCTTGGAGGTCAATCAGTCTTCTTCGGCGTCGGGCTCGTACATCTGCACGGGCGCGGACGGCATGATGGTCGAGATGGCGTGCTTGTAGACGAGCTGCGACTGGCCATCGCGACGCAGCAGCACACAGAAGTTGTCGAACCAGGTCACAATACCCTGCAGCTTGACGCCATTGACCAGGAAGATGGTCAGCGGGGTCTTGGTCTTGCGGACGCTGTTGAGGAAGGTGTCCTGAAGGTTCTGGCGTTTGTCTTGCGACATGGCAGGTTGGTCCTGTTCTTGGTTCTTTTTCGCCGGCCAAGGCAGCCGGTGCGGACTCGTCGGTCCGCACACAACCTTAGACGCGGCTTCGCAGTCGCGGCAACGCCCTAAATGGCCTCTCTACGCGCCTGTTCAAGATAGACCTCGCGCAGGCGGGTCGCGACCGGGCCCGGCTTGCCGTCCGCGATCTTTGTCCCGTCCAGTGAAACGATAGGCATGACGAAGGAACTGGCGGCTGTGACGAAGACCTCCTTGGCGCGCTTGGCTTCGTCGACGCTGAACGGACGCTCGTCCAATTCGATGCCCTCGACCTCGGCCAGCTTCAGGATCGCCGTGCGGGTGATGCCACGCAGGATGTTGGCCTGGGTGTCGCGGGTCCGCAGCTTGCCGTTCTCATCGACGATCCAGGCATTGGTGGACGAGCCTTCGGTCACCAGCCCCATGTCATCGACCATCAGGCACTCATAGGCGCCCTTCTCGCGCGCCGCCTGCTTGGCCAGGACGTTGGGCAGAAGACCCACGGTCTTGATGTCGCAACGCCCCCAGCGGATGTCAGGCATGGTCACGCCCGCCGCGCCCTTGGCGGCCAGAGCCTCGCCCTTGGCCAGGTCGATGGTCTTGGAGGTGACTATGACGCTGGGCGGCGTGTCCTTCGGGAAGGCGTGATCGCGCGGCGAGGTCCCGCGCGTGACTTGGAGATAGACGATGCCGTTGCGCACCCGATTACGGCGGATGGTCTCCTTCAGCACGCGTTCCAGGGCCTGGGCGGTCATCGGGATCGGGATGCGAAGCTCGGTCAGGCTGCGGGCCAGACGTGTCATGTGGCCGTCGAAATCGGCCAGCTTGCCGTCGAACACCGACCAGACCTCATAGACGCCGTCGGCGAACTGGAAGCCGCGATCCTCGATGTGGACCGTGGCGCCGTTGTGGGCCTGATAGGTCCCGTTGACGTAGGCGATCCTGGACATCAGGCGCCCTCTCCTTCTTCGTCTTCGCCGCCGCGAGCGGGTGAAACGCCCAGCGACTTCAGTTTGCGGTGCAGTGCGGATCTTTCCATGCCGATGAAGGCGGCCGTGCGCGAGATATTTCCGCCGAAACGCATGATTTGCGCCGCCAGATAGTCGCGCTCGAACACTTCGCGCGCCTCACGCAGGGGCAAGGCGATGATGCGATCGGCGCCCAGCGACGAGGCGCCGCCCGACGAAGCCACTTCCTGCGGCAGCATGTCGGCAGTGATCGGCTCGTCCGGGTCTCCGGTGGCCAGGATCAGCAGGCGCTCAACGTTGTTGCGCAGCTGACGCACGTTGCCGGGCCAGGGGTGGACCTGCAGCACGGCCAGGGCGTCGTCGGCGACCCGACGATGCGGCAAGCCCTGTGACGCCGAGAGGCTATCGACAAAATACTCGATCAGTTCGCTGATGTCCTCGCGCCGCTCGGACAGGGGCGGAACCCGGATCGGCACGACGTTCAGCCGGTGGAACAGGTCCTCGCGGAACCGCCCCTCGGCGATTTCGATTTTCAGGTCGCGCGCGGTCGAGGTAACGACGCGGACATCGACCTGAACGTCCTGTTCGCCGCCGACACGCCGGAAACGCTGCTCGACCAGGACGCGCAGGATGCGGCTCTGGCTCTCGCGCGGCATGTCGCCCACGTCGTCCAGATAGAGGGTGCCGTTGTGAGCGCGCTCGAACACGCCGATCTTGCGTGGACGGCCGTCACCGCCCTCTTCCCCGAACAGTTCGACATCCAGACGCTCCGGCGTCATGCCGGCGGCCGAGATGGCGACGAACTCGGACTTGGCGCGCGGGCTGGCGTCGTGGATCTGACGGGCGACCAGTTCCTTGCCTGAGCCGGGAGGACCCGAGATCAGCACGCGGCTGTTGGCCGGGGCCACCTTGGCGATGGTGCCGCGCAGCAGTTGTGCCGCCGCAGACTTCCCGATCAGGCCGGTCGGAGCCATGGTCTGGGCGCGCAGACGCCGGTTCTCACGCTTCAACGAGGCCGCTTCCAATGCGCGCTCGACGACGACCACCAGTCGGTCCGACTTGAACGGCTTTTCGATGAAGTCATAGGCGCCGCGTTTCAGGGCGCTGACGGCGGTTTCGATGTTGCCGTGACCCGAGATCATGACGACCGGCAGGTCCTCGTCCAGGCCCTTGACTACATCCAGCAGCTCCAGCCCATCCAGACCGCCGCCCTGCATCCAGATGTCGAGCACCGCCAGCGACGGCTTGCGCGCCCGGATCGCGGCCAGGGCCTCGTCCGAGTTGGCGGCCACGCGAACCGAATGGCCTTCATCTTCAAGCAGGCCCGAGACCAGCTCGCGGATGTCCGCTTCGTCGTCCACGACCAGAATGTCAGCACCAGTATTTCGCATGACGCCTCTCTTACTCCGCCGCTCGCGCCGCGCCGGGGGCACGGTGAGCAGCCTTGCTGTCTTGGGTCAGGGGGAAGGTCAGGCACACCCGCGCGCCCGCCAAAGTCTCGGCGTCGGCCAGCTTCAGCTCGCCGCCGTGGTCTTCACAGATGCGCTTGACGATGGCCAGGCCCAGCCCTGTGCCCTTCTCGCGCGTCGTGACATAGGGTTCGGTCAGCCGGTCACGATCCTTGGCCGGCAGACCCACGCCATCGTCTTCAATAGCGAAGGTGGCGATCCCGCTGTCGATCGTCAGTCGGGCGATGATGCCGGTTGCACCGGCTGCTGTCGGTTCGCGCAACCGCTTGGCGCTTACCGCCTCGCCCGCATTCTTCAGAATATTGGCCAAGGCCTGCCCGACCATGCGGCCGTCACATTGCAGCACGACGTCCGGCAGGGGCTCGATCAACTCGACGCCGATGTCCGCCGCCGCGACGCGCTGAGCGAAGACCGCCTCGCGTAGCATCTCGGCCGGGTTCTCACGGGCGAAGCGCGGCGCAGGCATGCGGGCGAAGGACGAGAACTCGTCCACCATCCGGCCGATGTCGCCGACCTGACGGATGATGGTCTCGGTGCAACGATCGAAGACCTCGACGTCATCGCCGACCTGAGAGCGGTATTTGCGACGCAGGCGTTCCGCCGACAGCTGGATCGGCGTCAGGGGGTTCTTGATCTCGTGGGCAATGCGACGGGCCACGTCACGCCAGGCGGCGTTACGCTGGGCCGTCACCAGGCGGGTGATGTCGTCGAAGGTGAGCACCATCTCGCCGCCCTGCCCGCCCTCGATGCGGACCCGCAGGCGGCGCGTCTCGCCGTCGCGGCTGACGTCGATGTCTTCCTCGATGTGGGCCTCGGCGCGCTCCGACAGCTCCGCCAATTCCGGCGCGACCTCGCCCAAAAGCCGCCCCTGAACATCCGTCTCGCTGATGGCTAGAAGTTGGCTGGCGCTGTCGTTGATGGCCGAGATTCGCCCCAGTCGGTCCAGGCCGATGACCCCGGCGCTGACGCCTGACAGCACGGTCTCGATGAACCGGCTGCGACCCTGGGCGTCGTCGCTGGCGGCCTTCAGCGCGGCCTGCTGGGTCATGATGTCCCCGGTCATCCGATTGAAGGCCTCGGACAGGACGACCAGTTCGCTGGGCGCTCCGGCATTGTCGACGCGCGCGCTCAAGTCGCCACCGGACACCTGATCCGCCGCCTTCACCAGCCGACCAATGGGCGCTGAGATCGAACTGGCCGCCGACATGGCCAGCCAGACGGCGCCAACCAGGACCAGAAGCGCCGTTTCCAGATAGCTGAGGGCGAAGGCCGCCTGAATCCGCGCCCTGCTTTCCTCGGCGGCTCGATAGGCTGCGATGGATTCCTCGCCGTTGCGCATCCGCTGTATCAGCCCCGGCGCCAGCGGCCGCACGACATAGAGGTAGGCGTGACCATAGTCAGGCAAGGGATAGAGCGCCCGCACCATGTCGGGGTTTTCGGTTACGGTCGTCGGCGCCACCTCGCCGGCGGCCACGGTCTCGAAGGCCTCACGCGGCGGTGCGACATAGGGCGGCGCGCCCGGCTGTTCGCCGCTGGCCAGAACCTCGCCGTCGCTGTTCAGGATATAGAGGGCTGGATAGCCGAAGAAGTCGCCGATCTGGGCCAGGGCCCGCGAGAACTGGATGCGGTTGTCGAACAGGCCGCGCACGCCGCCCAGTTCGGTGGACATGGTCTCCAGATCCACCTCCAGCCCCGCGCCGACGTCGGCGACATAGGCTCGGCCGATCTCGGCGCCGTTCTCGACCGCCGAGCGGACATTGGTGCTGAACCACTGATCCACACCCCGATTGACCAGAACGCCGAAGACAAGCGCGATCAGAACCGCCGGAACGACCGCCACCAGAGAAAACAGGGTGACGAAACGAAGATGCAGGCGCGCGCCCGGATCGTTTCGGTTTCGCATCAGACGCACCACCCGCACGCCGATGACCGCAGCCAAGCCGCCAATCAGCACCAGATTGGCCAGAAGGACGAACAGAACGAATTGGCTGGCCGCAGTACGGGCGTCTCCACCCGCCGTCGCCCCCGGCGCGATGGCCACCAGCCAGATCGCCGCCGCTGTAATCAAAAAGGCGACAGCGTAGGCCGCCACGAAAAGGGCCCGGGCGCGACCGCTGGCCAAACGCCCCCAGAGCGAGCGCTCGGGGTCGTGACCTTCAGTAGTCTGCGCGGCGGGGAGGTCCGTCATTACCTCGCAGCTTCAACCAGCTGTGGCAGGTTTTCAACACCGGAGTTGCTGAATTGATCCACCGCAGGTCGCCAAAGCGATGAAAGCGCCTGTTCGACCTCCAGCGGCGTCTCCAGACGACACAGTCGCGCCTTGGCGGCGCGCCGCTCCAGCGGGTCTTCCGGCCATGGCGCCTGCTCGATGTACCAGCCCAGATGCTTGCGGAACATCTTGAGCCCCAACGGCAAGCCGTAGAAGGCGACCGACCCGCGTAAATGTTCGAGGACGATAGCCAGCCGCTCTTCGCGCCCTGGTTCCGTAAGACGCGCTCCGTCCGCCAGGGCCCGCTCCAGGTGGGCCGCCAGCCACGGCCGGCCATAGACGCCTCGACCCAGCATCAGACCGTCTGCGCCAGACAGGGTCAGCGCCTCCCTCGCCTGTTCCGCCGTGATAATGTCGCCGTTGACGATGACCGGAATGGACACGGCCTGCTTGACCTTGGCCACAGCCTCCCAGTCGGCGGCGCCAGTGTAGAACTGCTTGCGGGTGCGTCCGTGCACGGTGACCGCCGCGACACCCAGGTCCTCGGCCCGTCGCGCCAGATCGGCGGCATTGTGACTGTTTTCATCCCAGCCCAGGCGCATCTTGACCGTGACAGGACGGTCCACCGCCGTCACGACCGCCCCCATGATGGCCGCCGCCCGATCCGGGGTGCGCATCAGAGCCGAACCGCAGGCCGCGCCGGTCACTTCCTTGGCCGGGCAGCCGAAATTCAGGTCGATGATGTCCGCGCCGGCCTTCTCGGCCATGCGCGCGCCCTCGGCCATGGCGGCGGGATCGCCGCCGACCAATTGGATCACCGTCAGCGGCAAACCGCCGCCCACGGCCGCGCGCCGCACCACGTCGGGCCGTCCGCGCGCCAGTTCCGCCGAGGCCACCATTTCGGTCGCGACATAGGTCGCGCCCAGCTTCGAGGCGAGCACGCGGAACGGCAGGTCGGTGATCCCGGTCATCGGGGCCATCAGCACCCGCCCGGCGATCCGCACGTCTCCGATTTGCAATCCTGCGTTCATATGGCCCTTACCGCCGACTGTTGAGCCTCTCGTCAAGCGGAACTGGGGCGCTTAGAAGGCCGATATGGGATTTGCAGCAATCGTGGTGGCGGCCGGCTCGGGCTCCAGAGCCGGCGGAGACAAGCAATGGCGAGCCGTCGGCGACCGGCCGATGGTGCGCTGGTCGGTTGAAGCTCTGCTCGCGGCGGGCGCCGATTCGGTCATCGTCGTGATCGCGCCAGGCGCAGAGACACGCGCCGCCGAGGCCTTGGCCGGCCTCTCTGGCTGGCAGGCCGTCGTGGGCGGCGCCACGCGCGCCGCGTCGGTGCAGGCTGGCCTGGCCGTGCTTGAACAGCCCGACGACATGCCTGTCCTGATCCATGACGCGGCCCGCCCCTTCCTCAGCGCCACTGTGATCGAACGCCTGCTGGACGCCCTGAATGACGCCGAAGGCGCCCTGCCCGCCCTGCCGGTGGCCGACAGCCTGCGTCGCGGCGTAGAAGGCCTCGTGATCGGCGGCGTCGAGCGCGACGGCCTGTGGCGCGCCCAGACCCCGCAAGCCTTCCGCCTGAAGACCATCTGCGACGCCTATGCCGCCTGGACGGACACGGAGGCGCCGACCGATGAGGCCGCAGTCGTCGAGCGCGCCGGCGGCCGCGTGCGTCTGGTCGAAGGCGACGCCCGATTGATGAAACTGACCTACCCCGAGGATTTCTCCATGGCCGAAGCCCTGCTGCCCAAGACCTTCCGCACGGGCCAGGGCTTTGACGTGCATCGCTGGGGGCCGGGAACCTCGGTCTGGCTGTGCGGCGTCGAGATCCCGCATGACCAGACGCTGATCGGCCATTCCGATGCCGATGCAGGCCTGCACGCCCTGACCGACGCGATTCTGGGCGCCATCGCCGAGGGCGATATAGGCGACCATTTCCCGCCGACCGACCCGCGATGGAAGGGCGCTTCGTCTGACCGTTTCCTGGTCTATGCGGCCGAACGGGTGACCGCGCGCGGCGGTCGGATCGTCAATGTCGACGTCACCCTGATCTGCGAGCAACCCAAGGTGAAGCCGCATCGTCAGGCCATGCGCGAACGGCTGGCCGAACTGCTCTCGCTTCCGCTGGATGCGGTCAGCGTCAAGGCGACGACGACCGAGGCCTTGGGCTTCACCGGGCGCGGCGAAGGCCTTGCGGCCCAGGCCGCCGTGTCGGTGGAATTGCCCGCCTAGACCTTGGCCAGATCGGCGGACGCCCGCTCCAGAACGGCGGCCGGCGTTTCGCCGTCCTGCATCTCGGCCACGCCGACATCGAATTCCACCACGAAGGGTGAACGGTCCTTGCCTGCGTCGAAAGCCGTGCAGGCGATGACCGCCGAGATCCGCTCGGCTGCCTGTCGCGCCGCCGCAGCGCCGGTGGCCGGCAACACCAGGGCGAACAACTCCGGCCCCAGACGCGCCGCCGTGTCCTCGACCCGCACCAGGCGCGACACCATGGCCCCGATCTGCGGCATGGCGCGTTCCAGCCAGCCGCCGCCGCGCGACTGGACGACGGGGTCGCTGTCGGACACCCGCAGAACGCAGACCGACAGAGCGCGATTGCGCGACCGCGCGCCCTCCGCCAACCGCGCCAGATGCGAGGCGAAAAGGTCCCGGCTGAACAGGCCCGTGGCGGGGTCCATCAGGTCGGAGCCGCGCACGGAGTCCAATGCCCGGCGGATGGCCTGACGACGGCGATGGTTGCGCGCCAGGGCCAGGACCCGCTCAGCGGTCTCATCCTCCGGCGTTTCCGCTGCCGCCACGTCGGCAAAGCCCCGACGGAACAGATCGGCCAGTTCAACCTCGCCGGCGCCGCGCAGATAGAGGATCAGGGGAATATGATAGAGACGCGTGTTCCGTTTCATCCCCGAGGCGATCGACAGGGCCGGCGCATGTTCCTGCCCGCCCCACAGCACGGCGGCGTCAAACGCGCGCTCATGCAGGTAATCAAATGCGGTATAGGGCGTCGGGGCGGCGACGACCTCGGCCCCCGCCGCCGACAGGGCGTTGGACATGGCCAGGAAGCGACGATCCGCTGCCCCCGCCGTCAGAATTTGCAGTGAAGTCTCGCCCGTGTCGGGCGCTTGCAGCGTGACGCCGTGGGCGGCGAAGGTCGCCTGCCTCAAGCGGAATTCTTCTTCAGCGATCCCTGCCCGCGTCAGTTGCTCCAGACGCAGGGCGGCCTGTGCTGGATGCGGCGGCGACGACATTGTGAGATCAGCGTCATGCCCTTCGGCCGCGCCGGCGCCGACCATGAGGACCGGCAGATAACGCGGTGAAGCGGCTTCTCGCAGTCGCTCTACGACCTGCCTACCCTCAAGGCCCGGCAAGGCCACGACGGCGGCATCCACGCTCAAATCCTGCAAGGCATGCGCAGCGGCATCGAGCGTCCGCGCCGTCATGGTGGACCACCCCAGCCTGTCCAACCCCTCGCACAGCGGGCCGATCAGGGCGTCATCAACAGCGACGACCAGTACGCGCGGATCGGAATCCAAAAACTCTCTCCTAGCAGCCCGGTCGGTTCCCCCCCGAAGCCGATGTTCCGAACTCTACCGATGATACCGACACCGCCCCGTCTCGCAATGGGGCCGACGCCGACGGTGTTACAAATTAAGTGACGTCCGCAAAGGGTATCGCCGCACGTCGAATGAGGTTAATCGGTCGCTTTGACGACTGCCGAGGCCTCTGGCTTGAATCCACAATCCCGATTGACGGCCCTGCCCCTGTTCTGGGGCAAGCTGGCGGTTCGCGCCTTCACCCGCAGCTGGGGGCGTGACGTCATGCTCTATACCGGCGGCGTCTCCTTCTTCGCCCTGCTGGCCGTCTTTCCCGCCATCGCCATCCTGATCGGCTTCTATAAGGCGGTCATGTCCATCAGCCAGGTCAGCGAGCAGGCGGCGGCCCTGGCCGACGTTCTGCCCCATGCGGCCCGCGCCATCTTCGTCGGAGAGGTCGACCGCTTGGCTCACACCTCCGCGCGCACTGTTTCAGCGCAAAGCGCCCTGGCCCTGGTGATCGGCGGTTACGCCGCGCACCGAGGTTTCAAGGCCTTGCTGGCAGGTCTTAATCTGATCCACGACGAAACCGAACCGCACGGCTTCTTCAAGTTCAATCTTCTGGCCGTCTTTGTCGCCCTGTTCGCCTTCGCCCTGTTCACCCTGGTGTCGGGTGCGGTCGTGACGTCGCGGTTGCTGGAACACACCCAGGAAGCGCGGCCGCTCGCCTGGCTGGCCTTGCCGCTCGACGGACTTTGGCCTTCGCTGGGCCTGTGGCTCGGGCTGACCATGCTCTATCGCTACGCCATGTCCCACAAGACCCGCGTCGCCTGGACGCCGGCTCTGCTGGGCGGACTGACGGCGACGATCATGTCCCTGATCTTTTCGTGGCTGTGCGCCATCTATGTCGAACAGATCGCTCAACTCGGGGCCACCTACGGCTCGGTCGGCGCCGTCGTGGTTCTGCTGATCTGGCTGTCCTGGAACGTCAATGCCATCTTCTATGGCGGCGCCTTCGCCACGGAACTGGAGATCGCCTGGAAGCCGGAAGAACCGGAGATCGAAACCAGCGCCTCGGTCGTCAACCTGTCGGAACGGCGCCAATCTCGACAGTGATGCGCAGGATTCCGTCCTGCTCCTCGATCCCGCAGACCGTTCCCCCCAGGTCCCCCATCAGATAGGGCACGTCGATCCGCGCCATCGGGTCAGTGGCCAGCAAGGTCAGACGCACGCCTGACGTCACCCCCTCCATCGCCTTGCGCAGTCGCAGGCTGGGCACAGGGCATCGGTGTCCCCGAGCATCGACCAGGATGGGCTCGTTCACGCCGTCACCGCGTCCAGCAACAGAGCCAGGGCGACCCGGACGCTTTCCAGCCGCACCGCCTCGCGTCCGATCTCACCAAAGCGGCGCTCGATGTGAACGACGTCGCCTTGAGGACCAACGGCGGCGAAATGCACCAGACCGACTGGCTTTTCATTCGAGCCGCCGCCCGGCCCTGCGATTCCCGTGATGGATACAGCCGCCGAGGCCCGCGAGCGATCAACCGCCCCCAAGGCCATCGCCCTCGCTACTTGTTCCGACACGGCCCCGAACTGGGTCAGCAGACCCTCGGACACGCCTAAAAGCTCGGCCTTGGCCTCATTGCTGTAGGTGACAAAGCCTCGGTCAAGCGCTGCCGATGATCCCGCGACCGCCGTCAACGCCCCGGACACCAGACCGCCGGTGCAGCTTTCCGCCGTGGCGATCATGACGCCCGCCTTGATCGCCGCCTGGACCACGGTTTCGGCCGCAAGCTGAATATCGTCGGGGAACATGACTATGCGCTCCGTCTGCGAGTCGGTCTAAGTCTGTCGGCAGGGGGCGGGTCAGACGACCGCGCCGATGCCAGCGGATCGCGAATGACCGATTCCACCATGACGACGGCCCTTCGCAAGGGCGATGCGATAACACCGGCGCTGTTCGCCGTCGCCATATTCACCTCGGCTTCGCTCGTTTTTGTCGTCCAGCCCATGGTGACCAAGCTGGTCCTGCCCATGCTGGGCGGTTCGCCGTCGGTGTGGAACACCTCGATGGTCTTCTTCCAGACGGCGCTACTGGTCGGTTACGGCTATGCTCACCTGTTGCAGCGGGTGCGATCGCTGAAGTGGCAGGCGGCCATCCATCTGCTTCTGCTAATGGCGGCGGCCCTGTTTTTGCCCCTTCAGATCAGCGGCGTCTTGGGAGAGCCAAACCCGTCCACGCCGACCGCCTGGTTGTTGACGACCCTGGCCCTGTCGGTCGGAGCCCCCTTCGCCATCCTTTCGGCCACGGCCCCCCTGCTCCAGGCCTGGTACGCCCGCGTGCGCGTCGGTCACGCCGACGGTCAGAACCCCTATGTCCTCTACGCCGCCTCCAACCTGGGCAGTTTCCTGGCCCTGCTGGCCTACCCGGCCCTGATCGAGCCTCTAATGTCCTTGTCCGGCCAAAGGACGACCTGGACCGGCGGCTACGGCCTGTTCGTGGTTCTGGTGCTGGCCTTGGCCGCCGTGGTCTGGCGTCGCCGGGTTCAGGACGCGCCCGAGCCCCCGCCCCTGGCCGCCAGCGCGCCGATCCCCTGGCGTGAGAAGGGCGTCCTGGTCCTGCTGGCCGCCGCCCCGTCCAGCCTGATGCTGGGCGTCACAGCCCACCTGTCGACCGATGTCGCCTCCGCTCCATTTCTTTGGGTCGCGCCTCTGGCTCTCTACCTGCTGACCTTCGTCATCGCCTTTCAGACCAAGCCCTGGATCAGTCTGCCGATCACGCTGATGATTCAAGCAGCCTTGGGCGCCATTATCGTCAGCCTGGTCGGGATGAATACGGGCCAGTGGCTGCTGCTGTTGCTGGGGCATCTGGCGGCCTTTTTCTTCACCGCCCTGATGTGTCACCAGCGATTGGCGGCGCGACGGCCCGCGCCGGATCGGCTGACGGAATTCTATCTGCTGCTGTCGCTGGGCGGCGTCGTCGGCGGGGCCTTCAACGCCCTGATCGCGCCGACCATTTTCAACGGCGTCTGGGAATACCCGCTGGTCATGGTTCTGGTCGGCCTGGCCCGCCCCTGGGGTGAAGGGGCCCTGTCGCGCCGCCAGATCCTCATCCTGGTGCTGGGCATAGGCGTCGCCGCCGCACCGCCGATCGTCCTTGAGATCATGCGCTACAATCCCGATTTCCGCGCCCTGCTTAGCGACCAGGCGAGGCTGCAAATGGTGCAACTGATCCTTGGAGGGGCGGCGATCTGCGCCTTCCTGGTTCGAGATCGCGCATTCCTGTTCACCATCATCATCGCCATCATCACCCTGTCGGCCCATCACGTCGGACGCGGCTATGACTGGAACCTGACCGAGCGCAGTTTCTTCGGAGTCATGCGCGTAGCGGTCACGCGCGACGACGGCATGGGCGGGGATGTCCACGTCCTGATGCACGGCACGACGCTCCACGGCGCCCAAGCCCGGGCGCCTGGCTTCGCCTGCAGCCCCACCATGTATTACGCAACCGCCACCCCGCTGGGCCAAGCGGCGCAGCGTATTCAGGCGCGGGGGGCCGCCGCCAAGATCGGCATCGTGGGCCAAGGTTCCGGCGCCATGGCCGCCTACAAGCGCGCCGAAGACGAAATGACCTTCTTCGAGATCGATCCCATGGTGGATCGCGTGTCGCGAGATCCGTCCTGGTTCACGTATATCTCGAACTGCGCCGACGGCCCGATCCGCACCGTCCTGGGCGACGCCCGCCTGACCATGGCCAAGGAGACGCCGGGCACCTACGACCTGCTGGTCATCGACGCCTTCTCATCAGACGCCGTGCCGACACACCTGCTGACGGTCGAGGCGATCCAGGGCTACCTGAAGCTGCTGAAACCCGACGGCGTGGTGGTGCTGCACCTGTCGAACCGCAACCTCGAGATCACCATGCCGGCCGTCGCCGCCGCCCGTCAGTTGGGCGCGGCCGACCTGCATCAGATCTATATCGAACAGCCGAACGCGCCTGAAATGTCCGAGGCCTCGACCGAGGCTCTGGCCATATCGCCGACGCCCGAAGGTCTCGCCGACTTCAAGGGCGACGGCCGCTGGCGCAAGTTGGCGCCGACTGAGGTGCGGCCCTGGACCGACGACTACGTCAACCTGTTCGGGGCCCTGATCAGGCAGATGAAGGGGCGCGCCGAATAACATGCGGCGTCATCCCGGAAGCGGCGCAGCCGCTATCCGGGACCGCAACAAACGCGGCCCTTCGAGAACATATCCGACTCGTTGCGCCTTGGGCGGTCCCGGCTCTTTGGCCAGGATACGGTTGCTGGCGGCTAGGCCGCTCCCGCGACCCGCGCCAGATCGGCGGTGATCCGCTCGGCGACCTTCAGACGGTCGTCGGGCGTGGGCCATTCGCCCTTCACTACGATCTTCTGATCCGGGCGAATCTTCCAGAAGGCCTGGTTCTTCTGGATCAGACCGACCAGCCCCATCGGATTGGGGAAGCTGTTGTTGCGCAGAGTCAGCACCGCGCCCTTGGGCCCGATGTCGATCTTCTCGATCGAGGCTGTGCGACAGTTGGCCTTGATGCCCACGATGCGCAAAAGCTGCTGCGCCTCGTCCGGCAGCGGGCCGAAGCGGTCGATCAGTTCGGCCGCCATAGCCTCGCGATCCTCCATCTTCTCGGCGTCCGACAGACGGCGATAGAGGCTGAGACGAACGTTCAGGTCCGGCACGTAAGTCTCTGGAATCAGGACCGCCGCACCGACATTGATTGACGGCGACCAGCCGCGGTCGGCGACTTCCTCGCCCGCTTCGCGCAACTCGGCGACGGCGTCTTCCAGCATCTGCTGATACAGCTCGACCCCGACCTCGCGGATGTGGCCTGACTGCTCGTCGCCCAGCAGGTTGCCGCCACCGCGCTGATCCAGATCGTGGCTGGCCAGTTGGAAGCCGGCGCCCAGATTGTCCAGCGACTGCAGCACCTGCAAGCGCCGCTCGGCCGACAGGCTGAGAGGCCGCTTGGGATCGGTCGTCAGATAGGCGAAGGCCCGCGCCTTGGAGCGGCCGATGCGGCCCCGGATCTGATGCAGTTGCGCTAGCCCGAACATGTCGGCGCGATGGACGATCAGGGTATTGGCCGTCGGAATGTCGATGCCGCTCTCGACAATGGTGGTCGAGACCAGGACATCGTACTGCCCATCGTAGAAGGCGCTCATCACCTCCTCCAACTGGGTCGGACTCATCTGGCCGTGGCCGACGACGAACTTCACCTCGGGCACCTGCTCGCGCAGGAACTTCTCGATGTCCGGCAATTCCTTCAGACGCGGCGCGACGTAATAGGCCTGACCGCCGCGATATTTCTCGCGCAGCAGGGCTTCGCGGACCAGCACCGGGTCCCACGGCGTGACATAGGTCCGCACCGCCAGACGATCGACCGGCGGCGTGGCGATGATCGACATCTCGCGGATGCCCGACAGCGCCATCTGCAGCGTGCGCGGAATGGGCGTCGCGGTCAGGGTCAGCAGGTGAACATCAGCCCGCAGGGACTTCAGCTTCTCCTTGTGCTTGACACCGAAATGCTGCTCCTCGTCGACGATCACCAGGCCCAGGTCCTTGAACCCGACCTGTTCGGCCAGCACGGCGTGGGTGCCGACGACGATCTCGAAAGTCCCGTCCTTCAGGCCCGCGCGCGTCTCGTTGGCGTCCTTGGCCGTGACCATGCGCGACAGGTGCCGCACCGTGATCGGCCAGCCGGCGAAACGCTCGGAGAAGGTCTTGAAATGCTGGCGCGCCAACAGGGTCGTCGGGCAGACGATGGCCACCTGTTGCCCCGTCATGGCCACCACGAAGGCGGCGCGCAGGGCCACCTCCGTCTTGCCGAACCCAACGTCGCCGCAGATCAGGCGATCCATCGGCGTGCCCTTGCCCAGGTCCTCCAGCACGTCGCCGATGGCGTTCAACTGGTCGTCCGTCTCTTCGTACGGGAAGCGGGCGCAGAATTCGTCGAACAGGCCGGACGGCGGGGTGATGGCATCGGACACGCGCAGCGCACGCTTGGCGGCCAGGGCGATCAGCCCCTCGGCCATGGCGCGCAGCCGCTCTTTCGCTTTCGCCTTGCGCGCCTGCCAGCCGGCGCCGCCCAGACGGTCCAGTTGAACCCCGTCGGCGTCCGTGCCGTAGCGGGTCAGAAGGTCTATGTTTTCAACCGGCAAATAGAGTTTGCTGTCACCGGCGTAGAGCAGTTCCAGGCAGTCGTGCGGCGCCTCCTGGATCTCCAGCGTCTTCAGGCCCTCATAGCGCCCGATGCCGTGATCCAGGTGGACCACCAGATCCCCCGCCGTCAGGGCCGAGGCCTCGGCCAGGAAGTTCGAGGCCCGACGCTTGCGCTTGGGCCGCGCCAAGCGGTCGCCCAGGATGTCGGTCTCGGAAATGACCGCCACCTCGTCGGTGACGAAGCCATGCTCGACCGGCAGGACGGCGCGTAGATAGATGTCCTTGGGCGCCGCCAAAACATCGTCCCAGTCGCGCACCGGCAGGACGTGGGTCAGGCCGTGATCGCCCAGCATGGCCGCCAGACGCTCGGCCGAGCCCTCGGTCCAAGATGCGAACAGGACCCGCTTGCCCTGCCCCTTCAAAGTCTCGGCGTGCTGCGCCACCGCAGCGAACAGGTTGACGCTGTCCTGCGACCGCTCGGCGGCGAAGCTGCGGCCCAGACGCCCGCCGGCATCCTCGCCCGATCCCGCCGCCAGCGGCGACAGACGGCGGACGGCGCGCCCGGCCAGGGCGCTGTTCCAGTCGCCTTCGTCCAGATAGAGGCTCTGCGGCGTCGGCGCGCGATAGGCTGCGCCGCCCTTGCCCTTGGCCGCTTCCTTGCGCGCCTCATAGGCGTCGGTCGTCAGGTTCCAGCGCTCGGCGCGCGCCTGTTCCACCTGGCTGTCGAGGAAGACCGGGGCGCTGTCCGGCAGGAAGTCGAACAGGGTGTCGAGCCGGTCGTAGAAGAGCGGCAGCCAGTGCTCCAGCCCCTGACGGCGCGCTCCCTCGCTGACGGCGGCGTACATGGGCTCGTCGCCCGGCGCGCCGAACAGGTTCAGATAGCCGCTGCGGAACCGCGAGATGCTCTCGGCGTCCAGCAGGACCTCTGACACGGGCAGAAGCGCGACCTGCTTCAGTTGCCTGGTCGAGCGCTGGGTTTCAGGGTCAAAGGCGCGGATGGATTCCAGTTCGCTGCCGAACAGGTCCAGACGGACCGGCTCGTCGAAACCAGGCGGGAAGACGTCGATGACGCCGCCGCGAATGGCGTATTCGCCGCGTTCCGACACGGTCGAGGCGCGGACATAGCCGTTGGCCGCGACATAGCGTTCCAGCGCCGCCGTATCCAGATCGCGCCCGACCTTGGCCTCGAAACCAGCGCCAGTCACGGCCTGACGCGGCGGCGTGCGCTGGGTTGCAGCAGCAATGGTGGTGACGATCAGCAGAGGCTTGGCGTCCGATGGATCGCGCTGGGCCAGCCGGGTCAGGGTCGCCATGCGCTGCGCCGCGACCGAGGCCGTGGGACTCAGTCGGTCGTAGGGCAGACAATCCCAGGCCGGATATTCAAGAACTTCAATGCCTTTGGCAAAAAAGCCAAGCGTTTGGGTGAAATTGCCCGCGCGCTGATAATCGCGCGCGACCAGCAGCCCGACGCCGCCCTGAGCCTTCAGCCGTTCGGCGACGACCAGCGCGTCCAGCCCCTCGGGCGCACCGCCCAGTTCGACGTCACGCCGCGCCATCGCCTCACCCATCAACCGATACCCTTGGCCACTTCCGCCGCGACGTGTTCGCGCATGAAGGCCCTGATGCGCGCCAGCATCGGCCCGTCGAACTCGGGCGGGGTCGGCTCCTTCTCGATGATCCAGGCGTAGAGATACTGGTCCTCCTCGTTCAGGAGGTGCTCCAGTTCGTCCAGTTCGGCGTCGCTTAGCGTCGGCCCGATCTGGTCCGTGAACGGCCCCAGCACCATGTCGGCCTCGCGGAAGCCGCGTCGCCAGGCGCGGTAAGAAATCCGGCCGAGTCTTTGTTTCCGGGCGTCCTCTGGACGTGCATCAATATCGGCCACGCGGTTCCTTGCCCGGTCCGTTCATGTGAAGAGTTGGATCAGATAGCGTTCCCGTTCCGTTTTCGCCAGCTATGCTGAGGCTAATGCGGCCCGAGATTCTCTTTCCCCTGTTTGCGGACGTCTCCACCCTGAAGGGCGTGGGGCCTCGCAGCGCGCCCCTGGTGCACAAGCTGGCGGGTCCGCTGGTGCGCGACGTGCTGTTCCTGTCGCCGTCGGGCATCATCCAGCGCCGCCGCACGACCGCCGCCGCCGCCGTCGAGGGCGAAATCGGCGTCTTCGAAGTGCTGATCGACCGACTGATCCCGCCGCACAAGATCGGCGCCCCCCTGAAAATGCGGACATCCGACGAGACGGGGTTCGTCCACCTGATCTGGTTCGCCGGATCGCCTCGTCACATCGAGAGCTTGGCCCCGCGCGGCGAGCGGCGACTGGTGACGGGCAAGGTCGAACGCTTCAACAACGAGGTGCAGATCGCGCACCCCGACTACATCCTACCGCTGGACAAGGCGGACGAGATCCCGCTGTCGGAGCCGGTCTATCCGGCGACGCAGGGCCTGACCTCGCGCGTGGTCAGAAAGCTGGCGCAAGGCGCGCTGGCCGTCGCACCGGAACTGGCCGAGTGGCAGGACGCCGCCTGGCTGTCGGCCCGCCGCTGGCCCGGCTGGCGCGCGGCGCTGGAAAGCCTGCACGCGCCGACCTCGGAACTGGACCTGACACCCGAGGCCCCGGCGCGTCAGCGCCTGGCCTATGACGAGTTGTTCGCCCACCAACTGGCCCTGGCGCGCCGTCGCCGTGCCCGTCAGATCACCCCGGCGGCGCGTATCAGGGCCGGCGAGGCCTCGCAGCGTCTGCTGGCCGCCCTACCCTTCACCCTGACCGGCGCCCAGGCCCGCGCCATCGAGGAAATCCGCGCCGACCTGTCGTCCGGCGAGCAGATGGGCCGTCTGCTGCAAGGCGACGTGGGGTCCGGCAAGACGGCCGTGGCGGTTCTCGCCCTGGCCGACGCGGCCTCCAGCGGCTTCCAGTCGGCCCTCATGGCCCCGACCGAAATCCTGGCCCGCCAGCACTATCAGCGGCTAGCCCCCATGTTGGAGGAAGCCGGAATATCGACCATCCTGTTGACCGGCCGCGACACCCAAAGCGAGCGGCGTCAACGCTTGGCCGCCCTAGCCTCCGGCGAGGCTCAGGTCGCCATCGGCACCCACGCCCTGTTCCAGGATGCGGTCCAGTTCCACCGACTGGCCCTGGCCGTCATCGACGAGCAGCACCGTTTTGGCGTCAACGAGCGCCAGCGACTTCAGGCCAAGGGCGATCCGACCATCGGCGGGGTCCACCTGCTGACCATGTCGGCCACGCCCATCCCGCGCACCCTGGAACTGACCCAGTACGGCGAACTGGAAGTCAGCCGCCTGATGGAGAAACCGCCGGGTCGCACCCCCGTCGCCACCGCCGTCCTGCCTCTGGTCCGTATCGGCGAGGTGGCCAAACGGCTGAAGGCGGCGATCGACAGCGGGGCGCAGGCCTACTGGATCTGTCCTCTGGTGGCCGAGTCCGAAGCCATCGACCTGGCCGCCGCCGAGGAGCGCGCCAACGACCTGCGCCGCATCCTGCAAGTCGAGGTCGGACTGGCTCACGGCCAGATGCCCGGCGCCGAGCGCGAGGCGGTGATGGCCGAGTTCGCCGAGGGCCGCATCCCGCTGCTGGTCGCCACCACGGTCGTCGAGGTCGGAGTCGACGTGCCCAACGCCTCCATCATGGTCATCGAGCACGCCGATCGCTTTGGTCTTGCCCAGCTTCACCAGTTGCGCGGGCGCGTCGGGCGCGGAGCCAAATCCAGTTCCTGCATCCTGCTGTATGGCGGTCAGGACGGTGCGCTGGGCGAGACCGCGCGCGAACGGCTGGAGACCCTGCGTCGCACCGAGGACGGCTTCGAGATCGCCGAGGAAGATTTCCGCCTGCGCGGCGGCGGCGACCCCCTGGGCCTGAAACAGAGCGGTTTCCCCGCCTATCGCTTCGCCGATCCGATCAAGCATCGCTCTCTGATGCTGGCGGCGTCTGACGACGCCCGCCTGATCCTGGGGCGCGACCCTGAGTTGAGCAGCCCGCGGGGCGAGGCTGTGCGGGTATTGGAAGCCCTGTTCGATTGGCGCGCCGACCGGGCCGGCGCCGACTAGCCGCCGGGCGCTTGCTGCGCCTCCCAGGCCGTCAGCCGCGCGTGGGCATCGGCCTCGGTGTCCGCGTAAAAGAGGTTATAGGGACGCGCTTTGCGTCGGTCGGCCCAGCCTCGAAACTCGCGGAAGGATTCCGACTTGAGCACGGTGTGGCGCAACAGGCTGTCTCGACATTGCGTGGCGATCTGTCGGTCGATGAAGGCAGGGCGAACCCCCCATTCCAGCCCGGTGGCGTTGGCGGCGCCCAGATGCCGTCGCGCCGGAACCAAGACTCCATCGTCACTGCCCGACACCGGATTGACGCACAGGGCCGGGCGATCCGCCAATTCGACCAGTTGACCGCGATCATTCCAGACCAACGCACGTCTCAACCGCCGACGCGCCGCGCCTTCATCGCCTTCCCCCACCTGCGACCAACCGACGAGGCAGCCGGTCTGAGTGCGAGTGTGACATGCGGGAAGCGTCGTGGTCCGGTCCAGGCTGACTGTGGCGTCGATCAGATAGACGGCGACCAGACGCCGACGCAGGGCGGCGTCGTTCGCGACACGTTCATAGACCAGACGCGCAACTAAGTCGGCCCCCTGCTCTACCCCCGCCAGGATGATCGGCCCATCGGGATGAACGGAAAGCCACTGACCAAAGGCCTGGTCCACATCGCCATAGGCAAAGGCGCGGGCCTCTCGCGCATCTTCACGCAGAGTCAGGCGCGTGTAGAGACTGGCTTGGCGATAGCGCGGGGCGCTGATGGCGCCGGAGCGGGCGAAAGGACCGGCATAGTTGGGGATCACCACCCGTGTCAGATAGGCGTCCGCCTTCCTGTCGCCGATAGAACCGTTCCAGCCCTTTCCACCGTCATAGGTCGTGGAATGAACGAAAAAGATCGCCGCCTTGTCCGCGCCAGGCGCGCGGGCGTCCTGCAAGGCCCAGGCGTCGGATCGTGCGTAGTCTGGCGCCGGGGGCGGTTCATAGGTCTGGAAAGGCACCTGGGGGTCCAGGCCGGCCTTCAAAATGTCGCCGCGCCACACGGCCACGGCCGCCACCAGGATGAAGACAATCGCAAAGCCCGCATAGCCGACCCATTGGCGCAAGGTCAGGCTGGGCATCTTCATCGATAGGAATCCGACTGGGACAGGAAGTCCTGAACATAGCGCCGCACGCCTTCTTCCAACGGCGTCGACTGGCCGTTGAAGCCGACCGCACGGATACGGTCCATGCTGGCCTCGGTGAAGTATTGATACCGGTCGCGGATCGCCTCGGGCATGTCGATGTAGGCGATCGACGGCTCCTTGCCAGCGGCCGCAAACGTCGCACGCGCCAGATCAGCGAAGGATCGCGCCTGACCCGAACCGGCGTTGAACACGCCCGACACGTCCGGCGTCTGCAGCAGCCAGTCGATGATGTTCACCACATCATCCACATAGACGAAATCGCGCAGCTGGCCGCCGTCGGGATAGTTGGGGTTGTGCGACTTGAACAGGCTGACCGTCTCGCCCGCCTGAACCTTGGGCCAGATCTGGGCCACGACCGATTTCATCCCGCCTTTGTGGCCCTCGTTCGGGCCATAGACGTTAAAGAACTTCAGCCCCGCCCACTGACGCGGCGCCTGATCGCGATCCGCCTGACGCACCGCATATTGGTCGAACAGGTATTTTGAATAGCCATAGGCGTTTAACGGACGAAGCGCATTCAGACTCTCAGGATCATCGCGATCCTCGAAACCCGTCTCTCCGTCGCCATAGGTCGCCGCCGAGGAGGCGTAGATCATCCGCACGTCGCGCAGGGCGCACCAGTCCCAGATGTCGCGTGACAGGCTGAAGTTGGTGCGCAGGATCAAGTCGGCGTCCGGCTCGGTCGTCGAGGAAATGGCCCCCATGTGCACCACGGCCTCAATGCGCTCGGCGTGCCGTTCCAGTTGCTCAAACAGCTCTTCCGGCGCCCATAGGTCGGCGATGGGATGCTTGGCGATGTTCTTCCACTTGGCGAGGTCGGCCGTCTCCAGCCGGTCGCAAACGACCACGTCCCAGGCGCCCGCTTCGCACAGGCGCGCCACGATGTTGGAGCCGATGAAACCCGCGCCGCCAGTCACGACAATCATACGCGGGATCATTGAGCGTCTCCGGTCATCTTCTCGATGGTCTTGGTAGTGGAATAGCCGTCGGCGAAATCAGCCAGACGGACCACGCCGCCCCAGCTTTCGACCTCGGCGGCGCCGACCACCTTGTCCTTGGTGTAGTCCGCGCCCTTGATCAGGACGTCGGGCCGCAGTCGCTCGATCAGAGCCATGGGCGTCGGATCGTCAAAGGCCGTCACCCGATCCACGCTGGCCAGTCCACCGATGACGGCAGCTCGACTGTCCAGATCATTGACGGGCCGCCCCTCGCCCTTCAAGCGGCGCACCGAAGCGTCGGTGTTCAGCGCCACCACCAGCCGGTCGCACCAGCCGCGCGCCTGGGCCAGATAGGCCACGTGGCCCCGGTGCAGTATGTCGAAACAGCCGTTGGTGAAGCCGACCTTCAAGCCCTGACGCTTCCACGCCTCGACCTGATCCGACAGCTCATCCAGAGGCGTGACCTTGGACTGAGCCAGGGCCGCGTGCTGGCTCATCTCGGCCTCGACCAGTTCGGCGGGCGTGACGACCGCCGTGCCGCTCTTTCCGACCACCACGCCGGAGGCGAGGATGGCGAACTGCACCGCTGTCTCCAGCGACGCGCCCGCGCCCAGCGCCAGGCCCAAGGCCGCCAGCGAGGTGTCGCCGGCGCCGGAGACGTCAAAGACCTCGCGCGCCCGACCAGGGAAATGCACCACAGCCCCGTCGCGCCGCGCCAGGGTCATGCCCTTGCCGGCGCGCGTGACGACGACAGCCTTGGTCGTGGTGGAGGCCAGCAAGGCCGCCAGCGCCGCCTCGACCTCGACGTCCGTCTCGACCGGCAGGCCAGTGGCCCCGGCCAGTTCACTGGCGTTCGGCTTGATCAGGTCGACCGCGCCATAGCGGGCGAAATCGCGGCCCTTGGGGTCCACGATGACCGGCGCGCCGTATTCACGACCGGCCCACAGCGCCGCCTCAATCAGTGCGTCGTCCACCACGCCCTTGGCGTAGTCGGACAGCAGGATGGCGCTGGCGTTCTTAAACACCGCCTTGTCGCCATAGCCGCTGGTCGCGGGCTGTTCGTCGTCCAGCCGCAGCAGTTGCTGACCGGCGGCGACAAAGCGCGTCTTGACGATGGTGGCCGCGCCCTCGGGACGGACGAGCGCGTCCTCGACCCGGTCCTCGGCGGCGATCAGGTCGGTCAGCTCGGCACCCGCCGAATCCAGACCGGCGACAGCGCCCAGTCGGGCGTGACCGCCCAGGGCCGCGACGTTGCGCGCCACATTGCCCACGCCGCCGGGCATGGCCACGGTGCGACGCGCGCGCAGGACGGGGATCGGCGCCTCGGGCGAGATGCGACTGACCTCGCCATAGACATAGCGATCCAGCATCAGGTCGCCGACGCAGGCGACCTTCTGCTCATGCACCTGCGCCAGCAGAGTCTGCAGCGCGCCCAAATCGAGTGATCGTTCAGCCATGACGCCGAACTAGCGGATTCAGGCCAGGTTCGCCATCGGCGCCTTGGCGCCGACCTTGATGGCCAGGTCGTCAAAGGCGATCAGTTCGGCGGCCAGGGCCTCGAACTGGTCCAGCGGCACCATGTTGGGCCCGTCCGACGGGGCGTTGTCGGGGTCTTCGTGCGTTTCCAGGAAGACGGCGTCCACGCCCACGGCCACGGCGGCACGCGCCAGAACCGGCACGAACTCGCGCTGTCCGCCCGAGGACGTGCCCTGGCCGCCCGGCTGCTGCACGCTGTGGGTCGCGTCAAAGACGATGGGACAACCGATCTCGCGCATGATCGGCAAGGACCGCATGTCGCTGACCAGGGTGTTGTAGCCGAAGCTGGCGCCGCGCTCGCAGGCCATGACGTTGGGGTTGCCGGCGCCGACCACCTTGGCGATGACGTTCTTCATGTCCCAGGGGGCCAGGAACTGACCCTTCTTTATGTTGATCGCCTTGCCCGTGGCGGCGGCGGCCAGCAGCAGGTCGGTCTGACGCGACAGGAAGGCCGGGATCTGCAGCACGTCCACGGCCTCGGCCACGCCGGCGCATTGGGCCTCGGAATGAACGTCGGTCAGGGTCGGCAGGCCGGTGATTTCACGGATTTCGGCGAAGATCGGCAGGGCGTCCTTCAGGCCGATGCCGCGCGCGGCGGTGGCGCTGGTGCGGTTCGCCTTGTCGAAGCTGGTCTTGTAGATGATGCCGACGTCCAGACGCTCGCCGATTTCCTTCAGACGGTGCGCAGTTTCCAGCGCGTGCTGGCGGCTTTCCATCTGGCAGGGGCCGGCGATGAAGACGATGCGACGGCCGCCGCCGATGACGACGGGTTTCTTGAGGCCTTCGGACAGGGTGATGACGGCGTTCGGAGAGGTCACGGCGGCGCTTTCGACTGGTTTAAACGGCGTTGCGCGGGCCTATGCCGCGACTTTAAGTCGGACAGGTGGCGTCGCGGATGCGTTTTCGCAACTTACCCGGCGACTCAGGCCCTGACCACCAACCTCGCGATCATGGTAATCTGAACCTATGACCACGCCCAACGCCCCCCTCATCTCGACCGAAGTTCTGGCGACGCAGTTGGGCGCGCCTGACCTGCGGCTGATCGACGCCAGTTGGTGGCTGGACGGACGCGACGCGTGGGCGGACTTCGAGCATGAGCGCCTGCCCGACGCCGTATTTTTCGATCTGGAGGCGATCTCTGATCCCGCCAGCCCCTATCCGCACATGCTGCCGACGCCGCAGGCCTTCGCTGAGGCCATGAGCGCCCTAGGCGTAGGTGAGACAGACGACATCGTGGTCTATGACGCCCAGGGCCTGTTCTCGGCGGCGCGGGTCTGGTGGATGCTGCGGACCATGGGGGCGAAACGGGTTCGCGTTCTGGACGGCGGCTTGCCAAAATGGCGCGCAGAAGGGCGGACTCTGGAGCACGGCCCCGTCCCCGCCAAAGACTCCTCGACCTTCCAGTTCGCCTTCGCAGCCGAGAATGTCGTCGACCTGGAACAGGTCCGCCAGGCGTTCGATGGCAAGATTCAGGTCGTAGACGCCCGAGGCGCGCCGCGTTTTCGTGGAGACGCCGCAGAGCCGCGTGCGGGCGTGCGCTCCGGCCATATGCCCGGCGCGCTGAACCTGCCCTTCAGCCAGTTGCTGAACGCCGACGGGACGCTGAAGCGCGACACGGCGCTCGAAGCCGCCTTCCGCGACGCCGGGGTCGATCTGGACCGCCCCGTCATCACCAGTTGCGGCTCAGGCGTGACCGCCGCCATCCTGACCCTCGGCCTGGCCGAGCTCGGCCGGTCGTCGCGGCTCTATGACGGCTCATGGGCCGAATGGGGCGCGCGCCCCGACGCCCCCATCGCCGTCGGCTAGCGCTCAGGCCGTCGCCGGAACAGTCGCGTCCGTATCCTCCTCGCCGCGCGAGACCACCACGGCGACCACCAGATCGCCGGTGACGTTCAGCGAGGTCCGGCACATGTCGAGGAAGCGGTCGACGCCCAGGATCAGGCCGATCCCTTCTGGCGGCACACCCACCATGGCCAGGATCATGGCGATGACCGGCAGTGACCCCGCCGGTACCCCCGCCGTGCCGACCCCGCCCAGGATACAGACCAGCATGACGATGAACTGTTGGCCCAGGCTCAGGTCCACGCCAAAGAACTGAGCCAGGAACAGCACCGTCACCCCCTCGAATAGGGCCGTGCCGTTCTGGTTGGCCGTGGCCCCGACCGTGAGGACGAAGCGAGCGATCTTGCGCGGCAGGCCCAGGTTCTGTTCCGCCACCCGCAACGACACCGGCAGACTGGCGTTGGACGAGGCGGTAGAGAAGGACACCACCATGGCCTCGCGAATATCGCGAAAGAACTTCAGCGGCGACATGCCGCCCAAGGTGGCGATGCAGATCGGATAGACCACGAACATATGGATCGCCATCGCCCCCACGGCGACAGCGACAAAGGCGGCCAGCCGCACCAGCAGGTCCCAGCCGAACAGGGCCGCCAGGTTGAACATCAGACAGGCGATGGCGACCGGCGCCAGCCGGATGACGAGGTTGATGAGCTTCATCATCACCTCGAACACGCCCTCGATGGTCTTCTGCAGGCTCTCCGTCGCCGGTCCCCTGGCAAGCACCAGGCCGATGCCGAACATCAGGGCGAAGACCATCACCGGCAGGATCTCGTTCTGCGCCGCCGCCGTGAAGACGTTGGACGGCACCAGATCCAGGAAGAAATCGCCCGCTCGCACCGAATCCGGCGCGCTGCCGACAATGGAAGCCGCCCCGCTGCGCCCCTGATCCAGCAGTTGTTGAGCCAGGGCCGGGTCCACGCCATCGCCGGGGCGGAAGACGTTGACCATGACCAGGCCGATAATGACGGCGACAGCCGAAATGAAGACGGTGAACAACAGACTTTTAGTCCCGGCCCGGCCCAGGGTCTTCAGGTCGCCCATCTCAGCCACGCCCACCACCAGCGCCGAAAACAGCAGCGGCAGAACCAGCATGAACAGCAGCCGCAGGAAGATCTGCCCGGCTGGTCCGGTGATGTTGGACGTCAGCCACTGAACCCAGGGCGTGTCGCCTCCGATCGTCAGATTGACCAGGAGGCCGCCGGTCAACCCGACCAGAAAGCCGATCAGCATCAAGACATGCAGCGGAAGCTTCTGTCTGGTCGTTGCGGTCATGCGTCCCCCGATCAGCCGACCGACCGACGCCCTATCGGATCGGCAGGGCGTAGATCAGGCCGCTGGGCCGCGCGCTCCATTGCGCGTTCAGTCCCCTGGCCAGATTCAGCGCCGATTGCTGGCCAAGGTTCCGTTCAAAAATCTCGCCATAGTTGCCGCCGGCCGCGATGGCGTCCCGCGCCCAGGTTCGAGGCAGGCCCAGAGACGGGCCGAACTCGCCCTCCTCACCCAGCAGACGGCGAGTGCGCGGCTCCTGGCTGTCGCGGGTCAGAGCGGCCACATTGGCCTTGGTCACGCCCAGTTCCTCGCCCAGGATCAGAGCGTTCAGGGTCCAACGGATCACCGCCGTCCACTGATCGTCGCCGCGCCGCACGACCGGTCCCAATGGCTCCTTGGAGATCACGTCAGGCAGGATGGCGTGCTGCTGCGGATTGGGCAGGGTCGTCCGCGCCGCCGCCAGGGCCGAGATGTCGGCGGTGAAGGCGTCGCATTCCTCGCGCGCATAGGCCTGACGCGCCTCTTCCTCGGTCTTGACGATGACGGGGCGGAACTCGATCCCACGGGTGCGGAAATAGTCTTCGACGTTCAGTTCCGTGGTCGAACCCGACTGGACGCAGATACGGGCTCCGTTCAGCTCCGCGGCGCTGTTCAGGTTCAGGGCGCGACGCACCAGGAAGCCCTGACCGTCGTAATAGTTGATCCCGGCGAAGCTCAGCTCGCCGCTGGTGTCGCGGCTCATCGTCCAGGACGTATTGCGCCACAGGACGTCCACCCGCCCGTCGCGCAGGGCCTCAAACCTCAGTTCAGCGGTCAGCGGCACGAATCGCACCGCGTCCGGATCGCCGAAGATCGCCGCCGCCGTCGCCCGACAGAAGTCGACGTCAAAGCCGCGCCAGGCGCCGCGATTGTCGGTGAAGGCGAAGCCGACCAGTCCCTGGTTGACGCCGCAGTTGAGATGGCCGCGCTGCTTGATCGCCGCCAGGGTGGGGCTGGCCACGTCGGCCGGCATGGTCGTCGCGGTCGGTCGCGAGGTCGGCGTCGTTTCGGCGTGATCGGTCTTGCCTTGCCGCTCGCAGGCAGCCGTCGCCAACAGCAGCGCCAGCGATAATCCCGTCACGATATTCGACGCCCGCATTCCGGCACCCTCTCCAGCTTGCGCCCCCGCCTTCTTTAGAGCCCTCTAGGGCCAGAACCGCAACCCGCCGGAGCCGTCATGCCTCGCCTTTCCGACCGCACCCGCCTGATCGCCTCCGCCACACGACGCGGCCAGGGGCGGCGGCCGGTCAATCCGCCGGTCGAGCGCGCCTCCACCATGCTCAGCGACGACCCAGCCTCGATGCAAGACCCGACGCCCGGCCCGGTCTATGGCCTGGACGGCACCAGCGCCGCGCGGGAATTGCGCGCCGCCCTGGCTGATCTGGAGGGGGGCAGCGAGGCCTTCCTTGTCCCCTCCGGCCTCGCCGCAGTCACCGTTCCCCTGCTGGCCCTGCTGCGCCCGGGCGACGAGTTGGTGACCAGCGACGCCGTCTATGGCCCGACCCGCCGCTTCCTGACCCGGCACCTGGCTGCGCGCGGGATCGTGACGCACTTCCATCCGGCGGACGCCTCGACTACCGACATCTTGGCTCTGTGCAGCGAGCGGACGCGGCTGCTGCTGATCGAGTCCCCCTCCTCCCTGACCTTCGAGATCGTCGATGTTCCGGCTCTGACCGCCGCCTGTCGAGCGCGCGGCGTGCTGACGGTGATGGACAACACCTGGGCGGCGGGGCTGGCGCTTCGCCCTCTGGCGCATGGCGTCGACGTCAGCGTCCAGGCCGTGACCAAATACGTCGCCGGCCATTCCGACCTGCTGATGGGCGCCGTGGCGGTCCAGAACTGCGAGGTCGGCCGCGCCATTTTGCACACCATTGAGGACATGGGCTGGCACGTCTCACCCGACGACGCCTGGCTGGCCCTGCGCGGCCTGCGCACCCTGCCGCTGCGCTACAACGAGGCGCTCAAGTCCGCGCTACAGGTCGCCGAATGGCTGCAGGCCCGGCCGGAGGTGGAACGCGTTCTCTTCCCACCCCTGCCCGGCTCGGTCGGCCATGACCTGTGGCGACGCGACTATTCCGGCGGCGCGGCTCTGATGGGCGTCGTCATGAAGGGCGGCGACAAGGCCTCGGCTCACGCCCTGATGGGCGCCCTCAGCCTGTTCGGCATGGGCTATTCCTGGGGCGGTTTCGAAAGCCTGATCACCCATGAGACCCCGCAACTGGCCTGGCGCCAGAACGCGCCCGCCCTGCCCGGTCAGTTGCTGCGCCTGCATATCGGCCTGGAAGATCCGTCAGACCTGATTGCAGATCTGGAGCTCGGATTGGCGGCCTGGCCGGCGCGCTAAACGTCTTGACGTAGCGGAGTCCCGGATTTCCTGCGATCAAGGCCACGAACCAGGAGGACGTCATGGCGGGTGCGATCAGAGTCGGTATCGGCGGCTGGACCTTCGAGCCCTGGCGCGGGGTCTTCTATCCTGACGGCCTGACCCAGAAGCGCGAGCTGGAGTTCGCCAGTCGCGCTCTGACCAGCATCGAGATCAACGGCACATATTATTCGACGTTCAAGCCTGACAGCTGGATGAAGTGGCGCGACGAGACGCCCGACGGCTTCGTCTTTGCGGTCAAGGCCAGCCGGTTCTGCACCAACCGCAAGGTCCTGTCGGAGGGCGGCGAGAGCTTCGACCGATTCCTGTCCCAGGGCCTGACCCTGCTGGGCGACAAGCTCGGGCCGATCAACTGGCAGTTCATGGGGACCAAGAAGTTCGACGCTGAGGACTTCGAGGGCTTCCTCAAACTGTTGCCCAGAGAAAAGGACGGGGTGCGTCTGCGTCACGCCCTGGAGGTCCGCAACCCGACCTTTGCCTGCTCTGAATTCTATGACCTCGCCGGCAAATACGGTGCAGCCATCGTCTATGCCGTCGATGACGAGGAACCGACCTGGCCTCAAATCGATGAGGCCACAGCCGACTTCAGCTACGCCCGACTGATGTCCAGCCGCGAGGATGAAGCGACGGGCATGACGTCGGACGAACTGGACGCCGTAGCTGCCCAGACACGCAAATGGACCGAGCGCGGCGACGTTTTCGCCTACTTCATTTCCGGCGCCAAGGTGCGCAACCCGGCCGCGGCGCAGGCTCTGATCGCAAAGCTGAAATAGGGGCGCGAAGACGCAAAAGACCGAACTTCGTAATCGCCTCGTCATCGACATCGAACAGATTAAAGAAGCCGTCTGACAACGACTTCTCCTGTGAAGCTTGCCAAGCTATGGCTTGTTTCAGAGGGTAAGGCGTACGTCCGCAAAGACGGCGTCGATCAGGGACAGGGAAACGCATCATGGCGCGAGTGGCGTTGGTTACAGGTGGCACACGAGGCATCGGCAAGGCGATCGTCCAACGATTGCGCGAAGACGGCATGGCTGTCGCCGCCGGCTATTCAGGCAATGACGAAGCGGCGGCGGCGACCGCGCGCGAGCTGGGGGTCATGGTCATCAAGGGCAATGTCGGCTCGTTCGACGACTGCGCCCGCGCGGTTCAGGCGGTCGAGGCCGAGTTGGGGCCCATCGACACTCTGGTGAACAACGCCGGCATCACCCGCGACGGCTTCTTCCATAAAATGAGCCACGATCAGTGGTCGGACGTGATTCGCGTCAACATGGACAGCGTCTTCAACATGACGCGCCAGGTGATCAACGGCATGCGCGACCGGGGCTTCGGCCGCATCGTCAACATCTCGTCGATCAATGGTCAGAAGGGCCAAATCGGGCAAGCCAACTATTCCGCCGCCAAGGCCGGCATGATCGGCTTCACCAAGGCTCTGGCCCTGGAGAACGCGCGCAAGGGCGTGACGGTCAATTGCATCGCGCCCGGCTATATCGACACCGAAATGGTCGGCGCCATGGACCAGAAGGTGCTGGACAGCATCATCGCCCAGATCCCCGTCGGAAGACTCGGAAAAGGCGAGGAAATCGCCGACATGGTGTCTTGGCTCTCGGGTGAGCGTGCCGGATATGTCACAGGCTGCACCCTGTCGCTGAACGGCGGCCAGTACCTGGTTGGCTAAACCCGCTTTGCCTAAAATCCGCCGTTCGGGCGTTCCACCACTGCTGTCATGATGGCGACGGTCGAGGTTGAGGCGGAGAAACCGCCGTGCTTCGCCGCCCCGGCGCAACGCGCCAGGGCGGTCGCGGGCGTGCGCCTCGACCTCGCTGCCCTGATGCTGCTGACCACCTGTCTTGCGGCGACGCCGGCTGCGGCTCAGCTACGCTCCAATGTTCAGGCGGAACAGAGCCGGGTCATCCGCGATCAAACGGTGACCCGCACCCTGCCGCCGCCTGGACGTTATTCCTCGGAAGCCGGCCAGACCTTCATGCTGGACCGCGCCGGAACACTGACCCTGCTGCGGTTCGAACGCTCGACCGAAACCTGGGCCCTGCGCCCATCGTCGGCGCCGCGAGGCGACACCATCTATCGCAACGACGCCGGCGAGCAGGTGCTGCGCGTCACACCCAGCGGCGGCATCACCGTCTATACCACCCGCAACCCCGGCGGTTCGCCTGTCTCTCTGACTGGGGCCGCCGTCAGCCTGGAGCCGACCAGCCTCGGCCCGGTGCAGATGTTCAACCTGATGACCCGCCGCAGCGGCCTCGTCAGCGAAGCCCTGGGCCGATTGGTTCGAATCAACGTCGTCGGCCAGGAATCCGAAGCCCTCTGCATCGAGGCGCTGATCGTCACCACCGACGCCGTGGTCCGCATCGCCCGTTCGCCCAGCGCCCGCCCCTTCCTGGACCGCCTGCGCAGCATCACTGTGATCGAAGGGGCGCGCGCCTCGGTCAGCTACTCCAACGGCGACCTGCGCGTCGTGGTCGACCCCAAACGCGGCATCGCCGGCCGCCCGTCCTCGGCCCGCGTCATCCGCGCGGTGATCCCGCAAGACTGATAGAACGCCTCGACGACAGGCTAGCCTATCGACGCTACTGCCCCAGAAAATCAGGAACGGCGCATGAGCCAGGACTTTGAAGAGCACGACGAAGACGGCGGCGGTTTCGACGTTGACGATTGGGCGCGGCTGAAGCCCTTCATCGGCTCGGTGGCGACGCTCGAAGATGTCCAGGCGCGCCGGGCTATCTTCGCGCTTGGCGACACCGAGGACGGTGAGACCATCGACATGGACCTGCCCCAACCCGCCATCTGGTGGGAAGACGACGGCGAACAGGCGGCGGTGATCGTGCAAGCCGAAGCTCACATCGGGTCAGATGGCGAAACCATGGAAGTCCTGGGTCTGATCCTGCCCGACGGCAGCGGCGCCGTGGCCCTGATGGATGACGTCGATCTGGTGGACGATACCGATCCGACCTGGCGCGACCTCGTCGCCAACGCCATCAACGACTTCGACGATGACTCGGAAGAGTAGAGCTTTCGCTGCAGACTAAACGTCGAATCGCCTGGTCCAGCCGTCGAACGCAACCTCGACATTGTCGGGAAGAGACGCCGACAAGCGATTGTAATCAAGATCAATATGCAGGTTCGTCAGCACGGCCTGCTTGACCTCGGCCCGTGCAATCCACTCCAGCGCCTTGTCGACGTGGGCATGGGTCGGATGCGGCATATAGCGGAGGGCGTCGATGATCCACAGGTCGGCGCCGCGCACCGCCTCCAGCGCCGCCTCGTCCAGATCGGACACGTCGCTGGAATAGGCCACCGGTCCCAGCCGATAGCCGACCGAGCGGATCGGGCCATGCGCCTGATCAAAGGTGATGATCGGAACCTGGCCGCCGGCGCCGTCCACGCCCCAGGCCTCGCCGTGCGGCGGAACGCGCTGAGCTTCCAGAATGGCCGGGTAGCCGTGCTGGCTCTCGAAGATGTAGTCAAACCGCTTGGTCAGGGCGTGGTGCGTGGCCGGGTCCATCCAGGCCTGAATCCGCCGCCGCGCATGGATGGCGAAGACCCTCAGGTCGTCAATGCCATGGGTCTGATCGGCATGGTCATGGGTATAGAGAACTGCGTCGACATGAGTGATCCCCGCCATCAGCGCTTGCTGTCGCAGGTCGGGCGAGGTGTCGATCAGGACGCTGGTGGTTCCGTCTGCTCCGTGACGTCGCGCCAGCATGGAGCATCGCGTCCGTCGGTTTTTGGACTCGTTTGGGTCGCAGTCGCCCCAGTCACCGTCGCCGCGCGGCACGCCGCCGGACGAGCCGCAACCGAGGATGATGATCTCCAACTCGCCCCTCCCGGTCATTCGGCGGGCCGGGGTATGCGATCAAACAGGGCGAAGAAGGCGTCGGTCGTGCGCCGGTCCGCTTCCTCAGACGTCCAGCCCCGGATCTCGGCCAGTTTCTGCAGGACCAGGCCGACATAGGCTGGCTCATTGCGCCGCCCGCGATGCGGGATGGGCGCCAGATAGGGGCAATCGGTTTCGACGATGATCCGATCCTCGGGCATCCGGCGAATGACCTCGCGCACGTCTTCCGCCGCCTTGAAGGTGGCGATGCCGGAAACGGAGAACCAGGCGCCAAGTTCCGCAGCCGTTTCAGCCAGTTCGATGCCGCTAGTATAGCAGTGCATCAACAGCTTGAACGGCCCCTTGGCGTGTTCCTCGCGCAGGATCGCCGCCATGACGTCGTCGGCCTCGCGCGTATGCACCACCAGAGGCAGGCCGGTCCGGCGCGCGGCGGCGATATGCTGGCGGAAGACCGCCGCCTGCTCGTCGCGCGGACTGAGGTCGTAATGGAAGTCCAGGCCGCATTCGCCGATGCCGATGACGCGCGGCCGCTCGGTAAGGGCGACCAGTTCGTCGGCGGTCAGCTCGACATGGTCCTTGGCCTCGTGCGGATGGGCGCCGACCGTGCACCAGATGTCGTCATGGCCCATGGCCAGGGCGTGCGTGGCCTCGAAGGTCGACAGCTTGTCGGAAATCTCGACCATCAGGCGCACGCCCGCCTCGCGGGCGCGAGCGATGACCTCGTCGCGGTCCTCGTCGAACTGAGGCGCGTGCAGGTTGACGTGACTGTCGATGATCATCGAAGGGCCTTGGTGCGGGCGATGTCGGCCAGTGCGCCGGCCAGAACGTCGGCGCGGTCCAGGTTGATGGCCGCCGTGCGGTCGGGCAGTTCGGCCAGCCGGGTCCACAGTTCGGCCCAGCGCGCGCCCTGCCCCGCCGGCGCCTCCAGCGCGCGGGTCTTCACCGCCGCAATCAGACGATCCATCAGGGCTTCAAAGCGCGCCTGGCCCTCGGTGCCGCGAAAACCGTCAGCGATGGCCAGTTGTTCGGCGCGGTCCACGGCGTCGCCCAGGACCCAGCTGCGGGCCAGGGCGTCGACTTCCTGCATGGCGCCCGAGGACAGGGCCAGGGCCGCGCCTGGCGACCCGCCCGCCATGTCGGCGGCCAGTCGCGCATCGTCGGGATCGGCGCCTGTGCGATTGCGCACCAGGGTCTCCAACTGATCTGCAGTCCAGATCGGGAAGCTGAGACGGCGGCAGCGCGAGCGGATCGTGGCCAACAGCCGCCCCGGCGCATGGGTCACCAGCAACAGGACGCCACGCTCAGGCGGTTCCTCAAGAATTTTCAGCAAGGCATTGGCAGCGTTGACGTTCAGGTCATCAGCGGCGTCGATGATCGCCACGCGATACTGGGCCTGAGACGGGCTCTTGGCGAAGAAGCCGGGCAGGTCGCGCGCCTGGTCGACCGAGATGGTCTTCTTCTGCTTTCCACCCTCGACCAGTCGTTCCATCACCAGCAGATCGGGATGGGACTGCGCCGAAACCAGCTGGCTGACCGGATCATAGGGCGCGGCGCCCAGCGGCCCGCGCGACGGGTCAGGCGCGGCCCCCAGCAGGCGGCGCGCGGCGCGATAGGCGAAGGTGGCCTTGCCGCTGCCCTCGACCCCGCACAGCAGCCAGGCGTGGTGCAGACGTCCCCGGCTCAGGGCGTCCAGAAAGGCCTCTTCGGCCGCGACGTCCGGGACCAGATCGAACCGGTCGCGCGGGTGTTCGCTCACAGCAGTCGCTCGGACACGGCGCTCCACAGGCGTTCGGAAACGGCCTCGAGCTCGCCCGTGGCGTCGATCACGACACAGCGCTCCGGGTGACGACGCGCCACGCTGAGGAAGCCCTCGCGCAGCTTCTGGTGGAAGGCCAGGCCCTTGGACTCGAACCGCGTCTCGAACAGGCCGCGACCGAAGGCCCGCTCCAGCCCGACCTCGACCGGCAGATCGAACACCAGGGTCAGGTCCGGCTGATCCTCGGCCACGATGGCGGCGTCCAGCGCCTCGATCAGGCTTTCGGGCGCGCCGCCGCCCGCGCCTTGATAGACACGGCTGGAATCGGCGAAACGATCGCAGACGACCCATTTGCCCTCGTCCAGCGCCGGACGGATGGTGCGTTCCAGATGGTCCGAGCGCGCGGCGTACATCAGCAGGGTCTCAGTGCGCGGCGACCAGCGCTCGGCGTCCCCAGCCACAACGATGTTGCGGATGACCTCGGCGCCCGGCGAGCCGCCCGGCTCACGCGTCTGGATGGCGTCGATCCCAAGCGAGCGCAGATGCTGGACCAGCAGGCGCGCCTGCGTGGTCTTGCCGGCTCCCTCGCCGCCTTCGAATGTGATGAACTTACCGCGCTGCACCCGCGCACAATGGCGAGCGCGGCGCGACAGGCAAGCCTTAACCGCCTAATATCAACAGGGCGTCGTCAAACCCGCGTGCGATGACGGCCTGACGGGCCTGTTCGGCGGCGTTGGCGTCGGGCCACGGACCGACCACAACCCGAAACAGGGACCGGCCATCGTTGCGGATGTCCTGAACCGAGGCCCGATCACCGAGGCGGTCAGCGATTCGCTGCGCCGCACGGCGGTCGGAGAAGGCGCCCGCCTGAACCCAATAGGCGGATGCGTCCTGAGGCCTCGGGACGGAAGGCTGAACATAGGGCGTCGGCGGGGCGACCGGCGTCGCTTCCGCCCTTCGTAGCGCCGTGCCGCCGCCGGTTCTCGGCGCCCGACCGACATAGCGCACCCGCACCTCGCCCACGCCTTGCGAGAGCAGGCCCAGTTCCTCGGCCGCCGCGCGCGACAGATCAATGATCCGGCTGTCGACGAAGGGACCGCGATCATTGACGCGCAGGATGACGCGACGCCCGTTGGCGCGATTGGTCACCTCCACCAGGCTCGGCAGAGGCAGGGTCTTGTGCGCCGCCGTCAGGGCGTTCATGTCGAACCGCTCGCCGGTCGAGGTCGGGCGGCCGTTGTGCTGGGCTCCGTACCAGGAGGCCATGCCGACCTCGTCATAGTTGGGCTGCTCGGCGGGTCGGTACCAACGTCCGCGGATCTGATAGGGTCGCATGGTGCCGGAAACGATGGGCGCGGGATCGGTCACGACCGGCGGTCTCAGCGGCGCGTCACGCCCGCCCCCGAAACTGGCGCACGCGGCCAAGGTGGAAAAGGCGGCGGCGACCACAACGCCCCTCAGCAATCTCGCCATCATGGCCAACGCACTCCAGTTCACTTGAAGTGATGATGGCCGAGGACGTTTCCGGTTTGGTTAACGGGGCGTTTGAAGCTATGCGTCCCCGCGTCGCGGCGACCTATTCGCGCCCGCGCCAGTTCTTGAAGCGAGCGCCTTGAAACCCTCCCTCTACCAGACCCGATCCGGGGTCTTCGCCCTGGCGACCCTGTGCTGCCTTCTGTGGGGCAGCGCCTTTCCGGCGGTCAAGAACGGCTATGCCCTGCTGCACATCGCGCCGGGCGACATCCCCAGCCAGATGCTGTTCGCCGGGTGGCGCTTCGCCCTGGCGGGGGCGATCCTTCTTGGCGTCGCCGCGACGATGAAGAAGCCGATCCTGGCCTTGAGCGGACGCCAGATGCGCCAGGTCGGCCTGCTGGGTCTGACCCAGACGACGATCCAGTATGTCTTTTTCTATATCGGCCTGGCTCACGCCACCGGGGTCAAATCCTCGATCATGAACGCCACCGGGGTCTTCTTTAGCGTCGTTCTGGCCCACTTCATCTATGCCAATGACCGGCTCAACGGCCGCAAGACCCTGGGGTGCCTGATTGGCTTCCTCGGCGTGGTGGTGGTCAATCTGGGCGGCAGCGCCCTTGGCTTTGACTTCAGCCTATTGGGAGAGGGCTTCATCATTATCGCCGCCTTCGTGCTGGCGGCCGCCTCCATCTACGGCAAGCGCTTGTCCGCAAGCATGGATGCGATGGTGATGACCGGATGGCAATTGTTTATCGGCGGAGCCGGCCTGACCGCCATCGGCATGGCCGGCGGCGGCCATCTTGAGAGCCTGAACCTGCAGTCCGGCGCGCTGCTGCTCTACATGGCCCTGCTGTCGTCGGTAGCCTTCGCCGTATGGAGCCTGCTGCTGAAGCACAACCCCGTCGGCCTCATCGCCGCCTTCAACTTCCTGATCCCGGTCTTCGGGGTCAGCCTGTCAGCAATCTTCCTTGGCGAGAGCCTTCTGCGATGGAGCTATCTGGCGGCGCTGGTTCTGGTCTGCGCAGGCATATGGCTGGTCACCCGCCCATCAGCGCCGGCCAAAGCATAGCTATTCGTATTGTGTGACTGCGCTTTCTGCTTGGGCAGCGGCGCACTTGCCGCTATGCACGCCTCCGCGCGCTGTCTCGACTCGCGCTGGACAGGTGGCCGAGTGGTTTAAGGCAGCGGTCTTGAAAACCGCCGTAGGTGAGAGCCTACCGTGGGTTCGAATCCCACCCTGTCCGCCAGACTTCCCTTTTCCGATCTTCGCACGCCCCCGCTCAGACGCGTCTTTATCACCGCGCGAACACTTGTCGCCAGCAGCGTCGTTCTTGAGGTCTGAAAGCCGTTGGCGCGCCCTGCAGGACTCGAACCTGCAACCCCCTGCTTAGAAGGCAGGTGCTCTATCCGGTTGAGCTAAGGGCGCGTGAGGCCGAAGCCGATCAGACGCGGACTCAGTGAGTCCAGGACTGTTTGCGGTTGGTGGCGAAGTTGTCGGCGTACGCCTTGAGGATCAGCGGCGCGTCTTGCGGCTCATGCAGGCGGAAGGCGATGCCGTGGCGCTCGGCGTATTCGACAGCCTCTTCCTTGGTCTCGAAGCTGAGGCGGACCTGGCCGTTCATGTCGGTAGTGCTGGTCCAGCCCGTCAGCGGGTCCTGGGTACGCGCCGAGGCGGGTTCGAACTCCAGTCGCCAGTCGTGGGTCTTGGCCTTGCCCGACTGCATCGCGGTCTTGGCCGGGCGATAGATGCGAGCGAGCATGGGCGGAATCCTTCGGCGACGTGTCTTGGCCGGGTCCATACCCCGCCGTCGCCGCCCGGTCCAGCCGTCGCCCGCGACTTCAGGCCGCCAGCGTGCTGGAACCGGCGTCGATCCAGCGGCGAGCAGCGCGTTGAGCCTCGGCAATCTCGTCGTGTTCCATCTCCTGGCTCAGATCGCGACGGTATTCCCGCGCTTCCAACGAGCCCTTCATGGACGCCAGATTGAAGATCATGTGGGCTGAAACCCGATCGATCGGACAGCCGTCCAGCCCTGCTGAATAGGCCAGCCCCAGCCGGAACAGGGCGTCGCCGTCCATATCGACGGTCGGCAGCGGCAGGGCCGCAGTTTCGATAGCCTCAGGCGCGGTTTCGTGCGCGGTCATAGCCAGTCCTCCGGGCGTTGGTCATTCTGACCCTGCCGTTCGAACCGCATTCAAATACCGACGGTTTGAAATTAGAGTTAACGCGCCCGTTGGCCGAAAAGAACAGCGCGCGCGGCTTGCGCCGCCTTGTTCGATGCGCCGAGATTGGCGCGCCATTCCTGGCCCACCGCCCTGCCCGCCTGAACCGCCGGCCGCGCCCCCACTCGCTCCATCCAGTCGCTCAGGCGTGGGAACTCAGCCAGATCCTGCCCCTGAAGCGCCGGCAGGAGCCATGGCCAGATCGCCATGTCAGCGATGGAATAGTCGCCCGCGACATAGTCCCTGTCCGCCAGACGTCTATTGAGCACGCCGTAAAGGCGGTGCGTCTCATTGGTGTAGCGGTTCACGCCATAGGCGATCTGACGCTGATCCTTGACCATCGCCGGAGCATACTGACGGAAATGATGGGTCTGTCCCGCCATCGGCCCCAGACCGCCGACCTGCCAGAACAGCCACTGATCAACCTCGGTTCGCGCCCGAACGTCCGATGGATAGAAGCGCCCGGACTTCACGCCCAGGTACTGCAGAATGGCGCCGGATTCGAAGATGGATAGCGGCTGACCGTCCGGTCCGTCTGGATCGACGATGGCGGGCATCCGTCCATTGGGGCTGAGAGCCTGAAACGCCGGCGCGAACTGCTCGCCCGCACCGATGTTCACTGGCTTGACCACATAGGGCAGTCCCATCTCCTCCAGCGCAATGGAGATTTTCCAGCCGTTCGGCGTGGGCCAATACCAGAGCTCGATGGGCTGGGTCATCGCGATCGCCTTCATTCGTGTCGAGACGTCCAGAGATGGCGCGTGCAAGGTGAACGGACAAGGCTGAAACCTGACACCACCATTCAGCCGGAGTTCATGCGCCAGGACCGACCTTGGCCCTCTGTTCAACGGGCCGTCCGCAGCTTTCCTTCGGCGCCCAGACCACGGAGACATACAGATGAACCGCCTCACCAAGGCCGCCATCGTCGCCCTGGCGCTGACCACCACGGCCGCGCCGTTGGCGGCGCAGGCCCAGAACCGCGATCACAGGGAGTATCGCCAGGACCGCCGTGAAGACCGGCGCGATGATCGCAATGACCGTCGCGAATGGCGTCAGGATCGTCGCGAGGATCGCCGTGACTGGCGTCAGGACCGCCGCGACGACCGTCGCGACTATCGCCACGACCAGCGACGCGCCGACCGCTGGGATCGCAACAACCGCGACTGGTGGCGCGGCCGACCCGAGTTCCGTGACTATCGCGGCGCCCGTAACGGCTATTGGTATGCGCCGGGACGCGGCTATTATCGCGTTGATCCGCGCTATCAGAGCTATCGCTGGCGTCAGGGCGGCTACCTGCCCTCGGCCTACCGCGGCTACTACGTGGACGATCCCTATTATTACAATCTGCGCCCCGCGCCGCGTGGCTATCGCTACGTCCACGCCAACAACGACATCCTGCTGATCGCGGTCGCCACCGGCCTGATCGCCAGCGTGTTGCACGACGTCTATTAAGGCGGCGCGCAAGCTTTGAAATCGGCCCCGCAAAGCTCGACTTTGCGGGGCTTTTTCGTGGGTTTCCTGCAAGTTTCCATCGACCAGCGTTCAGCCGTGGTTCATGGCTCGGAAGCCAGATTGATACCCAAGCCGCCCCTCTCGGCGTGCGAGGAAGAAGACCATGAAACGTTCCTTGATGGTGTTCACGGCCATCGCCAGCTTCGCCCTTCCGGCCCTCGCGCCCGTGGCGACCCTGGCGCAGTCGCGACAGGTCCAATCGGAAGACGGACAGCGGGCCCAACGCCCACAGCGCAGCGCCGAGCGGGGCAATCGTCCCGACGCTTCGCGCCCACAGGCAGGGGCGGAACGTCCTGACACGCGGCCGTTACGCCCCACTCGCCCCGAGGGGCAACGACCGACGCGCCCGACCGATCAGGGCCGTCCTCCGGCGTCGCGTCCAGAGCAACCGAACCGTCCCGAAGCGCGACCAAATCGTCCTGGCGCACAGCAGCCCGGTCGCCCCAATCGCCCGGACGGATACCGCCCAGACAGGCCCGATCGTCCGAACCGACCGGATCAACCGAACCGGCCGGATTGGAACCGCCCCGACCGACCCAACGCCCAGCAACCCAACCGACCGAACAGGCCTGATCGACCCAACCGCCCGGATCGGCCAGACCGCCCCAATCGCCCTGACCGGCCGAGTTGGAACCATGACCGCGACTATCGCGACTTCCACAATCGCTGGAACCGCGACCAGTGGCGGCGCGACTGGGATCGTCGTCACCGCAGCGACTGGTGGCGCAACGACAGCCGCTTCCGGGGCTGGAACGGCGTGCGGCTCGGCTTCTATTTCGCGCCGGGCTACGGCTACTACAGCGTGCCGCGCTCCTACTGGAACCGTCAGTACTACGTCGGCCAGTACCTCCCAGAGGTCTTCTGGCGCTATCAGGTCAACGACTGGCGGACCTATGGCCTCGGCTACCCGCCTCCAGGGACCCGTTGGGTCTATGTCGACAACACCATCTACCTGATCGACGACTACGACGGCTACATCATCGAAGTCGTCCGCGACGCCTGGAACTGGTAGTCGGCGGCGAAACGAAAGAAGCCCCGGAGAGCAATCTCCGAGGCTTTTTCCTATTGGGCTACAATGAAAGCCTGAACCTTACAGTCCCAGCTTGGCCTTCAGGATATCGTTCACAGCCGCCGGGTTGGCCTTGCCGCCCGTGGCCTTCATGACCTGACCGACGAACCAGCCAAGCGCCTGAGGCTTCTCAGCCACGGCGGCGGCCTTGTCCGGGTTGGCGGCGATGATGTCATCGACGGCCTTCTCGATGGCGCCGGTGTCGGTCACCTGCTTCAGGCCGTGCTTCTCGACCACCTCGGCGGGCGAGCCTTCGCCGTTCCAGACGTAGTCGAAGACTTCCTTGGCGATCTTGGACGAGATGACATTGGTCTCGATCAATTCGACCAGCTGGGCCACATGTGCGGCCGGCAGCGGGTTCTCGCTGAAGTCCTTGCCATCGGCGGCCAGACGCGCCGAGACCTCGTTGGTGACCCAGTTGGACACCAGCTTGGCGTCGCGGCCCTTGGCCGCAGCCTCGAAATAATCTGCCTTGGCCTGTTCCGAGATCAGCACCACGGCGTCGTATTGCGACAGGCCGTAATCGGCCATCAGGCGACGCCGCTTCTCGTCCGGCAGTTCCGGCAGATCGGCCTTGATCGCGTCGATCCAGGCCTGCTCGATCTCCAGCGGCAGCAGGTCGGGGTCGGGGAAGTAGCGATAGTCCATCGCCTCTTCCTTCGAGCGCATCGAGCGCGTTTCGCCCGCCGTCGGATCATAGAGGCGGGTTTCCTGAATGATCGAACCGCCGTCCTCGAGGATCTCGATCTGGCGCCGCGCCTCGTAATTAATCGCCTGAGAAATGAAGCGGAAGCTGTTGACGTTCTTGATCTCGCAGCGCGTGCCCAGGAAGCCGAAGTCGCCGGTTTCCTTGAACCTGGCGTAGTTGCCGGCGCGGCAGACCGAGACGTTGACGTCGGCGCGCAGGTTGCCCTTCTCCATGTCGCCGTCGCAGGTGCCGAGATAGATCAGGATGGTCCGGATCTTCTTGACGTAGGCGACCGCCTCTTCAGGCGTGCGGATGTCGGGACGCGAGACGATTTCCATCAGCGCCGTGCCGGCCCGGTTCAGGTCGACATAGGATTCCGTCGGCGACAGGTCGTGGATCAGCTTGCCCGCGTCCTGTTCCAGGTGCAGGCGCTCGATGCCGACGTTGAAGAAGCTGCCGTCCTCGGCCTCCACCTCGACCACGCCCTCGCCCACGATGGGGTGATACAGCTGGCTGATCTGATAGCCGGTCGGCAGGTCGGGATAGAAGTAGTTCTTGCGGTCGAACTGGCTCTTCAGATTGATCTGCGCCTTCAGGCCCAGACCCGACTTCACCGCCTGCTCGACGCAGTGCTTGTTCAGGGTCGGCAGCATGCCGGGGAAGCCGGCGTCGACCAGCGACACCTGCTCGTTCGGACCCGCGCCGAAACCGACCGCGGCGCCCGAGAACAGCTTGGCGTTCGACGCCACCTGGGCGTGGATTTCCAGCCCCATGACGATTTCCCAGTCGCCGGTGCGACCTTTGATCAGAGTTTTGTTGTCAGACATGTTCTTCTCTAGGCTCTGTCCCGACAGGCGAGCGTCGATTCAAGAAAGCGGTCCACACGCTGAACACGCCAAGCGCGGCAGCAGTGGCCCAGAGGGCAATTGCAAGGGCTAGTTGCTGGCTGGTCGCTGAATCATCTGAACCGAAGCTCACGATCGCAAAGCTGTAGATCGCCGCAGCGGCCAGTCCAACGACAGCCCCAAACAGCGCCACAACACCTGCGACCTGGATGATCCAGCGGCTTTTCATCACCACCACTTGGCCGGTTTGGCCACGAAGCCAGCGGAGTCTTCCAGCGCCGCAGCGACTTGGAAGACCGTCGCCTCATCAAGGGCCTTGCCGATGACCTGAAGCCCCAGCGGCAGACCGTCGCTGCTCAGACCGGCAGGCACCGAGATGCCCGGCAGACCGGCCAGGTTGGTCGTCACCGTGAAGACGTCGTTCAAATACATGGTCAGCGGGTCGATCTGTTTGTCGCCCAGCTTGAACGCCGCCGTCGGGGTCGACGGGGTCAGGATGGCGTCCACCTTGCCCCAGACATTGTCGAAGTCCTCGGCGATGCGGCGACGCACCTTCAGGGCCTTGACGTAGTAGGCGTCATAGAAGCCCGCCGACAGCACATAGGTGCCGATGGTCAGGCGGCGCTGAACCTCCTTGCCGAAGCCCTCTGCGCGCGAGGCGGCATAGAGATCGTCCAGCGACGAGAAGTCCTCTGCGCGATGGCCGAAGCGCATGCCGTCATAGCGGGCCAGGTTCGACGAGGCCTCAGCCGGGGCCACGATGTAATAGGCTGGCAGGGCGTATTTGGTGTGCGGCAGGCTGATCTCGACGATCTCGCAGCCGGCGGCCTTCAGCCACTCGACGCCCTGCTGCCACAGCGCCTTGATCTCTTCGGACATGCCGTCGATCAGGTATTCCGCCGGAACGCCGATGCGCAGGCCCTTGACCGACTGGCCGACCGACTGGGTCCAGTCGGGGGTCGGGATGTCGAGGCTGGTCGAGTCCTTGGCGTCGAACGAGCACATGGACTTCAGCAGGATGGCGGCGTCGGTCACCGTCTTGGTGATCGGGCCAGCCTGATCCAGCGAGGAGGCGAAGGCCACCATGCCGAAGCGGCTGGCGCGGCCATAGGTGGGCTTGATGCCCACGGTGCCGGTGAAGGCGGCGGGCTGGCGGATCGAACCGCCGGTGTCCGAGGCCGTCGCGGCCAGACACAGGTCAGAGGCCACGGCCGAGGCCGAACCGCCCGACGAACCGCCCGGCGTCAGCTCGGCGTCCGAGCCGCTGGCCTTCCAGGGGTTCTTCACCGGACCGAAGGCCGAGGTCTCGTTGGCCGAGCCCATGGCGAACTCGTCCATGTTGAGCTTGCCCAGCATGACCGCGCCTTCGCGCCACAGATTGGCGGTGACGGTCGATTCATAGGGCGGCACAAAGCCGCGCAGCATGTTGGAGCCGGCGGTCGTCTGCACGCCCTCGGTGCAGAACAGGTCCTTGATGCCCAGCGGCGCGCCTTCCAGGTCGCCGCCCTCGCCCTTGGCCAGCTTGGCGTCAGAAGCGCGCGCCTGTCCCAACGCCTTGTCCGCCGTCACCTCGACATAGGCGTTCAGGCTCGGGTTCGAGGCATCGATATTGGTCAGGAAGGCGCGGGTCAGTTCTTCCGACGAGAAGGCCTTGGCCTTCAGGCCGTCGACGGCGTCTTTCAGGGTAAGCTTGGTCAGATCGCTCATGACTTAATCCACGACCTTGGGCACGACGAAGAAGCCGTCAGCCGACTTCGGGGCGTTCGACAGGACCGCATCCACCTTGGCGCCGTCGGTGACGACGTCTTCACGCAGACGCAAAGGCTGGGCGACGTTGGAGGTCATCGGCTCGACACCCTGCACATCGACCTCGTTCAGCTGCTCGATCCAGTTCAGGATGCCGTTCAGCTCCTGGGCCAGCGGCTCCAGGCGGTCCTCGGGGGTCTTGATGCGGGCGAGGTGGGCGACACGCCTCACCGTCGCGGCGTCGATAGCCATGGAAATCTCCGAAATTCATCCAGTCGGGGCGCAAGGGAGTCGCCCAGACTGACTCCTGTCGTGGGTTAACCGCCCGATGCGGCTTCGACAAGCGTTCCGCATTGCAATATGGGGAGGCCGTGCCCGTATTCGACCTGACAGACCTGCCCGCCGCCTGCCCGCCCGACACCGCCTGGTTGGGGCTGGATCTGGGCGAGAACACCATCGGGGTGGCCGTGTCCGACACCAGCCGCATGATCGCCAGCCCGCTGCAGCTGATCCGCAAGACGAAATTCACCCAGGACGCCGAGCAACTGATCAAGTTGATGAACGGCCGCAACGTCTCGGCCCTGATCATCGGCCTGCCGCTGAACATGGACGGGACCGAGGGGCCGCGCGCCCAGTCCTGCCGCGCCTTCGCCCGCAATCTGGAGCGCCTGCGCCCCGTCAACGTCGCCTTCCAGGACGAGCGCCTGTCGACCACGGCAGTCGAGCGCTTCCTGATCGACGAGCTGGACCTGACGCGCAAACGCCGCGCCGACGTGGTGGACCGCACCGCCGCCGCATGGATTTTGCAGGGCGCGCTGGACCGTCTGCGCGCCTGATCTTCCCCTCGCGCAGACTCGGGCTTATAGCGGCGTCTCGATGACCCATGCCGCTTCCGTCACCGAAACCATCGAGGAGCGACTGACGCCGTTCCCCCGCGATCACTTCCTCGCCGCCGGCGATCTGAACCCGCCCGCCGCTCTGGCGCTGCTGGATCTCGCCGACGCCTTCGTCGACTTCAACCGACAATCGGCCAAGGGCATCGACCTGATGCGTGGTCAGACGGTCGTGAACCTCTTCTTCGAGAACTCGACCCGCACCAGCTCCTCGTTCGAGATCGCCGCCAAGCGTCTGGGCGCCGACGTTGTGACCATGCCCGTCTCGGCCTCCTCGGTCGCCAAGGGCGAGACCCTGATCGACACGGCGGTGACGCTGAACGCGATGAAGCCCGAGATTCTGGTCGTCCGCCATGCGTCATCGGGCGCCGTGGACCTGCTGTCGCAAAAGGTCGGCTGCGCGGTCGTCAACGCCGGCGACGGTCGCCATGAACACCCGACGCAAGCCCTGCTGGACCTGCTGTCCTTGCGCCGCGCTTTCGGCGACGTCGGCGGCCTGACGGTGGCCATCTGCGGCGACATCGCCCACAGCCGCGTAGCCCGCTCCAACGTCGCCCTGCTGTCGATGATGGGCGCACGCGTCCGCCTGATCGGCCCGCCGACCCTGGTGCCCGGCGACTCCGACCGCTGGGGCTGCGAGGTCTTCCACGACATGAAGGAGGGTCTGGCCGGCTGTGACGTGGTCATGATGCTGCGCCTTCAGCTTGAGCGCATGACCGGCGCCCTGATCCCTTCGACCCGCGAGTATTTCCGCTTCTGGGGCCTGGACCGCGAGAAACTGGCCTGGGCCGCGCCCGACGCCAAGGTCATGCACCCCGGCCCCATGAACCGGGGCGTGGAGATCGACTCCGACGTGGCCGACGATCTGTCCGTTTCCCTGATCCAGGATCAGGTCGAGATGGGCGTGGCCGCCCGCATGGCCGTTCTGGCCGCCCTCGCCCACCGCCGCGCCGGAGCCGCCGCATGACCGCCGCTCCCGACACGCTGGCCATCGTCAACGCCCGTCTGCTGGACCCGGCGACCGACTACGACGGCCCCGGCGCGGTCCTGATCCAGGAGGGCCGCATCGTCGAGGTCGTCCACGGCCAGGCGACCCAGCGCCCCGAAGGCGTGACCGTCATCGACGCGCAGGGCCGCTGCCTCGCGCCCGGCCTGATCGACATTCGCGTCAAGACCGGCGAGCCGGGCAATGAACCGAAGGAAACCCTGAAGTCGGCCAGCCTGTCGGCGGCGGCGGGCGGCGTCACCACTATCGTGGTCCAGCCCGACACCGATCCGGCCATCGACGACCCGGCCCTGATCGACCACATCCAGCGGCGTGGCGCGGCCCTCGACCTGGTCAACGTCCGCGCGGCGGGCGCCGCCACCCAGGGCCGCGACGGCCAGCGCATGGCCGAGATCGGCCTGATGCACGAAGCCGGCGCCCTCTACTTCACCGACGGCGACCGGGTCATCGTCAACACCCGCACCCTGCAACGGGTGATGAGCTACGCCGCCGCCTTCAACGCCCTGATCGCTTGTCGTCCGGCCGAGCCGTGGCTGTCGGAAGGCGCGGTCGCGACCTCGGGCGAACTGGCCACCCGCCTGGGCCTGTCCGGCGCCCCCGCCATCGCCGAGCGCATCCAGCTGGAGCGCGATCTGGCTCTGGTCGAACAGACCGGCGCCCGCTTCCTGGTCGACCAGATCTCGACCGAGGGCGCGCTGCAGACCCTGGCCCGCGCTCGGGCGCGGGGCCTCGAGGTCTCGGCCTCGGTGTCGATCAACCACCTCTGCTTCAACGAGATCGACATTGGCGACTACCGGACCTTCTACCGGCTGGACCCGCCGCTGCGTGCCGAGAGCGATCGTCAGGCGTTGGTCGAGGCCGTCCGCGACGGCCTGATCGACGCCATCACCTCCGCCCACGCCCCTGAACCCGCCGAGAACAAGCGCCGCCCCTTCGCCGAGGCCGCGCCCGGCGCCGTGGGTCTGGAGACCCTGCTGCCCGCCGCCCTGATGCTGCATCACGAGCACGGGCTGGACCTGCTGGACGTGCTGCGCCCCCTGACCCAAGGTCCCGCTGGCCTGCTGGGCCTGGACGCCGGCGTTCTGGCGCAAGGCGCGCCCGCTGACCTGGTTCTGTTCGACGCGGGCGCTCCGGTTGTGGTCGATGCGGCCACGCTTCGCTCCAAATCGAAGAATTCGCCCTTCGACGGCCGCCGTCTGCAAGGGAAGGTCTTGCTCACGGTCGTCGGGGGACGCATCGTCCACGACGCACGCTAAACGGGAGCGAATCACTTGCAGGATCTGGCCGCACCGGCGCTTCTGACGCTCGGGCTTGTCGCGATTGGCGGTTACCTGCTTGGTTCGATCCCGTTCGGGGTGGTGCTGACCCGCGCCGCGGGGGCCGGAGACGTGCGCAATATCGGATCGGGCAATATCGGCGCGACCAATGTCCTGCGCACGGGCCGCAAAGACCTGGCCATCGCCACCCTGATCCTCGACGCGGGCAAGGGCGCCATCGCCCTGCTGATCGCGCGGCATCTGTTCGGCGAAACCGCCGGCGCCATCGCGGGCGGCGCAGCCTTCATGGGCCACCTTTTCCCGGTCTGGTTGGGATTCAAGGGCGGCAAGGGGGTTGCAACATTCTTCGGCCTGATCCTGGCTGCCTGTTGGCCGCTGGGCCTGCTGGCGGCGGCGACCTGGCTGATCGTGGCCTTCGCCCTGCGCTATTCCTCGCTGGCGGCCCTGGTCGCGGCGGCGCTGACCCCGCTCTACGCCCTGCTGCCCCTGCCGGCGCTTGGCCTGCCCGCCCCCGCGTCGATCCTGATCCTGGCGATCTTCACCGCCGTGCTCATCTATATCCGCCACCACGAGAACATCGCCCGGCTGCTGAAGGGCGCCGAGCCCAAGATCGGGGCCAAGAAGACTTGACCCCCCTGTCCGACGCCGAGCGTTTCGCCCGGCTTCGGCTGGCCCGCACCGACCGCGTCGGTCCCGTGGCCTTTTCCCAGTTGCTGCAACGCTTCGGCTCGGCTGTTCGCGCGGTCGAGGCCCTGCCTGAACTGGTGCGCCGCAGCGGCCGTGACGGTTACGCCTTACCCTCCGTCGATCGCGTCGAGGCCGAACTGGCTGCGGGCGAGCGCGTCGGCGCGCGACTGATCCTGCTGGGCGACGCGGACTATCCTGACATGCTGGCCGTCGTCGATCCGCCCCCGCCTCTGCTGTGGACGCGCGGCGACGCCAGCCTGCTGTCGCGCCCTTCTGTGGGCGTGGTCGGCGCCCGCATCGCCTCGGCGGGCGGCCAGCGCATCGCGCGTGGTTTGTCACAACAGTTGGGCCAAACCGGTCATGTCGTCGTTTCCGGCCTGGCGCGCGGCATCGACGCGGCGGCCCACCTCGGCGCCCTGCCGACCGGCACGGTCGCGGTCCTCGGCGGCGGCGTGGACGACATCTATCCATCCGAGAACGCCGACCTCTATCGCCAGATCGTCGAGGCAGGCTGCATTGTCTCGGAAAGCCCCGTCGGCGCCCGCGCCCAGGCCCGCGACTTCCCGCGTCGCAACCGCATTATCTCGGGCCTGTCGCGCGGGGTGATCGTGGTCGAGGCGGAAATTCGTTCGGGCTCCCTGATCACCGCCCGACTGGCCAATGAACAGGGCCGCGACGTCTTCGCCGTGCCGGGCTCGCCGCTGGATCCGCGCTCGAAAGGCCCCAACGAACTGCTGCGTCAGGGCGCCATTCTGTGCGAGGGAGTGGAAGACGTTGAGCGCGCCTTCAGCACTCTGCGGACCCTTCGTGAACCGCCGAGCGATTCGCCCTTCCTCGGTGCGCCCGACGACCTGGACGAGGCTCTGATCGAACAGGTCGCCGCCCTACTCTCCCCCACGCCCATACCGCGCGACGAATTGGCCAGAGCGCTCGATCTGCCGATCGGGGTGGTGGCCGCCGCCCTGCTTGAACTCAACCTATCCGGTCGCGCGACGCTATTGGCCGGCGGACTAGCGTCAATCTGATCAGTCCGAGGGCGTTTCCCTTCTGGCCATATCGGCCGCCGCCTCGAGGGCGAAAGCCAGTTTCTCATCGCCGTCCCAGCGCGCCATGCTCGCCAGTTCCACAGCCATCGCCGCGACATACTCCCGGACGGGATAGTCGGTCAGGTCTGGCGAAGAAGGCCGCCTAGATTGCCCGCTTGATCGAAGTTCGTGTCGTCCTGTTGCTTCAGCCACGCTCAAACCCTCCTGACATGAATGCGAGTAAGACACAATCAGGGGTAGAATCGCAATACGATAAACACTCTTAAGGCGCACAGCTCAAATGACGCGATTGACTTCCCCTTCGACGCCAACCACGTTCGCGCCCCGATTTCCCGAATAGAGCGCCATGAATCTCGTCATCGTCGAGAGCCCCGCCAAGGCCAAGACCATCAATAAATACCTGGGTTCGGACTATGAGGTTCTGGCCTCCTACGGCCATATCCGCGACCTGCCGTCCAAGGACGGCTCGGTCCTGCCTGACGAAGATTTCGCCATGCAGTGGGAGGTTGACGCCAAGGCGTCCAAGCGCCTCTCCGAGATCGCCGAGGCCGCCAAGCGCGCCGACCGCGTCATCCTCGCGACCGACCCCGACCGTGAGGGAGAGGCGATCAGCTGGCACGTTCTGGAAGTTCTGAACAAGAAGAAGGCGCTGAAGGACACCGAGGTCCAGCGCGTCACCTTCAACGCCATCACCAAGGCCGCCGTGCTGGATGCCATGGCCAATCCGCGTCAGCTGGATATGGAGCTGGTCGAGGCCTATCTGGCCCGCCGCGCGCTGGACTATCTGGTGGGCTTCAACCTGTCGCCCGTCCTGTGGCGCAAGCTGCCCGGCGCCCGTTCGGCGGGCCGGGTGCAGTCGGTCGCCCTGCGCATCGTCGTCGATCGCGAGATGGAGATCGAGAAGTTCAAGGCTCAGGAATACTGGTCGGTCGAGGCCGACCTGGTCGCCGACAGCCCGCCCTACACCACCCGTCTGGTAAAGCACGCCGGCAAGCGCATCCAGCGTCTGGACATCCCGACTGAGGAAATGGCCTTCGCCGCGCGCGACGCCATCAAGGCCGGCGACTTCACCATCAAGTCCGTCGAGAAGAAGCCGGCCAAGCGTTCGCCGGCCCCGCCCTTCACCACCTCGACCCTGCAGCAGGAAGCCTCGCGCAAGCTGGGCTTCACCGCCCAGCGCACCATGCAGGCGGCGCAGAAGCTGTATGAGGGCGTCGACGACACCGGCGGCCTGATCACCTACATGCGTACCGACGGCCTGTTCGTCAGCCCCGAGGGCATCGCCCAGGCGCGTGAGGTCATCGCCGAGCGCTTCGGCCCCGCCTATGTCCCGGCCGAGCCGCGCTACTACAAGACCAAGGCCAAGAACGCTCAGGAAGCGCACGAAGCCATCCGCCCGACCAACATCGCGCGCCACCCTGACAGCCTGCGCCTCGAAGGCGACCTGCAGCGCCTCTACGAACTGATCTGGAAGCGCATGGTCGCCTCGCAGATGGAGAGCGCGCGTCTGGACCGCACCACGGTCGAGATCGAGACCCCGGACGGCCAGACCGGCTTGCGCGCCACCGGCCAGGTCGTCGCCTTCGACGGCTTCATCGCAGCCTATGAAGAAGGCCGCGACGAGAAGCAGAAGGGGTCCGAGGACGACGAGGACGACGGCGGCCGCCTGCCCGCGCTGAAGGAAGGCGCCAAGGCCAAGGTCGAGGCCGTCCGCACCGACCAGCACTTCACCGAGCCGCCGCCGCGCTTCTCGGAAGCCACCCTGGTCAAGAAGCTGGAAGAGCTCGGCATCGGCCGCCCCTCGACCTACGCCTCCATCCTGACGACCCTGCGCGACCGCGAATACGTCCGCATGGACAAGAACCGCTTCTATCCCGAGGACAAGGGACGGCTGGTCACGGCCTTCCTGGAGCAGTTCTTCACCCGCTGGGTCGAGTATGACTTCACCGCCGCGCTGGAGACCCAGCTGGACGAGGTCTCGGCCGGCGATCTTGACTGGAAGGCGCTGCTGCGCAGCTTCTGGACCGACTTCCACGCCGCGACCCAGGCTGCTGGCGAACTACGCACCACGGCCATCCTGGATCACCTGAACGACGCCCTGGGCGCCCACATCTTCCCGGACAAGGGCGACGGCTCGGACCCGCGCGAATGTCCCCTGTGCCATCAGGGCCAGCTCAGCCTGAAGACCAGCCGCTTCGGCGCCTTCATCGGCTGCTCGCGCTATCCCGACTGCAAATACACCCGCCCCGTGGCCTCGCCTGACGGCGCCGAAGGCGGCGCGGACGGTGGCGACCGCGAACTGGGCGTCGATCCGGCGACCGGCCAGCCGGTGCAGTTGAAGATCGGTCGTTTCGGCCCCTATGTCGAAACCACGCCGCCGGGCGAAGAGAAGCCCAAGCGCTCGTCCCTGCCCAAGGGCTGGAGCCCGGCGTCCCTCACTCTGGACCAGGCCCTGCGCCTGTTGGCCCTGCCGCGCGAGGTCGGGGTTCACCCCGAGGACGGCAAGATGATCACGGCGGGCCTTGGCCGCTACGGTCCCTTCGTCCTGCACGCCGGCACCTACGCCAATGTCTCGGACATCGACGAGGTGTTCGAGGTCGGCATCAACCGCGCCGTCGCTCTGCTGGCTGAAAAGCGCGCCGGTCGCCCCGGTCGCGGTTCGGCTACGGCCCCGCTCAAGGAACTGGGCGCTCACCCGGACGACGAGGCGCCCGTTCAGGTTATGGCTGGTCGTTTCGGTCCCTACGTCAAATGGGGCAAGGTCAACGCCACCCTGCCCAAGGGCGTGACGCCCGAGGACCTGACGCTGGAAGCCGCCCTGCCCCTGCTGGCCGCCAAGGCCGGCGCGGCGCCGAAGAAGAAGGCGGCCTCCGCCAAGAAGCCTGCGGCGAAAAAGGCGACGGCCAAGACTGCTGCCGAGAAAAAACCCGCGGCCGCGAAAAAGCCCGCCGCCAAGAAACCGGCGGCCAAGAAGGCTGCGCCCAAGAAGACGGCTGACGCCGAATAGAGCCTAGACGGCTCCCGGTTCGTCCTTCGGATCGGGAGCCGACCTTGCCATCCAGGCGCTAGCGTCCGGCCACCAATTCATTGCGAACCCGACGCCCCAGGGGGTCTCGCCCCGGCCAGGTCTGACCGATATTCGCCTCGACCAGGGTCGTGCAGAACCGCGACAGCAGCATACGGGGCCTGATGCCGTTCAGGCAGACCCGTTCGCCTTCGATGGCCCAGCGCGCGGTCAACCGGCGTCCGTCCGAAAATGCGGCGCGATAGCTGCCGTCCCGGTCAAACCAGTGCTTGACCCACGCTCCGTCCGGATAGTGGGAGATCACCGTATTGCCGAAGGCGTTTTCCATTTCCGCCCGAGCCGGCTGCGCGGTCGCGCAACAGGCCGCCAAGGCGAACGCAAGCGTTTTCATACGCATACGACAACCCTTCCCTTCCCCAAGGCGACATTACAGACCTGTAAGGCTTTGCCAACCGCCTGGTTCCCGAACGGAAATACTTGACTGAGGCGTAGGGGTTTCCATATACCGCCGCAGGCTCGGGATAGGACTGGCGATGCGCGCCGCCCACTCGCCCACGAGGGGCGGTTCCGTAAGCTGAAGACGTTACGACGTTTCCTCCGTCCTCAAGGTTACATGACAGAATTCACCAAGCTGGGCCTCTCGGCCACGACCCTGCAAGCGGTCGCCGATACGGGCTACACCGAAGCCACCCCCATTCAGGCCTCCGCCATCCCGGTGGCCCTGGCCGGCCGCGACGTCCTGGGCATCGCCCAGACCGGCACCGGCAAGACCGCCGCCTTCACCCTGCCCATGATCGACCGCCTGGGTTCGGGCCGCGCCCGCGCCCGCATGCCGCGCGCCCTGGTCCTGGCCCCGACCCGTGAACTGGCCGATCAGGTGGCCGAGAACTTCGCCAAATACGCCAAGGGCACTAAGCTGAGCTGGGCCCTGCTGATCGGCGGCGTGTCCATGGGCGACCAGGTGGCCCTGCTGAACAAGGGCGTCGACGTCCTGATCGCCACGCCCGGCCGTCTGCTGGACCTGTTCGAACGCGGCAAGATCCTGCTGACCGGCGTCGAGATGATGGTCATCGACGAAGCCGACCGCATGCTCGACATGGGCTTCATCCCCGACATCGAGCGTATCTTCAAGCTGACGCCGCCCAAGCGCCAGACCCTGTTCTTCTCGGCGACCATGCCGCCCGAGATCACGCGCCTGACCACGCAGTTCCTCAAGGATCCGACCCGGATCGAGGCCTCGCGTCCGGCCATGACCGCTGACACCATCACCCAGTATCTGGTCCGCATTCCGACCAGCGATCCCAAGGCCAAGCGCACAGCCCTGCGCGCCCTGATCGAACGTTCTGAAGTCAAGAACGGCATCGTCTTCTGCAACCGCAAGTCTGAAGTCGATATCGTCGCCAAGTCGCTCAAGACGCACGGCTTCGACGCCGCGCCGATCCACGGCGATCTGGATCAGTCGCTGCGGATGAAGACCCTGGCCGACTTCCGCGCCGGCGACCTGAAGATTCTGGTCGCCTCGGATGTGGCCGCACGCGGTCTGGACATCCCCGACGTCAGCCACGTCTTCAACTATGACGTCTCGCACCACGCCGACGACTATGTGCACCGCATCGGCCGCACCGGCCGCGCGGGCCGCAAGGGCGAGGCCTACATGATCGTCACCCCGTCCGACGACAAGTCGCTGGATAAGGTGCTGAAGCTGATCAAGATGGCGCCCGAGGAACTGACGCTGGAGGGCATCGACTTCGCCTCCATCAAGGACCGCCCCCGCTCCGACGATTCGAAGGGCCGTGGCCGTAGCCGCAGCGATCGCCCCCGTCCGATCCCCAAGAGCGACAACGTCGCCTCTATGGAGCCGATCACGGCTCCGCTTCCCCGAGTTGAAAAGGTCGAGGAAGCCCGCGAAGAGGCCCCGCGCCGTTCGCGCAGCCGTCGCTCCACCAAGTCGGAATCCGCCGTCGAAAGCAACGCCGTCATCGCTGCTGCGCCTGAAGCCGCCGTCGAAACCGTCGCCGCTCAGACCAAGGCCGCCCCCGCGCGTCGCGACCGCAATCCGCCGCGCGAAGCCAAGACGACCGACCAGCAGAAGGATCTGCCGCTGCGCGCCGCCAACGGCGGTTTCGGCGACGATATTCCGGCCTTCCTGCGCCGTCCGGTCGTCTTCCACGACTAGGATCAGTCCGCTTCGACCTGCGGCTTAACCGGTCATTACGGATCAATGTTCTAGGGTCCGCCCACTAAGAAATAGGGGCGCGAGAATCAGAATGACGGCGCAGGTCGAAACCGCCCTTCGGGGGCCGGAGGCTTATGCATTGGCGCACCGCATCGTGGACGCCATGCAACAGGCCTCTGTCTGGCCGACGCCGCTGAATTTCGAGCTGTGGCTGCACTATGTCAGCGATCCCGAAGGTCCGCTGGGCCGTGAGCTCCAACGACTTCTGGCCGGCGACGCCCCCTTCACCGACGCGACGGCGGAAATGCTGGCGGCTGAATTCCTGCCGCGCGGCCGCCTGTCCGAGGAAATCCGCGACGTCGGCGCTGTTCTGAACCGCGAACTCGCCGCCGTGGCCGAGGCTATCGACAACGCGCGCAAGACGCAGACCGCCTATGGCGAGACGCTGAGCCACGCTTCGGCGAAGATGCAGGACACCGAGCGCCCTACGGACCTGACGGAAATCGTCAGCACCCTGTCCACCGCCACCCGCAAGGTCCAGCGCCACACCTCGGCCCTGGAAAAACGCCTGGAGTCTTCGAACCGGGAAGTCGTCCGCCTGCGCGAACATCTGGAACAGGTGCGCCGCGACGCCATGACGGACGCCCTGACCAACCTGGCCAACCGCAAGACCTTTGACGAGCAGATCGCTCGCCTTTGCGAAGAGGCCGAGGTCGAGGGCAAGCCCCTGACCCTGGCCATCGTCGATATCGATCATTTCAAGCGCTTCAACGACACTTGGGGCCACCAGACCGGCGATCAGGTGCTGCGTTACGTCGCCAGCGTCCTGGGTCGAATCTCACGTGCGCCGCGCGTCGCCGCCCGTTACGGCGGCGAAGAGTTTGCTGTCATCTTCCCTGGCGAGACGCCGGGCACGGTCGAGGCCGCCCTGAACGCCATCCGAGAAGAAATCGGTTCGCGCTCGCTGCGTCGGCGCTCCACCAATGACGATCTGGGCGCCGTGACCATCTCGGTCGGCTTCGCTGAGCGTCGCCCTGGTGAAACCGCTCTCGGGGTGCTGGAACGCGCCGACGAGGCCCTCTACGCTTCCAAACGCGGAGGCCGCAACTGCGTCACCAACGCTGAGTTGATGACCCAAGCCGCCGCCTGAAAGGCTCCGACGCTAAAGCCCTTGCTGAATCGCCCCCACGCCGTGTCATAACGGCGAGATGAGAAGCTTCGCTTTCAACGTCGCCTACTGGGTTCTGTCCATCGCCTATTGCCTGGTGGCGGCCTTCGCCGCACTGACGCCTGGCCGGCGCGCCACCACATGGGTCATCCGTCGATATGTGCGCCGCATGGTGCAGGCCATGGCCTTGTTCGCCGGCATCCGGCTGCGGGTGCGCGGCAAGGAGCGCCTGCCGCAAGGCGGTTTCATCGTCGCCTCCAAGCACCAGAGCTGGGGCGACGGCTTCGCCACCTATGACCAGTTCGACGATCTGGCCTTCGTCACCGGCGACCACCTGGAGAAGTTTCCCCTGCTCGGCACTGTGCTGAGGAAGCTCGGCGCCATCGTCGTCAACAGCTGCGGCGGTCACACCGCCCGCGCCGCGCTCAAGGAGCGCGCCGCCGACGCCCATCGCGAGGGCCGCAAGATCCTGATCTACCCCGAAGGCCATCTGGCCAAGGTGGGCGAGAAGTTCCGCTACCGCTCGGGCGTCTGGCACATGTACCGCGACTTCGACATGCCGGTCGTGCCGTTGGCCACCAATCTGGGCCTGTTCTGGCCGCAGGAAGCCTCGCGCAAGACGCCGGGGACGGCCACGCTGGAATTCCTCGAACCCATCCCGACCGGTCTGCCCAAGGACGAGTTCCTGGCCCGGCTGGAAGCCGCCATCGAAGGCAAGACGGCTGAACTGATCGCCGAGGCCACCGGTCAGCCGATCTCGCACGCCGTGCAGGTGCCGACGCCGAGCGAGGTCGCGCTCGCGGCGACAGCGGCGGCTTAGGCCGCCGGGATCACCGCGCCGTCGTACTTCTTGGCGATGAAATCCTTGACCGCCTGGCTTCGCAGGGCCGTGGCCAGGGCCTGAACACGCGGGTCGTTCTGGTTGTCCGGACGCGCCACCAGATAGTTGACATAGGGGCTGTCGGCGCCCTCCAGCGACAGGGCGTCGGTCTTGGGCTTCAGCCCGGCGTCCAGGGCATAGTTGGTGTTGATCACCGCCGCATCGACCTGGGGCAGGATACGCGGAATCGTGGCGGCCTCGACCTCCTGGAACTTCAGCCCCTTGGGATTGGTCGCGATGTCACGCACCGTCTGCAGCGGATTGGTCGGATCGCGCAGGGTGATCAGGCCCGCACCTTGCAGCAGCAGCAGTGAGCGCCCGGTATTGGACGCATCATTCGGCAGCACCACCTGGGCCCCGTTCGGGATCGCCGCCAGGGCTGTGTGCTTCTTGGAATAGATACCCAACGGCTCGACGTGGACGCCGACGACCGTCACCAGATCGGCGCCGCGCGCGATGTTGAACTCGTCCAGATAGGGTTTGGTCTGGAAATAGTTCACGTCCAGCCGCTTTTCAGACAGTTGCACGTTCGGCTGAACGTAGTCGTTGAAGACCTTGATCTCGATCGGCACGCCCTCGGCGGCCAGGATAGGTTTCACCACCTCCAGAATCTCGGCGTGAGGCACGGCGGTGGCGCCGACCAGCAGGGGCGCGCCCTCGCCTCCCGCCTTCTTGTCCGCGCCCTGGCCGCAGGCGGCGAGCGTCAGGACAGCGACAGCGGACAGCAGCAGCGAACGGCGGATCATGGGCGGGCTCTCAGGAAATCAGCGGTGCGAGACCTTAGCGACCAGACGGTCGCCGATCATCTGCAGAATTTGTACAAGGATCAGCAGCAGAACTACGGTCACGGCCATGACGTCGGTCTGGAACCGCTGATAACCGAAGCGGATGGCCAGGTCACCCAGACCGCCCGCCCCAACCACGCCCGCCATGGCGGTGTAGCTGACCAGGGCGATGGCCGTGACCGTGGCCCCGGCGATGATGCCGGGCATGGCCTCGGGCAGCAGGGCCCGCGTCACGATCTGCAAGGTCGAACCGCCCATGGCCTGGGTCGCCTCGACCACGCCCTTGTCCACTTCGCGCAGCGCTGTCTCGACCAGACGCGCATAGAAGGGCGCAGCTCCCACGACCAACGGCGGAATGGCCCCGGCCACACCCAGCGAGGTGCCGACCAGCAGCACCGTCACCGGCAGCATGACGATCAACAGGATGATGAAGGGCACAGAGCGCAGCACGTTGACGATCAGCGACAGCACGGCGTTCAGCACCGGATTGGCCGCCAATCGCCCCTTGCCCGACAGGTAGAGCAGCACGCCCAGCGGCACGCCCAGAATAACGGTCAGCACCAACGACCCGCCCAGCATCAGCATCGTGTCGATGGTGGCCCGGCCGATCTCGGCCCAATCAACGTTCTCGAACATCAGGCTGCCTCTACCGTCACGCCGCGCGCCGTCAGTTGCGACATGGCCGCCTCGGCGTCGCCGCCGGTGAAGGCCACGACCAGCTGGCCATAGGGCTCGCCCCGGATGCGGCTGATCCGCCCCGAAAGGATGGAATAGTCCACGCCGACCGAGCGCGCGACGCGGCTCAGTTCGGGTTCATAGGTCGAAGAACCGCGGAAGGTCAGCTTGGCCAGCCGCGCGCCGGCCGGCACGACCGAGGCGTCGAACGCCTCCTCGCCCTCGGCCAGCATGGCGCGCGTCACGGCGTGTTGCGGGTGCAGGAAGACGTCGGCCGTCGCGCCCTGCTCCACGATCCGACCGTCCTTCAGCACCGCCACCCGATCGCAGACGCGGCGCACCACCTCCATCTGGTGGGTGATCAGGACGATGGTCAGGCCCAGATCGCGGTTCAGCCCGTCCAGCAAGGTCAGGATGTCCTCGGTCGTCTCCGGGTCCAGCGCGCTGGTGGCCTCGTCGCACAGAAGGACGCTGGGACCGCAGGCCAGGGCGCGGGCGATGCCGACGCGCTGCTTTTGGCCGCCCGATAGCTGGGCCGGATGCTTTTTCGCGTGTTCCGCCAGCCCCAGCTGGGCCAGCAGTTCCGCCGTCCGCGCCTTGACCTCGGCCTCGGGACGGCCTTCCAACCGCAGAGGAAAGGCGACGTTGTCCTCGATGGTCTTGGCGTTCAGCAGGTTGAAGTGCTGGAAGATCATGCCGATCCGACGCCGCGCGGCGCGCAGTTCGGCGGGCTTCAGCGCCGTGATCTCTTGATCATCGACAAAGATACGACCCGCGTCGGGCGTCTCCAGCCGGTTGATGGCGCGGATCAGGGTCGACTTGCCGGCGCCCGAACGCCCGACCACGCCGAACACCTCGCCGCGCCCGATGGTCAGGTCAACGGCGTCCAGCGCGGTGCGCTCGCCCGCCGCGCTGCGATAGCGCCGGGTCACCCCCTCCAGTCGGATCATGTCAGTCGGCGTCCAGGGCGGCGGCGGGGATGATGGTCACGCTCTCGCCGCAGCCGCAGGCGTCGGTCTCGTTCGGATTGCGGAAGACGAACTTGGACGCCAGCTTGGTCGTCTCATAGTCGATCTCGGAGCCGATCAGGAACAGCACGGCCTTGGGCTCAATCAAGATGGTGACGCCCTTGTCCTCGACTACCTCGTCCAGCGGCTCGATCTGCTCGGCATAGGCGAAGGTGTATTCCTGCCCGGCGCAACCGCCGTTCTTCACGCCCACCCGCAGGCCGACGTAGTCCTTTTCCGCATTGGCCATGATCTCGCGCACGCGCTCGGCGGCGGCGTCGGTCAGGGTCACGGCCTTGGGCCGGGGGCGGCGGGGTCGGGCGGCGGTCTGAAGCTCGGTCATCGCTACGTCCTCAGAACATGTTCAGGGCCAGCTTGGCCTCGTCGCTCATCTTGGAGGAGTCCCACGGCGGGTCGAACACCAGGTTGGCCCGCGCGGACTTCACGCCCTCGACCTTCATCACCGCAGCCTCGACCCAGCCCGGCATCTCGCCGGCCACGGGGCAGCCCGGCGCCGTCAGCGTCATCTCGACCAGGACGTCGCGGTCGTCGGACACGTCCACCTTGTAGATCAGGCCCAGCTCATAGATGTCGACCGGGATTTCCGGGTCGTACACCGTCTTCAGCGCCTCGATCAGGTCGTCGGTCAGCTTGTCCAGCTCGGCCTGCGACAGGGCGCTTTTCTGCGGCTCGTCCCAGCTGGCGGCGAAGGCGTCGCTGTCGCTGATGGCGGTTTCGGTCTTGGCGTCCATACTCATCACACGAAGAATTTCCGCGCCTTGATCAGCGCATCCACGAAGGCGTCTGTATCCTCCACGGTGTTATATAGGGCGAAGGAGGCGCGCGTGCTCGAGGTCACGCCCAGTCTTTTCGCCAGCGGTTCAGCGCAGTGCAGGCCAGCCCGAACGGCCACGCCGTAACGGTCCATGATCTGGGCCACGTCATGGGCGTGGGCGCCCTCGACCGAAAAGGTCAGCAGCGCACCCTTGCCCTCAGCCTCGCCCAGAACCCGCAGCCAGTCGGCGTCGGCCAGCCGTGCGCGAGCGTGGTCGTAGAGAGCCATCTCGTGCGCGGCCACGGCCTGACGGTCGAAACCCGCCAGCCATTCCAGCGCCGCGCCCAGACCAATGGCCTCCAGGATCGGCGGCGTCCCGGCCTCGAACCGATGCGGCGGCGCCGCATAGGTAATCCGGTCTTTCTCGACCGTCTGGATCATCTCGCCCCCGCCCTGATAGGGCGGCAGACTCTCCAGAGCCTCGGTCGTGCCGTAGAGGGCGCCGACGCCGGTCGGGCCATAGAGCTTGTGGCCGGTGATCACATACCAGTCGCAGCCGACCGCCTGAACGTCCGGCGTGGCGTGAACCGCGCCCTGACAACCGTCGACCAGCACCCGCGCCCCTGCGGCATGGGCCATACGCGTGATCTCGGCGATCGGGTTGATGGTGCCCAGGACGTTGGACATGTGGGTGACGGCGACGACCCTGGTCCTCGGCCCCAGCAGCGCGGCGAAGGCTTCCATGTCCAGCGATCCATCGTCCCTGATCGGCGCCCACTTCAGCACCGCGCCCTTGCGCTCACGCAGCAGGTGCCAGGGCACGATGTTGGAATGGTGCTCCATCTCGGTGACGATGATCTCGTCGCCCGGTTCGATCGACAGGCCAATCCCGTTGGCGACCAGGTTGATCGCCTCGGTCCCGCCCTTGGTCCAGACGATGTTCTCAGCCGAGGGCGCGTTCAGGAAGCGGGCGACGATCTCGCGCGCCGCCTCGAACGCCTCGGTCGCTTCGTTCGACAGGGTGTGCAGACCGCGGTGGACGTTGGCGTAGCTGCCCTCCATGCAGGCCACCAGGGCGTCAATCACCGCGCGCGGCTTCTGCGCCGAGGCGGCGTTGTCCAGATAGACCAGAGGCTTGCCGTTCACCTGTCGCGACAGGATCGGGAACTGCGCCCGCGCGGCGTAGGGATCAAAGGTTCTCACAGACACGCCCTTCAGAGTCTGGCCGTCAGCCATGCGCGCACAACCTCCTTGGCGGCCTCGTCCTCGATGCGGTCGACGACCTCGAACAGGAAGGCCTGGACCAGCAGGGCGCGGGCCTCGTCGGCCGGAATGCCGCGCTGCTGCATATAGAAGAGCGCGCTTTCGTCCAGCGTCCCAACCGTATTGCCGTGGGCGCACTGCACGTCGTCGGCATAGATGATCAGTTCCGGCTTGGCGTCGACCTCGCCGCGCTCGGACGCGATCAGGGCGTTGTGGGCCATGCGGGCGTCGGTGCCGTCGGCCCCGCGCTCGACGATGATCTTGCCCTGAAACACGCCGCGCGCGGTGTCGTGGACGACGCCCTTGGTCAGTTGGCTGGTCGTGCCGTCGGCGGCCAGGTGATCCACCACAGTCGTCAGGTCGGCGTGGCGCGAACCCTTCAGCAGATAGAGGCCGTCCAGACGCGCGTCGGCGCCCTCGGCCCCGTGGCTCAACTGCGTCTCGATGCGCTGCAGCTTGGCGCCGGTCGTGACGATGGTCTGGCGATAGCGACCGCCGGCCTCCAGCCGCACCTCGGCGTTCGTCACCGAAATGGCGTCCTCGGGCTCCTCGATCAGGACGATGCGCGTGACCTCGGCGTCGCGGGCGACGTCGATCTCGACCTTGTTGTGAGCCACATAGGCCGAGCCCTTGCCCTGGTGCGTCTCCAGCAGCAGCAACTTCGCGCCCGGTCGAGCGACGATGCGCGCCGCCGCCGTATGGCCGGTGCCGACCGCATCCGACAGGAAGCGCAGACGCAGGGTCTGCACGCCCGAGGCGATGAAGTCGGTGACCCCGACCGGGCGGCCGTTGGCGAAGACGATGGCCTCTCCGCCCAGGTCGTAGAACGGCCCCGGTGCCCCGACCAGCGCGGTGCCGGACGGTTCAGGCGCTTCGCGAAGCCAGCGCTTCAGGTCGCTGTATTTCCACGCTTCCGTGCGCCGCGAGGGAAAGGTCTCGGCGTTGGTCAGGTCGATTTGCGGCGCTGCGCTCATGCCGCGGTCGGCAGGAACTTGTCGTACCCTTCCGCCTCCAGCTCCAGCGCCAGTTCAGGCCCGCCCGAGGCGACGATGCGGCCGGCGGCCAGCACGTGCACCTTGTCCGGTTTGATGTAGTCCAGCAGGCGCTGATAGTGGGTGATGACCAGCATGGAGCGGTCCGCGCGGCGCAGGGCGTTCACGCCTTCCGACACGATACGCAGGGCGTCGATGTCGAGGCCGGAGTCCGTCTCGTCCAGGATCAGCAGCGACGGCTCCAGCAGGGCCATCTGCAGGATTTCCATCCGCTTCTTCTCACCGCCCGAGAAGCCGACGTTCAGCGGCCGCTTCAGCATGTCGAAGTCCATCTTCAGCGCCTGCGACGCCGCCTTGACCTGCTTCAGGAAGGCGGGGGCCGAGACCTCCTCCTCGCCGCGCGCGCGCTTCTGGGCGTTCAGCGCCGTGCGGATGAAGGTCATGGCCGGCACGCCGGGGATCTCCATCGGATACTGGAAGGACAGAAAGACGCCCGCCGCCGCGCGCTCGGCGGGGTCCAGACCCAGCAGGTCCTGACCGTTCCACGAGGCGGAGCCGTCCGTGACCTCATAGCCGGGACGCCCCGACAGGCTGTAGCCCATCGTCGACTTGCCGGCCCCGTTCGGCCCCATGACGGCATGGACTTCGCCCGCCGGCACTTCGAGCGTCAGGCCCTTGAGGATCGGCTTGTCAGCGACCGAGACGTGGAGGTTGTTGATCGAGAGCACTTACGCACGCCTTTGTGGAATGTTCTGCCAATGGTCGGGCAAAAGCCCGAAATGGCCGAGGTAGCGGAAATTAGGCTGTGAAGCCGTCTTGATGTTCAGGCCGTAAGGAAGCGGATCAGGGAAATAAGCCCAGATTCCCTCGGTGAGAATCCAAAGCTCTTCGTCCACCCTCGCCCACCACCAGAAATCAGCCTCGCTGTTCAGCTTCTCACAACTAGGTTCGTTCGGACCGGCGACGTACGCGGACGGTTCCTTCCAAGCGACAGGCTGATCGGCTCGGCGCTTGAACTCCCGATACTCATCCTCGTCCTCCGGGAGGAGGCCGTAGGTCACCTCGACGGTCCGGCTTGGCTGCCATTCATACGGCGGCTGACCGAACTGCGGCAGTCGGCTGTCCCGAATCTTTGGAGAAGAAGGGAGCCAACCGGACATCACCCCACGCTCCCCTCAAGGCTGATCGCCACCAACTTCTGCGCCTCGACGGCGAACTCCATCGGCAGCTTCTGCATGACGTCGCGGACGAAGCCGTTGACCAGCAAGGCCACAGCCTCTTCCTCCGACAGGCCGCGCTGCTGGGCGTAGAAGAGCTGGTCTTCCGACAGGCGGGTCGTCGTCGCCTCGTGCTCCAATTGGGCCGAGCCGTTGCGGGCCTCGATATAGGGGATGGTGTGCGAGCCGCACTCCTTGCCGATCAGCAGGCTGTCGCACTGGGTGAAGTTGCGTACGCCCGTCGCCTTGGGGTGCACCGAGACCAGGCCGCGATAGGTCGAGTCCGACTTGCCCGCCGACACCGCCTTGGCGATGATCCGCGACTTCGAGTTCTTGCCCAGGTGGATCATCTTGGTGCCGGTGTCGGCTTGCTGATGCCCGTTGGTGATGGCGATCGAATAGAACTCGCCCGAGCTTTCCTCGCCCTTCAGGATGCAGGACGGGTATTTCCAGGTGACGGCCGAGCCGGTCTCGACCTGGGTCCAGCTGACCTTCGAGCGGTCGCCGCGGCAGTCAGCGCGCTTGGTGACGAAGTTGTAGATGCCGCCCTTGCCTTCAGCGTCGCCAGGATACCAGTTCTGCACCGTCGAGTATTTCACCTCGGCGTCGTCCAGGGCCACGATCTCTACGACCGCCGCGTGCAGCTGGTTCTCGTCGCGCATCGGCGCGGTGCAGCCTTCCAGATAGGAAACGTAAGAGCCCTTGTCGGCGATGATCAGGGTGCGCTCGAACTGGCCGGTCTGGCTGGCGTTGATGCGGAAATAGGTCGACAGCTCCATCGGGCATTTCACGCCCGGCGGGATGTAGACGAAGGACCCGTCGGAAAAGACCGCGCTGTTCAGGGCCGCGAAATAGTTGTCCGACACCGGCACGACCGAGCCGAGATATTGCCGCACCAGATCAGGATATTCGCGCAAGGCCTCGGAAATCGGCATGAAAATCACGCCGACCTTGGCCAGTTCCTCCTTGAAGGTGGTCACGACCGAGACGCTGTCGAACACGGCGTCCACGGCCACCTTGGGCGCGCCCTGCACGCCGGCCAGAACCTCCTGCTCCTTCAGCGGGATGCCCAGCTTCTTGTAGACCTCCAGAATCTCGGGATCGACCTCGTCCAGCGACTTCGGTCCCTCCTTCTGCTTCGGCGCGGCGTAGTAGTAGAGGTCCTGATAGTCGACGGGCTCGTAACGGACCGCCGCCCAGGTCGGCTCTTCCATCGCCAGCCAGCGCTCATAAGCAGCCAGGCGCCACTCCAGCATCCACTCCGGCTCGCCCTTCTTCTCGGAAATGAAGCGGACGATGTCGGCGCTCAAGCCCTTGGGCGCGAACTCCTGCTCGATGTCCGAGGTGAAGCCGTGCGCATACTTTTCCAGGGCGGCGACAGCTTCGACGGTTTCCTTAACAGCAGCCATGACTTACGCGACTTCCTTCACGCGCTCGGACAGGCGCGCCTTATGCTTGTTCCAGGCCGTGACCCAGGCCTCGGCGAACCGATCCCAGTCGCCCTGCGTGGTGCCCCAGCCGCCCGAGACGCGCACGCCTCCGGTCGCCAGATGATCCAGGCCCATGGCGCTGATCGTCTTGGACGGCTTGACCTTGCCCGACGAACAGGCCGAGCCGGCCGAGACCATCACCCCGGCCAGATCCAGTGTGATCAGTTGCTGCGGGCTGTCCCAGCCTTCGACGCCCATGAAAAGGGTATTAGGCAAACGTTCGACGTCGCCGCCGATGATGGTCGCGCCTGCCGCCCGGACCTTGGCCTCGGCGGCGTCGCGCCAGGCGACGTGCGCCATGGCGGCGTCCATATCGCGCGCGGCGCAATCCGCCGCGGCTCCAAACCCGGTGATGCCTGGCACGTTCTCGGTACCGGCGCGCAGACCGCGTTCCTGTCCCGCGCCATGCAGGATACGTACGGCGGCGACGCCCTCCTTGAGCACCAGGGCGCCCACGCCCTGCGGTCCGCCCAGCTTGTGCGCCGACAGGGTCAGGCTGTCTGCGTCCAGCGTCCGCATGTCGACGGGGATCTTGCCCGCCGACTGGATGGCGTCGACGTGCAGCCAGCCGCCCGCCGCGCGCACAAGAGCCGCCGCCTCGTTGATGGGCTGGATCACGCCGCTTTCATTGTTCGCATGATGGATGGCAACCACGGCCCGGCCCGGCCGCGTCAGCGCCTCGGCGAGCCAGACCAGATCGACCACGCCGTTCACGTCGACCGGCAGGACCTCGACCGGCGCCCCCGAGGCCGTCGCCGCCTCGGCCACGCAAGGATGTTCGGTCGCGCCGACGATCAGCCGCTCACACCCCGCAGCCAACGCGCTGACGATAGCCTGGGCGTTGGATTCCGTGCCGCCCGACGAAAAGACCACGGCGGTCGGGTCCGCCCCGACCAGTTCGGCCACCTGGGCCCGCGCCGTCTCGACGCGCGCCCGCGCCCGGCGGCCGGCGGCGTGGACCGCCGACGGATTGCCGTTGTCGGCCAGGGCCTTGGCCATGATCTCCTGAACCTCAGGACGCACCAGGCCTGAGGCGTTGTAATCCAGATAGACGCTCATGCCGCCGCCTCCATGCCTACGGCGGCCGGAGCCGCGCCCATGCGGGCCTGACCGGTGCGGTTCTGGATCACGTCTTCCAGGCTGACGCTGGCGAGATAGCGATGGATTTCCTGACCCAGGTCTTCCCACAGATGATGGGTGATGCAGCGTTCGCCCTTGATCATGCAGCCCTTGGGCGATCCGGCGCCGACGCAGCGGGTGGCGCGAATGGGCTCATCCACCGCCAGGACGATCTCAGCCACGGCGGTTTCACAGGCTTCACGCGCCAGACGATAGCCGCCGCCGGGGCCGCGCACGCTCTTGACCAGACCGCTCTTGCGCAGACGCGCGAACAACTGCTCCAGATAGCTGAGGGAGATCTCCTGACGCGTCGCGATCTCGGCCAGAGACACTGCCCGGTCAGCGCCATTGCGCGCCAGATCGGCCATCGCCATCACGGCGTATCGTCCCTTTGTCGACAGGCGCATAGAAAGCCCTCAAAAATTTCACGCTTTTCGGGGCTCATGTGTTAGAACCCGCGCCCTCGCAGACAAGTGCGCCACGCCGAGCGGACTTAGAAAGTCCTACTGCGTTGGTCAAGTATTGTCCGCCCGCGAAACGACAGTTGAAGACAGGATTCCGCTGATCCATGCCTGAAGTCATTCTTCCCGGCGCCTCGGGCCGCATCGAAGGCCGCTATTCGCCCGGCAAGCGCCCCAATGCGCCGATCGCCCTGATCCTGCACCCGCACCCCAAGGCGGGCGGGCATATGAACAACCCGGTGGCGGTGACCCTGCACCAGTTGTTCGTCCAGCGCGGCTTCGCCACCCTGCGCTACAACTCGCGCGGCGTCGGCAAGTCGCAGGGCGAGTTCGACAGCGGCATAGGCGAACTGGCCGACGCGGCTACCGCCCTGGACTGGCTGCAGGCCAACAACCCCGCCGCCACCCAGACCTGGGTCGCCGGCTATCAGTTCGGCGCCTATATCGGCATGCAGCTTCTGATGCGCCGCCCCGAGACGGACGGCTTCATCTCGGTGTCGCCGCCCTCGAACATGTACGACTTCAGCTTCCTGGCCCCCTGCCCGGCCTCGGGCCTGTTCCTGCACGGCACGGCCGACACAGTGGTGCCGCCGGTCGAGGTCGAGCGCGTGGTCAACAAGCTGCGCACGCAAAAAGGCATCGTCATCGACTACGAACTGGAAGAAGGTGCGAGTCACTTCTGGCAGGACCACATCGGCGCGGTCGAGCGTCGCGTCGGCGCCTATCTGGACAAGCGTCTGGAAGAAAAGCCGGCCTGATCGGGCCTCATGTGTCGACCCGGGTTTCGGCCCGGGTCTTCCACATCGACCACAGAACGCCCGCGGCCAGGATGGCGGCCGTCACGCCGAGCGAGATCGCCGGCGGAAACTTCTCCAGCCCCATCAGCGGCGCGGCGATGACCTTCACCCCGATAAAGACCAGCAGGATGGCCAAGGCCTGCTTCAGATAGGCGAAGCGGTGGATCACCGCCGCCAGGGCGAAATAGAGCGCCCTCAAGCCCAGAATGGCGAAGATGTTGGACGTATAGACGATGTAGGGATCCGTCGTGATGGCGAAGATCGCCGGCACCGAATCCACCGCGAAGATCACGTCCGCGAACTCGATCGTCACCAAGGCCAGGAACAGCGGCGTGGCGCGCCACACCCATCGCCCCGCCTCATCCTCGCGCACGAAGAATCGCGCCCCGTGCAACTGGTCCGTGACCGGCACCCGCCGGATCAGCCAGTTCATCACGCCGCGCCCCGCCGCCGCATCCTCCTTGGGACTGGTCGCCATCATCCGCCCCCCGGTGAAGATCAGAAAGGCGGCGAAGAGATAGAGCGCCCACTCATAGCGGCTGACCAGGGCCGCCCCCGCCGCGATCATCACCGCCCTCAGCACGATGACCCCCAGCACGCCCCAGAACAGCACGCGGTGCTGATGCAGGCGCGGAATGCCGAAGGCGCTGAAAATCATGGCGATGACGAAGACATTGTCCATCGCCAGGCTCTTCTCGATGGCGAAGCCGGTCAGGTAGTCGAGGCCGCTGTCCGTTCCCAGCCGTACCCAGACCCAGACCCCGAACAGCAAGGCTACGGCGATATAGAAGCCCGACAGCAGCAGACTTTCCCGCACCCCGATCTCGTGCGCCTTACGGTGCAGAACCCCCAGGTCGAAGGCCAGCAAGGCGACCACAACCACCAGAAAGCCCGCCCACATCCAGGCGGGCTTGCCCATCCATTCGACCGTCAGGAACTCCATCACCGCCTCTGGACCGTTCACGCCGCCGACGCCCGAACGGACGACCGGCGCGGACCGACATCACGACCAAGATCGCCAGAGGGGCCCGGTCCGCTGATGGATCAACGCGACACGTGCGAGGATGTTCACCCGGCTCGCGTCAGGGCGTGCAAGGCGGATAATGGGCGAAGTTGGCTTCATACTCCGACAATGTCTGACGAAACCCCATTTCGGCCCGTCGCTTGTCCGCATTGGCCGGGTCTTCCAGGTTGTCATGATCGATGGCCCAGCGGCCTTCCTTGCACGTCATCTGGGTGCCGTAGCGCTGAGGCCGGTTCTCGTTGATCGCCAGACGGTCGTACATCAGGCCGTACCTCTGCCCATCGACCTCGCCAGCCGCGACCAGGGGCTCCAGCACAGGCACGAAGCGCCGCCATTGTTCGAGGTCGGAATGCTGGACGATCAAGAAGGCCGCGCTGGCCGCCCGCTCGCCATAGACGCTTTCCAGGAACCAGCCTTCGGGCGGCAGCATGGCGAGCAACTCGGCCAGATGCGCCCGGTCGAGAGTCTCAATGGGCGCCCAGGCCGCCGCTTCAGCCGCCTTGCGTTCTTCCTCCGGCAGAGCGCTGACATCGACCGAGATCGAAGCGCGCCGCCCCACCTGATCCAGCAGCCCCATCCGCTCTAATTTCTCGCGATCAGTGACCGCGGGCGCCAAGGCCGCCTGGCGCGCCTTTTCGGCATCAATAGCTCCGCTCACCGCCTCAATCAGGGCGGTTGCGGGGTCCTCAGGTCTGTTCGCGTCCGTTTTCGCCTGCTGGTCCTGTGAACCAGACAAGGCCAACGCCAATATCAATGCGATCATCTACCCCTCCCTAGTCTGGAGATAGCGCCCGCTTCTGATGGCCGAATTTTGGCCTATCAGTGATCGCCCTCTGCTGCGGCAAGCGCCGACGGGCGGTGGGCGCGCACGCACCAGACGACGCTGACCACCATCAGGATCATGGCTGTGATCTCGATGACCGTCGGCCCGCGCCCCTCCCACAGGAAGCCGTAGAGGAAGGCGAACAGGGTTTCTGACACGATCATCTGACCCAGCATGGTCAGGGGCAGCAGGCGGCTGGCCTGGTTCCAGAAGGCGTTGCCGATGATGGAGGCGAAGACGGCGACGCCCAGGCTGACGCCTAGGAACCGCACCCAGGCCTCACCGGACCATACGCCCATGGTCAGAACGGCTGGGACGGCCAGCAGCAGGGCGAACCCGCCCGTGACCACGCCGGTCAGCAGCGACCAGTCATGCGGCGAGACATCTGGCAAACGCCCCATCCAGCGGCTGTTGCCGACCGCGAAGGCCGACCAGGACAGCAGGGCCGCCAGCGCACAGGCCAGGCCGATCAGGGTCTGCACCCCGTCATGGCCCGCCCCACTGCCCTTGCTAAGCGATTCCCAACCGATCAGGCCGACCGCCAGGGCCGCGACCGCGATGGGCGGCGCCACGCGCGCCAGCGGCGGCGACGCCTTGTCCTTCAAGCCCCACAGGGCGACCACGACCGGCACCATGCCGACGATCAGGGCCGAGGCCCCGACGCCCGCGAAATGGACGCTGACCACCAGGAAGACGAAATAGACGATGTTGCCGGCCAGGCTCAGCCAGGCCAACGCCCGCCACGCCTTGAAATCCAGCGCCGCCGTCACTCGTCGCCAACGCGGCGCGATCAGCAGGGCCGCGATCAGGCCGTAGGCGAGATAGCGCCCCGCCGTCAGCATCATCGGCGAGGCCTCGGGCGCGACCTTGGGCGCCAGGAAGACCAGCCCCCACAGGGCGCCCGCCGCCATGCCGCTGGCGACGCCCCAGAAGCGCTGGGACTGCATCAGGCTCACGCTTCGCCAGGTTCCACGATACGGCCGCCGTTCATGGGTTCGAGCACGCCGGTCGTGCCGGGAAAGCTGATCGGCAGCCCCAGCAGGCACCGCGCGGCCAGGAAGGCGAAGGCCTCGGCCTCGATCGAGTCGCCACGCCAGCCTTCATCCTCGGCAGTCGTCACCGGCGCGCCAACGCGCTCGCGGATCGCCGCCAGCAGGACCGGATTATGTCGCCCGCCGCCGCAGGCCACCACCTTCGTCGGCCTCTCGGAGCAGCGCGCCACGCCCAGGGCCACAGCCTCGGCCGCAAAGGCCGTCAGCGTCGCCGCCGCGTCCTCCAGCGACAGGCCTGCGACCGGGTCCAGAGAAAAGTCAAAGCGGTCCAGCGACTTCGGCCCCGTCGCCGCGAAATAGGGGTGGGCCAGATAGGCCGCCAGCACAGCCTGATCGACCGTCCCCGCCGCCGCCAGTTTGCCGCCCTCGTCCATGCGCTTCTTGCCGCGCGACTGGACCAGCAGATCGACCATGCCGTTGGCGGGGCCGGTGTCGAAGGCCTCCAGCCCGCCGTCGGCGCGGATCAGGGTGATGTTCCCCACCCCGCCCAGGTTCAGCACCGCGACCGGCCCGCTGAGGCCCGCCTTCTTCACCAGGGCCGCGTGATAGACTGGGGCCAGCGGCGCCCCCTGCCCGCCCGCCGCCACATCGGCGCTGCGGAAATCATAGACGGTGCGCACGCCCAGGCCCTCGGCCACGCTGAGGGCGTCGATCAGTTGCACCGTCCGGCCCGGCAGGTCCGGCGTCGGCGCCTCGTGCAGCACGGTCTGACCATGCACGCCGACCAGATCCAGCCCGCTGGCCTTGACCCCGTTCACCGCCATGAAGCTGAGCGCCGCCGCCAGATGGGCGTCGGCCACCGCCATGCGGGCGTCCTCGAAGCTGTCGGGTTCCTCCTCGTCACGCTCCCAGTCCAGGGCGTCCTCGATGGCGTCCTCGACGATGGCGCGCGTCTCGGCGTCCAGCTTCATCTCGCCGGCCGGGCCGAAGCTGATGATGTTCTCGCCGTCGGTTTCGATCACCGCCATATCCACGGCGTCGAGCGAGGTGCCGGTCATGAAACCGAGCACGCGGAGGGTCTTTGTCGAGGAGATCGTCATGGCGGGTTGACTGCCACGTCGCGCACGCCGTAGCTAGCGCCCATGATCGCCGCCCGCGCCATTTCCGGCCTGTATTACCGTTCGCTGAGCTAGCGAGCGGCCGCGATCTCGTGCCGCCTTCGCTGGCGGCGCGACTTCCCGACAAGGAAGACGGCCGCCGGCATCCCTGCTACGGAGCCGTCCATGACCGACCAAGCCTTCAAGTCCGACTTTCTCAAGACCCTGCAATCGCGCGGCTATATCCACCAGGTGACCCACCCGGTGGAGCTGGACGACGCCGCCTCGAACGGGATCGTGACGGCCTACATCGGCTTCGACGCCACGGCGCCCAGCCTGCACGTCGGCAGCCTGATCCAGATCATGATGCTGCGCCGCCTGCAGCAGGCCGGGCACAAGCCTGTCGTCCTGATGGGCGGCGGCACCACCAAGGTCGGCGACCCGACCGGCAAGGACGCCTCGCGCCCGCAACTGACCGACGAGACGATCCAGGCCAACATCGCCTCGATCAAGACCGTGTTCGAGAAGTTTCTGACCTTCGGCGACGGCCCGTCCGACGCCGTCATGGTCGACAATGACGAATGGCTGTCCAAGTTCGGCTACGTCGAGTTCCTGCGCGACTACGGCACCCATTTCACCGTCAACCGGATGCTGAGCTTCGACTCGGTCAAGCTGCGCCTTGAGCGCGAGCAGCCGATGACCTTCCTCGAGTTCAACTACATGCTGATGCAGTCGGTGGACTTCCTGGAGCTGAACCGCTCGCTGAACGTGACGCTGCAGATGGGCGGCTCGGACCAGTGGGGCAACATCACCTCGGGCGTCGATCTGGTGCGTCGTGTGGACCAGAAGGCCTCCTTCGGACTGACCACCCCGCTGCTGACCACGGCCTCGGGCGGCAAGATGGGCAAGACGGCCCAAGGCGCCGTCTGGCTAAACGCCGAGCAGCTTAGCCCCTATGACTACTGGCAGTTCTGGCGCAACGCCGAGGACGCCGACGTCGGCCGTTTCATGCGTCTGTTCACCGACCTGCCGCTGGACCAGATCGCGCTGTTTGAGGCCATGGAAGGCGCTGGCATCAACGAAGCCAAGAAGGCCCTGGCCGACGCCGCGACCTCCATGCTGCACGGTTCGGACGCCGCCCTGGCGGCCCGCGCCGCCGCCGAGGCCGCCTTCGAAAAGGGTCAGCTGTCTGCTGACCTGCCGACCGTCGAACTGCCGCGCGACGAGGTGATCGGCGCCATGATCGCCGCCGTCCTGACCAAGGCCGGTCTCAGCGCTTCCAACGGCGAGGCCCGTCGCCTGGCTCAAGGCGGCGGCCTACGTCTGAACGACGAAGCCATCGCTGACGGCGCGCGCCTGATCGAAGCTTCGGACGTCAATGCCGACGGCGTGCTGAAACTCGCCGCCGGCAAGAAGAAAATCGTCCTGGTTCGGCCGGTCTAAGGAGCAAAGAGGATGACCGACATCACCGAAGGCCAGGCCGCCCCCGCGTTCGATCTCGCCACCGATGGCGACGGCCGCGTCACGCTGGACGGGCTGAAGGGCCAGTCGGTCGTCCTCTACTTCTACCCCAAGGCCGACACCCCGGGCTGCACGACCGAGGGGCTGGACTTCTCGGCCCTGGCCGATCAGTTCGCCGCCGCTGACGCCGTCGTCATTGGCGTCTCTCGCGATGCGGTGAAGAAGCTGGATCGCTTCAAGGCCAAGCATGATCTCAAGATCGTTCTGGGCTCGGACGAGGACGGCGTGGTCTGCGAGGCCTACGGCGTCTGGGTGATGAAGAAGCTCTATGGCCGGGAATACATGGGCGTCGAACGCGCCACCTTCCTGATCGACGGCGCGGGCCTGGTTCGCCGCGTCTGGCGCAGCGTCAAGGTCAAGGGACACGCCGAACAGGTGCTGGAAGCGGCCCAATCACTTTGATCCGCCGAATGCTCTGAGGCCAAGCTTGCCTCTGTCGCCGACCTGCCCCTAACTGCCGTCCAAGGGGCAACAGTAGGATTAGGCCGGCCTTGCTGGCGAGATGCGGAGAGCACCATGTTCAACAAGAGCAAACCCTTCGACAACGGCCCATCCAGCGGCATGGGGATTCCCCCTGCACCGGAACCGACGCCCGCCGCCACGCCGTCGGCAGCACCCAGCGCCGCGCCGCGCGCGCCTGAGCCGTCGCGACCCGCCGCTGCCTCGCGTTCGTCCAGCCTGTCGACCCTGTCGGCCGGCGTGAAATACGAAGGCAATATCTCGGGGGCCGGCGAGCTTCAGGTCGATGGTTCGCTGAAGGGCGACATCCGCGTGGTGCGTGTCACCATCGGTGAAGGCGGCTCGGTCGAGGGCACGGTCCACGCTGACGTTCTGGACGTGCGCGGTCGCGTCTCGGGCGCCATCGTCGCCAAGCAGGTCAAGCTGTTCGCCACCGCCCGCATCGAGGGCGACATCACCCAGGAACAGCTGTCGATCGAACAAGGCGCCTGGTTCCAGGGCCGCTGCACCCAGGCCAAGCGCGATACGCCCGGTGCCAACATGCTGGACACGCCCGCGCCGGCCGAAAAGCCCGCAGCCGCCAATGCCAAGACCGACAAGGTCGAGGCCAAGCCCGCCGCCTGATCCGGCGTAACGGACAAATGAAAAGGGGCGGCCCGCAGGCCGCCCCTTTTTTAGTTCCCGTCTCGGGTCTCGCCGACCCGGGCCGCCAGGGCCGCGCCCATGAACTTGTCCAGATCACCGTCCAGAACCCCTTGCGTGTCCGAGGTCTCGACCTCGGTGCGCAGGTCCTTGACCATCTGATAGGGCTGCAGGACGTAGGATCGGATCTGGTGACCCCAGCCGATGTCGGTCTTTGCGTCAGCCAGGGCTTGCGCCGCCGCTTCGCGCTTCTGCAGTTCCAGTTCGTACAGACGCGCCCGCAGCATCTTCCACGCCATATCGCGGTTCTGGTGCTGAGATCGCCCTGCCTGACAGGCCACGACCGTATTGGTCGGAACGTGGGTCAGACGCACGGCCGAGTCCGTCTTGTTGATGTGCTGACCACCTGCACCGGACGCGCGATAGGTGTCGGTGCGCACGTCGGACGGGTTGATGTCGATCTCGATCGTATCGTCGACGACCGGCGACACCCCGATGGAGGCGAAGCTGGTGTGGCGCTTGGCCGCCGCGTCATAGGGACTGATACGAACCAGACGGTGCACGCCCGATTCCGACTTCAGCCAGCCATAGGCGTTAGGGCCTTCGATCAGAATGGTGGCCGACTTGACCCCCGCCTGTTCGCCCTCTTCGTGGGCCTCGACCGTCACCTCATAGCCGTGGGCCTTGGCCCAGCGCGAATACATGCGCAGCAGCATGCCGGCCCAGTCGTTGGACTCGGTGCCGCCGGCGCCGGAGTTCACTTCCAGATAGGCGTCGTTGCCGTCGGCTTCGCCGGACAGCAAGGCTTCCAGTTCGGCCCGGGCGGCGCGATCCTTGACGCCGCGAAGTTGTTCGCGGGCTTCCTCAAGGGTGGCTTCGTCGCCCTCCTCGTCGGCCATCTCGGCCAGCATGACGCCGTCGTCCAGATCGGTTTCCAGCGCTCGAACGCTGTTGATCTGACCTTCCAGGCGCGAACGATCACGGCTGACGGCCTGGGCCTGTTCAGGATTGTCCCAAAGGGTCGGATCTTCGACCCGAGCGTTCAACTCATCCAGTTTTCTAAGCGAGACATCCCAGTCAAAGACGCCTCCTGAGCAGAGCGACGCTCTGCTCGATGTCGGCCTTCATGGCCTCGACATCCGGTCTCATCGCAAACTCCTGCGAAACAACGCCTTCCCTCAAGCAGGGCCGCGTGCGGACCAATAGGGAAAGCAAGATGAAAAACGGCGCGCCTGCGAACAGGCGCGCCGGTTGGTTGGTCTAACTAGAGCCTCAGTAGAGCCCGCTCAAGTCCTCGGCGGGTTCCTTCTTGGGCGGAGGCGGTGCGACAGGCGCCGGCGCGGCGCTGGACGGCGCCGGTCCCTTGGCGGCCTCCTGCTCGCGACGGACCACGTCGTAGTAGTTCTGCGGCCCTTCCGGCTGGACAGGACGCGGCGCTTCTTCGCGGATCTGGCGCTCGGTGCCGGGGCGGAAGGCCTCCTCGATCCCGTTGACCGTGCGGAAGACGGCGTTCTTGGGCCGGACGAAGGGTCGTGCCGGACGTTCCTTCAGCGCAACCTGCATGAAGTCGGTGAAGATCGGCACGGCAGTCGCCGCCCCGGCCTCGCCGCCGCCCAGCGAGCGGTTGTCATCGAAGCCGACGAAGACGCCGACCACAATGTCGCTGGAGAAGCCGACGAACCAGGCCGAGCGGTATTCATTGGTCGTGCCGGTCTTGCCGCCGACCCACCGGCCCAGACTACGCGCGCCTGCGCCGGTGCCGCGCTGAATCACACCTTCCAGCATGGAGCTGATCTGATAGGCGGTGATCGGGTCGATGACCTGGGTCCCGCGATCCTGGAGACGCGGCGATTCCTGACCGCTGAAGCCCCGGCCGCAATCACGGCACTGGCGACGGTCGGCGCGGTGGATCGTCTGGCCGTTTCGATCCTGAACCATCTCGATCAAGTAAGGATCGACGCGACGGCCGCCGTTGACGAAGGCGGCGTAGGCTGCGGTCAAACGATAAGGCGTGGTCTCCCCTGCCCCCAAGGACACGGACAGATTGGGCTGCATGTCATCAGCCACGCCCATCTTCTTGGACAGTTCGACGATGTTCTTCATGCCCACGGCCTGGGCCAGACGGACGGTCATGACGTTGCGCGACAACTCCAACCCACGACGCAGGCTCTGTGGCCCGTAGTACTGACGGCTGTAGTTCTCAGGCGTCCAACGCCCGCCATTGGCCCCACCGGCGAAGCTGATCGGCGCATCCAGCACGATGCTGGTAGGGTTGAAGTCGCCCTCGAGCGCCGCCGCATAAACGAAAGGCTTGTAAGCAGAGCCGGGTTGGCGTTCGGCCTGGGTGGCGCGGTTGAAGCTGGACAGGGCATAGGAATAGCCGCCGACCATCGCCAGGACGCGGCCCGATTGCGGCTCGATAGCCACCAGAGCGCCGTTCACGGCCGGCACCTGTTTCAGCGCGAACTGCCCGCCTTGGGGCTCGACGAAGATCAGATCTCCCCGCTTCAACTGACGATTGGCGTTGGCCCAGGCAGCGTCTGAAACGATCAGCGAACCCGTGCGATTGTCGCGCGCCGTGCGAATGCGGACATTGTTGCCGACAACACTTTCGACGGCGGCGGCCTGCCAGGTGCGGCGCTCGGGCGGAGTATTCTTCTTGAGCGCATCGGCCTGCCAGCCTTCAGCGAAGTCGGTCGTGCCCCAGGCCCCGCGCCAGCCGTGGCGGCGGTCATAGCGCTCCAAGCCATTCATCAGGGCGTCGCGCGCGGCTGACTGCAGCTTGGGGTCCAGCGTCGTGCGCATGTAGTAGCCGCCGCGATTGACCTCTTCCTGCCCGAACAGGCCGATGGCGCGGCGACGAGCCTCCTCGACGAAGAAGTCGGCGTCGGCGTATTCGGCGCGACGCGGCGCGGCGCGGGTGTTCAGCGGACGAGCCAGGGCCGTCGCCAGATCTTCCTTCGACAGCCATTTGTTGTCGGCCATCTCGCCCAGAACCCAGTCACGGCGGCCCTTGGCGGCCTCGGGGTGGCGCTTGGGATTATAGTTGTTCGGGCCCTTGGGCAGGGCCGCCAGGAAGGCCGCCTCATCCGGCGTCAGCTGGTTCAGCGACTTGCCGAAATAGTTGTAGGCCGCCGAAGCCACGCCATAGGAGCGATAGCCCAGGTAGATCTCGTTCAGGTACAGTTCGAGGATCTGTTCCTTCGTCAGCGTCGCTTCCAGACGGCTAGAGAGGATGGCTTCCTTCAGCTTGCGGTTCAGGCTGGATTCGTTGGTCAGCAGGACATTCTTGGCCACCTGCTGGGTGATGGTCGAACCACCCTCAAGCCGCCGTCCTGACACGACGTTGAAGACGTTCTTAAACATGGCCCGGCCGATGCCGGACACGTCGATGCCGCCATGCTGGAAGAAGTGGCTGTCCTCGGCGGCCAGGAAGGCGTGGATCACCTGCTCCGGCACCTGATCATAGGTGACGTAGATGCGCCGCTCGTCCGAGAACTCGCCGATCAGGGTGCCGTCGCCGGCGAAGACGCGCGTGGCCGTCGCCGGACGGTAGTCCGCCAGTTCCGACGCATCCGGCATGTCGTGCAGGACCCAGGCCGCATAGATGGCCACGACCAGCCCGGCCACGGCGATGCCGCCCAGCAAGGCGACGCCCGCCATCACGAACCAGCGTTCGGCTATCTTCACCGTGAACTCCGCATGACGCGCCCCAGGAATTGTCGTTTATCGCGCGTCGGCCGCGCCGCAAAGCGGAACCGCAAACTCAGCCCTTGTCGCGCAGCAGCCGGGCCTTGTCGCGCTGCCAATCGCGTTCGGCCGAGGCCTCGCGCTTGTCGTGCAGCTTCTTGCCCTTGGCCAGGGCGATCTCGAGCTTGGCCTTGCCCTTTTCGTTCAGGTACAGGCGCACCGGAATGATGGTCCGCCCGTCGCGCTGGACGGCGCCGATCAGCTTGTCGATCTGCTTGCGGTGCAGCAGAAGCTTCCGGTGACGGCGCGGTTCGTGGTTGAAGCGGTTGGCCTGCTTGTAGGGCGGGATGTCTGCGTTGATCAGGACGATTTCCCGCCCTTCCACCGCCGCATAGCTTTCGGCGATATTGGCCCGACCGTCGCGCAGGGCCTTGATCTCGGTGCCAAGCAACTGAATCCCGGCCTCTATATAGTCCTCGAGGAAGTAGTCGAAGCGCGCGCGCCGATTCTCGGCGATCACCTTCTTGGGCGCGTCGGCGGCCATCAGACGACCCCGGCTTCCGCCATGGCTTGATCGATGGCGGGCTTCGCGGCCTCACGGGTCAGGGACAACGGCAGGCGAACCTCCTCGCTGCACAGGCCCAGCCTGGCGAGGGCGTACTTGGCCGGCGACGGCGAGTTGTCGAGGAACAGGGCCTTGTGCAGACCGATCAGACGGTCCTGCCAGGCCCGCGCCGTGGCGTAGTCGCCAGCCGCGACCGCATCATACATGGCGACCATGGCCTCCGGCGCGACGTTGGAGGTGACCGAGATCACGCCCACGCCGCCGGTCGCGGCATAGCCCAGCCAGGTAGCGTCATCGCCGCTGATCAGGTCGAACGGGCCATTGATATGGCTGCGCATCCAACTGACCCGCGAGATGTCGCTGGTGGCGTCCTTGATGCCGACGATGTTTGGATTGTTCGCCAGGTGCGCGACAGCCTCGTTCGACAGATCGACGCCGCAGCGGCTCGGCACGTTGTAGAGCAGCATGGGGATCTGAACGGCGTCGGAGATCGCCTCGAAGTGGGCGATCATGCCCTCCTGCGAGGGCTTGTTGTAATAGGGCGTCACCACCAAGGTCGCATCGGCGCCGACCTCCTTGGCGTAGGCCGACAGCTCAATGGCCTCATGCGTGGCGTTAGAGCCGGCGCCGGCGATCACGCGCACGCGGCCCGCAGCGATCTGAACGCACTGTTCAATGACGCGCTTGTGCTCGTCCATTCTCAGGGTGGCGCTTTCCCCCGTCGTGCCGACCGGCACCACGCCATGGACGCCTGCGGCGATCTGGCGTTCCAGGAGTTTTTCGAATGCCCCTTCGTCCACGTTTCCGTCACGAAGAGGTGTGATCAAGGCGGTGATCACGCCCTTGAACAAGGGGGCGGTCATTGAAACAAGTTACCTGCGCGGTGTTTCGGACGGCATAGGCCGCCCTTTTGAAGAGGCAGGGAGCGTAGGTTGCTCGCCGCTCGGCCGCAACCAGTGATGAATGAGGATCGGACATCTGATGATCGCGACGACCGTGGCCGCCGCCCTGGCGATTCTGACTCCGCCGACCCAGGACGTGCTGAACAGCACGCCCGTGGCCTATTCCTCCAGTCAGAATGGCGTCATCAGCGGTCAGGACATGGCCCTGTTCCAGCAAGGCCTGGCGTCAGCTCGCGCCCGCGACGTGATCGGCACGCAGTCGATCATGAGCCGCATTTCCGACCCCACGGCGAAGAAGCTGGTCGAGTGGGCCCTGGTCGATACCTCCGACAAGCAGCTTTCCTACACCGATCTGGCGCGCGCCCAGACCGATCTCGCCAACTGGCCGCGTGGTGATTCGCGCCGGGCGGCGGGCGAGCGCGCGCTGAACCTGGCCAACGCCTCGCCCGACACGGTCATCGCCTTCTTCAACGGCTCAGCTCCCACGACCGCCGACGGCGCCATCGCCCTGGCCGGCGCGCTCGAACAAAAGGGCCAACGCGGCGAGGCTCAGGCCCTGATCCGCGACTGGTGGCGCACCCGTTCGTTCGAAGAAGCCCAGCAGTCCGTCATCGCCAACCGCTGGGGCGGATGGCTGAACGCCGACGACCACGTCACGCGTCTGAACATGCTGCTGCTCGGCCCGCACGGCCCGGCCACCCGCGCCATGGTCTACATGGTCCCCGCCGACCGTCAGGCCATCGCCAACGCCGCCATGGCCCTGCGCACCGCCTACTCGCCCGACGCCCTCGTCGCGGGCCTGAGCCCAGCCGTCGCCAACGACCCGGCCGTAGTGCTGGAACGGGTGCGCCTGCTGCGCTCGGCCGGTCGCCAGTCCGAGGCCTTCCCCCTGCTGTCCGCCCTGCCCGCCGCGCCCTCGCACAAGGAGGGCCAGGACACCCTGTGGAGCGAGCGCCGCAACTACTTCCTCGACGCCCTGCAACAGGGCAATCCGCGAGCCGCCTACGCCGCCATGAACGGCCACGGCTTCCCCTCGGGCGAGCGCAAGGTCGACGCGGAATTCTTCGCCGGCTGGGTCGCCCTGACCAAGCTGAACGACCCGGCCGCCGCCGCCCAGCACTTCGAGGTCCTGCGCAACTCTTCCTCGACCCCGATCACCCAGGGCCGCGCCCTCTACTGGCTGGGCCGCGCCGCCGAGGCGCGCGGCGACCGCCAGGGGGCCCAGCGCTGGTATCAGGCGGGCGCCGAACACTGGCAGACCTTCTACGGTCAACTCGCCGCCGAAAAGGCCGGGATCACTACCCTGACCCTGCCGGGCGAACCCGCCCCCACGCCCGAGGACGTCAACCGCTTCGAGGGCAATGAAGTTGTGCGCGCCACCCGCATCCTCGGCGCGGCGGGCGAAAAGACGCTGCTGCGGGTCTTCGCCTATCACCTCGACGACACCCTGCCATCGCCCTACGACCTGACCCAGCTGTTCGACCTGATGCAGGGCTACGGCGACCAGTTCGGCTCCATGATGGTCGGCCGCGCCGCCAGCCAGCGCGGCTTCGTCATGCCCGAGCGCATGTATCCGGTTCGCATGCCGCCCCAGACCTCGGGCGCCGCGCCGCTGGAGTTCACCCTGGCCATCACCCGTCAGGAATCCAGCTTCGATCCCCTGGCCCGTTCACACGCCGACGCACGCGGCATGATGCAGCTTCTGCCTGCCACGGGTCAGGGCGTGGCCCGGCGCATGGGCATTGGTTACTCGGCCGAACAACTTTGGGACCCGGACGCCAACATGCGCCTAGGCAGCTATCACCTGGGCGAACTGATCAACAACTTCGGCGGTTCGCCCCTGCTGGCGACCGTCGGCTACAACGCCGGACCGGCCCGCCCGCCCCAATGGGTGGCCCGCTGCGGCGATCCGCGCAGCCAGCAGGTCGACCCCATCGACTTCATCGAATGCGCGCCCTTCACCGAGACGCGCAACTACATGATGCGGGTGATGGAAAACATGCAGGTCTATCGCGCCCGCCTCAACGGCGGCTCGGCCCCGCTGACGCCCTCGGCCGACCTTGCGCGCGGCACCCCGCCCAACAGCGGCCCGCGCGCCTATCAACCATAGACGCCCCTGCATCATCCCCCAACCGTGACCGGGGAAGTTTGAAAAACCGCCGTTGACTCAAGGCCTGTGGCCAGTATGCCTTGGCTGTTCGAGGAGGGGCGGCTTTTTAGATGCAGGGTAGAGATCCGGCGGCCGACCAGGCTCTGGCGCAAGCGCATGATCGACTGCTGAAAGACGATTCGTTTCAGTTCGATCGCATTGGTTTTGACCCGCCGCCGCCCCCAGAATGGTTTCGCTGGCTCGGGGATCTGCTGCAGGCGATAGGGCCTGCCCTCAAATGGGTGTTCTGGATCGGACTGGCGCTGCTGGCGGGTCTGATCCTGTACGCCATCGTGCGCGAGATTCTGCGTCTGCGCGCGCCACGCGCCAAGCCGACCGTCCCGCCGCCCCCCCCCCGACGAATGGCGGCCAAACGCCCAGGCGGCTCGAGATCTTCTGGCTGAAGCGGACGCCCTGGCGGGTCGCGGCCTCTACGCCGAGGCGGCCCACCTGCTGTTGCTGCGCAGCGTCCAGGACATCGAGAAGCGACAACCCCGCGCCGTCCGCGTCTCACTGACCACGCGCGAAATCGCTTCGCTGAAAGCCGTGCCCGACGCGGCGCGCCCCGCCTTCACCCTGATCGGCGCCGTCGTCGAGCGCAGCCTGTTCGGCGGCGACGCCGTCGGCGCGCCCGACTTCGCTGATTGCCGCCAGGCCTACGAAGCCTTCGCCCTGCCCGAAGGCTGGCGCGCATGAGCCGCTCTGCGAAAGCCACCGGCGGGGCCTTTTCGCCCGCCGCCATGATCGTCGCCATACTGGTCGGGGTGGTCTGCTTTGCGGGCCTGGGGCTGCTGTCGGCCTATGCGCCGGAACTGAAGTCAGGAAACAACGGCGGCGAACACGCACTGTCGCGCGCCGCCACGGGCTACGGAGCTCTACCTAATCTTCTGCGCAATCTTGGCGTGCCGGTGATGATGAACCGTGGCGTTCTGACCGAGGAAGCGATCGACAGTCTTCTGGTGCTCACGCCCAAGGCAGACACCCAATCGGACGAGATCGAGGATATCCGACACGACGGCGCCATCCTGATCGTCCTGCCCAAATGGCAGGCTATCCCTGACGCCAAGCATCCGGGCTGGGTCCGAACAATCGGCGCCCTGCCTCCTAACGCAACGCTCGCCCTCCTTCCCGATGCGCTGCGCAAGAACTCTGAGCTGATCGTACGCAAGGGACCGGCCACGGTCGACCTGCGCCGCCCCTCCGGCACGCCCTTTGGCGCTCCGGTCCAGGTTGAAGGCCTGCGCACCCTGTCCGGCCCGCAATGGATTCCGGTCGTGGTTGATGATCAAAATCATCCGGTGCTGGTCATGCACAAGGAACTGCGCACCTATGTTCTGGCCGATCCCGACCTGATCAACACTCAGGGGTTAAAGTCCCTGGCGGGCGCTAAAACGGGCGTGGCGCTGATCGACATCGCACGGGCGCAGACCTCGCCTGTGATCTTCGACCTCACCCTTCATGGCTTGAAGCGAAGCCGCAACCTGTTGCGCCTGATGCTGGAGCCGCCGCTCCTGGGCATGACCCTGGTCCTCGCCGCTTTGGCGGTGTTTGTCGGCTTCCAGGCGATCATCCGTTTTGGCCCGGCGCGCGAGACTGGCCGCATCATAGCCCTGGGTAAGCGCGGCCTGGCCGACAACACCGCTGGACTGGTGCGGCTGGCGCGGCGCGAGCATCATATGGCCGCGCCCTACGCGCTTCTGGTCCGCGCCGCCGTAGCGCGCGCGATCGGCGCGCCTCGACACCTGAGCGACGCATCACTGGACGCCTTCCTCGATCGCGTCGGGCGAACGAACGGCGCCGCCGATACCTACTCAAGCCTGGCCGAACAGGCTCGGGCGGCCAAGACTGCCGGCGACCTGATGCGGGTCGCCGGCGCCCTATACCGATGGAACCAGGAGCTGACCCGTGGACGTCAATGAGGTGAAAACGATCGCCGAGCGCATCCGCGCCGAGATCGCCAAGGCCGTCGTGGGCCAGGACGGCGCCGTGGACCTGTTGCTGACCGCTCTGTTCGCGGGCGGCCACGTCCTGCTGGAAGGGCCGCCGGGAACCGCCAAGACCCTGTTGGCCCAGAGCTTCGCCCAGGCCGTCGGCCTGGACTACGGCCGCATCCAGTTCACGCCTGACCTGATGCCCGGCGACATCATCGGCTCCAACCTGTTCAACTTCCAGACGTCCAGCTTCACCCTGACGCATGGACCGATCTTCTGCGAGCTGCTGCTGGCGGACGAGATCAACCGGACCCCGCCGAAGACCCAGGCGGCTCTGCTGGAAGCCATGCAGGAACGCCAGATCACCATCGACGGTCAGGCCCATGCGCTGAGTCCCCGCTTCACCGTCGTCGCGACCCAGAACCCGATCGAGCAACAGGGCACCTATCCCCTACCCGAGGCCCAGTTGGATCGTTTCCTGTTCAAACACGTGTTGGACTATCCGACGCTAGAACAGGAACAGGCCATCATCGCCGCCCACGGCTCGCGCACCGGGCAGATGGACCCCGTCGCCCTGGGCGTCGCGGTCGTGGCCGAGAGCGCGACGATCAATGCCGCCGTGGATACGGTCGCGAAGGTGCGGTTGACTGACGAAGTGGTCGCCTATGTCGCCGGCCTGGTGCGGGCCACGCGGGATTCGGCGGATGTCGAAACCGGGGCCTCGCCCCGCGCGGGGGCCATGCTGGCCGTCGCCGCCCGCGCCCGCGCGGCGCTGGACGGCCGCGACTACGTCATTCCGGACGATGTGAAGGCGCTGGCGATTCCGGCCCTGCGCCACCGTCTGGTTCTGTCTCCAGCCGCCGAGATCGAGGGCAGACGCGTCGAACAGGTCCTGGCCGGCCTGGTGGATCAGGTGGCGGCCCCCCGGTGATCTATCCCAGCCGACGCGCGGTGATCGTCATGGCGGCAGGCGCGCCAGTCGCCCTGCTGGCGGGCGTTCTGACACCCGCCGGATGGCTGGCGGGTCCGGTCTGGATCGCCGGACTGATGCTGATGGTCGCCCTGGACGCCCTCATGGCGGGATCGCGCGCCGGGCTGCAACTGAACGAACCTGAGCCCGTGCGCGCAGCCGTCGGACGCCCAGGCCTGGCGGGGCTGACGATCCGCTTCACGTCGACCGGACGCGCCCCGCGTCAGGTGGAGGCGGCCCTGTCAGGAGAGGACCGACTGGGTCTCGATCACGTCCCGCGTCGCGCCGAGGTCGTGGAGAACAGCGTCGCCGTCGCCTTCCCTTTCACCCCCACGCGCAGAGGCGCCGCCAGCCTGGACGAGCTATGGGTCCGTTGGCGCGGGCCGATGGGGCTGGCCTGGAAGCAGAAGGTGTTCAGCCTGAACCTGCCCGCGCCGGTGCTGACCGACCTGCAATGGGTGCGCGATGAGGCCGTGCGCCTGTTCGCGCGAGACGCCGAGTTCGGGACCAAGACCCAGCTCGAAATCGGCGAGGGCTCCGAGTTTCAGGCCCTACGCGACTATCAGCCGGGCATGGATCGTCGCGCCATAGACTGGAAACAGTCGGCCCGGCACTCAGCCCTGATGGCCAAGGAGTTCCGCACCGAGCGCAACCACAACGTCATCATGGCCCTGGACTGCGGTCGCGCAGCCTGCGAGCCCGTCGGCGGGATGCCGCGCATAGACCGCTTCATCCATGCCGGCCTGCTGCTGTCCTATGCCTGTCTGCGAGGCGGCGACCGTGCCGGCCTCTTCGCCTTTGATTCCCGCCCCCGCGTCTCGACCGGCGCCCTGGGCGGCGTGGACGCCTTCCGCACCCTGCAAGCCGTGGCGGGCCGTATCGACTACTCGGCGCACGAGACCAACTACACCCTCGCTCTGGCCACCCTGTCGGGCCAGTTGAAACGTCGCTCCCTGATCGTCGTCTTCACCGACTTCACCGATCCGACTGCCGCCGAGTTGATGCTGGAAGCCCTGTCTCCCATGCTGAAACGCCACCTGGCCCTCTTCGTCGTCCTGCGCGACGATGAGTTGGAAAGCCTGGCCGCCGCCGCGCCTGAGACCGCCGAAGACGTCGCCAGAGCCGTTGTGGCCGGGACCCTGCTGCGCGAGCGCGAGACCGTCCTGGGGCGACTGCGCCGCATGGGCGCCCACATCGTCGACGCCCCAGCGGACCGCGTCGGGCCTGAAGTCGTCAACGCTTACCTGGACCTGAAGCGGAGGGATCTGCTGTGACCGAAGCCCCACCGTCCGGCCTGTTGAAAAGCCAGCGCTTCCGTCAGGCGCGCGAAGACGACTGGCGTCGTCTGGAACGGCTGATGGACAAGGCTGAAAAGGGCTCCGCCGCCAAGCTGACCGACGCCGAAATCCTGGCGGTTCCGGTGCTGTACCGCTCGACCCTGTCGGCTCTTTCGGTGGCGCGCGAGACCTCGCTGGACCAGGGCCTGATCGACTATCTGGAGACCCTCGCCGCCCGCGCCTACTTCTTTGTCTATGGTTCACGGGCCACCCTGCAGGACCGACTGACATCCTTCTTCCGCCACGATTGGCCCAAGGCGGTTCAGGGGATCTGGCGCGAGACCCTGATTGCGGCGGCTTTGATGGCTCTGGGGGCGGTTGTCGCCTGCTGGCTGGTGATCCATGAGCCCGAGTGGTTCTACGCCTTTGTGCCCAGCGATCTGGGCGGCGGTCGCGATCCAACCGCTTCGACGGCGTCGCTGCGCGCCACGCTGGACGGCACGGATGACGCGGACGGCCTGTCGGTCTTCGCCGCCTTCCTGTTCACCCATAACGCCCAGGTCGCATTGCTGGCCTTCGCACTAGGCTTCGCCCTGTGCCTGCCGACTGCTCTCCTGGTTCTCTACAACGGGGCCACCCTGGGAGCCTTCTTCGCCCTGTTCGCTAGTCGAGGCCTGGGCGTCGAGCTGGGCGGCTGGCTTTTGATCCACGGCGTGACTGAACTGTTCGCGGTCATCCTGGCCGGCGCCGCTGGTCTGCGCATCGGCTGGTCTGTAGCCTTCCCTGGCCAGAAACGGCGCCTGGACGCCGCCGTCGAGGCCGGACGAACGGCAGGGACCGTTATGGGCGGGGTCGTGGTCATGCTGCTGCTGGCCGGCCTTCTGGAAGGCTTCGGTCGACAATTGATCGTCGACACAGGCGCGCGCTACGCCGTGGCGGCCGCAACCGCCGTGGTGTGGGGCCTCTACTTCTATGCCCGCCGTCGCGAGGCCCCTCATGTCCGTTGAGCCCATCCGCTCCAGCTCGACCGAGCGCGCCTTCATCACCCCGGAAGGCGTCGATCTGCGCCTGAACATCGGCGATGCGGGACAGAGGGCCGCCGCCTTCATGCTGGACGCGGCCATCATCATCGCCGTCCTGGTCGTCTTCACCCTGGTCATCATCTTCACCGGCATCGGCGCGATCGGTGCGGCGGGCCGGGCCGGCGCCGAGATGATCGCCGTGCTCTGGCTGGTCGTCTTCTTCCTGCTGCGAAACTTCTACTTCACGGCGTTCGAGCTGTCGGCAGCCGCCGCAACGCCGGGCAAGCGGATCATGGGGCTGCGCGTCGCCTCACGCGACGGCGGGCGGCTGAGGGCCGAATCCGTCTTCGCCCGCAACGCCATGCGCGAATTGGAGGTCTTCCTGCCCATGTCGGTTCTGTTCGCCCGCGCCGGCGAGGGCGGTGTGGACAGCTGGATGTATCTTCTGGGCTTCGTCTGGGCGGGAATTTTCGTCTTCTTCCCTCTGTTCAACAAGGACCGGTTGCGCCTGGGCGATCTGGTCGGCGGCACCTGGGTCGTGCGGACGCCACGCCGCAAACTGACCCGCGACATGGCGGACGACGGCGCGCCCCGTCGGACCGCCTACGACTTCACGCCGGCCCAGATCGACGCCTATGGCGCCAAGGAACTGCATGTTCTGGAATCGGTCCTGCGCCAAGGCGACCGCAAGACGAAACGCGCTGTGGCAGACCGCATCGCGACCAAGATCGGCTGGACCCGCGATCCGCTTCAAAGCGACAGCGATTTCCTCAGCGCCTACTACGCGGCCTTGCGCGGCCGGCTGGAGGAAAAGCTATTGATGGGCGTCAGACGCCGCGACAAGCACGACGTCTGATCGCCACCGGATCAGTCAAAGATCGAGGCCAGATCCTCAGGGCCGGCGCCTTCCTTGGCGGTCCGCAACTCGTAGTAGAGGGACGCGACCCCCGCCGAGGCCACAACGCCCGACAGGACGTTCACGATCGGCGTTGTGATCAGGTTGAGGCTGAGATTGGGGCTGGCGTCAAAGCTACCGCCCAACGCGAGATTCAAGCCGCCAATCGCTCCGCCGACAATCCAGCTCAGCACCAGGTAGATCACCAGAAGACCGAAGACCGGCCAGCGATAGCCACGTGTCAGATCGCGACTGCGTTGCAGGCCCTCCATGATGCCTCGCTTCTCGACCACGACGGCCGGAGCCGCCACGGACCACAGGACCGTCAACATCACGCCGGGCACGATCAGAAGGAAGTAGCCCAGTATCATTCCCAAGCCCGCCACGATTCCCAGGCCCAGCAAGGGCAGGAACATCTGAATGCCGACGCCGAGCGCGCTGTCGAACGAAGTGGTCTTGCCGTGGAAGCCGTTGACGGCCGCCTTCACCACCACGCCTTGCAGAATATAGAGGCCGACGAGGTAGAGGACGGTTCCAAAGGCGACAAACAGGAAAGATGAGCCGGACGCCGTCGTCAGCATGTCGCCCTGTCCAAAAGCCGCCAGAACGCTGGGCACGCCGACCAAGAGCGCCGCTGCGCCAAAGAAGACCACTGCATTCTGACTGATGCTGGTGAAAGTTCGCTGGATCACCCGCCCCAGATCGAACTGCCCGCGCCGAGCGCCCGTGGCGTTCTGGTCCCGATCCGGCATCACCGGGCGCATGACGAAGATTTCCGTCGCCTGGCGATCCTCGCCCGCAACGAAGTCGACCCTCTGCCCCGGCTCCAGCGGCGATGATGAAGATTGAACGTCCGCGCCAGCGAAGCGATAGCGAGCGCCGTCGTCGCCGGCGATCGCCCCTTCGTCCGTTCCGCTGTCAAACGTCAGCACCTGTCCGCGCATGGGCCCCTCCTTGCTCGCGTCACACCCACAGAGCCTAGAGCCGTCAACCGCGGTTCGCCAGCACCTTCGCGGCGCCCATCACGCAATCAGAGAACATGAGCGGGCGGCGGCCGCTCATGTCATCGCGTCAGAACCAGGCCTTGATGCCGACGACCAGACGCGTCGCGTCAACATCGTCGCCGCGCGCCCTGGCGTAGTCGGCGGTGTCGCCGAACGAACGGCTCCACTCGACCCCGACATAGGGGGCGAACTCCTTGCGGATTTCATAGCGCAGCCGCAGCCCCGCCGTAATCGAGGTCAGACCCGAACCGATCTCCAGCTCGGGAATGTCGCTGGCCGACAGGGCCACTTCGATCGCCGGTTGCAGGATCCATTTCTGGGTGATGCGCTGGTCGTATTCCGCCTCGGCGCGGGCGGTCAGGTCGCCCTCGGTCGACAGGAAGGCGGCGGCGCTCATCTCGAACCAGTAGGGCGCGACGCCCTGCACCCCGACCGTCAGATGAGTCGTGTCGTCGCCGTCGGGACGGAAGTCCTGGCGCACGCCCGCCTGCACATCCCAGAAGGGCGCGACGGCGCGGCTGTAGAGGGCCTGGACCTCGGCGTCGTGCAGCTTGCCGTCGAACGCGCCCTCGCCCTCGGTCTTCCACCAGAAGCGGTTGATGTCGCCGCCGGTCCAGCCCTGGGCGTTCCAGCTATAGCTCTTCTCGCCGTCGTCGAACCCGGCCTCGATCGAGTCGATCAGGACGGCGGTGGTGCGCACGTCGCCGTTCTCGACCAGCAGCTGCTTGCGCGACGCCGCCATGACGGCCGGATCGAACAAAAGGTCCGCCGCATGGGCGGGCGCGGCGCGGGCGGCAGCGGGCGGAGGCGTCTCGACCATGCGCCCGCCGACGGCGTCCACGCTGGTCGGGATATTGGGCGCGCCGACCGTCATGGCCGACATATCGTGCCCGGCGTGGGGATCAGTCTGGGGCGTCGCCATGTTGTGACCCGCGTGGGGGTCGGCGGCTGGCGTCTGAGCCGGAGCCATCTGCATCCCGCTCATGTCATGACCGGCGTGCGGGTCTGCTGCCGTCGCAGGAGCCGCGCTCATGGCGTGACCGGCATGAGGATCGACCGGCACCGCCTGGGCGCCATGTCCGGCATGGCCGCTCATGTCGTGGCCCGCATGGGGATCGACAGCGGGCACTTCGGCCGGAGCCTTCTTTATGCAGTCCATGTCGTGACCGGCGTGAGCGCCGTCCGACGTCTGACCTGCGCACTTAGGACAGGTGTAGGTCTTGGTCGTCGGCTGCTCCGTCGGCGGCGCCGTCGTGGTCCCCATGTCGTGACCCGCGTGCGGATCAGCGGCGGGCGTCTGAGCCGGAGCCGCCTGCATCCCGCTCATGTCGTGGCCGGCGTGGGGGTCCGCCGCAGCCGCCGGGGCGGCCGGCGCGACAGGCCGGGGGCGAGGCGCGGCGACGCGGGGCCTGGGCGCGGGCCTCGGCCGGGCCTGCGCGGGACGGGCGGGCGCGGCGTGGGCGCCATGACCGGCATGCCCCCCATGGCTCTGGGCGACGGCGGAACCGGCGGCCAGCATCAGAGGCAGAACCGCGACAGCGGCGAACAGGGCGCGGCTCATCGGGCGGCTCCTTCCAGCGGACGAACCGTGACGACGTTGAACATCCCCGCGTGCATGTGCATCAGCAGGTGGCAGTGGAAGGCCCAGTCGCCGGGCGCATTGGCGGTCAGGTCGAAAGTGACTTTCGATCCCGGCGCCACATTGACCGTGTGCTTCAGCGGCTGATGGCCGTCGTGGCCGTTGACCAGCTCGAAGAAGTGGCCGTGCAGGTGGATCGGGTGAGCCATCATGGTGTCGTTGACCAGGGTCACGCGCACCCGCTCGTTCAGCTCGAACCGGATCGGCTCGACCAGCTCCGAGAACTTGCGGCCGTCGAAGCCCCACATGAAGCGTTCCATATTGCCGGTCAGATGGATTTCCATCGAACGCGACGGGGCGCGGGTGTCCGTATTCGGCGTCAGCGAGCGCAGGTCGGTATAGACCAGCACCCGGTGATCGACGTCCTGAAGCCCCTGCGGGCGGTCGCCCAGACGGTTGGCGGGCGCGGGCGCGATGGCGTCCACGCCGACGCCGACGGCCATGTCGGCGGGGGCGTTGTTCGGATCGCGCATGCTCATGCCGCCATGGTTCATCGGCGCTGCGGCTGCGGCTGCAGTTCCAGCGACAGCTCCATGCGCCGAGTGGTCCATCCCGGCCATCGAGCCATGGTCCATCCCCCCCATGCCCATGTCGGTCATGGTCAGGTTGGGCACCTTGCGCAGCGGCGGCACCTCCGCCGTCATGCCCAGACGCGGGGCCAGGGTGGCGCGGCCCATGCCCGAGCGGTCGATGGCTTCGGAGACGATGGTGTAGGCGCGGTCCTCGACCGGGCGGACGATGACGTCATAGGTCTCGGCGACCGAAATCTGGAACTCGTCCACCTCCACCGGGCGGACGTGCTCGCCGTCAGCCTGAACCACCGTCATGACCAGACCCGGAATGCGGACGTTGAAGATCGACATGGCAGAGGCGTTGATGACGCGCAGACGCACCCGCTCGCCGGGACGGAACAGGCCGGTCCAGTTCTCCTGCGGACCGTGGCCGTTGATCAGATAGGTATAGGTCGTGCCGTTGACGTCCAGGATATCGCGCGGGTCCATGCGCATCCCGCCCCACATCCGGCGCTCGGCCAGATCCATGCCGTCCGACCCGTCCAGCAGCCCGGCCAGCGTGGTCTTCTGCATGTTGAAGTAGCCGGGGCTCTTCTTCAGCTTGGCCAGGATTTCGTGCGGATGCATGAAGCTCCAGTCCGACAGGACCAGAACGTGCTCACGATCATAGCCAACCGGATCGACGCCCGCCGGGTCGATGACGATGGGGCCATAGTGGCCCATGGCCTCCTGCAGGCCCGAATGGCTGTGATACCAGTAGGTGCCCGACTGCTTCAGCGGGAACTCATAGACAAAGGTCTCGCGCGGCTTGATGCCGGGGAAGCTGACGCCCGGCACGCCGTCCATCTGGAAGGGCAGCAGCAGGCCATGCCAGTGGATCGAAGTGTCCTCGTCCAGGGTGTTGGTCACCGACAGACGCACGTTCTGGCCTTCGCGCATCCGCAGCAGGGGCGCGGGCAACAGGCCGTTGACGGTGAAGGCGTGGCCCGTGCGCCCGCCGACGGTGAAGTTCGAATGACCCACCGTCAAGTCGATGTTCGGCCCCGTCAGCGTCGGCATATCCGCCCGCAGGCCGGGCGATCCGGTTTGCGCCCAGGAGGGCAGCAGGCCTTGAAGGCCGAGCATGCCGCCCCCCAGGGCGGCGCCGCGCAGCAAGGTTCGACGGTCCAGAGATGTCAGCGCCATGAAGTCAGGTCTCAAAAAGTTCGCGCCCGTCAAAAGCCAGGCGTGCAAGGGGTCTGACAGGGCTTACGCGGGAAACGGCGTCGCCCCTCGCGCCTGTCTTGCGTCAGGGCGTCGCAGCATGGGCCCAAGCCCGGCGCTCGACCAGCCTGCACTTCAAACGAGGCCGCGCGTGACGGCCAGACTCAGCTTCTGTCGAGCACGGGCGACGCGCGTCTCGACCGCCTTGGGCGTGATCCCGAGGACCTCGGCGATTTCAGCATGCGAGCGTCCCTCCAGCGTGGCCAGCAGCAGCGGCGCCTTCAGATTGTCCGGCAGGTCGGCCAGTGCGCGATCCAGTTCCGCCATGCGGCGCCTGTCGTCGATGCCGGCTTCAGGCTCGGGCGCATCAACGCCCACGGCCATGGCCTCCGGCGCGTCCAGCCTCATGACACCACGGATGAAGCGCCGAACAGTGCGCTTGCGGCCCCAGTCCCGACACTTGTTGACGGCGATGAAACGTAGCCAGGCCGTAAACGACCGCGCCGGGTCATAGCGCCGGATGGCCAGCCAGGCTGAGGCATAGGTTTCCTGCAACAGATCGTGCGCCTCGTCCGCATCCCCGACATAGCGACGAATGAAGCGGTAGAGGTCGCCCCTCGTGGCGGACATGAGAGCGGAAAAGGCAGCGCGATCGCCCCGCGCAGCCCGCGCCTCGTCTGTATCCTCTGCCGTCACCTCGATCTTACCGAGACTCTTGCGTCAGAGCACCGGCGATTTCCTTGTCAAAGACTTGCGCCTGGTCCGGCGTCAGCACCGAGCGCATTTCAAAGACGTGGGCGATGGTCGCCTTCTGCAAGGCGCCCATGGCGTCGTGGAAATGATCCACGGCCGCGCGGACTTCGGCGCTGTCGCCCTTGCTGGCGGCGATGGCCTCGGCGAGTTCGCGATTAGCGGCGCGGACCTCGGCCTCCAGCGCCGGGCGACGGGCGGCGAAACGGGCCTCGATCTGGTCCAACTGCGCGTCCTGCCCCGCGCTCAGGTCCAGTTTGCGGTGCACGATCTCGTGTAGCCCCGGCGTTTCATGCTGCTTCATCATCCAACCAGCGCCCAGCCAGGCGCCGGCGACGCTGGCCAGAGCAGCCAGAACCACGGTGATAAGGATCGACTTCCAGTTCGCGCTCATCCCCCGACCTCGAAACTGGTCATCGGCGACAGGCCCGCCGAGACGCTGAAAATCTGGATGTCCGACGGACGCGGCTTGAACACCTGACCCAGCACGCCGCCGTTGGCCACGCCGACCAACAGGGCCATGGCCATGACAGCCAGACGAACCTGGCCCATACGACGCTGCGACTGGCGCTGTTCAATGCGCCGCCACACGCTAGCCTCGAGGTCGGCCAGCCGCGCCATTTCCTCGGCGGAGAGCGGCGCCGCCAGCCTGTGCTCGATATCGTCCGTCATTCTGCCATCCTCGCAGCCCCGCCCTTAATACGCAGGTGAACGCCCCTCCCCTTGAAAGCGCATGAGGGGCCGCGCGTCGATAGGCGTATTAGGTCTTGATCGGTCGATTGGCCGCGACGCCTTGAGCTTGGGGGAAGCGATGAAGGTCCTGCGATATTCAACCCAGATCCACAAATGGGTCGGCCTTGTGGTGGGCGTTCAGGTGCTGTTCTGGGTTGGCGGAGGTCTGGTGATGACCGCCATTCCGATCGAAACGGTGCGCAGCGAGCATCGCCTCAAGACATCGACGCCCGCCCCCCTGCCGCTGGATCAGATCCTGTCCCTGTCCGAGATCGCGCAGCTGTCCGGCGTGCCTCCGACCCGGGCCGAACTGAAGACGACCCAGCGCGGCCCCGCCTGGGTGCTGTTCCCATTGGAGGGAAAGCCGGTCGTCGTCTCGGCAGCCACCGGACGACCGTTCAGCGCCATGACGGCTCATGAGGCCACCCGCCTGGCCGTCGCCGCCTATCAGGGTGAAGCCGCGCCCTCGCCAGCGGTGCTGCTGGAGCAGGCCCCCAAAGAGACGGGGCGCGACGGCCCCTTGTGGCGCATCGACTTCCACGACGCCGAGCGGACGACCTTCTATCTGTCGCCCGAGACCGGCGAGGTCGTGACCCGGCGATCAGGCGTCTGGCGCTTCTATTACTTCTTCTGGCGGCTGCACATTCTGGACTTCAAGACCGGCGAGAACTTCAACCATCCGACCCTCATCGCCATCACCGCCCTGACCCTTGGTGTGGCGATCACCGGCATCATCCTGCTGTGGATCAAGCTGTCGCGCGACTGGAAGGTTCATCGCGCCACGCGCCGCAGGCTGGCCCAGAAGGCCTGACGCCTCGGCGCTGTGAAAAACCTAGAGGGATGCCGGCGGCGCCAGCATCCCCATCGCCCCGACCAGGGCCAGGATCAGAAGACCCAGGGCCAGCTCGGCGCCGAGGCTGAGCCTCAGCCCGCCCAGACCGCCCTGCCCCCGCTCCAAAGTCGGGGTCGAGCGGAAGCGGTGCAGCGCCGCCAGCCCCAGCATGGCCGCAAAGGCCGCCAGCTTGACCGCGAGCAGACGGCCATAGGGCGTTTCATTCAGGCTAAAGCCCCCCTCCATCCCGACCAGATAAAAGCTGTTGATCAGGCCCGTCACCAGCAGCACGGCGACGCAGAGCGTCCCCACCCGCGCAAAGCCGCCCAGCGCCCTCGCCAGCTCAGTCTTCGCCGCCGCATCCGTCTCGATCCGCCGCGTCGCCATGGCCACGAAGGAGAAGACGGCGCCCAGCCAGATCAGGGCGGTGACGGCGTGGGCGATGTCCGAGGCCAGATGCAGGCCATGCCCCAGCCCCTCGGTCGCCGCGCCGTGGCCAGTCCAGGCGAAGCTGGCCGCAACGACCAGACCCAAGGACAGACTGACCAGCCACAGGCCGCGTCCCGGTCGCAACGTCAGAACGGCCAGCAGCAACAAGAGCCCCGCCGCGATCCGCACCGCATAGGCCGCGCCCAGCGCCGTGCCGCCGACGACAAAGCCCAGGGCCTCCGGGTTCAGCGCCTGATCCAGCGCCCCGGCCATCACCCCGGTCTGCAAGGCCAGGGCCGCCGTCGCCAGCAGGGCCAGAGCCGCCGCGCTTGCCCCCAGGGCCGGACGCGCCCAGCGGGGCGGCTGCCCCCCGAAGACGCGGCCGCCATAGAGCATGAAGGCGGGCAGCCCCAGGGCCACGGCCGCCGCCGCGTACTGGGCCGCGCGCAGCCCCATCAGCCAGACCTCCACGTTCAGCGCACGGTGAAGGGCACGGAACCCGTCATGCGGTGGCCGTCGCTGGAGGCCAGCCGCCAGTTGATCACATAGGCGCCCGCCGCCAGGGGCCGGGCCACGGGCGCGCTCAGGGTCTTGCCGTCCTCGCTGACGGTGGTGCGCACCGGGGTCTTCACGCCCGCGGCGTTGACGACCTCGAAGGTCGAGAAGGCGGGGGCCATCTTCTCGCTGAAGGTCAGGCTGAGGACACGCGGCGAGGCGACGGTCGAACCGGCCGCCGGGGTCGAGCTGACCAGACGCGCATGGGCGGCGGCGACGCCGGGCAGCATCAGGGCCGTGGCGACGGCCACGGCGGGCAGAAGGCGAAACAGGGTCATGGGGTTCTCCTTGAAAATTCAGGTCTCCAAACCCCTACGCGCCGCCCCGTTGCCCCCCTCGCAAAAGGGCTGTTGACCTTACCATGATGGGAAGGATTAGAAGGATCAGGCTGAATAACGACGAAAGGCTCCGCCGATGTCCGACGCCTCCCTGAAAGTCCTTGATCTGCCGGTCCTCGGCATGACCTGCGCCAGCTGTGTCGGCCGGGTCGAGAAGGCCGTCCGCGCCGTGCCCGGCGTCACCGAGGCCAGCGTCAACCTGGCCACCGAACGCGCCCATGTGGTGCTGGACGGCGGCGGAAGTCCCGCTGCGGTCGCCGCCGCCATCCGCACCGCCGGCTATGAGCCGATGGAAGAAGAAGTCGTCTATCCGGTCCGCGAAATGACCTGCGCCAGCTGCGTCGGTCGCGTGGAGAAAGCCCTGGCCGCCGTGCCCGGTGTCCTGAGCGCCAGCGTCAATCTGGCGACCGAACGCGCCACCGTCCGCTTCCTGCCGGGCGCCGTCGCCTTCCGCGACCTGGCCGCCGCCGTGCAGCAGGCGGGCTATGTGCTGGAGCAGCCGGAACAGACCGGCCTCGACGCCGCCGACCGTGAACAGGCCGCCCGCGCCGCCGAGATCCGCAACCTGGGCCGCGCCGTCCTGATCGCCGGGGTCGCCACCCTGCCCCTCTTCGTCCTCGAGATGGGCTCGCACTTCGTGCCGGGCATGCACCACTGGCTGGAGCAGACCATCGGCACGCAGAACTGGCGGCTGATCAGCTTCGTCCTGGCCAGCTTCGTCCTGTTCGTTCCGGGCCTGATCTTCTTCCGCAAGGGCGTGCCCGCCCTGCTGCGCCGCGCGCCGGACATGAACTCCCTGGTGGTTCTAGGCGCCAGCGCGGCCTGGGTTTTCTCGACCGTGGCCACCTTCGCCCCCGCCCTGCTGCCGCAAGGCACGGCCAACGTCTATTTCGAGGCCGCCGCCGTCATCGTCACCCTGATCCTGGTCGGACGCTGGATCGAGGCCCGCGCCAAGGGCCAGACCAGCCAGGCCATCCGCCGCCTGATGTCGATGCAGGCCAAGACCGCCCGCGTCGTGCGCGACGGCGTCGAGCAGGACGTGTCGATCAACACTGTTCAAGCCGGCGACATCATCGTCGTCCGTCCCGGCGAGCGCGTCCCTGTCGACGGCGTGGTGACCGAGGGCTCGTCCTACCTCGACGAATCCATGCTGACCGGCGAACCCATCCCGGTCGAGAAGAGCGCGGGCGCCAAGGTCGTCGGCGGCACCCTGAACACCACCGGCGCCTTCCGCTTCGAGGCGCAACAGGTCGGCGCCGAGACCGTGCTGGCCCAGATCGTCCGGATGGTCGAAGCCGCCCAGGGCGCCAAGCTGCCCATTCAGGCCCTGGTGGATCGCATCACCGGCTGGTTCGTGCCGGTGGTCATGGGCGTGGCCGTCCTGACCTTTGCCGTCTGGTATCTGTTCGCGCCCGATCCGGCTCTGGGCATGGCCCTGGTCGCCGCCGTCTCGGTGCTGATCATCGCCTGCCCCTGCGCCATGGGTCTGGCCACGCCGACCTCCATCATGGTCGGCGTGGGCCGCGCCGCCGAGCTGGGCGTCCTGTTCCGCAAGGGCGAGGCCCTGCAAGCCCTGCAAGGGGTCGAGGTCATCGCCTTCGACAAGACCGGCACCCTGACCGCCGGCCGTCCCGAGCTGACCGACCTGAGCGTGGCCGAAGGCTTCGCCGAGGATGACGTCCTGGCCCTGGTTGCCGCCGTCGAGGGCCAGTCGGAACACCCCGTGGCCCGCGCCCTGGTCGAGGCCGCCGCCGCGCGCGGCCTCAGCGTCGCCCGCCCCGAAGACTTCGCCTCCGTGCCCGGCAAGGGCGTCGCGGGCGTCGTCGCGGGCCGCCGCATCGAGGTCGGCGCCGACCGCTACATGGCCGAGCTGGGCCACGACGTCGCCGCCTTCGCCGAGGACGCCGCCCGCCTGGGGGACGAGGGCAAGACGCCCCTCTATGCCGCCATCGACGGCCAACTGGCCGCCATCATCGCCGTGGCCGACCCGATCAAGCCGACCACGGCCGCCGCCATCCAGGCCATGCACGGCCTGGGGCTGAAGGTGGCCATGATCACCGGCGACAACCGCCGCACCGCCGAGGCCGTCGCCCGCCTGCTGGGCATCGACGAGGTCCACGCCGAGGTCATGCCCGACGGCAAGGTCGCCGCCATCAACGCCCTGAAGGCCGGCGGCCGCCGCATCGCCTTCGTCGGCGACGGGGTCAACGACGCCCCGGCCCTGGCCTCCGCCGATGTCGGCCTGGCGGTCGGCGGCGGCGCCGACGTGGCCATCGAAAGCGCCGACGTGGTCCTGACCGGCGGCGACCTGCGCGGCGCCGTCAGCGCCATCGGCCTGTCGCGCGCCACCATGACCAACATCCGCCAGAACCTGGCCTGGGCCTTCGGCTACAACGTCCTGCTGATCCCGGTCGCGGCGGGCGTCCTCTACCCGGCCTTCGGCTACATGCTGTCGCCCATGCTGGCGGCGGGGGCCATGGCCCTGTCCAGCGTCAGCGTGGTGCTGAACGCCCTGCGCCTGCGCGCTTTCAAACCTCACATCGAAGGAGCCGCCCGATGAACATCGGCAAGGCCTCTCTCGCCACCGGCGTCTCGGCCAAGATGATCCGCTACTACGAATCCGTCGGCCTGATCCGGCCCTCGGAGCGGACCGAGAGCAATTACCGTGACTTCAACGAGCGCGATCTGAACGACCTGCGCTTCATCCGCCGCGCCCGCAGCCTGGGCTTTTCGGTCGAGGAGATCGCCCGCCTGCTGTCGCTGTGGCGCGATCACAACCGGCCCAGCCGCGAGGTGAAGGCCATGGCCGAAAAGCACGTCGCCGACCTCGACGCCCGCATCAAGGAGATGCAGGCCATGGCCGACGCCCTGCGCGACCTGTCTCGCTGCTGCGCCGGCGACGACCGGCCTGACTGCCCGATCCTGTCCGACCTGGCGGGTTCGCCCGACGCCGTTTCCCCTGTTTCCCAAGGAGTAGCCCAATGATCGCCCTGACCATTCCCAAGATCCGCTGCGGCGGTTGCGTCGCCTCCGTCGAGAAAGCCATCCACTCGGTCGACGCCTCGGCCCAGGTCGTCGCCGACATCGAGGCCCGCCGCGTCGAGGTCACGACCCAGGCCGACCGTCAGGCCCTGGTGACGGCGCTGGACGCCGCCGGCTATCCCGCCGAGGCCGCCTGATCATGAACAGGATGAAGATCGCCACTCTCGCCTTCGGCGCCGTCCTCCTCGGCGGCGCGGGCTTCCTGCTCAACGGCCTGCCGACCGTGGCCCAGGCCGCCGACATGACCGTCTACAAGAGCGATTCCTGCGGCTGCTGCGGCGGCTGGGTCGAGCATATGCGCAAGGCCGGCTACGCCATCCGCGTCGTCCCGACCGATGATCTGGCCCCGGTAAAGGTGCGTCTCGGCGTGCCGGAATCCCTGTGGGGCTGCCACACGGCTGTCGTCAACGGCAAGGTGATCGAGGGCCACGTCCCCGCCGCCGCCGTCGACGCCTTCCTGAAGGCGCCGGCCGCCGCACGCGGTCTCGGCGTGCCCGGAATGCCGACCGGCTCGCCCGGCATGGAGGCCCCCGGCTACGCCCCCGAACGCTACGACGTCATGCGTTTCGGCAACGGTGCCCCCGCACGCTTCATGACCTTCGAGGGCGCCAATCCGGTTCGACGGTAGAACAAAAACTAGAAAACCCCTGGCGGAGCGCATCCGCCAGGGGTTTTGATTCAAGCAGCGTGAAACAGGCGCGCCACGACCTTGGCTGCGGCCCACACGCCGCCCAGACTCGCAATCATTCCAAGAACCAGTACGGCCTTGAAATGCCGATGCAGGAAATAGAGAATTTCACCCGCCATCTTCGTTCATCCAGTGTTTGCGACCCATAATGGCACAATACCGGATGAACGCTGCAACAACCGTGCGTGAACAGCTGCCCTAGACGAGGCGGCTTTGCACCACGGCGGCGCCGATGAAGCTGGCGAACAGCGGGTGCGGCTTGAACGGACGGCTCTTCAGCTCTGGGTGATATTGAACGCCGATAAACCAGGGGTGGTCAGGGCGCTCGACCGTCTCGGGCAGGACGCCGTCAGGCGACAGACCAGCGAAGACCAGGCCGGCCTTCTCCTCGATCGCGTCGCGATAGTTGATGTTCACCTCGTAGCGGTGACGGTGACGCTCGCTGATCTCGGTGGAGCCGTAGATGTCGGCGATCTTCGATCCCGCCTTCAGCGTGGAGTCATAGGCGCCAAGACGCATGGTGCCGCCCAGATCGCCGCCCTGCTGACGCAGAACGCGCTGGTTGCCCTGGGTCCATTCGGTCATCAGGCCGACGACGGGTTCGTCCGCAGGGCCGAACTCGGTCGAGGTCGCCTTGGGGAATCCAGCCAGATTCCGCGCCGCCTCGATCACCGCCATCTGCATGCCGAAGCAGATGCCGAAGTAAGGGATCTTGCGTTCGCGGGCGAAGCGCGCCGCCTCGATCTTGCCCTCGGCTCCACGCTCGCCGAAGCCGCCGGGGACCAGAACCGCATGGGCGCCCGCCAGACGAGTCTCACAAGCCTCAGGATCGCCCTCAAAGGTGTCGGCCTCGACCCAGTCGATGTTGACCTTGACGTTGTTGGCCACGCCGCCGTGATGCAGGGCCTCGATCAGGGACTTATAGGCGTCCTTCAGGACCGTATACTTGCCGACCACGGCGATGGTGACTTCGCCATCGGGATGCAGGCGACGGCGCACGATCTCTTCCCAGCCGGTCAGGTCAGGCTGCGGCGCGTCGGTGATGCCGAAGTGGGCCAGGACTTCGCTGTCCAGGCCTTCGCGATGATAGTCCAGCGGGACGGCGTAGATGTCTGCCGAGTCCATCGCCTGGATCACGCCGCTTTCGCGCACGTTGCAGAACTGGCCGATCTTGCGCTTTTCCTCAGCCGGGATCGGCTGTTCACAGCGGCACAGCAGGATGTCGGGCTGGATGCCAATGGAGCGCAGCTCCTTGACCGAGTGCTGCGTCGGCTTGGTCTTCATCTCTCCGGCCGTCTTGATGAAGGGCAGCAGGGTCAGGTGGACGAAGCAGGACTGGCCGCGCGGAAGGTCCTGGCCCAACTGGCGGATAGCCTCGAAGAAGGGCAGACCCTCGATGTCGCCGACGGTGCCGCCGATCTCGACCAGAACGAAGTCCACGTCCTCGCCGTCATCGGTCTTGGCCGGGCTGAGGCAGAACTGCTTGATCTGGTCGGTGACGTGCGGAATCACCTGAACGGTCGCGCCCAGATAGTCGCCGCGACGTTCCTTCTCCAGGATGGTCGAATAGATGCGCCCGGTCGTGACGTTGTCCGACTTGGCCGCCGAGACGCCGGTGAAGCGCTCATAGTGGCCCAGATCGAGGTCGGTCTCGGCGCCGTCGTCGGTCACGAAGACCTCGCCGTGCTGATAGGGGCTCATCGTCCCCGGATCGACGTTCAGATAAGGGTCCAGCTTGCGCAGACGGACCTTGTAACCTCGGGCCTGCAAGAGAGCGCCGAGAGCGGCGGAGGCGAGGCCTTTTCCTAGCGAGGAAACCACGCCGCCGGTGATGAACACATAGCGAGCCATGGGCGGACACCTTACTCCATGATTCGCGGCGGGAGCATGGCCCGACGCAAAACAACTGTTGAACAAAAGAAGAAAGCGCGCCCTGCGGCGCGCTTTCGGGGATTTCGTATCTGTCGGCGGCCTATTGCGCCGGTGCGGACGCCGGGGCCGAAGCGGCCGGGAGGCTGGCTTCCAGGTCGTCCAGCGAGGGCGCCGCCGGGGCGGCCGGCGTCGGGGCCGGTTGCTCGGCCGGAGCCGCCTGTTGTTCATTGCCCACCGCGATCGCGCCCACGGCGTCGGCGTCGATCACCGAACGCGAACCGCGAGCGAAGTTGCCGGCGATGGTCAGGCTGATGGCGCAGATGAAGAAGGCGATCGCCAGGATCGACGTGGCCCGCGTCAGCAGGTTGCCCGCGCCGCGCGCGGTCATGAAGCCCGACGGGCCTCCGCCCATGCCCAAGGCGCCGCCCTCGGAGCGTTGCAGCAGGATCACGGCCGTCAGGGCGACCGAGATCAGGATCATGGCGACGAGCAAGATGGTCTGGAGCATGGTGTCAATCATGTGGGCGCGCAGATGCGCCGATCAAGCGGCGGCGTCTAACACCGATGCGGGACCGGGGCAAACGCCGAACGAATAGAGGTGCTAAATCCTGGGCCTAGACCGCGCGGATAATGCCCAGGAAATCCTCGGCCTTCAGCGAAGCGCCGCCGACGAGAGCGCCGCCGACCTCGGCCACGGCCAGGATCTCCGCCGCGTTCGACGGCTTGACCGAGCCGCCGTAGAGGATCGGCGCGGCGCGACCGCCCTCGCCCAGTTTGGCGATCATGGCCGCGCGCACAGCCGCATGGACTTCCTCGATCTGTTCCAGCGTCGGCGTCAGGCCGGTGCCGATGGCCCAGACCGGCTCATAGGCGACGGCGAAGGCCTTGCCAGATAGCGACGACGGCAGCGAACCGGCCACCTGACGGCTGACGACCTCGACCGCCTGGCCGGCCTCACGTTCGGCCAAGGTCTCGCCGATGCAGATTATCGGCTCCAGACCAGCAGCTAGCGCGGCCTCGACCTTGGCGGCGACGTCGGCGTCGGTCTCACCAAAACCGGCGCGGCGCTCCGAGTGACCGAGAATCACCAGGGTCGCGCCAGCGTCGGCGACCATGGCGGCGGACACCGATCCGGTGAAAGCGCCCGAAGCTTCGGCGTGGCAGTCCTGTCCGCCCAGCTCGACGGAGGTGCCGGTCACAATACGCGCCATCCGGTCGAGCAGAGTCGCGGGCGGGCACAGGGCCACACGACAAGCCGCAGCCTGTTCCTGCAGGGCTTTCGCCAAGACTTCAGCCTCGCCCAGGCTCGCGCCCAGACCGTTCATTTTCCAATTGCCGGCGACCAGCTTCACAGATTGTTTCATGCGGCCTGTTTAGGCGCCGTTGTCGCGGAAGCCAAGATGTTGAGGCGCGTCCGCTTGCGGCGCCCTAGGGACTGCCCCTATACGCGACCGTGGCGCCCCTTTGACGCCGGCCCTCGTCAGGTTCTTGTCTCGATGATCACGCTGTTCCGCAACTTCTCCAAGTCGAAATGGGCTGCGGGCCTGTTCGCCTTGATCATCCTCAGCTTCCTGATCGTAGGCGGCTCGCAAACCGATGTCTTCTCCAGCTTCGGCCCGAAGCATGTGATCGACGCCGGTGAGCGCAGCGTCGACGGCCCCCGCTTCCGTGCTGACTTCGAGCGCGTTCGCGCCAACCTACAAGAGCAGGCCAGCCGCCCCGTGTCGTTCGACGACATGGTCAAGGAGAACATCCACACCCAGTATCTGGACAGCCAGACGCAGCGTCTGGGCTTCCTGGCCTGGGCCTGGAACGCCGGCATCCGTCCTGGCAAGGAACTGGTGCTGAAGCAGATCCGCCAGATCCCCGCCTTCTTCAACCAGGTGTCGGGCCAGTTCGATCAGGACCGCTATGAACAGGCCCTGGCCGAGCAAGGCATGACGTCGGAAATGCTGGAGCAGGACCTGCGCGATCAATACGTCGCCAGCCAGTTCGGCGCCGCCGTCTTCGCCGGCGCGCGCGTCCCCCGCATCTACGGCGCCCTGCTCGCCGGACAGGCCTTGGAAACGCGCGATGGCCGCTGGTTCACCGTGACCCAGGCGATGGCCGGTTCCGCGCCCGCCCCCACTGATGCTCAGCTGACCGCCTTCTTGAACGAAAACGCCGCTCAGCTGCGCCGCCCTGAATTCCGCATGATCTCGATCGCGCTGTTCAACCCGGCCCCGAACAGCCAGGCAGCACCGATCACCGAGGAGCGCATTCGCGAACGTTTCGAGTTCCGCAAAGCCGCCCTGACCAATCCCGAGAAGCGCACTTTCGTGACGCTGACGGTTCCGACCAAGGACGCCGCGGACCGCATCGCCGCCGAGCTGCGCGCCGGCAAAACCCCTGCCGAAGTCGCCGCCGCCAACAAGATCGAGGCCGCAACCTATAACGACACGCCGCAAAGCGCCCTGGGCGACCCGGCCGTCGGCGCCGCCGTCTTCGGCCTGTCCGCCAACCAGGTCTCCAACCCGATCCAGAGCCGCGTCGGCTTTACGGTCGCCAAGGTGGCCAGCGTCACCGCCGGCGCCCCCGCCACCCTGGAAAGCGTCCGCAGCGCCCTGATCGACGAACTGCGCGCCGAAGACGTGAAGGGCGCGACCTACGCCAAGGTCGAGCAGTACGAAAAGGCGCGTCAGGAAGGCAAGAACATGGCCGACGCCGCTCAGGCTGTCGGCGCCCGTCTGGTGCAACTGCCGCCCTTCACCGCCGATGGTCGTCTGCCCGATGGTCAGCCGCTGAACGCTCCGCGTCAGATCTTCGAGTCGGCCTACGCCCTCTCCAAGGGCGGCGAGAGCGACATCATCGACGCCGGTGAAGGCCAGTATTTCGCGGTCCGCGTCGATGACATTCGTCCGGCCTCCCTGCCCACCCTGGCTGAAGTCCGAGCGCCCTTGGCTCAGCAATGGACCCTGCGTGAAAACGCCCGCCGTCTGTCGGCCAAGGCGGAAGAGTTGGCCGGTCGCATTCGCGCCGGCGAGGACATCGCCAAGGTGGCCGCCTCGGCCGGCGCTCAACTGTCGACCCGCGCCGGCGTTCAGCAGAGCCAGGCCAGCCAGACCGAACTAGGCGAAGGCGTCCTTCGCGGTCTGTTCGGCCAGGGCAAGGGTCAGGTCTTTACCGGCGCCCAGTCGGCCAACAGCTTCGTGGTGGGCCATGTCGACGCCATCCACGGCGCCGTCCCCGCTCTGGCCGCCCCGCTGGTTGAACAGGTTCGTCCACGCCTGACCCAGGCGATGGCCAACGCCATGGTCGAGCAAAGCTTCAACGCCGCCGCCGCCCGCGTGAAAGCCAAGAACGACCCTGCCGCCGCCATCACCGCCCTGGGCATCGAAGCCCCGGCCGCCGCTCCCGCGGCTCCGGCCGCCCCTGCGCCCGCCAAGAAATGAGCGCAGGCGTTGGACAGGAAGCTGAACGCACGGCGTTTGTCTCTGGCCTGACCTCAGGCCGCCCCCAGGTCGTCGTTCGCCGCTTGATCGACGACCTGGAGACGCCCGTCTCGGCCTTCCTCAAGGTCGGGCACGGTCGGCCCTACGCCAGCCTGCTGGAGTCGGTCGAAGGCGGCGCGGTCAACGGCCGCTACTCGATCGTCACCCTGGCCCCCGACGTCGTCTGGCGCTGCCGTGACGGCAAAGCCGAGATGGCGCGCGGCGAGGCGGTTCTGGCCGACCGCTTCACGGCCGAAGACCGGCCCGCGCTGGAGTCCCTGCGCGCCCTGATCGCTGCCACCCGTTTCGATCTGCCCGACGACCTGCCGCCCATGGCCGCCGGCCTGTTCGGCGTCTTCGGCTACGACATGGTGCGCCTTCTGGAGCCGCTGGGGCCGGCCAATCCCGATCCGCTGAACCTGCCCGACGCCGTCATGGCCCGCCCGTCGCTGGTGGCCATCTTCGACTCGGTGAAGCACGAGATCGTCCTGATCGCCGCCGCCTATCCCGACAGCGGCGCCGACGCGGACACGGCCTTCAGCGCCGCCATCGCCCGCCTCGATGACTTCGAGGACCGCCTGCGCAGCCCCCTGCCGATCCAGCGTGAAGCCGAGCCGGTTCCCTCCCCCGACTTCCGCTCGCCCGTCGACGCCGCCGGTTTCGACGCCATGGTCGCCAAGGCCAAGGACTACATCACCGCCGGCGACATCTTCCAGGTCGTGCTGGCGCACCGCTTCTCGGCGCCGTGGAGCCAGGACCCCTTCGCCTTCTATCGGTCGCTCCGTCGCGGCAATCCGTCGCCCTATCTCTTCTTCCTCGACTACGTTGATTTCCAGCTGGCCGGCTCCAGCCCGGAAATCCTGGTCCGGCTGAAGGACGGCCGCGTCACCATCCGCCCCCTGGCCGGCACCCGTCCGCGCGGCGCCACGCCCGAACAGGACAAGGCGCTGGAAGCCGAACTCCTGGCCGATCCCAAGGAACGCGCCGAACACCTGATGCTGCTCGATCTGGGGCGCAACGACGTGGGCCGCGTTTCATCGCCCGGTACGGTCGAGGTGACGGAAAGCTTCGTCGTCGAACGCTACAGCCAGGTCATGCACATCGTCTCGAACGTGCACGGCGCCGCTGATCCCAAACTGGACGCTGTGGACACGCTTCTGGCCGCCCTGCCCGCCGGCACCCTGTCGGGCGCGCCCAAGTTCCGCGCCATGGAGATCATCGACGAACTGGAGACCGAGAAGCGCGGCGTCGGCTACGGCGGCGGCGTGGGCTATATCTCGGCCAATGGCGAGGCGGACATCTGCATCGTCCTGCGCACAGCCATGTTCGCTAAAGACAAGATCTTCGTTCAGGCCGGCGCCGGCGTCGTCGCCGACAGCGACCCTGCCGCCGAATATGCCGAAACCCTGGCCAAGGCCCGCGCTCCGATGAAGGCGGCCGAGGACGCGTGGCGATTCACCGCGACCACTCGCGGCCAAGGCGCCGCGAACCTGGGCGCCGACGGCAAGATCTAAGGATTGGAAACCGTGGAACCCTGGTCGAACGACACGCCGGGGCCCACGACCATGGTCCCCGCCAGCATCACCGCCGCTGTGGCGGCGAAGGCGGCCGCCGCCAGCAGGCGCAGCGGCTTGGGTTGCTCTGTGGCCGGCTCATTGAGCAGGGCCTGGGCGTCGCGGATGGCTTCTAAGCGGGTCAAGACGGATTTCTTCCGATGGCGATGCTCCTTTATCGCGCGGACAGCTTAACGTCCGCTTTCAGTCCGCCTTCGCTTGGCGCGCCCTCCCTCCCGTCCTAAGAAACCTGCCATGATCCTCGTCGTCGATAACTACGACAGCTTTACCTACAACCTCGTCCACTACCTCGCGGAGTTGGGCGCCCAGACGCATGTCGTCCGCAACGACGACCTGACGGTCGAAGAAGCCTGGGCGCTGAAGCCCGAGGCCGTGCTGCTGTCGCCCGGTCCGTGCGATCCCGATCAGGCCGGCATCTGCCTGCCCCTGATCACGACCGCGCCGTTGGACATGCCGATCTTCGGCGTCTGCCTGGGCCATCAGGCCATTGGTCAGGCCTTCGGCGGCGACGTCATCCGCGCCAAGACCCTGATGCATGGCAAGACCTCGCCGATCGAGCATGAGGGCCGCAGCCTGTTCAAGGGCCTGCCCTCGCCCTTCACCGCCACCCGCTACCACTCCCTGGCCGTGCGTCGCGAAACCCTGCCGGATGAGCTGGAAGTCACCGCCTGGACGGCCGATGGCGAGATCATGGGTCTGGCCCACCGCACCCGGCCGATCCATGGCGTGCAGTTCCACCCGGAATCCATCGCCACCGAGCACGGCCACGACATGATCGCCAACTTCCTCGATTTGGCGGGCGTCAAACGACTGGCGATGGTCTGACGCCATGGACGGTTTCAAGCCTCTGCTGGGCAAGCTGGTGGACGGGCGCGTCCTGACGCAGGACGAAGCCCACGCCTTCTTCTCCGCCTGCCTGCGCGGCGAGCCGACCCCGTCCCAGGTCGCCGCCGCCGTCACCGCCCTGCGTATCCGCGGCGAGACGGTGGACGAGATTGTCGCCTTCGCCTCGGCCATGCGCGACGCCGCCCTGTCGCTGGATCATCCGTTCGACGAGGTGATCGACACCTGCGGCACCGGCGGCGACGGCCAGCACACCTATAACGTCTCGACCGCCGCCGCCTTCGTTCTGGCGGGCGCCGGGCTCAAGGTCGCCAAGCACGGCAACCGCGCCATCAGCTCCAAGTCCGGCTCCTCCGACGTTCTGGCAGCGCTGGGCGTCAACCTCGACGCCACCATCCCGCAACAGGCCCGCGCCCTGGATCAGGCCGGCATCGCCTTCCTGTTCGCCCCCACCTATCACGGGGCCATGCGCCACGTCGGTCCGGTGCGCGCCGAGATCGGTTTCCGCACGGTTTTCAACCTTCTGGGGCCGCTTTGTAATCCGGCCCATGCGAACCGTCAGGTCATGGGCGTCTATGATCCCGCCCTGCTGGAGCCCCTGGCCGAGGTTCTAGGCCGTCTCGGCGCCCGCCGCGCCTGGACCGTCCACGGTCAGGGTCTGGACGAACTGACCACCACGGGCTCGACCGAGGTGGCCGAGTGGAAGGACGGCGCCGTCCGCCGCTTCACCGTCACCCCCGCCGACGCCGGCCTGCCTATGGCGACGCTGGACGACCTGCGCGGCGGCGACGCCGAGTATAACGCGGCAGCTCTGATGGCCCTGCTGGCCGGCGAGCCCGGTCCCTATCGCGACATCGTCGTTCTGAACGCCGCCGCCGCCCTGATCGTGGCCGACCGCGCCGCTGACCTGCGTGAAGGCGCAGACCTGGCCGCCGCCGTCATCGACGACGGTCGGGCCGCCCGAGCGCTGGAAACCCTGGTACGCGTCACCAACACCCCTATCGAACCTGACGAGGCCGCATGACCGACGTTCTGGCGAAGATCGCCGCCTACAAGCGCGACGACGTGGCCGCCCGCAAGCTTGCGACCTCTCAAGACGCCATCGAGGCCCTCGCCCGTGAAGCCTCAGCCCCGCGCGGCTTCCGCGCCGCTCTGGAACGCAGGGCCGAGGACACCGGCCGCCCGGCCCTGATCGCCGAGATCAAGAAGGCCAGCCCGTCCAAGGGCCTGATCCGCGCCGACTTCGACCCGCCCGCCCTGGCCAAAGCCTATGAGCGCGGCGGCGCCTCCTGCCTGTCGATCCTGACCGACGGCCCCAGCTTCCAGGGCGACGACGCCTTCCTGGCCGCCGCGCGCGACGCGGTCGCCCTGCCCTGCCTGCGCAAGGACTTCCTGGTCGATCCCTGGCAGGTGGCCGAGAGCCGCGCCCTGGGCGCCGACTGCATCCTCATCATCCTGGCCATGATCGACGACGCCCTGGCCGCCGACCTGCTGGCCGAGGCCGAGCGTTTCGGCATGGACGCCCTGATCGAGACCCACGACGAGGCCGAAATGGCCCGCGCCTGCAAGCTGGGCGGCGATCTGGTCGGCATCAACAACCGCAGCCTTCGCACCTTCGAGGTCGACCTCGACGCCACCGAGCGCCTGTCCATGCTCAGCCCGGTCAAAGCCCTGCTGGTGGCCGAAAGCGGCATCTTCACCCCCGACGACGTCCAGCGCGTCGCCCACGCCCACGCCCAGGCCATCCTCGTCGGTGAAAGCCTGATGCGTCAGGACAATGTGGAAGCCGCGACCAAGGCCCTGCTGTCGTTGAGCTAGTCCCGATCGGGGATCGGCTCAGCAGGAAATGTCCGCAATCGCGCCCTTAGCGTGAGCCTTTGATGGGAAATCTCAGGAGAATTTTGCGGCAACTGCGAATGATCTCAGGAAGGTAGGATTGGTCGAACCCGAAGTGGAATGAGTGCCGCTGCTCAATATGATCGGGTGTGGCTTCGACATAGACCGCGATTTGCCCCAACGAGCCCATCTCAAGCGTTGCTTTGATAGCCGGTTCGATGGGGGCCAGTGCCGCCTTCCCCCGCAAATCCTTCGACATGGCTTCAACTTCGGCGAGGAAAGAAGCAATTTCGTCGGTGCGCAGCCAAGGCCCTCTGAACTCCACTGACGAGCCGGGAGCTTCGACCCTCGCGCGAATAATGAGCCAGTTGCCGTCCCAATAGTCATCATCATTGGGTCGCTCGCGGGATTCAGCCCAAAGGGAAAGCCCGCCCAGCTTCAGGTCCGGTTCGTCATCATCAGCGAAAGCTTCGGTCATGTTGAGAGCCTAGCGCGCGGGGCCGTATCGGCAAACGTCCGCCTTCGACCGGCCGAGTTGACATTCAGCAAGAACACTTACAGAACATCGACAACGGTTCACGCCTTGTTCTGGAAGCCTTGCGCCCATGCTCACCAAGAAGCAGCACGAACTCCTGATGTTCATTCACGAACGGATTCAGGAAACGGGCGTCTCGCCCTCCTTCGACGAGATGAAGGAGGCGCTGGATCTGGCGTCCAAGTCGGGCATCCACCGTCTGATCACGGCGCTGGAGGAGCGCGGCTTCATCCGCCGCCTGGCCCACCGCGCCCGCGCGCTAGAAGTGACCAAGCTGCCGGAACAGGCCACGGCCGGCGCGCCGCGCGGCCATGCGGGCTTCAAGCCCGGCGTGATCGAGGGCGGCGGTCGTCCCAAGACGGTTGAACCGGCCAACGACAGCCGCGAACTGGCCCTGATGGGCAAGATCGCAGCCGGCACCCCCATCGACGCCATCGAGCACGAAACCGCCCGCTACCCGGTGCCGGAGGCCATGCTCGGCGCGGGCGAACACTATCTGCTCGAAATCGAGGGCGACTCGATGATCGAGGCCGGCATCCTAAATGGCGACATGGTCATCATCAAATCGACCGCCGACGCCTCGTCCGGCGAGATCGTGGTGGCCCTGGTCGAGGGCGAACAGGCGACGCTGAAGCGCCTGCGTAAAAAGGGCGCCTCCATCGCGCTGGAACCCGCCAACCGCAACTACGAAACCAAGATCTACGGCTCGGATCAGGTCGCGGTTCAGGGCAAGCTGGTCGGTCTCATCCGCCGCTATCACTGAAATCGGGATCAGCCTGACGCGTCCAGGGCCTCTGCCCCCTCACGTCGGCCGCCCACACCGCCTTCCAGCTCGCACCCACCCGCCACAGTTCGACCGAGCCGCCGCGCCCATAGTCCACGCCGTCCAGCACGAGCCGGTTCGCGCATGATGACGGCAAGGACGCCAGCTCGGCCCGGCTGCTGACGACCGACGCCGACCGGCACATCACATCCAACTGCTCTACCGACGGGGCCTTCTTGCCCCACCACAGGGCGACCGGCCCAGCCGCTTCCGGCGCGCAGAAGGACCGCTTGCAGGTCCAGCCCTCCTCCGGCCTCGGCGTCAGCTCCAGCCCGCGCCGCCGCGACCACAGGTCCGCTGCGAACTGACGCACGCCGGGCCGCACCACGACCGCCGCCTCATCCTGTCGCCAGGCCGCATTGGTCCCGCCGTCGCCGATCCACAGGTCGGGCGCCGCCGGACGTGGCCAGATCAGCACCGCCGCCGCCAGCGGCAGGCCCAGCCAGCGCAACCGCCCGCGCCACAGGCAGATGAACAGGATGCCCAGGAAGGCGACCGGCAGGGCCGCCGCCGGCGCGCTGGCGATGGTCCGCACCGCCCCCGGCAACCCCGCCGTCCAGTGGCCGATGGCCAGCATCAGGTCGACGCCCTTGCCCGCCAGCCACAGAAAGGGCGCGCCCAACCCCAGCGGCTCCAGCGCCGCGCCCAGGGCCAGCGCCGGCATCAACATGAAGTCTGCGATCGGCGAAGTGGCCAGATTGGCTATCAGGCCATAGACGGCGGTCCGGTTGAAATGCTGCATGGCGAAGGGTCCCGTCGCCATGCCCGCGACCAGACTGGCGGTGCAGGCCACCAGCAGCCAACTGCCCAGCCTCTGCGCCGCCACGATGGGCCAGGGCGCGGAAATCTCCTTGATCCGACGGGGCCAGACCTCGGCCAGAGCCACCAGAGCCGCTGTCGCCGCGAACGACATCTGGAACCCTGGCGTGACGATGGCCTCGGGTTGCAGCAACAGAACCGCGAAAGCCGCCACCGCCAGGGCGTGCATGGTCACCGCCTGACGATCCAGCAGGATGGCGACAAAGGCGATGGAGGCCGTAATCGCCGCACGCTCAGCCGGCGGCGGCGCCCCCGACACCACCAGATAGGTCCCCACGGCGATGAGCCCCGCGACCGCCGCCACCTTCTTGCCCGACACCCGCAGCGCCAGCCACGGCCAGGCCGCCACGCCCAGCCGAACCCCGAAGAAGACAAAGCCCCCGACGATGGCCATATGCAGGCCCGAGATCGACAGGATGTGCGCCAGCCCGGAATCGCGCATGGCGTCCAGATCCTCGCGCCCGATCCAGGTCTCATGTCCCGTGGTCATGGCGGCGGCGATTCCGCCCGTCCGCTCGCCCAGCCGCGCCACGATCCTCTGCGCCAGAGCATAGCGGGCCGCATTGATCTTCATCGCCAGCCGCACCCGCCACGGCGGCTCGGGCAGGACCGTGGGTCGCGTCTGGCCCAGAGCAAACAACGTCCCGCCCATCCCCTGAAAATAGGCGTTGCGGCCAAAGTCATAGGCCCCCGGACTGGCCGGCGCCGGCGGCGGATTCAGAATGCCGTAGAGCCGCACCGCCGTCCCCGGCGCCGGCGGTTCGCCCCGCACCGTGGCCCGCAGCCGCACCGGCGTCGCCTCAGGCGCCAGCCCCCTGATCCGTACCGGCGCCACGACGATTCGCGCGCCGCGCTCGCCAGAACTGTCGACATCCATGACCCAGGCCTCGACCACGGTCGGCTCGGCCAGAGCCGGCGCGATCGGCCCGCCGACCGCCTCGGTCCGCAGCTTGGCCACCGCCGCCCCGCCGCACAGACAGGCCAGCATGAGCAGCAACAAGGTCCAGCGCCGCGCCAAACCGAACCGTCGTCCCGCCAGCCAGGCCCCGCCTGTCAGCACCGCTGCCAGCATCAGCGGCCAACCAACTGGCTCGGCCCTCAAGGCGAAATAGATCGCGCATCCGCCGCCAAAGAAGACCGGCGCCCAAAGGCGCCAACGATCCGTCTGATCCGCAACTTCATCGCGCACTCCATCAAGAAGCCTTAAGGCAAGGCTTCGCTTTGGCGCGCGCGGGCGTATAAGGGCCTCCGCAACGGACCCCTCCTGAATGACCTCCCCCTCCTCGACTGTCGTCACCCGCTTCGCCCCCTCGCCCACAGGCTACCTGCATATCGGCGGGGCGAGAACCGCGTTATTCAACTGGCTCTACGCCAAGAGCCGGGGCGGGAAGTTCCTGATCCGCGTCGAGGACACGGACCGCGAGCGTTCGACCGATGATGCCGTAAAAGCCATCTTCGACGGCCTGTCCTGGCTGGAGCTGTTCGGCGACGAGGAGCCGGTCTTCCAGTTCGCCCGCGCCGACCGCCATCGCGAGGTCGCCGAACAGCTGCTGGCCTCCGGGCATGCCTATCGCGACTTCCTGAGCGCCGACGAAACCAACGCCCTGCGTGATCAGGCCAAGGCCGAGGGCCGCGACTTCGTCTCGCCCTGGCGCGACCGCGAGCCGACCGTCGATGACCTGGCCAAGCCCTCCACCATCCGTTTTCGTCGCCCGCTGGATCAGGCGGTGACGGTCGATGACGCGGTGCAGGGCAGCGTGCGCTGGGAATCCTCGTCGCTGGACGACCTGGTCATCGTCCGCTCGGACGGCGCCCCGACCTACAACCTGGCTGTGGTGGTGGACGATCACGACATGGGCGTGACCCACGTCATTCGTGGCGACGATCACCTGAACAACGCCGCCCGCCAGAGCCTGATCTATGACGCCCTGGGCTGGGCCCGGCCGACCTTCGCCCATATCCCGCTGATCCACGGCCCCGACGGCGCCAAGCTCAGCAAGCGTCACGGCGCCCAGGCCGTGCATGAATACGCCGAGATGGGCTATCTGCCCGAGGCCATGCGCAACTATCTGGCGCGTCTGGGCTGGGCCCACGGCGACCACGAACTGTTCAGCGACGAGCAGGCCATCGAATGGTTCGACCTGCCCGGCATCGGCAAGGCGCCGGCCCGCCTCGACTTCGACAAGCTGGCCCACGTCAACGCCCACTGGATTCGCCTGGCCGAGGATGACCGTCTGGCCAAACTGACGCTGGACGCCCACCTGGCCAAGGGCCGCGCCCTGCAGCCCGACGACGAGGCTCGCCTGCTGCGCGCCATGCCTTTCGTCAAGGATCGCGCCAAGACCATCGTGGAACTGGCCGCCCAGACGGAGTTCGTGCTGAAGGCCCGCCCGCTCGCTCTGGACGAGAAAACCCGTGGTTTGCTGACCGGCGAAGGCGGCGAAAGAATTTCACGACTCCGTGAACGACTTCGTCTTTTCCAGAGCTGGGACGTTTTCGCCCTTGAGGCCGAGCTTAAGGCGTTCGCTGAGGAAGAAGGCGTAGGCTTCGGAAAAATTGGACCTTCCATGCGCGGCGCTCTGACCGGTGGGTCGGTATCCCCGGACATTGCGAGAATTCTTGCCGCCCTGGGACGCGACGAAGGTCTGGGGCGCTTGGATGATGCGCTGCAACAGACTAAGTGAACACCCATAACCATGCAGGCTGGACGCCTCCCCGCGCCCGGCCCGAAGAAAAATAAGGGGCCTAGATGACTGAACAAGCGAAACCCGCCGGCACGGCGACCTTCACCTACGGCGACAAAAACGTCGAACTTCCTGTCCTCGCGGGCTCCACCGGACCGGACGTCATCGACATCCGCAAGCTGTATGGCGCGACCGGCGCCTTCACCTTCGACCCCGGCTTCACCTCGACGGCGGCCTGCGAAAGCGCCCTGACCTTCATCGATGGTGACGAAGGCGTCCTGCTGCACCGCGGCTATCCCATCGACCAGCTGGCCGAGAAGTCCAACTTCATCGAAGTTTGCCACCTGCTGCTGCACGGCGAGCTGCCGACCGCCGCTCAATACGAGAAGTTCGAAAACAGCATCACCATGCACACCATGTTGCATGCGCAGTTTGATCGCTTCTTTGAGGGTTTCCGCCGCGACGCCCACCCCATGTCGATCATGGTCGGCACCGTCGGCGCCCTGTCGGCCTTCTACCACGACAGCCTGGACATCCATGATCCGGTGCAACGCGACATCTCGGCCATCCGCTTGATCGCCAAGATGCCGACCATCGCGGCGCGCGCCTACAAGTACCACATCGGCCAGCCCTTCATCTCGCCGCGCAACGACCTGTCGTACGCCGAGAACTTCCTGCGCATGTGCTTCGCCGTTCCGGCCGAGGACTACGTGGTCGATCCGGCCCTGGTCCGCGCCATGGACCGCATCTTCACCCTGCACGCCGACCACGAGCAGAACGCCTCGACCTCGACCGTCCGCCTGGCCGGTTCGTCGGGCGCCAACCCGTTCGCCTGTATCGCCGCCGGCATCGCCTGCCTGTGGGGCCCGTCGCACGGCGGCGCCAACGAAGAGGCGCTGAACATGCTCAAGGAAATCGGTACGCCGGACCGCATTCCTGAGTTCATTCAGGGCGTTAAAGACAAGAAGTACAAGCTGATGGGCTTCGGCCACCGCGTGTACAAGAACTATGACCCGCGCGCCAAGGTCATGCAGCAGTCGGCCTATGAAGTGCTGGCCGCCACGGGCCGCGAGAACGACCCGCTGTTCCAGGTCGCTAAGGAATTGGAAAAGGTCGCCCTCTCGGACGAGTACTTCACCTCGCGCAAGCTGTTCCCGAACGTCGACTTCTACTCGGGCATCACCCTGTCGGCGATGGGCTTCCCGACCACCATGTTCACCGTCCTGTTCGCCCTGGCCCGCACCGTGGGCTGGATCTCGCAGTGGCAGGAAATGATGGCCGACCCCTCGCAGAAGATCGGTCGCCCGCGTCAGCTCTACACCGGTCCGACGCAACGCGACTACGTGCCGATCGAACAGCGCGGCTAAGGCCGTGTCTCGGGCTGCGTCGGGTCGAAAAGGCGAAGCCTTTTGACCGCAGCCCACCAAGAATGAAAAACGCCGGGGCGAAAGCTCCGGCGTTTTTTGTTCTCGGAAAACACGCCGCCGAGGCGGCTCCGCTGTGCTAGGAAACGACCATGAGCGACCACAACGACGACGCCCCCGCCGCCGAAACCCCGGCCCAACGCGCGCTGCGCCTGAAACAGGCCGCGCTGAAAGCCCGGTCCGGCCCGCCCCAGAAGGGCGGCCTGCAGCGCGACAAGTCGATCACCGTCAAGTCCGGCTCAAACAAGCCCTGGATGACGCGCTAGGCGGCAGGGCGGACGTTACGGCTAGCCAGTCAGTTCGGAAATGAGACTGCTGAGTGTAGCGCCGGGTGTCCAGAGCGCCGCACGCCAGCCGCGCGCGCGCGCGGCTTCGACGTTTCTCTCGGTGTCGTCGATGAAGGCGATAGCGGACGCGGGCAGAGCCACGCGCTGCTCCACCGCCGCGTAGAAATCTTGAGACGGCTTCGAAACGCCAAGCTGTGCGGCATAATGCATGTCATCGAATAGGTCGCGAAGCCTGAGCCTATTCCACAGGTAGGACGCGCGCTCGTGCTCCTGAACGGTCGCCAGGTGCAACGAAACTCCTGCCCCCCGAACCTCAGCAAGTTGGGTCAACAGGGCCGCATCCAGGTGAGCGTCGCCTTCAAACCAATAGCTGATCAACTGATCGCAGCTGACATGCGGTGCGATTTCCGCAAGCACGGGCGCCAATCGGTCCCGAAGTGCTGCGCGGCCATGAACGACGTCGTCCCAGCACGTTTTGAAGAAGCGAGCTTGCAGCGCCAGGCGCGGAACACCCAATTCCTCCTCAATGCGAGCGGACCATCCCGATGGGTCGGGGTGACGGATCACCACGCCATCGACATCCACCATCAACACGGCCGGTTTCATCAGAGTCGTAGCCCCTCCCACCAGAGAAGGCGCCATTCTGCTGATTTGAAACCTGGCCACAACGGGTCCAACCAGACGTGATTCAGTCGCGGCGCGAAGACTGCGCCTATCAGCCCCTTCGAGCGGCGATCACGCGCAGCACAGCGTCCGCCGCCAACTCGGACGGATCAGGCCCGCCGCGCCCCATCAGGTCCAACGCCGCCGTCTGGCGCGCGGCCTGATCAGCCGCCGCCTGCGGGTCGGCCAACAGCCGCCCGACCGCCTCGGTCAGCATCTCGGGCGTGGCGTCGTTCTGGATGAACTCGGGGGCGATGCGGTCGTCGGCGGCGATGTTGAACAGGGTGATGTGCTTGGCCGTCACCAGGTTCTTCATCAGCAGATAGGACAGGCCGTCGATCTTGTAGGCGATGACCATGGGGGTGCCCGCCAGGGCCAGTTCGGTCGAGACCGTGCCGCTGGTGGCCAGGGCGACGTTGGCGGCCTTCATGGCGTCGTACTTGTCGGCTTCCTGCACCAGATGGGCGCGGAAGGGCCAGGCGGCGACGCGGCCGGCCACATCGGCGGCGACCGTGCCGGCGGCGACCACGGCGATTTCGAGTGACGGGTTCGCCGCCTTCAACCGCTTCACCGTGGCCTCGAAGACGGGCGTCATGCGGGTGATCTCGCTAGGCCGACTTCCCGGCAGGACCAGCAGCAGGGGCGCGTCTGCGGCGATCCCGCGAGCGGCGCGGAACCGGGCGCCGTCTGCGCTACCCATGTCCACATGCAGGGCCTGTGAGCCCACTACCGTCGTCGGCAGGCCCTCGCGCTCGAACCACGGCGCGTCAAAGCTGTAGAGCGACAGCAGGTGATCGACGCTGGCGGCCAGGGTCTTGGCCCGACCGGGGCGCGAGGCCCAGACCTGCGGCCCGACATACTTGATCAGCGGCACGCCTGGCAGAACCTCGCGCAGCGCCTTGGCCACGCGGATCGTGAAGCCCCAGCTGTCGATCAGGACGACGGCGTCAGGGCGTTCAGCCCTGGCCAGTTCGACCGTGTCGGCCACCCGTCGCTTGACCAGACCATAGGCCTTCAGCCCTTCGATCCAGCCCAGGATGGACAGTTCGGCGATGTCGAACGGGCTGACGACGCCCTCGGCCGCCATCTTGGGTCCGCCGACGCCGACGAAGGCGACATCCGTCCCCAGACGCGTCTTCAACGCCCGCGCCAGCCCGGCGCCCAGGGCGTCGCCCGAGGCCTCGGCGGCGACCAGCATGATCTTCAACGGACGGCTCATCTTTCCACGCCCCAGACGAACAGGCCCAGCCGGTCCGCCGCTTCGACCAAGGCTTCGTGGTCGATGATGATCAGCCGCCCGGCGAAACCGCCGATGCCCGCCAGCCCGGCGGCGGCGGCCAGTTCGACCGTGCGTGGCCCAATGACAGGCATGTCCACACGCAGATCCTGGATCGGCTTGGGCGCCTTGCCCAGCGCGCCCTTCAGCGCGCCGGGCGCACCACGCAGGTCGGCTGGCAGGCCCGCCACACGGCGCAGCATCTCGTCCGTGCCTTCCTGCGCCTCGACCGCCAGTACCAGACCATCGCAGACGACCGCGCCCTGGCCAATATCCAGTTCGCCGGATTTTTCAGCGACGTGCAGCGCCTTCTTCAGGTCCGACAGTTGCTCCGCCGTTGGCGACACGGCGCCGAGCGCGCCCGCCACAAGGGCCTCGCCGCCCAGAATGTCGTCAGCGCCCTCGACCGCATAGCCCTCGGCCTCGAACACCGACAGGATCTTGCGCAACAGGGCGTCGTCGCCCTTGGTCGCCGCCGCCACGATGCCGGGCAGCAGGGTCGCGCCCTTGAAGTCGGGCTTCAGCGTCTTGAAGTCGGGCCGGTTCACATAGCCGGCCAGGCAGACAGCCTCGCAGCCCTCGGCCTTCATCGTCTTCAGGATGCGGCCGATCTCGGCCATGCCGAACTCGGCGCCCGGCCAGCGCACGAGATGGTCGTCGGCGAAGCCGGCCAGACGGATGATGAAGACCGCGCGGCCCTCGGCCTCGCACCGCGCCGCGATACGGGCCGGCAGGTCGCCGCCCCCGGCGATCAGACCCAGCTTGGGCCCCACCTTCAGCCTCATTCCTTGCCCGGCAGGCAGAGCGGCCGTTTGGCGCCGTCGCGGATGAAGGCGACGATCTCCATGATCTCGGGCAGGTCGGCATAGGTCGCCTCGACCCGATTCAGACGTTCGGCGAAGACGCCTTCGCCCTCGAACAGGTCGCGATAGGCGGCCAGCAGGCGGCGCACCGCGTCCTTGCCATAGCCCTTGCGCTTCAGCCCGATCAGGTTGAGGCCGTGCAGGCTGGCGTGATTGCCCCAGGCCGAGCCGTAGGGGATGACGTCGCGCGTCACGGCGGCCAGACCGCCGACGATGGCGCCCTGCCCCACCCGGCCGTTCTGGTGCACGGCGCACAGGCCGCCCAGGAAGACCTTGTCCCCGACCTGGGCGTGACCGCCCAGAGTGGCGTTGTTGGCCATGACGACATTGTCGCCGACCACGCAGTCGTGGCCGACGTGGGCGCCGGTCATGAACAGGCTGTTCGAGCCGACGCGCGTCACGCCCGTCCCCACTCCAGCATGGGGCGGCGTGCCCCGATTGAAGGTGGCGTGCTCGCGGATGACGTTGTCCGAGCCGATCTCCAGCCGGACCGTCTCGCCCTTGTAGCCGTTGTGCTGCGGATCGCCGCCGATGACGGCGAAGGGGTGGATCACCGTCCGCGCGCCGACGCTGGTGTCCTGCTGGACCACGACATGGCTGACCAGCCTGACGCCCTCGGCCAGGGTCACGCCCGGGCCGACGATGCACCAGGGGCCGATCACGACGCCGTCGGCGATCTGGGCCGTGGCGTCGACGACGGCGGTCGGGTGGATGGTCACTGAGCCGGCTCCGCCACGGTCACGACCATGGCCATGAACTCGGCCTCGGCGGCCAGTTTGCCGTCGATGAAGGTCTCGCCGCGGAACTTGTAGGCGTCGCCGCGCGCGCGGATCACCTTGACCTCCATGCGCAGCTGGTCGCCCGGACGGGCCGGCTTGCGGAAGCGCACACCGTCGATCGACATGAACATGATGACCTTGTCGGCCACCGCGACGTCCAGCGACTTGGACATCAGCAGGGCGCCCGTCTGAGCCATGGCCTCGACGATCAGGACGCCCGGCATGACCGGATCGATCGGGAAGTGGCCGGGGAAGAAGGGCTCGTTATGGGTGACGTTCTTGATGCCGACGATGGAGGTCGCCGCCACGAAGTCCTCGGCCTTGTCGACCAGCAGGAAGGGATAGCGGTGCGGCAGGCGACGCATCACCTCGGCGTAGTCGATCTTGTTGTCTTCGCTCATTCTTTCGATTCCTTCGCGCCCTTCTTCTGGGACGCCTGTTTGGACAGCCACACCGTCTCGCGCAAGAATTGGCGAAGCGGCTTGGCGGGATAGCCGGACCAGATCTCGCCTGGCGGAATATCGGCAAGGACGCCGCCGCCGGCCGCGACGCGCGCGCCCTCGCCGATGGTGATGTGGTCGCCCACACCCGCCCGACCGCCGAAGATGCAGTTGTCGCCGCTGGTGACCGAGCCCGAGATGCCGGTGTGCGCCGCCATCAGGTTGTTGCGCCCGATGACGCAGTTGTGGCCGATCATGACCAGGTTATCGATCTTGGTGTTCTCGCCGATGACCGTGTCGTCATAGGCGCCCCGGTCGATGCAGGAGTTGGCCCCGATCGTGACCCCGTCCTGCAGGATGACGCGACCCAGTTGCGGAATGTCCACCGGCCCGGTCCTGGACCCGGCGGCGCCGAAGCCCGCCTCGCCGATGCGCGCCCCGGCCAGCAGCTTCACCCGATCACCCAACAGGGCGAAACCGATGGTGACATTGGAGCTGATCAGGCAGTCGCGACCGATCTGGACGCCCGGCCCGACGACGGTGTTGGCGCCGATGCGGCTGCCGCGACCGATGCGAACGCCCTCGCCCAGGATGGCGCCCGGCTCGACCACCACGGTGTCGTCCTCGGCGGCCTCGGCGGCCGTGATGGCGCGCTCCAGACGGACGGGCCGATGCAGCAGGGCCGAAGCCCGCGCCCACGAAGCCTGGGCCTCGCCCGAGACGATGACGGCGACGCCGGCCGGCGCCAGATCGACGGCCGAGGCCGGCACGATCACGCAACCGGCCTGGGTTTCCGCCAGGGCGGCGGCGAACTTGCGATCGCCCATAAACGCAATCGCGCCCCGGTCCGCACTGGACAGGGGCGCAACGGCCGAGATGACGACTTCGCCGCCCCGGACCACCTCCCCGCCGATGTGCTCGGCGAGGGCGGCGACCGTCAGGGGCGACAGGGTCTCAAAGAACCTCGGATCGGGCATGGCCCGCCTTACGACTGCGGCTGAGCCGGAACCGGCATGCGGTTGAAGCTGAGCGTCGGCAGGGCCGTGTTCAGGCGCTGGATGACCAGCGGCGTCACGTCCATGGCCGGGTTCATGATGAAGACGCTCTCACGATCGACCAGGATGCCGCAGCCCTTTTCCTGATAGACGGCGACCAGGATCGGCTCGATGGCTTCCGAAATCTTCCGACGTTGCTCCGCCAAGGTGTAGCGCAGCTCGCCGTCGCGGGTCTGTTCCAGCTGCTGAGCTTCCTGAGCACGCTGTTGCAGGGCTTGGCGGCGCTGGTTCATCTGGTCAGCCGGGATGGTCGAGGCGCCAGCCTGCAGGGCCTGATACTCGGTCTGCAGTTGCGTGGCGTAAGGGGCGATCTCGCCCTGAACTTCCTGCGCCAGTTGCTCCATGCGCGTCTGCACAGCCTGGCCGACGGTCGACTGGGCCAGCGCCTGCTGGTTGAAATAGACGCAGACGCCCGGGATCACCGGACCAGGGTTAGCCGGGCCCTGGGCTTGAGCCAGAGCCGACGAAGCGGCGAGCGAAGCGATGGCGAAAGCGCCGATGGCAAACAGTTTCATCTTGAACCTTTGAGCAGACAGGAAGGCTGCAGTTAGAACTGGGTCGAGGTGGAGAAGCGGAAGGTCTCGGTCTTGTCGTAGTCTTCCTTGGACAGAACCTTGGACAGATCGAAGCGGATCGGCCCCATTGGCGAGCGCCAGTGGATGCTGAGACCCGCGGCGGCGCGAAGCGCCAGATTATCGACGATGTTCGGATTGGGCACGCCCGTGGTGGAGTTGACCAGATAACGGTCGTCCAGCATGCCCAGGGTGCCGACATCGGCGAACAGCGAGGTCTTGATGCCGTACTCGTCAGGCAGATAGTTCGGCACCGTCAGTTCAACCGTGCCGATGGCGTAGAAGTTGCCGCCGAGGGCGTCGGTCGTGGTCAGATCTCGCGCGCCCATACCAGCGGTTTCGAAGCCGCGGAAGGAGTTGCCGCCCTTGAAGAAGCGGTCGTTGATGCGGATCGGATCGCCGTTCCAGCCCGACACATAGCCCGTCGAACCCTGCAGGCTGACCACCCATTTCGGCGTGATGCCATAGTACCAGGAGGCGTCGGCCTCGGTCTTCAGGTAGTTCACGTCACCGCCGATGCCGGCGAAGTCCTGACGCAAGGAGGCAGACCAGCCACGCGTCGGGCGAACCGGGTCATTCGTCCGATTGACCATCAGCGTATAGCCCGCCGACGAGTTCAGGAACGAACCGGCCTGATCGCAGAGCGCCGACGAGCCGGTGCCGTTGCAATAGCCCGAAGGGATGATGACTTCGTCGGACTTCAGGAAGTAGCGCACGCTGAAGGACGAATAGCCGTTCAGCGGATAGCTGAGGCGCAGGCCGCCGCCGGTCGAACGATAGTCGTAGGACGAATATTCGCTCAGATCGTAGCGCGTGTGGAACAGATCGAAGCCGGCGCGCAGGTCACGCCCCAGGAATTTCGGCTCGGTGAAGCGGAAGTCGATCTGTTGACGCAGCGAGCCCCATTCGGCGCGCGCCACCACGTTCTGGCCCCGTCCGCGGAAGTTCCGCTCGGTGATGCCCAGGTTCAGCACGAAGGAGTCGACCGAGCTGAAGCCTGCGCCAACGGACAGTTCGCCGGTGGGTTGCTCCTCGACCATGACGTTGACGACCGAACGGTCGGGGGCGCTGCCGCGCGTCTCCTCGATCTTGACGTCCTTGAAGAAGCCCAGGCCCCGCAGATTGTTGCGCGAGCGCTCGACCAGGGAGCGGTTGAAGGCGTCGCCTTCGCCCACCATCAGCTCACGGCGGATCACCGTGTCCAGAGTCCGCGTGTTCCCGACCACATTGATCCGGTCGATATAGACGCGCTGGCCTTCCTTCACATTGAAGGTGACGTCGATCGTGTCCGTGTCGGGATTAGCCTTGTAGGTCGGGTTGATCTCGACGAAGGCGTAGCCGGCCGAGCCTGCCGCGAACGTCAGGGTGTCGACCGCATTCTCGATCCGGTCGCTCTCATAGAGATCGCCCGAACGGATGGGCAGCAGGCGCGTCAGGAAGTCCGCGTTCAGGCGGTCGCTCTCGGTGACGACCTTGACCTCGCCGAAGTTGTAACGGTCGCCTTCATCCAGGGTCAGCGTCATGCCGAACGCGCTGTTGTCCGGCTTCAGTTCGGCCACCGACGACAGGATGCGGAAATCATAATAGCCGCGGTTCGTGTAGAACTTCCGCAGTTGCTCGCGGTCGTAGTCCAGACGGTTCGGGTCGTAGTTGTCGTTGGAGCTGAACAGGCGCCACCAGCTGGATTCCTTGGTGACCATCACATCGCGCAGATCGCTGTCCGAGAAGGCCGTATTGCCCAGGAAGGTGATGGCGGCGACGCCCGTCTCCGGCCCTTCGTCGATCTCGAAGACGACGTCCACGCGGTTCTGGTCGAGTTGCACCAGCTTGGGCGTCACGGTGGCCGAGATGCGGCCCGACAGGCGGTACAATTCAACGATCTTGCCGACGTCTTCCTGAACGCGGGCGCGGGTATAGATGCCGCGCGGCTTGATCGTGACTTCGTCCTGAAGCTTCTTCTGGGCGAGCGCCTTGTTACCCTCGAACGTGACCTGATTGATAATCGGGTTTTCCGCGATCTCGACGATCAGGTCCCCGTTCGGCTGGATGCCCAGTTGCACGTTCGCGAACAGGCCCGTGCGCGACAGCGTGCGAACCGCGACGTCGATCGTCGCCGCGTCGATGGTGTCGCCCGGCTGGATCGGCAGATAGGACAGGACCGTGGTCTGATCGATGCGCTGATTGCCGCGCACCATGATCCGATTCACGACAGCACGATCCTCGGCCGGAGCCGTCACGACCACCTGAGGGTCCTGCGGAGCGGCCGCCGGTGCGGCAGGCGCCGTCTGCGCCAGGGCCGGGCCGGCCAGGCCGGCGGCGACGGCCAGCGCCAATGCGCTGGGACCAAGAATACGGCCACGGGTTCGGATCATGAGGCGACTGTCGTTCTGAATCATTCGGGGAACCATCGGGGGCTGGCGTCGGCTCACGAGACGAGCCCGCCGAGGAATTTGAAGAGATTGAGTTTCTGCAGGTCGTTCCAGGTCGCGAACAACATTAAACTGGCCAGCAAAGCAAGGCCGACGCGATAGCCGGCCTCTTGAACCCGCGCCGCCACCGGCCGACGCGCCACTGCTTCATAGGCGTAAAACATCAGATGCCCCCCATCCAGAACCGGAACGGGCAGCAGATTAAGAAAACCGATTCCGACCGAAAGTATGGCGGCGAAGCTGGTCAGCGTCAGCAGAAGATTGCCCGCCATGGCCAGAGGATCGGGATTGGCGGCCACGGCGGCGTTGGTCAGAGCGCCCGAGGCCTTGGCGATGCCCAGGGGGCCGCTGAACTGATCGCCCGATTCTCGGCCGGTGAAGATGCGGCCGATATAGGTGAAGGTCGTGTTCAGGATAGCGCCGGTTTCCTTGAAACCCTGCCCCACGGCGGCGACCGGCCCATAGCGGACATGGCGCACTTCGTCGCGACTGGAGCCCAGCCCCAGACCGATCCGTCCGATCGAAACGCGCCCGGCGATGGGATCATTCTCGACACGGCGTTCTGGAGTTGCGGTCAGTTGAACTTCGGCGTTGGCCCGTTCGACGGTAAATTGCACAGGGTCGCCGCTGCTCAGAGCGACGACGCGCGTCACCTCGCCGCCGTCGGAAATCAGCTTTCCGTTGACGCGAGTGATCAGGTCGCCGGGCAGAAACCCAGCGGCCGCCGCCGGCGATTCAGGCTGCACCTGCAAGACCCGGGCCGGGCGCAGCTCGACGCCTACCAGGCTGAACAGCAGGGTGAAGATGAAGATGGCCAGGACGAAGTTGGCGAACGGACCGCCCGCCACGACCAGGGCGCGCTGCCACAAGGGTTTGAAATACAGATAATCGCGCTCGGCGCCGGGGCCGTGGGCGGCGACCACTTCTTTCTTCAGAGCATCCAGCCCGACCTTGTCCGGCACGCCGGTCGCATCCAGATCACCAGCGAACTTGACGTAGCCGCCCAGCGGCAACCACCCCAGACGCCATTCGACGCCCTGCCTGTCGGTGCGCTGGAAGATGGCGCGGCCAAAGCCGATGGAGAAACGCTCCATCTTCACGCCGAATGCGCGCGCGGTCAGGAAGTGGCCCAGTTCATGGACGGTGACGACCAAGGTCAGCACCAGCAGGAACGGCACGACATAGATCAGGGCCTGCCCAAGAACTCCTAGCATCCCAGTCATGTCTCCTGTCGCCCTCAGGCAGCAATTGCGAGCGAGGCGATGATGTCGTTCGCGATCCGTCGGGCCGCCGCATCCACGGCCAGGGCCGCGTCACAGGCGTCGTCGGAACCGGAATCCATCCCCGCATTCGTCGCACGGTCCAAGGTGTCGGCGACGACTGCGGCAATATTGAGAAAGCCCAGCCGACGGTCAAGGAAGGCCAAGGCCGCGACCTCGTTGGCGGCATTGAAGACGATCGGCGCCACGCCCCCCGCCGCCAGAGCCTCGCGCGCCAGCCGCAGGGCCGGAAAACGCGCCATATCCGGGGCCTCAAACGTCAGACGACCTAGCGCCGCAAGGTCCAGCTTGGGCGCGGGCCAGGCCATGCGGTCCGGCCAGGCCAGGGCGCAGGCGATCGGCGTCTTCATGTCCGGAGGCCCCATCTGGGCCAGGGTCGAACCATCCACATATTCCACAAGGCTGTGGATGATTGATTCGGGATGGACGACCACGTCGATCCGCTCGCCCCCCATGCCGAACAGATAGGCCGCCTCGATCAGTTCCAGACCCTTGTTGGCCATGGTGGCGCTGTCGACCGAGATCTTGGCGCCCATGCTCCAATTGGGGTGGGCCACCGCCTGTTCCGGCGTGATCCGGCCCATGGCCTCGCGAGGCAAGGTGCGGAAAGGCCCGCCCGAGGCCGTCAGCACCAGCTTGGACACCTGCTCGGGCGCTTCGGCGGGAAAGACCTGGAAGATGGCGGAATGTTCGGAATCGACCGGGATCAGCTTGCCGCCGCTGCGTTTCACCCGCTCGATCAGCGCCGGTCCACAGCAAACCAGGCTTTCCTTGTTGGCGAGGGCCAGGGTCGCGCCCGTGCCAGCGGCGGCCCATGCCGAACGCAGCCCGGCCGAACCGACGATGGAGGCCATGACCCAATCGACGGGCCGGGCCGCAGCCTCGACGATGGCTTCTGGCCCGGCGGCGACCTCAACCTCGGTTCCAGCGAGCGCGTCGCGCAATTCCGCCAACCGGGCGGGATCGGCCGTCACCGCCAGCCTGGGACGCCAGCGCCGAGCCTGCTCGGCTAGGCGCGCGACATTGTTTCCGCCGGTCAGAACCTCGACCTGAAACGCGCCAGAACCCGCCTTCTCGGCCTGATCCATCAGATCCAGCGTCGATGTCCCGACCGAGCCGGTCGAGCCCAGCACGCTGACCTTGCGCGCGATCATGCCCCCTGCCCCAGCATCAGGACGATCACGCGCCCGGCCGCCACGACCACGACCGCGAACATCAAGCCATCAACCCGGTCGAGCAGACCGCCGTGGCCTGGAATGATGTTACCGGCGTCCTTGACCCCGAAGCGGCGCTTCAAAGCAGATTCCCACAGGTCGCCCGCCATGGTGGCCAGAGCCGCGGCCAGACCCAGGACACCGCCCCAGAAGACGTTCAGACGGCCCATTTCAAGCCAGCCCGCCATGGCGGCGCCGGCAATCATCCCGGCGATCAATCCGCCGATAAAGCCGGACCAGGTCTTGTTGGGGGAAAAACGCGGCCACAGCTTGGGACCGCCCACGGCGCTGCCGACCAGGTAGGCCAGAATGTCGGACGCCCAGGCCACGGCGAAGACCAGCACGGTCCAATACAGGCCCTGGGCGTCGTTCAGGTCGCGCAACCAGATCAGCAGGACGCACGGCCAGCCCAGGTAGAGGACGCCATAGGCGGCGTCCAGCGCCTCGCCGCCTCGAGAGCGTGCGAACAAACCCGCCGCCAGTGCGCCGAAGACCAGCAGGATCAACGCCAGCGACATCTGCCCGATGTGGGCGGCGACCACGGCGATGATCAGCGCAAGGGCGACAGCCGCCCCAACCGAACGCCAGATACGCGGCGCGCTCATTCGCGCCCATTCAAAGGCCAGGAGGACGCACGCCGCCACCACCAGGGCGCAGAACCAGCCGCCCCCGGCCCAGGTCGCCAGGACGGCGGCTGGGGCCAGGACCACGGCGGAGGCCGCTCTCAAGCCGATGTCGCCGATTTTCAAAGCCATCAGTTAGCCGCCGCTTTCACCGCGGCGGTGTCGGACAGCGCCTCGCGCCCGCCATACCGCCGTTCGCGGTCGCCATAGAGAGCGATCGCTTCACCCAGCGCCTCAGCGCCGTAGTCGGGCCACAGGATGTCCTGAAACACCAGTTCGGCGTAGGCGGCCTCCCACAGCAGGAAGTTGGACAGCCGCTGCTCGCCCGAAGTCCGCACGATCAGATCCACCGGCGGGGCGCCCGCCGTCGAAAGACCGGCGCCGAGGTCGTCCTCGCTCACCTCGCCCGTCAACTGCCCTGCACGCGCCCGGTCGACCAATCGCTGAGCCGCATCCACGAGATCCGCGCGTCCGCCGTAGTTGAAGGCCACCTGCAGCAGGAAGCCGTCATTATGCGCCGTCTGCGCCTCGGCGCGGTCGACGATGGCGGCGATGTCGGCCGGCAGGCCCTTGCGACGCCCCAGAACCCGAACCCTGACCCCCGCCGCGTCCAGCCGCTTCAGATCGCTGCCGACGAAGGCCCGCACCAGGCCCATGAGGTCTGACACCTCATCCGCCGGACGGCTCCAGTTCTCGGTCGAAAAACCGAACACGGTCAGGCAACGCACGCCCAGCTCCGGCGCCGCCTTGATCGTGCGGCGCAGGGCCTGGACCCCCTCGCGGTGGCCGACGGCGCGCGGAAGGCCTCGGCGCTGCGCCCAGCGACCGTTGCCGTCCATGATCAGGGCGACGTGGCGAGGCCCCTTCTCAGGCGCCGTGGCGACGGTCTCGGCCGACATTTACGCATTCCCTCCCGACGCGAAACTGCGTCAGACCTGCATGATCTCGACTTCCTTGGCCTTCAAGGCCTCGTCGATCTTCTTGATGGCGGCGTCGGTGTCCTTCTGGACCTCGGTTTCCATCTTCTTCTGTTCGTCCTGGCTGATCTCGGTCGCCTTTTCGGCCTTTTTCAGGTCGTCGTTGGCGTCGCGGCGCACGTTGCGCACGGCGATCTTCTGCTGTTCGGCATATTTGCCGGCCAGCTTGACCAGGTCCTTGCGGCGCTCCTCGGTCAGCGGCGGCACGGGAATACGCAGGGTCTGACCGTCAACGATCGGGTTCAGGCCCAGGCCAGCGGCGCGAATGGCCTTCTCGACCGGCCCCACCATGCCCTTGTCCCAGACGCTGACCGAGATCATGCGCGGCTCGGGCACGCTGATGGCGGCCACGGCGTTCAGCGGCGAGTTCGAGCCATAGGCCTCGACCTGGACCGGGTCCAGCAGACCCGAGTTGGCCCGACCGGTGCGCAGACCCGCGAAGTCTTCCTTCAGCGAATCGACGGACTTCTCCATGCGGTCGCGGTAGGTCTTGAGGTCAGGCTTGGCCATGGCGGTTTCCTTGGTCTGTCGTTCGGGTCGAGGGCCGTTTAAGCGGCGTTCTTGTTGGTGATGACGGTGAAGGTGCCTTCGCCCGCCAACGTCTTGCGCAGCGAGCCCTCCTCACGGATCGAGAAGACCACAATCGGAATCTCGCTGTCGCGCATCAGGGCGATGGCCGAGGCGTCCATGACGCGCAGGTCCTTGGCCAGGACATCCTGATAGCTCAGCGTCTCATAGCGGGTGGCGGAAGGGTCCTTCTTGGGGTCGGCGGTATAGACGCCGTCCACGCTGGTGCCCTTCAACAGGGCGTCGCAGCCCATTTCGGCAGCGCGCAGCGCGGCGCCCGAATCCGTCGTGAAGAAGGGCGCGCCCACGCCGGCGGCGAAGATCACGACCCGACCCTTTTCCAGGTGCCGCATGGCGCGGCGACGGATGTAGGGTTCGGCGATGGCCGCCATCGGGATGGCGCTCTGGACCCGCGTATCGACGCCGATCTTCTCGAGCGCGCCCTGCATGGCCAAGGCGTTCATGATGGTGGCCAACATGCCCATGTAGTCGGCGTTGGCGCGGTCCATGCCCTCGGCCGCCTTGGACAGGCCTCGGAAGATGTTGCCGCCGCCGATGACCAGGCAGATCTCGACGCCTTCACGCGCGACCTGGGCCACGGCGGCCGCCACGACGTCGACGGTCTTCATGTCGATGCCATAGGCCTGATCGCCCATCAGCACCTCGCCCGAGACCTTGAGCAGGACGCGCTTGTATCGGAATTCGGAAGGGGCGTCGGGCATGGGTCTCGGGTCCGTGGATACAGGGGTTACGCATCCGCGCGAAGTGAATCGGCGGCTCATCATAGACGAAGGGCGCGCCGGCCATCAAAGCCGAACGCGCCCTTTTGAAAATTCTTCCCTTTCAGGAAGAAACTTCGATCTTAGTTGCCGCCCATCATCGAGGCGACTTCGGCCGCGAAGTCGGGGCCTTCAACCTTCTCGACGCCTTCACCCAGCGCCAGGCGGACGAAGCCGGCCAGGTGCAGGTTGGAGGAGCCCAGTTCCTTGGCCGAGTTGGCGACCAGTTGCTCGATGGTCACGTCGGGGTCCATGACGAACGGCTGCTTGGACAGCACGACGTCTTTCTGGAACTTGTTGATCTGACCTTCCACGATCTTTTCGATCATGGCTTCCGGGCGACCTTCTTCCTTGGCCTTTTCGATCAGAACGGCGCGTTCCTTCTCGATGGCGGCCGGGTCCAGATCGTCGGTGTTCAGCGACAGCGGCGCCGTGGCGGCGACGTGCATGGCGATCTTGCGGCCCAGCTCGCGCAGGGCGGTCTTGTCGCCTTCGCCTTCCAGGGCGACCAGGACGCCGATGCGGCCGACGCCCGGCGAAACGGCGTTGTGGACGTAGGTCGAAACGACGCCTTCCGACACCGACAGGCGGGCGGCGCGGCGCAGTTGCATGTTCTCGCCGATGGTGGCGATCATGTTGGTCACTTCGTCCTGGACCGTCTTGCCGGCTTCCAGTTCAGCGCCGTGCAGGGCTTCGACCGAGTGATGGTCCAGACCCAGTTGGGCGAACGACTTGGCGGCGTTCTGGAACAGGTCGTTGCGGGCGACGAAGTCGGTTTCGGCGTTGAATTCGATGGCGGCGGCGACTTCGCCCTTGCCGTCTTCCTTCGACGCGACGGCGACCAGACCCTCAGCGGCGACGCGGTCAGCCTTCTTGGCGGCCTTGGACAGACCCTTGGCGCGCAGCCAGTCGATTGCTGCTTCGATGTTGCCGTCGTTTTCGACCAGCGCCTTCTTGCAGTCCATCATGCCGACGCCCGAACGCTCGCGAAGTTCCTTCACGAGGGCGGCAGTGATCTCGGCCATGTTCTTCTCCTGAAAATTCAAATGAGCGGCCGGGCATGGATAGCCCGGCCGCATGTCAGTTTGGCGTAGGTCCGATCATTGAGCGGACCCGAAGGCGTCTTAGCCCTCGACCTTTTCTTCAGTCGTCGCGAGCAGCTCTTCAGCAGCGCCTTCCGTACCGGCCGGAGCAGCTTCGGCTTCAACCGGAGCAGCAACAGCTTCACGCAGCATCGGCTCGACCGGAGCTTCCGAAGCGCCCAGATCGATGCCCGAGGCCGAAGCGCCGGCGGCCAGGCCGTCCAGGACGGCGTCGGCGATCAGGTCGCAGTAGGTCTGGATGGCGCGGGCGGCGTCGTCGTTGCCCGGGACCGGATAGGTGATGCCGTCCGGGTCCGAGTTGGTGTCCAGGATGGCGATGATCGGGATGTTCAGCTTGCGGGCTTCCTGGATCGCGATCGCTTCCTTGTTGGTGTCGATCACGAACATGATGTCGGGGATCGAGCCCATGTCCTTGATGCCGCCCAGCGACAGTTCCAGCTTGTCCTTCTCGCGCTGCAGGGTCAGCAGCTCTTTCTTGACGCGGCCTTCGCCGCCGTTGGCCAGAACGGTTTCCAGCTCGCGCAGGCGGGCGATCGAACCCGAAACGGTGCGCCAGTTGGTCAGCGTGCCGCCGAGCCAGCGGTTGTTCATGTAGTATTGGGCGCAGCGCGTGGCGGCTTCAGCCACCGGGCCGGCGGCCTGGCGCTTGGTGCCGACGAACAGAACGCGGCCGCCCTTTGCGGCGACGTCGCGCACAGCCACCAGAGCCTGGTGGAACAGCGGCATCGTCTGCGACAGGTCGATGATGTGGATGTTCGAGCGCGAGCCGAAGATGTAGCGGTCCATCTTCGGGTTCCAGCGGTGCGTCTGGTGGCCGAAGTGGGCGCCGGCTTCCAGCAGCGTGCGCATCGAGAATTCGGGCAGAGCCATGATCGTCTTTTCCTTTTTCCGATCTAACCTAGCGCGGGCGGTTAAAGGACCGGACGGTCCCTCGGAACGGTGCAGGCCAGGATGTCTCCCCGGACCGCGCCACGCCCACGTGCGAAGTGCGCGGGCTCTCTAGGCGTATTGATCGGAAAAGGCAAGCCAATCAGTCAGAAGCTGCGACCGTCCACCCGCTTGGCGGTCCAGTCCCAGGGCTCGACGTCCGTCAGGGTCCGCACATTGATCGCCGCCACCTCTGAACCATCGGGCGCTACGCCATAGCCGAAGGGTTGAACCCCGCAGGTCTTGCAGAAGCGATGGTCGATCTTGTGATGGTTGAAGAAGTAGGAGGTCGTCGCCTCCTCTCCCGCCGTCAATCGGAACGCCGCGCGTGGGGCGAAGGCCAGGACGAAGCCCTTACGGTAGCAATGCGAACAGTTGCACTCGATCAAGCCTTCAAGTCCGACCTCGACCTCATAGGCCACCGCGCCGCAGTGACAGGAACCCTTGTGCACGCTCATGGTCCATTACTCCCTCAGGGCGTCGGCAAACTGTATTCCAGATCATAGTGGTGAACGCCGTCGGCGATGGTCAGGTGAAATACGCCTGCGATCCCAGCCAGACCGTCGGCCCCCGATCCCGGCACGATGGTGATCAGCAGTTCCTGCGCTCCGCGATCCATCAGCCCGCGATGGACCAGGGTGAAGGCTCCTTCGCGTCCGTCGATGACGCCATGCACCCGATCCAGCGCGACATAGGCGCCTGAGCGATCTGGTCCCAAGGCCCCCAGCATCTCACCGGCGGCGGTTCCCGTCAGGTCGCCATGAAAGGTCTTGGCCAACAGCATCCGTCCCGGCGCATCCGGGGCGGCGTCGGCGGCCGGATGAACCGGCGTGATGACGACGTCAAAGGTTCCGCGCGCGTTCCGCATCATCAGGCGTCCTCCAGAATGACCACGCCAGGCGCCGACTTCAGCGCCCCGCGCAAGGCGGCGTCCAGGCGATAGCGTCCCGGCAGCTTGATCTCGATCTCGGTGCGACCGCCAAGCGTGGTCTGCAGCCAGACCTCCCCGCCCTTCCCTTGCGCCCGCGCCCGGTCCAACCGCGCCTTCAGCGCCTCGGCGTCGGCGGATTGCGCCGACAGAACGACCCGGAGCCCGATCTGGGTGTCGTCCAGCAGGGCCTCCATGCGGCTGGCGTCGTCGCCGAAGAAGCGCACCTCGCCGTCCGCCGACTTGGCCCGCACCTTGACCAGAACGGAGGTCCCGACCTCGAGGATGTCCCGACAGCGCCGCAACTGCTCGGGCGGGAACAGGCATTCAAACTCGCCCGTCGGGTCCGAGAAGGTGACAAAGGCGAACTTCTCGCCGCTCTTGGCGCTGGCCCGCTCCTGACGGCGACGCACCACGCCGGCCATCAGGAAGGCTTCATGCCCGGCTTCGGCCAGGCCCTGCGCCTCCGCCACGAAGGTCACGCGCTTGCGTTTCAGGGCCGGCGTCAGGTCCTCCAACGGATGCCCCGACAGATAGAAGCCGACCGCCGAAAGCTCCTGGTCCAGCTTGTCCGGACCGGCCCACGGCTCGACGCTGCGCAGGCGCGGCCGTGCGGCCCCGGCCTGGTCCGCGCCGAACAGGCTGACCTGGGACGAGGCGCGCTCAGCCGCCACGCTCTGGCAATAGGCGATCAGGGTGTCGGCCTGCTCGAACAACTGACGACGGTTGGGGTTCAGACTGTCGAAAGCGCCGGCCTTGGCCAGGCCTTCCAGCGCCCGCTTGTTGACCGCCTTGGGATCAACCCGCTCCAGGAAGTCGAAGATGTCGGCGAAGGGGCCGCCCGCCTCGCGCACCTCGACGACGTGCTTCATGGCCTCCAGGCCCACGTTGCGGATGGCGCCCAGTGCATAAAGGACGCTGCCCTGCCCGTCCTTCCACGCCACGTCGAAGTCGGCCGAGGACCGGTTGATGTCAGGGGCCAGGACCGGCACCTCGAAGCGACGGCAGTCCTGATAGAAGACCGCCAGCTTGTCGGTGTTCGACAGGTCGAGGCTCATCGAGGCCGCGAAGAACTCGACCGGATGGTTGGCCTTCAACCAGCCCGTCTGGAACGAGATCAGGGCATAGGCCGCGGCGTGCGACTTGTTGAAGCCATAGCCCGCGAACTTGGCCACCAGGTCAAAGATGGAGCCCGACTGGGCTTCCGGCACCGACTTCTCGGAGGCGCCCTTGACGAAGCGGAGGCGCTGGAAATCCATCTCCTCCTTCTTCTTCTTACCCATGGCCCGGCGCAGAAGGTCGGCTTCGCCCAGACTGTATCCCGCCAGGATCTGAGCGATCTTCATCACCTGCTCCTGGTAGATGATGACGCCGTAGGTCTCGGTCAGCACCTCCTTCAGGCTGGGATGCAGATAGTCCACCTCGGCCCGGCCGAATTTTCGGTCGATATAGGTGTCGATCATCTCCATCGGTCCCGGCCGGTAGAGAGAGATCAGGGCGGTGATTTCCTCGATGGACCCGCAGCGCATCTTGCGCAGGGTGTCGCGCATGCCCTGGGATTCCAGCTGGAACACCCCGACCGTCTGGCCCGAGGCCATCAGTTCATAGGTCTTGGGATCGTCCAGCGGCAGCAGGTTCCATTCCGGCGCCGCGCCGCGCCGTTCCAGATATTCCCGCGCCCGGTCCAGCACCGTCAGGGTCTTCAGGCCCAGGAAGTCGAACTTCACCAGCCCCGCCGGTTCGACCCACTTCATGTTGAACTGGCTGGCCGGAATGGTCGAACGCGGGTCCTGATACAGCGGCACCAGTTCGGTCAGCGGTCGGTCGCCGATGACGATGCCGGCGGCGTGGGTGGAGGCGTTGCGGTACAGCCCCTCCAGCTCCAGCGCCGTTTCCAGCAGGGTCTTGACCGCCGGCTCGGCGTCGCGCGCCTCCTTCAGGCGCGGCTCCAGGTCGATGGCCTGGGCCAGGGTCACCGGATTGGCCGGGTTGTTCGGCACCATCTTGCAGAGCCGGTCCACCTGACCCAGCGGCATCTGCAGCACCCGGCCGACGTCGCGCAGCACAGCCCGCGCCTGCAGGGTGCCGAAGGTGATGATCTGGGCCACCCGGTCCTTGCCGTAGTGGTCCTGCACATAGTCGATCACCTCTTCCCGCCGCTCCTGGCAGAAATCGATATCGAAGTCGGGCATGGAGACGCGTTCGGGGTTCAAGAAGCGCTCGAACAGCAGCCCGAACCGCAAGGGGTCCAGATCGGTGATGGTCAGCGACCAGGCGACCAGAGAACCCGCCCCGGAGCCCCGCCCTGGCCCAACCGGAATCCCATGCAGCTTGGCCCACTTGATGAAGTCGGCCACGATCAGGAAGTAGCCGGGGAATCCCATCTGCTGAATGATCCCCACCTCCCATTCGAGGCGGTTCCAGTAGTCCTCCTCTGGCGCGGCGGGGGTGACCTGTTGCAGGCGGGCCCTCAGCCCCTCGCGCGCCTGGTGCGCCAGTTCGTCGGGCTCCGAACGGCCCGCGCCGGTGTCGAAGCGCGGCAGGATCGGCGCACGGGTCGGCACCAAGAAGGCGCAGCGGCGGGCGATGTCGATGGTGCTGTCGCAGGCCTCGGGCAGGTCCGCGAACAGGGCTCGCATAGCCTCTGCCGTCTTGAACCAGTGCTCGCCGGTGATGCGCCGTCGATCTTCCTGGCCGGTGAAGGCGCCGTCCGAGATGCACAGCAGAGCGTCGTGCGACTTCGCCTGGGCCGCCTTGGCGTAATAGACGTCGTTGGTGGCCACCAGGGGCACGTCGTTGGCGTAGGCCCATTCGACCAGCCCGGCCTCCGCCGCCGGTTCCTGAGGCAGGCCGTGGCGCTGCAACTCTACATAGAATCTGTCGCCAAAGACGCGCTTCATCTCCGCCAGAGATGTATGCGCATCATCGCGCTTGTTCTGGACGAACAGGGGGTCGATCGGGCCGTCGGGGCCGCCCGAAAGCAGGATCAGGCCCTCGGACTTATCCACAAGCTGCGCCCAGGGCACGCCGGGCTCGGACATCTCTCCGGCGTCGAGGTAGGCGGCGGAGGACAGGGCGCAGAGATTGAGCCAGCCCTGCTCGTTCTGAACCAGCAGCACCACGGTCGGGGTCTTGGCCCAGCGTTCGGCCATCTGACCGCCGATCCCGAGGACAGGCAGGGCGCAGGCCACGATAGGCTGAACCCCCGCATCCTTGGTGTTCTGGCTGAACTCCAGCGCGCCGAACAGGTTGGCGCGGTCGGCCACGGCGACGGCCGGCATGCCCGCATCCGCCGCCATCTTGCCGATCTTGCCGGCCTTGATCGCCCCTTCCAGCAAGGAATAGGCGCTGCGGACCCGCAGATGGACAAAACCCTGACTGTTCGCCGTTTCCGCCAACACAAACTCCGCTGATCCCGAGCGCCGGGACCTCTCATATCCGACCGCCCGCGGCCGGATCTCGATCATGCAGGGAGTCGATGCGGCGATCACGTCACCAGGAAAGACGCCTGCCAGATCATCCAGACGAAGCCGCCGCACGACGCAAGCGACAGCATATCCCTCACCCAACGCGACATCGGTTTATCCCCAGCTCCGTTGTTCCTGAAACGTTCTATATTCTTGCTTTGTTCTCATTGCAAGCGCCGCGAATGCGAATGTTCCAGTGGCGCATCGACATCCGCCATCCCACGTTGAGTCCGTGATGCAGACATAGAGGGAGCCTCCCGTGTCGCCGCGCCTTGCGTCTCTGATCACGGCCGCCCTGGCCGCCGCCTGTTCACCCGGCCCCGCGCCCGCCGCTCAGCCCGAGCCGCCTCCGCCCGGCTATCAGACCGCCATCTTCGCCGGCGGCTGTTTCTGGACCGAAGAAAAGGCCTTCGACGGCCTGCCCGGCGTGCGTTCGGCCGTGTCGGGCTTCGTCGGCGGCGCCCGCCCCAGACCGACCTATGAACAGGTGGTGCGCGGCGGAACCGGCTATCGCGAGGCGGTCCTGCTGACGTTTGACCCGACCGTGATCAGCTATCGTAGCCTGGTCGATCGCTATTGGCGCACCATCGACCCGACCGATCCGACCGGACAGGTCTGCGATCAAGGCCCGTCCTATGTCACGGCGGTCTACGCCACCGAGGCCCAGACAGCCGCGGCCGAGGCGTCGCGCAAGGCGGCGCAGGCGGCCTTGGGCGCCAAGGGCGCAGGCTTTGTGACTCCGGTCTATCCCGCCATGCGCTTCTGGCCCGCCGGACCGGAGCATCAGGACTTCGCCCGCCGACACCCAGGCCGATACGAGGCCTATCGCGTCGGATGCGGCCGCAGCGCGAGACTGCGCGCCCTGTGGGGCGCCGCCGCCGTGGGCTGATCGAGGTCGGCCCAGTCAGCACAGCCAAGCTGGCTGGCGCCCGATGGCGAAGCTGGGCATGGTCGAGCCATGACCGCAGATCGTCCCGGCCTGAGCCCCCTGCCCGTTCCCCCAAAAGAACCGCCCGCCTATCGCGGCTTCGCAGCCGCCGTCGCCTGCGGTCTGATCTATGCCTTGGGCATCTACGGCTGGACCCGGCTGAATGCGCCTGACTCCGGGATGCTGCTGATCGGCTTCCTGCTGGGGGCGCCGATCGCGGCCTGTGTTCTCGCCGTCGCCGTATCGGACCCAAAGGGGATCAAGGGCGCGGGCGCCCACGCCGGCCTTTCAGCCCTGACCGTCACGGTAATGCTAGTCTGCGCCGGCGTTGTGCTGCGCGAAGGCTCGGTCTGCCTGGTGATGGCCGCCCCGATCTTCTACGGCTCCGGCATTCTGGGCGGGGTGATCGCAGGCGGCGTCATGAAAAGCCGCCCCGGTCGCGTGGTCTGCCTCGGCCTGCTGGCCCTGCCGCTGATCGGCGTTCCAGTCGAAGCCGATCGCCCGCCTGAGGCCCAGACCCGCGAGGTCGTCAGCCGCATCCACATCGACGCGGCGCCCGCCGTCGTCTGGAAAAACCTGACCGACATCCGCGCCATCAGGGATGGCGAGCATAGCTGGAACTTCAGCCATGACCTGGTCGGCATTCCTCGGCCGCAAGACGCCCGGATGGACGGCAGCGGCGTCGGCGCGGTGCGGCATCTTCAGTGGGCGCGGGGCGTGCGCTTCGAGGAACACATCACCGAATGGACGCCCGAACGCGCCCTGACCTGGACCTTCCATGTCGGACCGGATGCGTCGCGACTGATCCTCGATGAGCATCTGACGGTCGACAGCGACTATCTGAGCTTGGAAGAGGGCCGCTATCGCATCGAGGCCACGACGGATGGCGGTTCAGACCTGATCCTGACCACCCGCTACTGGATCCGCACGCCGATGAACGGCTATGCGGCCTGGTGGGGCGGCGTCTTCCTCGGCGACTTCCATCGCAACGTCCTCGGCGTGATCAAGAACCGCGCCGAGGCTGCCGCCTGATCTCAGTAGGTCTGGGCCTCGGCCGCGCGCTCTTCCAGATGGCCGTCCTTCAGGGCGAAGACGCGGTCCATGTGACCGGCCAGTTCCATGTTGTGGGTGGCGATCAGGGCGGCGACGCCCGTGGTCTTGGCCAGTTCGCGCAAGGACTCGAACACCGCGTGGCTGTTGGCGGGGTCGAGGTTGCCGGTCGGCTCGTCGGCCAGCAGCAGGCGCGGGCTGTTGGCCAGCGAGCGGGCGATGGCGACGCGCTGCTGCTCGCCGCCCGACAGCTGGGCCGGCTGGTGGGTGAAGCGCTCGCCCAGACCCAGGCTGGTCAGCAGGGCCTCGGCCCGGCGACGCGCCTCGGCCTCGGAATGACCGGCGATGCGCATCGGCAGGGCGACATTATCCCGCGCATCAAATTCCGGCAGCAGGTGGTGGAATTGATAGACGAAACCGATCCGTGACAGACGCAGGCGCGTACGCGCCCGCTCGTCCAGACCGCCGACGTCCTCGCCGTCGATCATGACCTGACCGCTGGTCGGACGCTCCAGCAGACCGGCGGCGTGCAGCAAGCTCGACTTGCCCGAGCCCGACGGCCCGATCAGGCCGACGACCTCGCCCGGCATGATGTCCAGATCGACGCCCTTCAGCACCGTCAGCCCGCCGGAAGCGGTCGGATAGGTGCGGGTGATGCCGCGCAGGCGCAGCGTCGGCGTCTTGTTCAGCGGACTATTCAAAGCGCAGGGCCTCCACCGGGTCGATCCGCGACGCGTTCCACGACGGCGGCAGGCTGGCGAGGCAGCTCATGAGGAAGGAGAAGAGCGCCACCCAGGTCACGTCCCACGGGTCCACCAGGGCCGGAATGGCGTCCAGCATATAGACGTCGGCGTTAAACAGCTGGACCCCCAGCAGGCCTTCGAGGAAATGCTGGATGGCGCCGATGTTCAGGCAGAACAGCAGACCCAGCACCAGACCGGCGATGGTGCCGCCGATGCCGATGGCCGCGCCCGAGATGAAGAAGATACGCAGGATCGACGACGGGCTGGCCCCCACGGTGCGCAGGATGGCGATGTCGCGGGTCTTGTTCTTCACCAGCATGACGATGCCGCTGATGATGTTCATGGCGGCGATGGCGACGACCATGCCCAGGATGATGCTCATGGCCACGCGCTCGACCTTCAGCGCGCCCCAGAAGGCGGCCAGGCGCACACGCCAGTCGGCGACGATGCTGCCGGGGCCGGCAGCCTGCTGGACCGGGGTCAGCAGGGTTTCGACCTGATCGGGCTCGGCCACCTTCATCTCGATCGCGTCCCAGACGCCCTCCTTGCCAAAGAAGAGCTGGGCCTGTTCCAGCGGCATGAAGATGAAGGCGCGGTCGTAGTCGGCGGTGCCGGAGCTGAAGATGCCGCCGACGCGGTAGGTCTTTTCCAGACCGCCGAGGTTGCCGAAGGCGCTGTCGGCGCCGGTCGGTGAATAGATGGACAAGGCGCTGCCGACGCTGAGGCCCATCTGATCGGCAAGCGCCTTGCCGATCAGGATGTTGTCGCCGCCGTATTCGCCGCGCCCGAAGGATTCCCGCATTTCCGGCGTCAGGCTGTCATAGACATACTTGGTCGAGGCCAGGTCCTGGGGCCGCACGCCGCGGACCATGCCGCCGGTGATCTGGCCGCCCGCACGGAACATGGCGGCCGACTCGGTCAGCGGCGACACCGAGACCACGCCAGGCACGTCGCTGATCCGCTTCAGCGCCGCCTCGCGATCAGGCGAGGTCAGCAGCGGCCCCTGAACATACATGTGCCCGCTGAACGACAGCATCCGTCCCAGCAATTCGCTGCGGAAGCCGGCCATGATGCTCATCACGCTGATCAGGACAGCCACCGCCAGCATGATGCCGACGAAGCTGATGATCGCGATCAGGGCGACCCCGCCCTCCTTGCGCTTGGCGCGAAGATAGCGAAGGGCCAGTCCGATCTCCCAGGCGGAGAAGGGACCAGCCGGTTTCACGGCGGGCGGCGCGGAGGCCGTCGCGGCGTCGGTCATTTCGTCAGCAGCTCCAGGGCGGCGTCCAGCGACAGGGTTTGCTTCTCGCCGGTGGCGCGACGCTTCAGTTCGACCACGCCGTCGGCCAGGCCCTTGGGCCCGATGGTCAGTTGCCACGGCACGCCGATCAGGTCGGCGGTGGCGAACTTGCCGCCCGGACGCTCGTCGGTGTCGTCGTAGAGGACGTCCTTGCCCAGGGCTTCCAGCCTGGCCACAGCCTCTTCACAGGCGGCCGAGACGGCGTCGTCGCTGGCGCGCAGGTTGATCACCACCACGTCGAACGGGGCGACCGAGTCCGGCCAGATGATGCCGCCGGCGTCATGGCTGGCCTCGATGATGGCCCCCATCAGACGCGACACGCCGACGCCGTAGCTGCCCATGTGGACCTCGGTGTCCTGACCATCCGGCCCGGCGACCTTGGCCTTCATCGGCGTCGAGTATTTCGTGCCGAAGTAGAAGATGTGGCCAACCTCGATGCCGCGCGCCGACAGGCGGTCGCCCTCGGCGGTCTGGCTCTCGAACTGGGCCGCGTCGTGCATTTCCTCGGTCGCGGCGTAGAGGGCCGTGCGTTCGTTGAACACGCCTTCCAGCTGCTCGACGCTGAGGTTGTGGCCCGGCGCGTCCATCTCGACCAGCTTGCGGTCGCAGAAGACCTCGCTCTCGCCGGTTTCGGCCAGAACGATGAACTCGTGGCTCAGGTCGCCGCCGATCGGGCCGGTGTCGGCGCGCATCGGCACGGCCTTCAGGCCCAGACGCGAGAAGGTGTTCAGGTAGGCGGCGAACATGCGCTTGTAGGCGATGCGGGCCGAGGCCTCGTCCAGATCGAAGGAATAGGCGTCCTTCATCAGGAACTCGCGACCGCGCATGACGCCGAAGCGCGGACGGCGCTCGTCGCGGAACTTCCACTGAATGTGGAAGAGGTTCAGCGGCAGGGCCTTGTACGACTTAACGTAGGCCCGGAAGATATCCGTGACCATTTCCTCGTTGGTCGGTCCGTACAGCAGCTCGCGCTCATGACGGTCGGTGATGCGCAGCATCTCCGGGCCGTAGGCGTCGTAACGACCAGACTCACGCCACAGGTCGGCCAGTTGCAGCGTCGGCATCAGCAACTCGACGGCGCCGGCCTTGACCTGCTCCTCGCGGACAATGCCTTCGATCTTGCGCAGGACCCGCAGGCCCAGCGGCAGCCAGGCGTAGATGCCGGCGGCCTCCTGCTTGATCATACCCGCGCGCAGCATCAGTTGATGCGACACGATCTGGGCGTCGGAGGGGGCTTCTTTCAGGGTCGGCAGGAAGTAGCGCGACAGGCGCATGGCGGGAATCTCTGCAAAATCAGTCTGGCCCGAGTTTTAACCGGGCGAATGGGGCGAAAGCTAGAGCGCGGGACCGCGGCTGAAGTCCGGCAGCGGCATCCACCCCGTCCAGACGATGAAGACGATGAAGGCCCAGACGATGGCCGAGACCCAGGTCGTGGTGATGAACTTCTTCTTCAACTGCGGATTGGCGGGCGCGCCCCACTGGCTGCCGTCGGTCGGCGGCGTCTCGGCCTGCTTGGACGACCCCAGCGGCAGGATCGTGAACAGCACGATCCACCACGAGGTCAGATACAGCGCCACCAGGGTAAAGGGGCCGAGAGGCATGGGCGGTCATCCATCGGTTCGGGCGCCTTCCGCATTCCGTCCGCCTCGATGGCGGGCTAAGGGAATGGCGCGAAACAAGGACGCCGTCATGCCACAGATCACCCTGGAACACTCCCCCCATTTCGACGGGACAGATTGGCGCGCCCTGGCGCTGGAAATCCATAGGCTGTGCGTGGACGTGGTGGGCGCGACGACCCAGGCCTGCAAGACCCGCATCGTGCGCTGCGACGACCTGATCATCGCCGACGGCGACCCGACCCAGGCCATGGTCCACTGCGACCTGCGCATCCTGACCGGACGAACGCAGGAACAGAAGACGGCCCTGGGCGAGGCGGTGCAGGCGGCGATGCTGGCGGGCGTGAAACCCTATGACGGCCCGGCCCAGATCTCGGTCGAGATCGGGGCCTTGGACAAGGACAATTATCGCAAGGTGACGTTGTAGCGCTGAGTTCGCCTTCTCCTCCCCATTTCATGGGGAGGTGGATCGGCGGCGCAGCCGACGAGACGGAGGGGGCGACACGACGGCTAAGGTTTGCGCCGCCCCCTCCACCACTTCGTGGTCCCCCTCCCCACACGTGGGGAGGAAAAGAACCCTCTCTACGGGTGCGGCCGTCCAATCCCATAGCGCGCCGCCCAATAGGGCAGGATGTCGTCGTCCTGCAGGAAGCGGGCGCCGGTCTCGGCGCTGACCTGGGCGTCCGGCCAGTCGAACTCGCCGTCCAGCACCAGCAGAGGGCAGCTCTGGTTGGCCTCCCCCACCTCGGCCACCACGGCGGCGCGGGGACGGGGGTGGTCCAGATGCGTGACCTGAACCTGCTCGCGCAGGCGCGGATAGAGGCCGAGCACGCCTTCGATCCGGGCGCCGGGCGGGCAATACCAAGGCCCGCCCTGGTCGTCGAACCAGTCGGCGTTCAGCAGATAGAGCCGGTCAGCCATTACAGTCTCAGGATCACGGTTTCGACGATGGGACGACGATCCCAGACCTGCTGACTGGCCTTCTTCAGGGCGCGGCTGACGGCCTGTTCGACCACCAGTTCGTCCTCTAGCGCCTCGCCCTTCAGCTTACGAACCGCCTGTTCCGCGCGCTCGGCCAGATCGTCGAGGATGTCGCCCAGAGGACGGTCCGCATCGCCGGGCAGGCCGATGCCGCGCACGTCGATGCCGCTGACGATCTTGCCGCGCTTGTCCATGGCGAAGCTGACGACCAGGACGCCGTTCGACGCCGCGTGCTTGCGCTCGCGCAGGGCCTCGCCCGCCTCCTCGACCAGCATGCCGCCGTCGACGAACAGACGGCCCGAGGGCACTTCATCGATGATGGCGGCCGGTCCGGGGGCCAGACGCACCATGTCGCCGTTGCGCGGCGTCACGGTTTCCGGGACCTGCATGTCCTTGGCCAGAAGGGCGTGCTCCATCAGATGACGGCGCATGCCGTGGGTCGGCACCGCGATCTGCGGGCGCGCCCAGTTGTACATCTGGCGCAGTTCGTCACGGCACGGGTGGCCCGAGACGTGGATGCCGGGATGGTCCTTCTCGGTGTAGAGGCGCACGCCCCGGTCGGCCATCTTGTCCTGCAGGCGGCCGATCGACAGCTCGTTGCCCGGAATGACCCGCGACGAGAAGATGCAGTGGTCGCCCTTGCCCAGCTTGATGAAGGGGTGGGTGCCTTCGGCCACGCGCGACAGGGCCGCGCGGACCTCGCCCTGGCTGCCGGTGCAGAGATACAGGATCTCGTCCTCGGGCCAGACGCGGGCCTCCTGCTCGCTCAGGAAGGGTTTGACGTCGCTCAGCATGCCGACCGACTTGGCGGCGGCGGTGATGCGGTGCATGGAGCGCCCGGCCAGGGCCACGCGGCGGCCGGCGGCCTCGGCGGCGCGGATCACGCTGTCCATGCGCGCGACGTTGGAGGCGAAGCAGCCCACGGCGACGCGGCCCTTCAGGTCCTTGATGAGGGCGGCCAGCGCCACCTTCACGTCGCCTTCGGAACCGGCGACGCCGTCGACGAAGACGTTGGTGCTGTCGCAGACCATGGCCAGCACGCCCTCGTCGCCGAGACGCTGGATGGTCTCGACGTCGGTGCGCTCGCCCACGACCGGATCATTGTCGATCTTCCAGTCGCCGGTGTGCAGGACCGTGCCCAGCGGGGTCTTGATGGCCAGGCCGTTCGGCTCGGCGATCGAGTGGGTGATGGTGACGAAGGTCACGTCGAACGGACCCAGGTTCAGGTCGCCGCCCAGCGGAATCTCGTTCAGCTCGACATCGTCCAGGATGTTGGCGTCGCGCAGCTTCTCACGGATCAGATAGGCGGTGAAGGGCGTCGCATAGAGCGGCGCCTTGATGCGCGGCCACAGCCAGCCCAGGGCGCCGATATGGTCCTCGTGGGCGTGCGTCAGCACGATGCCCAGGATGTTCTCGCCTTCTAGGAAGGTCGGATCGGGCACGATCACGTCCACGCCGGGCGTGGACGGGTCGCCGAAGGTCACGCCGACGTCGACGATGATCCATTTGCGGTCATGCGCCGGGCCGAAACCATAGGCGTTCAGGTTCATGCCGACCTCGTTCGAGCCGCCCAGCGGCAAGAAGACGAGTTCGTCGTTTTGAGTTTTCTTTGTCATACGTCCCTAGAGGTGGGTATTCCGCCGCCAGATTTCGAGTAGGCCGCGGATGGTCAGGTCCGGATCGAACCGGTCGATTGATTGGGTTGAGCCTTCAAACAAAGAGGCGACGCCGCCGGTGCCGACGACCGTCATGGGCTTGCCCCACTCGGTCTTGATGCGGTCCACCAGCCCTTCGATCAGGGCGATATAGCCCCAGAAGACGCCCGATTGCATGGAGGTGACGGTGTCGCGCCCGATGACGACCTCGGGGCGTTGAATGGCGATGCGCGGCAGCTTGGCCGCCGCTTCGTGCAGGGCCTGCAGCGACAGGTTGATCCCCGGCGCGATCAGTCCGCCCTCGAATGCGCCCTGCCCCCGCTCGGCGCCGCCCGACACCACGTCAAAGGTCGTGGCCGTGCCGCTGTCGATCAGCAGCAGATCGCCCTCATAGACCTGCAGCGCCCCGATGGCGTTGACCAGACGGTCGGCCCCGGCCTCGCTGGGCTTGGGGATGCGAACCTCGATGCCGAGATTGACGTTCTCGCCGATCACCAGAGGTTCGACCGCGATATAGCGCCGCGCCAGGTTACGCAGATTGAAGATCGACTGCGGCACCACGCTGGAGATGATGCAGCCGTCGAGGTCCTTCATGGACAGACCGCTTCCCAGTTTCTGGCCGCGCATCTCGAACAGCTGGTGCAGCCAGACGGCGTATTCGTCGGCCGTGCGCATGGCGTCGGTGGCCGTGTGCCACTGGGCGATCCACTCATTGCCGTCGTGGACGGCGAACAGGGTGTTGGTGTTGCCTTGCTCGATCGCCAGCAGCATCAGGCGGTCTCTCCGAAAAAGACGTCGCCGGCGGAGATCACGCGCAGCGATCCGTCCGGCAGTTTCAGACGCAGCGAGCCGTCCGCCTCAACCCCGTCAGCCGTGCCAGTCAGGGTCTCATTGGTCAGCCGCGCCGTGCAGGGACCGTGCAGACCCGGCGTCCGCGCGGTCCAGGCGTCGAGAATGGGTTGGAAGCCGAGGGTCGTCCAGCGGTCCAGCCAGACGCCGAAGGTCTCGGCCAGGGCCTGGGCCGCCTCATCGACGCTGGGGGCCGAGGCTACGCCCTGGTTCAGGTGTTCGGCGATGCAGGTGGCGGGCCGTTCGGTCTCGCCCGGCGTCTGGCTAAGGTTCACCCCGATTCCGACCGCCAGCCACAGGCCGCCAGCCGGCGCAGGCCCGGACTCGATCAGGATACCCGACGTCTTGCGACCGTCCAGCAGCACGTCATTGGGCCATTTGATCGTGACAAGCGCCGGCGGGACATAGCGGTCCAGCAGGTCGGCCACGGCCAGAGACGCGGCGAAGGTCAGTTGCGCCGCCTCGGCGGGCGATTTGCGCGTCAGCAGCAGCAAGGTGGAGGCGAGATTGCCGCTCTCGCTCTCCCATTTGCGGCCGCGACGGCCGCGACCGGCCGTCTGCCGCCGCGCCGTGATCCACAGCGGCCCGCCCTCGCCCGCCTCGGCGCGGCGGCGCGCCTCGGCGTTGGTGGAGTCGGTTTCGTCGAGGATCAGGACCGGGGCGGTCAAAGACCCTTACCCGACCCCGACGCCCGAGGCGGCGGCGCGAGTCAGCGGCTCCAGCCAGGTCAGGGCCACGATCACCAGCGGGAAGCAGAAGGCGGCGGCCGCGAGGGCGATCCACTTGGCTTCCAGCGGCGACTTGTCGGTGGCGACATCGGTTTCAGGCGCGTCGAACCACATCACCTTGATGATGCGCAGGTAGTAGAAGCCGGCCACGACCGAGGCGACCAGACCGGCGGCGCCGGCCATCCAGTAGCCCGCGTCGGCGGCGGCGCCGAAGACGAAGAACTTGCCCCAGAAGCCCGACATCGGCGGGATGCCGACGGCCGACAACGACAGGATGGTCAGGGCCACCGCCGTCAGCGGACGATCCTTCTTCAGACCCGCCAGGTCGGCGATCTTGCGGATCGGACGACCATTGCGGCTCAGCGACAGCAGGACGGCGAAGAAGCCGAACTGGTCGATGACATAGAGGGTCATGAACATCAGCGTGGCCTGGACGCCGGCTTCGGTGCCCGCCGCCACGCCCAGCAGGGCGTAGCCGATGTTGATGATCGACGAATAGGCCAGCAGACGCTGGATGTCCTTCTGCATCAGACCGCCGAACGAACCGACGGCGAAGCTGATCAGCGAGATCAGGATGATGACCTGGGCCCACTGACCGTGGGCGACGCCGAAGCCTTCGACCAGGACGCGGATGATCAGCACCATGGCGGCGATCTTGGGCGCCGTGGCGAACAGGGCCACGACCGGGGTCGGGGCGCCTTCATAGACGTCGGGCGTCCACATGTGGAACGGCGCGGCCGAAACCTTGAACGCCAGACCGCAGATCAGGAAGACCAGGCCGAAGATCAGGCCCGGACCCGGGTTGGCCGTGGCGAAGGCGGCGATGTCGACGAAGCGCATCGAACCGGCGAAGCCGTAGATCAGACTGGCGCCGTAGAGCAGCAGGCCCGACGACAGGGCGCCCAGGACGAAATACTTCAGGCCCGCTTCCGAGGCCTTCAGGTTGTCGCGGTGATAGGCGGCCAGCACGTACAGGGCCAGCGAGTGCATCTCGATGCCGATGTAGAGCGAGATCAGGTCGCCCGACGAGGCCATCATCGACATGCCGACCGAGGCCAGCACGATCAGGACGGGATACTCGAACTTGGCGATGCCATTGCGGTGGATCCAGCCGTCGCCCAGGACGATGGCGACCGCCGCCGACAGGAAGATGGCCACCTTGCCATAGACGGCCAGCGGATCAGCCACATAGGCGCCGTTGAAGGCCGTGCCCAGCGGGCCGACCGCAGCCAGCACCGAGGCGGCGGCCAGCAGCAGGATCGACAAGCTCGAGATCAGGCGCGTCGACTTTTCGCCGGTGAAGGCGCCGAGCATGAGCAGCACCAGCCCGCCGACCGCAAGGGTCAGCTCCGGGGCGGCGAGTTGAAGGGCGGAAGACAGATCAGTCATTATGCTCTCACCCGCCGATGGCTGCGCGATAGGCGGTCGTCAGGGCCTCAACGGTCGGCCCGGTGTAGTCGAGGACGGCGTTGGGATAGAGGCCCAGCCAGATGGTGCCGACGATCAGCGGCACGAAGATCAGCAGCTCGCGCTTGTCGATGTCCGTGATGGTCTGCAGCGCCGGGTTCTTGATCTCGCCGTACATGACGTTGCGGAACAGCGTCAGGGCGTAGACCGCCGAGAAGATGACGCCCGAAGCCGCGATCAGGGCCGTCCAGGTCGAGACCTGATAGGCGCCCGTCATCGTCAGCACTTCGCCGATGAAGCCCGAGGTGCCCGGCAGGCCGACGTTGGCCATGGTGAACATCAGGAAGATGGCGGCATACCAGGGCATGCGCGCGGTCAGGCCGCCGTAGAAGGCGATCTCGCGGGTGTGCATCCGGTCATAGACCACGCCGACGCAGAGGAAGAGCGCGCCCGAGATCAGGCCGTGGCTCAGCATCTGGAAGACCGCGCCCTGCACGCCCGTGTCGTTGCCGGCGAAGATGCCCATGGTCACGAAGCCCATGTGGGCGACCGACGAATAGGCGATCAGCTTCTTGATGTCGGTCTGACGGAAGGCGACCAGCGACGTATAGACCACGGCGATCACCGACAGGGTGAAGACCAGAGGCGTGAACATCTGCGAGGCCTGCGGGAACATCGGCAGGTTGAACAGGATGAAGCCGTAACCGCCCAGCTTCAGCAGGATGCCGGCCAGGATGACCGAACCGGCCGTCGGGGCCTGAACGTGGGCGTCGGGCAGCCAGGTGTGGACCGGCCACATCGGCATCTTGACCGCGAACGAGGCGAAGAAGGCCAGCCACAGGATCGGCTGAACGGCGGGGTCGAAGGCGTACTTCTTCAGCTCGGGGATGCTGGTGGTGCCCGTTTCATGGGCCATCCACAGCATGGCCAGCAGCATCAGCACCGACCCCAGCAGGGTGTAGAGGAAGAACTTGTACGAGGCGTAGATCCGGTTCGCCCCGCCCCAGATGCCGATGATCAGGAACATCGGCACCAGAGTGCCTTCGAAGAAGATGTAGAAGAGGAAGAGGTCCAGCGACGTGAAGACGCCGATAACCAGGGTCTCCAGCACCAGGAAGGCGATCATATATTCGACGACGCGCGTCTCGATCGATTTCCAGCTGGCGATGATGCAGATCGGCATCAGGAAGGCGGTCAGCAGGACGAACAGGATCGAAATCCCGTCCACGCCCAGGTGATAACCGGCGCCGGCGAACCAGGCGTAGTTTTCAACGAACTGATAGGCCGGGTTCGACGGATCGAACTGGGCCACCAGCAGGACGGACACGGCCAGCACCACCAGGGTGGTGCCGAGCGCTATCCAGCGCGCGGCCGGAGCCGCGGCGTCCTGGCCGCCCTTGTTCATCATGCCGGCCAGAAGCAGCAGGCCGGCGCCGACCAGCGGCAGGAAGGTGACGATGCTCAGAATGTGAGGCACGAGGCTCAGGCTCCCCACGTGAAGATGGCGAAGGCAAGGAACACAGCCACGCCGATCAGCATCACGAATGCATAGAAATAGACGAAACCGGACTGGAAGCGCGACAGCCAGCCGCCCGATTTCAGCGAAGCCCAGGCCGCGCCATTGGGGCCGAGACCGTCGATGATCTTCACGTCGCCGATCTTCCAGAAGAAGTCGCCGAGCGCCTTGGCGCCCTTCACGAAGACGGCGTCATACAGCTCATCGAAGAACCACTTGTTGTAGAGGAAGGTCCACAGCGGACCCTTGCGCTCGGCCCACTGCTTGGCGACGCCTTCCTTGAGGATGTAGATCCAGAAGGCGGCGAAGGTGCCCGTCAGGGTGACGACCAGCGGCGCCCACTTCACCCAGGTCGGGACGTTGTGGCTCTCGTGCAGGACGTGGTTGGCGCTGCCGACGAAGATGGCGCCGCGCCAGAACTCGGCCTCGTGGTGGCCGATGAAGTGCGGGGCGAAGATCATGCCCGCGAACATGGCGCCGATCGACAGCACCAGCAGCGGCAGGACCATGGGCAGCGGGCTCTCATGCGGATGCAGCGGACCATGGTGGTGGTCGTCGTGCGCATGATCATCATGGGCGTGGTCGTCGTGACCGTGCGCGTCATGAGCATGGGCGTCCGCATGGTGAGCGCCCTCCTCTTCCTTCCACTTGGCCGTGCCGTGGAAGGTCATGAAGACCAGGCGCCACGAGTAGTAGGCCGTCAGCAGTGCCGCCGAGATGCCGATGACGAAGGCGAACATGCCCGCGGCCGAATGGCCGGTCGTCGCCGCCGCATAGGCGCTCTCGAGGATGGAGTCCTTGGAGTAGAAGCCGGCGAAGCCGCCGACGCCGGGCAGGCCCAGGCCGGTGATGGCGATGGTGCCGATCATCATGACCGCATAGGTGATGGGCAGCAGCTTCCACAGGCCGCCCATGTTCCGCATGTCCTGCTCATGGTGCATGCCGTGGATCACCGAACCGGCGCCCAGGAACAGCAGAGCCTTGAAGAAGGCGTGCGTGAACAGGTGGAACATGGCGGGCTGATAGGCGCCGACGCCCGCCGCGAAGAACATGTAGCCCAGCTGCGAGCAGGTCGAATAGGCGATCACGCGCTTGATGTCGTTCTGCATCATGCCGACGGTCGCGGCGAAGATGGCCGTGATCCCGCCGATAATGGCGATGAACAGCGACGCGACCGGCGCGTGCTCATACAGCGGCGACAGCAGGCAGACCATATAGACGCCGGCGGTGACCATGGTGGCCGCGTGGATCAGGGCCGACACAGGCGTCGGGCCTTCCATGGCGTCCGGCAGCCAGGTGTGCAGGAAGAACTGAGCCGACTTGCCCATGGCGCCGATGAAGAGCAGCAGACCGGCCAGATCCAGAGCCGACCAGGTGTAGCCCAGGAATTCCCAGCCCGTGCCGACCTTGCCGGCGATCTGCGGGAACAGCTTGGCGAACTCGATCGTGCCGAACATCCAGAAGACGGTCATCATGCCGAGCAGGAAGCCGAAGTCGCCGACGCGGTTGACCACGAAGGCCTTGATGGCGGCGGCCGAGGCGGTGTCCTTCTTGTACCAGAAGCCGATCAGCAGATACGACGCCAGACCCACGCCTTCCCAGCCGAAGAACATCTGCAGGAAGTCGGCGGCCGTCACCAGCGCCAGCATCATGAAGGTGAACAGCGACAGGTAGGCGAAGAAGCGAGGACGGCTGTCGTCCTCAGCCATGTAGCCCCAGGAATAGAGGTGAACCAGCGACGACACCGTCGTCACCACGATCAGCATGGTGGCCGACATGGCGTCCACGCGGATCGACCAGTTCGACTGGAAGTCGCCGACGTGGATGAAGGGCGCGATGTGGACGGTGAAGGCTTCGAGCCCGCCCCAGGTCCACTGGCTGAACACGATCCACGAGACCGCGCACGAGAAGAAGAGCAGGCCGGTCGTGACCGACTGCGAGGCGATGTTCCCGATCCTGCGACCGAAGAAGCCAGCGATCATCGCCCCCAGAAGGGGGGCGAAGACGCCGAGAGTGACGAGAGTCTGGATAGTCACGTTCCGATCAGCCCTTCATCACGGAGGCGTCGTCAACCGCGATATCGCCGCGGTTACGGAAGAAGGTCACGAGGATCGCCAGGCCGACGGCGGCTTCAGCCGCAGCGACGGTCAGGACGAACATGGCCATCAGCTGACCCGACACGTCGTTGAGATAGGTCGAGAAGGCGACGAAGTTGATGTTCACCGCGAGCAGGATCAGCTCGACCGACATCAGGATGATGATGACGTTCTTGCGGTTCACGAAGATGCCGAACACGCCGATGGTGAACAGCATGGCGGCGACCGCCAGATAGTGCTGGAGCGAGATGTCCATCACAGAAGCTCCTCGGGGGTGACGCCCTGGCCGGTGGCGACAGACTTGACCTCGACGGCCTTGGCGCGTTCGCGGTTGGCCTGGGCGGCCAGGTCCTGACGGCGGACGCCGGGACGATGACGCAGGGTCAGGACGATGGCGCCGATCATGGCGATCAGCAGCACGATGCCCGCAGCCTGGAAGAAGTAGACGTAGTCCGTGTAGAGGACGCGACCGATGGTCTCGATGTTGCTGGCGTCAACGCCGGCGACGACGGGAGCGATGGCCGACCGGGCCGCCCCGCCCTGCACCACGGTGATCGACACCATGATCATCTCGGCCAGGAGCACGCCGGCGACGATCCCCGCCAGCGGCAGGTAGCGGGCGTAGCCTTCGCGGAGGCGGACGAAGTCGACGTCCAGCATCATGACCACGAACAGGAACAGCACCGCCACGGCGCCGACGTAGACGACCACCAGCAGCATGGCCAGGAACTCTGCGCCCAGCAGGACGAACAGGCCCGCGGCCGAGAAGAAGCTGAGGATCAGCCACAGGACGGAGTGCACGGGATTGCGCGCGGTCACGACCAGAAGGCCCGAGACCACGGCGACCGTCGCCAGAAGATAAAACGCTATGCCTTGCAGCATGGGTGGGACAAAGCCCCCTTCAAAATCTTGCGCTGCGATCCCATGACGGAATCGCGGCTCGGTTTAGCGATACGGAGCGTCGAGTTCCAGATTCTTCGCGATCAGCCGTTCCCAGCGGTCGCCGTTGTCCAGCAGTCGGGCCTTGTCATAGAGCAGTTCTTCACGCGTCTCGGTGGCGAACTCGCTGTTCGGTCCCTCGACGATGGCGTCCACCGGGCAGGCCTCCTGGCACAGGCCGCAGTAGATGCATTTGACCATGTCGATGTCGTAGCGAGTCGTGCGGCGGCTGCCGTCGGCGCGCGGTTCGGCCTCGATGGTGATGGCCTGTGCGGGGCAGATGGCCTCGCACAGCTTGCAGGCGATGCAGCGTTCTTCACCGTTCGGATAGCGGCGCAGCGCGTGTTCGCCACGGAAGCGCGGCGACTGCGGGTTGCGCTCGAACGGATAGTTCACGGTGGCCTTGGGCTTGGCCATGTATTTCAGCGACAGGCCGACGGCGCCGAACACGTCGGTCAGCATCGCGCCCTTGGCCGCCTGAACGATACGGGTCAGCATTACGATTTCACTCCGGCGCACTCGCGTTGATAGCGCGCGCTTTCCTTGTCGAGGGTTCCACAGACGCGCTGGCGTTCGGCTTCCTGCCGCTGCACCTGCTCGACCTTGCGTTCCCACTGATAGACCGAGACCGGATCGGCCTCATACGGCGCACAGGCCGACGCCAGCAGGGGCGCGGCCAGGGCGATCATCATGACGACGGCCTGTCTCATCCGCCCACCTGCCGCTTGCAGTCGTCGCGATCGAAACGCGGATCGTCGCGCGACAGACGCTGGCAATAGGCGCGCTTGTCGCCTTCCTCGCGCCGTTCGCGTTCGACCCGTTCCAGGCGCGCGCCCGCGCTTTCGGGCGCAGCCGGCTCCATCGGCTTGAAGGTGCAGGCCGACAGGCCGGCGGCGAAGGCCAGCGCAAGCAGTGATGTGGCGCGAACGCCCATCACGCGCCCACCGCGAAGACGCGCCAGGCCGCCACGACCACCACGGCCACCAGCGAGGCCGGCAGGAAGATCTTCCAGCCCAGACGCATCAGCTGGTCGTAGCGGTAGCGAGGCACGAAGGCCTTCACCAAGGCGATCATGAAGAACCAGAAGACGATCTTGGTCGCCAGGACCAGGAAGTAGAACAGGTTGGCTAGGAAGGTCGGCCAGCTGTCGAGGAAGTCCGTCGGGAAGCCCGGGTTCCAGCCGCCGCAGAACAGCAGGCTGATCATGGCGCACATGAAGACGATGTTGGCGTATTCGCCGATCATGAACAGCAGGTAGGGCGTCGAGGAATATTCGACCTGATAACCGGCCACCAGTTCCGACTCCGCTTCGGGAAGGTCGAAGGGCGGGCGGTTGGTCTCGGCCAGGGCCGAGATGAAGAAGACGATGGTCATGGGCAGCATGACCACGATGGTCGGCAGGGTGTCGAGGCCGCCGCCGAACATGTTCCAGTTCCAGATCCAGCCGTTCTGAGCGGTCACGATCTGCGTCAGGTTCATCGTCCCGGCCAGCAGGATGACGTTGATGATGACCAGGCCCATCGAGACCTCATAGGACACCATCTGCGCCGCCGAACGCAGCGACCCCAGGAAGGGATACTTCGAGTTCGAAGCCCAGCCGCCCATGATGATGCCGTAGACGCCCAGCGAACTGATCGCGAGGATGTAGAGCACGCCGACGTTCAGGTCCGAGATCACCCAGCCCGGCGCGAACGGGATCACCGCCCAGGCGATGAAGGCCAGGATGAAGGTGATCAGCGGCGCGGCCAGGAAGACGACCTTGTCGGAGCCCGACGGGACGACGATTTCCTTGAGCACGAACTTGAAGAAGTCGGCGAAGGACTGCAGCAGGCCGAAGGGGCCGACCACGTTGGGGCCTTTACGCAGCTGAACACCGGCCCAGATCTTGCGGTCCGCCAGCAGCAGGAAGGCCAGCGAAATCAGGATCCCGACCGTGACGATCAGGATGCCGCCGAGGGTGGCGAGGGTCCAGCCGAGGGGGGTGGCCCAGAAGGAGGTCGCAGCGTCCATGATTTACTCCGCCGCCAGAACGACCGGGGCAGTCCGCTCGGCGGACAGCTCGGCCATGGTTTCGCTGGCGCGCGCGATCGGGTTGGTCAGGTAGGGATCGACGATGGTCGAGACGAAGGCGACGTCGCCCAGATCGCCCTTGGCGCCCAGAGCCGCCACGTCAAACGACTCGGCCGGCGCCAGGTAGTCGATGCGGCCGAAGGTCGGATGGTCGGCCATCAGCTTGTCGCGCAGTTGATCCAGGGTGTCGAAGGGCAGCTTGCAGCCGACCCGTTCCGACAGGGCGCGGATGACGGCCCAGTCTTCCTTGGCCTCGCCCTTCGGGAAGACGACGCGTTCCGCCATCTGCACCCGGCCCTCGGTGTTCACATAGAGGCCCGACTTCTCGGTGTAGGCGGCGCCCGGCAGGATGACGTCGGCGCCGTGCGCGCCGCGGTCGCCGTGCGAACCCAGATAGACGCGGAAGGCGTCCGAGCCCGAGGCGTTCACTTCATCAGCGCCCAGCAGGAAGAGCACGTCCAACGCGCCCGGCTTCAGCATGCCGGCCACGTCCAGACCGCCCTCGGCCGGGACGAAGCCCATGTCCAGACCGCCGACGCGCGCGGCGGCGGTGTGCAGGACGTTGAAGCCGTTCCAGCCGTCCTTGACCACGCCGACCTTCTTGGCCAGCGCGCCCAGGGCGTTCAGCACGGCCGCGCCGGTGTCGCCGATCAGGGCGCCCGCGCCGACGATGATCGCCGGGCGTTCAGCCTTGGTCAGGAAGTCGACGGCGGCCTTGGGCAGCTTACCCAGGGTCTTCGAGCCGGCGCCGAGATAGTTGTAGTCATAGGTCAGGTCGACCTGCTCGCCGATGACGCCGATCTCGGCGGCGCCCTTCAGCCAGGTCTTGCGGATGCGGGCGTTGAGCAGCGGAGCTTCGGTGCGCGGATTGGCCCCGACGATCAGGATGGCGTCAGCGTTTTCAATGCCTTGCAGGCCGGAGTTGAACAGCCAGCCCTCGCGAGCCCCCTGCCCGATCGCGGCGCCGTCCTGACGGCAGTCGGTGTTGGCCGAGCCAAGCGCGCGGAACAGGTCCAGCGCCGCCTTCATCGACTCGGCGTCCTGCAGGTCGCCGGCGATGACGCCGACGCGGTCAGCCGAAGCCGCCTTGAGCTTGGCGGCGACGGCGTTCAGGGCCTCGTCCCACGAGGCGGCGCGCAGCTTGCCGTTCTCACGAACGAAGGGGCGATCCAGACGCTGGCGCGCCAGACCGTCGACGGCGTAGCGGCTCTTGTCCGACAGCCACTCTTCGTTGATGCCCTCGTTCACGCGCGGCAGAACGCGCATGACCTCGGCGCCGCGCGCGTCGGCGCGGATGTTCGAGCCCAGGGCGTCCATGACGTCGATGGTCTCGGTCTTCTTCAGCTCCCACGGACGATAGTGGTACTGCCACGGACGGTGCGTCAGCGCGCCCACCGGGCACAGGTCGTTGACGTTGCCCGACAGCTCGCTGTCGATGTTCTTTTCCAGATAGGTCGTGATCTCGGCGCTTTCGCCGCGCGAGATCATGCCGATGTCCGGCACGCCGGCCACTTCGGTGATGAAGCGAACGCAACGCGTGCACTGGATGCAGCGCGTCATGAACGTCTTGACCGTCGGGCCCATGTTCTTCTCTTCGACCGCACGCTTGTTCTCGCCGTAGCGCGAACCGTCGCGGCCATAGCCGACCGCCTGATCCTGCAGGTCGCACTCGCCGCCCTGGTCGCAGATCGGGCAATCCAGCGGGTGGTTGATGAGCAGGAACTCCATCACCCCTTCGCGGGCCTTCTTGACCATCGGCGTGTCGGTGAAGATCTCCTGGCCTTCAGCGGCCGGCAGGGCGCACGACGCCTGCGGCTTCGGCGGTCCGGGCTTCACTTCGACCAGGCACATCCGGCAGTTGCCGGCGATGGACAGGCGCTCGTGGTAGCAGAAACGCGGGATCTCCTGACCGGCGCGCTCTGCGACCTGCAGAACCGTCATGCCGGGTTCGAACTCGGTTTCGACGCCGTTGACCTTGGCGATAGGCATTACGATTACTCCGCCGCGATCGCGTGGCCGGCGAAGTTCGCGCGGCGGCTGCGGTAGGTGTGGATTCGGTCTTCGATCTCGTGACGGAAGTGGCGGATCAGGCCCTGAACGGGCCAGGCCGCGGCGTCGCCGAGGGCGCAGATGGTGTGACCTTCGACCTGACCGGCCACGTCGAGCAGCAGGTCGATTTCCGACGGATCGGCGTCGCCAATGGCCATGCGTTCCAGCACGCGCCACATCCAGCCGGTGCCTTCGCGGCACGGCGTGCACTGGCCGCAGCTCTCATGCTTGAAGAAGTAGCTGATGCGGGCGATCGCCTTCACGATGTCGGTGGACTCGTCCATCACGGTCACGCCGGCGGTGCCCAGCGACGAACGCATTTCGCGCATGGAGTCGAAGTCCATGAGCACGGTTTCGGCCTGTTCGCGCGTGATCACCGGGCAGGACGCGCCGCCCGGAATGATGGCTTTCAGGTTGCCCCAGCCGCCGCGCACGCCGCCGCCGTGATCCTCGATCAGCTGGCGTAGCGGGATCGACATGGCTTCTTCGACCACGCAGGGCGTGTTCACATGCCCCGACAGCGACATCAGCTTGGTGCCGGTGTTGTTCGGACGGCCGAAGCTGGCGAACCAGTCCGCACCGCGGCGCAGGATGGTGCCGACGACGGCGATCGATTCCACGTTGTTCACGGTCGTCGGGCAGCCGTAGAGGCCGGCGCCGGCCGGGAACGGCGGCTTCAGGCGCGGCTGGCCCTTCTTGCCTTCCAGGCTTTCCAGCAGGGCCGTCTCTTCGCCGCAGATATAGGCGCCGGCGCCGTGGTGGATATAGACGTGGAAATCCCAGCCGTGGACGTTGTCATCACCGATCAACTTGGCCTCATAGGCCTGCTTGACGGCGGCCTCCATGCGCTCGCGCTCCAGCACGTACTCGCCGCGCAGGTAGATGTAGCAAGCGTGGGCCTGCATGGCGAAGGAGGCGATCAGCGCGCCTTCGATCAGCAGTTGCGGATCATGACGCATGATCTCGCGGTCCTTGCAGGTCGCGGGCTCGGATTCATCGGCGTTGATGACCAGGTAGTGAGGGCGATCCTTCACTTCCTTCGGCATGAAGGACCACTTCAAGCCGGTCGAGAAACCGGCGCCGCCGCGTCCGCGCAGGCCCGAGTTCTTGACGTTGTTGATGATCCAGTCGCGGCCAAGGTCCAGCATGTCCTTGGTGGCGTTCCACGCGCCGCGCTGCTTCGCACCCTCCAGGCCCCAGTCATGGAAGCCGTAGAGGTTGGTGAAGATGCGATCCTTGTCTTCGAGGATTCCGACCATGAGCCCTTAAAGTCCTTCCGCCAGACGGCGCTTGTGGTGGCGGGTGCGCATGAAGATGGCCGTAACGACCAGCGCCCAGCCGGCGGCCAGCAGGCCGTAGGCGACGATCAACAGGTCTTCCGACAGCCACTTGCCGTCCTTGACCGCCAGCACCATGCCCGCCGCAATGACGATCAACGCCAGCCCGCCCCAACGCAGGGGCCAGCCGACGCGACGCAGCTCGGCCCGGTAGGCCGCCCTGCCCTCATCGCTGTCGAGGTTCGGTCTCGTCATCAGGCCGGAGCCTTCTCAACCGCCGGCTTGGAATTCGGCAGCGACTTGATCTTCTTGGCGCGCGAGCCGTCGTACAGCGTCGGGTCCGTCAGGACCTTGGCGCCGCCCTCGGGCTCGGAGGTGTGACGACCGACGCGCGAACCCGGCTTCGGCGACTTGCCGGCGGCGAAGTCGTCGATGATCTGGGCCATCGTCTCGGGCGTCAGGTCTTCGTAGTAGTAGTCGTTGATCTGGGCCATCGGCGCATTGGCGCAGGCGCCCAGGCACTCGACTTCCTGCCAGGTGAAGCGGCCGTCGGCGGACAGTTCGTCCTTGGGCCCGATCTTCTCCTTGCAGACGCGCATCAGCTCATTGGCGCCGCGCAGCATGCAGGGCGTCGTGCCGCAGACCTGGATCAGGGCGGCCTTACCGACCGGCTCCAGCTGGAACATGGTGTAGAAGGTCGCGACCTCCAGCACCCGAATGTAGGCCATACCCAGCAGTTCGCCGATGGCGCGCAGCGAGGGTTCCGAAACCCAGCCTTCCTGCTTCTGGACCAGCCACAGGATCGGGATCACCGCCGACTGGCGACGGTTCTCGGGATACTTCTTGATCCACCACTCGGCCTTGGCCTTCGTATCCTTTGAAAAGGCGAAGGATTCAGGCTGTTCCTTGGCGAGGCGACGAACGCTCATCGGTCCACTTCTCCGAACACCATGTCGAGCGAACCGAGGATGGCCGACACGTCCGCCAGCATGTGGCCCGTGTTCATCCAGTCCATCGCCTGCAGGTGACGGAAGCCGGGGGCCGACAGCTTGACGCGGTAGGGTTTGTTGGTGCCGTCCGACACCAGATAGACGCCGAACTCGCCCTTGGGCGCTTCGACGGCCGCATAGACCTCGCCTTCCGGCGTCTTGAAGCCCTCGGTGTAGAGCTTGAAGTGGTGGATCAGCGCTTCCATCGAACGCTTCATCTCACCGCGGCGCGGCGGGGTGACTTTGTGGTCTTCGGCCAGGACCGGCTCGCCGGGGCAGTTCCGCAGCTTGTGGATGCACTGCTCCATGATGCGGATCGACTGCTTCATCTCTTCGACGCGGCAGAGGTAGCGGTCCCAGCAGTCGCCGTTCTTGCCGACGGCGATGTCGAACTCCAGGTCCGCATAGCAGTCGTAAGGCGTCGCCTTGCGCAGGTCCCAGGCGATGTCCGAGCCGCGCAGCATGACGCCCGAGAAGCCCCAGGCCAGGGCCTCTTCCTTGGACACCACGCCGATGTCGACGTTGCGCTGCTTGAAGATGCGGTTCTCGGTGACCAGGCTTTCGATGTCCGCCAGCTTGGCCGGGAACTCGGCGCACCAGCGGCCGATGTCGTCGACCAGCTCCGGCGTCAGGTCCTGGTGGACGCCGCCGGGACGGAAATAGTTGGCGTGCAGACGGGCGCCGCAGGCGCGCTCGTAGAAGACCATCAGCTTCTCGCGCTCTTCGTGGCCCCACAGCGGCGGGGTCAGGGCGCCCACGTCCATGGCTTGCATGGTCGTGTTCAGCAGGTGGTTCAGGATGCGGCCCATTTCCGAGTAGAGGACCCGGATCAGCTGGCCGCGATACGGCACGTCCAGTTCCAGCAGGCGCTCGATGGCCAGGCAGAAGGCGTGCTCCTGGTTCATCGGCGAGACGTAGTCCAGCCGGTCCAGGTAGGGGATGTTCTGCAGATAGGTGCGCGACTCCATCAGCTTCTCGGTGCCGCGGTGCAGCAGGCCGATGTGCGGGTCGACGCGGGTCACCAGCTCGCCGTCCAGCTCCAGCACCAGACGCAGCACGCCGTGCGCGGCCGGGTGTTGCGGGCCGAAGTTGATGGTGAACTTGCGGTCGTCCATCGCCCGCGCGTGCGGGGTCAGGCCGTCTTCATAGTCCTCGAACGGGTCGATCGCCTTGGGGGCGGCCGTCGCGGGGGTGTTGTTGCCGTCAGCCATTACTTGGCTCCCGCCTTCTCGTCGCCCGGCAGGACGGTCGGATATTCAGCGCCTTCCCACGGAGAGAGGAAGTCGAAGTTGCGATATTCCTGGGCCAGCTTGACCGGCTCATAGACCACGCGCTTCTGCTCTTCGTCGTAGCGGACCTCGACATAGCCCGTCATCGGGAAGTCCTTGCGCAGCGGGTGCCCCTGGAAACCGTAGTCGGTCAGGATGCGGCGCATGTCGGGGTGATCCGAGAAGATCATGCCGTACATGTCGAAGGCTTCGCGCTCGAACCAGCCGGCCGAGGGATAGACCGAAACGACGCTGGGAACCGGCTTCACCTCATCGGTCGAGACCTTGACGCGCACGCGTGCGGCGCGGGTCAGCGACAGCAGGTGATAGACCACCTCGAAACGCTCGGCGCGGTCCGGGTAGTCGGCGCCGCAGGCGTCCATCAGCAGTTGGAAGCCGAATTGATCGCGCAGCGCGGTCATGACGGCGACGATGTTCTCGCGCGGGGCGATCAGGGTCAGCTCGCCATAGGCGACGACGGCCTCGACACCGAGAGCCGCCACCATTTCGGTCCCCAGCGGGGTCAGGGCGGATTCGCGCTCCGCGACGCGCACCAGTTCGCTCATCGCTCGATCGTCCCCGTGCGGCGGATCTTCTTCTGCAGTTGCAGGATGCCGTACAGCAGGGCCTCGGCCGTCGGGGGGCAACCTGGGACATAGACGTCCACCGGCACCACGCGGTCGCAGCCGCGCACGACGCTGTAGCTGTAGTGGTAGTAGCCGCCGCCGTTGGCGCAGCTGCCCATCGAGATGACGTAGCGCGGGTCCGGCATCTGGTCATAGACCTTGCGCAGGGCCGGAGCCATCTTGTTGGTCAGGGTGCCGGCGACGATCATCAGGTCCGACTGGCGCGGAGAACCGCGCGGCGCGGTGCCGAAGCGTTCTAGGTCGAAGCGCGGCATCGACAGGTGGATCATCTCCACGGCGCAGCAGGCCAGACCGAACGACATCCACATCAGCGAACCCGTGCGGGCCCAGTTGATGACGTCGTCCAGCGAGGTCGTCAGGAAGCCCTGCTCGCCGAGCTCGGTGTTCACCGCCTCGAAGAACTTGTCGTGAATTTTAGGATCGTAGCCCTCAACGGTCGAGCGCGCGCCAGAGCCGTAGCTTTGGCCGGCGGGGACCAGGGGCGACGCCAAGGGCGACGAAGGCGCGATTATTGCCATTCCAGCGCTCCCTTCTTCCATTCGTAGATAAAGCCGACGGTCAGGACGCCGAGGAAGATCATCATCGACCAGAAGGCGAAGACCATGCCGCCCGTCGACAGGTCGAACATCGACACCGCCCAGGGGAAGAGGAAGGCCACTTCCAGGTCGAAGATGATGAAGAGGATCGACACCAGGTAGAAGCGGACGTCGAACTTCATGCGTGCGTCGTCAAAGGCGTTGAAGCCGCACTCATAGGCCGACAGCTTTTCGGTGTCGGGGTTTTTCGGCGCCAGAGCCCAGGCGGCCAGCATGAAGCCGAGGCCTAGGACGGCTGCGATCGCCAGGAAAACGACGATCGGGAGGTATTCCAGAAGAAATGCGTTCATTCGAGCTGCCTCGCCCGCCGAGGGAGGGGGCGGATTCGGGGCTTCTTAGACCCAACCTTCGACAGGTTCAAACCCATGTCGGCAAAGGTTTTTTGTTGAGAACGGTTCGCAAGCTTGTGCGCGTTTTGCCGCAGCCCCCGACGTTGCCAGCCGCACCGTCGATACGCGTAAATGGCGGCTTTCCCATACCCCTGTAATCAAGGTCGCAGCATGAGCCTGGCAGCCCGCTTGCTGAACACCATCGAACGCGTCGGCAATCGCCTGCCCGATCCCGTATTTCTCTTTCTCTGGCTGATCCTGGGCCTGATCGTCCTCAGCCTGGTCGGGTCCGGTCTGGGCTGGTCGGCGGTCAATCCGGTGACGGGCGACGTGCTGCAGGCCGAGAGCCTGTTGTCGCCCGCCAATCTGGAGCGGCTCTTCATCGGCATGCCGCGCACCCTGGCCGATTTCCCGCCCCTGGGGATCGTGATCACAATTATTTACGGGGCCTCGGTCGCCGAGCGAACCGGCATGTTCTCGACCGCCATTCGCGGCGCCCTGCTGAACGCGCCGCGATTCATCCTGACGCCGATCGTGGTGGTGACGGGCATGGTGTCCCACCACGCCTCTGACGCCTCCTACGTCGTGGTGATTCCGCTGGCCGCCGTCATCTTCGCGGCGGCGGGCCGCCACCCGCTAGCGGGTCTGGCCGCCGGATTCGCCGCCGTCTCGGGCGGATATGCGGGCAACCTCTTCCCCGGCGCCAGCGACGCGCTGATTCTGGGCATCACCGAGCCGGCCGCCCACCTGATCGACCCCTCCTACGCCGTCAGCATCGCCGGCAACTGGTTCTTCATCGTCGGCGTCGTCTTCGTCTTCACCCCCATCGTCTGGTTCCTGACCGACCGGGTGATCGAACCGCGCCTGGGGCCCTGGGTTCCCACCTCCGCCGCGCCCGCCACGGCTGAGGAAAAGCAGCCTCTCTCAGGCATGGAGAAGCGCGGCCTGCTGTTCGCGAGCCTGACCATCCTGTCCATGATCGCGCTGTGGACCATCGTCACCCTGCTGCCCGGCTCGCCCTTCGTGGACGCGGACGCCGAGCCCGCCCAGCGCTTCAATCCTCTGTATCGTTCGCTGGTCGCCTTCTTCGCCCTGACCTTCTTTGGCGCCGGCGCGGCCTTTGGCGTCGGCTCCGGCTCGATCAAGAGCCACCACGACTTGGTCCGCATGATGCGCGAGGGGATCAGCCAGCTGGCCCCCTATATCGTCCTGGCCTTCTTCGCCGCCCACTTCGTCGCCATGTTCAACTGGTCGGGCCTTGGCCCCATCCTGGCGGTCAACGCCGCCGCCTCCCTGCGCGAACTGGCCCTGCCGACGCCCCTGCTGCTGATCGTCGTGGTCCTGGTGTCCTGCGTCTTCGACCTCTTCATCGGCTCGGCCTCGGCCAAGTGGTCGGCCCTGGCCCCCATCGTCGTACCCATGTTCATGCTGCTGGGCATCAGCCCGGAGATGACGACCGCCGCCTATCGCATGGGCGACAGCGTCACCAACATCGCCACGCCCTTGATGAGCTACTTCCCCCTGATCCTGACCTTCGCCCAGCGCTGGGACCCGCGCTTCGGTCTGGGCTCCCTGATGGCGACCATGCTGCCCTACGCCGGGGCCTTGCTGGTCGCGGGCCTGATCATGGTGGCGACCTGGGTGGCGCTGGATCTGCCGCTGGGGCCGGGCGTGGGTGTCCACTACGAACCGCCCCCGCCCGCCGTCGCCTCGCACCTGCCCACGGACGGCGGAATCGCCGGTCCCGTCGCCCCGCCACAGGCCGCCGCTGCCGCCAAGTAACGGAGGTCTCGCGATATTTTCACTTATCCACAGGCGGGCCGCTTGACGGGCGCGGCGGCCCCGCCTAAACGACGCCCCTCGCCGCGGCGCACAGCGCTTCGGTTCGGGAAACGCGGGTGTAGCTCAGTTGGTTAGAGTGCCGGCCTGTCACGCCGGAGGTCGCGGGTTCGAGCCCCGTCACTCGCGCCATTCCTTTCAGCGAAAGGAATGGCGCACACCGCCCCCAAGCATCTGAAATCCGCTCCTCAGCCATCGCCACAGCGATGCGGCTTGCCGCCCCCTTCGTCGTATCTATGATCACGGCGTTCCAGAGGGGGAAACGCCGAATGTCTAAAGCCATCTGGGCCTGCTGCGCCCTGGCCTTGCTGGCCACGCCTACCGTGGCGCAGCCGGCGCCGCTTCCGTCCGAATCCGCCCGTTTCCAGGCCCAGGACCTGTTCGGCCTCGAAGTGGCTTCGGACCCGCAGATCAGCCCCGATGGATCGCGCATCGCCTATGTGCGTCAGACCGCCGACATCATGACCGACCGGATGCGGCCGACGATCTGGCTGATCGACACGCGCACGGGCCAGCAGACGCCTCTGGTCGCCACGGCCGGATCGCACAGCCAGCCGCGCTGGTCGCCCGACGGAACCCGCGTCGCCTATATCTCGACCGCCGAGGGCGGCGGCGCCCAGTTGTTCGTGCGCTGGATCGCCTCGGGCCAGTCCGTGCGCGTCACCAGCCTACTGACGTGCCCCTGAGAATTTCCTCCACGCGGAGCTAGAGTCCGGCCCTTGAAAGGACGGACGGAATGAAACGAGCGAGATTCACGGAAGAGCAGATCATCGGGATCCTGCGGGAGAACGAGGCCGGCGCCAAAGCGGGCGAGCTGGCGCGCAAGCACGGCGTGTCGGAGGGCACGATCTACGCCTGGAAGGCCAAGTTCGGCGGGATGAGCGTGTCGGACGCCCAGCGCCTGCGCGCCCTGGAAGACGAGAACGGCCGGCTGAAACGTCTGCTGGCCGACGCCATGCTCGACAAGGCGGCGCTGAATGATCTGCTCTCAAAAAAGTGGTAAGGCCCGCGGCGATGCGCCAGGCCGTCGCCCATCTGAAGGCGGCGTTCGGCGTCAGCGAGCGGCGGGCCTGCTCCATCATCAAGGCCGATCGCAAATCGGTGCGCTATCGCTCCTGCCGTCAGCCGGACACGGCGCTGCGGGAGCGGCTACGCGCGCTGGCTGTGGAGCGGCGACGGTTCGGCTATCGGCGGCTGTTCGTGCTGCTGCGACGTGAGGGTGAGGCCTCGGGCAAGAACCGGATCTACCGGCTCTATCGCGAGGAAGGCCTGACGGTGCGCAAGCGCCGCTCACGTCGTCGCGCCATAGGCACGCGGGCGCCGATCCTGGTCGAGGCCAGGCCGAACGCCCGCTGGTCGCTGGACTTTGTGCACGACCAGTTCGCCACGGGCCGCCGCTTCCGCATTCTCAACGTGGTCGACGACGTCACCCGCGAGTGCCTGGCGGCGATCCCCGACACCTCGATCTCGGGACGCCGCGTCGCGCGAGAGCTGACAGCGCTGATCTCTCGGCGGGGCCGTCCTGCCATGATCGTCAGCGACAACGGCACGGAGTTTACGTCCACGGCCATCCTGGCCTGGGCGCAGGATCAAGGCGTCGACTGGCACTACATCGCGCCGGGCAAGCCGACCCAGAACGGGTTTGTGGAATCCTTCAACGGGCGGATGCGCGACGAACTGTTGAACGAAAGCCTGTTCTTCGGCCTCGACCACGCCCGCCAGAAGGTCGCCGCCTGGGCGCTGGACTACAACACCCGCCGGCCGCATTCATCGATCGGCTACCTCACCCCGGAGGCTTTTGCCGCCAGTCTGACCGCAACAGGCCGACCCGCTGCGCAGGATGAAAGCTGCGCGGTCCGGCCTGTTGCTCATCCCACGCTGCGAGGCGTAACTAACCCAAGGACTCTGGTCGCCGCTGGATGAAAATTCAGGGGCACGTCACCTCCTCCAGGATCCGCTTCACCCCCATGACGAGACTAGCGTCCCGAACGGAATGGGAGAGGAAAATGTCGAAGCGATCTGTCAGGGCGCTCAGCGCGGAGTCGAGAGCGAGCGCGAACGCCAGCACATGAGCGGGCTCGTCCTCTGCTACGCCAGCGCGAGCGCGGGCTTGAGCTTCAGTTAGATACATACGGTCAAGCTGAAGCGTAGACCCGCCCGTGTCCAATTGGAGATTGAGTAGGCATCGGAAGTCCGGGGTTCAGCAACTCGAAGCGGTTTGACGCCCTGCTCCCCGAAGCGCGATCTTGTTTTTGAAGGACCTGCCGCCGGGAGGCCGACAATGCAGCGGCCTTCATTGCGCTGGGTACTGCGGAGAGCGCCACAAGCGAACCAAGAGCGACGGCTCTATAGCGGATGTCAAATCCGGATCTGCGTGAGCGACACTTCCAATCCCTTCCAGCCATATTCTCTTTAGCAACGGCAGGTCATAACTTCCGCATGGCCTTGCCTTGGGACTTCAGCTCGGACCACTGTCCGGTCGTATACCACTACACCTCGATCGAGGCGGCGCGGGCGATCGTTGAAAACCGGACCTTTCGGCTCTCCGAGTATACCGCGCTGAACGACGCTTCGGAGTTTTCGTATGCTCGTGATCGACTGATCGGCCTTATGCGGGATCGACAGGTCTACACGGACCTCACGACCCGCATTTTCGTCGTGTCGGAGCTTGAGGGGCTGACCGCAAACACCGGCCTCATGATCGGGTCATTGACTCCTCGGCGCGACGATCTGGGGCAGTGGCGAAGCTACGCGGGCGATGGTGGCGGGTGCGTTCTGGGCTTGGACGCACGGCATCTCGAACACGACGCCGGCGTCGCGATCCGGACCGTGGTTTACGACGAAGCCTTGGTCGACCGAATGCTCTGTCTCGGCTTGGGCGTCGTCCAGCAACAGCTAGAGGATGATCCTGACGATCACCCGACGCTTTCGGACTATGCGCGGCGCCTGTGCGTCGACCTCTTTTCGATGAAACACCCTGTGGTCCAGTTGTCGTTCAGGGCCTTGTCGTCAACCACCGGGTTCCACACCACGCCCGCGATCTTGGCGGACAGGGCGCGGGCCACCACCAGCAGCCCGTCGTCGTCCCGCCCAGGCTGGGGCGGGGTATTGGCTTCGTCCAAGGCTTCAACAGCGCAGACCATCAGGACCAGAGAGCTCAAACGACAGCTGTCCCAGTGGTAGTCCCGCCACGCCTTGAGATAGCGAGTAAGCCGCTTTAGGTCGGTCCAGCTGGCATGACGCGCCGCCGCATTGACGAACCAGTCCTCGAGTTCCAGCGGGTCCGACTGCTCCCAGCCTGTAGTCCGGTGGGCGACATAGATCTCGCTCGGATCGAGCCGGATTTCGGGCGGCGGGGACGAGAACGCGGAGCCGTCCATTGCGCGATTGGCCGCCGCATGAAAGGCTTTTTCAAGTAGGGCCATCTTCACGTCAGGGATGGCGTAGATGTTGAGGTCGAGGTGCGCTTCCGCATCAATCACGACCCGGACGCAGATGCTTTTGCTTGTGTCGAGGGTCCAGCCTTGGGCGTCGCAGAGGGCGCCCAGGATGCGTTCGACGATCGCGAACAGCGTGTTCGAGGCCACGGCCGGGTTGAGCCCGACGATCGACATGGGGACATATCAACCCTGAAGGCCGTTGAACTAAGGCCGGCGAACGAAGCCGGGGACGCCGTCCTCAGCTATGTCTTCGAGGGGCGGGTGTTGAACCCCAAGGCCGGCGATGTCGGCTGTTTCGACGGAGCCGCAACCCTGTCCTTGCGCTCACAGGCAAGTGGAGGTCTGGCTATGGCCGGGCCGACTTGGACTAACCGGGCTTGGAGTCGGGGCCTGAATACCGCAGGTGTCCTGCGTCTCACTCGGATCCGCGCCGACTTTTGGACGCCTCTGACATTCGGCTTGATAAAGCGCTAGCAGGTCGCCATCGCGGGGTCGGGCCGTCACCAGAACGGGCCTTTCGGCCCAGCAGAAGCGGCTTTCTGAATATCAAGCCCGGTATGGGAGCGAGGAGCGCCAGATTTCGAGCCCGTGAGACTGGAAGAAGTCGCTGGCCTCAGGGGCGGCGTCCGCAGACATGGTCGGGCCCATGCCGACGCTGACTATCGCCGACGAACCATCCTGGCGGGCGAGGGGCACATCCACATATCGCGTCGGCCCGAAACGGCCGGCGCGAAGACCCACTGGAAGCGCAGGTGTCTTTTCTCCGCCCGTCCGATTTCCACCAACGTCCTCGAGTGCGCCGTCGCCATTGCGAACTAGCATCCGCGATATCCGCACTTCGCGCTCGTCCGCGAAGCCAAGCACGTCCGCCGCCTACGGGGATGCGGCCTCTCGACATTCCCGGAATACGCCACGCTCCGGGAACTGCACCTCGTCGCTAATGCGGTGAGGCAGCCGTCGCCAGCGTCTCGGCCTGCGCCAAGGCGCCGGGCCGCCGGTCGTGCGGATCGCGCACCGCGTAGAGACCGACCCCGGCGCAGCAGGCCATCAGGTCCAACTGCTCCGAAGGCGGCAGCGCGGCCACCACGCCCCAGAGGTCTTCCGGGCGCTCGGGCAGGCGCGCGCCCCACGCCTCGCACCGGTCGCTGACCCGGCGTCCGGCGGGGCCGTCCTCCACCCCCGGCGCCAGCCGCTCCAGCCCGGTCGTCGTCAACCGAAGCTGCAACGGCGTCCAGACGCCGTAGCCCGGATAGAAGACCTGCAGGGCGAGCGCGTGAACCACCGTCGCCAGCGCCGCATTCACATCGGCCTGCACCGCGTCGCGCAGACCCATGGTCTTGGGCGTCGTTCTCGGCGTCCACGATGACCCGCACCGGATGGGTCCGCTTGATGGCCTTGCGCTTGGCCAGCAGCCGCAGCCCCTGACGGCGCCCTTCGCCGATGGTGACGAGGTAGTTTCCGGTGGGCGCGCCCTCCCCGTCCCGCTCGATCTCGACCACGGGCGGCTGCAACACCCCCTTGGCCTTGATGGAGGCCGCGAAGGCCTCGATGGTCGCCGGGCTGTGCGGCGTCTTCCTCGCATTCTTCGGCGAGGCCTTGAGCCGGTTGAGCGGCACGGTGATCTCCGAGCCGTGCTGCGGCGCGGTCGCTTCGGTCGCGGCGGTTTCGATGGATTGAGCAGTCATGTCTGCCTCCTTTGGGCATGGGTTGCAGGGACGCGAACTGCGCGCCTGAAACCCTGCCCGTCGGCGAGACCGGGGTAGCAAGGGCCAGGGCGGACCGGCCGGAGGGGGATCGCCCGGCCTGCACAAGCCGACGACGATGATGAAAAGGAACAGCATGACCGCGCGGAAGGTCGGGGAGACCGGCCGGTCCGGCGGCGCAGCCGCTTCACCCTGACCCGCGCGAGGGCGGAGCCCTTAGCCTTCTGGGCGGCGTCCCGGCGTGCGCCTGTGGATGACGACGGCGGGCGCGCGAAGCCGGCTTGACCCCGCTTCGTGTTCTGCTTTTGTTCTTGCCATGCCCCTCCGCAAGACCGTCACCATCGAATGGCAGGACGCCGGCTCCAGCCGCGCCTATTTCGTGCGCCCGGGCAGCCGGTCGCGCCCGTGGATCTGGTTCCGGGACGGCGACGTGCCGGCCTTCGAGGAAACGTCCGCCCGCTTCGTGGTCGAGAAGCGCGGCGGACGCTGGGTCGCGGTCGAACGGGTGGACACCTGACCGCAGGGGTCGCCCATTGACGGCGGACGCCCGCGGGCCGATCAAGGCGGCTCGATTTCAAGGAGACCCGCGATGACCCTCAAGATCGCCGCCGCGGCGGCCGCCTTCCTCGCCCTCAGCGCCGGCGCGGTGCTCGCGGCGGAGGCCTGCGCCTGCTGCAAGGACATGGCCCCCGGCGCCGCCATGGAGTGCTGCGACGAGATGAACGCTCCGGCCCCGGCTCCGGACGCACCCGCCCCGGCTCCGGCGCCCGCTCCCGAAACGCCGCAGAGCGGCGGGCACGCAGGTCACACGCCCGGCTAAGCCGCGGCGTCATCGTCACCCAGGACCGCCATGAACCGTTCTCCGACCATCCTTGACCGCCGGTCCATCCTGAGCGGCCTGTCCCTCGCCGCCTTCGCCGCCCCGGCCCTCGCCGCGCCGCCGAAGCGGATGACCGCCTACAAGACGCCCTGGTGCGGCTGCTGCGGCGGCTGGATCGCCCACATGCGCCAGGCCGGCTGGACCGTCGAGGTCGTCGAGCGCGAAGATCTCGCGCCGACCCGGGCGCAACATGGCGTTCCGGACCGGCTGGCCTCCTGCCACACGGCGGTCGTCGGCCCCTATGCGATCGAGGGCCATGTTCCGGCCGGCGACGTCGACCGGCTGCTCAGCGAACGCCCCGGCGCCCGGGCGCTGAGCGCCCCCGGCATGCCGGCTGGCTCGCCGGGCATGGAAGCCGCCGGGCGCGAACCCTATACGACCGTCCTGATCCTCAACGATGGTTCAACCCGCGTGTTCGGCCGCCACAACGGCGCCTGACGCCCGAGGCGTCGCGGGTGCGTTCCTGTCCGCAGCCGCCAGCCTGACGCGCGACGGGTTGAGCCAGCTCTGCACCGGCCGGTCGAAGCCATAGCGGAACACCGCCGCGGCCGCGAAGGCGCCGATGAAACCGATCGACCACAGCGCCCAGCGAACCCCCGACGACAGGGCGTCCTGGCCCAGGGCGTCGAGCAGGCCGAACCAAACGATACGGGTGACCTCATTGGTCAGGAACATCGAGAACGACATCAGGGCCAGATGTTCGATCAGGCGTGACGGCCTGCGCACCGATACGGCCCCGGCGGCCCAGATGATCACGGTCATCAGGCCCAGCGACAACAGGCTGAAGGCGCCGAAGGCCTGAAGGATGACAAGCGCGATGGCGGCGCCGACCCCGATCGCGCCGGCCAGACGGGATGCGACATAGACGCGTGAACCGTAGAAGGCCGCCGCGACCCCGAGCAGGAACAGCGGCAAGGCGCGCAGGACGCCGTAGCGCATCGGCAGGCGGTAGATCGGATCGCCGAGCCACAGCGAGGCCGCGAGGTCGGCGCCGACGACCAGCAGCGTCGCGCCGATCACCACGGCGATCGGCGGCCAGCGCCACAGGGCCCGGCAGATCCAGGGCAGCAGGAGGTAGCAGGCAATCAGGGCCGAGAGCGTCCAGGTCGGGGCGTTCCACCCCTGCCCGCCCGGCACGCCCCAGGCCTGGAGCAGCAGCACCTGGGCCGGCAGCTGCGACCAGTCGAACCAGCGCGGGTTGCTGGGCGCGATCCCCGCCAGAGCCGCGCCGCCGACGAGGACGACGAGGATAAGGCTGACGACGAGGTGGGCCGGAATGACCCGCAGCAGCCGCTGGCGCGCATAGGCGCGCAGCGACGCCTGACCGGCGGCGAGCCGGTCGCCGTAGATGCGCGCCAGGACGTAACCGGAGTCGATGATGAAGAAGTCGGTGAGCAGATAGCCGCGGTCGATCACCGGATGCAGCTGGGGCAGCGGGACCGGCGAGGCCTCGCGGAAATGGTAGAGGATGATCAGCGCCCCGACGATGAAGCGGAGCGCGTCGAGCCAGCCGCCGCGGGCGATGCGCGGTGGGCGGGACTTCATCGGCGCGGCGTCGCTGCGGACCATGGGCGCAGCCTAGTCCGCAACGGGGCAAGGAATGGTTATCAGCGCGGGCCGCTCACTTCGCCACCGACCCGGGCTTTGGCCCCGGCCGTGTGATCATGGGCGTAGCCGCCGTCGTCACTCAGGCTTCTTCCCCCGCTCTCGTTTCGGCCCGGGAGTCGCGGAGGATGTCGACGCCGCCCTTCACGGCGATGCCGGCCACGATTAGGCCCACGACCAGATCCGGCCAGGACTGATCCAGCCACAGGACCAGGCCACCCGCGATCAGGATGCCGCCGTTGGAGGCGAAATCGTTGAAGCTGAAGGTCTCGGCGGCCTTCATGTTCACATCCTCGCTGCGTTGGCGCCGGATCAGTTCCAGGCACACCAGGTTCACGATGGCGGCGACCACCGCCATGCCCATCATCGTCCAGCCTATGGGCTCCGTCCCCATCAGCGTTCGTCTCAGCACGTCCAGCAGGACGCCCGCAGCGAAGATCAGCAGCAGGATTCCGGAGGCCCGGGCGGCGCGGGTCTTCCAGATCAGGGCGCGGCCCACCGCCAGAAAGCTGATGAGGTAGACGGCGGAGTCAGACGCATTGTCCAGGGCATTGGCCAGCAGAGCGCTGGAATCGGCGAGCAAGCCGCCGATCCCGAGCCCTACAAACAGGGCGGCGTTGAGGATCAACACCACCAGCAGGGTGCGGCGCTGGACGCCTTCCGTCTCGTCTCGTTCGCTCATCAATCCTCGATCCCTTCCGCCTTGCGATGCTTCACCGCCTTGGCGGCGAAGGTGGGCAACACCAGCAGTGTCAACGCAGTCGCCGTCAAAAGGCCCCCGATGACCACTGTGGCCAATGGTTTCTGGACCTCGGCCCCGGCCCCGTGGGCGATGGCCATGGGAATAAAGCCCACGATGGCCACCAGGGCGGTGGTCAGAACCGCCCGCAGGCGGCTGGACGCCCCTTCGATCGCGGCCTCACGCGGCGCCAGGCCCGCCGTCAGCCGCTCGCGGATGGCCTGCATCAGCACCAGGCCATTCAGGGTCGCCACCCCCGAGACGGCGATGAAGCCGACCGCCGCCGAGACGGAGAAGGGCATGCCGCGCAAGAGCAGCGCCAGGGCCCCGCCGACCAAGGCGAGCGGGACGCAGGCGAACACCAGACCGGCTTCAGCGAATGAGCCGAGGGCCATGAAAAGCAGGACCCCGATGAGGATGAATACGATCGGAACCACGAGGCCCAGACGCTGTTCGGCGCGCTTGAGATTCTCGAACTGACCGCCCCAATCGAGCCGGACGCCCGGCGGAAGATCGATCCGCTCCACCCGCGTCTGCGCATCCGTGACGAAACCGCCGAGATCCCGGCCGCGGACGTTGGCCTGCACCACCATGCGCCGACTGCCGTTGTCGCGGCTGATCTGGTTGGGCCCCTCGGCGGTCTGGATGCGCGCCACCGAGGACAGGGGCACCACCACGCCGGTCGAGGAGACGATCGGCAGGGCGGCCAGGCTGGTTGGATCGTTGCGGGTCGCCTCGGGCAGACGGACGACAACGTCGAAGCGCCGATCCCCTTCGAAGATGCGTCCAGCCTCTGTTCCGCCGATGGCGGTGGAGACCGCCTCCGAGACGTCCGCCGCCGACAGGCCGTAGTTGGCCGCCGCGAAGCGGTCGACGCTGACCGTCAGCGTCGGCAACCCCGACGCCTGTTCCACTCGAACGTCGGCGGAACCCGGTGTTTCCTCCAATGCGCGAGCCACCTGCTCGCCGACCCTCTGCAGGGTGTCGAAGTCGTCGCCGTAGACCAGCACCGCCAAATCGGTCCGGACGCCGGAGATCAGTTCGTTGAAGCGCAGTTCGATCGGCTGGCTGAACTCGAAATTATTGCCGATCTGCTGACTAACCGCCTCCTCAATGCGCTCGATGAGCGCCTCCTTTTCGAGGCCCGGGTCTGGCCAGTCGCCTCGGTCCTTGAGGATGATCACGCTGTCGGAGATGTTACGCGGCATGGGATCGACGGCGGCCTCCGCCGTGCCGGTGCGCGAGAACACCGTCTCCACCTCGGGCTGGGCCTTGACGACCCGCTCGAGGGCCATCTGCATAGCCAAGGACTGGTCCAGCGAAGCGGACGGCACCCGCAGGGCCTGCATGGCGATATCGCCCTCATCGAGGGTGGGAATGAACTCCCGGCCGAGGGTGGCGAAGGCCAGACTGCCGACGACCAAGGCGCCCAGGGCCGAGGCGAGCACGACACGGGGCTTGTCTACGGCGGCGCTGATCGCGGGTTGGATCCAGCGGCGGGCGAAGCGCAGGACGCGGGTTTCGTGCTCCTGCACGCGGTCGTTGGCGTCGAGGTGGGCGCTTTTCGGGTCGCGTACCAGCAGCGCAGTCATGGCCGGGACGAAGGTGAAGGAGAAGATGAAGGCGCCGACCAGGGCGAGCATGACGGTCGCCCCCATGGGAATGAAGGTCTTACCCTCCACGCCCTCGAGCATCAGCAGGGGGGTGAAGACCAGCAGAATGATCAGCTGGCCGAAGGCGGCCGGCTTCACCATCTGCCGGGCCGCGGCCATGGCGACGTCCAGTCGTTCGTGACGGCTGAGCATGCGGCCCAATTCCGCGCGCCGCCGGGTCATCATCAGCAGGGTATTCTCCACCACCACCACCGCCCCGTCGACCATCAGGCCGAAGTCGAGGGCGCCGAGGCTCATCAGGTTTCCGCTGATGCCGAAGCGGTTCATGCCGATGACGGCGAACAGGAAGCTGATCGGGATCATCAGGGCGGTGATGCTCGCCGCCCGCAGGTTCCCCAGCAGCAGGAACAGCACGACGATGACGAGCAGGGCGCCTTCGGTCAGATTGCGCGCCACCGTGCCGATGGTGGAGTTCACCAGGGCGCTTCGGTCGAGCACGGTCACCGCCTCGATCCCGGGGGGCAGGGTCTCGCGCACCTCCTCGAGGCGCTCTCCGGCGGCCTGGGCCACGGTGCGGCTGTTGCCGCCGGCGATCATCAAGGCCGTGCCGAGCACCGACTCGTGGCCATCGCGGCTCGCGCCGCCCAGCCGCGGAGCTTGCCCGACCTCGACCGTCGCCACATCGGCGACGCGCACCACCAGGCCGCCCCGGTTGACGACCGGGGCCTGGGCAAGATCCTCGACGGTGGAGGCCAGGGCGTCGGTCCGGACGGTCAGCGCCTCGCCGCCGCGCTGGACGTAGCCGGCTCCGGCCTGGGTGTTGGCCCGCTCCAGGGCCGTGACGAGGTCGCCCAGCCCCAGCCCATACGCTGACAGGCGGGCGGCGTCGGGGCGGACGGCGTATTCCTTCACATAGCCGCCGATGGTGTCGACGCCGGCGAGCCCGGGCGTCGTCCGCATCTGCGGCGCGACGATCCAGTCCTGAACAGTGCGCAGGTAGGTGGCGCGCGCCTCGGGCGTGGTCAACCGCTCCCCCTCGGGGGTCAGGTAGACGCCGCCTGGCTGCCAGCCGGGTTGTCCCGGCCGGGCGAGGTTGCGGCTGTTGAACGGCAGATAGTCCACGGTCCACATCAGGACCTCGCCGAGGCCGGTGGTGATCGGCGCCAATGCCGGCTCCACGCCCTCGGGCATGCTTTCGCGCGCCTGGGCGAGGCGTTCGGCCACCTGCTGGCGCGCGAAATAGATGTCCGTCTGGTCGGTGAAGATGACCGTGATCTGGCTGAAGCCGTTGCGGCTCAACGAGCGAGTGCTGGTCAGTCCGGGAATGCCGGCCATGGCCGTCTCGAGCGGATAGGTGACCTGCCGCTCGATCTGTTCCGGCGCGAGCGCCGGGGCGACGGTGGTGATCTGGACCTGCCGGTTGGTGATGTCCGGAACGGCGTCGATCGGCAGCTTGGTCAGTTCGAACAGACCGAGCGCGGCGACCAGCGCGGTCGCCAACACAACGAACCAGCGGAAGCGCACCGAGGCTTCAATGATGGATTTGAACATGCCGCGCCTCAGTCGTCATCGCCGGCCTCGCCCTTGGCGAGTTCGGCTTTCAAGAGAAAGGCGTTGGCGGCGGCGATGCGTTCACCCTCGTCGAGGCCGCGCAGGATCTCCGTGCGCCCTCCCGCCTGACGACCGGCCAGCACCGGGACGGCCCGGAAGCCGCCCTGGACCTGAACGAACACGACCGTCGCGCCTTCGATGGTCTGCACGGCTTCGCTGGGGACCGTCAGGCCGCCGGGGACGGCATCGCCCGTAACGATGGCGCCGGTGACGGCGGATCCCGTCGGCGGCAGCGACACCCCCGACGGCCGGGCGCGAATGATCGTCGCGCCGCTCTCGGCGCCGGCGCCGGGCGCCACGCCGGTGACGACGGCTTCGAATTCCCCGTTGGGCCCGGTCGCCCTCAGGCGCGATCCGGCGCGGACCTGGGCGGCCAGAGCCGGCGGCGCGTTGAAGACCAGTTCAATCCGCGCGGGGTTGGTGACCTCGGCGACGACGCCGCCCTGGGGGACAAAGCCTCCGGGGCCGACCTGCACCGAGGTGACGACGCCCGAAATCGGGCTGGTCACGCTCAGCCGTCCCGAAGCGTTTGGCGATCCGGCCGCCGAAGCCCTGGCGCGGGCGGCGCGCGCCGACGCCTCGGCGCTGAGCGACTGGGCTCGGGAGGTCTCCACCTCCTGCCGGGCCACCACGCCCTGGTCGGCCAGGTTGCGATCGCGGTGATAGGCCTGGCGCGCGGCTTCGGCCTGCGCCACCGCCGCGTCGGCGTCGGCGCGGAAGGTCGCGGCGTCGCCGCTGACCAATGTGGCGAGGGCCTGACCGGCGCGCACGGACTGCCCCGGCGCGACGAGCACGCGCTCGACCCGGCCGCCGACCGAGGCGGCCACGGCGGCGCGCGCATCGACCATGGGCTCGACGCGTCCCGCCAGCCGGGTCTCTGACCCGCCGCCGGCGCCGACGGCGACCACGGCGATGCCGGCGGCGCGGATCTGTTCGGCCGTGAGCGCCACGACGCCTTCGGGGGCCTCGGCGCCCTCGCCTTCCGCGTGCCCCTCCTCTTCCGCGTGACCGGCCTCGCCCTCGGCGGCCGGCCGCGCGTCGCGATTGAGAGCCAGGAACAGCCCGCCGCCTCCGAGCAGGACGACGGCGGCGACGCCGCCAATGAGCAGCGTTCTGTTGGATTGCGGCTTGCGCATTATTGGACCCCTCCGAAGGGTGCGCGCGCTTGCAGGCGCGCGAGATCGATTTCGGCGCGGACGCGCGCCAGGCGGGCGTCGACGGCGGCGTTGCGGGCGGTGATGAGGGCGGCGCGGGTTCCGCGCAGCTCCAGTTGCGAGATGCGGCCGGCCTCGAAGCCGATCCGGGACAGGCGATAGGCTTCCTCGGATGAGGTCACGCCGGCGTCGGCGGCCGCGACGCGGCTCACCGAGGCGTTCAGCCGGGCGACCGCGGCCTGACCGTCGGCCTCGGCCTCCTGGCGCGCGCCGGCCAGGCGGGCGTCCGCGGCGCGGAACTCGGCCTGGGCCGCGTCGATATTGCCGCGGTTCCGGTCGAACAGGGGCAGCGGCATGCTGATGCCGAAGGTCAGCGCTGTCGCATCCTCGGCTTCGTAACGCCGAACGCCGACGCTGGCGCTGACATCGGGCCGCGCGCGCACTCGCTCGACGGCGATCCGCCGTTCGGCCGCTTCGCGTTCGGCCTCGGCGACGCGAACGGCCGGCGCCCCGGGAGCGGCTTCGATGGCCGTCCGGGTCGGCGCGTCGTCCAGCAGGCTGTCGACGATCGAGGTGACCGGCGCGGGCAGCATCGCGACAGCCGTCAGGCGGGCGAACGCCGCGTCCCGCTCGGCCTGCGCCTCGTCACGGGTCGCGCGGGCCGCCGCCGCCTCGCTCTCGGCCTGGATGCCGCGCAGCATGGGCTCGCGTCCCTCCTCCACGAGCACCAGGGCGGCGCGGGCGTCCGCGATGGTCAGGCTGAGCGCCTCCTCGGCCAGGGCGAAGCGCCGCTCGGCGGCTTCCGCTTCGGCGTAGGCGAGTGCGAGCCGTCCGGCGGCGTCGACGACCGCCTGATCGCGACGCAGCGAAGCCGTTCCGGCCTCCGCCCGCGCCACCTCGACCCGGGCGCCGCGCCGGCCCCACAGTTCGAGGTCCTGGGTGAGCGAGAGCGTGGTCTCGGCGTTGTCGTAGCCGGAAAAGGGACCGCTGCCGAAGGCGTTCTCCGCCTCGAGGGCGGCGGTCGGGTTGGGCCGCACGCGCGCCTGGCGCACCCGGGCCTCGGCCGCTTCGAGCAAGGCGTCGGCCTCGGCCGCGGAGGGGCTGGCCCCTATGCGCTCAAGCAGGGTCCGGAAGGATGGCGCGGGATCGGCCCAGGCCGGGCCGGTCAAGGCGGTCGTCAGGGCGACCACAGCGCAGCCGACCGCGAAAGGCGGCAAGCGGCGAATAGGGGATGGCATGTCTCATGTCCCGGAAGGTTGACGTGAAGGGCGCGCGCGAACGCGAGGTCACGTCAGGTTCTGGGCGGGCGCATGGGACCGGCGGGCATCCGGGAGGCCGGCGCCTGATCGAGCGATGGCGCCAAGGGCGCGCGATCGAGGGCCATCGACCTCATGTCGTCAATCGCCGGCGGCGCGGTAATGCCGCAATGGTGGCAATGGCCGTGGGCGCAGGCGACCTGACCTGCTGCGTCCTTGCGTTCGCCGTGACCTGTATCGGACACAGCGACGACGTCCGACGCGGCCAGGCCTTGCAAGCTTCCGGTCTCGGGTGCGCAGGCGAAGGCGTCGGCTGCGGAAACCAGGACGAACAGGGCCAGGAACGACGCGAGCAGCGCCGCCATCCACCCATGCCTAGTCGAGGGAAACCCCATGCCGTCCCATAACACGGTGCGCCGCGACATCAATCGCCTCATCGTCGCACCGCCCGATACAGAGAGATGGATCCGGTGGCGGTCGGGATGACATCGAGCACTTGAACCTGTGTGAAGCCGGCCTCGGCCATCAGCGTAGGCAGAACGCCGTCGGCGTTCGGTTGGGTTTTTTCGTAGCCGTCCAGAGACTGCACCAGGCGGAAGAGCACGCGCATCGCACCCGACTGGCGGCCGTAGTCCGCGACATGCAGCGTTCCGCCCGGCTTGAGCGCCCGCAGGCTCGCGGCGAGGCCCGCTCGCTTCTCGGCCATGGGCAGCTGATGGAAGACCAAGCTGGAGACCACCTTGTCGGCGGCGTCCTCGCCCAGGAGCGCCGCCACATCGCGCGAAAACCCCTGGATGAAACGGACGGCCTGACCTGCAGCGGCCGTCTTCGTCTCGGCCCGCCTGAGGATGTCGCCGTCGGGATCGAGGCCGAAGATGCGCGCGTCCGGCGCCCGGTTCGCCATGGCGATCGCGAATGAGCCGGTTCCACATCCAAGATCGATGATCGTCTCGCCAGGGGACGGAGCCACCTGTTCGAGAAGGCGGCTCCGCCACAGCGGTTCCCGGGTCAAAAGCGCGATGGCCGGATCATACAGCCCGCTCAGGGCTGTATGGCCGAGCGCGGGGGTGAAGTTCGCGGTCACGCGGCGGCCTTCAGTTCTTCGCGGGACTGACGAATGATCGACCAGCCGGATTGCAGGAAGACCACCGCCAGGATCGCGCCGGCGATCAGGTCGGGCCAGCGAGAGGCGGTCAACCAGACGGCCACGCCCGTGGCCGCGACCACCAGGCTCTGGATCAGGTCGTTGCGCGTGCACAGCCAGACCGAACGGACATTGGCGTCGCCTTCGCGATGGCGGACCAGCAGCAGCGCGGCCAGGGCGTTGGCGAAAAAGCCCAGGGCGCCCAGGCCGGTGATGACGACGCCTTCCGGGGGCGCCCCCGAGGTCGCCCGCCAGATCGCGTAGCCAAGGATGAACAGCGCCAGCGCCGCGAGGCTGGCGCCCTTGATGATGGCGGCCCCGGATCTCACGGCGACCGAGCGCCCGATCACGGCCAGGCTGATGCCGTAGGTGGCGGCGTCGGCCAGGAAGTCGAGGGCGTTGGCACCCAGCGAGGCCGAGCCCTGCAGGGCCGCGCCGCCGGCGATGGCCAGGAAGGCGGCGCCGTTGATAGCGATCACCGCCATCAGGATGCGGCGATAGGCCGGCGTGGCGCCGTCGAACTTGACGGCCGCGCCGCAGCCGCAGCCGGCGGCCGCCGGTTCGGGGGACGAGAGGGAGTCAGTCATCGAAGTCCGCCTTTCACCACGAGAATGCATCCTCCAGTCGCTCGAGGATCAAGAACAAAAATGGATGCCTCGCCCAAAAAGACGCGGTTTGGCGGAACCGACTTGATCCTCTAGTAGCTAGAGGACGCACAATCGGACGAAATCCACAGGAGGCCTCATGATCACGATGCACCCGTCGCGACGCGGTCCCAGCCGCATGCGGGCGATCGCCTTCTCGTTCTTCATGCTGATCGCCGCTCTGGATCAGGCCGCCAAGGCCGCGGCTCGCGCCCGACTCGAGAGCCCGGTGGACCTCACGCCGTTCCTCGCGCTGCGTTTGGGATTCAATCCCGGCGTCACCTTTGGCCTGTTCGCAGACTCGGGCGCGGTGGGACGATGGGCCCTGAGCGCCGTGGCATTCCTGATCATCGGCGTCCTGCTGACCTGGATCTGGCGTACGCGAAGCGCCGTCACGGCGGTCGCGGCGAGCCTCATCGCCGGTGGAGCGCTCGGGAACCTGCTCGATCGTCTGCGCTCCGGCGCGGTGACGGATTTCATCGATCTTCATTGGGGCGACGCGCACTGGCCGACCTTCAACCTCGCCGATGCGGCCATTGTTTGCGGCGTGGCGCTGCTCCTCCTGACCGTCCGGGGCTCGGACGGCCGCCCGGCGACGTCGACCCTGGGACGGGCGGCGCGATGACCTTTTCCGCCGAACAGAAGGCGATCGCCGTCCGTTCGGGGTTGGCGATTCTCATCACCGCTGCGGCGGTGGCGTCAGCTTGGCTATGGCTTTCGCCACGTCTCCTGGGCGCCGCGCCGGACATGGCGACAGCTGATCGGCTGGCCTACGCCCTGAAGGCGGACCTCCTCGTTTTCCTGTGGCTCGCCGGTTGTTTGAGGGCCGTGGCGAGCATCCGGTTCCGGTCCGACGCCGACCGGCCGGGTTCCGCCTATGCGGCGCCCAGCTCGAGGCTCGCCGTGCCTGCCGCCGTGCTTCAGAACACCCTGGAGCAGACGGTCCTGGCGGTGGGCGCCCACCTGGTGCTCGCCACCGTGCTGCGCGGCGAGGAGATGGTCGTGCTGCCGGTGCTGGTCGCCCTCTATCTGATCGGCCGCGTGTTGTTCGCCCACGGTTATGCCCGGGGCGCGGCGGCCAGGGCCTTCGGCATGGCCCTTACCGGCGCTTCCACGATCGCCGCCTTCGGCGCCGCCATCGTCCTCATGGGGCTGGGCCGATGATCCTTTTCCGTCCTGCGCCTGCCGCCCTTCAGCCCGCTGCTGCGAGATGATGCGATGACCCTGCCCTCCCCGGCCTCGTCCGGCCTGCGCCCTATCGGCAAGCTCGCCGCGGCCACCGGCGTCAAGGTCCCGACCATCCGCTTCTACGAGGAGATCGGCCTGCTTCCCGCCGCCCCGCGCACCGCCAGCGACCGGCGGATGTATGACGACGCGGCGGAACGCCGCCTGTCGTTCATTCGGCATGCACGGCAATTGGGCTTCGATCTGGACTCGATCCGCTCCCTGCTGGATCTGTCCGATCACCCTGATCGGCCCTGCGCCGAAGCCAGCATCCTCGCCGAACGTCATCTGGCGGAGGTGACGCATAAGATCGCCCGACTCCGGGCCCTGCAACGCGAGCTTTCGCGGATGACGGCGGAATGTGCCGGCGGCCGCGTGTCCGCCTGCAAGGTGATCGAAGCCCTGCACGATCCCTCGGCGCCGGTTTGAAGACGAACCCGACCCGGGTTTGCACCGCTCCTCGGCCTCGCCGTGCAGGTCGGCGCTGAAGGTCAGAACGGGCCCGGGATGATGCAGGAGCCATTGGGTCACCGCGACGTTTTGAGTAATCCCGCGGCCCTCGTCGCGCTCCCTTCGTCCATGGAGGACTTCGATGGCGCATCGATCGACACAGCGACACGCCGATCAGACGTTCGCCCTTTTGACGGACCCGTACAGGCGCATCTCCCGCCTGTTCGAGCAGGCCGGCGCGGACGCAATCGAGACCCGTCTGGCGCTGAAGGAGACGGCCTGTCTGAGAGGGCGCGAAGCGGCCCAGGTCTTCTACGACGAGACCCGCATCTCGCGCGCGGGCGCCATGCCGGCGCCTGTCCGACGCACACTGCTCGGCGAAGGCGGCGTCCAGGGCCTGGATGGCGAAGCGCACCGCGCCCGCAAACGCGTGTTCATGGCTCTTATGTCGCCGGAACGGATCGCGCGGCTGGGCGACCTGTTCGAGGCGGAATGGCGACGCGCGGCCGTTGAATGGGCTGGCCAGGAAGAGATCGTGCTGTACGACGCCCTGCAGCCGGTGCTCACCCGCGCCGTCTGCCGCTGGGCGGGGGTGCCGCTGAATCCCGACGACGAAGCGAAACGGGTCAGTCACCTCAGGGCGCTGTTTGACGCGGCAGGATCGCGGGGGCCTCGCCACCTGTGGTCGAGGTACGCGCGGCGACGCGTCGACGCCTGGCTGGCCTCGATCATCGAGGGCATTCGCGCCGGACGACTGGCGCCGGATCCAGACACCGCCGCCTACGCCTGGGCCTGGGCGAGCGCGGATGATGGCGAACCGTTGGCGGCCCGGACGGCGGCGGTCGAACTGGCCAATGTGCTGAGGCCGACCGTGGCGACCTCGGTCTATATCGTGTTTGTGGCGCACGCGATGCAGGCGCACCCCGCGGCGGCCCGTCTGGCCACCGCGGACGCCGGCCGCCGCCGCGCCTTCGTTCAGGAGGTGCGACGCCTTTATCCGTTTTTCCCGGCGGTGATCGGGCGTGTGCGCGCGCCGTTTCGCTGGCGCAACCTTGACTTCCCGGTGGGTCGGCAGGTGATCCTCGATCTCTATGGCTCCAATCACGATCCTGCCGTCTGGACCGATCCCGACGAATTCCGGCCAGAGCGTTTCATCGACGGCTCCGGGGACGCGTTCGGCCTGATTCCCCAAGGCGGCGGGAACGCCCTGACCGGTCACCGTTGTCCCGGCGAAAGCATCGTCGTCGAATTGATGGAGCGGGCCCTCGGCTTGCTCGCCGGCCTGAACTACCGGCTGCCGGCTCAGGATCTGGAGATCGACTTCCGCCGCCTTCCGGCCCTCCCCAGGAGCGGGTTCCGAATGATGACGCGTCGGACTTCCCCGCGTGAGGGCGGCGCCTGATGTTTGCTCATGCGGGTGGCCGGCGCCTTCGTCCCTCTTTCACTTACAGCGAAGGCTGACGCGATGGCTTCGATGACATCCTATGACCTGGTGATAATCGGCGGCGGGCCGGGCGGGTACCCCTGCGCCATCCGGGCGAGCCAGCTCGGCATGTCGGTGGCGGTTATCGACGACCGGGAACTCCTCGGTGGAACCTGCCTGAACATCGGGTGCATTCCGTCAAAGGCGCTGCTGCAGGCCACAGAGCGGCTGGAGATGGCCCGCAATCTCGAGGCTTTCGGCGTCCTGGTCGACAATGTGCGGGCCGACCTTGCAGGCGTCATGCGGCACAAGGCCAGGGTCGTGACGGAGCTTGGTGAAGGGGTCGCCTACCTCCTGCGCAAGAACAAGGTCACCCGCCTGCAGGGCCGCGGCCGGCTGCTGTCGCGCGACCGTGTGGAAGTGAGCGCCCCGGACGGCAGCTTCGAGGTGCAGGTCCGCAAGGCGATCGTGCTCGCCAGCGGATCGAAAGCGGCGACGTTGCCGGACCTGCCCATCGACGAGCAGCGGATCGTCACCTCGGCGGGCGCCCTCAGCCTGACGGCGGCGCCGCGCCATCTGGCGGTGATCGGCGGCGGCTATGTCGGACTGGAGCTGGGCTCCGTCTGGCGCCGTCTCGGCAGCGAGGTCACCGTCGTCGAGGTGCTCGACCGGATCGCGTCCGGCGTTGATTCAGAGATGTCGACGGCGCTGCACAAGGTGCTCGAGGCCCAGGGCTTCCAATTCTGCCTGGCGCACAAGGTGGTCGGATCGCGAATGGAGGCGGACGACGTCGTCCTTGAGGTCGAGCCCATGGGAGACGGCGCGCGAGGAACCATCAAGGCCGATGTCGTGCTCGTGTCCATTGGCCGACGTCCCGCCACCGACGGACTCGATCTGGAGACGGTCGGCATCAAGCCGGACCCAAGGGGCTATATTCCGGTCGACGACGGCTTTCGAACCAGCGCCGAAGGGGTCTACGCCATCGGCGATGTCATCGGCGGCGCCATGCTGGCCCACAAGGCGGAGGAAGAAGGGATCGCCCTTGCCGAGCGCCTTGCCGGCGCCGCGGGCCATGTCGACTACGGAACGATCCCGGCCGTCGTCTACACCTGGCCGGAACTGGCCTCAGTCGGGCGCACCGAGGACGACCTCAAGGCGGCCGGCGTGGCCTATCGCGTCGGGCGCTTTCCGTTCTCGGCAAACGCCATGGCCAAGGCGCGGTTGGAGAAGAACGGGCTGGTCAAGGTGTTGGCGGACGCCGGCACGGACAGGATTCTCGGCGTGCACATCCTGGGGCCGGACGCGGGCAGCCTGATCCATGAAGCGGTCGCCGTCATGCAATTCGGCGCGGCGGCCGAAGACGTGGCGCGGACGAGCCATGCGCATCCGACGCTTCCGGAAGCCTTGCGCGAGGCATGCCTGGCTGTGGCCGACCGCACGATCCACCTGTAACGACCGCCCGTCGCGTGGCTGCCCGGGCTGGCCGCGCGGCGCCGAGGCGTCCCGGCGGGCGTAGAGGACCCGTAGCCGCCTACGAGCCCGGCCGCGTCGCGAATAAAGCGCGACAGCGTCGCCGCCTGAATGCTAATGCGAGCCGTTCACATCTGGATTGACCATGCGTCCTCCGCTCCGTCTGCTTGCCCTGCTGTTCGCCCTGGGGCTGGCCGCGCCCGCCCTGGCCCAGACGCCGTCCGCCTCCGAGGCCCAGGTCGCCTGGCGGCTGCTCGACTATGTAGCGGTCGACTACGCCGGCGCGGTGGCCGACGGTCAGGTGACCAATCCGGCCGAATACGGGGAGATGATCGAGTTCGGCGGCCAGATCCGGACCCGCCTGGACGCCCTGCCGCCGAATCCGGCCAAGGCCGGTCTGGTCCGCGACGCCGAGGCCCTGCAGGCGGCCATCAGGGACAAGGCGGATCCGCGCGTCGTTGGCGACCGGGCCAAGGCGCTCGCCGGCGCGGTGCTGACGGCCTATCCGAGCCCGCTGGCGCCTTCGTTCCCGCCTGATCTGGCCCGCGGCGCGACGCTCTATGCCGAGCAATGCTCGGTCTGCCATGGCGTGACCGGACGCGCCGACGGCCCGGGCGCCGAGGGGCTTGATCCGCCCGCGATCGCCTTCGCGGATGTGGAGCGCGCCCGTCAGCGCAGCGTGTTCGGCCTCTACCAGGTCATCGATCAGGGGCTGGAGGGCACGGCGATGGCCAGCTTCGCCCATCTGCCGGCCGAGGACCGCTGGGCCCTGGCCTTCTACGTGGGCCGGTTCGCCTTCACCGACGCCGAAGCCGCCGAAGGTCGACGCCTCTGGGAGAGCGACCCGGCGATCCGCGCCGTCTTCCCGGACCTGGCCGCCCTCACCCAGGCGACGCCGGCCGAGCTGGCGACAAGGATCGGCGAGACGAAGGCACGGGCGGTCACGGCCTACCTGCGCCGCCACCCGGAGGCGACGGTCCGCGCCGAGGGATCGACCCTGTCCCTGGCCCGGACGCGACTGGCCGAAAGCGAGGCCGCCTATCGCCGGGGCGATCGCAGGGCCGCGACCGACCTGGCCCTGTCGGCCTATCTCGACGGCGTCGAACCGATGGAGCCGGCGCTGGGCGCCCGCGACGGCGCCTTGCTGCGGCGGGTCGAGACGGCCATGACCGACCTGCGCGTCTCGATCAGCAGGGGCGCGCCGGCCCAGGAGGTCGCGGACCGGGTCGCCCGCGCGAACGCCCTGCTGGACACGGCCGAACGCGCACTCGCGCCCCAGGAGGCGGACAATCTCGCCAGCTTCCTCGGCGCCTTCACCATCCTGCTGCGCGAAGGTCTGGAAGCCATCCTCATCGTGGTGGCGATGATCGCCTTCCTCAGGAAGGCCGAACGTCCCGAGGTGCTGCGCTACGTCCACGGCGGCTGGGTGGCCGCGCTGGTCGCCGGCGGCGCCACCTGGGCGGCCGCGACCTTCTTCATCTCCATCAGCGGCGCCAGCCGGGAGCTGACCGAAGGGTTCGGCTCGCTTCTGGCGGCCGTCGTGCTCGTCTCGGTCGGCATCTGGATGCACGGCAAGTCGCACGCCGACGCCTGGCAGACCTATATCCGCGACAAGCTCTCTCACGCCCTGTCGAAACGGTCGGCCTGGTTCCTGTTCCTGCTGGCCTTCGTGGTGGTCTACCGCGAGGTGTTCGAGACCATCCTGTTCTATGCGGCGATCTGGAGCCAGGGCGGCCATCTCGGCATGCTGGCCGGCGCCCTTACGGCGGTGGCGATCCTGGCCGTGGTGGCCTGGGCCTTGCTGGCCTACAGCAAGCGCCTCCCGATCGGCCGGTTCTTCTCCCTGAGCTCGATCCTGATGGCCATCCTGTCGGTCGTCCTCGTCGGCAAGGGGGTGGCGGCGCTGCAGGAGGCGGGCTGGCTCGATGTCCATCCGCTGGCGTGGATCCCCCGCATCGAGATCCTCGGTCTTTATCCGACGGTCGAAGGCGTCGCCGTTCAGCTTCTGACGATCGCTATCCTCGTGGTCGGCTTCTCCCGGCATGCGGCGCCGAAAGGCGCGCGCCCAGCCTCTTGAGCGGGCGTCTGAGGCCCTCAACTGCGACCCGTTGGCAGGGTTTCGGAGCTGCTTGGGCGCCGATAGCCGCGCAGTCCGCGGATACCCAAGGTGCGGGGCCGCAGCCGATAGCGTGCGGAGACCACCCTTGGTGCGGAGATTAGGCGCCCTATTCTCCGCACTTCGCGCGGAGAATAACCTTGCTCTTGCGGCGAATAGCGCCCATATTCTCCGCAAGGAGTGCGGGGAATGGCGCAATACATCCATGAGATCGAAGGCTGGCCGCGTCTGGACTGGCGCGCTGACGCGCTTGCCGATCGCCTCGCAGCCGTCCGTCATCGCCAGGGCCTTCTGCTTGGCCGGATGCACACGCTCGGCTTCGACCTCCGCGCTGAAGCCGTCCTCGAGACCCTTACCGAAGATGTCCTGAAATCCAGCGAAATCGAAGGCGAGCTGCTCGACAAGGATCAGGTGCGATCCTCCATCGCCCGCCGCCTCGGCATGGATATCGGGGCCCTCGCCGCCGCGGATCGCAACGTCGAAGGCGTCGTCGAAATGATGCTCGACGCGACCCAGAACTTTGCGTCTCCGCTCACCGAGGAACGGCTGTTCGCCTGGCACGCCGCCCTGTTTCCGACCGGGCGCAGCGGCATGACGAGGATCGTCGTCGGCGCCTGGCGCAACGAGAGCTCCGGCCCGATGCAGGTCGTCTCGGGCCCCTTCGGACGAGAGCGCGTGCACTATGAAGCGCCCCTTGCCGACCGTCTGCAGGACGAGATGCGGGCGTTCCTCGACTGGTTCAATGACGAGCCGCGGACGGATCCGGTCCTCAAGGCCGCGATCGCCCACCTGTGGTTCGTGACCATCCACCCGTTCGACGACGGGAACGGCCGGATCGCGCGGGCGATCGCCGACATGGCGCTCGCCCGCTCCGAGAAAAGCGCTCAACGCTTCTACAGCATGTCCGCCCAGATCAGGCTGGAGCGCAAGGACTACTACGCCACCCTGGAGGCGACCCAGAAAGGCGCGCTGGACGTGTCCCTCTGGCTGGACTGGTTCCTCGGCTGCCTCGATCGCGCGTTCGATGGCGCGGAAACCACCCTGACGCATGTCATGCGCAAGGCGCGCTTCTGGGAGGCGCTAGCAGGTCAGACGTTGAGCGAGCGCCAGAGCACGGTCATCAACCGGCTGCTCGACGGCTTCGAAGGCAAGCTCACCTCGACCAAATGGGCGGCGCTGACGAGGTCCTCGCCCGACACGGCCCTGCGCGACATCAACGATCTGGTGGGGCGGGGCATCCTCGTGAAGGATGAAGGCGGCGGGCGCAGCACAAGCTATTCGCTGGTCGATCGAGGATAGGCGGGACCGCACGACGCCGGCACGGCACTTCGCCAGGTCGGTCGCTCAAGACCCGAGCCTCAACAGGGAGGATCGCAATTCGCCACATCTGGCGAGTTACCGCCAACAACCCGCCTAATTCGCCAGAAGTGGCGAATTACCACCTTTGCCAGGCGCGCGACGCCGCAAGGCGCCGCCGACGCGGCCTCACGCCTGACGCGCGATGGCGATGGCGGAGAGATCCGCTGCGGCCTCGACCGGACTGCCGGCCGCCTTGCGCTCGGAGTAGCGGTCCACGAGCTGGGTGGCGTGCGGTCGAGTGAGGACAGTGAAGCGCACCAGCTCCTCCATCACATCGACGATGCGCTCATAGTAGGCCGAAGGCTTCATCCGGCCGACCTCGTCGAACTCCTGAAAGGCCTTGGCCACGCTCGACTGGTTGGGAATGGTGATCATCCGCATCCAGCGGCCCAGAAGGCGCAGGGTGTTGACGGCGTTGAAGCTCTGGGAACCGCCCGACACCTGCATCACCGCGAGCGTGCGGCCCTGGGTCGGGCGCATGCCGCCCAAACTCAATGGCAGGTGATCGATCTGCAGCTTCATCAGTCCGGAGACCTGGCCGTGCCGTTCCGGACTGCACCAGACCATGCCCTCCGACCACAGGGCGTGCTCGCGCAGCTCGCGCACCGCCGGATGGTCGTCGTCGCCGGGCGAGCCCGGCAGAGGCAGGTCGGAGGGGTCGAAGATGCGGGTCTCGCATCCCATGCGCTGCAGCAAGCGGGCCGCTTCCTCGACGCAGAGCCGCGAATAGGAGCGCTCGCGCAGCGACCCGTACAGGAGAAGGATGCGTGGCGGGTGGTCGTGCGGACCCAGGCCGGCGGCCGGGTTGCTCGACAGATAGGCCGCGTCCAGGGCCGGCAGATGATCGGGATCCGGCAGCGGCCGCAGGCGGGCGAAGATCATCCGAGATCCTTGGTCAGATAGGCGGCCGAGGCCGGGCAGATGTCTGCGAACTCGCGGGTTCGCCGGATCGCGGCGGGCGCGGCCGCCCGATCTGCGGCGGCGAAGCCGCGCCGGGCGAAGAAGGGCTCGGCCGTCGTGGTGAGCAGGTGGAGCCGTTCTCCGCCCAGCTCGCTCGCCGCGGCCTCGGCGGCGCTCAGGATCCGGCTCCCGAGCCCCCGCGAATTCAGGCCAGCGAGTACGACCAGGGAGCGCAGCAGCAGGTCCCGCCCCTCTCCTTCCAGGCCGACGTAGCCGGCCAGGGCGCTGTCGTCGTCGGCTCGGAAGTAGCGGCCGGCCCCGGGCTCCGGCAGGCCCTCGCCCTGCAGGGCCGCGATCAGGCCGGCGTCATCCGCGTCCAGGAGATGCAGCACGACCATCAGGCGGCGTCCGCCGGCGGGGCCGTGTCCGGAAACCAGCGTCGGCCCATCCACAGCGCGACCGAGACCAGAAGGATCAGCACCGGCACCTCGACCAGCGGACCGATGACCGCAGCGAAGGCGACCGGCGAGGTCAGCCCGAAGGCCGCGATGGCCACCGCGATGGCCAGCTCGAAATTGTTCGAGGCGGCGGTGAAGGCCAGGGCGGTCGTGCGCGGGTAGTCGGCATCGATCAGCTTGCCCATGAGGAAGCTGACCACGAACATGACGAGGAAGTAGATGGTCAGGGGAATGGCGATGCGCAGGGCGTCCAGCGGCAGGGCCACCACCTCGCCGCCCTTCAGGCTGAACATGACCACGATGGTGAACAGCAGGGCGATCAGGGTGATCGGTCCGATGCGCGGCAGGAAGCGCCGCTCGTACCAGTCGGCCCCGCGGCGGGCGATCAGGCTGCGCCGGGTCAGGAAGCCGGCCAGGAAGGGAAGACCGAGGTAGACGAGAACGGCGCCGGCGATGGTCCAGACGCTGACGTCCACCACGCTGCCCTGCAGGCCGAACAGGGGCGGCAGGACGGTGAGGAAGACCCAGGCGTAGAGGCTGAAGAACAGGATCTGGAAGATCGAGTTGAACGCGACGAGACCGGCGACATACTGGTCGTCGCCCCGCGCCAGTTGGTTCCAGACCAGCACCATGGCGATGCAGCGCGCCAGCCCGATCAGGATCACGCCGGTCATGTATTCCGGCTGGTCGCGCAGGAAGATGACCGCAAGGGCGAACATCAGCACAGGGCCCAGCACCCAGTTCTGGAACAGGGACAGGGCCAGCACCCGCTTGTCGGCGAAGACGCGCGGCAGTTCCTCGTACCGGACCCTGGCCAGCGGAGGATACATCATCAGGATCAGGCCGATGGCGATCGGAATGTTGGTGGTCCCGACCGAGAGGCCGTCGACCCAGGCGGGCAGGCCGGGAACCAGAGTCCCCAGTGCGACGCCCAAAGCCATGGCGGCGAAGATCCATCCCGTCAGCCAGCGGTCGAGAAAGGACAGGCGGCGCGGCGGGGCCGCGTCGGTGACCGGCGTATCGATCATCGCGCCACCCGAAGGCCAGCCGCCTCGATGACGACCTCGCCGTCCTCCTTGGTGAACCGCTTGAGATCATCGGCGGGCAGGAGGTCCAGAACGGCCTCGGACGGTCGGCACAGGCCGACGCCGAGAGGACTGACGACGATCGGGCGATTGAGCAGGATCGGATGGGCCTCGATCGCATCGAGCAACTGATCGTCTGTCAGGCCCGGGTCCCCGAGGCCCAGGTCGGCGAAGGGCGTGCCCTTGTCGCGCAACAGGTCGCGCAGCGGCTTGCCGGTTCGTTCGGCCAGCCAGGCGATCATGACGCGCGATGGCGGCGACCTCAGATACTCGATGACGTGCGGCTCGATGCCGACGTGGCGAATGAGCTCCAGAGCGTTGCGCGACGTCCCGCAGGCCGGGTTGTGATAGATGATGACGTCCACGGGATCCTCAGGCGCAGCAGGGGGTCAGTTCGGCCAGCAGAGGCTCGCATAGCTCCGCCCGGCCGCCGCAGCAGTCCTTGAGCAGGAACAGGACCAGGTCGCGCAGCCGGTCCAGATCGGCCCGGTAGATGATCGACCGGCTGCGACGCTCCGATTTGATAAGTCCCGCTCGGGACAGCACCCCCAGATGCGACGACAGGGTATTGGCCGGGATCGCCAGATGGTTGGAGATGTCACCGGCCGGCAGACCGGCCGGTTCGTGCCGCACGAGAAGTCGGAACGCCTCCAGCCGCGTCGACTGCGCCAGGGCGGCGAGAGCAAGAATCGAGGCTGCGGTTTCCATATTTCCGAACTAGTCGAACTATAGAAATGTGCAATCCCCGCTCTGCAGCCGGCCGTAAGCTTACGGTGGAGAGTTTGGCGGCTTGGCCTGCCGCAGCCTTTCGAGTTCGATTCCCATGACAACATGGAGATCTTCGATGGCCCAGGCCGACCCGCCGCTGAGGCGCACGATCAAGAAGCCGCAGCTCCGTCAGATGGTGCCATTGGCGGACAGCACCATCTGGGAGATGGAGCAGCGCGGCCAGTTTCCCCGGCGCTTCCTGCTGACCCCGCGCTGCGTGGTCTGGGACCTGGCCGAGGTGGAAGCCTGGCTGGCGCTTCGGCGGGCCAAGCCGATCCGCCGGGCGCCGCCGCCCGATGTCCGCAAGCGGATCACCCGCCCGGTCAGAGCCGCGGATCGAAACGAGGGCCGGCCGTTTCCGGGATAGTCAGATCCGGCGTGAATCCGCGCCCCGCCTCCCAGGCGTCCACGGCGTCTGACCACTGCTGGGCCATGTGGCGCCGCTGGGCCTCGAATTCGGCCTTGTTGTACACGCCGCGGGAAGATCGCTCTTCGTGGGCGAGGCATTTCTCGATCCAGTCCGAGTTGAAACTCATCTCGTGCAGGAGCGTGGAGGCCGTCCGGCGCAGGTCGTGAACCGTGAAGGGCTCCAGGGGCAGATCGCGCTCGCGCGCCAGCTCGGCGATGGCGCTGGTCACCCGGTTGAAAGTCGCCCGCGACATCGGCGCGTCGGCGTCATAGCGCGACGGCAGGATGTAGCGAGAGTTCCCGGCGCAGGTCTTCAGCGCGATCAGGATGTCGAGCATCTGGGTCGACAGGTAGACGTTATGCGGCCGCGACCGCTTCATCCGCTCTTTCGGGATCGACCAAACTGCGTTCTCGAAATCGACCTCGTCCCAGGTCCCGTCCTGCAATTCGCTCTTCCGCACCATGCTCAGCAGGATGAACTTCAGCCCGAGACGGATGGTCGGCAGGGTGGCCACCTCCCCCAGCAGGTTCAGCGCGATCCGGATCTCGCTCGGCGACAGCGACCGGTCCCGCGGCCGGAAGGTCGCGATGGACGCCGGCCCGACCCCGTCGGCGGGATTGTCGATCTTCTCGCCGTGCAGGATGGCGTAGGCGTAGATTTGTTTGACGATGTCGCGAACATGGATGGCCGTCGCCGGGGCGCCGCGATCCACAATGGTCATGCAGTGCGCTCTCAGGTCGTTCGGCGTGATCTCGTTCAGGAGCCGGTTTCGCCATTCGGGCAAAACCTCTCGGTTGAAGATCGACCGTCGCATCTGGCGCGTGCTGTCGGCCATCGGAGCGTGGTCCATCCACCGGATCGCCACCTGTTCAAACCGCTGGGCCTCTCTCAGCCTGCGTTTCACGCGTTGCTTGTCCAGCGCCGGTGAAACGCCCTCGGCGATCAGGCGCTTCGCTTCACGCAGCTTTTCCCGCGCCTCCCCCAGGGAGAGTCCCGCCGGACCGTAGGAACCGAAGGTCACCGTCTCGCGCCGCCCGTTGAAGCGATAGTCGTACCGGAAAGCGATGCCGCCTGTCGGTGTTACGAGCACGTACAAACCGTCCCTGTCGGTCTTTTTGTACGCTTTTGATTTCCCTCGCGTATTTCGCAATTCTGTGTCGGTTAGCATGCGAATTTTACTCCAAAAGACCGTCAGGCGTTTTCGGGGTCTTCGGCAGCGATTTCTTCAAGAAACTCATAGGCTTGTTTCAGAAAAAAGACCGTCAGGACGCCCTCAGCCCTATGAGGGTATGAATCGGGGGGTCGAGAGGCAACGGGAGAAAGACCGTCTGGCATACCGACACACGGGTTCGCTGCCCCTCGATAGATACCGAGAGGCAGCGAACATATTTTTCTTGTAAGTCAGTGTTTTAGTGGTAGATTCGGAAGTGGCGTCGAAAGGCACCGAAAGCTCTGAATCATTCCCTGACTCTCCGCCTGGGCCGACGGGTCCAACTGAGGAGCCCGCGGCGATGCTTACCGCAGATGTCCGGGTATGACGAAACAGGAGCGCCGCCCTCTCGGTTCAAAAAAGTCAAAGACACCGGCCGCGCCTCTTCATAGGCTGTTCGCCTGGATGACCGTGGAAGGCGATGGAGGGGGCGGATGGCTGAATATCAACTCATCCTAGACGACGGACGCAGCACCGACTTGATGGCCGAAACCGTTGAGGCGGTCGACCCCGCAGAAGCGCAACTCCTGGCGCAACTGCGCTTCGCAGCCAGTCCGGACCTGTTCAGCATCCTGGTGACGCGACGCGGAATGGAAGTGGCGCTCGTCAGGCGGCCCCAGTAACCGCCGCCAATCGGCGCGAGCCCGATCGGCCTGGAGGCGACGTCCGGAGCAGGCGGACAGGCCCGCGATGGTTTCTCGGCAGAAAAAAGGGGCCGTCATGCGGCCCCGAAGTTCATAGGGAGGAAAACGCCCCAGGAAGGGCGACACCGAACTTATGTTGCAGCGCAGCATCGTGCAAGCTTCGTTCATCGACGAATGAATAGCCGCCGGCAGGAACGCCTGAACCTGTCCAGGCCCGGCGGCCCGGACGCCGGGCGAAACACTCTCCTGGCTGCCATATTTCAAATATCACACGATATGCGACTCGAATATCGTGTGATATGTGAGTTGATGTTCCACGACGACGGCAAAGGTCACGACGCTATGAGGGTCAACCGGAAGGAAGCGCAAGGGCGGACCCGACGTCGCCTCTTGGCGGCCGCCCACGCCTCGATCGTCGAGGAGGGCGTAGCCGCCCTGTCGATCCGCAACATCTGCGGCGCGGCCGGTCATTCCCAGGGCGCCTTCTATTCCAACTTCGCCACCAAGGACGACCTGCTCGTCGAGATCATGGAGACGCACATCCATGACGAGGTGATGTTCCTCCGCGATCTGATCCGCCGCGCCGATGGAGACGACATCGAACGGACCCTGCTTGGTCTGGCGGGCCGATTGTCCGATCTGGCGGCCCAACCCGAATGGTCCCTGCTGTCCGTGGAGTTGCAATTACACGCCCGTCGGGATCCCGACTTCGCCGAACGACATCGCGAGAGCAAGGCGTCCTGTTATCGACTGTTCGGCGACCTCATAGAGGAACTGGCTCAAAGGTTCGACCTGCGCCCTCTCCTGCCGCCGTTCCAGGCCGGGATCGGTCTTTACGGCCTCTGGATGGGGCTGGCGGTCCAGGGGGATATCGAAGGAGCCGCCGCCCGGGACGCCATGTTGCTGGCCTTCTTTCGCGCCACCGCGGGCCTGCAGGCCAGCCCTCTCGAAAGCGTCCGGGGATGACCTCCGTCCTGCCGAGGCATCGTCGAATCGGCTGTCATCCGTCCGGCGCGCCCCTGAAGGGCGAGGTGGACGAACAGCGGCGGTTCCACCTTTGCTTCCAGGCGCAGGACGAGGACATCGACGAACTCGGCCATGTGAACAATGCGGTCTGGATCGTCTGGATCCAGGACGCCTCGGTGGCGCACTGGTTCGCCATGGCCTCCCCGGGCGATGTGGACCGCTACGTCTCGGTGGTTCTGCGTCATCAGGTCGATTACCGCGGCAGTATCGCGGCCGAAGAGGCGGTGACCGCCGTCACCTGGGTCGAGGACTCGCTCCGCGGCGCGCGCTACCGGCGCCGGATCGACTTCATTGACGTCAAGGGCCGGGTCGTCGTCGCGGGCCTGGCCGAATGGGCCGTGATCGATCGATGCACCCACAAGCTTGTTCGCGTCGTGCCTGACATGGCGGCGCCGTTTCCTTCTCCAGGACAACTGAAACAGGAATCCGACGATGGGCGAAATCAAGAAGGTGGTCGTGATCGGGACGGGCGTCCTGGGAAGCCAGATCGCTTTTCAGACCGCCTACAGCGGCTTCGACGTCATTGCCTGCGACGTCAGCGACGACGTCCTCGCCAAGGCGCGCCTGCGACTGGCGGCCTTGGTCGAGACGTACCGGAAGGAGGTTCCGGGCGCGGTCGGCGGAAAGGAGGCGGAGGCCATAAGGCGTCTGACGCTGTCGACGGATCTGGCGGCCGCCGTCGCCGATGCGGATCTCGTGATCGAGGCCGTGCCCGAGGTTCTGGCTTTCAAACAGGCGGTCTATGAACAGTTGGCCACGCTCGCGCCGGCCAGGACGATCTTCGCCACCAACTCCTCCACCCTTCTGCCGAGCGCATTAAAGGCGTTCACCGGCCGACCCGACCGGTTTCTCGCGCTGCATTTCGCCAACAACATCTGGAAGTTCAACACCGCGGAGGTCATGGGAACGGACGACACCGATCCGTCGGTGTTCGAGACCGTCCTGAAGTTCGCTGCGGACATCGGCATGGAGCCGATCCCGATCCGCAAGGAAAAGGCCGGTTACATCCTCAACTCCCTCCTGGCACCATTCCTGAACGCCGCCGCCGATCTGGCGGCGGGCGGCTATGCCGATCCCCACGATGTCGACAAGGTCTGGCGGATCGCGACGGGCGCGCCGATGGGCCCCTTCCAGATGTACGACGTCATCGGCCTGAACACGCCCTACAACATCCTGTCGCAGGGCGACGCCCGCGCCCGCGCGCTCGCCGCCTGGCTGAAGGAAAACTACATCGACAAGGGCAGGCTGGGCGTCGCCTCCGGCGAAGGCTTCTACAGCTACAAATCCACCGACTGAGCCCTGACCAAATCCTCCCCCACGCCCAACCGAAGGAGTTCGCCGTGCACTACAGCAGTGGAAACTATGAGGCCTTTGTTCGTCCCCGCAAACCCGAGGGCGCCGACAGGAAGACGGCGTGGTTTGTGGGATCGGGGCTGGCCGGTCTCGCGGGGGCCGCGTTCCTGATCCGGGACGGCGGCGTGCCCGGTGATCGCATCACCATCCTTGAGGAACTGGAGATTCCCGGCGGGGCGCTCGACGGGCTGGACGTGCCGGAAAAGGGCTTCGTTATCCGCGGCGGTCGCGAGATGGAGGAGCATTTCGAGTGCCTGTGGGATCTCTATCGCTCGATCCCCTCGCTAGAAATCGAGGACGCCAGCGTTCTTGACGAATTCTACCGGCTCAACAGGGACGATCCGAACTTCTCCTTGCAGCGTACAACCCAGAACCAGGGCCAGGACGTCCCGGACAAGCATCTGCTGACGCTGAATGACCGGGCGCAGAAGGATCTAATCTCCATCTTTCTGGCGACCCGCGAGGAGATGGAGAACAAGCGGATCAACGAGGTCTTCAGCGAGGACTTCCTCAAGAGCAATTTCTGGCTCTACTGGCGCACCATGTTCGCCTTCGAGGAATGGCACTCGGCGCTGGAGATGAAGCTCTATCTCCACCGCTTCATCCACCACATCGCCAACCTGGCGGACTTCTCCTCGCTCAAGTTCAACCGCTACAACCAGTATGAATCCATGGTCCTGCCGCTGGTCAAATGGCTGACCGAACGTGGCGTCCGGTTCCGCTACGGCGTGGAGGTCACGGATGTGGACTTCGACATCCAGAACGGACGCAAACAGGCCACCCGCATTCACTGGATCGAGAAGGGCGAGGAGGGCGGGGTCGATCTCGGCGACGACGATCTCGTCTTCATCACCATCGGATCGCTGACGGAAAACTCGGACAACGGCGACCATCACACGCCGGCGAAGCTGAAGGAAGGCCCTGCTCCCGCCTGGGACCTGTGGCGACGCATCGCGGCCAAGGATCCGTCCTTCGGACGTCCGGACGTGTTCGGCGCCCATATTCCCGAGACCAAATGGGCCTCGGCCTCGATCACCGCCTTCGATCCGCGGATCGCCCACTATGTCGAGAAGATCACCAAGCGGAACCCGTTCACTGGCAAGATCGTCTCCGCCGGCATCGTCACGGTCAAGGATTCCAGTTGGCTGCTCAGTTGGACGGTGCATCGCCAGCCGCATTTCAAGAAACAGCCCAAGGACCAGATGATCGCCTGGTTCTACGCCCTCTTCGTCGACACCCCCGGCGACTATGTGAAGAAGCCCATGCAGGACTGCACCGGCGAGGAGATCACCCAGGAATGGCTCTATCACCTCGGCGTCCCGGTGGAGGAGATTGCGGAACTCGCCGCCAAGGGCGCCAGCACCGTCCCGACCATGATGCCCTACATCACCGCCTTCTTCATGCCGCGCCAAGCCGGCGACCGGCCGGACGTGGTGCCTGAAGGCGCCGTCAACTTCGCCTTCATCGGGCAGTTCGCGGAATCGAAACAACGCGACTGCATCTTCACCACCGAATATTCGGTGCGTACGCCGATGGAGGCCGTCTATACGCTGATGAATGTGGAACGCGGCGTGCCGGAAGTGTTCAACTCCACCTATGACATCCGCACCCTGCTGGCCGCCGTCACGCCTCTGCGGGATGGCGAAGGCATAGAAGTCCCCGGCCCCGCCTTCCTGCGCAAACTGCTGATGAAGAAGCTTGAAGGCACCGAGATTGCGAAACTGATCGAGGAGTTTCACCTGATATCGGAGTGAGCGAAGCGCGACGTCGTCCCGAAGGAAGGTGAAGGATGGCTGACGACGATCACCGAAGCGGACCCGCCGCAGGCCGACGGCAACGGCTTTCTCAAGGGCTGGACGGCGCAGCGCCGTCCAGTTCCCTCCAAGAGAAGGGAATGGACGTGTCGATGCACATCATCCGGTCCGAACTGGCGCCCTTGGGGCGGTTGCGCGTGGCGATCAATCTCGGCAATCCGGTCCTGGCGCAGAGGGCGGCGGACGGAACTCTCGCTGGCGTGTCGGTCGATCTCGCCTGGGAGATCGCTGTGCGCCTCGGCGTGGAGATGGAGCTGTCGAACTTCGCCACGGCGGGAGCGGCGGTGGCGGCGCTTCAGGATCAGGCCTGCGATCTCGCCTTCCTCGCGATCGATCCGGATCGTCGCACCGTCTTGGATTATACCGCGCCCTACGTCCGGATCGAAGCCTCCTATCTGGTCCCCTCCGAGTCCCGCTTCCGCTCCGTCCGCGACGTGGACGTTGCGGACGTGACGATCGCGTCGGGCCTGAACACCGCCTACGACCTCTTTCTCAACCGTTCGCTGAAACAGGCCCGACGGATTCATACGCCCTCCTCCCAGGCAGCCGTCGCCCTCTTCCTGGAGGGCGGCGCCGATGTCTGCGCCGGTGTGCGCCAGACGCTTGAGGCGGCGGCGCGCGACCGGGCCGGCGTCCGCCTGCTCCCGGACAGTTTCCAGGCCATCGACCAGGCCGTCGCCCTCCCCCGCGAGCGGCCTCACGGGCGCGGTTTCCTGGAAGCGCTCTTCGAAGATCTGGTCGCCTCCGGCTTCGTCGCCCGAAGGCCGGTCGCCAGCGGACAGGACGCCGCCCTCGCGATCGGTCCGGGACGCCCGGCGCCGGCCTAGGCTGCGGCGGGCGATCATTCCCAGCCGCAGTTCACGCTCCGGTCGAGGGCGCTCCGGACGGCCGGGTGAAGCGCCACCACGCCACGCCGCCGTAAAGGAGGATGAGGCCCAGGAGGTTGAGAACCTCGCGCCCCTGTTCGACGAGGCTGGCCCCCATCTGGTTCACCCCGACCATGAGATGGATTCCGGGCGTCGTGGGCAGCAGTCGGGCGAGGAAGGCGAGCCAGGTCGGCGTCGCCTCCGCGGGCCAGGACAGTCCAGCGAGAAAGAAGATGACCAGGGAGGTGCCCATGAGCAGTTGCAGGGGCCGCTCGCGGGTGCGGAAGACGCTCGCCAGGGCAAGCGCCGCTGCAACCGTCGCCGCCACGAAGAGGCTGCCGGCCACGATCAGCGTTCCGGGCGCGGCGGCGGCCCGTGGATAGTCCTGGAACCAGAAGACGAAGCCGGCGTAGTAGGCGACATCGATCCAGCCGATGACGAAGAAGGCGAGCGCGACGCCGAGGAGACGACGGGACGCAAACCGAAGCCGCTCCCCCTCGCCACGCAGGGTGGCCGCCAGCATTGCCAGTCCCATCAGCAGCGTCTGATGAATGATGAGGAAGCCGACGCCCGGAAAGACGGTGCTGCCGTATCCTTCGCGGGTGTTGAACAGCGGGTGCGCGATCACCGACAGGGCCGGCGGCGCCGGCGCGCCCTGCGCCATCGCCTGATCGACGGCGGCCTCGCCCGCCTCGGCCGTGATCGCCGCGCCTATGCCGGCCAGCGCCGTGCTGCTGCGCAGCAGATAGGCGCCGTTGCCATAGAGGGCCACCGTCCCTTGCCCGCCGGTGAGGATGCGACGTTCGAACCCCGCAGGCACGACGACGATCGCCCCCGCCCCTCTCGTCCGCAACCAGTCGTCCGCCGCCTCGGGCGACGGCAGGCGGGCGACGAGATCCGCCTGCTGCAGACCCGAGAGCTTGTGCACCAGCGAACGGCTGGCCCCGGTGTTGTCCAGATCCACCACGGCGACCGGGATCCGGACGGCGACCTCGCCGGAATAGGCGGAAGGGTAGAAGAAGGAATAGAGGATCGTCGACACCACGATCAGCATGAAGGCCGACCGGTCGGCGAGGACCGCGCGAAACGTCGCGATGAAGGCCCGGCCGATCAACGTCGCCCCCAAACATCGGGTTTGCGGGAGGCGGCCAGATATCGCGGCAGGCCCAGCCCGAACCCCACGACCGCGAAGGTCATCAGGATCAGCAGCAGTTTGACCGACATCGCCGCGGGCGCGCCCATCATCCATTGTTCGGCGACGAGACGGGCGAAGGTGGTGTAGGGCAGAAGCGCGCTCCAGACGCGCGCGAAGGCCGAAGCGGATTCGATTGGAAAGACGGCCCCGGCGAAGGCGAAGGAGGCGCCCGCATAGAGGGCGGTCATGGACAGCGCCTGCCCCATGGACAGCGTCAGGCCGACGATCAGCGTGGCCATACCCGCATAAGCGAGATAGAGGCCGACATAGCCCGCCAGGAGCAGGCCGACGCTGCCTTCAACCGGCCAGCCGCGAAACGCCGCGAGATAGATGGTCGCCAGGGCGCCCCAGACGAGAAAGATCGCCACATAGGGCGCGATCTTGCCCACGACCGCCGCAGCGGCCTCGCGCGGCGGCCCGGCCAGCCAGCCGCCGATCGTCCCGTCTCGCAGTTCGCGTCCCAGGGCGCTGACGACCGCCACCATGAACAGCAGATGCAGCAAGGCCGGGTGGATCAGGGCGACCAGTTGCAGCTCGTAGCTGGCCTGGGGATTGTAGAGGATGCGGCTCTGGACCTGGATCGGCGCCGGCCGCACCCGGCCCGGGCCGAGGATCGCCGCGCTCTGTTGCGCGGCCAGGGTCCGGGCCTGGCTCTGGATCACGGCGCCGACCTCGCGCAGCACTGACCCCGAGGGCGTGGAGTAGCTGGCGTTGTAGAAGACCAGCACCCTGCCCGCCTCGCCGCGCAGCACCGCGCGTTCGAGCCCTTGCGGCAGCATGACGATCGCATAGGCGCGGTTGGACCGCACCACGCTCTCGGCCTCGGCCATATCCTTGGGGCGGGCCGCCACGTGCAGGCCGGGCGAGGCGTCCAGACGACGAACCAGATCGCGAGCGACGCTTCCGCCGTCGGCGTCGACGACGGCGACCGGCAGATCGCGCATAACCCCCGCCGACATCTGCACGGCGACGAGGGCGAGAAGCGCCAGCGGTAGCCAGACGACGAGGAACAGATCCCAGAAGCTCCCGCGCAGAAAGGCGATCTCGCGTCGGGCGCCGGCGAGAAACGCCGCGATCATTGCGGCCAGTCGAACAGGACGGTCATGCCCGGCCGCAGCCCGTCGACGCGCGAGACCGGTGCGACGCGCACCTCGAAACTCTTGACGTCGAAGCCGCTCGACTGCCGGGTCGCACGCCAGGTAGCGAAATCTCCGGCGGGAGCGATGAAGGTCACCCGGAACCGGGCCGTGCGGTTCTCCAGAGCGGGAATACGACCCGTCAGAGTCTGTCCGCGTCGAATCCCGCTGAACTGATCCTCGCGCAGGGTGAGCGTCACCCAGGGATGCTCTATGTCCGTGAGCATGAAGACCGGGAACCCTTGGGGGACCAGTTCGCCGGGCTGGGCGAGCCGCCGGCCCACCTCGCCGGACGACGGCGCCAGCACCCGGGTTTCGCGCTCCGCCGCCTCGACCTCCGCCACGGCGCCGCGCGCCTGCCGCACCTGTCCCCCGGCCGCCTGGCGATCCTGTCGGCGCGCCCCGGCCAGCGCCAGGTCATACTGGGCGCGAGCGGCGCGGGCGGCCTCCGTCGAGGCCACCGCATTGGCCCGGCTCTCGTCGCGCTTCTGCCCCGCGATCACGCCCTGATCGTACATCTCCTGGGTGCGGGCATACGTCGTCTGGGCCAGATCCGCCGCCGCCTGCGCGCGCCGCCATTGCGCTTCCGCGGCCCGGATATCCTCCGGACGCGCACCTTCGTCGGCCTTGTCGGCCGTGGCCTCGGCGGCGACGAGGGCGCCGCCCGCCTGTTCTGAACGTGCCGCGACCTCGGGACTGTCGAGGGTGTAGAGCAGTTGGCCGGCCCGGACCGGCTGCCCCTCCTCCACATGGAAGTCGGCGATCCGCCCCGTCACCTTGCTGGTGATCCGAAGCTCCCGCGCATCCACCATCCCCTGAAGCTGATCGGGAACGGGTCGGTAGCTGAGCCAGAGGCCGACGCCGAGCCCCGCCACGATCAGCGCCCCGATGCCGAGGGGCAGCAGTTTTCGGCGCCGTCGAGACGGTCCGGCGTCGCCCCGTTCCCCGCCCGGCTCCGTGTTCGGCGTCGGCGTGTCCTGGGTGTCGGTCATGGCGCGATCCTTTCGCCCTGGTCGATATAGTCGGGCATGTCCTCGATCCGGCCGCTGACATGAAGAAGGCGGGCGAGCGCGACCACGAAGTCATGGGCGGCCTGGGCGCGCTGGATCCGCGCGCGTCCGACGCCGAGTTGGGCGTCGATGACGTCGAGCGAGGTGGTTTGCTGCACCTGGTAGCCGACCATCTGGACGCGCAGGTTCTCCTCGGCGGCGACGATGGCGCTGTCGGTTCTCTGGAACCGCCGCCGGGCCGCTTCCGCGTCGTTCCAGGATCGGGTCACGCCGATCTCGATCTGGCTTTGCGCCTCGCGCAGCCCCGCCTGGGCCTGGGCGACCTTCTCGCGCGCGGCGCGGACATTCTGCGAGCGATCGACGCCGGAGAAGAGGGTGTAACGGAGACCGACCCCCACGGACCAGTCCGGATCGGTCAACAAGGTGTCCCGACGATCAAAGTTGTACTGGGCGAAGCCATAGACCGTCGGCAGAAGCTCGGCGCGCTGGGCGGTGACACCGGCTTCCGCCTGGTCTTCCAGGGCCTGGAGCCGCTCCAGCTGCGGGTGGGCGCGATAGGCGGCTTGCAGATAGGTTTCCAGCGGCTCGAGCGGCCGGAGAAGCACGAAGAGAGACGTAGCCGGATCGATCCCCGACGGCGCCCTCAAGGTCCCAGAGAGCGCCGTGTCCGCGCTGGCCAGATTGGCTTCGGCCGTCTCCAGTTCGCGCGCCGCGTCGTCACGCGCCACCTCCACCTGCAGGCGCTGGGCGCGACTGATGAACCCGCCGCGCTCCAGAATCGTCGCATCGGCCAGGTGGCGTTCGAGGCCCGCCAGGACGTCGCGGCGGACGTCCCGAACCCGGGTGAGCAACTGTTGCCCGAAATAGAGTTCGGTCATCTGCAACAGGGCGTTATCGACGACGATCTGGCGCTCAGCCCGGGACTGGCCGAGTTGAGCCTCAGCGGCCGCCTGGGCGGCCGGAATCCGGCCGCCGGAATACAGCGGGACGGTGGCGGTGACGATCGGCCGCGTGCTGTCGCGTTCCATCTGGAACTGCAACGGATCGCTGATGGCGTAGTCCTGAGCGACATCCGCCAAGGGCCCCAGCGGCAGATAGAGGGTCTTTTGATACCGCATCATCTGGCCCTCGAACTCCACCGTGGGCAGCCGCAGCGTCCTTACAGCGTTTTCCTGGGCTTCCCGGCTGCGGACATCGGCGTCCGACGCCTCAATGGCGTCCGAGCGTTGCAGGAGCCTGGCCTGCGCGTCGCGATAGGTCAGGGGCAAAGGACCAACGGTCTGGAGGCCGGAGGTTTCGGCGTCAGAGATCTGGGCCTTGGATGCGGGAGCGTAGGCGGCCGCACAGGCCGAGGAGATCAGCAGGATCAGCAGGATGGAAGGTCGCAAGGTCATGAGCGAGGTTCTCCTTGGCCGACCGTAGCGTTGACATCGATCCATCTCAATACATACCTGTATCGAATGATCCAGAAGACTGCTCTCTTGAGCCCAAGGCCTGTCCGGAGCCGTCCCACGCGTGCCCAGACGCGCGAGCGTATCCTCAACGGCGCCCTGGAAGCCTTCGCCGAACGCGGTTTCCAGGGGGCGACACAGGAGGACATCTGCGAACGGGTCGGATTGAGCCGGGGGGCGTACAACTCCAATTTCCGGTCCAAGGAGGAGCTGTTTTTCGCCATCTACGATCGGACGATCGAACGGCTTGAACGGCATCTCGAAATCTCGATCGCTTCGGCCCAGTCCAGACCGGGACCGGCGGCGGAGAACTTCGTCAGGGCGTTCATCGCCGGCTACGCCTTCGACCGCAGTTGGTATCTGCTGCAGGCGGAGTTCGGCCTGCACACCCTGCGCAACCCCGCAGTGGCGAGCCACTACGCCGCACGGCAGGCTCGCATCCTCTCGGTTATCGAAGAGGCCGTCTGCCGCGTCTGGAGCGGAATCGAGCCCGGCCGCCCCCACGCGTCTTCTCGCGTCGCTCGTCTCATTCTGGCGGTCCACGAAGGCGCCATGTTCCAGCGCCTGCTGGAACCATCCGCAATCAAGGACGGGGAATTGCTCGCCCTCTTCGCCGAGTTTCTGGTCTCAAGGTCCGTCATCGACGCGTGATGAGCGTGGCGCCGCCCGCTCGCCTCCGCCTTCGGCAACGACCGCGATGCAGGCGGCGCAACGCGAGGACAAAACGCCGCCAGCCATGGGCGGACGGCCTATCAAGAGGATAAACGTCCGGTCGGATGATCAGATGAAAGCAAGGCCCCTCTTAAGAGGGGGCCCGGCTCGCCGTCACTTGTCCCCGTAGTAGCTGCCGAAATGGTTGGATGGCGACCACGCCGGGAGCGCTGCCGGCAAGGCCGGCGTCAGATCACCGTAGTCTTCCACGCCGAAAACGACCCTGCCGTCCATGACCGTCAGGACCGATGAAATGGCCTCGATTTCATCCTCCGAGACGGAGAAGTAGTCCCTGTCCAGGATGGCGAAGTCCGCCAGATTCCCGGGCGCGATGGCGCCCAGCTCGGCCTCGGCATTCATGAACCAGGCGCCGCCCCGGGTGAACAGCCTCAACGCCTCGGCCCGCGTGAGCCGGTTGTCATCGGCGAGCGCCTGTGAGCCGGACACGGACTTGCCGGTCACCATCCAACTGATGCCGACCCAAGGGTTGAAGGTGGCGGCCCGGAAGGCGTCCGTCGTCATCGCCAGGGGGATGCCGCTGTCCACCAGCATACGCAGACGCGGGGTCTGCAAGGCCGCTTCCCGCCCGTGCGTCTTGATGAAGCCATCGGCATGCAGCGCCATCTTGGCGTCCAGGGCGATACCGCCGCCCAGTCGCCTGACGCGCTCGATGTTTTCCGGGCTGATGGTTTCGGCGTGCTCCAGGCTCCAGCGCAAGCCGTCGATCGGCACAGTCTCATTCACCCGCTCCAAGGCGTCGAGGAAGGGCGTAATGTTCTCGTTGTAGGAGATGTGCATCCGGAAGGGGATGCGTCGCGCGATCAGCCGAGAGACGTCCTCCTCGACGAAGCGCTGCATCGTGTCAGGATCGATGATCACCGCCGGCCGATCGAAATTCTCGTGATCGTGCACCGCTCCGTTCAGCACCTCGCCCGCCCCGCGATACTCATGACCGTGCTGGAGCGTGGGATGCAGGTTCTGTCCCGGACTGATCGGAGCGGTCCTCGTGATGGCCTCGATCTCCAGATCGACCATATTGACCGGACCGCCGTCGCCGAGTTGGAGGTCCACGAACGGCATGCGCACATTCAGGCGATTGTCGCGGGCCAGCACATCGACCCGGGCTTGCGCTTCCGGGTACGGCCACCGGCCGCCGTTGTCGATGATCGAGGTCACCCCCAGACGGTTCAGGCCGCGAACGCTGTAGGTGATCGAGCTGACCTGCTCCTCGACACTGGGTTGGGGCACCATCGTTTCCAGCGCGAGAAACAGCCATGTGTAGCCATGGATGACGCCGGTGGGATTTCCCCGGCTGTCACGCTCGATCTCGATATCCGGGAGTTGCGCGAACTGTTCGGAGCCGACGTTGAGCGCCGCCATGGCCTGGTCGTTCAAAAGGGCCCGGTTGTAGGCGTACTGAACAATCGCGGGACGATCCGGAACCGCCGCGCGCAGCTCATCGATCGTCGGGAAGCGGTTCTCTTCGAACTGATAGGGCGACCATCCGCCGATGACCTTGACCCACTGGCCCTCCGGCGTGCGTCGCGCCTGCTCGCTGAGCATGTCGAGGGCCTGCCGCAACGTCGGCACGCCGTCCCAACGGACATTGTAGTTGTAGGCCAGGTCATTGAGGACGTGGGTGTGAGCGTCGACGATGCCGGGAATGAGCCTGCGGCTGCGCGCATCGATCACCGTCGTTTGCGCAGTCGACAGGCCGCGGATTTCGGCGTCGGAGCCGACCGAATAGATCCGCCCGCCTCGGACGGCGAGCGCCGACGCTTCCGGCTGAGACCGATTGCCGGTGAAGATCTTCGCATTGACCACGATCAGGTCCGCGCCCGCGCCGGCGACCGGCGCGGTCTGCGCGTGCGCAGTGGTGAACGAGACCGCCGCAACGACGGCGATGAGAAGTGTCCTGATCATTCTGTCCTCGTTTCACTCGCAAGGGGCGCCGGTCCGGCGCGAGCCGGAGCGCCGAAGTTCGGTGCGAGGCCTTGAGCAGCCCCAATGCACAGGTTCTCGCAGCCTCCTCCCTCCGGGATAGACCGCGACACCGGCACACTGTGTCGCCGTGCGAGGAACGCGTACGGTGGCGGCGAAACGATCTAGAGCCGCCTCGCCTTCCCCTCTGTGGACGTACCGGGCAAGCTGGCCTGCCGGCGCACGCCGTTCCAGCGCTTCGCCCCCCGGGATCCAACCGTCAGCTTGGCAGGACAGAGGCTGTAGCGACCGGATTTGCCCCTGGCGGCTGTTCGCGTCGGCTCGGGCGGCGTCTGCCCGGATGGAGGGGCCAATCGGTCCGGCCTCCGGCTACGGACGGCGTTTGCGACGGCGCCCTCAGGCGGCTTGCCTCACTCTCTTGCCTTTCCAACCTTCCCCGAATGGAGACGCGGTGGCGCACGAAAAGGCGCTAGCGTCGGGCGAAGGCGAGGCTCAACTCGGTGCGCGGGCGGAAACAACGCACGGCGAGGCCATATGCTTTTCTCAGTTTCCGACTTCCGCCGAACGGGCGTGCTTGCGGCGGCCTGTCTCGTCGCCGGCTTCATCGCGCTGAGCATCCATGTCGGCCTGCTCGCCGCAGGCGTCCCCTTCCCCATTCCGACCCCGCCATTGTGGGCGACATGGCTGCACACCGCCTTGGTCGCGGGCGGCCTGATCATGGCGCTTGCAACCGCGGGACCGCGGGGACTTGGTGGATCTTTGGCGGGCCGGACGCTGCTCGCCTTCGCCATACTGGTGCTGCTGCAGGAGACCTTCAGGGTCGCGGTCATGAACGGCGTGGTCACCGGCGGCTGGGCCTATGGCGCGATCGGCCTCATCAAGCCCCTGCTCCGGTCCCTGATCCTCGCACTGCTCTGCGCGGTGGCGGTGCGTTGGGCGCGTGGACCGATCTCGGCGATGGCCGCGGCGCTCGCGGCGGCGGCCGTGGCGACCGGCGCCCAACGCCTGATCCATCCGTTTCTGAACCCCTGGCTCGACACCTTCGATCATCTGTCGCGCGCCCCCCTGTTCGTCTTCCCCTATCCCTTCCATGTCACCGTCGCCGCCTACGTCAGCTTCATCGAGGCCGTCGTCGGCGCCGTCATCCTGACCGCGCTGATCTGGGATCGTCTGCCGGCCCGGCTATGGGCGCGACTGGCCTCGCTGGCGCTCCTGACGGCCCTCATCAAAGGCGTCGTGGGCGGGACCGTCCTCTATGGCGTCTTCACCGGCGACAACCCCTGGATCGGCCTGTTCAGCTGGAGCCAATTCCTGCTGGAGTTCCTGGCCCTCGGCGCCCTGATCGGGGCGGTCTGGGGCAGGCTTGGGCCTGACGGTTCACCAGCCGGCCTTCCACCACCCTGAAGACGGACCGATGAGCGGGGAAGAGGCCCTGATACGGTCCCGTTCAACTGCGGGCCGTGCGCCAGTTGGGATAGGTCACATAGGCCGTCCTGGCGCCGTCGGCCCCGGCGGTGATGGTCACCTCCACCCCCTTGGGCATGTGCACGATTGCGCCGGGCGCGGCCGAAACGGTTTTCCCCTCTGACGTTACTTCAAGTCCGCCCTCCAGCACGATCATGACGTCATCAACCCGCATGGTTTCGGTCAGTCTCGATCCCGCCCCCCAACGCCCGTAGCCGATGCTGATCGGCGCGCCGTCGGCGTCATTAACGACATCGCCGGTTTCAATCTCGTCTTTCTGGCCGGGCGAGCGCTCCATTGCGGCGTCGGCGAATATGAATCCCTGCATCTTCATGGTGCGGCTTCCGTCTGTTCGTCTGCAACGCAAATTCCCGACGGCCGGGACCGTTCCTCGAGATGATCCCCGATCCCGCCAGGGTCGCCCTGCGCCTTGTTGGTGAGGAAGACGCGACGAGCGCGGCGGCTGGACGCGACGGATGCCGATGCGCCCGGAATCCGAGCCGCTTCCGACCAGGGCGGCGCTTATTAGTATTTGAAGGTCGCCATGGCGCTGGCGAGAAAGATGGTCTGCGATGATCCGGTCTCGCGGATGAAGGGACCGGCCCCGAGGGCGCCGGCCGAAACCGCCAGCGCCAACTCCTGTGTCGCGCGCCATGTCGCTGACAGCTCGATCTGGGTGCCGATATAGCGAGCGTTGCTGCCGCGGCCGCTGCGGACCAGCGCTCCTGGAATGGAATAGACTCCGTCGCGAGTGCTCTCGCGCCAGTAGGCCGCCCCCATCAAGGTGACGTCCAGGTCGTCACGGGGACGAAGGGTGACCGAAGGCTGGAGGTGAATGAGGTTGCGAGGACCGATCGGCGACTGGGCGACGAAGTACCGCCCACGGGGGAACAGGGCGTTGAAGGTGTTCAGCTCGGGGTCGTCGGGGTCGTCGTCGCCGGAGATGTAGTCGATCATCATAACGACTTCGGGACTGAGCGGAGCTGTCGCAAATCGGCGACGGATTTCGCCGCCCACGCCCCAGGCCGCTGTGCGGCATCGTTGAACTCGCCGCGCTGGATGACGCCCTCGACGTTCCATCGCCATCCGCCTTCGACCCCGAACCAGCGCATGCCGAAGGAGTGAACGGTCTGGCGACCCGAGCCCTGGTCATAGACCGCGTTACGATCCCGGAATCCCAACCAATAGAGATCAACGCCGGTCCGGCGGTCTTGGGCAAGCCACTGGGTTCCATAGAGCCCCCACAACGCCTTCTGGTCCGAGGACCGGTCATCGAAGTCGCCAACACGGTTTTCGACGGGCCGCAGACCCAGGGCGGTGATCCGACGCGTTCCCCGGGTCAGGGAGACATCGGCGCCATCGAACGCCAACGGCACATTCACGCCGTAGCGCGTATCCACCAGACGCCCGCCGCCCAAGGATCGCAGCCGCCGCCCAGCGGCTAGATCCAATGTGGTCCCCGACGCAATCTCCATCTCCAGGCCGACGAAGCCCTGCAGGAAATCGACGCCCGTCGTATCCACAGGCGTCTCGACGCGATCGGCTCCGGAAATGTCTGAGATGATCGGCTGGGCGAACACGCGCAGCTGACCCATATGCAGGTCCGCGTAGGGCATCACACGGTTCCAGAGATAGTCGTTGCGTGGCTGCTGCCCCCATTGCCCGTGCTGGTAGGATTCATATCGGGTCCGCGCCTCAAGGCCGGTGGTCAGATACAGGTCTCCGGCGTCGTTGAGCGGAAGGTATTTGAACGGTTCGGTCCAGCGCCCCGTGCGCCTCCGCGGGTCCGCAAGAACCGACCAATCCTCACTGTATCGCTCGATGGTGATGCCGGGGCCGCCCACGCTCGCCGGCGCCTGAGCCCAGGCAGCCGGCGCCGAAACGGCGATGGCCGCGATCCCCGTCAGACATCCTCTCCAGCAGAGCCGACGCGCGAAGGGCTTCTCGGCCCCGCGACGGAGCGACCCGCTGCGCCGCCCGGCCATGGCGAGGAAGGAAGAGGGATTGGTCGGGTCGAAGGGGTGGCGGGACGCCATGCCGAATCTCTCTTGTTGGAGGTGGAGCAGACGCCGACAGCGCCGACCCTTGCGACATTGGCAGTTCCGATTTCGATGCGGTATGGCCCCATGGGGCTACGCAGTGTCGCCCAAGGAGGAACAATCATGGACATCGACGAACTGCGCACCTTCGTGGAGGTGGCGGACACCCTCGGCGTTTCGCCCGCTGCGCGGCGGCTGGGCGTCGCCAAGTCCGTCGTCAGCCGCCGCCTTTTCAGGCTGGAAGCGGATCTGGGCGTGCAACTCCTGTCGAGAACCACGCGCGGCGCCGTCCTCACCGAGGCGGGCGCGGCCTTTCGGGACCATGCGGCCCGGATTTGCGCTGAGGTCGACACGGCGCGGGAGACGATCGCGCCACAGGGGGAGCTTCAGGGCCGTCTGCGTGTCGCCGCGCCCCTCACCTTCGGCCCGACCCACTATGCGCCTGCCCTCGCTGAAATGGCGCGACGGCACCCCAAGCTCACCTTGCAGACCTGCTACTCGGATCGTTTCGTCGACCTAGTGGCCGAAGGTTTCGATTGCGCCATTCGGGTCGGCTATCTGCAGGATTCCACCCTGATCGCCCGCAGGTTCGGGTCCGTGTACGGCAAGCTCGTCGCCAGCCCCGATTACATCCGCCTCCATGGCGCGCCACAGGCGCCGGACGACATCATGGACCACGAGGCTCTGATGCAGGGGTCCGAGACCTGGCAGTTCATCGATGGCGACCGAACCGTCTCGATCCGTCCCCGCGGCCGGTTCAAGGCTGACAACGGAACCGCGCTCGTCTCGGCGGCCCTGGCTGGGCTCGGGCTGGCCTGGTTGCCGGACGATTTCACCCGGCCCCACGTGGAGGCCGGCAGACTTGTGGAGGTGATGCCGCAGTTTCCGGTGCCGCCGGGCGGGGCTTACGTCCTCAGGCCGCCCGGCCAGCATCCGTCCCGCAAGATTCGCGTCTTGACCGAGTTGCTCATCGAGATGTGCGTTTAGCTCTGAAGGGTCGCACGGCCGGAGCCAACTCCAGTCGGGCTGTTTGAGCCCCAGATAGCCGACGCCCCGCGTTGCCGGAATGGCGACACCGAGGCGCTCGCCGCGCGACTACTCATCCCCGATCGGAACAGGGATAGTCGAGCTTCTCGCAGCAGCCCGGAGCCCGACGTGCCCAATATTCTCGCGCTCACCAGCAGCGTTGCGGGCGACGCCTCGGTCTCGAGCCTCCTGGTCGACTACGCCGTTCGACAGTTGGTGGAGTTTCACAGCGGCGGGGCGGTCACGCGACGCGACCTCGGCCAGGACCCGATCCCTCATCTGACGCCCGAGACCGTCGCGGGCGTGCGCGCCGTGGCCAATACCGCGCCGGAGCTGACGGCGCGTCGGCTCTCCGACAAGTTGATCGGCGAGGTCTTCGCCGCCGATGTCATCGTGATCGGCGCGCCGATGTACAACTTCAGCATACCCACCGGTTTGAGAGCGTGGTTCGACCACGTCATACGGCCGAGGATCACGTTCGCTTACGGCGAGGCGGGCGTCCAGGGCCTCGTCACGGGCAAGAGGGCGATCGTGATCCAGTCCCGCGGCGGCCTCTATACCGAAGGCCCCTTGGCGAGCCTGGATTTTCAGGAACCCTATCTTCGCCTCCTGCTCGGCTTCATCGGGATCAGCGATGTCGCGTTCGTCCAGGCTGAGCGGATCAGCCTTGGACCGGACGCCCGAGAAGCGGCGATCAACCAGGCGAAATCCCCAATCGCGGTCGTCGCCGCTCAGCCCTTGTCCGACGACGTCTAGACCCCGCCTCGGCGAGCCCCCGGCTGGCCAGCCCGAGCCCTGCCCTTGGGAGCGAGCGAGCCACCGATGCCCCACCCACGTCCCGCCGTCGCTGCGCGTTGAAAAGGAGGTCTTCCATGCCTGACTTCGCGCCGCCCGCTGTGAATCACGGCTCCGTTTTCGCCGACATGCGCGCCCACCACGTCGCCATCCGCACGCCCGATCTGCAGCAAGCTCTCGACTTCTACGTCGGCGTTCTGGATTTCCGCATCGTTGCGACCTGGCCTCACGGCGACAGCCTGCTCGCCTATATCGCCCCGCCCGCTGACGACCATTTCTACGTCGAGATTCTGGGAGGCGGCGCGCCAGTACCGGTCGAGACTCGCCCCTACGCAGATTTGAGCGATAGCCTGCAGTATCGCGGCTATCATCACCTCTGTTTCGCCGTCGCCAGCGTGGACGCGACCATCGAGCGACTGCGCGCACGCGCGGTGACGATCGTGACAGATCCCTTCGTCGTCCCCGCGATCAACCGCAAGCTCGCGTTCTTCTGCGACCCCTTCGGCAATCTCATCGAACCCGCAGAGGTCCTGAGTTGATCACAGACCATGTCGCCTATGATCGACCGGCAGCGGAGGCCGCGCTGACAATGCCGTCCCACCCCGCCATCGCGACATCGACGACGCTGTCGAGTTCGGAACGGTCGGCGCCGTTGCGGGCCCGGATCGACATGCCCGCCTGGACGGTCTCCACAAAGCGCGCCAGTCGCGCGGTGTCGAGATCCTGCGGCAAATCTCCTTCCGCCACGCCTCGATCGATGCGGGCCTTCAATCGGCTGAACGTCGTCTCCACGTCTTTGGCGAAGGCCTGAAGCGCGGGCAGGCCCTCGCACCCCATGGAGGCGATCGTGGCCATACAGCCGCGCGGGATGTCGAAGACCGCGCCTGAGAAGGCGGCGGCTGAATCGTGAAGAAAGGCGGCGGTCGCCTCGCGTGCTGTCGTCGCCTGGCGGGCGCGATCCCAGGCCAGACCCTCATATTTCCGCACGTAGTGATGCAGCGCCTGGGTGAAGAGGTCGTCCTTCGATCCAAAGGCCGCGTAGAGGCTCTTGGCGCCTATGCCCATGGCTTGGGTGAGGTCCGCGATGGAGGTCGCTTCATAACCCTTGGACCAGAACAGGGTGGTCGCCGTGTCGAGCGCGGCGTCACGATCAAACGCCCGCGGTCGGCCGCGGCCGCGCCGCGCCGGAAGCGCCTCGGAAAGGGGTGAATCTAAATTCTGCATTGAATGATGTATAATTCCGTTGACGCCCATTTTCAACGTCCCTACCTAATTATGCACCAGTCACTGCATAAATGGATGAGACGATGATTGATCTGAGTGGGAAACGCGCCCTCGTCACCGGCGGCTCTCGCGGCATCGGGGCGGCGATCGCTCTGGCCCTGGCCGAGAACGGTGCCGATGTCGCCTTCACCTACGCCAACTCCCCCGATCGCGCAGAGGGCGTCAGAGGCGCGATCGCAGTCAAGGGGCGCAGGGCTTTCGCCATCAAGGCCGACAGCGCCGACCCCAAGGCGATTGAACGGTCCGTCGCGGAGGCCGTCACAGCACTTGGCGGGATGGACATCCTCGTCAACAGCGCCGCAGTGGGCTTCAATGGCCTGATCGCCGATCTCGATGTGGACGCCTACCAGGCGATGATGGACATCAACGTCCGGGCCCCGGTGCTGTTCTCCAAGGCCGCCATCCCGCATCTGACCTCGGGCGGACGCATCATCTTTATCGGCTCCAGCCTGGGGGATCGCGTCCCGTTCCCGGGCGTGACCGCCTACGCCATGTCGAAGTCGGCGCTTCTGTCTTTGACGCGTGGTCTTGCCCGCGAACTGGGGCCACAGGGCGTCACGGTCAATCTGGTCGCCCCCGGCTCGACGGATACCGAGGCCAACCCGGCGGACGGCGAGAGCGCTGAGTTCCAGCGTGGTTTGACGGCGCTGGGACGTTTCGCCGAGCCGGCCGAGATCGCCAACGCCGTGGCCTTCCTGGCCAGTGCGGCCGCCGGCGTCATCACCGGCTCCGTCCTGACCGCAGACGGCGGCGCCACAGCGTGATCCCTAAGACGCCTCCGGTTCTTGCAGCCGGAGGCGTCATGGCGGCCAGCGCCCCATGAGATCATTGGCCCGGACGCACCGCATTAAAGCTGAGGGATCCGCCGATCATCACCGAGCACGATCCCCATGGTCCGTCGCATCAATCGCGGGCTGAAGCCCAGGCCGCGCCAGGCTTTCGGCTGGCTCCGACATCCCTGACGACATCCAGCAGAGCGCGCAACGCAGGGGGGATAGACCGATGCCCAGGGAAGTAGAGCGCCAGCCTCTCTTCGCCCGGCATCCAGTCCGAAAGGACCTGGCGTAAACGTCCCCGCGTCAGCGCACCGGACGCCGCAAACTCTGGAACGTAGGCGATGCCCAAACCAGCGACGGCGGCGTCCACCATCAGCGCCTCGTCATCAAGGACCAGACGGCCGCTGATAGCGAGCGCTAGCGGAGTTCCGTTGCGCTCGAACTCCCAGCGATAGGGTTTGCCGCTCGGCAATCGGTGGCCGATGCAGCGATGGCGATTCAGAGCTTCCGGCGTGTCCGGCGTGCCGGCGCGCTCGAGATAAGCCGGAGCCGCGACGCACACGTATCGAAGCCCGGCAGGCATGGGCGCCGCGATCATGTCCTTGGGGATCATGTCATGCGGCCGTACGCCGACATCGAAACCCTGTTCTACAATATCGACGAGACGATCCTTCGCGACGATATCCACGGTCACCTCGGGAAACCGTTCGGCCATCTTCGGCAGGATGTCGCGGACAAACATCGCCACGGCCAGACGCGGTGCATTCAGACGGACCACGCCCTGCACCTGCCCGCGGAATGGAGCGACGCTCTCCAACGCGTCGTCAAGCAGGTCGAATGCTGGGCCCAGGCCTTCGAGCAGACGGATTCCCGCCTCAGTGGGTGAGACGCTCCGCGTTGTCCGATTCAGCAAGCGCACACCGAGACGTGTCTCGAGCGTCCGCAAGGCGTGGCTGAGCGTCGAGGGAGCCACGCCCAGCTCATCCGCCGCCCGCCGAAAGCTGCGAAGGCGGGCCACCGTCGCAAAGGTCATCAGATCGTTTAGCGACGGGCGGGCCATTCGTGGGATTATTTCATCAACTCGTGCGGAATTGAACGTCTAACCGATCAAATCGACGTCTCCTACCTTCGATCAGCCCCGACAAGCTCGGCGCAAAACCTCAACAACCGAGACGTAACTCCAATGTCTGACCGCGAAGCGATCTTCCCACCCAATCGTCACGCCCTTTACGATCTTCATCGCTATTCCGCCGCCATTCGGTCCGGTGACCTCGTCTTTGTGTCCGGACAGGTCGGCAGTCGCGAAGACGGCTCGCCCGAGCCTTCGTTTGAGGATCAGGTCAGAAGGGCGTTCGCAAATCTCGAAGGAGTCTTGACCGCCGCCGGCTGCGGGTTCGACGACATCGTCGATGTGACCACCTTCCACACGAACCCAGACGCCCAACTGGAGACGGTGATGGCTGTCCGAGCAGAGCTTCTCGGCGGACCGCCTTACCCCAACTGGACCGCCATCGGAGCCACTTGGCTGGCAGGGTTCGATTTCGAGATAAAGGTGATTGCCCGCGTGCCAGGGGATTTCCCCAAGGCTGACCCCGGCATTTCACATCCCTGTTGATAGCCCTGCGGATCGGATATCGGCTCTAAGGGGCCGATATCTCCGTCTTCAGGACCTCAGTGACCGTCGGAAAACATCCGGGTCGCGCGCTTTCGGCATTCGAAAAGTGCGCTCGTATCGGATGCGTCAGAAGACAGCCGAGCCGGAACAAAGTGTGCGCTAACGGCGCGCATTGCGCCAATCAACCTACCCGATCCAACAGGGCGATGATCTCCTCGATCTTGCGACGCTGCTCCGCTGGGTCACCCGAGACGATGGCGTCCTCGACGCAGTGGCTGAGGTGCCCCTTCAGCATCTCGTTTTCGAACCGGCCCAAGGCGGCCTTAATGGCCCGGACCTGGGTCAGGATGTCGATGCAATAGCGGCCGTCCTCCACCATACGCGAGACGCCGCGCACCTGGCCCTCGATGCGGTTCAAACGCTTGGTCAGCGCGGGCTTGTCGTGGTGATGCATGGTCGGATCATAGCGTGGATCACCCATTTGCAAAATACCCTATGGGGGTATAATTGCGGTCCATAGTTAAGGTCGAGGATCGCCCATGTCGCATGACCATAGCCCGCACGATCACCGTCATTCCCAGGGCCCCGACGCCCAATCCTCGACCAACGCCACAGCGAAGGATCCCGTCTGCGGCATGACGGTCGATCCGGCGAAGACGACCCACCATACGACGCACGACGGGCACGAGTTCCACTTCTGCTCGGCCGGTTGCCGAGCGAAGTTCGTCGCTGATCCGGCGAAATACCTGACGCCCGCCGCGCCCGAACCCGTCAAGCCCGGCGTCATCTACACCTGCCCCATGCACCCCGAGGTGCGCCAGATCGGCCCGGGAGCCTGTCCAAAATGCGGCATGGCGCTGGAGCCGGAAGACGCCACGGCCGGCGCCGGCCCCAATCCCGAGATCGCCGACTTCACCCACCGGTTCGTCGTCGGCGCCGTCCTGACGGTCCCCCTGTTCGTGATGGAGATGGGCTCGCACCTGCTCGGTCTGCACATTCCCCTACCCCACGGCTGGAGCGGATGGGTCCAGTTCGCCCTGGCGACGCCGGTGGTGTTGTGGGCGGGCTGGCCGTTCATCGCGCGCGGCTGGACCTCGGTCAGGACTTGGAACCTGAACATGTTCACCCTGATCGCGCTCGGGACCCTGGTCGCCTGGGGTTTCAGCACGGCCTCGGTCGTCGCGCCCGACCTGATCCCCGACGCCTTCAAGGACATGCACGGCCAGCCGCCCCTCTATTTCGAGGCCGCCGCCGTCATCGTCACCCTGGTGCTCTTGGGCCAACTGCTGGAGTTGCGCGCCCGCGAACGTACCTCCGGCGCCATCCGAGCCCTGCTGGACCTGGCGCCAAAACAGGCCCTGCGCATCCGGTTGGACGGAACGGACGAGGAGATCGCCGTCGAACACATTGCCGTGGGCGACCGCCTGCGCGTGCGGCCGGGCGAGAAAGTCCCGGTCGATGGCCGCCTGATCGAAGGCCGGGCATCGCTGGACGAGTCGCTCGTCACCGGTGAATCCCTGCCGGTGACGAAGCAGGTCGGCGACGATCTGATCGCGGGCTCGTTGAACGCCACCGGCGGCTTCGTGATGGAGGCCGAGAAGGTCGGAGCCGACACCCTGCTGAACCAGATCGCCGCCCTGGTGGCTAAGGCCCAGCGCAGCCGCGCGCCGATCCAGCGGCTGGCCGACCGCGTCTCCGCCTGGTTCGTGCCCGCCGTGGTGCTGGCGGCGGTCGCGGCCTTCATCGTCTGGTCTGTGATCGGGCCGGAGCCGCGTCTGGCCTATGCGCTGGTCGCGGCGGTCAGCGTGCTGATCATCGCCTGCCCCTGCGCCCTGGGTCTGGCCACGCCCATCTCGATCATGGTCGGGGTGGGGCGCGGCGCCCAGGCGGGCATACTGATCCGCGACGCGGAAGCATTGGAAACCTTCGCCTCTGTCGACACAGTGGTGGTCGACAAGACCGGCACCCTGACCGAGGGCCGCCCCGCCCTGACCGCCGTCCAGCCCGCGCCCGGTTTCGACGAGGCCGAATTGCTGCGCCTCGCCGCCGCGGTCGAGCGGGCCAGCGAGCACCCCATCGCCCGCGCCATCACCGAGGGCGCTTCCGCGCGCGGGATCACGCCCGCCGCCGCCGAGGACTTCGACAGCCCCGTCGGGCGCGGGGCCTTGGGCCTGGTCGAGGGCCGCCGCGTGCTGATCGGTTCAGTCGGCTTCCTGAAGGACGAAGACGTCGACGCCTCCGGCCTGTCCGCCCCGGCCGACGCCCTGCGCGCCGATGGAGCGACCGTGGTCATCGTGGCCGTGGACGGCGCGCCTGCGGGCCTGCTGGCTGTGGCCGACCCGGTCAAGGCGACCACGGCCGAGGCGGTCGCGGCCCTGCACGCCGAGGGCGTTCGCATCCTGATGCTGACCGGTGACAACGAAACCACGGCCCGTGCCATCGCTGCCCGCCTGAACATTGATGAGGTCCGCGCCGACGTCAGCCCCGCCGACAAGGCCGCCGTGGTCGAAGCCCTGAAGGCTGAAGGCCGTCGCGTCGCCATGGCCGGCGACGGGGTCAATGACGCGCCCGCCCTGGCCGCCGCAGACGTCGGGGTGGCGATGGGCGCGGGCTCGGACGCGGCGATCGAGAGCGCGGGCGTCACCCTGCTCAGCGGCGACCTGAACGGCATCGTCCGGGCGCGACGCCTGTCGCGCGCCACGGTGTGCAACATCCGCCAGAACCTCGGCTTCGCCTTCGGCTACAATGCGCTCGGCGTGCCTCTGGCGGCGGGCGTCCTCTATCCGGCCTTCGGCCTGCTGCTCAGTCCGATGATCGCCGCCCTGGCCATGTCGCTGTCGTCTGTCAGCGTCATCTCCAACGCCCTACGGCTTAAGGGCGTCCGGCTGTAGAAGGCAGAGCGCCGAAAGTCCTGCTTGCCGATCGGCCCGCCATCGGACGACCAGTCAACGCGGAGTGACGTCTGGCGCCTGTAGCATTCTGCGCGGCGGGTTCGACGAGGCCTAAAACGCGACGATCACCCGAAGCTCAGTCCCGTCACCACAGGTCGCAAGGAAGGCGTCTGGCTGCACGCGTCAAACGGTCAGGCTCGTAAAAGTCTGTGGCTACCGGAAACCTACGGGTAGCGCTTGTCTGCACATCGCGCTCGACTCAGCTTCTCGCGATCCTCGCGCAGCGGCTCAGGAGGCGTCACATGACCGAGCCTCGGCTCTTCACTGAAAAGGAGGCCGCAGAGTACCTGGGCCTGCCAGCGGCCAGCGTCCGCAAACTATCGTTCGGGCACGTGCGGCTCGGAACACGACATCGATACGACCGCAAGGTTCTGGACGCCCATCTTGACCGGCTGGCCGGACTGGATTCTTCTGCGGAACTGAACGTGAACAAGGCCGATGCCGAACTCGCCCGCTTCATTGCCGATCACCCGGATGCTGCCCGGGGTCCATAGGATCAAGCGCGCCAAGGCGAACCGGGTTTTTGAATACTGGTACGCGTGGCGCGGCGGTCCGCAAATCCTGGCGGCGCAAGCTTCCAGCCTGCGCTCCCTCGCGCGAGAGGTCGCCCGAAAGGCGCCGGCGGCGATGGAGGCCTATCGCGCGCAGATCAAGACCGAGAAAAGCGCGACCGACGAGCCGACACTCTACGGCTTGATCACGCGCTACCTCGACCTGATGAACCAGGACAAATCACTGGCTCTTCGAACCAAGACGGATCGCCGCAAACATCTTGACCTCGTACGGACGGAATTGGGTGATCTAACGCTGGCCGCCCTCACCTCGCCTAAGGCGCGATCCTTCTTGCTCACCTGGCGCGACAAGCGAGCGAACACGCCCAAGACCGCCGACGAGCTTCTGGGCGCGCTGTCACTGGTTCTGAACTGGGCCGTGAACCGGGGTGAGTTGGCTACGAATCCCGTCGCGAACTTCCCGCGCATCTACAAGGTCAACCGGGCCGACATAATCTGGGAGCCGCAGCATCTGGAGACCATCCTGGCCTACGCTGACCCGCCAATCGCGGCGGCGATCCGACTGGCTGCGGTCACGGGTCTGCGCAAGAACGACCTCATCGCCCTGCCTTGGGCGGCGGTGAAGGAGAACGCCATCATCTGGCAAACCGGCAAAAGCCGGGGCCGAAAGAGCGTGGTCCTTCCGATCACGGACGCTGTCCGGGAGGTACTGGGCTCCCTTGAGCGCGGCAGTTGCCCGACCGTGCTGTCCACCTCCGACGGTGAACCGTGGACACCGCCAGGCCGCGGTCTGGACAGCGGCGTACAACGCGCCCGCAATGATGCTGAGGAAGCGGCGCAGACGCGTTCAGGATCGGAAGCGACCGCCGGTCTGGATGGACTGCGCTTCCATGACCTGAGAGGCACCGCGGCGACGAACTACATCCTCGCCGGCCTGCCGCTCGACGACGTGGCCACGATCCTGGGGTGGGAGTTGCAGCGTGTGAAGGAGATCGCCCGGCGCTACGTCACAGGGGAAGCTATCGGATTGGGTATGATCGCCCGGCTTCAGGAAGGGCAGAACAGAAGGCCAACTGTAAAACCCAGTGTAAAACCCACCTCCCTCAGGAGAGGTCAAAAGGGCTCAAATGCAGTGAGGGCGGTGGCTGGGGAACTAGGACTCGAACCTAGAATGACGGTACCAAAAACCGTAGTGTTACCATTACACCATTCCCCAGCAGGTCCGGCGCGCCCCGCAGTTCGTCGCTGCGAGGAGCGGTGAGATACGCCAAGCTTTTCGGGGATGCAACACTGAAAACATAAGAATTTTCACCGAGCACCGAGTTTCTAAAAAGCCGCGAATTCCCCGCTTGCGAGGTCCGAAACGGATGGCTATAAGCCCCCTCCTCGACGCAACGACGGCCTCTGGCCCGCGCCGAGAAGAAATGTCGGAGTGTGGCTCAGTCTGGTAGAGCACTGCGTTCGGGACGCAGGGGTCGGAGGTTCGAATCCTCTCACTCCGACCATTTTTCCTTACATCGTCAGATGACTTCCCCTTTGAGGGGCCATGGCTTTCGCGCGCGTGCGCGATAAGCTCGTCATCATGGTCAAGCTGCTTACCCCCGCCGAAGTCGTCGCCTTCTGGATCGAAGCCGGTCCCGACAAATGGTTCGCCAAGGACGCCGTGTTCGACGTCGCCTTCACCGAGCGATGCCGCGACACCCATTTCGCCGCCGCCGCCCGCAAGCTGGATGACTGGACCGCGACGCCCGAGGGCAGCCTGGCCCTCATCATCCTGCTGGACCAGTTGCCGCGAAACGCCTTCCGCGACACGGCGCACATGTTCGCCACCGATTCCCTGGCCCTCATGTTCGCCAAGGCGGCCATCGCGCGCGGCGACGACCGGAAGGTGGCCCACGACCTGCGCCCCTTCGTCCTGATGCCGCTGATGCATTCGGAATCGCTCACGGATCAGGAGACCCTGCTGACCCTGCTGGACGAGACCGAGCAGCCGAACACCCACAGGTTCGCCGTGATTCACCGCGACATCATCGCCCGCTTCGGCCGCTTCCCGCACCGCAACCCCTGTCTGGGCCGCGAAACCACGGCGGATGAAGCGGCCTTCCTGGCGGGAGACGGCTTCAAGGGCTGATTCGATCCACAATCGTGATCGCCGCAAGGACGGTCAGTGATTGGCGGAAGAGTGATTCGCGGGCCATGCTTACCGCATGAACGCGCTGGCACAGATCGACGACCTTCAGGCTGCGACTCAGGCCGTGCCTGCCGATCACCCCGAGTGGCAGTATCTCAACCTGCTGCGCGACATTCTCGACAATGGCGTGCGCCGCGACGACCGCACCGGCACCGGGACGCTGGGCGTCTTCGGTCGTCAGATCCGCTTTGATCTGTCGAAGGGCTTTCCGCTTCTGACCACCAAGAAGCTGCACACGCGCTCGATCTTCATCGAGCTGCTGTGGTTCCTCCGTGGCGAGACCAACATCGGCTGGCTCAAGGACAACGGCGTCGGCATCTGGGACGAGTGGGCCGACGAGAACGGCGACCTCGGCCCCGTCTATGGCAAGCAATGGCGCTCCTGGGCCGCGCCGAACGGCGCGAGCATCGATCAGATTCAGAAGCTGATCCACGGTCTCAAGACCAATCCCAACAGCCGCCGTCACATCGTCAGCGCCTGGAACCCGGCCGACGTGGACGACATGGCCCTGCCGCCCTGCCACTGCCTGTTCCAGTTCTTCGTCGCCGACGGCAAGCTCAGCTGCCAGCTGTATCAGCGCAGCGCCGACGTCTTCCTCGGCGTGCCGTTCAACATCGCCTCCTACGCCCTGCTGACCATCATGCTGGCCCAGGTGGTCGGGCTGGAGCCCGGCGACTTCGTCCATACCTTCGGGGACGCCCACCTCTATCTGAACCATCTGGAGCAGGCCGAGCTGCAACTGACCCGCGCGCCCCTGCCCCTGCCGACCCTGACCGTCGCGCCGAAGTCCGACCTCTTCGCCTATGAGCTGTCGGACTTCAGTCTGGACGGTTACAAGCCGTGGCCACATATTAAGGCTGATGTCGCTATCTAGGAGAGCAGGTGATGGCCGTCGGCAAACATGTTGTGCCCCGCGCCAATGGCGAATGGGCCGTACGCAACAGTGGAGCCACGCGTGCGACAAAGGTGTTCGACACCCAGGCCGCCGCTATCAAGTTCGGTCGAAACGCCGCTAAAAAGGACGGTGTCGAGTTTTACGTCCATCGTAAGGATGGGACCATCCGAGAACGCGACAGCTATGGCCGGGACCCTCACCCTCCCAAGGGGTGACCGGTCCCTTGTCGTTCGAGCAAAACGTCTTCATCAACTGCCCGTTTGACGACGCCTACATGCCGCTACTGCGGCCAATGGTCTTCTGCGTCTATCGCGTCGGCTTGCGCCCGCGCATCGCCCTAGAGCGCCACGACAGCGCCGAGGCGCGAATCGAAAAAATCATCGAACTGATCCAGAACTCCAAATACGGAATTCATGATCTTTCCCGAATTAAAGCCGACAAGGCGGGCGAAATGTTCCGGCTGAACATGCCGCTGGAGCTAGGTATTGATATTGGTGCCAAGCGATTTGGGCAGGGTCAGTTACAAAGCAAGAAGTGCCTCATCCTCGAAACCGAACGATACAGATATCAGGCGGCGGTCTCGGACCTGTCCAACTCAGATATCGCCGTGCATGGGAACGAACCGCTCGAGGCCTTCACTGTGGTTCGTAATTGGCTCGACACGGAAGCGGGCCTCAACATCGACGGCCCAACGCGACTCTGGGATCAGTTCACCGATTTCGTGGCCGACAATGACGATGCACTCGTCAAGCGTGGCTTCTCTCGCAGGGATATCGACCGCCTGCCCCTTGCGACCTTGATGCAAAACATGGACGACTGGGTTACTGCCCATCCTCTATGAACCTCAGAGACCTTCAGGCGGCCGTTCTCCGCATCTCCGACATCTATGCGCGCGAGCACGCCATCGACCGCGACCGGGACTGGGCCCTGCTCAAGTTGCAGGAGGAGCTGGGCGAGCTGACCAAGGAGCACCTGAACCTCTCGGGCCGCGCGCGCGGCAAGCCCGACGCCCAGGCCCTGGGCGATGAAGCCGCCGACGTCCTCGGTATGCTGCTCATCTACTGCGATCACGCCGGCATCGACCTGGAGGCCGCCATGCAGCGCAAGTGGCTGAAGTGGCTGGAGCCGACCACCTAACTTGACCTTTGCCCCAAACCATGACGGCATAACATGGGTATATTCGGGGGAATAACATGGCCAAGCTGCCCAAGAGGTTCACCGACCGCGTTCGGTCCCGCCTCAAGCATTTCCAGGGCATCGCCGTCGCCCAACGGGCGCGAGATGTATCGGAAGCCGACACCGTCACGCTGGTGAAGGACATCCTCGCCGAGGTGTTCGGCTATGACAAATATTCGGAACTGACCAGCGAGCATCAGATCCGCGGGACCTTCTGCGATCTCGCGGTCCAGACGGATGGCGCGATACGATTCCTGATCGAGGTCAAATCCGCAGGCTCCACCCTCAGCGAGGCGCACCTTCGACAGGCCGTGAACTACGGCGCCCACAAGGGAATCGAGTGGATCGTCCTGACCAATGCTGTCGAGTGGCGCTTCTATCGTGTGCGGTTCGCCCAGCCGATCGGATGGGATGAAGTCGTCAGCATCAACCTGCCTGAGATCACCACCCGATCGGAGGACGATCTGCAGAAGCTGTTCCTGCTCGCTCGTGAGGGTCTGGCTGCAGACGCCATCAGCGCCTTCCACCAACAGGGTCAGTTGTTCAACGCCTTCACCGTCGCCCAGACCGCCATGTCCGAGCCGGTCGTCACGGCGATACGGCGCGAACTGCGCCGCGCCTTCCCCGAACTCAAAATCGACCCCGAAGCCGTCGAGGAAATGGTCCGGCTGCACGTTGTGAAGCGTGAGCTCGTCGATGGAGACAAGGCCAATGAAGCGCGGGACCGCCTCAAGAAGGCGGCGCAGAAAGCCCAGCGCGCCGCCCGCAAGGCCGCTCAACTGGACGAGGAAAGCGAAGCAGCAGCCTGATCGTAAACTCCCGTATCGCCGTCTGGCGAAGCGGCCGGACTCGGCGCACCCTCCCCTGATCCGCGTCGATGCGGGGGCATGAAACGGGAGGGTTGTCATGTTGAAGAAGTTTGCGGCCGAACTGGTCGGGACGATGGTGCTGGTGCTGTTCGGGTGCGGCGCCGCCGTGCTGGGCGGGTTCGATCATGTGGGGCAGTTGGGCATCGCCCTGGCCTTCGGTTTCGCCATCATCGCCATGGCCTATGGCATCGGGCCGGTGTCGGGCTGTCACGTCAATCCGGCGGTCAGCCTGGGCGTCTTCGTCGCCGGGCGGATGAGCGCCAAGGACATGGTCATCTACTGGATCGCCCAGTTCATCGGGGCCATCATCGGCGCGGCCATTCTCGGCATGATCGCCAAGACCGGCTTCGCCAGCCTGGGCCAGAACGGCTTCGACGCCGGATCGCCGGGCGGATACGGCCTGCACGCGGCCCTGATCTTCGAGATCGTCGCCACCGCCATCTTCATCATCGCCATCCTGGGCGTGACGGGGGCGAAGGGACACGGCGCCTTCGCCGGCGTCGCCATCGGCATCACCCTGGCCGTCATCCACATCGTCGGCATCCAGGTGACGGGCGTCTCGGTCAATCCCGCCCGCAGCTTCGGCCCGGCCCTGCTGGTCGGCGGCCAGGCCCTGAGCCAGGTCTGGGTCTTCTTCGTCGCTCCGGCGGTCGGCGCGGTTATCGGCGCGCTCTTCTTCCGCTTGAAACTGCTCGAGCCCGACGCCTGATCAGGCCTGGGAGTCGGGCGCCGTCATCGGCATGCGGGCAAGCCGCGCGCTGATGTCGGCCTTGTCGCCGGGTGCGGTTTCGAGCGCGATAGTGTTCTTGATCGCACCCATCGACACCGTGGCGCGATAGACCTGGGCCTGGCCGGCGGCCAAGACAAAGGCCACGGTCGCGGCGTTGTTTTGCGGACCAGCCAGACCGCCGAACCCGGCCGACAGCTGATGTTCGCCCGGCTCGACAAGGATGGCGGTGAACTTGCCGCCCTTCAACTGAGCGAACTCGCGCCCGTCCAGCGCGAGATTCATTCCGGCCGCCATGGCCACGAAGCCTTCGCGATAGACAATGAGCAGCCCCTTGCCGGGCGGTGGAGTCAGAGAGGCCGCTTGCGCGCGATCAGCCTCGCTCGCGGCGACCCCGGCTCTATTTCCCGCCAGGTTGGCCATGATGTAGGCGGTGAAGCCGCCCGCGAACAAACCTGCCAGAATCGGCAATACGCCAAGGTCGGCGCCCACCGCGCCGCCCAGGAAGCCAAGCAGGAAGGACACGACAAACAGGACAATAAAGCCCACGATCAAGGGCTTGGCGTACTTGTTCATTGGTCGTTCCCCGGCCAGACTGAGACTATCGTTTCATCGCCAACGGATTTCACAGCTTGAGCGTTCCCAAGATCGCCATCGTCGTCGCCCGCGCCCGCAACGGCGTCATCGGACGCGACGGCGACCTGCCGTGGCGGCTAAGGTCGGACCTGCAGCGGTTCAAGGCCGTCACCGTGGGCAAGCCCTGCATTATGGGCCGCAAGACCTGGGAGAGCCTGCCGCTCAAGCCCCTGCCCGGTCGCCTGAACATCGTCCTGACCAAGGACGGCTCATATGAGTCGGAAGGCATGGCCAAGGGCGCGCTGGTCTGCTCAAATCTGAGCGAGGCCCTGTCCATCGCGCGCGAAACCGCCGTCGAGGATGGCGTGGACGAGGTCTGCGTCATCGGCGGCACCGCCCTGTTCGAGGCCGTCCTGCCGCGCGCCCAGCGCCTCTACATCACCGAGGTCGAGGCCGAGCCCGAAGGCGACGCCCGCTTCCCGGCCTTTGACGAAGCCGCCTTCGTCGAGACCTTGTCGGAAACCCACCCGGCGGGCGAGAAGGACGACCACGCCTTCACCTTCCGCACCCTGGATCGTCGCTGAAACGGAGAAGTCGCATGCTCGTCACCACAACGAACGACCTGGCCGGCCATCGCATCGTGCGCCACATCGGCATGGTGCGCGGCGTCACCGTGCGCTCGCGCAATCTGGTATCCGACGCCATCGGCGGGGTGCAGTCGATGATCGGCGGGCGCGTCGGCGCCTATGTGAAGCTGGCCGAGGCCGCGCGTCAGGAAGCCTATGACGAACTGGTCGCCCACGCCCGCGACATGGGCGCCAACGCCATCCTGGCCATGCGCTACGACGCCAACGAGATCATGCCCGGCGTGACCGAGGTCCTGGCCTATGGCACCGCCGTCGTGGTCGAGCCGGCCTAGAGGCTCAGCCCTTCGACCACCCGCGCCGCCACGGCGGCGAAGCGTTGCGCGACCTCGCCTTCAGGCTCAGCCGAAACCAGCGGCTGGCCCGCATCGCCCGCCTGACGCAGGGCGGCGTCCAGCGGCAGGTCGCCGAGGAAGACCACGCCCAGCCGCTTCGCCTCGGCCTCGGCCCCACCCTGACCAAAGACCGGGCCGCTCATGTTTTCGATCAGGCCCAGGGTCGGAACCTTGACGCGCTGGAACAGGGTGTGCGCCCGGCGCGCATCGGCCAGCGCCACCTCCTGCGGGGTCGAGACGATGACCGCCCCGTCCAGCGGGGTCTTCTGGATCAGGGTCAGTTGCACGTCGCCAGTGCCGGGCGGCAGGTCCACCACCAGCACGTCCAGCGGCGCTTCCTCGGTCCCCCAGCGGGTCTGGGTCAGCATCTGGGCGATGGCCTGGGACGCCATCGGCCCGCGCCAGATCATGGCGTCGTCGGCCTTGGTCAGCAGACCCACCGACATGGCCTTCAGGCCGTGCGCCACGTGGGGCACGATGGCCCCGTCCACATAGTCCGGCTGGCCCGACAGACCCAGCATGGTCGGCAGGGACGGGCCATAGACGTCGGCGTCCAGCACCCCGACCGCCAGGCCGCGAGCCGCCAGGGCCGCCGCCAGGTTGACCGCCACCGTCGACTTGCCGACCCCGCCCTTGCCGCTGGCCACGGCCAGAACCCGCTTCACATGGGCCGGGCGCTCGGTCGGCACCGGCGCCTTGGGCCGCCCCTGATCGGTCGCCGCCTTCGACAGGCCTGCCGTCCTGCGCGGCGCGGCGGCGGGCGCCGTCTCGGCGGTCAGGACGACCGACACACGCGCCATGCCCGGCATGGCCTTCAGCGCCGCCTCGGCCGCGTCGCGGACGGGGGCGTAGATGGCCGTCTCGCCCGCCGGCGCCTCCATGACGAAGCCCGCGCGGTCCTCGGCCACCGTCAGGCCCTGAACCAGACCGGCGGCGATCAGCCCCTGTCCCGATTTCGGGTCGATGACGGCGTCGAGGGCGGCGATTACGGCGGTGCGGTCGATCAAGGCTCTGCTCCTTGGCCCTTGCCGGGCCGGTCGCGGGCGTTCTATCGCCCTCTGGTCCTGTTCGCGAGCCTGTTCCTTTGTCCAAAACGCCCCGCCTCACCCTGATCGCCGGCCCGACCGCCTCGGGCAAGTCGCGCCTGGCGCTGGACATGGCCGAACGGACCGGCGCGGTCATCATCAACGCCGACAGCCAGCAACTCTACGCCGACCTGCGCGTCCTCAGCGCCCGCCCATCGGTGGAGGACGAAACCCGCGCCGAGCATCGTCTCTACGGCGTCGCCGACGCCGCGGACGCCTGGTCGGTCGGTCGCTGGACCCGCGCCGTCATGCCGTTGCTGGACGAACTGGACGCGCAGGGCCGCCCGGCTCTGCTGGTCGGCGGCACCGGCCTCTACTTCAACGCCCTGACGCGTGGCCTGGCCGACATTCCCGCCGTGCCCGACGACGTGCGCGACGCGGTCCAGGCCGACTATGATCGCGAAGGTGAAGCCGCCTTCCGCCGGCGCCTGGCCGAGGTCGATCCAGCCTCCGCCGCCGCCATCACCCCCGGCGACCGCCAGCGCCTGATACGCGCCCTGGCCGTGGCCCAGGCCAGCGGACGGTCGCTCAGCGACTGGAAGGCCGACACCAAGCCCCTGCTGACGCCCGGCGCCTACGACGCCCTGGTGGTCGAACCGACGCGCGACCACCTCTACGCCGCCTGCGATGCGCGGGTCCGTCTGATGATTGAACACGGCGCCGTGGACGAGGTTCGCGCCCTGCTGGCCCGTAATCTCGACCCCGCCCTGCCCGCGATGAAGGCCGTCGGCGTACCCGAACTGGCCGCCCACCTGTCGGGCCAGACCTCGCTGGATCGGGCCGTCGACGCCATCCGCCTGTCCACCCGCCACTACGCCAAACGCCAGTTGACCTGGTTCCGCAACCAGACCCGCGATTGGCGGCGGCATCTAGTCACCCACCATCAGCGCGTATAACATCGTTTCAGCACATTATTTCGAGTGGAGCCGTTGATGTTGATCGCCTTCTTTTTCGCCGCCTTCCTTTCCGGTCAGACACCGCCTCCCGCCGCTGCCTCGCAGACGGTTTCCGCTACCGAAGCCTCTACGACGCCGCGCTCGCGCCGCGACGGCGTCGTTTGCCGACGCGAAACGGTCATGGGCTCCAACCGCCCGCGTAGAGTTTGCACGTCTGCTTCGGATCGCGACCTGCGCAGACAGAATGCGGACAGCATCATCGAGCGAACCACGAACGGAAACCCGACGAACAATCCGACCCTGGACGGCAATTGATCAAACGCCCCTCCGGTCTCGCCTTCATCGATATGGCGTCTTGATCGGCTTGCACCCGCGAACGAGCGGCCTATATTGATCCTGTCCGGGTTCGCCCGGACTATGGCGATAAACGCGCCTGTAATAAGCGGACCGGACCCGGGTGCGATTCCCGGCGGCTCCACCATCTTCTTCCCCGCGTTATCGGCGGAGGCAGCATGGGGCCGACTAGCATCGACGGACGTGTAAAGAGGATGCTTTTGCCCGTCCTGGCCCACCGTATCGGGCCATATTCTAACTGCGAACGATAACTTCGCTGGAGAAGTCCGCCTCGCCGCGTAATGCGGTTCGGTTGATTTCGAACACTTAAGTCCTGGGGGTTCAGATCCTCAGGCGGGGCCCGGGGGGCGCCTGGCAACAGAAGCCCCCCACTTTCCTGACATCTCCGTCTTCCGTCGCTCGCCTGTCGCGGGTAACAGTCGGCCGTTCCCAGTTTCGAGGCCCCGATGACGGATCAAGCTCCCCCGGTCGATGAGATGCACTATGAGCAGCTCGCCCAGGACGCCCTGCGCGGCGTGATCCGCTCTGCGCTGGAACGCGCGGCCGAGCCCGACGGCATTCCCGGCGCGCACCACTTCTACATCACCTTCAAGACCCGGGCGCCGGGCGTCTCTGTTCCGCCCGACGTCCTGGCCAAATACCCCGACGAAATGACCATCGTCCTGCAGCATCAGTATTGGGATCTGGACGTCCAGCACGACCGTTTCTCGATCATGCTGAAGTTCGGCGGCATGCCCAAGGTCCTGGCCATGCCCTATTCGGCCGTGACCCGCTTCTACGACCCCAGCGTCCAGTTCCTGCTGCAGTTCGAAGAGCCCGAGATCGTCGAGGCCGAGATCGCGCCCCTGACGCCCCCGGCCCGCGACCCGAACGCCGCCCCGCCCCCCTCGGGCGACGACGACGGCCCCAAGGTGGTTTCGCTGGACCAGTTCCGGAAGAAGTAGGCCCGGTTCAGCGCCCGTGATCGCCGTCCTGGGATCACGCCAAGACCTCAATGCGCCAGGACCTCGTCGATCACCCAGGTCTTGACCGCCATCGTGTCGCTGAGGTCGCCGGCGTAGACATGATCAGGCGTATAGGGCCCAAAATCGCTCGCCCCGCGAGCAAGCTTCATCAGGGTTGAGAAGTTTCGCAGCCTCGACGGCAAGGTGACCGTTCGCACCTCCATGTAGCGTGTCGAAACATCGGTCGCCTCACCTACCTGAACGGCGCCGACCCGACGGAATAGGTCGACCGCCATCAGGCACGAACTGAAGCAATAGCGATCGGTCACGATCACCAGTCGCCCCGTCATTAGCGAACCTGACACACCACCATCCGACCGCTCGACACGCGTAACCGCAGGCGTCGCCGCCTCGGCGCATTGCGTCAACTCCGGCCAGAAGGTGCGACCATCGTCTTTCGCCGCCTGCATCTCTGCGACCATCGACGCCCACTCGGCAGCGCCCTCATCACCCCGATCCACCCGAATGCGTTCTTGCCAGGCCCGCAAGGCGGAGATGTTATCCGCCGAGGCTCGATAAAAGGCTCCGCCACAAGAGACGGCTCGCCGGTTCGCCTCGATCACCTTCGCCCCCACCAACGCCCTGGTGATACGGTCCGATAGCGAAGAATTGCCGCCGCCGTTGCCCCGAAGGTCAACCACCACCCACGGGGCCCGGCGTAGGTCATCCGCTTGGGCCTCGACCCTGGCCGCCAATTCAGCGGCGCCGTCCCCCAAGGTCCCCAGACTGATCCAGTACCCGTCGCCCACCTGATCGATGGCCAAACCGACAGACGCCCTTGTTTCAGCTGCCCCGAATGCTCGCCCGATGGTTTCCAGAGACTCTCGACGCCACCGCAGATCAACTGTCTGGCGCTGCCCGTCCGCGCCATGAAACACACAGGTTTCCGGTCGCTTCAGGAAGGGATTGCCTGAATCCAGCAGAAGCCAGCTTCCGGCCTTGGCCAGTTGCGCCTCGACAGTAGCATCGGCCCTGAACAGACCAATGCGCGTCGCGGCCCATGTCTCGGCGGCTTCGCCGTCGCAGCTTTCCAGGCGCGCGCCCTTCAGTGCTGGATCACCAGGTTCTGCCTCTTGCCCGACCACGGTCCAGGTTCCGCCGCGCCGTCCCAGCACCAGCCCGGTCCAGTTGACCGCGCCCGGCTGCATCGACGGGCGCGACCAAATATGGCCGTCGCGAAAATCCGTCGCCATGCCAGCCATCAGTGCGCTGTAGCCCTCGAAATTCTCGACCTTCGACAGCCGCTCGTCAAAGTGACGGCGTGCGGTCCGCAACTGCGCCTGGAAATCCTCATCCCCCACCTCAGCGACGGCGCCCGGATGATTATTCTCGATCAGCGCCAAAGCGAAACGTCCGTCGGCTTCAGCCAGGCCGCGCCAGTGGATTGCAGCTTCCGTCGACCGCGTGTCGCGCGCCTGCGCCGCGCCAGCCGTCACGAGAGCGCCGAGCATCGCCGCCAACAAGATATGCTTCATTTGAATCCCCCACATGCAGGAGGGAAGCTAACCTCGGGGTCAGGGCCTGGGGGTTAAATCTGGGTAAGTTTAGCGCCCCGCCCTCACCTTCTCGGAAACACCCGGATCGTGATCCGTTCGCGCTCGCCCTCGTTGCGTTCCACCAGCAGGCGCGCCACCTGGCTGTCGTCGTGGAACAGATAGCCCTTGATGGCGTCCAACAGGGCCTTGGCCAGATTGTCGAGGTCCATCCACGGCGCGTCGCCGACGTGCTCCATCAGGATCTCGACCGTATAGTCGCCCCAGGCCGGGCGGGCGCTCCATTCCTTGCGGAAGAACTCATAGGCCAGCGGCTTGTAGTATTTGGCCTGGGTGGTCAGGCCGTCGATGGTGATCTCCACCGTGTCGCCGACCTCGCGTCCGCGCACCTTTCCCGTGCCGATCCAGCCTTCCACGCGCGCCTTGCTCCGTTAGCCAATGGTCGGGCCGCCTTGCCCCGCCGTGTCCGCGTGCTACACCGCCCGGCATCTTCCCGCCACGTCTGAGAACGAGCCTGCGATGAGCAACGTCCGCATTGAAACCGACACCTTCGGCCCCATCGAGGTCGCCGCCGACCGATACTGGGGCGCGCAGGCCCAGCGTTCGCTCGGCAACTTCAAGATCGGCTGGGAAAAGATGCCCCTGCCGGTCGTGCGCGCCCTGGGCGTCGTCAAGCGCGCCGCCGCCGAGACCAACCGCGATCTGGGCAAGCTGGACCCCAAGCTGGCCGAGGCCATCATCGCCGCCGCCAATGAAGTGATCGAAGGCAAGCTGAACGACCACTTCCCCCTGGTCGTCTGGCAGACGGGTTCGGGCACCCAGTCGAACATGAACGCCAACGAGGTGATCTCGAACCGCGCCATCGAGATGCTGGGCGGCGAGATGGGCTCCAAGAAGCCGGTCCACCCCAACGACCACGTCAACATGAGCCAGTCGTCGAACGACACCTATCCGACGGCCATGCACGTCGCCTGCGCCGAGCAGGTGGTGTCGGACCTGCTGCCGGCGCTGAAGCACCTGCACGCCGCCCTGAAGGCCAAGTCGGACGCCTGGGCCCACATCATCAAGATCGGCCGCACCCACACCCAGGACGCCACGCCCCTGACCCTGGGTCAGGAGTTCGGCGGCTACGCCCAGCAGGTCGAGAACGGCATCAAGCGCATCGAGCAGACCCTGCCCGCGCTGATGGAGCTGGCCCAGGGCGGCACCGCCGTCGGCACCGGCCTGAACGCCCCGGTCGGCTTCGCCGAGAAGGTCGCAGCCAACATCGCCGCCATCACCGGTCTGGCCTTCACCACCGCCCCCAACAAGTTCGAGGCCCTGGCCGCCCACGACGCCATGGTCTTCAGCCACGGCGCGATCAACACGGTCGCCGCCTCCCTGTTCAAGATCGCCAACGACATCCGCTTCCTCGGCTCCGGCCCGCGTTCGGGCCTGGGCGAACTGGCCCTGCCGGAAAACGAGCCGGGCTCCTCGATCATGCCGGGCAAGGTCAACCCGACCCAGTGCGAAGCCCTGACCCAGGTCTGCGTCCAGGTGTTCGGCAACAACGCCGCCCTGACCTTCGCCGGCTCGCAGGGCCACTTCGAGCTGAACGTCTACAACCCGGTCATGGCCTACAACTTCCTGCAGTCGGTCCGCCTGGTCGCCGACGCGGCCATCAGCTTCACCGACAACTGCGTCGTCGGCATCGAGGCCCGCGAGGACAACATCGAGCGCGGCCTGAACAACTCGCTGATGCTGGTCACGGCCCTGAACGGCCGCCTCGGCTATGACATCTGCGCCAAGATCGCCAAGACCGCGCACAAGAACGGCACCACCCTGCGTCAGGAAACCGTCGGCGGCGGCTACCTGACCGACGCCGAGTTCGACGAATACGTCCGCCCCGAGAAGATGATCTCGCCGGGCTGAGGATCATGAGCAGACGCCGCGTCCTTGTCGCAACTGTCGCCGTCATTGGTTTGGCTGGTTGCGCTGGGGCGTGGCGGCCTCAAGACGACCACGCCCCGTGGCCGATGCTGCGAGATACCTGCGATTATGATCAAATCGCTGCTGCAGCCATCAAGGAACGCTATCCGTGGTTCGTGCCTCCCGGAAAGCTCGCTTCAGCACAGTATCAGGACGTCATAATCGCCTTCTATCCGCTGCCCGACGTGATGCCCGGCGGCACCGCCCATGCCACGGTCGGCGTCCGCGACTGCAAGGTCAAAGAGGTCTGGATCACTCAGTAGCCACGGCTACCTGTCCCTGATCGTCCGCCCCACCGGGGCCAGCGACAGCTTGGCCAGTTCGACGTTCTTCAACGCGAACGGGATGCCGATCAGGCTGACGAACTGCGGCACCGCGATCAGAATATGGGCCAGGGCGATATACCAGCCCGCCAGCACCACCCAGATCACGTTCAGCCCCAGACCGAGGCAGCCCGCGCCCAGATCGGCCGGATTGGGATCACGCCAGACGATCTCGCGTCCGAACGGCCAGAAGGAATAGCTGGCGATCCGCCACGCGGCGAAGGCCCACGGCAAGCCCACCACCGTCAAGGCCAGCAGCAGCCCGCCGAACAGCCAGGCCAGACCCGAGGCGAAGCCGCCCAGAAAGAACCACAGCAGGTTCAGCAACAGTCGGATCAAGGTCGTCTCCCCGCGCGCGATCTGCGCGACGCCCCTGATATGGCGAAAAGCCCCGCCGGTGACAGCGGGGCCAGGGTGAATTCGCGGTAAGGCGGCGGCTAGTGTTTTTCCATCCAGCGCGCCTTGGCCTCGTCCTTGGTCATGTTCAGGTGGACGTGTTCATCGATGTGATCGACCCAACTGACCGGGATCATGTGGTGTTTCAGACCTGACCCCATGTCGAACTTGGCCAGTTCGATCTGGTCGCCCATGACGTGATCGACGCGACCGACGTGGCCGCCGTCCGAACCGACGACTTCGAGATGTTCCTTGATCATCGAGGCGTTTATCATGACCCTCTCCATTGCTGTTTGGGGTGATGGTGAAACGGCCCGCGCCGCGAACGGGTCCATCACAATGCCTGCCCAGGGAGTTCACGATGTCGCTGACCGTCCATCACGCGCCCCAGTCCCGCTCCACCCGCCTGCTGTGGCTGCTGGAAGAATTGGGCGCCGACTACGACATCCACTACGTCGAGATTGAGCGACAGGGCGGCCAGGGTCATGCCGATCCGACCAATCCTCATCCGCTGAAACAGGCGCCCGCCGTCAGCGTCGACGGTCAGGTGCTGATCGAGTCGGTGCTGATCTTCCTCTTCCTGACCGACCGCTATCCTGAGACCAAGATGGCGCCGGGGCCGAAAGACCCGCGCCGCGCCGAGTACCTGTCGTGGCTGGGCCTCTACAACAATGTGCTGGAAAGCGTCCTGACCTCGGGTCCGCCCGACAGCTGGAACGTTCTGAGAAAGGCCGGATACGCCGCCCTGGACCAGCGCTGGCGCGCGGCGATCAAGGACGGCGGCTACATCCTGGGCGAGTTCTCGGCGCTCGACATCCTGTTCGGCAGCCTGCTGCAGTGGTTCCGGGCCGCCATGCCGCCGGGCGAGCCCTATGACGCCTATGTCCAGCGCATCGGCGCCCGACCCGCGCTGAAACGCGCCTGGGCCAAGGACAGCCCGGACGGTCATGTCTGATGGGCGAGGTCGTCAACCTGAACAAGGCGAGGAAGGCCCGCGACAAGGCCGAGGCCAAACGCACAGCCGACGCCAACCGCCTGACCTTCGGCCGCACCAAGACCGAACGCCTGTCCGCGCAGAAGGACCGCGACCGCGACGCCGCCCGCCTGGACGGTCACAAGCTGGACGAGCCGGAGTAGACCCTTTCCTCCCGTCATCCCGGCCGTAGCATAGCGGAGAGCCGGGACCGCCGCAGACGCCGCCGCTTGATGCGGTCCCGGATAGCCCTAGGGGCTTCCGGGATGACGCTTCGCCTAGGCCGCCGACCGCTTCGGCGCTCGGATCAGGAACAACTGCCCGGCCAGCACCAGCGCCAGCCCGACGAGGGCGATCACGCCGAACTTCGCCCCCTCGAACATCACCGACACCAGCATGGCGATGGGCGGCGTCAGGGCCGAGATATAGCTAGCAAGGGCATAGCCGCGCGCACGCGCGATGGTGAAATAGAGGCCAAACGCGATCACCGAGCCGAACAGCGACAGATACAGCAGCGAGATGACATAGGCCGGGCTCCACGCCACCGACCACGATACGCCCGTCGTCAAGCCATAGAGGGCCAGCGCGCCCGTGCCATAGGCCATGGCCCAGGCCGTGCCGGGCAGAACCTGAGCCCCCGCCTGCTGACCCTTCCAGGCGAACCAGTTGCCGAAGGCCGAGGCCACGACTGCGATCACGGCGAAGGTCACGCCTTCGACGGCGTGCAGGCCAAGGCCCGCCCCCATGACCTCGCCGCCTGACAGGACGGCCACCCCGATCACCCCCATGCCCGCGCCCAGCCAGGCCGCCGGCGCCGCCTTCTGCTTCGAGGCCACGCGGAACAGGATCAGGTTGAGGAAGGCCAGGGCCGCGAAGATCACCGCCACCACGGCCGAGGCGATCTTCTCCTCCGAGGCATAGACAAAGGCGTAGCTGATGGCGAAGGAGAACAGCCCCTGCCCCATGGCCATCAGGTGCTGCGGCCGCGTCATGGCCAGCTTTCCGCCCGTCGCCTTGACCACCAGGGCCAGCACCGCCGCCGCAATGGCGAAACGCATCACCACCGACACCACCGGATCGACCGCGCCCAACTGGAAGGTGATCGCATACCAGGTCGTGCCCCAGATCAGGGCGCAGACGCCGATCCCGCCCAGGGCCAGGGCGGCCGGCGACATCAGGGGCTTGGTCACGGATTCAGTCACAGGCTCGGTCACGGGCGGGGCCTCAAGGCGACTCAACGGAAACGAAAGCGGAACCTCCGTTAGCACCGGATCGCGACCGCCGCGCCACCTGTCTTGCAGCCTTATGTGACGCTCGCGCGTTCTGCTAAGCTATCCCCCTCACTGGATCTCTCATCATGCGCTTTCTTCCGCTGATCGCCCCGCTCGCCCTGGTGGTCGCCGCCTGCTCCAGCGTGGCTGGCCCCGAGGCCGACAGCACCTCGGTCGAGGTCACCGCCGCCTATCGCGAGCGCATCATGCTGCCGCCCGGCCACGTGCTGACGGTCAAGGTCGAGGACGTCAGCCTGATGGACGCCCCCGCCCGCGTCCTGGCTGAAACCAGCCAAACGCTGGAAGGCCGCGGCCCGCCCTACGCCGTCACCCTGTCGGTGCCGAACAGCCAGATCGACCCGCGCCATACCTATGCCGTTCGCGCCGAGATCCGCGACCCGGCCGGCGCCCTGCGCTTCACCACCGACACCCGCCACTCGATCCTGACCAATGGCGCGGGCAACAAGGTCGACATCATGATGGTCGGCGTCCGCTAGACCGTGAGCAGCCTCGCCAAGCGTTCCGTCCTCCTGTCCGGCCACGCCACCTCGGTGGCGCTGGAGCCGGAGTTCTGGGCCGTGCTGGACGCCATCGGGGCTGAACTGAACCTCGGCCGCGCCGCCCTGTTGATCCGTATCGACGCCTGGCGCGGCCGTCGCCCCCTCGCCTCGGCCTGCCGCGTCCTGGCGCTACAATGGGCCAGTGGCGACCGCAGCTTCGCCGGAGAAGACGATGATGACCTCTGACAACCGCCTGATCCCCGCCGCCGTCATCGGCGGTCTGCTGGCCGTCGGCCTGATCGGCGGCGGCGCCCTGATCGGTCAGGGCGTGGTCAACGCCCGCGCCGGCGACCGCTCCGTCACGGTGCGCGGGCTGGCGGAAAAGGACGTGAAGGCCGATCTGGCCGTCCTGCCGATCCGCTTCACCGCCTCAGGCGAGGTCCTGTCCGAGGTCCAGGCCCGCATCGACGGCAACCTGGCCATCGTGCGCCAATTCCTCAAGGCCCAGGGCTATCCCGACACCTCGGTCGATCTGGGCCAGCTCGGCGTCGCCGACACCCGCTCGCGCGAATACGCCAGCCAGACCGGCGGGCCTCGGTTTATCCTAACCCAGACGGTGATCGTGCGGACCAATGACGTGGACCGGGTTCAGACCACCACCCGCAACCTCAATGATCTGGTGCGTCAGGGCGTAGTGCTGCAGGACTTCCAGGGGCCGTCCTACATCTTCACCAAGCTGAACGACGTGCGCCCCGCCATGATCGCCGAGGCCACTGCCGCCGCCCGCACCGGCGCCGTCCAGTTCGCCAAGGACTCCGGCGCGCCGCTCGGCCCCATCAAGTCCGCCGGCCAGGGCTCGTTCGAAATCCTGCCCCGCGACGGCTTCGGCGACGAAGCCACCTCGCTGAACAAGAAGGTCCGGGTGGTGACCACCATCAGCTACCGGCTGAAATAGGCCCTGCCAGATAGGCCGCCAACACCACGGCGTCGTTGTGGACCTCGTCCCTCGCGCCATAGACCAGCGTGGTCCTCCCTGCGCGGATCACGTCCTTCAATTGCTGGACGGCCTCGCCATTGGCGTCCAGTTCGGCGCGATAGCGGCTCTGGAACTCGTCCCACCGCGCCGGATCATGACCGAACCATTGGCGTAGGTCGGTGCTGGGCGCGATCTCCTTCAGCCACAGGTCGATCGCCGCCTTCTCCTTGCTGACGCCGCGCGGCCATAGGCGATCGACCAGCACGCGCTGGCCATCGCCAGGCGAGGCGGCTTCATAGGCGCGTTTCAGGATCACCGGACCCTCTGCCACGGCGTCAGCCCTGAGGTTCCGTGCTCGGCGTCGTCACGGTCGGCGGCTCCGCCGGACGCGGCACGTCCGGCAAGCGCGGCGTCTCCGGCAACTTGGGCGCAGGCACGTTGATGTCCAGATTGACCTCCGGCGCCTCGGGCGCGGCGGGAGGGCGACCGCCCGAGTAAAGGAACCAGCCGATCACGGCGACGGCCACCACCAGACCGCCAAGAATAAAGGCCAGCAGTCCGCCGCCGCCCTTGCGCTCGGCGCCGGTGTTGATCGTCGTCTGATGCACGACACGTTCGGGCGGCGGGATATTGGGGTCCGTCATGCGCAGGCTCCTCGTCGCTTTAATCAGGCTCAGAAAACGGGGGTCAGGCTTGGCGGTTCCCTTCGGCCATTTTCCAACGGGGCCTGACTTTGGCCTCTGTGCTGCTTATGTTCTCCTCCGAATCCGCCTTGCGTGAGCCGCTTATCCCGTGACCGACCTGCCTTCCCCCCGTATTTCCGACCTCGCGCGCGGCCACTCGCCGCAAGGCGCGGCTGACTATCTGTCCGGCCTGAACCCCGAACAGAGGCTGGCGGTCGAGACGACCGAGGGGCCGGTCCTGGTCCTGGCCGGCGCCGGCACGGGCAAGACCCGCGTCCTGACCACCCGTCTCGCCCACATCCTGGCGACGGGCCGGGCCAAGCCGTGGGAACTGCTGGTCGTCACCTTCACCAACAAGGCCGCGCGCGAGATGCGCGAGCGCATCACCCATCTGATCGGCCCCTCGGCCGAGGGCCTGCGCTGGCTCGGCACCTTCCACTCGGTCGCGGCCCAGATCCTGCGCCGCCATTCAGAACTGGTCGGGCTGAAGTCCAGCTTCACCATCCTGGACACCGACGATCAGGAACGGCTGCTGAAGCAGCTGCTCGAAGCGGCCAATATCGACACCAAGAAGCACACGCCCAAGTCGTTGGCCCACCTGATTGACCATTGGAAGAACCGCGGCTGGACGCCCGAAAAGCTGCCGCCGGGCGAGGACTTCGCCAACGGCAAGGGTCACGCCCTCTACGCCGCCTATCAGAAGCGGCTGGCCACGCTGAACGCTTGCGACTTCGGCGACCTGCTGCTGTACAACCTGACTATCCTGTCGCAGCACGCTGATCTGGCTGAGGAATACCGCCGCCGCTTCCGCTATATCCTGGTGGACGAGTATCAGGACACCAACGTCGCCCAGTACCTGTGGCTGCGTCTGCTGACCTCCTCGACCGGCAATGTCTGCTGCGTCGGCGACGACGATCAGTCGATCTACGGCTGGCGCGGGGCCGAGGTGGACAACATCCTGCGTTTCGAGCGGGACTTCCCCGGCGCCAAGATCGTCAAGCTGGAGCGCAACTACCGCTCGACCAAACACATTCTGGGGGCCGCCTCGGCCCTGATCGCGACCAATCAGGACCGTCTGGGCAAGACCCTGTGGACCGAGGACGACAGCGGCGACAAGGTGCGCGTGCGCGGCGTCTGGGACGGCGAGGCCGAGGCCCGCCTGATCGCCGACGAGATCGAGACCGCCCGCAAACAGGGCATGAAGTACAAGGACATGGCCGTCCTGGTCCGCGCCTCCTTCCAGATGCGGGCGTTTGAAGAACGCTTCGTCATGCTGGCCGTCCCCTATCAGGTCATCGGCGGTCCCCGCTTCTTCGAGCGCGCCGAAATCCGCGACGCCCACGCCTATCTGCGCCTGATCCAGTCCGAGGACGACGACCTGGCCTTCGAGCGCATCGTCAACACGCCCAAGCGCGGCATCGGCGACACCTCGGTCCAGAAGATCCTGCACATCGCGCGCGAGAACGGCGTCTCGGCCATGCAGGCCGTCCGCCACCTGATCACCACGGACGAGCTTCAGGCCCGCACCCGCACGCCGCTGGCCAACTTCGTGCGTGACCTCGACCGCTGGCGCGATCTGGCGAGCATGGGCACGCCCCACTGGCAGGTGACCGAGACCCTGCTGGACGAGAGCGGCTATACCGAGATGCAGAAAGCCGACCGCACCAGCGGCCAGACGCGCCTGGACAACCTCAAGGAACTGACCCAGGCCATGCAGGCGTTCGAGACCCTGCAAGGCTATCTGGAGCACGTCTCTCTGGTCATGGACCTCGACCGGGCCGCGCCTGAGTCCGAGAGCGGCGCGGTGCAGATCATGACCCTGCACGGCGCCAAGGGGCTGGAGTTTCCCCTGGTCTTCCTGCCCGGCTGGGAGGAAGGCGTCTTCCCCAGCCAACGAAGCATCGACGAGAAGGGCGTTAAGGGCCTCGAGGAAGAACGCCGCCTGGCCTATGTCGGCGTTACCCGCGCCAAGCAGGACGCCCGCATCAGCTTCGCCGCCAACCGTCTGGTCTATGGCCGCTGGACCTCGCAACTGCCCAGCCGCTTCGTCGACGAACTGCCCCTCGCCCACGTCGATCCGCAGTCGGACACCGGCTACTACAACGGCGGCGGCGCGCCCGGCATGCAGCAGCCCAAGAGCCGCTGGGATGACAACCCCTCCTTCGGCGCCGGCTATTCCAGCCCCGGCTGGAAACGCGCCCAGAGCTTCACCTCCAGCCCGTCTTCGCGCTCAGCTTCGAGTTCGACGCCCGCCCGCAAGGCTGTCATCGAGGGCCAGAGCCGCCCGGTGGCGCCGTCGAAATCCAGCAGCGAGTGGTCGCGCGGCGACCGCGTCTTCCATCAGAAGTTCGGCTATGGCGCCGTGCGCGCCGTCGAGGGCAATAAGCTGGTCGTCGCCTTCGACAAGGCGGGCGAGAAGAAGGTCATCGACACCTTCGTCGAGAAGGCCTCCTAGGCCTTCCTTCCCCTACCCGCGACGGACTCCCAGATCGCCGTCAGCACCAGTATGACCGTCGAGGTCATGGTCAGGGCCAGCGGCGACAGCCCCTGTCCGAACAGCAAGGCCGCGCCCAGGGCCGCCACCCCGACCACGCGCGGCCAGGCCACCTTGCCCCAGATGCTGTAGATCGACAGGGCCGTCCCCAGCAAAAACAGCATCGGTCCGCCGATCAGGACCGCCGCATTGGCCACGCCCGCCGCGCCCAGCGGATGGGCCAGGGCCAGTTCATCGCCCACCGCTGTCACCACGATCCCAGCCACCACGATGATCGGGCAATAGGTATAGGTGCGACGGGCGATGGCGCCGGGGTCCGCGGCGTGGCTGATGGTTTCCGACCCCGCCTCATGGGCCTCGCTGAAAAACAGCCACCACATGGTGATGGTGGTGATCAGGGCCGACACGAAGACCGCCACGACCGTCGGCGTCCACGCCAGTTCGGCGAAGGTCGCCCCGGTGATGATGATCGACTCGCCCAGACAGATGATGACGAACAGGCCGACCCGCTCGGCCAGGTGCGCCCCCTCGACATCCCAGTCCGTCGTGCTGGACCGTCCCAGGCCCGGCACGAAGAAGGCCATGGCCGGCCCGGTGAACTCCAGTCCCAGGGCGATTAGCCACAGCGCCAGCCGCGTCTGCCCCTCGGCCAGACCCCCGCTGATCCAGAACACGGCGCCCAGCAAGGCCCAGACGACAATCCGCTGGAAGTTGGCCCTCTGTGCGGGCGCGCCCCACACTGCCCGCAGGGTGAACAGGCCCCGCCCGACCTGAATGGCCACGAAGGCGCAGGCGAAGACCAGTCCCTTGTCTCCGAACGCCTCGGGCAACGAGGTCGACATGATCAACCCCGCCGCCATCAGGGCGAACAGCATCAGCCGCACAGGCCCCCGCTCGGGGTCCAGCCAGTTGGTGATCCAACTGGTGTCGATCCACACCCACCACACCGCCGCCAGCAGGATGGCCGCCTCAAGCGCCCCCAGGGGCGTCAGGTGCGCCAACAGCAGATGGCTGACCTGGGTGATGGCGAAGACGAAGACCAGGTCGAAAAACAGTTCGACAAAGCCGACCCTGGCGTGTTCTCCCGGTGTTCGAACGCGCATCAGACTGGTCATGGCTCACCCTTCCCTCATCCCGTTCAGCGACCGTGCCGCCGTGCGCGCCGTTCGTCCAGACCCCGGCGCGTTCCTGCCTGGCTCGGACCAGGCTGACCCGCCCCTGTGGGAACAGGCGGCGGCGGGGTTCATCCTCGCCATGCTGACGGGAGCCTTGATCGGCCCCGTCCTGGCCCCCGATCAGGCCGAGACGCCCATCCTTCGCCTGTTCTGGCTGCCGGTTTACGCCACGACCGCAGGCCTGCTGCTTCTGCGCTTCAACGTGGTGGTCAAAGCCTGGCCGGCCTGGCTGGCGCTCGGAGCCGTGGTCGCCCTGGCCTTCGCCTCTCAATACTGGTCGATCGACCCCGCCACGACCAAGCGGCGCGTCATCGCCATGACCATCAACGGCTCCTTCGCCCTCTATCTGGGCGCCCGGTTCCACGGGATGAATCTGCCTCGGCTGATCGCCTGCTGTGCGCTGGTGCTGGGCGTGCTCAGCCTCTTCATGGTCTTCGCCGTGCCGTCGATCGGGGTGCACCATGGCGTCAACGACGGGATGTGGCGCGGCGTCTGGTACGAAAAGAACCAGATGGGCATCGCCATGGTCGCCGGCGCGACCGCCGCCGCCGCCTGGCTGGCCGCCGAGGACCGTCTCCGGCTCACGCCGATCGCCGCTCTTGTTTTATGCCTCGTGCTGGTGCTGGCGACGCGCTCCAAGACCTCGCTGCTGTGCGCCCTGATCGGCATCGGCGTCATCGGCGTCCTGTGGAGCCTGAAGCGCTCGCCGCCCGCCCTGATCGTCGTCGCCGTCTGGATGGGTGTGATCAGCGGCGCCGTCGGCTGGTGGCTGTGGACGTTCGAGTCCGCCGAAATCCTGAAGGCCCTGGGCAAGGACCCCACCCTGACCGGACGCACCGAGATCTGGACCGCCCTGTTCCGCATGATCGATGAACGCCCCTGGACCGGCTATGGCTACAACGCCTTCTGGGGACCGGATTCCGAACCCGCCGCCTGGATCAGGCATCAGACCGGCTGGTCCGTGCCCTCGGCCCACAACGGCTGGATCGACCTGCTGATCCAGTTGGGCTGGCCCGGCGCCATCCTGGTCGGGACCATCATGGCCTCGTCCTATCTGACGACCCTGATCCGCCTGCCGTCAGCGGGTCGGCGCGAAGGTTTCTGGGGCATCGCCTACCTCAGCGTCTATATCCTTCTGACCCTGTCCGAGAGCGTGCTGGTCAGCGCCCAGAACATGCCCTGGGCCCTGTGTCTGGCCATCCTGGCGCGGGCGGTTTACCCGGAGCCCCTGCCTGAACGCGCCACGCTTGCACCCAACCTTCGCGCGGCCTACCAGACCGGTCCCCGAATCGCCTCAGACTGAACCGATGGCCGACCTGTTCTCTACCCTCGACGACGCTGAACCCACCCGCCCGGAGGCGGAGACGAAGGCCCCTGCCTCGCCTCAGCCCGTCGTCGCGCCGATCCCCGCTGCGCCCGTGCCCGTGGCGCATGAGCCCAAGGTCGAACTGGCGACGCACGCCAGCACGGCGACTGCCGCCGCCACCGGCTATTCCGCCTCCTCGATCGAGGTGCTGGAGGGGCTGGAGCCCGTCCGCAAACGCCCCGGCATGTATATCGGCGGCACCGACGAGCGCGCCCTGCATCACCTCTTCGCCGAAGTCCTCGACAATGCGATGGACGAGGCCGTCGCCAAGCACGCCAAGCTGATCACCGTCGATCTGGACGCCGACGGCTTCCTGTCGGTCCGCGACGACGGCCGCGGCATCCCGGTCGACCCCCACCCCAAGCACCCCGGCAAGTCGGCGCTGGAAGTGGTCATGACCGTGCTGCACTCGGGCGGCAAGTTCTCGGGCAAGGCCTATGAGACCTCGGGCGGTCTGCACGGCGTCGGCGTCTCGGTGGTCAACGCCCTGTCGGACCATCTGAACGTCACGGTCTGGCGCGACGGCTTCGAATGGCGTCAGTCCTTCAGCCGCGGCCACGTTCAGGGCCCCATCCAGCAGGTCGGTCCCTCGAAGAAGAAGGGCACCCTGATCCGCTTCCACCCGGACGAGCAGATCTTCGGCGTCGGCGCGGCCTTCAAGCCCGCGCGCCTCTACCGCATGGCCCGCGCCAAGGCCTATCTGTTCCGTGGCGTCGAGATCAAATGGACCTGCGCCCCGGAACGCATCACAGACGCGACGCCGGCTGAGGCGACCCTGCACTTCCCCGGCGGCCTGGCCGACGCCCTGGCCGAGCGCGTGGGCGAACTGGAAACCGTCACCCCCGTCTTCGCCGGCCGCGCCGAGCGCAAGGGCGAGGCGGGCGCCCTGGAATGGGCTGTCACCTGGTCGCCCATCGGTTTCGGCGACGCCGACAGCTTCATCGCCTCCTACTGCAACACCGTCTCGACCCCTGACGGCGGCACGCACGAGGCCGGCTTCCGCGCCGCCTTGGTCAAGGGGCTGAAATCCTACGGCGAACTGACCAACGAGAAGCGCGCGGCCCAGATCACGGCCGAGGACGTCATCGCCAACGCCGGCGCCCTGATCTCCATCTTCATCCGCAACCCGGAATTCCAGGGCCAGACCAAGGACCGCCTGTCCTCGCCCGAGGGCCAGAAGCTGGCCGAGCAACTGCTGCGCGACCCCTTCGACCACTGGCTGACTGAAAGCCCCAAGCAGGCCAACGCCCTGCTCGGCTTCGTCATCGACCGCGCCGAGGACCGCCTGCGCCGCCGCAAGGACAAGGAAGTCCAGCGCGCCGCCGCCACCCGCAAGCTACGCCTCCCCGGCAAGCTGTCGGACTGCTCACGCCAGGCCGCCGAGGGCACAGAACTGTTCATCGTCGAGGGCGACTCGGCCGGCGGCTCGGCCAAACAGGCCCGCGACCGCACCACCCAGGCCATCCTGCCCCTGCGCGGCAAGATCCTGAACGTCGCCTCGGCCACGGCGGACAAGCTGCGCGCCAACGTCGAACTGTCCGACCTGGCCCTGGCCCTGGGCGTCCAGCCCGGCAGCCGCTTCAACATCGAAGACCTGCGCTACGAGCGCATCGTCATCATGACCGACGCTGACGTGGACGGCGCCCACATCGCGGCCCTGCTGATCACCTTCTTCTACCGCTCCATGCCCGAAACCATCCGCCAGGGCCGCCTCTTCATGGCCCTGCCGCCGCTCTATCGCATCAGCGCCGGTCCCCTCTCGGAATACGCCCGCGACGACGCCCACCGCGACGAGCTGATGGCCACCGTCTTCAAGGGCAAGAAGGTCGAGATCGGGCGCTTCAAGGGCCTGGGCGAGATGATGGCCTCCCAGCTGAAGGAGACCACCATGGACCCGAAGAAGCGGACCCTGGCGCGCGTCTCCCTGCCCGACAGCGAGGAAGAGATCGAGGATCTGGTCGAACGCCTGATGGGCCGCAAGGCCGAGGCCCGCTACCAGTTCATCCAGGACAACGCCCGCTTCGCCGTGGCCGATCTGGACGTTTAACTCGTTCACAAATCCGCTCATCCCCGCGGAGGCGGGGACCCAGTGCTTTGGCTGCAAGCGTTTCGCGAAAATCAGAGGGCGCTTGTCCAAGCGCAGCGCGTGAGGCTCTTACTGGGTCCCCGCCTCCGCGGGGATGAGCGGGTGGAGATCGCCTAAGACTTCAACAGCCGATCCCGCGCGGCGTTGACGCGCGCGGCCAGCCCCTCCGTCCCGCCCTGATCAGGATGTGCGCGCGCCATCAGGCGGCGCCAAGCGGCCTGCACGACCTCAGGCGTCGCATCGGCGGACACGCCCAGAATGGCCCGCGCCTCGGCTTCGGTCAGACGTTCAGCGGCGGGCGCGCGCGGCGCCGCCGGTCGGTTGCGTGACTGAACCGCCAGCCACAGCCCGGCCCCCGCCATCCCGATCGCCGCCAGCCAGACCCCGCGTGATACGGCTAGGACCGCCCCCGCGAACAAGGCCGTGCTGAGGATGGTCGCGGAAATTCGCCAGTGGCCGCGCCGCGCGCGCTCGGTCTGACGCCCCAGGCGGGCCAGCGCCCAGACCGCCACAGCGGCCAGCCCCAGCCAGATCAGGCCCATGCGACGATCAGGCCGCCGCCGCGTCCAGCGGAGCCAGAGAACCGCCCGCCGCGTCGTCCAGGCCCATGGCCTGCATCAGATTGCGCATTTCCTGACGCGCGGCCACGTGGGCCAGCGACACCGACACCGGGCGGATGTCGTTCGACAGATCGGCGACCGTCAGGCCGAACGGGAACAACTCGCGATAGATGACCCGGTCACGCAGGCCCGGCCCGACGCGGAAGCCGACGCGCTTGGCCAGCTTCTTCATCCGCTCTTCCAGACGGCGACGGTTGCGCGCCTCTGCCACGGCCAGGCGGTTGGTGACCACGATCCAGTCGATCGTCACCTGACGCCCCTCGGTGATGGCGCGATGCTTGCGCGCCTCCCAGACGCTCTCGGAATAGATGGAGGGCTTCTTCAGCTCCAACGTCACCGGATCGACCTCGCCCAGCAGGTCGAAGTCGACGAAGCTGTCGTTCATCGGCGTGACGATCTGATCGGCACGGCCATGGGCGGCGCGCGACAGGGCCGTGTCGCCGCCGGGGGTGTCGATCAGGATGATGTCGGCCACGGCCTGCGCCTCGGCATAGGCGGCGTCGAAGCGCGCCAGTTGCTCGGCCTCGTCCGCCTTGGCCAGGGCCTTGCCGTCGCCCATGTCGGGCACGAACGGCAGCGGCAGATCATGCCCATTGGCCGCCGTCCAGGCGGCGCGGTTCGAGAAGAAGCGCTCCATCGACCGCTGGCGCAGGTCCAGGTCGATGATGGCGACCTTCTTGCCTGCGTGCAGCAGGCCGGTGACGATGTGAATGGCCAGGGTGGACTTGCCCGCCCCGCCCTTTTCATTGCCGATGACGATGACCTGAGGCTGCGCCATGTTGGACCCCGATGTTTCGACGGGCGCGACTCAAGCGGTCGCGGTCCGTCCCAGACGCCCTAGATCGGGCCAAGGGCGTCAGTCGTCAACGAAACCTTAAGCCGCGCCTGTGGACGACCCCGCCTCTGCGGCCCGCACGCACCACGGATCGGACGCCGCCGCACGCCGGCACAGCGCCTTGGCCTGAGCCGATCCGGCGCGAACCTTCAGCCGCACCAGACGCCGACCATTGACCTCGACCGGCTCGAACACCGGGTTCAGACCGCCCTGCCTCAACCGATCCCACGCCGCCTGGGCCGAAGCCTGACTGGCGTAGGCGCCCAGCTGGATCAGCACAGCGGAAGACGGCTCCGAGACGGCCACCCGGCGCAAGGGCTGAGCCTCGGGCTGCACGGACGCCGCAGCCTGCACCTCGGGCGGAGCCTCGGGATCATGGAAGACCGCCGGCACAGCCGGCAGGACGGCCGCCGCCGTGGCGGTCAGCCCGTCGCGGGCGTCCCAGAGTTGATGCGGCGTCAGAAGCTCGACCTTCAGCGGACGCAGGCCCGCCTCCTCGGCGTTGCGCGGCGCGGCCGGTTCACGCGCGGGCTCAGGCTTGGCCGACAAGGGAATGGCCGCGATCCGGTCCGCCACATCCTCGAACCGGTGCGGGTCAGCCTCCGCCATGCCGCAGCCGGCCAGCAGCGCCGCTAAGGCGCCGACCGATCCGAGCCGCAGGATGACGGAAACGTTCATGCCCTCATGCTGAACCCAGTCTTTTGAGACAGGGTTGAGGAACAGGCTTAACGCCCGTTAAGCCCTCGCCTTCAGCCGATGGCGCCGACGCAGCCTTCCACGTCGCCCGGCGCCACGTCGGCGTCGGTCAGGGCCAGGGTCCAGCCGTGATTGGTGTTCAGGCCCCAACGGCGCGCGCCCGAGCCGTCGCCAGCGTCGCCGCCGACCGTCACCACCACGCGGCGGCCCGTCGGCAGGGCCGGCGGATCGATCTTGCCCACGGCCAGCGAGGTCGGCGTCTCGCCGCCGTAGCCGTCGAAGACGCTCAGCATCGACCATTCGCGGCGCAGACCCATCCACCAGGCGTCGTCGGTGTTGATCGACAGGACCGCCACGCCATGCCCCTCGGCCGCATGGGCCAGGGCGGCCTGCGGGTCGCGCACAAGCTTGATGTCAGCGGCGGCGCCGAAGCGCAGGCGCGCGCCGTCCACGGCCTTGGCCGGATCAATCGGGGCCCAGACATGGACCTGCAGGCGGCCCTGTCGCGCCAGGCCCCAGCCGACGATCTCGCGCCACAGGTGCTCGACCGCCTCGCGGTTTTCGGGTTCGCACTGTTTCAGGACGCGGGCCTGAACGGCCTGCTCGCGGTCAGGACGCAGCTTGGTGTGGGGGCCGGTCGGGGCGTCCTTGGCCTTGCCGACCTGGGCGGCGACGGCCAGACGGCGTTCGAACAGTTCGAGAATCTGATCGTCCAGGCTGTCGATTTCGGCGCGCAGGGCGGCCAGCGCCTTCTGCTCGGGGCTCAGTTCGGCTTGGTCAGCGGGCCAGACTTGCTGGATATTGGATTGCGGCATGGGATTGGGCTTTCGGCATGGGATTTCGATGGGGAGATCGCGTCCGCCGAGACATCAGGCAGGGACGCGTGCAGAGGCCGCTTGGGAGAAGCGGTCGCCAGCGAGACTGTCAGGGTTGGTTAGAAGCCCGACGCCTCAGCCGGCGTATCGAAAGCCGTAATAGCCGTAGCCAAAATAAAAGCCGGCCACCGCGCGCGTGGTGGTTTCAAGGGTCATTTGTGCGCGCAGCGAGGACATGAATCCGGTCCGGTTTCAGGATCAGGGTCGATCCGATCAGACCTTAAAGACGCAAACTTTATGCGCCGTCAACCTTCAGGGGCGCTGAGCAGGACAAATCGCGTCCGGTTGTCGCTGAAATCCTGCAGATCGTTGCGCAGAACGGACAGTCCATAGACCTCGGCCGCGCGGGCGGGCGCCACGGCGGCGCGGGTCACGTCGCCCGCTTCAGCCACCGCAGCGGCGGCGCCGCCGGTGTCGAAGACCTCGACCGAGGCGATCCTCATCTCGCCCAGGGCCTTGGAGCACTGTTGCAGGGCTACCGGATGGCTTTCGGCCGTCCTGATGTCCGACAACCGCGCCTCGGGAAGACCCAGCAGGGCCAACCGGATCGGCCGCCAGGCCTCGCTGACCACGACCAGACCGGCTTCGCGCACCAGACTGGCGGCGGGCTCGACCACGCCGATGGTCGAGTTCTCGACCGGGATCAGCGCCGACTGGCAGTCGCCCGACAGCAGGGCCTCGATGGCCCCGGCGAAGGTCTCAAAGCCGACCGCCTCGTCCCACGGGCGCAGGTCCAGGCAGGCTTCATGGCTGAAGGCGCCGGGCGCGCCCTGATAGGCGACGCGGCCCGGTCCGTCATCTTCGGTCCGCGCGGTCACGCGGCCTCGGAACGCGCCTGACGACCGACCTTGAGGCGTTCAGCCACGAGGAAGGCCAGCTCCAGCGCCTGATCCGCGTTCAGGCGCGGATCGCAATGCGTGTGGTAACGGCTCGACAGGTCGTCCTCGGTCACCGCCTGGGCGCCGCCCAGGCATTCGGTGACGTTCTGACCGGTCATCTCCAGGTGGACGCCGCCGGGGTGGACGCCCTCGGCCTCGGCCACATCGATGAAGGTCCGCACCTCGCCCATGACGCGGTCGAACGGCCGGGTCTTGTAGCCGTTGGCGGCCTTCAGGGTATTGCCGTGCATCGGGTCGATCGACCAGATGACGCGCCTGCCCTCGGCCTTCACCGCCCGCATCAGGGCCGGCAGGCGATCACCGACCTTGTCGTGACCAAAGCGGCCGATCAGGGTCAGGCGTCCAGGAATATTGTTCGGGTTCAGGGCGTCGATCAGCGGCAGGATGTCCTCCGCCGTCATGGTCGGCCCGCACTTGACGCCGATCGGGTTCGAGATGCCGCGCATGAACTCGATGTGCGCCCCGTCCAGCTGACGCGTGCGCTCGCCGATCCACAGCATGTGGGCCGAGGTGTCGAACCATTCGCCCGACGAACCTTCCAGGCGCGTCAGGGCGCTTTCAACGTTCAGCAGCAGGGCTTCGTGGCTGGTGAAGACCTCGACGCGCGACAGATCAGGATGGGTCTCGGGCGTGACGCCGACCGCCTCCATGAAGGCCAGGGCCTCGGTGATCTTGTCGGCCAGTTCGCGATAGGCCGCGCCCGCGCCGTTGTCGGCGAAGCCCAGGGTCCAGCGGTGGATGTTATAGAGGTCGGCATAGCCGCCGCCGGCGAAGGCGCGCAGCAGGTTCAGCGTCGAGGCCGACTGGTTGTAGGCCTTCAGCAGGCGCTGCGGATCGGGCACGCGCTCTTCGGGCGTGAAGCCCATGCCGTTGATGATGTCGCCGCGATAGGACGGCAGCTCGACCCCGCCGATCTCCTCCAGCGGCGACGAGCGCGGCTTGGCGAACTGACCGGCGATGCGGCCGACCTTCACCACCGGCTTGCGGCCGGCGAAGGTCAGGACCACCGCCATCTGCAGGATCAGGCGGAAGGTGTCGCGAATGTTGTCGGTCGAGAACTCCTTAAAGCTCTCGGCGCAGTCGCCGCCCTGAAGCAGGAAGGCGTCGCCCGCCTCCACCTGTGCGAGATGCTGGGTCAGCTTGCGGGCTTCGCCGGCAAACACCAAGGGCGGCATGGCCCGCAGCTCGTCTTCGACACGGGCCAGTTCGGCCATGTCAGGATAGTCCGTCGGCATATGCACGACGGGCTTGTTTCTCCAGGATTCAGGGGTCCAGCGCTTACTCATGCCGCCTAGATAGCCCTCCAGGCGTCTCGGAACAACAAATGTTGCGCCGCAGCGACAATTTCAGAGCGGCGACCAGGCCTCCTCGGCGGGCAGGGGCGCGAACAGGGCGTCCAGCGCCTCGTCGCTGACGCCCGACAGGCCGGCGGGCGACCACTTCGGCGCATTGTCCTTGTCGACGATGACGGCGCGCACGCCTTCCTGGAAGTCGTGGGTCTGCACCACCCGACCGCCCAGCGCATATTCCATCGCCATGTTGTCGGCGAAGGACGCCAGTGTCGCCCCGGTGCGGATCTGGCGCAGGCTGACCTTCAGCGACTGCGGCGACTTGGTCTTCAGCGTCTCCAGTTGCTTCAGCGCCCAGTCCGAACCGTCGGCCTCCAGCGCATCGAAGATCTCATCGACGGTATCAAAGGCGAACAGCCGGTCGATGGCCTCACGGTGCATGTCCAGCGGCGCCGGACCCGCGTCGCCCGCCAGACGGTCGGCCACAGCCTTGGGATCAGCGGGCGTCGCCAGCAGTTCGGCCTTCAGCGCCTCGACGCCCTCGCTCGACACGAAATGCGTATGGATGCCCAAGGCCACCGTGTCCGCCGCCTTCAGCCGCGCGCCCGTCAGCGCCAGCCAGACGCCCGTCTGCCCTGGCAGGCGCGGCAGGAACCAGCCGCCGCCCACGTCGGGGAACAGGCCGATGCCCGTCTCCGGCATGGCGTAGGTGGTGCGCTCGGTGGCGATGCGAACATCGGCCGGTTCGCTGATCCCCACGCCGCCGCCCATGACGATGCCGTCGACGATGGCCGTGATGGGTTTCGGGTATTCGAACATCAGATGGTTCAGCTGATACTCGGTCTTGAAGAAGGCCTTGGCCTCCGACGCATCCCCCGCCCCGCTCTCGGCGATCATGCGGATGTCGCCCCCGGCGCAAAAGCCGCGCTCGCCCGCATGGTCGATCAGCACCGACGTCACGGCGGCGTCGTCGCGCCAGGCCAGCAGCGCCTCGATCATCGCCTCGCACATGGCCCGGTTCAGCGCATGGATCGCCTTGGGCCGGTTCAGGGTGATGCGCCCGACGCCGCCTTCGACGCGGGTGATGATTTCAGCTTCGCTCATCGCGCCAGCTCCCGCGCGATGATCACCCGCATGATTTCGTTGGTGCCTTCCAGGATGCGGTGGACCCGCAGGTCGCGCACGATCCGCTCCAGCGGATAGTCCTTCAGGTAGCCGTAGCCGCCGTGAAGCTGCAGCGCCTCGTCGGCGATCTGGAAGCAGGCGTCGGTGGCCAGACGCTTGGCCATGGCGCACCACTTGGTCTTTTCCGGGTGGTTGTTGTCGATGGCCCAGGCCCCGCGCAGCACCATCAGCCGCGCCGCCTCGAGGTCCGTCGCCATGTCGGCCAGACGGAACTGCAAAGCCTGAAACTGGCCGATCGACTGACCGAACTGCTTGCGCGTGGTCACGTACTCCTGCGCCGTCTCCAGCGCCAGTCGCGCCCCGCCCAGCGAGCAGGCGGCGATGTTCAGACGCCCGCCGTCCAGACCGGCCATGGCGTATTTGAAGCCGTCGCCTTCCTGTCCCACCAGATTGCCGACCGGCACACGGCAGTCGTCGAAGCTGACCACGGCGGTCGGCTGGGCGTTCCAGCCCATCTTCTTTTCGTTGGCGCCGAACGACAGACCCGGCGTGTCCTTTTCAACCACGATGGTCGAGACGCCCTTCGCGCCCTCGGCCCCCGTTCGCACCATGACGACATAGACGTCCGACACGCCCGCGCCCGAGATAAAGGCCTTGGAGCCGTTCAGGACATAGTGGTCGCCGTCGCGCACCGCCGTGGTCCGCAGCGCCGCCGCGTCCGACCCCGAGCCCGGCTCGGTCAGGCAGTAGCTGGCCATCTTGTCCATGGTCACCAGCGACGGCACGAAGCGCGAGCGCAGGTCGTCCGACCCGAACTTGTCGATCATCCACGTCGCCATGTTGTGGATCGAGATGAAGGCCGCCGTCGCCACGTCCCCGCGCGACAGCTCCTCGAAGATCACCGCCGCCTCGACGCGGCCCAGGGCCATGCCGCCGTGCTCCTCGCCGGTATAGATGCCGCAGAAGCCCATCTCGGCCGCCGACTTCATCACATCGACGGGGAAGTGCTTGTCCTCGTCCCACTGGGCCGAATGCGGCGCCAGTTCGGCGTCGGCGAAGGCCCGCGCCGCGTCCTGAATGGCGCGCTGGTCGTCGTTGAGGGCGAAGTCCATGATCTTTTACTCCCGACTCTTGCCCTCTGACGGGGCGTTCGCGGCGCTTCTAGCGGGTGGTGGAGCGCGCGTCACCTTGCTGGTGTTGCAGCCCCACATTCCGCTCATCCCGGCGGACGCCGGGATCCAGTGCTTTGGCTGTACGCTCAGCGTTTGGGTTTGCGCACTTGTGCGCTTCAGCATTGGCGACGAGCGTGTTGCTCTTGCTGGATCCCGGCGTCCGCCGGGATGAGCGGAGGGGTGGACAGTTCGCCTTTTGCCTCTCCCCCCGCTTTGTTTTAAGCCGCACATCATGACCCTGCCCTTCCAGCCCGCCGCCTTCCCCTACGCCCGCCCGCGTCGTCTGCGTTCGCAGCCTTGGGTGCGCCGTCTGGTCGCCGAGACGACCCTGACGCCCGCCGACCTGATCTGGCCGATCATCGTCCACGACGGGTCCGAGGACCGGCAAGCCGTCGCCTCCATGCCCGGCGTCTTCCGCCTGTCGCCCAAGGAGGCCGCCAAGGCCGCCGTCGAGGCCCGCGACTTGGGCATCCCCATGATCGCCCTCTTTCCGAACGTGAACGACAGCCTGAAGGACAATGTCGGCACAGCCGCCAGCGACCCGGACGGCCTGATCCCCGACTGCATCAAGGCCATCAAGGACGCCGCGCCCGAGATCGGCGTCATGACCGACGTGGCGCTCGACTGCTACACCGACCACGGCCACGACGGAGTTCTGGAAAACGGCCGCATCGTCAACGACGCCACGCTGGAACGCCTGGCCGAACAGGCCTTCATCCACGCCCACGCCGGCGCCGACGCCGTGGCGCCCTCTGACATGATGGACGGCCGCATCCAGGCCATCCGCGAAGCGCTGGAGGCCAACGGCCTGTCGGACACGCTGATCATCAGCTACGCCGCCAAATACGCCTCGGCCTTCTACGGCCCCTATCGCGACGCGGTGGGTTCGTCGAAATCCCTGACCGGCGACAAGAAGACCTATCAGATGGACTACGCCAACGCCGACGAGGCGCTACGCGAGGTGGCGATGGACATTTCCGAAGGCGCCGACGCCCTGATCGTCAAGCCGGGCCTGCCCTATCTCGACATCGTCCGCCTGGTCTCGGACACCTTCAAGATCCCGACCTTCGCCTATCAGGTGTCGGGCGAGTACGCGATGATGCAGGCCTCCATCGCCAACGGCTGGCTGGAGGAAGACCGCGCCATCCTGGAAACCCTGCACGCCTTCAAGCGCGCCGGCGCCTCCGGCGTCCTCAGCTATTTCGCCCCCAAGGCCGCGCGTTTGCTGGGGGCCTGAATCCGTTGGTGACGGCGGCTGCCGATCTTGACGACACCGCCTTCGGTGAAACTCTGGCCCGGCGAACGGTCGAGGTCCTCAAGCGCGGCCGCTGGTTTGGCGACCTGAACGCCATCGTGCGCGCGCATCGCGATTACACCGGCCACGGCCTGTTCCACGACCATGCGAGCGGCGCCTTCTTCCTGGCGCGATCACAGGATGGCCTGCCCGACGCCGACACCCTGATTGAGTTCCGCTCCGAAGAGGCCTTCGTCGCCTGGTTGGCGGAGCAAAGCGACCTGAGCCTGTCTGGCCATACGCCGTGCGACATCGCGAACTTCAATTGCGACGCCGGCAATCAGCGCATCACTCGCGCCTTCCTGCTCGCGGAGCTTGCCCGTAGCCAGGCGCCCTAGGCCGTCGGGTCGACCGCCTGTCCATACTTGCCGCGGAAATAGGTCAGAGCGTCGCCGGGCCAGGCCTCGAAGGCGGCGACCCGACCGACGATGACCAGGTGATCTCCCATGACAATGCGGTCGTGGGTCGTGCAGTCCAGCCGCGTCACGGCGTTGCGCAGGCGCGGCGGCGCCGGGTCGCCGACCTCGAACTCGTCGTCCGACAGGGTGCAGACGCCCCAAGCGAAGCGGTCCGACATGGCCTGATCCTCGACCGGCAGCATGTGCACGGCGAAGCGCTCGGCCCCGGCGAAGGCGTCGTGGCGATCCGACTTCACGTCCAGGCACCACAGCACCAGCGGCGGGTCCAGCGACACCGAGGTGAAGCTGTTGACCGTAATGCCCAGCGGCCCCTCGGCCGTATGAGCCGTCACCACGCAGACGCCGGTGGCGAAACCGCCCAGCGCCTTGCGATAGGCCTTGGCGTCGAATTCGGAAGGAGATGAAGACCCAGTCACGCGCCTGACCTAAGCCGTGGACCGTCACCGGGCAAGGCCGCACCGGGAAACGACCGCACCGCAACCGCTTCTTAACGGGCGGCGTGGGATTCAGGGCTAACAAACGACGTTAAGATTGGCCTGCCCATGTCCGCGAGCGATCGTCCGATCCTCATCAAGAAGGTGAAGAAGGTGACCGCCGGCGGCCACCACGGCGGCGCATGGAAGGTCGCCTACGCCGACTTCGTGACGGCCATGATGGCCTTCTTCCTGCTGATGTGGCTGATCAATACGACTGATCCGGAGCAGAAGCGCGGCATCGCCGAATACTTCGCCCCGGCCAACGTCTCGGCCTCGACCTCCGGTTCCGGCGGCATCCTGGGCGGCACAGCCCTGGGCGACGACGGGGCCAAGAGCTCCGGCTCCATGGCCATGATCGAACAACTGGCGCCCGAAGCCCCGCAATCGCCGGAAGAAGCCGGCCAGAGCACCAACCTGGCCGGCGCCAGCGAATCCGCCCTGCGCGCCGAGATCGCCCGCCGCGAGGCCGCCGACTTCGCCAGCGCCGCCGAAAGCCTGCGCCAGGCCATGCAGGCCATGCCCGAACTGGCCGAGCTGTCGAAACAGCTGATCATCGATCAGACGCCAGAGGGCCTGCGCATCCAGTTGGTCGATCAGGAAGGCCGCTCGATGTTCGAGAACGGCTCCTCGCGCCCCAACCCGCGCGCCCAGATGCTGCTGCGAGCCATCGCCAAGGTCATCAACCAGTTGCCCAACCGCATCTCCATCACCGGCCACACCAGCGCCGTGGCCGGTTCCAGCCGCGCCAGCGGCGCCGGCGACTGGGCCCTGTCCGCCGAGCGCGCCAATGCTTCGCGCCTGACGTTGCAGAGCGCGGGGGTCAACGCCGACCGGGTCTATTCGGTCGCGGGCAAGGCAGGCTCCGACCCCCTCTATCCCGACGATCCTTCGCTGGCCGGCAACCGCCGCATCGCCATCGTCCTGCTGCGCGAGGCGCCGGTCCTGCCCACGGACACCAGCCTGTGACCGTCAGCGCCGCACTCACGGCGCTTGCGAAATCCCACGGTTGCGCGCCAAATCGGGACATGACGACCCGCGCGCATCCCTGCCGAAGCGATTGGAAACGGACGTAAGGCCGTGACCCAGCATTTCCCGACCCGGCAGCTGCGGTTCTTCATGACCGCCAACGCGCCCTGCCCCTATCTGCCGGGCCAGTTCGAGCGCAAGGTCTTCGCCAACCTGCCCTTCAGCGACGGCGCCGACGTCAACGACGCCCTGACCCAGGCCGGTTTCCGCCGCAGCCAGAACATCGCCTATCGCCCGGCCTGCGAGGCCTGCGCCGCCTGCGTCTCCGTCCGCATCCCGGTGGCCGAGTTCGCCTTCTCACGCTCGCAGCGCAAGATCCTGAACCGCAACGCCGACCTGTCGCGCGATCTGGTCGAGGCCGAGGCGACGATGGAGCAGTTCGACCTGCTGCGCCGCTATCTGACTGCCCGCCACCCCGGCGGCGGCATGAGCGACATGGGCTGGTCCGACTATGTGTCGATGGTCGAGGATACGGCCGTCCGCACCCACCTGATCGAATACCGCCTGCCCGCGAGCGACGACGGCCCCGGCGATCTGGTCGGTGTCTGCCTGACCGACCTGCTGCATGACGGCCTGTCCATGGTCTACAGCTTCTTCGACCCCGATCTGGAGCGCCGCAGCCTGGGCCAGTTCGCCATCATGGATCACCTGCGTCAGGCGGCGCTGGTCGGTCTGCCCTATGTCTATCTGGGCTACTGGGTCCAGGGCTCGCCCAAGATGGACTACAAGGCCAAGTTCAGGCCGATGGAGGCGTTGCGACCGCTGGGCTGGGAACGCCTCTGACTTCCTTCTCCCCTTGCGGGAGAAGGAATTAGGTCGTCGGAACCGCCGTGCTCGAACGCGGCGCCGACGGCGTCGGTCCCCACGGCCCTTCATCGCGACCGCCCGCGAACTTCACCAGGGCCGCGATCCGCTTCTCGATCGGCGGGTGGGTGGCGAACAGGCCGGAGAAACCCGCCTTGTCCGCCGTATTGTCCAGGAACATGCCGCGCAGTTCGTCGGGCGCCTCGATCTTCGACTGACCCGACACCTTCCTCAGGGCCGAGATCATGGCGTCCGGGTTCTTGGTCAGTTCCACCGCCCCGGCGTCGGCCACGTATTCCCGCGTCCGCGACAGGGTCATGCGAATGACCGCCGCCAGACCAAAGCCGATCACCCCGATGGCCAGACCGATCAGGATCAGCGGCATGGCGTTCTTGTTGTTCCCGCCGCGCCCCCCGCGCACATAGAAGAGGCTGCGGAACACCAGTTCGGCGACCACGCTGATGATGCCCGCAAAGATCGAGGCGATCACCATGGTCCGCACGTCCTTGTTGATGACGTGGGTCAGCTCGTGCGCCAACACGCACTCCATCTCATCGCGGCTCAGGGTCTGCATCAGCCCGCGCGTGACGGTGACGCTATAGTTGCCCTCATGCAGGCCGGACGCATAGGCGTTCAGCGACGGGCTCTCGATGATCCGCAGCGTCGGGGTGCGCAGGCCGCGCGAAATCGCGAGGTTTTCCAGCAGGTTGTAGAGGTCCGGCTCGACCCGGCGCTCGACCTTGCGCGCCCCCGTCATGGCGTCGATCATCGCCTGATTGCCGAAATAGGCGATGACGAACCAGATGGCGGCCACGACCAGGGCCGTCGGCACCGTCCAGCCCAGCATGGACGCCGCCAGAGCCAGGTCCTGCGACAGCGTCCCGCCCGAGTTGGGCAGCAGACCAAACCCCATCATCAGTACCTGAATGCCGAACAGCAGACCGACCAACAGCACCGGAAACCCGGCCAGCAGGATCGCTGACCGGGTGTTGTTCTGCCAGATGTGGGTCTTGAGGCCGACGGCCTGACCGAAAACCGCCATTGGGGCTTAGAACTTCACCGTCGGCGGCGCCGCGTTCAAGGCGGCGCGTTCGCCCTCGCCCACGTCGAAGAAGGGCTTGTCCGCGCCGAAGCCGAACAGACCGGCGAACAGGACGGTCGGGAACTGACGGCGCACGGCGTTGAACTCGCTGACCGCATTGTTGAAGAAGCGGCGCGCGGCGGCCAGCTTGTTCTCGATGTCCGACAGGTCCATCTGCAGCTGCTGGAAGTTGGCGTTGGCCTTGAGGTCCGGATAGGCCTCGGACACGGCGAACAGACGCCCCAGAGCGCCGGTCAGCATATTCTCGGCCTGAACCTTTTCGTCGACCGTGCGGGCGCCGGCGGCGGCGGCGCGGGCCTGGGTCACCGCGTCCAGCGTGCCGCGCTCGTGCGTGGCGTAACCCTTCACCGTCTCGACCAGATTGGGGATCAAATCCTGACGCTGCTTCAGTTGCACGTCGATGTCAGCGAACGACTGGTTGGCGGATTGATCCAGCGCCACCAGCCTGTTGTAGGCGCCCACCACGACGAACAGCAGAACGACGACGATGGCGCCGATGATGATCCAGGTGATCATAGAAATCTCCAGCCCCGGCCGGATCGGCCCAGGGCGGGATTATCGCAAGGGCTGACGGCGACCTCCTAATGAAATCGCCGTCACCTTGGCCTCAGCGGAACTTGCGCATCCCGCGCGGCCCCTGGCGTCCGGCGCCGGCGCGCTTGCCCAGCCAGTCCTTCCAGTCGGGCCAGTTGCGGCGACGGCCGCCGCCGTCGGCCCATTCCGGTCCCGCCTCGGCGTTGAACACCGCCACGTCGACCAGACCGCCCTGCTTGTAGTTCTGCAGCTTAACGCCCTTGCCGCGCCCCATTTCGGGCAGTTCGGCCAGGGGGAAGATCAGCGCCTTGATATTCTCGCCGATGACCGCGACGTGGTCGCCTTGCGGGTTCGACGGGATGCGCAGCATGGACAGCATCTCCCCGTTCAGCACCTGCTTGCCGCCGCGCTTTTGGGCCAGAAGCTCGTTCTCGGGCGCGACGAAGCCGTAGCCAGCCTTGGACGCCACCAGAAGCTTCGCATTCGGTTCGTGCGCCACGACATTGATAATCTCGGCTTTTTCATCGAGATCGATCATCAGACGCAGCGGCTCGCCGTGGCCGCGCCCAGAGGCCAGCTTGTCAGCGCCAATGGTGAAGATGCGCCCGTCCGAGGCCCCGATCAGCAGCTTGTCCGTGGTGAATGTCGGGACCAGGAAGGCCAGGCTGTCGCCCTCCTTGAACTTCAGTTCCGACGGGTCCTCGACCTTGCCCTTGGCGGCGCGGATCCAGCCGCGCTCCGACAGGATGACGGTGATGGCTTCGCGCGGAATGAAGGCCTCGGGCGCCACGAAGGCCGAAGAGTCCACCGCCTCGCCGATGGTCGTGCGGCGCGGCGAGATCAGGGCCTTGCGGACCAGTTCCAACTCCTTGGAGATGGCCTTCCACTGCTTGGCTTCGGACGAGGTCAGCGCCTTCAGCGCCGCAAGTTCCTCCGCCAGGGCATTGTATTCCTTGTCGATCGCCATTTCCTCGATCCGCGCCAGCTGACGCAGACGGGTGTCAAGGATGTAGTCGGCCTGAGGCTCGCTCAGACCAAACCGCGCGATCAGGACAGCCTTGGGCTGCTCCTCCTCGCGGACGATGCGGATCACCTCGTCCAGGTTGAGGAAGACGATACGCAGGCCTTCCAACAGGTGCAGCCGCTTCTCGACCCGCTCGATCCGCCACTGCGAACGGCGGTTCAGCACCACGCGGCGATGATCGAGGAAGGCTTGCAGGCAGTCCTTCAGGCCCATGACGCGCGGCGTGCCCGTGGCGTCCAGCACGTTCATGTTGATCGGGAAGCGGACCTCCAGATCGGACAGCTTGAACAGGCTCTCCATCAGCATCTCGGGCTCGATGGTGCGGTTCTTGGGCTCGAGGATCAGGCGGATGTCTTCCGCCGACTCGTCGCGGACGTCGCCCAGCAGGGGCGCCTTCTTGTTCTCGATCAGGTCGGCCAGACCCTCGATCAGGCGGCTCTTCTGCACCTGATAGGGCATCTCGGTGACGATGATGCGCCAGACGCCCCGGCCCAGGTCCTCGGTCTCCCAGCGCGCGCGCAGACGCACCCCGCCGCGACCGGTCTCATAGGCGTCCAGAATGGAGGCGTGACCTTCCACCGATACGCCGCCCGTCGGGAAGTCCGGACCCGGCACGATCTGGACCAGTTCCTCGGTCGTCGCCTCGGGCCGTTCCAGCAGCAGCTGACAGGCGTCGATCAGTTCCCCGACATTGTGCGGCGGGATCGAGGTCGCCATGCCCACGGCGATGCCCGACGAGCCGTTGGCCAGCAGGTTGGGGAAGCCCGCCGGCAGGACCAGCGGCTCTTCGTCCTGATCGTCGTAGGTGGGGCGGAAATCGACCGCGTCCTGATCGATGCCGTCCAGCAACAGGACGGCGGCGGGCGTCAGCTTGCACTCGGTGTAACGCATGGCGGCGGCGCTATCGCCGTCGATGTTGCCGAAGTTGCCCTGACCGTCCACCAGCGGATAACGCTGGGCGAAGTCCTGGGCCAGACGGACCAGGGCCTCATAGATGGAGGCGTCGCCGTGCGGGTGATAGCCGCCCATGACCTCGCCGACGACCTTGGCGCACTTGCGCGCCGCCGCCTGCGGGTTCAGCCGCATCTGGTGCATGGCGTACATGATGCGCCTGTGCACCGGCTTGAAGCCGTCGCGCACGTCGGGCAGGGCCCGGTTGGTGATCGTGGACAGGGCGTAGGCCAGGTAGCGCTTCGACAGCGCGTCGCCCATCGGCTCTTCAACGATGCGGCCGCCTTCGGGCGTCGGGGTGTGGATGGTCATGCGACTTCGAATCGGTGATCTGGACGACAAAGTCTAGCGTAGCGCACGGCTGACGCGGGGACGATCCGCGCCTATCTGTGGAGGGTCGTCGTCGAACAGGCAGGAGCCGCGCATGAAGACCGCCCTCACCGACCGCCTCAAGCTGGACCTGCCCTTCGTTCAGGCGCCCATGGCCGGGACCTCGACGCCCGAGCTGGCGGCCGCTGTTTCAAACGCCGGGGCGTTGGGCTCCATCTCCATCGCCTCGGTCGATGCGGTCGAAGGCCAACGCCAGATTCAGGCGTTGAAGGCCCTGACGACGCGGCCGATCAACATCAATGTCTTCTGCCATGCCCCGACGCCGCCCGATCCGGCGCGCGACGGCGTCTGGATCGACAGCCTGCGCCCGATCTTCGCCGGGTTCGGCGCCGCGCCGCCCGAGACCCTGAACGACATCTACCAGAGCTTCCTGACCGACGACGCCAAACTGGCCGTCCTGCTGGAGGAAAAGCCCGCCGTGGTCAGCTTCCACTTCGGCCTGCCGCAGGCGGACAAGATCGCGGCGCTGAAGGCCGTCGGCTGCGTCCTGATCGCCAGCGCCACCACGCCGGGCGAAGGCCGTCAGGCCCAGGCGGCGGGGATCGACATGGTGGTGGCCCAAGGGGTCGAGGCTGGCGGCCATCGCGGCGTCTTTGATCCCGCCGACGATCCGCGCTTCGCCACCCTGCCTCTGACGCGGCTGCTGGCGCGCGAGCTGGACATCCCGGTCATCGCGGCGGGCGGGATCATGGACGGCGCCGGGATCGCAGCCGCGCTGGTGCTGGGCGCGGCCGGCGCGCAACTGGGCACGGCCTTCGTCTCTTGCCCCGAGTCCGCCGCCAATCCGGCCTATCGCGCCGCCCTGGCCGGCCCCCGCGCCGAACGCACCCGCGTCAGCCCGGTGATCTCGGGTCGCCCCGCACGCGGGATCGAAAACGCCTTCATGCAGCGCGCCGACGAGACCCTGACCGCCGGCTATCCCTACGCCTACGATGTGGGCAAGGCGCTGAACGCCGCCGCCAGCCTGCAGGGCGACGACGGCTATGCGCCGCAATGGGCCGGTCAGGCCGCGCCGCTGACCCGCGCCCTGCCCGCCGCCGAACTGGTCGAGGTCCTGGCCCTGGAAACCCGCGCCGCCATCGGCGACCTGCAACGGCTCTTGTAACCCGACGCCATCCGAGGCGTTCATAAAGGCTAAGGCCAGAGGACGACGCCATGCTCCTGATCCTGCTGTCCTATCTGGCCGGGGCGCTGACCATTCTCAGCCCCTGCATCCTGCCGGTCCTGCCCTTTGTGTTCGCCCGCGCCGGCCAGCCCTTCATGAAGAGCGGCCTGCCCCTGCTGCTGGGCATGGCCCTGACGTTTGCAGGGGTGGCGACGCTGGCGGCGGTCGGCGGCGGCTGGGCGGTGCAGGCCAATCAGGTCGGACGCTGGATCGCCCTGGCGGTCATGGCGGTGCTGGGGCTGACCCTGGTGTTTCCGGCGCTGGCGGACCGGCTGACCCGGCCTCTGGTCGCGCTCGGCTCGCGCCTGACCGAGAAGGCCAGCGCCGAGCAGCAATCCGGCGGCGGCGTCTGGCCTTCCTTCCTGCTGGGCGTGGCGACGGGCCTGCTATGGGCGCCGTGCGCCGGGCCGATCCTGGGGCTGATCCTGACCGGCGCGGCGCTTCAGGGGGCCAGCGTCGGCACGACCTTGCTGCTGGTGGCCTACGCCGCCGGGGCCGCGACCTCGCTGGCCCTGGCCCTGCTGATCGGCGGCAAGGTGTTCCAGACGATGAAGAAGTCGTTGGGCGTCGGCGAATGGGTGCGCCGGGGTCTGGGCGTTCTGGTCCTGGTCGGCGTCGCCGCCATTGCGCTCGGCCTCGACACCGGCCTGCTGACCCGGCTGTCGAGCGGCGGCACCAACCGGATCGAACAGGGCCTGCTCAGCCGCTTCGGCGCGGGCCAGCCGACGAACGCCCCGGCCGCGCCGCTGAACGCCCTGCCCGTCGAAGGGGCCATGCCGCCGCTGACGGGGGCGACCGAGTGGATCAACAGCCCGCCCCTGACCACCGAACAGCTGCGCGGCAAGGTGGTGCTGGTCGATTTCTGGACCTACTCCTGCATCAACTGCGTGCGGACCATTCCCTATGTCCGCGCCTGGGCCGAGAAGTATCGCGATCAGGGCCTGGTGGTGATCGGGGTCCACACACCCGAGTTCGCTTTCGAAAAGTCGCCCGCCAATGTCCGCGACGCCGTGCGCCGCTTCGGCATCGCCTATCCCGTGGCCATGGACAACGACTTCGCCGTCTGGCGCGCCTTCGACAACAGATACTGGCCCGCCCATTACTTCATCGATGCCAAGGGGAACATCCGCTACCACCACTTCGGCGAGGGCGATTACGAGCACTCCGAGCGGGTCATCCAGCAACTGCTGAAGGAGGCCGGAGCTACGGGCGTCAATCAGGCTGTGGTTGAGGTGCGGGGTCAGGGCGCCGAGGCCGCCGCCGACATGGCCGAGGTCGCCTCGCCGGAAACCTATGTCGGCTATGCCCGCGCCGAGCATTTCGTCTCGCCCGGCGGCTTCGGCTTCGACGTTCGCAAGACCTATGCGGCGGCGCCTCTGAAACTGAACGACTGGAGCCTGTCCGGCGACTGGATCGTGCGGTCCGAACACGCCGACCTGCAGACGCCGGGCGGAAAGCTGGCCTTCCGCTTCAAGGCCCGCGACCTGCATCTGGTCATGGGGCCCAGCAGCATGGGCCAGCCCGTGCGTTTCCGCGTCCGTCTCGACGGCCAGGCGCCGGGCGCCGACGCGGGCGTGGACATCGACGCGCAAGGCCTGGGCCGGATCGACAGCCAGCGCCTGTATCAACTGGTGCGCCAATCGGGCGGGGCGCGCGAACGGACCTTCGAGATCGAGTTCCTCGACCCGGGCGTTCAGGTCTTCGCCTTCACCTTTGGCTAGAGCCGTCCGGCCTCGCCCAGCCGCTCGATCATCCACACCCGCGCGGGCGGCAGCGGCTTGTTCAGGGCGTGGAAGACGAACTGTTCGAGGAAGTGCCCGGTCAGGTCCAGCCCCGCCTTCACGTCGCCGTCGCCCAGGCCCGCCTGCGCCCCCAGCATGAAGGGCGGCAGGTTCAGCAGCTTGTCGGCATAGGGCGCGCCCGCCTCGCGGCTGACGGCGCGGCCCGTGCGCGGGCTGACGTAGATCAGGTCGTCCATCGATCCGGTGGCGGCGCAGCGCGACAGGTCCAGCCCAAAGCCGAGGTCTTCCAGCAGCCCCGCCTCGAACCGCACGAAGATGGCGGGCCAGACCTCGGGCATGACAAAGGCCCCCATCAGGGCCTCGAAGGCGTAGAAGGCCCCCGGATGCGCCTCGCGTTCAGGCAGCGCCCCTTGCGCCACGGCGGCGGCGGCGTTCAGCCCGACCAGGGCCAGAGGATCGTCGAACAGGGCCGCCGGCCCCTCGCCCACCGGCTCCAGTCGCGCAGACCCCAGTTGGTCCGAGGTCCGCGACCGCAGATCGACCACCACCCGCGCCCCCGCCTGCAGGAAGGGCCGCATCTTGCGCGACGCCCCGCCGGCGACATAGGCGGCGCGACGGCCATGCCGCTCGGTCAGCAGTTCGACCACCGCCCCCGTGTCGCCATGCGCCCGCGCCGACAGGACGAAGGCGTCGTCCTGAACCTCCATCAGTCGGCCTTGATCACATCGACGACAGCGCGCGCCTTGTCGTTCGGCACGGCGAAGCTGAGGACGTATTGTTCGATCTTCCAGCCGTCGTCGGTCAGGCGCAGCACGCCCGACCCGCGCGTGGTCCCATAGGCGTCGTTGTCCAGCACCTCGTCGAACCAGGCCACGCAGCGGCAGTCGATCGGGGCGATGGTCACGGTCCGCGTGACGGGCCGATAGGTCCAGCCCTTGCCCTGCGAGAAGTAGGGCATGGCGTAGGCGCGGAACTCCGGCAGGCTCCACCGCTCGGCCGCGTCCGTACCGATGAAGCGACCGTCCGTCGTGAAGGTCGCGAAATAAGCCTCCCCGTCCGCCGCTGACGCGGCGGCGTGCATGGCGTCCAGCACGCGGTTAACCGGCGCGATTTCAGCCTCCGGCGCAGGCGCGGCCTGAACCGGGACGACGGACAATTGGAGCATCATCAGGGCGGCGGTGATCATGCTGATGTTCTAGTCCTGTTCTCTCGCAAGCGAAAGCGCTGCTTCCCTTCGCCACCTCACCAGCGCTGCCCTCTTCCCTTCTCCCCTTGCGGGAGAAGGTGGCCCGTCAGGGCCGGATGAGGGGTCTCGCCGCACTTTGAACCCATGGCCGCCCCCCCTCACCCGCCCCTGCGCCTCCCCCAAAAACCCGCTCACCCCGGCGGACGCCGGGGTCCAGTCCTTTGGCTGCAACCCCCGCGCATGAAGCTCCCACTGGGTCCCGGCGTCCGCCGGGATGTGCGGTGAAAAGGCTGCGCTTTCACAACCCGCCCCGCCAATCCCTGCAAATCAGCGGGATCGCGCGACGCTCAAGCCAAACAACTCGCCGCACCTCCGACATCCCCCATCCTTCCCCCGTCCCGTCGCAAGGGAGGGCTCGCTCGGCCGGCGAACCGAAGCGGCGGCGGGAGCGGAGAGAACGGGGGTCTTGTCGAACCTCCCGCCCTCCATCGCGCGCGCCGGGCAAGGGAGCACCCAGCGGAAGGCGGCGACGGATCGGGCGGGCGGTTCTCCATGCGACGTCTCACGACAGCGCATGACGTGGTCTCAAGCAGCGCGAACGCGCGTTGGATCACAAGAAAGACAGACGCCGCAGGGGCCTAGCGACGGGGCGTTCGACCCGTCCGCCAGAGAGGTCCCGGTCAGGGTCGCGGGGGTTACGCGGACCGTTCCAGGACTGCAGGCCGGTGCAGCCTGCCCGTCATGGGCGCCGGGGGTAGCCGCAAAGAACGGCGCCTGCCCCGAGCTCATGTCCAACTCTTCGCGCGGGGGCGTCGTCCTTCGTCGAAACGGTAAACCTACATCCACTCCGGGCGAAGCCCCGGCGCCCCGCCCAGCCCTCCACCGCCCGGTTCCGCCGAGGCGGGCAGACCTGTTCCTGCTTTCCTAGAGGGAAACGACGACCGCCCCGCGCGTTCAGTCCTCCAACCCGACAACCCGGAGAGGTCCCATGAAGATCGTCACCAGCCTCAGCTTCCAGGGCCAGTGCCGCGACGCGCTGGAATTCTACGCCCGCGTGCTGGGCGGCAAGGTCACGGCCGCCTTTCCCTTCGGCGAAGGCCCGCCCGACATGCCGGTCGATCCGAAATACAAGGACTGGCTGATGCACGGCTGGCTGGAGGTCGGGGATCAGGCGATCATGGGGGCCGACATGCCGCCCGAGTTCGCGCCCAATATCGACAAGCCCAAGAACGGCTTCGACGTCTCCTATCACACCGACGACCTCGCCAAGGCGAAACAGGTCTTCGACGCCCTGTCCGAAGGCGGCAAGGTCGGCATGCCCTTCGCCGAGACCTTCTGGTCCCCCGGCTTCGGCAGTCTGACCGACCGCTTCGGCATCCCCTGGATGATCAACACTAACCCGACCGAGGACTGGACGCCCGGCGGCTGACGCCTTTGTGATCACGGACTGTTACGACCAAAGCCGTATTGGAATCAGGGTGATGCGGCGCCTATGTCCGGCCATCTCCCCGAGCCCTCCCCGGCTCCAGTCGTCAGGTTTGCGATGTCCCGCGTCCGTAACGCCGCCCTCAAGTCGAAGATCATGTCCGCCCAGGACGCCGCCGCCCTGATCCCGGCCAACTCGACCGTGGGCATGAGCGGCTTCACCGGCTCGGGCTATCCCAAGGTCGTGCCGATGGCCCTGGCCGAGCGTATCGAGGCCGTCCACGCGGCGGGCGATCCTTTCAAGCTGAAGGTCTGGACCGGCGCCTCGACCGGCCCGGAACTGGACGGCGCCCTGGCCAAGGCGGACGGCATCGAGTTCCGCCTGCCCTACAACTCCGACCCCATCGCCCGCGAGAAGATCAATCGCGGCGAGATGGAATACCTGGATATGCACCTGTCACAGGTGGCGCCGGTCGCCTGGCAGGGCTTCCTCGGCCCGCTGGAGACGGCGGTGATCGAAGTTTCGGGCATCCGCGAAGACGGCGCCCTGATCCCCTCGTCCTCCATCGGCAACAACAAGACCTGGCTGGACCGCGCCGACCAGATCATCCTTGAGGTCAACAGCTGGCAGAATGCGGCGCTGGAGGGGATGCACGACATCTACTACGGCACGGCCCTGCCGCCCGCGCGCGTGCCGATCCCGCTGACCAAGCCGACCGACCTGATCGGCGAAACGGTCTTCCGCGTCGATCCGTCCAAGATCGCCGCCATCGTCGAGACGGACAGCCCCGACCGCAACCTGCCCTTCGCCGCGCCGGACGCCAGCGCCACGGCCATCGCGGGGCATCTGATCGAGTTCCTGCAGCATGAGGTGAAGCTGGGCCGCCTGCCCGCCCATCTGCTGCCGCTGCAATCGGGCGTGGGCAATGTCGCCAACGCCGTGCTGGCGGGACTGCAAAACAGCCCGTTCGAGAACCTGACCGCCTATACCGAGGTGCTGCAGGACGGGATGCTGGACCTGCTGGACAGCGGCAAGCTGACCGTCGCCTCGGCCACCGCCTTTTCGCTCAGCCCCGAGGCCGCCGCCGATCTGAACAGCCGCATGGAGCAGTTCCGCGGCAAAATCATCCTGCGCCCGCAGGAGATCTCAAACCACCCGGAGATCATCCGCCGCCTGGGCTGCATCGCCATGAACGGCCTGATCGAGGCCGACATCTACGGCAACGTCAACTCGACCCACGTCATGGGTTCGCGCATCCAAAACGGCATCGGCGGCTCGGGCGACTTTGCGCGCAACGCCTATATTTCCTGCTTCGTCACGCCATCGACGGCGAAGGGCGGCAAGATCTCGGCCATCGTCCCCATGGCCAGCCACGTCGACCACATCACCCAGGACGTTCAGGTCATCGTCACCGAACAGGGCCTGGCCGACCTGCGCGGCCTGTCGCCCAAGCAACGCGCCCAGGTCATCATCGCCAACTGCGCCCACCCCGACTATCGCGACGCGCTCAGCGACTATTACGCCCGCGCGCTGAAGGGTTCCTACGGCCTGCAATCGCCGCACCTGCTGACCGAGGCCCTGTCCTGGCACCAGCGCTTCATCGAAACGGGGTCGATGAAGGCGTAAACCCTCTTTCCTCCCCATTCATGGGGAGGGGGACCGCGTAGCGGTGGAGGGGGGGGGGCGCAAACGTCTGCCGTCGAGACGCCCCCTCCGTCACGTCGCCTTCGGCTCCGCGCCACCTCCCCATGAAATGGGGAGGAGATCAGGGCAGCGTTTTAGCGGTTCAGTCCCGTCGGGAACGGCCGCCCCAGGGCCTCGGCCATGGCCTGCTGGCTCAGCATGAAGACCAGGTCGCGCTGGTGGTAGTTGTTGGACAGGACCACCACGGTCACGTCGGCGTCGGGCTGATAGAGGACCAGGTTGCGGAACCCGGCCCAGCTGCCTGTGTGATAGACCTGCCGGTCGCTGAAGGCCGGCCTCACCTGCTCGCCCAGACTATTGACGTAGATGCCGTAGCCATAGGCCCGGTGCGCGCGGCCTCGCTCCTTGGGCGTATCCGCCGGGGCGTGGTCTGCCACCATCTGAGCATAGGCGGCGTCGCTGAGGACATGGCCCTTATGCAGGGCCTGGTTCCACACCAGCATGTCGTCCAGCGTCGAATAGAGAGCGCCGGCGCCATAGACGACGCTGACATTGGCGATCGGCTGAGCCGCCAGACCGCCAGGGAAGTTGGCGTAGCCCATAGCCAAACCTTGCGCGTCGGCGTGAGCGTCCGATCCGGTGTCCTTCAGGCCCAGGGGCTTGAGGATGGCGTCGTTCAGATAGGTCTCGAACGGCTTGCCGCTGGCCTTGCTGACGATCTCGGCGGCCAGATTATAGGCCGCGTTGTCGTAGCGGATCTTAGTGCCCGGCTCGAACTGCAGACCATAGCGTGCCGAGGTCTCGGTCAGTTCCTGCGGCGTGCGCGGGGTGACGCGGATACGCCCCCACTCGGACTGGGCCATCAGGTCGGGGATGCCCGAGGTATGCGACAGCAGGTGATGGATCCGCAGAGGCTTCCACGCATCCGGGCAGGCCTCGATCCATTTGCAGACCGGATCATTGACCGACAGCCTGCCCTCGTCCTGCAGCTTCAGGATGGCGGCGGCGGTGAACTGCTTGGACACCGAGGCCAGGCGGAAACGGGTGTCCAGCTTCAGCGGCTGGTCGTTCTCGTAGTTCGCCTTGCCATAGACCTGACGGAACAGGACCTGATCGCCCTTGGCCACCAGAATGGCGCCCATGAACTGCTTGCGCTCGCCCAGATAGTCCAGCCGCGTCTTCAGTTGCGGCAGGGCCTCGACCACCTCGACCGGCGGCCGTTCGGGCAGCTTGGCCTTGGTCGCCGTGGCCGCCTGGGTTTCAGGCGCGATGGCGTGGACGATCCAGGCGCCGGCGCCGGCGGAAGCAAGGGCGACCGCGGCCAGGGATCCGAGGAACCAGGGCCGCCCGCCTGCGGACTTGGGAACTACAAACACGATACTGAACTACGATCCTAGACGTCGAACTCCAGCCCGAACTGGGCGTAAAGGGCGCGGCTGTCCTGCCATTTCGGGTCGACCTTGACGGTCAGGAACAGGTGAACGGGACGGTCGAGCAGCTCGATCAGCTCCTCTCGCGACTTCTGGCCGATCCATTTCAGGGTCTGGCCGCCCTTACCCAGAACGATGGGGCGCTGGCTCTCGCGCTCGACATAGATGGTCTGTTCGATGCGGGCGGAACCATCCGGCTTCTCGTCAAAGGCCGTGGTCTCGACCGCCGCCGAATAGGGCAGTTCCTCGTGAACGCGCAGATAGACCTTCTCGCGCGTGATCTCGGCGGCCAGGACCCGCACAGGCACGTCGGCTGACTGATCTTCCGGGTAGAGCCACGGCCCGGCGGGCATGGAGCGCGCCAGACGCTGCTTCAGGTCGTCCACGCCGTCGCCGCTGAGGGCCGAGATCATATAGACCTCTTCATAGACGCCGGTCTCGAACAGGCGGTGCGACAGGGCCAGAAGGGTGTCGCGGCGCATGCCGTCGATCTTGTTCAGACCCAGGATGACCTTGGTCCCCGTCGCCTTCAGGTTGGCGATGATGGTTTCGGTGTCCTCGGCCGACTTGCGGTCTGCGGGGGTGCCATCACGGCCTTCCGACGCGATATGCGAAGGCGCATCGATCAGGTGCAGCACGACGTCGGCGTCCTGCGCCCCGCCCCAGGCCGAGGCGACCATGGCGCGGTCCAGACGGCGGCGCGGGGTGAAGATGCCCGGCGTGTCCACCAGAACGATCTGGGCGTCGCCCTCGATGGCGATGCCGCGCACGGGGAAGCGCGTGGTCTGGACCTTCTGCGTGACGATCGAGACCTTGGAGCCCGTCAGCCGGTTCACCAGCGTCGACTTGCCGGCGTTGGGCGCGCCGATGATGGCGGCGAAGCCCGCGTGCTGGTTGGGGTTGAGGGTCTCGGTCAAATTACGCCTTCTCGTTTCAACAGCGCCGTGGCGGCGGCTTTTTCCGCCTCCTGACGCGAACGTCCTGTTTGTTTCACGGGGTCGAAACCGACCACCGTCGCCTCGACCACGAAGGTCGGAGCATGATCTGATCCGGTGCGTTCCACCACCCGATAAGTCGGCAGCGGACGCCCCTGGGCTTGCGCCCACTCCTGCAGAGCGGACTTGGGATTGGTCACGGCCGGGGCCGGCGGCGACGCGAACTCCTCGACCCAGGCTATGTCGAACATGGCCTTGGCCGCCGTCAGGCCGCCGTCGCGATAGACAGCCGCCAGAATAGCCTCGACAGCATCGGCGATGACTCCGGCCTTTCTGCGGCCGCCCGTCTTGGTCTCGCCCGCCGACAGGCGCAGAGCCGGGCCGACGCCCAGTCGCTCGCCCACGCGGGCGCAGGCGCTCTTGTCCACCAGGGCGTGCAGACGAGCCGACAGCTGGCCTTCGTCGGCCGACGGAAACTCGCGGATCAGCCGATCGGCGACCAGCAGGCCCAGCACCCGGTCGCCCAGGAACTCCAACCGTTCGTTATCGGCGATGGGGCGGCCTTCGACCTGACCCGCGCCCTCACCCACGCTGGCATGGGTCAGGGCCCGTTCCAGCAGGGACGGGTCGCTGAATTCATGGCCCAGCCGACGCCGAAGCGCGGCGACGGCCTCGGCCCGCACGTTCGCCATCAGTCCAGGATCTTGAAGAACCGGCTGGGACGCAGGTTGGCGAACCAACTGACCGGGTTGAACAGCGATGCCCCCGGCGACCACGAGAACATGATGATCTCGGCCTTGCCGACCAGGTTCTCAGCCGGGACCATGCCCACGCCAGCCGACATCTCGACGCGGCTGTCGATCGAGTTGTCGCGGTTGTCGCCCATCATGAAGAAGTGACCGGTCGGCACCTCATAGACAGGGGTGTCGTCCAGATCTCCGCCGGGACCGTAATCCTGGGTCATGAAGCTCTTGCCGTTGGGCAGGGTCTCGCGAAGTTGCGTAACCGGACGCGGGCCGAACATGTCGGCCAGCTCGGCCCGGCTGACGACGACGTCCTTCACCGGGGCGCCGTTGATGTAGAGCTTGTTGGCGATCATCTGCACCTTGTCGCCCGGCAGGCCGATCACGCGCTTGATGTAGTCGGTCTTGTTGTCACGCGGCAGCTTGAACACGACGATGTCGCCGCGCGTGGGGTCCTTGCCGAGGATGCGGCCGTCGAACAGCGGCGGGCTCCACGGGATGGAGTGCTTGGAATAGCCATAGGACCACTTCGACACGACGATGTAGTCGCCCTCATAGAGGTTGGGCTCCATCGAGGCCGACGGGATGGTGAAGGGCTGGAACAACAGCACCCGCAGCACGAAGGCGATCAGCAGGGCGAAGACGACGGTCTTGATGATCTCGACCGTCTCGTTGCTCGCGGACTTCTCTTTTTTCACACGTTTGGCTTTCTTGGGACGCGGCGTGGCGTAGATCGGCTTGTCGCTGTCGAGGGCTTCGGGATCGTCGCCCATGTCGAAGGGGGCGTCGCCGTCATCGCTCCAGATCGGTCGCTGCTCGGTCGGATCGATGGCAGGATTGCCGGCGCCGCCGTTCGCCTTGGGGTCGTCGCTCATGGTCTGCTCGAATCCCCCGCAGAACGCGGGGTTGGAAGCCTGAGGCGTAAAGGCTGATTACGCCACGGGCAAGGCTTCGATGACCACGAAAGCGAGAGCATAAGGGTGTTCGTCGCTGAGGGTCAGATGGATGCGCGGCTCATGCCCCGGCGGGGTCAGGCGCGCCAGGTGTTCCGCAGCGTGGCCGGTCAGGGCCAGGGTCGGCTGACCCGACTTCAGGTTCACCACCCCCATGTCGCGCCAATAGACGTCAGCGCGCATTCCTGTGCCCAGGGCCTTGGCGCATGCCTCCTTGGCCGCGAACCGCTTGGCGTAACTCCAGGCCGGGTCGGGCTTGCGGTCCGAACGGGTGCGCTCCAGTTCGGTGAAGCAGCGCTCCTTGAAACGATCACCGAACCGATCCAGCGACTTCTGGATGCGCCGAATGTCCGACAGGTCCGCGCCGACGCCGATGATCATCGGCCCGCCCCCGACACCGCCTCGTCCATCGCCGTCCGCATCCGGCGAATGGCGGCGTCCAGGCCGACAAAGACGGCCTCTCCGATCAGGAAGTGGCCAATGTTCAGTTCCTTGATCTCGGGGATGGCCAGAACCACGCTGGCCGTGGCGTAGTCCAGGCCGTGCCCGGCGTGGACCTCCAGCCCCAGGATGTCGGCCTGGGCGGCGGCGGCGGCCAGTCGGTCCAGCTCGAACGCGCGCTCGGCCGGGTCGGTCAGGTGGCAGTAGCGGCCGGTGTGGAACTCGACCACCTGCGCCCCCACGGCGGCGGCGGCCTCGACCTGGGACTCGGACGGCTCGATGAACAGGCTGACGCGGATGCCGGCGTCAGACAGAGCCTTCACCACGGGGGCGATGCGCGCCTCGTGACCGGCGACGGCCAGACCGCCCTCGGTCGTGACCTCCTCGCGCCGTTCTGGCACCAGACAGGCGGCGTGCGGACGGTGACGCAGGGCGATGGCCAGCATCTCCTCCGTCACCGCCATCTCGAAGTTCAGCGGCTTGTTCGCGCGGCGGCACAGGGCCGTCAGCACGTCGATGTCGGCGTCGGTGATGTGGCGGCGATCTTCGCGCAGGTGGGCGGTGATGCCGTCCGCCCCCGCCGCCAGCGCCGCCTCGGCCGCGCGGGCCGGATCGGGATGGGCGCCGCCGCGCGCGTTACGAACAGTGGCGACGTGGTCGATGTTGACGCCCAGACGAACCCGCTCGCGCTTCATCCCGTTCTCTTTCTTCTTACTTGGCCAACGTCTTACTTGGACAGCCGGCGGCTGCCCGGATCCTCGACCGGCAGAGCGGCCAGTTCGGGCGGCAGGGCGTCGGCCGGATAGGCCGGCACGTCCAGCGTCGCCAGGGCGATCAGCGGCACGCCCACGTCGGCCCGTCCGCCCGAGCGATCGACGATGCAGGCGGCGGCGACGACTTCGCCCCCGGCCTTCTGAATGGCGGCGATGCACTCGCGCGACGACAGGCCGGTGGTGACGATGTCCTCGACCATGACGACCTTCTCGCCCGGCTCGACGGTGAAGCCGCGGCGCAGCTTGAACTCGCCGCCTTCGCGCTCGACGTAGAGAGAGCGCACGCTCAGGTGCCGCGCCGTCTCATAGCCGGGGATGATGCCGCCGACGGCGGGCGAGATGGCCACATCGACCGGGCCGACCGTGGCGACGATCTTGTCGGCCAGAGCCTTGCACAGGCGCTCGCAGCGGCGCGTGTCCATGAAGACCAGGTTCTTCTGCAGGAAGACCGGGCTGTGCAGGCCGGATGACAGGACGAAATGGCCTTCGCGCAGGGCGCCGGCGTCGCGGAATTCGTTGAGGACGTCTTCAGTGTTCATGAGAGCGTCCCTTAGACCCTGGAACCTTCGCCCTCAAGCGACCGATCTACGTCAGGTCGCAGTTCGGCTTCACTCCACCTTCCAGCAGCTTCTCCCAGACCGCCTCGGCGTCGTCGGCGAAGGTGAACAGCGCCATGTCCGAGGCCTTGACCATGCCGTGTTCGATCAGGGTGTCGAAGTTGATGACCGAGCGCCAATAGGCCTCGTCGAACAGGACGATGGGGATCGGCGGCGCCTTGTCGGTCTGGCGCAGGGTCAGGATCTCGAACAGTTCGTCCAAGGTGCCGAAGCCGCCGGGGAAGACCACCAGACCATTGGCCCGCATGGCCAGATGCATCTTGCGCATGGCGAAGTAGTGGAACTGGAAGGTCAGTTCCGGCGTCGACCAGGGGTTGGGGACCTGCTCGTGCGGCAGGGTGACGTTGAAGCCGATGGATGGAGCGCCCGCTTCGTGCGCGCCCTGATTGGCGGCCTGCATGATGCCCGGCCCGCCGCCTGTGGCGATGACGTTGTCGCGTACCTCGCCCGGCGAGCCGCGGAAGGCCCCGCCCCGCTCAGAGGCGATGCGGCCGAACAGACGCGCCTGCTCGTACCAATAGGCGTGGCGCCCGCCGCCGTTGGCGCCGACGCGGGCGCTGCCGAACACCACCAGGGTCGAACGCACGCCCCAGGCCTTCAGCGCCTCCTCGGCCTTCTCATACTCCATCAGGAAGCGCACGCCGCGCATCGACTCGCCCAGCAGGAAGTCCTGATCCAGGGCGGCCAGACGATAGGAGGGCGACGCCAGTTGAGCGGCGTTGGCGAGAGCTTGCTGTTCGGGAGACATTTCGGCCTTCAGTCAGACGCGCGGGCGATCAGCCGCGCGCGCGGTCCACGGTGTCGACGGACGGGTTGGCGCGCAGCGCCGCGATGATCATGGTGGCGTGACGCGCGTCCTCGACTTCCACGTCGATGTCCACATCGAAGAAGTCCTGCTGACGATGGGCCATCGACAGGTTCAGGATATTGCCGCCGGCCTCGCCGATAATGGTCGCCACCTGCCCCAACACGCCGGGCGCATTGCGGATGGTGGCGCGCAGGCGAGCCGAGGCCACGGCGTCCTGCTCGGCCTGCGGCGTCCACTGCAGATCCTGCCAGACGCTGTCGTCGTCGGCGAAGTCGGCCAGGGTCTGACAGTCGATGGTATGGACCGTCAGCCCCTTGTCAGGCTCCAGGATGCCGACGATGCGGTCGCCCGGCACCGGGCTGCAACAGGCGCCGAAATGGATGCTGACGCCGGGCGTCAGGCCGCTGCCGCGCACGAACAGACGCGCTTGATCATTGCCGATGCGTTTGCGCTCCGGCCCGGCCTTCAACTGCCCCTTCAGCGCCGGGAACATGGTCTCGGCGATCTTGGTCGCGGCCAGGCGGCCCCGGCCGATGGCGTCGAACATGTCCTCTTCGGTGGCGATGGCGTGGGTTTCCAGCACCGGCTTCAGCGAGACCTCGGCCAGCGACTTGCCCGCCCGTTCCAGCGTCTGCTCCAGCGTCGCCTTGCCCAGACGCACGAACTCGTCGCGCTCGGATGTGCGGATATGACGGCGGATGGCCGAACGCGCCCGGCCGGTGACCGTCAGGCTGCGCCAATCGGTCGGCACCTCGCGCTTGGTGCCGCGAATGATCTCGACCACGTCGCCGTTCTGCAGCGCCGTGCGCATCGGCTTCAGTTCGCCGTTGATCTTGACGCCCACCGCCGTGTCGCCGACCTCGGTGTGGACGGCGTAGGCGAAGTCCAGCGCCATGCCGCCGCGCGGCAGGGTGATCAGCGCCCCCTTGGGCGTGAAGACGAAGACCTGATCCAGGTACATTTCGAGCTTAGCGTGCTCGACCCAGTCCTCGCCGCCCTCGCCGTGCTCGATGACCTGAACCAGATGGCGCAGGTTCAGCAGCGGGTCGCGCCCGCCGTCGGCCTCCATCGCCTCGCGGTCAAAGCCGTAGGAATGGTTCTTGTAGGCCCAGTGGGCCGCAACCCCGTCCTCGGCCACGCGGTCCATGATCTCGGTGCGGATCTGCATCTCGATGCGCAGGCCGCCCGGGCCGACGACCGTGGTGTGCAAAGAGCGATAGTTGTTCGACTTCGGCGTCGAGATGAAGTCCTTGAACCGCTCCGGCACCATGGGCCAGGCGCGGTGGATGACGCCGAGCGCGCGATAGCAGTCGTCTTCGGCGTCGACGATGACCCGGAAGCCGTAGATGTCGGACAGGGACGAGAAGCCGACCGACTTGCGCTGCAACTTGCGCCAGATCGAATAGGGCGTCTTTTCGCGGCCCTTCACATGGGCGTGGATGCCGGCCTCGCTGAGGACCGTCTCGATTTCACGCGACACGCCTTCGATGGCGCGGCCGTGCTCCAGCTTCAGCGCCTCCAGACGGCGCTGGATGGCGACCCGCGCCGTGGCGTTCAGATGCTCGAACGCCAGTTCCTCCAGCTCCGAGGCGATGGAGTGGATGCCGATGGAACGGCCCAGCGGCGCATAGACCTCCAACGTCTCGCGGCTGATGCGCTCGCGCTTCTCCGGCTTGACGTACTGCAGGGTGCGCATGTTGTGCAGGCGGTCGGCCAGCTTGACCAGCAGGACCCGCACGTCCTTGGAAATCGCCAGGATGAACTTACGCAGGTTCTCGGCCTGGCGCGTGTGCTCGGCCTGAAGCTCCAACCGCGACAGCTTGGTCACGCCCTCGACCAGGACCGCGACCTCCTCGCCGAACATGGCGGCGATGTCGTCGCGCGTGGCCGAGGTGTCCTCGACCACGTCATGCAGCAAGGCGGTGACGATGGTCGCCGTGTCCAGCTTGTAGTCGGTCAGGATGCCCGCGACCTGGATCGGATGAGCGAAATAGGGATCGCCCGAAGCCCGCAACTGCGAGCCGTGCATCTTCATCGCATAGACATAGGCGCGGTTCAGCAGCGCTTCGTCGGCGGTGGGGTCATAGGCCTTGACCGCCTCGATCAGTTCGAACTGGCGCATGATCGGGGCGCGCTTGGCTTCAGACACTTGAGACTCGGAGACTTCAGACGACAACGGCGCCGCCCCGGAAAGGAGCGACGCCGTCTGGTCTATCTGATTCGCGACTTGGTCCGACGACGGGTCCGCGAGGGATCGCGCCGGAAGAATAGTTACGCCGTTGACTGGCTCAGCCGTCAGTAGCGTTCCTCCTGGCCGCCGTCCCGGTCGCTTTGCAGCGCGCGGATCAGTTCGGCTTCGGCCATGTTCATGTGCTGCGGCTCGGCCAGCAGGGCCACGACTTCGGCCTCATCCTCAGCCTCGGTGCGCTCGTCGACGCGTTGCAGCGTGGTGATGATGTTCTCGCGCAGTTCTTCCGGGACGACGGTGTCGTCGGCGATTTCGCGCAGGGCCACGACAGGGTTCTTGTCGTTGTCGCGGTCCAGCGTCAGAGGGGCGCCGTTGGCGATGTTGCGGGCGCGGTGACCGGCCAGCAGAACCAGACCAAAGCGGTTCGGAACCTTCTCGATGCAGTCTTCGACAGTGACGCGGGCCATGAAATTCCTCTGGCGGCAGGGAGAACCGCACAAAATATAGGGTTAGGCGTGATTGTGCAACGCCGCGAAGGCCGGAATGCGGCGCAAAACGCCTCAGTTCTTCCTTTGGGCCAGCGGATAGCTGATGATCAGCACCAGGTCCACCTCTCCCGTCTGACGGATGCCGACGACATTGCCGTCAAACAGATAGGCCGCATCCCCCGCACGCATCCTCGTCGTCACCCCGTCCGACGTCACCTCACCCTCGCCGCTGACGACGTAATAGACCTCGTCGTGGGCGATCGGGTGCAGACCAATGGCCGCGCCCGGATGCATGACCCGCTTGCGGAACTCCATCGCTCTGTTCGGCACGCCGTCGGAGATGCGATAGGCCGTGCTCATGCCCTCCCCGTTATGCGGCGGAACCTGACGAACCATGGTCTCCGCCTCGCGGATCACCACGCCGGTTCCCGACGGGGGTGAGGCGGGCTGGGCCTGCAGGACGACCAACAGGGCAAGGGTTGGCAGAAACATAACATTGTCTCCCGGTGTCATTTCTGACGAAGCTAGCCTGCTCCGGGATCAGGTCAACGGTTCAAAGGTCGCGCATCGACGCCGACGGTCGCCTGAGCCGCCAGGGTCGCCGCGTCGCCCTCGACCGTCGGATGCCGCCACGCCGGGGCGATCTCGGCCAAAGGCCCCATGACGAACAGGCGCTCGGCTGCGCGCGGATGCGGCAGGATCAGGCCGTCCAGATCGCCGCTCAACCGTCCATAGGCGATCAGGTCCAGATCCAGGGTGCGCGGCGCGTTGCGGACGCTGCGACGCCGATCGAAGACGTCCTCCATGCGCGACAGCTTGCTCATCAGGACGCCCGGATCATGATCGGTGCGCACGATGACCACTCCGTTCAGGAAGGGCGGATCGGTCGGATCAGGCCAGGCCTGCGAGGACCACCAGGACGAGCGGGCCAGAATATCGACGCCCTCAGCCCGGAAACGAGCCAGCGCGGCCTCCAGCGACTCTTCGCAGGACGCCCAGACGCCCTTGTCATTGCAGCCCAGGGCGACGATGACTGCGCCGTCCAGATCGAGGTCGCCTTCGGGGATTTCGGTCGGGACGCTCATATTCTCGACCATTTCCACGGACCCATACTTCATGACCGGCCACACGGGCGACCGCATCGCCTTGTTCATCGACGGCGCCAACCTCTATTCGGCGGCCCGCGCGCTCAACGTCGATCTCGACTTCAGAAAGCTGTCCGACTGGTTCGGCCAGAAGGGCCAGCTGGTGCGCGCCTATTATTACACGGCGGTGGTCGAGGGCGAAGAGTTCTCGCCTATCCGCCCCCTGGTCGATTGGCTCGACTACAACGGTTTCGCCGTGACGACCAAGCCGGTCAAGCGTTTCACCGACGCCCAGGGGCACAGCCGCATCAAGGGCAATATGGACATGGAGATCGCGGTCGACATGATGGAGCTGGCCCCCCGCCTGGACCACATGTTCCTGTTCTCGGGCGACGGCGACTTCCGCCGACTGGTCGAGGCCATCCAGGCCAAGGGCGTGCGCGTCACCGTGGTTTCCACCACCCGCAGCCAACCGCCCCAGATCGCCGACGAACTGCGTCGTCAGGCCGACGCCTTCATCGACCTGGCCGACGTCATGGTCCATTTCAGCAAGCCCAAGACCGCCATGAACCAGGGCGTCGCCCGCACCCTGGACCGGAGCGACCGGGCGTGAGCCGCGCCCTGAACCCGGAGCCAGCGCGCGACTGCCCCCTGTGCCCGCGCCTGGTCGCCTATCGTCAGGAAAACATTCGCCAGAATCCCGACTGGTGGAACGGCCCCGCCCCGTCGTTCGGCGATCCCAACGCCCGCCTGCTGATCGCGGGTCTGGCGCCCGGCCGCATGGGCGCCAACCGCACCGGCCGCCCCTTCACCGGCGACCACGCCGGCTGGCTGCTGTTCGACACCCTGAGGAAGACCGGCTTCGCGCACGGGACCTATGACCCCGACGGCCACGACGACCTGACCCTGGTCGACGCCATGATCACCAACGCCGTGCGCTGCGCCCCGCCGCTGAACAAGCCGACGGGCGATGAGGAAAACACCTGCCGTCCCTTCCTGATCGACCGACTGGCCGCCCTGCCCCGGCTGAAGGTGATCGTCACCCTGGGCGACGTGTCCCGGCGCAGCATCCTCAGAACGCTCGGCTATCCCGGCACGGCCATCCCCGCCGGGCACGGCGTCGAGGGCAAGGTCGGCGGCTACACCATCATCAACAGCTATCACTGCTCGCGCCTGAACACGAACACAGGCCGCCTGACGCCAGAAATGTTCGAGGAGATCTTCCATCGCGCCAAGGCGGCGCTGGAAGGCTAGATCAGCCGCCGCCGGCGACCTCGCCGGCCACCATCACCGGCGCCGAGGGTTCGCGGAAGTAGCGGTCGATGCCCTCGGCGACCGAACGCATCAAGCGACGGCGGGCGCGTTCGTCGGTCAGGACGCGCTCGTCCTCGGGATTGGTGATGAAGCCCATCTCCAGCAGGATGGCCGGCACGTCGGGCGCCAGCAGCACGGCCAGGCCGGCGTCGCGGTGGCTGCGGCGCAGCAGCGGATGGCTGTCGCCCTCCAGGTGGGTCAGCAGGATCCGCGCGAACTGGGCCGAGCGGTTCTGGGTGGCGCGCTGGGTCATGTCCAGCAGGATGCGGTCGACCGAGGGGTCGCGGCCCGGAAGGCGCAAGTCACGCTGCCAGTCGTCGCCGCGCGTATATTCACGCACCGCACGGCCCGCCCCCTGTTCCGACAGGGTATAGACGCTCGCCCCGCGCAGGGCCGGATCGGTTCCGGCGTCGGCGTGCAAGGAAATGAACAGATCAGCCCCCGCGTCGCGGGCGATCTGCACGCGGCGGCCGTGAATGACATAGACGTCGCTGTCGCGCGTCAGGCGCACGCGATAGCGGCCGGTGCGCTCGATGGCGGCCTTCAGGTCGCGTGCGGCGGCCAGGGTGACGGCCTTTTCCTGGGCATGAACGCCCTGAGCGCCCGGATCGCGGCCGCCGTGCCCGGCGTCGATGACGATCAGCGGCTTTTCCCGGCGGGCCTGCTCCCGACGCGGCGGCGCGCCGGCGGCGACCGCTGCGGCGGCGCCCGTGGCCTTCAGGTCGATGACATAGCGATAGTGCGAAACCCCGTCGCCCGGCGGCAGCAGGAAGCGGCGCTCGATCTCGGCGCCGCGCGCCAGGTCCAGACGGACGCGCGACGACGCGCCCGCCGATGTGACTTCATAGCCGCGCACCAGGCCCGAACCGGCGCCGTCCAATCCTCGCTTCGGCGCCACGTCCGACAGGGCCACGATGACGCGGCCGGTCGTGCCGTCCTCGATCACCTGGCCGCGCGTGGTCTTGCCCATGTCCAGCACGACCCGCGTGCGCTGGGCGTCGCCGCCGAAGCGGATGCCGGAAATCTGACCGTCCGGCCCAAAGGCCAGGCCGCGCCCAGCCGTCAGCACGACGGCGCAAATCACGACGAAGGCCAAGCCCGTCATCGCCCATTCACGCACGCCCCAACGGGACAGACTGTTACGCCACCGGCCGTACATGGACGGACTTCACCCTTCTGGTTCAGAAGGCGATCCTGAGCGGCGCGACTAAGGATTCCGTTAACACCTGTAACGGTTGTGGTTCTTTTATTTTCCGCCACATATGCCTATGATCTAGTCCGCTCGCGAACGATCGCGCCCTCTGCATGTTACCGCAGGGTCGGGCGCGCCCTCCTCGCAGCGCTGACTTTCACCTCATTCCGAGGATCGCCCGGCCTGGCCGACGATCCGAAGAACGGGTCCGGGGCGCGGCCTTGAACGGCGCGTTCGGACCCAGGACCGACAGAACCTCATGGGCCGACCCGCCTGCGCTCCCGACCGGCAGACCATTGCCGCTCTCGCACTTTGCGAGGGGATGACGCGCGCCCTGGCCCCCATTTCCATTCGGCGAGCCGCCCCCTTGTCCGCGGATGCATCCGCAGGGCCCGGCCTGGCGCGCCAGAGAGAGACTTTCCATGTCAAAGACAATGCTGATCGATGCGGCGCACGCGGAAGAAACCCGCGTCGCCATCGTGGACGGACGTCAGGTTGAAGAATTCGACTTCGAATCCACGGCCCGCCGCCAGCTTCGCGGCAACATCTATCTCGCCAAGGTCACTCGCGTAGAGCCCAGCCTGCAGGCGGCCTTCATCGAGTATGGCGGCAATCGTCACGGCTTCCTGGCCTTCAACGAAATCCACCCGGACTATTATCAGATCCCGGTCGCCGACCGCGAAGCCATCATGGCCGAAGCGAACTCGGACGACGACGATCACGACGATCTGGGCCGTGAAGGCGACGACGAGTCCGAAGGCGGACTGGCCGACGAGGAACGCCTGAAGCGTCGCCTGATGCGTCGCTACAAGATTCAGGACGTCATCAAGCGCCGCCAGATCCTGCTGGTGCAGGTCGTCAAGGACGAGCGCGGCGCCAAGGGCGCGGCCCTGACCACCTGGCTGTCGCTGGCTGGCCGCTACTGCGTCCTGATGCCCAACACCGGCAAGGGCGGCGGCATCAGCCGCAAGATCACCAACACCTCGGACCGTCGCCGCCTGAAGGCCGCCGCCTCGGCGCTGAAGGTGCCCAAGGGCATGGGTCTGATCATCCGCACGGCCGGCGCCAAGCGCACCAAGGCCGAGATCAAGCGCGACTATGAATACCTGCTGCGCCTGTGGGAGACGATCCGCGAGACGACGCTGAAGTCGAACGCCCCTGCCGTCATCTACGAAGAAGAAAACCTGGTCCGCCGCGCCGTGCGCGACATGTACGACAAGGACTTCGACGGCATCCAGGTCGAAGGCTTGGAAGGCTTCAAGGAAGCCCGCGACTTCATGCGCGTGCTGATGCCGTCGCAGGCCAAGAAGATCCACCTCTATCAGGGCTCCAAGCCGCTCTTCGCAGCCAATGGCATCGAAGAGGTCCTGACCCAGATCCACCAGCCGGTCGTGCCGCTGAAGTCGGGCGGCTATCTGGTCATCAACCAGACCGAGGCCCTGGTCGCCATCGACGTCAACTCGGGCCGCTCCACCAAGGAGCGCAATGTCGAGGCCACCGCCACCAAGACCAACCTGGAAGCCGCCGTCGAGGCCGCCCGCCAGCTGCGTCTGCGCGACCTCGCCGGCCTGATCGTCATCGACTTCATCGACATGGATGAAGGCAAGAACAACCGCGCCGTCGAGAAGGCGTTGAAGGACGCACTGGCCAAGGATCGCGCCCGCATCCAGATGGGCCGCATCTCGGGCTTCGGCCTGATGGAGATCAGCCGCCAGCGTCGTCGCCTGGGCGTGATCGAAGGCGCCACCGAGGTCTGCGCCTGCTGCCAGGGCGCTGGTCGCATCCGCTCGGCGGAAAGCGCCGCCCTGACCACCCTGCGCGCCGTGGACATCGAGGCGGGCCGCAACGGCGCCGGTTCGGTCAACCTGCGCGTCTCGACCGCCGTCGCCCTCTACATCCTGAACCACAAGCGCAGCTATCTGCAGCGCCTGCTGGAACAGCGCGGCCTGAACGTCGTCATCCAGATCGACGACAGCCTGGCTCAGGGCGAGCACGCCATTGAGCGCACCTCGACCAACGAGGACTTCATCCCGGTCGTCACCCATATCTCGGCCGCCGAGCTGGACGACGGCTTCGACGACAGCGCCTTCGACCATGAGGACGAAGACGAGGACGACGAGGTCATCGAAGGCGACGACGAGGACGACGCCGATCTGGACCGCGAAGACGGCGACGACGACGAAGCCCGCGAGCGTTCCGAGCAACACGACGGCGAAGGCCGAGGCCGTGGCCGCCGTCGCCGCCGTCGCGGCGGTCGCCGTGACGAGGAAACTTCCGACGAAGCCGGCTCGACCGACGTGGTCGCCGCCGAAGACGAGGACGACGACAGCGAGGCCGGCCGTCGCCGTCGTCGCGGCCGTCGCGGCGGTCGCCGCATGCGTGAAGACGGCGAACGCGACGCCTTCACCTGGGTACGCGGCCGCACGCCGTCGCTGGACGACCCCTACGTCTGGTTCGACCCGATCAACCCCGCCCCGCGCGGCGAACGCACTCCGGTCGAGGCCTCGGAAGCCGGCGACGTCATCGAAGCGACCGCCGAACGTCCCGAAGGCGAACGCGCCGAGCGCGAAGGCGGCCGTTCGCGCCGTCGTCGCGGTCGCGGTCGTGGTCGTGATCGCGGCGGTCTGCCCCACGAGGCCAAGGTCGAGGACCGCGCCGTCAACGAGGGGCTGCCCCCCGTCGGCTCGCCGGACACCCCGATCGCCACCGTCATCCCGACCGAGGACGTCGTCGCTGATGCGCCGGAACCCGTCGCCGAGATCATCGAAGCGCCCAAGCGTCGCCGCGTGCGCCGCAAGGCCAGCGCCGATGTCGCCGGCGAGGCCGTGATCGAAGCCCCTGCCGAGGCCGAAGTCGTGGCGGAAGCCCCGGTCGAGGCTGAACCGGTCGCCGTTCCGGCCCAACTCGACGTCGAGCCGGTGGTCGCCGCCAAGATCGAAGCGGCAATCGAACAGGCGCTCGAGCCAGAAACTGTGGCCGAAACCGCGCCCGAACCGGTCGCCGTCATCGAGCCGACGCCCGAACCGACCCCCGAGGTCGACGTGGCCGCCATCATCGCCGAAGATCCCAACCAGATCATCGCCCCGCCCGAGAAACCGAAGCGCGGCTGGTGGCGCCGTTGATCGGACACGATTAGGCTTGAAGACACGGGGGAGACTGTCGCTCTGGAGTACGTCATGACCAGGCTTCCCCGTGTCGCTACGCGTGTCGCAACCCGCATCCTCGTCTCGGCCACGGCCGCGGCGGCGATGCTGGCGACGGCCGGATCGGCCTCGGCCCAGAGCCTGATCCGCGACACCGAGATCGAGGGCATCATCTACGAATGGTCCGAGCCTGTGCTCGACGCCATGGGATTGGACCCTGCCGAAGTCGAAATCCTGCTGGTCAACGACAATGACCTGAACGCCTTCGCCACGCGCGGGCGCATCATGGGCCTGAACACCGGCCTGATCCTGCAGACCAAGACTCCCAACCAGCTTCTGGGCGTGATCGCCCACGAGGCCGGTCACATCAAGAACCGCCATACCCTGCGCGACGGCGCTCAGAACGCCGGCATGCAGCCGATGATCATGACCATGGCCCTGGGCGCCCTGGCCGCGATCGCCGGCGCGCCGGACGCGGGCGCGGCCCTTCTGGCCTCCAGCCAGTATTTCGGCACCCTGGGCGCCCTGCGCTACATGCAGAGCCAGGAAGGCGAGGCCGACATCACCGGCGCCCGCGCCCTGGAACGCGCCGGGGAATCCGGCCGGGGCATGGTCGAGTTCTTCGAGAACTTCCGTTCGCAGGAAGTCTTCTCGGACCAGCGCCGCTACCCCTATTTTCGCAGTCACCCCCTGTCGTCGCAGCGCATCGAATCTCTGCGCCGTCCGGTCGAAGCCGCCGCCCACTACAACCACCAGGACAGCCCCGAGCGGATGGCCCAGCACGCCCTGGTGGTCGCCAAGATCCGCTCCTTCATGGAATCGCCCAACGCGGCGCTGCGCGACTATCCGTCGTCCGACACCTCCCTGCCCGGCCGCTACGCCCGCGCCATCGCCTGGTATCGCGACGGCCAGACGGACAAGGCCCTGGACGCGGTCGACGCCCTGCTGACCGAACAGCCCGCCAATCCCTACTTCTGGGAGCTGAAGGGCCAGATCCTGTTCGAGGAAGGCCGCCCGGCCGAGGCCATCGGCGCCCATCAGAGGGCGGTTGAGCTGAAGCCCGACGCCCCCCTGTTGAAGATCAACCTGGCCCACGCCCTGATCGAGACCAATGATCCCGCCAATCTGGACGCCGCCGTGGATCAGTTGAAACGCGCGGTCGCCCTGGAGAAGGACAACTCCCTGGCCTGGCGCCTGCTGGGTCAGGCCTACGCCAGCCAGGGCAAGGAGGGCGAGGCCCGCCTGGCCTCGGCCGAATACTGGTTCGCCCTGGGCCGCACCGAACAGGCCAACCAGTTCGCCATGCGCGCCCGCGACATGCTGGACCGCAACTCCATCGAATGGCGCCGCGCCACCGACATCGTCCTGTCGTCCGGCGCCTCGGAAAAAGACATCACCGACGCCGAGCGCCGCAACGAGCAGCGCAACAATCGCGGCGTCATCCTGCCCAACACCTGACGCCGCCTGGCCGACCGATACCGAGACCCTCATGACCGACGACGCACGCCCCGACACGCCTCAAGCCCCGACGCCCGCCCCCAAGGGCAGCCTTCTGTCGTCGCTGTCCGGCAAGACGCTGGGCGGTGCGGCCCTGGCCGTCTCGGTGCTGGCGCTGGGCGTATCCGCCGTTCCCTATCTGACCGGCGGCGACTTCGGCGGACGCGTCCGCGCCTATCTGATCCAGAACCCGCAGGTGCTGGACGAGGTCCTGGCCGCGCGTCAGGCGAATGAGGAACAGTCCCGCGTCCAGACCATCAACGCCGCGGTCAAGGCCAACCCGGCCCTGCTGGCCCATGACGCGCGCGACCCCAGCTTCGGCCCTGCCGACGCCAAGGTGACGGTGATCGAGTTCTTCGACTTCCGCTGCCCGGGCTGCAAGGCCGTGGCCCACGACTATCGCGCCCTGATGGCCGCCCACCCCGAGGTCCGCTTCGTCTTCAAGGACTGGCCGATCCTGGACCGGGGCGACGACGTCACCTCGCAGTACGCCGCCCGCGCCGCGCTCGCGGCCCATCAGCAGGGCAAGTATCTGGAGGTCTACGACGCCCTGATGACCGAGCGCGCCCTAGAGCGCGCCGCCATCGACGGCATCCTGGCCCAGCACGGCGTCGACATGGCCAAGGCCCAGGCGGCCATCGCCTCGCCCGAGATGACGCGCCACGTCACCGACATCCACACGGTCGCCGCCACCATGGGCCTGCAGGGCACCCCGACCTTCTTCATCAACGGCAAAGCCAGCGCCAGCATCGAGCCTGCCGCCGTCGCCAAGATGATCGAAGACGCCAAGCGCTGATCTTTCCCGTCACCCTCGGGCTTGTCCCGAGGATGACGTCGCGCGGGTTAGGGCGCTAAGCCGCCGCCAGCGTCCGTTCGCCGCCGATCCATTCGACGTTCGAACGTCGGGTCGCTTCGGCGGCGGCTTCGGCGTTCCCCAGCGTCTTCTCAGCCTCGGCCAGGACGAAGTAGCTGTAAGGATCGCTGGGCCAGTCCTTCAGCAGTTCCTCGATCTTGGCCTTGGCCCCGGCCGCGTCGCCGCTGGCCAGCAGGGCGGCCGCCAGGCTGCGGCGCGTCGGATACCAGATGATCGGCGGATCGCCGCCCTCGTCGTCCATGGCCTGGATCTGCGCGGCGCGGGTGAAGGCGACGACGGCGGCGCTCGCATTGCCCTCGATCATGGCCGCCCGGCCTTCCAGAATGCGCTGGGACAGTTCGGTGAAGACCGCTCGCTGCTCGGCCATCGGCCCGGTGAAGGGCGTGGCTTCGCGCAGGGCCTTGATGGCCTCCGCCTCGGCCCGCACGGCGACGGCGTCGCCGGCCCGCGCCGCCGCCTCGCCCCGCGCATAACGCCAACTAATGCGCAGCAGAGGATGGGTCGCCGGCGGCTCCTTCAGCGCCGCCACCTGTTCCGGCGTGCCGAAGCGGCCATAGAGGGCATAGGCGTTGTTGGCGACGATCTGGCGCCAGTATTCCTGGGTCCCAATGTTGGGATAGGTGGCCAGGAACCAGTCGGCGAGCTTCAGCCCCTCCTCGCCGCCCCCGGCCATCAGGGCGCCGCCCATGCCGAAGTGGATGTTGTGGGCGTGCAGCCGCATCGCCGGCACCCCGCCCGGCGGCTTGGCCAAGGCGTCATAGCGCCGGTCCAGCGCCACGGCGTTGACGTTGCTCTCCATCGCATCCCGATAGCGGCCGACGCGGTAATAGGTATGGGACGGCATATGCACCAGGTGGCTAGCCGCCGGGGCCAGCAGGGCCAACCGCTCGCCGTAGGGAATGGCCTTGTGCGGGTCGTCCGACCATTCCGTCAGGTGGATATAGAGGTGGATCGCACCCGGATCGTTTGGGTCCTTGGCCAACGCCTGCTCCAGCAGGCCCATGGCACGCGGGATGGCCGGATCAGCCGCCTTGCCCTCATCGTCCCACCATTCATCGGCGGCCAGCAGCCAGGCGTCGGCGGTGATGTTGGCGATGGCGACGTCGTCGGGATTCTGACGCGCGATTCGGTCCATACGCGTAGCGAAGCGGTCGGCGCGGCTCTTTTCCGAACCGGAATAGCGCTGGATCAGGGCGTCGATCATCTGACGCTGCACCGGCGTGGCGTCGCGGGCCAGACGGCGGGCGTCGCGGGCGGCGCGGCGAGCGGCGTCTATGGAGGCCTTGTCCTGCCCTCCGCCGTTCAGATTGGGACCGATGGCCCAGCCCTCGCCCCAGGCGCACATGCCGCAGGACGGGTCCAGCGCCCGCGCCTTGCGGAAGGCCCGCACCGATTCGGTATGTTCAAACGCCCAGCGCAGCCGCACGCCCTGGTCGAACCAGGCCTGAGCCTCGGGGTTGGTTGTATCGACCTTGAAGCCGCCGGTTCCAAAACCCTCGACCATGACGATCTCGCTGACCGGCGCAGTTTCGAGAGCCGAGCCGCCAGGACCGCAGACCTGCGGCTGGTCCAGCAGGTCGCGCACGGCCTTGTCCGCCGTCGCGTCCGCCACCGCCATCGGCCCAATCATGCAGGCCGCCAAGGCCGTGCAGGCCATCCATCCCAAACGCATCTTCAATCTCCCCGTCACGCCGAGGAGATTGCGCCGTTCGCCAAGCCGACGGCAAGAGCGCCCGTGTCGCAGCCCCCTAGATCAGGCCTGCCAGCGGCGACGACGGATCGGCATAGAGGCGCTTCTTCATGCGCCCGGCCAGATAGGATTCTCGCCCGGCGATGACCGCGTGCTTCATGGCGCTGGCCATCAGCAGCGGATCGCGCGCCTCGGCGATGGCGGTGTTCATCAGCACGCCGTCGCAGCCGAGCTCCATGGCGATGGCGGCATCCGACGCCGTGCCGACGCCGGCGTCGACCAGGACCGGCACCTTGGACTGCTCGACGATCAGGCGGATGTTGATGGGGTTCTGCACGCCCAGGCCCGAGCCGATCGGCGCGCCCAGCGGCATGATGGCCACCGCGCCCGCGTCCTCCAGCTTGCGCGCATAGACGGGATCGTCGGTGCAATAGACCATGACCTCGAAGCCCTCGGCGGTCAGCAGCTTCAGAGACCGCAGGGTCTCTTCCATGTCGGGGAAGAGGGTGCGCTGGTCCGACAGGACCTCCAGCTTGACCAGGGTCCAACCGCCGGCCTCGCGCGCCAGACGCAAGGTGCGCACCGCATCTTCGCCGGTGAAGCAGCCCGCCGTATTGGGCAGATAGGTGTATTTCTTCGGGTCGATGAAGTCGGTCAGCACCGGCTGGTTCGGATCGGTCAGATTGACCCGGCGCACCGCCACGGTGACGATCTCGGCGCCCGAGGCCTCGGCCGCCGCCGCGTTCTGGGCATAGTCCCGGTACTTGCCGGTGCCCACGATCAGGCGCGAGTTGAAGGTGCGGCCGGCGACGGTCCAGCTGTCGGTGCGGGGGGCTGTATCGGTCATGCCCCTGACCTAGCGCCACGCTGCGCCGGGGGGAAGCGGCGTTGCCGGATTTGATCTCCTGCCCTTCCCATCCCGCTCATCCCGGCGGACGCCGGGATCCAGTCCTTTGGCGACAGGTCCGCCGTTCAAAGGTTGCGTGTGAGGCTCTCACTGGATCCCGGCGTCCGCCGGGATGAGTGGAGTTCAAAAGGAAACCTCAGCCCCCACCCACGAACTGCACCAGCTCAATTTTGTCGCCCTCAGCCAGCGCCGTCTCGCCGTGCAGCGAGCGCGGCACGATCTCCAGATTGCGCTCGACCGCCACCTTCTTGGGGTCCAGCGACAGCTCCTGAACCAGGCCCAGAATGGTCGTGGCGGCGGTGTCCCGCCCCTCGCCGTTGACTTCGATACGCAAACTGTTCGCTCCAAGGTGTCGACGGCACAGCCGCGCGACCGCGATAATGCCGACTTGGCCCCCAGACTACAAACCCCCGCCGATCGACATTGCCCCCCATGGCGGATCATGGCCTTCTCGATCATCGGACAGTCGAGGCCCTCGATGATCACAACTATTTCCCAAGGGATCGTCCTCTTGACCGGCGTCTGGCTGATCGGCATCAGCCTCATGATGCTGGCGGCGCCGCGTCGCGCGTTGCGAGCCCTCAGCGCCATGGGCGGTTCGAACGCAGTCCACTTCGGGGAGCTGGGCCTGAGGCTGCTTGTCGGGATCGCCTTTGTGCCGGCTGCGGCGATGTCGAAGGCCCCAATGGCGATCTCGGTGATCGGGTGGTTTCTGGCCGCTTCCGCCGTCGCGCTGATGATCCTGCCGCGTCGTTGGCACAGCGCCTATTCGACCTATTGGGCCGGTCGCATCCCCGTCTTGGCGGTTCGCCTGATGGCGCCCCTATCGGTGATCGCGGGCATCGTCCTGATATGGATCGTGGTCTGATCGCTCCGCCCCGCCTGCCCTGGCGTCAACCTTTTCACCCACCCGCTTTGCGCCGCGCCACACCTGAGCTACAACGCGCGCTCGATTCCGCGCGGACACGGCGCGCCTGTTTTGCGAGCGAATGCCCGAAACCCTCACCCTCTATGTCCTGAACGGGCCGAACCTGAACCTCCTGGGGGTTCGGGAGCCGGACATCTATGGCCACGAGACCCTGGCCGATGTGCAGGCCCTGTGCGAAGCCGCCGCCGAGGGCGCGCGCGTGGTCTTCCGCCAATCCAATCACGAAGGCCAGCTGATCGACTGGATCCATGAGGCGCGCCTTGAGGCTAGCGCCCTGGTGATCAATCCGGCCGCCTTCACCCATACCTCGGTGGCCCTGCTGGACGCGTTGAAGACGCTCAGCGTCCCCGTCGTTGAATGCCACCTGTCGAACCCCGCCGCGCGCGAGGATTTCCGGCGTCATTCCTATGTTTCGCTGGTTGCGACCGGCGTCATTTCGGGCTTCGGCCCCCACAGCTACGAACTGGCCGTCAAGGCCGCTCTTCGGCTGGCCCAAAAACGTTCCACGGAACGCGCGGCGGCCGGGGCTCGTTCGCCCAAGATCTAAAGAGAGACAGAACCATGTCCGACGACAAGCACAAGAACGAAGGCATCGACGCCGGCCTGATCCGCAGCCTGGCCGACATCCTCAACGAAACCGACCTGACCGAGATCGAGGTCGAGCGCGGCGAACTGCGCATCCGCGTCGCCCGTGAAGTGACCATGACGGCCGCCGCGCCGATCCAGTACGCCGCCGCTCCGGTCGCTCACGCCGCGCCGGCCGCGGCTGCCCCGGCCTCGATGCCGTCGGACCCCGCCACCATCGTCTCGCGCAAGGGCGAAGAGGTGAAGTCGCCGATGGTCGGCACCGCCTACCTGCAACCCTCGCCGGAAGCCCCGCAGTTCGTGAAGCCGGGCGACAAGGTCAAGAAGGGCCAGACCCTGCTGATCGTCGAAGCCATGAAGACCATGAACCCGATCCAGGCCCCGCGTGACGGCGTCGTGTCGGAAATCCTGGTCGGCGACGCCCAGCCGGTCGAGTTCGGCGAAGCCCTGGTCCTGCTGGAAGCCTGAGACCGGATATGTTCACCAAGGTCCTGATCGCCAACCGCGGCGAAATCGCCCTGCGCATCCACCGGGCGTGCAAGGAGATGGGCATCTCCACCGTCGCCGTGCACTCCGAAGCCGACCGCGGCGCCATGTGGGTGCGGCTGGCCGATGAAAGCGTCTGCATCGGCCCGGCCCCGGCGGCCAAGTCCTATCTGAACATCCCGCAGATCATCGCGGCGGCGGAAATCACCGGCGCCCAGGCGATCCACCCGGGCTATGGCTTCCTGTCGGAAAACGCCCGCTTCGCCGAGATCATCGAGGCCCACGGCCTGACCTTCATCGGTCCCAAGCCCGAGCACATCCGGGTCATGGGCGACAAGATCACCGCCAAGAAGACGGTCATGGACGCCGGCATCCCCGTCGTCCCCGGCTCTGACGGCGAGGTCGAGACCGTCGAGGCCGCCATCGAGGCGTCCAAGACCATCGGCTTCCCCCTGATCGTCAAGGCCGCCGCCGGCGGCGGCGGTCGCGGCATGAAGGTCGCCCTGACCGCCGATGATCTGATCGAGGCCGTGCAGACGGCCCAGACCGAGGCCAAGGCCGCCTTCGGCAACGGCGCTGTCTATATGGAGCGCTACCTCCAGAAGCCGCGCCACATCGAGATTCAGGTCATCGCCGACAGCCACGGCAACGTCGTCCACCTGGGCGAGCGCGACTGCTCGCTGCAACGCCGCCACCAGAAGGTGCTGGAAGAGGCCCCCTCGCCCGCGCTTTCCGCTGAAGGCAGAAAGAAGATCGGCGAGACGGTCAACAAGGCCATCGCCGCCATCGGCTATCTAGGCGTCGGCACCATCGAGTTCCTGTGGGAAGACGGCGAGTTCTTCTTCATCGAGATGAACACCCGCCTGCAGGTCGAACACCCGGTCACGGAAATGATCACGGGCGTCGATCTGGTCCGCGAACAGGTCCGCATCGCCGCCGGCCTGCCGCTGTCCTTCACGCAGGACGACATTCATTTCGAAGGCCACGCCATCGAGGTGCGGATCAACGCCGAAAACGCCGAGACCTTTACTCCCTCGCCAGGCACCATTACGGACTTCCATGCCCCCGGTGGCCTGGGCGTGCGTCTGGATAGCGCCATCTACGCCGGCTATTCGATCCCGCCCTACTACGACAGCCTGATCGGCAAGCTGATCGTCCACGGTCGCGATCGCGAGGAAGCCCTGGCCCGCCTCAAGCGCAGCCTGGGCGAAATGGTCATCGGCGGCGTCGACACCACCATCCCCCTGTTCCAGAAGCTGCTGCAGGAGCCGGACATCCTGTCGGGCGACTACGACATCCACTGGCTGGAGAAATGGGCCGCCGCCCAGAAGGCCAAGGCCTAACCCCCCTTGGACGAACCCGAGTTCAGCGCCAGCAGCCCCTCCAGCGTCTTCGGACCCGAGGAGTTGCTGGCCTGCTACGCTCGCGGCGTCTTTCCGATGGCCGAGGCGCGCGACGATCCGCGCGTCTTTCTAGTCGAGCCGGACCAGCGGGGCGTCGTCCCGCTGGATCGCTTACACATCCCCGCCCGCCTGCGCCGCACCGTCCGGGGCGAGCCGTTTCAGGTGCGGGTCGACACGGCCTTCGCCGCCGTGCTGGACGCCTGCGCCGCCTCCATGCCGGGGCGCGAGGACACCTGGATCAATGATCCGATCCGCCGCCTCTATCTGGAACTTCATGCACGCGGCCACGCCCACAGCCTGGAATGCTGGCAGGACGAGGTCCTGGTCGGCGGTCTCTATGGCGTGACCCTGGGCGGCGCCTTCTTCGGCGAGAGCATGTTCAGCCGGGCGCGCGATGCGTCAAAGGTCGCCCTGGTGCATCTGGCAGCGCGGCTGCGAAAGGGTGGCTGGGCCTTGCTGGACGCCCAGTTCCTGACCGAGCATCTCAGCCAGTTCGGCGCCGTGGAGACGCCGCAGGCAGTCTATCTGCGACTGCTCAAGCCTGCCCTGCGTCTGACGCCTGACAAATCGGCCCTGATCACGCCCCTGACGGGCGTTGAGGCCGTGGCCTATGCCTTACAGCCGACCACCCAGGCGTCATAGATCGGGTGTTGCAGGCCGCTGACGGCCGGCGATGAGGCGAACATCCAGCCCTTGAAGATCTGACGCGCCTCGGTCGGCACGACGACGCCGCGCGGCTGCACACCGACTTCCAGATAGGCGATGGCGTCCTCGGTCTGCTCATCAGAGGCCGAGACCTCGCAGGCGCGGACGCTGAAGATCAGGGTCTTGTTGAAGCGTACCGGACGACCGCCGACCTCGACTTCGAACCGCATGGATTCGGCCGTGACCTTGTCGATCGCCTGGATGACGGCCACAGGACGACGCTGACGACGGCCAGGGACGGCGGCCGGCTCGGTCGCCGGCTTGGGCGCCTCGACCTCGGCCTCGAGCGGAGCGTCTTCCTGAACAGCAGCGATCTCGGCTTCGGGCGTCACGACAACGACAGGCGTGCCGGGCGCCGCGGTCGGAGCCGCCGTCGAAGGCGCGGTTCCTTGCACAGGCGCCGGCGTCGGCGTTTGCGGCGGCGTGGCCTGCGGGTTCTGCAGCGGCGTGCGATTGGTGTCGCGCAACAGGTCCCCGACCGGGTCCGGAACCGGCACGGCGTCCTGCGGCAGTTCCATGAGGGCGCTGGTCATGCCGGCGCCCGCGACCGCCAGTCCCGCCACGGCCACGCCGACAAGCAGGAGGCGGCGTGCGGTCATTCCGGGCTCCAGGCCTGGTAGTCGCCGGTGGCGGCGGGGCGCTTGCCTTCATTGGCCAGCGAGCCCTGCGGACGCCACGCCATCGGCGTGCCCGTCAGGTTGGGCAGGTGATCCTTTTCCCAGGCGCGGCGCGGCAGCGGCTTCTCGACCGGGGTCTCGTCATAGGTGTAGCGCAGCCAGCCCTGCCATTCCGGCGGAACCTTCGACGCCTCGGCATAGCCGTCATAGATGACCCAGCGACGCTTGCGGCCGTCATAGCTGACGTTGTCGCGCGACTGGTAGTAGCGGTTGCCGAACTCGTCCGTGCCGACCAGTTGGCCGCGTTTGCCGACGGTGAACAGGGTGCCGATCGTGGCGCCGTTCCACCAGGTGAAGATCTTGCTCAGCACGTCGTCGAACCTACTCGAATCCCGTCGCCCGGGGAGGTCCGGCGACGCGGCGCGATCATAGAAACCGCAGCCGCCCGCGTCCAGCCCGAGACCTGCATAGAGGAGCGCTGCTCGACATCAACATCTTGGGGGTAACCCGCCCCAAGGCCCCAAGATTTATTGAAACGCCTTTCGAGGCGTCGTTAATGTCGCGATCAGGACACGCGCGGAGACGTCTGATGCGCATCAAGCCCCGTTTCGCCCCCCTCGCCGCGCCCCTGGCGCTGGAGCCCCGCCTGATCGAACGCCCCGGCGTCATGACGCCGACGCTGGCGCCCGCCGACTGGTCCGACGCGCGCGTAGAAGCCTGGCTGGACTGGGCCGAGCGCCTACCGACCGACCTGCCCCAGGACGCCGCCGCGCCCGATCAGGACGAGACCGCCTTCCTGAACGGCGCCGCCGACCGCTGGGCGCACCGGCTCGGCGCCTGGGGTCGCGCCCATGGCCTGTTCGACAGCGCGGCCGACGCCGAGACCTTCGCCGACGAACTCGCGGCCATCTTGCTGCTGGGCCTTGCCGCACCGGGCGCGAATGACGCCTCAGCGTCCGCCGCCTCGACCTACCTGTCCCTGAGCGACCCCGGCGCCGCGCGCCGTCTGACCGACCTGACCGCCGCCCGACGTGGCGAACGCCTGTCCAGCCGCGCCGCTGAGGCCCTGTCCGACGCCCTGAAGGCCGTCGCCGAGGCCGTGAACCGCTGCGATGGCCCGCGCGAGGCCTGCGCCGATCCCGCCGCCAATCCGGCCCTGGCCCGCGCCGCCCTGATCGCCCGGCGCTGCGGCGCCGATGACGCCGACATCATTCGCGCCGTCGAGGGCGAAAGCCCCGCCGTCGCCCTGCCCGTCCCGACCGCCCGGATCGTGACGCCGGTCCTGGCCCCGCGTGACAGCATCGCCTCGGGCGGCCCCGAAGCCCTGACCGTGGCCGAGGCCGCGCTGGAAGGCGATCTGGCCCTGACCTTCTCGCCGCACGACGCCGAAGCCCTGGGCGACGCCGGGCTGGAAGCCCGAGCGGCCCTGCTCCTACCTCAGCTGGCGGCCCGGAGCGGGGAAACCTTCGATGACGCCCTGGACGACCTGACCCGCCTGCTCGTCATCGCGCTCGAGATCGAAACCTCTGTCGGCTTCTGTCCCGACGCCGCGACCGCCCGGCGTCGTCAGACTGTTCGGCCCATCGCCCTGGGCCTCTCGGGCCTGGCCGACTGGGCCGTGGCCAAGGACGCCGAGACCGCCTCGACCCACGCCGCCTCGGCCGGCGCTCGGGTCTCCGCCGCCGCCAACGCCGCCTCCAGCGAACTGGCCGCCCGTCTTGGCCCCTGCGCCGAGTGGGAGGTCGTCAAGGACGAGGCCGCGCACCTGGCCCGAGAGCGCGGCCAGGACGAAGCCGTGCAGGCCCGCCATGGTCGCCGCCACGCCGCCATCAGCCTGTTCGTGCGCGACACCGAACTGGATCTGCGTCTCGGCGCCTCGCCCTTCAACGCTGTCGACCTGTTCCAGACCGAGGACGGCGAGACCGAACGTCGACTGCGTCCTGCCCTGGCCCGCGCCATCGCCCGCGCCGGTGGCGACGTCGAGGACGCCGAGCGCCGACTGTTCGGCCGTCGCACCCTGATGGGGACGCCCGGAATCAATCATTCCGCCTTGCGCGATCTGGGCTTCACCGATGTGGAGCTGGAAGCCGTCGAACTGGCTCTGAGCCAGACCGACCAACTGGCGACCGCCTTTGCCCCGCCCGTGCTGGATGCGGGCTTTGTCGGCGATGTCCTGGGCCTGTCGGTCGAGGATGGCGCGGACCTGCTCCCTCGCCTGGGCTTTGATCCGTCCGCCATCGAGGCGGCCCGCGCCGCGGCCTTCGGCCATGCCGACCTGTCCGACTGGACCGCCGCGCCCGAGGCCCTGCGCCCCCTGTTGGCCGCCGGTCCCGCCGCTTTCGAAGCCGAACTGCGCCGCGCGATCGAGCCCTTCAGCGACACGCCTGACGCGACGCCGGACCTGATCGACTGGCGCGCCGGGCCGCTTCAGGCCGCCCGCGCCCTGGGCCAGGCCGCCCGCGACGGCCGCCGCGCCGTCGTCCTGCGCCGCGCCGCCGCGCCCGCCGACTTCCATCTCGAACTGCCCGAGCTCGACGCCCCGGCTCAACGCCGCGCCGAGCCGGAGGCCCGCACCGTCGAACGGGTCGTGGAGAAGGTCATCGAGCGCGACCGCACCCGGCGCAAACTGCCCGACCGCCGCAAGGGCTATATCCAGAAGGCGGCCGTCGGCGGCCACAAGGTCTATATCCACACCGGCGAATATGAAGACGGCGAACTGGGCGAGATCTTCATCGACATGCACAAGGAAGGCGCCGCCTTCCGTAGCCTGATGAACAATTTCGCCATCGCCATCTCGATCGGCCTGCAATACGGCGTGCCGCTGGACGAATTCGTCGACGCCTTCGTCTTCACCCGGTTCGAGCCCGCCGGACGCGTCACCGGCAATGATTCGATCCGCTCGGCGACCTCGATCCTCGACTACATCTTCCGCGAACTGGGCGTCTCCTATCTGGAGCGCCAGGAACTGGCCAACGCCGAGCCCGAGAACAACCCCGACGGCCTGGGCGCGGCGGCGACGAACGACGCCGAGCCGGTGCCGGCGGCGCGGTTCATCTCCAAGGGATTTGCGCGCGGCGCGGCGCCCGACAACCTCGTCGTCGTCCCATTTGGACGCAAGGCCGAGACGCCGCGCGACGCCGCCCCGACAGAGGCCGTCGCCTGCCCGGCCTGCGGCGACTTCAGCCTGCAGAATCGCGGCGGCGGCTGGATCTGCGACACCTGCGGCGCCGCCCCACAGATGCAGGGTTGAGACAAGCCGCCATTCGGCCCGCTTCTTGCTAGACAGGGGCAAAGCCCCGGAGCCCTCGCATGAACCGTCTCGCTATCGCACTCGTCGCCTCGCTCGTCGCCGCCACGGCCCTGCCCGCCGTCGCCCAGAACGCCTCGCAGATCAGCCGCGTGCGCGGCGGCGCCAGCTGCCCCGGCTGCAACCTGTTCCAGGGCGACTTCTCGGGCATGGAGGTACGCGGCCTCAACCTGGCCGGCGCCCGTCTGCGTCAGGCCGACCTCAGCCTGACCGTCATGAACCGCACCCGTTTCTCGCGCGCCGACATGCGCGACGTGGAAGCCTATGGCGGCGTCTTCTCGGGCTCCAACTTCGCCGGCGCAGACCTGACCAACGCCAGCTTCGTCGGCGCCTATCTGGACGGCGCCACGCTGTCGGGCGCCAGGCTCAGCGGAACCAACCTGTCGGGCGCCCAGTTGGCGCGGGCGGTCGGCCTGACCCAGGGCCAGCTCAACCAGGCCTGCGGCGACGATGCGACGGTCCTGCCGTCGGGCCTGCGCATTCCAGCCTGCTGAAGGTCGCCTTCGTTACCGCGATTTAAGTAGGGTTATTCGGGCGATGGGCGCATCTAGGTAGCGTAATGAAACGCCCGCTCACCCTCCTCCGTCGCCTGGCTCCCGCAGCCGCCGCCCTTTCCGGTGGACTGGCCGGCGCCCTGGTCGCCGCGCCGGCCTTCGCCGGGGTTGTGAACCTGTCGCAGATGCAGGATCGCGACGTCGCCCGCATGGTTTCGCTGGGCGGCAGTTGCAACCGCTGCGAACTGTCGGGCCGCGACCTCTCGGGCGCCACCTTTACGGGCGCCAGCTTCACCAACGCCACCCTGGTCGGCGCCACCCTGCGCGGGGCTGAGTTGGTCGGCTCGAACTTCGCCGGCAGCGACTTCAGCCGTGCCGACATGCGCGGCGTCGAAATGGTCGGCGCCAACTTCCTCGGCAGCACCTTCACCAGCGCCAACCTGACCGGCGCGGAAGCCACCGGCGCCAACCTGATCAACACCAATTTCCAGGACGCCAACCTGTCCTCGGCCGAGTTGAACGGCGTCAACTTCAATCGCGCCGTCTTGATCCGCACCAAGTTCAACAGCAGCGAGATGTTCGGCTCCACCCTGGCCAATGTCCGCGCGGTCGGGGCCGACTTCTCCAACGCCGAAATCAACGCCTCCAACCTGACGAACGGCGTGTTCGACAACGCCAAGTTCAACAATGCTTCGTTGGACAGCGCTCGCCTGACGGGCGCCAGCTTTGATCGCGCCAACTTCTCGGGCGCTTCGATGAGCCGGACCGATATTCGCGGCGCCGACCTGTCCGGCGCGCGAGGCCTGACCCAGGATCAGGTGCAGGAGGCCTGCGGCGACGGCGCGACGCGCCTGCCGGGCGGCCTGACCGTGCGGTCGTGCGGCGGCAGCCGCATCCGCGTCATCCGCACGCCGCCGGCTCCTCCAACGCCCCCCGCGCCTCCGATCCCGCCGCGTCAGCGCAATCTGGTCATCGCCTCCGGCCACTAGGCGCTAATAGCCAAACAAAAAAGGGCGGCCCGCGAAGGCCGCCCTTTCCAATTCGACCGACAGTCGCCGCCTACTTCAGCGGCAGGGCCGTGCGGATCGACAGTTCCTTCAGTTGCTTGTCGGCGGCCTCGGCGGGCGCGCTCATCAGCAGGTCCTGGCCCTGCTGGTTCAGCGGGAAGGCGATGACCTCGCGGATGGCCGTCTGGTTGGCCAGCAGCATGACGATGCGGTCGATGCCGGGGGCCAGACCGCCGTGCGGCGGGGCGCCGAATCGGAAGGCGTTCAGCATGCCGCCGAACTGCTCCTCGACCACCGAGGCGTCATAGCCGGCGATCTCGAAGGCCTTCAGCATGATCTCGGCCTTGTGGTTCCGGATCGCGCCCGAGCACAGCTCATAGCCGTTGCAGACGATGTCGTACTGATAGGCGCGGATGGTCAGCGGATTCTGCGTCTCCAGCGCCTCCATGCCGCCCTGCGGCATCGAGAAGGGGTTGTGGCTGAAGTCGACCTTCTTCTCTTCTTCCGACCATTCGAACATCGGGAAGTCGACGATCCAGCAGAACTTGAACTGCTCTTCGTCCACCAGCTTCAGCTCTGTGCCGACGCGGGTGCGGGCCAGGCCGGCGAACTTGGCGAAGACCGACGGCAGGCCGGCGGTGAAGAAGGCCGCGTCGCCCTTGCCCAGACCCAAGCTTGCCATCAGGGCCTCGGTCGGCTCCTGACCCAGGTTCTTGGCGATCGGGCCGCCCCAGGCCTGCTGGTCATCTGACCAGAAGATGTAGCCCAGGCCCGGCTGGCCCTCGCCCTGCGCCCAGGAGTTCATGCGGTCGCAGAAGGCGCGCGAACCGCCGGTCGGCGCCGGGATGGCCCAGACGGCGTTGGCGGCGTCGGCGCCCAGGATCTTGGCGAACAGGCCGAAACCGCCGTCACGGAAGTGGTCCGACACGTCCTGCATCTTGATCGGGTTGCGCAGGTCCGGCTTGTCCGAACCGTACCACTTCATCGACTGCGCATAGGTCAGACGCTCAAAGCCCTTGTGCTCGAACGTGTCGCCGAAGTCGTTGGTGAAGGTGTGCGTCCCGTCGATCGGCGACACCGGCTTGCCTTCGCCGAACTCGTTGAAGACGCCGTTCATCAGCGGCTCGATGGCGGCGAAGACGTCTTCCTGGGTGACGAAGCTCATCTCGACGTCGAGCTGGTAGAATTCCAGCGAGCGGTCGGCGCGCAGGTCTTCGTCGCGGAAGCAGGGCGCGATCTGGAAGTAGCGGTCGAAGCCCGACACCATCAGCAGTTGCTTAAACTGCTGCGGGGCCTGCGGCAGGGCGTAGAACTTGCCCGGATGCATACGCGACGGCACCAGGAAGTCGCGCGCCCCTTCCGGCGACGAAGCCGTCAGGATCGGGGTCTGGTACTCCAGGAAGCCCTGCTCGACCATGCGCTGGCGGATCGAGTGGATCACCTTGGAGCGCAGGACGATGTTCTTGTGCAGGGTCTCGCGACGCAGGTCGAGGAAGCGGTTCTTGAGGCGGATTTCCTCAGGATATTCCGGCTCGCCGAAGACCGGCAGCGGCAGTTCGGCGGCTTCCGACAGGACCTCAACCGACAGGACGCGGACTTCGATCTCGCCGGTCGGCAGGTTGGCGTTGGTCGTCTCGGCCGAGCGGCTGACCACTTCGCCGTCGATCTTGATGACGCTTTCGGCGCGCAGACGCTCGACGGCCTCGAAGCCCGGCGTCTCCGGGTGCAGCACCAGCTGGGTCAGGCCGTAGTGGTCGCGCAGGTCGATGAACAGCAGGCCGCCGTGGTCGCGCTTGCGGTGAACCCAGCCTGACAGACGAACATTCGCGCCCGCATCCGTCGAACGGAGGGCGCCGCAGGTATGGGTGCGATAGGCGTGCATGATCGGATATCGTCTGAAAACGGCTGTAGAACAGCGTGAATTAGGAGGGGCGAAAGGCCCATCATCGCCCCGGAAAGTCAAGGCTGGCGGCTAAATCCACAGCGCCGCGCGGTTGTCCACCGCCGCCGGGAACCTGCCCACAGCGCGCTGGACGGCCTCTGCTATGGTCTGCTCATGACCGCACTCGGTTCCGACATCCAGCAACTGCGCCTGCCCCTGCGGCAGGAGGCGTCGCAACGCGCGGCCGATTTCGTGGTGTCCGAATCCAATTCGGCGGCGACCTCGGTGCTGGCGACCTGGCCCGAGATGGCCGGTTCGGTCCTGTCGATCTTCGGCCCGCCTGGCAGCGGCAAGAGCCATCTGGCCGCTGCCTGGGTCGAGCGCACCGGCGCGGTCGCCCTGCACGGCGCCGAGGCCGCCCTGGTCGATCCGCTGGAGCTGGAGGGCCGGTTCGTCCTTCTGGACCGCGCCCAGGACGCCGACGACGAAAGCCTGTTTCACCTGATCAACCTGACCCAGTCCGGCGGCGGCGCCCTCTTGCTGGTGTCGCGCGATCCGCCGGCCGCCTGGGCCTGCGACCTGCCCGACCTACGCTCGCGCCTGAACGCCATTCGCACCGTGGGCATAGACGCGCCCGACGACGCCGTGCTGGGGGCCATGCTGAAGCGCGCCTTCGCCACACGCAACATCACGCCGGGTGACGAGGTCATCGACTATCTGGCTCGCCGCATCGACCGCTCGGCCGGCGCGGTCGAGCGCATCGTCGACCAGTTGGACGCCTATCACCGCCCGGTCACGCGCGTTCTGGCCCGCCAGGTTCTCGGCGACAGCGACGAGATGTCTGACTGATTGCGCCACATCGCGGTTGCAGCCGTCACAGGGCCGCGCGACAACAGTCAAATGACTGAAATCGCGCCCATCGCCGTCGACACCACCGGTGAGGAAGTCCCCTCCTCGCGCGCCCCGCAGCTGGAGCTGTCGGAGGCCCTGATGACCTCGCCCGAGCGCTTCATCAACCGCGAGCTGTCCTGGCTGGCCTTCAACGGGCGCGTACTGGAAGAGGCCGCTAACGAGGGCCATCCGCTGCTGGAGCGGGTCCGCTTCCTGTCCATCTCGGCCAACAACCTGGATGAGTTCTTCATGACCCGCGTGGCGGGCCTGAAGGGTCAGGTGCGCGAGCGCGTCCGCGTTGTCTCGCCCGACGGCCTGACGCCCGCCGAACAGCTGGAGCAGGTCAACGCCGCCGCCGGGGGGCTAATGGCCGAGCAGCAGCGCCGCTGGCGCGTCCTGCGCAAGGAGATGGCGACCGCCGGCATCGAGGTGGTCGAGGCCGCCAAGATCACTCGCACCGAGCGCGAGCGGCTGGAACCCGAGTTCCTCAATCAGTTGTTCGCCGTTCTGACGCCCATGGCGATCGACCCGGCCCACCCCTTCCCCTTCCTGCCCAACCTCGGCTTCTCGCTGGCGCTGAAGCTGCGCCGCAACAGCGACAACCGCGTCCTCTACGCCCTGGTGCCGGTGCCGACCCAGGTGCGGCGCTTCTGGGCCCTGGCGACCGACGGGCGTTCGGCGCCGGGCCGCAAGCGGTACGTCTCGCTAGAAAACCTGCTGTTGCTCTTCATCGACCACCTCTTCCCGGGCTGCGAAATCCTGGAAAAGGGCCTGTTCCGCCTGATCCGCGACTCGGACATCGAGATCGAGGAAGAGGCCGAGGACCTGGTCATGGAGTTCGAGGAAGCTCTGAAGCAGCGCCGCATGGGCTCGGTCGTCCGCATCAAGATCCAGGCCTCCATGCCCGAGGACCTGCGCGACTTCATCATCGCCGAACTGCACGCCCAGCCACAGGACGTGGTTCTGGTCGAGGGGATGCTGGGCCTGGCGCAACTGGCCGAACTGATCCCCGGCGGCCACCCGGACCTGAAGTTCAAGGGCTATGAGCCCCGCTATCCCGAGCGCGTCCGCGACAACGGCGGCGACATCTTCGCGGCGGTTCGCGAAAAGGACATGCTGATCCACCACCCGTTCGAGAGCTTCGACGTGGTGGTGCAGTTCCTGCGTCAGGCAGCGCGCGATCCCAACGTCATCGCCATCAAGCAGACCCTGTACCGGACCTCCAAGGACAGTCCCATCGTCGCCGCCCTGATCGAGGCGGCCGAGAACGGCAAGAACGTCACCGCCCTGATCGAGCTGAAGGCGCGCTTTGACGAAGAGGCCAATCTGCGCTGGGCGCGGCAGATGGAACGCGCCGGCGTCCACGTCGTCTTCGGCTTCGTGGAATACAAGACCCACGCCAAGCTGAGCGTCGTCGTGCGTCGCGAGGGCGACGCCCTGCGCACCTACTGCCACTTCGGCACCGGCAACTATCACCCGACGACGGCCAAGATTTACACCGACCTCAGCCTGTTCACCTGCAACCCCGTCCTGGGCCAGGATGCGACGCGGGTGTTCAACTACATCACCGGCTATGCCGAGCCGGACGAGTTGGAAGCCCTGGTCGTCTCGCCACTGAACATGAAGACCAGCCTGCTGGAAATGATCGGCAAGGAGATGTCGGCCGCCGCCAAGGGCAAGCCCGCCGCCATCTGGGCCAAGATGAACGCCCTGGTCGATCCCGAGATCATCGACGCCCTGTATCGCGCCAGCCAGTGGGGCGTGCGTATCGAACTGGTCATCCGCGGCATCTGCTGCCTGCGCCCCGGCGTACCGGGTCTGTCGGAGAACATCCGGGTCAAGTCGATCGTCGGCCGCTTCCTGGAGCACAGCCGCATCATCGCCTTCGCCAACGGCCACGACCTGCCCAGCAACAAGGCCCGCCTCTACATCTCGTCCGCTGACTGGATGCCCCGCAATCTGGACCGCCGGGTCGAGCTGATGACCCCGATCCTGAACGCCACGGTCCACGATCAGGTGCTGGATCAGATCATGGTCGCCAACCTGAAGGACGACGCCCAGAGCTGGACCCTGGCCGCCGACGGAACCTATCACCGCGTCACGCCCTCCGGTCCTGAACGTCCCTTCTCGGCCCACAAGTATTTCATGACCAATCCCAGCCTGTCGGGCCGCGGCCGCAAGGTGAAGACCCTGCCCGGCGCCCTGTCCTACGCGGGCCTCAAGGCCCGGAAGCGCCGCTGATGGGCGTCGAGGCCGAATATCCGTCGCGTCAGATCGCCGTCATCGACATCGGCTCCAACTCGGTGCGTCTGGTTCTCTACCGGCTGGAAGGCCGGGCCGTCTGGACCATGTTCAACGAAAAGGTCCTGGCCGGCCTGGGCCGCGATCTGGCGGCGACCAAGCGCCTGTCCGTGCCCGGCGTCGTCTCGGCCATGACGGCCCTGCGCCGCTTCGCCGCCGTCATCGAGGGGGTCCAGCCGGACCAGACCATCATCGCCGCCACCGCCGCCGTGCGCGAGGCCGAGGACGGCGCGGAGTTCTGCGCCCGCGTGGCCGCCGAGACGGGCCTGCAGGTCCGCGTCCTCAGCGGCGAGGAGGAAGCCCGTTATTCCGCGCTCGGCGTCCTGGCCGGCGCGCCCGGCTCGCACGGCGTGGCCGCCGACATGGGCGGCGCCAGTCTGGAGCTGACCCGCATCGGCAACGGCGGGCGCAACCGCCCGCTGGACAAGGGCGTGACCCTGCCCCTCGGCCCCTTCGCCCTGACCGATCCCAAGGGTTTCGACGTCGATCGCCTGCGCTCGCGCATCGCCAAGCGGCTGGCCCCCGTGGCCGAGGCCTATGCCACGACCGACCTGCACGCCGTCGGCGGGGCCTGGCGCAGCCTGGCCCAGATGCACATGGCCATGACCGACCATCCGCTACGGATCGTCCACGAATACGCCATGAGCGCCGCCGACGCGCGTGATCTGGCCCGGCTGGTGGCGCGCCAGTCCAAGGCCTCGCTGGAGAAGCTGCCGGGCGTCTCCAAGCGCCGGGCCGAGACCCTGCCCTACGCCGCCCTGGTGCTGGACGGCCTGATCGAGGCCCTGGGCCTGAAATCCATCACCTTCTCCGCCTGGGGCGTGCGCGAGGGCCTGCTCTACGCCGGTCTGTCCCCCGAGATGGCGGCGGTTGATCCCTTGCTGGCCGGCTGTTCCGCCTGGGGCGGCCGTCAGGGCGTGGACCCGGCCCTGCCGCGTGCCCTGGACGGCTGGCTGCAACCCGTCGTCTCGGCCATGCCCGAGGCCTTCGGCGAGGAACGCGACGCCCTGCTGACCGCCTCGGTCTGTCGCCTGGCCGACCTCGGCGCCCGGCTGCACCCCGACCACCGCGTCGATCTGGTCTTCGATCAGGTGTTGCGCTCGCCCATTCCGGGGCAAACCCATGCCGAACGCGCCTTCCTGGCCGTGGCCATGAACGCCCGCTATGGCGGCGAGGCCAAGACCCCCTCGCCCGGCACCGTGGATCGTCTGCTGTCGGCGGCCGGTCAGAAGCGCGCCCGCGCCCTGGGCCTGGCCATGCGACTGGCCTGCGACCTGTCGGGCCGCTCGCCGCAACTGCTGGCCAACGCCGCCGCCACGGTCGAGAAGGGCGCGCTGCGCATCACGGCGGCCGAGGGCTACGCCGACATGCTGCTGGGCGAACAGACCCGCCGCCGCGCCAAGGCCCTGGCCGAGGCCATGAACCTGACGCTGAAAATCTAGAGGGAACGATCCCATGCCCGTGACCGGAATCGGCGGCTTCTTCTTCCGCTCAAAGGACACCAAGGCCCTGGCCGACTGGTATCTGACCCACCTCGGCGTCGGGGCGCCGGAAAACGTCTGGATCTGGAATCAGGAGGCGGGACCGACCGTCTTCGCCCCGTTCAAGGAAGACAGCGACTATTTCGCCGCCGACCATCGCTGGATGCTGAACCTGCGGGTCGAGGGTCTGGACGACCTGATCGCCTCGCTCAAAGCCGCGGGGATCAAGGTCATCACCAAGCCGGAATGGGACGCCACCCCCGAGATCGGACGCTTCGCGCGCATCCATGACCCCGAGGGTAATCCGATTGAGCTGTGGGAGCCGGCGTCGCCGCCGGCTTAAGTCCCTAGCCTTCGATTTCGACGACTTCGACCCGCGAGCCGTTCAGCACCAGGGCGATCTCGCCCTTCTTGAGCTTCAGCGCGTCTTCGCCGAACAGCTGACGGCGCCAGCCCTTCATGGCTTCGACGTCGGCGTTGTCGTCGTTGGCGATCTTTTCCAGATCGGCGACGTTAGCGATCAGCTTGGTGGCCACGCCAGCGTTGTCGCTCTTGGCCTTCAGCAGCACCTTCAGCAGTTCGACCACCGAGGGCGGGGCCGGCTGGCTGTGCGCCGGGCGTTCCAGCTTGGGTGCATGGGCTTCCGGATCAGCCAGAACGCGCTTCAACTCGGCGGCCAGTTCCAGACCCAGGCGTGAACCGCCAAAGCCCTTGGGCACCGAACGCAAGCGGTTGAAGGCCTCGGGATCGGTCGGAGCCTGGACCGCGATCTCGTCGATGCCCTCATCCTTCAGGATGCGGCCGCGCGGCTGGTCGCGTTCCTGGGCCGCGCGTTCGCGCCAGACGGCGACGGCGACGAAGGCGGCCAGATACTTGGCGCTGAACTTCTTGGGCTTCAGACGCTTCCACGCGTTCTCGGGCGTGGTGTCATAGAGGGCCGGATCGGTCAGGGCGCCCATTTCGGACATGACCCAGTCCAGACGGCCTTCCTTCTGCAGGCGGTCGCGCAGCTTGGGATAGAGGGCGGCCAGGTGGGTCACGTCGCCCAGGGCATAGACCAGTTGCGCGTCGCTGAGCGGGCGGCGCGCCCAGTCGGTGAAGCGGCTGCCCTTGTCCAGTTCCTGACGCAGCATCTGGCGGACCAACTGCTCATAGCTGACCTGGTCGCCGAAACCGGCGGCCATGGCGGCGACCTGGGTGTCGAACATCGGCTTGGGCATGGCGCCCAGGCGGTTGAAGATTTCGACGTCCTGACGGGCGGCGTGGAAGACCTTGATGATCGATTCGTCGCGCAGCAGCGCGAGGAAGGGCTCCAGGTCCAGATCCTCGGCCATCGGGTCGATGATGGCGGCGTCCGTCGGCGAAGCGGCCTGGATCAGGCACAGCTTGGGCCAGTAGGTCGTCTCGCGCATGAATTCGGTGTCAACCGTGATGAACGGGGCCTTGGCCAGCCGTTCGCAGAAGTCGATTAGCGCGTCATTGGTGGTGATTGGCGTCATTCCGATGCTATAGCCCCGCGCGACGCCGTCGTGGCAAGAGCGCTGCGACAGATTTTCGCCCCCGATTTCGAGCCGTGACCGATGAGCGACACCCCCGAAGCCCTGAAAAACGGCCTCACCTACGCCGATGCGGGCGTGGATATCGACGCCGGAGAAATGTTGGTCGACGCGATCAAACCCCTGGCCAAGTCGACTCGTCGCCCCGGCGCCGAGGCTTCGCTGGGCGGATTCGGCGCCCTGTTCGACCTGAAGGCCGCCGGTTTTGAAGACCCGCTGATCGTCACCACCACGGACGGCGTCGGCACCAAGCTGAAGATCGCCATCGAGACCGGCCGTCATGACGGCGTGGGCGTCGATCTGGTCGCCATGTGCGTCAACGACCTGCTGGCGCAGGGCGCCGAGCCGCTGATGTTCCTGGACTACTACGCCACGGGCAAGCTGGACGTGGACGCTGCGCGCCGCGTCGTCGCCGGCATCGCCGAGGGCTGCCGCCAGTCGGGCAGCGCCCTGGTGGGCGGCGAGACGGCCGAAATGCCGGGCATGTATTCGGGCGGCGACTATGATCTGGCCGGCTTCTCGGTCGGCGCGGTCGAGCGCGGTCAGGTCCTGCCCTATCTGGACCAGCAGAAGGCCGGCGACATCATCATCGGCCTGGCCTCCTCGGGTCCGCACTCGAACGGCTATTCGCTGATCCGCAAGGTGGTCGAGAAGTCCGGCCTGGCCTGGGGCGACGACGCCCCCTTCGCCAAGGATAAGACCCTGGCCCAGGCCCTGATGGAGCCGACCCGCATCTATGTGAAGCCGGTCCTGCCGCTGATGAAGGCCGGTCTGGTCAAGGGCGCGGCCCACATCACCGGCGGCGGTCTGATCGAAAACCCGCCGCGCTGCATCGCCGAGGGCCTGCAAGCCGCCTTCGACTGGAACGCCTGGTCCCTGCCCCCGGTCTTCGAGTGGCTGGGCAAGGTCGGCGGCATCTCCGACCACGAACTGCGCCGCACCTTCAACTGCGGCGTCGGCTTCATCCTGATCGTCTCGCCGGAAAACGCCGAGCCGGTCCTGGCCGCCCTGCTGAACGCGGGCGAGGAAGCCTTCATCTGCGGACAGCTGGAAGCCGCCTGAGCTCCCAGCGTTTGAAACGACAAAGGCCCCGGTCGCGAGACCGGGGCCTTTTTCTTTGGTCGCCCTTTAATCCGCTCACCCCGGCGGACGCCGGGGTCCAGTGCGAACCTCAGACACCGAAGCCTGAAGCCAAAGGACTGGATCCCGGCGTCCGCCGGGATGAGCGGGAAGAAAGTACCTCTACCGAACCCCGCCGTTCTGGGTCTCGTCGTAGAACTTCGCCAGATCGACGTGCAGTTCCTCGAGCGCCTTGCGGCTCGTGTACATCATGTGCCCGCCCTCATAGTAGGTGAACTCCAGGTTCTGGCGCAGCCTGGGCTCGAGCATCATCTGGGCCAGGTCGTACTCGGTCGAGAAGAAGGGCGTGGCGGCGTCATAATAGCCGTTCAGCGCCAGCACCTTCAGGTGCGGATTGCGCCGCATCGTCGTCGCCAGGTCCACCGCCGTGTTCGGCGTCGTCTGCGGACCGCCGACCGGCGGACGGTGGCTCCAGTTCCAGTTGAAGCCCGGCAGGCCGCGCGCCGACTGGCGATAGTCCATGTCCGTCCGGTAGTTCAGCGTATTGGCGATGTAGTCGTTGAAGACGCCGAAATAGGCCCCGGTGATGGCGCTGCTAGACGGGTCTTCCTCGGGCGAACCGCCCACGGCGTCGGCGTCCATGCCCAGATAGCGAGTATCCAGACGGCCGATGGTCTCGCGCCGATCCCGCAGCAGCTCCTTGCGGAACGGCGACAGTTCCACCCGCAGGTTGGCGTTGTCGATGAAGGTCGGCGAGACGCCGATCAGTTCGCTCATCTGCTGGGCGATCTGGGCGCGCTCGGCGTCCGAAATCATGTGCCCCTTGGCCAGGGCCGCCGCATAGGGGCCCATGGCGAAGTCGCGCGCCCGCTGAACATGGGCTTCGACCGTGGCCGGACGGTTCGGCACCTTGTTATGATACCAGGCCGTCGCCGCATAGGTCGGCAGCAGGGTGATGAAGTTCTGCGCATAGCCGGGCTGGCGCACGCCGTAGTTCATGATCGACGACAGCAGGATGACGCCGTTCAGCGACATGCCCCGGTCTTCCAACTGATGCGCCACCGCACCTGTGCGCAGGGTGCCATAGCTTTCGCCCAGGACGTATTTGGGGCTGGACCAGCGGTTGAACTTGCTCGTGTAGCGCATGATGGCGCGCGTAAAGGCGTCGGCGTCCTGATCCACGCCCCAGAAGGCCGAACCGGGCGTCTCGGCCAGAGGGCGCGAATAGCCGGCGCCGACCATGTCGATGAAGACCAGGTCGGTCTTGTCCAGCAGGGTCATGTCGTTGGGGCCGACGTTGAAGGGCGCCGGACGCTCGACCACCGGATCATCCGTCAGCACCCGCACCGGGCCAAACGCCCCCATGTGCAGCCACACCGTCGGCGAGCCCGGCCCGCCGTTATAGAGATAGGTCACCGGACGCCGCCCGACCGGCTGCCCGTCCAGGGTATAGGCGACGTAGAACAGGCTGGCCGTCGGCATTCCGGCGTCGTCGCGGATGGTCAGGGTGCCGGCCGTGGCCTTGTAGCGCATGGTCCGGCCGTGGGCGGTGATCGAATGGCTGGTCGTCACCTCCTTCTCTTCCGGCGTGGCGCGGGCCCAGTTGCGCTCCACCTGCTCTGCATTAGCGTTGCGCAGACGATCAGCAGCCGAACGGACCGGGCCGGAGCCGCCGCTGGACGCTTCCTGAGCCATGGAAACCATAGGCACAGCCAAGATCGCCGTCGCGCAGACAGCGGTAAGCAGATGACGCATTGTGAAACTCCCCCTCACGCGCCGGACAGCCCGGCGCCGGGACGCTAGCCCCAAGCCTGCCCCTCCGGCAACGGACTTTATAACGGTCTGATCCGCGGCCCGAACAACGACATGGGCTTGCCAAGCGACGCCGACCGCCGCATCCCTCGCCTCCTCCCCATCCCGACACGCTCGAGCCGCCGCCATGCCGACCGAAAACGCGCAGCCCCCGTTCCCGAGACCGAAGACACGCGTGGCCGTGCTGATCTCCGGCTCCGGCACCAACATGGCCTCGCTGATCGCAGCGGGTCAGGCGGCGGACGCCCCCTATCAGGTCGCGGTCGTCGTCTCCAACATCGCCGAGGTGGCCGGCCTGGACAAAGCCCGCGCCGCCGGGGTCGAGGCCCTGACGGTCGAGCACAAGCCCTTTGGCAAGGATCGCGAGGCGCACGAACGCGCCATCGACGCCCTGCTGGTCGAGCGAAACATCGAGGTCATCGCCCTGGCCGGCTACATGCGGCTGCTGACGCCCTGGCTGGTGCAGAAATGGGCGGGACGGATGCTGAACATCCATCCTTCGCTTCTGCCCCTCTATCCCGGCCTGAACACCCACGCCCGCGCCATCGAGGCCGGCGACCTTGAGGCGGGCTGCACCGTCCACGTCGTCACCGAGGGCGTCGATGAAGGCCCCGTCCTGGGTCAGGCCCGCGTGCCGATCCTGCCCGGCGACACGCCCGACGCCCTGGCCGAACGGGTCAAGGCGGCCGAGCACAGCCTCTATCCCCAGACCCTGGCCGCCTTTGTCGCGCGATGAGGCGACGTTTCCTGAACTATTTTTAATGCGACAGGCGGTCGCAGGCAGGAGCAGTTTCCCCGCGAACGATCGGACCGACCCCGTCGGCGACCGCTCGCCTGTTCCACATGGGAAGACCCGATGTCCAAGACCCGCCTGATGGGCGCCGCCGGCCTGGCGCTCGCCTTCGCGTTCTCCGCTCAAGCCGCCTCAGCCCAGAACGCCCACGCCGGCCACGCCGGCCACACCGCCGCTGCGGCTGACGCCCCGCAAATCCATCCCTGGGGCTTTGACCTGAACGGTCGCGACCTGGCGGTGAAGCCGGGCGACGACTTCAACGAATACGCCAACGGGACCTATCTGCGGAACACCGAGATTCCCTCGGACAAGGCCCGCTTCGGCCCGTTCGATGTCCTGTACGAAAACGCCCAGAGCCAGCTGAAAGCGATCATCGAGGCCAGCGCCGCCAACCCGACCAACGCCAATGCGCAAAAGGTCGGCGCCCTCTACGCCAGCTTCATGGACGAGGCCCGCGTCAACCAGCTGGGCGCCCAGCCCCTGGCCGCTGACCTGGCCGCCGTGCGCGCCGTCTCCGACCACAGCGGCATGGCCCGCCTGATGGGCGAAAGCCACGCGGGCTTCGGCGGCTCTCTGTTCGGCGTCGACGTGTTCGAGGACCTGCAGAACCCCAACCTCAACTCCGCCTACATGGGCCAGGGCGGCCTGGGCCTGCCCGACCGCGACTACTATCTGAAGGCCGACTTCGCGCCTCAGCGCGAGGCCTATGTCGCCTATGTCACCCGCGCCCTGACCGCCGCCGGCTGGTCGAACCCAGCCCAGGCCGCCGCCGACATCCTGGCCTTCGAGACCAAGGTCGCCGAAAAACACTGGACCACGGTCGAGCGCCGCCAGATCGACAAGATCTACAACCCGGCCCCGACCGGCGACCTGGCCAAACTGGCCCCCGGCTTTGACTGGACCGCCTTCCTGCAAGGCGCCCAACTCAGCAACGTGCCGACCATCGTCCTGATGGAAAACACCGCCATCCCCGGCATCGCCCAGGTCTTCGCCGACACCTCCCTGGACACGCTGAAGGCGTGGGAAGCCTTCCAGATCGTCGATCAGGCCGGCCCCTATCTGTCCGACGCCTTCGTGAACTCGCGCTTCGAGTTCCGCGGCAAGACCCTGCGCGGTCAGCCCGAGAACCGTCCGCGCTGGAACCGCGGCGTCGCCCTGGTCGATGGCCAGCTGGGCGAGGTTCTGGGTCAGGAGTACGTCCGCCTGCACTTCCCCGCCTCGTCCAAGACCCAGATGGAGGCCCTGGTCGCCAACCTCAGCGCCGCCATGACCGAGCGCCTGAAGAACCTGGACTGGATGAGCGAGCCGACGCGCGAACAGGCCCTGCTCAAGATGTCCAAGTTCGGGGTGAAGATCGGCTATGCAGACAAGTGGCGCAGCTATGACGGCCTGGAGCTGTCGGCGGGCGACCTCTACGGCAACGTCGAGCGCGCCTCGGCCTTCGACTGGGCCTGGAAGCGCGGCAAGATCGGCCAGCCGGTCGATCCGCTGGAATGGGGCATGACGCCCCAGACGGTAAACGCCTACTACAACCCGCCGCGCAACGAGATCGTCTTCCCGGCCGCCATCCTGCAGCCGCCCTTCTTCGACCCGAACGCCGATCCGGCGGTCAACTACGGCGGCATCGGCGCCGTGATCGGCCACGAGATCACTCACGGCTTCGACGATCAGGGCCGCAAGTCGGACGCCAACGGCGTGCTGCGCGACTGGTGGACGCCGGAAGACGCCGCCCGCTTCGAGGAGCGCGCCAAGGTCCTGGGGGCCATCTACAACGCCCAGGAGCCCATTCCCGGCACCCACATCAACGGCGAGCTGACGATGGGCGAGAACATCGCGGATCTGGGCGGTCTGCTGATGGCGCTGGACGCCTATCACCGCAGCCTCAACGGCCAGCCGGCCCCGGTCATCGACGGCCTGACGGGCGATCAGCGTGTCTTCCTCGGCTGGGCCCAGGTCTGGCGCGAGAAGTCGCGTGAGGCGGCCCTCAAGGAGCAGCTGACGACGGACCCGCACTCGCCGGGCGCCGCCCGCGCCGCCACCCCGCCGCGCAACATCGACGCCTGGTACGCCGCCTTCGGCGTCACGCCTGATCAGGCCGAGTTCATCGCCCCGGAAAGCCGCGCCCGCATCTGGTAGGCGCGTCTCCTCGCTGACAAAGGAAAGGGCGTCGGCTTCGCGGCCGACGCTCTTTTTCTTGCCTGGCGCGGCACACGCCTATTCCGCCGTCATCCTCGGGCTTGACCCGAGGATCGGACTGTCCGTCTGCGCGACACCTGAAGAGTCCAGCGCGCCGCTTCGCTCGATCCTCGGGTCAAGCCCGAGGATGACGGCGATGGGAGCATGGCAAAAGAAAAGCCCGCCTCCGTTTCCGAAGGCGGGCCTTTCAATCGCTGAGCCAGGCCGCACAAGGCGGCCTGTTCAAACCTTAGCCAACGATGTCGGCGTCGGTGAAGAACTGGGCGATTTCGATGCCGGCGTTTTCCAGCGAGTCCGAACCGTGGACCGAGTTCTCGCCGATCGACAGGGCGAACAGCTTGCGGATGGTGCCTTCGGCGGCGTCGTTCGGGTTGGTGGCGCCCATGACTTCGCGGTATTTGGCGACGGCGCCTTCGGCTTCCAGGACCTGCACGACGACCGGCTCGGCGATCATCTGCGAGACCAGTTCGCCGTAGAAGGGACGCTCGGCGTGCACTTCGTAGAACTTCTTGGCTTGGGCTTCGGTCAGCTTGACGCGGCGCTGGGCGACGATGCGCAGGCCGGCGGTTTCGATGACGGCGTTGATCGCGCCGGTCAGGTTGCGGCGCGTGGCGTCGGGCTTGATGATCGAGAAGGTGCGTTCGGTCATGGGAAGACTCTTTGCGGTTTGGTAGTTTGAGGGTCGCGGGCTTATAGCGGCGCCCTCCCCGCTTTCCAACCGCCACCTCAACGTCAGACGCTTTCCATGCTCCAGATCACCAACCTGACGTTCAACGCCTGGGGCCGCCAGTTCCTCGACGACGCCTCCGTCAGCCTGCCGCCGGGCTCCAAAGTCGGCCTGGTGGGCCGCAACGGCATCGGCAAATCGACCCTGTTCAAGCTGATCCTTGGCGAACTGGCCGCCAATGGCGACGAGGTCAGCCTGCCCAAGACCGCCCGCGTCGGCTCGGTGGACCAGGAACACCCGGCCACCCCCGACAGCGTGCTGGACACGATTCTGGAAGCCGACGTCGAGCGCCACGAACTGATGAGCCGGCTGGAAACCGCCGAGCCGGAAGAGATGGGCGAGATCTGGGCGCGTCTGATCGACATCGACGCCGACTCGGCCCCGGCCCGCGCCGGCGAAATCCTGGCCGGCCTCGGCTTCAGCCAGGAGGACCAGCAGCGCCCCATGTCCGAGTTCTCGGGCGGCTGGCGCATGCGCGTGGCCCTTGCGGCGGCCCTGTTCGCCGAGCCGGACATGCTGCTGCTCGACGAACCGACCAACTACCTCGACCTGGAAGGCGCCCTGTGGCTGGAAAGCCGCCTGCAGAAATACCCGCACACGGCCCTGATCATCAGCCACGACCGCGAACTGCTGAACAACTCCTGCACCCACATCCTGCACCTGGCGAGCCGCAAGCTGGAGCTCTACACGGGCGGCTACGACATGTTCGGGAAGGCGCGCGCTGAAAAGGCCCGCCTGCAACTGTCGGCCAAGGCCAAGCAGGACGCCGAGCGCGCCCACCTGCAGGCCTTCGTGGACCGCTTCAAGGCCAAGGCCTCCAAGGCCGCCCAGGCCCAGTCGCGGATGAAGCGCCTGGCCAAGATGGAGCCGGTCTCGACCACCATCGAGGAGCGCGTCGCCCCCTTCACCCTGCCCTCGCCGCCGCGCCCGCTGGCGCCGCCGCTGATCCGCCTGGAACGCGCCAACGTCGGCTACGAGACCGGCAAGCCCATCCTGCGCAATCTGAATCTGCGCATGGACCTGGACGACCGTATCGGCCTGCTGGGCGTCAACGGCGCGGGCAAGTCGACTTTCGCCAAGATGATCGCGGGCGCCCTAACCGTGTCCGAGGGCGAACTGCACCGCGACAAGAAGATGCGCGTGGGCTGGTTCCACCAGCATCAGATCGAGGCCATGGACCCGACCGACACTCCGCTGGAGATCATCCGCCGGGCCATGCCCGACGCCAGCGAAAGCAGCCGCCGATCCAAGCTGGCCCAGTTTGGTCTGGGCTTCGAAAAGCAGGAAACCACGGTCGACAGCCTGTCGGGGGGCGAACGCGCCCGTCTGCTGCTGAACATGGTGGCCATGGACGCCCCCCACGTCCTGATCCTCGACGAACCGACCAACCACTTGGACATCGACAGCCGCCGCGCCCTGCTGGACGCGCTGAACGACTACAGCGGCGCCGTCATCCTGATCACCCACGACCGCTCGCTGATGGAGCTGGTGGCCGATCGCCTGTGGCTGGCCGCCGACGGCACGGTGAAGCCCTATGAGGGCGACATGGACGACTATCAGAAGTTCGTCCTCGACCGCGCCAAGGCCGCCGCCGTCAAGCCGAGCCAGATCAAGCAGGAGGCCGCAGCCGCAGCCCCCGCTCAGGGCGGCAAGAAGAAGAACGACAAGAAGTCCGGCCCTTCGCCCTCGACCCTGCGTCACGCGGTCAAGAAGGCCGAGGAGCGCATGGCCGCCCTGGCCGCCGAGGTCGCCCGCATCGACGACGACCTGGCCAACGCCGCCGTCTCCAATCCCAAGGCCCTGGAAGGCCTGACGCGCGCCCGCGCCAAGACCCAGGGCGATCTGGAGGCCGCCGAAGCCGCCTGGATGGAGGCCGAGGAAGCCCTGGCCGCCGTCTCCTGACGACAAGAGAGTCCTGATGACCAAGCCCATCCAGTTCACCAAGGAAGAACGCACCGCCATCGGCGGCCGCATCCGCGACTTCTTCGCCAGGGAGCTGGATCAGGACATCAGCCAGCTTCAGGCCGAGATGGTGCTGGACTTCTTCGGCGGCCAGATCGGCGGCTGGTTCTACAATCGCGGTCTGGCCGACGCCCAAGCCGTGGTCACGGCCAAGGCCGAGGACATCGCCGACGCCATCTACGCCCTGGAACGCGAAAGCGGGACGGGCCGCTAGACCCGCCCCGCTCTGGCGTCTTTCAGATGCGACGTTCGATCAGCCGCAGCTGACGCGCGTCACGACATTGGTCTGGTCGTCGTAGGTGAAGGTCACGCGGTTCTCGCGATAATCCATCGTCGCGGCGCAGCTGCTGCACAGGACGCGGAAGATGCGGCCCTGCGGCGCGTCTGCGGGAATGACCGAACGATTGCGGCCGACATATTCCTGATAGTCGCTGGCCTTGCAGGCCACGGGGGTCGGCTCGCCGCCCGGCGCGACCTCCTGGGTCGGCGCGCAGGCCGAAAGCGCCACAGCGCCCGCGAAAGCCGTCAGCATCAGCATGGTCTTCATGGCGTCCCTCTCCGTTGCCGGCCCTAGCCGCAGCTCACGCGCTCGACGATGCCGGTCTGCTGGTTGTAGAAAATATTCAGGCGGTACGGCGAATAATCTTCGGTGACGGGACAGGTGGTGCAGGCCACCCGACGGTTCACCACATCCACCGGAACGGGAATCTCGGTTCGTGGTTTCCCGACCAGCCATTGCAACTCGCCGGCCTTGCACATGTCAGCGTCGACGGAACGCACGCCCGGCTCGGACAAGTAGGGGCGCTCGGTAGAGGAGGTGCGCGGTGCGCTCGTCGGCTGGCTGGGTCGCGTCGGCGGCGGAGAAGCGCAGGCCGACAGGGCGATCAGCCCCACGCCCAGGATCAGGCCGCTTTTTCCCAGCGTCCTTCGTCCGTCTGTTTCCAGTAGGCCAGGTTGGCGTTGGCCGCCTTCAGGCTGCGCCAGCGTTCGCGCGCCTGTTGCAGCGCCTGTTCGTTGCGACCGTCGAAAATGATGAAGCACCGCTCGTACCCTTCCGTGGCCCCCAGCTCTGACTCATCGACGATGAACAGCGCCTGAGCACCATTCAGGTTCTCGCCCGATTCGGACAGAAGGATGGGTTGGCGGGCGGCTTGGCCTTCCGACGCCAGGCCATGCGGCAGGAAGCTGTCGTCGCGATAGGTCCACAGGTGCTCGTCGATGTCGTCGAGGCGGTGCGAGACCGCCCCGCGCACCAGGGCGCGCCAGCCCCGCTGGAGGGTCTTCTCCAGCAGGCCCGGCAGCACCTGATCCAGCGTCGAGCGCTCCAGGTGGTAGAACCAGATTTCCGGCTTGGCGTCAGACACCCGGCCCTACCCCTTCAAGGACGTGCTTCAGCCTTCGTAGTGATCGGCGACCATACGGTCGAGCAGACGCACGCCATAACCCACGGCGCCGTCCGGCACGGTCGGGTTCTTGGAGTCCTTCACCCAGGCGGTCGAGGCGATGTCGATGTGCGCCCACGGCGTGCCGTTGGTGAAGCGTTGCAGGAACAGGGCGGCGGTGATCGAGCCGCCAGCGCGGCCGTTGCCCATGTTCTTCACATCGGCGATCGGGCTGTCGATGTGACGATCGTATTCCGCAGGGATCGGCATCCGCCACGACTTCTCGCCCACCTTCGGACCGGCGTCGGCGATATTGGCGGCCAGTTCGTCGCTGTTGGTGAAGACGCCCGCGTATTCCAGGCCCAGGGAAATGATGATGGCGCCCGTCAGGGTGGCCAGGTCGACCATGAATTTCGGCTTGAAGCGGTCCTGCGTGTACCAGAGGGCGTCAGCCAGGACGAGACGGCCCTCGGCGTCGGTGTTCAGCACCTCGATGGTCTGGCCCGACATGGAGGTCACCACGTCGCCCGGACGCTGGGCGGCGCCGTCCGGCATGTTCTCGACCAGGCCCAGAACGCCGACGACGTTCACCTTGGCCTTGCGGCCGACCAGTGCGTGCATGAGGCCGGCCACAGCGGCGGCGCCGCCCATGTCCCACTTCATCTCTTCCATGCCGTCGGCGGGCTTCAGGCTGATGCCGCCGGTGTCGAAGCAGACGCCCTTGCCGACGAAGGCGATGGGAGCCTCGCCTTCCTTGCCGCCGTTCCATTGGATGACGGCCAGCTGGCTTTCACGCACCGAGCCCATGCCGACGCCGAGCAGCGAGCCCATGCCCAGCTTCTCCATCTCGGCCTCGCCCAGGATCTCGACCTTGGCGCCCAGTGCCTCCAGTTCCTTCACGCGGCGCGCGAACTCGGCCGGATACAGGATGTTGGCGGGCTCTGACACCAGGTCGCGCGCGAACAGCACGGCGTCCGCCACGGCCGACAGCGGCTGGAAGGCGGCCTCGGCGGCCTTCACGTCCGAGGTCACGACGCGCACGGTCGTCACCGACGGGATCTTCTCAGCCTTCTGCTTGGTCAGATACTTGGCGAAGCGGTAGGCGGCCAGGCGCACGGCGAAGGCGACGCGCGCGGCCTGTTCGGCCGACAGGTGGGCGGCGTCGACGGTCAGGACTTCCGCGCCCGACAGCTTGGCGGCGTGATAGGCGGCGGCGGCGGCGGTCTCGATGGCCAGGTCGTCGAACTTGTCAGCCGCGCCCGCGCCGACCAGCAGCACCGAATTGGCGTCGACGCCGGCCGGGGCCGCGACCGTCAGGTGGCTGTTGGCGGCGCCGGTGAAGCGGCTGTTGGCCATGGCCTTGGTCAGAGCGCCCGAGGCGGCGGCGTCCAGGGCCGAGCCCGTGCCGGCCAGCGCGCGGCCATCGTGAACCAGGACGGCAAGGATTTGAGCGGCGCTGGGGGAAGCGACGAACTCGATTTTCATGAAACCTACTCCAGGCCGAGGTTCTGTGCCCCGGTCGTGCTTGAATCAGACATAACGCAGCGGCTGTTTCACCGTCGCGTTGGGATGTGTATTACATGGCCCGCATCGCTCGCGGCTGCAACTCGCTCGCTCCCGAAACACTTTCTTTCCCGACCATGACGCTGATTCAGGGCTATCTTTTCCGCCAGATCGGTCTGCCCGTCGTGGCGGCGTGCGCGGCGCTGGCCGGAATCGGCCTGCTGAGCCAGAGCCTCGACCAGCTCGAGGTCATCGTCGAGCGCGGCCAGAGCATCTGGGTCATGGCCAAGCTGACCCTGCTGGCCCTGCCTCAACTGATCGCCGTCATCCTGCCCATCGGCCTGTTCGTCGGCGCCCTGATCGCCCTGACGCGGCTGCAGCGCGAACAGGAACTGACCGCCGCCTACGCCGCGGGCGTCAGCCGCTGGTCGCTGATCCGACCCGCCGTCCGCATCGCCGTCATCGTCGCCGTGGTCGCCCTGATCACCAATGTCTTCGTCCAGCCCTGGGCCCAGCGCGAGGCGCGCCGTCAGGCCTTCGCCATCCGCACCGATCTGGCCGCCCTGCTGGTCGAGGAAGGCCGTTTCGTCCAGGGCCCGGGCGGCCTGACCGTCTATGTGCAGCAGATCGAGCAGAACGGCCTGCTCAAGAACCTGTTCGTCTATCTGGATAACGGCAAGACGGTCACGACCTGGGACGCCGAAACCGCCCGCTTCGGCCGCGTCGACGGCCTGCCCGTCCTGACCATGCAAAACGGGTCGATGCAGCGTTATTCGTCGCGCGACGTGCTGAACCAGCTATCGTTCGACCAGCAGGTGTTCGACCTGTCGCCCTATACCAAGACGACCGAGCGTATCCGCTTCAAGCCGTCGGACATGTGGCTGACGGAACTGTTCGACCCCACGCCCGCCCAGTTGGAAAGCGCGGGGACGCGCGGCGAGCTTCTGGCCGAGGCCCATTCGCGCCTAGCCTCGCCTCTCTACGCCCTGGCGGCCATGGCCCTGGCGCTGACGGCCATCCTGGGCGGCTCCTTCAGCCGCACCGGCTACAGCGGCCGAATCGCCAAGGCGGCAGGCGTCTTCCTGGTGGTGCGCGTGATCGGCTACGGCCTGGTCGCCGCCAGCGCCTGGAACGGCGCGCTGAACCTGCTGCAATACCTGCTGCCGCTCGGCGTCAGCTTCCTGGCCCTGCGCCTGCTGTTTCGTGCTCTGAAGCCGCATCGTCGGCGCGTCTGGGCGCCCTATGAGCGTTTCAAGGCGAGGTTCGCATGAGGGTCCGTCTCGGCCGCATCGAGCGATATGTCCTGGCCCAGCAGCTTCGCGCCCTAGCGGTCGCCCTGGCCATCATCTCCGCCCTGGTGATGTTGATCGACTTCGTCGAGGTGTCGCGCGGGCTGAACTCATCCGGCGAACTGTCGAGCGCCCGCATCTTCGGCCTGGTGCTGTTGAAGTCGCCCAGCGTCATCATCCAATTGCTGCCCTTCGTCTTCCTGTTCGGAACCCTGGCGGCCTTTGTCGGGCTGAACCGACGCAGCGAGTTGATCGCCATGCGCGCGGCGGGCATTTCGGCCTGGCGCTTCGTGCTGCCCGCCGCCGGCGCCGCCCTGGTGCTGGGCGTGCTCAGCGTCACCGTCTTCGGTCCCATGGCCGCCGCCGGCGACGGCCTGTGGCAACGCGAACGCGGCCGCATCTCCGGCTCGACGCCCGGCTCCGACGCGCTGCAGGCCGTCTGGCTGCGCGAGGGCGACGCCGCGCGTCAGATGATCATTCGCGGCGCACGGCAGGACCCCGCCAGCGGCCGCCTGCTGGACGCCAGCTTCTTCATCTACACCACCACCCCCGACGGGCGGCGCAGCTTCACCGAGCGGATCGACGCGGCTACGGCCTCGCTGACCGCCGGCCGCTGGCGCCTGACCGAGGCCACTGGCGCCCAGACCGGCCAGCGCGCGGTGCGCTACGCCACGCTCGATCTGCCGTCGAACCTGGCGGACAAGGAGGCGTTCCAGCGCTTCGCCCGGCCCCAGTCGACCCCCTTCTGGTCGCTGCCCAACCAGATCCAGCGAATCGAGGACGCCGGTTTCGCCTCGACCGCCTATCGCCTGCGCCTGCAACAACTGCTGGCCACGCCGTTGATGTTCGCCGCCATGTCGATTCTGGCCGCCGCCTTCTCGCTGCGCCTGATGCGACTGGGCGACCTGGCCCGGATGGCGGTGGCCGCCGTGGTGCTGGGCTTCGCCTTCTTCTTTGTGAACCAGTTCTCGGCGGCCATGGGCTCGGCCGAGGTCGTGCCGCCCTTCCTGGCCGCCTGGCTGCCGCCTGTCTTGACGGCGCTCGCCGCCTTTACCTTGCTGTTCTATACCGAAGACGGCTAATCGGACGGTTTCCGGTCGCCCGGCAATGAGTGGATTCCGCATGAGTGATCGCCGCACATCCCGAGAGGGAGCCCTGCGCGCCCGGCTCCTGGCCGGTGCAGCCGTGATCGCGTGCATGCCCGCCCTGCCCGCCCTGGCCCAGGATGGCGCGCCCGCCGCGTCGCCGGCCGCGATTCCAGCGACGACGCCCCAGGCCGCCGACACGCCCGGCTCGGACGGCCTGACGCCCGGCAGTCTCTATGTGCACGCCGACGCCGCCAGCCGTGAGGGCGATGTCGTGACCGCCAGCGGGACACCCGACGACCGCGTCTATGCCCGAACGCGCGACCACAGCATCCGCGCCGAAACCCTCACCTATGATCTGAAAAGCGGCGTCGCCACCGCCGCCGGCCATGCCGAGCTGGCCGCGCCCGACGGCACGGTCGTCCACGCCAGCCGCATTGAACTGGATTCCGACTTCAAGGCCGGCGTGGCCACAGACCTGGCCATGCGCCTAGCCAACGGCGCCAGCCTTATGGCGGCGACCGCCGTTCGGCGCTCCGAGAACGTCAGCGAGCTGAACCGTGTCATCTTCACGCCCTGCCCGATCTGCGACGTCAACGGCCCCAAGCAGCCCAGCATTTCGATTCAGGCCGACAAGGCGGTTCAGGATCAGGACCTGCGCGCCATCCTGTATCGCAACGCCGTCTTCCGCGTCGGCGGCGTGCCGATCTTCTACCTGCCGGTTTTCGCCCATCCCGATCCCAGCGTGGACCGGGCCTCGGGCTTCCTGACCCCCTTCCTGGACTATGACGAGGGGCGCGGCGGGTCGGTTGAAATCCCCTATCTCCACGTGGTGTCGCCTTCGGAAGACTGGCTGATCAGTCCGCAGATCAACACTGAGGTCGCCCCCCTGCTGAACCTGCAATGGCGGCGGCGATTCGACAGCGGCACGATCGTCGTGCGCGGCGGCTATACCTACGGGCGCAACTTCGGCGACTTCGATCAGGACGGCGACGGCGCCGCCGAAAGCAATGTCCGCTTCGGCGACCGCACCAATCGCAGCTACCTGCTGGCCCACGGCAAGTTCGACCTCGAGGGCCCCTGGCGCTGGGGCTTCACCGCCGAGCGCACCTCGGACAAGACCCTGTTCGACCGCTACAACGTGCGCGACACCTATCAGGACAACGGTCTCTACTATGGCGACCGTCGTCGCCTGATCAGCCAGCTCTACGCTGAACGTCAGACCCAGCGGTCCTATCTGTCGGTCGCCGCCTTCTCGATGCAGAGCCTGCGGGTCGCCCGCTTCGATCCGGTGACGCCGGCGCTGAACGTTTTCGAGGACGACAAGACCCTGCCTCTGGTCGCGCCGCTGATCGACGCGCGGTGGGAGCCTGAAGGTCCCGTCTTCGGCGGACGTCTGCGACTTCGCGGCTCCGCCGTCGCCCTGACCCGCGACGCCTATGTCGGTTCCCCCACCCTGGCGCCCGAGTTGATTCCGCCCGGCTCGACCGACGGACTGCCCGGCGTCGACAGCCGCCGCATCAGCGGCCAGGTCGATTGGCGCCGCACGATCATCTCGCCCATGGGCCTGCGCTGGGAGCCGTTCGTGGACGCCCGCGTCGATGTCTATTCGGTGGATGACCTGCCGCCGATGATGGGCGTCGATTCGGACGTATTCACGCGCGGTCGCGCCAGCGCCGGGGTGGACGTCAGCTACCCCCTCTATCGCCGTCTCAGCGCTGCTTCGGATCTGATCCTGGAGCCTATGGCCCAGCTTTCGGCCTCGACCGACGCCGACCTTGATCCGCGCATCCCCAACGAGGACAGCCAGACTCTGGAGCTGGACCACAGCTCGCTGTTCCGCATGGATCGTTTCCCCGGCTACGACCTGATGGAAGGCGGCCTGCGCTTCACCGCCGGCGCCCGGGCCACTTTGCGCTGGGACGACAAACGCTCGGCCAGCCTGTTCATCGGCCGCAGCATTCGCGCCGACGATCAGGACGAGTTCCTGACCCCGATCCCGGACGACCCCACGCGCCTCTATGACCCCTCGGGTCTGGCCGATCGCACCTCCGACTGGGTGGTTCAGGCGACCTTCTCGCCCTCCGACCGCATTCGCGGCTGGTTCCACGCCACGATCGACCCCAACGGCGAGATCCGTCGCGGCGAGACCACGGTCGACGGCCGCTGGGGCCGCCGCAACCTGGCCAGCCTCAGCTACATCATCGACCGCTCCAACCCGGTGTCGGGCCCGCTGAACCGCAACTATGAGTTCGTCCAGCTCTCGGGCGAGCAGTTCATCTATGGCAACTGGGGCGTGGCCGTGAACGGCATCGCCGATCTGGAACGTGACATCATCACGCGCTCGGAAATCGGCCTGCTGTTCGACGACGACTGCTTCCGGGTCGAGCTGGGTTGGCGCCGCGACAACACTCGTGTGCGGCCGACCGGCCCCTCCGAGGGCGTCTATATTCGTCTTAACCTCGCCACTTTTGGAGGTTCAGGCTATGAATGAAGTGATATGCGCTAAGCATGGCGTGCAGGGGCGTGCGCCCTCCCTGGTTCAGGGTCGTCGATGACGCTGCTGGACCGGACCGAGACCGCTTTAGGGAATCAGGACTGACGATGGGTTTGATGCGTTATACGACGGGCGTGGCCATGGCCGCCCTCATCGCCGGTTCGGCTGTCGGTCAGTCCGCCGCGCAGACGACGCCTGCCCAACCGGCTCAGGCTCCGGCCGCGGGAACCCTGAACCCGGCCGCCGAGGACGCGCCGCAACGTGCGACCGCCGCGCCGCAATTCCGCCTGGCCGACGGCATCATCGCCACCGTCAACGACCGCATCATCACCGGCTACGATCTGCGCCAACGGATGCTGGTCATCATGGCCATGTCGCAGATTCAGCCCACCGAAGAAAACATCGCCGCTATCCAGCAGCAGGCGCTCAACGACCTGATCGAGAAACACCTTCAGGACGCAGAAATCGCCAAGTTCGAGTCGCTGAAGATCAGCGATCAGGAAATCGACCAGGAGATCGCCGGCATGGCCCGCGAGGCCGGCACGACGCCGCAGAACTACATGGCCTTCCTGGAACAGGGCGGCATCCGTCCGCAGCCCTTCCGCGAGCAGTTGCGCACTGAGATCGGCTGGCGCGATCTGGTCGGCGGGCGTTTCCGCGACCGCGCCAGGGTCAGCCGCACCCAGGTCGATCAGGCCATGCGCCAGCTGACCGAGGCCGCCACCAAGCCCCAATATCTGGTCGGCGAAATCTATCTCGAGGCCAGCCGCGTCGGCGGCATGCAGGAAGCCATGAACGGCGCACGCCAACTGGTGCAGCAGATGGTCCAGGGTGCGCCCTTCATGGCCGTCGCCCGTCAGTTCTCCGCCGCCCCGTCAGCGGCGCGCGGCGGCGACGCTGGCTGGGTGGTCCAGGGCACGATCCAGCCGGCGCTGGAAACCGCGATGGAATCCCTGGCTGTCGGCCAGTTGTCGAACCCCATCCCCGTCGATGGCGGCGTCTACATCCTCTACATGCGCGACAAGCGCTCCGGCGCAGCCACCAGCCTGGTTCAAATGAAGCAGGTCATGATCGAGCTGCCGGAAACCGCCACGGAAGCCCAGGTCACCGCCGCGACCCAGCGCCTGGAAGCCCTGCGCGGCAGCCTGACCTGCGACAACATCCTGGAACGCGCCCGCGCCGAGCAAGGCATGCTGGGCGCCGACCTGGGCGAGAGCGACGTGGCCAACCTGCTGCCGCAGTTCCAACAAGTCGCCCGTTCGGCTGAGATCGGCTCGGTCAGCAGCGCCGTGCGCAGCCCCTTGGGCGTTCACCTGCTGGCCGTCTGCGGTCGTCGCCTCGGCGGCCCCGAGGCGCCGTCGCCCCAACAGGTAGAGTCCCGCCTGCAGAATCAGAACTACGCCATGCTGGGCCGCCGCTACCTGCGCGACCTGCGGGCCGACGCCCTGATCGAGATCAAGCAGTAATGACGATCCGGCCGCTCATCGTCACGATGGGCGATCCCGCCGGCGTGGGGCCGGAGATCATCGCGCGCGCCTGGCCCGTCTTGGCCACGCAGCCCGGTCCCCTGGCCCCCGTCGTTCCCTTCGCCGTCATCGGCGACGCCGACGTCCTGGCGGCCCAAGGCGCCAAGATGGGCGTGAAGGTCGAGCAGGTCTTCAGTCCGTCCGACGCCGCCGCCGTCTTCGGCCGCGCCATTCCGGTCCTGCACGCCCCGGCCCCCGCGCCGGTCACGCCGGGCCAGCCCGACCCGCACAACGCCCCCGCCGTGGCCGACTGGATCGAGCGGGCGGTCGACCTGACCCTGTCGGGCGAGGCATGCGGGATCGTGACGGCCCCCATCGCCAAGGCGCCCATGTACGCCTCCGGCTTCCGCTTCCCCGGCCACACCGAGTTCATCGCCGAACTGACCGCCGACATGCCGTTTTCCGGCACGCGCGGCCCGGTCATGATGCTGACGGCCAAGGACCTGCGCGCCTGTCTGGTGACCATCCACGTCCCCATCGACCAGCTGCCCGAGCTGATCACGGCCGACCGCGTCATGCGCGTCGCCCGCGTCGTCCACGAATCGATGAAGCGCGATTTCGGCATCGCCGCGCCGCGCCTGGCCCTGGCCGCCCTGAACCCCCACGCCGGCGAAGGCGGCGCCATCGGCCTGCAAGAAATCGAAGTGCTGCGTCCCGCCGCTGCGGCCCTGCGCGCCGAGGGGCTGAACATCACCGATCCCCTGCCCGCCGACACCCTGTTCCACGATGAGGCTCGCGCCCGCTATGACGCCACCGTCTGCCTCTATCACGATCAGGCCCTGATCCCGGTCAAGACGCTGGACTTCTGGGGCGGGGTCAACGCCACGCTCGGCTTGCCTATCGTCCGCACCTCGCCTGACCACGGCACCGGCTTCGACATCGCCGGCAAGGGCATCGCCCGCGCCGACAGCTTCATCGCCGCCGTGCGACTGGCTTCAGAGATGGCGGCGGCGCGCGCCACGCGCTGATTTTTCCGCCCATCCCCGCGGAGGCGGGGACCCAGCAAGAGCCTCATTCGTTCCGTCCAGCCATTCCAGCGGACAAACCCTCAACCTTTGAGTATGAAGCTCAAGCACTGGGTCCCCGCCTCCGCGGGGATGAGCGGATGGAGTTTCAGTGGCTGACGCCCTGCCGAGTTTACGCGAAACGCTCGACGCCCACGGCCTTCTGGCCAAGAAGAGCTTCGGCCAGCACTTCCTGCTGGACCTCAATGTGACGCGAAAAATCGTCCGCTACGCTGGTCCGTTCGACGGCCGCGCGGTGATCGAGGTTGGCCCCGGCCCCGGCGGCCTCACCCGCGCCATTCTGGAAAGCGACGCGGGCAAGGTGGTGCTGGTCGAGAAGGACCCGCGCTTCATTCCCCTGCTCAGCGAACTGGACGACGGCTCCGGCCGCCTGACCATCGTCGAGGGCGATGCGCTCAAGGTCCGCGAGGCCGAACTAGTCGAAGGCCCCGCCCATCTGGTCTCCAACCTGCCTTACAACGTCGGCACGCCCCTGCTGATCAAGTGGCTGACCGGCCCCTGGCAACCCTGCGCCCTGACCCTGATGTTCCAGAAGGAGGTGGCCGAACGTGTCGTGGCCGCCCCCGGCGACGACGCCTATGGCCGCCTGGCTGTCATCACCCAGGCCGTGGCCGAGGCCCGGATCGTCATGCACCTGCCCGCCGCCGCCTTCACCCCGCCGCCCAAGGTGGCCTCGGCGGTCGTGCACGTGGTTCCGCTGGCCGATCGCCCCTCGCCCGAGCGCCTGAAAAAGCTGGAGCGCGTCACCGCCGCCGCCTTCGGTCAGCGCCGCAAGATGCTGCGCTCCAGCCTGAAGCAACTCGGCGGCGCCGCCCTGTGCGAAGCCGCCGGCATCGAACCCGACGCCCGCGCCGAAGTCATCGACATCGCCGGCTTCCTCCGCCTGGCCGACGCCCTGAAGTAAAGCTTGCCATGACCGTTGAAATCGAACCCTTCCGCGCCATCAGCGTCAGCCGACTGGCCCATGAGCTGAAGGCCCAGGGCCGCTCTATCATCCACATGGAGTTCGGCCAGCCCTCGACCGGCGCGCCCGCCGCCGCCATCGCCCAGGCCCACCGCATCCTCGACAGCGAGCCTGGCGGCTACTGGGAAAGCCCGGCCCTGCGCGCCCGCGTCGCCAAGCTTTACGACGACCGCTACGGCGTCACCGTCGATCCCGAGCGAGTGGTGATGACGGCGGGCGCCTCGCCCGCCCTGGTGCTGGCCCTGATGATGCGCTTCCAGCCCGGCGATCGCGTGGCCATCGCCCGTCCCGGCTATGTCGCCTACCGCAACACGCTGAAGGCCCTGCACATGGAGCCGGTCGAGATCGACTGCGGCCCCGAGGTGCGCTTCCAGCTGACCGCCGAGGCCCTGCGCGCCCTCGCCCCCGCGCCTGCCGGCGTCATCATCGCCAGCCCCGCCAACCCGACCGGCACCATCATCCCCGAGGCCGAACTGAATGCCATCGCCGAGGTCTGCCGCGAGCGCAACATCTCGGTCATCTCGGACGAGATCTACCACGGCCTGTCCTACACCGGCCCGACCCCGTCCATGCTGCAGTTCGAGCCGAACGCCTTGATCGTCAACAGCTTCTCCAAATACTGGAGCATGACGGGCTGGCGTCTGGGCTGGCTGATCCTGCCCGAGGCCGAGGTGCCGCAGGCCCGCGCCCGCGTCGGCAACATGTTCCTGACTCCCGCGACGCTCAGCCAGCACGCCGGTCTGATCGCCATGGACGAGGAAGAGGAGCTGGAGGCCAATATCGACGTCTATCGCGCCAACCGCGCCCTGATGCTCGACGCCCTGCCGGCCATGGACCTGCGCTCCATCGCCCCGCCCGACGGCGCCTTCTACATCTACGCCGACATCGGCCACCTGACCGACGACAGCATCGGCTTCTGCGAGGCCCTGCTGCGCGAAACTGGCGTCGCCACCGCCCCCGGCGTCGACTTCGACCCGGTCAACGGCCACCGCTTCATCCGCTTCAGCTTCGCCGTCTCGACGCCCCAGGTCGAAGACGCCCTGGCCCGCATCAAGCCCTTCTTCGCGGCGCGAACGGCGGCCGCCGAGGAACGGCTCAGCGCCTAGGGGCGTTCGTCAGGGCCCGAAACCTTCGGAGCCTTCATGTCGAAATCGCGTCTCGTTGCTTCCGTCGCCCTGCCCTTCGCCTTGGTCGCGCTGACCGCCTGCGGATCGCCCGCCGAGACGCCAAAGCAAGAACAACCGCCCGCTGCCTCGGCCCCTCCCGCATTGACACGCGAGGCCATCGAGGCGGCGGTGTTCAAGGCCGCCCCGTCGCCCCAGGCGAACGGACAGACGACGCCCGTCGCGCCCGATCCCGCCGTCGCCCGCGCCCAGATCCTGCTGGACCGCGCCAACTTCTCACCGGGCGTCATCGACGGTCTGGGCGGCGACAACACCCGTCAGGCCATCGCCGCCTTCGAGAAGGCCGCTGGTCTGCCCGAGGACGGCGCATTGGACGCCGAGGTCTTCCGCCGTCTGACCGCAGGCGACAACGACAAGGTGCTGGCCGACTACGTCATCACCGCCACCGACCTGACCGGCCCCTTCATTGGGCAGGTCCCGTCCGACCTTCAGGCCATGTCGAAGCTCGCGACCGTCGGATACGCCACGCCGCTGGAAGCCCTGGCTGAGAAGTTCCACATGACCGAGGGTCTGCTGCGCGCCCTCAACCCCGGCGTCGACTTCGGCAAGGCGGGCCAGACCATCATCGTCGCCGCCGTCGCCCAAACCAATCTGTCCGGCGACGTGGCCCGCATCGTAGTGGACAAGACCGAACGCTCGGTCCGCGCCTATGACGCCAATGACGGGCTGCTGGCCTTCTATCCCGCCACCATCGGCAGTTCCGCGCGCCCCGCGCCCTCAGGCGACCTGAGCGTGGTCGGCGTCGCGCCCGAGCCCAACTACACCTACGACCCGGACCGGGTCAGCTATGATCGGGGCGACCGCAAGGTCGTCGTGCCGCCAGGGCCAAACAATCCCGTCGGGTCGGTGTGGATCGACCTGTCACGCGACACCTATGGCATCCACGGCACGCCGGACCCGTCCAAGGTCGGCAAGACCTTCTCCAGCGGCTGCGTGCGCCTGACCAACTGGGACGCCGAGCAGCTGGCGTCTCGGGTCAAGCCGGGCGTGCGGGTGGTCTTCCGCTAGTCCCGGTCACCCCGGAAGCAGCGCAACCCGCTGGAATCGAGGCCTAGACCACTTCCTTCATCAGCGCGCCCTTGTAGGCCTCGACCCACAGGTTGCGGTGACGGCGGCTGCGCTCGGCGTGATAGATGTGGGCCAATTCGGCGTAGGAGCGGTCGAAGTCCTCATTGACCAGGACGTAGTCGAACTCGTCGCAATGCTCGATCTCGCCCTTGGCGTTGGCGACGCGGCGCTCGATCACGTCCTCGGCGTCCTGCGAACGCGTCACCAGGCGGCGGCGCAGTTCTTCCAGGCTGGGCGGCAGGACGAAGACGCGCACGGCGTCGCCGGGGCATTTCTCGGCCACGTCCCGGGCGCCCTGCCAGTCGATGTCGAACAGGACGTCGCGGCCCTCGGCCAGGGCGCGATCCACCGGGGCGCGCGGCGAGCCGTAGCGGTTGCCGTGCACGTCAGCCCATTCCAGGAAGGCGTCGGCGTCGATCAGACGCTGGAATTCCTCGTGGGTGACGAAATGATAGTCGCGGCCGTCGACCTCGCCCGGACGAATGCCGCGCGTGGTCATGGACACCGACAGCTCCAGCCCCTTGTGGTCGGCCATCAGGCGGCGGCACAGCGACGTCTTCCCGGCCCCCGACGGACTGGCCACGATCAGCAGGACGCCACGGCGGGGGGTGCGGTTATTCGACATTCTGAACTTGTTCTCGAAGCTGCTCGATGACGGCCTTCAGTTCGAGGCCGATTCCGGTGAGCGGCGTGGTAGCGGATTTCGAGCAGAGCGTGTTCGCTTCGCGCATGAATTCCTGCATCAGGAAGTCGAGTTTTCGCCCGGCGGGGGGTTGCTGCAACAGTGTGCGAGCCGAGGCGACGTGCGCGGTCAGGCGATCCAACTCCTCGCGCACATCCGCCTTGGTCGCCAGGGCTGCGGCTTCGAGGAAGATTCGCTCGTCCAGACCCGGCGCGTCGGGGGCCAGTTCGCTGATGCGGCGCGTAAAGCGTTCGCGGATCGCCTCGGTCTGGCTTGAGGCCTCCAGTTCGGCGCGCGCGACCAGGGCCTCGATGGTCCCGACGAAGTCGTGGATGACCGGCGTCAGTTGCTCGCCCTCGCGCTGACGCGACAGCTTCAGGGCGTCCAGCGCCTGTTCGATGGTGACCGCAACGGCGGCCTCGACGGCGGCGTGGGCCTCGGGGTCCTCGACCGCCTCGGCCACTTCGATGACGCCGCGCAGGGACAGAAGCCCATCGGCCGAGGGCGGCGTCGCCCCCTCCTCAGCCAACTGGTTCGCCAGCTTCAGATAGGTGGCCAGGACGGCCTCATTGACGCGCGGGGCGGGCTCGGCGCCCTCGGCCCGCTTGGCCTGAACGCCGAGCGTCACCTGGCCCCGGTTCAGCCGTCCTTGAGCCGCCGCCTTGGTCAGCCGTTCCAGGTTCTCGAAGCTTCCAGGCCCGCGATAGCGGACCTCCAGCGAGCGCCCGTTGACCGAACGCGCCTCGACCGTCCAGGTCCAGCCGTCCAGCGCGCCATCGGCCCGCCCGAAGCCGGTCATGCCTGAAATGGAAGCGCTCATTGCGGCGCCGCCGGGGGCACCGAGATGACCTTGGCGCCCGGCGGGATGGCCACCGGCGCAGCCGCCGCCTCGCCCATCGGCGTCGGCGCCGCGCCGGGGACCGAGGCCGCCTGGCCGGGCGGCAGGCCCGCCTTGCGGCGCTCGATCTCGCGCCAGCGCGCCACGTTCAGCAAGTGCTCGGGATAGGTCCGCGCGAAGACGTGGCCGCCGGTGCCGTCGGCGACGAAGAAGACATAGTCCGAACGCGGCGGGTTCAGCACCGCCTTCAGCGCCTCTTCGCCCGGATTGGCGATGGGCGTCGGCGGCAGGCCGTCGATCAGATAGGTGTTCCACGGCGTCTGGGCGCGCAGTTCCGAGGCGCGGATGCCGCGGCCCAGCGGACGGCCCTTGGTCACGCCGTAGACGATGGTCGGGTCGCTCTCCAGCCGCATCCCCAGCCGCAGCCGGTTGGTGAAGACCGCCGCCACCTCGGGCCGTTCCGAGGCCAGGCCCGTCTCCTTCTCGACAATGGAGGCCAGGACCAGGGCTTCTTCCGGAGTGGTGACGATGCTGGCGGGCGAGCGCGTGGCCCACAGGGCGTCCAGCTTGGTCCGGGCGGCGCGCTGCATCCGGGCCACGACCGAGGCGCGGGTCTCGCCGCGCGAAACCTCATAGGTGTCGGGCCACAGGCTGCCTTCGACCGGCACCTCGACCTCGCCGGTCAGCACCGGTTGCTTCATCAGGATGTCGACCGCCTGGGCGCCGGACCAGCCTTCCGGCAGGGTCACGTAGTGGCGCACCGCTTTGCCGTCGACAAGCAGGCCGACCACGGTCGCCAGCGAGGCGCCCGACGGCACCTCATACTCGCCCGCGCGGATCTTGCGGTCGGCGCCGCTCAGGCTGACGGCGGCGCGGAACAGGTCGGTCGAGCGGATCACCCCCGCCGACTTCAGGCTCGCCGCGATGGCCGGCACGCCCGCGCCGGACGGCAGGGTGACTACGGTGGCGTCGCCCTCGACCGCCTTCGGCCCCGGTCCCCAATAGACCGCCCACAGGGCGATCAGGGCCGCGACCACGAACAGGCCCAGGGTCCCGGCGGCGGTGATCAGACCGACGCCGAGGCTGGACTTGCCGGCTCCGCCGCCGCCCCGCTTCGGCACGCGGTTCTTGGGAATGCGAACCTTGGGCGCGGAACGACGCGACGGAGCCTTGGCCAAATCAGTCGACCTTCTTGAAGATCACGGCCGCATTGGTGCCGCCGAAGCCGAAGCTGTTGGACATGGCGACATCGATCTTCATCGGCTTGCCCTTGTGCGGGACCAGATCGATCGGCGTCTCCATCTCCGGGTCGTCCAGGTTGATCGTCGGCGGCGCGATCTGGTCGCGGATGGCCAGAACCGAGAAGATGCTCTCGATCGCGCCTGCCGCGCCCAGCAGGTGGCCCGTCATCGACTTGGTCGAGGAGACGGCGACGTCCTTGGCGTGATCGCCGACCAGACGCTCGATGGCCTTCAGCTCGATCCAGTCGGCCATGGTCGAGGTGCCGTGGGCGTTGACGTAGTCCAGGTCCGACGGCTCCATCCCGGCGCGCTTCAGCGCCATCTTCATGGCCCGCAGGCCGCCGTCGCCGTCTTCCGACGGGGCGGTGATGTGATAGGCGTCGCCGCTCATGCCGTAGCCGACGACCTCGGCGTAGATCTTGGCGCCGCGCGCCTTGGCGTGTTCGTACTCTTCCAGCACCATGACGCCGGCGCCCTCGCCCATGATGAAGCCGGCGTGGCCGCGGTCATAGGGGCGCGACGCCTTCTCCGGCGTGTCGTTATAGGCGGTGCACAGGGCCTTGCAGGCCAGGAAGCCGGCGATGCCGATCGGCACGACCGAGCTTTCGGCGCCGCCCGCCACCATGACCTCGGCGTCGCCCAGGGCGATCATGCGGGCCGCGTCGCCGATGGCGTGGGCGCCGGTGGCGCAGGCGGTCACGACCGAGTGGTTCGGCCCCTTCAGGCCGTGGCGGATCGAGATCTGGCCCGAGGCCAGGTTGATCAGGGCCGAAGGGATGAAGAAGGGGCTGACACGGCGGACGCCCTGTTCCTTCAGCACGATGGCCGTGTCGGCGATGGGGCCGAGGCCGCCAATGCCGGAGCCGACCATGACGCCGGTGGCTTCCTTGTCGTCCTCGCTCTCCGGCTTCCAGTTCGCGTCGGCCAGGGCCTCGTCGGCGGCGGCGATGGCGTAGAGGATGAAGTCGTCGACCCGCTTGCGGTCCTTGGCCGACATCACCTGATCGGGGTCAAAGACGCCCGGCTGATCCGGCGCGCCGCGGCCACGGCCGTCCACCGACGGCACTTCCCCGGCGATGGTGCAGCCATAGCCCTCGGTGTCGAATGCGGTGATCGGACCGATGCCCGAGCGGCCCTCGACGATGCCTTGCCAGACATGCTCCACGCCCGAACCGAGCGGAGTGACAAGGCCGAGGCCCGTGATGACGACGCGGCGCATGGTTCGCGCTCCTTGGACTGCAGAATCGTGACCAAAAACAATAATGGCCGCCGGACGGTCCCGCTAGGGGCCCGTCACGGCGGCCATCACTTAGGAAGTGCGACGGATCGCAGCTGGATTAACCAGCCAGCTTCTCGTCGATGAACTTCACAGCGTCGCCGACGGTCTGGATGTGCTCAGCGGCGTCATCCGGGATCTCGACGTCGAATTCTTCTTCAAAGGCCATGACCAGTTCGACGTTGTCGAGCGAGTCGGCGCCCAGGTCGTCGATGAAGGAAGCCTTTTCCGTGACCTTGTCCGGATCGGCGTCCAGGTGGTCGATAACGATCTTGCGGACGCGTTCGAGGGTGTCGGACATGAGTGTCTCTCTGCCTGTTTGTTGGTCGCCGTGAAGGCGGGGTCTCAGTGTTCGCCGTGTCACGGCAGCCCCTTGGAAGCAAGACCCGAAGGGACTCACCGCCGCGAAGCGTTCCCGCCCTTTAGCACAGCCATCGGGGCGGGAAATAGATTGTTGCGCGTCGTGATCGCGACGCGCAACGCCTTAGATCATCGCCATGCCGCCGTTCACGTGCAGGGTTTGCCCCGTCACATAGGCGGCCTCGTCCGACGACAGATAGACAGCGGCGGCGGCGATTTCGTCGCCCGTGCCCAGACGGCCCGACGGAATCTTGGTCAGAATGGCCTCGCGCTGCTGGTCGTTCAGCACGTCGGTCATCGGCGAGGCGATAAAGCCCGGCGCGATGCAATTCACCGTGATCCCGCGCGAACCGACTTCCTGGGCCAGCGACTTGGAGAAGCCGATCATGCCCGCCTTGGACGCCGAATAGTTGGTCTGGCCGGGGTTGCCAGTCACGCCGACCACCGAGGTCACGCCGATGATGCGGCCCGAACGGCGCTTCATCATCCCCTTCACCGCCGCGCGGGTCAGGCGGAAATAGCTTTCCAGGTTGATCTGGACGACGGACTGGAAGTCCTCGTCCTTCATCCGCATCAGCAGGCCGTCCTTGGTGATGCCGGCGTTGGCGACCAGGATGTCCAGCGGGCCGCCGGCGGCTTCCTCGGCGCGCGCCACCAGACCGTCGACCGATTCCGCGTCCGACAGGTTGGCGGCGGCGAAGAAGGCGCGCTCCCCCAGTTCCTTGGCCAGATCAGCCAGCACGGCTTCGCGCGTGCCCGACAGCACTACGGTCGCGCCCTGAGCGTGCAGCGAGCGCGCGATGGCCCCGCCGATGCCGCCGGTCGCGCCGGTCACCAGGGCGATCTTTCCCGAAAGGTTGAACATCATGATCTCCTCTTCCTTCTCCCCTTGCGGGAGAAGGTGGCCCGAAGGGCCGGATGAGGGGTCGCACCGGACCCCACCACTATTAACTCCGAGAAGCTTCGTCGGACCCGTCCGTGAAACCCCTCATCCGTCTCGCTACGCGATCCACCTTCTCCCGCAAGGGGAGAAGGATCAAAGGCTTTTCGCGAAGGCTTCGAGGTCTTCCGGCGTGTTCAGCGCCAGGCTCTCGGCGTCAGGGGCGATGCGCTTGGCCATGCCGGTCAGGACCTTGCCCGAGCCGATCTCGGCGAAACGAGTCACGCCGCCCTCGCCTGCCATCCACTCCATGCTCTCGCGCCAGCGCACGCGGCCCGTGACCTGCTCGACCAGCAGGCGGCGGATCACCTCGGTGTCCGTTTCCGGGCGGGCGGTGACGTTGGCGACCACCGGCACGGCCGGGGCGAGGATCTTCGCGTCGGCCAGGGCGGCGGCCATCTCGTCGGCGGCGGGCTGCATCAGCGGGCAATGGAAGGGCGCCGAAACGTTCAGCGGAATGGCGCGTGCGCCCAGTTCCTTGGCCTTCTCGATAGCGCGGTCCACGGCGGCCTTGTCGCCCGAGATGACGACGTTGCCGTTGTTGTTGTCATTGGCGACAACGCAGACGCCGACTTCCGAACCCGCAGCAGCGGCGGCTTCGGCCAGGGCTAGGTCGGTCTTGGGGCCGATCAGCGAGGCCATCGCGCCCTTGCCCACCGGCACGGCGCGCTGCATGGCCTGACCGCGCAGCTTCAGCAGGCGGGCCGTGTCCGACAGGCTGATCGCCCCGACCGCCGCCAGGGCCGAATATTCGCCCAGCGAGTGACCGGCGACAAAGCCGGCCTTGGTCACGTCCACGCCGAACTCGACCTTCAGCACCCGCGCCGCCGCCGCCGAGACGGCCATCAGGGCCGGCTGGGCGTTTTCGGTCAGGGTCAGCTGGTCTTCCGGGCCTTCGCGCATCAGGTCGAACAGCTTCTGGTTCAGCGCGTCGTCGACCTCGGCGAAGACGTCGCGGGCGCTGGCGAAGGCCTCGGCCAGGGCTGCGCCCATGCCGACGCTCTGGCTGCCCTGACCGGGGAAGAGAAGCGCGAGGGTCATAGAGGAACGATCCGTGGTCCGTTGATTCAAGGCGCCGAGGGGTAGGCGAAACCCTCCCCTACGGCAAGCAGACGCTGACGGAAGGCTCAGAACAGGCCGATCAGCTCCTTGCCCGCCAGCACGGCGAACAGCAGGGCCGCCGCCGCCAACAGGGCGTTCGACAGGCCGTGGCTGCGCCATTCGCTCGGCACGCGGTCGCTGTTCAGCAGCCACAAAAGGGTCCCCGCCAGGAAGGGCATGAACAGGCTGCCCAGCACCCCATAGGCCACGATCAGACCGAACGGCCGCTCCATGAACAGCAGGGCCATCGGCGGGAAGGTCAGCCACAGGGCATAGGCGCGGAACGCCCGGCTCTTGTCGCCGCGCGCCGTCGGATCGTCGGAGCGGCCCCGCACATGGGCGGTGAAGTCGGCGAACATCAGGCTAACGCCCTGCCAGACGCCCAGCAGGCTGGAGAAGCTGGTGGCCCAGAAGCCGACCAGGAACAGGATGGAGACCGGCCGCCCGAAACGCTCCCGCAGCACCTGGTCCAGGTCCAGCAAGCCCCGGTCGCCGCTCTGCAGCGCGATGCCCGCCGCGTGCAGCAGTTCGGCCCCGACGATCAGCATGGCCACCACAAAGACCCCGGTGACGACGTAGGCGACCCGGTTGTCCAGCCGCATCACCGACATCCAGCCCGGCCCCTTCCAGCCCTTGGCGTTCAGCCAGTAGCCATAGGCCGCCATGGTGATGGTTCCGCCCACCCCGCCGATCAGACCCAGGGTATAGAAGACGGACCCCTGCGGCAGGGTCGGCCACAGGCCGGTCAACAGGACCGGAATATCCGGCGTCACGATCACGGCCAGACCGACCACGGTGACGAACATCACCCCGACGCAGGCCGTCATCACCTTCTCGAACAGGCCGTAGCCGCCGAACCAGACAAAGATCAGCCCGATGACGCCGCTCAACATCCCCCAGGCCTTCAGGTCCAGCACCGGGAACAGGGCCGCCAACGGCAGGGCCGTCGCCGTCATGGCCGCCGCGCCATAGACAAAGCCCCAGATGACGACATAGAGGCCGAAATAGAGCCCGGCCCAGTTCAGCCGCCCGCCGATCGCGCCGGGCAGCAGGCCCCGCCCCAGGCTGGACCAGCCGTCAAAGATGGTCCGCTCGCTGGCCAGGGTCCACCGCCCCACGGCCTCGGCCAGGGCGATCTTCAGAACCGTGCCGATGATGGCCGCCCACAACAGGGCATAGCCGAAGCGCGATCCGGCGATCAGGGTCGCCACCAGATCCCCCGCCCCTACGCCCGTCGCCGCCACGACGATGCCCGGCCCGATCAGGGACCAGCGCCTTTTCAGGGCGGCGTTCGGCTCGGACGAGGTCATGCGGCGTCTCCGGTCAGGCGGGAACCCTCCGCTGTTTCGGCCGCGCTTGGCAACACAGCCCGCCAGCCTTGCTCCGTCCTTGCTCTTTGGGGCTTTTTCGCCTATACGCGCCGCCTTTCCAGGGCTTCGGTCCTGTTGCGGAACGCCAAAGGGTTTCGGGAAGTCATCCCGGCCGCCGCTTCAGGAGCCATCGTGGACAGGACTACCCGGTCCCATTCACGCCGATGCCCACAAGGGAGACTACCGCATGGCTCTTTACGAGCACACGGTCATGACGCGCCAGGATATCTCGGCGCAACAGGCCGAAGCGCTGAACGACACCATCAAGGCTCTGATCGAAGAAGGCGGCGGCAGCGTCGCCAAGATCGAGTACTGGGGTCTGCGCAACCTGACCTACCGGGTCAAGAAGAACCGCAAGGCTCACTATTCCCTGCTCGCCATCGACGCCCCGGCCGCCGCCGTGGCCGAAGTCGAGCGTCAGCTGTCGCTGAACGAAGACGTCCTGCGTTGGCTGACCGTCCGCGTCGAGGAACTCGACCTGGAACTGTCGCCCCTGCTGGCTCGTCGTGAACGTGAGCGCGATCGCGATCGCGGCCCGCGCGCCGACGAAGCTGCGGCCTCGGAATAAGGAACCGGATCATGACCGACACCACCGCTCCCATCCCGGGCGCCCCGGCCGGCTCCGGCTCCGCCGGCCGTCGTCCCTTCTACCGTCGCCGCAAGGTCTGCCCGTTCTCGGGCGCCAATGCGCCGAAGATCGACTACAAGGACGTGAAGCTGCTGCAGCGTTACGTCTCCGAACGCGGCAAGATCGTGCCCTCGCGCATCACCGCCGTTTCCGCCAAGAAGCAACGCGAACTGGCCAAGGCCATCAAGCGCGCTCGCTACCTGGCCCTCCTGCCGTACGTGGTGAAGTAAGATGAAGGTCGTTCTGCTGGAACGCGTCGAGAACCTCGGCGCCATCGGCGACGTCGTCACCGTCAAGGACGGCTTCGCTCGTAACTACCTGCTGCCGCGCGACAAGGCTCGCCGCGCGACCTCGGCCAACCTGAAAGCGTTCGAACTCGACCGCGCGGCTATCGAAGCCCGCAACGAGAAGAACAAGGCCGAAGCTCAGAAGGTCGCCGACAAGATCGACGGCCAGACCTACGTCATGATCCGTCAGGCCGGTGAAACCGGTCACCTGTACGGCTCGGTCGCCGGTCGCGACGTGGCTGAAGTCATTCAGTCCGAAGGCGGCAAGGTCGAGCGTTCGCAAGTCGTTCTGAACGTCGCGATCAAGGCCCTGGGCGTCCACGAAGTGCCGGTTCGCCTGCACCCCGAGGTCCGCGCCACGGTCAAGATCAACATCGCGCGTTCGGCCGAAGAAGCCGAGCGTCAAGCCAAGGGCGAGGATGTCATCCGCGCCCAGTTCGACGACGAGCGTAACGCCGCCGAACAAGCCGCCCAAGAACTGATCGAGGGCGGCGCCGGTCAACAAGAAGGCTTCGGCGACGAAGCCTGATCTGTCGACTGACGGTATCGATCAAGGGGCGCGTCCTTCAGGACGCGCCCCTTTTTCTTTGGCCGGACCCTTTAGCTTTTCTACGTGTTCAGCGACATATTCTCGATATCCCGCGCCGTTTTCGCACCGCAATATCGTCACAGCTCATCCTCCTCGATGGGCGGGAGATGAAGATGCGAATGCGCCTTTACGCCACCACGCACCGCCCGGTCGTTCGACCGGCGCGATGTCCAGCCCGCCGCTGATAGCCCCCTGACCGGTCCGCCGCCGGCCCAGACCACCCAGACAATCGACGCCGCCTCCGCGACGCCGCCTGACGGCGTCGCCTGAGCCTGTGCGTCCAATCAGAAAAGCCGACCTCTCGAGATGACCTTCGCCTACCGTTCCAGTCTGTTCCTCGCGGCCTCCGGCGCCGCCCTGCTGATCGCCGGCGCGACCTCCGCCCAGGAAGCCCCCGCCGACGCCGACGCCACCTCCATCGACGACATTGTCGTCACCGGCAGCCGCGTGCCCAGCCGCTCGCGCCTCGACACCCTGGCCCCCGTCGATGTCGTGACCGCCGAGACCCTGTCCACCCGCGGCACCACCGAGTTCGCCGCCGCCCTGGCCCAGACCGTTCCATCGCTGACCTTCGCCCGCCCTTCGGTCGTGGACGGCACGGACTCCATCCGCCCGGCCACCCTGCGCGGCCTGTCGCCGGATCAGACCCTGGTGCTGCTGAACGGCACGCGCCGCCACGCCTCGGCCCTGGTCAACGTCAACGGCTCGATCGGACGCGGCTCGGCCGCCGTCGATCTGAACGCCATCCCGACGGGCGCCTTGGATAGGGTCGAGGTCCTGCGCGACGGCGCCTCGGCGCAATACGGTTCGGACGCCATCGCCGGGGTCATCAACCTGCGCCTGAAGGAAGCCCGCGAGGGCGGCGGCGCCAGCGTCACCTACGGCCAGTATTTCACCACGGTCGAGACCGCACGGGGCGAGCGTGACGAGACCGACGGCGGCACGGTCACCGCCTCGGCCTGGCAGGGATTCGGCCTCGGCTCGGACGGTTTCCTGACCCTGTCGGCCGAATACCTGAACCGCGAGCCGACCAACCGTTCGGACTATGATCCCCGCGTCACCCCGACAGCCATCACCGCCCGCGCCGGCGATCCCAAGGTCGAACAGTGGACCGTCTTCGCCAACGCCGGCAAGCCGCTGAATGCGGATTGGGAAGCCTACGGCTGGGCCGGCTATCAGGACCGCGACAGCCAAAGCGCCGCCTTCCCGCGTCTGGCCAACAACGCCAACAACGTGCCCGCCGTCTATCCCAACGGCTTCCTGCCCAAGATCGCCGTCAACTCGCAGGACCTGTCGCTGGCGGGCGGCGTGAAGGGCGAGATCGCCGGCTGGAGCGCCGACATCAGCCTGGTCTATGGCCGCAACGCCCTGGACTTCCGCACCGAGGATTCACTGAACTCGACCTATGGGGCGGCTTCCCCGACCAGCTTCGATTCCGGCGGCCTGACCTATGACCAACTGGTCTTCGGCGCCGACTTCGCCCGTCAGTTCGAGGTCGGCCTCAGCGGCCCGCTGAACTTCGCCTGGGGTCTGGAAGCCCGTCGCGAAGGCTACAAGATCGACGCCGGTCAGCCGGAGTCCTGGAACCGCGGTCCGCTAGGCGCCAACACCGCCCTGGCTGGCGGCGCGCAAGGCTTCGTCGGCTTCCAGCCTTCGAACGAGGTAGACGAGGACCGCGACGCCGTCGCCCTCTACGCCGATGTGGAAATCCCCCTGACCGAGAAGTTCACGGTCGAGGGCGCCTTGCGCATCGAGGACTATTCCGACTTCGGCGACGCCCAGACGGGCAAGCTGGCGGCGCGCTACGATTTCAGCCCCAACTTCGCCTTGCGCGGCTCGGTCTCAACCGGCTTCCGCGCCCCGTCCCTGCAACAGAGCTTCTTCACCTCGACCTCGTCGGTGATCCAGAACGGCGCCGTGGTCGAGACCGGCACCTTCCCGGCCACCAGCGCCGTCGCCACAGCCCTGGGCGCGCGTCCGCTGAAGCCCGAGACCTCGACCAACTATTCACTGGGCGCGGTCATTCGTCTGGGCGATTTCGACCTGACGGTGGACGCCTACCGCATCGAGATCGAGGACCAGATCGTCCTGTCCGAGCTGATCAACCGCAGCTTCTCGCCCCAGGTCGCCGGTCTTCTGGACCCGCTGGGCGTTCAGGCGGCCCGCTTCTTCCTGAACGGGGTGACGACCGAGACCGAAGGTGTCGACATCGTCGGCCGTTATCGCCTGCGCACCGAAGGCGCCGGGAACTGGGACTTCACCGTCGCCGCCAACGTCAACGACGTCAGCGTGACCAAGCTGCCGACCTCGTCGTCGGTGCTGAACCCGGTGCCGACCCTGTTCGCCCGCAGCCGTATCCTGACCATCGAGGAGGGAACGCCGGACACCAAGGTCTCGACCTCGGCCGACTGGAGCCTGGGCCGCTGGGGCGCGACGGCGCGGGCGACCTACTACGCCGACGTGCTGCAGCCTGGCTCGACGGCGGCCAGCGACTACTCGACCGGGGCCAAGACCACGGTCGATCTGGAAGGCCGCTTCCAGGTCACGGATCGGATCGGCGTCGCCGTGGGCGTGGACAACGTCTTCGACGAATACCCGGACTTCGTCCCCGAGGCGCTGAACAGCAACGGGGTTCTGGGCTTCCCCTACTACTCTCCGTTCGGCTTCAACGGGCGCTATGGCTACGCCCGTCTGAGCGTGAAGTGGTGACGGCGGCAGGGGCCGGGTGCGAGGGAGCTCTCCTCTCCGCGTCGCGCCGGGCCCTGCTGGTCGGGGGCGGCGTGGCGGCTGCGGCGGCGACCGCCGCGGCCGCTGCGTCCCGTCCGGCAGAGGCGGCGGTTCAGGTAGGCGACGAGAGCACCCTCAGCCCCTGGGGCGCTCGCCCCAAGGGACCGCCCCAGCCCCTCCCGCGCGGGATCGACCTTCCCGCCGATCCGCGCGCCTATACCGAGATCAGCAGCTATCACGCCCATATCTATTTCAACGAGGACACGGCCTATCGCGCGGCCCAGTTGCGCGACTGGGTGATCCATCGCTTCAAGGTCGAGCTGGGCGAGTGGAACGAGGGGCCGCGCGGCCCGCACACCACGCCCTCCTTCTATTTCGGCTTCGCCAACGAGCTGGTCCCGATGGTCATTCCCTGGCTGATGCTGAACCATCTGGGACTGAAGATCCTGATCCACCCCAACACCGACGATCCTTACGCCGACCACCTGATCAACGCCCTGTGGATCGGCGAGACCCAGCCGGTGAACGCCTTCCGCATGGCGCGCTCGGCCACGGCGGCGGGCGGCGACATCGAGCGGATCTATCCCAACACCCTGCCGACGGTTCCACTGGAGACCTGACCGCGTTCGGCGGCCATTGTTCCGCCACAGCCGCCAAGGCAAGCTGGGCCGTTTCCATCGGAGGGGCCCGCATGAAGAAGACCACGCTCATCCTCGCCGCCGCCGCCAGCCTGTGGGCGAGCGGGGCCAGCGCCATGACGGTTCAGGAGTTCCTGACCTCGGCCAATCGTATCCCGCGCAATCCTACCGCCCTGCTGCGGTCGGACACGCGGCGGCTGATGAACGAGGTGAAGCAGGCCTTCTCGACCGTTCGCAGCGACCAGACGGCGGCTCAGGCCGCAGGGCGCCGCCCGGCCACCTGCATGCCTGAAAAGGTCAGCCTGTCCGCAGACGCCCTTCTGGCCCGCTTCAACGCCATCCCGGCGGCGCGCCGCAACATCAGCGTGACCCAGGCGGTGCGCGAATGGATGGCGGCGGAGCATCCCTGCCCGGTTTGACCCCGCCGCCCCCGAACAGCCTTGCGTAACGGCCCGAGGCGGCACATCTAGCCCCCATGTTCCGTGCCCCTGCATTCTGCGCTGTGCTGGCTGGCGTCGTGATGACGCTCGCCGTTCCCCACCCGGCCCTGGCGGCGGACATGACCGTGCAGCAGTTCCTGAACCTCGGCGCCAATGTACCGCGCAATCGCGTCGCCGCCATGCTGCGACCCGAAACGCGTCGCCTGATCGGAGAGGTCACCGGCGCCGTCAGCACGGTCAAGGCCGAACAGGCCGAGGCCGTCTCTTCGGGGCGTCGCCCTGCCCACTGCATCCCCCCGTCCGGCACCGGCATCACGCCGGAAAGCCTGGTCGTGCGCTTTGAATCCCTGCCTCAGGCGCAGCGGAGCCTGACCGTCACCCAGGCTGTCCGCAACTGGATGGTCGAGCGTTACCCCTGCCGCAACTGATCCGCCGCCACTGATCGGACAGCGCTTTTCCGGACGGTCCACAGACGCGCGGCGATGGTCCACGGACAAGGCGGCGCCCGCGTCTGACGCAGACCGCGCTTAGGGCTATGCCTATTTCAATGAACGCCTTTGCTCCCATGCCCTACGGAAACGATCAGGTCTCCGTCTCGTCCATGCCCCACAACCTGGAGGCGGAGCAGGCGCTGCTGGGCTCGCTGATGTTCGACAACGCCGTGTTCGAGCGGCTGTCGGACCGTCTGCGCGGCTCGCACATGTACGAGCCCTTCCATCAGCGGCTGTTCGAGGCGATCGAGGATCACATCCGCCAGGGCCTGCTGGCCGAGCCGACCATCCTGATGGAGCGTTTCAAGCAGGACCCGGCGTTTCACGAGTTCGGCGGCTTGCGCTACCTGGCCGATCTGGTGGACCGCGCGCCTCCGGCCGCCAATGCGCCCGACTATGCTCGCGTCATCTATGACCTGGCGCTGCGCCGCGACCTGATCCGCATCGGCGGCGAGATGATCAAGGAGGCGCCCAACCCCGATACGCCCGCCGACGAGCAGATCGAACAGGCCGAACAGACCCTCTATTCCCTGGCCGAGACGGGCAAGCCTTCGTCGGGCTTCGTCAACTTCTCCACCGCCCTGGCCGGCGCCGTGGAAATGGCGGGCGAGGCCTATCAGCGCGAGGGCAAGCTGGCTGGTCTGGCCACCGGCCTGATCGACCTGGATCGCAAGCTGGGCGGCCTGCACCCGTCCGACCTTCTGATCCTCGCCGGCCGTCCGTCGATGGGTAAGACCGCCCTGGCCACCAACATGGCCTTCAACGTGGCCCGCGCCTATCAGTGGGAACCGACGCCGGAGGGCCGCAAGACGGTCAACGGCGGGGTCGTGGCCTTTTACTCTCTGGAAATGAGCGCCGAACAGCTGGCCATGCGTATCCTGGCCGACGCGTCCGGCGTGTCCTCGGACAAGCTGCGCAAGGGCGAGATCGACGCCTCGGACTTCGGCAAGCTGCGCGACGCGGCGGTCGAGATCGGCGAGAGCCCGCTTTATATCGACGCCACCGGCGGCATCTCCATCTCCAAGCTAGCGGCGCGTGCGCGACGCCTGAAGCGGATGGAACACGGCCTGGACCTGATCATCGTCGACTACCTGCAGCTGGTGACGACGGGCGAAGGCGGCGGCCAGAAGAACCGCGTGCAGGAAGTGTCCGAGATCACCGGCGGTCTGAAGGCTCTGGCCAAGGAACTGGGCGTGCCGATCATAGCCCTGTCGCAGCTGTCGCGTCAGGTCGAGCAGCGCGAAGACAAGCGCCCGCAACTGTCCGACCTGCGGGAATCCGGCTCGATCGAGCAGGATGCCGACTGCGTCATGTTCGTCTATCGCGAGAGCTACTATCTGGGCCGGGCCGAGCCGCGCGAAGGCACCGAAGAGCACCTGCAGTGGCAGCAGGACATGGACCGCCTGCAAGGTCAGGCCGAGGTCGTCATCGGCAAGCAGCGTCACGGCCCCATCGGCATCGTCAAGCTAGCCTTCGACGCGGACACCGTCCGCTTCGGCAACCTGGCCCACGACGGTCGCTATGGCGACGCCTTCGCGGATATTCCCGAGTAATTCGGCTCAACACGCCGTAGCCTCGCGCTTCGTCATCCTCGGGCTTGACCCGAGGATCGGGCGATCCGCCTGCTCGACGGCAGAAAGCGCCAGCGCGCCGCTACACTCGATCCTCGGGTTAAGCCCGAGGATGACGGCGGGAAGCTAGCGCAGGGCCACAAAAGCCGCTGGCGCCGCACGAAACTTGCGGCATAAGGGCTCCATGTCCCTCCCCGCCTCCCTCACCGTCGATCTCGGCGCGCTTGCGCGCAATTTCCACACCCTGCAGGGCCTGATCGGCGTGCCGGTCAATCCGGTCGTCAAGGCCGACGGCTACGGCCTGGGCGCCGCCGCCGTGGCCAAGCGGCTGATGGCTGAAGGGGCGCGGACCTTCTTCGTGGCGCGGGCGGCCGAGGGCGTGCTGCTACGCGAGGCCATCGGGCCTGAGCCGGTCATCTATGTGCTGGACGGCTGCCACGGCCAATCGGCGGCCATGATCAAGGCGGCCAACCTGCGCCCCGTGCTGAACCAGCCGAGTCAAATCGAAGCCTGGACGGCGGCGGGCGGCGGCGCCTGCGGCCTGCAACTGGACACCGGCATGAACCGCCTGGGCTTCCGCGTCGAGGACGCGCCCGAGCCGTTCGAGGGGCTTGAGCTGGTCATGACCCATCTGGCCTGCGCCGACGAACCGTCCAATCCGCTGAACCGCGCCCAGCGCGACGCCTATGCGGCGGCGGTCACGCGCTATCCGGGCGTGACGCGGTCCTTCGCCAACTCGGGCGGCTGTTTCCTCGGACCCGACTTCGCCTTCGACGTGGCGCGCCCCGGCATCTGCCTGTTCGGCGGCGGCCCCGAGGGCAGGCCCGACAGCCGCATCGTCCCGGTGGCGACCCTGAACGCCCAGATCATGCAGGTGCGCGACGTGCCGGCGGGCGAGACGGTCGGCTATTCGCAAGGCTATCGCGCCGAGGCGCCGATCCGCGTGGCCACCTGCGGCACCGGCTATGCCGACGGCGTCATGCGCAGCAACAGCCCGCGCGGTCAGGTCTGGGTGGCGGGCGAGCTTCGCCCCATCATCGGGCGGGTGTCGATGGACGTGCTGGCGGTCGACGTCACCGGCCTGGACGTGGCGGCCGGCGACACGGTCGAGATCTTCGGCGCCAACCGTCTGGTGGACGACGCGGCGACGGCGGCGGGAACCATCAGCTATGAAATGCTGACCTCGATCACGCCGCGCGTGCCGCGCCTCTACGTCGGTTGAGTTAGCTCAGAGCCATCGCGCTCATGCCGATCGCGCCGACCACGAAGCTGGCGACCACGGCGGCGGCGATGGCGCTGACCACCATCCACAGCACAATGGCCGAGATGACAACGACGGCGGTGTAACCCAAGGCCTTGTCCTGCGGCGCCTTCATCACGGTCGGCAGGCCCAGATACAGCAGGTAGAAACCGTAGAGGCCCAGCAAGCCGCCCAGCCAGGCCAGAGCCGGGAACAGATTGAAGATGGATGCGACCCAGGCCGCCGTCATCGAGTAGACGGCGACCTTCATCGACTGCACCTTGTCCTTGGTTCCGTTGAAGGTCGGGGCCAGGGCGTCGATGATCAGGCCCAGCACGAAGACCGACACCAGCGACAGGCCCCAGGTGACGATGGCGCCCAAGAGGCCGCCCACCATCGGAGTGCGCATCACCGAGCCGAAGATGGCGATCGGGAACAACTGTCCGCCGATCAGGCCGGCGACCGGACCGATGGCGGCCAGGATCATGGCGTAGCGGGCGAACAGGCTGCGCGGCGTGGCGTATTCGGCCTCGATGACCGGCCATTCCAGCTTGGGTCGCATCAGAATGTTCTGCACGCGGGCGACGAGGCCCGGATCGATGGCGGGCGGGTTCGGAGCGGTCATGAAGGCCTCGGGCGGGGGTGAGTCGTAACGACGCTATAGCTTGGCAGGATGACGGGCATATGAGGGCCAATGCAACCCGTCCGCGCCACCCTGCGTCAGACCCGGACGCAGGGTGCTGCATGCCCCCTCGCCCGCGCCGCGATTCCTGCTAGGTCAGGGTCATGGCGCGCGACACTCTTCTCTATGTCTGTCAGTCCTGCGGGGCGGTTCACAACAAGTGGGCGGGGCAATGCTCGGCCTGCGGCGAATGGAACAGCCTGGCCGAGGAATCGAAATCGGCGCCGCCCGGCGCGATGAAGCCCGCCTCGACGGCGCGCGGACGCGGCCTGCAGTTCGAAACCCTGCAGTCGGACACGCCCGAGCCGCCGCGCATCGTCACCGGCGTCACCGAGTTCGACCGCGTCTGCGGCGGCGGCGTGGTGCCGGGCTCGGCCATCCTGCTGGGCGGGGACCCTGGCGTGGGCAAGTCCACCCTGCTGCTGGAGGTCACGGCCAAGGCCGCCAGAAACGGCGCCCGCGTGGCCTATATCTCAGGCGAAGAAGCCATCGAGCAGATCCGCGCCCGCGCCAAGCGCATGGGGGTGGCCGACGCCGCCGTGTCGTTGGCCTCCGCAACGGCCCTGCGCGAAATCCTGACCACGCTGAAGCGCGACAAGTTCGACATCGTCATCATCGATTCCATCCAGACCCTGTGGTCCGACGCCCACGAGGCCGGGCCGGGCTCCGTGACGCAGGTGCGAGCCTGCGCCGCCGAACTGGTGCGGCTGGCCAAGGACGGCGGCCCGGCCATCATCCTGGTCGGCCACGTCACCAAGGACGGCCAGATCGCCGGGCCGCGCGTGGTCGAACACATGGTCGACGCCGTCCTCAGTTTCGAGGGCGAGCGCGGCTATCCCTTCCGCATCCTGCGCGCGGGCAAGAACCGTTTCGGCGCGACGGACGAGATCGGCGTGTTCGAGATGAGCGACGTCGGCCTGCGCGAAGTGACCAACCCGTCTGCCCTCTTCCTCGGCGAAGGCAAGGACCGCGCGCCGGGCGCCGCCGTCTTCGCGGGCATCGAGGGATCACGCCCCGTTCTGGTGGAGATCCAGGCCCTGGTCGCGCCTTCTGCATACGGCACGCCTCGACGTGCGGTCGTGGGCTGGGACAATGGCCGTCTGGCCATGCTGTTGGCCGTGCTGGAGGCGCGCTGCGGCCTCGGCTTCGGCGACAAGGATGTCTATCTGAACATCGCCGGGGGCCTTCGTATCAACGAGCCGGCCGCCGATCTCGCCGCCGCCGCCGCCCTGATATCCTCGGCCCTGGACAAGCCCCTGCCCCAGGGCTGCGTCGTCTTCGGCGAGATCGGCCTTTCGGGCGAGGTCCGCGCCGTCAATCGCGCCGAGGCGCGGCTGAGAGAGGCGAAGAAGCTCGGCTTCGACCGCGCCCTGGCCCCAGCCCAGGCCAAGGACAAGGTCAAGAAGGGTGACGTGGCCCTGACAACCGCCAGCCTGCTGACCGAAGTGGTCGAGCGAATCTCGCAAAACCGCTATTGAGGCGGCCTCTCTGGCTTCAACGATTGCAACGCGCGTGACCGGCTACGACGTCTTCGTCATCCTTGTCCTTCTGGCCTCCGGCGCCGCCGGCTGGTTCCGGGGCGGCGTGCGCGAGCTGACGGCCTTTTTCAGCTTCTTCCTGGCGGGCTTGCTGGCCCTGATCACCCTGCCCTGGACCGCGCCGTTCGGACGGTCGCTGGTCGATCCCGACTGGGCCGGGTCGGTGCTGGCCGTGGGGCTGACCTTTCTGATTCTCTATTTCGGCCTGCGCTTCCTCGGCGCCGCCATTTCCAAGGGCGCGCGGGGCAATGCGCTCGGCGCCTTCGACCAGACCTTCGGCCTGGCGCTGGGCGCGGTGCGAGCCCTTGCCCTGATCGGAGCGGTTCACCTGATCATCATGGGCGCCATGTCGGACAATCCCCCGCGCTGGCTGACGGGAGCGGCCCTGTCGCCCGTCAGCGAAGGCTCTGCCAAGGCCATTCAGGTCGTTCTGCCGACGCTCGGAAAGGGCGCGGACGCCCTGACGCCGGTCGTCGGTTCTTCCGTCCGCGAAGGGTTTTCCGATCAATGAGCCTTGCCCTCGACGCAATGGCGGACTACGTGCGCGGCGCCGCCGCCTGAGTTATCCTGTCCCGGTCATCGGAGCCTGACGATGCGCCACCATATCGCCGATCCCATCGTTCACCGCGAACACTGGCGCGAGCCGGAGGATGACCAGCTGCGGCTGGAATGCGGCGTCTGCGGCGTCTGGGGCGCGCCTGAGAACGAGGCCTCTTCCATCGTCGCGCTCGGCCTGCACGCTCTGCAGCATCGCGGCCAGGAAGCCTGCGGCATCGCCAGCGTCAGCGACGAACGCTTCTACACCGAGCGCCATCAGGGCCTCGTCGGCGAGGCCTTCGGCAACGCCGAGCTGACCACCCGCCTGCCCGGCGGCGCCGCGGTCGGCCACACCCGCTATTCCACCGCCGGCGGCAGCTTCCTGCGCAACATCCAGCCGATGTTCGCCGATCTGGACCAGGGCGGCATCGCCATCGCCCACAACGGCAACCTGACGAATTTCAAATACCTGCACAGCCAACTGGTCTCGGAAGGCGCGATCTTCCAGTCCACTTCGGACTCCGAGGCCATCCTTCACCTGATCGCCCGGAGCCGTAAGGCCAAGATCGTCGAACGCTTCATCGACGCCCTGGGCCGGATCGAGGGCGGCTACGCCCTGGTGGCGCAGACCCGTTACAAGATGATCGGCGCGCGCGACCCGCTGGGCATCCGCCCCCTGGTGCTGGGCAAGGTCGGCGAGGCTTGGGTGCTGGCGTCCGAGACCTGCGCCCTGGACACCATCGGCGCCACCTTCATTCGCGATGTCGAACACGGCGAAGTGGTCGTGATCGACGAGGACGGCCTGACCTCGCTCAAGCCCTTCCCGGCCCGCGCCGCCCGCCCCTGCCTGTTCGAGTATGTCTACTTCGCCCGCCCCGACAGCGTGGTGAACGGCCGCTCGGTCTATAACGTCCGCAAGGAAATGGGCCGCCGCCTGGCGCGCGAGTTTGAGGTCGAGGCCGACATCGTGGTGCCGGTGCCGGACTCCGGCGTGCCCGCGGCCCTGGGCTATGCCCAGGAAAGCGGCATCCCCTACGAAGTCGGCATCATCCGCAGCCACTATCTGGGCCGCACCTTCATCCAGCCCAGCCAGGGCGCCCGGCAGAAGGGCGTGCGCATGAAGCACAGCCCCAACCGCTCGGCCCTGGAAGGCAAGCGCGTGGTGCTGATCGACGATTCGATCGTGCGCGGCACTACCTCGCTGAAGCTGGTCCGCGCCGTGCGAGCGGCGGGCGCCAAGGAGGTTCACCTGCGCTCGGCCAGTCCGCAGATCCTCTTCCCCGACTTCTACGGCATCGACATGCCCGAGCGGACGCAGCTGATGGCCGCGACCCACACCATGGACGAGATGCGCGCCATCCTGGAGGTCGACTCCCTGGGCTTCCTGTCCATCGACGGCCTCTATGACGCCATGGGCGCCGGCCCGCGCGATCCGGCCCAGCCCCAGTTCACGGACCACTACTTCACCGGCGACTATCCGACCCGGCTGCTGGACCGCGAAATCGCCGAGGGCGGCCGTGACGCCAAGGGCGGGCAACTTTCCCTGCTGGTGACCGCTTAAGGCGGTATGATCCAGCTCGGCTACTTCACGCTCGACACGCCCGACATCGAAAAGGCCCGCGTCTTCTACGCGGGTCTGTTCGGCTGGACCTACGACGAAGCCGCCTCGCACCCGACCTACGCCCACGTCAGCGGGTCCGATCCCGCCTTCGGCATCACCAAGGGCGAGCACCGGGCCTATCCGCATCTCTACTTCCGTGTGGACGACATTCACGCGACCTGCGCCCGTGTGAGAGAACTGGGCGGACACGCCGCCATGCCGGCGCAAAGCCCCTCCGGCCTGTCCGTCGTCGTCGCCGACGACCAGGGCGTCAGCTTCAGCCTGTGGCAGGCCGCGCCGGGGTATTGAACTGAGCCTTTCGTCCGACGACGGGGCGCGCTATCAGCGCACCATGTCCGAACACGCTTCCCTTCCCCTCGCCAACCGTATTGCTCTGGTCGTCGGCGCCTCGCGCGGCATCGGCTATGAGACCGCCCTGGCCCTGGCCAAGGCCGGCGCCCACGTCGTGGCGACCGCCCGCACGCAGGGCGGCCTGGAAGAACTGGACGACGCCATCTTCGCGGCCACCGGCCAGCACGCCACCCTGGTCCCGTTCGACCTGGTGGACGGCGGCGCCATCGACCGTCTGGGCGGCGCCCTGTTCGAGCGTTTCGGCAAGCTGGACATCTGGGTTCAGGCCGCCGCCACCATGGGACCGTCGGGGCTGACGCCGGTGGCCCACGCCGAGCCGCGCGAGTTCGCCAAGATCGAGAAGATCAACTTCACCGGCGTCTATCGCCTGATCCGCTCGCTGGAGCCGCTGCTGCGCGCCTCGGACGCCGGTCGCGCCGTCTATCTGACCACCAGCGTCGCGGCCAACCCGCGCGCCTTCTGGGGCATGTATGCGGCGACCAAGGCGGGCGCCGAGGCCCTGGTCAAATGCTGGGCCGACGAGATCGAGAGCACCCCGGTCCGCGCCGCCATCGTCGATCCGGGCCGCATGCGCACCCAGTTGCGCGCCCAGGCCTTTCCGGGCGAAGATCCCGAAGTCCTGCCTCACCCTTCGGAGATCGGCCCCCTGATGGTCGAACTGGCCCGCCCCGACCTCACGCCGCCCCTGACCGTCAGCTTCAAGGATTGGAAGCAGGGTCTGTCGGCGGAAGCCGCCGCCTAAGATCCCATGTCGATCCAGTCGCCGGGGGGCCGACTTTCAGGACCGACGACACAAACCGTTCGCACGACGGCAGACCGGACCGCGCGCTCCGGCCCGGTGACGCGCGCGACGCCCTATGCGGATATTCTGGCCTTCGCCGCCTCGGTGCTGCTGGTCCTGATCTACTCGCAGTCATGGGCCGCGCCGATGACCGGCTATGGCCAGCGCTCGGCCGACTTCCTGCTCAACTTCTTCTATCCTGCCTATGCCCTGGCGGTGGGACTGGTCCTGACCCGTCCCGGCACGGCCTTGCAGGCCCTGGCCCGATCGCCCTTGCTGCTGGCGCTGCTGGCGTTGGCGGCGCTGTCCTTCGTGTGGTCGATCAATCCGGACGTCACCCTGAGGCGCGTGATGGCCCTGCTGTTCACAACCCTGGGCGGGGTCGCCCTGGCCGTGCGCTGGCGCTGGACGACGCTGACCGAGATCTTCGCCACGGCCATGGCGATCATGATGATCGCCTCGCTCCTTCTGGCCGTCCTGGCGCCCGACCTGGGCCGGATGCAGACCATCTTCCCCGGCGCCTGGCGAGGTCTCTGGCTCGAGAAGAACTCTCTGGGCGAGAACATGGGCCTGGCCGCCATCTTCATGGTCGCCGCCGCCATCATGGTCCCCAAACGTCGGAGATTGTGGCTGGTGTTCGCGGCCGTCGCGGCGGCGCTGGTGGTCATGTCCACGTCAAAGACCGGCCTTGTTGTGCTGATCCTCGCGATGGCCAGCATGGTGTTCGTCGCCCTGGTGAAGGCCGGACGCGTGCGCGCGATCCTGGGCACCTGGATCACGGTCGTCGTCATCTGCGCCGCCCTGGTCGTCATCGCGACCCGTAGCGACCTGCTGTTCGAGCTTCTGGGCAAGGACGCCACCCTGACAGGCCGCACCGAGATCTGGTCCGGCATCCTGCGTCAGGTCGAGCATCGCCCGTGGACCGGGTTCGGCTATGGCGCGGTCTGGACCGACACCTCGCCGGGCGGACCGCAGTCCTGGATCGCCTATGAGGCCCGGTTCTCGGCCGCCCACGCCCACAGCGGCTGGCTGGAGGTCTATCTCAGCCTCGGTATTCCCGGCCTGATCCTGCTGGCCGCCTGGATGATCGAAATGTGGGCGCGGTCGTTCTGGGCCGCCTACACCCGCCTGTCCGGCTGGCTGCTCATCCCCATGATGACGGCCTATACCCTGACCATGTTGACTGAAAGCATCACCATGAACTGGCACAGCCTGCGCTGGGTGCTGTTCGTGACCCTGGCCCTCAAGGCGGTGATCGGCGATCAGGACGCCCCGGCCAAGGTCGTCACCCCCTTCGCCCGTACACGACGGCCGCGACCGCTCTAGGCGGTCCCGAAAAGCAAAAGGGCGGATCCGTCGTCGTCGACGGCTCCGCCCTTCAACCTGGCTGCCTGCAAAGGCGGCCTACTTCTTCGGCGCGTGCTTCTGGCCCGTGCGGATACGGCCCGAGCGCGACACCTGACGGGCGCCGCCGCGAGCGCCCTTTTGCACGGCGATGCTCTGACCGGCCTTCTTGCTGGAGCCGGCCTTGAGCCCGCCCAGGGCCTTCACCTTGGGCTTGATGCCCGACTTCTTCTGCTCCAGCGCCTTGCCGGGCAGGTTGGACAGGGCCTCGGCGGCCTTCTCGGCCTTCAGCACCTTGCGCGGCGCGGTCTTGGCGTCGCCCTTGTAGCGTTCGGGACCGGACTTGGAGCCGCCCTCGGCATAGGGGTTCGAGGTGCTGCTGGACTTGACCGTCAGGCGGATCGGCGTGCCCGGCAGGTCGAAGCTTTCGCGCAGGCTGTTCACCAGATAGCGCTGATAGTGCTCGGGCATGTCCGAGGCGCGGCTGGCCATCAGGACGAAGGTCGGCGGACGGGCCTTGGTCTGGGCCATGTATTTCGGCTTCACGCGCTTGCCGTTGACGGCGGGCGGCGGGTGCCTCTGGGTGGCCATGGACAGCCAGGTGTTCAGGTCCTTGGTCTTGACCTTCACCGACCAGGTTTCATAGGCCTTGATGATGGCCGGCATCAGCCGCTCGACGCCGCGTCCGTTGTGCGACGACAGGGCGACGAAGGGCGAGCCCTTCAACTGCGGCAGCTTGTCCTCGGCCAGGCGCTTCAACTCGGCCATCTTGGACTGGGGTTCTTCTTCCAGGTCCCACTTGGAGGCGACATAGACCAGGGCGCGGCCCTCGCGCTCGACCAGGTCGGCCAGTTGCAGGTCCTGGGTGTCGAAGGCGTCGTCCTTGTCCATCACCAGCACGACCACCTCGGCGAAGGTGATCGCGCGGATGGTGTCGGCGACCGACAGCTTTTCCAGCTTCTCCTGGACGCGGGCCTTGCGGCGCATCCCGGCGGTGTCGACAAAGCGGATCGCCTTGCCTTCGTATTCCCAGTCGACCGAGATGGAGTCGCGGGTGATGCCGGCCTCGGGGCCTGTCAGCAGCCGGTCTTCACCCAGCACGCGGTTGATCAGGGTCGACTTGCCCGCATTGGGGCGACCGATGATGGCGATGCGGATCGGCTTGTCCGGCTCGTCGATCTCTTCGACGAAGATGTCGGCGGAAGCCTCGACCAGCGCCTGATACAGGTCGGCCATGCCCTCGCCGTGCTCGGCCGAGATGGCCACCGGTTCGCCGAAGCCCAGGGCGTGAGCTTCACCCACGCCGCCGCCGCTTTCGCGGCTCTCGGACTTGTTGGCCAGCAGGATGATCGGCTTGTGCACCTTGCGTAGACGTTCGGCGAAGATGCGGTCCAGCGACGTCACGCCGTCGCGGGCGTCCATCATGAACATGACGACTTCGGCGTCGTCCAGCGCGGCCTCGGTCTGCTCGCGCATCCGGGCTTCCAGGCTGTCGTCGGTGACGTCTTCGTAGCCGGCCGTGTCGATCAGCGTCAGATCCATGTCGCCGATATTGCCGTCGGCATAGCGACGGTCACGGGTCACGCCCGGGCGGTCATCGACAAGCGCCAAACGCTTGCCGACGAGTCGGTTGAACAGTGTCGACTTGCCCACATTGGGCCGGCCGACGATGGCGACTTTTAGAGCCATGTCGGCTTTCTAACTCAAATCAAAGAAAAGATCAGCGGATGCTGACCAGTTGGCCCTTGTCGGTGAGGACGTAAAGGGCGCCGTTGTAGGCGGCCGGAGCGATGAAGGCCGCCCCGCCCAGCTTCAGGCTGGATTGCTGCGCGCCGGTCTTCGGGTCAAAGGCCACGACCTCGCCGTCCGAATTCACCAGCACCAGACGGTTGGAGGCCAGGATCGGGCCCGACCAGACAGGGCGGACCGTCTTGGAGCCGAAGCCCAGAACGCCGCCTTCTTTGCGAACACGGCCCTCGTTCAGATCGCGGGTCCAATAGACCTGGCCGCTGTCGCGATTGACCACGGTCAGTTCACCGGCCTTGGACACCACATAGACCACGTCGCCGACCGGCAGAGGCGCGTTGACGCCCGCGACCGGCAGGGACCATTTCGGCTGACCCGAACGGATGTCCATCGACTGAAGGACGCCCGACTGGCTGACGGCATAGACGAAGCCGCGGCTGATGACCGGACGACCGGCGATGTCGCGGATCTCGGACAGGGCGCTGGTGCGGCTGGTCCGCGACAGGACTTCCTGCCAGACCGGCTGGCCGTTCGAGGCGCGCAGCGCCACCAGTTCACCCGAGGAGAAGGGCGCGATGACGGTGTCGCCGCTGACCGCCGGGCTGGAGGCGCGCATGACGCGCGCGGGCTCGGTGATGCCGCGATAGGACCAGTCCTGACGACCCGTATTGACGTTGAAGGCCACCAGTTGGTTGTCGACGTCGATGACATAGACGCGCTGGCCGGCGACCGTCGGGGCGCCATGGATCGGGAGATCGACGGACGTCTTCCACAGTTCGGCGCCCGTCGCGGCGTCCAGCGCCGTCATGGTGCGATAGCCCGAGGAAACGAAGACCTTGCCTCCGCCGACGGCCACGCCGCCGCCGAAGCCGCCGCCGGCCGCGCCGCCGCCGAAGCCGATGCCCAGGATGCGAGAGCCGCGATCATGCTCGTCGACCTTGACGTTGGCCTTCCACAGGACCGAGCCGGTGCCGGCGTCCACCGCCGTCACGCCGGCCTCGCCGTCCAGAACGAAGATCTTGCCGCCGTCCGCGACGACCGGAGCCATCACCTGACGGGTGCGGCTGGAGCCGGCGCCGATGTCGCGGCGCCAGGCGATCGAGAACTCAGGCGCCGCGATGACATGCTCGACCGAGTTGTCGGCGTTGCCGCCCGGCTGGGTCCAGGCGGTGGCCGCCTGGGGACCCGGCAGGAAGAAGTCACGGCCAGACAGGGCCGCCGACGGCGCCAGCTGCTGCTCGAACTCCAGGATCGAGATGCGTTGCCCGTCGGTCGCCTTGGCGACGTCTTCCTTCTGGCCGCCCAGGCCGAAAGGCAGGGCGCTGCGCACGGTGCCGCAGGACGCGACGGTCATGGCCAGACCGCACAACAGGGCGACTTTCAGCGTTCGGTTCATGCGGGGCGTCCTGAAAGCGTCAATTACGGGCGAGCGGCGGCAGGCGCCGCTTCGGCTTGAGCGGGAGCCGCAACAGCGGCGGCGGGCGCGGCGGCCGGCGACGGCAGGGCGACGGCGGCGCGAACAATGGCGGCCAGACCGGCGGCCGTGCCCGAATCGATCGCCTGAACGCCGGCCTGGGCGCGCTGACGGACGTCGTCCGGCACGTCCTGCCCCAGTTGCAGCTGGACGAAGGCCTGACGCGCTTCGGCGGTCTTGCCGTGCTGCAGTTGCGCCATGGCCAGGGCTTCCTGCGCGAAGGCGTGCAGCGGGCGCTTGTCGTCAGCCAGGGGCTCAAGACGTTTCTGAATGTCTTCCAGCGAGGCCGTGTCCATCAGCAGGAAGGCGGCCTTGATGGCGGCGGCGTCGGCGATGATCGGATCACCGGCGGCCTTGGCGGCGTCGTCGAACAGCTTGACCGCGTCCTGGGTCTTGTTCGCCGTCACGGCGATTCCGGCCTGTTGCATCAGGGCCAGGGCCTTGTAGGCGCCGTTGCCCGACTTGGCCGCCTCGGCGAAGGCGGCGTCCGCGCCCGACGGGTTGTTGGCCTGAAGAGCCTCCATGCCGCGATCATAGGCGGCCGAGGCCTTGTCAGCCTGATTGGTCACATAGCTCTGCCAGCCCCACCAGCCCAGGGCGGCGACCAGGGCGACGACCAACAGGCCGGCCCCGATCGGCAGCCAGGTGCGGGCCATACGCTTGTATCGATCGGAGCGAAGCTCCTCCTCGACCTGTTCGAAGACATCAACCACGAAACGTCGCCCCAAAAACCGCTGCCAAGACTGGTCGCTAAACCGGCGCGACCCTAGAGGGTCGTCGTCCTGCCCGCAACGCAGGCGTTCGCGCCGCGACCTGAAATTTCAGCAGTAGGTCGCGACTTCGGCAGGAAAACGGCGCTCAGATTTCCTGCGACAGCTTCACAACCCCGGCCGCCAGCAAGGCGACCAGAACCCCTGCCGTGGCCCAGAACAGCTGCATTCCGCCCATGGAGCTCATGTCGAACCCGCTCAGCCCCAGCCTATCCAGCAAGGACTGAACTGCCTGAGCGCCGTCCACGCCCGCCATGCTCAGCCCCTGCGCGACAGGTTGAGAGCCCGTCGATGCGGACGCTGACGACTCGGTGAAGTTGAAGTTGACGTTCAGGACCTCGCGCACGGCGATGACGCCGCCGATCAGGCCCGCGCCGGACAGGGCCACCGTGCGGAAGCGTGAGGTTTTCGACAATTTCGCCGCCACCCCGGCCTCGAACTGGGCCGAATCGGCAAAGCTCGGCGCGCGTGCGAACAGACGCTCGATGGCAGGGTCGAACTCATCAACCGACATGGGACGCGCTCCCGTGAGCAACCGGTTCCGGCTGGAGCCGGGCCCGAAGTTTATCCAGACCACGCTTGACATGAGATTTCACCGTTCCAAGCGGCAAATTGATGGCGGCCGCGATTTCGGGATGGGACAGGCCCGCCCCGTGACACAGGGAGACGCACAGGCGCTCCGGCTCGGTCAGGCCCTTCATCGCCTCGTCCAGGTCCATGCGACCGGCGCTGTCAACATTGGGCGCGACCTCGTCGTTCTCGACCTCGGCCACATAGCGAGCGTCCTTCGAGCGGCGCTTCAGATAGATGCGTGCGGCGATCCGCTTGATCCAGGCGCCGAAGGTCCCCTCGCCGCGAAACTCGGCGCACTTCTCGAACGCCAGCAGAAAGGCGTCCTGGGCCACGTCGTCGGCCAGGGCGGGTTGCGCCCCCATCCGACGCAGCAGTCCGCGCACCGCCGGGCTGTGGCGACGCACCAGCTCCCCGAACTCGCGACGCCCGCCCGCCGCCGACAGGGCGGCGAGCTCGACATCGTGCAGATCGCGTAAAGGCTTGGCCATGACGGTTTCCCCTCCCCGTCGCCCCTCAGCCCTTGTTCTTGTTGAAGAAGCTCAGGACAATGAAGGCCAGACCGATCATGCCGGGGATCGCGGCGATGCCGCTGATCGGATAGAAGGCGTCCATCTCGGCGAAGCTGACCGCATAACCGAAGATGGCGATGCCCAGGCTGACCGCCAGCAGGATGACGCCGACCCGCAGGTCGCGCGCGGCCGTCGCCGGCGGCTTGATGTTGTCCTTGCTGAGCGAGTCGATCACTTCCGGCGGCAGCGGCTGACCTTTTTCAATCGCCGAGCGCAGGGTGGCCTGCATCTCCTTGCGCTCCTTGCTCTTCAGCCAGGCCGGCACGACCACGATCGCGATGATCATGATGAATGGCGCCAGAGGAATGAGAACTTCGAGTCCGTCCATGGGTGTCGCCCCTTCTTGAATACTGGAGCCGAGCGTGACGCTGCGGCCTTCTGATCACAAGAGGCGTTGATCGGCTCGATCAGATGCAGGATCGCGCATGAACTCTTTGTAAGGCGCGATTTTCCGGCCCGACCGGCGTTTCAGGCCCAGGGCATGACCGCGATTTAACAAGCGCTGCCGTAACTGCGCGCGCTTTGCGCCGTCTTCTTCCCTCGCCCGGCTTCGCCGGAACCCAGGGAGACACCATCATGATCATCGCCAGCCTCGCCCTCGCCCTATCGGCCGCCGCCGCGCCCGCGCCGGAGCTGAGGGTCCAGATAGCCGATCTGGATTTCAGCCGCCCCGAGCAGGCCAGGGTCTTTGTCCAACGCGTCAACGCCGCCGCCGACGCCTTCTGCGATCAGCATCGGGCCGTCGTCACGCCGCCCAGCCTGCAGGGAACCAAGGTCTGCGAGACGGAGATGCGCCGCTTCGCCATCAACCGCCTGGATCGCGAGCGCTGGACCGCCGCCCACCGCGCCGCCCTGGAGCTGCGTCGGGCGCGCTGACGTCACCACAGCGTGACTCGACAGCGGCTTCGGGTCGATCAACGGTGACGGTGCGACGTTGTTCGCGCGTGCAGTGGCCTTGATCCTTCCTCCTGACCTGAGGTGTCGCCATGCTGCCCCAACTGTCTGCGCTGGGCTGGTTTCATACGCTCGGCAGCCTGCCCGCCGTGCCCATCGGCCTGATCCTGCTGCTGATGCACGGCCGGATCGATCCCGCCACACGGCTGGGCAAGGCCTATCTGGTCTTCATGTTCATCGGCGCGATCTCGGCCATCTTCGTCATCAAGACCCCGCCGGGCGCCGCCGTGGCGGCGCTCAGCCTGATCTCGCTGACGGTCGGAGCGACGGTCGGCTTCATCAGGCCCCTGGCCCGCTATCGCTGGTCGATCGAGACCATCGCCCTCAGCGTCTCCTACTTCACCCTGCTGCTGCCCAGCGTCACCGAGACCCTGACCCGACTGCCGGCGGGCGATCCCGTCGCCTCGGGCGTCGAGGACCCTCTGGTCGTCGGTTTCCAGCTGACTGTCCTGGCCCTGCTGATCCTGGGCGTGACCCTGCAACTACTCTCCCGCCGTCGTCGCCTGTCGGCGGCGGCCCTCGCGTAAAGGAAACCGCGTGACCCGCATCATCTATCGCATCGTTCCGCACGACGGCGGCTGGGCCTACAAGCTGGGCGACAGCTTCTCCGAGACCTTCACCACCCACGACGCCGCGCGAGCCGCCGCCGTCGCCGTGTCGCGCGAGCAGCAGGTCCCCGACCGCACCTCGTGGATCGAGTTCGAGGACAGCGCGGGCCAGTGGATCACCGAACGCGCCGACGGCCACGACCGCCCGGAAACCGCCGTCGAAGATTAGACGGCGAAGGCCTCGGCGTAGCGCTCGGGCTTGAACCCCACCAGGGTCCGCCCGTCGCCCAGGTCCAGCACCGGCCGCTTGATCATCGACGGCTGGGCCAGCATCAGGGCGACGGCCTTGTCGGCGTTCAGGTCGGCCTTGTCGGCGTCCGACAGCTTGCGGAAGGTGGTCCCGGCGCGGTTCAGCACCGTCTCCCAGCCATGCTCCGCGATCCAGCGTTCCAGATCGGCCTTGTTCGCCCCCGCGACCTTGTAGTCATGAAAGGCGTAGTCCACACCCTGCCCGTCCAGCCAGACGCGCGCCTTCTTCATCGTGTCACAGGCCTTGATGCCGTACAGGGTGATGGTCATGGAGCGCTCCCTCGCTTGCTGAGGGCCGCGATCTGGCATCGGGAGGCGGAGGGGTCAAATTTCGGCTTCGCGTGGGCGCAAAATCTGTCTCGACGACCTCGGCAGAGTGGCCATCCAGAGGCCAAGACAAGCGATAGACAGCGTCAGGGCGTAATCTGCAAGCCAGGATGCAAGCAGCCACGGATACATTGAAGGCTGCGCAAAATAGGCCCAGAATTCGCCATCTTGGCCGCCCCCGAACCTATGGAAAAGCTCCAAAGCCAGCCAACAGATAGGCGTAACCGCAAGGATCACTACGGAGGCGTAGCCAATGAGCGTTCCTCGACCGCGAAGGAGGAACGCCACGACACTAGTAATGGTGAGAAACAGCCTGAAAATGTGAAAACCATCGTCCGTGGCGATGCTCATCCTCCACGCCGTCGCCAATAGTGGGGGATGCTCGGAGAACGAGGCGACAAAACCCAGGAAGGCCGCAAAGAGGACCAAGAATCCAATGGCCGCGATGCGATGGACAGTTCTAAATGCAACCATTCGCAAATCTAACATACCGACGATCTTCAACATAGATCGATCTCACCGCAGAAGAGCCCCCCGCATGAAGCTCTACGCCCACCCCTTCTCGTCCTTCTGCCAGAAAGCGCTGATCGCGCTGTATGAGAACGAGACGCCGTTCGAGTTTCGGCTGCTGGAGGGCGAGGCCGCCTTCGCCGAGTTGACGGCTCTGTGGCCGGTGCGCAAGTTCCCGGTCTTGCAGGACGGCGACCGCACTGTCGTCGAGGCCACGGCCATCATCGAGCATCTGGCCGTGCATCATCCCGGCCCGGTGCAGCTGATCCCCGCCGATCCCGCCATCGCCGTCGAGGTGCGGATGATGGACCGGGTGTTCGACCACTATGTCTCGAGCTCGCAACAGAAACTGGTGGCCGACGCCCTGCGGCCCGAGGGCGACCGCGATCCCTATGGCGTGGCCGAAGCGAAGCGGATGCTGGACACGGCCTATGCCTGGCTGGACGAACGGCTGGCGGGGCGGGAGTGGGCCACCGACCACGGCTTCAACCTGGCCGACTGCGCCGCGGCGCCCGCACTTTTCTATGCTGACTGGTCGCATCCGATCGAGGATCGGTTCGCGACGCTGAAGGCCTATCGCGCCCGGCTGCTGGCCCGGCCGTCGATGGCGCGCGCGGTGGACGAGGCTCGGCCCTACCGCGCCTATTTCCCGTTGGGCGCGCCGGATCGGGATTAGCGCCGCCGCCCAAACACCCGTCACCCTCAGGCCTGTCCCGAGGGCCCATCTTTCCGAATGCTCTTCGGTTCGCAACGGAGCCGGCGCGCTCGGTGCGTCATCATTCGTTCTTAGAGCTGCCCTGGCCCCTCGGGACAAGCCCGAGGGTGACGAGCGTTGAGGATCAGGCCGCCTTCTGGCTCCACAGGTCCAGATCGGCCTCACGCCCGATCAGAGCCAGGCCCGAGGCGATGGATTCGAACTCGCCGCCGGTCTCGATGCGGTCGGCGCCGAAGCGGCGGATGAAGATGTCGCGCACCGCCGGGACGAAGGAAGTGCCCCCGGTCAGGAAGACGCGGTCGATCTGCGTCCCGTCCAGACCCGACTGGGTCATGGCCTCGTCGACGGCGGCCTCCATGGCCTGAAGCTCGGGCGCGATCCAGCCCTCGAAGTCCGTACGCTTGACCGGCTTCTCGATCCGCACCGATCCGGCGAGAAAGGAGAAGACCGCCTCCCCATCCCGCGACAAGGCCTCTTTCAGACCCGAGACGGCGCGATAGAGGGCGTAGCCGTGGTTGTCGTCCAGCACCTCGATCAGGCGCTCGATCTTCTCCGGCTCCAGCGCCGTCGTGGCCAGGCCGCGAATGTCGCGCATGTCCTTGGATGCGCGCAGCAGGGCCAGCTGATCCCAGCGCGCGAAGGCGCTGTAGTAGCGCTGCGGGATCGGCAAGCGGTTGTCGAAGGCGCGGTACAGGCTCCCCTTGCCCAGTTCCGGCGACACCAGCTGGTCGATGATCCGATAGTCGAAGGCGTCGCCCGCCACGCCCACGCCCGACCGGGCCAGCGGCGTGGACTTCAGCGCGCCGTCAGCCCGCTCGAACCGCACGATGGAGAAGTCGCTGGTGCCGCCGCCGAAGTCGGCGACCAGGACATTGGCGTCATGTTTCAGTTCGCGCGCAAAGAAGAAGGCCGCGCCGACGGGTTCGTAGGCATAGCGGATGTCGGTGAAGCCCAGGCGCGCGAAGGCCGCTTCATACCGCTCCAGCGCCAGGGCCTCGTTCGGATTGCCGCCCGCGAAGGTCACGGGCCGACCGACGATGATGCGCGGCGGCAGGTCGTCCATCGCCCCGTCCGCATGGTGCTTCAGCCGCAGCAGGAAGGCCGACAAAAGGTCCTCGAACCGATAGCGACGGTTGTCGATGCGCGTCTCGGTGAAGGCGGCGCTGGCGGCGAAGGTCTTGAACGACTGGATGAAGCGGGTCTCCAGCGGGTCCTCGACATAGGATTCGATGGCCCAGGGCCCCGCCTCGATGACGCGCTCGGGCGAGCCGCCGTCGCGCGCCTCGTGCAACTGGAAACTCAGCGCCGAGCGGAAGGCGAACAGGTCCTTCTCCTCGACCTGGAACCGCACCAGGGTCGCGGGGCCGTCGCCGTGGGTCAGCGACACCACCGTATTGGTCGTGCCGAAGTCGATGCCGATGGTGGCGGGCGTCGCGGACGTCATGGGGAAAACCTGCGGGGAGAGGGGCCGGGGTTCGTAGTCCCCTGCCCGCTCACGTCAAGGCCGTGCATGACTTGTCGCGGCAAATGGACCGCGCGGCCCGCCTGCGTCACAGTCGTCCCATGCGCGATTCGTCTCCTTCGGCCCCCAGCTTCTACGAGTTCTTCGCCGGCGGCGGCATGGTTCGCGCCGGCCTAGGCGCCGAATGGACCTGCCTATTCGCCAATGATTTCGACGCCAAGAAGGGCTTCTCCTATCAGGCCAACTGGGGCACGGGCGGCGAGCTGACGGTCGGCGACATTCGCGCGCTGGACGCCGCGCAGTTGCCGGGCGCCGCCGACATGATGTGGGGCTCCTTTCCCTGTCAGGACCTGTCTCTGGCGGGCGCCGGGGCGGGCTTGAAGGGCGAGCGGTCCGGCACCTTCTACGCCTTCTGGGACCTGATCCACGGCCTGATCAAGGACAAGCGTGCGCCGCGCATGGTGGCGGTCGAGAACGTCTGCGGCGCCCTGACCTCGCACGGCGGCAAGGATTTCGAGGCCATCTGCCGGACCTTCGCCGAGGCCGGCTATCGCTATGGCGCCCTGGTCATCAACGCCGACCTGTTCGTGCCCCAGTCGCGTCCGCGCCTGTTCGTCATCGGCGTCCGCGCCGACGTGGATGTCGCGCCCGACCTGCTGTCGCCCGAGCCCATCGAGCCCTTCCACACCCGCGCCCTGCGCCGTGCGGTCGGCAACCTGCCCGAGGACGTGCGCGAGCACCTGCTGTGGTGGAACGTGCCGACGCCCGAGCGGCGCATCGCCACCTTCGCCGACATCATCGAGGACCGCCCGACCAGCGTCGCCTGGCACACCCAGGCAGAGACCAGGAAGCTGCTCGACATGATGTCGCCGGTCCATCTGGCCAAGGTCGCGGCCGCCAAGCGCGCCGGGCGCCGCATGGTCGGCGGCGTCTATCGCCGGACCCGGATCGACGAAACCGGCGCCAAGGTCCAGCGCGCCGAGGTCCGCTTTGACGACGTGGCCGGTTGCCTGCGCACGCCGTCCGGCGGGTCCAGCCGTCAGGTCATTCTGGTGGTCGAGGGACGCCGCATCCGTTCACGCCTGATCTCGGCGCGCGAGACCGCGCGGCTGATGGGGTTGAAGGACAGCTATGTCCTGCCCCGGCAATACAGCGACGCCTATCACCTGACCGGCGACGGGGTGGCGGCGCCGGTGGTGCGGCACCTGGCCGAGCATGTCTTCGAGCCGCTGGCTCTCGGCGTTGTCGCCGCCGTCGACGGCGTTCAGGCCGCCTGATCCTCATTCGCTTCTAGGACGTCCAATCGTGGATGCGCGGCGTCCTGGCGCTGCCCCTATTCGCTTGGTCGATGCGCGCCGATGCGTCTTGCCGCTCGGCCGAGGCGGCGCTCGCGCCAAGGGCGAATGCGAGGCCGCCGCGAAGCTTCGCCGCATTTCCGTCCAATTGCAAAGGAACCCAAGGTCGCACCATTGGTTAACAGGGTCTTAACGCGCCGCTTACGCTTTTCGAAATTCCCGCGCCGGATGAATGCAGTCGTTACCGTGAACCAAACAGACTAAAACTACGTGATCATTTAGGATCGTAAGAGATGGTTGAAAATCGTCATTTCTACAATCGTCATGATGACTTTGGCGATACGCCTAATGCAACAATCATTGTTGCTGGCGGTGCTGGATTTCTTGGATCCCACCTATGCACTCGATTGATCGAAAATGGACACTTCGTCATCTGCGTCGATAACTTCCACACTGGAAGACCACAGAACGTCGCGCACCTGGAATCCTCTGGACGATTTTCCCTTCTCAACCACGACATCAACGCGCCGCTTCCGAACGACCTTCCCAAGGTCGATCAAATATACAATCTGGCCTGTCCTGCGTCTCCGGTTCACTATCAGTATGATCGCGTCAAGACGGCGCTGACATGCTCACTGGGAACGCTCAATCTTCTGAACAGGGCGGCTACAGACAGGGCGCGTTTCTTCCAGGCTTCTACGTCAGAGATCTACGGCGACCCCGAAGTTCATCCTCAGACCGAAAACTACCGGGGAAACGTCAACACGGTCGGCCCACGCTCCTGCTATGACGAGGGCAAACGGTTCGCGGAGACCCTGGTCACGGACTTCGGCGCCCAGCATGGGCTGACGACGCGGATCGTGCGCATTTTCAACACCTATGGTCCGCGCATGCACCCCGACGACGGGCGCGTGGTCTCCAACTTCATCGTCCAGGCCCTGATGGGCGAAGACATCACCATCTACGGCAGCGGCGAGCAGACCCGCTCCTTCTGCTTCGTCGATGACCTGGTCGAAGGCTTCATCCGCCTGATGAACGCCGGCGAGGACATCGACGGGCCGATCAATATCGGCAACCCGAACGAAACCACCGTCAAGCAACTGGCCGAGCAGATTCTGGCGATGGCCAAGTCCCGATCCAAGATCGTCTATCATCCGCTTCCGGTGGACGATCCTCGCCGGCGCAAGCCCGATATTTCGCGCGCCCTGGCGCGGCTGAACTGGTCGCCGCAGGTGCCTCTGCACGACGGACTCTCCCGAACCATCGCCTACTTCACCGAAGAAATGAAAAACAGCGGGCGCAGCTCGACCAGCGCGCTCGCCTCCTGAGAACAAAGAAACCCAAGACCGAGAAGACGACAGAAGACGACAGAAGACGAATGTAAGACGACGACTTAACACGGATATTCTGGGCGGGACATTCGATGCAAACCTACGACAGCGGCCTTCCAACCCTTCTCGTGTGGCTGTTCGCCATATCCCAGATTCTCTACCTGGGCTGCTTCATGCTGGAGATGTATTTCCGCACCCTCAAGGTGAACAGCGTGGACATGGACGACCCCCTGCCCGCGACAGAGGCCGAACTGCCCTTCATCGTCCTGCTCTATCCGGTCCTGCGCGAACTTGAGCGGACGATGGAGACGACCTTCACCTCCTTGGCCAAGCTCGACTATCCGCGCAGCCGCTATCGGGTCGTGGCCATTCCCAACGCCAACGACGCCGAGACCATCGCCAGCCTGCAACGGCTGACGCAGGCCTTTCCCTTCGTCGAGATCCTGGAGGTGCCCGCCACCACCGACCCGCGCTGGGACGTGGTCTGGAACGCCTGGGACGCCAACCCCAAGGCCTATTGGTGGCACAAGGGCAAGCGCGCCGGGTCCAAGGACCTGCCGCCCAAGAAGACGCGGCAGTTGATCTACGCCCTGTATCAGGTCGCCGAAACGCATCGCGACAAGACCAATCTGACGATCGATTACATCGACGCCGACAGTTGCCCCCCGGCCGACCACTTCAAGGCCGCCGCCATCGGCCTGCAGAAGTATGACGTGCTTCAGGCTCGCAACGTCGCCGGCAACCTGAACGCCAGCCTGGCCGCCGCCTTCCACGCCTTCGACCACATGACCTGGGACGGCGCCAAATACGGCCACCTGTCGGACCCGAAACAGCCCTTCTGGGTGCTGGGCAAGGGACTATTCTTCAAGGTCGACGACCTGGTCGCCCTGGGCGGCTTCCACCCCTGGATCACCATCGAGGACCCTGAGGTCGGCGAGCGGTTCTGGAAGAACGGCAAGACTCTGGGCATCATCGACAGTTCGCTGATCGAAGAAGTGCCCGAGACCTTCGGAGAAGGCGTCACGCAACGGAAGCGCTGGGTCGCCGGCTTCTTCCAGAGCCTGGGTTCGCCGCTCAAGGAAATGGATTTCACCTTCGGCGAACGCGTCCGCGCCTGGATGAACTTCCTGCCCTGCATGTCGCTGTGGGTGAACACCCTGGGCATCCCCCTGGGTATCTGGGCGGCCTGGCGGTTCTTCACCGGCGACAACGCCCTGCCCATGTGGCTGGTGGTGCTGTCGGTGTTCAACATCATCGCCTTCACCATGCTGATCGTCGGCCTCTACATGCGGACCTGGACGCGCACCGGACTGGTGCTGGAGCGCACCACCGATCGCATCGGCTACATGCTGATGGTCAATCCGGTCTTCGTCATGATCTGGTGGTGCGTCTGGATCATTCCGCTGACGCTGGGCTTCGTCATATATCTGAAGGACAGTGGTCAGGTCTGGCAACGCACCGAGAAGATCGACGCCAACAATACGCTCGTGCGGTCCAAACTGGATCAGTACGGCGTCCTCCGTCACGACCATTGAGCGGATGCGGTCATGGACAAGCATATTCTGATCACGGGCGGCGCCGGTTTCATCGGCTCCCATCTGGTCGACGCCATGCTGGCGCGCGGCTATCGCGTCAGCATCCTCGACAGCCTGTCGCCCCAGGTTCACGGCGACGGGGAAATGGATGCCGACGGCTGGCCCATCTACCTCGACCCGCGCGCGCGCCGCATCAGGGGCGACATCCTGGACGAAGGCGTGTTCGAGGCCGCGCTGGACGGCGTGACCCACCTGGCCCACCTGGCCGCCTCGGTCGGGGTCGGCCAGAGCATGACCAATATCGTCGACTATACGCGCAACAACGTCATGGCCGCCGCCGTCATGCTGGAGGTGCTGTCGCAGAAACCGCATAAGGTTCAGCGCATCGCCGTCGCTTCGTCCATGTCCATCTATGGCGAGGGTGACTACGTCCGCCCCTCGACCCACGCCCACGTCACCGCCGATGTCCGCCCCCATGCTCAACTGGAGGCGCGCCAGTGGGAGGTCATGATCGACGGCGAGGAACTGGAACCCGTCCCCACGGCGGAAGACAAGCTGCTGCAGCCCAACTCCATCTATGCGGTCAACAAGCGCGACCATGAGGAGATGTTCCTCTCGGTCGGGCGGGCGCTGCAAATCCCCACCGTGGCGCTGCGCCTGTTCAACGCCTATGGCTCGCGCCAGGCGCTCAGCAACCCCTACACCGGGGTCGCCGCCATCTTCATATCGCGGCTGCTGAACGACCAACCGCCGCTGGTGTTCGAAGACGGCCGCCAGATGCGTGACTTCGTCCACGTCCAGGACGTGGCCCGCGCCTTCACCACCGTTCTGGATAGCGACCGCGAGACGTGGGACGTGTTCAACGTCGGCAGCGGCGCTCCGATCTCAGTCAATGAGATCGCCGGGGTTCTGGCCCGCCTGCTGGGCAAGAACATCGCCCCCGAGGTGCTCAACAAATACCGCGTCGGCGACATCCGGCATTGCTTCGGCGACATCTCCAAGATCGAGCGCACCTATGGCTTCAAGCCTGAACGCGACATGGACACCGGCATGGAGGAACTGATCGCCTGGGTGTCGCGGACCAAGGCGCCGGTGGATCGCAGCGCTGAGTGCCTGGCCGAACTGGCGAGAGGAAAACTGGTCGTCTGAAAGTATTAACCAAAATGATCCAGCTTAGCTGAAGCGCCTTCCTCGGCGTCGCCGGCAAGGCGACGCGATCGATACTATCGTTAGGGAATGTTCATGACCGACCAACCGCGTCGCCTTGCATCGAAAACCTCATTCGCCGCCGCCCTGATCGCGCTGGGCGCGAGCGGATGGGCCGGAACCGCCGCGGCGCAGAGCGACGTGACGGTTTTCGCCGGTGGCAAGCTGGACGTCGCGGACTCCGCCTACGTCGGCGCCACGGTCGGCCTGCCCGGCCCGGTCGACGGCAAGGGCTGGGCCGTGCGCGGCGTGGTCTATACCGGCGGCTATGACTACCAGAATGGCCCGGTCACCATCGACGCGGACTTCACCGGGGCCCAGGCGGAACTTGTCTATCGCTTCGGCTCAGGTCCGACCTGGGGCAGCGTGGGCCTGGGCTATCGCTACGTCGACACCGACCTCAGCCCCGGCGACCCCGGCAACCGCCGCGACGGCGGTCAGGGCGAGATGATGGTCAGCCTGGACGGCGGCCATGTGTCCGGCCCCTGGCGGGTCGACTGGTACGGCGCCTATGGCTTCCAACTGGACGACTACGACGCGCAGGCCAGCCTGACGCATACGGTCGGGTCATCGGGCCGGGTCCGCGCGGGCCTCGAGATCGGGGCCGACGGCGATTCCAACTACAGCGCCTACCGCATCGGCCCCGTGTTGGGCGTGAAGGTCGGCGAACAGGCGGAGTTCCAGATCTCAGCCGGCTTCAGCGACGGGGACGACCGGGATTCCGACGGCTATGTCCGCGTCGGCTTCTATCGCAGCTTCTAGTTCTGGATCGAGCGGCAGTCCCGTCAGGCGAACCGCCGACAGAACACCCACAAGCTTCACCTTAAGAGGCAGCCCGAAGACAACTGCATTCCCGCCTTAAAATCACCCATCAGCAATCGTTAACTCCGCATTATCTTCGGAGGCCTAACGAATAGCGCTTGTTCTTCTCCGTAGCTTGAGAAGGTTGAGCGCAGTATGCTGACGCTTCCGTCACGACGGTCCATATTGACCGGCCTTGCGCTGGTTCCGGCCCTGTCCGTTACGCCCCACGGGGTCTGGGCGAGGCCCGAGGGGGAAGGCGCCGCCCTGCCCGACGCATCCGCTTCCGTCCCGTCCCTGTCCCGCGCCGCCCGCAGCGGCGGCCGCTACTTCGGCGCCGCCGCCCGCGCCGACCATCTGCGTCAGGACAAGGCCCTGCGCGCCGCCGTGCTACGCGACTGCGAGGTCCTGACCCCCGAGATCCATCTGAAATGGAACTCGCTGGAATGGCGCAAGGGGCAGTTCAACTTCAGCCCTGTCGATGATCTTCTGACCTTCTCCGATGAAAACGGCCTGCGGGTGCGTGGCCATACCCTGCTGTGGGACCAAAGCACGCCCGATTGGGCCAAACGCGAAATGCTGAGCCAGCGCGACTGGCGGCTGATGTCCGAACACTTCTCGCGCGTGCTGGGCCGATACGGTTCGCGCATCGAGGAATGGGACGTGATCAACGAACCCATCGACACCGAGGCGGGCGCGCGCAACCTGCGCCGCAACACCTTCTTCCGCGCCTTTGGACCCACCTACATCGAGCGGGCGATGGAGGAGGCGCGGGCGCACGCCCCCAACGCCCACCTGGTCATCAACGACTACGGCTTCGAATACGGCAACCCGGTCGACAAGGCGCGCCGGCAGGCCTTCGTCGCCCTGGCCCGTCGCCTGCGCGCCGCCGACGTCCCGCTGGACGGCGTCGGGGTTCAGGCCCACCTCGACCTGTCCAAGGGGCCGCTCGACACCGCCGGCCTGCAGGACATGACCAAGGCCCTGATCGACCTGGGCCTGGACATCACCGTGACTGAACTGGACGTCAAGGAAACGGACGCCGCCCACACGACGGCCGCCCGCGACCAGAAGGTGGCCGACGAGACCCGGCGCTATCTCGACGTCATGCTGGCCTTCCCCGAGGTGCGCGGCGTCGTGACCTGGGGCCTGACGGACAAGTTCTCCTGGCTGACTGAACAGGTCGACAGCCATGTCAGGGCCGCCCGCGGCGTCAACCGGGGCCTGCCCTATGACGACGCCTACAGCCCCAAGCCCATGTATTGGACCCTGGCGGACAGCCTCGGCGCCAGCGCCTAAAGAGGCGCCGCAGAAAACGTTCGTTTTCACAATGAGGCGCCACCGCTAGACATTCCCTGATTTTTCGCGGCAGGAACACGCACCCTTTGCGCGTGGCCGGCGTTAGGGTCGATGAATGCTGGGGGACGGGATTGCGTACACTCGCCAAGACAATCGATCTGGTCGCAGCGTTCGACGCCTCGCCCAACCCCTACATGCTGCTGGACGCGCAGTTGCGCTATGCCGGAATGAACCAGGCTTATCTGGACGTGACCCATCGCCGCCGCGAGGATCTGCTGGGCCAGCCGGTGATGCAGGCCTTCGACGCCGGGCCGGGCGAGGAAGCGCCCGAAAACGCCCGCCAACTGGCCGCATCGTTCGATAAGGTCCTGACGACGGGGCAACCGGACAATCTGGCGGTGCTCCACTACCCGATCCCGATCGAGCAGGACGACGGCTCGATCCTGTATGACGACCGCTACTGGAGTTGCACCCACACACCAATCAAGGATGCGTCCGGTAAGGTCACCCATATCCTGCAACACACCAGCGACATCACGGAACTGGAACGGCTGCGTCGCCAGGTCGGTCGGCTGCGACCGGAAGACGACTCCTCGGCCCTGGACAGCCTGATCGGCGGCGGCATGTTCCGTCGCGCCATGAGCGTTCAGGCGGACAATCGTCGGCTGGAGACAGAACGACGGCAACTGCTGGACATGTTCATGCAGACGCCGGGCTTCGTCGCCGTCCTGAACGGCCCGCAGCATGTCATCCAGCTTCACAACGGCGCCTATGGCCAGTTGATCGGTCGCCGCGATGTGATCGGCAAACCCATTCGCGAGGCCCTGCCTGAGCTGGCGGGTCAGGGCTATTACGACTTCCTCGACGAGGTCCTGGCGACGGGCGAGCCCTTCCAGGGACGCCAGAGTCCCGTGCAGTTGCAGCAGACGCCCAACGGCCTGCTGGCGACCCGCTATCTCAACTTCATCTACCAGCCGATCCGCAACGACGGCGGAGAGATCGTCGGCGTCTTCGTCCAGGGGCATGACGTCACCGACACCGTTCTGGCCGCCGAGCGTCAGAAGTTGATGATCGACGAGTTGAACCACCGGGTGAAGAACACCCTGGCCACGGTCCAGTCCATCGCCATGCAGACGGCGCGCTCGCACGAGGACCCGCGCTCCTTCGCCGAAACCTTCCAGTCGCGCATCCTGTCGCTGTCGCACACCCATGACCTGCTGACCCGCAGCCATTGGGAAGGCGCCGACCTGCGCGAGGTGCTGGAGCACGAAACCACGGCCCACGGCCTGCACCGGCTGACCCTGAACGGCCCAAACGTAGCGTTGGACCCGGCCATGGCCGTGTCCTTGGGCATGATCTTCCACGAGTTGGCCACCAACGCCGCCAAGTATGGCGCCCTGTCACCCGGCGACGGGCGCGTGCTGGTCGACTGGTCCGTGGCCGACCTGAATGATCCGCACCTCGGCATCGTCTGGCGTGAGACCGGAGGCCCATCTGTAGCGCAGCCGGAACGTCGGGGCTTCGGCAGCCGTTTGATCGAACGGAATGTGCGGCACGATCTGGCGGGCACCGTCCAGATGCACTACCGCGATGACGGCTTCACCGCCGAAATCACCATTCCGCTGAACAAGGAAGCCGCATGACCAACGCTTTGCAGGGCCGTCGCGTGCTGGTGATCGAAGACGAGTCCCTGGTGGCCATGTTGCTGGAGACCATTCTCGAGGACATGGGCTGCGCCGTGGTCGGGCCGGAATCCAATATCGACGACGGCTTGGTCGCCGCCACGACGGAGGCGTCGCTGGATGCCGCCCTGCTGGATGTCAATGTCGCCGGCCGCGAGGTCTTTCCGGTCGCCGAGGCCTTGAAGGCGCGCGGCGTGCCCTTCGTATTCTCCACGGGTTATGGCGAGGCCGGTCTGCCCGAGCACTGGCGCGGCAACCCCACAATCCAGAAACCTTTTACCGACCGCGCCATCCGCGACGCCCTGATGAAGGCGCTGAACATCAGCCTGGCTTGATGTCCTTCAGCACGGCGCGCGCCGCATTGTGGCCCGGCGCGCCCGTCACCCCACCGCCGGGATGGGCGCCAGAGCCGCAAAGATAGAGCCCGGGAACCGGCATCCGGTGATCGGCGTGGCCCAGCACCGGTCGGGCGCTGAACAGCTGATCCAGCGTCAGCCGCCCGTGGAAGATGTCGCCGCCGACCAGGCCGAAGCGCCGCTCCAGATCACGCGGTCCCAGGGCCAACCGCCCGACCACCGAGGCCTTGAAGCCCGGCGCATGGGCTTCGACCGTCGCGATCATCAGGTCGGCCACCGTGTCCCGATGCTCGTCCGCCAGATCGGGCGCGACGTGCTGGCAGAACAGGCTGGCGACGTGCTGGCCCGCGGGGGCTAGGCTGTCGTCCAGGGTCGAGGGGATCAGCATCTCGACGATGGGCTTTGACGACCAGCCGTTCAGGCGCGCCTCGGCGTGGGCGCGGTCCATATAGGCGAGCGTCGGCGCGATGATGATACCGGCTGTCAGGTGGTCGCCCGCCCCCGGCAGGGCGGTGAAGCGCGGCAGTTCCGACAGGGCGACATTCATGCGGAAGGTGCCGGAGCCGGAAGCGTAGCGGCTCATCCGCTCGGTGAAGTCCGCCGGGACCACGGCCGGATCGACCAAGCGGTCGAACAACAGGCGCGGGTGCAGGTTGGAGACGACAGCGCGGGCGCGGATCACGTCGCCCGCCTCGGTCACGGCCCCAACCGCCCTGCCCTTTTCCGTCAGCACCTCGGCGACCGGCGCGTCCAGCCGGATATCGACGCCCTGCTCTGCGCAGGCGGCGGCCATGGCATGAGTAATCGCCCCCATGCCGCCGATGGCGTGGCCCCAGGCGCCCTTCTTGCCGTTCACCTCGCCGAAGACGTGGTGCAGCAGGACATAGGCCGAGCCGGGGGTATAGGGGCTGGCGTAGTTGCCGACGACGCTGTCGAAGCCGAACAGGGCCTTGATCGGATCGCTCTCGAACCAGCCGTCCAGCCAGTCGCCCGCCGACTTGGCGAACAGGTCCAGCAGGTCACGCTGTGCGGCCAGGCCCAGCCCCGAGACGCGCCGCCCCAGCGACGCCGCCTTCAGCATCTCCGGCAGGGCCGCCAGCCAGCCGCCCTCAACCACGTTCGGCGGGGGGGTCAGGATCAGGTCGCGCAGGATGGCGGCGACCGCCTCCAGCCGCGCCTCATAGTCAGGCAGGCGTTCGGCGTCTCGGACCGAGAACTTGGCCACCTCGGCCTGGGTCCGCCCCTCGCAGGTCAGCAGATAGCGGCCGTCATCAAAGGGCAGGAAGTTGGCCGCGCGACGCTCGACCACGCGCAGGCCGTGGCGCGCCAGCTCCATTTCGGCGATGACGCGCGGGTTCAGCAGGCTGACGGTGTAGCTGGCGGTCGAGTTGCGGAAACCGGGATGGAACTCCTCGGTCACCGCCGCTCCGCCGACGACGCCGCGCCGCTCCAGCACCGTGACCTTCAGCCCGGCCCGCGCCAGATAGAAGGCGCAGACCAGACCGTTATGGCCGCCCCCCAGAATGACGACGTCCGTCTGTGATTGCGCCATGCCGCCCGCCCCCGATTCCAGAAGCCGACGCTAACATCAGACGCGACGTGGCGTGAACCAGCCCGTGTCCGTGCGCTGCACCGACCCGGCCACGGCCAGGACCGCCAGGGTCTGTTCGATGCGATCCTCCATGCGCCGACCTCGGCGCCCGCCGAAGCGCGCCGCCAGATCACGCGGGTTGACCGGGACGCCTTCCTGCCTAAGCGCATGCAAGAGGGCCGAAGCCATCGGCCCCGGCGCATCCGGCAAGGACGGCAGCTTGGCGGCGACGTCCAGGTTCGCCTCGACCTGAACAGGACGGTGCGAAGTCTTGACCCGACCCAGCTGGAAGTCTGGACGCAGGAAGCGCACCTCGCCACGCGCCTCCTCGTTGGCGCGCTCACGATTCAAAGCCACCAAGCGCGCCACGGCTTCCTGTGCCGGCAGGTTTGCAGGCCAGCCATAGGCGGACAGGACCGCCCCATCCAGCCGCTGATGCAGGTGATCCAGCAGACCGATACAGCCAGCATCATGGACCGCGCGATCGGCCTCGCACAGAGCAGCACCTGCGGCCAACCGGACCCGCGCGTTGTAGAGGCCGGTCATCGAGAGGAAGCCGTGCTGCGCAATGACCCTGGCCCTCAGCCCGTCGATCTCATCCGCCAGGACAGCGATCTCGGCGCCGGCTCGGCCTGACAGATCAGGAAAGGGAAAGGCGTCGAAACAGGCCCCCTTCACATAGACGGCGTCGCCGTCATAGACGCCGATCCGCGCCGAATTGGCCACGAACCACTGCTGATGCAGGCGCGACGACAGGACGCCCAGAATGGCCGCGTCGTCGCTGGCGATCACAACCAGCTTGTTGTCGGGCAAGATGTCCGCGTCGAGGAACCGGAACCACCGATGCTTGGCCGTCTCGACCGTGGCGATGTAGCGGCGCAGCCCCTCCAGCGCCGGACGCAACTCGCGGCGCGGTTCGCCAAAGATCCACCAGTTGTCACGATAGGAGGCCCGATTGTTGCGATCCCGTTCGGGCTTCACCGTTTCCAGAACGTGCTGAAAGATGGCCGGGTGCCGCCGTCGCACCTCGGCCTCCTCCCAGCCGAACAGGTCGATGACCTTCACCCCGCGGGGACGATCCGCCAGATCACGGCCGTTGCGATAGGCGCGGATGGGCAAGGCCGCTTCCGGCTCTGACGCCGACAGCAGGGCCGCCGCCCGATCCGGCGCGACGATGAAGCCCGCGCCCATCAGTTGCACCCCCCGCATGGCCAAGGCGGCGTTGGCTTTCAGCGGCACGGCGTCAGACACTGGCGCATTGACCGACAGGTCCGCCGAGATCGTCCCCCGCTCCTCGCTGAAGACAATCTCCGGCGCGTCGGTATGCAGCCCCGCCTCGGACACCACGCTTAGCAGCCGCCCCTGCCCGTCCGGCTCGCCGCGCTCGGCCACCGTCATGGCGATGCGGACGGCGGCGCTGTCGCCGCCCTTGATCCAGGGGTGATCCGGCACGGCGAAGACCAGCCGCATCGGCGGCTCGCCCTTCAGGTGATGTTCCAGCACCCGTCGGGAAAAGGTCTGGGTGATCGAGTTGGTGGTGATGAAGCCGAAGCGGCGCAGATTCGACCCCTTGGCCGTCAGGATGTCCGCCGCCCGGTCCCACCAGGCCGTAACCAGATCGGCGGACCGGAACCGCCCCTGCCGGACCTGCCACAGGGCGTCGACATAGCCGTCGCCCAGTTCGCGCCTCAGGTCCTTGCCGCCGATGAAGGGCGGGTTGCCGATGATGAAGTGAACGTCCGGCCACGGCGTCGGACGCGGGTCGATCAAGCGGACCACCTCACGCTCCTCGACCACCGGAAACAGAACGGGCGCGTCGCCGTCCTTGCGCCGCAGCCGGGCGCGCGTGATCGGCCGCCCCACGGCGTCGCGCACCAACTCCTCGCGCGACCAGGACAGCAGGGCGTCGGTTTGCCGTATCTTCTCGAAATTGCGCAGGATCGGCTCGGACGGTTTGGCGTCGCCATAGACGCGGAAATGCCATTGCAGATAGCCAATCCACATCACCATCTCGGCGATCCAGGCGGCGTAGGCGTTCTTCTCCAGCCCCCAGAACTGTTCTGGGCTGACCGTGTGTCCGTCCAGAGCCAGCGAGCCTTGCGCCTCGCCCATCTCGGACAGGACCGCCAGGACCTCGCCTTCCAACTCCTTCATCATCCCCATGGCGACATAGAGGAAGTTACCGGTGCCGCAGGCCGGGTCCAGCACGCGGACATGACACAGGTCATGATGGAACCGACGCACCATCTGGCGCGCCCCCTTGTGGTCGCCGGCCATGAACAGGCCAATGGCGCTAGCCTCAGCGGCCTCCCAGTCGGCGCGCAAGGGCTCCATCAGCGTCGGCTCAACCAGCCGCTCCACATAGATGCGCGGCGTATAGTGGGCGCCCAGTTCCGCGCGCTCGTCCGGGGCCAGGGCCTGTTCCAGCAGGGCGCCGAAGATGGCCGGCTCGACCGAGGCCCAGTCGCGCTGGGCAGCGGCTATCAGAGCCTCCAGTTCATCCTCGGTGATCGGCAGGGCGGCGACATGGCGGAACAGGCCGCCGTTGAACCGACGCAGGGTTTGGCGGATGGCCGAGCAGTGCCCGCCCTCGTCCATGCGCCGGAAGAAGTCGCCCGCGCCCAGATGAAACTGGTCGGCGTGGCCGCGATAGCTTTCCAGAAAGCGCCGGAAGCCCTTGTCCTCGATCAGGCCCACGCTGTCAGCGAACATGGCGAAGATGCACTGCATGACGAACAGAGCCGTCTGATTGGCTCGCGCCGCCTTGGCGACCGGGTCCGGGCGTCCATCCGCGCCGATGGCGACGCGTCCGCCGATAGAACGCACCAGCCAGGCCAGGCGGGCGGCGATGTCGGTCGTGACCTCGGCCACGCGGGCGGCCGGGTCCAGGCTCAGCGGATCGGACCAGACACGCCTTAGCCGATCACGCACAGCCTCATCGCGCAGATCCGCCATTTCGATGCGATGGCGGGCGCGGTCGGGGAAAGGGACATAGGCCTTGCCCTGCCGCCCAAAGTCGGACCACAGCTCGATGGCCCGTCCCACATCCACGACGACAATGAAGGGCGGCCATTCGTCGAGGGCCTTGGCGTAGTTCTCGGCCTGGCGCTTGGCGTTGCGCATCAGGGTTTCCAGCGTGCTGGACGACAGCGGCGCGACCTTGCGACCCTTGCCGCCGAACAAGGCCAGCTGAGGCTGCGGGTCCAGTGCCCCGCCCGCCCCGCGCTTGCCCGACTGCTTGGCCTCCAGCACGAAGGCGCCGCGCCGGTAGCAGTCGATGTAGCCGGGGTGGCTGCCCCCGTCCTCGTGCAGAAACTTCACCGGGCGCTCGAAACAGTAGTCGAGATCGCCGGTCCGCTCGTCATCCGGCGCCGCGACGCCGATCAAGCGGCACAACTGGGCGATGAAGGTTTGATAGTGGGCGCGCTCGCTGATCGGCGCCTCGGACCAGCGGCGAATGAAGTCGTCTGCATCCATGGATTGTCGGCCTCCCCGCCAACAACCCTAGATTAGGATAACTATGAAATGCAACTTTTAGATGATTTCACCACCGAGGTAGCGTCGATGCAGCAGGGGCGCGCCCAGCCAGTAGCAGAGCTCGGCGGGGCGGGTGATGTCCCAGACGGCGAGGTCGGCGGCCTTGCTGGCTTCCACGGTTCCGACCTCGTCCTGCAAGCCCAGGGCGCGGGCGGCTTGGCGGGTGGCGCCGGCGATGGCTTCTTCCGGGGTCAGGCGGAACTGGACGCAGGCCAGGTTCAGCGCCGCCGTCATCGAGGCGACGGGCGAGGTGCCGGGGTTGCAGTCGGTGGCCACCGCCATGCGAACGCCGTGCTGGCGCAGCAGGGCGACGGGCGGGGCTTTCGTTTCGCGGAGCATCAGGAAGGCGCCGGGCAGAAGGACCGCCACCACGCCCGCCTCGGCCATGGCCTGAACGCCCGGCTCGGTCGTGTGCTCGATGTGATCGGCGGACAGGGCGTGATAGCGGGCGGCAAGCGCCGCGCCGCCGCCGTCCGACAACTGGTCGGCGTGCAGCTTGACCGGCAGCCCCAGAGCCTCAGCCTTGTCGAACAGGCGGGCGACCTCGTCCGTGGTGAAGGCGATGGGCTCGCAATAGGCGTCCACGGCGTCGACCAGCCCCTCGGCGTGGGCGGCGGGCAGGATTTGATCCACAGCCTTGTCCACATAGGCCGTGCGGTCGGCCTTATGCTCCGGCGGGACGGCGTGCAGGCCCAGGTAGGAGGTGCGGACCCGCACCCCGGCGTCCTTCCCGATGCGGCGGGCGACGCGCAGCATCTTCAGTTCGCTGTCGTGGTCCAGACCATAGCCGGACTTGATCTCGACCGTGGTCACGCCCGTGGCCTTCAGCCCCTCCAGACGCTTGCAGGCCGAGGCGTAGAGCTCGTCCTCGCTCGCCTCGCGGGTCGCCTTGACCGAGGAGACGATGCCGCCCCCGGCCCGAGCGATCTCTTCATAGGTCGCGCCCTCCAGCCGCCGCTCGAACTCGCCTGAGCGGTCGCCGCCGAAGACCAGATGGGTGTGGCAATCGATCAGACCCGGCGTGACCCAGCGGCCGCTTAAGGCATCGGTTTCCACAGCCTTGTGCACAGGCATGTCGGCGCGCGGCCCGACCCAGGCGATGCGCCCGTCCTTGGTCAGAATGGCGGCGTCCTCGATCGCGCCATAGGGGGCGCCGCCCTCGGTCATGGCGGCGACGTGGCAGTCGGTGATGAGGCGGTCAGCGAGGATCATCGAACGTTCCAGTCAAAAACAGAAAGCCCTCCCCCCTCGAGGGGGAGGGTTGGGAGGGGGTGCATGCAGGCGCTTTCAAACACGACGCAGGAGACGCCGACAGCCACACCGCCTCCCGAGCTCGAATGGCCGACGAGGTGGCTCCACCCCCATCCCCGGCCCTTCCCCCCTCGAGGGGGAAGGGAGCAGGAAGGGGAGATCATCGCGCAGCCACGCCGCTCAGGATTTCGCAGAACCAGCGCCCGGCGGTCAGGGAGCTGAGGTCGCCGACTTCCAGCGAGGGGTCGTATTCGGTCAGGTCGACGGCGCCGACCTTGGGATGAGCGCCAATCGCTCGGGCGGCGTCGAAGAAGTCGTGGACCGAGACCCCGCCGGGGCGGGCGCCGGGGCTGGCGGGCCACTGGCTGCGGTCGATGACGTCGATGTCGAAGTCGACGTAGATGACCTCGCACAGGGACGACAGGCGCTCCAACTCCTCGACCACCACAGTCGTCAAACCGCGCTGGCGGCACTCGCGGGCGGTGCGGACGCTGATGCCCGCCGCCTCGGCCTTTTCATGGGCGCGGCGGGTATTGGCGAAGGGGGCGAGGCCCACCTGGCTGATCCGATGGCCGTCTAGCCCATCGTCCAGCAGGGCCTGAATCGGATTGCCGTTGGTCAGGCCCTGATCCGTGTCGCGCAGGTCGAAATGGGCGTCCAGCGTCAGGACGCCGACGCGCTCCAACCCGAGGGCATGAACGCCCGGCCGGGTGATGGCGTTGTTGCCGCCGACAAGGATGGTCAGGGCGCGGTGGGCCTGAGCCGCGACCGCGTCGCGCACCGGCTCGAAGGCGTCAAACGGCGAGACGGCCTTCAGCGCCACATCGCCCGCGTCGTGCACCAGCACATCCAGTTCGAGCCCCGTCTCGACGTCATAGGTGGACAGGCGCGGCAGGACGCCGCGCAGGGCTTTGGGGCCGAGGTCGCAGCGACCCGGCGTCAGCGACCGCTCGTTCAGCGGCGCGCCGATCAGCGCAACGGGGGCGTCGGGATGGTTCCCCACCAGATCGCCGACGGAACGCCAGCCCAGGGCTTCAGACGGTTGGCTCATCGGGGTCATCCTTTGGTGGGCGAGAAACGCGCGACCAGATCATAGGCCGCGCCGGGGAAGGTCTGCCACGCCCAGGTCACGCCCTGACCGTCGCGCCAGGTCCGGCGCTCCAGCCGCAGACAAGCTGCGCCGTCGGCCAGACCCAGATGGGTCGCGGTCTCGGGATCAGCGCCGACGGCGGAGATGCGATGCTCGGCCTCGGTCCAGGGCATGTGGGCCAGAAGCCAGCCGCCGGGCGGCTGGGCGGTGAAGTCGGCGGCCTCGGCCTCGGGCGCGGCGCTCAGCGAGATCAGGCGGCGCTCAAAGACGAAGGGCAGGTCGTCGGCCAGATGCAGGGTCTCCAGCTCGATCACCCGCTCGCCCAGACCTTCATCGGCGCGCGCGGGGCGGACGATGCGGCCCAACAGGCGGTGGGCATAGGCCAGTCCCCTGCCCTCGACCTCGGACTGGATATCGGGGATGGCGACCAGAGCCGACGAATGCACCGGCGGGTGGGCCACGACCGTCCCGGCGCGGCGACGTCGCACCACCAGGGCCCGCGCCGACAGGTCGGTCATGGCGCGCGACACCGTCATGCGGGCGCAGCCGTATTCGGCCATCAGCTCGGCCTCGGTCGGGATGCGGAAACCGGGCCGCCACTCGCCCGAGGCGATGCGGCGCTCGATGTCGCCGGCGATCCGTCGATGAAGCGGTTCCTGATCCATGAATCGAAACTGCCTCTTGCGCGCAATAATGTCTAGACATAACACTCCCCCCGAACGACGGCAGACGCCGCATGGAGGAATCGATGAGCGCCACGCCCAACACCCGCATCATTCGCAGCCCGCACGGGTCTGAGAAAACCGCCAAAACCTGGGCCGCCGAGGCGGCCATGCGGATGCTGATGAACAACCTCGACCCCGAGGTGGCCGAGCGCCCCGAAGACCTGGTCGTCTATGGCGGCATCGGCAAGGCGGCCCGCAACTGGCAGGCCTTCGACACCATCGTCGAGCAACTGCAGAAGCTGGAAGCCGACGAGACCCTGCTGGTCCAGTCGGGCAAGCCGGTCGGCGTCTTCCGCACCCACGAAGACGCCCCGCGCGTCCTGATCGCCAACTCCAACCTGGTGCCCAAGTGGGCGACCTGGGAGCATTTCAACGAACTGGATAAGAAGGGCCTGGCCATGTACGGCCAGATGACCGCCGGGTCGTGGATCTACATCGGCACCCAGGGCATCGTTCAGGGCACCTATGAGACCTTCATGGAGGCGGGTCGCCAGCACTATGGCGGCGACTGGTCGGGCAAGTGGATCCTGACGGCGGGCCTCGGCGGCATGGGCGGCGCGCAACCGCTGGCCGCGACCATGGCCGGGGCGTCGTGCATCACCATCGAGTGCCAGCGCAGCCGCATCGAGTTCCGCCTGCGCACCCGCTATGTCGACGTCATGGCCGAGACCCTGGACGAGGCCCTGGCCCTGCTGGAGCAGTCGTTCAAGGACAAAAAACCCTTGTCGATCGGTCTCTTGGGCAACGTGGCTGACCTTCTGCCTGAAATGGTCAAGCGCGGCGTCCGCCCCGATTTGGTGACGGATCAGACCAGCGCCCACGACCCCGTCAACGGCTACCTGCCCTCGGGCTGGACCGTCGCCGAGTGGGAAGAAAAGCGCGTCAGCGACCCCGCCGCCGTCGAGGCCGCCGCTCGGAAATCCATGGCCGTCCACGTTCAGGCCATGCTGGACTTCCACGCCATGGGCGTTCCCACCACCGACTATGGCAACAACATCCGTCAGGTCGCCTTCGATCAGGGCGTGAGCAACGCCTTCGACTTCCCCGGCTTCGTGCCCGCCTATATCCGCCCTCTGTTCTGCCGCGGCATCGGCCCGTTCCGCTGGGCCGCCCTGTCGGGTGATCCAGAGGACATCCGCAAGACGGATGAGGCGATGAAGAAGCTCTTCCCGGACAACGCCGGCCTGCACCGCTGGCTGCACATGGCGGGCGAGCGCATCGCCTTCCAGGGCCTGCCGGCGCGCATCTGCTGGATCGGTCTGGGCGACCGTCACCGCGCGGGCCTGATGTTCAACGAAATGGTGGCCTCGGGCGAACTGAGCGCCCCCATCGTCATCGGCCGTGACCATCTGGACAGCGGCTCCGTCGCCAGCCCGAACCGCGAGACGGAGGCCATGATGGACGGCTCGGACGCCGTGTCCGACTGGCCCCTGCTGAACGCCCTGCTGAACACGGCGTCGGGCGCTTCGTGGGTGTCTCTGCACCACGGCGGCGGGGTCGGCATGGGCTATAGCCAGCACTCTGGCGTCGTCATCGTCGCCGACGGCACGCCGGAAGCGGCCAAGCGGCTGGAGCGCGTCCTGTGGAACGACCCGGCCACCGGCGTCATGCGCCACGCCGACGCCGGATACGACATCGCCAAGGACGCCGCGCGCGAACACGGCCTCAATCTGCCGAGCCTGACCTAAGAGCCCTCCCCCTCGAGGGGGGAGGGTTGGGTGGGGGTGCAACCTCCGCCCTTTCCTTGAATGGCTCTAGAGGCGCCGCCTCCTGCGCTCTGATTTCAGGCGAACTGCCTACACCCCATCCCCGGCCCTTCCCCCTCGAGGGGAAGGGAGGAGAAGAAGAAATGACGAAGATCCTTATCGGCCAAGAGCCGCTGACTCTTAATCAGTTGCGCCAAGCCCTGAACGGACCCGTTCAGGTCGAACTCACGCCCGCCGCCTGGGCCAATGTTGAAAAGGGGGCGGCGGTCGTCGCCGCCATCCTGGCCGAGGGCCGCACGGTCTATGGCATCAACACCGGCTTCGGCCTGCTGGCCAACACCAGCATTGCGCCGGAAGATCTTGAAACTCTTCAGAAAAACCTAGTGCTCAGCCACGCCTGCGGCGTTAGCGAACCACTGAACGAGAACGTCACCCGCCTGCTGATGGTGCTGAAGATCGCCAGCCTGTCGAAGGGCGCATCCGGCGTTCGGCGGCACACGCTGGAGACCCTGATCGGCATGGTCAACGCCGAGGTCCTGCCGCTGATTCCGTCCAAGGGCTCGGTCGGCGCCTCGGGCGATCTGGCGCCGCTGGCCCACATGTCCTGCGTCCTGATCGGCGTCGGCGAGGCCCGCTATCAGGGTCAGACCTTGGATGCCGTGACCGCCCTGGCCAAGGCCGGGCTGAAGCCGGTCGTTCTGGGTCCCAAGGAGGGTCTGGCCCTGCTGAACGGCACCCAGTGCTCGACGGCCCTGGCCCTGGCCGGTCTGTTCGCGACCGAGGACGTCTTCGCCGCCGCCGTCGCCGCCGGCGCCCTGTCGGTCGACGCCCTGCTGGGTTCGGACGCGCCGTTCGATCACCGCATCCACGCCCTGCGCGGCCAGCCCGGTCAGATCGACGTGGCCCGTCGTCTGCGCGAACTGCTGACCGGCAGCGCCATCCGCGACAGCCACCGCCACGACTGCGCCAAGGTGCAGGACCCCTACTCGCTGCGCTGCCAGCCGCAGGTCATGGGCGCGACGCTGGATGTGCTGCGCAACGCCGCCGCCATGCTGGAGCGTGAAGCCAACGCCGTGACCGACAATCCGCTGGTATTCATCGAAGACGGCGATGTCATCTCGGGCGGCAACTTCCACGCGGAACCCGTTGCTTATGCAGCGGATCAGATCGCCATGGTCCTGTGCGAGATCGGCAATATCAGTGAGCGCCGCACCTCCATCCTGGTCGACCCCAAGATGACCGACCTGCCCGCCTTCCTGGTCAAGGACAGCGGCGTCAACTCGGGCTTCATGATCGCCCAGGTGACCGCGGCGGCTCTGGTGGCCGAGAACCGCATGGTCGCCCATCCCTGTGTCATCGACACCGTGCCGACCAGCGCCAATCAGGAGGACCACGTCTCGATGGCCACCCACGGCGCGCGTCGCCTGCTGGACATGGCCGCCAATACGGCGACCGTGGTCGGCATCGAACTGCTGGCCGCGGCGCAGGGCATCGACTTCCGTCGTCCGCTGACCTCGTCGCCGGAACTGGAGCAGACCTACGCCATCGTGCGCGAGGCGGCCCCGGCCTATGATCAGGACCGCTATTTCGCGCCTGACATCGCGCGGGCGACGGACGGGGTGCGGGCCGGTCGTTACCGCGCCTTTGCCCGCGACCTGCTGCCCTCGGTCTGATCGTGCCGCAAGGGGGAGGAAGCTGTTCCTCCCCTACTCTTCCTGCAACGGGTGAACCGCATCGGCCATTCATGCGCTTCACAGCAGGACACGTCATGAACAGGCGGATGACGATGAAGGCGACGACGGCGACAATCGCGGCGATAGGCCTCGCGGCCATGATCGGCGGCGGCTGGATGCTGTGGCGCTCGACGTCGATCGCCCACGGCCCGGCGGCTGACGGCCCTTCAATCCATGTGGAGGTGGTGGCCCCGGTCGAACCGGAGTTAGCCCCCAGCCCCATCCTGGCGGTGGGCGAGCTTAGCGACGGCTATGAGCATGATCCGGAACGGTTGCTGCCGCCCGCGCCCCTGGGAGCCGACGAGATGGCGTTGGACAGCGCCTGGCTGGAGCCGACGCCGCCTCTGCCCTCGCCGCCCCTCATCGTGATTGGGGAGCCGATGCCGCCGCCCGCGCCGCGGGTCGTGCGGCTGGAGCCCGACGACTACAGTTTCGGCTTCGACCGCCCCTTGCCGGAAGCGGTCGCGGAGACGGCCCCGATCGATCCGACCGAGGCCGCCGCCGACATCAACGGCGCGAGGTGACGCTGAGGGTGTAGTCGCCTTCTTCCGACGCCCCGAGCGTATTGGCGCGGATCGAATAGGTCCCCGGACGCAGGGTCTGCACGATCTGAGCGCTGGTGCCGCCGCCGCTGTCGTCGTCGGTGGCGAGAGAGTCGCCGTCGCACTGAGGCCCTTCATAGAGGCCCAGGTAGGCGTCGAAGTCGCCGGAATCGAGACGGACGGCGACGCTGCCCGCGCGCGCAATGGTCAGGGCGTAGCAGTCATAGAAGGAACCGTCGTCAGCGCGGCGGTCGCTGAACTCCAGACGGCCCGAACGGCTTTCACCGACGGCGATGGGCAGGACCTGGGTGGTCGGACGGATGCGCTCGCCCGCCGAGACACGCAGCTCATATCGGCCGGTCTCGCCCTCGCTCAGGGTATTGGCCTTGATGATCCACAGCCCCCCGCTGGAGGCGAAGCGCACCTGCGAATTGGTGCCCATGTCGGGGCCGTCGTCGTTGGACACCGAGGTGTCGTCGCAGTCCGCGCCCGCCCCGGCCGACAGGAAGGTGTCGAAGTCAGACGAGCTGAGCGTGACCGTATAGGCCTCGTCCGGGTTGGTCTGGATGACGTAGCAACGGTAGTGCGAACCATCGCCCATACGGGCGTCCTTAGCGGTGAAATTGCCCTGGATGGTCTGGCCGGGGCGGATGCTGCTCTGGGCCGAGGCGGCGCCGGCGACCGCCAGGGTCGAGGCCAGGACCGTTGTCATCAGAAGGGTGCGCATAGAGGGGGAGTCTCCGTGGATGTTCCGAACCAGCGCCCTAAACCGAGCGCCTAAACAGTTGATTTATTTTACACTTAGCAAGGGAACACGTTTCAAGGCCGCCACGCTGGCGGCATTGGTGCAAAAGCAGACGGTGCGCAGTTGCCGGATCACCGTCTGGAAGTGGGCGACCACAGACTCGGTGGATTCAGTAGCGGCCTGAATGACGCCGGAGGCCATGCCGACCACATCGGCGCCTAGGCGGACGGCCTTGGCCACATCGACCCCGTCGCGAACGCCGCCCGAGCCGATGATCAGAGCCTCAGGCAGAGCGTTTCGGGCCTCGGCGATGGCGCGGGCGCTGGGGATGCCCCAGGCGGCGAAAGCGGCGGCGTGGGCCTTGTCCGCCGGATCGGTCGCACGCTCGCCCTCGATCAGGCCCCAGTTGGCCCCGCCCGCTCCAGCCACGTCCACGCCCGCCGCCCCCATGGCGATCAGACGCTGGGCGGTGACGGCCGATATGCCCGCCCCCGTCTCCTTGACGATGACCGGCGCGTCCAGATCACGGATCAGGGCCTGAAGCGCGGCGCCGACACCCCACCAGTCGCGGTCGCCCTCGGGCTGACAGGCTTCCTGCAGAGGGTTCAGATGCACCACCAGGGCGTCGGCCCCGATCATGTCCAGCGCCCGTTTGGCCTGCTCGACGCCGAAACCGCGCGTCAGCTGAGCCGCGCCGATATTGGCCAGTATCGGCGTGTCGGGCGCTCGGTCACGCAAGGCGCGATCCAGCCCGCCGCTGGCCCCGCCTTCGATGGCCGCGCGCTGCGATCCGACCGCCAGGGCGATGCCCAGATGCTGGGCCGCCTCGGCCAGACGGGCGTTGATCGCCTCGGCGCGCGCCGGGCCGCCGGTCATGGCGCTGATCAACAGGGGGGCCTGAAGGCGCCGACCGAGAAAGTCAGCCCCCAGGTCGATCTTGGCGTGGTCCAGATCCGGCAAGGCTTCATGCACGAAGCGCCAGTCGTCGAAGCCCGACGACCGGGCGTGACGCCCGCCGCCGGACAGCACTACATCGAGGTGCTGGTCCTTGCGGCCCAGGATCAGGTCGTCGCTCATCGCGCCCTCCCCCAGCCGTCAGGGCTGGCGCTCGACCGTCAGCACATAGTCGCCGGTCGAGGCCGCGGCGAAGCTGCGGGCGCGCACCACATAGGTCCCGTCGCGTGGCGCGGTCCAGTCGAGACGGGCATGGGTGTCCGACAGGCTGTCGTCGTCCTCTTCCAGGCTGCGGAAATCGCCGTCCTTGTCCTCGCCCACCTCGACCACGGCGTCGAAAGCGGCGGAAATCATGGTGAAGCGCAGCTTCTCGTCCGCCTTGGCCTTGAAGATGTAGGCGTCAAAGGAAATCCCGTCGTCATCCATGGCGTCGGCTTCGGACAGGCTACCGCGCGCGGTCGAGCCGACTAGCAGACTGCCCGGACCCGGCTCGGGCCCACGGTCCGCGAACTCCAGCGAATACAGCCCCTTGCCGCTGCTCGAATAAGGCAGGGCGCGAAGAACATAGTCGCCGTCTTCCGGCAGGGTGAAGGTCAGGCGCGCGTCCGTGCCCTGACGCAGGCCGTCATCGTCCGAGGCCAGTTCCTCGAACTCCTCGCCCGCCTTGCTGACCTGCAGCAGGGCGTCGAAATCGCCCGAGCGCATGATGGCCTGAACGCGCTGCCCCTCCGTCCCGCTAAAGGCGTAACCGTCATAGAGGCGGCCTTCGTCATCGATCGCCCCCCCCTGCTTCAACTCGCCCTGAACCGTCTGGCCAAAGCTGAGCGCGGTCGGCGGCGGCGGCGGCGCCACCTCCTCGACCTTCAGATCATAGCTGCCCGAAGCGTCCGAGAAGCCGCGCGCCTCGATCAGATAGTCGCCGTCCTCGGGCAGGACGAAGGTCAGCCGGGCGTTCAGTTCGCCGCCGCTGTCGTCGTCGGTGGCCAGGCTGTTGTGATTGACGTCGAACAGCTCGAGATAGCTGTCGAAATCGTCGGCCTTCAGGCTGATGGCCACGCGCTGACCGGCGCGGCCGGTGAAGCGGTAGAGGTCGGCAGAGGAGCCAGAATCGCTCTTGGGACTGTCTTCGTTCAACCGACCGCTGACCTCATCGCCGATCGCGATGCTGCGCGCCTCGGGCGCCGGGGGGCCCTGCTCCAGCGTCAGACGGTAGTCGCCCTCGCTGTCGCCGCTGACCGAAGTCGTCTGGATGACGTATTCGCCGGCCTGAGGCGCGGTGAAGACGAGGTAGGAGTTCAGCCCCTTGCCGTCGCCGTCGTCGTTCTGGGCCGCCTGCACGAAGGAGCCGCCGACCATGCGTCCGACACGGACCAGAGGATCGAAGTCGTCGGATTCCAGCAGGATCGCCACCCGATCCCCGGCGTTGGCCCGGAAGGCGTAGGCGTCGAAGGTCTTGCCGTCTTCGTCCTCGGCGTCGCCGCTGGTCAGACGGCCGTTGGCGTAGTCGCCGACCGAGATGCGGCCGGGACGCGGCTGGCGCGGGGCCACGCGCTCGCTGAGCGCCAGGGTGTAGGCGCCGGTCTCCAGACCGGAATAGGGGCGCGCGCGGACGATATAGACGCCGTCCGTCTCGGGCGTGAAGCGCAGGCGGGCGTTCATGCCACTTCCGGCGCCGTCATCGTCGGACGCGAGCGGCTCGCCCGTGGTGCGGCCTTCGGCATAGACCGCCAGATAGGCGTCGAAGTCGCTGCTGCGCAGTTCAGCCTGCAGCCGCTGGCCAGCGCGGAGCTGAACGCGATAGTCGTCATAGCGATAGGCCTCGTTTCCGCGCGTGCGGGCGTCGCCCTCCTCCAGCCGTCCGCGAACCTCGGCGCCTATGCGGATGTCGGTCGCGGTCTGGGCGGAAACGGAGCCGGACGACAGCAGGGCGATAACGCTGACCGCCCCGAACAGGGCCGCGAACTGAGAATGACGCATGAAAACCTCTTTGCTGGCGCTATCATAGACGCCGAACCGCAGCGGCTGTAAATCGCGGCCACGCTTTCCAGTTCCCGACGAATGGAGCCGATTATGGCTGACGAACCCGCACGCGCCTCTCTCATCGACGGCAAGGCCTTCTCGCAGACCCTGGTCGAGCGCGTCGCCGCCGCCGCCGCGCGGCTGGAAGCGGCCCACGGCGTCAAGCCTGGCCTGGCCGTGGTCATCGTCGGCGAGGACCCCGCCAGCCAGCTCTATGTCCGCAACAAGGGCGAGACGACGCTGAAGGCCGGGATGCGCTCGGACACCCACCGCCTGCCCGACACGACCACGCAGGCCGAACTTCTGGCCCTGATCGCCGCGCTGAACGCCGACGCGGGCATCCACGGCATCCTGGTGCAACTACCTCTGCCCAAGCACATTGATTCGGCCGCCGTCCTGGGCGCCATCGACCCGGACAAGGACGTGGACGGCTTCCACGTGGTCAACGTCGGGCGTCTCGCCGTCGGCCTGCCGGGCATGATCCCCTGCACCCCCCTGGGCAGCCTGATGATGCTCAAGGACCAACTCGGCGACCTGTCGGGGCTGAACGCCGTCATCGTCGGCCGCTCCAACATCGTCGGCAAGCCGATGGCGCAACTGCTGCTGGGCGAAAGCTGCACCGTCACCATCGCCCACTCGCGCACCCGCGACCTGCCCGCCCTGTGCCGCACGGCCGACATTCTGGTAGCCGCCGTCGGCCGTCCCGAGATGATCAAGGGCGACTGGATCAAGCCCGGCGCCACCGTCATCGACGTGGGCATCAACCGCGTCCCGTCGCGCGATCCGGTCAAGGCGGCCGAGGGCAAGACCCGCGTGGTCGGCGACGTGGACTTCAACGAAGCGGTCGAGGTCGCCGGGCGCATCACCCCGGTCCCCGGCGGCGTCGGCCCCATGACCATCGCCTGCCTGCTGGCCAACACCTACACCGCCGCCTGCCGCGCGGCGGGCGTGGAGCCGGAAGACCTGAACCAGGCCTAAGCCCTCCCCCTCGAGGGAGATTGTTGTCAAAAATCCAGCCTTGAAGCGGAGCCTTTCCGCTCCGATAGTCTTTACCGGATCAGCGGTCATCATGGCCGCCGGAGGAGCTTCATGGCTGGATTCTCGCCCCGTCTCGCGGCCGTCGCCGCCGTCGTCGTCCTGACCCCCGCCGTGGCGGGTTGCGGCTACAACACCATTCCGACCAAGCAGGAACGGGCCGAAGCCGCCTGGGCCGATGTCCAGAGCCAGTATCAGCGCCGTTCGGACCTGGTGCCGAACCTGGTCGCGACGGTTCAGGGCGCGGCCATCCAGGAACGCACCACCCTGACTCAAGTCATCGAGGCCCGCGCCAAGGCCACCAGCGTCAACATCGACGCCTCGAACCTCGATAACGCCGCCGCTTTCCAGCAGTACCAACAGGCTCAGGGCGAGCTGTCGTCCGCCCTGTCGCGCCTGCTGGTGACGGTCGAGGCCTATCCCCAGCTTCAGGCCAATCAGAACTTCCTGACCCTGCAGTCGCAACTGGAAGGCACCGAGAACCGCATCGCCGTGGCGCGCCGCGACTACAATGAGGCCGTGCGCGACTACAACACCACCCTGCGCACCTTCCCGAGCGTGATTTGGGCCAAGACCCTGCACGGCGGCTCCAAGCCCATGCAGTTGTTCACCGCCACCGCAGAGGCCCAGAGCGCGCCAAGCGTGAACTTCAACCTCGGCGTTCCGGGCGCACAGCCGGGGGGCGCCGCGCCGGGTTCGACCCCGCCGGCGGCGGCTCCGGCGGCCTGATCCGCTCGACATGACCCCTTCCGCCCTCACCATGAGGGACAGACGCGCGCCGGGACTGATCCCGGCGCTGCTGGTCGGCCTCGCCCTGTGGCTGGCGGCCCTGCCCACTCTGGCCGCCGAGATCCAGTTCCCGGCCCTGACCGGGCGAGTGGTCGATGACGCCCAACTGCTGAGCCCGGAACAGGAACAGACCCTGACCGGCAAGCTGGCGACGTTGGAACAGCAGACCGGCGATCAACTGGTCGTCGTCACCCTGCCCTCGCTGCAGGATCAGGAGATCGAGGACTTCGGCTATCAGCTGGGTCGTCACTGGGGCATCGGTCAGAAGGAAAACGACGGCGGCGCCCTGCTGATCGTCGCGCCAAACGAGCGCAAGGTGCGGATCGAGGTCGGCTATGGCCTGGAGGGCGTCCTGACCGACGCCTATTCATCCCTGATCATCCGCAACGACATCCTTCCGGCCTTCCGGCAAGGCGACTACGCCGCCGGCATCATCGCCGGGACCGACGCCGTAATCGCCCAACTGACCGCCGATCCCGCCGAGGCCCAGGCCCGCGCGGCCGAGGCCAAGAGCGCGGCCAGCGAGCGCGAGAAGCCGATCCTGCCCGCCATCATCATCTTCCTGATCTTCTTCTTCCTCTTCATCAGCCTGGTCGGAGCCGCGGCGGGCGGCAAACGGCGTCGCGGCGGCAAGGGCGGCGACGGCCTGACCCCCATCCTGATCTGGGCCGCCAGCGAGGCGCTGAAGAACCAGGGTCGCGGGGGTGGACGCGGCGGCTGGGGCGGCGGAGGCGGTGGATTTGGCGGAGGCGGCGGCGGCTTCGGCGGCGGCGGCGCCTCGGGGGGATGGTGATGCAGTTCACAACAGACGACCACGCCCGCGTCGCCGAGGCCATCGCCCGCGCCGAGGAAAACACCTCGGGCGAGATCTTCTGCGTCGTGGCGCGACAGGTGTCCTCCTATCGCGACGTCAGTCTGGCCTGGGCGGCGGCGGCGGCCCTGCTGCTGCCGCTTGGCCTGATCCCGCTGGGCTTCGGCGCCCACTGGCTGCCGGGTCTCGGATCTGATTGGCAGGCGGCCCACGTCGCCGCGCGCGAGGTCGAGATCAGCCAGACCCTGGCCGCCTATGCCCTGGTGCAGGCGGCGGTCTTCCTCGGCGTCTTTCTGTTGAGCCTGATCCCGGTCGTGCGGCGATTGCTGACCCCCGCTCCCCTGCGCCGCACCCGCGTCCGCCGCGCCGCCATGCAGCAGTTCCTGGCCCACGGTCTGCACGTCACCCAGGCGCGGACCGGGGTACTGATCTTCGCCGCCCTGGCTGATCATCAGGTCGAGGTCATCGCCGACGAGGGCATCCACGCCTGCGTCAGTCCTGAGGTCTGGGCCGACGCCGTCGCCGCCTTGACGGCTGGCCTACGCCGCGATCAACCGGTCGAGGGCATGCAACAGGCCATCGCCCTGTGCGGTCAGGTTCTGGCGGAACGGTTTCCGCCCCGGCCCGCTGATATCAATGAGGTCCCCGACCGTCTGGTTGTCATCTAGACCGGCTAGACAGGCGGCGGGATCGACCGCGCCGACAAGGACTCATGCCCAGACTCGTCACCTATAATGTGCACCGCTGCGTCGGCGTCGACCGCAAGCTGGACGTGGCCCGCATCGCCGCCGTCATCGCCGAGCTGGAGCCGGACATCGTCTGTCTGCAGGAACTGGATGTCGGCCGCGCCCGCACCAACGGCGTCGATCAGGCCCACGCCATCGCCGAGCGCCTGTCGATGGGCTTCCGCTTCCATCCGGCCATGACCATAGAGGCGGAGCTGTATGGCGACGCCATCCTGACGGCGCGGCCCGAGCGGCTGATCCGCGCCGCCGCCCTGCCGACCCTGCCCAACCTGAGGGGGTTGGAGCCGCGCGGCGCCCTGTGGTCGGCTATCGACTTCGACGGCATCACCCTCAACGTCTTCAACACCCACCTGGGCCTGGTGCCGCGTGAGCAGAGACTTCAGGCGGCGGCCCTGGTTGGACGCGACTGGCTGGGCGATCCGGCCTGCACGGGGCCGACCATCCTGACCGGGGACTTCAACGCCACCTCGATCACCCGCCCCTATCACGCCCTGACGCGGCGGCTGGCCGACGCCCAGCGCGAGCTGGGGCTGAAGCCCTCGGTGAAGACCTTCCCCTCCAGCTTCCCCGCCATCCGTATCGACCACTGCTTCATCAGCCCGGAAATCCGGGTGACGGGCGCCATGACCCCGCTGCACCCGCTGGCGCGCACGGCCTCGGATCACCTGCCCCTGGCCATCGATTTCGAGTTTCAGGCCCCCGCCTGAGTTTCCGCCTCAGATCCCGTCAGCCTGGGCCGGTGCGAGCGGTTCAACCGTTTCCACGGCCGCCAGGCGTCCATCGACGAAGCCGGATCGCCCAACTGCCATTCGGCGATCATCCGCTCGACGGCTGACGGCGGCGTCGAGCCCAGCAGGGTCATCCGGTCAGAGCCGAAGGTCAGGACCGCCTGCCCGACCGAGCCCATGATCGCCTCGGCCTGAGCGAAGTCCTCGCCCGAGACGCCGATGAAGTGGCCGATCGAGCGCTGGCGGAAGCGGCGCACCACCTCGCACCCCGCCTCGGTCGTCGGCTCGGCGGCCACGTCGCACTCGGTGTCCAGACCCTGGGATCGGTTGTTCAGATTGGTCGAGCCGATGCGCAGCAGCCGGTCGTCGATGATCGACATCTTGGCGTGAACGATGATGCGCTCGCCCTCCAGTGTCCGCGGGCTGAAGGCGAAGAAGCGGTTGTAGCGATCGGCCTGCTCTAGCCGATACAGGACCTCGGCGCGGGCCGTGTCCATGGTCAGGCCGTCGAACCAGCTGGGACTGCGGCCGGTCGAGACCAGGACGATCTCCGGCCCATCCGGCTCGGCCAGGCGCTCGGCCAGGGCGGCGGCGATGACGGGCGAGGTGAAATACTGGTTCTCAAGGTAGATCAGCCGCTTGGCCCGGCGGATAGATTCCAGATGCAGGGCCTCGTTCTCGCGCACCTCGGGTCGACCGCGCACGCGAGGCTCAGTGCGGACGATGCCGACGGATACGTCGGTCAGGGTCGGCTCCACGCCATCAGGCCAGGGATCGTCGTCAGTTTCATCCGGAACAGTGCGTTCCCAGGTGGCGCGGAACCAGCGTTCGCGCGCCAGGTCCCCCAGGGCGCGGGCCGCCGCTCCGTCCATGACGCTCATCACCTCGTGCCGGGGGGCGCTGAACAGACCCGAGGGCTGGCAACGGCGCGGGTCGTTGTCCAGATGGTCGGACGTGTCCCAGCGATCCGTGGCGATGTCGCCCCCACCGCAGAAGGCCACCTTGTCGTCGATGACGATGACCTTCTGGTGGTGACAGGCGCCGAGTATCCCCGGCTTGTCGAGGCGGAACTCAACCGTGCGCTTCCTGAACCACCGCTGCGCCCGGTGCGGATAGAAGCCCTGGGAGGCGGCGATCAACAGCGGCGACTTCCAGATCAACAGCCGCACATCCAGATCCGGCTTCTCGCGCACCAGCATCCGCAGTTGATGGCCGATTTCTCCCCGATGGTCGGTCAATGGGGATTCCGGGTCCAGCCGCGTTCGGGGATCGAACTGCCAACCCAGAACGACGATCGACTTCTTCGCCTTGCGCAGCGACGAAGCGAGCGCGTCGAAATAGGCGTCGTTTTCCATCAGGGGCGTAAAGCGGTCCGCCGTCGCCACGCGCCAGCAATCGCGCCCCGGTTCGAGCAGGCTGCCGTCATAGGTGTCGCCCGATTGGTGCATTCCGCCATAGCTGTCTGATTCGCGTGACGATCCGCTACGCGCCCGTTGATACAGTGACGCTCCAGCGGTTTTCGTTCCACCAACTCTACTCAATGGCGACGCTTCACAATGAGGCCCCATTCTGTCATGGTGGGCTTATGCAAATGCTGCTGGATATGCTGGCTGGCCTGATTGCGATGCTCGCTGCGGCGGCGTTGTCGCAATTCGGCGTCGATTTGCATGCTCCGCGCCATGCCGAACGCGAAATTCAGCGCGTGCAGGACTGCAAGGAAGCGCCCGCCTCGACCATCGCGGTCGCGGCCCCCAGCGACTGCTGAAGGGGCGATCGCCAGGCGATCATCCCCGTCCTTCCCATGAAATCCCTCGCCGCCAGCCTTTGCGCGACCGGATCAAGCCGTTAGGGTCCAGTCTCCGCGCGCCCTCGCCGCGTATCCGGCGAATAGTGAACGAGATCGACGCCCCATGAAGTCCAGCCATCGGCCGCCGCTCAACCTGACCGACCCGGAACCGGGCGAAGGTCTCGAAGAGTCCGCCCCCATCGTCGGCGCGGACGACGAACGCCTGAACGAGACGCCCGTCGAATTCGACGCTGAACTTTCGCTGCCGCCCGCGCCTGAAAAGCCGATGTCCGAGCGCCGCCGCCGTCGCCTGCTGGAAGAACAGCGCCTGGCCGATGAGCGCGCCGCCGCCCTGCTCCAGGCCGAACACGCGCCCGACCTGCCGCCCCTGGCCGTGTCCGCCGACGCGCCCCCCGCCGTGGTCGAGGACGCCCCGCCGCCGGCTTCCCTTGCTTCTCGCCGCGCACCCGCGCTGAAATCCGGCGGCAACGCCTATCTGATCGCCGGTCTGGCCTCGGCCCTGTGGATTGGCGGCGTCGCCTCCTGGTTCGCCTATGAGTTCGGATCGGGCGCGGTCCAACTGGAGCCTCTGCGTCTGGCCGTTTACGCCCTGATCGCCCTGGCCCCGGCTGGCCTGGCCATCATGCTGGCGCACGCCGTGCGTCAGGGCGCCAGCCTGGCGCAGGAAACCCGCCGCGCCCGCGACATGGCCGAAGCCCTGGTCGGCCCGACCGCCCTGGCGGCGCACCAGACTGGACAGGTGCTGACCAGCCTGCGCGGCGACATCGATCAGGCCGCCCTGGCCGCCGAGCGCGCCCGCAACGACATGGCCCTGCTGCGCGAGGCCCTGGCCCAGGAAACCGTTCGTCTGAATGAAGCCGCCGAGAGCGCGGGCCGCACCGCCCGTCGCCTGACCGATCAACTGGGCCGCGAGCGCGAGCAGATGGGCGCCCTCGGCGTGCAACTGGACAGTCAGGCAACCGGCGTCGTCGACGCCGTCGAGCGCCAGTCGCGGATGGTGGTGGACGCCTCCGACCTGGCCCAGACCCAACTGCGCGAGGCCGAAGCCGCTCTGGCCGCCCGCGCCGCCGATCTGGCCGCCGCCGCCAGCGAGGCCCAGGACGCCGCCCGCGCCGCCGCCGACGACCTGGCCCGCCAGACCCTGCGTCTGGAAACCGCCGGCTCTGGCGTCGCCGAACAGATCCAGTCGGTCGAGGAAGGCCTGAGCCAGCAGCGCGCCTCGCTGGTCACCGCCGCCTACGCCCTGCGCACCGACCAGGAAGACTTCTCGGCCCAGATCGAGAGTCAGCGCGCCCAGTTCACCGAGCAGTTGTCCCTGACCCGCAGCGCCGCCGGCGAATTGAACCAGACGACGGGCGACATCAGCGACGCCCTGAAGGCCCAGGTCGAGGCCGTGACCGATCAGTTCCGCGCCCTGGTGGACCTGTCGCAACGCGAGGCCGACGGTTTCGACCACGCCACCAAGCTGGCGCTGGACCGCTTCGAGGCCCTGGCCGCCGAGGCCCGCGATCTGCTGGTCGAGGAGACCCGTCGCGCCCTGTCGGCCCTGCAGGCCACCGCCGAGGAACAGCGCGCCGCCGCCGCCGCCGCCATCGAACAGGCCCAGATCCGCGCCGACCGCCTGGGCGAATCCCTGTTCGACGCCGCCCAGAAGGCCGATGAAGCCGCCGAGGCCCGCATCGACGGCGCGCGCAAGATCGTCAATCAGACCGCCGACATGGTCGACCTGACCGGCGAGAAGGTCGTTGAGCGGCTGGAAGGCACCCTGGAACGCATGACCGCCGCCTTGAGCCAGGTCGAACACGCCGTGGCCGAAATGGACGCGCGCGCCGATCGCCTGCCCCAGGAGGCCGCCGCCCGTGTGGACGCCGTGCGCGCTTCGGTCGAGCACGGCCTGGCCGCCCTGTCCGCCGCCTCGAAAAAGGCCGCCGAGGACACCGAGGCCCTGGAGTCCGGCTTCCAGGATCGCGTGCGCCGCAACTACGAAATGCTGACCGAGGCCGTCCGCGTCATGGGCGTGGTCTCGGGCGACACGCCCGCCAGCCGCCGCCGCGAGCCCCTGTTGAGCGCCGCCGCGCCCGAGACGCCGCGCTACAAACCGCGCGCCGTTGAACCCAGGCCTGGGCCCAAGCCGGAACCCAAGCCCGCGGACGACCGCGGCTTCGGACTGCGCGGACGCCTGAGGCTGGAGCCGACCGAGGATGCGCCGCCCCCGCCCGCCAAGGACGAGCCGCTGGACTGGAACGACCTGGGCGAGACGGTCGAGGGCCACGAAGCGCCGCTGGAACTGGACGCCCCCGTGCCCGTCTCTGTGGCCGCGCCCGTGGACGCCGCCGCCCTGGCCAACCGCGTCACGGCCGCCATCCGCCGCATGGGGGTCGATCCCAACGCCCTGCTGCCGCGCGCCCGCATCGAGGAAGCCGCCCGCGCCCTGGCGCTGCAGGAACCGGACCGCGCCCGCCAGATCGTGCGCCGCGTCGCGCCCGCCGCCGTGCGCAGCGTCTCCCGCCGCATTCTGGCCGACGCCGACCTGCGCGCCGACGCGGACGCCTATGTCCGCGCCTTCGGGGTGGAAATGCAGGATCATGCGCGTCGGGGCGACGCCCATGACGTCCAGGCCCGTCTGGCCACGGACGAAGGCCGCGCCTTCATGCTGCTGGACGCCGCCATCGGCGATCTGGGCTAAGGCCTGCCGCAAAGCTGTCGTATTTCATCCCGGCGGGCTTGACCTTCCGCCGGGTTTGACCGCACCGTTCCGGCCGCCGTCGCGTTAGTGTCACACAGGGTGGATTCCTTGCAGGATATGGAAACCGGGCCTCGCCCCGATCGACGTCCCGCCATCGCCATCTGCGCCTGGGACCCGAACTTCACCGCCTGGGACCCGGTCGAGGACCTGTCCGGCGATCCGTGGAACCCCGTCGGCGCCCGCACCCTGCCTGTGCCGGGCTCAAGCTCGACCGAGACCCTGGCCGCGCAACTCAGCGCCATGATCGCCAGCGGAGAATGCGGGGCGCTATTGTTGGTCGGCCGCACCGCCCACCCCGGCGCCTTCCGTCTTCAAATGCGGGCGGAGAACCGCTGTCTCGACCGCAGCGACCGGCTGGACCACACTGGACCCGGCGTCGTGCGCGCCACCGCCCCCACCGCCGAAATCGTGCGCGACCTGGCTGCCGGGGGACTGAACGCCCTGGCCGCCTCGGACGCCGAGGAGGATGCGGGCAGCTATATCCTGTATCGCATCCTGAACGACCTGCCGGACGGCGCGGCTTCTCCCGCCATCGGCCTGATCCGCGCGCCATCCGACGCGCCCGACGCCAAGGTGCAGGCGGCGGTCAAGACGGCGGCCTCGGTCATTGCGCGCCACCTGGCGCCCCTGCCCCGCTCCAGCGCCGCATGACCCTCTAGGCCTACCCCTCTAGGCCTGGGCGTTCGACAGCCGCGACTGCAGAACCAACCCCGCCAACCCGCCGGCGCACGCCAAGCCGGCCATCGCCAGATAGCCCTTGAGCCCGAAGGCGTCATATAGCGGGCCCGAAGCCGCCGTCGCCAATCCGATCAGCACTCCGGCCGACACCACGGAACTCAGCGTCTGGGCCGCTGTGTGATTATCCGGCGGCGATAGGCGTTCGACGATCTGGACCCCCGCCAGATATGTGGCGGCGAAACTCAGCGCATGCAGGGTCTGCAAGGGCCACAGCGCCCACAGCGGCGGCGCGAACGCCATCAGGGTCCAGCGCACCACCGCCGCGCTGGCCCCAACCGACAGCATCAGCCACGGCCCGATCCCCATGCGCCGCCGCCACGGTTCGACCACCCACATGAAGGCGATCTCGACCACGACGGAAAAGGCCCACAAAAGGCCGGTCACGCTCTCGGGGATGCCCTGCGCCTTCCAGGCGATGGCCGAGAAGCCATAGTAGAAGGCGTGGGCCGCCTGCACTGCACCGACGGCGAAGATAGCGGTCATGAAGACCGGATCGACCACCAGCCGTCCCAGGCCCTTGAAACGCTCGAGCCCAGGCATGCGGGGACCGTCGGTGACCGACTCGCTCGGCAGGACACGCCAGGCCGTCACGGCGATCAGCAGCGCCGCCGTGCCGATCCAGACAATGATGGCGTCGGGCGAAGCCCGCGTCAGCAGCGCTCCCATGCCCACGTTCGCCACCACGAAGGCCGCCGAGCCGCAGCCGCGCGGCAGCGAGAAATCAAAGCCGGCGCGTTTGGCCACCCGCAGCGTCATGACGTCGCTGAGCGGGATCAGCGCCGCCGCCGCCGTGGCCCCGACGAACCAGCAGACGGCCCAGGCGGCGAACCCCTGAACCAGACCCGCCCCGCCATAACCCAGCGCCATGGCCAGCCCCAGCAGGGCGATCGGCGTGCGCCTGTATTGGAACCCGTCCGCCCAAACCGCCAGCAGCGGCCCGGTGACGACCCGCCCCAGCATGGGAATGGCCAGAAGGGCGCCGATCTCGGCCCCGCTCACCCCCTGCGCGCGAAACCACAGTCCCGCGAACGGCAGCGTTACCCCGCTGGCGCCGAACAGCAGGACGTATTGCAGGGCCATGCGGGGGGCGGATTTCATCGCCGTTGCGATAGCAGACTCCCGCAAAGTTGTAGTCTAGACATTAGGCCATGAGACTCGATCGCAACCTGCTCGTCTTCGCCGCCTTCAATGGGGCCATGGCCGTCGCGCTAGGCGCCTTCGCCGCCCACGGCGCCAGTCCCTCGGTCAAGAGCCTGCTGACCACCGGCGCCCAGTATCAGATGGTCCACGCCGTCCTGGCCGTGGCCTGCGCCATATGGTCGAGCGGCGGCAAGGTCGCGCGGATCGCCGGCTGGCTGGCCGCCGGCGGGGGACTGATCTTCTGCCTGGCCCTGGCCATGATCGGCCTGTTGAGCCTGCCCGTCATGGGCGCCGTCGCCCCGGTCGGCGGAACCCTGATGATCGCCGGTTGGATCGTGCTGGCTGTCGCCGCGTTCCGCTCACACATCGTCAACGCCTGAGCGGCCAATCTGAAAACCTCCATTTCCTGACATGGCATTTCCTGTGACCGACACCCTGCGCCGCGACCTCTACCCCGAGTTGGAAGCCTATGCCTCGGGCTGGATGCAAACCGACAGCATCCATGAGATCTACTACGAGGAAAGCGGCAACCCGCACGGCGTGCCGGTCATCGTCCTGCACGGCGGCCCCGGTGGGGCGGTCAATCCCGGGATGCGCCGCTACTTCGATCCGGCTAAGTATCGCATCGTCATGTTCGACCAGCGCGGCTGCGGCCTGTCGCGGCCCAACGCCTCGCTGGAAAACAACACCACCTGGGATCTGGTGGCCGACATCGAGCGCCTGCGTGAAATGCTGGGCATCGACAAGTGGGTCGTCTTTGGCGGGTCGTGGGGTTCGACCCTGTCGATGACCTACGCCATCAAGCACCCGGATCGCTGTCTGGCCCTGATCCTGCGCGGCATCTTCCTGCTGACCCGGAAAGAGTTGCACTGGTTCTATCAGGACGGCGCCTCGATGATCTTCCCCGACGCCTGGGAGCGTTTCCTGGCCCCCATCCCCGAAGCGGAACGCGGCGACCTGATGACCGCCTACAACAAGCGCCTGCTGGGCGATGACATCGAGGAGCGCAATCGCTGCGCCGTGGCCTGGTCCACCTGGGAGGGCGAGACGGTCAGCGTCCAGGGTCCCTCAGGCAAGCCGGACAAGTTCGCCGATCCCGAGTTCGCCGTGGCCTTCGCCCGGATCGAGAACTGGTATTTCACCAACGGCGGCTTCTTCGACAGCGAGAACTGGATTCTCGAGAACATCGAGACCATTCGTCATATCCCCTGCTGGATCGCCCAGGGCCGCTTTGACGTGGTGACGCCGATCTCGGGCGCCTGGGCCCTGCATCGCGCCTGGCCCGAGGCCAAGCTGGACATCGTCGGGGACGCCGGCCACGCCTCCAGCGAGCCCGGCATCATCGACAGCCTGATCAAGGGCACGGACTGGGCGGCGACTTTGTAAGCCCGTCATCCCGGCCCAGCGGCGAAGCCGCGCCGAGCCGGGACCGCCCAAGGCGCCGACGCTTCCTGCGGTCCCGGATAACGGCTACGCCGTTTCCGGGATGACGGACAGGTTCAGGCGCCCGCTGGCGAAGGATTGGTCTTCATCACCATTTCGTTGAGCTGGAAGCCGATGCGGCGCGCCTCGCGCTCCTCCGGCTTCTTGATCGCGGCCAGGACGACGTTGATCTGGGTGTAGTGCTGGATCAGGCGCACCGGCTTGCCGTCGGCGTTGCGGCCGAAGAAGATGATCAGGTCCGGCCCCCAGAAGCCGACATCGACGATCTGCATCGTCCCCTCGCCAGGCAGACCGACCACGCGGGCGCCGATCTCCTCATCCTTGTCCAGCTTGGCCTCGAACTCCTCGATCAGCTTGGACAGGCGGACGAAGGCCCATTCGGCGGGGTTGTTGCGCATGCGCACCCCCTCGGTCAGGGCCGCCGCCTCGTTCTTGGGGTCGGTCATGACCGGCTGCGGACAGGGCGTGTCGCCGCAGTCCGAAAACATGGCGGGATCGGCCTTGGGAACAGGATCGGGGGAAACGGCGGCGGGTTCAGGCGCTTTGTCGGTCATGAACTCAGCCTAACGCCTGAAACCGCAATCAGAACAGTCCCTGCCCCTTCGGCAGTTCGACATAGCGGTGCACATGGGTCGACAGGATCAGGCCGAAGCCGATCATCACCGTCATCATGGTCGAGCCGCCATAGGACAGCAGCGGCATCGGCACGCCGACGACCGGCGCCAGACCCATGACCATGGCCCCGTTAATCAGGACGAACAGGGCCAGGAAGGCCGTCATGCCCGCCGCGCTGATGCGGCCGAAATGGCTGTGCGACAGGGCCGCGATCCGCAGCGAGATCAGGATCAGGGCCGTGTAGCAGGCCAGGACGGTGAAGGAGCCGACGAAGCCGAACTCTTCGGACACGGTCGAGAAGATGAAGTCGGTGTGGCGTTCCGGCAGGAACTCCAACTGGCTCTGACTGCCCAGGCCATAGCCCTTGCCCAGCAGACCGCCCGAACCGAGCGCGATCTTGGACTGGATGATGTTGTAGCCGGTGCCCGAAGGATCAGCCTCGGGGTTGAGGAAGGTCAGGACGCGGTTGCGCTGATAGTCGTGCATGACGAACATGACGAAGGGCGGGATCACCGCCACGGCGGCGGCGGCGGCGGCGGCGATCACCCGCCAGCTCAGACCGGCCATGAACATGACGGCGGCCCCGGTCAGGCCGATGATCATGGCCGAACCCAGGTCAGGCTGCTTGGCCACCAGCAGGAAGGGCACGCCGATCATGCCCAAGGGGAAGAGCAGCTTCCACGACCAGCGCGCGTCCTGAGCCGAGTGGCCGTGATACCAACGGGCCAGCGCCAGAACGAGACCGATCTTCATGAACTCGGCCGGCTGGATGCGGATAAAGCCCAGGTTCAGCCAGTTCTTGGCGCCCCCGGCCACATAGCCCATGGGCGTGAACTCGATCAGCAGCACCATGAACAGCAACAGGCCGTAAACCGGATAGGCGGCGTGAAACCACCACTTGGGATGGACCATGGCCAGGCCGATCATGGCCACCAGCAGCACGCCGAAGCGCAGCAGGTGCTTCCACGCCCAAGGCGACCAACTGCCGCCCGCGATGGAATAGAGCATGGCCGTGCCGATGCCGGCCAGGACGCACAACAGGCCGATGACGCGCCAGTCCAGCTCGGCCAGCTTGCTGGAAATCCGGTCGCGTTCGCCGGGACGGGTCAGGGCGGAGGCGGTCACTGGGTAGGCTCCGGCGGAGGCGCGGTGACGTCGACTGCGGGCGTTTCAAGGGGCAGAGCATCGACGGGCTCGCCGCGCGCCTCGGCCTCGCGGGCGCCGGCGTCCTCGGGAGCCTCGAACCCGGCCTGTTCAATGCGGGCGCGGATCTCGGGGTCCTTCAGCAGGGCGACCTTCATCACTTCACGGGCGCGCGGGGCGCCGGCCGTGCCGCCGCCCAGGCCGCCGTGCTGAACGATCACCGACACCGCATAGCGCGGATTGTCGGTCGGGGCATAGGCGATGAAGAGGTTGTGGTCCTTCTGGGCCCAGGGGCGGCCCGCGCCCTTGCGCGACCCGGCGCCATAGTTCTGGGCCTGGGCCGTGCCGGTCTTGCCCGCCATGCGAACGGCGCCGAGGCCCAGTTGGCTGTTGCGGAAGCCGGTGCCGCCGATGTCGGTCACCGCCTCCATGCCGTCGCGCAGCACCTTCAACAGGGCGGGATCAAACGGCAGGTCGGCGAAGGCCGTGCCGGAGGTCTGTTCCACGCCGCCGATCGACTTGATCAGGCGCGGCGTCACCGCCTTCTGTCCGTTGGCGATGCGGGCCGTATAGACCGCCAATTGCAGCGCATTGACGTTCAGGGCGCCCTGACCGATGCCGTAGCTGGGCGTTTCGCCGGGATACCACTTGCCGTCGCCGCGCACCGGGTTCCGCCGACGCCATTCGCGGTCCGGGACCAGACCCGTTTTCTGCCCCGTCAGGCCGATGTCGAAGCTCTGGCCAAAGCCCATTTCCCGCGCCGTTTCGGCGATGGCGTCCGGCCCGAACTCGGTCGCGATGGTCATGAAATAGACGTTGCAAGAAGCCTTGATGGCGCCGCGCAGGTCCAACGCCCCGTGCCGCCCCAGGCAGGCGAAGCGCCGCCCCAGGAAAAAGCTGCCGTTGCAGACCACGCGCCGGTTGGGGTCCCAGCCCCGCTTCATGGCCGCCAAGCCCACGACCGGCTTGAAGGTCGAGCCCGGCGCGAAGGTGCCGCCCAGCGCCTTGTCCAGCAGCGGGCGGCGCTCATAGTCGGCCAGGGCGCGATAGACCTTGGACGGGACGCCCGAGACGAACAGGTTGGGATCGAACGACGGCGACGACACCATGGCCAGGATGTCGCCGTTGCGCACGTCCATGACGACGCAGCTGCCGGCTTCCTCGCCAAAAACCTCCAGCGCGCGGTTCTGGACGTCGTTGTCCAGAGTCAGCATGACCTCGGAGCCCTGGATGGGGGCCTTGGACCCCGCCGCATCCTCGGCCACGACCCGGCCCCGCACATCGACCTCAACCCGCTTGCCGCCGGCCTCGCCGCGCAGATCGGTGTCCAGCGCCTTTTCGATGCCCTGACGACCGATGCGGAAACCGGGGTTGAACAGGATGGAGGGCGGCTGCTCGCCCTTGTCGCGGATCGCCTTGACGTCGCGATCCGACACCTTGGCCACATAGCCGATCACATGGGCGTAGGCCCCGGCGAAGGGATAATAACGAGCCTCGTTCATGTCGGCCATGACGCCCGGCAGTTCGGCGGCGTGCAGATTGACCTTGGAGAACTCCTCCCAGGTCAGGTCGCTCTTGACCGGAACCGGCGAGAAGCGCGGCGCCGCGTTGACCTCACGGATGATGGTGCGACGACGCTCCAGCGTGTCCGGCAGCAGTTGGCCCAGCAGGTCCAGCGTCTGGTCCAGGTCCTTGGTCTCGTCCCGGACCACCAGGACCCGGAAACTGGGCCGGTTGCCGGCGATGGTGACGCCGTTGCGATCCTTGATCAGGCCGCGTGGCGGCGGGACTAGACGGAAGTTGAACTGGTTGTTGGTGGCCAGAGTGGCGTATTCCTCGGCCTTGACGATCTGCAGCTGCGCCAGCCGCCCGACCAGGGCCACGGTCCCCAGCGCCATCCCGCCGCCCAGCAGGAAGGTGCGCCGCAGGAAGGAGCCCTGCCGCTCATTGACGTCCGAGAAGAAGATATGGGGTTCGCTGCTCATCGGAACCGCACGTCGGCGTCGTCAAAACGCTGGATCAGCCAGTCGGCCAGAGGGAAAAGAAGCAGCGTCGGCACGACCTGACCCAGAACGGCGAGGATGCTCGGCGCATTCCCCAGGCTCAAGGTAGTGATCATGTAGGCCAGGAAGAAGGCGAAGCCCGTCGAGGCGACGTAGAGGGCGAACAGCACAATGGTCGCCTGCCCCGCCAGGAAGTTCGAGGCCAGCAGGATTGCGCCATAGACAGCCAGCAGGCTGAGCGGCCACAGCCCCAGGGTCCCGCCCCAGAACAGGTCCAGAAACAGACCCAGGCCGAACAGCACCAAGGGCGCCAGCATGGACGGCCGGATCAGCGGCCAGGCGAAGGCCAGAACGATCGGCAGAACCGGCTCGGGCAGGTTCAGGCCGAACAGCCGGAAGGGAATGGCCAGCAGCACCGTCACCAAGATCGCGGTCAGGGCCGGATAGACGATCCATTGCAGCGGGCCGACGACGCGGACCGTGATCGCCCGTCTCACTCTGCGGCTCCAGCAGGCGTGGGCTCGACATCAGGCGCCGGGGCGACAGGCTGCGGCGACGGGACTGCGGGTCGAGGGGCTGCGGCTCGAGGGGCGGCGGGACGCGGTTGAGGTGTCGCCGGACGGGCGGCGGCCGGGCGAGCCGCGGTCGCTGTCGGCGTTCGGGCTGAGACGGCGGTCGTTGCGGCCGGTGCGGTGACCGGCGCGGGCGGCGGCGCGGCGTTGGCGGCGCGCACCCGCTCCGCAGTCGCAGCCGCCGCAGCGGCGCGGCGAGTCGCCACATCCTGAATGGCGGCGGCCTGGGCCGGGGTGGGCGGCGGCGCGGCGGCCAGGCTGGCCAGCGGCGCCGCGTTCAGGGCGTTCTGATCGGCCAGTTGGCTGAAGTCTTGGAACAGCAGAACGCGGACATAATCTATAGCGCTGCGGTCGCTGAACAGCTTGACGCGCCAGGTCCCGTCGACGCCCTTGGCGGCCACGCCGATGGGCAGGCCGCGCGGGAAACCGCCGCCGTCGCCCGAGGTCATGATGCGGTCGCCTTCCTGCACAGATCCAGCGCCGCGGATATAGTCCAGACGCGGGCTGCCGCTGCCATCGCCGGTCAGCATGGCGCGGGCGTCGGTGCGCTCCACCAGGACCGGGGTGCGCGAGGCCACATCGGTCAGCAGCAACATCCGGCTGTTGCCCGCTGACGCGCCCATGATGCGACCGACCAGGCCGTGCTCGCTCAGCACCGGGTTACCGACGCGAATGCCCTTGGCGGCGCCGATATTCAACAGGCGCGAACGGGCGAAGGGACCGCGCGCGTCGGTGATGGCCAGGCCCGTCACCATGGGAATGGGCGGCTCAGTCTTGACGCCCAGCATCTGCTCGTAGCGGCCGTTGACGTTCTTCAGCGCCAGGGCATCGTCGCGCCAGGCGTTCAATTCGACGATCTCGGCGCGCAGGCGACGGTTCTCCGACACCGCGAAGAAGTAGCCCTTGACGTAGTCGACAGCGTTCCCGGTCCAGCGGACAGGCGCGGACAGAACCCCGCCGACCGGCGCGGCGCCGGCTTCAAAACCAGCCCTGGCCGGCGCGTAGCCATTGGCGTTGCGAGACTGGCGGCTGTCGCCAAGCAGAAGCATGACCGCGCCGATGATGCCGACGATGACCACGACCGCGGCCGTCCAGGCCAGCGGCACCTTGATGTTCTCGAACGGTCCGTCGCGAAACGCCACGGCCAGCCTTCCTACCTAGAGATCCGGGACCGGCGAGCCTCGCTCGTCGGCGGTGAGAGCCTATCGCAAAAACCGATTCCCGAAGAACGCGGCCCTTACGACAGGCTGTTCAGCCTCAGAGCGAGGACTCGAGGACGCCCTTCATCCACGACGGGTGCTCCAGCACCTTGCCGCAGCCGATGGCGACGCAGGACAGGGGATCGTCAGCGACCTGAACCGGCAGACCGGTATGGTCGCGGATCTCGACGTCCAGGCCGCGCAGCAGGGCGCCGCCGCCCGTCAGCATGATGCCCTTGTCGGCGATGTCGGCGGCCAGTTCCGGCGGCGTGGCTTCCAGGGCGACCTTCACGGCCTCGACGATCTGCGAGACCGGCTCAGCCAGGGCCTCGGCGGCCTGGCGCTCGCTCATCTTCACTTCGCGCGGCACGCCCTGCATCAGGTCGCGGCCCTTGACCTCGATCGACAGGCCTTCGCCGTCGGCCGGGACGCGGGCGGTGCCGATGTCCTTCTTGATGCGCTCGGCGGTCGTTTCACCGATCAGCAGGTTATGGTTGCGGCGCATGTAGCTGATGATGGCGTCGTCCATCATGTCGCCGCCGACGCGGACCGAACGCGAATAGACGATGCCCGACAGCGACAGGACGGCGACCTCGGTCGTGCCGCCGCCGATGTCGACGACCATCGAACCGGTCGGCTCGTGGATCGGCAGACCGGCGCCGATCGCGGCGGCCATGGGCTCGTCGATCAGGCCGACGCGGCGGGCCGAGGCGTTCAGGCAGGAATCATTGATGGCGCGGCGTTCGACGGCCGTGGCGCCCGAGGGGACGCAGACGATCATCTTGGGGTTCACGAAGCCCTTGCGGTTATGAACCTTGCGGATGAAGTGCTTGATCATCTCTTCGGCGACCTCGAAGTCGGCGATGACCCCGTCGCGCATCGGACGGATGGCTTCCATGTGGCCGGGCGTGCGGCCCAGCATCTGCTTGGCTTCCAGGCCGACGGCGTGGACGATCTTGCGGCCGCCGACGTTGCGCAGGGCGACGACCGAAGGCTCGTTCAGGACGATGCCCTTGCCGCGCATGTAGATCAGGGTGTTGGCCGTCCCCAGATCCATTGCGATGTCATTGGAGATCATGCCGAAGAGGGGAGAAAGCATGGGCGTCGGTTACCGCTTGTTCGGGCCTGCTAGGGCGTGAGTCTTGTTCGTCCGCTTGGCGACGCCCCTGCCCCGCGCACCCATGTGCGCCGAACCATCCTGATCGTCCTCGCCTGGCCGACTACAGGCCCGTTTGCCCTCATGCCGCGTCGATTGCAAGCGCCTATGACTCGTCGATCACAGCCTTGTCACGGCAAGGCTTGAAAGCCCATCCGCTCAAGCTTTCCGGCCCCGCTTGCGGGTGAAGACGTCAGATCGCCGACAGCCCCTCGAGCGCGAGCGCTCGTTGAACGGCGGGACGTGATTGCACCCGGTCCAGATGCGCGTTCAGACCGGGGAAGCGGGCCTTGTCCAACAGGTCGGCCTGACGCGCCCAGCGGGTGAAGACCATCAGGTATCCGTCCGTGACCGAATGATCCGCCCCCAGCGCCCAGGGACCGACCAGCAGATGCTGCTCGGCCAGATCATACTTGGCCAGAGCTTGCTCCAGCGCCTCGTCTCGGGCCGCGCCCTCCAGCGGCGGACGCGAGAACAGCACCTTGCCGATGGCGGGATGCAGGGACGAGGCCAGCCAGGCGTTGAAGGCCTGCATCCGGGCGAAGGCGTAGGCCTGGGTCGGCGCCAGGCCGGCTTGTGGATGGGTCTGGGCCACATAGGCCAGTATGGCGACGTTCTGGGTGATGACGCCCTGCTCGGTCGCCAGAGCCGGGGTCACGCCCGCCGGATTGATCGCCAGATACTCCGGCGTTCGCTGCTCGCCCTGCCGCAGGTCGATCTTCTGGAGGTCGTAGTCGGCGCCCGTCTCTTCCAGGGCGATGTGCGAGGCCATGGCGCAGGCGCCGGGCGAATAATAGAGCTTCAGCATTGTCGTCTCCGGTTCAATCCAGGTCTGAAATTCGCGCCGCTTCGCGACGTTTGACCACTTCGCGCACGGCCATCATCAGCGCCAGCCAGACTACGGCCACCCCGGCCAGGATCAATGAGGTCCAGACCCCGTCGCCGGACACCGCCGCCATGAAGGAGCCGCCAAAGAAGGCGACCAGGGCGGTCTTGGGCAGGACGCCCAGGGCGCACCCGGCCAGGAACCCCGGAAACGAGGCCCTGACCGCGCCAAAAGCCATGTTGACGACGATAAAGGGCGCCGAAGGCACGTTCCTGATGATGAAGCTGGCCGAAAAGGCGTTGCGGCCGACAAAGCGCTGCAAGCGTTCCGCCGCCCCGCCGCCGAACCGCTCCAACGCCCGCGCCGTGGGACCACGCCCCAGCCAATAGGTGACCGCCGCCGAGACTACCGTGGCGATCCAGCTGTAGAGGAAGCCGAACCACGGCCCGAAGGCCACCACGCAGGCGGCGATCAGGATGAACTGGGGAATGCCGACAAAGGCCGAGACGGTGAAGACCACGATGGCGGCGACCAGTCCCCACGGCCCGACCCGGTAACCGGCCAGCCAGGCCTCCAGCTTCTCTTCCGCGCCCAGGGTGAAATGACTTTTGCCGAAGGCGAACAGGGCGATGATTCCCCCGAGCAGCAGCAGGCTGACCAGCAGGGTCCGCCACCGCTGGGCCTCCATATTCAGCAGGAAATCGACGATCCGCCGCATTAATTTCGCCCAAATCGCCTTTTGATCGTCCGCAAGGCGCACAAACGTTGTGCGCCCGCGCCGGGTTGCGTATCAAGCCTCGCCTCCCCGGCTCTCTTCACATCCTCCAGACGGGATAGACATGTCCAGCCTTCAGTCCGCCTCCCTCGCCCGCGTCAAGCCTTCGGCCACCCTGGCCGTGACCGCTCAGGCGCGTGAGCTGAAACGTCAGGGCCGCGACGTCATCGGCCTGGGCGCCGGCGAGCCGGACTTCGACACCCCGGACAACATCAAGGCCGCCGCCATCGAGGCCATCAAGCGCGGCGAGACGAAATACACCGACGCCGACGGCATGCCTGAGCTGAAGGCGGCCATCGTCGCCAAGTTCGCGCGCGAAAACGGCCTGACCTACGAAACCAATCAGATCCACGTCGCCTCGGGCGGCAAGCCGGTGATCTACAACGCCTTCGTGGCCACGCTGAACCCCGGCGACGAGGTCATCGTGCCGGCGCCCTACTGGGTGTCCTACCCCGACATGGTGCTGCTGGCCGGTGGCGAGCCGGTCACCGTGATCGGCGAGGAAGCCGACGGCTTCAAGCTGCGCCCTGAGGTTCTGGACGCCGCCATCACGCCCAAGACCAAGTGGCTGATCCTCAACTCGCCGTCGAACCCGACCGGGGCCGCCTATACCCGCGCCGAGCTGGAAGCCCTGGCCGTAGTGCTGCGCAAGCACCCGCAGGTCTGGATCCTGACCGACGACATGTACGAGCACCTCGTCTATGGCGGCTTCGACTACGTCACCATCGCCCAGGTCGCGCCGGACCTCTATGACCGCACCCTGACCTGCAACGGCGTGTCCAAGGCCTATGCCATGACCGGCTGGCGCATCGGCTATGCGGGCGGCCCCAAGCCCCTGATCGACCTGATGCGCAAGGTGGCCAGCCAGACGACGTCCAACCCCTCGTCCATCAGCCAGTGGGCCGCCGTCGAGGCCCTGAACGGCCCGCAGGACTTCCTGGCCGAACGCTCGGCCGCCTTCGAGAAGCGTCGGGACCTGGTCGTGTCGATGCTGAACCAGGCGACGGGCATCCGCTGCCCCACGCCGGAAGGCGCCTTCTACGTCTATCCCTCGATCGAGGGCGTGATCGGCAAGACGACCGAAACGGGCGTGGTCATCACCGACGACGAGGTCTTCACCGCCGAACTGCTGAACGCCGAGGGCGTGGCCGTGGTTCAGGGCGCCGCCTTCGGCCTCAGCCCCTATTTCCGCATCAGCTACGCCACTTCAGAGGCCGTGCTGGAAGAAGGCTGCCGCCGCATCCAGAAGTTCTGCGCCTCGCTGAAGTAAGAACCGCCTAGAGCGGCGCCGGCGGAATGTTCAACGTCGGCGCCGTCTTCAGGATGAAGGATAGGCACCATTCCGTCGCCCGCTGCGAGTTGTCGTGATCGCCGTCGGCGGTGCGCGTCAGCAGACAGGCCGCATCGACGCGATGCTCGCTGGAAGGCCCGGCGTAAAGCACCAGGCCCGCGCCCGGCCCCGTCGCCCGACGATAGGCCATCTTCAGGGCGCCGGATTTCTTGAGATTGAAGGCCTCCGCCTCGCCTCCGCCCAGCAGATCGCGGACCTGGGCGTCGGCGTCGCCGGGCGCCAGTCGGAACAGCTCCGCCTTCAGGGCGTCGCCCGGCTCCGACGTCATGGTGAATCGCGGCGCATCCTGAGGGACGCCTGCCAGCAGCCCCGCCATGACGACCGCAACCAACATCAGGCCGCGCGGCTGACCGCGAAGTCAGCCAGGTCTTCCAGCGCCGAGCGCCAGTCGCTGGCCGGCAGGACCGACAGCGCCGCCTTGGCCCGGTCGGCATAGTCGCCGGCGGCGTCCAGCGTCGCCTCGACCGCGCCCGTGCCCAGGATCAGTTCGCGGGCGCGGGTGAAGTCCTCGGGCGTGCGTTCGCCCTTGGTGATGACGCGGTCCCAGAACAGGTCTTCCTTGCCCTTGGTGCGCTGGACGGCCAGCAGCAGCGGCAGGGTGGCCTTGCCCTCGTTGAAGTCATCGCCCGCGTTTTTGCCCAGCGTCGCGGTGTCGCTGCCGTAATCCAAAGCGTCGTCGGCCAGTTGGAAGGCGATGCCCAGGGCCATGCCGTAGTCCCGCAGAGCCTCGACCTGTTCCTCGGTCGCGCCCGCGCCCACCGCGCCCGACTCGGCGGCGGCGGCGAACAGTTCGGCGGTCTTGGCGCGGATGATCTGCAGATAGGTGGCCTGATCCAGGTTCAGGTCGTGGGCGCGCGTCAGTTGCAGCACCTCGCCCTCGGCGATCACGCTGGACGCCGTGGCCAGAATGCCGAGCGCGCGCAGCGAATCCGTCTCGACCATCAGCTCAAAGGCGCGCGCGAACAGGAAGTCGCCGACCAGCACCGACGAGGCCGCGCCCCAGATCAGATGCGCCGCCACCTTGCCGCGCCGCATTTCCGAACCGTCAACGATGTCGTCGTGCAACAGGGTGGCGGTGTGGATGAACTCAACCGAGGCGGCCAGCTTCGTGGCGGCGGCGATGTCGCCCTGAGCCCCGATGGCGCGCGCGGCGGCGACGGTCATCAGGGGACGCAGGCGCTTGCCGCCTGCCGAGATCAAATGCTCGGCCAGCATGGGGATCACCGGCACATCGGATTGCATCCGGGCGATGATCAAGGCGTCAACCGCCGCCATGTCGTCCTTTGCCAGACGAACAAGAGCGTCCACATCGCCCTTGGGGCGGGGAGCGGCGACGAGAGCTGCGTCCACGAAAATCTCTTTCAACTCAGGGGGCGAAGGGGGAGATTCGCCCGGAAATCACACGCATCCGCTTGCCCGAACGCGATGCGGCGCACAATGGTGGCGGCGTCATGATGGGTCAAGCCGGGTCAACCCTTACTGCCGCAGCGGATGTTGCGGAATCCGCCCTGCTGGGCGGTCGCGTCCGGCTGCGCCAACCGGTGAAAGGCTATCGCGCCGGGATGGACGCCGCCCTGCTGGCCGCCGCCGTGGACGCCAAACCCGGCGAGCGGCTGATCGAGGCGGGCTGCGGCGCGGGCGCGGTGCTGATGCAGGTGGCGGCGCGACGCCCCGGCGTGACCCTGACCGGACTGGAGCGCGATGCGAACGCCGCCGGGCTGGCGCGCGAAAACGCCGCGCTGAACGGCGTCGAGGATCGCACCACCATTATCAGCGGCGACGTGGCCAAGGGATTCCGAGCGCTGGACCTGCTGACCTTCGACTGGGCCGTCAGCAATCCGCCCTTCTTCGACGACCCTGGCGCTCTGCGGGCGCCCGGCCCCGGCAAGATGGGGGCCTGGATGGCCGATGACGGACTGAAGGCCTGGACCGGCTTTCTGCTGAAGGCCGTCCGCGAGGGGGGCAAGATCGTGGTCATCCACCGCGCCGACCGCCTGGCCGACCTGCTGGCCCTGCTGGGCGACAAGGCCGGCTCCTTCGCCATCCGCCCCATCCAGCCCTACGCCGACCAGCCCGCCAAGCGGGTGCTGGTCCAGGCCATCAAGACCGGCAAGGCGCCCTTACGCCTGCTGCCGCCGCTGGTCCTGCACGACCGCACCGAGGCCAAGCACAGCCCCGAAGCCGAAGCCATCCTGCGCGGCGAGGCGGCTCTGCCTTTCTAATCCTTCCCTTCTCCCCTTGTGGGAGAAGGTGGCCGAGCGACGCGAGGTCGGATGAGGGGTCTCTCCGACGGTTGCAAAACCCCTCATCCGTCTGCCTTCGGCAGCCACCTTCTCCCACAAGGGGAGAAGGGCTATTGCAACTCCATGTCCCTGCGCCCCCTCTTCCCGACCCAGGTTTACGAAGCTTCGCTGGCCGCCGCGCCTGCCTGGCCCGAACTGCACGAGGAAATCCTCGACCTCTGCCTGGTCATGGCCGAGGAGGACGAGGCCGGGATCGAATGGTGCAAGGCCAACCACTATCCGGGCTACACCTCCTATGGCTCGATCAACGACCTGCCGCACCGCTTCCCCGAGTTCGCCGAACTGAAACGGCTGCTGGACAAGCACGCCGCCGCCTACGCCAAGGCCCTGCACTTCGACCTGGCGAGGAAGCCCAAGCTGGACAATCTGTGGGTCAACGTCCTGATGCCCGGCGGCGGCCACACCGGCCACATCCACCCGCACGCCATCATTTCCGGCACCATCTATATCCACGTCCCCGACGGAGCCTCGTCGCTGAAGATCGAGGACCCGCGCCTGGTCATGATGATGGCCCGCCCCGGCCTGACCACCGAGGCGACCGAGGCCGAGAAACCCTTCGTCTATCTGAAGCCCGCCTCAGGCACGATCCTGATGTGGGAAAGCTGGCTGCGCCACGAGGTCCCGGCCAACCGCGCCGAGGAACAGCGCATCTCGATCAGCTTCAACTACGCCTAAGACAACCTTGGCCGCCCTTTCCTCGCCCCATTTGCCCTGAAGTCTGTCCTTCTGGTGAAGCTTGAGGGGGCCTCCATGCGGGCAATAGGACTGGCGACGATTTTAGTGGTGGCGAGCCTCGCTGCGGGCTGCGGCGAACGGGCGGACGCTCAAACCACCGCCACCCCCGCTGCCGAGGGCGCGCCCTATGTGCTGAAGGGCACCCAGGTCTGGTCGGTGCCTGATCCGGTCTCTACCCGCGACTACGAGGTCTTCGTCAGCCTGCCCGCCAGCTACGCGGACCAGCCGAACCGTCGCTACCCGGTCCTCTATGTCACCGACGCCGACTACGCCTTCCCCATCATTCGCCAGATCGCCCGGCGCGTGAATCTGGATGGGCCGGTGATCGAGGAGTTCATCCTGGTCGGCCTGTCCTACGCCAAGGGCGAAGGCGGCATGAGCAGCCGCACCCGCGACTACACCCCTGTCCGCATCAATGACCGCACAGGCGGCGGCGTGGCCTATCAGGCCTATCTGAAGTCTCAGGTCCTGCCCTTCATCGAGGATCGCTTTCGGGCGGATCCAGCGCGTCGCGTCCTGCTGGGCCATTCCTATGGCGGGCTTCTGGGCGCGCAGATCCTGTTCAGCGAGCCCGAGTTGTTCGACGGCTACATCCTGGGCAGCCCGTCCTTCTGGTTCGGCGACCATGCGATGATGCGGACTGAAGCGGACTATGCCCGCGCCCACACGGACCTTCCCGCGCGGGTCCATATGTATATCGGCGAGCATGAGTTTCCGGGGTCCGGTCGTCTCAACACTCGCTACGACATGGTCGGAGACAACGCCCGTTTCGAGGAGCGCCTCCGGTCGCGCAACTATCAGGGCCTGACCCTGACCAGCGAAGTGTTGGACGACGAGGACCACCTGACGGTCGCGCCAAGCGGCTTCACCAGGGGGCTTATGGCAGTCTTGCCCGCCAAACCTTAGCGCCGCTCGAAGACCACGTCCTGATAGGTCAGCGCGGTCGGACGGCCTTCGGCGTCCAGCTTGAACAACAGGCCCTCACCCCGGAACGGGGTCAGCTCGACGCGCAGCCCCTCCGGCTCGGTCAGGTACTCGGCCAGGGCCTGTTGCACGCCGATAGCGACCGATAGACGCTCGCCCGCCTCACGGATCTTCAGAGTTCCATAGGCCGGATTCACGTAGTCCCCGACATAGGCGGCGTTGTCCAGCGACAGGGTGCGCGGCCGCTTGGCCCGCGCCTCCACGGCGCCGGCGATGCCTGTGCGGCGGCGGTCGCGCTCGGCGATCAGGGCGTCGAGCCTGGCGTCATAGACGGCGTCAATCTCGGGCAGACCGGCGAACCAGTCATAGGCGTAGTTGGCGACTACGTCGGCCAGATCGCCGGCGAAGGCGTCCTCGTTGACCATGACCGCCACGCCCAGACGACGCTCGGGCATGAAGGAGACATGGGCGCGCGAGCCTGAGAAGTTGCCAAAGTGGTGGATCAACACGTCGTCGCCATAGCGCCCGACCTGCCAGCCCAGACCATAGCCGGTGCGGACATAGGGGCCGAAGGTCGCCTCCTGCGCCACCCGCGATGCATGGGTCGAGGCGACCAGTCCCGCCGGAAACACCTGCCGCCCGCCGACCCGGCCGTCGTTGATCTGGGCCTCCAGCCACAGGGCCATGTCGCTGGCGGTCGAGATCAGCCCGCCCGCCGACTGCATGGTCGCGTCGGTCTTCTGCAACGGCGACCGCTCGGGCTGGCCGGGGATGCGTCCGAAGTGACCGGCGGCGACCACCGCGCCCGACGCGCGGGCTTCATCGATGCGCGCAGTCGTGGCCCTCATCCCCAAAGGCGTCAGCACCTCGTCCTCGACCATCTCGCGCCAGTCCCGGCCCCAGCGGCGCTCCGCCAGCACGGTGGCCAGGTTGTAGCCCGCGTTGGCATAGACGAACTGGCCATAGGGGGTGTCGCGCGGCTGCGTCTCCGCCGTCAGCCGCCACAGAACCTCAGGCGTCCAGTCCCCGGAATAGGCGACACGGAAGGCGATAGGGTCATTGTCGACGCCCGAACGATGACTCAGCAAGTCGGTCAGGGTGATCCGCGCAGCGATGTCCGTCGGAACGCCGGACGGCGGCGCCCAGTCGGCTAGCGGCGCATCCAGATCCACCTCGCCCCGCCGCGCCATGGCGGCCAGCGACAGGGCGGTGAAGGACTTGGTGGCCGAGGCGATGTAGAATCGCGTGTCCGTCGTGACTGGCGCGCCCGTCGCCACATCCGCCACGCCGAAGCCGGCCGCGTGGACCAGCCCGTCCTTGTCCACCACAGCGACAGCCATTCCCGGCGCCGCCTCGATCCGCTGCATCGCCCGGGTCGCAAAGGCGTCCATCGCCGCGCCGAACGCCGCGCGGTCCTGCGCGCTCGCCCAGCCCGCCGTGCAGGCCAGCGCCACCGCCAGCAGCGCCCCTATCGACTGTGATCTCATGAAGTCGCTCCCCTGCCCTCTGCGGGCTGACGGGTAGAGGCCGCGAGGGGCCGGAACGGATGCAGCGCCTTCAAACCGCCCCGCGTTACGTCTAGAGATTTGCCCAAAGGGTTCGCGACCGCTACATCCCGCGCCAACCTCCCCATCAGATCAGACGACAGGGCGAAACCGCACCTCATGGCGCAGCAATATATTTTCCAGATGCAGGGTCTGACCAAGACCTTCCCCGGCGGCAAGAAGATCTTCGAGAACATCTGGCTGAGCTTCTACAACGACGCCAAGATCGGCGTCGTCGGGGTCAACGGCTCGGGTAAGTCCACCCTGCTGAAGATCATGGCCGGCCTGGACAGCGAGTTCCAGGGCGAGGCTCGCGCCGCCGATGGCGTCAAGCGCGGCTATCTGGAGCAGGAGCCCCACCTCGATCCGGCGCTGAACGTGCGCCAGAACGTCGAGGCCTGGTGCGAAGAGAAGCAGTGGGTCAACCGCTTCAACGAAGTCGCCAACGAGCTGGGTGAAAACTACACCGACGAGTTGATGGAGGAGATGACCGCCCTCCAGGAGAAGATCGACGCCGGCGACGTCTGGGACATCGACAGCCGCATCGACCAGGCCATGGGCGCCCTGCGTTGCCCGCCGGACGACTGGGAAGTCGCCAACCTGTCGGGTGGTGAAAAGCGCCGCGTGGCCCTGGCCCGCCTGCTGCTGTCCAAACCCGACATGCTGTTGATGGACGAACCGACCAACCACCTGGACGCCGAATCCGTCGCCTGGCTGCAGCACCACCTGGAGAACTTCCCGGGCTGCGTCATCCTGGTCACCCACGACCGCTACTTCCTGGATCAGGTCACCAAGTGGACCCTGGAGCTGGACCGCGGCAAGGGCCACCCGCACGAGGGCAACTACTCCTCGTGGCTGGAAGCCAAGCAGAAGCGCGTTGTTCAGGAGCAGTCGGAATCGGAAGCCCGCCAGCGCGCCCTCACCCGCGAACTGGAATGGGTCCGTTCGGGCGCCAAGGCCCGTCAGGCCAAGTCCAAGGCCCGTCTGGCCGCCTACGAGAAAATGGTCTCGGAGCAGGAAAACAGCCGCCAGGCCCAGTCCTTCGCCGTCATCCAGATCCCGCCCGGCCCGCGCCTGGGCAATGTCGTGCTGGAAGTCGAGGGCCTGAAGAAGTCCTATGGCGACAAGACCCTGTTCGACAACCTGACCTTCAAGCTGCCGCCCAACGGCATCGTCGGCGTCATCGGCCCCAACGGCGCCGGCAAGTCGACCATGTTCAAGCTGATCACCGGCCAGGAAGCGCCAGACGGCGGCTCCATCAAGGTCGGAGAGACGGTCAAGCTGGCCTATGTCGACCAGTCGCGCGACGACCTGAAGCCGGACGAAACCATCTGGCAAGCCATCTCGGGCGGCACCGACGTGATGATGGTCGGCAAGCGCGAGATCAACACCCGCGCCTATGTCGGCAGCTTCAACTTCAAGGGCGGCGACCAACAGAAGAAGGTCGGCCAACTGTCCGGCGGTGAGCGCAACCGCGTCCACCTGGCCAAGACCCTGGCCACCGGCGGCAACCTGATCCTGCTCGACGAACCGACCAACGACCTGGACATCGAAACCCTGCAGAACCTCGAAGAGGCTCTGGAAGAGTTCGCCGGCTGCGCCGTGGTCATCTCCCACGACCGCTGGTTCCTGGACCGTCTGGCCACCCACATCCTCGCCTTCGAAGGCGACGGCCACGTGGAATGGTTCGAGGGCAATTTCGAAGCCTACGAACAGGACAAGATGCGCCGCCTGGGTGCGGACAGCATCATTCCCAAACGTATCCAGCACCAGAAGTTCGGTCGCTGATCCGACGCTAGCCTGACAAGACGGCCCACCGAGCGATCGGGGGGCCGTTTTTCTTTGGCTCAGCCCCTTTCTGTCATTCCGGGGCGCGAAGCGAACCCGGAACCCAGGCGCCTGATGGGTCTCCGTCCATGTCATTGAAGCCGCAGCCTGGACCCCGGATCGTCCCTGCAGGCCGTCCGGGGTGACGGCGAAGGGGGCGAGCACGAGCGCGCCGAGGCTTGCTCTTTTGCCCGCTGGCGCTCCGGCGGAACCGGGTTAATCTGAGGTCCATGACCCAGCGCCCCGCCATCCTGATCATGCAGCGGCACCTCGCGCCGCTCAGCGTCTTCCTCGAAGGCGCCTATGACGTCTATCGCTTCTGGGAGGGGCCGCCGATCGAGGCCGCCGCCGACGTGCGCGTCCTGGTCGTGGCGGGTGAGTTCGAACTGGACAAGGACCTGATCGGACGTCTGCCCAACCTGTCGCTGATCGCCTGTTTCACCTCGGGCTACGATGGCATTGACGTGGACTGGTGCCGCGCGCGCGGTCTGCCCGTCACCCATGCCCCGGCCATCAACCACGAAGATGTCGCCGACCACGCCGTCGGCCTGATCCTGGCGGCGCGCCGTCAGATCACCGAGGGCGACCGTCAACTGCGCGCTGGCGACTGGACCCCGGCGTCCAAGACCATCACCCCGTCCCTGGGCGGACAGACCCTGGGCGTCGTCGGCCTGGGCGCCATCGGCGAGGCCGTGGCCCGCCGCGCCGAGGTCATGCGCATGAATATCCAGTGGTGGGCGCCGCGCGCCAAGGACGCCGCCTGGCCCCGCGCCGACAGCCTGCTCGACCTGGCTCGCGCTTCCGATGTTCTAGTCGTCGCCTGCCGCGCGGATGAGACCAATCGCGGCCTGATCTCGGCCGAGGTGATCGAGGCCCTGGGCCCCACCGGCCTGCTGGTCAATGTCGCGCGCGGCCAACTGGTGGACGAAGACGCTGTCATCGCCGCCCTGCGCGACGGGCGCCTCGGCGGAGCCGCTCTCGACGTGTTCGAAACCGAGCCGACCGACGCCGCGCGCTGGGCCGCCGTGCCGAACACCGTCCTGACGCCCCACACCGCCGGGGCCACGACCGAGGCGGTGCAAGGCATGCTGATGCTGCTGTTGCAGAACCTGACGGCCCATTTCGCGGGCGATCCGCTGAAGACGCCCGTCACGACCTGAGTCGGCATGATTTCATGGGTCGTCGAACGATCCATGCGGCTTGACCGTCGCATCGCGCCCGCTTGCGGTCAGTTTTTGCTTGCATAATCGTATAAGGATATCTTTATACGATCTCATGACCCTGACTGCTGACCAGACTGTCGAGGCCCTGCGCGCTGCGGGCGAACCCACTCGTTTGCGGGTGCTGTCGCTGCTGGCCGCCGAGGAACTGTCGGTCATGGAGCTGTCGCGGGTTCTGGACCAGAGCCAGCCGCGCGTGTCGCGTCACCTGAAGCTGATGGCCGACGCCGGCCTGATCGAACGATTCCCCGATGGGGCGCGCGTCTTCTACCGCCTGTCGCACGACGCCCTGTCGCGCCGCCTGATCGACACGGTGCTGGACCTGCTGGACGACGCGGAAGGCGAGGCCGACCATCGCCGTCTGGACGAGGTGCGCAAGGAGCGCGCCATCGACGCCGCCCGCTATTTCGAACAGGTCGCGCCCCAGTGGGACCAGATGCGCAGCCTCTATGTCTGCGAGAGCGCGGTCGAGACCGCCGTCGAACAAGCGGCCGGCCCAGGCCCGTTCGAGCGCGTCGTCGATCTGGGCACCGGCTCGGGCCGGATGCTGACCCTGTTCGGCAAGAAGGCGAAGATGTCGGTAGGCCTCGACCTGTCGCAGAACATGCTGAACATCGCCCGCGCCAATGTCGCCAAGGCCGGGTTGGACAAGGTCGAATTGCGCCACGGCGACATCTTCTCGACCCGCCTGCCGCATGGCAGCGCCGATTTGGTGATCGTGCATCAGGTCCTGCACTACCTGGCCGATCCCGCCGCCGCCGTGGCCGAGGCCGCGCGTCTGGTCATGCCGGGCGGCAGGCTGCTGATCGTCGACTTCGCCCCCCACAAGCTGGAACAGCTGCGCGAGGCGCATCAGCACCGCCGCCTGGGGTTCGCCGACGACGAAATCCAGGGCTGGCTGGCCGACGCGGGCCTGACCGCCGACGCCCCCATCGCCCTGCCGCCCGACACCGAGGGCCTGACCGTCCACATCTGGACCGGCGAACGCGCCGCCGTCCCCGCTCGAAAGACCGCCTGATGGCCTCCCCCGCCTCCCCGTCCTCGCTCAATCTGGCCGAAGCCCGCGCCCTGCTGCTGTCGCCGCTGGGCCCCGTCGCCCGCGCCGGCTCCAACCGCAACGCCGTCAACGTCTCCTTCGAGTTCTTCCCGCCCAAGTCGGACGAGGCCGAGGCCAATCTGTGGTCCGCCATCCGCCGGCTGGAGCCGCTGAACCCGGCCTTCGTCTCGGTCACCTATGGCGCGGGCGGCTCGACGCGCGAGCGCACCCACCGCACGGTTCAGAGGATCATCAGCGAGACCACCCTGCGTCCCGCCGCCCACCTGACCTGCGTCGAGGCCAGCCGCGACGAGGTCGATGAGGTCATCGAGGGCTACAAAGCCATCGGCGTCGACCACATCGTCGCCCTGCGCGGCGACCCGCCGGGCGGACATGATAATTCTGGGGGCATCGGCGGCGCCTATGCCCCGCGCGCCGACGGCTACGCCAACGCCACCGAACTGTCTCGGGCAATCAACAAGGTCGGCGGCTTCGACATCACCGTCGGCGCCTATCCCGAACGCCACCCGGAAAGTCCGTCGATCGACCATGACATCGAGGTGTTGCAGGCCAAGGTGGACGCGGGCGCGACCCGCGCGGTGACCCAGTTCTTCTTCGACATCGAGGCCTTCCTGCGCTTCCGCGACCGGGTGCGGGCGGCGGGCGTGACCATCCCCCTGATCCCCGGCATCATGCCCGTGTCCAACTTCAAGGGCCTTAGCCGCATGAGCGCGGCCTGCGGCGCCTCCATCCCCGACTGGCTGGCGGCCCACTTCGACGGCCTGGACGACGACCCCGAGACCCGCAAGCTGCTGGCCGCCTCCATCGCCGCCGAGACCTGCGCGCGACTGCAGGAAGAGGGCTTCTCGGACTTCCACTTCTACACCCTGAACCGCGCCGAGCTGGTCTATGCCATCTGCCGGGTGCTGGGCGTGCGTGAGGCGAAGGCCGATGCCTAGTCAAACAGAGCTCCCCTTCCCCTCGAGGGGGAAGGGGCCGGGGGATGGGGTGATCGCGCGCCGCTTTCAGCCCATGGCGCTTGAGGCGCCGCCCGCGCTGCGTCTCCCACTGGTCAAAACCACGACCGCCGTCCACACCCCCACCCAACCCTCCCCCCTCGAGGGGGAGGGCTTCGGAAGAGTCCGCGTATGACCCGCCAAGACCGCATCACCGCCCTGCACGCGGCGGCCAAGGAACGCATCCTGGTCCTCGACGGATCCTGGGGCGTCATGATCCAGCGACGCGGGCTGGAGGAGGCCGACTTCCGCGGTGATCGCTTCATCGCGGCCAACGGCTATGACGAAAAGGAGCAGATGAAGGGGAACAACGACATCCTCTGCATCACCCGCCCCGACGTCATTTCCGACCTGCACGACCAGTATTTCGGCGCGGGCGCCGACATCAGCGAGACCAACACCTTCTCGGCCACCGTCATCGCCCAGGACGACTATAAACTGGACGCCCAGGCGGTCTGGGACATCAATCTGGAAGGCGCCAGGCTGGCCCGCGCTTCGGCCGACCGCTGGACGGCCAAGGAACCGCACAAGCCCCGCTTCGCCGCCGGCTCCATCGGCCCGCTGAACAAGATGCTGTCCATGTCGTCGGACGTGAACGACCCCGGCGCGCGACTGGTGACGTTCGATGAGGTCTATGAGGCCTATCGCCATCAGGTGAAGGCCCTGAACGAGGGCGGCGTCGACCTCTATCTGATCGAAACCATCACCGACACGCTGAATTGCAAGGCCTGTATCAAGGCCATCAAGGACCTTGAGGACGAGGGCCTGCCCGCCCTGCCCATCTGGATTTCCGGCACCATCACCGACCGTTCGGGCCGGACCCTGTCGGGCCAGACCGCCGAGGCCTTCTGGAACTCCGTGCGCCACGCCAAGCCCTTTGCGGTGGGCTTCAACTGCGCCCTCGGCGCCGACCTGATGCGGCCCTTCATCGCCGAGTTGAGCCGCGTGGCCGACACCCTGGTCGCCGCCTACCCCAACGCCGGCCTGCCCAACGCCATGGGCCAGTACGACGAACAGCCGCACGAAACCGCCCACTTCATCGAGGAATGGGCCGCCTCCGGTCTGGTCAACATCGTCGGCGGCTGCTGCGGCACCACCCCCGACCACATCAAACATGTCGCCGAAGAGGTCGCGCCGCTGAAACCGCGCGAAATCCCCGAGCGCCCTGTGGCCATGCGCCTGGCGGGGCTGGAACCCTTCGAGCTGGTGGCCTGATGCGCCCGATCTTCATCAACGTCGGTGAGCGGACCAATGTCACCGGCTCGGCCAAGTTCCGTAAGCTGGTGGTGGACGGGGACTACACCGCCGCCCTCGACGTCGCGCGCCAGCAGGTCGAGGCGGGCGCCCAGGTCATCGACATCAACATGGACGAGGGCCTGCTGGACGGCGCCGTCGCCATGCGCACCTTCCTCAACCTGATCGCCGCCGAGCCCGACATCGCCCGCGTCCCGGTCATGATCGACAGCTCCAAGTGGGAGGTGATCGAGGCGGGCCTGAAGTGCGTTCAGGGCAAGCCGATCGTCAACTCGATCAGCATGAAGGAAGGCGAGGCCGCCTTCCGCGAGCACGCGATCAAATGCATGCGCTACGGCGCCGCCGTCGTGGTCATGGCCTTTGACGAAGTGGGTCAGGCCGACACCGCCGCGCGCAAGATCGAGATCTGCACTCGCGCCTACAATATCCTGGTCAACGAGGTCGGCTTCCCGCCCGAGGACATCATCTTTGACCCCAATATCTTCGCCGTGGCGACGGGGATCGAGGAGCACGACAACTACGCCGTCGACTTCATCGAGGCGGTCAAGGTCATCAAGGCCACCCTGCCCTACGCCCGCATCTCGGGCGGGGTGTCGAACGTCTCGTTCAGCTTCCGCGGCAACGAGCCGGTGCGCCGGGCCATCCACAGCGTCTTCCTGTACCACGCCATCAACGCCGGCATGGACATGGGCATCGTCAACGCCGGCGACCTACCGGTCTATGACGACATCGACCCGGTGCTGCGCGAAGCCGTCGAGGACGTGATCCTGAACCGGCCGCAGCGGACCAATGTGTCCAACACCGAGCGGCTGGTGGACATGGCCCCCACCTACAAGGGCGAAAAGGGCGCGGCGCGGGTCGTAGATCTGACCTGGCGCGAGCAGCCGGTCGCGGCCCGCATCGCCCACGCCCTGGTCCACGGCATCACGGAGTTCATCGAGGCCGACACCGAGGAGGCCCGCCTGTCGGTCGAGCGCCCCCTGCACGTCATCGAAGGTCCGCTGATGGACGGGATGAACGTGGTCGGCGACCTGTTCGGCTCGGGCAAGATGTTCCTGCCGCAGGTGGTGAAATCGGCCCGCGTGATGAAGCAGGCCGTCGCCTGGCTGGAACCCTTCATGGAGGCCGAAAAGGCCGGCAAGCCGCGCGAGCAGGCGGGCCGCATCCTGATGGCCACGGTCAAGGGCGACGTCCACGACATCGGCAAGAACATCGTCGGCGTCGTGCTTCAGTGTAACAACTACGAGGTCATCGACCTGGGCGTCATGGTCCCGGCCGACCGCATCCTGGACGCCGCCATCGAGCACAAGGTCGACATCATCGGCCTGTCCGGCCTGATCACCCCCTCGCTGGACGAGATGGTCTTCGTCGCGCGCGAGATGGAGCGGCGCGGCTTCGACATTCCCCTGCTGATCGGCGGGGCCACGACCAGCCGCACCCATACTGCGGTCAAGATCGAGCCGGGCTATCGCAAGGGCTCGACCACCTATGTCATCGACGCCAGCCGCGCCGTCGGTGTGGTCTCGGGCCTGCTGTCGCCCACCGAAAAGGCCAAGAACGAGGCCGCCACCCGCGACGAATACATCCGTATCCGCGAGCAGTACGCGCGCGGCCAGGAGGTCAAGGCCCGCGCCACGCTGCAGCAGGCGCGTGAGAACCGCTTCCAGCCCGATCCGGCCGCGACCATGCCGGGCAAGCCCTCCTTCCTCGGCGTGCGTTCGTTCGACGCCTGGGATCTGGCCGATCTGGCCGACCACATCGACTGGACGCCCTTCTTCGCCAGCTGGGAGCTGATCGGCCGCTATCCGCTGATTCTGGAGGACGAGATCGTCGGCGAGGCGGCCAAGGACCTGTTCCGCGACGCCCAGGCCATGCTGAAGCGGATCATCGACGAGAAGTGGTTCACGGCCAAGGGCGTCGTCGGCTTCTGGCCCGCTCAGGCCGTGGGCGACGACATCGCCGTCTATGCCGACGAGGACCGCGCCGAGGAAATCGCCCGCTTCCACACCCTGCGTCAGCAGATCAAGAAGTCGAACGGCAAGCCCAACCTGGCCCTGTCCGACTTCATCGCTGAGGAAAGTTCTGACTACATCGGCGCCTTCGCGGTCACGGCGGGTCATGGCGAACTGGAAATCGCCAAGCGCTTCAAGGACGCCGGCGACGACTATTCCTCGATCATGGCCACGGCCCTGGCCGACCGCCTGGCCGAAGCCTTCGCCGAGGCCCTGCACAAGAAGGTGCGGACCGAGCTGTGGGGCTACGCCGCAGACGAAGTCACGACCACCCAGGACCTGATCGAAGAGAAGTATCAGGGCATCCGCCCCGCTCCCGGCTATCCGGCCCAGCCCGACCACACGGAAAAAGCCACCCTGTTCCGTCTGCTGGACGCCGGCGCCAACGCGGGCATGGCCCTGACCGAAAGCTACGCCATGACGCCGCCGGCCTCGGTCAGCGGCCTCTATTTCGGCCATCCGGGCAGCCACTATTTCGGCGTCGGCAAGATCGACCGCGATCAGATCGAGGACTACGCAGCCCGCAAGGGTTGGGACGTCGAGACCGCCGAACGCTGGCTGGCCCCTATCCTCAACTACGACCCCGGCGCGATCGCGCGCGACACCGCCGCCTGAGATCCGTCAGGCGGCGGCGCCAGAGCCGTCCCGACCTCAGCCTCTTTGCCAAGGCAGCCTTCGCAGGCGGCTGGCGGTCGCGCGCGTGCGCATCCTCCTCTGACCAAGACGGGCCGTCGGCTGGCCCACGCTTGCCGCAACCTGCCACCTGTCACTGAGTTGAATAGAAAAAGGGCGGCGGACCCGAAAGTCCGCCGCCCCAATCTGACAATCTGACGTCGCTTAGAAGCGAGCGGTCAGACCGACGAAATAACGACGACCCAGGATGTCATAGGTCGACGGGTCGGTGTTCGCCTGAATGCCAGGGTTCCACGTGCGCGGCTCCTGGTCGGCGATGTTGTTGACGCCCGCGCGCAGCGACACGGTGTCGTTGACCGCCCAGGTTCCGCTCAGGTCGAAGTAGTGGATCGGCTCCAGAACGTTGTCCGAACCATAGACGGTCATCTCGCCAACCCGACGCCAGCGCGCCGTCGCCGTGAACGGACCATGAGCCCAGTTCACCGAAACCAGCGACTTCCATTCCGGGAAGGTGTTGCCGAAATCGTCCGAGATCGTGCCCTTGCGGTCCGTGAAGGAGCCGCCGGCCACGATGCTGTCTTCGCGTTCAGCCAGCCAGCCGACCACGGCGTTGACGCCCAGGGTGCCCCAATCCGGCGCACCGACGTCCACCAGATCGATGCTCCAGTCGACTTGCAGGTCGACGCCCGAAGTCTTCAGGACGCCCAGGTTGTCCAGGTTTTCGATCGCATCGATGATCGAGCCGTTGTCCGGGTCGCGCGAGAACAGCTGGCAGTAGGAGTTGTTCGGATCATAGTCCGGGTTTTCACCCGTGCCGTTGAAGCAGCCGTTCAGGGCGTCAGAGATCGAGATCTCCGAGATCACGTCTTCGATTTCGATGCTGTAGTAGTCCAGCGATGCCGACAGACGCGACAGCCAGGGCGACTGGAACTGCGACTGGTAAACCAGACCGACCGAGAAGGAGTCAGCGGTTTCTTCTTCCAGGTTGATGTTGCCGCCCGAGAAGCCGTTCACCTGATCGTTGGCGAAGTCATAGGTGTCGATGACGACGGGCGAGATGCCCTGCGCCAGGCAGAGCGCCTTGACCTTGGCCGCATCCGGACCATTGCGGAAGAAGCCGTTGACATCGCAGGGGTCGCCGCCCGGCGCGTTGGCGCTGGCATCGCCGATCGCCGGGAAGTTCACGTTCGCCGGCGAGAACAGTTCACCGATCGAAGGCGCACGCACAGCGCGGTTGTAACCGCCGCGAACGCGCAGACCGTCCACGATGGTCCAGTCCAGGTCAGCGCGGTAGGCCGTCGTGCCGCCAACCGAGCTGTAGTCCGAGTAGCGATAGCCGAGCGTCAGATCGAGCGCCTGAATGAAGGGCAGATCCGACAGAATCGGGATCAGCGCTTCACCGAACAGGTCGACGGTGTTGACGCTGCCGTTGACCGAGTCAGCGCCGTTGAAGCCGGCGATTTCCACGCCGCCGATGGTGCCGCCGTCGGGGTTGCCGTTGATGTCGAGGTGAGGCGTACGCGGGTTCATGCGAGCCAGCGACGGGTCAGCAGCGTAGCTGAAGGTGTTTTCGCGATACTGGACGCCCAGGGCGACGCGAACTTCACCAGCCGGCAGGTCGAAAGCCTTGCCTTGCAGGGTGCCTTCAATAACGCTTTGCTCGACCGTGGTGATCGTGCGCGACGTACGGCCGATGTAGGACAGGCACTCAGCCGAGACGCCGTTGTCGCCGAACGGGTTGAAGCCGCCTTCACAGATGCTGACGCCGCCGTCCGGTGCATCCAGCAGTTCCTGGACCGAAGAACGCGACACGTTGCCGGTCTGGGTCTCGATGTTGCTGACGCGGCCGTATTGGGCATACAGGTCGTAGGTCCAGGAGCTCTTCGGCACCTGACCGCGAATGCCGCCCGTCAGTTGATAGACGCTGTAATCGTACTCAGCGTGACGGCCGCCCAGGTCGGTGAAGCGCTTGTTGAGCTGGAACGAGGCGTTCGGGTTAGCACGCGAGTTCAGGAAGGCCTTCAGGTCGGCCGGGATGAACGGGTTGGTCGACGGGGCGCGGAAACCGGTCGTCGAAGCCGCCGGCGTCGCCGCCAGTTCTTGGCTGGCCGTGTACTGGTTGAACAGGGCGTCGCCATAGAACTCGACGTTGTCGTTCAACGTGTAACGGGCGCTCGAGAAGACGTTCCAGCGCTCCATCGGCAGCGACAGGTAGTTCAGCGCGCCGGTGTTGAAGGCGTAGTTGCCGCCCGGCGTGACGAAGCCGTCCCACTGGATGCCGCCCGGGCTCTTGAAGTTAAGCGTCCGCGTGTGGCTGAAGATGGTGCCGTCGTTGTTGAAGCCGAAGGCGCCGTTCAGCGGCAGGGTCGTGTCGCCGAAGTAGGCGCGAACGACGTCAGCGTCAGGCAGGTTGGTGCTGTCGAAGACGGCCGAACCCAGCGGGGTGGTGCCCGAGGCGCCCGAAACAGCCGAGAACTCACGCGCCGAGTTGTAGATCAGCTCGCGGGTCGAGCGGTTGATCGAGATCACCGCATTACCCTTGTCGTCGGCGAAGTTGCCGCCAACCGTCAAGGTGTAGCTCTGGGTCGTGCCGTCGTCGCGGTCGGTCTGACCGTACTGGGCGTCGATCTGAGCGCCTTCGAAGCGGTCGTTCAGGATGAAGTTGGCCACGCCGGCGATGGCGTCCGAACCATAGGCGGCCGAGGCGCCGCCCGAGATGGTTTCAACGTTACGGATCAGGGCGGTCGGGATCAGGTTGACGTCGGCCGAACCATCGCTGTTCGACGGCACCAGACGACGGCCGTTCACCAGAACCAGGGTCCGCTTGGGCGTCAGGCTGCGCAGGTCAAGGTTGGCCTGACCGCCGTTCGACGGGTTGTTCGAGGTCGACGAAATCGACGGGGTGAACTGCGGCAGATCGTTCATCAGGCTGTCGATGGTCACCGACCCGGTCGCCTGGATGTCCTGAGCGTCAACGGTGACGATCGGGCTGCTGGAACGATAGTCCTGACGCGCGATGCGCGAACCGGTGACGACGATTTCGTCGATCTGGGTCGCTTCTCCGGTTTGCTCTTGTGCAATGGCCGGCATGGCGAAACCGGCCAGAGCCGCGCCTGCGATCATCGTCGTCGCGAGCCAACGCTCGCGCTTATCGATCAACTTCAAGGTTTAATCCTCCAAATGCGGGGTGGCACAGTCGAGATAGTCACCTGTTCCCGCTCCCCATCCTAAATCTGCCGCCGCCGACTCGAGCGAAGCGTAGATTGACCGAACTCATACGCTGCCCCGCGCCACTTCACCGCTGAAAACGGCGAGGAGTAATCAGATGGGCACGACAATGTCGCAAAATCGCCACGGTATGACTGCGCCAAGAGGCGTTAAACTTGCTCAACCGCTCAATCTGAAATAGTCGTTACTGCGAGGAAGTCACCAAATGAGAGCAATTCGTTCCGCATACCTCTGTTTTGCCGTATCTTTTTTCAGCGTGACAGCAGTGTCAGCGCAAGATTTTTCCCAGCCCCGCGCACCGGCCCTTCAGAGCCTCATGGAGTGCCGCTCGATCGCCGATTCCGGCGCGCGCCTGAACTGTTTCGACTCTGCTACAGCCTCCCTCGAGACAGCCGAGCGGCAGGGCGAAGTGGTGGTGGTGGAACGTCAACGACTTCAGGAAGCGCGACGAGCCATCTTCGGTTTCACCGCCCCCCAACTGCCCGACTTCATCACAGGCGACAGGCAGGATCAGATCGAGTCGATTGAAACGACTCTTGTCAGCGCGACCCAGAACAATGGCTGGACCCTCCATCTGGCCGACGGCTCCGTCTGGAAACAGGTTGACGCCATGCCGGTCAGTTTCAGGGTAAAGGAAGGAACTCCCGTGCGGGTGCGCCGGGCCGCCATGGGCAGTTATCTTCTGGCCGTCGGACGCAGCCCCGCCATGCGCGTAAGAAGGCAATGATGATGACCACCGCACAACTCGCCCCCGGCGTCTGGATCTCTGGACAGGTGCGCGCCGAGGAGCTGGCCTCGGCCTGCCGCGCGATCGGCGCCCGCAGAGTGATCAACAACCGCCCCGACCATGAAGAGCCCGGCCAGCCGACCAGCGCCGAAATGCAGGCGGCGGCCGAGGCGGCGGGCCTGGACTATGTCGAGGCCCCGGTCAGCGGCATGCCGGATCCGGTCACGACGGCGCGCGTCGGCGAATGCCTGGCGGATCAGACCCCGACCCTGCTCTTCTGTCGCTCGGGCATGCGCTCGGCGGCGATCTGGGCCATGGCCGAACGCGCACGCGGGGCCGACGCCGACACGCTGCGCGCCCAGGCGGCGGCGGCCGGCTACGACCTCAGCCGTCTGCCGCTTTAACGGACGACGGCGACGCGGGCGGCATAGGGCGTGGCTGGCTCCGGCGTGCAGGAGGCCACGGCTGCCTGCGCCGCCACGAGACAGGCCAGGACGGCGACCATGGCCCAAGCCCGATTTGGCACAGGAAAAACAGCGGTTCGGATCACGGCGACGGCTCCCGAATAGGTTACAGGCGTTGAACGCAAGGTCGGCGCCGCGCCGATCGCCGCCGCTCGCCGCCTGCACCGCCCACCAAGGACGCCCGCCTGTGATCCCCTATGTCCGCCAGTTCGACTTCACCTATGGCCATCGTGACCAGGTCTCGCCGCTGATCCAGCGGGTCATCGCCGATAATCCGGGGCCGTTCACCTTCACCGGCACCGGAACCTATATCGTCGGGCGCGACATGCCGGGCGCCAGCGTGGCGGTGATCGACCCCGGCCCCGAGGACGAGGCCCACCTGCACGCCCTGCTGCGCGCGGTGAAGGGCCGGACCGTCAGCCATATCCTGGTGACCCACACCCACCGCGACCACGCCCCCCTGGCCCGCCCCATCGCCGAGGCGGTCGGCGGGCCCCCGATCCTGGCCGCCCGCCCCCCGGCGCGGATCACCCACGCCTCAGCCGCCCTGGATGAGGACGACGACGCCGACTTCGCGCCAGACATCGTCTTGACGGGGGGCGAGATGATCGAGGGCGACGGCTGGACGATCGAGGCTCTGGCCACGCCGGGTCACGCCTCCAACCACATGGCCTTCGTTCTGAGAGACGAGAACGCCCTGTTCAGCGGCGATCACGTCATGGGCTGGTCGACCACGGTCGTCGCCCCGCCCGACGGCGACATGGCGGCCTATATGGACAGTCTGGAGCGGGTGCTGGCGCGCGGCTTCTCGACCATCTGGCCGACACACGGCCCGGCCATCACCCAGGTCGCGCCCTTCCTGAAGGCCTATCGCGATCACCGGCTGGAACGAGAGGCGCAGATCCTGGCCCGGCTGGCGGCGGGCGATGCGACCATCGCGGACATGGTCCCGGCCCTCTACGCCGCGGTGGATCAGCGCCTATGGCCGGCGGCCAGCCTGTCGGTGCTGTCGCATCTGATCAAGCTGGCGAGAGAAGGGCGCGTCGCCGCCGATCCCGAACCGACGATGGCCGCGCGCTACGGGCTGGTCGACTAGGACTGCAATTCGGTCATGACCGCGCGGGCCAGGCGGCAAGCTTCGTCGCCGACCATGACGCCTTCACGCTGGGCCACGCGGACGTCGGTGCGGCCCGGACGGATGCGGATGGCGGCGTCATAGGTCACACCGAACCAGAAGCCCTCCTTGGCCCCGTCCGCCCGGAAGGGCGCCGCGCCGCGCACGGTAAAGCCCGCCGCCGACAGCGCCGCCGCCGCCGTTTCCGGCGCGACCTGACGCGACACCGAGACCAGACCGGGACAGGCGACCGACGCGCTTGCCTCCCCCTGCCCGCCGCGCATGGCCAGCACCGCGCGCGAGAAAGCCGGCGCCTCGGCGGCGTCGGTCGTGACGTCGTTGGCGGCAGGAACGGCGAACCGCTGTCCCTGAACCGCAAACAGGGCCACGGTCGCGCCCGCCACCACCAGCGACACAGCCGCATAGAGCCCGCGACGCCGCATGTCCTTGAACGCGATCAGCACCGCGACCAGGGCCGCCGCCAGACCCGCAAAGGCCAGGATGCGGGCGATCTTCAGCGTCAGGATCTCCAGGCCGAAGCTCGCGCTCCACAGGCCGAACCGGGTCCCAAAGACCGCGATCAACACCAGCAGAGGCGCCAGGCACGCCGCCAGGGTCAGCCAGCGCAGACGGATCTCCGCCGCGCGCGCCTGGGTCCGGGTCGGTTCAGCCATGCGGCCCTCCTGAAAGATCAGCCTGCGGTCGGCAGACGATAATCCTTCATCTGCTCGCGCAGCAGCTTCTTGTCGATCTTGCCCGTGGCGCCCAGCGGAATATCGGCCATGAAGACCACATCGTCGGGCATCCACCACTTGGCGATCTTGCCCTGCAGGAAGTCCAGATGTTCCTGCTTGTTCTCGGTCTCGCCGTCCTTGAGCTTGATCAGCAGGACCGGCCGCTCGTCCCATTTCGGATGGGCCGCGCCGATGACGGCGGCCAGGGCGACCTTGGGATGGCCGACCGCCAGGTTCTCGATCTCGATGGAGCTGATCCATTCGCCGCCGGACTTGATGACGTCCTTGGCCCGGTCAGTGATCTGCATGAAGCCGTGATCGTCAATGGTCGAGACATCGCCGGTGTCGAAGAAGCCCTCGTTGTCCAGGATCTCGCCGCCCTCGTCGCGGAAGTAGGCGCGGGCGATGGTCGGGCCCTTGATCATCAGTCGGCCATAGGTCGAGCCGTCGTGCGGCATCTCCTGACCGGCGTAGTTCTTCAGCTTCAGCTCGACGCCCAGCGGCGGCGTGCCCTGCTTGACCCGCCATTTCAACTGCTCCTCGAACGGCAGGGCGGCCAGTTCCGGCGTCATATTGGACAGAGTGCCGATGGGCGAGGTCTCGGTCATGCCCCAGCCCTGCAACACCTCGACGCCGAACTCGTCGTTGAAGGCGCGGATCATGCTTTCCGGCACGGCGGCGCCGCCGATCAGCACGCGCGTCACGGTCGAGAGCTTCAGCTTGTTCTCGCGCAGGTGGTTCAGCAGCCCCTGCCAGACGGTCGGCACGGCGGCCGAGAAGGTGACGCCCTCGGTCTCCAGCAGTTCATAGATAGCCGGGCCGTCCATGCGGGCGCCGGGCATGACCAGCTTGGACCCCGCCGCAGGCCCGCCGAAGGCGATGCCCCAGGCGTTGGCGTGGAACATGGGCACCACCGGCAGGATGACTTCCTTGGGCGTCGCGCCCAGGACGGTCGACTGCAGACCCAGCAGGGTATGGATGAAGTTCGAGCGGTGCGAATAAAGCACCCCCTTGGGGTTTCCCGTCGTGCCCGAGGTGTAGCACAGGCCGCAGGCCGTCTGTTCGTCGAAGCCGCCCCATTCCACGTCTTCCGACGACTGCTCCAGCACGGTCTCATAGCAGTCGATCACCGGCAGCTTGGTCTGCGGCATGTGGTCGGGATCGGTCATGATCACGACGCGCTCGACCGATGGGCAGTGCGGCAGGATGGCGTCCAGCAAAGGCACGAAGGTCAGATCGACGAAGATGATCCGATCGCCCGCGTGGTTGATGATATAAACCAGTTGTTCCGGGAACAGGCGCGGATTCAGGGTGTGGCACACGGCGCCGATGCCCATGATGCCGTACCAGGTCTCGATGTGGTCTGAGGTGTTCCAGGCCAGGGTGGCGACACGGTCGCCCGGATGCACGCCCCAGGCCTTCAGCGCGTTCGACACCCGCTTGGCGCGACCATGAATGGCCCCATAGGTGGTGCGCTCGATCGGCCCCTCGACGGAGCGAGTCACGACCTCGCGGTTCGGGTGCCAATTCTTGGCGTGATCGAGAATCTTGTCGACCGTCAGCGGCCAGTCCTGCATCAAACCCAGCATCGCATTCCCTCGTCTTGCACCCTCTAAAACGTGGCGCTTTTCCAGACGCTATCGAGGTAAATGGCGATAAGCAACGTGCCGTTAGGGAAACAAGGTCGCAGTCTCGACCCTGGCATTTCACCGCGCCCTGCATGAATTCGCCGTCGGTTCCGACGCCCCGGAAACCTCGCGCTTCGCCCTTCTACGACATGGTCAATCGCACCTCGGCCGCCTAGAAAGCCGCCGGAACAGCCGGAGACCGCCCATGACCATTCTCATCGCCATCACCGGGGGCTCCGGCTCCGGCAAGAGCACCCTGGCCGAGGCCCTGGTCGCCTCCCTGCCCGCCGGTGTCGCCGTGCTGATGCGCGAGGACTCCTATTATCTGGATGCCGCCAGCGTGCCGGGCTTCGACGCTGACACCCACGACTTCGACGACGTGGCCGCGCGCGATCACGACCTGCTGATCGAGCACCTGTCGCAGTTGAAGGCCGGGCGTCCGGTCGTGGCCCCCCTCTATTCCTTTATTCACCACGGCCGCGATCCGGGCGGCGAACCCATCCCCGCGGCCGAAGTGGTGGTGGTCGAAGGCGCCCATGTCCTATGCACCCCCGCTCTGACGGCCCTGTTCGACCTCAAGGTCTTCGTCGACACCCCGGCCGACATCCGCTTCATCCGCCGCCTGCTGCGCGATCAGACCGAGCGCGGGCGCACCGCCGAATCCGTCATCCACCAGTATCTGCTGACCGTTCGCCCCGGACACGAACGCTGGACCGAGCCCTCGCGCACCCACGCCGACTTCATCGTCGCCGACGCCACGGCGGCGGTGCGGCTGGAAGATCCCCAGGCGGTCGTTCGTCTGGCCGCGCCGGTCCTGGCCCATCCGCTTCTAGCGACTTGGCATCGCTAGTTGATTTGCATTCGCAAAACTATGTTACATGTTGCAATCAAGGCATTTTAAAGGCACGTTATCCATACTCTTTCCGGGTATGTACTGATGACCGCACTGGTCCACGATCTCGACGATCCTCGGCGCTCCGCCATTGTGCGACAGGCGCGATTACACTTCATCAACGAGGGTTATGCCGGCACGCGCATGGAGCCTATCGCGCGAGAGGCGGGGGTTTCGACCGCGACACTTTACGCCTTCTTCGACAGCAAGGCCGTCCTGTTTGAAGCGGTGATCGACAATGCTTCCGAAGACTTCGCCAGTCACATGGCGGCGGTGCACACGACGTCGGGCACGCCGCGCGAACGCCTGAACGAATTCATCGGCGGCTATGCCGAATTCATGAGCAACAGCTTCGTCCGATCGGTCTTTCGGTTGGTCCTGGCCGAGCGGCCTCGATTCGAGGCGATCGCCATGCGCTTCTTCGAACGCGGCCGTTCCGATTTCGGCGCCATCCTGATCGGCATGCTGGTCGAGATGACGGCCGCCGGACAGATGAAGGTGGACAAGCCCTCCTGGGCCGCCGGCCAGTTGATGGGCATGATCGAGCACCCGGTCTTCTTCGTCCCCCTGGTGACCGGCGACGACGTCGTAGCCGAACGGACGCCCCGCGCCATCGCCGAGGATGCGGTCGAAACCTTCCTGGCCCGCTACGCGGTCTAGCGTCCCCGCCTAGGGCCAGAGGCGCGTCCGCAGCCAGGCGTCGCCGTCGCGGTCAAAACGCAAACGATCATGCAGCCGGAAGGCGCGATCGCGCCAGAACTCGATCTGTTGCGGCACGACCCGCCAGCCGCTCCAGTGATCGGGGCGCGGCACGTCCTGCCCGTCGAAACCCGCCGCCTGCTCGGCCACGCGCGCCTCCAGCACGGCGCGGCTGTCCAGCGGTCGCGACTGGTCCGAGGCCCAGGCGCCGATACGGCTTTCGCGCGCCCGGCTGGCGAAATAGGCGTCCGCCTCGGCGGAACTGACGGGTTCGACCACGCCGCGCACCCGAACCTGACGGCGCAGGCTCTTCCAGTGAAAGACCAGGGCCGCCGCCGGATGGGCCCAAAGCTGCTCGCCCTTGGCGCTCTCCTGATTGGAGAAGAAGGTGAAGCCGCGCGCATCCACATCCTTCAGCAGGACAATGCGCGCGTCCGGCATCCCCTCGGCGTCCAGCGTCGCCAGAGTCATGGCGTTGGCGTCGTTCGGCTCGGCCGCCTTGGCCGCCTCCAGCCACTCGGCGAACAGGCCGAAAGGCTCCGAACGCTCGAACATGGTCTCATCCGCATTGGCCGCCAGTTGCGCGGCATAGTCCTGGGCAGACGGGCTGGGCGGGATCAAGGGCTGGGTCATGGCTGATTCTCTACACCCGCATTTCCCCTACGTCATCAGCTGTGGACTAGGGCTCAACGGCAAGCTTCACCATAAGCTGAAATTTTCCTTTCCGTCGACAGGGTTAACCCGGCCTTGACCATATTGGCCCGAGGCTAACCTCATGCGCACGGACACCCTCACTCTTGAAAACGCCCGGTCGCTTCTGGGCCTGACCGGCCCGGTCGGCGCCGAGGGCCTGGTCGCGGCCTTCCGCGTGGCGGTCAAGGCCGCGCGCCCCGACGCGCCCGGCGGCGACGCCGAGACGTTCCGCCGCGTCATCGCCGCCTATCGCCTGTTGCAGGCCCAGACCCTGGCCCTGCCCGCGCCCACGAACGCAAGACCTTTCGTTCAGCCGCCCGCCCCCGCGCCGCTTCTGACCCTGACGCCCATGCAGGCAATCAGCGGCGGTTGCGTTCGCGTGGTGGTTGGCGCTCGCACCCTGCTGGTCCACGCTCCGCCCGGCGTTCGCACCGGCGATAAAATCCGGCTGAAGCGCGGCGGCGGCGACGGGGCCGACCTGCTGTTGCCCGTCCTGATCCGCCCCGCCGACGGCCTGTCGGTTCTGGGCGGCGATCTGTTCATGACCTGGGCCGTGCCGCAGCGGATGATGGACGACGGCGGCCGTATCGAGATCATGACCCACGCCGGTCTGCGCTCGTCCTGGCTGGTGCCCGACATGGTCGAACCGGTGCGTCTGCGCCTCAAGGGCCTCGGCCTGCCCGCGCGTGGCAAGCGCCCCGCCGGCGACCTGTTCGTCAAGCTGGAGGCCTCGGCCGACCTGCCCTCGGCCGCAGAAGACCTGCTGCTTCGCTTCACGCGGGTCTGGACGCCGGAGCGCATCGCGGCTTAAGCGGTAAGCCATGTCGCACAATACCTTCGGTCATCTGTTCCGCGTCACCACCTGGGGCGAAAGCCACGGCCCGGCCATCGGCTGCGTCGTCGACGGCTGCCCGCCGCTGATCCCGCTGACCGAGGCCGACATCCAGCCCCTGCTCGACCTGAGGAAGCCCGGCGGCAGCCGCTTCGTCACCCAGCGGCAGGAGGCCGATCAGGTCCGCATCCTGTCCGGCGTCTTCGACGACGGAAACGGCCCGGTCACCACTGGCACGCCCATCAGTCTGATGATCGAGAACACCGACCAGCGCTCCAAGGATTACGGCGAGATCGCCCGCGCCTTCCGCCCCGGCCACGCCGACTACGCCTATCAGGCCAAGTACGGCGTGCGCGACCACCGCGGCGGCGGGCGTTCGTCCGCCCGCGAAACGGCAAGCCGCGTCGCCGCGGGCGCCGTGGCCCGCAAGGTCCTGGGCGAAAACATCCGCATCCGCGCCGGCGTGGTCCAGATCGGCCCCCACCGCATCCCTGACGACGCGATCGACTTCGACGCCGTCTATGACAACGCCCTGTTCGCCGCCTCGGCCGAGGTCGTCCCTGCGTGGGAGACCTATCTGGACGGCGTCCGCAAGGCCGGCTCCTCCATCGGCGCCGTCGTGGCGCTGGAGGTCACAGGCGTTCCCGCCGGCTGGGGCGCGCCGCTCTACGCCAAGCTGGACGCCGAACTGGCCTCGGGCCTCATGTCCATCAACGCCGTCAAGGGCGTCGAGATCGGTGCGGGCTTCGGCGCCGCCGAACTGTCGGGCGAGGACAACGCCGACGAAATGCGCCTGGGCGACGACGGCCTGCCGGTCTTCCTGTCGAACAAGGCGGGCGGGGTCCTGGGCGGCATCTCCACCGGCCAGCCGCTGACGGCGCGGGTGGCGTTCAAGCCCACCTCCTCCATCCTGACCATGCGCCAGACCATCAACCGTGACGGCGCCGAAGTCGATCTGCGCACCAAGGGCCGCCACGACCCCTGCGTCGCCCTGCGCGGCGTCCCTGTGGTCGAGGCCATGGCCGCCATCGTCCTGGCCGACGCCATGCTGCGGCATAGGGCGCAGGTGGGGTGAGGCCCCACAGCCGTCATCCCGGACGGCCGACAGGCCGATCCGGGACCCAGACGCCAAATCCCGCCCGGCCCTGCCCATACAGACCGCCTGGGTTCCGGGTTCGCTCTGCGAGCGCCCCGGAATGACGGCGTGAAACAACACCCCTTTTCGCAACAGTCATTGTTACCTATATAGGTCTCGAACGGCGCGGCATAGGCTGCAGCCACAGGGAGACCGCACCATGATCGACGTCAGACCTTTCAACACCCTCGGCGGCGCCAACCACGGCTGGCTGAACGCCAGGCACCACTTCTCGTTCGCCAACTATTACGATCCCAAGCGCATGGGCTGGGGCCGTCTGCGCGTCTGGAACGACGACGAGATCGGCGCCCGCTCGGGCTTCCCTCCCCACCCCCACGCCGACATGGAGATCATCACCTATGTCCGCGCCGGCGCCGTCACCCACGAGGACTCGATGGGCAACAAGGGCCGCACCGGCGCGGGCGACGTTCAGGTGATGAGCGCCGGCACGGGCGTGCGTCACTCCGAGTTCAACCTCGAGAACGAGACGACCACCCTGTTCCAGATCTGGATCGAGACGGACAAGCCGGGCGCTCCGCCGTCCTGGGGCCAGCGCGACTTCCCCAAGAGCGACCGCTCGGGCCGCTTCACCGTCGTCGCCTCGGGCGATCCGGCGGACGAGGCCCTGACGATCAACGCCGACGCCAAGGTTCTGGCCGCGACGCTGAAGGCGGGCGAGAGCCTGACCTATGACCTGGCCGCCGGTCGCCGCGCCTATCTGGTCCCCGCCGTCGGTCGCGTGGACGTCAACGGCACCGCTCTGAACGCCCGCGACGGCGCCGGCATCGTTGACGAGGCCGTCATCACCATCACGGCCAGCGAAGACGCTGAACTGGTCATGGTCGACAGTTTGTAACCCTCTCCGTCATCCCGGAAACGGCGCAAGCCGTTATCCGGGATCCAGACGTCGGCTCTTGTCGCCCCTCAGCCTCCACCACCTGGGTCCCGGGTTCCGCTTCGCGGCCCCGGGATGACGGCAGAAGGATGCGGGTCATGATCCCGCCGTCAGCCTCTGTTCACTTCCGTCGCACAGAATGGGCGCCTCGGGAGATTATCATGACCAAGTCCTTCACGCGGGCGACCGCCCTTCTGGCCGTCGTCGGCGGCTCGCTGTTGCTGCAGGGGTGCGTCGTCGGGGCCGTGGTCGGCGCCGGCGCAGCCGTCGTCGGCGGCACGGCCAAGGCGACGGGTGCGGTCGTCGGGGCCGGCTTCGACGCCGTCACCACCTCGGACGAGGAAACCAAGGCCAAGCGCGAGCGTGAACAGCGTGAACACGAACGCGAACAGCGCCGCTGCGAGCAACGCCAGCGCCAGGGCAAGGACTGCTAGCAAGGACGGCTAAGGCCGCTCACGCGCCAACCGGCCCTGTCGAACTGCGCCATTCTCGTCCAGGGTGCGCCTTCCTCCCCTGACGAGCCCGCCATGCAGATCGCCATCCTGACCCTCGACGGCTTCAACGAGCTGGACAGCTTCATCGCCGCGGGCATCCTGAACCGGATGAAATCGCAGGGCTGGGCGGCGCACATCACCTGCCCCACGCCCGAAGTTACTTCGATGGCCGGCGTCACCATCCAGCGCCAGAAGCCGCTGGAATTCCTGGCCGAGGCCGACGCCGTCCTGATCGGCAGCGGGATCAAGACCCGCGACTACGCCGCCGACCCCGCCTTCCTGTCGCGCCTGAAACTGGACCCGTCGCGCCAGCTGATCGGCGCCCAGTGTTCAGGCACATTGCTGCTGGCCAAGCTGGGCCTGATCGGCAACCTGCCCGCCTGCACAGACCTGACCACCAAGCCCTGGGTCATCGAGGCCGGCGTCAATGTCGTGGACGCCCCCTTCGTCGCCCACGGCAATGTCGCCACGGCCGGCGGTTGCCTCGCCTCCCAATACCTCGCCGCCTGGATGATCGCCCGCCTGGCCACGGTTCAAGACGCCGAAGACGCCATCCACTACGTCGCCCCCGTGGGCGAGAAGGCGGAATACGTCGCGCGCGCGATGGCGGCGGTGGGGCCGTATCTAGCGGATGGCGCGACGCTGGCGGCCTAGGTCTGCATTCGCCCCGATAGCAACGTTCCCTACTTATCGCTAAGTTGGACGCGCAGGCGAACAGGGGCGCAAATGGATTGGGAGAGATCGCAGTTAAGTGCTGAGTCTCTAGAAGAGCGCCTAAACGCGCTTCCGGAGCTTTTTGGCCCGCTAAAAAAAGTGATGCTTGCTGCAGGAGCCTCGGGGGCTTGGATTGAAGGTAAAGGCAACGGCCCGCTCCTGGCCGGGCCGCGCCCCGACCTGGGCACACACGCATACGACATTGTTCTTTTTTCGCCGCTGCCGGCCGATGCCCTGGCCGCTTATCAGGCGCTTCATGGCTTCGAATTGTCAGACGCGATCCTGCAACTCCTCCGCCACTTGAATGGCTGCGTCCTATTCGGCCTGAAGCTCTACGGCGTTCCTCCTTCAATGGCGCGAAACCCTCCTCTGCTGGATCGTTCCGGGCGCGCCCCGTTGGACATCGCCAGTGGGCGATTTTGGCGCGTGGGTTACGCCGAAGCGGCTCCCGAAGACACTCTGTTCGCGTCTCGAAATGTCGGAGACAGCGGCCAAGTCGGTTACTTCATGAGCCCTGAAGGGCGCATCTCGGGCCGAGGCAACAGGAGCCCCGAGGCTCCAGAACGTTGCGGCCCATGGACCAACCTAGCGGATTGGCTCGTCGAAGAGTTGGCCTATCTCAGCAACACAAGCATCCGCTAGCCCCCTACCTTACCCCGATATACTTGTGCGTCTGGACGCTCAGCCGCCATTGCGGATGGGTCAGGCAGTATTCGATGGCGGCGGCGGTGTTGGCGGCCTGGTCGGGGCCGTCCATGGGCTGGAGCCAGAAGCGCTCAAAATCGAGGCCCTCGAACCGATCCGGCATGGCCAGCGGCTGAGGGAAGACCAGCTTCAGCTCCTGACCCGAGGTCTGGACCACCGGCGCGTCGGCCTTGGGACTGATGCAGATCCAGTCGACGCCATCGGGTGCGGTCAGGGTGCCGTTGCTCTCGATGGCGACCTCGAACCCGCGCGCGTGCAGGGCCTCGATCAGGGGCGCGTCCAACTGCATCAGCGGCTCGCCGCCGGTGCAGACCACCAGTTTCGGATCACCCTCTCGACCCCGCCACATGCCGGCGACATGGTCGGCCATCAGGTCGGCGGTCCTGAACTTGCCGCCCCCGTCGCCGTTCACGCCGACGAAGTCCGTGTCGCAGAAGCTGCAGACGGCGGTGGCGCGGTCCCGCTCCAGCCCGCTCCACAGATTGCAGCCGGCGAAACGCAGGAAGACGGCGGGCCGCCCGGCCTGACCGCCCTCGCCCTGCACCGTCAGAAAGACCTCCTTGGCCGAATAGGTCACGCGCGCGCCGCCCATTCGCCATAGCCCGCCGCGCGCAGCTCGCAGGCCGGGCAGGTTCCGCAGCCGTAACCCCAGTCGTGGCGATGGGTCCGGTCGCCCAGGTAGCAGGTGTGGCTGGCCTCCACGATCATCTCCACCAGAGCCGCTCCGCCGATCCGCTCGGCCAGGGCCCAGGTCTCGGCCTTGGTCAGGAACATCAGCGGCGTCTCGATGGGCGACGGCTTGGCCAGCCCCAGGGTCAGGGCCTGACTCATGGCCTGGATGGTGTCGTTGCGGCAGTCGGGATAGCCTGAGAAGTCCGTCTCGCACATGCCGCCGACCAGGACGTCCAGCCCCCGGCGATCCGCCAGCGCCGCCGCCGCCACCAGAAAGATCAGGTTGCGTCCCGGCACAAAGGTGTTGGGCAGGCCGCGCGCGTCGGCCTCGATGGCGCGATCCGTGGTCATGGCCGTCTCGCCGATGGCGCCGAAGCCGGTCAGATCAACCACGTGATCCGGCCCCAGCCGGTCGGCCCATTGCGGCAGAACGTTCACCATCTGCTCGCGCACGGTCTGACGCGCCGACATCTCGACCGCGTGACGCTGGCCATAGTCGAAGCCCACGGTCTCTACCCGCTCATGCCGCTCCAGCGCCCAGGCCAGGCAGGTGGCGCTGTCCTGCCCGCCCGAAAACAGGACAAGAGCAGAGGTTTCAGAGGCTTGCGGCGTAACGCTCATGACGAACCTGCGGTCGGCCAAGGGCCGCGCGCATCCAGGGAGGAACAGGGAAAAGATCGGATCAGAGCGCTCTATACGCCAGTCGGCGGCGCGCCGCAAAACACGACCACTCATCCCTTTTCGTCAGAGTGAGCAAATTCGGTTCGGCTTTAACGCTTTCGCAAAGCGTTTTCATCAAATGTAAAACCGAAATTGGAGTGCCGGCCGTATGCCGACGATCGAAGTGCTGACCGAGCGCGTAGAGCCGGTGACCGCCACCACCATGGCGGCCGAGGTCTTCGCGCGCTTTGAGCGCGAGCCGGACACCCTGGTCATTCCCGTCGTCGACGGCGAGCGACCGCTCGGCCTGATCGAGCGCAGCGACTTCCTGATGAAGCTGGCGGGGCCTCTGGGCCAGAGCCTGTACGGCGCCCGTGAAGTCGTTCACATCATGGACGAAGAACCGGCCGTGGTTGAAGCGGGCGTCCGCATCGACGCCTTCTCCGACATCATCCTGAAGAGCGGCCCCGGCGCCCTGCTGCGCGGCTTCATTGTCACCCGCAACGGCGCCTATCGCGGCGTCGGCACGGCGGTAGCCCTGCTCCGCGCCGTCAACGACACCCAGCGTCAGCAGAACCGCGACCTCGCCGATCAGGTGCGCGCCCTGAGCGACGTCAAGGTTCAGGCCGCCGCGGCCGCCCGCGCCAAGAGCCAATTCATGGGGCTGATGAGTCAGGAACTACGCACGCCGATGAACGGCGTCCTGGCGGTCGGCGAACTGCTGCTGCGCCAGCCGCTGAACGACGCGGCCCTGGCCCACGTCCAGACCATCATCGATTCCTCCGAAACCCTGCTCGACACCTTGCAGGACGCCCTGGACCTGGCGCGCGCCGAGGCCGGCGAACTGGAGCTTGCGCCCGCGCCCACCCCGCTGCGCGCCGTGATGGACCAGGTCCAGACCCTGTGGACGCCGCGCGCGACCCAGGACGGCGTGACCCTGATGGTCGGTTATGAGGGCGACACCGAACTGGCCGGAGTCCTCGACGGCCCGCGCCTGACCCAGGTCTTCAACACCCTGATCGGCCACGCCCTGAAATTCGCCCGCAACGGCATGGTCGAAGCCAGCCTGAAGGCCGTGGTCATCGGCGATCAGGTCCGCCTGGAGGCCCGCGTCCGCGACGACGGACCCGGCATCGACCCCACCCGTCTGGACCAGCTTTTCGACCACGTCGCCGGACCCGACGGCGGCGGCCTGGGCCTGTCCATTTGCCGCCATGTCGTCGAGCAGATGAACGGTCGGATCTGGGCCGAAAACAATGTCGGACGCGGCGCCACCTTCGCTTTCGATCTGTCGGCCCCGCGCGCCGTCATCCAGCACGATGAACCGTCCAATGTCGCCAGCCTGGACGACCTGGACCTGCAGGCCCGCCCCCACGTCCTGATCGCCGACGACAACGCCACCAACCGCGTCGTGGCCCAGGCCCTGTGCGAGATGTTCGGTTGCACCTCCGAAACCGTCGAGGACGGTCAGGAAGCGCTGGAGGCCGTGCAGGCCCGCCCGTTCGACCTGATCCTGATGGACATCAAGATGCCGCGCCTGGACGGGGTTCAGGCGACCCAGGCCATTCGCGCCCTGCCCGGCGACAGCCGCAACATTCCCATCGTGGCCCTGACCGCCAACGCCGACCCCGACGACGCCAAGCACTATCTCGCCGTCGGCATGGCCGCCGTGGTGGAGAAGCCGATCAAGCCGGAACGTCTGCGCATGGCCATGAACGCGGCTCTCGCGGCCCCGGCCGCGGTCGCCGCCCCGGCGCCTGACACGCGCAAACGCCCCGCCGCCTGACCCGACGTCAGCTTCGACGCGTCACGCCGCCCGACTGGTCGAGGCGGCCTTTGCGCTATGGACAGCCCTCACGGCGCGCGCCACCAAAGGCGGGCGCTGCGGCGATCTGAGCGACCGCAGACGGCCCTTAGCCAAAGGACGTCTTGATGACGGATCAGTTCCTGACCACCCTGCTGCCGCAACTCGCCTCGGGTGCGGCGCACACCCACGCCCTGGGGTTTCAGTATGAGGGGCTCGACGGCGACCGGGTTCGCCTCAGGGTTCCCTATCGCGACGATCTGGTCGGCGATCCCGAGACCGGCGTCCTGGCCGGCGGGCTGGTCACGACCCTGCTGGATCACGTCGGGGGGCTGGCGGTCTGGGTCGGACTGAAGACCTATCAGCCGATCGCCACACTGGACCTCCGCGTCGACTACATGCGCGCCGCCATCCCCGGTCGGGATCTGATCGCCGAGGCGCGCTGCTATCGCCTGACGCGCAGCATCGGCTTCGTCCGCGCCTGGGCCTTCGAGGACGACCCCGCCGATCCCGTCGCCGCCGCCCAATCCGCCTATGTCATCAGCGCCGAGGGCGACCACCGCGCCGGCGCCAACCTGCGCGTCAAGCCCGGCGCCGGAGACGCCGCATGACCGCCCCCCTGCTCGACAGCCTGCCCTACGCCCGCTTCCTCGGCCTGAAGACTCAGCTGAACGGCGACGAACTGACGGTCGTCATGCCCTTCGCCGACCGCCTGATCGGCAACCCCATGCTGCCGGCCCTGCACGGCGGATCGACCGCCGCCCTGCTGGAAATGACGGCCGTAGCCCAGGTCTCGCTCAGCTATCCCCGCCTGCGCTTGCCCCGCCCGATCAATGTCACCGTGGCCTATCTGCGCTCGGGTCGTCCGACGGACGTCTTCGCCCAGGCGCGAATCAACAAGGCCGGCCGACGCGTCGCCCACGTCACCGTCGAAGCCTGGCAGCAAGGCCGTGACCAGCCCATCGCCGCCCTGACCGCCCACTTCCTGCTCGACGGAGACGACGATTCAACCTGAGAGAGTTCGTATACACTCAAGGTTGAATGTAACCCTTGGTAAATAAACCTCTATCAAACACCCTTAATACGCGTTAAGAAATGACGGTATTTCTTTATTGAGGGGTAAAGTCATGGACCGCACTGAAGTGATCGCTGGCGTCGCCGGCGAACTGTACGCCACCGAAAAAGCGGTGGATGACGCCATCACCCACGCCACCACCCTGGTTCAGGCCATGATCGGCGCTCGCGCCGCTCTGTCGCTTTCGCCGGTGTCCGCCGCTGGTTCGCAAGCGAAGGCCGTCGAAGCCATCGTGGCGCTCAGCACCGCCCGCGACGCCGTGGTGGCCTGCCATGCCGAACTGCAAAAGGATCACCGTCGCCTCGGCTACGGCACCTACGCCGTTGGTCCGGTCAACAAGCCGGAAGAGTGGGACGACCGTCCGATGACGCGCAAGAACGACCACCTGCGCGTCGCGTGAAATTCCCGTAACCTTGGGGATCGGCTCTCCGGTTCCTAGCGACTTTGTATTATGTTCGCCCCCATTGTCATCATGACGGTGGGGGCGCTTCATGTTTGAGACGTGGCCAGCTTTGGTCGGCGCCGCCTTTGTGGTGGCGGTTGGTCTGTTCGCCTTCATCAAGGGAGGACAGCCCGAGAAGATCGGCGCCGGCACCTTTCTCTTTGGCTGGTTCGCCTCACTCATGGTCCAGAGCAACGCTGGCCTGTTCGGTGTTCAATGGGCCATGTTCGCCATCGACGTGGCCATGCTGCTGGTCTTCATCGCCATGGTCTGGAAGGCGCCGCGATCCTGGCCGGTCTGGGCCTGCGCGCTTCAACTGCTGGTCGTCACCAGCCACGTCATGGTCATGCTGAACCTGCGCACGCCGATCTCGGCCTTCTATACCGTGGTCAACATGACCGGCTATGGCATCATGCTGGCGATCGCCATTGGCACCTTCTGGGCCTGGCAGGAGCGCCGCGCCATCGGGGCCGACGCCGACTAGGTGGATATTCCTATCGCCTTGCGATAGGCTTCAGGGGCCATGCCCCTCTCCCACGCCAAGCTCTGGAAGGCCCTGGACGCCCTGGCCCGTCGCGAAGGCACGTCTCCATCGGGTCTGGCGCGCCGCGCGGGCCTGGACGCCACCAGCTTCAATCCCTCCAAGCGCTTCGGCCCCGGCGAGCCGCCGCGTCCGCGCTGGCCCTCGACCGAAAGCCTGACCCGCGTGCTGGAGGCGACCGGAATCTCCCTCGGCGCCTTCGCCGCCCTGGCCGACGATGCACCCGCTGAAGACCGCTCCATCCCCCTGCTGGGCCTGGCCCGCGCGGGGGCCGACGGCTTCTTCGACGACGCCGGCCTGCCTCTGGCCGAGGGCTGGGACCAGACCGACCTGCCGACCCGCAAGGACAGCCTGATCAGCCTCACCATCGACGGCGATTCCATGACGCCCCTCTATCGCCCGGGCGACCGGGTGATCGTGGACCTGGAAGCGTCTGACGTGCGGCGCGGCGACCGCGTGGCGGTGCGCACCGCCTCGGGCGAGACCCTGGCCAAGGAGATCGCGGCCATGAACGCGCGCGAGGTCACCCTGACCTCGATCAACCCCGCCTATCCGCCCCGCGCCCTGCCCCGTCGCGACATTCTGTGGATGGCCCGCATCCTCTGGGTCAGCCAGTAGCCGCTGCGCTCAAGCAAGCCGCTAGCCGGTAGCGCACCAAGAAAGCCGCTCAAGCAGGCCGAACGGCCGATAGCGCACAAAAAAGAAAAGAGCCGCCCCATCGGGACGGCTCTCTCCATTCAGACTGTCAGTCGCCTAGTTCGGCGCGACGTGGTGGGCGTTCACCCAGCCGCCGCCGGCGATCTGAACCCACTCGCCTTGCGAACCGACAGCCGTGAAGGGCTGGCCGGCCGACAGGCTGCCGGTTTGGCGATAGTTGGTGCCCGGACCCGTGCGGATGCGCAGGTTCGAGGTGGCGCGGTACGAGTTGGCGGCCGCCTGATTGGCCGAACGCGCGCGCTGCTGGTTGCAGCCGATATAGGAACCGGCGGCGGCGCCGGCGCCCGCGCCGACCACGGCGCCGAGGGCGCGCTCGTTCTTGGACACCTGGCTGCCGGCCAGGCCGCCCAGCACGGCGCCGATGGCGGCGCCGGCGCGCTGACGGCCGCCCGGCGCGTCACAGTTGGTGACGCCATTGGCTTGCGGCATGGCGCTGGCGGTCATCGGCACGGCGGCCGAACCCAGAGCGGCGAACATAGCGGTGGCGGCCAGACCCGCCTTGAAGAACTTCGACATGTCTCTCTCCTGTCATCGAGTGTCGTGGGGAGACAATGCCCCGGCGAAGCTGAAGGCTCCCCCCGTCGCGCCGTTATTTTCGGTTCATCTTTATGAGGGACCTACCGCACATTCCTGTAGGCCTACCGCCCTTCGGGCTACTTGAGGCCCATTCACCCCGTCATCCCGGAAACGGCGCAGCCGTTATCCGGGACCGCAGGAAGCGCCGCCCTCAGCGTCTTGGGCGGTCCCGGCTCTCCGCCCTCGCTGCGCGAGCGCTACGGCCGGGATGACGCTGCTTAGGCGGCCAGTTCGCCGTTCGCGCCCGCTTCGATCAGGGCGATGGTCTGGGGCAGACCATAGATGGCCGCGAACGACCCGAAGCGCGGCCCCTGCGAGGCGCCCAGCAGCACCTCGTAGAGCGCCTGGAACCAGGCCCGCAGCGGCTCGAACTCATGCGCCTTGCCCACGGCGTAGACCTCGCCCTGGATGACCTCACCGTCGGTCGTGTCGGCCGGCAGGGCCTTCAGACGCTCCGCCAGGTCCAGCAGCGCCGCCTTCTCCTTGTCGTCGGGCAGACGATAGGTCTTCGAGGGCTTCACGAAGTCCTCGTAGTAGTTCAGCGCATAGCCCATCAGCCGGTCCAGCACGGGCTCGCTCGTCGGCGTGGCGTCCGGCAGGTATTTGGCGAAATAGGCCCACAACTGGTCCTTGCTGGAGGCGTTGGCCACCCCCACCAGGTTCAGCAGCAGGGCGAAGGACACCGGCGAGGCGCTCTCAGGCGGCTGGCCCGAGTGGATGTGCCAGACCGCGTTGTCGATCTGCTTGGCCGGTTCCTGCGTCTTGTACTGCTCGATGAAGGACAGATAGTCGTCCGTCGCGCGCGGGATGACGTTGAAGTGCAGGCTCTTGGCCGACTTCGGCGACTGGAACATGTACCAGCTCAAGCTCTCGGGCGTGCCGTAGCGCAGCCACTCGTCCATCGTCAGGCCGTTGCCCTTCGACTTGGAGATCTTCTTGCCTTCGACGTCGAGGAAGAGCTCGTAGTTGAAGCCTTCCGGCGCCGTGCCGCCCAGGGCGCGACAGATCTTGCCGCTCTCGCGCACGCTCTCGATCAGGTCCTTGCCCGACATCTCGTAGTCGACGTCCAGCGCGGTCCAGCGCATGGCCCAGTCGGGCTTCCACTGCAGCTTCACATGGCCGCCGGTGACGGGAACCTCGGTGCGCCCGCCCGCAGGGTCGTCAAACACGATGGTGCCGCGCTCGACGTTGCGCTCCAGCGTCGGCACCTGCAGCACATGGCCGGTGATCGGGCTGATCGGCAGGAAGGGCGAATAGGTGGCGCGGCGCTCTTCGCCCAGGGTCGGCAGCATGATGCCCATGACCTTGTCGAAGCGTTCCAACAGGGTCAGCAGGGTCGCGTCGAACCGGCCCGACCGATAGGTCTCGGTCGAGGACATGAACTCGTAGTCGAAGCCGAAGCTGTCGAGGAAGGCGCGCAGACGGGCGTTGTTGTGCGCGCCAAAGCTGTCATGCGTGCCGAACGGGTCGCGCACCTTGGTCAGCGGCAGGTGCAGGTCCTCGCGCAGCATCTCCGGGTTGGGCACGCCTTCCGGCACCTTGCGCAGGCCGTCCATGTCGTCGCTGAAGGCGATCAGACGCGTGCGCCAGTGGTCGCCGGTCAGGGCGCGGAACGCGTTACGCACCATGGTCGTGCGGGCGACTTCGCCAAAGGTGCCCATGTGCGGCAGGCCCGACGGACCGTAACCCGTCTCCAGGATCACCGGCCGGTTCAGGGCCTCGAAGGTCGCCAGAGCCTCGTCCGTCTTGCCCGCGTCGATCAGCAGTTTCGCCGCATCGCGCTCCGCATCCGAAAGCCGTTTTTTGAGCACGTGGGCCAGCAGGTTGCGCGCTTGCTCAAACGGCCACGAACGGGCCTCACGGGACAGGGTTTCAAGGTTCTGAAGCATCCACGGGCTTTGCAGCCTTGAACGCCCGCGGTCAACCGCAGCGGGCGGATCAGAGCCTTGCCGCGGCGTTCCGTGGCAACTGCATCTGGTTCTCGAAACTCATGGCCAGGTCGCCGTCCTGATTGGTCACCCAGGTCTTGGTGCGGACCACGCCGCGATCGGGCTGGCTCTTGGAAGGGCGGATTTCCATAATCTCGCGGCGGACGGTCAGGGTGTCGCCCGGCCGCACAGGCCGCACCCACCACAGGGCGTCGACGTTCATGCCCAGCAGCGGCGTCTGCCCGAAATAGGCCTCGTCCACGAACTGGCGCATCACACGCGAGCAGACGTGCCAGCCGCTGGCGATCAGACCGCCGAAGCGTCCCGCCTCGGCCGCCGCCTTGTCCACGTGCATGGGCTGAGGGTCGAACTGCTGCGCGAAGGCGATGATTTCGGCCTCGGTGATGGTGAAGGGCTCGCCCGTCCAGCTCTCGCCAACGCTCAGGTCGTCCAGATAGCGATCAGCCATGTCGTCTTCCTCATGCGAACTGCAGGTCAGATAGTCGCTTCGTGCGGCGGGGCCAACCGCCGTGCGCCTTGACCCGGCGGCGCGGGCATGGCCTTTGCCCGTCCTCATGCTGACATCCGATTTCGACTTCGACCTGCCCGATGACTGCATCGCGCTGCGCCCCGCCGAGCCGCGCGATTCCGCGCGCCTGCTGCTGGTCAAGGACGGCGCGCTGGACGACCGGATCGTCCGCGACCTGCCAGACTTCCTGCAACCGGGCGACGCCCTGGTGTTCAATGATACGCGGGTGATCCCGGCCCGCCTCTCGGGCGTGCGCCAGCGGATCGGACCGGAAGGCGAGACCCTGACCGTCGAGGTCGAGGCCACCTTGCACCACCGCGACGCCCCCGATGTCTGGTCCGCCTTCATGAAGCCGGGCAAGCGGCTGAAAGCCGGAGACCGGGTGCGCTTCGGGCGCGAGGCCGACGGCGCCTGCGAACTGGGCCGCCTCGACGCCACCGTCGAGGCCAAGGACGAAGACGGCCTGATCACCCTGCGCTTCGACCTGACCGGGCCGGCGCTGGACGACGCCATCCGCGACGTCGGAGTCATGCCCCTGCCCCCCTATATCGCGGCCAAGCGGCCCGAGGACGACCGCGACCTGAAGGACTATCAGACGGTCTTTGCGACCTACGACGGCTCCGTTGCCGCGCCCACGGCGGGACTGCACTTCACCCCCACCCTGCTGGAGGCCCTAACCGCGCGCGGCGTCAGCACCCACGCCGTGACCCTGCACGTCGGCGCCGGCACCTTCCTGCCGGTCAAGGCCGACGACACCGCCGACCACAAGATGCACTCCGAGTGGGGCGAGGTCTCGCCCGAGACCGCCGCCGCCCTGAACGCCGTCCGCGCCGCCGGCGGCCGCATCGTCTGCGTCGGCACCACCTCGCTTCGCCTGCTGGAAAGCGCCACGACCGAGGACGGGGTGGTCCAGCCCTTCCACGGCGACACGGCTATCTTCATCACGCCCGGCTACCGCTTCCGCGCCTGCGACGTGCTGATGACCAACTTCCACCTGCCGAAATCGACCCTCTTCATGCTGGTCAGCGCCTTCGCCGGGCTGGAGACCATGCGCGCCGCCTACGCCCACGCCATCGACAGCGGCTATCGTTTCTATTCCTATGGCGACGGGAGCCTGCTGTTCAGGAAGGACGCATGACCGAAGACCTGCCCGACGATTTCGCCGCCTCTCTGGACATCCTCGCCTCGGCGGCGAGCGAGATGCAGGACCCGTGGTGGATCTTCGGCGGGGCGGCCATGGTGCTGTGGGGGCTGCAGGACTGGCGCGCGCCCGACATCGACATCCTGTGCAGTCCGCGTGACGCGCGTCGTCTGATCGAGGCCCTGCACGGCCAGGTCACGCCCGATCCCGGCGAGGGCCTGTTCCGTTCGCAGGTCTTCGGCCAGATCCTGACCACGCCGGTTCCGCTGGACGTCATGGCCAACATGGACGTCCGCGCGGGCGGCGACTGGGTTCCGGTGACCTTCTCGACCCGCGTGCCGATCGCGCTGGAGGACTTCACCGTCTTCACGCCCTCGATCACCGAGCAGATCGAGACCTGCCGCCTGTTCGGCCGGCCCAAGGACCTGCAACGCGCCGAAATGCTGGAAAGCCTGCGTTAGCCCTAGTTCGCTCGTCATCCCGGAAATGGCGAAGCCATTATCCGGGACCGCCCAAGACGCGACGCCTGCCGCGATCCCGGCTCAAGGCCGGGATGACGATGTCGGGGGTGACAGGGCGGACCCCCATATGCTTGAGAGCCACAAGCCAGCCGCATGGGCGTGGCTAAAGCCTGGGTCCCCGCCTCCGCGGGGATGAGCGGAGTTAACTGTTGCCCTTCCCGTTTGAAATTTCCGCCACCGAAGGCCGCGCCCGCACCGGGGTGCTGAAGACCACGCGGGGCGACATCCGCACCCCAGCCTTCATGCCCGTCGGCACCGCCGCCACAGTCAAGGCGATGACGGTGGATCAGGTCAAGCAGACCGGCGCGGACATCCTTCTGGGCAACACCTATCACCTGATGCTGCGCCCCGGCCCGGAGCGGATGGAGCGCCTCGGCGGGCTGCACAACTTCATGCGTTGGGACAAGCCGATCCTGACCGACTCGGGCGGCTTCCAGGTCATGAGCCTGTCGGGCATTTCCAAGCTGACCGAGGAGGCCGTGACCTTCTCCAGCCACATCGACGGGTCGAAACACGTCCTGACGCCGGAACGCTCGATCCAGATTCAGGCCGACCGCCTGGGCTCCGACATCGTCATGCAGTTGGATGAATGCGTCGCCTGGCCCGCCGAGGAAAAGCGCGCCCGTCAGGGCATGGAGCTGTCGGCCCGCTGGGCGCAGCGCTCCAAGAACGCCTTCGGCGCCCGCGACACACAGGCCCTGTTCGGCATCCAGCAGGGCTCGACCTATGAGAACCTGCGCCGCGAATCCTCCGAACGCCTGCAAGAGATCGGCTTCGACGGCTACGCCATCGGCGGTCTGGCCGTCGGCGAGGGCCATGAGGCCATGTGCGAGGTTCTGGACTTCGCCCCCGAGTTCCTGCCCAAGGACCGCCCCCGCTATCTGATGGGCGTCGGCAAGCCGATTGATCTGGTCGAGGCGGTCTGGCGCGGCGTCGACATGTTCGACTGCGTCCTGCCCACCCGCGCCGGGCGCCACGGTCAGGCCTGGACCTGGGACGGGCCGATCAACATCAAGAACGCCCGCTTCGCCGAAGATCAGGACCCGCTGGACATGGGCGTGCCCTGCCCGGCCTCGCAAGACTATTCAAAGGCTTACCTGCATCACCTGATCCGCGCCGATGAAATCCTCGGCAAGATCCTGCTGAGCTGGCACAACATCGCCTTCTTCCAGGCCCTGACCGCCGCCATGCGCGAGGCCATCAGCGAAGGCCGCTTCGAGCAGTTCCGGCGCGACTTCCGCGCCCGTCACCTGAAGACCTAGTTGCGCGTCTGACCACGGGTCGGGCGCGGCACGAACCCCGCCGGGGCCGCCGGCGGGGCGCAGTTGCGCTGCATCCCCACGCCCTTCAGGAAGGACCGGCGGCGCAGACCCGCCTGGATGGCCGACTGCACATGCTTGCTGTGCGCCTCGGCGCCGCTCAGGCGGCGCACCCAGCTGCGGGCGGGAATGAAGTCAGTCACGGCCCCGCGCACGGCGTCCAGCGTGGCCCCCGCCGCCGCATCCGCCGCCCGCTCGCTCATATAGGAGCCGTCCTGCGACGGCGGCGCGTCCGTGTCCGGCCCCAGGGCCTCGTCCAGACGTGCGATCTCGGCGGCGATGGTGCGGCAGTGATTCAGGTTGCGCAGGTCATAGGGATTGCTCTCGGCCTGCAGCAGGATCGTCGGGATCATCTGGCGACGCAGATTCAGGTCGTCCAGCGGCGCCGTCACCGCATCGCCCAACCCGGCCCCCACCTGTTCGGCCCCGCCGCGCGCCGAGGCGCCAGCGTTGCAGCCAGCCAGGATCAAGGACGCGGCGACGACGGAAAGAGCAAGAGAACGCATGCCCCCTTAGATCACGAGCCCGCCGCCCAAGCCAAGCCGTATGCTTGTACGCCACGACCGGGAGGTTAGGCTCCAGTCATGAGCATCAACGACAATGCGGGCTTCGCCCTGACCCCCATGGATTTCATCATCGCCGTCGCGGTTCTGGCCGTCTTCGCGATTCTGGCCTGGCAGATCAGCGGCTTGCTTCACCGGCGCGGCGTCAAACCCCGCCACGTCACCTTGCTGGACAAAAAGCTAACGCGTCTCGAGGACAGCCTGCGCGACAAACATCAGGACGAGCATAAGCCCTAGGCGGCGATTTTCCATTTGGAGAGAAGGGAGATGGTACGCCCCCTCGGGCTCGAACCGAGGACCCTCTGATTAAAAGTTTGGCAAGCGCCCTCCCCGTTAGCTTGTCTCAGTTTGTTCTAGCTTAAGAAGCTATTTAAAATCAGATAGTTGAGCCGTTGTAAATTTGACGTTCTTTGTCCATGCTGCCCGCAACTTGCTAGCATTGTGCTAGCTTTTGGGTGCGAGGGACCGGAATGGTGAAGCTAACCAAGACCTACATCGATGAGGTGAAACCGCCCGAGAAGGGCTTTGCCATGCACTGGGATGACAAGGTCGCGGGCTACGGCTTGCGGGTCACTGCCGGGGGCGTGCGGAGCTTCATCGCCCAGGGGCGCGTGCGCGGTAAATCGGTCATCGTGACGATCGGCCGATACGGGCTGTACCCCGAGGACAAAGCCCGGAAACGGGCCCAGAGCATCCTGCAGGGGATGCGAGAGGGCATCGACCCTCGGGACGTCAAGAAGGCCGACGAGGCGATGAGCGTGACGCTGGGGGAGGTATGCGAGGCCTATGTCTCCCGGCCAGGCAGGCTAAAGGCGAGCACGAGGACCGAGTACAAGCGGCACGTAGACAAGGTGTTCGCGGCCTGGAAGGACAAGCCCATCGTCCAGATCACCGAGGACGACGTGCGCAAGCGCCACCGGGCGCTTGTGGAGGGTGGACTGGATGGGAAGAAAGCCGCTCCTGCCAGCGCCAACGCCGCGATGGTCACGTTGCGCATTCTGCTCAACTTCGCAGGTCGCCAGTACCGGCGCGGCGACGGAACGCCGCTGATCCAGCGGAACCCGGTCGAGGTGCTCAAGGATCATTGGGCGCCTCTTGGGTCGCGTACCGACCGCTACATCGACCGTCGGAGGATCGGAGAGGTCTGGAACGCGCTGAATAATGCCCGGTCCGACGCCAAAGACCACCACGCCCTAGCCAGCATCGACTTGACCCTGTTCCTGCTGCTGACGGGGGCGCGTCGGGATGAAGGAGCCACCCTCACGTGGGATCGCGTCAATATCGACGATGACGACCCCTCAAACTGCTGGTGGCATCTGGACGAGCGTAAGCGGGGCGACCCTTTATGGCTTCCGCTGTCGTCGCAGGCCGTAGCGGTGCTGAAGGGGCGACCACGGTTGAAGGACAACCCTTACGTCTTCCCGTCCTGGAGCAAGACGGGCCACGTGACCGAGGCGCGTGCGCCGATGGAACTGGTCAGCGCGGTGGCGGGCAAGCATCTGAGCCTGCACGACCTCCGCCGCACCTTCACGAACATCGCCATGCGCGAGTGCCTGATCGAGAAGTTCAGGACTGATCTCCTTACCGGCCACAAACCTGCGCAGGAGGACGTCACCGCCCGCAATTATCTCGACCTCGCCCGCCTCGAATGGCTCCAGCCCGAGGTGCAGAAGATCGGTGACTGGATCGAGGCTCAGGCGAGGGTTGCCGCCATGAAGGCAGCGGGAGCCAACGTCGTCCCGAGCCGCGCGTAGTTGACTAACCCGCTAAAAGATTTGTGAGCGGCCCCAAGAATGGCTGAACGATCTGCATGTGGTTTGCGGCAGTCTCAATGAACTTGCTGTAGGCCGACACAAACCCCGATTTGCCCTGCTGGGCTTCCATATCCTCCACTGCTGCTAGCAGCGGCTCACGAGCAGTCGGGTCGCTCACCTCTGCGCAGATGCGCGCCTTCAGATCACCGAACAAATTTCCGTGCACCACGGTGTTCGTGCTGTTGTCCGTCGAATGCTGATTGATGCGCGCGTTGTCGCCATAGAAATTGTTGGTCACGTTCTGTGCTGTCCTACTCTCTTCATTCGTAAAGCTCATTCCATCGCCCGTCACGCCAGCGGCTTCCATCGCGAGAGCCCAATCAAGCGCCCTGTTGCGAACACCGTTGACCACAGCTCTGAACTTGCCTTGGTCCACTGACAGACCGACCTTGTCGACGCCATTGAGGTTCTGGACCATCGACCGCTCTAGCCATTCCGGGTAGCTCAGTATGATCTGGCCTGTGCTAGCGGCGCTGGATTCAGCTTCCGAAATGCTGGCGTAGAACAAGTTGAAGGATGCAATCTTGTTCATTTGCTCATCTGGGCCAAGAGCTAGCAATCGCCATCCGTGAAACACACTATGAGCCAACGGGACGCCGCCAATCGCCCTGTATTCGGGTAGAGGCGCATCGTTGGGGTATCCATTCAACTCGTGCTGAACCCACTCTTCAAGTTGCGGAAGCCTTAGCTTGGAGGCTGCGATCTTGATCCGACGCAACAGCTGAGAGACGGGGACGCTATCGTCGCTCGCGTCCCTTTGTATTTCTTCGATTAGTCCCGACACGTGAGGCGTCCTGATTCGATGGCGCTATGAACGAGTGTGACGTGACCCCCGTTTCTCATCCAGCCATAACAAGAGTCCGAGGTTGATCTGGGTAGAGATTGGTTGGGTTGGCAATAGGGCGGCCTGCGCAGCCGTCAACCAGCGCAGCAGGCCGCCCGGCGTTTCCAGCAAGGGCTTGCGCGTAGGCCTGCGGCGTCAGCCAGCCGAGCTTCGAGTGCGGTCGCCGTTCGTTGTAGTCACGCCGCCAGGCCTCGAGCACCGCGCGCGCGTGCGGCAGGGATCGAAACAGCGTCTCGTTCAGCAGCTCGTCACGCAGGCGCCCGTTGAAGCTCTCATTGAAGCCGTTCTGCTGGGGCTTGCCCGGCGCGATGTAATGCCAGCCGACGCCGGTGTCGTCGGCCCACGCCAGGACGGCGTTCGAGGTGTATTCCGTGCCGTTGTCGCTGACGATGGTGTCGGGTCGGCCCCGCTGCCGGATGACGGCGTCCAACTCTCGCACCACCCGAGCGCCCGACAGCGAGGTGTCGGCCACCAACGCCAGGCACTCGCGGGTGCAGTTGTCGATCACCGTCAGGATGCGGAAGCGCCGCCCGTCCGTCATCTGGTCAGAGACGAAGTCCAGCGACCAGCGCTGGTTGGCCACCAGCGGCAGGTCCAGCGGTCTCCGCGTGCCCATTGCTCGCTTCCGCCCGCCGCGCCGGCGCACCGTCAGCCGTTCCTCACGATAGATCCGCTGAACCCGCTTCTTGTTGACCGCATGGCCCTCGCGCCGCAGCAGGACGTGCAGGCGGCGGTAGCCGAACCGGCGACGCTCCTGGGCGAGGGCCCTCAGCCGGTCGCGCAGGGCGCCGTCGTCCGGGCGCGTCGCCTGATAGCGCACGCTCGTCCGATCGACGCCCAGAACACGGCACGCCCGCCTTTCGCTCATCTCGTAGGCGGCTTGCAGATGACCAGCCGCCTCGCGCCAGCCGGCGGGCGTCACCACTTTTTTCCCAGCAGGTCCTTCAGGGCCACGTTGTCCAGCATCGCGTCCGCCAACATTCGCTTGAGCCGGGCGTTCTCGTCTTCAAGCGTCTTCAGCCGCCGAGCCTCCGACACGTCGAGCCCGCCGAACTTGGCCTTCCATTTGTAAAAGGTCGCCGAGCTGACCCCGTGACGCCTACACACCTCCGCCGTCGTCACTCCGGCTTCCTGCTCCCGCAGGATCCCGATGATCTGCTCTTCCGTGAACCTTGATCGCTTCATTCTGTCCGTCCTTCGTTAGGGCGGACTCTAGCTATTCCTGGAGGAGTTTCAGGGGGTCACGTCAGGCGCGACGGCGGCCGAGCTGCTGAAGATCCCGGCCAAGCCGCAGGATCAGGCCCCCGAGGATTGGGCGCCGATCCACAAGGCGCTGGGCGTGCCCGAGGATCCGAAGGACTACCAGATCACCCTGGCCCCCGAGGCGGCGGCGGATGCGCCGGCGCTGGAAGGCGTGCTGCGCGAGCTGGGCGGCAAGGCCAAGTTCCAGCCGGCCCAGATGGCGGCCGTGATCGAGACGCTGAACACCCTGGGCCAACAGGCCGAGGCCGCAGAGATCGCTGAACGCGAAGCCGAGACGAAGACCGTCACCGACACCCTGAACAAGGAATGGGGCGCAGCGGCTGAAGGCAACAGGCGGGCCATCGGCAAGCTAATGCGCGACGCCCTAGGCGGACAGATCGACGAGGCGGCCCAGGCAGATCTGGAACGAACCGTCGGTGCCAACCTGACCCTGTCTCGCATTCTAGCCCATGCCATCGGCAAGATGGCCGAGCCTGAAGGCCCCGAGGGTGGATCGGCGGCGGTCGGCGGCAAACAACTGACCCCGGCGGCGGCTCAGGCCGCGATCAACGCCTTCCACGCCGATCAGGGCAAGATGGCGGCCCTGAACGACAAGAAGCATCCGCAGCATGGTGCGGTGCTGCAGGAGCGCGCCGGGCTGCTGGCGCAGGCGCGGGGAGAGAAACGGCCCGATCAGATCACCTGACCAGGCCGTCGTTAGTTACTTCTGAACAGCGAAAACGAGCAACTTCCACCGGATCGGCCCGGAGCCCGGCTGATGCTGGTGGTGGTTCTGCGGCGGCAAGGGATTTCCCTTGTTCGCCGCGATCTCGTCACCGCACACCGTGCATTCATAGATCCCCGACCAAGCGGGCTGTTCCCCAGGCGTCATCACATGATCAAACGCCTCGGCGTCGAGCTTGACGATCTTGTGCATGTATTTGGCTGAAGCCATATTACCATATCCTTATATGGTTGCCCTTGGCCGTTGACCGAATCTGTCACTGGAGTAAGCTCCAGGTGTTGTTGATGTCATCGGCCGCCGACCAAGGGCGGTTCATGAAAATGCCCGGCGCTTCCAACGGCGTCGGGCAATTCCAAGAATAACAGTGATTCGCGGCGTAGCGCTAAGATCCTTAACTTTTGGCCGCTTGACCCGGTCGCCAAATCAGTTCAGCGCATAGATATTCCCTTCCGCCGGAGACCGCGTTCCTGACGCGCCGGAGCCCGGAAGCGGCGCCACAGGCGAGCGCATCGCCAGGCACGCACGGCCCCCGGGCTGAGACTGCAGCCGATCAAACCCAACACTTGATCGAATGCAGGAGGGCGTGCGCCCATGGACTACTCCCAAATCACCCAGGCCGACGTTGACGGCTTCCGCGCCAACCTGAACATGGTGCCGCAGGTTCGCGAGAGCGTTTACCTGCCCCACGTGGACAGCGACCTGAGCTATTCCGAGCCGGGCAAGCTGTTCAACATCGACACCATCGGCACCTCGGACCCCAAGAAGGTCGATACCGTCGTGCCCGACAGCCCCGAGGGCCTGGTGGACATGGTCCGCCGCGTCGGCGCGTTCGAGAGCTTCCACGACGGCAAGTTCATCGAGAGCCTTCAGAAGGTCCACCAGCTGCAGGACCCGACCAACGAGGTCATGGCGGCCATGCGCGCCGGTAAGATGCGTGCGATGGACCGCAAGATCCGCGACAGCTTCTTCGGTTCCGTTCGCATCGGCGAGAGCGGCGAGAACACCCTGAACTTCCCGGGCGGCCGCGTCATTGGCGTTCAGTCGCGCAAGTATCTGCACGCTCAGGAAGGCACCGCCCTGCCCGCCGCCGGCAACGACCTGCCGTTGACGCTCGGCAAGCTGCTGACCGCTCGCGCGCAGATCCGTAAGGGCCGCGTGCTGAGCGTCCTGCCGGGCGCCAAGCTGAAAATCGCGGTGCGATCGGAAGACATCAGCCAACTGCTGACCACCATCCCGGTGACCAGCGGCGACTATCAGACGGTGCGCCGTCTGGAGAGCGGCGAGATCAACAGCTTCCTGGGCTTCGAGTTCGTCATCGACGAGGACGTCAATCCGAAGGCGGGCGCCGCCGGCGTGTTCATCCTGCCCGTCTGGGTCGATCAGGCGATGAAGTATCGCGCCCGCGAGATCCACACCGCGACCATTACCCAGCGCGGCGACAAGTCGATGCGCCCCTACGCCTACTATGAGACCGAGCATGGCGCCCTGCGCGGCTGGGACGAAGGCGTGGTCGGCATCGAAGTCAAGGATCTGGCCTAACCCTGAGCCGGGCCGGTCCTGACGGATCGGCCCACCCTTCTTTCCCGCCCTGAGCGGCGGCGCGGACCCGAGAGGCCGCAGGATGACAAGGAACGAACCCCATGGCCCGCTTTATCGGTGCAATCCTCGGAGCCGCCCATGCCGCCGCCAACGGCGCGGCCGGCTCGCTGGTGGACCCCTTCTTCAACAACGGCCGCGTCGCCCGTATCCTGGGCGACTACTGGACCGGCGACGCCGCCCAGAACGACGTGGTCTCGCTGGGCTATGTCGACTGGAGCACCCGCTTCGACGCCCTGTCGACGATCGAGTTCGACGACTTCGGCACCGCCATCACCCTGGATGTCGGCGTCGCCTCGAATACGGCGAACAGCGGGGCTGGGGCGGTGGCCTGCCTGGTCAACGCCCAGGACGTCGCCACGGCGGCCGGTTCGGCTTCCCTGCTGAAGTCGGTGGCGATCACCAACCGTCACAAGCCCCTGTGGCAACTGGCCGGTTACGCCTCGGCCCAGGCAGCCCGGGACGCCACCGCGTCCGATGGCGGCCGCGCCGAACTGATCGCCACCCTGAAGGGCGGAGATCCGACGGCGGGAACCCTGTCCTGGCGCGTTTACGGCAGCCCGCAATAAGCGGCTGCTGATCCCTTCCCCGTCCCGGCCGTGCTGCTCAATCACAGACGGGACGGGTTGAAACCGAAGGCGGGAGGATTTGAACCCCTCTCGCCTTCGACGCATCTGGAGATACCCTAATGAGCGCAGCCGCCACCCTTCTGGTCAACGGCGCCCTGGTGCAGCTGGGCGAGGACACGGTGCAGTCCGTGGAACTGGACCCGCCGCCCGCTCGCCTGGTGAAGATCCTGCCGCACCTTCAGCCCGCGATCGACGCGGTGCTGGTCAAGTATGGCTGGCTTTGCGCGCTCGACTATCATGAGCTGGAGCCGTCCGGCCTGGTTCCCGGCAACTGGAAGTATCCGACCGCCTATGTGGCGCCGGCGGGGGTGCTGCGGTTCTGGGAGGTGGAGCGGGCCAGCGGCTGGGAGCGCGGCGTCTGGGTCCGCGACGACGGCGCCACCCAGCCCATCCTGCGCGCCAAGACCGGCGGGCCGATCCGGGTCAGCTGCGTAATGCGCCGGGCCGCCGACGCCCTGGACGCGAACGTGCGCGACGCCGTGGTGTTCGAGCTCGCGGCGCGGGCGGCGCGGCCGATCGGGGGGTCAACCGAACGGGCGCTGGAGCTGCGCAAGATCGCCGACGAGGCCGTGCTGTCGGCCATGGGCACCGACGGGCAGGATAGCCGCGCGGACGAGGCCATGTTCGTGGACCGCGTCGGGGCGTTGAGGGCCAGCGCGGCTTAAGTCCGCCCCCCATTGGGGCGCGGCCAGTCTGCGCTCATGAGACAGACAGGCTGGCAGCAATCTTTCAACGTTGGCGAGCTGGGGCCGGACGGCTGGTCGCGCTCTGACTTGGCGCAGTTCTCCAAGGGCGTCATCCTCGGCTACAACATGATCGGTCGCGTGGTCGGCCCGACCGGACGCCGCAACGGCACCTGGTTCGTGGGCCTGCCCAAGCACGCGGATCGGCGCAGCCGCCTGATCCCCTTCCGCCGCAACAGCGGCGACGCCCTGGTGCTGGAGTTCGGCGACGCCTACGTGCGCGTCTGGACCGTGAACGGCGCGCCCGTCATGAACGGGGGCGTTCAGGTCGAGTTCGCCAGCCCCTACGGCGCGCACCAGCTGGACGGCATCCTGCCGCGTCAGTCCGGCGACGTCATCTTCCTGACCCACCGCAACAACCTGAGCCCGCGCATCCTGCGCCGGGCCTCGAACACCAGCTGGACGTTCGACGGCCTGCCGATCTTCAACGGCCCGTTCCGCGCCGAAAACGGCGACGGCGCCCATACCCTGAGCCTGAACGGCACAGCGCTGACGGCCAGCAAGCCCACCTTCCAGCCCGGCCACGTCGGCAGCTTCTGGCGGCTACGCCAGAACAACGGCAACCCGGGCGTGCTGAGCTGGGAGCCGGAAGAAGATCCGATCCCCGGCGGGGCGCAGAGGCTGTCGAACGGCCGCGTCTATGGCCATTCCGGCGGATCGAACAAGGCGGGCAATACGCCGCCGGTGCATACGGCGGGGGCGGTGTCGGACGGCAGCGCCGTCTGGACCTATCTGCATGACGGGGCGGTCAACGTCTATGTGGACGCCTACGTCAGCCCGACGCAGGTCGCGGTGACGCCCTGGAGCGGCGTGCCCGACGGCCTGAACACCGGCACGAGCAGCTGGGCCGAGGGGGCCTATTCCGACTATCGCGGCTGGCCCAGCGCCAACCCCGCCGTGCGCGAGGAGCGTCTGGCGCTGGCTGGCAATCTGGGCGAGCCGGACGTGATCGACCTGACCCGCACCGCCGGTTTCTCGCCGGGCGGCCTGGATTACACGGCGGGGCTCGGCACCGGACGGGTGGTGGACGACGACGCGGTGCGCCGGATCGTCGGCGGCGACCGCGACCGCATCGTGTGGATGGCGGGGTCCACCTTCCTGATGATCGGCACCACGGACGGCGAGTTCGTGGTCTCGGGCGGGTCGCTGGACGAGCCGATCACGCCCGCCGGATGCGTCGCGCGGCCCATCGGCGAGTTCGGCAGCGCCGACGTCATGCCCGCCCTCGCCTTTGGCGGGGTCCTGTTCGTCGCGGCCGGGGGCGAGACCCTGCGCGAGGCGCGCATGGAGCAGGACCAGTCCATGGCGCGCAGCGACCTGAGCGTCATGGCCTCGCACATCGCCAGCCGGGGCATGGTGGAGCTGACCTGGCTGAAGCAGCCGCTCAACCTGTTGTGGGTGCAGCTGGCGGACGGCGGACAGGCCAGCATGACCTATCACGCCGAACAGCAGGTCCTAGGGTGGAACCGCCACGGCGTCGCGGCGACCCAGACGCCCACCGATGACGAACCCTTGGGCGGCGGCATGGTGCTGGAAAGCAGCTGCGTCGTGCCCGGCTATCGGGGGCGTCCGCGCCTCTTCATGATCGTGCGGCGCGAGAAGGACGGCGTGACGCAGCGGATGATCCTGCGGATGGCGGAGCCGGCCGACAAGCTGTTCCTGGACGCGGCTGAAGTTTACGCGGGATCGCCCGTCAATGCGGTCTCGGGATTGGATCACCTGAAGGGCGAAGCCGTGACGGTGATGGCGGGGACCGAGGCAGCCGCTGCCTCGGTCCCCGGTCGAGGCTGGGGCGAATATCGCAACCGCACGGTGGACACCGCCGGGGCGGTGACCCTGCCCGAGACGGTGACGGCGGCGCGGATGCAGGTCGGCCTGCCCTATCTGAGCCGGTTCGAGGGCCTGCCGCCCGAGTTCGCCGGGCCGGGCACCACGGCCGGGCGCAAGGTGCGCTACACCAAGGTCGCCGTGACGCTGGAAGCCGCCATCGCCGAGGTCGGCACCACGGGGCTGGAAGGCGACGCGGGCACGGACCGCCTATTGAACCGCGCGCCGGGCGACGTTGGGGGTCCGGTCGTCAGCCGGACCGTCTGGACGACGCCCGTTTTGGGCGGAGCCGAGACCGAGCGGCGCGTCTTCATTCAGACCGACAGCGGTTTCGACATGGTGATCCACACGCTGCGAGCGCTGGCCGATGTCGACTGACGGCAAGCTGACGCACCGCTGCGGCCTGACCCTGCGTCGCTACTCGCCCTCTGACCCGACGCGGATCCAGGCGCGGGCCGATTTTGCGCGCGAGCAGGCGCTGGCGGGCGATCCCCTGATGGGCCTCGACCAGCCAGGCGGCCTGTGCTGGACCCTGACGGCCGGGCCGGGGAAATGGGACCGGCCGCTGGCCTGCGGCGGGCTGGAAGGCCTGGGGCACGGCCGTTGGAGCGGCTGGCTCTACGCCTCGGACCTGAGCCCGCGCGGCTGGGCCATGGTGGCGCGGGCGTTCCGGCTGATGATCGCCGAGACGAAGGCGCGGCGGGTGGAGATGGCGGTCAATGCCGCCCCCCTGCCCGGCCTGGGCTGGGCCGCGCACGGCTACGCCGAGGCGCTGGGCCTGGCGCGTGAAGGCGTGATGCGCGGCTGGGGGCCCAGCGGCGACGACTATGTTCTCTATGCAGGGGTGTTCGCATGAGCGGCATGTTGGCGACCGGCCTGGCGGCCGCCGGAAAGATCGTGGGCGGCTTCGCGGCCAGGAAGGCGGCCCGGGCGCGCGCGCGCGCTGACCAATGCGGCCAGGAACGCGCGGCAGGAAGCCGGGGTCGCGGCCTCGATCGCGCTGGAAGACAGCGACCGCGTCGGCGCCCGGGCGGCCACGCTGGCGGCGGCGTCGGGCGGCGGGGGATTGCAGGGCTCGGCCCTGGCGGTGATCGACGATCTGGCGAGGCAGGGGCTCGCGAACGCGCGCCAGCAGGTCAGAAACGGCCTTAGCCAATCCGTGGCCCTGCTGAACGACGCCACGACGGCCAAGCGGCAGGGCAGCCTGGATCTGTTCGCCAGCTTCGTGGACGCCGGGTCCACCGTCCTGGGTCAGATGGGATCCGACGCCCAGAACCGGCGCAGCGGCGATGCGGCCAAGATCGCCGCGCAGATGATGAAGGGCGGCTGAGATGGCCAAGCTACCGCAGGCGCTGGACATGCAGCGCCCCAACGGCGCCATGTCGTCAGGCCAGGCGCTGGATTTCAGCAGCCTGGACCGCGCGCTGCAGGGCGCCGCCAAACAGGTCGAGCGTTTCGATGAGGCGCGTCGCGCGGCGGACGACAAGATCGCCGGCCACGTCGTCAGCGAGTTCGCCAACAAATACACCGCCGCCGCCGCCGAACGCTGGGCGGCCTATGACGGTCGCACTGCGGGACAGGACACGGCCGAGATGGCGCTGTTCGATGCCGACAGCGCGCCGCTTCTGGCGCGTGAGGACCTACCCGACGGCGTTCGCGAAGCTGTGCGGCGTCAGGTTTCCGACCTGCGCCAGCAGACCCTGACCCGCGTCACCGCGACAGCGTCCCAGATGCGGGCGGAGCGCTTCGCCTCTGACCGCGACGCCAACGAAAACGCCGCCGCCCAGCGCCTGGTGCAGGACGGCATGGTTGAATGGCAGGAAACCGAAGCCGAGATCCGGCGCTCGGGCGCGGACCTGACGGCCGCCCTGATGCCAGCGTGGGACGGCTTCGTCGAGAAGATGCTCCAACCCCACCCGCCGGCTGTCCGCCAGCGCGCCGCCGCCATCTTCGAGCGCCAGCGCGGTCAGCTGGTCATGGGCGCGCTGCGGGAGCAGGAGGCGAACGCCGAACTGCAGACCCGCCAGAACAGCACAGCCGCCGCCAGCCAGTTCGTGAACCGGGTCCGCCGGGATCCGGCCCTGCTGGCGAACGGCACGGCCGAGTTGGGCGAGATCGCCGCCTCCCTGCCCCATGCCGCGCGATCGGCTTTCATCACGGAGTGGATGCAGAAGGCTGGCGCCGCCCAGCTCGAAGCCCGCATCGAGGGCGGTCAGGCCGATGCCGTCGAAGCGGACATCGCCGCGGGCCATTACGACGGGCTTCCGCCCAGCGTGCTGGAAGCCGCGCGCGCCAGCGTAAAACACGCCCAGTCGGTGATGACCGAAGAGAAAGCCTTCGCCATCGCCAACGCGCAAGCGCGCCACCTTCAGAACCTCGCGGCCATTGCACGCGGCGAGGAAGCGGACGACAGCGTCATCGCCGAGGCCCGCGGGCTGGTGAAGCCCGAAGAGCTGGTCGGCATGCTGGCGGAACAGCAGGAGGCTGTCCGTCTGCGTCCGTTCATCCAGGACATGCGGAAGATGGACGCGGCCCAGGCCGAGCTGGAGCTTCAGCGTCTGGAAGGCCTCGCCACCACCCAGGCCGCGCGCAACGCCCTGGCGGCCGTGCGACGCGAGAAAGACGCCGACTTCGGGCTGCGTGGAACCGACCCGGCCGCCTGGGCGCAGACGCCCGCCGGGCGATCCGACAGGATGCGGACGGCCGTCGCCGCCGCGTGGGCCAACGTCAAGACCAACCCGACGCCGGCCGCCGCCCAGGACTATGCGGCGCGGGCTTTGAGCGTCCAGGCCGAAGCGGGCATCGCCGACGCCAACCGCCGCCTGATCGATCGCGCCACGGCCCGCGACATGGTGGCCGGGCTGGACGCGCCCGGCGTGGACGTCAGCGCCAATATCCGGCGTCTGGCCCAGTTCGCCGACGCCTTCGGGCCGCATCGCGCCCGGGTGATGGTGGAATTGAGCCGGGCGGGCATGACCCCGCGCGCGACCGGCGCCCTGATGCACTACGCCGACCAGCCGCAGGTGCTGGAGCGCTATGCCGCCGGTCTGGCGGCCACGCCCACGAGCGACGAAAAACAGAGGGTCGAGCGCGAAATGCGGACGGTCCTGGGCGACTACGAGCGCACGATGGCCAGCGGCGTCGGGCTGGACGCGACCAAGGCGGCCGTGCGCACGGCGGCGTTCGGCTCGCTGGCGCGCGGCGAGAACGTGGCCGACGCGGTCAAGGCCGCGGCCGATCCGATCATCGGCGACTGGGCCTACGGCAAAACCTTCGCCGTTCCTCGCAGCGCCGGGGTCAGCGTCCGCACTGTAGAAATGGCGGGGAACGCCAGATTGCGGCGTGTGATGGAGAATGATCTTTCCGGGCTCAGGACCCCCGTGGCCCCGGGCTACACGAGAGAGCAAAGCCAACGCCGGTGGCGCGACGTGATCGAGCAGGGTGACTGGGTCACCAAGCCGGACGAGACGGGGATCATCTACATGATCGACCTAGGCAGGGGGCCGGAACCTTTAGTGCAGAAAAACGGAACGCCGCTGGAAATGCCGTGGTCAGCCGCGACCATTGAGGCGCGAGCGACACGGGATCAGATGCTGCGCGACAGCATCTCACAGCCGCTGGGCCTGTAGACAGTCCACCCCCCATTCGGGCGCGGCCAGATTGAGCGCCATGAGCGATCCCTTCCGCGTTCTCGCCCCGCCCTCTTCAGAGGATGACGCCGCCGCGCTTTTGCGCACCGCCCCCGCCTCTCGCGACTTCGGCCGCGAAGCGGTGGCGGACATGTCGCGCCTGACCGGCTCGGTGCTGAGCGGACTGAAGGCGGATGACCGCCGAGCCTTTGACCGGCAGCGCGAGCGCGTTTTCGGCGAGGCTTTCAGCAACCGCCTGACCGCCGAGGAGGCCACGGCCGAGTTCGGTATCGAGGGTCGCCTCAAGTTCGACAAGCCCGTCAACCGCAATATCGCCGCGTGGCGCCGGGACGAACATCAGCGCGAAATGTTCAACCAGGAGGTCGCGGCCTCGGCCGATCTTTCGATTGCCGACACGATCGGGGCGTCCCTCGGCGGGTCTTTCACCGATCCGATCCAGATGCCGCTGTTCATGCTCGGCGGCGAAGGCGTTCTGTTCCGCAGCGTCGGCGGCAGCGTCGTCTCGCGCGGGGCGGCCGCCGCGCGGGCGGCGGCCGTCGGGGCTCTGGACGGCGTCACGGCCAGCGTGGGGCTGGAAGTCGTCGACCAGACCGTCAAGCGCGCCGCCGACCGCGAGGCCCCTGTCGGCCAGTCGGTCGCCAACGTGGGCCTGGGCATGATCTTCGGCGCCGGGATCGGCGGCGTTGCGGGTTCGCTCGCCCGTCCGGGCGCCAGCGCCGCCCCGCGACGCGTCGGCAAACCGGCCGCCGTGGACGGCCGTGTCGAGGCCGAGGCGCGTCGGCGCGGCTTCGATCCGGCCGTCGCTGTGCGCATCCGCCAGTTGGAAAACGGTAGCGGCGACCCGCAGGCCCGGCCGATCAAAAACGGCAAGCGGTTGTCCAGCGCCCACGGCGTGTTCCAGATCACCGACGGCACCTGGACCGGCCTCGGCGGCGGCGATCGCAACGACGTCGGCCGCCAGGTCGAACTGGGGATCGAGAACCTGGTGCGCGAGCAGGCTGGCCTGCGCCAGGCGCTGGGCCGAGAACCCGAGGGCTGGGAGATCTACCTTGCCCACCAGCAGGGCCAAGGCGGCGCGCGTGCGCTGCTGGCCAATCCGGGCCGCGATGCGATCGCCGTGATGACCGAGGTGCTGGAGAAGGCCAACCCGGGTCGTGGCGCCCAGCTGGCGCGCAAGGCGGTGCTGGACAACGGCGGCCGCGAAGGCATGACGGCGGCTGACTTCGCCGGTCTTTGGCGGGCAAAATTCAACGCCGACGGTGCCGCGCCGCGTTCGGCCGCCGTGCTGGAGCCGATGACCCCCAACGAGCGCGCCGGCAGCCTGCTCACCGCCATCGACGCCGTCGCCCGTGACGAGCCCCTGGACCTCGGCCCGCTTCTCGCCCGCAAGGGACTGGCGGCCCTGGACGAGGCCGACGCCCTGCCGAGCGTGCGCGGCCGGTTTCTGGAAAACGATGTAGCCGTGACGCGGCGCGGATCGGAAGTGCCGGTCCGCTTCGCCGTGGTCGAGCTGCAGGACCTGAAGACCAGCCACAGCGACGACCTGACGCCCGTCGCCGACTATCCGGCCGTGCTGCAGCCGCGCGACCGATCACGGCCCGGCAGCCAGTCCGAAAACTACCAGCTTGAGGCTGACCTAAACCCGTCCCTGCTGATGCGCGACAAGTCGGCCGGCGGCGGCGCGCCGATCATCAGCCCGGCCGGACTGGTCGAGTCCGGTAACGGCAGGGCCATCGCCCTGCGCCGCAGCGCGGCGACCGGCACCGAAGCCTGGAGCCGCTATCAGACCGAGCTGAAGCGCCAGGGCATCGACACCACGGGCTTTGACCAGCCGGTGCTTGTGCGCATGCGCGCCGAGCCCATGTCGGGCGCCGAGCGGGCCGATCTGGCGCGCGAACTGAACCGCAGCTCCACCGAAGCCTACTCGCCCGTCGAGCAGGCCCGCAGCGACGCCCGCCGCATGGACCGCGACCTCTTGCGCGCCATCGAGGGCAACGACGTCTTCGCCGCCAGCAACCGGCCCTTCACGCGCGGGTTCATGGCGCGCGTGGCCGAGGGCGACGCCAACGCCCTGACCGACGAAGCGGGAGCTCTGAACCTGTCGGGACGCGCGCGGATCCAGGCTGCCCTGACCCACGCCGCCTATGGCGACGACACCCTCACCGCCGCCGTATTCGAGACCGGCGACGAGACCATCCGCGCCATCGGCAAGGCCCTGGCCGACGCCGCCCCCGCCTGGGCCAGGATGCGCGCCGACGCGCCCGAGGGGCTGGACTTGACCGGCAACCTGGTGTCCGCCGTCAACCTGGTGCGCGAAGGGCGCCGCAGCTCCCTGGGCATAAAGGGCTGGATGGAGACCCGGCTTCAGCAGCGCGACCTGTTCGGGGGCGAAACCGTTAGCCCTGAAACCGAAACCTTCCTGCGCCTGATGTTCCGCGACGATGCTTTCAGCCGTCCCCGCGCCGCTGGCGCGATCGCCGATGGCCTGAGAGACTATGCGCGCCGCGCCGCCGACACCCCGGCCGGTGCTGACCTTTTCGGAGTTGTGCCCGATGGCCGACAATTTCTCGCAACCACCCTCGACTACCTCCGGCGCCTTGAAGGCGACGGATCTCGGGGCCTCGCCTACGCCGGCGGCGCCGAACCTGCGTGGACGGGTCGATCGCTTGCGGATCCTGTCCTCGATCTTCGACAACCTCAGCCAGAAGGGCGAGACGCCGGAGGACAGGGCGTACGACCAGAAGGTCAGCCAGAGCCTGTCGACGCTGGCGGAGGATCTGGAAAACGGCAGAAAGTCGTAGGCCCGCAGCCCCTGCCACCGGAGATCGCGGCGGACCCGGAGCTGCGCGCCATCCTGGACGACACGGAAGCCCTGGCGCGCGAGGCCGGCATCGACGTACCGGACTTCGAACCCGCCGACCGGCCCGAGACCTGGGCGGCGGCGATCCGGGCCGCGGCGATCTGCCTTGCCGGTTGAGGCCTACGTCCGGAAGCGGCGTAGCTGGATGACGATGTTCGGCCATGAAGATCAAGCCGCCGCCCTCCGTCATCCCTGCCATCATGCTCATGCCGGATCAGATCAGCTTCGACTGCGGAGCCTGCGAGACGACCCATATGCTGACGCGCGGCCTGGACTTCATCGAGGACCGGGCGGGCGTGTGGCGACTGAAGGAACAGCCCGGCTACGAGTGCGATTGCGGCGCGGTGCTGGTCGGCGACTTCACTCTGAAGGCGGCGGAAGGAAGCCCTGCTCCGTCAGATACTCCGTCGCAATCCGACGAAGCGCTTCAGGCCGCGACATCTCAGGCGCGCCGATAAGCGGTCCGACCTCGGCCGACCATTTGTCGACGGCAGCCATCAAGTCCGGTGGCGTGCGAACGCCGACCAACACCGCGCCGATACGCGGCCGGCCCCGTTTTCTGTTAACAGCTATTGACCCACCCTCCATAACTGCTAACAGTTATAGCGAGCCGAACCGGGGCGGCAACCCCGGAACGGCCCTCACCACCACCCACGATCCAGCGGAGATCGACATGATGACGGCTGCCCCGGCCTCTACCACGCCCTGCCCTGTCGCGGAACTCGCGCACGACGCCATCCAGCTGGTGCGCCAGCTCAACCGATACGACCAACATAACTGCTCCGATCTGTGGGATCGGACGGCGTCCCGACTGGGGGAGCTGGAAGACGCGGCGTCGCTGATGACCGCGCGGAGTTCCCAGGGCTTCTTCCTGCAAGCCTGCGTGGCGCTGGCCGAAGTCGGAGTGCTGGAGAGCCTGGCTTCAGGCGCTGAAGCCGCGGCGGCCTATACCAAGGCGAGGCGCACCCTGGAACGCGTCGCGCTTGCCCACTTCACCGACGACCTGTCGGTGCTGGCGGATTACTATCTGACCTTCGCGTTCAAGGACGCGATGACGGCCTGATGCCTCGGCCCCGCCGCAGTTTTGAACAGGTCGAAGCTGACTTTTGGACGCGTGTCGATAAAAGCGCTGGCCCGGACGCATGCTGGCCTTGGCTCGGAGCAGTCTATCGAGCGGGCTATGGGAAGGCGACAATCCGTATTGATGGCAAACTGAAAACGCTAACTGCGCACGCGCTTGCATTTATGTTCACCAGCGGCGTTCACCAGCGGCGCGAGGATGGCAAGCTTGTCCGGCATAAATGCGACAATCGCCCCTGCTGCAACCCAAGGCACTTGCTGGCCGGAACGCCCCGTCAGAATTCCGGCGATGCGGTTTCTCGCGGTCGAATGGCGCGCGGCGAGGCCGCAGGCAGGAGTAAGCTGACATCGGCCGGCGTCGGCTCGATCCGGCAAAGCTATATCGCGGGTGAGAGCGTTAGCGACCTGGCCAGACATTTCGGCATATCGCGCCGAGCAGTGCGTTTCGTTGTTACGCGCCGCACATGGAAGCACGTCCATTAGCTGTCCGCCCTGAGGTCAGGCGCGCCTAGCTTCCTGCCATGAGCAGCAAGCATTGCCACGGCCCTGTGAAGATGGCGTCCGAGGGCGCCCTCGGCGAGGACGACATAGACTATATCCTTGCCGGGGTTCAGCGCCGAGCGGCCAGGAAGGGTAAGCCTTTCCGAAAAGAGGCCATCGCCGAGGCGGCGGCCGAGATGACGCGGGAAGAGGTGATCGGTCGGGCGCTGGAGCGACGCATGCGGGTGCACCAGGCCAAGGCCTCGGCCCTGTTTGACAGCCAGATCGACGGCATGGCGGGGATCGGCGACCTGGGCGACCGGTTCCGCGCCTACTGGGTCGGATCGGAACGGCAGGGGCTGGGCGGCAGCTTCTCGGTCGAGGCCGAGGCGCGCGGACTGCAGTCTGCCCTGCTAACGCAGGTCCAGCGCGATTTGCGCGAGGCGGGCCTGAGCGGCCGGGTCACGGCCTTCCGCCCCGACAAGGACCTGGAGCTGGACGTGGCGCGCGAGATGGCGCGGATGAACGGCGGCAAGGATGCGCCGACCGGCAACGCCGAGGCCCTGAAGATCGCCGAGATCTTCAACGCCGCCAATGAGCGGGCGCGCCTTCTGCAGAACGATCAGGGCGCCTGGATTGGAAAACTCGAGGGCTGGATCGTCCGCCAGGCGCACGATCCCGCGAAGGTGGCCGGCGGCTTCTGGCGCGAGGGCGCAGCCCTGCGCAGCGGGGCGACGCCCGGCCAGGCCAACCTGACCGCCAGCCGGCGCGCCTTCAGAGCGTGGCGGGATCAAATTCGGCCACTGCTGGACGAACGCACGTTCGAGGGGCTGGACGCGCGGGCGGTCGACGACCTGACGCCGGAAGCCCGGGCCGATTTCAACGGCGCCGTGGACGACGTCAACGATCCGCGCGAGGCCTTCCTCTTCGATATCTGGTGGTCAATCGTGCACGGCAAGCTGGACCAGCTGGGCGGGGCGGACGACCTGGCGGATTATCGCCCGCCGGCGTCGCTGGCGCGCAGCGTGTCCAAGAGCCGGACCCTGCACTTCCAGAACGCCGACGCCTGGATGGCCTATAACGACGCCTTCGGCGGCGGCAGTCTGTTCGACATGCAGATGAACGGCCTGAGCCGGGCAGCCATGAATTCCGCCATGATGCGCCGCGCCGGCCCCTCGCCTGAAGCCATGTTCCAGACCAAGCGCGCCCAGCTTCTCGCCCAGGCCCGGGCGGCTGGCGACACCAAGGCGGCTGAAAAGCTGAACGCCGCCGTGCGCGAGCGCGAGTTCGCCGAGCTGACCGGCGGCAACTCGCGACCAGAGCATCTGCGGCTGGCCCAGGTGGGCCGTGCGGTGCGCGCCTGGCAGGTGCTGACCAAGCTGGGGGGGGTGGCCCTGTCGTCCATGTCGGACACCGCCCTGACCTCGCAGACGATGAAGCGCGCCGGGGGTTCCTTCCTGGAAGGCTATGGCGCGGCCTTCGGCGGGATCGCCCGCATGGGCGACGCCGAGGCCAAGCAGGCGGCGGACCTCTTGGACGTATCGGGGCGGGCTATGGCTTCGGCCATCGCGGGCCGGTTCGTGGACACCGACGGCGTAGGCGGGCTGGCGGGGGCGATGACGCGCCTGCTCTACAAGGTGCAGGGCTTCACCTTCCTGCAGGACGGCATCCGCGAGGGCTTCGCCCAGGCGGCCAGCCGCTTGATCGGCCAGCAGGTCGATCGCGCCTGGGATGCGCTGGAGATCGGCACCCGCGAGACGATGGAACGCTACGGCATCTCCGCCAAGGAATGGGATCTAGCGCGCCGGGGGATGACCCATCCGCACAAGGACGGGGTGCGCAGCCTGCGCGCCGTGGTTGAGGACATTCCCGGCGACGAACCCGGACGGCGCTACTGGACGTTCGAGGCGCTGGACGGGATCGGCGACAAGGACCTGCTGCGCTGGAAGGGGTTGACCGGCAAGGACGCGACGGCGGACGCCGCCCGCCGCGCCCGTCATGATCTCCGGGTCAAGTTCCAGGCCATGGTCAACGGCATGCTTGACGACGCCCTGACCGAACCGCGCGCCCGCGAGCGCGTGCAGCTGACGGGGCTGGCGGGCCAGCCCGGCACCGTATGGGGCGAGTTCGCGCGCACGGCCACCCAGTTCCTCAGCTTCAGCCAGGCGATCGTCGGCCGTCACGTCGTTCCCGCCCTGAGAGGCTACGCCGGGCAGCACCCGGCCAGCCTGATGGCGCACCTGATCCTGTCCACGACCCTGCTGGGCTATATGCAGATGCAGGCCAAGATGATCGTGGCGGGCAAGGAGCCGCGGAGCTTCACCAACGAGAAGGGCGAGTTCCAGGGCGGCGAGATCTTCATCGCCTCCATGCTCGCCGGGGGGGGCTTGGGCATCTACGGCGACCTCATGTTCGGGGAGAGCAACCGCAACGGCATGGGCTTCACCATCGGCTCGATGATGGGGCCGGCCGTCAGCGAAGTGGAGCGCGCCATGACGATCACCCGCAAGGTGACATCGGGCGATCCCGACCAGTTGGACGATCTGCCCGGCGACCTGACGCGTGCGGCGAAGGCCAATACGCCGTTCGCCAACCTGTGGCTGACGCGGTCGGCCCTCGATTATCTACTTTGGCTAAATCTCCAGGAGGCGATAAAGCCCGGCTCCGTCGAGAAATACGAGCGCAACGTTGAGCGCGAGCAGAACACCAGCTTCCTGATCAGCCCGTCCGAATGGGTTGATCGCTAAGTCCTCCCCCCTGCGGGGCGCCGCGAATGTGGTCTCATGACCACGACCCCGTCGCCCAGCATCAATGTGATCGTGCCGACCGGCATGTCGACCGGTCCGTGGACCACGGGCTGGACCTATGCCTCGTCGGACGACGTGTGGATCTACATCGAGACGGACGGCGTCGCGGGGCCGGATCTGGTCCTGGACGCGGACTTCACCTTGACGGCGGCCAATCCCCAGGAGAACGGCGGCGCGGTCACGCTGATGCCCGGCGCCCTGCCGGCAGGAGGCTGGGTCGCGGGCAAGCACCGCCTGATCCTGCGCCGCTGGACCGGGCGTCGGCAGTCGGTGGCCCTGCCCGACGCCGAAGGCCACAAGCCGCGCGCCACCGAACTGGCGCTGGACCGGCAGATGCGCATCGCCGAGGAGCTGTCGGACGAACTGGATCTGGCGGTCGTCGTGCCGCCGGGCGCCACGCCGCCCTCGCCTGCCGACCTGGCGGCGGCCGCCGAAGCTGGCGCTAATGCGCAGGCGGCGCTGGTGGCTGCTGAGGCGGCGGCGGGACAGGTGTTCGGCAAGGCGGATGCGGATGGTTCCAACGTGGGGCCGAGCTTTGCTGAAGGCGCGCAGATCAAGCTGGCGGTGGCCGGGGCCAGTGAGCGGTCGCTGGCGGACAAGCTGTCAGAGCAACTGTCGCTGGATGATTTCGGCGGCACGGGCGTGGCCCAGCTGAACGCGGCCCTGGCCGCAGCCGGCGACCGAGGCCGGCCAGTCATTCTGAAGTCAGGCGCGGAGCTGGCGCTGGATGAGGCCCCGCTCGGCGGGGTATTCACCGTCTGGGCCGAGGGGGACTTCACCCGGACGGGCGCCTATACCGGCCCAATCGGCGGCAAGCTGATCCAGCCCACCGGCACCAAGCTTTTGTACGATCCCTTCTACGGCGGACAATGGCCCAATGCGGATGGGACCTTCCCATTCGAGGAGGCGTTCCGGGCGCTGCAGCCGGATCACCCCACGGGTCTTCGCACCCTTTCGGTTGCGACCCTCGCCTTCGCCAGCCCCAACGGATCCACGGCCGGGGTCTTCACCTCGCGCTCAAGCGACGGGGGCTCGATCGGATCCGGCTTCGCCCTGGCGTCCTACGTCATCAACGACCGCACGATCGCCGAACATGGCGGCGTGCATGGCATGTGGCTGTTCCAGGGAATGGCGGTCCGCAAGGCGGACGCCGGAACGACGTTCGGCATGGAGCCGGGCGTGGTCAACCTGGGCGATATTCAGGTTCGCCACCCCTATTACGCCTACGCCGACAAGCTGACCTGCGCGATGTGGATGGCGTCGGGCGGGGAGATCGCCGGCGCGAACCCGATCTCGGCCTATGCCGCCATGGTCTATAACGGCCAGAGCGCCATGACCGGGCTGCTGGTCACGGTCGGCGCCCTGGAGGATCGTGGGGGCGGCTACGGCGAGCTGATGGCCCTGCCGCAGAAGACCTACATCGGCCAGTATCTGGACAATGGAGGCGGCGCGCTGGGGCAGTTGGGCTTCCAGTTCGCCATGGGCGTGAGCTCCTATCTGAAGGGCTCGCGGATCACGGCCGACGACAACGGCATCCAGCTGTCGAGCTTCCACGACAACCGCAACTGGATGTTCCTGAACCGCGACGGGGTCACATTCGGACCGGACGGCTCGCCGTGGTTCACGGCGGACAACAGCGGCCTGACCGTCAAGGGCAGACCTACCTCGGCGAACTGGGTCCGCTTCTATGGCGAGGGCGCGGGAACCGGCGAGGCCGTCGTGCTGGCCGAAGGCGCTGACGCCAACGTCTGGCTGCTGCTGACCGGCAAGGGGAACGGCCGGATCAAGCTCCCCAACACGGCGGATTACGCCAACGACGCCGCAGCGGCCACCGGCGGCGTCCCGCTGGGCGGCGTCTATCGCACCGGAAACGCCCTGCGCGTCCGCATCGCCTGACCTGAGACCGGAGACAAGATCATGATCGAAAAGACCAGCTATGAAATCCGGCCAGAAGGCCAGGCCCTGTTGCGCGGGGTGTTCAGCGACCCGCAGAAAGCGGCGGACGCCGCTCAGGCCCAGGCCAACGAGGCGGGCGTCGCCTATGTCATCACTGAAGTCGTTGTGGCCAAGACCACGCGCGAGTTCGGTCGCTTTGAACCGGCGAGCGTCTAAGCATGGCCGGCATCCCTCAGCACATCCTCGCCGCGCCCGTCTCGCTGACCGTCGCCGAGTGGAACCATGTGGTCCAGGCCCTGGGCTACCTGCCCGCCGTGGTGGGCGGCCCGATCGTCGGAGCCATCCAGGCCCAGACCCAAAAGGCGCCGCCCGCGCCGCAAACCGACGTGAAAGCGGAGCCGTGATGGCAGGCTGGAAACTCCCTCTGGCCCAGGCGCTGCACGCGGCCTGGGACTGGCTGCAGCCGCTGATCCCCGGCGCGCTGGGCGCGGCCGTGGGCCAGGCCTGGGAACGCGGGCTGGGCCTGCGCGACCGGGTGATCCAGTGGGTCGTGGGCCTGCTGTTCGCCGCCTATGTCGTGCCGGCCCTGGGCCATCTGCTGCACTGGGGCCAGCCGGTCACCAGCGCTGTAGGCTTCGTCGTCGGCACCATCGCCTTCAAGGCGGTGGGCAAGTGGCGCGAGGCCGCCATCGAGGGCGGCGCGGGCGCCTTCCGCTCCCTGCCCGAGATCGTGCGCAGCTGGCTGCGTCGCCCGGGTGTCACCCCTGAAACTCCGAAGGAAGGCTGACATGCGTCTGTCCGATCACTTCTCGCTCGCTGAGCTGACCCATTCGGCCACCGCCACGCGCAAGGGCATCCAGAACGTCGCGCCACCGGCCATCATCGACACACTGATCCTGACGGCGGACCGGATGGAAAAGGTGAGGTCCCTGCTGGGCGACAAGCCCATCGTGGTGCTGTCCGGCTATCGCAGCCCGGCGGTCAATGCGGCGGTCGGCGGATCGAAAACCTCGGCCCACATGACCGGCCACGCCGTCGACTTCCTCTGCCCGCAGTTCGGCACGCCCGCCCAGGTCGCCGCGCACCTGGCCAAGCACCTGACGGGGTTCGATCAGATTATCGAAGAGTTCGGCGACTGGGTGCACGTGGGCTTCGGCCCCGGCAAGCGCGGTCAGACGCTGACGGCCCGCAAGGTCGGCGGCAAGACCGTTTACACGCCGGGGATCAAGGCGTGACCCCCGCCGCCGCGATCGAGGCGCTGAAGGCGGGACGCAAGATGCTGACCCTGCTGGTCGTCGCGAGCGCGGCGGCGGGCCTCTACGTCTGGGGCGAGACGGCGCGGCGCGATCGCGATGCGCTTATCGTCTGGAGCGACCTGACCTGCACAGCCGCCGGATCCGAGTTCCGCCCGGCCGAGACCAAGAAACGCCAGTGGGGCGTCGCCTGTCTGGCCGAGGTCAAGCGCCTGGCCGCCGTCGAAGAGGCGGTGAAGACCCAGAACCTTGAAGCCCTGCTCGCCGACCTGGAGCGGCGCGAGGGCAAGGAAGCCGCGGACGCCGCCCTGGCGGCCGTGATGTCGCAACGGGCGGCCGACGCCGTCGTACGAATGGAGGCGGCCGATGCGGCTGTTGAAGGGGACCGCGTGGGCTCTGACTGGGCTGCTGCTGTCAACGAGCTTGGCGGCCTGCGGAACAACCGGCGCTGAGACGGCCGCGCCTGAGCCGGTCGTGGTGGTGCGCGAGGTGAAGGACACGCCTCCGGCCGAGTTGCTGCGCTGTCCCACCGCCCCGGCGGGTCTGCCGACGTCTGGCGAAGCGGTGATCCCGCCCGCCTGGCGCATGGGCATCATCGGGCTGGCGCGCGGCTACGCCGCCGTGTCGGACCAGCTGAGCCGACTGATCCAGTTCCACACGGGAGCAAGCTGTGGCTAACGCAAGGCGTAGAATCAGTGCTCATCTACTTGGATGCGGAAGTGGCTCCTCAGTCTCTTGCCTCCAGCGTTCGCTCTCATTCTCGGCTGGATATTGCCGATGACGGTGCCAACGCTGACGCAAGAACAGCTAGTGCTCGCGTGGATAGTCCTCGCGGTGCTGGCAGCTGTGATCATTTTTCTGATCTGGAAGGGCCACTTCGAAAAAGTCTCAGAGGGGACCGTGGCGATGGGCGACAACTACAACAACAGTGGATACATCGGCGGCAATATGGGGCCGACCACAAACCTCTACGGAGCTCAGTACTTCCGCGGCGATGAGGCCGCGGAGATGGTAGTGGGCAACCTCCCCGCAGGGCAGGACATTGAGGTGATGTCACTGATCCAAGACGGCCCAACGCTTCAGTTCTGTGAGGAACTGCGATCTGCACTGAGAGCCAAGGGCTTTACAGTCAAGAACGCGGTAGCCGAGATGATCGGCGGCATCCCAATGTTTAAGGGTGTCCAGCAGATGGGCGTGGGAAGTCCTCGGCTCCTCGTCGGGGACGTCCGGAAATTTTAGGCGGTCCTGCTATTCCCGGGGCAGCTGCCGGGTTCGGCTAAGGGCGGCCGCCTGATCTGCCTGATGCCCCTCATCCCAGCAGGCGGGTCTCAGCGTGACGTCAAGCAAATGCACCCCCTGGGTGCTAGTGCGACGTCCAATCCTCAGAGCGGCGGCATAGACGCCTCACCGCCGGCAGCGAAACCTGAGCCGCTGCAAAGGCGTGTCCGCCAAGCGCATGCCGATCTTCCAGACATTGACTTCGGTGTCGAGACGGCAGCCCTCGCAGTTGATCGAAAGCACCACGTCGCGGTGCGCCACGACGTCGCGAGCGGTAACAGTTTCAGCCTTCCAGTCTTCCGGCGCCATGGCCGCGCGATACGCCTGGGTCGATAAGAACGCAAGGGGAACATCTGGAGACAAGTCACACGTGTGACTTCTGCAAAGTCACAAACACCCCCTGTTCGTTCTCAGGGGCGCAGCGCGTAAATCCAGCAATGTAGGGGAATAAAGATGGTACGCCCCCTCGGGCTCGAACCGAGGACCCTCTGATTAAAAGTCAGATGCTCTAACCAACTGAGCTAGGGGCGCACACTCTTTGAAATCAACCACTTGGGCTGTTTCCCGCCAACAAGCGCAGCGCCTGTTTGCGGAGGCGGTTTCTGGTTCATTCGCGACGACAGGTCAAGGGCCGCAACGCCCGAAGACGCGTATTTTGTGAGGAAAACCTCCGCCGAGGTCCCGCGAGCTCAGACGCCGAAGTTATCCGTATTCGGCGCGGAACTGTCGCCCCCTCTGCCCCATCACGTTCCAGCCCGCATTGGTGGGACGCAGCCGCCCGGCCTTGCCGAAGCGTTCCGCCAAGCCAAGCACCACAAGCTGGGCGCTGTTCTGCACATCCTGGGTTCGGTTACCGTCGACAAGGTCGAGCAGGGCGTTGATGCGTTCCGCTTCAGTCACGATGGGTCCGTCGTCCGTTGAGCCAGGGGGCCGGCGCTGATCCGCCCGCACTCGACGAAAGTCCCCGCCGGCGTCTCCGTTCCTCACGACTGAAAATCTCGTGTCGCCTTCTGCCGGTTCCGGTCTAGCCTTGCCTCATGGGACCTCTCTCCGGACTACGCATCATCGAGATCGACGGCCTGGGGCCGGTCACCTTCGCGGGCATGGTCCTGGCCGACATGGGGGCCGAGGTCCTGCGGCTGACGCGCGGCGGCGGCGCGCCCGCCGCCGTGTTCGACGAGGTCGGCGGCGAGGTCCTGCATCGCGGCCGAACGGCCGTGCCGGTCGATCTGAAATCGCCCGAGGATCGTGACCGGGTCCTGCGCCTGATCGAAAGCGCCGACGCCCTGATCGAGGGCTTCCGTCCTGGCGTCATGGAGCGGTTGGGCCTCGGTCCCGAGACCTGCGCCGCGCGCAACCCGCGCCTGGTCTATGGCCGCGTCACCGGCTGGGGCCAGAGCGGGCCGATGGCGGACCAGGTCGGCCACGACATCAACTATATCGCCCTGTCCGGCGCGCTTCATCCGATGGGCGCGGGCGACCGGCCCCCTTCCCCGCCGCTGAACCTGATCGGCGACTACGGCGGCGGGGCCATGATGCTGGTCAGCGGCGTCCTGGCGGCGATGCTGGAGGCGAAGACCACCGGCCGCGGGCGTGTCGTGGACGCCGCCATGACCGACGGGTCGGCCCTGCTGACCAGCCTGTTCCACGCCCTGCACGCGCGCGGCCTGTGGAGCGACCAGCGCGAGGCCAATCTGCTGGACGGCGGCACGCCCTTCTACCGCTGCTACGCCTGCAAGGACGGCGAGTTCGTCGCCGTGGGGGCGCTGGAGCCGCGCTTCTACGCCGCCCTGATCACCGGCCTGGGCCTGACGCCCGATGAGGCTCCGCAGTTCGATCGCGAGAACTGGCCGGCCCTGCAAGCTCGCTTCGCCGCCCTGTTCGCCGCCCGCGATCGCGACGACTGGGCCGCCCATTTCGCCGGGACCGAGGCCTGCGTCACCCCGGTCCTGACCCTGACCGAGGCGGCGGACCATCCGCACAATCGGGCGCGCGGGACCTTTGTCGAGGCCGGAATCACCCAACCCGCCCCGGCCCCCCGCTTTGGCGCTTCAGCCGCTTCGGTTAGGGCCGAACGCCCCATTCGCCCCCTGGATGAGGCCCTGGCCGACTGGAAGGGCCGCACATCGCTGCGCGCGTGACGTAAAAGGTTCAGTTGCGGTTCATTCTCCTTCGGTCAACAAGGGGGCAGGAACCCAGCGCCTCAGACGGCGTTTGCCACCCCAACAGGGGGAAGAAACTCAGATGAACCAGTTGATTGTAAAACGTTTGCTGCTGGCGGCCAGCCTCGGCGCCGCCGCCCTCCTCGCCTCCTGCGACGAACCGCGTCAGGACCAGGACTACGAGGCCGTCGAAATCCAGACCGAGGAACCGACCGCTCCGGCCGCCGAAGAATCGGCCGCCCCCGCCGTGGCCGAAGCCCCGATCCCGACCGACGCCCCGCCGCCGGTTGATCGACTGCCCCCCGAACAGCGCACCTCGGAACAGACGGTGCAGCCGGAAAGCGATACGCTGTTCTACTGATTCCGCTCGGCGAGCCTTTGCTCTCCGCCGTCGTGCTCTGAACCAAGGCTCCAGTTTGACGTCGCGGCCCTATCTTCTTCTCGCCAGCGTGGCGCTCTCGGTCATGTGCGGCCACGCCGCCTTGGCGGCCGAGCCGAAAGCCCAGATTCGCGGCGAGGTCGACGGCGAACTGCGTCGTCAACTGGAACAGGCCGTCGGCGTCGTCGATGCGGCGCCGGCCAACCGATTCGAGGCGCGTCGCCGCGCCCGCAGCGCCATGGAGGCCGCCGAGGCCCTGCTGCGCTCCGAGGGCTATTATCAGCCGACGCTGCAGGACGACGTGGAGGGCGAGGACAAGCCGGTCGCGGTCGTCACCGTCACGCCGGGCCGGCGCTTTGTCCTGGACCAAGCCAAGGTCAACTGGGTCGCCCCCGTTCCTGACGCCGTGACCGCAGAGGTCGTGACCAAGGACATGGGCCTGACCTCGGGCGATCCTGGCCGCGCCGCCGACGTCCTGGCCGCCGAGGGCCGCATCGTGGCCGGTCTGACGCGCGAAGGCTACGCCGACGCCAAGGCCGAACCGCGCCGCGTCGTGGTCGATCACGCAACCTTCACCGTCCAGCCCAATTTCAACATCGCCTCGGGCGCCCTGGTGCGCCTGGACGGGCTTCAGGTCCGCACGCGCGGCTCGACCAATCCCGACTGGGTCGCCGGCCTGGCCCCCTGGAAGGCGGGCGACCGCTATGATCCCGAGGACGTGGCCGAACTGGAACGCCGCCTGCTGGACACCGGCGTCTATGACGGCGTCAACGTCTCGCTGGCCGGGCCGGATCAGGTGACGCCCGAGGGCCTGCGCCCCGTGGTCGTGGGCCTGTCCGATCGCGCGCGCAGCCTGCTGGAGGCCGGCGCCACCTATTCGACCGCCGAGGGCGTCGGCGTGGACGTCTTCCAGACCCGGTTCAACCGGTTCGGCCGCGCCGCCACAGTGAAATACGGCGGCCGCTACGCCAGCATCGACAGCCGCCTAGGCGGCGAGATCAGCCTGCCCCACTGGCGCAAGCCGGGACGGACGCTGCGCCTGTCGTCCTACCTCGTCAACGAACAGACCGACGCCTATGACCGCAGCGCCGTCAGCCTGAACGCCGACCTGTCGCAGCGTATCGGCAAGACCTCCTTCTTCACCTACGGCCTGGGGATTGACGCGGGCCAGTATACGGAAAACCGCTTCGACCCGGTCACTGAAGCGCCCATCACCTTCGACCGCGACCTGGCCATCTTCACCGGCCGCGCGGCCGCCTTCATGGACCGGTCGAACGATCCGCTGGACCCGACGCGGGGCTTCCGCCTCTACGTCTCGGCCCAGCCGACCGCCGTGGCCGGCGAGGACACGGTCCTGTTCCTGAAGACCGAGGGCCAGGCCACGGCCTACCTGCCCCTGCAGGACGGCGCCAAGACCGTGCTGGCCGGACGGGCGCGCATCGGTTCGATCATCGGCGGTCAGGAGCTGACGGTGCCGTCGGATCGCCTCTTCTATTCCGGCGGCGGCGGCTCCGTGCGCGGCTATTCCTATCAGAGCATCAACCCGCGACTGCCCGACAACACCCCGCGCGGCGGCCTGTCCCTGTTCGAGACCTCGCTTGAGGTCCGCCACGACATCGGCGCCAAGTTCCAGGCCGTGGGCTTCCTCGATGCGGGGGCCATCGGCTTCCAGGAAACGCCCAACCTGACCAATATGCGCTACGGCGCGGGCGTCGGCGTGCGCTACAAGCTGCCGTTCGGCCCGGTCCGCGCCGACATCGCCGTCCCCTTGAACAAGCGCGAGGGCGACTCGAACTTCCAGCTCTACATCAGCATCGGCCAGGCGTTTTGACCGACACTCCTCCGCCTCACGAACCCGAAGCGGACGTCGCCGCCGACACGCCCGCCAAGGCGGAAAAGCGCAAGCGCACGCGCCTGCAACTGATCGCCTTCGTCTCAGGCATCGTGGTCGCGGCCCTGCTGGCCCTGGCCATTGTGCTGGCCGTAGGCGGGCGGATGTATCTGGTCTCGGATTCCGGCCGCGAGCTGATCACCAGCTTCGTCGCGGGCAAGAAGATCAGCCGCTACGGCCGCATCAACGTCGAGGGGCTCAAAGGCGATCTGTTCGACGACTTCACCCTGGGCCGCGTCACGGTGACGGACGAAAAGGGCGTCTGGCTGGAGGCGACCAACGTCCGCGTGGACTGGTCCTACTGGCCCCTGGTGATGCGCCGTTTCCACGCCAGCGAGATCAGCGCCGACCAGATCCGCGTCATCCGCCGCCCCCTGCTGGAACCCCGCACCGAGCCCGGCGGCCCCCAGGCCATCACGGTCGACATCGACAAGTTCCGCGCCAACGTCGAGCTGATGGAGGACTTCTCCAAGGAATATGGTCGCTGGACCCTGAGCGGCGACGCCGAAATCCCCCGCAAGGGCGACAAGGTGGTCAACGTCAACGCCTTCAGCCTGAACCGCAAGGGCGACCACCTGCTGCTGAAGGCCGTCATCGGCCAGAAGCCCGAGGACCTGCGCGTCAACCTGCGCGCCGGCGAAGCCCAGGGCGGGCCTATCGCCGGGGCGCTCGGCTATTCGCCGGACAAACCCTTCTCGGCCATCGCCGTGGTCAACGGCGAGATCGTCGACGTCGAGGTCAAGACGGGCGACTTCACCCCCCTGTCGGTCAAGGGCCGCTACGGCAAGGACGGCGCCCGCATCGGCGGCAACGCCGACTTCTCGGGTTCGGACCTGCTGGCGCCCTTCGTCGAGCGCATCGGCCGCACCGCCCGCTTCGGCTTCGCCGCCGTGCCCGACAAGACCCGCGAAGGCTACCAGGGCGTGGCCTGGACCCTGAACGCCGAAAACATCCAGTCCAACGCCCGCGGCCTGCTCCAGCTCAAGGACCGCAACGCGCCCGACGGGATCAACCTGACGATCACCACCCCGTCGCTGACGCGGTTGGCCGGTTTCCCCCTGGCCGAAGCCACCACCTACACCGGCGTCTTCAAGGGCGACGCCAAGGCCTGGACTCTGCAGGGTTCAGCCAGTCTTCAGAACGCCGACCTGGCCAGCTACCGCGCCGCTCGCATCTCCGGGCCGCTCGACATCGCCGTGAGCAAGGGGCAGTTCGACATCACCACTGACGCCCGCGCGGTCGGCGGCTCGACCGCCGGCATCATCGGCGCCCTGCTCGGGGCGACGCCGCGCGTTCAGTTGCAGGGCTCGCGCACGGCTGACGGCGCCTATGTGCTGAAGAAGATCGACGGTCGCGGTCAGGCCCTGACCCTGACCGGATCGGGCGGCCGCAGCATCACCGGCGGCCTCAGCTTCCGGGGCGACGCCGCCATCACCGACATCTCCCGTATCCGCCCCGGCGCCAAGGGCGCCTTCAGGGGGCCGATCCAGGCCGGCAAGGCGCGCGGCGACTCCCCCTGGACCCTAAGCTTCGACGGGCGCGGTTCCGGCATGACCATCGGCATGGACGAACTGGACCGCCTGCTGGGCCAGACCCCGCGCCTCAAGGCCGCCGGTTCATGGAACCGCGGCGTTCTGTCCATCAACAGCAGCGAGCTGACCGGCGCCGCCGGACGCATGGGCGCCAAGGGCCTGATCGAAGGCGGCAAGCTGCGCCTGGCGCTCGACTGGGACGCGCGCGGTCCGTTCGGCGTCGGTCCCGTGGCCATCGACGGCGCCATGAGCGGAAACGGCGCCCTGACCGGCACCCTGGCCCAGCCCCGCGCCGACCTGCGCGCCGCCTTCGACAAGGTGTCGGCGGGCGGCCTGATCCTGACCAACGCCGACCTGATCCTCAGCTTCCGCAAGGGGACGGACGCCTCGGACGGCCGCATCGTCCTCAACGCCGGCTCCAACTACGGCCCGGCGCGGGCCTCGGGGAACTTCTTCCTCGGCGGCAAGCAGATCCGCCTGACCGAGGTGGACGTCAACGCCGGCGGCGTCACGGCCCAGGGCGCGGTGGCCCTGTCCAACAACTACCCTTCCAGCGCCGACCTGACCTTCACCGCGCGGCAGGGCGCCTTCCTGGCCTCGGGCGAGGCCAATGGCCGGGTGCGCCTGACCGACGGCGGCGGCGATCAGAGCGCCGTCCTCGACGTCACCGGCCGCAACGTCCGCCTGGCCGGTTCGACCTGGGTCGTGCGCAACCTGTCGCTGAAAGGCCAGGGCACGCTGGATCGTCTGCCCTTCACCCTGTCAGCCGACGTGGGCGGCGCTACCCCGGTTCAGTTCAACGGCTCGGGCGAATATTCCCGACAGGGCTCGGCCCAGTCCGTCACCCTGCGCGGCGGCGGCCGTGTGCGCGAGGTCGCCTTCACCACCCGCAGCCCCGCCATCGTCGCCCTGAACGGCGACGGCCGCGTGGTCCGTGTCGATCTTGGCGTCGGCGGCGGCGTCCTGACCGGCGAACTGCGTCAGGACAAGGCTGGCAGCGCCATCCAGGCCGACATGACCAATGTCGAAATGGGCTCCCTGGCCCCCGATCTGCGCGGTCAGATCACCGGACGCGTCTCATTGCAGGGCTCGGGCGACACCCTGAACGGCTCCGCCAACGTCGACCTGAAACAGCTGCGCAGCATCGACGCCCCGCGCGGCCTGGCCGTGGACGGCACGCTGAACGCCGATCTGAGCGACAACGTCCTGCGCATCCGGGCCCAGGCCAACGACGGCACGGCGGTTCAGGCCTCCGCCGACGTCAGCCTCCCGGTCGAGGCCTCGGCCGCGCCGCTGCGCCTGGCCATCGCCCGCACCCGCGACATGTCGGGTCAGATCGCCATCAACGGTCAGATCCAGCCTATCTGGGACCTCTTCCTCGGCGGGGCGCAGTCCCTGTCGGGTCAGGTCGCGGCGCGCGCCACCCTGGCCGGCACGCTGAACGAACCGCGGCTGAACGGCCGAATGGACCTGACGCAGGGCGCCTTCCGCGACAGCGCCACGGGCCTGCGCCTCGAAAACGTGACCCTGGCCAGCCGCTTCGACGACAGCCAGGCTGTGATCGAGCGCTTCGAGGCCGCCGATGGGGTCAAGGGCACGGTCACCGGCAACGGCAACCTGGGCCTGCGCCAGGGCTCGGGTTCGACCCTGCGGCTGGAGCTCACCCGCTTCCGCGTCATCGACAACGACATCGCCGAGGCCCGCGCCAACGGGGTGCTGACCGCCGTGCGGGGCGCCGATGGCAATATCCAACTGAGCGGCGACCTGAACATCGACAACGCCGAAATCTCGCCCAACCTGCCCGGTTCGAACGGGGTGGTGAAGATGGACGTGGTCGAGATCAACCGTCCCGGCGGCGATCCGGTCGAGGTCGAGGCCAAGGCCCGTGGTCCTCAGATCGGTCTGAACCTGAACCTGACCGGGCGCGACATCCATGTGCGCGGACGCGGTCTGAACGTCGAACTGACCGCCGACGCCCGCGTGCGCGGCACCATCGCGCAGCCGCAGCTGACCGGCACGGCCAATGTCGTGCGCGGCGACTATGAGTTCGCGGGCAAGCGCTTCGTCTTCGACGACAGCGGCTCGGTCAGCCTGTCCACAGACCCCGCTCGCATTCGCCTGAACCTGGCGGCGGTGCGCGAGGACCCGACCCTGACGGCGACCATCAAGGTCACCGGCACGGCGGCCCAGCCCAAAATCGAGCTGACCTCGACCCCCTCCCTGCCCCAGGACGAGATCCTGTCGCAGGTCCTGTTCGGCCGCTCGGCCTCGCAACTGTCCGGCTTCGAGGCGGCCCAACTGGCCTCGGCCGTGGCCTCCCTGGCCGGCGGCGGCGGCTTCGACGTGATCGGCAACCTGCGCGAACTGGCCGGTCTGGACCGCCTGTCCTTCGGCGGCGAGGCCTCCAGCCTGACCGTGGCCGGCGGCCGCTACATCACCGACGACGTCTATCTGGAGGTCATCGGCGGCGGCGAAGGCGGGGCGGCGGTCAATGTCGAATGGCAGGTGCGCCGCAACCTGGCCGTCAGCTCCAAGTTCGGCGGCGAAGGCGACGCCAGCCTGTCGATCCGCTGGCGCCGCGAAAGCGACCGCCCCGGCGGCGACCGCACCGACCGACGACGGAATCGCAGCCGCTAACCGCTCGACGTCATCCCGGAAGCGGCGCAGCCGCTATCCGGGACCGCCAGGGATGCGACGCCCGGTGTTTTGGGCGATCCCGGCTCTCCGCCTCTCTGCGAGAGGCTGCGGCCGGGATGGCGGAGCAGACTCCTACAGAATATGCAGGATGTTCTCGACCGGACGCCCGATCCGGGCGCCTTTCGTCGACTGGACGATCGGCCGCTCGACCAGCACCGGGTCGGCGAGCATGGCGGCGCGGATCACGTCCTCGGACGCGCCGCTTTCCAGCAGCTCAGCCGTCCGGGGCTCGCGCTTGCGCAGCAGGCCCGCCAGGCCGCCGCCCGTCTGCTCGGCCAGGCGGTCCAGGGTCGCCGCGTCCCAGCCGGTCTTCAGATACTCGACCACCGTCGGCTGAACGCCCTTTTCCTGCAGCAGCTCCAGCGCCTTGCGCGAGGTCGAGCATTTCGGATTGTGGAAGATGGTGACGGTCATGGCGCACTCCTATCTGAAGCCCTCACCTAGAGCGAAATCGGGTCGGATGCGATCCATCGGAACCCAGATCTTCGCACCGGCATCAAGCCTTGAGACCCTCACGCGCCAGCGCCGCGGAACCGCGAAGGCCGCCGACATGCAGGACGGCGCAAACCAGCATGGCCGCCGCCGCCACTGCGCCGCCCCAGATGGGAACGCCCGCCACGCCCAGCGGCGCCCCGACCAGCAGGCTGACGCCCGTGGAGCTCAGTTCGTATAGCGCCCATGCCAGGCCGAAGACCGGCAGGATGCGGTTAGGTCGCCGCCACTGTATCCAACCCAGAATCCCGGCGATCAGGGCGAAGAAGACCGCGAACCCCGTCGTCGCGCCGCGAAACTCGGCGTAGCTGGCGTCCGAGGCGTACCAGACCAACCCCGCCTGCAGCAGCCCGACCGCGCCCCACAGCCAGAACCCCCACGCGCTCAGGCGTGCCATCGCCGCCGCCGTCGAACCCGAATCGACGGGACCGAACGGATTGGGAAGGGCAAAACGACGGTTCATGCGCGACTCCTAGAATGCGGCGGCAAACCTATCCCGCGCGCCCCCGTTTTCCCAAGTCCGTGAGCGAGAAACCGCCCCGTCTTCACCTTTGCCTCGCCCCCGTCTAGGGTCGCCGCCATGCGGATTGAACCCCAAGACCAGGCCGTGCTCGACCACGTCGCGGCCCAGGGCGACGCCATCGTCGCGCGGACCATCGCCTGGGCCAATATCAACTCCGGCAGTCGCCACGCCGCCGGTCTGGCGCGCATGCTGGACGTACTGGAGGCCGAGGCGCGCCGCCTGCCCGCCGCCGTCGTGCGCGTGCCGACGCAGGCCTCGACCACCGTGGCCGACAGCGGCGCGGTGATCCCCGAAAGCTACGCCGACTGCCTGACCATCACCGCCCGGCCCGAGGCCCCGATCCAGGTCGTCCTGACCGGCCACTACGACACCGTCTTTGCCGCCGACAGCGCCTTCCAGACCGTCGTCACCCGCGCCGACGGCGCCCTGAACGGTCCCGGCGTGGCCGACATGAAGGGTGGCATCAGCGTCATGCTGGCCGCTCTGGAAGCTTTCGAGACCCACCCGGACAAGGCCCGCGTCGGCTGGACCGTGCTGCTCAGCCCCGACGAAGAGATCGGCTCGCCCGCCTCGGCCCCGCTTCTGGCGGAACTGGGCGCGCGCGGTCATGTCGGCCTGACCTATGAACCCGCCCTTTCGGACGGCACCCTGGCGGGCGAACGCAAGGGCAGCGGCAACTTCCACCTGATCGTCACCGGCAAGGCCGCCCACGCGGGCCGCGCCTTCCATGAGGGCGCCAATGCGGTGGCCGGCGCGGCCATGATCGCCGCCCGCCTGCATGGTCTGAACGGCCAGCGCGAGGGCGTCACCGTCAACGTGGCCAAGATCGCTGGCGGCGGTCCCCTGAACGTCGTGGCCGACAACGCCGTGGTCCGCTTCAACGTCCGCGTGCCGGACAAGGAGGCCGCCGCCTGGATCGACGCCACGGTGCGCGCCATCGCCGCCGAACCGCCCTTCCCCGGCCTGAGCCTGGACCTGCACGGCGGCATGACCCGCGCGCCCAAGCCGATGGACGCCAGCCAGACCGCCCTCTTCCACGCCGTCCGCGACGCGGGCGAACTGCTGGGCCAGACCATCGCCTGGAAGCCCTCCGGCGGCGTCTGCGAGGGCAACAACCTGCACGCCGCGGGCCTGCCCAATGTCGACACCCTGGGCGTCGTCGGCGGCGAGATCCATTCGGATCAGGAGTTCGCCTGGCCCGCCAGCTTCGTCGAACGCGCCCAACTGTCTGCCCTGATCCTGTGCAAGATCGCCTCGGGCGAGATTGACGCGTTGAAACTGAAACAGCTCCGACTGGAGACCATGTAACCGCATGCTCGTTGTTCGCCCCGCCGGCCCGGCCGACCTTCACCACCTGCTTGAACTGGCCATCCTGTCCGGCCCCGGCTTCACCAGCCTGCCCGAGGACGCCGATGTCCTGAGCGAGCGTCTGGAACTCAGCCAGGCCAGCTTCGAGGGTCGCGTCCCGCCTCAGGAAGCCTGGTACACCCTGATGCTGGAAGACGGCGACACGGGCGATATCGACGGCATCGGCTCAGTCAAGGCGACGGTGGGGCTGAAGCGGCCCTTCTTCAGCTTCCGCGTGGTCAACAACACGGTCCAGTCGCCCTCTCTGGGCATGAAGCTGAACCATCAGACCCTGGTGCTGGTCAACGAATGCACCGGCTGGACCGAGGTCGGCTCCCTCTTCCTCAAGGCCGACCGTCGCAAGGGCGGCGCCGGGCGTCTGCTCAGCCAATCGCGCTACATGCTGATCGGGGCCCAGCCGGACCTGTTCGCCGACAATGTCCTGGCCGAGCTGCGCGGCGTCTTCACCCCCGACGGCTACTGCCCCTTCTGGGACCATGTGGCGCACAAGTTCTTCCCGATGGACTTCGACGACGCCGACCGCATGAGCGGCTCGACCGACAAGCAGTTCATCCTCGACCTGGCCCCGCGCCATCCCATCTACATCGACCTGCTGCCCGAACCGGCCCGCGCCGTGATCGGCAAGGTTCACCCCCAGGGCGTGCCCGCCATGGCCCTGCTGGAATCCGAGGGCTTCCGCCCCAACGGTCTGGTCGACATCTTCGACGCCGGGCCGACCGTGGCCTGCGGTCGCGACAACATCCGCACTGTCCGCGACGCCCGCGTCCTGAGCGCCCGCATCGAGAAGGAGGTCGAGGTCGAACTGCCCTCCCTCGTCTCGACCGACAGCGTCTCGGCCTTCCGCGCCGTCCGCGCCCGTGTCCTGATCGACGGCGATACGGTCCGCATGACCCCCGATGTCGCCGCCGCCCTCAAGATCAAGGACGGCGCCACGGTGCGGGTGAAGTCCTAGTGATCCCTGCGCTCAAGCAGCCGCAGGCGATAGCGCACAAAAACGCCCTTCTCCCCCTGTGGGAGAAGGTGGCCTGCGAAGCAGGTCGGATGAGGGGTGTCGCCGCGACGTCCGCCCTTATATCCTGGCGACAGCGCCGCCCTGTCAGACGTCGCCGCAACCCCTCATCCGGTCGCTGACGCGACCACCTTCTCCCGCAAGGGGAGAAGGGGAGAAAACGCATGACCCACTTTGTCTCCACCAACCCCGCCACCGGCGAAACCGTCTGGGAAGGCGAAGCCGCCTCCGTCGAACAGGTCGGCGCCGCCGTCGAGGCCGCCCGCACCGCCTTCCCCGACTGGGCCGACCGCCCGCGTCAGGACCGCATCGACGCGGTGAAACGCTATCAGGCCGTGCTCAAGGACCGCGCGCCCGAAATGGCAGAGGCCATCAGCCGCGAGACCGGCAAGGCCCTGTGGGAGACGAAAACCGAACTGGCCTCGATGGCGGGCAAGGTCGACATCTCGATCCGCGCCTATGACGAGCGCACCGGCGAGCGCACCACCGAAACCGCCTTCGGCCACGCCACCCTGCGCCACCGCCCGCACGGCGTCTCGGCGGTGCTCGGCCCGTTCAACTTCCCCGGCCACCTGCCCAACGGCCACATCGTCCCGGCCCTGCTGGCGGGCGACACCGTCGTGTTCAAGCCGTCCGAGGAAACGCCCCTGACCGGCCAGCTGATGGCCGAATGCCTGGACGCCGCCGACCTGCCCAAGGGCGTGTTCAACATGGTGCAGGGCGGACGCGACACCGGCGCGGCCCTGCTGGACCAGCCCATCGACGCCCTGATGTTCACCGGATCGGGCGCGGCGGGCGCGCATTTCCGTCGCAAGTTCGCCGACGATCCCCACGTCATCCTGGCGCTGGAACTGGGCGGCAATAACCCCCTGGTCGTCTGGGACGCCGCCGACGCCGAAGCCGTCGCCGGCATCGTGGTCCAGTCCGCCTTCGTCACCACCGGCCAGCGCTGCTCCTGCGCGCGCCGCCTGATCCTGCCGGAAGGCGCGCAGGGCGACGCTGTCGTCGAAGCCGTGGCGGCCATGTCCGACCGCCTGAACTTCGCCCCCTGGGACAGTGATCCCGAGCCCTACGCAGGCCCCCTGATCTCGGAAAAGGCCGCGCAGGCCGCCCTGCAGGCCCTGCAGCAGCGCATCGACCTGGGCGCCAAGGTCATCCGCGCCTCGGGTCCCGTCGACAACCTGCCCGGCGCCTTCGTCCGCCCCGCCATCATCGACGTGACCGGCCTGAACGTCCTGGACGAAGAGATGTTCGCCCCCTTCCTCCAGGTCATCCGCGTCCCGACCTTCGACGCCGCCATCGCCGCCGCCAACGCCACCAAGTACGGCCTGTCCGCCGGCCTGGTCAGCGATGACGCGAAGAACTGGGACCGCTTCATCAACCGCATCCGCGCGGGCGTGGTGAACTTCAACCGCCCGACCACGGGCGCGGCCGGCGACATGCCCTTCGGCGGCCTCGGCGCCTCCGGCAACCATCGCCCCAGCGCCTACTACGCCGCCGACTACTGCGCCTACCCCGTCGCCAGCTTCGAAGCCGGATCGGTCAAGAATATCGAAAGCGAGATCAAGGGGTTGAGGGGATGATTTCGACTGGTCCGTTCGACAAACATGAACGGATCAAGCCGGGCGCCCGCGTGCGCGCCCGGCGCCTTCGCACCGCCCCGACCTGGACCAAGGCCAAGCTGTGGGACCGCTTGCGCAAGCTGGACATCCGCATCCGGCGGCAAGCCCCGATCGGTCCCTATGTCGCCGACTTCGCTTGCCTGCGTGCCCGCCTGGTGATCGAAGTCGACGGCGGCGTTCACAATCGCACGGACGTCGCCCTACGGGATCTGAGGCGTGACGTGTGGCTGGCTGGCGAAGGCTACCGCGTCCTGCGCATCGATAGCCGCCGCATCCCCCACGACCTCGACGCCGTCGTCGCGGAAATCACCCAGGCCATCCGCCTCAAAGCCCCCCTTCCCCTCGAGGGGGAAGGGGTCGGGGGATGGGGTGAAGCCGCAACGCATCTGGAAATGACGCAAGAGGCGCCGCCCCTCCCGCGCCCCACAAATACCCGTCCTGCCAACACCCCCACCCAACCCTCCCCCCTTGAGGGGGAGGGCTCATGAGCGTGAATATGAAGGCCATCGAATCCAACGCCGACGGTCTGATCGGGCCGACCCACTCCTATGCGGGCCTGTCGCCGGGCAATCTCGCCTCCAGCCTGAACAAGGGCGAGGCGTCGAACCCGCGCGCGGCGGTCTTGCAGGGTCTCGACAAGATGAAGCGGCTGGCCGATTTGGGCCTGCCCCAGTTCGTCCTGCCCCCGCACGAGCGGCCCAACATCCCCTTCCTCCGTTCGCTCGGCTTCTCGGGCAATGACAAGACGGTGCTGGCCAAGGCCTGGCGCGACGCGCCTGCGTTTGCCGCCGCCGCCTGTTCGGCCTCGCCCATGTGGGCCGCCAACGCCGCGACAGTGACGCCCAGCGCCGACGCCGCCGACGGCCGGGTCCACTTCACCCCGGCCAACCTGCACACCAACCTGCACCGCTCGCTGGAGCACGCCCAGACGAAGCGGGCGCTGGACGCCCTCTTCCCTGACGCCAGCAAGTTCGCTGTCCATGACGCCTTGCCCGCTGTGGCCCATCTGGCCGACGAAGGCGCCGCCAACCACGTCCGCCTGTGCGCCACGCACGGCGGTCGCGGGGTCAATCTGCTGGTCTGGGGTCGCGAAGCCTTCGAGCCCTGGGAAGGCCGCTTCCCCGCCCGCCAGACGCGCGAGGCCAGCCAGGCCATCGTTCGCCGCCATGAAGCCGGTCGGCCGGTCCTGGCCCAGCAGTCGCGCGCGGCCATCGACGGCGGCACCTTCCACAACGACGTGGTCTGCGTCGGCGCCCTGGACACCCTCTTCTTCCACGAGCTGGCCTTCGAGGACACGGACGCGACCAAGGCCGCCATCCGCCGCGCCGCCGACGGCCTGTTCGAGCCCCAGTTCGTCGAGGTCTCCGCCGCCGACCTGCCGCTGGCCGACGCCATCAGCAGCTATCTGTTCAACTCCATGCTGATCCAGATTCCGGGCGAGGACCGTCTGACCCTGATCTGCCCGACCGAGACGCGCGACAACGCCCGCAGCCATGCGGTCGCCGAACGCCTCGCCGCCTCCAACGGCCCCATCGGCCGGGTCGAGTATGTCGATGTGCGCCAGTCGATGCGCAACGGCGGCGGCCCCGCCTGTCTGCGTCTGCGCGTCGTCCTGACCGAAGACGAACTGGCCGCGACCAACCCGTCCATGCGCCTGACCGACGAACTGCACGGCGCCCTCAGCGTCTGGGCCCTGCGCTGGTATCGCGACAGCCTGACCGCCCAAGACCTGGCCGACCCCGCCCTGCTGGACGAGACGCGCGGGGCGCTGGATGAACTGACGGGGATTCTGGGGCTAGGCGGCGGCTTCTATCCGTTCCAGCGGGTCTGACAGACCTCTCCTCCCCCGTTCACGGGGGAGGGGGACCGCGTAGCGGTGGTGGGGGCGGATTACAGGCTCACCGTCGAAAACTGTTTCCCCGCGCCTGAAGGCAATTCGTCGCGCCGGATTTCGCTCCCTCCACCATGCTGCGCTTGGTCCCCCTCCCCCGCTTCGCAGGGAGGATTGCGGAGGCGTCACAACTCGACGCCGCAATCCCTTAAAATCATGGGGTTTGCATGCCTCCGACACGCATTTCCTCGCCTGCCCTTCGCCGTGCGCCATCATCCCCTCCCGATCAGCGCCACGGAGGGGATTTCAGACGATTCAGACGAATTGGACTCTGTTTTTCGACAGCCCCCGTCAGGCCGCGAAGCGTCCGCCCTTGTTGGCATAGGCCTGAGTGCCGCGCGTGAAGACCTGATCCTCCGGCAGGATGGTCTCGATCGGCAGGTCCTCAGCGCCCTGCAGACGCTCATAGATCGGACCGAAGTCCCGCAGCGTGACTTCCTTCAGCTTCTCGATGCTGTCGATGACGAAATAGACCTGCTGGAAGTCGTCGATCCGATAGAGGGTCTTCATCACCCGCTCCAGGTCAAAGCCCAGACGGTTCGGGGAGGCGTCCTCCAGGCTGAAGACGCTCTCGGTCGCCGAGGAGACGATGCCCGCGCCATAGATGCGAAGGCCCTCAGCCTCCTTCATCAGGCCGAACTCGACCGTGTACCAGTAGAGCCGCGCCAGGTTCTTCAGCATCCCCAGCGACTGCGCCCGCTGCCCGCCCTTGCCATAGGCTTCCATATAGGCGGCGAAATCGGGGTCGGTCAGCATCGGCACATGGCCGAAGACGTCATGGAAGATGTCGGGTTCCTGCAGGTAATCCAGCTGATCCGGCTTGCGGATGAACTGGCCCGAGACGAAGCGACGGTTGGCCAGGTGATCAAAGAAGACGTCGTCCGGCACCAGTCCCGGCACGCAGACCACGGTCCAGCCGGTCAGGGCCTGCAGCTTGGGGTTCATCACCTCGAAGTCGGGGATGCCGCCCATGTTCAGGTCCAGCGCATCCAGCCCGCGCATATAGGCCTCGCAAGCGCGGCCGGGCAGGATCTTCATCTGCCGGGCGTAGAGGGTGTTCCAGGTCTCGTGTTCGACGTCGGTATAGGCCGCCCAGTTCTGGGGGATGGTCCAGTCGGCGGCGGCGCCTTCCGGCGGGACCTCAAAGACGTGCTCGAAATCGGACATGGGAACGCTCCTCTCGGCTCTGACGGCCGTTGCGGGCAGATTAGCGCGCTGTCGGGCCGTCGTCACGCACGTCTATTGCAGCCTTTGCGAACGCGGCGCGTGGCGGCCCTGGGCGTCGACGGTGAACCACTCCCGCTCGGCCTCGGGCGACAGGGGTTCGATCTCGGGCGTCGCCTCCAGAGCCTCCTCAGCGGCGTAGGCGATGACGCCGCCATCGGTGTCCGCGACAAGGATGCGATAGAAGGGCTGATCGCTGGCGACCACGCCCGTCTCTGCGGCCGGGCCTGCGTATCGGGCGTCCACATCCATGACCAGGCCGTGGAAGGCGTGGTCGCGATGCCGGACGATCTGTCCGAGGCCGAACCGGGCTGTGTGAACCTGGGTCATGCTTCGTCATTACGCCTCGCCGGTTGAAGCGAATGCATCGACGCCGTTCATCTCTGCGACAGAATGTCTTGGCTTGACCGCTCGGCCCGGTCTAACCTGATCGGGACGGGTGCCGCTTCGGACCGCCCACATGAAAGCTCGGCCCATGCCGGAGACCCCTGGCGCGCCTGCACGGCGCGACGCGCGGTCCCAGCCCACGAAGTCCCGCGATTCAGGGGCTTCCGGTCGCGATGCGCCCCTCTATGGCGCGCTCGACCTGGGGACCAATAATTGCCGCCTGCTGATCGCGCGCCCCGCGCGCGACGGCTTCCGGGTGGTGGACAGCTTCAGCCGCATCGTGCGGCTGGGCGAAGGCCTGTCGCACACGGGACGGCTGGATGATCGCGCCATGGATCGGGCCTATGACGCCCTGGCCCTGTGCGCCGAGCGCGTGGCCCGCAAGGGTCTGGACGCCAGCCGACTGACCGCCGTCGCCACCCAGGCCTGCCGCGCCGCCGACAATGGCCCGGCCTTCATCGAGCGGGTGCGTCGCGGCACCGGGCTGAAGCTCAAGATCATCGACCCGGCGGAAGAAGCCGGTCTGTCGGTCGCCGGCTGCCTCAACCTGTTCGATCCCAGGGCCGAGGCGGTGCTGGTCATCGACGTCGGCGGCGGCTCGACCGAGCTGTCATGGATGACGCGCGGCGCGCGCGGCTTTGAAAGCAAGGGCTGGATGTCAGCGCCGCTCGGCGTCGTCACCCTGGCCGAGCGCCATCCTGAACCGGCTGGCGACACCGAGGCCTGGTATGAGGCCATGGTCGCCGATGTCGGCGCCGCCCTGGCCCTCGGCGGCCCTAGCGACGACGCGGTGCGCCAACTGTTCGAAAGCGGCCGGGTGCATATGGTCGGCACCTCGGGCGCCATCACCAGCCTGGCCGGCATCCATCTGGGCCTGCGTCGCTATCAGCGCGATCTGGTCGACGGGCTGTGGATGACGCGCGCCGACTGCGAGGCGGCGGCGGCGCGGCTGAAGAACCTCGGTCCGGCGGGTCGGGCGGCGGAAAGTTGCATCGGACCCGACCGCGCCGACCTGGTGCTGGCGGGCGCCGCCATCCTGGAGGCCGTGCAACGCGCCTGGCCGTGCGAGCGCGTCCGCGTGGCCGACCGGGGCCTGCGCGAGGGTCTGCTGCTGCAAAGGATGCGCGAAGACCGCCAGAAGCCCCGCCGACGCCGTCGTCGGGGGCGTTCCCATGCTCAGACGGGCAATCAGGCGGGCGACGCGCCGGCCACCTGAACCGGCAGGTCGATGTCGCAGACCGAGAAGTCGGCCCCCTTGGCCTGACGCGCCGCATCCGCCAGGGCGCGGAACTGCGGCGACGCCGTATCCAGCACCCGCGCCGTCGGCCGCTCGGCCTCGGGCAGGTCCGACGCCACGCGCACCCGCGTCATGCGATCCGGGTCGGTGACGATGCCGTCCGGGTTGGGGCTGAACTTCAGGGCGCGCACCACGTCCAGGCCGGAAATCACCCGCCCCCAGATGGTGTAGCGCTTGTCCAGCGAGGGATAGGGCTGGCGCATCAGGAAGAACTGGCTGTTGGCGCTGTCCGGCGCCTCGTCGCGCGCCATGCCCGCGACGCCGGGGCAATAGAGACCCCAGGCATGGACCTTGTGATCCCCCGTCGTGGCCATATAGGCGTCAGGCTGGGTCTGGACCGGCAGGGAATGGAGGAAGCCCAGCAGAGCCCCGGCGGGCGCCGCCACCGGCGTGAACGGCGTCTGGCCGTCGCGGCGGAAGGTGAACTCGGCCTTCAGGTCAGGATGGAAGCTCTGACCCTCGCCGCTACCCAGCGGATCGCCGGTCTGGGCCATGAATTGATCAATGACCCGGTGCCACAGCAGCCCGTCAAAAAAGCCCTTCCCGGCCAGAAGACGTATGCGCTCGACATGGCCCGGCGCGACCTCGGGGGCCAGTTCCACCAGGACGCGGCCCTTGCTGGTGTCGATCACCAGCAGGTTCTCGGCCGGAACCGCGCGCCACTCGTTCGCCGTGACCGGGGCCATGACCGGGGCGGTTGGCGCGGCCGCGGGGGCCGGCTCCTGCGCCCAGGTCGCCCCGGCCGCCAGTATCAGGACGGACGCCGCCGCCACACCCATTGAAACGCGCATTCTGCCCCTCCCCTGAAGTCGATGATTAGCCGCCCGTGACCTGCACGACCGGCTGCACGTCGCAGATGCCGAACCGTGCGCCGCGTTCGGCGCGCGCGGCCTCCACGGCGGCGTTGAAGGGCGCCGAGCCCGGCACGGCTACCCGCACCGTCGGGCGCTGCCCCTCCGGCAGGGCAGAAGCCAGTTGCACCTTGGTCATGACGTCGGCGTCAGGGCCGACCGCGCCATCCCTAGCGTCGTCGCCCGGTTTCAGCGCCTTGACCACGTCCAGCCCTTGAACCACGCGGCCGAAGGTGGTGTAGCCGCCGTTCAGGTTGTCGTTCTGACCGCTCATCAGGAAGAACTGGCTGTTGGCGCTGTCGGGCGATCCCGCGCGCGCCATGCCCGCCACCCCAGGGCAGAACAGACCGCCGGCGCCGACCTTGAGGTCAGCGGTGACGAACATCTGGGCGTCCGGCTGGGTCGTGACGGGCAGGCTGCCCATGATGCCGCGCAGGCCTGGGCCGCTGTTCTCGACGGCGGCGAAGCCGCTATCGCGGCCACGGCGGAACTCGAACTCGCCCTTGACGTCAGGCAGGTCGCTGCCGCCGGCGCCCGTGCCTTCGGGATCGCCGGTCTGGGCCATGAAGTTCGGAATGACGCGGTGGAACTTCAGCCCGTCATAGAAGCCGCGGTTGGTCAGGGTGCGGATACGCTCGATATGATTCGGCGCGGCGCGCGGCTCCAACTCGACCAGGACGCGGCCTTTGGAGGTGTCGATCACCAGCAGGTTTTCGGGCGAAACCGTGCGCCATTCAGAAGCGGTCTGGGCGACAGCGCCGCCCGCGATCATCGAGACCGCAGCGGCGGCCAGAAGCATCTTGAAGGTCATTCGTAATCCTGAAATCTAGCGCTGCACCTTGGCGCGCACCTGGGCGGCGACCGCCGGGCTGACGAAGCTTTCGATCGCACCGTCCAGACGGGCGATCTCCTTCACCAGCCGCGAAGCAATGGCCTGATGGCGCGGATCGGCCATCAGGAACACGGTCTCTATGTCGCTGTTGAGGCGCTGGTTCATCGCCGTCATCTGGAACTCGTATTCAAAGTCCGCGACCGCGCGCAGGCCGCGGACGATGACGTTGGCGTCCACTTCCTCGGCGAAATGCATCAGCAGGCTGCTGAAGGGACGCACCTCGATGTCGGCGTTGAAGCGCGCGACCTCGGTCTTCAGCATCTCGACGCGTTCGGCGGTCGAGAACAGCGGCCCCTTGTCGTCGTTCTGGGCCACGCCGACGACCAGCCGGTCGACCAGCTTGATGGCCCGCCCGATGATGTCCATGTGGCCGTTCGTGACCGGGTCGAAAGTCCCCGGATACAGTCCGATGCGCATGGCCTTCGCCTCCCCGCGTTTCGACCCGTTTAGCAGGTGCGAAATCAACGGCCTAGATTTTCTGACGCGGGTTTGATCGCCAGGCGGCTTCGATATGCCGAGAAAAATCCCCTGCGCCGCCAAACTGATGCGCGCCGATGGCGGCGATCACAGCGGCCGGGGTGGCGCTGTTGCAGAGAAAAGCGCCGTCGAGGTCAGCCAGATCGTCAAGGATCACAGGCCGCACATGCTGCTTCACCCCTGCCCGGTCCAGCCCCTGCTGGATCAGCGCCTGGGCGACGCCCTCCAACATCGGCGCCTGAGGCCAGACCACCTCGCCGCCCCGCCAGAAACCGATGTTCCAAAGCGACCCCTCGGAAATCCGGCCGTCAGGGCCTGTAAACAGGGCGTCGTCGAAACCCGCCTGTCGCGCCAGGCGCCGCGCCCGCAACAAACCGAAGGTCGCGGCGTGCTTCAGGTGGGCGGCTTCTCGCCCATAGACCTGAGGCTGCAGCCGCACGCCGCCCGCCAAGGGCGCGGGAGGCGTGAAGACGCCGACCATGACCTTGGGCGCACCGATCCAGTGGGGCTCGCGGGTCCAGACCTCGGGCGAGAACAGGCTGACACGCAGCCACGCCTCCTGCCGATCTGCAAGGACCGAGCGGATCAGGTCGCGCAAACGGCCCTCGCCTACGCCCTCCCCGAACAGCTCCAGAGCCGAGGCCTCAAGCCGCGCGAGATGGAGGTCCAGACCGCGCACCGCGCCGCCCTCGACGCCGAAGGAGGTGAAGGCGCCATAGTTGAACAGTGCGTGATAGGTCAGATCCGCCTGTGAGGCGGGCTGGCCGTCGACCCAGAGTTCATGGACGACGGCCATGCGGGCTCAGCCCTCGCCGCCCTCATCGGCCACGGCGTCGTCCGCGCCGTCATCGTCGCCGCCCGAGTCGGGCAGGCGTTCGACCGAGACGACCTTCTCGTCCTTGCCGGTGCGGAAGATGGTCACGCCCTGGCTGGAACGGCCCACGATGCGGACCTGGCCGACCGGGGTGCGGATCATCTGGCCGCCGTCGGTAACCAGCATCAGATCGTCCGACTCCTCGACCGGGAAGGCCGCAGCCAGACGCGTGCCCGCGCGGCCGCCCAGGCCATGGGCCGTCAGCCCCTGTCCGCCACGACCGGTGCGGCGATACTCATAGGCCGAGGACCGCTTGCCGAAGCCGGTTTCGGTGACCGTCAGGATGAACTGCTCGGCCGCGCCCAGTTCGGCGATGCGCTCGACGGACAGGGCGGCGTCGCCCACCTCCTCGTCGTCCGCTTCGACCACGGCGACCTCTTCGTCCGCGTCCGCGCCGGCCAGGGCCTTGCGCATGGCGTTGGCGTGCTTGACGTAGGCGGCGCGTTCTTCCGGCGAGGCGTCCACCCGGCCCAGGACGGCCATCGAGATGACCTCGTCGTCGCCTTGCAGACGGATGCCGCGCACGCCGGTCGAATCCCGGCCCTTGAAGACGCGAACATCATCGGCCTTGAAGCGGATGGCCCGGCCCAGTTGGGTCGTCAGCAGGATGTCGTCGTCAGCGTTGCAGAGGGCCACCCCGACCATGCGGTCGCCGTCTTCCAGCTTCATGGCGATCTTGCCCGCGCGGTTCACCGTGGCGAAGTCGCTGAGCTTGTTACGCCGCACGTCGCCCGACTTGGTGGCGAACATGATGTCGTAGTTGTCCCACTCGGACTCGTTCTCGGGCAGCGGCAGCACGTTCATGATGCTGTCGCCCGGCTCGATGGGCAGCAGGTTGACGAAGGCCTTGCCGCGCGACTGCGGGTTGCCCAGCGGCAGACGCCAGGTCTTCAGCTTGTAGGCCTTGCCGTTGGTGGCGAAGAACAGAACCGGCGTATGGGTCGAGGCCGAGAACACGCCCGTGATGGCGTCCTCGTCCTTCATGGTCATGCCCGACTTGCCCTTGCCGCCGCGGTGCTGGGTCCGATAGGCGTTCAGGGCCACACGCTTGACGTAGCCGCCGTGGGTGACGGTGACGACCATGTCCTCGCGCGGGATCAGGTCCTCGTCCTCCATCTCGGCGTCGCCCTCCCCGATCAGGGTGCGGCGCGGCACGGCGAACTGATCGCGCACCACCAGCAGGTCTTCGCGGATGATGGCCAGGACGTTGGCGCGATCCGACAGGATGGTCAGGTGGCCCTGGATGGTGTCGGCCAGGCCGCGCGCCTCGCCGAAGATGTCGTCGCGGCCCAGGCCGGTCAGACGCGACAGGGTCAGGGCCAGGATGGCGCGGGCCTGTTCGTCGGTCAGGCGGATCTTGTCGCCCTCGACCAGGACCGTGCGCGGATCGGCGATCAGCTCGACCAGGGCCATCATGTCCCCGACGGGCCAGGCCTTGGCCTGCAACCGCTCGCGCGCCTCGGCCGGGTCGGCCGAGCTGCGGATGATGTGGATGACCTCGTCGATATTGGCGACGGCGACGGCCAGACCGACCAGGACGTGGCCGCGGTCGCGGGCCTTGGCCAGCTCGAACTTGACGCGGCGGACGATCACTTCCTCACGGAACTCGAGGAAGAGCTCCAGCAGCTTGCGCAGTCCCATCTGCTCGGGGCGGCCGTGGTTCAGCGCCAGCATGTTGACGCCAAACGAGCTTTGCAGCGCCGTATAGCGGAACAGCTGGTTCAGGATGACGTCGCCCGAAGCGTCGCGCTTCAGCTCGATGACGATCCGCATGCCCTGACGGTCGGACTCGTCGCGGACGTCGGAAATGCCTTCCAGACGCTTTTCGCGCACCATTTCGGCGATGCGTTCGATCAGGGTCTGCTTGTTCACCTGATAGGGCAGTTCGGTGATGACGATGGCGTCGCGATCCTTGCGGATCTCCTCGACCGAAGCCTTGCCGCGCACGATGACCGAGCCGCGTCCGTCACGCAGGGCGTTGCGCGGCGCGGTGCGGCCCATGATCTCGCCGCCCGTGGGGAAGTCGGGACCGGGCACGATGTCCAGCAGGGCCTCGTCGCCCATGTCGGGGTTGTCCAGCAGCGCCACGGCCGCATCGACGACTTCGCCCAGGTTGTGCGGCGGGATGTTGGTCGCCATGCCGACGGCGATGCCGCCCGCGCCGTTGACCAGTAGGTTGGGAATCCGCGCCGGCAGGACGACGGGCTCCAGCTCCTTCTCGTCGTAGTTCGGTTGGAAATCGACCGTGTCTTTTTCGATGTCGGTCAGCAGGGCCACCGCAGCCGGGGCCATCTTGGCCTCGGTGTAACGCATGGAGGCCGGCATATCGCCGTCGACCGAGCCGAAGTTGCCCTGACCGTCGACCAGCATCAGCCCCATCGAGAAGGGCTGCGCCATCCGCACCAAAGCCATGTAGACCGAGGCGTCGCCGTGCGGGTGGAAGCGACCCAGCACGTCGCCGACGACGCGCGCGCACTTCGAATACGACCGCTCGGGCGTCATGTTCAGGTCGTGCATCGAATAGAGGATGCGACGGTGAACCGGCTTCAGACCGTCGCGCGCGTCCGGCAGGGCGCGGCTGACGATGACGCTCATGGCGTAGTCGAGGTAGGAGCGTTTCAGCTCGTCCTCGATCGTGATGATGGAGATGTCGCCGGGCGCCGAAGGTGCGGCGTTGTCGTAGCTGTCGTCGGTCAAGGAAATCAGGCTTTAAATGGCCGGAATCGGAACGTGATCCGCTGTTCCGGTTTCTAGCATCCGGGGGCCGTTGTGGCAAAGAAACGCCGCTGATATCCCCATGCCCAAAAGGATAGGAAAACCATGCGTCTGACCCTCGCCGCACTTACCGCCGTCGCCGCGACTTCGCTGCTCGCCGCCAGCGCTTCCGCACAGAGCCATGATCATGCCGCCATGGGCCACGGCGCTCATGCTCAAGCGGCCGCCGTCGACCATTCCGCCATGATCCCGCGCGCCACGCCGGGCCAGACGGGACAGGCTGTGATTATCAACGGCGCCGGCGCGGAAATCGGCAAAGCGACGCTGACGCAAGGCGCCACCGGCTTGCTGATCAAGGTCGAGGCTGCGGGCCTGACGCCCGGCTGGCACGGCATCCACATCCACGCCACGGGCCAGTGCGCCGCCCCCTTCACCTCGGCCGGCGCCCACATCAACCACACGGACCCGAAGACGCCTCATGGCCTGCTGAACGCTCAAGGCCCGGACGACGGCGACCTGCCCAACCTCTTCGCCGCCGCTGACGGCTCGGCTCACGGCGAGTTCTTCACCACCAAGGCCCGCATCAGCCAGGACGGCCCCGGCCAGTGGCTGTGGGACGCGGACGGCTCGGCCCTGGTGATCCACGCCAACCCCGACGACCACAACAGCCAGCCCATCGGCGGCGCGGGCGACCGCGTGGCCTGCGCGGTTCTCAGCGCCCACTAAGCTCGGATCAGACCTTGGCGGGGGCGCCGGCGCGCAGGCCGCGCTCCCCCAGGGCGACCGTCACCACCCCGATCAGGGCGATGGCCACACCGGTCAGGATCTGCGGCGTCAGCACGTCGCCCATCCACAGCCAGCCGATCAGGATGGATACCAGGGGCGAGCCCAGCAGATAAGGCGTCACCCGCCCCGCCTCGCGCCTCTGCACCAGCCAGAAGACCAAGCTGGTCGCGAACACCGACGAAATCAGACCGGCCCAGACCAGGGTCCCCCAGACGACGGGCGGCGCGATCTGAGCCGCCTCCCACTGTCCCGTCTCGAACACCAGCGATCCAATCGTCAGCGCGGGGAAGGCCATCAAGGCCAGCAGCCCCTGCATCTTCAGCGGCGGGATAGAGGTCGTCCGCCGCGCGATCACCGTCGTCAGCGCCCAGGCCGAGGCGCCCAAGGCCCCGACCGCAATCGCCTTCCAATCCTGCAGGGCATGCGGGTCCAGCGTCATCCACGCCACCCCGACGAAGGCGATGACTAGGCCGATGGTCGCCATCCTCGAAATCCGCTCGCCCAGCAGCAGGAAGGCGAACAGCGAGGTCAGCGGAATCCACAACTGGGTCGCCACCGTCACCGGGCTGACGTCGTGGGCCAGCCAGAAGGCCAGATAGATCAGCCCATAGTGGATCGGACCGCCCACCACGGCGATGATCAGCAGGCTCTTCCAGTTCGGGAAGGGCGGCCGCACGAACCAGACCAGACAGGCGGCGGCGATCGCAAAGCGCAAGGCCCCCACCATCAACGGCGGCATGACCTCGGTGGCGATCTTGGCGGCGGCGTTGTTGATGCCCCAGATCAGCATCACCGCGATGATGGCGCCGATCTCGAGCAGGCTGAGCGGGGAATGACGTTGGCTGGACACCGCGACCTGATGCCACAGCCGGGCGCGAAAGGCCCGTCACGTTCGATGACCGCTCTTTTCCGTCGCGCCGGCCCTAGTCTTCGCCCGACGGGATGCTATGCCCCGCCCCTTCGCGAACTCGAGGCATATCGATGACCCGCACCCTGGCCGCCCTGATGATGACCGTCGCCGCCTTCAGCGCCGCGCCCGCGCTGGCGCAGGTTGGCCGGGGGCCGACCGCCGTGGTCTCGCCTCAGCCCCTGCCCATCGACAACAGCCGCCCGCGCGTCTTCCTGGGCGGCAGCATCGACATGGGCGGCGCGCCTGACTGGCAGGCGGCGATGACCTCGGCCCTGGCCGACATGGACGTGGTGATCCTCAATCCCCGCCGCCCCGACTGGAACCCCGAGTGGCGTCCCGAGGCCGACGAACCCGAGTTCCGCCGTCAGGTCGAGTGGGAACTGGCCGCGCTGGAATCCGCCGACGTCATCGTCATGTATTTCGCGCCCGGCACCCAGAGCCCCATCAGCCTGCTGGAAATGGGCCTGCACGCGCGCGGCGGTAAGCTGATCGTCTTGGCTCCCGAGGGCTTCTGGCGCAAAGGCAACGTCGACATCACGGCCCAGGCCTATGGCGCCAAACAGGTGCAGTCCCTGCCTGAACTGACCGCCGCCGTCCGCGAGGCCCTGAGCGCCGCCGCCGCGCAGGGCCGCTTCGCCCGCTAGAATACCGGCTTGCCCACCATCAGGGCGTAGATGCCGATCACGCCCGCAAAGGCCGGCCAACCCAGGATGAACCAGGCGCGGAACAGGCGATGATAGGCGGGCGGCAGGGGCGTGCCCGCCGCCGCCGCGCCCTCGGCCAGCTTGACCATCCGCCACTGAAACCAGACCACCGGCAGCCAGCAGGCGCCGATCAGGACATAGAGGGCGTAGGCCGCCATCAACCAGGGCTCGGTCAGGCTGTAACCTTGCAGATAAATCAGGGCCAAGCCGCTGATCGGCTGGACCACCACGGCGCTGGCGGTGAAGACGAAGTCGGCCAGGACCACGATCCGCCCGACTGAAGCCACGATGCGCGGATCTTTCGTGGCGTGGGCTCTCAGCATGAAGAAGGCGATGCCCGCCCCGGTGCCGAACAGGACCGCACCCGACAGGATGTGGACGATCTTGAGGATCAGATAGGTCATCAGCGCCGCGCGTCCGTGGCCGCCACGAACAGGCATAGGGCCATCATCGGCAGCACCTTCAGCCACGGCCCCAGCGGATCAATCCAGTAGTGCGGCAGGCTGAGCGTCCCGGCGATCAGATAGCCGACCGTCGACAGGCACATGAAGAGGGCCACGCGCGCTGTCCACGGCCGCACGAACAGGGCCAGCCCCAGCACCACGTCCAGCAGCGCGCCCCACCAGGCGATCGGCCCCGCCCAGCGCCCAAAACCGCCTTCGTGCAGGATGGCCAGAGCGCCGTTCCAGCCGGGGCCGAAGCTGATCAGGCCGGTGATCAGCCAGAACAGACCCAGCGTCAGGATCGAGATCGGGCGCACGAACCACAGCCGCGCATGCCAGACGTCCTGAACCGAGGCCGGCGTCTCGGCCAGAAAGCGCGAGAAGCCGCGAGCGCTGACGCCAAGTCGTTCAGCCCAGCCGCTATCCTGGCCCGAAACGTCAAAATCCATCTGGCGAATGGCCGTGGTGCGGATCGGCGAGGACCAGCCCAGCCGCCCCAGCAGGTCGCCGATCATCAGGGCCGGCGCCGCGAGCGCGCGCGGAACCCGGACCACCGGCGCGGGCGACAGGCCCAGCCAGCCGCGATAGAGGCCGACCGTCTCGGCCATGGTCACGGCCTCGGGTCCCGGCATGTCGAAGGTTTCTCGGCTGGGCGCGCCCGGCTTCAGCGCCGCGACGACGGCGGCGCCGAGGTCGCCCAGGGCGATGGGCCGGAAGGTCTGATCGCCGCCGACGACGGGGCTGAACAGGGGAAAGGCCGCCAGCGCCCGGATCAGGCCCGTGCCGCCAAAGGCCGCGCGATCCACCACCAGCGACGGGCGCAGGATCAGCCAGTCCAAGCTGCTGGCCTCGACCAGACGCTCGGTCTCGGCCTTGGTGCGGGCATAGGCCGTGCCCGCCGTCTCATCGGCGCCCACAGCCGAAATGTGGATCAGGCGCCGGACCCCGGCCCACTCGCAGGCCTGTATCAGGGCGCGCGGCCCCTCGACATGGGCCAGACGCGTGCTGTCCCCCGCCCCGTCCTGCAAGACGCCGACGCAGTTGATCACGGCGTCCACGCCCTCCAGCAGCGGCGCCCAGGCCTCGACCGTCGTCAGCTTGGCGAAATCGGCGGAGATCCAGTCGAACGTCGGCGCGCGCCGTGACGCCTCGACGGGACGCCGGGCGCCCGCGCGAACCGACCAGCCCGCGCGCGACAGGGCCGCGGCCAGATGCGAGCCGATGAAACCATTGGCTCCCAGAACGAGAACCCGTCCCGCGTCGCTCATCCGTCTATCCCAGAATACGGTCGTTGAGATCCGCCCCTGTGGGCGGCAGGGCGCACCAGGCCCGCCCCGGAAACCGCCGCCGATGTCGGGCTACCAAGCCATAGGCGAAGTCGCGGAGCGGTCGGGGGATCAGCCGGGCCGCCACGGCTGCGCGATAGGGAAACGGCAGAGAGGCCGCCAGATGCAGCACCCCGTCCGAACGGCTGATCGCGCGTCCGTCCTCGATCACCAGCATGGTCGAGGGGTCGTCAGGCGACAGGCCGTAGTGGACCAGCAAGGCCCGGCCCAGCACCGACTGCGTCGGCGCCAGACGAAAACGCGGACCATGCTTCAGCAGGGTCCGCGCGGAATGGGAGCAGAGGGCGCAATCGCCGTCGAACAGGACCAGCGGCCGGTCGTCCGGGAAGGACGGCACGGCCGGGTCGTCGCGATAGCTGTAAGCCCCCCGGCCCACGTCAGTCTTAGAACGGGATGTCGTCGTTCAGGTCGTAGCTTTCCTTGGGACCCGAGGGCTTGTTGGCGCCGCCGGTCGAGAAGCCCGACGAGTAGTCGTCGTCGTTGCGGCCGCCGCCGTAACCGCCGCCCTGGCTACCGCCCTGGCTGTCGTTACGACCGCCCAGCATGGTCAGCTGGCCGTTGAAGCGTTGCAGCACGATCTCGGTCGAGTATTTCTCGACGCCTTGCGCGTCCGTGTATTTGCGGGTCTGCAGCGAGCCTTCGATGTAAACGGTCGAGCCCTTCTTCAGGTAGTTCTCGGCCACCTTGACGATGTTCTCATTGAAGATGACGACCGCGTGCCACTCGGTCTTTTCCTTGCGCTCGCCGGTGGCCTTGTCGCGCCATTGCTCCGAGGTGGCGATGCGCAGGTTGGCGACGCGGTCGCCGCTATTCAGCGTGCGGATTTCCGGGTCGCGGCCCAGATTGCCGATGAGGATGACCTTGTTGACGCTGCCGGCCATGACCGATGTCCTTTTATGTTCTTGCCGTCGATCCCTAGCGGATACCGACGGAATGTTCCAGTTTTGTTCACACCCTTGCGGGCGAGAATTCTAGTTGGGGGCGACGGCGACGGGGCGGCCGTCGATCTCGCGCTGGATGGCGCCCGGAATGGCCAGACGGCCGTCCCCAGTGCGTGTCAGGGCGAAGAAGCGCTGCCCCGTCAGGGTCTTGCCGAACTTCACGCCGCCTCGGTCGATGAAGATGAACTGTCCCTGATAGGCGCCGATCATGTCGCGGTTGTTGCCGCCCATGCTGAGGAAGCGCAGGCGCATTTCCTCAAGGCGCGCGGCGCAAAACTCGATCTGCGGCTGGTCGCGAGCGACGACATTGACCAGGGGCGCGGACTTGCCGTCCTCGGCCAGGACGACATGGTAGCAGACGCCCGGTTCGGTCGGCGCCTCAAGACCCTTTTGGGCGCAGGCGGCGAGCCCCAGCCCCAGCAGACCCAGCGCGGCGACGGAAACGATCTTGCGGTTCATCGGCCCAGCTCCGGGAACTGACAGTTGCGGTCCTGCTGGGCCAGGGTGCGGAAGCGGGTGTTGTCGTTCGACTGCTCGACGCGACGCGGCACCAGACGCAGGGTGGTGTCGCCCCAGCGGCCATATTGGGCTTCGCCCGGACGGACGCAGGTGCCGGCGTAGAGGGCCTGAACACAGGCCCCCAGGCTCATGCCATTGGAAATGGCGCGCCATTCCGAACCGGTGTGACGAAGGCAGGCGGTAGCCGAGGTCGAAGCCGGCGCCTGACGGACGGGTTCGGCCGGCGAAGCGGCTTCATCGGCCGGGACGACCTCGACAGTCGGTGCGGCCGGCAGGGCCGGCGGCGGAGCGAAGGCGGCGGTCGGCGCAGCGGCCAGGGCGCCGGTGGCGTCCAGGCCCACGTCCAGGGCGCTGGTGGCCACGCCATTGCGTTTGGCGCAGTCGGCCAGGGTGGCCTGACCGACGAACTGCCCATCGACGAAGCAGCGCAGCTCGCGCGCGGGCTCCAGCGTCGGGGCTTCGGCCAGATCAATGGTCAGACCGCCTTGCGACGCCGGCGGGGCCTCGGTCGGCCCGTCGCGCCCGCCGCTGAACACCAGAGCAGCCGCCACGGCGGCGACGACGGCCAGGCCGCCCCCGACGATCAGGACTGTGCGATTGTCTTTTGGAAGGGCCATGCGGGACTCGACGCCAATGATGGCCCCAATAACCCCGGCGACGCCGCATGCGTCAACCTAAAGCGGGGATCGGCGTGATCAGGCTGTGAGTCGTGCGAGCGCGGCCTGATAATTGGCGAGCTGCGCCTGCAGATAGGCCGGCGCCTCGCCCGTAACCTTGGGCTTGGCGCTTTCCGGGTACAGCGCCCGGTAAGCGGCTCTCAACGTGACCAGCGCCTCTCCCAACTTTTCATGTGCGACCTTGACCGCCGCCGCGTCGCGCAGGTTCAGCGACTTGGGCAGATCCAGTCCGAAAGTCTTGAGGTCGTCGCTCTTGGGACCGATGTAGCCCGGCGTCAGCCCCAGACCGGCCAGGGCGTCCCGCCCCGTCTCGCCCGCTCGCAGGGTCGCGCCGCCGCGGCCGTCGGTGAAGGCGATGGACAGACGCTGCACGCCGCCCGCCGTCACCTTGGTGTCGCCGTCCATGCCGGTTGTATAGTCCATGTCGGTCTTGATCGTGACCTTGAGCGAACGACCCGACGCCGTCTCGATCTTGCGCGCCAGGGTCTGCAGCGTGTCCTTGGCGTCGATCGTCACCGCCACAGACCGACCTGTGGGCGAGGTCACATAGAAACGGTCGCCCGCGCGCAAGGCCGTGGCGTCAACCAGACGCTTGGAATCCGACTGGGGAATCTCGCCCTGCGGCAGGCCCAGCTTATCCAGGACGCTAGCGCCCCCGCTGGCGACGGCAATGGTCGTCGGCGCGGCCTGGCCGTCGGCCCCGGTCCAGGTCTGTTTCCACTCCACCGCGCCGCTCAGCGGGTCGAGGCGGGCCAGATAGCCCGAGGTCGGATCGGTCGCCTTGGCGCCGATGGGGCGGTCGGACACGCCGGTCAGCCAGACCTTGCCGTCCACGATCTTCACGTCGGCGGCGGAATCATCGCCCGCGCCCCCGTGATAGGTCAGGCGGTCGGCGGCGGAGGCCGTCAGATCCTCGGAGATCACCGCGACAAAGGCGTCCATGCCCCCGGCGTGGGCCGTGTTGATCTGACCGATATCCAAGGCGCCGTTGCGGGTCGCGCCGGCCAGGATGACCTGGCCGTCGACCACCGAAAGGCCGCTGATTTCTCCGCCGCTGGCGCTGCCTAGGTCGCGAGAGGACAACAGGGTCGGCGACCCCGTGGCGTCGATCTGGAACCGGCGCACGACCATGCGACCGTTCTCGATTCCGGCGGTGTAGAGCTTGTCGCCGTCCACGGTCATGGCCTGGACGCTGTCGTCGCCGGCCGTGCCGAATTGGCTGACGCCCGTGGCGACGGCCTTGACGGGGGCCAGGGCGTGAAGCTGGGTCTCGCTGAAGGCCTGGACATAGCCGTCCCAGCCGCCAGAAGCGGTCGCGCCCGACATGGCCGACTGCGAGCGCCCCGCCACATAGATGCGACCATCCGCGCCGAACGACACCGCCGTCGCCTCATCTGCCGCCTTTGCGCCGCGACGCTGGGTCCACTGCTCCACGCCCTTGGCGTCGAAGACGGTGACGAAACTGTCGGCCACGTTGGCGACCGCGCCCGAGGCGCCAGGCTCCAGCGCGCCGATGACCGATCCCGCCACGGCCACCCGGCCGTCGTCGCTCACCGAAATCGCATAGCCGCTGGCGGTGGATGCGGCGCCCAGGGCGCGACTGAGCACCACCTGCCCCGCCGAATCCAGCTTCATCAGGACGACGTCGCCCTGCCCTTTGATCGGCTGGTTCGCGGTGCCGGCGCTGACGTCGGCGACGATCCACATGGAGCCGTCAGGCCCGACGGCGCTGGCGCGGACGGTTTCGACGCCTTCGGGCAAGCCCGACTTGCCGATCTGACCGTTGACCGCAAAGAGCTCTCCGGTCGTGTTCCCGGCGCCCTCCTGGAATTTCAGGACGTCATGGCCGCCAGCCTTGCCCGAGCCCTGCACCACATAGACGGCGTCGGCCGTGGTGACCGGAACGAAGCTGATGGTTTCAGTCGAGACGCCTTTGAGGCTCAAGGCCCATTTATCGGGGCCCTTTGGCAGGGTGATGGTCTTGTCGCCCGACTTGATGACCTTGGGCTCCTGCGGCAACATTTCACGGCTCATCCGCGTCTGAACGCCCGCTGCCTCCAGCTTGCCGTTGATGTGGGCGACCACGGACTGCATCGTGCGCGGATCGGCGCCCATCTCGGCCAGATCGATCGCGACCGTCTTCGTGCCGCCGGTCGTCTTCACATTGATGTTGAACTTCACATCGCCCTGGAAGGCCTCGACAGGGGCGTATTCCGTGCCTGTGTGGACCGCTCCGGTGACATATTTGGCCGAATCCCGCGCCACGGCGGCGCCCGTCTGGGCCTTGGTGGCGGACTCGCCCTCCACCATGCGGATGCCTTCGAACTTGGCGTCCTTGAGATAGGCCGACAGCTCCGCCATGCCGGCGTCAAAGCGCTTGGCCAGCAGAGCCGTTTCCGACGCGCTGACGCCCTTCTGGCCCGCGCGGTTGGTGATGGATTCCAGCAGGGACAGGCCCTGGTTCAATGCAAACAGCTTGCGATAGTCGCCGGACGACTTCGTCTGCACGTCCAGCGTCGTCGCGGCTTCGTTGAAGAAACGTCGGCCGCTCAGCGCCGCACGCAGCAGATCCGACTGGGCCTGCGGCTTGACCGTCGTGCTCCACGGCGCGGTCGGCTGCTTCTTGACGGTCGAGGTCCCGACCGACGTGCCCGTGCTCGTCGGCGACAGGCCGTACATTCCAAGAAGATAGCTGTTGTCGATCACAGGCCTACGCGCTCCTCACGGCATCCTGCCACGCGCGCGGTAACGAAGTGTTTAAGATCGCCTCGGAACGGCGGGCAGCACTTCACGTTAGCCGACAGTCAAGCTCACAGGTCAGGGATCAGCCCTATGCCCTACGTGCGTTGGTTGCTCATGAAGTTGGCCAGCCTCTACGGGCTGACCCCACGCCCCGCGCAGCGCAAGCCGCCGCCGATTTCACTCGGCCACGGCGCGCCCCGCTACTTCAGATAGGTCAGCCCTTGAACAGCGACAGGATGATCTGCGGCGCCTGGTTGGCGATCGACAGGGCCTGCGCGCCCAATTGCTGCTGGACCTGAAGCGCCTGCAGGCGGGCGCTTTCCTTGGCCATGTCGGCGTCCACCAGGTTGCCGATGCCGACTTCCAGCGAGTCCATCAGCTTGCTGACGAAGGTGTTGTGCTTTTCGACCTGCTTGGACTGCGCGCCCAGCTCAGCCAGCTTGGCGTTGGCCGTATCCATGGCCGCGACGACGTCGGCCAGAGCCTTTTCGGCATTAGCCTCGGTCGTCAGGTCAAAGGCGGTCACCGGCGCCGTAAAGGTCGTCGGCGCGAGCCCCAGACCGATCAGCGACATGTCCTGACGGTTCACGGTGATGGTTTCGGTGGCGTTGACGTTAGCCAGGAAATCCAGACCGGTCAGCGTGGCGGGCGGAACGGGCCGAACGCCGCCGATCTTGCCGTTCAGGATGTTCTCGCCGTCGAAGGTGGCGTTGTCGGCAAAGGACTGCAGCGACTTGAGCAGCGACTGGAACTCGTCGTTGTAAGCCTTGCGCGTCGCCGCGGTCTGCGAGGGGTCGGCGGCGGCCGTCGCCTTTTCGCGCAGCTCGATCAACAGGTCCGAGATTTGCGCGCCGGCGGCCAGCGAAACATCGGCGAGGGACGTCGCCCGGTTCATGCTGGTCTTGACGGCGTCGAGCGCGCCCGTGTCCGCCCGCTGGTTCTGGGCGATGGCCCAGGTCGCGGCGTTGTCCTTGGCGCCCTGCACCTTCAGGCCGGTGTTCACCCGGCTCTGGGTCGCGGCCAGCTTGTTGTTCGTCGAATTCAGATTCTGGAGCGCTATGAGCGCCGAGGCATTGGTGAGAACGCTGTTAGACATGGCTTCTAGCCCCAGTTTCGATTCTGGGGGCCAGTAATGCGCATGATTCCTGAGCGTATGGTTAACGCCGCAGAAACCATGATAGCGCCGCGCGGCTAGCCGGCGGCGTTGGCGATTGAGCGACCCGGTCTCAGACCCTGGTCTTGATCAACTCCCCCGGACCATAGGCCGGGCTGTGGCGCATCTTGACGACGTCCTCGCGCGGCAACTGGCGGATCACCTCGCCCGTCACGCGGTCCAGCGTCTTGTAGATGAAGCCGTCCGGCCCCTCCTCGATCGTCAGACGGTAGCGCCCGGCGTCGTTGTCCTGGATCGGCCTTTTCGGCGGCTCGGCGCCCTGGCCCATGGCCTCGGGCGTGACGAGGGTTACGCTGGGTACTCTTGCGACATTGTCTGCCATTTCCCTGATGCGCGGTCAGGCCGCGCCCTCTGTGTCTGCCGACGTGCGAACGGGGACGAGCCGCGAGGCCCGCCCCCGACCACGTCTTGTTAGCGGAACAGGCCGAGCAGCACCGAGCTCGACTGGTTCGCGATCGACAGCGCCTGCACGCCCAGCTGTTGCTTGGTTTGCAGAGCGGTCAGCTTGGCGCTTTCCTTGGCCAGGTCGGCGTCCACCAGGTTGCCGATGCCGACTTCAAGGGCGTCCTGCATCTTGCTGGTGAAGGTCAGCTGACGGTCCAGGGACTTCGACTTGGTGCCCAGGTCCGCCAGGGTCGTGGCGAAGGCCTTGACCGCCGTGTCGACGTTCGCCGCCGTATAGGCCGTCTTCTTGGCCGCGTCGGTAGCGGCCGCCGTCCAGACGCCGGCGGCGACCGTGCCGCCGAATTCCAACGCCGTGCCAGCCGATCCACTCACGCCCTTCAGCATGAACTTACCGCCCGAGGTGTTGGTGCTGACTTGGACTTCATTGCCAGCAGTCACGGCGTCGAACAGATTGACGCCGTCGAACTTGGCGCCCGCGAGAGAGGTGTGAATCTCCTTCACGATCGCTTCGTAGTCGGCGACCAGCTTTTTGCCGTTGTCGGTAAAGGCCGTCGCGCCGCCGGCGTCGTCCTGAATCGCCACAGCCAGGCTCTTCAGTTCGTTCAGGGCGTTGGTCACGGTCTCGCCGGCCGCCAGGGCGACGTCGACGATGGATTGACCGCGTTGCAGCGACTGCTTCACCGCGTCCTGGGCGCCCATTTCTGCGCGCTGCGACGTGGCGATGGCGAAGATCGCGCCGTTGTCCTTGGCCGACGAGATCTTTTGGCCCGTGTTCACGCGGTTTTGCGTGATGCTCAGGTCGCGGCTCGTCTGGTTCAGGTTCTGCAGAGCAACCAGGGCGCCTGCGTTGGTATTGATGCTGTTAGCCATTTTGGCTTTCCTTTGTCTTTGACAATTTCCGACGCCGTTTTGGCTATCGGGAGCCTTCTGCTCGGTGTTATGAGGTGATCAGGCGGCGGCCGAAGCCGCCGCCTCCATGTTCGTTAGCGGAACAGGCCGAGCAGGATCGAGCTCGACTGGTTCGCGATCGACAGAGCCTGCACGCCTAGCTGTTGCTTGGTCTGCAGAGCCGTCAGCTTGGCGCTTTCCTTGGCCAGGTCGGCGTCCACCAGGTTGCCGATGCCGACTTCAAGGGCGTCCTGCATCTTGCTGGTGAAGGTCAGCTGACGATCCAGGGACTTCGACTTGGTGCCCAGGTCAGCAAGCACCGTCGAGAAGTTGGTGATCGCGTGCTCGACATACTGCGCCGTGCGATGGGCGGTGTTCGTAAGGTCGAACGCCACCAAGGCGCCGGCTCCGTCGGGGTCGGTGCCCGCCGTCGGGTCGATTTTACCACCGGCCGCATATGCGCCGGAAGCAGTGGCGACCGTAGATTTCAGCGTAAACTTGCCGCCCGACGTATTGGTGGTCACCTCGATCGCTGCGGCGTTAGCCTTGAACAGGTTGACGCCGTCGAAGTTGGCGCCGTCCAGTGCGGTCTTGATTTCGGAAACGATGGCGGTGAAGTCAGCGTTCAGCTTGGTGGCCGTATCGCTGCCCGTCGGCGCGTCCTGAATCGCCACAGCCAGGCTCTTCAGTTCGTTCAGGGCGTTGGTCACGGTCTCGCCGGCCGCCAGGGCGACGTCGACGATGGATTGACCGCGTTGCAGCGACTGCTTGACCGCGTCCTGGGCGCCCATTTCTGCGCGCTGAGCCGTGGCAATGGCGAAGATGGCGCCATTGTCCTTGGCCGACGAGATCTTCTGGCCCGTGTTCACGCGGTTCTGCGTGGTGGCCAGATCACGGCTGGTCTGATTCAGATTTTGCAGAGCGACAAGTGCGCCTGCATTGGTATTGATGCTGTTAGCCATTTTGGCTTTTCCTTTGTCTTTAGACATTATCCGACGCCGTTTTGGCTATCGGGAGCGTTCTGCTCGGGCCTTGAAGGTGATCAGGCGGCGGCCGAAGCCGCCGCCTCCATGTTCGTTAGCGGAACAGGCCGAGCAGGATCGAGCTCGACTGGTTCGCGATGCCCAGCGCCTGAACGCCGAGTTGTTGCTTGGTCTGCAGGGCGGTCAGCTTGGCGCTTTCCTTGGCCAGGTCGGCGTCCACCAGGTTGCCGATGCCGACTTCCAGGGCGTCCTGCATCTTGCTGGTGAAGGTCAGTTGACGATCCAGCGACTTCGACTTGGTGCCCAGGTCCGCCAGGGTCGAAGCGAAATCATTGATCGCCGTTTCGACATTGGCGGCGGTATAGCCGGCCTTCTTGGTGGCGTAGTCGGCCGTGGTCGACCAGGCCTTTGTCGTCGCATCCACCGTGCCGCCGAACAGCAGATCACTGCCGGCCGAAGCCGCGCCGTTCGCCTTCAACTCGAACTTGCCGCCCGAGGTGTTGGTGGTCACATCGACCGTAGCCGCGGCGGCGTCGAACAGGTTGACCCCGTCAAACTTGGCGCCCGCCAGCGAGACGTGGATTTCCTTGGCCAGCGCTTCGAAGTCAGCGATCAACTTCTTGCCGTTGTCGCTCCAGTCCGTCGGCGGCGAAGCATTGCCGGCGTCGTCCTGAATGGCGACCGCCAGGCTCTTCAGTTCGTTCAGGGCGCTGGTGACGGTCTCGCCGGCCGCCAGGGCGACATCGACGATGGACTGACCGCGTTGCAGCGACTGCTTCACCGCGTCCTGGGCGCCCATTTCGGCGCGCTGGGCCGTGGCGATGGCGAAGATGGCGCCATTGTCCTTAGCTGAAGAGATTTTCAGACCCGTATTGACCCGGTTCTGCGTGACGTTGAGATCACGGCTCGTCTGGTTCAGGTTCTGCAGGGCAACCAGGGCGCCTGCGTTTGTGTTGATGCTGTTAGCCATAATAGTAGTCCTTTGTCTTCGACATTTCCGACGCCGTTTTGGCTGCCGAGAGCTTTCGCTCATTTACTTGAGGTGATCAGACAACGGCCTAGACCGCGCCTTCGTGTTCGTCATTTCTTTAGCTGCGGAACAGGCCCAGCAGGATCGAACCCGACTGGTTCGCGATGCCCAGCGCCTGAACGCCGAGTTGTTGCTTGGTCTGCAGGGCGGTCAGCTTGGCGCTTTCCTTGGCCAGGTCGGCGTCCACCAGGTTGCCGATGCCGACTTCCAGCGAGTCCTGCATCTTGCTGGTGAAGGTCAGCTGACGATCCAGCGACTTCGACTTGGTGCCCAGGTCCGCCAGGACCGAAGAGAAGTTGGCGATCGCGCGCTCGACGTTGGCGGCGGTGCGATCCGTCAGCGTATCCAGATCAAAAGCGGCCGCGACCGGGGCTGTGGTCGCCGCCCCTTGGGTGGGATCAACCAGGCCGCCAGCCACATAGGCGCCCGAGGCCGTCGCAACAGTGGACTTCAGGGTGAACTTGCCGCCGGAGGTATTGGTCGTCACCTCGATCGCAGCGGCGTTCGCTGCATACAGGTTGACCCCGTCGAATTTGGCGTCGGCCAGCGAGGTCTTGATTTCAGCCACCAGGGCGGAAAAATCGGCGTTGAGCTTGTTGGCCGTGTCGCTGCCGGTCGGCGCGTCCTGAATGGCGACGGCCAGGCTCTTCAGCTCATTCATGGCGTTGGTGACGGTTTCGCCCGCCGCCAGGGCGACATCGACGATGGACTGACCGCGCTGCAGCGACTGCTTTACAGCATCCTGGGCGCCCATCTCGGCGCGCTGCGCGGTGGCGATGGCGAAGATCGCGCCATTGTCCTTGGCCGAGGAAATCTTCAGGCCTGTGTTCACGCGGTTTTGCGTGACGTTGAGGTCACGGCTGGTCGCGTTGAGATTTTGCAGGGCGACAAGAGCCCCGGCATTCGTATTGATGCTGTTAGCCATTTTGGCTGTCCTTGTGTCTTCGACATGTCCGACGCCATTTTGGCTGCCGGGAGCTTTCTGCTCGGGAAGATCAGGAGCAAGGACAGGGCCATGACGACGGCGTTATGCCGATTTCTAAATCACTGATTTTTATATGTTAGGTTTGGTAAACCATGTTCAGGACTAGGCAGATTTTGCCGGTCAGCCTCGAAATCGGCAAAATATGCCGACCGCCCGGCAAAAAATGCTGCCTTCAGGGCGCCGACATCCCTCGCCGCCCCCGTTTCTGCGCCTCCATCCAGCGGTCCTGCATCGCCCGTTCGGCGCTCAGGGCCTCGACCGCCAGTCGCCGCGCGCTGTCGCAGGCGACGATCTGGGCCCCGCGCGCCAGATAGGCGGCCTCAAGATCCGCCAGACTGGGCGCCTCTGGCAGGACCGCGAGGGCGCAAGGGCGCGTCGCCGCCTCAGCCAGGACCAGACGCGGCGGCGCAGCCGTCGAGATCGGCGGCGAGCCGGCACAGTTCGCGGTCATGAGCCCGCAGGCGATCAGACCGCACAGGGTCCAGAAAGTCGTTCGCATCCGGGGCGCTCCTCGCCTGGGTGACGGCCGCGACGGTCGCCCGTTCCACGGCCAGAATCTGTCGATGATGGGTTTCAAGACGGACCGCCTGCCGGGCCCGTCCCGCCGCTTCCAGGCGCCGCGCCTCGATGTCGGTCTCGGCCTGGATCGCCCGCGCCTGGACGGTCTCCAACCGCCTTTGTTGCAGGTCGAACGGGTCCCACCTCAGCCCGACCCCGCGCCCGGCGACGGTCACAAGCAGGACCCCCGCCCCGATCACGGCCAGCCAGCCCAGCGGCGTCAGGGTCCGTGCCAGATCTCGAGCCGTCATAGATAGGCCCTCCGATCCAGTTCGAAGTGCGGGCCGTCTTTCAGACGGGTCCAATCCCCGCCCCAGGTCAGCGGGACGCCCAGATCGCGCGCCGCCGTCTTGAAGGCCTCCGCGATGCGGCCATACAGCGGCCAGTCCCAACGCACCTGCCCTTCGATCAGGGCCGCCACATCGACCGCATGGCCGGTCAGGTGGCGCGAATTGAGGGTCCGACTGGCCCCCGCCTTCACCAGCAAGGCCTGACGGGCGGAGTCACGCAGGCCCTCGGTGACCATAAAGTCCACCTCGGTCCGAGGGATCGCCGCCTCGACCACCGCGACCAGGTCGGAATGGACGCCGCGCAAGCGGGTGCGCGAGCGTTGCGACAGATGATAGGTCATGGCCGACCTCCCGCCGCCAGACGCAGGCGAAGATTGGCCAGCATGGCGATCATCTGCTGGGCCGTGGGCGCCACCAGATAGAGGACCAGCATCAGGGCGATCAGCCCCATCAGCCCTTCGGCCACGCGCGGCAGATCGGCGGGCGCCGTCCGCCCCACGGCGCGCGCCAGCAAGCACCACAGCCCTGCGCTGGCGGCGAAGACATAGAGCCTGCGCCACAGCCATCGCCCCTCGGCCAGCCCGATCTCGCTCCGGTTGCTCTCGTTCATCCTTCATCCTCCTGATCATGGGGCGCGGCGGGCCTGCGCCAGTCGCTGCCCAGGTGGTCGAAACAGTCGTCGGGGGTCAGGCGCTCGGGCGCGGCCCAGGCCTCCTCGTCCAGCAGCTCGGGTTCCAGAATGCGGTCGAAGTATCGCGTCATGGCGCTCACCCGATCGCCGTCAGCCAGACGACGCCCGCGCCGCCCGCGCCGCCCGCGCCTGGCGTCGTGATCGCCGCCCCGCCTCCGCCGCCGCCCGCGCCATAGAGACCGCCGTCCGCGCCGGCCCGACCCGTGGTCGAGGCGACTCCGCCGCCGCCTCCGCCGCCGCCGCCCGCCCAGGACAAGGCCGCCAGCGGCGAAGGCTGGCCGACCAGCCCCGCCGTCGTCCGCCCCAGTCCGCCCGCCGCGCGCACATACAGAACCGCGCCGTCGCCGCCGTTTCCGCCGCTGAAAGCGACATTGGCCGCGCTGACCCCGCCGCCCGCGCCGCCGCCGCCGGCTCCATCCGGGCGGTTAAAGGCCTGCCCCGCGCCGGCCGTGGCTGTGAGCGACGAATTGCCGCCGGCATTGGACCCGATCAAACCAGCACCGCCGATCCCGCCCAGACCCGAGGCGGTATTGCCCGCCGCGCCGCCCCTGCCGCCCTCGCCCGTCAACAGCAGGACGCCGCCGAGCGACACTGTCGAGTTGCCGCCCGGCCCGCCGCTCGAGGCGACGCCGGCGCCCGCCGCGCCGCCCGCGCCAACGACCACCGCCAATCCGCCGGACAAGACCTCGGCCGGCCAACAGGCAGCGACCGCACCGCCCGCGCCCCCGCCTCCGCCGCCATGACGCGCGGTTCCGCCCGCCCCGACCGCGCCTGCGCCGCCGCCCCCGCCGCCGCCCACGCAGACCGCTTCGATCCAACGCGCCCAGGCGGGAGGAGTCCAACCGCCGCTGTTCGTCAGGACCGCAGTTTCACGACGTGTCGCCCCCTGTGGGAACCACAGACGCCCAGTCGCCCGGTCCGCCGCAAAGGCCTCGCGCCAGGTCCCACCGTCGGCGCTGACCTTCAGCCGCAAGTCGTCATCGCCGACCAGCCCCAGTTCGGCCCGACCGCCCCAGCCGCTCTGGAACAGCAGGGACAGAACGTCCGACGCCCCCTGCTTGTTGAAGGTGAAGCGCAGATCGCCGTCGCCGCCGCTTTCGCTTTCCAGCGCCGTCCACAGGGCCTTGTTCAGCCGAGCAGCCACGACATTCGCGGCGTCGGCTTCGGTGTTCACACCCAGACGGGTCAGATTCTGCAGGACCGTCGTCGTCTCGCTTCCGCCGCTCGACAGCGGCGACCAGACGCCCCCACGACGAACCAGCACCTCATCGCTGTCCAGCACCACCGCCAGCAGGCCGTCAGGTGTGTCGAACGACAGCCAGCCGCCCGTCTCGGCGCGCATCAGGCTGCCCGCCGGCCGTCCGGCCCAGTCCGCGCCCGTCGCACCGGGCGGAAGGATGTAGAGGGCGCCATCGGCGGGCGCAGCCGGCTGCTCAGTCGTCGTGCGGCTGACCACCGCCGTCTGCGTCAGGGCGTCCAGGCGCGTCAGCGCCTCGTTCAGGGTCACATGTTTCTGCAGTTGTCCGGCCGCCAGATAGGGCAGGCCCAGCCGCGCGCTGGCGTCGTCGCTCATCGAAGATCTCCAAGGATTGGAGGATCAGTCTGCCGAGGCCCGCTGCTACGGTGCGCTGAAGGGCGCGGCGACGCCGCAAACCCGGGAAATCAAAGGGATTGGCCCGCGTGATTGTGCGCGAGGTTCCTTCTCGAGCACGCAGCGCCCCTCGACATGCGCCGCCCCGGTCGGATAGGCCAAGCAGGCGGTCCGCCGCATCAGTCTGCAAGGAAGTCCGCTTGATCTCCCCCCTGAAGGCCGCGATCCATCTGGCGGCGTTGGGCCTTCTGGCCGCGCCCGCCGCCGTCGCCCTGTCCGCCTTGACGGGCATCGGGCACAGGTGGACCGATCTTCTGGCCCAGTTCACGGCCCCGGCCCTGGCCGCGACCCTGGCTCTGACCCTGCTTTACGCCTTGATGCGGCTGCGTCCGGGCATGATCGCGGGCCTCGGCGTCACCGTCCTGCTGATCCTGGCGGTCTGGCCTCAATGGCTGCCGCGGGGAGGCGCCCTGCCCCGCGAAGGCGCGCCGACGCTGACCCTCTACTCCGCCAATCTCTGGGCTCGAAACACCGACGTCGAGGCCATCACCCGTTCCATCGCCGAAGCCAAGGCCGACATCGTGGTTCTGGTCGAACTGGGCGACGCGCCTTCGGCCCAGTTGGATCGCGTGCTGGCGGGCTATCCCCACCGCGTCCTCAACGCCCGCGTGGATCGGCCCAGCGGCGCGGCCCGCGCCGCCATCGCCTCGCGCTATCCGCTGACCGCCATCGCCGACCGGCCCGACGGCCTGGTCTCCGTCGCCGCCGTGGCCCAGACGCCGCTTGGCCCCGTCAACATCATCGGCGCCCACCTGACTCGGCCCTGGCCCTTCCAGTATCAATGGGGGCAGATCAATCAGGCCACGGCCCTGGCCGCCATCCGCCGCGACATGACCGGCCCGGTCATCGCGGCGGGCGATTTCAACAGCGTGTCCAGCGCCCGCATCGGTCGTCAGGTTCAAACCGAAGCCGGCCTGATCCCCGCCCCCGGCTGGCCCGGCACCTGGCCCTCGGCTGCACCCTCGGCAGTCGGCATGACCATCGACCAGGTCTGGCGCTCGTCCGATCTGGCCCTGCTGGAACGCAGGCTGGGCCGCAAGACCGGCTCGGACCACCGCCCGGTCATCACCCGCTTCACGCTGGCGACACCAGCGCCCTGAGCCTGTCTTCATGGCCGTGATCGGGGAAGTCGTCCGCGATCCAACTCGCCTCGAAGGCCTTGAGCACCCGCCCTGTCTCCGGCCCCGGCTTCAGCCCCAGCCGCGCCAGGTCGCGCCCGCCAACTGGCAGGGACGGTCGCGACCAGTCCTGCGCCAGGGTTAGCAGACGCCGCGCCGCTTCCGGGTCGCCTCCCGCCGCCCAAGCCCGCATGACGCGATCCTCAAAGGCCTGTCGCCCATCGCGATAGATGACCGTGCGGGCCTGCCGGTCGGTCAGTCCTGGACTCGCTTTGCCGCTGACCGCCTCGACCAGCCGGTCGCGCTGAGCGTTGGACAGGCGCAGGCGCCGCGCGACCTCGGCCACCCGCGCCGGATCGGCGGGCAGCAGGGCTGACAGGCGCAGCACAGCGTCCCCGCTGACCGCCGTCATGGCCTCGAACAGCGTCAGATCGGTCGGCGGCACGACGCGCCCCAGCACCCCCGCCTCATCCATTAGCTGCACCGCCGGGCGCGGATCGGGCGCGGCCAGCAGCTTCAACAGTTCCTTGGACACCCGCTCGGCCGACAATCGCTCGACGCCCTCGGCCAGGGCCGCACAGGCCGCCACCGCCGCCGCGTCGGGCGCGCCGCGTCCATACCAGGCATAGAAGCGATAGAAGCGCAGGATGCGCAGGTAATCCTCGCGGATGCGCCCCTCGGGCTCGCCGACAAAGACAATCCGTCCCGCCATGGCGTCGTCATATCCCCGCCCCGTCGGATCCAGAATGACGCCGTCCGCGTCAGCGTAGAGGGCGTTCAGGCGAAAATCGCGCCGCCCCGCGTCCTCGACCCAGTCGATCGTGAAGGCCACGGTGGCGCGCCGCCCATCGGTGGAGACGTCACGGCGCAGGGTGGTGATCTCGAACGGCTGATGCTCGGACAGGCCCGTCACCGTGCCGTGCTCGATGCCGGTCGGGACCGAGCGCAGGCCGGCCGCCTTCAGCGCCGCCACCACGGCGTCGGGCGTCAGGACCGTAGCGATGTCGATGTCGTCGATGGGCGCACCGATCAGGGCGTTGCGCACGCAGCCGCCGACGAAGCGGGCGCAGTCCGGCCCGCCCGCCGCCGCCAGCGCCGCCATGACCGCCCGCGTCGCCGAAGCCGTCAGCCAGTCTTGCCCTTTTAGCCGATGGCTCACGCGGCGTCCTCGGCCGCCGCCGACAGGGGCTCGACCTCGTCGCCGTACAGCCGCCCGAACAGGCCCTTCAGAATGCCCGCCGTCACGCCCCAGATGTAGCGATCCTCGAACGGCATGGCCCAGAACCAGCGACGGGGCGCCCCCTCGGGATCATAGAAGTCGCGGCGGTGATTGACCGGGTCCATCAGGAAGTCCCACGGCACCTCGAACACCTCGGCCACCTCGTCCGGCGAGGGCGCGACCTGGGGCGGGGACCTCAGCCAACCGACCACCGGCGTCACCAGAAACCCGGTTCCCGTCTCATAGGGATCGCCCAGCCCCAGCAGTTCGACCACGCCAGGGTCCAGCGCCACCTCTTCAAACGCCTCGCGCAAAGCCGCCTGCCCCGCCGTCTCGCCGGGGTCCAGCCGTCCGCCGGGAAAGGCGATCTGGCCGGTATGGCTGGCCAGACTGTCCGACCGCCGCGTCATCAGCACCGTCGGGCCGTCATCGTGCATGATGATGGGGATCAGGACCGCTGCGGGCCGCAGTTCGCGCGCCGGACGCGCCGCGCCGGGGTTCAGGTCATAGTCGGAGCGAGTGGCCGTTCGCTCGGGCGTCCATGACGCCACCGGGTCCAGCCGCGCCTCCAGCCGCTTCCTCAGACTGTCGCAGCTCATTCCACGCTCCCCAGGCAGAAGGCTTCGCCGCCGGACCGCACCGCCAGCCGCCCGTCCGCCGCCTCGGCCCGCTCGACCAGTTCATAGAAGACCGAGCGCGCGATCCGCGCCCACAGGTCGGCCCGCACATGGACGCGCGGCGACGGCTCGCCGGTCACAGCGTCGGTTTCGACCACGATGGGATGGTCCGCGCCCGCCTCGACCACGTCCCCGACGTCGGTCGTGAAGCTCAGAAGGCCCTCGCTCGCCTGCATCGTCACGGCCCGGAAGGGCAGGTCCTCGACCTTGATCTTCAGTTTCTCGACCGGCGTGACCAGGTGATAGCCGTCCGGGTCCTTTCGCAGCACCGTCGAGAACAGCCGCACCAGTTCGGCCCGACCGATGGGCGAGCCTTCGTGCATCCACACTCCATCGGCGCGGATCAGGATATCGATGTCGCCGCAATGCTCGGGGCGCCACAGATGCACCGGCGGCAGGCCGCGTCCGGGCGCCTGGCGCGCGGCTTCGGCGACGCCGGACAGGCCGGGCGGTGTCGCGGAGTTCGTCATGGGCGAACTATGGGGCGCGTCGCCCGGCAAAGGAAGCGTCGTCCGCCCTCAGGCGACGGGACGAACCGCCCCGACCGGAGCAACCTCGGTGATCGGCAGCCACATGACCCGGCGACGATCCACCGGCCCCGACAGGACGGCGTCGGGCGCAGGCAGGAAGCCGAAGCGCGAGAAATAGGGCGGATCGCCCACCAGCAGCACCCCGTCCAGCTTCATCGCCTTGGCTTCCTCGATGCAGGCCTGCACCAGATCCGCGCCCAGCCCGCCGCGACGGCTGGCGACGTCCACGGCGATGGGGCCCAGGAAGACCGAACGCGCCGCGCCGACCGTGATCGACCACAGCCGCACCGAGCCGATCAGGCGCTCGCCTTCAAAGGCGCAAAAGCCGGCCGCCAAGGCCGCAGCCTCGCGCAGCCGCTCCGCCGTCTTGGCGAAACGGCCGGGACCGAAGGCCCCCAGCACCAGGGCGTCGATGGCCGCAACATCGCCCGATCGTTCTCGCAAAATGCGGACCGGCGTTACGGCATCAACAGGAACTGGGGCGGCGACGGCGTTCATGCGCGGCGCCTAGCCCCCCTGCCCCCTCGAATCAATCGCGATTGCGAGAAATCAGCCCGCTTTGGTGAAATCCGGCGCGCGTTTCTGGCTGAAGGCCATGAAGGCCTCCATCGCCTCGGGGCTGCGCATCTGCGAGCCGAAGGCGTGGGCCTCGCGCTGCATCAGGGACCACAGGGTCTCTGCGTCGCGCATCAGGGCCTTGGTCTTGCGGATCGAGTTGGGCGCCCGCGCCGCCAGCTTGTCGGCCAGTTGACGCGCCGTCGTCTCGACCTGATCGACCGAAACCGCGCGGTTGGCCAGGCCCCAGGCCAGGGCCGTACGGCCGTCGATGGCCTCGCCCAGGGCGAACAGCTCGAAGGCCCGCTGATGGCCGATCGTGGCCGGCAGCAGCAGCGACGATGCCGCCTCGGGCGCCAGGGCCAGGTTGACGAAGGGCACCGACAGCAGGGCGTCCTCGGCCACCACCACCATGTCGCAATGCAGCAGCAGGGTCAGGCCGATGCCCACCGCCCGACCGCGCACCGCCGCCACGGCGGGCTTGTCCAGATCGGCCAGGGCCTTGAGGAAGCGGAACACCCCCATCTCGACCAGATCGCCGCTGCTCTGCGAGCCCAGGGCGATGAAGTCGGCGATGTCGTTGCCCGCCGAGAAGGAGTCGCCCTCGCTGCGGAACAGGACCACGCGCACGGCGTCGTCGGCCTTGGCCCCTTCGACGGCCTCGGCCAGGGCCGAATACATGGCCTGGGTGATGGCGTTCTTCTTGTCCGCCCGATTGAAGGCGACGGTCAGGACGCCGCCGTCCAGTTCGATCTTGATGTGTTCGCTCATTGTCCCGCCTCCACAAGGGTCCACCAGTCGACGCCCGCTTCATCGCGGTTGCGCCGGGCCCGCCCTTCGCGGACCAGATAGTTCAGATGCGCGATGGCCTCGCCCGTCGCCATGCTCAGCACGTCGTCGCCTACCGGGCGCGCGAACAGCGCGGAAAACACATCGACAGCGCGCGAGGGCGTCTTCAACGTCCGTTCCAGCCGCTTCAGCGCCACCTCATGGCCCCGGATCAGGGCCTCCAGCCGGGTGGTGACGCCATAGAAGGGCTCGCCGTGCGACGGCAGGATGAACAGGTCGCCCGGCAGCCGCGCCTTCAGCGCCTCCAGCGAGCGCAGCCATTCGCCCAAGGGATCGCCCTCCGGCTCGGTTGGCCAGACGGAGACGTTGGAGGAAATGCGCGGCAAAATCTGATCGCCCGCCAAGAAGACCCCGTCGCGTTCACGCCACAGGCAGACATGTTCCGGAGAATGGCCCTCGCCGATCACCACCCGCCAGTCGTCGTCGCCGATGCGCAACACATCGTTTTCGGCCAGACGCAGATAGGCCGAGGGCAGAGGCGCCACCGCCTTACCGAATCCGCCGTATCCGGTGCGCCAGCGGGCGATCTGTTCGTCGTTCCACCCGGCGGCGCGATAGAAGACCTCGCCCTCGTCCGGGGCCGGCTGGCCCGTATCGGCCAGCAGCATCCGCCCGGTCACATATTCCAGCCGCGACATCATCAGCGGCGCCTTGAAACGCTCGCACAGCCAGCCAGCCAGGCCGATATGATCCGGGTGCATATGGGTGCAGATGACGCGCTTGATCGGCTTGCCGCCCAGCGGCCCGGCCAGCGCCGCCTCCCAGCCCGCCTGAGACGTGCCGGTCTTCAGCCCCGTGTCCACCAGGGTCCAGCCGTCGCCGTCCGCCAGGGCGTAAACATTGATATGGTTCAGGCTCAGCGGCAGGGGCAGGCGCATCCACAGCACGCCGGGCGCGACCTCGACCGCCTGACCGACCTCCGGCGCACCGCCCAGCGGATAGGTCAGCCCCCGCTCCACGCGGCTATCTGGTCCCGGGACGCCGTCGGCCAAGTCCGTCTCCTATCGAAACCATCTCTTTATGGGGCGAATGCCGATGCGTCCATCGCCTTGACCCGGCCTCTTTGGAACGGCAGGACGTTTCCTCCCTTTGACAGGAGCGTCACCCGTGGCTCTGTATCCCCGTATTATGGCCGTGCTCGCCGCGGTCGCCCTGACTTCGACGATGGCTGCGCCTGCATTTGCGCAGCGTACTTCCCCCCAAGATCCCAATCAGCCGGAAGTTCACGAAGGCTCCACTGGCCGCACCAGCCGCGGCCGCCAGCCGCGCGCCGCGCGCGCGCCCAGCGACGCCGAGGTCCGCGCCACGGTTCAGGGTTACCTGACCACCCTCGGCAACACCTGCCAGTTGACCGAAGCCAAGCTTCTGGGTCAGGCGCCGGACAAGACTTCGGCCTATGAAGTCGCCTGCGCCACCGGCCCAGGCTACATCGTCCTGAGCACGACCCCGCCGCAAGCGACTGACTGCCTGGTTCTCGCCAACTCGGCCGCCAACGCCCGCGCACGTGACCCGCAGGCCGACGTCGGCACGGTGTGCGCCATGCCCGCCAATGACAACGGCCCGGCCGTGTTTGAAGCCTATGCGCGGGAAGCCGGCATGGACTGCGTGATCGACGGCGCAGGCATCGCCGGCGCCGCCGCCGACGGCGCCATCGTCTATGAGATCGGCTGCACCAACGCCGACGGCGCTCGCATCCAGAAATCCGCTTCGGGCTGGACGCGTTCGTCCTGCTTCGAACTGGCCTCGATCAACGCCGCCTGCAAGTTCACCACCCCGGCTGAACAGGCCGCCACGCTGAAATCCTGGCTCACTGGCAGCGAAGCCGCCGCCTGCGACGTGCAACAGGCCCGTTTCATGGGCCAGAACGCCAACGGCGTCTTTTACGAAGCGACCTGCGCCGGCGCCGACGGCGTCATCGTCCGCTTCAACGCCGAAAAGGCTGTCGCCCAGGTCTATCCCTGCGCCACGGCCCAACAGATCGGCGGCGGTTGCAAGCTGACCACGACGCCTCCGGCGGCCGCGCCGCAAGCCTAAACGACGCACCATCGCCAACGAAGCGCCGCCGGAGCGATCCGGCGGCGTCTTTGTTTTCGGCGAGCCCTTTTCGCCGAACGCGACGCGCCTTAGCCTTGGGCCATGCGCATCGCCACCTGGAACGTGAACTCGGTCAACGCCCGCCTGCCCACCGTGCTGGCCTGGCTGGAAGCCGCCAATCCTGACGTCGTCTGCTTCCAGGAAATCAAATGCGTGGACGAGAAATTCCCGCGCGAGGCCTTCGAGAGCCTGGGATACAACGTCGAGACCCACGGTCAGAAGACCTATAACGGCGTCGCCATCCTGTCGAAGTTCCCGCTGTCCGACATCCGGCGCGGCCTGCCCGGCGACGACGCAGACGAACAGGCCCGCTATCTGGAGGCCCTGATCGAGGCCCCGGTTCCGGTGCGCGTGGCGTCGATCTATCTGCCCAACGGCAATCCGCTCGGCACCGAGAAATTCCCCTACAAGCTGGCCTGGTTCCAGCGTCTGCACGACCACGCCAAGGAACTTCTGGCCTTTGAAGAGCCGCTGGCCCTGTGCGGGGACTACAACTGCATCCTGACGCCCGACGACGCCGCCAAGCCCGAGGACTGGGTCAACGACGCCCTGTTCCAGCCGGAAACGCGCGCGGCGCTGAACGCCATGAAGTGGCTGGGCCTGTCCGACGCCCATGACCTGGGCGGCGAGCCCAAGGGCACCTATACCTTCTGGGACTATCAGGCCGGCGCCTGGCAGAGGAACAACGGCATCCGCATCGACTACGCCCTGCTGTCGCCCCAGGCCACGGACCGCTTCCGGGGCATCGAGACCCATCGCGAGGCCCGCGACATGGAAAAACCCAGCGACCACGTCCCCGTGGTGGTCGACCTCGATCTGGAGGCCTGACCCATGGGCGAGACGTTCAGGGTCATCCTGCTGATCGCCCTGACCGCCGCCTTCCTGACGACCGGCGCCTTGCTGCTGTCCTGGTGGATGGAGTCCGAACGACGGCTGAAGCGGGCTTTGGTGAAGACGCTGGGGGTCAAGGCTGACACCGAGGCCCTGTCGCCCGCCGAGGGCCGCGCCGCCGGCCTGGACTTCGACGGCGGCCAGGTGGTGGTGCTGTGGCAGCGCGGATCGCAAGGCCTAGTCTACGCCTTCGATGAGGTCGAGGGCGGCGAGATCATCGTCGACGGCCATGTCGTGGCCCGCGCCCGGCGCGGCGCCTTACGCAAGGATCTGGACGTCGTCGTGCCCGAGGCCGAACAGGTGGTGCTGCGCCTGATGTTCGCCGACGCGCGCAATCCCGAGTTCGAGATGGCCCTGTGGAACGCCGACCTGCCGGCCTCGACCGGCTCGCCCACCGAGGCCCTGCGACTGGGGCGCCGCTGGTTGTCGCACGTCGAAGCCCTGATGAAGCGCTGATCGCCCTTCCCGCCTCCCTCGCGGAAGGCTAGAACCCCCGCCTCTACTGTTTACCGTGTTTCTCAGGAGCCCGCCGTGGCCCGTCTCTTCGACGCCTACATCATCGCCGACTGGACCGCCGCCGAAGGCAAGAAGTTGGGCGAGCAGACCCTGTGGGTCGGCGTCGCCAAGCGCGACGTGCGCTTCCGCCTCTATACCGAGACCCACAACGTCGCCACGCGCGCCGAGGGCGAAGCCCTGATCGCCGACCTGCTGGCCGAACACCGCAAGCGCGGCGACCGCGTTCTGGTCGGCTTCGACTTCGACTTCGGCTTCCCCGCCGGCACGGCTGCACGGCTGAAGCTGGATGGTCGTCCGTGGGACGCCATGGGCAAGTTCCTGGCCGCCAACATCGTCGACAAGGCCGACAACACCAACAACCGCTATCAGGTCGCGGCCAAGATGAACCGCCTGATGACCGATCAGCCCTGGCCCTTCTGGGGCGCGCCCGCCAGCCAGGCCCAGCGCTGGCTGACCACGACCAAGCCGCCCGAGGGCGCCGGCGCCGACATCCCCGAGTTCCGCGCCACCGAACTGGCCGCGCGCAAGGACAAGCTGCCGCCCAAGAGCGTCTGGCAGATGCACGGCGCGGGCGCCGTCGGCGGCCTGACCCTGCTGGGCGTGCCCATGCTGCGCCGCCTGCTGGACAAGCTGGGCGCCTCCGCCGCCGTCTGGCCCTTCAACACCGGCTGGCGCGAGTTGACCGAAGCCGACATCGAGCCCCTGTCGGCCGTCGTGGTCGAGGTCTGGCCCGCCCTGTTCGACGCCAAGCGTCAGGTCAGCGCCGAGGGCGTCAAGGAATACAAGACCCAGGCCCAGGTCCGCACCGCCGCCGAAGCCTTCGCCCAGATGGACGACGCCGGCACGCTGCAAAAGGCCTTCGCCCCGCCGAAGACCGCGGACGAAGCCCTGGTGGCCCAGGTCGAGAACGAAGAAGGCTGGATTCTAGGGGTCTAGGCCTCCGCCTCCTTTTACTTCCTTATTCTTCCCTTCTCCCCTTGCGGGAGAAGGTGGCCCGTTAGGGCCGGATGAGGGGTTGCGGGACGTTCAACTCGCGCCCTTGATCTGATGTAGCGAGACCCCTCATCCGTCTGCCTTCGGCAGCCACCTTCTCCCGCAAGGGGAGAAGGAACAGACTCAACCGATCAGCACCCGCGCCGCCGCCCGCGCCTCGTCGGTGATCTCGGCGCCCGACAGCATGCGGGCGATTTCTTCCTGACGAGGATAAGGCTCTAGAACGTCGATGGAGGTGCGGGTATGGCCATCCACGTCGGCCTTGCGGACCTTCCAGTGGGCGTGGCCGCGTGAGGCGACCTGAGGGCTGTGGGTCACAACCAGGACCTGGGCGCCGTTCGACAGACGCTGCAGGCGCCCGCCCACAGCCTCGGCCACGGCGCCGCCGACACCCTGATCGACCTCGTCGAAGATCATGACGGGCTGGCGCTGATCTTCGCGACTGGCCAGAGCCGCCTTCATGGCCAGGGCGAACCGGGCCAGTTCCCCGCCCGAAGCCACGGTATCCAGCGGGCCGAAGGGCGTGCCCGCATTGGTGGCGACCTCGAAACGGACCGTCTCCACGCCCAGCGGCCCGCGACGGCCCTCGATGGGCTCCAGGGTCACGCGGAAACGGGCGCGATCCAGCTTGAGCGGCCCCAGTTCGCCCATGACGGCGGCGACCAGACGATCCCCCGCCGCCTCGCGCGCCGAGGTCAGCAGCATGGCGGCCACGTCATAGGCCTCGATCGCCACGGCGACGTCGCGGCGGGCGTTGGTCAGGGCCTCGGCCCCGTCCTCGATCAGGCGAAGTTGCTCGCGCAGGCGAATGCGCAGGCCCGGCAGGGCGTCGACCGTGGTGTTCAGCTTGCGGGCGGCCGCGCGCAGGCTGAACAGGCGCTCCTCGGCCTTGTCCAGACGACCCGGCTCGAAGTCGAAGGCGTCAGCGGCGGCGTCCACGGCGGCCACGGCCTCAGTCGCCTCGACCAAGGCGCGGTCCACGGCCTCGGCGGCCAGGCCCAGCTTGATGATGATGAGGTTGTCGCCCTCGGCGCCCGCCTGAACGGCGCGCTGGCGGGCGTGTTCAACGGCGCGAAGGGCCGAAGCCAGTCGCTGGCTCAGCTTGTCCCCGCCCAGCAGGTTGCGGGCGTCGGCCAGATCAGCCACGGCCTTTTCCGCCGCGCCCAGAATAGCGCGCTCGCCGGCCAGTTCGGTTTCCTCGTCCGGCTGCGGGTCCAAGGCGTCGAGTTCCGACAGGTTGAGCGCGATCTCCTCGGCCTTGGCGGCGGCCTCGGCGGCCGAGGCCTCCAACTGGTCCAGATGCGCTTGCGCCGCCTTCAGCCGTTCGGCGGCGGCGGCCACGCCCGACAGCTGGGGCTGCAGTCCGCCATAGTTGTCCAGAAGCGCGCGGTGGGTCTTCCAGTCCAACAGGCCGACCGTCTCGTGCTGGCCATGCACCTCGACCAGCAGGGCGCCGATCTCGCGCAGGGCGGTGACGCCCGCCGGCTGATCATTGACATAGGCCCGGCTGCGGCCGTCCGCCGAGACGACGCGGCGCAGGATCAGTTCCTCGCCCGGCGCGACCTCGAAGCCGCGCTCGGCCAGAAGGGCGATCAGGGCCTCGTCGTCGGGAGCGGTGAAGACGGCGGTGGCTACGGCCTGCTTGGCGCCGGAACGCACCAGGCCCGCGTCGCCGCGCGCCCCCAAGGCCAGACCCAGGGCGTCGAGAATGATGGACTTGCCGGCCCCGGTCTCGCCGGTCAGCACGGTCAGCCCCTGCCCGACCTCCAGGTCGAGGGCGTCGACGAGGACGACGTCACGGATCGAGAGAGTGGTCAGCATGGGCCAGCTTGATTCGACTTTACGCCCCACTGTAGCCGGAAACAGAAAGGGAACGCAGCGTCTTTCAGCATGCGTTCCCTCTATTGCCCCCTATGGCCCTGTCAGGCCAGCTTAGCCGGGGATGATGCGCTGCAGCCAGCTTTCGCGCTTGGCTTCCGGTTGGACATCGGGGCGGGCGCCGCGCTCGGTCAGCAGGGCGTAGGCCTCGGCGTACCAGGGGCTGCCCGGATAGTTGTGGCCCAGGACGGCGGCGTTGCGCGTGGCCTCTTCTGTCAGGCCCAGGGCGACGTTGACCTCGACCAGGCGATAGAGGGCCTCGGGCGTGTGCGAGCTGCGCTGGAAGGCTTCGTTGTTGATCACGGCCTTGTAGCGGTTCAACGCCGCCAGCGGCTGGTTGGCGCGCTGATAGAAGCGGCCCACGGCCATTTCCTTGCCGGCCAGCTGGTCGTTGACCATGTCGATCTTGACGCGGGCGTCGGTGGCGTAGGGCGTGTTGGGATAGCGCCGCGCCACGTCGCGCAGGCCAGCCAGGGCCGCCTCGGCATAGGCCTGGTCGCGGCCCACATCGACGATCTGCTCGAAGTTGCAGATGGCGCGCATGTAGAAGGCGTAGGCCGCCGACGGATTGCCGGGGAACAGGGCGATGAAACGGTCGGCCGCCGCGATCGCGTCCTGATAATTATTGTTCTGATAATAGGCGTAGACCTGCATCAGGATCGCGCGGCGCGACCACTCGGAATAGGGGTGCTGACGCTCCACTTCCTGGAAGTAGTCGACGGCGTCGGTCCAGCGCTTGGACTGCAGGCGCTGATAGCCGGTGTTATAGAGCATCTCCACCGGACGCTCTTCATAGGCCAGCTTCTGGCGCGGCTTGTTCCCGGCGCAGGCGGAAACCGTCAGGGCGGCGACGGCGACCGTCATCAGGATCAGGCCGGAACGGGACTTCGAAGCGGGCAAGGGCGACCTCTTAAGATGCCTTGGTCACAGCGCACCCCCGGTGCGCCGCTGTCGTTACGGGGACCTCTATAGCAGCGACAGCGACCATGCCAATGCAGCGAAATCCGTCATGACGGGTTGATGCAAAACGATCCGCTGCTAAAGAGCGCGTCCAGAAACGACTGCGCTCATTGGCGCAGCGATGACGGCAAAAGGATGACCGGTAATGAAGCTGCTCTCTGGCAATTCGAACCGGACTCTGTCCCAGGCCATCGCCAGCCACCTCGACATGCCTCTGACCAAGGCCCAGGTGAAACGATTCGCCGACAACGAGGTTTTCGCCGTCATCGAGGAGAATGTTCGCGGCGAGGACGTCTTCATCATCCAGTCGACCTCCTATCCGGCCAACGACAACCTGATGGAGCTGCTGATCATGACGGACGCCCTGGTGCGGGCGTCTGCGCGACGGATCACGGCGGTCATGCCCTACTTCGGCTATGCCCGTCAGGACCGGAAGACCGGCGGCCGCACGCCCATTTCGGCCAAGCTGGTCGCCAACCTGATCACGCGCGCCGGCGCCGACCGCGTCCTGACCATGGATCTGCACGCCGGTCAGATTCAGGGCTTCTTCGACATTCCGACCGATAACCTGGTGGCGACGCCGGTTCTGGCTCAGGACGTCAAGGACAACTATCCGCGCGGCGACGACCTGATGATCGTCTCGCCCGACGTCGGCGGCGTGGTGCGCGCCCGCTCCCTGGCCAAGCGCCTGGATGCCGACCTGGCCATCGTCGACAAGCGCCGCCCCAAGGCGGGCGAGAGCGAGGTCATGAACATCATCGGCGACGTCGAAGGTCGCCGCTGCATCCTGTTCGACGACATCGTCGATTCGGGCGGCACCCTGGTCAACGCGGCCCAGGCCCTGATCGACCGCGGCGCGACCGAGGTCTCGGCCTATATCAGCCACGGCGTCCTGTCGGGCCCGGCCGTCCAGCGCGTCACCAACGGCCCGCTGAAGGAGCTGGTGATCACCGATTCCATCGAGCAGCCTGACGAAGTTTTGAACTGCTCGAAGATCCGCACGGTTTCCGTGGCCCCGCTGATCGGCGAAGCTATCCGCCGCATCGCCAATGAGGAATCGGTCTCGAAGCTGTTCGATTAACCTTCGAATAACCATTCCCTCAGCGATATAAGACGCATCAGTTTCATGGGCGCGCCCGCCCTGGTTTCAGGGGCGCGCCCCGCGTTTGATTTGAGGGAAGCTCGCCGATGTCCCAGGCCTTCTTGCGCCGCGGCCTGACCGTCGCCGCCATCGCCGCCGCCGCCGTCCTGGCCAGTTGCTCGACGCCCGAACCGGAAGCGCCGCCTCCGCCGCCCCCGCCGCCCTTGCCCGCGGTCAGCCTGAACGAAGGCGTGGCCCAGGCCGCCTCGGTCTATGTCGCCTTTGTGCGCGAGGTCAGCACCATCCAGGGCGGCTTCACCGACGCGGAATCCATCCAGGCCGCCATCCGCAAGGGCGCCGCCTATGAGCCCGGTCAGCTGTCGCGCGGCATGATCGCCTACGGCTCCATCCTAGCGCTCCAGTCGCCGGAATATGTCGCCGGAGTGCGCCAGTTCGCCTCCACGCCCGCCCTGCGCCAACAGATGATCGCCAGCATCGTGGCCGACCCGGCCTATGCCGCCACCCTGCCCGGCGCCGATTCCGCCGCTGGCCTGATCACCGCGACCATGGGCAAGGATATCGCGACCCTGACCGCCATCGCCGAGGCCGTGGAAGGCGACGCCTATACGATCCAAGAACGCCGCGACCCGCGTCGCCGTTGGGCCGTGACCCCGATCCCTCATCGAGAGGCCCGCCTGGAGGGCGCCAAGACCCTTTCGGTGTCGCAACTGCCGTCAGCCGAGGAAAGCGCCCGCCTGTTCGCCGCCGCCAACAGCGGCGCCGGCCTGAACCTGACCCCGGCCCAGCGCGGCGCGCCCTTCACGCCCGCCGTGGTCAACTCCCTGGCCATCGCCGCCCTGGCCGCCCTGGGCGCCGCAGGCGACGACGCGCGGACCAATACCGAGGCCCTGTCGACCGAATCGAACAATGAGTTCTGCCTCAGCATGTCGAAGCTGATGCTGTTCCAGTGCCTCGCGGCGTCGCGCCCCAGCTATGAAGACATGTTCTGCACGGGCCGTCACATCGTGCGCGACCTGGCGACCTGCACGGCCCAGTATACAGGCCCTGTGCCGGTTTCGACGGTGCCGGCCGTCACCGTCGCCGAGACCCCTCCGCCCCCCGGAAGCGGCACGAGCTGACATCACGGCGGGCTGAAACGACCGGGGCGGTTGCGTCCTCCCCCTGATCCGTGTAATAGCCCGCCCTCTTGAATTCGAGGGTTCATGACCCCGCTGCGCGGGCCCCGGTTGGCGCGGCGTTACTGTTGTTATTGAGGCGAGCCCGATGGCCGAGATCATTCTGAACGTTGACGTCCGTGAAGGCGCAGGCACCGGCAGCGCACGCGCTGTCCGTCGCTCGGGCGCTGTGCCCGGCATCCTGTACGGTGGCGACAAGGCCCCCGTCTCGATCTCGGTGAACGAGAAGGACTTCCGCAAGTCGCTCTACACCGGCAAGCTGCTGGGGCACCTGGTGACCCTGAAGTACGGCGAAGAGACCCAGCCGGTCATCGCCAAGACTGTTCAGTTCGACCCGGTGTCGGACCGTCCGCTGCACTTCGACCTGATGCGCGTCGACGCCAAGGCTCCGCTCAAGATCGAAATCGCCGTTCACTTCAAGAACGCTGACGAAGCCCCCTTCTCGCGCGCCGGCGGCATGCTGGAAGTCGTCCGTCACTCGGTCGAGATCCTGGTCGCCGCCGACCAGATCCCGGAAGAGCTGGTCGTTGACCTGAAGGGTCGCGAAGTCGGCGAAACCATCCGCATGTCGGACATCGTCCTGCCGAAGGGCGCCTCGGCCACCATCACCGACCGCGACTTCGTGATCGCCACGATCAAGAACTCGGCTGCTGGCCAGTCGGACGCCGGTGACACCACCGCTGAAGCCGAAGCCTAAGAGGTTTCTTCTTCGGAAGATTTCAGCCCCGCCCGGTTCGCCGGCGCGGGGCTTTTCTTTGCCCGACGCCATTCGCGCTTCCACCCGCCGTCATCCTCGGGCTTGACCCGAGGATCAGGTTGTCCGCCTGCGCGACGTCGGCAAGGTTGAGCGCGCCTCCAGGCTCGATCCTCGGGTCAAGCCCGAGGATGACGGAGTGTGATGACGACATGAGAAGATGGCCGCCGCCGCTGGCCTTCCTCGCCTCCATCGGTCATTGAGAGCCGCATGATCATCATCGCAGGGCTCGGCAATCCGGGCGGCAAATACGAGAAGAACCGCCACAACATCGGCTTCATGGCCGTGGACGAGATCGCGCGCCGCTGGCGCTTCGGTCCCGAGCGGGCCAAGTATCAGTCCATCATCAGCGAGGGTGAGATCGAGGGGACCAAGGTCCTGTTGATGAAGCCCCAGACCTATATGAACGAGAGCGGCCGGGCCGTCGGCGAGGCGGCGCGCTTCTACAAGGTGAAGCCCGAGCACGTCATCGTCTTCCATGACGAGATCGACCTGGCCCCCGGCCGTTTCCGCATGAAGAAGGGCGGCGGCGCGGCGGGTCAGAACGGCGTCCGCAGCCTGATCAGCCACCTCGGCGCCGACTTCCGCCGCGCCCGCATGGGCATAGGCCATCCCGGCGAGCCGCAGCTGGTCCACGCCCACGTCCTGGGCGATTTCCACAAGGCCGACAGGCCCTGGCTGGACCCCATGCTGCAGGCCTGCGCCGACGCCCTGCCCTTCGCCGTGGCCGGCGACGACGAACGCTATCAGGGCGAGGTCATGCGCTTGGCCCCGGCGCCCAAGTTCAGCCCCAGGCAGGCGGCGCGGGGGGAGTAGGCGCCAAGTCACCCTCTCCCGATGGGAGAGGGCTTGAGCCTCCAAGAGCATAGCGATTGGTAAGGCAAAAGGGTGAGGGTTGACGGTCGATGTCGGCTGAAAGCCGTTACTGACTGCGGCTGCGCCGACTGAAGCCGCGAACCCTCACCCTTTCGCGCAGCCGATCGCCTTCGGCTCTCGGGCGCTCAAGCCCTCTCCCATCGGGAGAGGGAAGCCATTGATCAATCCGTCGTGGTCCAGGCCGCCGCCAGCGTCGCCGCGCCGTTGGCGGGCACGGTCAGGGTCCAGACAGGATAGCCGGTGTCGTCCACCCGGCTGCGGGTCGACTGGCTGCGGATGCGGAAGCCGCGCGACATGGCGGCGTCAGCCACCAGTTCGACCGTCACGGGTTCCGAGCGGGCGTTTGTCACCGTGGTCTCGATTTCCGAGCGGTCCGTCGTCACCGCCCCGCGCGTGGAGTTGCTCGACTTCACCAGCCGCGTCTGCACCCGCACGTCGGGCGACTGACCAAAGGTCAGCCGCACCGGCAGACCCACGCCCTTGTCCACAAAGCGGTCCTGCCCCGCCAGCAGGACGCCGCCCGCGCCGTCCGGCTGCATCACCGCCACCGATCCGCCCGGCAGGGCCACGCCGAGACCTGCGCTCGCCTCGTTCTTCAGCTTGAGCACGATGGCGGTCGGACGTGCTTCATCGTCGTCATCCAGCACATCGGCGCGATAAACCCGCTCATAGGCCACGCCCTCGCGTTCCAGGAAGCGCACCTGCTTGGTCTGGCGCGCAGCCACCGTGGTCGGCTCCGGCAAGGTGTAGATTTTATAGTCGCCCAATTCGCCCTGACGGGCCATCGCGGTGACGACGATATCGTCCATGGCGCTTTCGGCAACCATCCGCATCATCGGCGCGGCGGGTGCAGGCGGCGGAGGGGGCGGCGGAGGCGCGCCATATCCGTAACTAACCTCGCCCGACCCGAAGGTCGTCGTTCCCTGCGGCCAGCACTGGTTCTGCTGATAGCGAATCATGGGCTCGACCGGCACAGTCCCCTCGTCCTTACGCAGCGTCCCGGCCACCACCTGCACCGGTGCATCGGGGAAGCCCGTCCCGCCGAAGTTGGCCAGGGTCACCCAGCCCGTCAGGTCCAGCGTCCCGTCCGATGGGTCCAGACGGGCCACATAGTCCGCCGACCACTGCAGCCCCGTCGCCAGATAGGCCAGGGTGACGGTGTGCCGCCCCGCCCGCTCGGCCCGCGTGCGGACCGACAGCACCGGCTGATCGCCCAGCCCCTCGGGCACACGGTCGAAGATGACCCGCTCGGTCTGGCCCGAGCAGTCCAGGGCCTCGAAGCGGCCGTCGATCTCCAGCACCGTGCCCTGCGCCCCCGCGCGGATCACAGCGGCCTTCTCGACCTGTTCGCCGGTGGCGGGATTGGTGCGGACGACGCGCACCACCTCACCCACCGACTTCTCCATCAAGCTGGCGGGCGACAGCAGGTCGAAGTCGGCGTTGCGCTCGACCACATGGGCGGGCAGGCCCTCCAGCACCGCGCTCTGCGGCACGACGCCGGTGGCCAGACCCCGAAAGCGGATGATCCCTTCACCCGCCGGCAGGTCAACCGTCCGCGTCTCGACGATCAGGGCCAGACCCTCGCGGTCCAACCGGTTCCACGGCTGGCGCGACTGTTCCATCAAAGCGACCGTATCGACCGGCTGGTCGCGATAGATGACCACGGTCGCCGTGTCGGGGCGCGCGGAGACGCTTTCCGTCTGGGCCCAGGCGGTGGGCGCCAGAACGGTCAGAGCCGTGGTGATCGCCAGCAGGCGGCGCATGGATCAGCCGCCCGTGGTAATGGTCGCGGTCAGCTTGGTCTCGCCATTGGCGGGCACGGGCACGCGCCAGACGACGGTGCGGGCGTCGCGCATCTCGCCCTCGATGCTCTGCTCCGACAGCTCGGTGTCGCGGCCCAGACCGCGCTGGCGCACCTCGACCGTCACCGGCTCGGGCCGAGCGTTGCGAACCGTGTACTCCATCGCATAGCGGGTGCGGAAATAGTCCACCAGGCGCTTGGACGTGCGTTCCGACGAGACCAGACGCGGCTGCACCGTCACGTCAAAGGCGTCGCCGGTCGTGACCACGATCTCGGACCCGGCGGGGGAGTGATCGACCTGATCCTCGCCGATGAAGCGCGGCTCGCCCGCCTCGTCCTTCACATAGACGCGCATGACCCCGGCCGGCAGGGCGCGAGCGGCATTGCCCGAGCCGTTGCTGAAGATGACCCCGACCTCGGCCGCTACCGGCTCCTCGGCCGTGTAGAAGCCGTCGATGACGTTCAGATAGCGCTTGGTCGCGGGCACGCCCGCGGCGTCGATCAGGCCGACCTGCTTGGTCTGGTTGTTGGCGACGGTGACGGCTTCCGGCAGCGGATAGACATAGACGTCGGCCAGCGCCCCCTGCCCGCCCGTCTGCGTGCCGTTGCCGCGCGTCGGACGCGATGGCTGGCCATAGGGATTATAGCCGCCCTGATTGATCAGGTTGACGTCGCCCGCCACCACCCGCGTCTGGGCGTTGCTGAAGGTCGCGCCCGAGTTGTTGGTGATGGTCACCCACCCGGTCAGGTCCAGCTTGCCCGCCTTCTCGTCGAAGCGGGCGACATAGTCGGCCTTCCACGCCAGACCCGTCGTCAAATAGCTGAGCGTCGTCTCGCGACGGCCCGCCCCCTCGGCGTCCAGGGTGACGCTGAGCGTCGGACGCGGGCGCAGATTCTCCGGCACCCGGTCGAAAATGACTCGCGTCGGCACACCGTCGTCGCGCAGCACCTCGATGCGGTTGCCGATCTGCAGCACCACGCCCTGATTCGCCGCCAGCACACGCGCCCGCTCGGTCGTCTGGGCGCCCGAACCGGGATTGGTGCGGACGATGCCGATGTCGCCGCCGACGGCGCTTTCCATCAGCTTGCCCGGCGTCAGCAGGTCATAGTCGAAGTTCTGCTCCACCACCGACAGGCCGCGCCCCGACAGGCCGACCGTCTCGGGTCGGATGCTAGCGGAAACGCCCGGAAACTCCTGACGCGAGCGCCCGGCGGGCACGGTCAGGTTCCGCACATCCTCCACCAGGGCGATGTTCTGATTATAGACGGTCAGGGAGACGCGGTCGGGGCCGCCCGGCCCCTCCTCCACCTGTTGCGCCATAGCGGGCGCGGCCAGCAGCATGGCGACGGCGAAGGGTCCGAGAGCGCGGATCATAGGATATTCCCTGAGCTTGTCCGACGGCCACGCTGGCACGGCGAAACCGCTGTTGTCGAGGGCGCGCGGCGTCCGGTCGCTATAGCTTCACATTGCGGGAAGGTTTAAGCCCCGGCTCGTGACCCGGTCCCAGAGTGAAAACTGGTCGATTGCGCGTTCGCTGGCCTTCCTGGCCGCGACGTTCGCCATCGTGATCGGAACCCTGCTGCCGTTCGCGGCCCTGGCGGCCTCGGTTCCGGGCCAGCCCGTCGTCATCTGCTCGGCCGAGGGGCCGCAGACGATCCAGTCTGGCGGCGTCGACGGACCGATCAACAAGCATGTCGGAGCCAAGTGCGCCGCCTGCGTCATGCCGCTGCTGGCCGCCCTGCCCGAACCGCCTGCGCCCGCTCCGGCTCCGGTCGTCCGCATGGTCGCCCCGGTCGCCTATGCGCCCTTCCGCATCAGCCCCCCGCCGCCAGCCCGCGCCCCGCCGCGTCCGCCGTCCACCGCGCCGCCCCACGCCTGAAAACCAGAACCTCTGCCGCCTCGCGCGCGTCCAGGAACGACGCCCGCGACTGCACCTCTGTTCCAGGATTTGACCTTCCATGTCTTTCAAGACCACCGCGGCGCCGTGCGCGCTGCTCATCGGCGCCTGCCTGGCGCCCGCCCTTGCTCATGCCTCCGAGGCTGACGGCCCGGCGACCGTCGTCGACAGCATCATCGTCACCGGCCGCCGCAACGCCGAAGACCCCGCCGTCGTGGCCGAGGCCCGCGACCGCCTCAGCCGCACCCCCGGCGCCGTGGCCGTCATCTCGGCCGAGAGCTACGCCGACCGCTTCGCCCAGGGCTTTTCCGACACCCTGAGGAACGTCCCCGGCGTCCTGGCCCAGAAACGCTACGGCGAGGAAAGCCGCCTCTCCATCCGCGGTTCGGGCATCGCCCAGGGCTTCCACCAGCGCGGCGTCCTGCTGGCCCAGGACGGCGTGCCCTTCGCCGACGCCGACGGCTTTTCCGACTTTCAGGGCGTCGACGCCCTGAGCGCCCGCTACATCGAGGTGTGGAAGGGCTCAAACACGCTTCGCTTCGGCGGGGCGCAGCTGGGCGGGGCGATCAACCTGGTCACGCCGACCGGCCGCACCGCCCGACAGGAGAACCTGTGGCAGCTGGAGGGCGGCAGTTTCGGCGCCATGCGCGGCCACGCCGCCGTGGCCCGCACCCAGGGCGACTGGGACGTCTATGCCGCCGCCTCCGCCATGCAGAGCGACGGCTGGCGCGACCATAGCCAACAGTCGCAAGCCCGCCTGACCGTCAATGCCGGGCGTTCGTTCGGCGAGGACCGCGAGGTTCGCCTGATCGCCCAGGCGGCGGACATCAAACAGGACATCTCCGGCTCGCTGACCCTGGACCAGGCGCTGAAAACGCCCCGCATGGCCTCGACCTCAGCGCTGACGGGGGATCAGGCCCGCGACCTGACGGTGAAGCGGCTGACGCTGCAGACCCGCTGGCGCTTCAATGAAACCACCCTGTTCGAGGGCGCGGTCTGGGGCTGGGAGAAGTCCCTCTATCACCCGATCTTTCAGGTCATGGATCAGGACAGCGCCACGCGCGGCGCCTTCGGTCGCATCGACTGGACCGGTCAGGTCGCGGGCCTGCGCGCCGACGCCTTCTACGGCTTCTCGTGGCGGCACGGAGAAGTCGAGGCCCAGCGCTACGTCAATCTGAGCGGTCTGCGCGGCGCCAAGACCGCCGACGCGCGACAGCAGGCCTCAGGGCTGGACGTCTTCGCCGAGGGGCGGCTGTTCGTCACCGACCGGCTGGCCCTGGTCGCGGGCGGCTCCTGGGGCCGGGCCACGCGCGACTACGCCGACCGCCTGAACCCGGCCAATGACGACCGCATCGACTACGACTGGTTCTCGCCGCGCCTGGGCCTGCTGTGGGAAGCGGAAAGCGGCGCCCAGGTCTTCGCCAACCTCACCCGCTCGGTCGAGCCGCCAACCTATGGCGCCCTGGTGCAGGCCCCGCTGACCGGCTTCACCCCGGTTCAGGTTCAGGACGCCTGGACCGCCGAGGTCGGCACGCGCGGGCGGCGCGGCGCCTTCGCCTGGGACCTGACCGCCTATCGCAGCCAGATCGACGGCGAGATGCTGAACTTCACCACCGGCCCGGACATTCCCGCCGCCACCTTCAACGCCGACAAGACGATCCACCAAGGCATCGAGGCCGGTCTGGACTGGACCTTGCCGGTCGAGATCGCGGACGGCTCACTCCTATTGCGCCAGACCTGGAACTGGAGCGACTTCCGCTTCGACGGCGACGTGCGCTGGGGCGACAACCGCCTGCCGGTCGTGCCTGAGCACCAGTACCGCGCCGAACTGACCTGGCGCCATCCGTCCGGCGTCTTCGTCACCCCCTCGGTCGAGTGGCGGATAAGCCAGCCCTACGTCGACTACGCCAACACCATGAAGGCCCCCGACTACGCCCTGATGGGCCTGACGGCGGGCTTTGACGTGCGCGACGGCCTGTCAGTCTATGTCGATGCGCGAAACCTGACGAACGAGCGTTACGTCGGCGAGTTCTCAGCCGTGACCGACGCCCGCACGGTCTCCACCGCAGTCTTCTTCCCCGGCGAAGGCCGGTCCGTTTTCGCCGGCCTACGCCTCGCGTACTGAGAAATTGGCCTATTAAGGAACCCATGATGACCAAACACACCCTGATCCTCAGCGCCCTCGGCGCTCTCGCCCTGACCGCCTGCGGCCAGCCCGCCGACAAGGCCGCCGAGACCGCCGCCGCGCCCGGAACCGTCACGGTCGCCGACGCCTGGTGCCGCCCGACGCCCAACGGCGCCAAGGTCGGCGGCTGCTACGTCACCCTGACCGCCGGGTCCGACGACCGCCTGCTCAGCGTCTCTACCGCCCTGGCCGAAAGCGCCCAGATCCATGAGATGAAGATGGAGAACGGCGTCATGAGCATGGGCGAGCTGAAGGACGGCCTGCCCCTGCCCGCCGGTCAGAAGATCGAGCTGAAGCCCGGGTCGACGCACGTCATGCTGATGGGCCTGCGTGATCCTCTGATCGACGGCGGCGTGGCCTCCTTCACCCTGACGTTTGAGAAGGCCCCGGCCATCGGCGTCCACGCGGCCGTGAAGCAGCCGCCGGTGGTCGATTCCGAGGAGTAGTCCGGCCACATCTTTCCTCCCCACTCGTGGGGAGGGGGACCAAGAAGTGGTGGAGGGGGCGGCGCAGACATCAGCCGTCGAGACGCCCCCTCCGTCACGTCGGCTGCGCCGCCGCGCCACCTCCCCATGGAATGGGGAGGAAAGCTCGATATGCCGCCGCACCTGACAAACAGCCCCGAACCCGCTAAAGGCTCGCGCTCACGAGGAATCCCATGGCTCTTAAAGTCGCGATCGTCGGCCTGCCCAACGTCGGCAAGTCCACCCTGTTCAACGCCCTGACCAAGACGGCGGCGGCCCAGGCCGCCAACTATCCGTTCTGCACCATCGAGCCGAACACCGGCGACGTGGCGGTGCCGGAAGCCCGTCTGAACACCCTGGCGGCGATCGCCGGGTCGAAGGAAATCATCCCGGCGCGGATCACCTTCGTCGACGTGGCCGGCCTGGTGCGCGGCGCGTCCAAGGGCGAAGGTCTGGGCAATCAGTTCCTGGCCAATATCCGCGACTGCGACGCCGTGGCCTTCGTCGCCCGCTGCTTCGTCGATGACGACATCACCCACGTCGAGAACCGCATCGACCCGATCTCGGACCTCGAGATCATCGAGACCGAGCTGATGCTGGCCGACCTGGAAAGCCTGGAGCGCCGTCGCGTTCAGGTCGAGAAGCGCGCCAAAGGCGGCGACAAGGAATCCCAGCTGACGCTGAAGTTGATCGACGCCGCGCTGGAGAAGCTGCGTGACGGCAAGCCCGCGCGTCTGGCCGAGGTGTCCAAGGAGGACAAGAAGGCCTGGGACATGCTGCAACTGCTGACCGCCCTGCCCGCCCTCTACGTCGCCAACGTCGAGGAAGCCTCGGCCGACAAGGGCAACGACCTGTCGGACCTGGTGGCCAAGCGCGCCGCCGAGGACAACGCCAACTCGGTGGTCATCTCGGCCCAGATCGAGTCGGAAATCGCCGTCCTGGACGACGAGGAGCAGAAAGAGTTCCTCGAGACCCTGGGTCTGGAAGAGCCTGGCCTGAACCGCCTGATCCGCGAGGCCTACAAGCTGCTGGGCCTGCAAACCTACTTCACCGTCGGTCCCAAGGAAGCCCGCGCCTGGACCATCCCGGTCGGCGCCACCGCCCCGCAGGCCGCCGGCGTCATCCACACCGACTTCGAAAAGGGCTTCATCCGCGGCGAAACCATCGCCTTCGACGACTATGTCGCGCTGAAGGGCGAAGCGGGCGCGAAGGAAGCCGGCAAGATGCGGGCCGAAGGCAAGGCCTACGTCGTCAAGGACGGCGACGTCATGCACTTCCTGTTCAACAACTGATGCGCAAGGTCCATCGGCTGGTAATCCTCGCATTGCTGGTCGGTGGACCCGCCTTTGCTCAAAACGCTAACGAACAACCCGCTAGCGCACAGATCATTTTGCCCCAGCAAATCGGCATTGATCGTTTGCGGGCGGCCAGCAGAGGCTTCATCCCTGTCGGCGAACCCGTTGTCAGCGAGACCGCCCAACGTGGCGAAGCCATCCTGACCGCTCCCTACCGCCTTCGTCGCGAAGGCCGTCTGGCAGCAGATATAGCGACTTCGACCCTGCGTATGAAACAGGGCGCACCGGTCGCGTTCCTGTCGTTCCGCCCGTTTGGCCCCCAGCAATACGAACCGATCCGCGCCTGGTGTGGTCCCGGCGAAGTCAAGGCCATGTTCTCATGGTCGGCCCAGATCGTTTGCATGGTCGAAGCCGCAGACGGCAAGGCCGCCCTCGTGACCCCAGCATTTTACGCCGCGTCATGGTGGGCGGTAAGCAGCCTGAACACTACGCGTCGCGAGGACCAAGTTGATCGCGTCGAGGTGCTCCCCGCCGAAACGGCGTCCGAGTTCGAACTGGTCATCAGCTATCAACGCCAGCGCAATAATGGGTTGGCCATTCGTAGCCAGATTGTCGGTCCCGCTGTTCAACCGGACAAGACCGCGCGAGGCCTGAGCCACGATCGCGTCATGCCAGCCTCAGATACCGGCTACAGCCTGCCCTACGACGGTTTAAACCTGACCCTCAACCCGTCCGCTGAAGGCGCCAGCCTCGGCATCGTCTCCGAGCGTGTCGCCCCCGCGTTGGACCTGTCGCTCTTCGAGGAAGAGCCCATCGACATGACCGACGAAGAGACAGAACAGCCGGAACAGGCCGGTGGTATCGCACCCACACCTTATGTGATCGGCGCCCTGCGCTTTGATCCGACCCAGATGACAGCACATAACGGCATCATTCCCCGTGGCGGCACTATGCTGACGGGTAAGGCCTCCTATGCAGTAACAGGTCGTTTGACCAAACAACTGCAGATGACGGCCCCCCTGATCCGCGAGACTGCTGAAGCTGGCACGATCATGCATCAGCTGGAGATCATTCGCTCTACTGAGCTTGGCACACTGACATCCAACCATGTGTGGTGCGGTGCGATAGGCTCGGGAACGATCTGGTCGCGTAAGCCCACGATTAAATGCCTCGCTATGAGCATGCGAACCGGAGTGCTGGAAGCGAACTGGCCAAACGGTAGTACAGCTTGGCTGGCTACCACCGACCGATTCCCGGCAATAGTCGGTACCGAAGCGATCGATTTCGATGTTGAAGTCTCGCAAACTCCCATTCTGCCCCCAGTCGATGTTCATTTCCAACTACATCGCATCAATGCCAATGAGGCCATTGTGCGGGTGATGGCCAGCAAGGACGGCGAAGACGTTGTTGTTCTTCAGATCAACGCTCCATTTAACAATGGCACGGCCACGATCCCTCTTTGGTCACACAGACTGAAATTGATCCGAAGCGGTGAAGGCGTCAGTCTGGAGTTTACCCATGATGGAGACGGCATCAGCCCCGTTCTAATAGGATACTACCCAGCCTGATCTGCACACAGCACTCGGCAAGCTTTAGTTTGGCTGATTGGTGAATGAGTTTTTCTGCAGGGTTGCCCGTTGGGTGATCCTGTTACTCTCGATGGGCTACAACCTAATGGGGAGGTCCATTTGTCCTTTAAGTTCGACACGCTCGCCGTCCACGCTGGCTATTCGCCCGACCCGACGACCAGGTCGGTCGCGGTGCCCATCTATCAGACCACCAGCTACGCCTTCGACGACACCCAGCACGGGGCCGACCTGTTCGACCTGAAGGTGGCGGGCAATATCTACACCCGGATCATGAACCCGACGTCCGACGTGCTGGAACAGCGTCTGGCGGCGCTGGAGGGCGGGATCGCGGCCCTGACCGTGGCCTCGGGCCAGGCGGCCATCACCTATGCGATCCTGACCATTGCTGAATCTGGCGACAACATTATCGCCACGAGCACCCTCTATGGCGGCACCTACAACCTGTTCGCCCACACCCTGCCCCAGTACGGCATCACGGTGCGCTTCATCGACGCCGACGACGTGGCGGCGGTGGCGGCCAATACGGATGAGCGGACCAAGGCGGTCTTCTGCGAGTCCATCGGCAATCCGCTGGGCAATGTGGTGGACTTCGCCGCCCTGGCGGATGCAGCGCACGCGCAGGGCCTGCCGCTGATCGTCGACAACACAGTGCCGACCCCCTACCTGACCCGCCCGATCGAGCACGGCGCCGACATCGTGGTGCAATCGCTGACCAAGTATATCGGCGGCCACGGCACCAGCATCGGCGGGGCCATCATCGACAGCGGCAAATTTCCCTGGGCCGAGCACAAGGCGCGCTTCCGCCGCCTGAACGAGCCCGAGGTCTCCTATCACGGCGTGGTCTATACCGAGGCGCTTGGCCCGGCGGCCTATATCGGCCGGGTGCGGACCGTGCTGCTGCGGAACACCGGCGCGGCCATCTCGCCGTTCAACAGCTTCCTAATCCTGCAAGGGCTGGAGACCCTGGCACTGCGGATGGACCGGCACGTCGAGAACGCCGTCGCCGTGGCTGAGTATCTGAAGAGCCACCCCAAGGTGAAGTGGGTCAACTACGCCGGCCTGGCAGAACATCCCTCCAACCCGCTGATCCAGAAGTATTTCGGCGGCAAGGCCTCGGGTCTGCTGACCTTTGGCGTGGAGGGCGGGCGCGAGGCCGGCGGGCGGTTCCAGGACGCGGTCAAGCTGTTCACCCGCCTGGTCAACATCGGCGACGCCAAGTCCCTGGTCTGCCACCCCGCCTCGACCACCCACCGCCAGCTGTCGCCGGACGAGCTGAAGAAGGCGGGCGTGACCGAGGACACCGTGCGCCTGTCGGTCGGCATCGAGCATATCGACGACCTGATCGCGGACCTGGACCAGGCCCTGGCGGCAGTCTGACCGTCAGTACGCCAGGGTCGTGCACCGCAGCAGCCGCACCGGGCGGTCGCTGCGGTCCATCCAGGTGATGGCCAGGGTCTGGGCCGTGGCGGCGAAGCGCACCCGTTCGTAACGCGCCTGCCCCTCGGACTCGCACTTCAGCGCCGCCTCATAGCCGGTGCTGATCTCGGTGATGCGCTGGATCTCGCAGCGGTTCTCATAGCCGCGCAGTTCCGTCGTGGTGATCTCGATGGGCACGCGATCGCCGCGCGGATTGAAGCACCAATCCGCCTCGGCCGCCCATCGTCCGACAAAGCTGGCTGGCCCTGCCCCCGGAAGCATGGATTCGGCGCCGGGCGGCCGCTCGCTCGGCGGAGCGACGGTCGCCGCTCCCTGAATGGGCTGAGCGGGTTCCGTCGGCGGATTGACCCCGCCGTCCCGATCACACCCTGCCAAGACGAGGGCGACGACACAGGTCGCGACAAGACATCTCATGACGACGAAACGTCCGCTGCGGCGGCCCGGTTTCACCGCAACGCCACAATTGAGGTTGATTCTGATAATCGTTCGCAGTAATTGCGCACCCCTCTCCAACCGGGGCCGTAACCATGCGCTCGTTTCTGATGTTCTCCGCCGGGCTGACCGCCCTTTCGGCCGCCGCCTTCCCCGCCTTCGCCGAGGAGGTCGTGGACCTGGAACAGGCCGTCCCGGTCGCGCCGATCACCGTCGTCGGCACGCGCACCCAGCGCCGCGTGGACGACGTCCCAGCCAGCGTCAGCGTCATCACCGCCGAGACCATCGAGAACAATCTGGTCACCGACATCAAGGACCTGATCCGGTTCGAGCCGGGCGTCAGCGTCCCCACCAGCCCCGCCCGCTTCTCGGCCGCCCTCTCGGGCGCGGGTCGCGACGGCAACTCAGGCTTCACCATTCGCGGCATGGGCGGCAACCGGGTCCTGATCATCCAGGACGGCGTGCGCGTGCCGGACGGCTTCGCTTTCGGCGCCCAGAGCGTCGGACGGGGCGGCTACAACGACCTAGACCTGGTCAAGTCGGTCGAGATCCTGCGCGGCCCGGCCTCGGCCCTCTACGGCTCGGACGGCATCGCCGGCGCGGTCAGCTTCACCTCCAAGGACCCGTCCGACTTCATCGCCAGCGGTGAGAACTTCGGCGCTCGCGCCCGCGTCGGCTACAGCTCCGCCGACGAAGGCTGGACCGAGGGTCTGGCCCTGGCGGGCCGCGCCGGGACCCTGTCCGGCCTTCTGGCCTACACCCGCCGCGACGCCCATGAGACCGAGAACATGGCCGAGACCGGCGGTACGGGTTCGGCCCGCACCCAGCCCAACCCGCAAGAGTTCGCCTCGAACGCCGTCCTGGGCAAGCTGGTCTGGGATGCGAACGATAACCACTCCGTCCGCCTGACCTATGACCACTTCGACCAGGAGATGGATGGCGAGGCGTTGAGCAGCTATTCGGCCACGGTGATCGGCCTGACCGCCCACGACGAGACGCAGCGCGACCGCGTCAGCCTGGACTGGCGCTTCAGCGACGTCTTCGGTCTGGACGAGGGTTCGGTCGCCGCCCACTGGCAGGACGCCACGACGACCCAGTTCACGTTTGAAGACCGCACTCCGGCCGTGGACCGCACCCGCGACGTGACCTTCGACAACACGGTCTGGGGTCTGGCGGCGCAGGGGTCGAAGACCTTTGGCGGTCCCTCGGTCCAGCACCGCATCACCGTGGGCGGCGACTGGTCGCGCACCACACAGGAAGGCATCCGCGACGGCACCGTGCCGCCGATGGGCGAGCCCTTCCCCGCCCGCCCCTTCCCCAAGACCGAATATGATCTGGCGGGCCTGTTCGTGCAGGACGAGATCACCCTGATGGGGGGGCGCCTCAGCATCATCCCCGCCCTGCGCTACGACTGGTACGAACTGACGCCCAAGGCCGACGCCCTGTTCCCGGCCCCGGCCGAGGGCCAGAGCGACAGTCACCTGTCGCCCAAGATCGGCGTCATGTTCTGGGCCGACGACCACTTCGGCGTCTTCGCCAACTACGCCCAGGGCTTCAAGGCGCCCTCGCCGATGCAGGTGAACAACTTCTTCGCCAACCCGGTCTTCGGTTATGAATCCATTCCCAATCCCGACCTGACGCCGGAAACCAGCGAGAGCATCGAGGGCGGCTTCCGCTTCCGTAACCTCGACCTGTTCGGCGGCGCTCTATCGCTGTCGACCACGGCCTTCCACACCAACTACGACGACTTCATCAATCAGGTCGTGGTGCGCGGGACCGGCGTGCCGGGCGTCGATCCGCTGATCTATCAGTACGTCAACCTGACCGAAGTGAAGATCTGGGGTCTGGAAGCCCGCGGCGACATTCGCTGGGACAACGGCTTCTCGGCCATCGTCGCCGCCTCCTTCGCCGACGGCGAACAGGAAACCGACGGCGAGAAGGGCAAGCTGACCAGCGTCGATCCGATCAAGGTGGTCGCCGGCCTGAACTACGTCGCCCCGTCGGGCGTCTGGGGCGGCGGCGCGACCGTCACCTGGTCCGACGACAAGTCCAACTACGAGTGCGGCGGCGGCCTGTGCTGGCCGGGCGAGGAGTTCGCCATCCTGGACCTGACCGCCTTCTGGAACGTCACCGAAAAGGCCACCCTGCGCGCCGGCGTCTTCAACGTCTTCGACGAGAAATACGCCTGGTGGAGCGACGTGCGCGGTCTGAACCGCCCGGCCGTCGACGCCCGTCCCGCCACGCTGGACGCCTTCACCCAGCCCGGCCGCAACTTCGGCGTCTCCGTCAACTTGCGCTACTGAGACGGGCCCTTAAGATGCAAACGACTCTCATTATGGAAAAGCCCATGCGCGCCATTCTCATCGCCGCCGCCCTGCTGGCCGGCGCCGTTCCCGCGGCCGGCGCCCTGGCGCAGACGGCGCCCGCCGCGAACGCCGCAACGCCCGCCAGCCCGTTCGAGCGCGACCGGCAGTCGATCCTGGCCCAGGCCGGCCAGTTCCGCGTCCACTTCGACATGCGCGAGAACGTCAGCTTCAACACCGACTACGATCCGATGGAAGGCAAGCTGTCGGGGGGCAGCGAGATCGTGCGCGTCGTCTATGACAAGGGCGACCGCATCAGCCTGCAACACATCCTGGTCATGGAACACGAAGGCCAGGCCATCGTCGTCAAGCACTGGCGTCAGGACTGGGTCTATCAGCCGGAATCGGTCCTGACCTACGCCGGAGCCAACCAGTGGACGGTGACGCCGGTGTCCGCCGATCAGCGCGCCGGCGCCTGGTCGCAGACCGTGTGGCAGACGGACGATTCCCCCCGCTACGGCGGCGTCGGCCGCTGGACCTATGTCAACGGCCTGAGCGTCTGGACGTCCAACCCGACCTGGCGTCCGCTGGCGCGGCGCGACGCGGTGCTGAACCCCGTCTATGACCGCTATCTGGGCACGAACCGCCACGCCCTGACGCCCGCCGGCTGGGTCCATATCCAGGACAATGTGAAGATGAATGGTCGCGCCGGCGGCGAGCCCGTCGCCATCGTTCAGGAAGACGTGGTCAACACCTACGACCGCTCGACCAGCTATTCGCCCAAGGCCGGGGACGACTACTGGACGGCCACGAAAGACTACTGGGCCGCCGTGCGCGACACCTGGGACGCCGTCATCGCCCGCGACGGCGGCGTGCATGTCGAGGAAGAGGCCCAGACCGGCGTCGTCACCGGCACGCCGCTGATGGACCTGGCCCAGAAGATCCAGGACGGCGAGATCACGACCGAAGCCGCCGTCGTTCAGGCTCGCGCCATTATCGACGCCGCCACCAAGCGCTGACGAACGCTCGGCCAAGCCGATGCAAAAGGCCCTCCGCCCGACAAGGAGCGGAGGGCCTTTCATTTTTGTAGCATTCTCGTCCGCCGTCATCCTCGGGCTTGACCCGAGGATCGGGCGCAGGGGTGAACTCATGCCTTCCAGCGTCGCGCAGCCGGACAATCCGATCCTCGGGTCAAGCCCGAGGATGACGGACAAAGAGGGCTCTACCGCCGCGCCGCGTCGCTAAGCGTCCGCACCTGGCCGAACTCGGAGGTCGGCTTCCAGCTCGGCCATTCGTCGCTGTTGGCCAGTTCCAGGCCCAGACGATACAGCAAGGTCAGGTTCTCCACCGCCGAACGCAGGTCCCAATCCGCCGACCATTCGTCACTGGGGCGGTGATAGTCGGCGCTGAACTTGGCTTTCCACGCCGCCAGACCAGCCTCGCGCCCCCCATCGACCCAGTCCACGCCGTGCCACGGCATCAGGGCCGGAACGCCTGCCCGGGCGAAGGGGAAGTGGTCGGAGCGGTAGTAGAAGCCCTGCTCCGGCTGGCCGTCGTCGGAGACATAGCGGCCCTCCTTCTCGGCCAGAGCCTGCAGGTCGTCCTCCAGGCTGTTCTGGCCCTTGCCGAAGATCGGCACGTCACGCGTCGGGCCGGACAGGGGCAGCATGTCGATATTGATGTCGGCCACCGTCGTTTCCAGCGGATAGACCGGATCGGCGGCATAGGCGTAGGCGCCCAGCAGGCCCATTTCCTCGGCCGCCATGTGAGCGAAGACGATGGTGCGGTCAGGCGCGGGCGCGGCCTTCAGCTGACGCGCCATCTCGACCACGCCGACGGTGCCCGAGGCGTTGTCCCAGGCGCCGTTGAAGATCTTGTCGTCGCCGCCTGCATGGTTGTTGACGCCGACGTGGTCCCAGTGAGCCGAATAGATGATGGTCTCACTCGGGCGCTTGGTTCCCGGAATCCTGGCCAGCAGATTGTGGGTGCGCAGGGTGTCGATGGTCTCGGCCGTCTCGACCGACAGGGTCACGCCCGGCAGGGCAAAGGCGCGGAAGTCGCCCGTGCCGATGCGCGAGACCAGATTGGCCACGTCCAGCCCCAGGGCCTTGGCCGTATCCGCATTGATGGCGCCCGAGAACTCCAGATCCGCCGCGCCCGGCGTCAGGGTGCGGGTTCGGGCATTACCCTGGGCCATGCGGGTCCAGCCGGCGTCGGTCGCGGTCGCCTTGGACACCGTGATGACGCCCAGCGCGCCGCGGCGCTTGGCCTCGTCCGCCTTGTAGGCGCCCGACTGGTAGTTGGTCGCGTAAGGCCCGTTGAACAGGTCGCCGTCCGGCTCTCCGCCCACGACCAGAACAATCTTGCCCGTCACGTCGAGGTCGCCGTAGTCGTCCCACCCGCGCTCCGGCGCATGGATGCCGTAACCGACAAAGACCAGACCCGCATTGGCGATCGCCGCCTTGCCGTCGTTGCTGACCGCCCGCAGGGCGATGTCAGTTCCCGGCGTCAGGACGTGGACCTGGCCGTCAGCACCGGTCCAGCTGGCCTGGGTCGCGTCGGCGACGGGCGTATAGCGTTTCAGGTCGATGACCTGCAGCCACTGGCCGTTCGGACCGCCGGGCTGCAGGCCCATGGCCTCATACTGGGCCTGCAGCCAGTCCAGGGTCTTCTTCTCGCCCTCGGTGCCGGGATAGCGGCCCTGGAAGTCGTCGGCGCTGATGGTGCGGATCTCGTCCGACAGGCGCTGGGCCGAAAAGTCCTGAGCGGCGGCCGCGCCGGCGACGAACAGAAGGGCCGTAGCGGCGGCGCCGCTGATGAACCGACGATGCATGGAAGCTCCTTCGCCCTCCCCACGGGGCGTTCGCGCAAAGTAATAGGGCGGCCTCTCGCGAGACCGCCCCTTACATTTTTGTCATGTTCCGCGAAGGCGGATCAGCGACGACCTATTTGCGCTGGGCGTCGCTGACCGTGCGAGCCGGGCCGAACTCCGAACCCGGCTTCCACTGGGGCCAGTCCCGGCTGTTGGCCAGGGCCTGACCCGCGTCAAAGACCACCTCGAGGTCCTGGATCATGCCGCGATAGTCCCAGTTCGCCTCCCACTCGTCGGCGGCCTGGTGATAACGGTTGGCGCGATACTCGGCGGCCGCCGCCACGCGCGGCGCGATCGGTTCGTCCACGAAATCCCCGGTCGAGGACAGATAGCCCATCGGCACGCCGCGCTTGGCCAGGGGGAAGTGGTCCGAACGGAAGTAGATGCCGGCGCCCGCGCCCGCATCACCCTCGAAGCCGCGCCCCTGCGCCGCCGCCAGAGCGATGACGCGCTCATCCAGCTCGGACTGGCCATAGCCCGTCACGCCCAGCTTGCTCATTCGACCCAGAACGCTGGTCGCATCCAGGTTGAAGCCCGCCACCGTCGTCTCCAGCGGGTACAGCGGATTGGCGGCATAGAATTCCGATCCCAGCAGGCCGCTTTCCTCGCCGGTGAAGCTGATCATGACGATGGTGCGCTCCGGCTTCGGCCCCTTCGACCACTGACGCGCCAGCTCCAGCAAGCCCGCTGTGCCCGAGGCGTTGTCCACCGCGCCGTTGAAGATGCGGTCGCCCGAGGCGTCCGGCTCGCCCATGCCGATGTGGTCCCAGTGACCGGTGTAGAGAATGGTCTCGTTCGGGTGGGTCGTCCCCTCCAGCTTGGCCACCACGTTGTGGGTGGTGATCTGGTCGGTCTTCACGTCGAACTTGGCGTCGATGGTCGCGCCGGCCAGTTCGACCGGCTGGAAGTCGCGGCTGCGGGCCTTGATCTTCTCCTGCTCGAAGTCGAGGCCGGCGTGTCGGAACAGGTCCACGGCCACGTCGCGCTGGATCCAGGCCTCCATCGGCACGCGCTCGGCCGAGGGGTTGGCGCGCACGATGTCGAACTGCGGCACGGACCAGGAGTTGGCCACCGTGGTCCAGCCATAGGAGGCCGGGCGCGTCTCGTGGACGATCAGCACGCCCGCCGCCCCCTGCCGCGCCGCCTCTTCATACTTGTAGGTCCAGCGACCGTAATAGGTCATGGCCTCGCCGCCAAAGGTGTTCAACGCCGGCTCCTCGAAATCGGCGTCGTTGACCAGAACCACGATCACCTTGCCGCGCACGTCGGTCTTGAAGTCGTTCCAGCCCCGCTCGGGCGCGTTCGTGCCGTAGCCGACGAAGACCAGGGGCTTGCCGCGCAGATCGACGCCGTCGCTGGGCAGGCGGGTGGTGATGGTGGCCTGCTGCCCCTGGGCGAGCGGCTGGGTCCAGTCGCCGACCTTGATCTGGCCGCTGACGTTGGAGACGGTGAAGCGGTTCAGGCCCACGGCCTGGGTCCAGCCGCCGTTCTCGCCGCCGGGCGCGAACCCCGCCGCCGCATACTGCTGGCTCAGATAGTCGATGACTTTCTGCTCGGCCGGGGTGGCGATGCCGCGCCCTTCAAAGCTGTCGTCGGACAGGACCTTGATGTCGTTCGAGATGCGCCCCGCATCGAAGTCAGGAGCCTGGGCCGCGGTCTGGGCGACCGCGCCCGAAGCCATGGCGGCGGCGAACAACAGGACGGCGGCGGACGACATCAAACGCATGGAACAAGCCCCTCAACCAATAAAGAGCCCGGACCCTAGAGGGCGAAATCCGCCGAGTCGATGCGGCCGTTTTGGACGCCGGGCACGAAAAAACCCGCCGGATCGCTCCGGCGGGTCGTCTCGTTCGGGTCTGGAAGCCAAGCCCTTAGTGGGCGACGCCCTTCCAGATGCGACGGTAGCTGGCGTAGGTGATCCCTGCGAACAGCAGAAGGAAGATGATCACGCCAAAGCCCATCTGCTTGCGCTCGGTCGCCTTGGGCTCGGAGGTCCAGGCGATGAAGGCGGCTACGTCCTTGGCCATCTGGTCGACCGTGGCCTCGGTGCCGTCGTCATAGGTGACCTGACCGGCGCGCAACGGCGCGGGCATGGCGATGAAGCCGCCCGGAGGCACATGGCCCTCGCCTTCCCAGAACGGGGTCAGATCGCCCGCCATATAGGGGTTGTAGTGCTGGGCCGAGGTCATCTTCAGACCCGCCGGCGGCGTGCCGTAACCCGACAGCAGCGAGTAGATGTAGTTGGCGCCGTCGTGACGAGCCTTCGCCATGACCGACAGGTCCGGCGGAGCCGCGCCGCCGTTGGCGGCGGCCGCCGCCGTGGCGTTCGGATAGGGCGACGGGAACTTGTCGGCGGTGGTGGCGTCGCGCATCAGCGCCTCGCCCGTCTCGCTGTCGATGTCCGGGACTTGAACTTCCTTGGCCAGAGCCTTCACGACAGGGTTGTCGTTCGGGTTCGGGTATTCCGGGTTCCAGAACGGCCCGTGCTTGTCGCCCAGGTTACGGAAGTGCATCAGCTCCATGCCGTGGCACGAGGCGCAGACTTCCTTGTAGACCTTGTAGCCGCGCTGCAGCTGGCCCTGGTCATAGGTGCCGAACGGCCCCTCGAAGCTGAAGCCGCCGCTACGCGGATGCTTGGCGCCCCCAGCGGCCAGCGCCGGAGCGGCGGTGGCGGCCAGGCCCAGGGCGGCCGTCAGAACGACCAAGGTCTTGCGGAAGGACACGGTTTTCTTCTCGTTGGAAATCATCGCGCTCAGCCCTTCTGCTCGGCGTCGCCCGACAGGACCGGCTCGGAAATCGTCGCCGGGACCGGCAGCGGCTTCTCGCGCAGGCCGAGGAACGGCATCAGCACCAGGAAGAAGATGAAGTAGTAGGCCGTGAACAGACGCGTCAGCCACAGGTAGGAGTTCAGCTGACCGTCGATCAGGTTGAAGCTCGGCATGCCCGGAACGACCGGGGCGTCCGGCAGCTGACCACCGCACCAGCCGAGGCCGAAGCAGACGAACAGGAAGATGATGAAGCAGGTGCGCATCGTCGGGCGGTAGCGCATCGAGCGCACCTTGGACGTGTCCAGCCAGGGCAGGACGAACAGCACGCCGATGGCGCCGAACATGGCCACCACGCCGCCGAACTTGTCGGGGATGGCGCGCAGGATGGCGTAGAAGGGCAGCATGTACCATTCGGGCACGATGTGCGCCGGGGTCTGCAGCGGGTTGGCCGGGATGTAGTTGTCGGCGTGGCCCAGGGCGTTCGGCTGATAGAAGACGAAGACCGAGAACAGGATCAGGAAGAGGATGATCGCAAAGCCGTCCTTGACCGTGAAGTACGGGTGGAAGGGCAGCATGTCCTTCTTCTGGCGGTCCTTCGGGATCAGGATGCCGACCGGGTTGTTCTGACCGGCGGCGTGCAGGGCCCACAGGTGCAGCACCACGCAGCCGGCGATGACGAACGGCAGCAGGTAGTGCAGCGAGAAGAAGCGGTTCAGCGTGGCGTTGTCGATCGCCGGGCCGCCGCGCAGCCAGATCAAGATCGGCTCGCCGATGACCGGAATGGCGCCGATCAGGTTGGTGATGACCTCAGCGCCCCAGAAGGACATCTGACCCCAGGGCAGGACATAGCCCAGGAAGGCGGTGGCGATCATCAGGAAGAAGATGACGCAGCCGATGATCCAGATCATCTCGCGCGGCGCCTTGTAGGAGCCGTAATAGAGACCGCGCAGCATGTGCAGATAGACGGCGATGAAGAACATCGACGCGCCGTTGGCGTGCACATAGCGGATCAGCCAGCCGCCGTTGACGTCGCGCATGATGCGCTCGACCGAGGCGAAGGCCAGGGCCGTGTTCGGCGTATAGTGCATGGCCAGAACGATGCCGGTGATGATCTGCGTCATCAGGCACAGGGCCAGGATGCCGCCGAAGGTCCACCAGTAGTTCAGGTTACGGGGGGTCGGCAGGTTGGCGTAGTCCATGCCGAAACGGATGATCGGCAGGCGGGTGTCCATCCACCGCTCAACGGCGGTCTTCGGGACGTAGGTGGATTCGTGATCGCTCATGGGTCCTCTGTCCGTCCTCAGCCGATCTTCACGCGGGTGTCGGACACGTAGTCGTAGTTCGGCACCACCAGGTTCTTGGGCGCCGGACCCTTACGAATACGGCCCGAGGCGTCGTAGTGCGAACCGTGGCAGGGGCAGAACCAGCCGCCGTAATCGCCCGTGCCGAAGGTCGGGACGCAGCCCAGGTGGGTGCAGGAGCCGATGACGACGAGATACTTCTCGTGGCCGGGCTTGGTGCGCTCGGCGTCGGTCTGGGGTTCCTTCAGGTCCGAGGCGTGATCGTCGGCGATGACGCGCTTCAGCTCGGCCGGGGTGCGGTAACGCACGAAGACCGGCTTGCCCTGCCACTTGATGACGACCTGCTGGCCTTCCTGAACCTTGGTCAGATCGAATTCGATCGACGCCAGGGCCAGGGTGTCGGCGGCGGGGTTCATCTGGTTGATCAGCGGCCAGGCCACCATCACGCCTGCACCGACCGCGGCGGCGCCGGCGGCGATGTGGATGAAATCGCGGCGGGTGGCGTCGCCGCCCCCGTGTTGGCCCTCGGGCCCTTCAGCATTCACGACCGATTCGGCCACGCTCTCACCTCTGCACTCCCGATCGCCCGCCCCAAAAGGGGGATGGTCGTCGGCATGGATCGTCCCTGCGGAACGGCAGAAGATGCCTGCGGCCCTTGTTTTACCGCATTCGACGCAAGTTGCTGACACAACTTGCGAAACGGTCGCAACAAAGACCGCGACAAGACCCCGCCCCGCGCGTATGACGGCCTTAGAATGCGTCTCGCCCTTTTTCAACCTGACATCCCGCAGAATGTGGGCGCCTGCATCCGCCAGAGCGCCTGTTTCGGCGTCGAATTGCACGTCATCGAGCCCACGGGCTTCCGTTTCGACGACCGCGCCATGAAGCGCGCGGCCCTGGATTACGGCCCGCTCAGCCACATGACCCGCCATGCCGACTGGGACGCCTTCCAGCGCGACCGCGCGCCGGGGCGGCTGGTGCTGTTCACCACCAAGGGCGCCACGCCCTTGCCCGATTTCGAGTTCCGCCCCGACGATGTCTTGCTGTTCGGCAAGGAAAGCTCTGGCGCGCCCGACTACGTCCACGCCGCCGCCGACGCGCGGGTCTTCATCCCCATCCGCCCGGAAACGCGCTCGCTGAACCTGTCGGTCAGCGCCGGCATCGCCCTGTGGGAAGGCCTGAGGCAGTTGGGCGAGTTGCCGGTGCGCGCCTAAGGCCGACCTTAACCACGCCGATTCACCGAACGCCAAATGGTGAATGGCAGACTGGTCCCCTCACACGAGCGGAACCATGACTTTGCAAGCCTTCCTGCAGGAACTGACATCAGCCGATAACCAGCCGCTGTTGTTGGCCCTGGTCGCACTTCTGGGATTCCTGGCGGGACTGAAAGTCGGCGCTAAGAGCCGTTGGGGTCGCCGTTCCTCAAGCAAGGGACGGTGGCGCGCGGGAATGAAGCTCGTGAATCCTGACGCCTCGACAGCGCGTAACGACCGAACCGATCCCGCTGCACAACTCACCACCGTCATGAACGCCGAGTTTCGGCCCAAGCGACTGATGTCCAGGAGCGAGGCTCGCGCCTTTCTGCAGATTGAACGCCTGCTGCGCGGTCATCGCATGGGCTGGCGCGTGATGGCTCAGGTGTCTCTGGGCGAAGTCCTGACCTCGACCGACGCCAAGGCCTTCGCCGCCGTGAACAGCAAACGCGTCGATATGCTGGTCATCGCCAATAACGGACACCCGCTGGCGGCAGTCGAGTTCCAGGGCTCCGGCCACTATCTGGGCGCCGCCGCTGCTCGCGACGCAGTCAAGCGAGAGGCGCTGCGACGCGCCGGTGTCGATTTCATCGAAGTGAAACCAGATCACTCAGACGAGGACCTCGCGTTCGAGATCGCTCGTCTGGTTCGCCTGAAGACGCCGTCGGCGCCGCAGCCTGTTTGATCCCTACTCCGGCGCGCCGTCGTTCGGCAGTTGCGCCAGGTTCGGCCGCTCACCGCGCTGGACCGTGGCGGCGCGTTCGACCGCGCGCATGGTGCGCAGCAGGTTCTCGCCGGAAATCTTGCGGATGTCGGCCTCGGTCCAGCCGCGACGCATCAGCTCGGCCAGGATGCGCGGATAGGCCTCCACGCTCTCCACGCCCTCGGGCAGGCTGTCGACGCCGTCGAAGTCGCCCCCCAGGCCGACGTGGTCGATGCCGGCCACATCGCGCACGTGCTGAATGTGCGCCACCACGTCGTCCAGCGAGGCGCGCGGAGCGGGGTTGGCGGCGGTCCAGGCGTCGATGCCCGTCTTGACCGCATCGGGGGCGCCCTGGTTCAGGGCCGAGAGGCGCGAAAGCTCGGCCGAGCGCAGGGCACCCCACTGGCGCACCGGCTCGCTGATGAAGCCCGGCACGAAGGTCACCATGACGATGCCGCCGTTGGCCGACATCTGCCGCAGCACGGCGTCCGGCACATTGCGCGGATGCCCCGTCACGGCCCGCGCCGACGAGTGCGAGAAGATGACCGGGGCGGTCGAGACGCGGATGGCGTCGGTCATAGTCTCTTCCGAGACATGGCTCAGGTCCACCATCATGCCGATGCGGTTCATCTCCTTGACCACCTGCTCGCCGAAGGGCGACAGGCCGCCCCACTTGGGCGCGTCGGTGGCGCTGTCGGCCCAGGTCGTGGTCCTGGAGTGGGTCAGCGTCATGTAGCGGGCGCCGGAATCATAGAACTCGCGCAACAGGCCCAGGGAATCGTCGATCGAATAGCCGCCCTCCATGCCGATCAGGCTGGCGATGCGGCCGGCCTTGTGGATGCGGCTGATGTCATCGGCTGTGGTCGCGATCTCGAACACCGACGGATAGGCCGCGGCGATGCGCTTGACCGTGTCGATCTGCTCGAAGGTGGCCTTGGCCGCCTCGACCGGCTCCAGGCTGGCAGGGACATAGACGGACCAGAACTGAGCGCCCACGCCGCCCGCGCGCAGACGCGGAATGTCGGTATGCAGACGCGTCGTCGCGGCCAGGTTGGTCGCCAGATCAACGCGATAGGGGTCGTTGCCGAAGCCCTGACGCAGAGCCCAGGGTAGGTCGTTGTGGCCGTCGATCAGGGGGGTGCGACGCAGGATCTGCATCACCCGCTCCTGCCCTGCGGCGTTGTCGCCGGCCGGGGTTTGCGCCAGAGCGGGCCCGGTCAGGACGGCGAGCGATACGGCGGCGAGCAAGGCGGTGCGGATCATGGTTTCCCCCTGAATACTGAACGGCCACGCTGGCACAGGCGGCGGCCTATGGGAACTAGGTCTGATCTGGATCAAGGCCCGCTTTCGCCGCCGGGCGCATGAAGCGCGTATCCCGCCCTGTTCACAAAGGCCGTCCGTCATGGTTGAAGCCCTGATGATCCAAGAGACCCCCACATTGATGGTCGAGCATCGCGAGCGCGCCCGCGTCTGGTTCGAGACCCTGCGCGATCAAATTCACGCCGGTTTCGAGGCCCTGGAAGACGCCGCCCCCGCCGACCTCTTCCCCGGCGAGGCCGGCCGCTTCGTGCGCACGCCCTGGGACCGCAAGGAAGGCGGCGGCGGCGTCATGGGCATGATGCACGGCCGCCTGTTCGAAAAGGTCGGGGTCCACTGCTCGACCGTCCACGGCACCTTCCCCGCCGACTACGCCAAGAACGTGCCCGGCGCCGAGGAGGACCCGCGCTTCTACGCCACCGGCATCAGCCTGATCTGCCACCCGGTCAGCCCGCGCGTGCCGGCCGTGCACATGAACACCCGCCTGATCTCGACCACCAAGACCTGGTTCGGCGGCGGCGGCGACCTGACGCCTGTGCTGGACGCGGACCGTCGCGACGACCACCCCGACACCCTGGCCTTCCACGCTGCGATGAAGAGCGCCTGCGACGCCCACGACCCGTCATGGCATGCCAAGTACAAGCAGTGGTGCGACGAATACTTCTTCCTGCCGCATCGCAACGAACCGCGCGGCACCGGCGGCATCTTCTACGACCATCACGACAGCGGCGACTGGGAACGCGACTTCGCCTTCACCCAGGACGTCGGCAAGGCCTTCCTCGATGTCTATTCGAAGATCGTCGCAGGCCGCATGATCGAGGCCTGGACGCCCGAGGAGCGCGAGGAGCAGCTGATCCGTCGCGGCCGCTACGTCGAGTTCAACCTGCTCTACGACCGCGGCACCATGTTCGGACTGAAAACCGGCGGCAACGTCGAGTCGATCCTCAGCTCCATGCCGCCCGTGGTGAAGTGGCCCTGATAAGGGTCTAGGCGACCTCGGCGCGGGCGTTGTCGGCCATCGCCCGCCCGATCCCGTCGAACAGAGCGGCCAGGGTCAGCGGCTTGGTCAGATGGCCGTCCGCCCCCGCCGCCCGGCCCGCCTCGACGTGTTCGGCCATGGCGTTGGCGGTCAGCATCAGGATCGGCGTCCGGGCGCGGCCATCCTGCGCCTCGAAGGTGCGGATGGCGGCGGTGGCGGTCAGGCCGTCCATCACCGGCATCTGCATGTCCATCAGCACCAGGTCGAAGGCCTCGCGCTTGAACAGGTCCAGGGCCTGAGCCCCGTCCTCGACCGCAACCAGCTCCATCGCCGTCGCGCCCAGCATGATCTCGACCACCTTGCGATTGGCCGGATGGTCGTCGGCCAGCAGGACCCGCAACGGCTGCTCGCGCACGTCGCCGACCGGCTGAACCGTCTCGGCGGTCTCGACGGCCGCCTCGGCCGACCGCAGGGGAATCTCGAACCAGAAGCGCGAGCCCTGCCCCGGCGTACTGTCGCACTCCAGCCAGCCGCCCATCAGTTCGACCAGCTCGCGTGAGATGGCCAGGCCCAGACCGGTGCCGCCGAAGCGGCGTGTGATCGAGCCGTCCGCCTGCTGAAAGCGGCCAAAGATGCGGGCCTTCTGCTCCTCGTCGAAACCGACCCCGGTGTCGGCCACGACGAAGCGGACGTCGCCCTCCACGCCCGGCGCGACCGTCAGGCTGACCTCGCCTTCCGTCGTGAACTTCAGCGCGTTGCTGACCAGGTTGGTCAGAACCTGACGCACCCGCACGGCGTCGCCCTCGACCAGGCGGTCAAACGCGGGATCGACATGGGCCACGACCGCCACGCCCTTGGCCTCGGCCGGAATGCGCCACAGGGCCGCCACGTCCTGCACCGCCCGCCCCAGATGGAAGGGCGCCGTCTCGATCGTGACCTGGCCGGATTCGATTCGGGCGCTGTCCAGGATGTCGGACAGCAGACGCTCCAGCGTGGCGCCGGACGAACGAATGACCTCGACCATCTCGTGCTCGTCGGCGTTCAGGTCGCGCTGGCCCAGGGCGTCGGCCATGGCCACCACGCCGTTCAGGGGGGTGCGGATTTCATGGCTCATATTGGCCAGGAACTCGCTCTTGGCCCGACTGGCCTCCTCGGCGCGACTGCGCGCGCTGCGCAGCTCCGCCGCCTGACGCCACTGCCACAGCAGGGTCAACAAGGCCGACAGCATGAAGACCACGCCGATGCCGACGATCCAGTTCTGCCAGCGGATGACCGTGCGCTGCAGCTCGGTGTTGGCGCGCGCGGTCTCCAGTTGCTGGCGGCGGCGATCCAGCTGTTCCTGAATGTCGCCAGTGACCTGGCGGATGCCGGCGCTGAACCGTTGAGCGCCCTGAACGTCACGATCCCGCTGATAGGTGCGCAGAACCGTAAAGGCCTCCTCGGCGCGTCCCGAAGCGAACAGGATTTCCGCCTCGACCAGCCCCACGGCCGAATCCGCCCCGCCGTCGACGCTCAAGGCCCGCAACCGCTCAAGGTCACGCCTCGCGCCGTCCACATCCCCCGTCCGCGCCCGCGCCACCGCGCGCAGGGGCAGGATGTCCAGCAGAACAAAGGCCGCCGATCCCATGTCCTCGCCATAGGGCGCCAGGCAGGACAGCACCTCCAGCGGCTCGTCCCTGGCGCTGGCCACCTGAGCGCACAGGCCCGCGTCATAGACGAGCAGCGTCTCCAGCCCTGTCCGCAGGCTCAGGCGACGGTGCGCGGCGTAATAGGCCTGCGCCCGCGTCAGGTCCCCGACCTGAATGGCCATCTTGGTAAGGTTGTAGAGGCTGTCGAAGTCGGGCCGAGGATAATCCGGATTGGTGTAGTCGATCTCGAACCGGCGGAAGGCGATGGTGGCCCCCACCGTATCATTCAGCTTCATCAACCCCATGCCCGTCATTTCCCACAGGCCGCCGTGGGCCGTGGCGGCATAGGGGGCATTGTCAGGAATATCGGTCTCGGCCTGGCTCAGCAGCTTCAGCCCCTCGCCGACGCGTCCCTCGTCGATCAGGGTCAGAGCCGTCAGCCGCGCGGCATGCGCTCGGACGAACCAGTCGACACCGGCGGTCGTCATGCGGCTCATCTCGGCGGCGACGTCCAGATCGCCCTGATCATAGCGCGCCGTCAGGTCGTTCAACTGCGCGATCTGGATATAGCGTCGATCACGCTGAGCGCGAGCTTTCGCCTCCAGGCGCTTGTTCCAGAAGGCGGCCTTCTCGAACTCGCCTTGGTTCTGCATGATCCAGACGACGTGATAGAGACGGTTCAGGCCCTCCCGGTCGTGACGCCTGTAGGCGGCCTCGCCGAAGGCTTCCAGCTCAGCAAAGCTGCTCCCTCCCGCCCGCGTCTCCACCGCTCGCAGCAGATCGTCCGACGGTGCCGGCGCCTGCGCCAGAGCCAGGCTCGGCGACAGCAGGATGGCGATCGCGAGGACCGCAGCTTTGATTGGCGACATATCACTTCCAGACTGACGCCTCAGAATGGCACGCCAGAAGTTGCGCAAGGTTTAGCGTTCGGGGAACGCGCGAACCTCGTGATCAGATGCCGCTGCCGTCCGCCTCCACCGGCGGCGGCGTCAGCAGCAGATAGGCGCGTATCCAGGCCGTCAGCACGGCCCGGTCATTGGCGCCCTCCAGGCTCAGCAGGGCCTCGTCCGCCAGATCATGCGGAATGCGGTCGCCGCGCCGTCCCTCGATCAGGGCGGCGGCGTAGGCGGGCTGGAACTCGGGATGGCACTGGAAACTGATCGCGTCCTCGCCCCAGGCCAGACCGGCGTAGGGGGTGAAGTCGCACGAGGCGATCACTCGCGTATCCGGCGCCACCGCCACCACCTGATCCTGGTGCGACACCGGAATGGCGATGGTGCGGGCGCGCGGATGCATCCACGGCTCATGGCTGACCACGTCATAGCGATGCAGGCCGACGCCCCAGCCCTTGTGCGACTTCTCGACCTTGCCGCCAAAGGCGTGGGCGATGACCTGATGGCCGAAGCAGATGCCCAGCAGGCGCGTCTTGCCCCGCGCCGCCCTCAGCCAGTCCACCAGAGGCGAAATCCACGGCAGGTCGTCATAGACACCCGCCGCCGAGCCGGTGACGATAACGCCCGTATAGACCGAGGGGTCTTCCGGCAGGTGCCCCGACTGCACGTCGAACCGCGTCGTCGGCACGTTCTCGCCCAGCAGATAGCGGAAGCGAGCGGGATAGTCGTCGAAGGCGTCCCGCAGATGCTCGGGCGGGTGGCCGGTTTCCAGAATGGCGATACGGGTCATTTCGGCGTTTTCCAGCGGGGAGAAGGAAGCGTCTGTCTCTGGATTGGGGTAGAAGTCGGGCGATTGCAACGAGGCCGCCCTACATGACCGCCGACGCGACCGCCGATTCCCCCGTCGTCCTGATCAATATCTTCAAGTGCGACGCCCGGCGTCAGGAGGAGCTGATCGAGCATCTGGCGGCCCTGGCCCAGGTGCAGCGCGCCCTGCCCGGCTTTGTCTCCGGCACCCTGCATCGCGGCCTGAACGGGCGCGTCGTCGCCAATCATGCGGTCTGGAGCAGCGCCACGGACTGGAAGATCATGACCCGCCATCCCCAGGTGGTGGCGGCGATGGAGCCCATCCTGGCCCTCGCCACCTTCGAGCCCCACCTCTACGAACCCGGCGAGGTCGTCGAGGCCTGACCGACCCCTGACCGACCTTCCTCGCCTATCAGACCGCGCCACTTCCCATGTTTCATTGGGATTGAAGGTCTCTCGCGGCCTTTCTCACGACTCGGCGCCCGACCGTGCCATGCTGACGGGGCTCTTTCACACCGTCGCAAACCTACCCCCTCGGCCCTCAGCCGCCGCACATCGCCCTACCTGCCGTCATCCTCGGGCTTGACCCGAGGATCGAAGGATCGGGCGCGCTCGACCATGCCGACGTCGCGCAGACGGATAGCCCGATCCTCGGGTCAAGCCCGAGGATGACGGCGGACAAGGCAAGCGCTCCGTTTTTTCGGATCGCAGTGCAATCCACGACGTCAACCCGCGCGCCAAACCTCGGCTCGCGCCCCGGCCTCGCCCAGGGTCGTCGCCACCCAGCCGCAGATTTCAGCCGCCGCCGCCTCGGCGCCCGAGGGCGGATTGACCACCGTCATGGTGCAGCCGTTCATCTTCATCGGATTGTTCAGCGGCCGCAGACGGGCCTCGGCCACCAGCACCCGACCGACCCTGGCCTCCTCCAGACGGCGGATGAAGCCGTCGAAGGTCTCCATGTCCTTCAGCGGCGTCCAGACCGCCACCGTCGCCGTGCGGTCGTGGCGCAGGATGGCCGCGGCGCTCTCGGCCGAACGCACATAGTCGTCGGGCCGCTCGAACGGCGGGTCGATCAGGACCAGCGGCCCCTTGGTCGCCCTGGCCGCCTTCAGCGCCTCGACATAGCCGTCGCCCGCGCGCCCTTCGGCGGCGGGCTGGTCGGCCAGGGCCTCGGCCAGCATTTCTTGAACCGGCGGATGGAACTCGAAGCCCAGGTAGCGGTCGCCGTCCTTCAGCGCCCGCGCGATCAGCAGCGGCGAGCCCGGATAGAAGCGCGCGCCGCCGTCGGGGTTCAGCGCCGCGACCTCGGCCGCCAGGGCCTCGATCAGCGGCGGCCGGTCCTCGGCGGTCATCAGCCGCGCCACGCCCGCCTCGGCCTCTCTCGACCGCGCGCCGTCGCCCGACAGATCATAGAGGCCCGCGCCCGCATGTGTGTCGATGACCGTGACCGGCCCTCGCTCTTGCCGCTCCTTCAGCAGCCACAGCACCAGGGCGTGCTTGACCAGGTCCGCGAAGTTTCCGGCGTGAAAGCTGTGGCGATAATTCATGCCCGCTCCGTCCCCCGGTCCGAGCCTGCGGTCAAGAGCCGACCTGCGCTCAGAAATGACGCTTGTTTCATTTTGACACACCATCGTTATGCGTCATTGGCCGCCCTCGCGCAGTCCCGCGCTCACCTGAGGACATGTCGATGGACTATCGCCTCTCCAACCGCTTCCTCCGACTGGCGGTCCTGTTCGCCCTGGTCGGCATGAGTTTGGGCTACTGGATGGGGGCGACCGAGCAGTTCGCGGCGGCGCCGGTCCACGCCCACATCAACCTGCTGGGATGGGTGTCCATGGCCCTCTACGGCCTGTTTTACCGGGTCCAGCCGAGCGCCGCTCAGGGCTGGCTGCCGCAGACCCACTTCTGGGTGGCGCTGATCGGCCTGCTGATCTTCATGCCGGCGCTGGCGGCCAAGCTGCTGGGCGGCGCGGGTCTGCAGGCGGCGGCCAACCTGGGCCTGATCGTCGGGCCAAGCCTGACCCTTCTGTCGATGATCCTCTTCGTGGCGGTGGTCTTCCGCGCGACCGGCCCGCGCGCGGCCCTCGCCTGATACGACAAGGCCCCCTGCCTTGCGGTCAGGGGGCCTGTTTTTTACGGCGTCGTCAGAAGCCTCAGTCGGCCCAGTTCAGGACGACCTTGCCCGACTGGCCGGACTTCATGGCCTCAAAGCCCTGCTGGAAGTCCTGATAGGGCATCTGATGGGTGATCAGGGGGGTCAGGTCCAGACCCGCCTTCAGCAGGCCCAGCATCTTGCGCCAGGTGGTGAACATCTCACGCCCATAGACGCCCTTGATGGTCAGGGCCTTCAGGATGATCGCGCCCCAGTCCGTCTCCATCGGCTTGGACGGAATGCCCAGCAGGGCCATGCCGCCGCCCATGATCAAAGTGTCGACGCACTGCTTGAAGGCGATGGGCGAACCCGACATCTCCAGCGCCACGTCGAAGCCGACCTTCAGGCCCAGCTCGTGCATGACGTCGCGCAGGTCTTCCTTGGTGGTGTTGACCGTGCGCACGCCCGGCGCAACCTTTTGCGCAAGTTCCAGGCGGAAGTCATTGATATCGGTCAGGACCACGGTGCGAGCGCCTGCGTGACGGGCGACCGCAGCGGCCATCATGCCGATGGGGCCGGCGCCCGTGACCAGGACGTCCTCGCCCAGCAGGTCGAACTGCTGGGCCGTGTGCACGGCGTTGCCGAACGGGTCCAGGATCGAACCGATCTCATAGGGGACGTCGTCGGGCAGCTCGATGACGTTGAAGGCCGGGGCCACCACGAACTCGGCGAAGGCGCCCTGACGGTTCACGCCGATGCCGCGCGTATCGGGGTCCAGGTGGAAGTGACCGGCGCGGGCCGCTTCGGAGTTCAGGTCGATGACGTGACCCTCGGCCGAGACGCGCTGACCGACCTTGAGGCGACGATCCACATCCTTGCCGATGGCGACGATCTCGCCGGCGAACTCGTGGCCGGTGATCATCGGGACCGGCACGTTCTTGCGGGACCACTCGTCCCAGTTCCAGATGTGGATGTCGGTGCCGCAGACGGCGGTGCGGTGCACCTTGATCAGCACGTCCTCGTCGCCCGCGACGGGGATGGGGGCGTCGATCAGTTCCAGCCCTTCGGCCGGTTTGGTCTTGGCCAAGGCCTTCATGGTGTCGGTCATGGTGGGTGCTCCCGTTGCTTGGATGCAGCCGCTAGGCCGCCTTGGCCGGGATCGCAAGCGGTCCCGGCGAAAACTTCCGTCAGCCCCGCCCGCCAATCCGTCGCATAACACTGAGACGGATAGAGCTGTGCGGGAAACCGTGAATCAGCTAGCGACAAAGCTTCCAGACGCTGGCCCCTGCCCGGCGGCCCCGATAGTGGACGTTTCGCCAGCCCATGCCGCGCTTCTTCAAATCCCCCGCCGTGCAGTATCTGGGCCTTTTCGCCCTACTGGCCATCACCCTCTTCAGCGTCCTGGCGACGCCCTGGGCCGAGCGGCTGTTCGTCCAGCCCTTCACCCAGTTGCTGGTCGACATCTGCGCCCTGGTGCTGGCGCCGTTCGACAGCCGGGTCCTGGCTCAGGGCGACATCCTGCGCTTTTCCGACGGGCATGGCGCGGTTCAGGTTCTGGCCGGCTGTAATGCGGTCGAGGTCTGCGCCCTGTTGATCGCCGCCATCCTGGCCTTCCCGGGCCGTCTGCGCGACGGCTTGATCGGCGCGGCGGTCGGCGTGATCGCCCTGCAACTGGTCAACCTGCTGCGGATCATCAGCCTGCTCTATCTGTCGCGCGGGTCGGAATCGATGTTCGAGTTCTTCCACCACTATGTCTGGGACGCGATGATCGGGCTGGAAGGCCTGCTGGTCTTCTTCTTCTGGACCCGCTGGCAAAGCCGCCAGCCTGGCAAGTCCTCCAAGCCCGCCGCCGAGGAGGCCGCCTGATGGCCCGCTGGTTTGAAACCCTCGGCGCCAGGACGCCGGAAGAGACCGCGCGCCGCCGCTTCGGCCTGTGGTCCCTGGGGATGTTCATCCTGCTGCTGCCGCCCTGGTGGCTTTGGGGCGCGGATCTGGCCGCGATGGGTCTGCGGCCGCTGGCCGGACTGGTCTTCCGTCTGTTCGGGCTGACCGGCGAGGTCGGCGTGTCCGCCGACGGGGGCTGGAGCGTCGGCACCCGCCTGACCAGCGGCGGCGTTCCCACGACCTATGAGGTGACTCAGTCGGCGTTGCGGCGGCTGTTGCTGGGCTTCCCCCTGGCCCTGGCCTTCCTGACCGCGCCTCCGCGCACGCCGCGCCCGATCCGGGCGGCAGTCATCGCGGTCGCGGCCCTGACCCTGCTATTCATCCTATCGGTGACGTCGCTGATCTGGGGCGATCTGGCGGCGCAGTTGAACCCCGCCCTGGCTCCGCCGAGCGCCGGCGTGCGGCAGGCGCTGGATCAACCGCCCCTGCCCGCCGTCGTGGCCCAGATCGCCATCATCGGCCGCTACATCGGCATGTCGGTGGCGCCGCTGGTCGCCGCCGTCGTGCTGTGGGGCGCGCTCAATCCGGCAGGCCGGTCGGTTGTCATGGCCGACGACACTCTGAAGTCGTAAGTGTGCAGGGGGTCAGATGACCCCCAGCTCCTTGCCTGCCTGGGTGAAGGCGGCCACGGCCGCGTCGATCTGCTCAAACGTATGGGCCGCCGACATCTGGGTGCGGATGCGCGCCTGGCCGCGCGGCACCACCGGGAAACTGAAGCCGATCACATAGACGCCCAGTTCCAGCATCCGCGCCGCCATGTCCTGCGCCAGCTTGGCGTCACCCAGCATGACGGGGATGATGGGGTGCTCGCCCGGTTGCAGGGTGAAGCCCGCCTCAGTCATGGCCGAGCGGAAGCGCGCGGCGTTGGCGAACAACTGGGCGCGCAGGGCGTCGCCCTCCTCGCCCGCGGCGATGCGGATGGCCTCCAGCGACGAGCCGCAGACGGCGGGCGCCAGGGCGTTGGAGAAGAGGTAGGGCCGCGCCCGCTGCTTCAGCAGGGCCACCACGTTCGACTTGGCGCAGATGAAGCCGCCCATGGCGCCGCCCAGGGCCTTGCCGAAGGTGCCGGTGACGAAGTCCACCTCGACCTCGTTCCAGGCGTAGGAGCCACGCCCCTTGTCGCCCAGGAAGCCGGTGGCGTGGCAATCGTCGACCATGATCAGGGCGCCGTACTGGTCAGCCAGGGCGCGGATGTCCTTCAGCCTGGCGATGTAGCCGTCCATCGAGAAGGCGCCGTCGGTGGCGATGATGATCTCGCGCGCGCCGTCGGCCCGAGCCTGCTTCAGCTGGGCCTCCAGATCGGCCATGTCCGAGGTGGCGAAGCGATAACGCTTGGCCTTGCACAGGCGCACGCCGTCGATGATCGAGGCGTGGTTCAGGCTGTCCGAAACGATGGCGTCCTCGGCGCCGAACAGGGGCTCGAAGATGCCGCCGTTGGCGTCAAAGGCGGCGGCGAACAGGATGGTGTCCTCAAAGCCGAGATAGTCGGCGATGGCGCGTTCCAGTTCCTTGTGGATTTCCAGGGTGCCGCAGATGAAGCGGACCGAGGCCGTGCCCGCGCCCCACTTCTGCTGCGCCCTGATGCCGGCCTGGGTGACGCGCTCGTCGCCGGCGAGGCCCAGATAGTTGTTGGCGCAGAAGTTCAGGACCTCGCGGCCGTTCACCGAAATCACCGGCCCCTGACGCGAGGCGATGACGCGCTCGGGCTTGGTCAGGCCCTGGGCGTCGATGTCAGCCAGTTCGGCGGAGATTCGGTCATAGAAGGCCATGTTCGTATCCTGGGTCATGTCTGCTCCGCTACGCTGAATCCCGGTCCGTTTGAACCCCCGATCTCAAGCCGCGGGGGCAGTTCCCGCCGAGGCGTCGGCGACCGGACGAACGGGACTGACGCGCACCTGGCGCCCGCAAGGCGTCAGAGTCAGGGGCAGACTGATCTGAGCAGCGTCGCCGGGCAGAGTCAGACGCAGGGTCTTGGCCTCGGGGCAGACCTTTTCGCCCTCGGCTTCATGCGGCACGACGTTCCAGGCCAGATCGAAGAAGGCCTTGGCCTGAGGCTCCAGCGAAAACGGCGTCGGCGCCGTCCCCTTGGCGAAATAGCTGCCCGGCTCCTGCACCGCCCTGACCGTGGTCAGGACGCCGCCGCTCGCGTCGGCCAGGGTCACACTGGGGTAGCCGCCCAGGCTGCAAGCCCGCGCCCCAGTGTTCTGCAAGCCCAGGGTGGTCACGCGATTGCCCATGCCCGCGTCGCCGCCCTCGACCGACAGCTTCAGGTCCGTGCCTGTGCAGGGACCGACGGGCGCCGGAGCCAGGGCCGCGACCGGGCGGCTGCAGTGCTCGATCACCGCCCCGCCCGCCTGATCGTTCGGCCCCAGGCGGCTGAGCGTCCCGCTTTCCTGGCCGTTGCGGCTGGCGGTCCACCATTCCAGACCCTGCCCGGCGTAGCGCGCGCCGCTGGCTGAGACCGCGCTGGTCAGGACGTAGTCGCGTCCGTCGTAGGACACCCGCGCCGTTTCCGTGTCGGGATAGGTCACCGCGATGGTCTTGCCGCTCTCGCAGGCATAGCCGACGGCTGCGGCGGTCTGGGCCGTCGGCGCTTCGACCGGCGACGTCGGCGCGGGCGGCGCCTCCTGCGAACAGGCGGCCACGGTCAGGCCAAGACAGGACAGCAGCGCAACGGCGGAACGGGTCATGGGCGTCTCTCTGAGTGAGTCCGATCCCAACGTTACACCCGGCCAAAGGCTCCGCTTGCAAAGAAATCGAGCGGAGCGGTTGCGTAGTGATATACTATAACATATCAAGTTCGCGACATTGTAACGGGGATGCGTGCCTTGCGACTTCAAACCTTCCTGCTGACCGCCGCCGGGGCCGCCGCCCTTTCGACTTCCGCCTTCGCCGCTGACGACGTGATCCAGACCGCGCAGCAGGACGAGCCGACCGAGATCGCCGACGTCGTGGTCCGCGCCCTGCCCCTGGGTCGCGCCGGCGACGACGTCGGCTCGCACGTCGCCCTGCTGAGCGGCGACGAACTGGTTCATCGCCGCCAGTCGACTCTGGGCGACACCCTCAGCGGCATTCCCGGCGTCAACTCCGACACCTTCGGCGGCGGCGCCAGCCGCCCGGTGGTGCGCGGTCAGGCCGCCCCGCGCGTCAAGGTCCTGAGCGAGGGCGCGGGCCTGATGGACGCCTCGGAAGTCTCGCCTGACCACGCTATTTCCGGCGAGCCCCTGCTGCTGGAAGGCATCGAGATCCTGCGCGGCCCCTCGGCCCTTCTCTATGGCGGCGGCGCCATCGGCGGGGCGGTCAATCTGCTGGACAAGAAGATCCCGACGCGCGTCCCGGCCAACGGCGGCGAGGCCGTGATCGAATACCGTCGCGGCTCGGTCGACAACGAGGAAGCCGGCGTGGTCGGCGCCACGGTCGGCGCCGGAAACTTCGCCGTCCGCATCGAGGCGGCGGCGCGCAAGGCCGACGACTACAAGGTACCCGACTGGGACGAACCGCGTCTGGACGGCTCCTATAACGAGACCTCGACCGCGACGCTCGGCGCCTCATACATCGGCTCGCGCGGCTATCTGGGCGCGGCCTATACCGAACAGACCAGCCGTTATGGCCTGGCCGGACACACCCATGAGTACGAGGGCTGCCACCCGCACGGTGACCATCTGCACTGCGGCGGTCACGATGATCACGACCACGACGACCATGATCATGAGGAAGGCGAGGAGCACGATCACGACCACGGCGTGCCCGAGGTCCGGCTGAAGAGCCGCCGCTTCGATCTGCGCGGCGAGCTGCGCGCCCCCCTGCCCGGCATCGAGAATGTCCGCCTGCGCGCCGGCTATACCGACTATCAGCATCAGGAGTTGGAGGAAGGCGTCGTCTCGACCACCTTCACCAACGAGGGTTATGACGGCCGCATCGAGGCCCAGCATCGCGAGATCGCCGGCTTCAAAGGCGTGGTCGGCCTGCAACTGAGCAAAAGCGACTTCGCCGCCGTCGGCGAGGAGAGCTTCCTGGCCCCCAGCACGACCAAGAACACCGGCCTGTTCGTGATGGAGGAATACGAACTGGGCGACTGGCATTTCGAGGGCGCCCTGCGTCAGGAGTGGCAGGAGGCCTCGGCCCTGGGTCTGGCCGACACGGAGCACAAGCCCTTCTCGATCTCGGGCTCGGCCGTCTGGCACTTCATGCCCGGCTGGACGGGCGCGGTCTCGCTGTCGCGTTCGCAACGCGCCCCCTCGGCGCAGGAGATGTATGCCGACGGCGTCCACCTGGCCACCAACACCTATGAGATGGGCGACAGCGGTCTGGATGTCGAAACGGCCAACGCCCTGGAACTGACCCTGCGCAAGACGGCGGGGTCCACCACGGCCTCGGTCAGCGCCTATCACTATGTCTATGACGACTACATCTTCGCCCGGACCCTGGATCAATTCGAGGACTTCCGCCTGATCCAGTACAGTCAGGCCGACGCGACTTTCACGGGTGTGGAAGGCGAGGTGCGCCAGCAATTGACGCCCTGGCTGTCGGCCACGGTCTTCGGCGACTATGTGCGCGGCGAACTGAAGGGCGACGGCGGCAATCTGCCGCGCATCCCCGCCGCCCGCCTCGGCCTCCGCGCCGAGGCCTTCGCCGGCCCCTGGTCGGGCGACGTCGAATACAGCCGCACCTTCAAGCAGAACGACATCGCCGCCTTCGAAAGCGAGACGCCGGGCTACAACATGGTCAACGCCACCGTGGCCTATGACGTCGCTCTGGCGGGGGTGAAGTCGCAGGTCTTCCTGCGCGGGACCAATCTGCTGGACGAGCTCGCGCTGAACCACGCCTCCTTCCTGGCGGAAACCGCGCCGCAACGGGGCCGGAACCTGGTCGTGGGCGTACGCGCCCGCTTCTGATTTCGCCAGAGATGAAAAATAAGGGGCGGCGTTCGACGGACGCCGCCCCTTCGTTCGTTAGATCACTGTCGAGCCTGCTGTGACATTTCCGCGTCATTACAGGCTGTTAATCTGACAGAGACACGGACGCCATTTTTCGGCAACCATCAGTCTCCAAGCAGGTCGACGCCCTAAGCTTTCGGTCTAGCCAGGACTCCTCATGTCGCCCGTCGTTCTGCTTCTTGCTCTTGCCTCGCTCGATCCCAATGCGGACACGGCGACGACAGCGCCCGTCGCGGCGCCGCAGACCCAGACCCCCGCCGTCCCGGCCATCGAGGATCAGGAAGCCTATGACCTGGGCGAGATCCAGGCCGTTTCGACCAAGCGGCGCGGTGCGGCGCTGGGCGACTATGAGCCCGAACTGGTGCTGGATGAGGAACAACTCAAGGCCTATGGCGCCAGCAGCATCCAGGAGCTGATGACCCTGCTGGAGCCGGTGACGCGTAGCTCGCGCGGCGGCTCGCCGGTCTTCCTGGTCAATGGACGGCGCATCTCGGGCTTCCAGGAAATCCGCGGCATCCCGCCCGAGGCCATCGAACGCACCGAGATCCTGCCGGAAGAAACCGCCCTCTCCTACGGCTACAGCGCCGACCAGCGGGTGGTTAACTTCGTCCTCAAGGCCAACTTCCGCTCCCTGACCATGCAGGCCAGCGTCCGTCGCCCGGACGAGGGCGGCCGCACGGTCAGCGATCTGGAAAGCAACATCCTGCGCATCGCCGGCAAGCAGCGCACGACGCTGGACCTCGAGTACGAAAACGACACCCCCCTGTTCGAGACTGAGCGCGACATCCGGCGCGAGGACGGCGATCCCACCGACTACCGCACCCTGCTGGCCAAGCAGGAACAGGCGTCGGTGGCCGGCTCGGTGGTGCGCGATCTGAACGACACCACCGCCCTGACGCTGAGCGCCAGCCTGGAGGACACCTCGCGGCTGTCCTATCAAGGCCTGCCGAGCGTCCAACTGGCCCTGCCCCCGTCCACGATCGCGGAAGGCCTCTATCTGAACGCGCCGGACGCCCTGTCGCGCACCACCGACACCCTGGAGGGCAAGGTCGGGGCCTTGATCGACGGCTATCTGGGCGACTGGCGCTGGACGCTGACCGGCGGCTATGACCGCACCGAGACCAAGACCCGCACCGGGCGCGGGCTGGACCAGGACGCCTTGCAGGCAGGGGTGACGGCCGGAACCATCGATCCGTTCGGCGACGCCGGCCAGTTGCCGCGCCTGCCCTTCGACACGGCTCGATCCGTGTCCAGCAACGCCAATATCGAGGGCGTCATCAACGGCACCGCCTGGGAGGCGCCCGCAGGCGCCCTGACCTCGACCTTCAAGGTCGGCTTCGACACCCAGTCGCTGGATTCCGAGAGCGTGCGATCCGGCGTCTTTTCCGAACGCTCCCTGTCGCGCGACCGGACCAGCGCCTCAGGCAATTTCAACCTGCCCATCGCCAGCCGCGACCGCGAGGTTCTCGGCGTGCTGGGCGACCTCTCGGCCAACCTGAACCTGGCCTATCAGGACCTGTCCGACTTTGGCGGTCTGTCAGCCTACACCCTGGGTTTGAACTGGTCGCCGTGGACGCCCGTCAGCTTCACCGCCAGTTGGTCGGACGAGCAGAACGCCCCGTCGATGTCGCAGTTGAACGACCCGACCATCTCGACGCCCAATGTGCCGGTCTATGACTTCGCCACCGGCCAGTCGGTCAACATCACCCGCATCGAGGGCGGCAACGCGGGCCTGTCCGAGGAAACCAAGCGCATCCTCAAGCTGGGCTTCAACTTCACGCCGCTGAAGGACAAGGACCTGCGGCTGACGGCCAACTACAGCCGCACCGAGGTCGAGGGCTCCATCGCCGCCTTCCCGACCATCACATCGGAACTGGAAGCGGCCCTGCCCGAGCGTTTCACGCGCGACACGGACGGCAACCTGTTGTCCATCGACGCCCGTCCGCTGAACTTCCAGAAGGCCGAGCAGCAGGAAATCCGTTGGGGCCTGAACTTCTCGACCCCGTTCGGCAAGCCTGATCCGGCGGCGGCGGCGCGCATGGGCCAACGAGGTCCGGGCGGCGGCGGCACGATGCGCGTCGAAGGCGGCCCCCCTCCGGGTGGCGGCGCAGGCGCGGGCGGACCTCCGCCCGGCGGCGGCATGCGGATGCAGATGGGCGGCGGGGGTCGCGGCAATCGCGGCGCGGCGATGCAGCCCGGTCAGGGCCGTTTCAACGTCTCGCTCTACCACACCTATCGCATCCAGGATGAGATCACGATCCGCGACGGCCTGCCGGTGCTGGACCTGCTGGACGGCGCGGCTACGGGCTCGCGCGGCGGACAGTCGCGCAACGAGGTCCAACTCCAGATGGGCCTGTTCAAGAGCGGCATGGGCGGCTTCCTGAACGCCAACTGGAAGGAATCCACCCGGGTCAGCGGGGGCACGGACTCGACCGACGACCTGACCTTCTCGGACCTGACGACGGTGAATCTGAACCTGTTCGCCGACCTGTCGTCGCGTCAGACCTGGGTGGCGAAATATCCATGGCTGAAGGGCGCGCGGGTCAGCTTCGGGGTCGAAAACCTGTTCGATCAGAAGATGGACGTGCGCAACGGCCTGGGCGAAACGCCCCTGTCCTATCAGCCCGACTACCTGGACCCGCTGGGCCGGACCTTCCGGGTCAGCCTGCGCAAGATCCTGTTCTGACCCCTCCCCGTCCCCCTCGGGCTTGACCCGAAGGTCGAGCGTGGCGGCGCACTCGACTTAGGCAACGTCGCCCAGGCGGATAGGCCGATCCTCGGATCAAGTCCGAGGATGACGGAAGTGCGGAGACAAAGGAAAAGGCCCGGTCAGCGACCGGGCCTTTTGATTTCAGTGCGCCTCTTTCGGCGTTTCCATCAGTTCGATCAGAACCCCGCCCATCTCCTTAGGATGCAGGAAGACGACGGGCGTGCCGTGGGCGCCGATGCGAGGCTCGCCGGTGCCCAGGATGGTCATGCCCTTGGCGCGCATCTCGGCGATGGCGTCATGGATGTCCGCCACCTCGAAGCAGACATGGTGCTGGCCGCCCTTGGGATTCTTGGCCAGGAAGCCGGTGATGGGGCTGGTCTCGTCATAGGGCTCGATCAGTTCGATCTGGGCCGTCGGCGTGTCGATGAAGCAGACCTTCACCCCTTGCGACGGCAGATCGAACGGCTCGCCGATCTTCGTCGCCCCCAGGATATCGCGATACAGCTTGATCGAATCCGCGATCGAGGGCGTGGCGACGCCGACGTGGTTCAGATTGCCGATCATTACTTGGTCTCCCCCAAATCCTGGGCAGGCGTCGGCTGGGCGTAACCCAGACGCTGGTTCAGTTTCTCGATCAGGTCCGCAGCCGTGTCGGCGATCACCGAGCCGGGCGGATAGACGGCCGCCGCGCCCATATCGAGCAGGGGCTGCACGTCCGAGGGCGGGATGACGCCGCCGACCACGATCATGATGTCCTCGCGTCCCAACCTGGCCAGTTCGGCGCGCAGTTCGGGCACGAGCGTCAGGTGCCCCGCCGCCAGCGACGAGGCGCCGACCGCATGGACGTTCTTCTCGACCGCGTCCCTGGCGGCCTCGGCGGGCGTCTGGAACAGCGACCCGGCGGTGACGTCGAAGCCGATGTCGCCATAGCCGGTGGCGACGACCTTCTGGCCCCGGTCGTGGCCGTCCTGACCCAGCTTGGCGATCAGGATGCGCGGCGGACCTCCGTCGTTCTCCACGAAGGTCGCGACCATGTCGCGGGCGCGGACGACCTTGGGATCATCGCCGGCCTCCTTGCCATAGACGCCCGAGACAGTTTTCACCGTGGCCACGTGGCGGCCAAAGGCGGCCTCCAGCGCGTCGGAAATCTCGCCCACCGTGGCCTTGGCGCGGGCGGCCTGGACCGCCAGTTCCAGCAGGTTGGCGTTTCCGCGCGCGCCAGCGGTCAGGGCTTCCAGAGCCGCGTCGGTCGCGGCCTGATCGCGCTCGGCGCGCAGTTTCTTCAGCTTGTCGATCTGGGCGGCCAGCACGGCGGCGTTGTCGACCTTCAGCATCGGAATGTCGTCGGGTGTATCGTTCAGATAGCGGTTCACGCCGACCACGGTCTGCTGGCCGGTGTCGATGCGGGCCTGGGTCTTGGCCGCCGCCTCCTCGATGCGCAGCTTGGGAATGCCGGCCTCGATGGCCTTGGCCATGCCGCCCGCCGCCTCGACCTCGGCCATCAGGGCGCGGGCGCGGTTCGCCAGATCATGGGTCAGGCGCTCGACGTAGAAGCTGCCGCCCCAGGGGTCGATGGTGCGGGTCAGGCCCGTCTCCATCTGCAGCAGGATCTGGGTGTTGCGCGCGATCCGGGCCGAGAAGTCGGTCGGCAGGGCCAGGGCTTCGTCCAGGGCGTTGGTGTGCAGGCTCTGGGTCTGACCGCCCGCCGCCGCCATGGCCTCGACCATGGTGCGCGACACGTTGTTGAACACGTCCTGCGCCGCCAGCGACCAACCCGAGGTCTGGCAGTGGGTGCGCAGCGACAGGGAGCGCTGGTCCTTCGGCGAGAACTTCTCGGCGACCTTTTCGGCCCACAACAGGCGGCCGGCCCGCATCTTGGCCACCTCCATGAAGTAGTTCATGCCGATGGCCCAGAAGAAGCTGAGGCGCGGCGCGAACCGGTCCACGTCCATCCCGGCGTCGACGCCCGCCTTGATGTATTCCAGACCGTCCGACAGCGTATAGGCCAGCTCGATCTCGGCCGAGGCCCCCGCCTCCTGCATGTGGTAGCCGGAGATGGAGATGGAGTTGAACTTCGGCGTCTCCTGCGCGGTCCACGCAAAGATGTCCGAGATGATCCGCATCGAGGGTTCGGGCGGATAGATGTAGGTGTTGCGGACCATGAACTCTTTCAGAATGTCGTTCTGAATGGTTCCGGTCAGAGCCGCGTGCGGCACGCCCTGTTCTTCGGCGGCGACGACATAGAGGGCCAGGATCGGCAGGACGGCGCCGTTCATGGTCATGGACACCGACATCTGATCCAGCGGAATGCCGTCGAACAGGGTCCGCATGTCCAGGATGCTGTCGATGGCCACGCCGGCCATGCCGACGTCGCCCTTTACCCTGGGATGGTCGCTGTCATAGCCCCGGTGGGTGGCCAGATCGAAGGCGATCGACAGGCCCTTCTGACCCGCCGCCAGGTTGCGACGATAGAAGGCGTTGGATTCCTCGGCGGTCGAGAAGCCCGCATACTGGCGGATCGTCCACGGGTTGCCGGCGTACATGGTCGGGTACGGCCCGCGCATATAGGGGGCGAAGCCCGGCAGGCCGTGGATGGCGTCCAGACCGTCCAGCGCCTCGGGACCGTAGGCCGTCTCGACCGTCAGACCCTCGGGCGTCAGCCAGGGATCACGGCTCGGGCCTTCGCCCGTCGCGGTCAGGTCCAGATCAATCTTGGAGAAGTCGGGGAAGCTGCTCATTGGGCGGCCTCCTCGGACGCGATCTCAAAGGGCGCGGCGAAGCGCACCGGGGTCAGGGCGCCGTGGCGCACCGGGACGAAGGCGGGATCAGCGGCCTCTACGGGGGCCGGTCGCGGATCGGGATCGACGTATTTGGTCACGCCGACCATGTGGCGCGCGCCGTCCTTCAGCGCGGCTTCCAGCTGACCGCGCGCGCGTTCGACACGCGGCTGGATCAGATGGTGCTTCAGGGCGTCGACCACGCCGCCTTCGGCTTCGATCGACTGGAATTCCTTCCAGCCGGCCTCGGCCAGATCGCGGGTGCGGCTGTCCAGGAACCAGGACCCGGCGGCGGGATCATCGACCCGGCCCAGATTGGCTTCTTCCATCAGCACCAGCTGGGTGTTGCGGGCCTGACGGCGGGCAAAGGCGTCGGGACGGCCCTCGCCGCGGGTGAAGGCGTCCAGCACCACCACATCGGCCCCGCCGACAGCCCCGGCGAAACCGGCGGCGGTCAGGCGCAGCAGGTTGGGCCAGGGATCGCGCGCCGACAGCATCCGCCGCGACGAGCGGGCCTCGATGATGGCCGGCGTTTCATGGCCGAAGGCCTTGCTGACGCTGGCCCAGATCAGGCGCATGGCCCGCACCTTGGCCAGGGCGTCGAAATATTCGGCGTCAACCGAGACGCCAAGAACCACGCCCTTCAGCGCCTGCTCGACGGTCAGTCCGGCCAGCACAGCGGCCTTGACGTAGGCGACGGCGCTGGCAGCGGCGAAGGCCAGCTCCTGCCCCGCCGAACCGCCCGCTTCGTGCACCACGCGGCCCGAGGCGAGGAAGAGTTTGGCGTCAGGATAGGTGCCAGCCAGACGCGCAGCGGCCTCGGCCGCCTCGGTCACGGCGGCGTCGATGTCGCCTTCGGCGGCCTCGGCATAGGCCGAGATCGGGTCGAGGTGGAATTGCAACTGGGCGCGGGGCGAACCCTTGGCCACAGCCGCCAGAGCCTCGGCGGCCTTCACGCCATCGAAGCCCGCATCCAGCGCCACCGGCGCCAGTTCCAGAGCCACACCGTCGAGGGCGGCGGCCAGCGTCGTCTCGTCGGTGGTGAAGGCACCCTTCAGCACCACCGAGGCGGCGCCGTTCTCAAGGTCGGTCAGGACGGCAGCGTTGATCGCCGCCGCCTCGTCGCCCTCGACCAGGGTGCGCAGGTCCCACGCCCGCCCCTCGGCGTCCGTGGTGCGCGGCGCGCGAAGCGCCTGCACCCCGGTCGCCTCGGCATAGAGCGGCCGGATGACCAGACCGTCGGCGTCGAGGTGGAGCAGGCTTTCGATCGCCCGCCCCTTCAGCGCCTTCTCGGCCTGTTCCCGCCATTCCAGCGGCGTCGGCGTGGGAAAGGTCGTCATCTACGCAAACTCCACCAGCACGTCGTCGGCGGCGACCGGATCACCGGCCTTGGCGCCGACCGCCTTCACCACGCCGTCACGCTCGGCCTTGAGGATGTTCTGCATCTTCATGGCTTCGATGATGGCGACGGTTTCGCCTGACTTGACCTCCTGACCGACCGTCACGGGGATGTCGACGACCAGACCCGGCATGGGCGACAGCACCAGCTTGGAGGTGTCGGCGGCGACCTTTTCAGGCAGGCGCTGATACATCTCGGCGGCGCGCGGCGTCAGGACGCGAACGCGGGCCTTCGCCGCCCGGTGACGGATGTCGAAACCGTCGGGCGCGCGCTTGACCTCGGCGGTGAAGGGCTCGTCATCCAGCACGGCGCGGAACTGGGCCATGCCCGGACGCCAGTCGATTTCCGAAAGGGTCAGGTCGCGCTCGTCCAGCGAGATGACCAGGTCCTCGGCCTCGTCATAGGACAGCGACACCGCGTGGGCCTCGCGGTCGATCAGGACGGTCCAGTCGGTGCGTTCCGACGGATCGCCCGCCTGCTCAGCCAGGACCTCGTTCATCGCCGCAGCCACGGTGATGAAGATGTCCTTCTGCGCCTCGCTGGGCTCCAGACCGCGGAAGCCGTCGGGGAACTCGTCCTTGATGTAGCTGGTCGACAGCTGGCCGGACTTGAAGCGGGCCTGATCCATCACCGCCGACAGGAAGGGCACGTTGTGGCCGACGCCCGACAGGTGGGTGTCCTCCAGCGCGCGGGCCATGCCCTCGACGGCGGCGTCGCGCGTCTCGCCCCAGGCGCACAGCTTGGCGATCATGGGGTCGTAGAACATGGAGATCTCGTCGCCCTCGCGGACGCCGGAATCGTTGCGGACGGTGTAGTCGCCCTGATCGCCTTCCTCGGGCTGCTCATAGCGCACCAGACGGCCGATCGACGGCAGGAAGCCGCGATAGGGGTCCTCGGCGTAGATGCGGCTCTCGATGGCCCAGCCGTTGATCGACAGGTCTTCCTGCTTGAAGCCCATGGTCTCGCCCGCCGCCGACCGGATCATCTGTTCAACCAGATCGACGCCGGTGATCAGCTCCGTCACCGGATGCTCGACCTGCAGACGGGTGTTCATCTCCAGGAAGTAGAAGCTGCGGTCCTGCCCGGCCACGAACTCGACCGTGCCGGCCGAGTCGTAGTTCACGGCGCGGGCCAGAGCCACGGCCTGGTCGCCCATGGCCTTGCGAGTCGCGTCGTCCAGCAGGGGCGACGGTGCCTCTTCGATGACCTTCTGGTTGCGGCGCTGGATCGAGCATTCGCGGTCGAACAACGAGACGATGTTGCCGTGCTTGTCGCCCAGCACCTGAATCTCGATGTGGCGCGGATTGACGATGAACTTCTCGAGGAAGACGCGGTCGTCGCCGAACGCGGTCAGGGCCTCGGCCTTCACCGCCGCAAAGCCCTCGGCCATGTCGGCGTCGGAATGGGCGACGCGGATGCCCTTGCCGCCGCCGCCGGCGCTGGCCTTGATCATGACCGGATAGCCGATCTCATTGGCGATCTTCACCGCCGCTTCGGTCGTCGCGATCAGGCCCATGTGGCCCGGCACGGTCGAGACGCCCGCTTCAGCCGCGAACTTCTTGGACGTGATCTTGTCGCCCATGGCCTCGATGGCGTGCGGGTTCGGGCCAATGAAGGTGATGCCCTCGGCCTCCAGACGACGCGCGAAGACCGGGTTTTCCGACAGGAAGCCGAAACCGGGGTGGACCGCCTCGGCGCCCGACTGACGCACCGCGTCGACGATCTTGTCCTGGATCAGATAGGACTGGGCGGCGGGCGACGGCCCGATGTGGATGGTCTCGTCGGCCATCTCGCAGGCCAGCGAACCGGCGTCGGCGTCCGAGTAAACGAGCACCGTCTTGATGCCCATCTTGCGGCAGGTCTTGATGATGCGAACCGCGATCTCGCCCCGGTTGGCGATGAGGATTTTGGAGAACATGGTCAGATCCTGAAGGCGTTTACTTTCGTCATCCTAGGCCTTGTGCCTAGGATCCAGACACGCGAGGCCGATAGTGCATTCTCGTCGGCGGATCTGGACCCTCGCCGCAAGGGCGAGGGTGACGGTGAAAAGGGGTGTTTGGAATGGTCAGTCGAGACGGCCTGATCGGCGTCTATATGATGGCGAACCGGATGCACGGGGCGATCTATATCGGCGTGACCAGCGACCTGATCATGCGAACCGATCAGCACCGACGCGGCGCCGTTGAAGGCTTCACCCGACGATACGGATTGAAGCGACTGGTTTGGTACGAGGCCCACGAGACCATCGTTAACGCCATCCAGCGCGAGAAGTCGCTGAAGCGCTACCCTCGCGACTGGAAGACCAACCTGATCGAGCGGATGAACCCGGACTGGTCCGACCTGTTTCCTGCCCTGATGTCTGGTGGAGCCGAAGCCGCGCCGGACATGGAGGCCTATCGCGACTGGACGCCCGCCGAGCAGGCGACGCCCCAGCTGCGACCGCTGCCGAAGAACTGGTGAACAGGCGAAGACTGAAGGCGCAGCACTTGCTTCCGTCATCCTCGCCCTCGTGGCGAGGATCCAGACACGTGACGTCGAGCGAGGCCCGCCGACGGCGGAGTCTCTGGATCCTCGGGACAAGCCCGAGGATGACGCGAGAAGGGAGCAGAACAGAGCCACGATCAACCTACAGCGGAATGTTGTCGTGCTTCTTCCAGGGATTGTCCTGGGTCTTGTTCTTCAGCGTGCGCAGGGCCTTGATCAGGCGGCGGCGGGTGCCGTGGGGCATGATGACGTCGTCGATGTAGCCGAGGCCCGCCGCCACGAAGGGGTTGGCGAAGCGTTCCTTGTACTCGGCTTCCCGCGCCGCCAGGGCCTCGGGGTCGCCGGCCTCCTTGCGGAAGATGATCTCGACCGCGCCCTTGGCGCCCATGACCGCGATCTCGGCGGTGGGCCAGGCGTAGTTGACGTCGCCGCGCAGGTGCTTGGAGCTCATGACGTCATAGGCGCCGCCATAGGCCTTGCGCGTGATGACGGTCAGCTTGGGCACGGTGGCCTCGGCATAGGCGAACAGCAGCTTGGCGCCGTGTTTGATCAGGGCGCCGTACTCCTGCTTGGTGCCCGGCATGAAGCCCGGCACGTCCACCAGGGTCACCAGCGGGATGTGGAAGGCATCGCAGAAGCGGACGAAGCGCGCGGCCTTGCGGCTGCTGTCGATGTCCAGAACGCCCGCCAGAACCTGAGGCTGGTTGGCGACGATGCCGACGGTTTGGCCATCGAGGCGGCCGAAGCCGCAGACGATGTTTTTGGCGAAGTCGGCACCGATCTCGAAGAAGTCAGCCTCGTCGACCGTCTTCAGGATCAGCTCCTTCATGTCATAGGGCTGGTTCGGATTGGTCGGGACCAGGGTGTCCAGCGAGGCTTCGTCACGATCCGCCTCGTCATAGCTGTCGCGCACCGGGGGCTTTTCGCGGTTCGACAGGGGCAGGAAGCCGATCAGGCGGCGGACCTCGGACAGGGCCTCCAGATCGTTTTCGAAGGCGCCGTCTGCGACCCCCGACTTGCCGGCGTGAACGCGGGCGCCGCCCAGGTCCTCGTGGCTGACGACCTCGTTGGTGACGGTCTTCACCACGTCCGGGCCAGTCACGTACATGTAGGACGTGTCCTTCACCATGAAGATGAAGTCGGTGATGGCGGGCGAATAGACGTCGCCGCCCGCGCACGGGCCCATGATGACCGAAATCTGCGGGATGACGCCCGAGGCCAGGGTGTTCTGCAGGAAGATGTCAGCGTAGCCGGCCAGGGATTCCACGCCTTCCTGAATACGGGCGCCGCCCGCGTCGAACAGGCCGATGATCGGCGCGCCGGCGGTCAGGGCCATCTTCTGGATCTTGACGATCTTGGCCGCGTGGGCCCCCGACAGAGAGCCGCCGAAGACGGTGAAGTCCTTGGAGAAGACATAGACCAGACGACCGCCGATGGTGCCGCGCCCGGTGACGACGCCGTCGCCCGGGATGCGCTGCTGGTCCATGCCGAAGTCGTGGCTGCGATGCTCCACGAACATGTCGGTCTCTTCGAAGCTGCCTTCGTCCAGCAGGACTTCGATCCGTTCGCGCGCGGTCAGCTTGCCCTTGGCGTGCTGGCTCTCGATGCGCTTTTGCCCCCCGCCCAGTTTGGCGGCGGCGCGACGGCGCTCGAGTTCCTCGAGGATGGCCTGGCTCATGGTTTGGGCTGCTCCCTGCAATCTTTGATGATCACCAAGCCGCTTCGTTGCAAAAAGGCAATCGCAACTTTGCAAAAGGGGCGTAAGTGCGTAAGCCTGCCAAGGTTCACGGGCTATTTTGCAAAGTTGCGATGGCGGAAAAACTCTATCTCGGGGCCAAGGTGCGCAAGCTGCGCGAGGCGCGCGGCTGGACGCTGGAAGCCTGCGCCGGGCGGCTGGCCCTGTCGCCCAGCTACCTGTCGCAGATCGAGACCAATCAACGCCCGGCGACGGCGCGGGTTCTGATCGCCCTGACGCGGGCCTTCGACGTGGACGCCAGCCTGTTCGATCTGGACGGCGACGCCCGCCTGATCGCCGACTTGCGCGAGGCCGTCACCGACGTCGCCGGTCACGCCGAGGCGCCGTCCGCCGTCGAGCTGAAGCAGGCGGTGACCAACACCCCCCGTCTGGCGCGCCAATTCCTGGCCCTGCATCAGGACTATCGCCGTCTGGACGAACGGCTGAAGACGCTGAACGAGACCCTGGGCCGGGACGAGCGGGCGCAAGGCTCCCCCGCCCTGCCCTATGAGGCCGTCCGCGACTTCTTCCACTATCGCGACAACTACATCGACGTTCTGGATCAGGCGGCCGAGGCCCTGGCGGAACAGTTGGGCCTCGGCGCGGGCGGCCATCCCGAGCGCGATCTGGAGGCGGCGCTGAACGACCTGTGCGGCGTGCGTCTGGCGACCGGCGAGGGGCGCGGCACCATGCGGCGTTTCGATCCGGCTGCGCGCATCCTCTATGTCGACGCCAGCCTGCCCGGCGCGACGCGGTCCTTCCTGATGGCGCACCAACTGGTGCTGTTGCGCTTCCACGACCTGATCGAGCATGAGCTGGACCGCGCCGCCTTCGACATTCCCGCCGCGCGCGACGTCTGCCGGGTCGGTCTGGCCAATTATGCGGCAGGGGCTTTGCTGCTGCCCTATCGTCGCTTCCTCGAGGCCGCGCGCGAACTGCGGCACGACGTGGACCGTTTGCGGAACCGCTTCCACGTCAGCTTCGAGCAGGTCTGCCACCGGCTGAGCACCCTGCAACGCCCCGGCTGGCGTGGCGTGCCGTTTTACTTCGCGCGGGTGGACATGGCCGGGAACATCACCAAGCGGCACAGCGCCACCCGGTTCCAGTTCGCCCGCTTCGGCGGCGCCTGCCCCCTGTGGAACGTGCACGAGGCCTTCGGCGCCCCGGACCGCATCCTGGTCAATCTATCGGAAATGCCCGACGGTTCGCGCTACATCTGCATCGCCAAGAGCGTGTCCAAGCCGGGCGGGTCCTACCTGGAGCCTGACCGCCGCTATGCTCTGGGTCTGGGGTGCGAGATCGAGCACGCCGATCAACTGGTCTATGCGGCGGGGCTGGACCTGAACGGCCCGCCGACGCGCATGGGCGTCAGCTGCCGCATCTGCGAGCGCACCGACTGCGCCCAGCGGGCCTTCCCGCCCATCGACCGGACGCTGCGCGTGCCGGACCATGAGCGGGGGGTGATCCCTTACACGCTGAGCTAGCGCTCAAAGGAAAACCCCGCCGGGCGAACCGGCGGGGCTTCAGTTTTTCCGGGGCTGGAAACCCTAGAAGGTGGCGGTCACGCTCAGCGTCACGGTGCGCGGAGCGCCGTAGAAGCCGATGACGGAATCCCCGGTGATCGCCGCCGGGAAGTTGTAGCCGCCGGCGCGATACCGTTCGTCCGACAGGTTTCTGCCTGCCAGGCTGACGCGATAACGGGCATCCGGCGCGGTCCACATCAAGGTCGCGTCGTAGAGCCAGTAAGCGCCCTGATCGAGCAGCGGGATCGGCGTCTCGAACATCTGAGTCGCCCCGCGATACGAGGCCATAGGCGTAAAGATGAGCGAGCCGCGATCACCCAGGTCGACGCTGTAGGGCAGAGCGATGTTGGCGGTCCAATCCGGCGTATTCTGGAAGTGACGTTCGTCCGCCATGTTCTCGCGCAGGCCGGTCAGCGGGTTGAAGGTGACGAACTCGTTGAACTTGGCGTCCAGGTAGCCGAGCGTCAGGCGCGGGATGAAGCTGTCGGTGATCCGCGCGCTGGCTTCCAGCTCCCAGCCCCAGATCTCGCTGGACCCGGCGTTGTCGACGAAGCTGACCACCGAGGTCGGCGGGATGAAGAACTGCGAGGTGATCTGCTGGTCGGTGTATTCCGACTTGAACAGGGCCGTGGCGAAGTTGATCCGGCGGTCCAGCAGCGAGCCCTTCAGCCCGATCTCGTAGGTGTCGACCAGTTCCGGCTGATAGCCGTTGACCGTCTCGGGATAGAGGCTGGCGTCGCCGCGCATGTCGAATCCGCCCGACTTGAAGCCTCGCCCGAAGGAGGCGTAGCCCGTCAGTTCCGGCGTGAACTTGTAACTGGCGCTGATCCGAGGGGTGAACTCCGAATAGTCATCCGAATTGGTGTAGTCGGTCAGGGCCGCGCCCAGCGGAATGGCCGTGGCGTTGCCGAAGAATGGACTCTTGATGCCCAGATAGTTCTGACGCAGTTGATCGACGCTCTTCTTGTCCTTGGTCCAGCGGCCGCCGACCGACAGCGACAGCTGGTCCGTCAGGTCGTAGCTGAAGTCGGCGAAGACCGCGAAGCTCTCGGTGTCCACCTTGCCGCCGGTGAAGGTGGTTAGATTGGCCAGACCGACCACGGTGTCGAAGGCGCCCTCGGCCGAGGCGTCCATGTAGAAGACGCCCGCCACGCCCTGCCAGCGCTCGCCCTCGAACAGCAGCTGGAATTCCTGGGTGAACTGGCTGTCGGCGTAGTAGCCGGGGATGTCGAGGATGGGCTGGGGCAGGCCGTCGAAGTCGATGCCGTCGCCCTTGGTGTCGCCGTCGCGCCAGGCCGTGACGGACTTGAAGGTCAGGGCGTCGTTGACGTTCCACTCGCCGGTAAAGGACAGGCCGCGCGTGCGGACATAGCCCTCGTCGCCGATGCCGGCGCGGGTGTCATAGATGCCGTCGGTCATCGGCGCCTTCAGGCGATAGCCGTGACGCGCGTTCGACTCGTCCTCGGTGATGTCCCCCGCCAGACGGAAGAAGAGGTCGTCGGTCGGGGTCCATTCGACGCTAAGACGACCCGCCGTGACGTCCTTGTTGTAGTGTTCGGCCCCGGTGGTCAGGTTCGTGCCGTAGCCGTCGCGGGTGTAGCGGGCGACCGCGCCGCCGATGCGCAGGGTGTCGGTCAGGGGCGCCGAGCCCGAGGCGATCAGGTCGACCTGATTATAGCTGCCATAGGCGCCCTTCAGCGTCAGTTCCGGGTCCTGACCCAGGCGCTTGGTGACGTATTTGATCGCGCCGCCGATGGTGTTGCGGCCATAGAGGGTGCCCTGCGGCCCCCGCAGAACCTCCAGCCGCTCGATGTCGAAGATGTCCAGCACCGCGCCCTGGGGACGGGCCACATAGACGTCGTCGACGTAGAGGCCGACGCCCGGCTCGAAGCCCCACAACGGGTCCTGCTGGCCGACGCCGCGGATGAAGCTGGTCAGGGTCGAGTTGGTGCCGCGCGCGATCTGGACCGTGGCGTTCGGGGTCTGCTGCTGCAAGGTGGTGATGTCGGCGGCGCCGGTCTGTTCCAGACGCTCGGCGCTGACGGCGGTGACGGCGACCGGCACGTCCTTCAGGCTTTCCTCGCGGCGGCGGGCGGTGACGACGATGTCGTCGACGCTGGAGGCCTGCTCGGTGTCCGTCGCCTGCTGGGCGAAGCTCGGCGCCGCGCAGAGCGAGGCCGTGATGAAGACGCTGGTCATCAGCGCCAGACGCAACTGTCCTGTCGTTCGCATTCTCGTTTCCTCTCCAGGCGCGGTCGTTTGGTCGCCGCTGATCTGTGTTGGACTGACGGTGGTCCGCGAACGGCCCCGCTGTCAACATCATTCATTCTTGGATGAATGAAACTTCATCCAGCCGCTCGACAGTCGGGCAAGCCTTGTTCATTCTGAAATGAACGAGCGCGGCGAAGATTGCGCCTCAAGGGACGGAACATGGACCAGATCAATCGCGCCGAGACGCAGCCTGTCGCGAGCACCCCATCCGGCGATCTGCGCGGCCGTCGTGAAGGCCCGGCCAATGTGTTTCGCGGCGTGCCCTATGCCGCCCCCCCGGTCGGCTCCTTGCGCTGGACGCCGCCGCAGCCTTTCCCCGCCTGGGATGACGTGCGCGAGGCGGCGGACTTCGGCCCGTCCGCGCCTCAGGCCGGTCCCGCTGACGTGGCCGACATCGTCTCCATCGGCGGCGCGCCGGAACCGACTAGTGAAGACTGCCTGACGCTGAATGTCTGGGCGCCCGCTGCACCCGGCGCGGCTGCGCCGGTCATGGTCTGGCTGCATGGCGGTTCGAACCGCATGGGGGCCGGCTCCCTGCCCTTCTATGACGGCGGCGCCTTCGCCCGCGACGGGGTGGTGCTGGTCAGCGTCAACTATCGCCTGGGCCAGCTCGGCTTCTTCGCCCATCCGGCGCTGACGGCAGAGGCCGGGCCTGACGCGCCCCTGGGCAATCAGGCCCTGCTGGATCAGATCGCGGCCCTGGAATGGGTGCGCGACCATATCGGCGCCTTCGGCGGCGACCCGGCCAATGTCACCCTGTTCGGAGAATCCGCCGGGGGCCTCGACATCCTGGCCCTGATGACGGCCAAGCGAGCGCGGGGTCTGTTCCACAAGGCGATTGTCCAGTCCGGCGGCGGCTGGCTGCCCGCCACGCCGCTGAAAACGGCGCAGGAACGCGGCGTATCGGCGGCCACAGCGCTCGGTCTCGACACCACCGACGTCGCCGCCCTGCGCGCCATTGCGCCCGAGCATCTGACCTCCGTTGAGGGCGCCTTTGGTCCGGTCATCGACGGGCGGCTGCTGGATTGCGACCCCATCAGCGCCTTCGCACGCGGCGACTTCGCCGACGTACCGCTGATGATCGGGGTCAACAGCGGCGAGGATTCCCTGCTCAACTACGGCGGCGGACTGAAACGCTTTGGCCAGTTGATCAAGCCGAACGCCAAACTGGCCCGCCTGTATCCAGAAGCGAACGGCGACGAGGAACAACTGATCCGCCTCGGCTTCCGCGACTTCGCCTTCGCCGCCCCGGCACGCTGGGTGGCGTCGCGTCCGCGTCGGTCGAAGGCCTGGCTCTACGCCTTTGACTATGTGGAGGAAGCCCGGCGCAAAACCATGCCGCGCGCCGCCCACGCCGCCGAGATCTTCCACGTCTTCGAGACCCTGGATCACCGTCCCGACGGCGCCCCGGCCGCGACCGATACCGACCTCGCGATCAGCGCCGGCAGGCACGCCCGCTGGGTCGACTTCGCCAAATCAGGCGCGCCGGGCGCCGACTGGCCCGCCTATGTCCCCGCCGATGACGTCTGGATGGTGTTCAACGACACGCCCGGCGGCGAAGTGAAGCGCGGCTGGTGGAAGGCGGCGCTGGACCACCACGGCCGCAAGGGCGGGCTGCTGATCCTCTTGCTGCGGACGCGGGATCGCCTGCGAGGCCTGTTCTCGGCTAAAGTGACTCGATGACCGCCACCGAGACCAAGTCGCGCCCCAAGGCGAAAGCCAAGGCCCCGCCCAAGCCCAAGGCCCAGCGGCGCGAGGAGACGACGACCCGCATCCTGGACGTGGCCGAAGCCCTGTTCGCGCGTGACGGCTTGCACGGCGTCACCTTGAAGGCCGTGGCCAAGGAGGCGGGCGTCGATACGGCCCTGCTGCACTATTATTTCGACGACAAGAACCGGCTGTTCTCGACCGTCTTCGGTCGCCGCGCCGAGGTGGTGAACCGGCTGCGCCTCGACAGTCTGGACCGGTACGAGGCCGAGCACGGCGACGCCATGACCGTGCGCGGCGCCATCGACGCCTTCCTGCGCCCGCTGTTCATCCTGTTCGATAACGGCGACAAGGCCTGGCTGAACTATGCTGCCCTGGTGGCCCAAGTGAATAACACCCCGGTCTGGGGCGGCGACACCATGCACCAGCATTTCGACCCGGTGATCGACCGCTTCATCGGCGTGCTGAGACGCATCGCGCCCGAGACGCCGCCGCGTCAGATCTACTGGTTCTATCACCTGCTATCAGGGTCGCTGACCCTGTCGCTGGCCCAGACGGGCCGTATCGACGTCCTGTCCGGCGGCCTGTGCAAGTCCTCGGAAATGGGCGCCATCTGCGACGCCATGGAGGCCGTCTTCACCGGCGGCTTCGAGGCCATCCGGCGATAGAGCGAAATCGGTTCAGATGCGACCGCATCTGAACTCAGATCTTCGCTTCAGTATCATGCCCAAAGAAAAACCCGACCTCAGCAGCTGAGGTCGGGTTCCGGTCTCATCAGCCCATCGTCGGGATGACGAAGGAGCTGTCCGCGTGCTCCAGTTCGCTGTCAGGCCAGCGGGCCGTGACGGTCTTGGTCTTGGTCCAGAAGCGCAGACCTTCCATGCCGTGCTGGTTGATGTCGCCAAAGGCCGAACGCTTCCAGCCGCCGAACGAGTGATAGGCCACCGGCACCGGGATCGGCACGTTGATGCCGACCATGCCGACGTTGACACGGGCGGCGAAGTCGCGGGCCGCGCGGCCGTTCTGGGTGAAGATGGCGACGCCGTTGCCGTACTGGTGCTTGCTCGGCAGGCTCAGCGCCTCCTCGAAGCTGGCGGCGCGCATGATCTGCAGCACCGGGCCGAAGATCTCTTCCTTGTAGGATTCCATCTCGGGCTTGACGTGGTCGAACAGCGACGGGCCGATGAAGAAGCCCTTCTCGTGGCCCTGCAGGCTGAACTCGCGGCCGTCGACGACCAGCTCGGCGCCTTCCTCGACGCCCTTGTTGATCCAGCCCAGAACCTTGTCCTTGTGGGTCTGGGTGACGACCGGGCCATAGTGGGCCTCGGCGTCGGTCGAGACGCCGACGCGCAGGTTGGGGATTTCCGAGACCAGACGCTCGCGCAGCTCGTCAGCGGTGCGCTGACCGACCGGCACCACGACCGGCAGGGCCATGCAGCGCTCGCCGGCCGAGCCATAGGCCGCACCGGTCAGATCCTTGATCACCTGATCCATGTCGGCGTCGGGCAGGACGATGCCGTGGTTCTTGGCGCCGCCCATGGCCTGGACGCGTTTCCCGTGCTGAGCCCCCATCTGATAGACGTAGTGGGCGATGTCCGACGAGCCGACGAAGCTGACAGCATGGATGTCGGGGTGGGTCAGGATGGCGTCGACCGCCACCTTGTCGCCGTGGACGACGTTCAGCACGCCCTTGGGCGCGCCGGCTTCCATCATCAGTTCGCCCAGACGCACCGGCAGCGAGGGATCACGCTCCGACGGCTTCAGGATGAAGGTGTTGCCGGCGGCGATCGCCATGCCGAACATCCACATCGGGATCATGCCGGGGAAGTTGAACGGGGTAATGCCCGCCACCACGCCCAGCGGCTGGCGCATGGAATAGACGTCGATGCCGGGGCCGGCGCCTTGCGTGTATTCGCCCTTCAGGGCGTGGGGGATGCCGCAAGCGAATTCAATGACTTCCAGGCCGCGCTGAATGTCGCCCTTGGAGTCGGCGATGACCTTGCCGTGTTCCGAGGACAGCAGTTCGGCCAGCTCGTTCATATTGGCCTCGACCAGGCGCTTGAACTCGAACATGACGCGGGCGCGGCGCTGCGGGTTGGTGCTGGACCAGCCCTCGAACGCCGCCTGCGCGGCCTGAACCGCGCGGTCCAGTTCAGACGGAGTCGCCAGTTGGACGCGGGCCTGGACCTCGCCGGTGTTGGGGTTGAAGACGTCGCCGAAACGGCCCGACGCGCCGTCGAAGGCCGCACCGTCGATGAAGTGGCGAATGTCGCGCATGGAGGCGTTTCCCTGTGATGTCGTTGTTCGTTTCATCATGGCCTAGCAGACGGACGCCAAACCACCCATTGCAATCTTGCATCCTATGCTGTGCATTCGTGCAATGTTCGACTGGGACGATGTTCGCATCTTCATCGCCGCCGCGCGGGCCGGCTCGCTGGCGACGGCGGCGCAGCGGCTGGGCATAGACGCGGCCACGGTCGGGCGACGCGTGGCGCGTCTGGAGACGGCGTTGAAGTCGACCCTGGTGGTGCGCTCGGCGTCGGGCCTGCTGCTGACGGCGGCGGGGGCGCAGTTGCTGGAGACAGCGCTGGACGCCGAAAGCGCCATGGAGGCGGCCGAGCGGGTGACGCGGCCCGACCTGATCGCCGGCACGGTGCGGATCAGCGCCTCCGAAGGCTTCGGCGGCGCGGTCCTGGCCCCCGCCCTGCCCGGCCTGCTCGCGGCGCATCCAGGGCTGAACATCGAACTGGCGGCCAGTTCCGGCTTCCTGTCGCCCAGCCGCCGCGAGGTGGACATGGCCATCACTCTCAGCCCCGCCGCCAGCCCGCGCCTGATCGTCGAGCCGCTGACGCCCTATCAACTGGCGCTCTATGCTTCGCCCGAATATCTGGCCCAGCGTGGCGCGCCCGAGCGCGTGGACGACCTGCCGGACTGCGACATCGTCGGCTATGTCGACGACCTGATCTATGCGCCGGAACTGCACTATCTGGACGAGATCCGTCCCAATCTGCGCCCGCGCCTGGCGTCTTCGTCGATCCGGGCGCAGCGGGACATGATTGCGGCGGGCGGGGGCATCGGCGTCCTGCCCTGCTTTCTGGCCGAGGGGCTGACGCGCATCCTGCCCGACACCGTCCTGATCGAACGCCGCTTCTGGCTCAGCACCCACCGCGAGGTCCACGGCACGGCCCGACTGAAGGCGGCGAGGCGCTGGATCAAGGGTCTTTGCCGTGAAGCGGCTGAGCGTCTGTCGCCATTTGGCGTCTAGGGCGCATTTCCGCCCTCGATCATGGTTATGTGATCAAGCTTCACTTGATGGTCGGAAGTGACGCAATTTTACATTCTGACCGGCTGACTTTGGCCACAACCCAGAAATGGCGGGCTATGGTCAAGCCGACTGCGGAGCGTAAAGTAAAATGAAGATCGCCCTTCTCGACGACGATCCAGTTCAATTAGAGACCATGGCCACGGCGGCTGAAGGGCTGGGTTATCGGGCCGTGCTCTTCTCTCGCGCCCAGGCGCTGATCTCGGCGCTGCGCAAGGACACTTTCGACCTCCTCATCGTGGACTGGAACCTGCCGGACCGCTCCGGACTTGAGGTCCTGGCCTGGGCGCGCACCAATCTGCGCCCGCCGCCGCCGATGCTGCTGGTCACCAGCCGCGCCGAGGACGAGGACATCGTGGCGGGCCTGAACGCCGGCGCCGACGACTACCTGCCCAAGCCCCTGTCCCCGTCGGTTCTGGCCGCCCGCATCAACGCCCTGATGCGCCGCGCCTATGCCCAGCCTTCCGCGCCGGGCGCCGAGATCCTGGGCGACACCGTCTTCCATGAATCCGCCGGCGCCGTGACGCGCGACGGCCAGACCGTGGTGCTGACCGCCAAGGAGTTCGCCCTGGCGCGCCTGCTGTTCCGCAACCTGCACCGCGCCCTGTCCCGGACCTATATTCTGGAGACGGTCTGGGGTAACGAACCCAATCTGAACAGCCGTTCGCTGGACATGCACATCTCGCGCATTCGCACCAAGCTGAACCTGCGGCCCGAGCGGGGCTTTCGTCTGACGCCCATTTACAGCTACGGATACCGTCTGGAGCGCGCCGGCGCGGCGGACGAAGCCGTCGCAGCGGCCGCGAACACGATTGCGAACGCGGAAGAGACGTCGGGATGATGCAAAAGCGGGCGATGGCGGCCGGGGTTCTGGCGCTGCTTGTATCCACCTCGCCCGCCTACGCCCAATCTCGGGCGCCCGCCGCGCCCGATGACGCCATCGACTATCGGGTCCAGCGCGGCGACACCCTGATCGATCTGGCCGTCGCCTATCTCAATCGCCCCGCCGACTATCGCCAACTCCAGCGCCGCAACCGGGTCGCCAACCCGCACCGCATGGCGACCGGGCGCAACCTGGCCTTTCCCGTCAGCCTGCTGCGCGCCGACCCGGATCAGGCCCGGATCGCCAGCTTCCGCGGCGCCGTCACCCTGTCGCAAGGGCCTGCGACCGGTGCGCCCAGCCAGGGACAGACCGTGTCCGAGGGCGCGGTTCTGACCACCGGCGCCAACGCCTTCGTTCGACTGGCCCTGTCCGACGGCAGCCATGTGGTCGTGCCCTCCAACAGCCGGGTGCGCCTGACCCGTCTGCGTCGCTACGCGCTCAACGGCGCCGTGGATCACGCCATGACGGTCGAGGCCGGTCGCGCCGAGTCCCGCGTCACGCCGCGCCAACGGCCCGGCGGCTTCGTCGTCCGCACCCCTGTCTCGGTCTCCGCCGTGCGCGGCACCGAGTTCCGCGTCGCCTTCAACGACGCCGCAGACCGCTCCGCCACCGAGGTCATCGAAGGCCGGGTCGAGGTCGAATCCGGTGACGGCCTGGTCGAAACCGTCGCAACGGCCACAGAAGGCGTGGCCGCCAGCGCGACCGGCGCCATCCTCGTTCCGCTTCTGCTCGTGCCCGCCCTGGCCCGCCCCGACGAGGTCCAATCGGGGCGCGAGGCCGTCTTCGACATCGACGCCCTGTCTGGCGCGGACCGCTATCGCGGGCGACTGGCGACGGATGCGGGCATGATCGACGCCTTCGCCGAGACGGATTCCGCGTCGGGCGACGCGCGCCTGACCTTCGCTGACCTGACGGACGGCGCCTATTTCCTGCGCCTCAGCGCCCTGTCGCCCGATGGGGTCGAGGGTCGTAGCACCACCTACAGCTTCATTCGGGCCCGCAACGGCGTCGGCGGCCTGGCGTCCAGCAATTCGGCCCTCGACGGTCGGCGCTTCTACCGCTTCCGCTGGGAGGCCCAGGGCGAAGGCGAGGCCCAGTTCCGCTTCCAACTGTCTCGAGAAGGCGCCGACGGCGCGCCCGAGGGATCGCCGCTGATCGATCACCCCGGCCTAACCGACCAGGCCTTTACCCTGACCGACCTGCCGCCCGGTGTTTACACCTGGCGGGTCCAGGGCACGCGCCATCGCTTCGGCCGGCTCTTGCAGGTCTGGTCAGAGCCACAGCAACTACGCGTCGGACGCTGATCCATGGCGGATGTCCGGCTGCGGGGCGCCAGGCTTTCGGGTCGCCGGGCCCTGATCGAGTGGGGCCTGGTCGCCATCCTCACCTCCCTGGTCGTCGGCTGGCTTGCGCTCGGTTCGGCTGCCGACCGTGCGAACAACCTAGTCTATGACGCCCTGATCCGGCTTCAGGACGGCCCTGCCGACGAGGCCGTCGTCATCGTCGCCATCGATGACCGCAGCCTGCAGGCCCTCGGCCGCTGGCCATGGCCGCGCACGCTCCACGCCGACCTCATCGATCGTCTGGCCCAGGCTCGCCCTCGCGCCGTCGCCTACGACGTGCTGTTCACCGAACCGGAAGCCGGCGACCCGGCCCTGGCCGCGGCGCTGGCGCGGGCGAAGAACGTCTATCTGCCCCTGCTGGTCGATGCGCCGGGCGAGGACGGCGCCCCCTGGCGGGTCGGCGAGCCGGCGGCGCCCCTGACCCAGGCCGCCGCCGGTCTCGGCCATGTCAATCTGACGGTGGACGGCGACGGCGTGGTCCGCCGCCTGCCGCTCTACATGCAGGGCGGGGATCAGGCCTGGCCGCAACTGATCCTGCCGCTGGCCCGAACCCGCGTCGCCACGCCATCGCCTGACCCCGACGCCGCCTTGCCCGACGCCCTGATCGCCGCCCGTCCCGAGGCCATCGCCTATCGCGGCCCGCCGGGACGGTTCCGCACCCTGTCCTTCGCCGACGTGCTGAGCGGCGAAGTCCCCCCCGCCTTTCTGAAGGACAAGCTGGTCCTGGTCGGAGCGACCGCACCGGGCCTGGGCGACCGCTACGCCACCCCGGCCGCGCCGCACGGCGAACTGAGCCCCGGCGTCGAGATCCAGGCCGCCCTGCTGCAAACCCTGCTGGAGGGCGGCGGCCCGCGCACCCTGTCCCCACCCTGGGTGCTGGCGCTGTCGCTGGCGCCCCTGACCCTGCTGGTGGGCGGCTTCCTGTTCCTGCGCCCCTTCGCCAACATGGTGCTGGGCGCGGGGCTGATCGTCCTGACCCTGGCCGCCAGCCTGACGGCCTTTCTGAGCGCGAACCTGTGGTTCCCGCCGGCCGCCGCCGTCGCGGGTCTGGCCCTGGCCTACCCTTTCTGGAGTTGGCGCCGCCTGGCCGCCGCCTCGGCCTATATGCAGAGCGAGGTCGAGACCTTCGAGCGCGACGCCCCGTCCCTGCCCGGCGCGACTCTGTCCTCGTTCCGCCCCCAGGGCGACGTGGTGGCCAAGCAGGTGGACGCCCTGCGCGCGGCCCTGAAACAGCTTCGCGACCTGGACCGCTTCATCTCTGACGCCCTGCGCAGCCTGCCCGACGCCACTGTAGTCGCCGATCCGACAGGTCGCGTCCTGCTGTCCAACGACCGGGCGCGCCATCTGTTCAACCCCGCGCTGGACGGGCAAGCCGACCTGGCGGCCCTGTTCCAGTCCTTGGGCGAGCCGTCATGGCGCCGCTTCCTAGTGGCCGAAGACGCCGATCCGGGCGACATCCAGACCCCCGGCGGCCGCACCATGAAGGTCGCCGCCGCCGCCCTGACCGACGCCTTGGGCCAGCCCATCGGCCACATCGTCCGCTTCGCCGACATGACCCTGTTCCGCGTCGCCGAACGTCAGCGCGAACAGGCGCTGCAACTGCTCAGCCATGACATGCGCGCGCCCCAGGTCTCGATCCTGACCCTGCTGGAAGGAAGCCAGAGCCGGACCGACCCCGCCTTCGAGCGCCGTATCGGCGACTATGCCCGCCAGACGCTAGATCTGGCCGAAGGCTATGTGCAACTGGCCCGCGCCGAGTCCCAACCCTATCGCACCGTGGTCCTCGACCTCGGCCAGGTGTTGATGGACGCCGCCGACACCCTTTGGCCCCAGGCCTCGGCCAAGGGCGTGACGATCCAGACACCGACGGGCGACGAAGAATACCTGGTCGAGGGCGACCCCGCCCTCCTGCGCCGGCTGCTGACCAATCTTCTGGACAATGCGCTGAAATACGGTCCGCCAAAGGGCGTCATCGCCTGCACCCTGGACATCGAGACGTCCGACGACGGCGACCTCTGCAAGGTCCGCATCAGCGATCAGGGACCGGGCCTCTCGGTCGAGGCGGCGCGGCGGCTGTTCCAGCCCTTCGGCCACGGCGACGCCGACCACAGGGGCGCGGGTCTGGGTCTGGCCTTCGTCCGCACCGTGGCCGAGCGTCACGGCGGCCATGTCCGCTATGAGGCCGGGGCGGTCGGCGCGACCTTCGTCCTGACCCTGCCCCGCCTGATCGAGACCGACTAGGGCTTCAGCTCGGCCACCGCGGCGGCGGCCAGAAGGTCCAGCGCCTCATCGGCCCGGCGCGGCCCGACCGTGGTCACGGCGCTGGCCTGATAGGCCCCCGGCTCGGCCTCGGGGCCATGCAGCGTCAGGGTCAGACTGTGGGTCAGGCGCTTGGCGCCCCACCACTGCGGCACGATCGGCGCATCCAGCCAATCGCCCGCTCGCGCCGAAACATCGGAATAGGCGCCGGTCTTCTGCGGTCGCACGGCATAGGCCGCCTCGATCCGCCAGGCCGGAGCCTCGCGTGTTTCGCGCCAGCCCTGGGCGTCCAGTTGGGCGCGAACCGCCGCCTGCACTGCCTGATCCGCCACGGATGCAGGATCGGACGCAACCAGACGATAGGTCGGCGCCGTGCTCGGCAGGGCCGTCGGCGGGGTGGCGACGACCTTGGGGCCAGACGCGCAGGCCGACAGGGAAATCACAGCGACGGCGGACAGGATCAGGAAACAGCGGGCCATGCCCCAGCCTATCGCCCCGTCCGCTCGCGAGCCATAGGCGAAAGCTCTGCCGTGCGACGCGCGCCTCACGACAGAGCTTTTGCCTCTAGGCACAACTAGGCGGGCTCTTTCGCCCGCGCGGCCAGTTCTTCCGCCCGACGATCCAGGTCAGCGGCCTGCTCCACCAGTTTCGGGCTGAGGGCGATCAGTTCGGCGTCGGTGACGATGTTGCCCTGCTCGCGGTTGCGGGCGATCTGCTCGGCGCGATAGGCGGGATCGCGCAGGCGGACCGCTTCCCGGCGCATGTTGTCCGCGCCGCGATGCATGTTTTCCGCGCCGCGCCCCATCTGTTCGCGCGCCTGGACACGCGCCCGCGCCGCGATGACGCGGGCTTCATTGCCCTGTCGGCGGGCGACGGCCGCCTGGACGCGCGCCTGTTCGGCCTGTTGGCGAGCGACGGCGGCCTGGGCGCGGACCTGGACCGCCTGACGGCGAGCCTCCTCGCCTTGCTGGCGCGCGACCGCCGCCTGGGCGCGGGCTTCGACCGCCTGTTGGCGCGCTGCTTCCCCCTGACGACGGGCGTCGGCGGCCAGAGCCCGAGCCTCGCGAGCGGCAGCCTGCGCGGCGTCTGCCTCGGCGCGTTGTTCCGGCGTGGCGTTCTCGAAGTAGAAGCCGTTCGACGAATAATAGGTCGTCACACGCCCGGGCGGCGGAGGCGGCGGCGCGGGGGGCGCCGGCGGTGCGGGCGGCGCGACCGGCGGGGGGGCCGGAGGCGCAGGCGGAGCCTGAACCGTCAGAGACGCGGGGGGCGCCGGCGGGGCCGGAGGTGCAGGCGGCGGCGGAGGCGGCGGGGCATAGGCGGACGCCTGCTCCCGCAGTTCCAGGGCCGCCAGCGGCGTGGCGACGACGGCGAGTGCGGCGACGGTCAGGGCGACCGCCAGTGGGCGACGGCGAGCAGAGGCGTTCGTCATGATGCAGGCGATCCTTTTCTCAAGCGTGTGGGCGTCGGCGGCCATGGCCGTCGCGGGGTAAGGGGTGGAATGAGCGGCCAGTCGGACCAGGACGCGGGCGTAGTCGCGGCGATCGACGGTCCGCACGGCTTCGGCGTCGGCGGCTTCTTCCGAAGTCTCGGCCAGGACGGCGGACAGACGCCAGACCAGGGGGTTGAACCAGAATAGAGCCAGGGCCAGCCGCGACAGGATCAGGAACACCCAGTCCTTGCGCCGCAGGTGGGCCAGTTCGTGCGCCAGAACGGCGGAGGCGGTGTGCGGCTCGGCCAGACTGGCGGGGTCGAGGACGATGACGCCGGGCGCCACGCCCCAGCTCAGCGGGCTGGACACCCGCTCGCTGCTGACCAGACGCGGACGGGCGGCGGGGGCCAGGGGCTCCAGCGGCGAACGCCAGGCGGGGCATTTGACCGCCCTGCCCTGCTCGGTCCAGCGGCTCAGGGTGTTCAGGCCCAGCAGCAGCCGCCCCACGACCGCCGCCGCGCCCAGCAGCCACAGGCCGACGGCCACGGTCGCCAGCGATGGCCAGGGCAGACTGGCCGAGACGGCGACGCCCGCGACGGGACCGACCTCGCCTGACCACAGCGGGGTCATTGGCTGACTGGCGGCTTCGACCGACGAGGCGGGCAGCAATCCCAGCTCAAGCGTCGGCAGCACGGCCGCCAGAAGCGGCAGGACCAGCAAGAGGGCAACAGTGGCGCGCAGGATGTCTACCCGGTCGGCGGCGCGGCGCGCGACGAAACGGGCGACGATCAGGCCGGCCGCTGCGATCAGGCTGGACTTGACCAGCAGGGATGCAAACAGGGCCAGGGTCATGGCTGACGCTCCACCGCTTCGTCGATGGCGCGTTCCAGGGCGGCGGCTTCATCGGGCGTCAGGCGCTGGCCCATGCCCAGCAGGGCGGTGGCGGCGCTGGCGGCGGACCCGGCGAAGAAGGTGTCGATCATGCGCTGCAGGGCGCCGGCGGCGACGGTCTCGGTGCGCGGCACGGGGCGATAGACAAAGCCCTCGGCCCCCGCTTCGCGCTCAACCAGACCCTTGGCCTCCAGTCGAGCCAGCAGTGTGCGGATGGCGGAATCGCTGAGCGTGTCGGTCAGGGCGTTGCGCACCCCTGCAGCGGTGCCGGTCTCCAGTCGACACAGGGTCTCGAACACTTCGCGTTCGCGTCTGGGCAGGGACTCGATCACTGGGGACTCTCCGCATCGGTTGACGCTACATTTGTAGCGCTACATGCGTAGCGGATCGAGTCTAAAATGAGGCAGAGAGATTAACTCGCCGTAGGCCCCTCCTCCCGCCATGCAGCGGGAGGAGAAGGCGCAGGCGTCAGCCGACCGGCTTGACGTTGTCGTCCGAGTTGCGGTCGATCCAGCGGTTGTAGGGGTCGATCCCCGCAAAGGCCGGCTTCTGGTCCGTGACGAAGCGGAAGACCTGGGTTCCGCTGCGCAGGGGACGGCGCTCCATCAGGATGACCGACTTGCGGTCGAACGCCCCCTTGCCCGGCTCGGCCGAGAACAGGCCGACGTCAAAGGTCTCGTTCAGCGGGGCCTCGGTCTCCTCGCCCTTGCCGTCGGCGTAGAGCTTGCGGGCCTCGACCGTCAGGGCGACGTCCCACTTGCCGTCGGCGCGCTTGGTCGCCGTGACCGACTTGGTCTTCACGTCATACAGGGTGATCTTCTCGAACAGGTCGGTGATCAGGGCCTGCTTGTCCGCCGGCGCCTCGGCGCGCAGCGCCGCCACCAGGTCCAGCGAGCGCGGATAGGGCGCGGACTTGAAGGCGTACTGCGCCAGCACCCGACGCAGGGCGCGGTTCACCGCCTCCTCGCCGATCTGATCTCGCAGCAGGTACATGACCAGGCCGCCCTTCTGATAGTGGATGTACTGCTGGTTCTCGATGCGCAGCAGCGGCATCTCCTCCAACCGCTCCATGCCGCGCGAACGCAGGTAGCGGTCGAGCTCATACTTGAGGAAGCGACGGATCTTGTCGGGTCCGTAGAGCTTCTCCATCACCATCAGCGCCGAATATTGCGCCAGGGATTCCGACAGCAGGGTCGAGCCCTGCTGGTCCGAACCGACCACCTGGTGCGCCCACCACTGGTGTCCGACCTCGTGGGCGGTGATGTAGGTGACGTAGTCGATCTTCTCCTCGTCGGTCAGGTCGGCGATGAAGCCGAGCCCTTCCGAATAGGGCATGGTGTTGGCGAAGGCCTGGGCGAAGCTGGCGTAGGCCGGGAACTCAATGATCCGGGCCTGACGGAACTGGTACGGGCTGAAGGCCGTGCCGTAATAGTCCAGCGAGGCTTTCATCCCCGCCAGCATCCGCGCCACGTTCCGCTCGTGACCCTTGTGGTAATAGACAGCCAGTTCGATCGGGCCGTGCTGCTCCTTGGCCACCTGATAGTCGGCCGACTGCACCGAGAAGAAGTTCAACACCGGCGCCTCGGTGACAAAGCGGGCCGTGCGACGGCCGTCCTTCGTCACGTCCGACACCTTGTAGCCCGGTGCGATCGGCGTCTGATCGGCGACCGTGGTCACAGTGATGTCGGCATTGACCCAGTCGGAGCCGATATAGTTGTGCGCCCGCGCGCTTTCGTCCTCCAGCTTGGCCATCCGCAGCTCGGCCGGCAGACCGTGCTTGCGGCGTTTGGCCCGATCAGACAGCAGCCCGTCGCGACCCATGCCGATGGTCAGGCCGAACTCGCCGTTGTTGACGAAGGTGCCGTTGTCGACGATCCGCGTGGTGTCGCCGCTGTTCTTGAAGCCGCGTTGCTCCAGAACGGTTTCAAAGGCGATGGTGCGCTTCTCACCCGGCTGCATGGGCGTGGCGAAGCGATAGATGCGGTACTCGAACTGCGGCCACTCCTTGGCCACCGTCGCGCCCTGGACGTCCAGCTTCTCGATCTTCAGACCGTGGTTCCAGCGCAGGTGCACCTCGTTGAGCGGCGCCCCCGTGCGGTTCTCGATGACATAGCTGCCCTTGGTCGTCAGACGCGGCTGGTGCGGATAGAGGTCCAGATCCAGCTTGACGTCGGTGATCGCGGGTTGCGGCGTCTTCTCATACTTCAGCAGGGTCTTCTCGTAGTCCGCCATCAGCTGCTCCTGCTGATCGCGGCTGCGGTACTCGTTCCAGACGTTGGTGTTGATGTAGGTATAGACGCCCAGGGCCACGAAGGCGGTCAGGGCGACGCCCCCGATCACGCCCGCCGGTCCCATCAGGCGACGCGGCAGACGCTTGAGCCGCGGCATGAAGCGCGTCTCCGCCCCCCGCCGCCACAGGCCATAGGCGACGACCAGGAGGACAATGGCGAAGGCCGACCAGTAGGCCTGCATCCAGGCGGCATAGCCGGCGAACTTGCCCAGGCCGTTCATGTCCGACAGCGGCATCCCCGTCCCCGAGCCGTAGCGATAGAGGACGTGGTCGAAGCCCAGGTTGGACAGGACGATGGTCGAGATCAGATAGACCACCATGACGGCCCAGCCGACGAACTTGTTGGGCGACAGGGCCTGCACGAAGATGGCCAGCACCGCCATCAGCGAGAAGCTGATCGCCTGGGGCACGACATACCAGAACAGATACTTGCCGACCTCGTAGTTCGTATAACCCTTGAAGGTCTGGACGATCATGCCCGCCAGCGCGGCCGCCAGGAGCGTCGACGCCAGCACCAGCACCAGGGCCAGGGTCTTGGGCAGCAGGAAGGTCCAGTCAGGCGTCGAAGTGGAATCGATGATCTCATGCGTGCGCCGCTCGCGGTCACGCCAGACCAGTTCGCCGGAGTAGTAGATGGCGATGATGATGATGACCAAGCCGAAGGCGCCGCCCAGCGTCTCGATCACCACCCGCGTCACGGGAAGGACCGGCGCGCCGTAAAGCTCACCGGCGAACAACAGGGTCATGATGCTGAAGGCGAAGCCCAGGGCCAGCAGAACGAAATAGGCCGGGCTCTTGAACACGGCCTTCATCTCGAAGCCGGTGCGCGAGACCAGTTGCGCCCATCCCGCCTTGAAGCCGTAGGTCGGCGCGGCCAGCGGCGCGACGGGCGCGGACGCCTCGGGCGCGGCGTCGGCCAAGGCCCGCAGCTTCTCCTGCTTGCGCAGCTTGGCCCCGCGCGGCGACGGACGATACAGGGGGAAGGCGGCGGCCAGGAAGGCCAGGCTGATCCCCAGCCACAGAAGCTTGTTGCCCAGCAGGACGCCGGTCAGGGGCGCATTGATCGTATTCCGCTCAGCCGCCGTCCAGTATTTGGTCGCCAGGCCATAGGCGCCGGCGCCGAACGGCTCCAGCCAGGCCACCAGGGTCTCAAGCTCCGGCTTGGAGCCGAAGACCGAGGTGGTAGTGAAATAGAGGACCACGATCGCGACCACGCCGACATAGGTGGCCATCATCGAGCGCGTCACCGTCGCCAGGGTGAAGAAGACCGCCGAGCTGAACAGCAGCCCCGGCAGGCCCAGGACGACGAAGCCGTAAAGATAGTCCAGCGGCCGGAAGGGACCGACCGTCTCCTTGTCCACCCAGGGCATCAACGTGCCGATCAGAATGCCCAGCGCGACGCTCAGGAAGGCCAGGGCCACCACGGCGAAGGCGCCGAGGAAGCGGCCATAGAGGTAGTCGAACTTCGACAACCGGCTGGACTGGATCATGGGACCGAAGCCCGTCGTGGTGTCGCGCACCACGACATTGGCGACGATGGCCGTCGTCGCCAGCATGAAGAAGATGTTGAAGATCAGATGCGCGTTGGCGATCGCATAGGGGGCGTTCTTGAAGACATTACCGCCCGACCCGACGCTGATGTTCGGGCTGGCGACCGAGCCGAAGCTCAGCAAGAAGAAGAGGATGGAAATGACCCAGAAGGCGGGCTGGCGAAGCTGATAGCGGAACTCGAAGGCCGCGACTTTCCCGAACATGATCCGGGGCCTCAGGCGGCTTGAGCGGCGGCGGGACGACGCGAGGCGGCCAGCGTCGAGAAATAGACGTCCTCCAGACCGCCCGAGGCCGGCTCGAAGCCTTCGCCGGGCTTGGCGTCGGCCAGGACGTGGATCACGGTTTGACCGGCGAACAGGCGCGTCGAGATGACCTCGAAACGGGCGCGGTGTTCCGGCAGCGCCTCCTTGGCGATGGCCTTCTTCCAGACGCGGCCGGACATCTGCTTCATCAGCTCCAGCGGCGCGCCTTCTAGCTGGATCTTGCCGCCCGCCAGCACCGCCATGCGCGGGCACAGGTCGGCCACGTCCTCGACGATGTGGGTCGACAGGATGACCACCACGTTCTCGCCGATCTCGGCCAGCAGGTTGAGGAAGCGGTTGCGCTCCTCCGGGTCCAGACCGGCGGTCGGCTCATCGACGATGATCAGGCGCGGATTGCCGATCAGGGCCTGGGCGATGCCGAAGCGCTGGCGCATCCCGCCCGAGAAGCCGGCCAGGGCCTTCTTGCGGACGCTCCACAGATTGACCTGATTCAGCAGGGCCTCGACCGTCTGCTTGCGCTCCTTGCCGTCGGCGATGCCCTTCAGCACCGCCATGTGATCCAGCATGTCGTAGGCCGAGACGCGCGGATAGACGCCGAAGTCCTGGGGCAGATAGCCCAGGGTGCGGCGCAGTTGCTCCGGCTGGCGGATCACGTCGATGTCGCCGAAGCGGATCTCGCCCGAGGTCGGGCTCTGCAGGGTGGCGATGGTCCGCATCAGCGTAGACTTGCCCGCCCCGTTCGGACCCAGCAGGCCGAACATTCCGGTGGGGATCGTCAGGCTGACGTCGTCCAGAGCCCGTGTCCCGTTGCCGTAGACATGGACCAGATTGTTGATCGTCAGCATGAAGCGCCCCCGCGATATGTAAAAGAGACTTCACACTGACGGTTTCCCCTCCCCCTCGACAAGTTACAGATTGGACAGGTTTGGTCGCCTGACGCGTTGCACGGCCCCTATGGAACCCGCTCAGGATCACCTGCTACAGAGATGACACCGGTTTCTTGGGAGGGATGACCATGATGACGCGACGCGCCGCCGTTCTGGCCGGTTTGGCCGCCAGCGCCACCGCCGCCGCCAGCCACGCCAAGCCCTCCGACCCGCGCGCCGTCACGACCGCCGGGCCGATCATCGGTCGGCGTCAGGACGGGATCGCCGTCTTCAAGGGCGTCCGGTACGGCGCGCCGACGCAGCGTTTCCAGCCGCCCCAGCCCCCGACGCCCTGGCGTGACCCGGCCCCCGCCTTCGACTATGGCGCCGCCAGCCCGCAAAGGGGCGATGAGCCAAACCAGAGCGAGGACTGCCTGTTCCTCAACCTCTGGACGCCGGGTCTCGATGCGGGGCGTCGGCCGGTCATGGTCTATATCCACGGTGGAGCCTATTCGAGCGGATCGGGGTCGGATCCCCTTTATGACGGGACGCGGCTGGCGGCGCGCGGCGATGTAGTCGTGGTGTCGCTGAACCACCGGCTGAACGCCCTTGGCTACGCCTATCTGGCGCGGCTGACGCCGGGGTTCGAGGACTCGGGCAATGTCGGCCAACTGGACCTGATCCTGGCCCTGCGCTGGGTGCGCGACAATGTGGCGGCCTTCGGCGGCGATCCCGACCGGGTCATGGTCTTCGGCCAGTCCGGCGGGGGAGCCAAGATCGCCACCCTGATGGCCATGCCCGAAGCGAAAGGCCTGTTCCACCGCGCCGCCACCATGAGCGGCCAACAGGTCACGGCATCCGGCCCGATCAACGCCACGACCCGCGCGACCGCTTGGCTGAAGGCGCTGGGCCTGACGCCGGATCGCGCCCACGAAGCCATTAACCTGCCGGTCGAGCGCCTGCTGGCGGCCCAAGGCGTCGAGGACCCCCTCCTCGGCTACGGCGGGCTCTATTTCGGGCCGGTGCTGGATTTCCGCAGCCTGCCGCGCCACCCCTTCTATCCCGACGCCGCGCCGCAGGGCCTGACCATCCCCATGATCATCGGCAATACGCGCGAGGAAACCTTGGGCTTCATGGGCAATGATCCCAAGAATGTCGGGCTGACGTGGGACACCCTGCCCGCGCGTCTGTCGCCCGGCGTCATGCGTATCGACATCACGCCCGAGGCCGTGATCGCGGGCTACCGCCGGATGCATCCTGACTGGTCGCCGGATCAGGTCCTGATCGCCGCCACCACGGCCGGACGCTCCTGGCGCGGCGCCGTGATCGAGGCCGAGGCGCGCGCCATGGCCGGCGCGCCTGCCTGGGTCTATCAACTGGATTTCCCCGGTGAAATGACCTCCGGGCGGAAGGGCGCCTTCCACACCGCCGACATCCCCCTGGTGTTCGACAATGTGAATGCGCCGGGATCACGCACCAACGGACCGGGTGCCCAAGGGGTCTCGGACATGATGAGCGACGCCTTCATCGCCCTGGCCCGCACCGGCGATCCCAACCACGCGGGCGTGCCACGCTGGGACCGCTATGAGCTGCCGACGCGCCAGACTCTGCTGTTCGACGTCGAGCCTAGGATGGCCAACGACCCGCGCGGCGACGAGCGGGCCTTCTTCTCGACCATTCCCTACATCCAGCCCGGAACCTAGAGCGGAAAGCCCAGACGCGCCGCCCATGCCCGCGCCAGTTCAGGCCAGACCGCAGCCGGCCGCCCCTGGATCAGGCGAATGCCGAAACCATGCCCGCCCTCCTGGAACAGGTGGGCCTCGGACTTCACCGACGCCGCCTTCAGCGTGGCGAGCAGCATCAGGCTGTTCTCGACCGGCACCGAGGCGTCGTCCATGGCGTGCAGCAGGAAGACGGGCGCCGCGCCCGCCCAATTCATCCGCTCCAGCGAATAGGCGGCGATGCGCGCCTCGCTCGGCGCCTCGCCCAGCAGATGGGTCCGCGATCCGGCATGGACGTGCGGATCAGCCATCGTCGTCACCGGATACATCAGCACCGTCAGATCGGGCCGCAGCGACGCCGCATCCGCTTCATCCGTCGGGGTATAGGCCGCATCCGTCCGCGCGCTGGCCAGCCCCGCCAGATGCCCGCCCGCCGAGGCCCCCAGCACCGCGATCCGGTCGGGCCGCACGCCGAACTCGGCCGCGCGGCTGCGGATCAGGCGGATGGCGCGCTGGGCGTCCTGAAGCGGCGCGTCCGCCCCCGCCGCCCAGCCGTCTGCGGGCAATCGATAGCGCAGAACGAAACAGGTCGTGCCGCTGGCGGCGAAGACTCGCGCGACGTCAAAGCCCTCCTTGTCCAGCACCGCCCAGCGATAGCCGCCGCCAGGGATCAGCAGCATGGCCGAGCCGTTCGGCTTCTCGGGCCGCATCACCGTCATGATCGGGTCGGTCGTGTATTGAGCGTAGCGGTCGCGATAGGCGGGATCGGTCGAGCGCTCAGGGACGATGGGAACCACCGTCACCCCCTCCCCGCCCGGCGCGCCCTGGGGCCACAGGCGGACGATCTCGGTCGGATCGGGCGGCGCGACGGTCTGAGCCTCCGCAACAGCCGGCAAGGCCGCAGCCAGAGCCGGAAGCGCCGCGCCCATTGTCAGCAAACCACGTCGATGCAGATCCACGTCGGCCTCCTCCAGAATTGAAGAGGGACGCTCGCCCCCTCAGACGAGCGCCCCTCTCGGCGTCAGATCATCCGATCTTGGCCGGTTCGTAGCGTGGCGAGATGATGTGAACCACCAGCAGCGCCACCAGATAGGCCGAGGCCGCGACCACGAAGATGGGCGTATAGGTGCCGATCTTGTCGAGAACGAAGCCCGCGTACTTGGCCATGATCATGCCGCCGATACCACCCAGCATCCCGCCGATGCCGACGACCGAGCCCACCGCCGAGCGCGGGAAGACGTCGCCGGGGAAGGCGTAGAGGTTGGCCGAGAAGCCCTGGTGCGCCGCGGTCGCCAGACCGATGATCAGCACCGCCACCCACAGGTTGGAGGCAAAGGCGGCGAAGGCCACCGGCACGGCGCACAGGGCGCAGATCAGCATGGTCAGCTTGCGCGCCTTGTTCAGGCTCATACCCATCTTCATGAACCGCCCTGACAGCCAGCCGCCGCCGACCGAACCGACATCCGACAGCAGATAGATGGCCACGATCGGCGGACCAAAGGTCTTCAGGTCAAGGCCGTAGCTCTTGCCGAGGAAGTCGGGCAGCCAGAACAGGAACATCCACCAGATCGGATCGATCAGGAACTTGCCGGCGGCATAGGCCCAGGTTTCCTTGACCGTCAGCAGCTTCTTCCAGCCGATCTTCTCGACGGTGTCAGCCGGGTCCTGCTCGATCCATTCCAGCTCGGCCGAGGACAGCTTCTTCACTTCACGCGGACGGCGATAGACCAGCAGCCAGATCGGCAGCCAGATCAGGCCCAGCAGACCGGTGACGACGAAGGCCATCTGCCAGCCGAAGCTGAGCACCAGAACCGGCACGACCAGGGGCGTGACGATGGCGCCGATATTGGTGCCGGCGTTGAACAGGCCGGTGGCGAAGGCGCGTTCCTTCTTGGGGAACCACTCGGCCACGGCCTTGATCCCGCCGGGGAAGCCGCCGGCCTCGCCGACGCCCAGCAGCATCCGAGCCATGATGAAGTGCGACAGGTCGCGCGCGGCGCCGTGCATCATGTGGCCGATCTGCCAGATCAGGAAGGCGATCCCCAGACCCCAGCGCGCCCCGATCTTGTCCATCACCCGCCCGAAGATCAGGTAGAAGACAGCGTAGGACGCCTGGAACCAGAAGACGATGTCCGCATAGTCCGTCTCGGACCAGCCGAACTCGGTCGACAGCGTCGGCTTCAGGAAGCCGATCATCTGACGATCGACGTAGTTGATGACCATGGCGGCGAACAGCAGCCACATCACGATCCAGCGGTACTTGCCCGCCGGCGGAGCCTTCACGCGGATCGGCCCCTCCCCGGCGGGTGCGGCTTTCGAAGCGTCACTCATGGTACGAGACCCATTCCCTTGGTTTCCTCGCGCGCCCCGTCTTCTTGACCGCCCTGAACGGCGGACGGGTTCGCGCTGATGTTGATACTAGTCTTGCGTCGGATGCGGCGCGGCCTTGACGACCGTGCAGCGGATTTCTCCCACGCCTTCAAACACGCACGTCGATTCACTGCCGGCGTAGATGCGGTGAACCCCGGTCACGGCGCCGGTCGAAACCAGCGTCCCTGCGGTCAGGGGACGGCCCCAACGCGCACAGTGCTCCAGCAGGAAGCGCACCGATTCCAGCGCCCCCCCGGCCAGCGACAGCGAGCCGCCCTTGCCGACGCTGACGCCGTCGATGACCGTTTCGACCTGGATCGCATCCATGCGCTCGCGCCAGTCGGTCAGTTCCGGCCCGATCACCAGACCGCCGTTGTTGCCAAAGTCGGACGCGACCACCGCCGAGCCCAGGTCGTTGATGGCCGACAGCGGGCTGCCCGCCAGTTCCACGCCGAGGAAGACGGCGTCGATCTGATCGGCGGCCTCTTCGACGGTCCAGTCGGTCTTGGCCGGGTCCGTATCGGCGCCGATGCGAGCGATGAACTCGGCTTCAACAGCGGCGAAACCGCCCTCGATGGCCGGCAGAGGCGTCGGCGCCTCGCCGGCGGTCCAGACGTTGCCCGCGAAGATGGCGCCCGCCAGGCGGTGGATGCCCAGCACCGGCTGCTGCGCCGGAGGCACGCCGCCGACCTTCCAGCCGACGACCCGGTCGGGGTAAAGGGCGATGGCGGCGTCCTGAATGGCGTAGGACCGCGCCATCTGCTCGGGCCTCTCGCCCGGATAGTCCGTCACGGCGCGCGCGGCGAGGCGCGCGCTGACGAAGGTCTCGGCGACGCCCTGATCGGCGTCCGGCGTCTGAACGGGAGCCGCCGTCATGCGTGGCGCTCCGAAGAAATGATCTGGTCGGTCAAATGACGCCCCATTGGAAAACGCCAGATAATGGTCGGGTTAGGAAACCGGTGTCAATCCGCGTTTAAAACAGCCCATGGCGCGCGACGCCGAGCGGGGCTATGCCTTAAGGCAGAATAAGAACACGAAGGGGAACGCTGTTGTCGGAAGACGATTCGCGGCCGACCAAGACGGGCAAGCGCGCCACCATCAACGACGTCGCCCGTGTGGCCGAGGTCTCCAAGAAGACGGTTTCGCGCGTCATCAACCAGTCGCCCTTCGTGCGCGAGGACACGCGTGAGCGGGTTCAGGCCGCCATCGACGAGTTGGGCTTCATTCCCGACCCTCAGGCGCGCGGCCTGGCCTTTCGCCGGTCCTTCCTGGTCGGGATGATCTACGATCAGCCTAGCCCCACCTATGTCGTCAACATGCAGCAGGGCATCCTCGACGCACTGAAGGGATCGGGCTTCGAACTGGTCGTCCATCCGTGCAGCCGCAACTCCCCCACCCTGCTCAAGGACATTCGCGGCTTCATCGAGCGTCAGCGCCTGTTCGGCGTCATCATGCCGCCCTCGGTGTCAGAAGATGATTCGGTGATCGCGCTGCTGCGCGAACTGGACTGCCCCTATGTCCGCATCGCCTCGCTGACGCTGGACGAACCGCAGAATATGGTCGTGACCAACGACTGGATCGGCGCCGCCGAAGCCGCCCAGCATCTGGCCGACCTGGGCCACCGCCGCATCGCCCTGGTGCGCGGCCTGGCCTCGTTCCGGTCCTCGGTCGTCCGGGGTCAGGGCTTCATCGACGCCCTGGCCGAACGCGGCATCGCCCTGCCGCCAGAATACGACCGGCAAGGCGCCTATACCTACGAATCCGGCGTCGAGGCGGGCCATGCCCTGCTCTCCCTGCCCGAACCGCCGACCGCCATCTTCACCCTGAACGACGACATGGCCTTGGGCGTCATGCAGGCGGCGCGCGAGCGCGGGATGGAGCTGCCGCGCGACCTCTCCATCGTGGGCTTTGATGACCTGCCCATGGCGGCGCGGGCCTGGCCCAACCTCACCTCTGTTCGCCTGCCCATTCGCGACATGGGGCGGATGGCCGCCGAGAAGCTTCTGGCGCCGACACGCGGCGTCGATCCGGCCAAGCTGGAGCAGCCCGAGGTCCGTCCCGCCCTGGTCGTGCGCCACTCCGCCACCCCCCTGGAAAACTGACCCCGCTTACAACGACAAAGGCGGTCGACGCCTGCGCGCCGACCGCCCTGTTTTCATGGCCGTTTCGAGCGCGAATTATGCGCTGAGAACGCCCTTCAGATACTCGCGAATGCCCTCGTCGGTGGCGTTGGCGAAGAAGTATTCCTGGAACTTTTCACCGGCCACGGTCGCCTTGAGCAGGTCCTGGTCCATGGATTTCAGGACGGTCAGCATGTCGTTGCAGGTGACGGCCTTCAGGTCCTTCAGGATGCTGCGGTTCTTGGCCATGAACACGGCGCGCTCCTTGGGATAGCCCAGACCGCGCTCGCCCTCGAACAGCTTGCGATAAACGTCCTGCAGGTTCAGCTCGGCCGCCCAGCCGAAGCCCTTGGCGTAGGGCATGGAGATGGCGTTGCCGTCGTTGATCTGACCGAACAGGAAGGCGTCGGTGGGATCGATCACCAGGCCGCAGAAGACGCCCGGCATGGAGTTGGCGGCCAGCATGGAGCCCATGCCCGTGCCGCAGCCGGTGACGACGAAATCGGCGGCGCCCGAGTTCAGCAGGATGCCGGCCAGAAGCCCGTTCATGACATAGGTCAGCGAGGCCTTATCCTCGGGCGTGTACATCCCATAGTGGAAGACCTCATGGCCAAGGGGCTCGGCCACGGCGGTCAGGGCGGCATGGACCACTTCGCTCTTCGCGGCCTGGCTGTTTTCGATGATGAGAGCGATCTTCATGGGCGTGTCCTCAAGACGAAGCGATGCCGGACGGATGTCGGCGATTATGGTCTAAGCGATTGCATCCTTATATGACACCGGTTACCTAGTCCACCGAAGGACGGACGCAAGATCCGCCGCGAGTTCCCAGGGAGCCCCGCATGTACGATCCCATGTACGACAAGGTCTATCAGGCCACCCATCCTGACATGATGGACGGCGCGACGAACCAGCAGCTGCGGGATCGCTACCTGATCCAGGGCCTGTTCGTTCCGGGCAAGATCAGCCTGAACTATTCGCACCACGAGCGGATGATCATGGGCGGCGCGACCCCGACACAAAGCCCGCTGACCCTGCCGACCCATTCCGTGCCGGAATCCCTGGCCGGCGCCCCCTTCCTGCAAGGCCGCGAACTGGGCATCGTCAACGTCGGCGGCGCCGGAACGGTCACCGTCGACCGCGAAGTGCTCGAACTGGATTTCCGCGACGGCGCCTATGTGCCGATGGGCTCGGTGGATGTCTGGTTCACATCGAAGGACGCGGCCAATCCCGCCAAATTCTATCTGGTCGCCACCCCGGCCCATACGCGCCACGACCTGACCAAGATCTCGATCGCCGACGCCGTGCCGCTGGAGATGGGCGCGCTGGAGACGTCCAACGAGCGGACCATCTATCAGTATATCGTCCCCGCCAAGGTGAAGTCCTGTCAGCTGCTGCTGGGGGTGACGGTGCTCAAGCCCGGCTCGGTGTGGAACACCATGCCGCCGCACATTCACGACCGCCGCTCGGAAGCCTACCTCTACTTCGGCCTGGGCGAGGACGACCGCGTCTTCCACTTCATGGGAGAGCCGGACAAGTCACGCAACATCGTCGTCGCCGACGGCGAGGCCGTCATCTGCCCGCCGTGGTCGATCCACATGGGCGCGGGGACGTCGAACTATACCTTCATCTGGGGCATGGGCGGCGAGAACCTGGACTACACAGACATGGATAAGCTCGACATCTGTCAGCTGAAATAAGGGGCGCGAAGCATGGCCAATCCTTTTGATCTGACCGGCAAGGTCGCGCTGGTCACCGGCGGCAATACGGGCATCGGTCAGGGCATCGCCCTGGCCCTGGCCGCGGCGGGCGCCGATGTCGCCTCGGTCGCGCGCCGCGCCTCGGACGACACGGTCGGCAAGGTGCTGGCCAAAGGCCGCAAGGCCGTCTCCATCCAGGCCGACCTGACCTCGATCGAACCGGTCGAGCGCGTCCTGGACGAGGCGACCGCCGCCCTCGGCCCCGTCGACATCCTGGTGAACAACGCCGGCATCATCCGCCGCGCCGACGCCGTGGACTTCTCGGAGCAGGACTGGGACGACGTCATGAACGTCAACCTCAAGGTCCTCTTCTTCCTCAGCCAGGCCACGGCCAAGCGGATGATCGCCGACCAACGCGGCGGAAAGATCATCAACACCGCCTCCATGCTGTCCTATCAGGGCGGCATCCGCGTGCCGTCCTACACCGCGTCGAAATCCGGCGTGGCGGGCCTGACCAAGCTGATGGCCAACGAGTGGGCCAAGCATGGCATCAACGCCAACGCCATCGCCCCCGGCTACTTCGCCACGGACAACACCCAGGCCCTGCAGGACGACCCGGTGCGCTCCAAGGAGATCCTGGGCCGCATCCCCGCTGGCCGCTGGGGCGACCCGTCGGACATCGGCGGCGCCGCCGTCTTCCTGGCCAGCCGCGCCAGCGACTATGTGCAGGGCATCACCCTGCCGGTCGACGGCGGCTGGCTGGCGCGCTGATCCCGCGCTAGCGTTCAAACCATGAGCCAAGACCAGCAAGCAGCAACCGGGCCTCAAGCCGCGAGCGACCGCGTCGCGAGCATAGGCCCCCAGAATGGCGGCAAGATTCTCTGCTTCGGCGAGATGCTGCTGCGGTTCAGTCCGAACCAGAACGAACTGCTGCTGCAGTCCCCTGCCCTGACCGCGCGTCCGGGCGGGGCAGAGGCCAATGTCGCTGTCGCCCTGGCCCGCTTCGGCGCGCCGGCGGCGATGGCCACGGTCCTGTCCGACAACGCCCTGGGTCAGGCCGCGCGCGACGAGGTGCGGCGCTACGGCGTGGACACCACGCCCATCGTCTTCGCCCCTGGCCGCATGGGTCTCTATTTCCTGACGCCGGGCGCGGTGCGCCGCCCCTCCGAAGTCCTCTACGACCGCACCGGTTCGGCCTTTGTCGAGCGCGTCGCCGACGCCTTCGACTGGGACGCCCTGCTCGACGGCTATGAGTGGCTGCACGTCTCGGGCGTCACCCCCGCCACCGGCCCCAACGGCTCGCGCGCCGCGGTGGAACTGGTCGAGGCCGCGGTCCGCAAGGGCGTCCGCATCAGCTACGACGGCAACTTCCGCGGCAAGCTGTGGGAACAATGGGCCGGCGATCCGCCCGCCACCCTCGGCAGGATGCTGGCCGGGGCCGAGGTCGCCTTCGCCGACGACCGCGACTTCGCCCTGGTGCTGAAGACCAGGTTCGACCACGCCGATCCCCATGTGCGACGCCGTCTGGCCGCCGCCGCCGCCTTTGACGCCTTCCCCCGCCTGCAACGCATCGCCTGCACCCTGCGCGTGCAGGAAAGCGTGGCGGATCAGGCCCTGTCGGCGGTCATGCTGACACGCGGCCCGAATGGCGAAGTGGTCGAAACCTGCGCCGAGGCCATCCATATGACCGGCGTGGTGGACCGGGTCGGCGGCGGCGACGCGTTTGCGTCCGGCGTCCTGTTCGGTCTGTGGAGCGGCTGGTCCGATCAGGAATCGCTCGACTTCGGACTGGCGGCGGCAGGCCTGAAACACTCGGTCCCCGGAGACTTCAACCTGTTCACCGCCGCCGAGGTGCGCGCGGCCATGGGCGACGGCGGGTTCGACATCCGCCGCTGACGGATTCGTGAAAACCGACGTCTTCCTGGTCGCAAACCGGCACTAGGAAACCGGTGTCAATCGTGATTAGCTTCGCTGAACTCAAGCAGCCGTCAGAGCTGCGAGGCGACGCATCCGAGGAAGACACCATGACGCTCATGAACCGCCGCGCCCTGCTGGCCGCCGGCGCCGCCGCGACCTTCACGGCCGCCTCCGCCCCAGCCCTGGCCAAGACGGTCATGCAGGCGGCGCCAGACCGCGCCGCCGTTCTGGCCGCGATGAAACGCGCCGCCCGGTTCATGACCGACGAGGCCGCGGTCGAGGGCGGCTATGTCTGGAACGTCCTGCCCGACTTCTCGCGCCGCTGGGGCGAACTGGAAGCCTCGCCGACCATGATCTGGGTCCAGCCGCCCGGCACGGCCACCGTCGGCCACCTCTATCTGGACGCCTACCACGCCACCGGCGACGAGCAGTTCTACGAGGCCGCCAAGTCCGCCACCGACGCCCTGGTGCGCGGCCAGCATCCGGCGGGCGGCTGGAACTACGTCATCGACACGGCGGGCGAAGAGGCGCTCAAGCGCTGGTACGCCACCTATGGCAAGAACGCCTGGCGGATGGAGGAATTCCACCGCTACTACGGCAATGCCACCTTCGACGACGCAGGCACGGCCGAGGCCTCGCAACTGCTGCTGCGGGTCTATCTGGAGAAGCGCGAGCGCCAGTATCGCGCCCCGCTGGACAAGGCGATCCAGTTCGTCCTCGACGCCCAGTACGCCAACGGCGGCTGGCCCCAGCGCTATCCCTTCGTCCAGAACGGCGGCGTCCACGGCCACGCGGACTACACCCCCTACATCACCTTCAACGACGATGTGGCCGGCGAGAACCTGGAGTTCCTGCTCTACGCCTATCAGGGTCTGGCGGTGAACGGTCGTGGCGACCCACGCCTGCTCGACGCCATCCATCGTGGCATGGACATCTATGTGAAGACCCAGCAGCCCATGCCGCAGCCGGCCTGGGGCCTACAGCACTTCCCGGACACGCTGAAGCCCGCCGGCGCCCGCACCATCGAGCCCCAGGCCTTCGCCACCCACACCACGGGCGCCAATATCAAGTCAATGTTGGGCTTCTATCGCCTGACCGGCGACCGCAAATACCTGGCCCGCCTGCCCGAGGCCCTGGACTGGCTGGATCAGGTCAAGACGCCGCAGAACCTGATCGCGCCGGGCCGCACCCATCCGACCTTCATCCTCGAAGGTTCGAACACCCCAGTCTATATCCACCGCAAGGGGTCCAACATCACCAACGGCCAGTATTACGCCGACACGAACCCCAACAATCTGATCGTCCACTACGGCTCGTTCCGCAACGTCGACACCGCCGCCCTGCGCCGCGAGTACGAGGAACTGGCCGCCCAGTCGCCCGAAGAGGTCAGCCGCAACTCGCCGCTGAAGGCCCGCGCGGGCACGCTGAAGCTGCCGAAGTATTTCACCCTTCAGGACGTGGACGTCTGGGACATGTCATCGGACGCGCGGCGGCTGGCCAGGCCCGCGCCGGGCCGCGCCGCCGAACTGGTCGCGGGGCTCAACGCGCGCGGCTATTGGCCCTCGCCCATGACCACGACGTCGAACCCCTATATCGGCGAGGCCCCGGCGGCGGTGACGGGCGGCGAGTATCAGACCACCCGCGTCGGCGACCTGTGGGACACCTCGCCCTACAACACCGACTATCCGGTCGAGTGCGTCTCGACCCAGGTCTTCATCCGCAACATGGGTGAACTGATCGAGACTCTGGAGGGCTGACGCCCGCCAAGCCTTCGAGGTCGGCGCCTAGAGATAGGCGCCGACCTGCCAGGGCACGAACTCGTTGTCGCCTATACCGAGCGCTTCGGATTTGGACCGCTCGCCCGACGCCACGGCCAGCATCCGCTCAAAGATGGCCTGCCCCACATCCTGCATCGACGTGCCGGTCAGCACCGGCGAGGCGTCGATGTCCATGTCCTCGTCCATCCAGCTGGCCAGTTTGGCGTTGGAGGCGACCTTGATCGACGGCGCGGGCTTGGCCCCGAAGACCGAGCCCCGCCCCGTGGTGAAGACGATCAGATTGGCGCCCGAAGCGATCTGGCCCGTCGCCGAGCAGGGGTCGTAGCCCGGGCTATCCATGAAGCTCAGCCCCTGGGTCTTCAGCGGCTCGGCATAGCCGATCACGTCGTTCAGCGGGGTCGAACCGGACTTGGCCACCGCGCCCAGAGACTTCTCAAGGATGGTGGTCAGGCCGCCCTTCAGATTGCCCGGCGATGGGTTGTTGTTCAGCTCCATGCCGTGCTTGTCGGCATAGGCCCGCCACCACTCCAGACGCGCGTTCAGCCGATCCGCCACCTCCGGCGACGCCGCACGGCGCAGCAGCAGGTGTTCCGCCCCCCAGATCTCGGGCGTCTCCGACAGCATGGCCGAGCCGCCGTGGGCGACCAGCAGGTCCACCGCCGCCCCCAGCGCCGGATTGGCCGTCACGCCCGACCACCCGTCCGACCCGCCGCATTGCAGACCCACCGTCAGGTGCGAGGCCGACACCGGCTGACGCTCAACCTTGGCGGCCTCGGCCACCAGCTCGCGCACCACCTCGATCCCCGCCTCGATGGCGCGGGCGGTGCCGCCGGCCTCCTGAATGGTCAGGGCGCGCAAGGTCGGCCCCGCTTCCAGCCCCTCATTAGCCAGCCAGGCCGGGATCTGATTGGCCTCGCAGCCCAGACCGACGATCAGGATGGAATGGAAGTTCGGATGCCGGGCGTATCCCGCCAGCGTTCGTTGCAGCAGGGTCGTGTCGCTGCTCAACGAAGACCCGCCGCAACCGCCCTGATGGGTAAAGGCCACCACCCCGTCCACGCCCTTGGGCAGACCGGCGTCGGGGAAGGCGTCGGCGATGCGCCGCGCCACCGTGGCCGAGCAGTTCACGCTGGTCAGGACGCCGATATAGTTCCGCGTGCCCACCCGACCGTCCGCGCGGACGATGCCGTTGAAGGTCGCGCCGGACAGGGCTTCGGGCGGGTGAACGTCCGCCCCCACCTCGGCCTCGCGCCCATCCTCGGCCATGGCCAGGTTGTGGACATGGACATGATCGCCGACCGCGATAGCCGCCTTGGCCCGGCCGATGACCTGGCCATAGCGGCGCACCAGCCCGCCCGCCTCCACCGCGCGCCGAGCGATCTTGTGCCCGGTGGCGATGTCGGCGCGCGCGGGCGCGTCCAGACCTTCCGGCGCCTCGCCGACGGCGATTTCGTCCAGGGCGATGGCCACATCGTCTGCGGGGTTCAGGGTCAGAACGCGGCTCATGATCTACTCCGTCACCCGGCGAGCGGCCTCGACCGCGCCGTTCTCTCTCAAGGACAGGAAAGCGCCGGTGACCGCCTCGACGAAGCGCCGGTCGTTCGCCAGCGACGCCGGGAAGACCGCCGACAGGGTCAGCAGGGCGCGGACCTCGGCCTCGTCATTCTCCGACGCCGCGATCAGCTCGGCTGTGCGCGTCGCCAGAGGGTCGTCGACCACCACGGTCTCACCGCTCTCGGTCACGCCCTCCTGCCAGCGCATCCAGGCGGCGACGCCCAGGGCCATGGCCTCGACCCCCTGCCCGGCCGCCAGCCGCTCCGCCATCCCGGCCAGCAGCCGCTGCGGCAGCTTCTGCGACCCGTCCATGGCGATCTGACGCGTTCGGTGCATCAGGGCCGAGTTGGAGAAGCGGGCCATCAGCTCGTCGCGATAGGCCGCCACATCCAGCCCCGGCGGCGGATTAAGCGTCGCCTGCGCCTCGTCCCACAGGGCCTCGATAAAGGCCCTGAACGCGGGCACAGCCACAGCCTCGTGCACATGCTCATAACCCGACAGAGCGCCCAGATAGGCTACCGCCGAATGGGCCCCGTTCAGCAGGCGCAGCTTGGCGTCCTCCCAAGGCTCCACCGCATCGGTCAACTGAACCCCGAAGGCCGCGAAGTCGGGCCGCTCGCCCGCGAACCAGTCCTGGATCACCCACTGGGTAAAGGGCTCGGCCTTGACCATGCCCTGATCCTCGACGCCGAGACGCGCGGTCAGGCGGGTGATGTCGTCAGGAATGGTCGCCGGCACGATCCGGTCGATCATGGTCTGGGGGAAGGCGCCCTCGGCCTCGATCCACTCGGCCAGGGACGGATCGATGCGGCGCGCCATGGCCAGCACCCCAGCCCGGATGCGCTGGCCGTTGAGCGGAAGGTTGTCGCAACTGATGACGGTAAAGGGCTTCTGCCCCGCCGCCTTCCTCGCCTGCAAGGCCGCCACAATATAGCCCGGCGCCGTGCGGGGCGCTGCGATGTCGGCCAGATCAGCGGCCACGTCAGGGTCGTCGAGCAAGAGGTCGCCCGTCGCCGGGTCGAGGCGATAGCCCTTCTCGGTGACCGTCAGGGTGACGATGTGGACCTCGGCCCCGGCCATGGCCGCCACCAGGGCGGCGGGGTCTTCCGGCCCCACCAGCACGCCACGACCCGCGCCGATCACCCGCAGATGCTCATTCGCCCCGTCGCGAACGACCAGGGTGTAGAGCCCGTCCTGCGGGTTCAGCTGGGCGCGCACGCCGGGCGACCTCAGCGAGGCCCCCAACACGCCCCAGCGCAGATCCCCGCTGGCCAGGGCGTCGTCGAACACCACCGCCTGGTGGGCGCGATGGAAGGCGCCGATGCCCAAATGAACCACGCCGGTCTTCACCTGAGCGCGGTCATAAGCTGGGCGGGCGACTTCGGCAGGCAGGCCCTTCAGGGCCGCATCATTGAGGCGGCTCACAGCTTGTAGGCCGCCTTGACCAGGCCATAGGTCAGGGCGTGGGCCAGTTCGTGGGCCTCGTCCTCTTCCATCCGGTGCTCGACCACCAGCTTGGCCAGGAAGCCGCAGTCCATCCGCCGCGCCACGTCGTGCCGCGCCGGGATCGACAGGAAGGCCCGCGTGTCGTCGTTGAAGCCCACGGTATTGTAGAAGCCCGCCGTCTCGGTCGCCTGTTCGCGGAAGCGACGCATGCCCTCGGGGCTGTCGTGGAACCACCAGCTCGGCCCCAGCTTCAGCGCCGGATAGTGGCCGGCCAGCGGGGCCAGTTCGCGGCTGTAGGAGGTCTCGTCCAGGGTAAACAGGATCAGGGTCAGGCGGGTGTCCGAACCGAAGCGGTCCAGCAGCGGCTTCAGCGCCCGGACATAGTCCGTCTGGGTCGGGATATCGCAGCCCTTGTCCCGACCGAAGCGGTTGAACACCGTGGCCGAGTGGTTGCGGAATGAACCCGGGTGCAACTGCATCACCAGGCCATCCTCGACCGACATGGCGGCCATCTCGGTCAGCATCTGGCCACGGAACAGCTCGGCGTCGACGGCGCTGGCCGGGGCGGTCGACACCCGCTTGAACAGGGCCTCGGCGTCGGACTTCGACAGGTCGGCGGTGAAGGCGGTCGGGTGGCCGTGGTCGGTCGAGGTGGCGCCCATTTCGATGAAGAAGGCCCGGCGGTCGCGCAGCGCCTGCAGATAGCCCTCCCACGACATCGTATCGCGGCCGGTCTGTTCGGCCAGAACCTTCAGATTGTCGCGGAAGCCTTCATAGTCCGGGTCCAGCACCGGGTCGGGACGATAGGCGGTCAGCACCCTGCCCTTCCAGCCCGAAGCCTTGATGACCTTGTGATGCTCCAGCGTATTGAGCGGGCTTTCGGTCGTGGTCAGCACCTCGATGTTGTAACGGTCGAACAGGGCGCGCGGCTTGAAGGCCTCGGTCTTCAGCGCCGCGTCGATGACGTCGTAGTAGTGGTCCGCCGTCTCGGCCGACAGACGGACATCGATGCCGAAGGCCTCGGCATAGACCCAGTCGTGCCACATGCGCGACGGCGTGCCCCGGAACAGGTGATAGTTCTCGGCGAAGCGGCGCCAGATCTTGCGCGGATCGGTTTCGACCGGCCCGCCGTCGGCGCGCGGCACCCCCAGGTCCTCCATCGCCATCCCCTGCGAATGCAGCATGCGGAAGACGTAGTGATCAGGCGTGATCAGCAACTCGGCCGGGTTGGCGAAGTTCTCATTGCCGGCGAACCAGCTGGGGTCCGTGTGGCCGTGCGGGCTGATGATCGGCAGCGCCTTCACCTCGGCATAGAGGCGACGCGCCACCGCTCGGGTATCGGCATCTGCCGGAAACAGGCGATCAGGATTCAGGCGAAGCGGCTGGGTCATGCAGGAACTCGAAGCAAGGAATCAGGCGGTCGGAAACAACAGTCGGACGCACGGCGATTCGACCGATGTAGCGGTCGCGGCTGTCAGCAGCGGCATGGTCGTCTCCCTGTTCGCCGACCATCTGCTGCGGTCGATCAGTTGGTTTTTCGCTGGCGCAGCCTCGGCCTGCGACATTGACGGAAACGGCGTTCGCCATTGTCTTGCCACACGCTGAAAACTGTGCGTAGCTTTATATGACACCGGTGGCACAGGCTGACAAACGCCAAATGACACCGGTTCCCGCGATCGCGGCGGCTGGAACGGGGACGCACGATCCCCGAAAGGCCTAACTGGGAGGAGGACACAGATGACCCAACACGCTACCCGTGCGCGTTATGCGCTGACCCTTGGCGCCTCGCTGGGCGCCCTCACCCTCGCCCTGGCGGCCGGCGCCGCCCAGGCTCAGGACGCCGAAGCCGCCTCCGAGCAGGAAGCCACCACCGTCGATGAGATTGTCGTCACCGGCTTCCGCGCCAGCCTGCAGAACGCCCTGAACATCAAGCGCCGCGAAGCCGGCGTGGTCGACGCCATCTCGGCCGAGGACATCGCCGACTTCCCCGACACCAACCTGGCCGAATCCATTCAGCGCATCCCCGGCGTGTCTATCGACCGCGACGCTGGCGAGGGTCGCTCGATCACCGTGCGCGGCCTGAGCTCGGAGTTCACCCGCACCCGCATCAACGGCATCGAGGCCCAGGCCACGACCGGCGCGACCGACTCCTCCGGCGGCGTGAACCGTGGGCGCGGCTTCGACTTCAACGTCTTCGCCTCAGAGCTGTTCAACAACATCACCGTTCGCAAGACCGCCTCGGCCGAGGTCGAGGAAGGTTCGCTGGGCGCGACGGTCGATCTGCGCACCGCGCGTCCATTCGACTATCCCGGCTTCACCGCCGTCGCCTCGGCGCAGGGCGGCTATAACGATCTGTCGGAGCAATGGAGCCCGCGCTTCGCCGGCCTGATCTCCAACACCTGGATGGACGGCAAGTTCGGCGCCCTGCTGTCGCTGGCCTACAGCGACAAGAGCTCGATCGAAGAAGGCTTCAGCTCCGTCCGCTGGGGCCCCGCCAGCGGCGACAACGGCTTCCAGAATCCCGACGCCCTGCCCGGCGGCAAGGATGCCGCCGGCGGCCTGTTCCACCCGCGCATCCCTCGCTATGGCCGACTGAGCCATGAACAGGAGCGCATCGGCGCGACCCTGTCGCTGCAATGGCGCCCGTCGGACGCGACCACGATCAGCCTGGACGGTCTCTATTCCAAGCTCGACTCTACCCGGAAAGAGAACTTCCTCGAAGCCTGGTCGCTGAGCCGCAACGCCAGCCAGGGCGGCAAGCCCCAGGTCGACATCGTCGAAGCCATCGCCGACCCCAACACCGGCGAACTGGTCTATCTGCGCCTCGACGACATGGACATGCGCACCGAGGAACGCTTCGACATCCTCAAGAGCGAGTTCACGCAATACACCCTGGAGGTCGAACACGACTTCTCGGACACCGTGCGCTTCCGCGGCGTGGCCGGTCGCTCCAAGTCCGAGTTCGGCAACCCGCTGCAGGTCAACGCCATCATCGACCACCAGAACGGCGACGGCTGGTCGATCGACTTCCGCGAAAACCGCGACCTGCCCAAGATCATCTATGGCTTCGACGTCACCGACGCGAACCAGTGGACCATTACAGGTCCGGCTCCCGGCGGCGTGGCCCCGCAGTCAGAACTGCGCATCCTGTCGAGCGAGCAATCCAACACCTACACCACCTTCGAGGGCGGTTTCGAATTCGACATCGACGACCGCATGACCTTCAAGGTCGGCGCCAGCTACAAGGAATATCAGTCCGAAGGCTCCGGCTACGCGCGCCAGACCAACGCCGCCCCCGCCATGCCGGCCGGGACGTCCATCGGCGACCTGACCTACCTGCTGGAAGGCTTCGGCAAGAACCTGGACCTGCCCTCGGGGTCGGCCACGGCCTGGATCTCGCCCAACCTCGACGCGATCATGAAGGCCTATGGCGCGGATTGCCTGTGCGACACGGGCGTGGCCGGCGGCGACTTCCGCCTGCTGGGCCTCGAGAACGGCTCGACCGCCCTGGGCAACTGGCGCGACGTGACCGAGAAGGACACGGGCCTGTGGGCGCAATTGGACTGGAACACCGAATGGGCCGGCATGCCGGTGCGCGGCAACTTCGGCGCGCGCTGGGTCAACACCGAGGTCGAGGCCGCGGGCTATTCCGCCCTGAACGGCGTGACCACGCGCGTCACCGGCGCCAACAACTATGACGACATCCTGCCCTCGCTGAACATCTCGGTCGAGCCGATCGAGAACGTCATGGTCCGCTTCGGCGCGGCCCGCGTCATGTCCCGCCCGCCGGTGACCAGCCTGGTGCCGACCCTGTCGCTGAGCGCGCCAAACGCCGCCAACCGCACGGCGTCGCTGGGCAACGTCAACCTGGACCCGTATCGCGCGGACACCTTCGATCTCTCGCTGGAATGGTATTTCGCCCCTGAGTCCCTGCTGTCCTTCGCCGTCTTCTACAAGGACATCTCGACCTATGTGCAGACGACCCAGCAAAAGATGACCTACGCCGAACTGACGGCGATGAACCCCGAAGCCTTCCCCGCCGCGCCCGACCGCCCGGCCGGCGACGAATATACCTTCAGCACGCCCACCAACACGCCGGGCGGCCCGTTAACGGGCTTCGAGATCAGCTACCAGCAGCCCTTCACCTTCCTTCCGGGCGCCTTCTCGAACCTGGGCGTGCAAGCCAACTTCACCCACGTCGAGTCCGAGATCGACTACTGCACGACGGCGGCCTGCAACGCCTATGTCACGGCCAATCTGGTGAACCTGTCGCCGGACGCCTGGAACGCCACGCTCTATTATGACGATGGTCGCTTCAACGCTCGCGTCTCGGCCGCCTATCGCGACACCTATTATCAGCAGGTTCCGGCGGCCAACGGCGGCACGCGCGGCATCGCCGTCACCGGCAAGACCGAGACGCTCAGCATCGACGCCTCGGCCTCATTCAACGTCACGGAAAAGCTGGCCCTGTCGATCGAAGGCATCAACCTGACCGACGAGGCCAATCGCCAGAACCACAGCGAACTCGATGGCGTGCGCGACAGCACCTACGTCTATCACCACACCGGCCGCCAGGTCTTCGTGGGCGCCCGCTACAAGTTCTGACACCCGACACATCGCGCTCCTGAGCGATGACTTCGGCGCCGGCGATCTGATCGCCGGCGCCTTTTTTTATGGAGCAAAGGAGATGCGGGGGCCTTAGCCGCCGTAGCCGCGTCCGCCGCCGCCGAAACCGCCGCGCGAGACGACCGTGGTGCGGCTCTGCACCCGACTGGGAGCCTGACGCGCCACGTCACCGTGTTCGCGGCCGTTGGTCAGGGTCTTGCCCGTGCGATAGTCGCGATAGGTGTAGCCGCCGCCGTAGCCGTTGGAATAGCGGCCGTCCCGGTCGCGATACAGCGGTCCGCCGCCGCGATAGCCGCCGCCGTTCAGCATCTGGCCGACGATGAAGCCCGTCAGCAACGGGGTGAAGAAGGAGCCGCCGCCGCTCTGATTGGGCTGGCACTGAGACGGCCCCCACTGGCCCTCGCATTCAGACTGGGTGGCGTAGCGCGGCGCCGTTTCAGCGGCGGCCTTCTGGGCGGCGGCCTGGGCCGCATCGCACTCGGCGTCCGAGATGTCGTTGGCGACGCGGCATTCCTCCAGCGAAGTATAGGCCTGAACCGGCTCGGGCTCGGGCGCGGCGACCTGAGGCGCGCCGCAGGCGGCCAGCGAGAAGCTGGCGGTGGCCATCAGGCTGCTGACATGCAGGACGCGCGAGCGCTTCAGCTTGCGCATGGTCTTGGTTTCGGGCGGCGTTTCCTTGGTCATCGCGGTCACGCCGTCATGCAGGCGGCGTTCAGCAGCCCGACGCAGATGGAGATGGCGGCCAGATAGACCGCCGCCGCGATCTCGCCCGCCTCGATGCGGACCACCAGGTTGCGAAACGCCAGGCGGCTGATGGTGACGAAGACCAGGATCTGGATGACACCGGCCAGCAGGGCCCAGGCGGCGAACTCCATCAGGCTGACGGTGTGCGACAGAGCCGAGGCCAGGGGTAGGACATAGCCGATCAGGGCGCCCCCCAGCGCAATGGCGGCGGCGGTGTTGCCTTCCCGGATCAGCGTATGCTCATGATAAGGCGTAACCCACTGGTAGATCAGCTTGAACGCCAGGGTGAAAACCCCGGCCATGGCGAAGGCGATCAGGAAGGCGATCGCCCCTTGCTGAAATCCGAACCAGTCAAACATCGTGCTTCTCCCCTGGCGCCGTCAGGCGCGGAACTCGGCCATTTCCAGCGGAATGCCGATCATGATTTCGTGCGTCGTCTCGCCGCCCTCAGGCTGCTGCTCCAGGGCGATCATCAGTTCGCGGCCGCCCGCCAGATCGCGGCCGTACAGCATGCAGGTCTGAAAGATCCTAGCATAGGGCGTGGTCGCCGCACGGTCGTCCCAGATGGTCTCCCACAGGGTCACGGGCGGCTGGATGGCGTCGCTTTCCGAGAACCAGAAGCGCGGATAGTCGGGCAGGTCCTCGGCCGCGCCATGAAACACCGGCGCCGACAGGCGGTCGCGCCAGATGCGGCGTTCGCGCTCATTCGGCGGATAGGCCGAGGTCCAGGGGATGAACAGGCTGAAGTCGTAGCTTTCCGACCCCGCCGCGTCATCGCTCATGGCCTGAAGCATGACATGGTCGTCAGTGTAGAAACGGTGGACGTATTGCCCGCCGTCCAGCGACACCAACCCTTGCGCGGTGATGTCCAGAACGTCGCGGTCCAGCGTGAAATGCGTCTCGTCGCCCAGCCGCCGCCAGGCCAGCGGGTCCAGCGCCACCGTGCGACCCACGGTGATGTTGCGCACCATCGCCAGTTGCGAGGCGGGCGCGGTCTTGTCCGACTGTCCGAAAAGCTTCTTGAACATGGGCGACTATCTAGGCCTGCCGCAGGCCGACTGCGAGCGAACAGAGGCGGTGCGACCGAATGATGCGGGTCATGGTCTGAAATTCAGTCCTGCATTGCCCGATGTCAAGCGTTCATGTTACGCGTTACATGAAACATGACCAAGCCCCCCGCCCCTCCCTCCGCCGCGACCGAACGCATCCGTGCGTGGCGACAGGCGCGCCGCGAGGCGGGCCTGGTCAAGCTGGAGCTCTGGGTGCCCGAGGCCGCACGTGATGACGTGAAGGCCGCCGTCCGCGCCATCCTCACCGATTCCACGCGCGGCCCCCATCTTGCCGGCCGTCACCTTGCCGGCGGAGCGCGCCGCCCCACTTCTGATCCCATCACTTCTGGAGACGACCACCACATGGACGCCGTGATCGAAACCCCCTGGACCGTGCCGGCCATCAAGACGGCGCTGGACGGCTCGCCTCTGGTCCGCGACGGCGAGATGACCCTGCGCGTACTGGAAGGCGCCGACCCGGTGCTGCTGGCGACCATGCACGAATACGGCGACCTGCCGGTCTATCTCAGCGTCGGCGGCGCCCAGATCGTCTGTTCGGTGCTGCTGTGGCCGGTGGCCGAACAGGCCGACCGCCACGCCTTCAACGAGTTCCTGCTGAAGGCCCAGCGCGTGGTGCCCCTGTCGAACTTCGCCATCACCAATGTCGGCGGCGAAGACGTCTATGAGCTGATGGGCGAGCTGTCGTGCAAGACGACGCTGCAAACCATCCTGATCGAGTTGCGCACCCTGGCGGAAAACGCCATCGACGCCACCGAACTGCGTGAAACCTTCGGCGCCGACGCCGCCTGATCCGGAAACCCGACCATGTCCATGCTCAGAAAACTCTCCGCCCTGTTCCGCGGCACAGCCCATGACGCGGCGCAAGGCGTCGTCGACGCCAATGCCCTGAAGATCCTCGATCAGGAAATCCGCGACGCCGACAACGCCCAGGGCAAGGCGCGCGACGACCTGGCCGGCCTGGTGGCGCGCCGCCGCATGGCCGAGAACGAAATGGCCAGCTTCCACGAGCAGATCGGCAAGTACGAGAACTCGGCTCGCTCGGCCCTGGGTCAGGGCAAGACCGATCTGGCGCGCGAAGTCGCCGTCCGCATCGCCGAACTGGAAGTCGAGATCTCGACCCGCGGCCCGCTGATCGAGGATATGAAGACAGCCGAAACGCGCCTGCGCACGGCCATCACTGCGACCGACCAGAAGATCGAGACGCTCCGTCGCGAGATCGACATCGTCAAGGTCAACGAGTCCGTCCAGCGCGCCCAGACCTCGGTCGCCCTGAACTCGGCCGGCGCCCAGTCGCGCATCGGCTCGGCCGCCGACAGCCTGCAACGCATCAAGCAACGCCAGGCCGTGCAGGAAGAAAAGCTGCGCGAGAACCAGGCCCTGGAAGACCGCCGCACCGGCGCCGATCTGGACGCCAAGCTGCGCGACGCCGGCATCCTGCCCGGTCACTCGTCCGCCGACGACGTCCTGGCCCGCCTGACCCAGAAGGACGTGACCATCGTCACCCCGCGCATTGGTCAAGCCACGCCCGACAAGGACCCGGCCTGATCCATGCAGCGTCTGCGCCTTGATCCTCGTCCCGACTGGGATGCTCAGGCCGACAGCCTGGGCTTCACCTGGCGTCACACCGGCGGCGAGCTCTATTGGGACGAAACCGCCGCCTACGCCTTCACCATGGCCGAGGTCGAGGACGGGATCGAAGCGCCGACCGAGGAACTGCACGCCATGTGCCTGGATCTGGTCGCCGAGGCGGTCCAGTCCGAGCGGTTGATGGAACAACTCGACATCCCCGAGCCCATGCGGGACTACGTGGCCGACAGCTGGAACCGGGGCGATCCGTCGCTCTACGGCCGCTTCGACTTCGCCTATGACGGCACGGGTCCGGCCAAGCTCTATGAGTACAACGCCGACACCCCGACCAGCATCTATGAGACAGCGGTCTTCCAGTGGCTGTGGCTGGAGGATCAGATCAAGGCCGGCGTCCTGCCCGCCGACGTCGACCAGTTCAACAGCCTGCACGAGAAGTTGGTCGACCGGTTCCGGGCCATCTTCCCCAACGGCGGCTTCGTGCATTTCAGCTCGGACGCCGACTTCGTCGAGGACCGCCAGACCGTGCGTTTCCTCGAGGACCTCGCCCAGCAGGCCGGGCTGGACCCGCAGTTCGTCGCCATCGACCAGATCGGCCTCAACGCCGACGGCCAGTTTGTCGACCACGAGAACTGGCTGATCCAGGCCATGTTCAAGCTCTATCCGTGGGAGCAGATGCTGCGCGACGACTACGCTGCACCGCTGCCGACAGCAGGCGTGACGGTGCTGGAACCGGCGTGGAAGAGCATCCTGTCCAACAAGGGCATCCTGCCCCTGTTGTGGGAACGCCACGCGGGACACCCCAACCTGCTCGAGGCCTATTTCGAGGATGATCCGGTCCATGCTGCGCTGGGCTCGTCCTACGTCCGCAAGCCCTTGTTTTCGCGCGAAGGCGCCAACGTCGAACTGGTCGAACAGGGCCGCAGCGCCGCCGAGGTCATCGACGGCGGCTATGGCGGCGGGCGTTGGATTCGTCAGGCCCTTTGCAACCCGCCTAGCTTTGACGGCAACCACGTCATCGTCGGTTCCTGGGTGGTCGGCGACGAGGCGGCGGGCATGAGCCTGCGCGAGGACGTCAGCCTGGTCACCCGCAACACCTCGCGCTTCCTGCCGCACTTCATCCGGGACTAGGGAGCGGGCGACGCGGCGGCCCCAACTGCGGCTGGTCAAAACAGGGAGCCTCATGGACGCGATCACTCTTGGCCCCCTGGTGCTATCAGGCGAGCGCTTCGCCCTCCTGGCGGGCGTCTTTGTCTTCCTGATCGGAACCGGTCTGCTGGCCAGCCGCGTCAGCCCCCGCTTCAACCTGTGGAGCACCGTCGTCGTTCTCGGCGGCTTGGCCGCCGCGCGCCTGGCCCACGTCATCGGCCATTGGACCTATTTCAACGACGACCCGCTGCGTGCCTTGGCCGTCTGGCAGGGCGGGTTCGACTGGCTCTGGCTCCTGCCCGTGGTCGCCTTGTCCCTGATCTTCCTGTTACAGACCCGGCGCGAGCGGGCCTGGGCGATTGCGCCGCTGGCCGCCGCCGCCCTGGCCTGGGCCACCGCGCATCATCTGGCCGCCGCCAGCGAGCCCCTGCCCCCGCCGCCCCTGACCTTGGCCGCGCTGGACGGGCCGCCGGTTGACCTGGCAACCAGCAACGGACGACCGACCGTGATCAACCTGTGGGCCACGTGGTGCGCCCCCTGCCGCCGCGAAATGCCCGCCCTAGCCCAGGCCGAGCGCGATCATCCCGAGGTGCGCTTCCTCCTGATCAATCAGGGCGAGGACTCCGACAAGGTGCGCGCCTTCCTCGGCAGCGAGAGCCTGAGCTTCAACCATCTGCTGCTAGACCCGACCATGGCGACGCAGCGCCACTATCGCACGGTCGGCATCCCCGTGACGCTGTTCCTTCACGCCGACGGGCGACTGGCCAAGGCCCACATGGGCGAGATCGCGCCCGAGCGGATCGCGGCGGAAATCGCCCGTCTGCGCTGAACGGCCCGCCTATGCACGCTCGATCCTGGTGTCCACGGGGCGATCCAGTTCGATGCCAGCCAGGTCATAGCCCCGGCGGAAGTCCATGATGTGCCGCTCCATCCAATCGCGCACGGCCTGAGCGTCCCTGGCGCGCATCGCCCGAACGATCTCCCGGTGCGCCTCCACCACACGCCCAGGCGATTGATCACCCGTCGCAGGATGGCTGAACAGTTTTTCGAGCGAGGGATAGAAGAGCAGGGAAACAGGTTCGCGCGACATCAGCAGCACCCGATTGCCCGTCGCCTCGGCGATCAGGGCGTGGAAGGCCACGTCCAGGGCGATGATTGATCGCCCCTCCGCCATCGCCGCCTCCATGGCTCGCAAATTGGCCTCCAGGCTCTCGATCAGGGCGTCATCGATGACCGGCGCCACCAGCTCTGCGGCGCAGACCTCCAGCCTCAAGGCGACCTCCCATAGCTCGCGAAACGTCACCCCCTGCATCAACAGGGCGCGCGACCCGCGCGGCGCCAGTTCCTCATGATGCGGCAGGGCCGCGTGCAGGCGGCGCCCTGCTTCGCGCCGGACCAACCCGCTCTGCTCCAGCGCCCGCATCCCCTCGCGCACGGTGTGTCGCGTGACGCCGAACTGCTCCGCCAGTTCGGTTTCGGTCGGGAGCGGCGCGCCGGTCGCGATCCGACCGCTCAGAATTTCTTCCTGCAGCGCCCGATGCACTGCCTCATAGGCGCGAGGGATCGTCAGACGCTTCAGTTGATTTGGCACCTAGACTCTCTTTGTCCAACAATCCAACAATAGGGTATCAGACGCCGCCGCTTCCACAAAACCCTGGCGAGAGTGTTCCGTGCCCATCCGCATCACACAGGACCATCCCGCCTCGAGAAATGTGATCGGGGCCCCAGCCGCGACGACGCCTTCGGAGACCTGAGCGCATGACCCACCCCCTGATCGTTCGTCGCGACCTCGACTTCATGCTGCACGACTGGCTGAAAATGGAGACCCTGTTCGCCACCCCCGCCTTCGCCGACCATAGCCGCGAAAGCGTCGACGCCGTGCTCGACCTGTCCGAAGCCCTCGCCGCCGACCTGTTCCTCCCCCACTACAAGGCGTCCGACGAGATCGAGCCCCGGCTCGAAAACGGGCAGGTCGTGACCCTACCGGCGATCAAGCCGGCGCTGGATCAATATGCCGAGCTCGGCCTGTTCGCCGCCGGCTTCAGCGAAGACCTGGGCGGTCTGGGCCTGCCCTTCCTGGCCAGCATGGCGTCCTTCTCCTTCTTCGCCGCCGCCAATATCGCCACCTCCGCCTATCCGATGCTGACCACGGCCAATGCGCGTCTCATCGCCACCTTCGGATCGGCGGCGCAGGTCGAGACCTTCGCCCTGCCTGAAATCGCCGGGCGCTGGTTCGGCACCATGTGCCTGTCGGAACCCCAGGCGGGATCGAACCTGGCCGATGTCCGCACCAAGGCCGTGGCTGACGGCGAAGACCATCTGGGGCCGCGCTATCGCCTGTCAGGCAACAAGATGTGGATCTCGGGCGGTGATCAGGACATCAGCGAGAACATCGTCCACCTGGTGCTGGCCAAGATCCCGCTCGCGGACGGCTCCCTGCCCAACGGCACGGGCGGCCTGTCGCTGTTCATCGTTCCCAAGATACTGCCCGACGGTCAGCGCAACGACGTCAGCGTCGCCGGCCTGAACCACAAGATGGGCTATCGCGGCGCCAGCAACTGCCTGTTGAACTTCGGCGAAGGTGAGGGCGCGATCGGCTGGCGCGTCGGCGAGGCAGGGCGCGGCCTGCAGCAAATGTTCCTGATGATGAACGAGGCGCGGATCGGCGTCGGCCTGGGCGCCGCCGCCCTGGGTTATCGCGGCTATCGTCATGCCCTGCGCTACGCCCAGGAGCGCATTCAGGGCCAAGGACCGGACGGCTGCGCGGTCGCCATCATCGAACATCCCGACGTGCGGCAGATGCTGCTGACGCAGAAAGCCTATGTCGAGGGCGCCCTCGCGCTGTGCCTCTATTGCGCGAAACTGGTCGACCAGCCCGAGGACGCGGACGCCGCCGCACTGCTGGGGCTGCTGACCCCGGTCGCCAAGACCTGGCCCTCCGAATTCGGCCTGGCGGCCAATGACATCGCCATCCAGATTCACGGCGGCTACGGCTACACTCGCGACTTCGACGTCGAGCAGTTGTACCGGGAGAACCGGCTCAATCCGATCCACGAAGGCACCACCGGCATCCAGGGGCTGGACCTCCTTGGCCGCAAAATTCTTCGCTCCGACGGCGTCGGCTTGGCTGTGCTGGAGCGGCGCATCGTGGAGACCTGCACCCGCGCCCGCGCCGCCCCGGACATGGCCATTCTCGCCGACACCCTGACCGACGCCTGGGCCGAGGTCCGACAGACCATCAACGCCGTCCAGGCCCTGCCCCCGGCCGGTCGTCTTAACCAGGCGACAGCCTTCCTGCGCGGCTTCGGCCATGTGGTCACGGCCTGGATCTGGCTCGATCAGGCGCTGGCCGCCCGCGCTGTCGGTTCCGACGCCTTCCTTGACGGCAAGGTCTTCGCTTGTCGCTTCTTCTACGAGTTCGAACTGCCCAAGGTCCGCCATTGGCTGACGACGGCGGCCTCGACCAGCGGCCTCAGCACCACCGTCGCCAACGACGGCTTCTAGGCGCAGGCAAACGCTGCAATCTCGCGATCCAGGCGCTACAGTCGGCCAAATCGCCAAACGGACCGCCTATGCCTGACAACGCCCCGATCCTGATTTCCCAGCCCGTCTGCGCGCCGCTGACGCCGGCAGCCCTGTTTCTGGTCCTGAACATCGCACCCGGCGAAGCGGCAGAAACGGCGGTGCGTGAACTGTGCGGCGACCTGTCGTCCCTGCTGCGCGGCGTCGCCTTCCGCGACCTGCAGGGTGAACTGAGCTGCGTCATGGGTTTCGGGTCCCAGGCCTGGGACCGACTGTTCGGCGCGCCTCGCCCCAGGGATCTGCATCCGTTCCGTGAGATCAACGGCGTTCATCGCGCCGTCTCGACGCCTGGCGACATCCTGCTGCACATCCGCGCCGCGCGTCCCGATCTGTGCTTCGAACTGGCCATGCACGTCATGGATCGCCTGGGTGACGCCGTGACCACAGAGGACGAGGTCCACGGCTTCAAATTCTTCGACAACCGCGACCTGTTGGGTTTCGTTGATGGGACGGAGAACCCCGCGCCCCAAGTCGCCGGCGCCGCCGCCCTGGTCGGCGACGAGGACCCTGATTTCATCGGCGGCAGCTACGCCATCGTCCAGAAATACCTGCACGACATGAAGGGCTGGAACGCCCAGCCGGTCGAACGCCAGGAAGCCGTCATCGGCCGCTTCAAACTGTCGGACATAGAGATGAGGGACGAGGACAAGGCTCCCTACGCCCACAACGTCCTGACCAACATCGACGACGAAAACGGCGAGCAACTGCAGATCGTGCGCGACAACATGCCCTTCGGCGAGGTCGGCAAGGGCGAGTTCGGCACCTATTTCATGGGCTATGCCCGTGAACCTGGCCGGATGGAGCGGATGCTGGAAAACATGTTCATCGGCTCGCCTCCGGGAAACTACGACCGGCTGCTGGACTTCAGCCGAGCCGTGACGGGGTCGTTGTTCTTCGTTCCGACCGTGAATTTTCTGGACGACGTCGAGGCCTGACGAACTGACCAGGCCGGCCTGGTCGCCTAGCCGGCCTGTTCCAGGGGCGCGGGCGAGTCGATCCGCGCCGCCGCCCCGGCGAGCGCGGCGAACAGTTCGCCGACCTCGATGGGCTTCTTCAGCACGCCATCCACGCCAGCGGCCCGATAGCGACGGACGTCTTCGGCGAAGACGTTCGCGGTCAGCATGAAGATCGGCATCTCACTGGAGCGGCCGCCCAGCGCACGACTGGCCCGCACCGCCGTCGCGCCATCCATACGCGGCATATTGGCGTCCATCAGGATCAGGTCGAAGGCGTTGACCTGAACGGCCTCGAGCGCCGCCAGACCGTCCTCGACCAGGGTCAGCTCCATGTCGAAGGGATCGAGCAGAACCTGCAGCACCTGTCGATTGGCGGCATTGTCCTCGGCCGCCAGAACCCGCAGGGGCCGGTCCATAGACGCTTCCAGAACCTCGACAGGATCGACATCCTCGACCGCCGTTCCCGCGTCGGCGGGGAACTCGAACCAAAAGCGGCAACGACCGTCAGGCGCCTCATCCTGGCCAATGGTTCCGCCCAGGCTGGCCATGTTGCCGGCGCAGATAGCCAGACCCAAGCCCGTGCCCCCGACCTGGCGGCCAGAATCCGTCTGCTCGAACGCTTCAAAAATTCGCGCGCGGTCTTCAGGAGAAACCCCCGGCCCCTGGTCGATGATCTCGACACGAACCTGATAGCGGTTGCGGGTTCGACGGGCGCTGACCACAAGCACCAGCTCGCCGCCCGCCGGCGAGAATTTCAGGGCGTTGGACAACAGGTTGACCAGGGTCTGCTCGACCTTGCCCTTGTCTGAAACCAGCGCGCAGTCTTCCGGCAGACCGCTGAGATCGACGATCAGATCCACGCCCATTTCCTTGGCGCGCGGCGTCCAGACGCGCCCGACGGCGTCCATGGCGCTGCGCAGGTCGAAGGCCCCCATATGGGCCGACATCTTGCCGGCCTCGATCTGGGCGAGATCCAGAACGGCGTTGAGCAGACGCAACAGCATTCCGCCGGATTCCCGCACCCCATCCACAAGGCCCTGCTGCTTTGACGAGAGCGGCGTGCGCGCCAGCCCCTCGGTCAGCCCCAGAACCGCATTCAGAGGTGTGCGGACCTCATGACTGGTCACGGCCAGGAAGGCGGACTTGGCGCGGTTGGCGGCCTCGGCGGCGACGCGCTGGGCCTCGGCCTCCTTGACCATCCGCTCCAGCTTGGCGTTACGCGCCCTGGCGTCGGCTTCCGCCCGGCTACGCTCGATCACCCGACCCAGTTGGACGCCGATCTGGGCCATGGTCCTGAGGATGGCCTCGTCCGGTTCGGCGACCTTGTGGGAAAAGAACTCCAGCACCGCCGCCACCTCACGGCCCACCATGACCGGAAAGGCGAAGGCCGCGCGCAAACCGCATCGCTCGGCGGCCTCGGCGCGAAGGAAGTTGTCGGCAGCTGTGACGTCGGAAATCCAGACAGGGGCTTTCTCGGCCATGACCTGGCCGGGCAAGCCGACGCCGGCGGTGAAGGTAATCGCCTCGGACAAGGCGCTGAACTCGGCGGCTTCGACGCCGTCCCTGGCCCACCACAGCCTGGTCGACTCCATGACGGCGCGACGTCCGCGTTTCCGGATGAAGGCGTGGCCGACGGGCCAACCGGTGAATCCGCAGACCTCCTGCAGAGCGGTCTTCAACGCCGCTTCAGGGGTCCTGGCCCAGATTGCAGGCCACCGCGATCGTTTCCAGAAGACGGAGGCGCTCGGCCCGCAAGAAGAGCTCGCGAGTGCTGCCCTCCACAATGGCCTCGGCGGCGCGGCGTGCAGCGCGCTCACGCTGCAGTCGGCGTTCCAGACGTTCCAGGTGGTCGTGCTCTAAGTCCAATCTACACCTCGTCAGGCTGCGAGCTGCGGCCAGTGGACATGGAAGATGCAGGCCGAGTCCCCTCGGTCGATGCATTGCGGGTGCTGTACGTCCAGGCGCTCGCCATAGTGAGCGCCCGCCCCCTCCAGGAAGCCCTGGCCCAAGGCGCACAATCGACGGGTCGAACGATAATCCAGCCTCAGGCTGCCGTTCGCTTCCTCACGGATATGGAAATGAGGGCACGACGCGCCGACGTAGATCTTGCGGACCTCGAAATGGATGATGTCGTTGACGCCCAGGACAAGGGTTCGCGCCGACACATGCTCTTCGAAGAAGTTTGGGAAGAGCCGGGCCAGATGCGACATCGCCTCCTTCCCGAACCAGCGCAGCACTTCGGCCGGCGACAGGTCGAACCGGGCCGCGGCCGCGTTCACCAAGGCCGTCATGTCATCGTCTGGATAGCTGCCGGCCGACGTATAGACGCCGTCAACCTGCGCCGCGTCTATCAGGTCGTCCCAGACATCATCTCCGTGGTGCTGACTGACCACGTCCTGCAACAGATTAAAGATGATGCCCTTCATAGTCCTACTCCAGCCAGAGGCTCCTCCGACCGGTAGGCTTCCACCCTTTGTAATATAGTTAACAAAACAACGTTCACGATCGAATTTCGGCGCGCTGACAGGGCTCAGAGTGTTAACGGCCTACTCCCGTTGACCGTCACCGTCGCGCCCAGGCGCTAGGTCGCCTTGACTCGAAAAGAAAAGGCGCGGACCGAAGTCCGCGCCTTGGTCGAGATCAGAAGAAGCCCAGCTTGTCCGGGCTGTAGCTAACCAGCAGGTTCTTGGTCTGCTGATAGTGATCCAGCATCATGCGATGGTTTTCGCGCCCGATGCCCGACTTCTTATAACCGCCAAAGGCCGCGTGGGCCGGATACTGGTGATAGCAGTTGGTCCAGACGCGGCCAGCCTGGATGGCCCGGCCCGCGCGATAGGCCGTGTTCATGTCGCGCGACCACACCCCCGCCCCCAGGCCGTATTCGGTGTCGTTGGCGATGGCGATGGCCTCTTCCAGGGTCTTGAAGGTGGTCACGGCCAGGACCGGGCCGAAGATCTCCTCCTGGAAGACGCGCATGTCGTTGGTGCCCTTGAACACGGTGGGCTTGACGTAATAGCCGCCCGCCAGATCGTCCTTCAGCACGCTTTGCTCGCCGCCGGTCAGGACCTCGGCGCCTTCGTCCTTGCCGATCTGCAGATAGGAGAGGATCTTCTTGAGCTGCTGGTCCGAGGCCTGGGCGCCGACCTGGGTAGCCGGGTCCAGCGGGTCGCCCTGTTTGATGGCCTCAACGCGGGCGATCGCCTTCTCGATGAAGGCCTCATAGATGTCTTCGTGGATCAGGGCGCGGCTGGGGCAGGTGCAGACCTCGCCCTGATTGAGCGCGAACATGGCGAAGCCTTCCAGCGCCTTGTCAAGGAAGGCGTCGTCGGCGTCCATCACGTCCTTGAAGAAGATGTTCGGCGACTTTCCGCCCAGTTCCAGCGTCACCGGAATGATGTTCTGAGTGGCGTATTCCATGATCTTCTGACCGACGGCGGTCGAGCCGGTGAAGGCGATCTTGGCGATGCGCGGATTGGTGGCCAGGGGCTCGCCGACCTCGATCCCCGTGCCCGAGACGATGTTCAGCACGCCCGGCGGCAGGATGTCCTGAATCAGCTCCATAAGCAGCAGGATGGAGGCCGGGGTCTGTTCTGCGGGCTTCAGCACGATGCAATTGCCCGCCGCCAGGGCCGGAGCGATCTTCCACGCCGCCATCAGGATGGGGAAGTTCCACGGAATGATCTGACCGACCACGCCCAGCGGCTCGTGGAAGTGATAGGCGACCGTGTCGTTGTCCAGTTCGGAAATGGTGCCTTCCTGGGCCCGGATGCAGCCCGCGAAATAGCGGAAGTGGTCGATAGCCAGCGGGATGTCGGCCGCAAGCGTTTCGCGCACCGGCTTGCCGTTGTCCCAGGTCTCGGCCTCGGCGATGGCCTGCAGGTTCTGCTCCATCCGATCGGCGACGCGGTTCAGGATCAGGGCGCGCTGGGCGACGCTGGTCTTGCCCCAGCTGTCCCTGGCGGCGTGAGCGGCGTCCAGCGCCAGCTCGACGTCGGCCGCGTCCGAGCGAGCGATCTCGCACAGGACGCGCCCGTTCACCGGGGAGGTGTTCTCGAAATAGCGGCCGTTGACCGGGGCGACCCACTGGCCGCCGATGAAGTTGTCGTAGCGCGCCTTGTATTTGGGAGTCACGGCGCGGATGAATTCGGGCTTGGTCACGAAAGGCCTCCTGCTGGTTTCCTCGGGCGCCGATTGTCCGGCGTCGTTTGAGACCAGTTTGGTCGGCAGGGGGCGCAGCGCCAGACGGCGGCGAAATGGTGCGCCGCAAACCTGTCGCAGGATTGCGACAGGTCAGTGCAGGTCGATCAGACCTAGGCGATGCAGCTTGCGGTGCAGGGTGGCGCGGCTGACGCCCAGGGCGCGAGCGGCGGCGGAAACATTGCCCCCGCTGCGGGCCAGGGCGCGACGCACGGCGCCCCGCTCGGCCTCCAGCAGGTCCGTCTCGACCCCGCCCGGCGTCAGCAGATCCGAGGCTGGAAGTTGAGCGGCGATGCGCTCGTCGGTGATGGCCAGCGACAAACGCGCCGCCCGCGTGGCCCCGATCACCAGATCGTGCCGGTCGACGGCCAGCAGGGCCGCCGCATTGCGCTCGCTGGCCCCGCCCGCCAGGACGATGCGGGCATCGGCGAAGGCTTGGCGGAAGGTCTGGGCCTCGATCGCCCGCGCCGCATCGGCCACGGCTGCCGAGATCAGCCCCAGGATAGCCTCGGTCGCGTCGGCCCGGCACGAGGAGACGTCCAGCGCCCCGGCCAAACGCCCCATGTGGTCGTGGATGGGATGGGTGATGCAGCTCAGGCCGGTGTTGCGGGCGTGGAAATGCTGTTCGCGGTGGATCGTCACGGCGCGATGCTCGGCCAGGGCCGTGCCGATGCCGTTGGTCCCTTCGACCGCCTCTGACCAGACGGCGCCGGGCCACAGGCCCCAGCGATGGAAGGTTTCGTCGTCGGCCACGGCCCCACGCCGCTCGACCGGCACCCCCTCGGCATTGGTCAGCAGGACGCAGCACCCCACGCCGCCGACCGCCAGGAACAGCCGGTCCAGCACGCCCTCAGCGGCGCGCGTCAGCGGCTCCATCGCCTGACGCGCCTCATGAAGCTGCTGCTCGGTGACGGTCTCGACCCGGCCATGCTCGACGGGATCGAGGCCATAAAGGGTCATCGACCGCCGCCATGACGCCGCCAGGGCCGAGCGCGCGCCCGCCCCCTCGTCCAGCGCCTGCCGGATCAGACTCCCGTGATCACCGCGCAACCGATCAGCCATGGCCGATCTCCCAGGGTTCGTCTCAGCTCAATCTTCCCTGTCGCTTCGCGGTACGTCAACGCATCCAGCCTTGCCGCAAGCAATGATTGACTTGATCGGCACATAAGGCCTGTTGCATCCACCCCCAACGCCTCGCGAATTAAGACGCCTATTCAGTAAGATAACCGAATCCCCACACTAACCAGACGCGGCGGACCATAGCCCGCGACACCGGTTCCGGTCTCCGAGACCTCGACCTCGGCGTCGAACAGGTTGTCGGCGGCCAGCCACAGGGAGGTCGTCGTGTTGACCCGCCAGTCGGCCCGAACATCCACCGTCACGGCGGAGTCTAGCATGCGGCTGTTCAGGTCGTCCTCGAACCGCTTGCTCTCATACTGGGCGCGCGCGGCCAGGGTCAGCCGCTCACTGGCGCGCCAGTCTATGCCCGCCGTGGCGCTCCAGATCGGGGCCTGGGCGGGACGCAGGCCGGTCAGTTGCGGGGCGGACGACCCGCCGTCGACGCGCGCGTCAGTGATGGAGACGGCCCCGGTCAGGTCCAGCCCGCCGCGCACGGTCTGACGCGCGCTGATCTCGACGCCCGTCGCCTCGATGGTTCCGGCGTTCTGGCGCTGGCGCAACACCCCGCCGGCGGGTACGAAGCCCGCGCGGGGAAAGGTCCCGGGGCCCTGGCCGATGGTGACGTTGACGATGGCGTCCTCGATCCGGTTCCAGAACAGGGTCGCGCTCAGGGCCGAGATCGGACCCTCAAAGGCCAGCCCGGCCTCGATCCCCTGCAGGGTCTCGGGAACCAGCCCCGCATTAGCCTCGGTCAGGTCGTTGCCGACGCGAAACGGTCGATGCAGTTCGTTCAGCGTGGCGGGCCGGAACCCGGAATAGGCCGCCACTCGCGCAGCCCAGCCGCCGCCGATCATGCGCCGCGCCGCCAGCCGCGCGCTGACCACCTCGCCCGAGCGTTCGGGATCGGTCTCGTCTAGCGTCGCCGCGCCCGTCGCCAGATCGCGCTCCAGCCGCCGTCCGTTCCGGTTCTTCCAGTTGTCCAGCCGCAGCCCGCTCGCGAACAGCCACGGCCCGGTCTCCCACGAGCCTTCGCCGTAAACCCCGGCCACCGCCGTCTCGCCCCCGGCGATGCGGTCGCGGGTGAAGGCGCCGCCCATGTAGCGGAACCGTTCGCGGGTCTCGCCCTCGTTGAAACGGGCGTCGGCGCCGACCTCCCATTCCAGCCGTCCGCCGCCGACTTGCCGCTCGGCCCGGCGCAGGGCGGCGTTCAGGCCCCAGCCCGTCGCGGGCGTCTCATACTGGTCGTTGGCGGGCGTGGTCGTCGTCCTGTCCGTCGCCACGGCGACCGAGGTGTTGGCCAGATCGCTTTTGCGCCGCCAAGCCTGCAGCCGCCAGCCGTAGTCGCCGTCGGACGGCCGTCGTGCGGCGGTGGCCGACAGCACATGGCCGCTGGCCGTGGCCCGCGCCCCGGCCAGACCCGAGCCGCGATCCTCCTCATAGGCCGCCGCCCGCAGCGACAGCGCCGCCTCGCCCAGCGGCAGGTCCGCGCGCAAGGCCGCGCTCTTCGCCTCCAGATCCAGCGGCGTGTCCGCCGCCCCGGCCGCCGCGCCGCGCACAGGAACGTAGCCGTCGCTGGTCTCATAGAGCACCGAACCCGTCAGCCGTGCCCGTCCTGCATCGACCCCGCCCGCCCCCGCCAGCCGCGCCCCGCCGCGCTCGGCGATGGAGGTGTCCAGCACCCCGCCGCGCTCCCGCTCTCGTAACTGGATCACCCCGGTCAGGGCCCCCGCGCCATAGGACCCGGCCCCGGCCCCGCGCACGATGTCGAGACTCTCGACGCTCTCGGTCGGCGTCTGGCTCCAGATCACCCAGCCGCCGAAGGGATCGTTCAGGGGCACGCCGTCCAGCGTCACCAGCGTCCGGCCCGCTCCTGACGGAGCGATGGCGCGCAAGGATATGCCCTGGGTCGTCGGATTGGCCGCCAGGCTGGAGGTCCGCCGGAACAGCGACACCGCCGGAACTGTCGCCAGGGCTTCATCCAGCCGCGTCGCGCTCGACAGCGGCTCCTCGCCCAGGCGGATCACGGAAAAGGCCGCCTCGCCCGCTGCGGGAGGCAGGCGGGCGGCGGTGACAAGAACGTCATCAACAGAGGTGGTCTGCGGCTGGAAATCTGTCACTCGAATTTCCCTGTCGAACGCCTGGCGGGGCGGCAGCGTCTCTGACAGATAGTCGATCATGGTCTTGATGTCGTCCGCCGAGGCGAGCAGCCTGCGGGCGACGAGTTGACGATCATGTCCGCCAATTTTTAGCCTCTCAGCGTCGCCCCGCCGTCGACGTAGAGGTCCGTCATGGTGATGTGGGCGGCGCGGTCGGACAGCAGGAAGACCACCGCCTCGGCGATGTCTTCGGACGTCGCCAGCTTCTGCAGCGGAATGCCCGCCTTGAACGTCTCGGGAGAGCCGGCGATGACCCGGGCGGCGCCGTCCTTATCGGCCCACATGCCGGTCTGCATCGGCGTCAGGGTCGAGCCGGGGGCGACGATGTTGCAGCGGACGCCCTTAGGCCCCAGTTCCAACCCCAGACAGCGGGTGAACATGGTCGCCGCCGCCTTGGACGCGGCATAGGCCGCCATCGCATGGCGCGGCACGCCCGCCGCGTTGGAGCTGACGGTGACAAAGGCGCCCTTGCCTCTTTCGCCCATCCGACGCGAAACCTCGCGGCCCAGATGGAAGACCCCGTCCGCATTGACCGCGAAGACGCGGCGCCATTCAGCGTCGGAGGTCTGATCCACCGTCACATTGGACAGGACGCCCGCGACGCTGGCCACGAAGTCGATCGGGCCTTCCTCGGCCTCGATACGCTCAAACAGGGCCTCGACCGCCGCGCCGTCGGACACGTCCAGCGGCTCGACGCGCACGCCGTTCAGGAAGGCCAGCCCCGACAGGGCGGTGGACGGAAGGTCGCTCGCCACCACGCGCGCCCCCTCCTCGACCAGCAGGCGCACCACGGCGGCGCCGATGCCGCCGCCCGCGCCCGTGACCAGGGCCAGGCGGCCGGACAGTCCGCTGTCTCTCATCGTGTCATATCCTCTGTGGCGGTCATGCGGGCGTCGAGCGCAGGGGCGATCAGGGCCGTCGCCGCCGGGCCGGTCAGTTGCGGGTGCAGGAAGGGAACCTCGACCACGTCCAGATCGGCGACGTAAGGGCGCCACAGGCCAGGCGTCAGGTCGCGCTCCTTATGATCCAGCGCCGCGCGGACGTGGGTGGTGCGGCCGCCGAAGGCCTTGTGATGGTGCTCACGCACCAGACGGTTGGTGTCCAGCACCACGCGGATCACCCCGTCCAGAGCGGCCTCTGGCAGGCTGCCCAGCGCGCTGTCGCCCGCCTTCAGGAAGGCGAGGATGGCCTCGCGGCTGCGCAGTTCGGGATACTGGGTCGGGTCATATCCGGCGATGGCCAGAAGGGCGCGCATGGCATCGACGGGGTTCGGTTCCGGCTCGGCGCGCCAGCACTCAGCCGGATAGGAGTCCAGCATGGCCATCAGGCCGACCTTGACCCCGCGCCGCTCCAGCTCGACCGCCGCCGCCTGAGCGATAATGCCGCCGACGGACCAGCCTGCGATATGCACCGGTCCCGGCGAGCCGAGCTCCAGAATATGATCGACATAGACCGACGCCAACGCGTCGATCCCGTCCGGCAGGGCGTTCTGCGGGTCCAGTGCGGGCGACTGAACGCCCCACACCGTGCGGCGCGGCGACAGGGCGCGCGCCAGGGTGCGATAGCCCCACGATAGCCCTCCCGCCGGGTGGATCAGGAACAGCGGCGGCAGGGCCGGATCGCCCTCGGCCAGACGGATCAGCACGCCCAGCCCATTGTCGAAGTCCAGCGCCTCGGCGTCGATCAGGGCGGCCAGTTCCGCCACGCGCGGCCGGTCGAACAGGGCGCCCAGCCCCGGATCGCGCCCCAGCCGCTCGCGGATCAGCATCATCAGATGCACCGCCAGCAGGGAGTCCCCGCCCAGCGTAAAGAAGTCGTCGTCGGCGCCCGCAGGTTCGGCCCTGCCCAGCGTCTCGGCGAACAGTTCGGCGATGATTTTCTCGGTCGGCGTCTCGGCCGCCCGGCCCGCTGCGGCCTCGAACACCGGGGCGGGCAGCGCCTTGCGGTCCAGCTTGCCGTTGGAGGTCGTCGGCAGGGCGTCCAGCGCCACGATGACGGCCGGCGCCATGTAGTCGGGCAGGCGCGCGGCCAACTTGGCCTTCAGGGCTGCGAGGTCATACCCCTCGGCCGGAACCAGATAGACGACCAGACGGCGCTCGCCGGGGCGGTCCTCGCGGGCCAGCACCACCGTCTCGCGCGCCAGACCGCTGGCGATGACGGCGGCTTCGATCTCGCCCAGTTCGATGCGCAGGCCGCGGATCTTCACCTGATGGTCGCTGCGGCCCAGATAGACGACCGCCCCATCCGCCCGCCTGCGCGCCACGTCGCCGGTGCGATACAGGCGCTGGCCCGGATGGTGCGGGTCGGGGATGAAGCGGTCCTCGGTCAGGTCGAGCCGGTTCAGATAGCCGCGCGCCAGTTGGACGCCGCCCAGATGCAGATGGCCGCCCATGCCGGGCGCCACGGGGCGCAGCCGCTCGTCCAGAATGACCAGTCGCGTGTTCCAAACCGGCCAGCCGATCGGCATGGGGCGGGACGTATCGTCCGGCCCGGCGGCCCAATAGCTGACGTCCACCGCCGCCTCGGTCGGGCCGTAGAGGTTGTGCAGTTCGGCCTTCACCGTCTGATGGAAACGGTCACGCAATTCGGCGGGCAGTTCCTCGCCGCTGCAGAAGACGTGGGCGACCGCGATGCCCTTGGCCGCCGGATCGGCCAGAAAGGCCGACAGCATGGAGGGGACGAAGTGCAGGTCGGTGATCGCATGACGACGGATCAACCCGGCGATGGCCACCGGATCGCGATGGACGCCGGGCGGGGCCACGACCAGTTCGCCGCCCGAGATCAGGGCGAGGAAGAACTCCCACACCGAGACGTCGAAGGTGGCGGGCGTCTTCTGCAGGATGCGGGTCTGGGCGCCGATGCCGTACTCGGCCTGCATCCACAACAGGCGGTTGACGATGGCCCGATGCTCGACCAGCACCCCCTTGGGATCACCGGTCGAGCCCGAGGTGTAGATGACATAGGCGGCGTCTTCGCCCGTCTGGGCGACGATAGGCGCGGCCCCATCCAGCGGCCAGTCGGCCGGCGCCAGCAGGGCCTCGCCAAATGCGCCGCCGATGTCCTCATGGGCCAGCACGACGGTCGGGCCGGCGGCGCGGACGATGGCGGCGATGCGCTCGGCGGGATGCTCCAGGTCAAGCGGCAGATAGGCGCCGCCCGCGCGTAAGGCGGCGACCAGGGCGATCACCAGTTCCAGCGAACGCGGCAGGGCCACGGCGACCAGGCTCTCGCGTCCCACGCCGCGTGCCGCCAGCATCGAGGCCAGCGCGGCCGTGCGGCGGTCCAGCTCGCCATAGGTCAGGGTCCGCTCGCCGAAGGTCAGCGCCGGGGCGTCCGGCGTCGCCTGCATCGCCACCTCCAGCAGGGCGGTCAGCGTCGTGTCGGGAACCGGGTGGGCGGTGGCGTTGAAGGCTTCGAGTTCGCGCGCGGCCTCGCTCGGCGTGGCGATGGGAACTTCGCCCAGCGTTTCGGCGTCGAGGGCGTTCGTCAGGAAGGCGGCCAGACGCTCTGCGTGGGCGGAGGCTTCCTCCAACGTGTAGAGGTCGGGGTTGGCGTCGACCTCCAGCGTCAGGGCCGGGGCGGCGTCGCCGCGGAAGGTGAAGCTGATGTCGTCCACCGGGCCAGTGCCCAACACCTTCAGCATCGTGTCCAGCCCCGCAAAGCGCGGCGGCAGATCGAACGGCAGGACGTTGACCAGCGGCCCATACAGGCGCCGCGCCCCGCCGATCAGGCCGAGATCACGCCGCAACTGCTCGCTGCGGTAACGGCCGTGGCGGCGGGTCTTGATCAGGGCCTTGGAGGCCAGGATCAGTTGCTCGTCCAAGCGACTGGATTCCGTCTCGACCAGCGAGTTCCACATCTACCGCGTGACAGACCTGGTGCTGCCGCTCAACGGCGAGGGAACGCCGACGTGAGTACGTCGCGCACCTCATCAGACAGCCTGCCTGTCGTCGGTCTTTTAGCCCTCGCTGCGGCCGGGTTCCTGACTATCCTCACCGAGGCCCTGCCCGCCGGTCTTCTGCCGGACATCAGCGCCGGCTTGGGCATTTCTGAAAGCATGGCAGGACAGCTCATCACCGCCTACGCCGCAGGCTCACTGGCGGCGGCCATTCCACTGACGGCCGCCACGCGCAGTTGGCGGCGCCGCCCCCTGTTGTTGATGGCCGTCGGCGGCTTCCTTTTCGCAAACGCCGTCACAGCCCTGTCCCACAGCTACGTGCTGACATTGGGCGCGCGCTTTGTCGCCGGCGTCTTTGCCGGTCTCGTCTGGGCTCTGCTCGCCGGCTACGCCAGCCGCATGGCGCCCAAACACCTCAAGGGCCGCGCCATCGCCCTGGCCATGGTCGGCACGCCGCTAGCCCTGTCGATCGGCATACCCGCCGGCACGATGGTCAGCGGCCTGATCGGCTGGCGATCCGTCTTTCTGATGATGAGCGGCCTGAGCCTGCTGCTGATCGCATGGATCGCATGGCGGGTTCCCGACTTCGATGGCGAGACTTCGGCCCGGAGAACTCCGCTGCTGAGAGTGCTGCAAATCCCCGGCCTGAAACCCGTGCTCGCCGCGACCTTCGGCTTCGTGCTCGCGCACAATATTCTCTACACCTACATCGCGCCCATCTTGCGCCAGGCGGACCTGATCGCGCGCGTGGACGCCGTCCTGTTGCTGTTCGGCGTCGCCGCCCTTGCGGGCATATGGATCGTGGGCGTCTGGATCGACAGGCAGCTCAAGGTCCTGGCCCTGACGAGTACAGGCCTGTTTCTCTTTGCGGCCCTCGTACTGGCGGCGTTCGGACAGACCGCCGGCATGGTGCTGCCGGCGATCGCCGTCTGGGGGCTCGCCTTTGGCGGCGCAGCCTCGCTCTTCCAGACCGCATCGGCGCGCGTTGCGGGGCGCGACACAGATCTGGCCCAATCGATGATCGTCACTGTCTGGAACCTCGCCATCGCTGGCGGCGGCCTCCTTGGTGGTGCGATCATCCGGTTCGGGAGCGCCGATGATCTGTCCTGGGGTGCCGTCCTGCTGCTCGCACTCACCGGTTGCGTGGTCTTTCTGAATCGGAAGGTGGGTTTCGCCTAAAAGCACATTCGATTGAGTCCCGGATGCGCCAAAAGCGGACATCCCGCCATCGCCGGAAACCAGTCATTTGAACGATGGCGTGAAGGGAGGGGAATCGAACGCGCACGGTGAACTGATGTGTGCGCAATCACCGTCCGCGGTCCTAGGACGGCGGACGGGCCCCGCTCCTGCCCGGGAGACTTGACTGGGCAGGACACTCCAGCAACCCTCGATTGAGGGGGATCAGCCATGCTTGCTGTCTATGCCGACCATTTCAACAATCAGCTCGCGGGCCTGGAGCGGGACCCGGGACCGCTCGGGTTTGTTGTTCAGCAGGTTCCCCACCACTGGCGGCCGGACGCGCGCGTCTTCCTCATCGCAAACCTCATGCACATGGTCGTGAATCCAATCCTCGCGGTTCGGGGACCTGCCCCCGACGGCCTGCTTCCGCTTCTGGCCGAGGACATCGCCGCCATCCGCGCCCTCTCGGAGGCGATCGCGAGCCAGCGGGACCGCGACTACGTATCCGCCACCTCCGTGGCGATCGCGCTGGGCCAGCTCGCGCCGAACCTCGCGACGACGGCTCTGCAGGTGTGGGGCCCGGAAGAACCCAATCCTGCCCCACAGACAGCATGAACCCTACGCCTCCGGGAAAAGCGGGTAATCCCACCAGCGGTGCTAAGGCGCCTGAACGCCAGCTGTCCGGGGCACTCATGGCTGGCGCCTTCGCACTGATGTGTGTTGCGCTCGCCTCCATCCCTCCGGCGTTTCCGAGCCTCACGCCATTGGGTCGTGGGCTTGCAGGCGGCCTCAGCCTGCTCGCGGTCACCGCCTACCTGGTAAGCGTGGGTTTCGGCGGTCGAGGTTGGGTCGGCAGGGCCAAGGCCGGAAGCGGCAACCCGTTCAACCTCCAGGCTCTCGCGGGCCTGGCCGGCTTCCTCCTGCACGCGGCAGCGCTGGCGGCCATGGGCCTGAACGGTGCCGATGATACCACCCGACTCCGCGTGGCAGAGCTTGAGAGACGGCTGACCTTGGTGACGTCGGACCTTCGGCTCACCCGGGAGGCGCTCGCGGACGTCCGACGGCAGACACCCGCCGAGGTTCGAGTCACCTGCTCACCTGCAGCAACGCCCGAACCGTGCGTGGTAAAGTAGTCTCACCAGGGGAAGTCCCGCAGGAGAGGTACAATGCCCGCTGCACCTGTCGTCCCCCGACCGCTGCATGCAGCACGTCTGCGGTACAGGAGTAAGTTTTGCCAGATTCGCTGTTAGACTCCCGGGGCTACTTCTGGCCGGCCGGGCTAACCGTTCCGGACGGGCACTTCGCACATCCCGCAAGCGTTACGGGACGGCTGAAGATCAACAACTCCGGACGTATCGGCCTCGATCTGGACGGGCATCTTCCAGGCGATGAGCCCGGGGCCCTCCTCTCGCGTGTTTTCCGACGCGGCCAGGTCGAGGGCGCCATTGCCGGGGTCCTGATCGGTACGGATGAGCGCGTGTGGCTTGGTGACCTTGTCGCCAACGGCGCCAACGCGCACGCGAACGGGCCATCGACCGAAGCCTACCTCCCGCATCTGGCCCTCATCAGCACCGATCCTGTCTTTGACGACCGGCGTCACCGGTTCCGACAGATCGAATTTCCGCTTGACGGCCTTGAGGGCTGGCTGGGCCTGTCGGACCTGAAGGCCGACCGGACACCAAGGGGAGTCCGTGCGAGTTACGTCAAACCCAAGACGCAGCAATGGCGTCTCCAGAGCGATGTGCTTGAGCTGCAGCGCTGGCTGGATGGGATCCTGCCGGCGACCGGCAGGCCGAGCATAGTGTGGCGCGAACGCGCCCTTCTCAGGCTGGTCCGGAAACAGCCGGTGACGGTCGAAGAGGCTGTCGAGCTCGCCCAGAAGGTCGAGGATTTCCTCATACTGCTCACCGACAGCAACCGCGGGCTGGACTTCCCCCGCCTGAGGTTGAAAGCCAAGGGCTCCCCCGTTAGGCTCTACTATCCCAGGATGGGTCGTGGCGCGGAGCCCGTGTCCTGGCACCGGTCATGGGCGATGTTTCCCGCCTGCGAGAGCAGTTTCGGCGCCATGTTCGGAAAATGGCTGGCCCTCCATGACCAGATGGGCCCAGGCGTCCATCTCTATCTCGGCAATCGCCGTGGGCACCCGATGTACCCGGAGCACCGCTTCGCCAGCCTTGTCTGGGGCCTCGAGGCCCTGCACCGGGCATCCTACCCGAATTCTCCAAATCCCCGGCTGGCCGCCAAGGTCCAGCGCATCCTGTCCAGTATCGCACTCGAGAAGGATCGCGTCTGGGCTGAGAGGATGCTGCCGTCCGACGATGAGCCCAGTCTTGCGAGCCGGCTCCGCGAAATCCTGGCGACCTTACCGCTCAACTTAGAAGCCAGCGAACTTCGGGCGTTCGCCGAACGCTGCGCCGGCCGTCGCAACGACATCTCGCACTTCGGCGGGAGAAGGAGCCCTGAAGATGGCGACGCCTTTGACGCGGACATCCAAACCCTGAGTCCGGCTCTTGCCCTTCTGTACCACGCGCTTCTTCTGAAGCTGACCGGATTGCCGGATCACTTGGTCCGACGTCAGTTCCACGGGGGCACAAACGACTACCAGTCACGCCGCACGCTAGGCGCCGCTGGCCTGAACCTTCCTGACGCCGCGGCCTAGGCCCCGCCGCAAAGCGCCAGTAGCGGTCCTTGGCTTCGCGGCCGAAACCCGACACTGGGCGCCACCTGTGTCTCAGAGCGGAAAAGCCTTTCGGAGGCTGGCCGTCAGCCCCTCATCCGGTCCCAGAAGCGGTTTCGGCGGCGACGCTTCGGTCAAACCCAGTATGTTCGCCGCTGCATACATCAGCCGAAGGCTGCCGTGGGCGCGGAACAAATCCCACAGGTCGGCGAAGACAGCTTCGCATCGGTCCGCTTCTTCGCGATCGCCCCTGATGGCTGCCGCGGCGAGCGCGGCGGCCGGTTCGGGAAACAGCCCGCCGGCCACGCTGTACCAGCAGTCGGCACCCGCCAGCAGCGCCGCCTTGCAGCCCCAGTCGCCGCTGTAGCCGATGGACAAGCCCGGCGCCGCCTGCCGGAAGGACGCCAGGTCGGCCGCGATGTCGCCCGACGCCGGCAGCGGCAGTTTGATCGCTGCCACGGTCGGGATCGCCACCAGACGCGCGACCAGCTCCGGTCTGAAGGTGAAGTTGGTCGTGCCGGGATTGCTGTAGATGCATAGCCGCAGGTCCGTGGCGGAAGCGACGGCGAGGAAGTGCTGAAAGACCTCCTCCTCCGTCAACGGCGTATAGCTGACCGGAGCCAGGAGCAGGCCGGACGCGCCCTCTGCCGCCGCATCGCGCGCCAGGGCCTGGGCCTCGTCGGTCCGCATGGCGCCGACGCCAACGATGATCGGGATTGAGGCGACGGCTTCAACAGCCGCCGCCACGGCGCGTCGCCGTTGGTCGCGGCTCAGGAATATATAGGTCCCGGTGCTGCCGAGCAGGCCTATGGAATCGGCGCCGCCCGCCTCGATGCGCCGGGCCAACCGCTGCAGGTCAGGCGCAATGACCTCGCCTTCGGGCGTCATCGGGGTGATGGGAAAGGCTGAAAGGCCCGAAAACAGCGCCATGCTTCTGCTCCAGAATATCGCCCCAGTGAGGCCCGACGCAGCGGTCGGCTCAAATCAGGCTTGGCTTCAGTCTGTGACGGACGGTCGGTCAGTCCGCGCGTTGAAGGAGAAAACTGCTCGCCTGCAGCGACGGACTGAGACGCTTCAACCCAGCGATCAGGTCGTCGCCCGCCTGCAGCAGAGCGGGTATCGGCATGGGGTCCAGGCGCTCAAGGATGAACCACATGGCGGTGCTGTCGTCGGTGATCCGCGTCCGTACCCCCTGCCGCCAGTTCCATCGCCGGCAGGTCGCACCGTGATCATCGCGCCAGATGACCTCGCCGGGATCAATCATCTCGGTCTTCGGTTCGCCGTTCTGGGCCGTGTCGAAGGCCTCGCCGCCCTGGGCGACGACCAGCCTGGGCGTCCCGGCGTAGGCGTCCGCGTCCTCGCCGCCGATCGGAAGGGCGTAACGAAGGCTGATCGCATTGTAGAGATCGACGACGGCGTTCACCGGCGGCAGGGTCCCATCCCGCTGCGCCCGCTTACGCAAGGCCTCGACGGAGCATGGCGTCCGCTGCGGCTTGGCGCCGAAGGCGCAGTAGGCGTCCCGCCAGGCGTCCAGGTGCGCCTCAGCCCACTCTGGCTCCTGCGCCTCACACGCTAGCTGCAACTGTTCTGCGCCATACGGATCGCTCGGCCCATTGCGCGCACCAGTGACAAGGATGCTGAGCGCCGCGAAGTCCGGGCGCAGGGCGTAGATTTCCGGGGTGATAACGGGCGGATTCATGGTGACCTCGATGTTCTGAAATGGCGTCAGGCGAAGACGCCGCGCACCAGGACCACGGCGATGACGGTCATCATCAGGCCCGTGACGACATCCAGCACGCGCCAGGCGAGCGGGCGTGCGAAGAGCGGCGCCAGAAAACGCGCGCCAAAGCCGATGGACGCGAACCAGACAGCGGCGAAGGTCGAGGCTCCGATGATGAAAAACAGGCGCTGGCTCTCGGGCAGGCTGGACCCGACGGCCCCCATCAACATGACGGTGTCGATCTAGACATGCGGGTTCAGCAGGGTGAAGGCGGCGGTGGCCGCCAGCGCCGCCCCGAGCGACAGACCTGCGCCGTCCTGAACGACCAGAGCCTCCGAGCGCATTGCCCGCCGAAAGGCCCCTACGGCGTACCAGGTCAGGAAGGCGGCACCGCCGAGGCTCAACGCCGCCGATAGACCGGGAACCGCCGCCAGCAACCGGCCTAAACCATTCACGCCGGCGATGACGAGAACGGAATCCGCCACGGCGCAGAACAGGACGACCGGCAGGACATATTCGCGCCGCAGCCCCTGCCGCAGCACGAACATGTTCTGGGCGCCGATGGAGACGATCAGGCTGGCCGACAGTGCGAAACCCTTCGCCAGGGGCGGAAGAATGGAAACGATCATGGGGTGCTGATCGCATGGCGCGAGATCGTAGCCGAACTAATCCTGCTTATGTTAGATTAGCCATCCTAATGTTAGACTATCCCGCCCTCGCGGCCCTTGCCGCCGTCATCCGCACCGGCTCCTTCGATGCGGCCGCCGAAGCCCTGTCGGTCACGCCCTCGGCCGTGTCCCAGCGCGTGAAAGGATTGGAGGAGCGGTTAGGTCTGCCCTTGGTCATTCGCGCGACGCCGTGCCGACCGACCGAGGCAGGGGCGCGGCTGGCGGCCCACTTCGATCAGGTGGCTCTTCTGGAGCACGACATGATGGCGGGCGATCCCGTCTGGGCCGCCGCGTTCGGCGGCGCGCGCCCGACCTTGAAGATCGCCCTCAACGCCGACAGCCTCGGCACCTGGTTCCCGGCCGCGGCCGCCCGCTTCGCCGCCGCCCAGCCGAACACCCTGTCCCTAGTGCTCGACGACGAGGCCGACACCGCAGAGCGCCTGCGCGCAGGCGAGGTGATCGCCGCCGTGACCACGGCGGGAAAGGCCGTCGCAGGATGCCGCACCCTGCCGCTGGGGTCGCTTCGCTACGTGGCCGCCGCGACGCCGGATTATCGCGATCGCTATTTCCCGAGCAGCGTGACGGCGGCGCGGCTGACGGAGGCGCCGGTGCTCCGCTTCAGCCCCCGTGATCGGCTGCAACTCCAGTGGACTGAAAAAGTCGTTGGAAGTCCGGTCGAAGGGCCGACCCACTGGGTGCCGTCCACCCAGGGGTTTCTGGATTTCACTCTGGCGGGCGTCGCCTGGTCCCTGACGCCGGAACGCCTAGCCGCTCCGCTGATCGCGTCAGGCCGCCTGGTCGATCTTGCCCCCGGCATCATCGTCGACGTGCCACTTTTCTGGCAGCACCTACGCATCACCACACGCCTGATCGAAGACCTGACCAGGGCGGTTCGCGCTGGGGCGGCCGACTGGCTGCAAACCGCCTGACGGCAACGCGCCAGCAGTGGACATTGGGATGGTCGCGAAAAGCGGACATCTCAGCAGTCTAGAAGTAGTCCGCCCGTATGCCCGCGACCGATGTGCACAAGTGGCCGGACACGACGCCCACCATTTCATCGATTCTCTAGCTGGATAGCAAACACGTCCGCCTCATCGCGAACCACCCTCGCGGCAACAAAGTCACGGGCTGGAGAGACGGCAAGACTATGCTGCAGGCCGAAGGTCCCCAGCGACTGCACATCACGAACCGCCCCGGACCATGAGGTGAGGCTTAGAACCACCTCCCCGCCGAGCGCGGGTGTCAAATGGTAGACGCCGCTGCTTGTCGGGGCCCAGGCCGTCTCTGGGTTGATGCGGATCAGGGGGGATGATGGAACGGTTCCTGTCGCTTCAAGACGCCAGAGTCGGTCGTCTTCCTGCTTCACTGCGTAGAGGCCCCCGGCGCCAGCGCTCTTGACGGTTCGGACGCCAGTGCTGTGCGGAACGGCGGTGACCCCGCCGCGAGCGTCGATCCGTTCGACCCGCCAGCCGCCTTCCCGGAGGGTGGGAACGACGATGCCGCCGTTTTCGTCCCAGGCCAGTTCGCCGCGCGCCGCGCCGTCCGAGGTGACCTTCCTAAGGCCGGAGCCGTCGGCCTTGATCACATAGACGTCGGTGCGGCGTTCGCGCGCGGCGACGAAGGCGATGCTCTGACCGTCAGGCGACCAACGGGGTGAGAACACAAAGCTGGCCGCCAGGTCAGTCAGTTGCGTGGGCGCGCCCTGGCTACGCTTGATCCAGACTTCTGATCCGCCGTTCTGATCCGAAATGAAGGTCAGTTGGCCCGTCCGGGAGAGGTCCGGGTCCCAGTCGCTGATATTGCCGCCTGTAAGCGGAACAGGCGCAGCGCCGGCTCGCCAAGCGAACAGATTCGATCGGACGTCGCCGACTTCGACAGCCAGCAGACCGTGGCCGTCAGCGGACATGCGCCCGAATGAGAGTAGGCCCAAGCTCAGGCGAGCGGGCCGGGATGGCCGTTCGACGTTTACCGACCACAGGCCGAAGTCGCCTGCCCGGTTGCTGGAGAACAGAAGGGTTCGGTCATCCGCCGCGAAGGCATAGCCCAAGGCCTTCCAGCCGTCGCGGGTGAGAGCTCGCTGTCCTGCGCCCGAAACCTTGGCGATGTAGAGATCGTCCCCCCCAAGTGAGGATGTGCGCCTGAAGGCTATGCGGTCGCCACCGTGCGTGACGACGGGGTCGGTGTCGCCAAGGCTGGTGGACGGCGGCGCGGTGACGTCGCGCATGAGGCCCGTGTCGGGGGCAAGGGCGCGGATGCGGCGCACGGCCCCGCGCGAGGGCCGATCGGACAGGAGGATTTCGCCGTCCCGCGCCCAAGCCAGGCGCGTAAATGCCTCAACCGCGCAGCGTCCCACAACCCGCGCCTCTCCCTGAGGAACCGGCGCGACCAGAATCTCGCACGGTGCGCCCGGCACGCGGCGGACGAAGGCGATGCGCCGGCCGTCGGGCGACCAGACGGGGGCGAGTTCATCTTCTGGGGTGTCGGTGAGTTGGACGGGCGTGCCGTCAGCGACTCCGCGCAGAAAGATGTCCCTCTGCATCCCGTATCCGCCACCGCCGGCATAGGCGAAGAGACGTCCGTCCGGCGAAAGCGCGGGGTGCGTCTCAACGCCGGGTTCGGACGTGAGGGGCCGCAGAGCCTCGGCTGCAAGCGCACTAGGCTGCCTCATCAACAGAAACGCGCCAATGCCGAGGGCGGCGACCGCCGTCACGGCCCCGCCCAATAGAAGCGGTCGTAGAGACCGCCATGCGTTGCGCCGCGATTGATTTAGAGGAGGCGACGCGACCGCCTGCGTTTGCACCGACGCGGGAACAATGTGCAGGCGATAGCCCACCCTGGGAATGGTGCCGATCTCCACAGTTGGATCGCGCTGGAAAACCTTCCGCAGCTTGACGATACACCGGATGAGGGCGTCCTCGCCGACAATGCGTCCATTCCAGCAGAGCCGAGATAGCTCTTCCCGGCTGAGCGGGTCGCCGCGCTGGCGGTTTAGCGCGACCAGGACCTGCATCACGCGAGGCTCCAACTTGCAGCTTCCGTCGGGCCAGATCACCTCCAATGACGCAGGACGAACCATCCCCGTTCCCAACGGGAATGGCGGTTCGGACGCCAGGTTGATCGGCCTGCGCAACAGAGTGGCCAGGTCATTCATCGGAAAATCATCGGCCCAAGATCGGGCCCCCACCCTCGCATCCAGAACAGCAGTCTCGTCTATCGCCGGTGATATTGATAGCCACCTGGATGAGACCGCCAATGCGCCCCTTGGACACCCGCCTGTTCCTTCTGACCATGTTGCCGCTGGCCTTCGCCGCCCCTGCGATTGCCCAGGAAAGCGCCACGCGAAGGGCGATCGACGCTTTTGGAGAACGCATCGGTCTTGAACAGGTGGGCCTCTACGGCGAAGGCAATGTGCGCGGCTTCGACCTTCAGAGTTCCGGCACCTATCGGATCGAGGGCAGCTACTTCGCGCGCCATTCCTCCATCAGCGACGCGGCGCTGGGCGGGGTCAGCGTTCGGGTCGGCGCCAGCGGCGCCCGTCTGGACTATCCCTCGCCGTCCGGCGCCGTGGACTATCGGTTGCGGGACACCACGGGGCCGTCGAACTGGCGGGTCACGACGGGTCTGCGCGAATATGAGTCCTTCGTCATTGACGCCTCTCGCTTGTGGGTCAGCGAGGACGGCGTCCTGGGGTTGAGCGCCAATGTGATCGCGAGACCGGATGCGGAATGGGCTCTAGGCACGGAGGGATCGGTCTATGAGCTGGGTGTCGTCGGCCGCTACGAGCCGTCCGAGGCCGTGCGGATTCGGACGGTGCTGAGCGTGGCGCGGCGGCTCTACAACGGCGACTACGGCATCGTCCTCAACGGCGCGACCCTGCCGAAACCGCCGCTGCAACGTCAGAACTTCTCCCCCAACTGGGCCAAGCTCGACGCTCGAGATATCACGGCCGGCGCCATCCTAGATGGGGGATCAGGCGACCTGGCCTGGGTCGTATCGGCTTTCCGCGCCTCCTTCGTGCCTGAGCGCTCGGACTACACCCTGTTGCAGGTCGGGGAGAACGGGATCGGGACCGCGACCATGTTCCGCACGCCAGAGCGGGACTTCATGTCGGATTCGTTGGAAGCCAAGCTGTTCCGAACCGTCTCGACCGGGGCGCTGACGCACAGGTTCGGCGCGGCGGCGCGCTGGCGTGGCACGGACGCCGCCACGGTCGGCGGCGCACCCGTCGAACTTGGGCCGGTCGACCTTTCACGTCGTCCTGGATACGGTGACCCCGTAGAGACCTTCGACGACGGTCGGCGGGTGCAGGACCGGGTCGATCAAGCGACCTTGAGCTTGATGTACGATCTGGCTGTGAGCGAGTGGCTGACCCTGCGGATGGGGGCGCATCGTTCGCGCTACGAAAAGACCGTGACCGCTTTGGATGGAACACATGCCGGGCGTCGGGAGGAGCGTTGGCTCTACAATGCCTCGGCGAGTTGGCGGGTCGCGCCACGCACGACCCTGTTCGCCAGCTGGGTCACGGGCCTGGAAGAAAGTGGGGTCGCGCCGGCGCGGGCGGGAAATCGGAACGAAATCCTGCCACCCGTCGAGGCCGAGCAGAAGGAGGTCGGTGTGCGCGTGGGCCTGGGTGAGCGGATGAACCTGACCGGGGCGGCGTTCGAACTGTCGAAACCGACCACCGGGTTTCGCGCCGACGGCTCGTTTGGTCATGTCGGCCAGGTGACGCATCGGGGGATCGAAGGGTCTCTTGCCGGTCAGCTTCGTCCGGGGACCAGCATGGTTCTAGGCGGCTTCTGGCTGGACGCTGAGGTCGAGGGCGAACTGGTCCGGACTGCGGTGATCGGCTCGACGCCCGCCGGCGTGTCGGAGTTCCGTGCCTTGGCCAGCCTTGAACAGGAGTTGGGCTTCGCGCCCGGATGGTCGGTAGACGCCTATGTCACCTATGATGCCGAACGGTGGGTCGATGCTAGGAACACTGTCAAGGCACCGGGGCAACCTTGGGTGAATCTGGGCGTCCGCCGTCGCTGGCGCGTGGCTGACACGGACCTGCTCATGCGGGTGGTGGTGTCGAATGTCTTCAACCGCACTGGCTGGTGGGCGAGCGCCAACGAACAGATATGGCCCGCTGCTCCCCGCGCATTCCGGGCGACGCTCACGGCGACGTTCTAGTCGGAGATCAGGGCCATCACTGCCCTGATCAGCGGAACGCCTTGGAGCGCCTCCAGCCTGGCCATGACGGTTGGCGGCGCTTTCGATTGAACTGTCGTTTGAAAAACGACGTTGTAGTTCTCTGAACGGGTCTACCGTAACGCCGGTCGAACAAAGCCAGCCGGGGAGGTCAATCAGCGTGAGGCTCAAAGCGATGGCCCATTCCGGACCATCTGGAAGGGCCAATAGCTTTTGGAGCCATGCCGCTGGATCCCGAAAACGTCGATGGATCGCGAAATGACATCCTCCGTAAATGGTGATTGCTCGTTCGATGTCGGCGTAGTTTTCCGAATGACGACCAAGACGAGATGATCCGCCGCACAGGTCACAGCAGGAGGCGAGCGACAGGAGGCCACATCGTCGGAGCCAAGCGCTTAGCTGCCACGCTGTCACCCGCTGCGCCCCAGTGAATCCGTTGGAGGGGCCAAGGAGGGGGCATCGCCAAGCTGGTGGCTCATACCCAGCGAGTAGGTTCTCCGCTGCGTTTATGGGCCTGACTGGCGCATGGCCAAGCGGACATTCAGGCGTGGCAACCATCCAGCCCCAAAGCGGGCTTTCCGATCGGCCGCTATGAGTCAAAAGGCGGCATTCCAATAGTTGGCCACATACGGCCTCGGCCAGCCCTGCTGACCATATTCTCATCGGCGCCGACACCTCGAACAGGAAGCTCGCTAGCCGTCATCTGCGGGCGAGACGTCCTCCGCCGCTTCGGCGGGCTAGTCACGCGGATGATGACCTCATAGGTCCTCGCTCTGGCATACGCAGGACCACACATCCTCAAGCGTCGCCTGAACGGATCTGACGTGACCCCCTGAAACTCCTCCAGGAATAGCTAGAGTCCGCCCTAACGAAGGACGGACAGAATGAAGCGATCAAGGTTCACGGAAGAGCAGATCATCGGGATCCTGCGGGAGCAGGAAGCCGGAGTGACGACGGCGGAGGTGTGTAGGCGTCACGGGGTCAGCTCGGCGACCTTTTACAAATGGAAGGCCAAGTTCGGCGGGCTCGACGTGTCGGAGGCTCGGCGGCTGAAGACGCTTGAAGACGAGAACGCCCGGCTCAAGCGAATGTTGGCGGACGCGATGCTGGACAACGTGGCCCTGAAGGACCTGCTGGGAAAAAAGTGGTGACGCCCGCCGGCTGGCGCGAGGCGGCTGGTCATCTGCAAGCCGCCTACGAGATGAGCGAAAGGCGGGCGTGCCGTGTTCTGGGCGTCGATCGGACGAGCGTGCGCTATCAGGCGACGCGCCCGGACGACGGCGCCCTGCGCGACCGGCTGAGGGCCCTCGCCCAGGAGCGTCGCCGGTTCGGCTACCGCCGCCTGCACGTCCTGCTGCGGCGCGAGGGCCATGCGGTCAACAAGAAGCGGGTTCAGCGGATCTATCGTGAGGAACGGCTGACGGTGCGCCGGCGCGGCGGGCGGAAGCGAGCAATGGGCACGCGGAGACCGCTGGACCTGCCGCTGGTGGCCAACCAGCGCTGGTCGCTGGACTTCGTCTCTGACCAGATGACGGACGGGCGGCGCTTCCGCATCCTGACGGTGATCGACAACTGCACCCGCGAGTGCCTGGCGTTGGTGGCCGACACCTCGCTGTCGGGCGCTCGGGTGGTGCGAGAGTTGGACGCCGTCATCCGGCAGCGGGGCCGACCCGACACCATCGTCAGCGACAACGGCACGGAATACACCTCGAACGCCGTCCTGGCGTGGGCCGACGACACCGGCGTCGGCTGGCATTACATCGCGCCGGGCAAGCCCCAGCAGAACGGCTTCAATGAGAGCTTCAACGGGCGCCTGCGTGACGAGCTGCTGAACGAGACGCTGTTTCGATCCCTGCCGCACGCGCGCGCGGTGCTCGAGGCCTGGCGGCGTGACTACAACGAACGGCGACCGCACTCGAAGCTCGGCTGGCTGACGCCGCAGGCCTACGCGCAAGCCCTTGCTGGAAACGCCGGGCGGCCTGCTGCGCTGGTTGACGGCTGCGCAGGCCGCCCTATTGCCAACCCAACCAATCTCTACCCAGATCAACCTCGGACTCTTGTTATGGCTGGATGAGAAACGGGGGTCACGTCACAGCGACAGTGACGCGGCCGCCGAAGCTCGGGATCTGGTGCGCCAGTTGATCGAGACTGTGGTGGTGACGCCGCTGCCTGAACGGGGCCAGTATGAGCTGACCGTGAAAGGACAAATCGCCGCCCTGGTGAACCAGGACGGCGATTGTACTACTGTAGTGGGTGCGGGAGCAGGATTTGAACCTGCGACCTTCAGGTTATGAGCCTGACGAGCTACCGGGCTGCTCCATCCCGCGGCAAGGCGGTGTGTGAGGGAAGAAGGGTTCGAAGACAGTCTTTTGGACGGCTTGTTCTTGTGTATCTGGTAGACCCCGCGGCGACCTACTCTCCCGCGCCTTGAGACGAAGTACCATTGGCTCTGGAGGGCTTAACGACCGAGTTCGGAATGGGATCGGGTGTGGAACCTCCGACATAGCCACGGGGTCAACCAGACACACAAGAAGAAGAAGACATCGTCGCGATTGTATTATCGGCAAGTAGAACCGAATGAGTTTTGCTGAGAAACGATCAAGCCGATCGGATTATTAGTACCAGTAAGCTTCACACGTCACCGCGCTTCCACACCTGGCCTATCAACGTGGTAGTCTTCCACGATCCTCAGCGAAGCCTTGTTTTGAGGTTAGTTTCCCGCTTAGATGCTTTCAGCGGTTATCTATTCCATACTTAGCTACCCTGCTGCACGGCTGGCGCCATGACAGGTCCACCAGAGGTATGTCCATCCCGGTCCTCTCGTACTAGGGACAGATCCTCTCAAGCTTCGAACACCCACGGCAGATAGGGACCAAACTGTCTCACGACGTTCTGAACCCAGCTCACGTACCACTTTAAATGGCGAACAGCCATACCCTTGGGACCTGCTCCAGCCCCAGGATGTGATGAGCCGACATCGAGGTGCCAAACTTTGCCGTCGATATGGACTCTTGGGCAAAATCAGCCTGTTATCCCTAGAGTACCTTTTATCCGTTGAGCGATGGCCCTTCCACTCGGGACCACCGGATCACTATGGCCGACTTTCGTCTCTGCTCGACTTGTCAGTCTCGCAGTCAGGCGGGCTTATGCCATTGCACTCGACGACCGATTTCCGACCGGTCTGAGCCCACCATCGCGCGCCTCCGTTACACTTTAGGAGGCGACCGCCCCAGTCAAACTACCCACCACGCCATGTCCCGGGACCGGATAACGGTCCTCGGTTAGACGTCAACGACAGTAAGGGTGGTATTTCAAGGATGGCTCCACCAGAGCTGGCGCCCCGGTTTCATAGCCTCCCACCTATCCTACACATACGGTCGCTAACGCCAAGGCGAAGCTATAGTAAAGGTTCATAGGGTCTTTCCGTCTGACCGCGGGAACCCCGCATCTTCACGGGGAATTCAATTTCACTGAGCCTGTGCTGGAGACAGTGGGGAAGTCGTTACGCCATTCGTGCAGGTCGGAACTTACCCGACAAGGAATTTCGCTACCTTAGGACCGTTATAGTTACGGCCGCCGTTTACCTGGGCTTCAGTTCGGAGCTTTCACTCCTCCCTTTAACCTTCAGGCACCGGGCAGGCGTCAGACCCTATACGTCGCATTGCTGCTTCGCAGAGCCCTGTGTTTTTGCTAAACAGTCGCT